>NZ_JAGINV010000001.1:4432500-4740000 GCF_017876325.1 Saccharothrix coeruleofusca
CGCCACGTACCTGCTGCTGCGGCGGGTCGGGTTGCGCCGAGAACTGGACCGGCCGCGCGACGCCATCGCGCTGGTCTCCCTCGGCTTGGCCGGGATGCTCGTCAGCGCCACGGTCGGCAGCGGCTCCCTGGTGCTGTCCGGGGCCGTCGGCGAGGAGCGGTTCTGGTCGAGCTGGCTGGTGTGGTGGACCGGCGACGCGATGGGGGCCCTGGTGGTGGTCCCGCTCGGTCTGGCCGTGGAGCAGACCTTGAAGAGGGGGACCGGCCGGGGCGCGGCGCACCGGTGGGCGGAGGCGGCGGTGCTGTTCGCCACCACGACCGCCGTGATGCTGGTGGCCACGACGGACCTGGCGCGGCTGCTGTACCTGGTGTTCCCCTTCCTCATCTGGGGCGCCCTGCGGTTCCAGCACCTGGGCACGGCCCCGTGCGCGCTGATCGCCTGCGTCGTGGCCGCGCGAGGCGCGTCGGTGGGGGCGGGCCCGTTCTCCGGCTCCGACCTCGCGGTCGACATGGTGACGCTGCAGGCATACAACGGGACTGTGGTGCTGAGTGGACTGGTGCTGTCGGCGGTGATCGCCGAGCGCAACGCCGGGCGTCGGGCGATCGAGCGGACCTGCGCCCAACTGGCCGAGGTGGTGGCGAAGTACCCGCCGCCGCTGGGTGAGCTGCTGCCGGAACAGCGCGGTGACCGGTGACCGGGGTCGTGGTGGTCGGAGGTGGTCCGGCCGGTCGGGCGCTGGCGGCGGCGTGCGCGCGCCGGGGGTTGGACACCGCGCTTGTCGACCTCCGGCCGGACCGGCCGTGGCGGGCGACCTACGCGGCGTGGGCGGACGAGTTGCCCGAGGGCGCGCCGGTCGCGGTGACCGCGAAGGCTCGCGCGTTCACCACCGCCGAGCACGTGCTCGAACGGGACTACGCGGTGCTGGACAACCACCGGTTGCGCCTGCTGCCGCCCGAAGTCGTCGTGGTGCGGGGGAAGGTGGTCGAGCGGACGGCGACCGGAGCGCGGTTGGCGGATGGCCGGTTTCTCGGCGCGCGGGTGGTGGTGGACGCCTCGGGCGCCAGGGGCGGTGCGGTCGAGCAGACCGCGGTGGGCGTGGTCGTGTCCGAGGCCGACGCCGAACCGTTCGTGGCCCGCGGCGAGGCGGTCGTCATGGACTGGCGCAGACCGCCGGACGCGCGCACCCCGGACCCGACGTTCCTCTACGCGGTGCCGCTGGGGCCCGACCGGGTGCTGCTGGAGGAGACCTCGCTGGCCAGGGCGCCGGGTCTGCCGCTGGCCGAACTCCGGCTGCGGCTGCACGCGCGCCTGGCCGCGCACGGCATCCGGCCGCCCGCGGAGGAGGAGCGGGTGCGCATCCCGATGGACGCCCCGCGCGCCCACTCCCCCGCGTTCGGCGCGGCCGCCGGGCTGGTGCACCCCGCCACCGGCTACAGCGTCGCGACCTCGCTGCGGTGGGCCCCGGCGGTGGCCGAGGCGATCGCCACCGGCGCGCGGGGGGACGTGCTGTGGTCGCCTTCGGCGAAAACCGTCCACGCTTTGCGCAGGCGTGGCCTGGCGGTGCTGCTGGGGTTGCCGCCGAACCGCGTGCCGGAATTCTTCCGGGTGTTCTTCGATCTTTCCGGGGAAGATCAGCGGAACTACCTCTCGCAGCACGATGACCTGCGCGGAGCGATGCGCGCGATGACGGCGTTGTTCCGTGCGGCGCCGTGGTCCATGCGCGGTCACATGGCATTTTCGACCCGTCCGCGCAAAGGTTGTTGAACACCTGGTGAACTCGTCCCTGGGAACGGTGCCAGCCGGGCAGGATTCGGACCGTGCCCGCCTTGCTGGACGACGTGCGCTTCGCCTTCCAGCCGCTGTTCAACCTCCGCACCGGGGGCGTGGTGGCGGTTGAGGCGCTGGCGCGCCCGCACGACGGCACCGTGCACGACCTGCTCCAGATGGCGTTCCGCGCCGGGTACCTGGCCAACACCGACGTGGCGCTGGCCTGCCGGGCGGTGCGCCACGCCGCCGAGCACGACTTCCGGCTGCCGCTGCACGTCAACCTGCTGGCGATGACCCTCGCCGACGACTCCGCCCTGCTGGCCCCGCTGCACGGCGCGCTGCGCGAGGTGGGCCGGGAGCCCGCCCAACTGGTGGTCGAGGTGGGTGTGCCGTACTCGCGGGTTCCGCGCCCGCTGCTGGTCCGCGCACTGCACGGGCTGCGCCGGGAGGGGTTCCGGATCGCGCTGGACGGCATCGGCGAGGGTGACGCGCCGCTGGCGCTGCTGGCCGACGCCCGGCCGGACGCGGTGAAGCTGGACCGCCAGGTGGTGGCCGCGCTGCCGGACGACCCGGCGCGGCTGGCGCTGGTGCGGGCGCTGCAGCAGCTGTGCGAGCAGACCGGGGCGCAGTTGGTGGCCGAGGGCGTGGAGACCGGGCCGCAGCTGGCCGCGCTGCGCGGGCTGGGGGTGCGGCTGGCGCAGGGCAACCTGCTGGCCGCGGCGCAGCGGCGGCCCAAGGTCAACGCGACCATCACCGCGGTGCTCGGCGAGGTCGGTGACCCCGAGGCGGTGAGCACGACCCTGCCGATCCCTCGGCCCACGGGTCCCAGGGTCACCGACTTCCTCCACCCGGCCACCACGCTGCCGGACACGGCGATCGCCGAGGACGTCCGCGAGGTGCTGGTCGACCAGCCGTCGGTCACCGGCGTGGTGCTGGTGGACGCGGCGGGCAGGCCGACCTGGGCGGTGGACCGCAACCGGTTCCTGCTCGCGGTCACCGGCCCGTTCGGCCACGCGCTGCACGCCAAGCGGGAAGCCTCCCGGCTGGCCGACCGGCCGCGGGTGGTCGGTGCCGAGGCGAGCGCCCTGGAGCTGCTGGACGTGGTCGCCCGCGCCGACCGCGAGCGCACCAACGACGACCTGGTGGTGGTCGACGCCGATGAGCGGTGCCTGGGCGTGGTGCGGGTGGCCGATGTGGTGCGCGGGATCGCGGAGCTGAAGGTCGAGCAGGCCGCCGCGCTCAACCCGCTGACCCGGCTGCCCGGCAGCGACGCGATCGCCCGCGAGGTCGACCGGCGGGTGCTGGGCGGGGAAATCTTCGCCGTGGGCTGGCTGGACGTGGACGCCTTCAAGCGGGTCAACGACACCGCCGGGTTCGCCGCGGGCGACGAGCTGATCCGGGCGATCGGGCGGGCGCTGACCGAGGCGGCCTCCACGTGGCCGGGCACCCAGGTCGGGCACGTGGGCGGGGACGACTTCCTGGTGGTGACCGGGGTGGACGAGCTGGCGCCGCTGGCCACGCGGCTGCTCGACACCCCCTTCGACGCCGAGGGGATGCCGGTGACGCTGTCGCTGGCGACCCTGGTGTGCGCGGCCGGGTCGGTCGCCTCCTACCGGGAGGTGTCGCGCCTGCTCGCGCCGTTGAAAGAGCGGGCGAAGGCGCTGGAGGGAGCCAGTTGGGTGCAGGGCCGTCCGGGATCGGCCGGGGTGGAGGTGCTGCGCGGCGCTCCCCGTTTGGCGGTGGGCTGAAGTTCAGCCCAACGACGCATGTGCGCCTCCTCCCATCACTCATAGCATCGCTATGACTACCCACCGCATTGGGAGGTCATCGGTGAGTGAAGCTGACACCGCGCTGCCCCAGCCCAGGACACCACCGCGGACCGGACTCACCATCGGGGTGGAGGAGGAGTTCCTGCTGGTCGACGCGACCAGCGGCGAACTGGTCCCGATCGCCCACGCGGTGCTCGACGGCTCCGAGGCGTACGGGCTGGACCTGCAGGCGGAGATGACCCGCTACCAGGTGGAGAGCGCGACAGCGGTGTGCCGCACCACCGACGAGGTCCGCGACCAACTGCTGGCCGGGCGGCGCGCGCTGACCGGACTGGCCGCGCGGCACGGCGCGCGGATCGTGGCCACCGGGGCACCGGTGCGGGGCGGACGGCGCCCGCCGCCGCTGACCGACGAACCCCGCTACCACCGCATCGAAACCGAGTTCGGGGCGCTGGTGGACGGGCTGACCATCTGCGGCTGCCACGTGCACGTCGGCCTGCCCGACGAGCAGGCGGGCGTGCTGATCAGCAACCACCTGCGCCAGTGGCTGCCGGTGCTGCTGGCGCTGAGCGCCAACTCCCCGTTCTTCGAAGGCCGCGACACCGGCTACGCCAGCTGGCGGTACCTGGCGTGGAGCCTGTGGCCCTCGGCCGGACCACCGCCCTGGCTCGACTCGGTGGAGGACTACCGGCAGGCCACCCGCGCCCTGCTCGCGTCCGGCGCGGCACTGGACGAGGCGATGGTCTACTGGGACGTCCGGCTCTCCGCCCGGCACCCCACCGTCGAACTGCGGGTGTGCGACGTGATGGCGACCGCCGAGGAGGCCGTGCTGCTGGCCGCGCTCGTGCGGGGGCTCGCCGCGGTGGCCGTGGCGGGCGTGCCCGCCCACCGGGTGCCGGACCGGGTGCTGCGCGCGGCGCTGTGGCGCTCGGCGCGCGACGGCCTGGAAGGCGCGGCGCTGGACGTCCGCACCGGACAACCGGTCCCCGCGGTCGACGCGGTGCGCGCCCTGGTCGACCTCACCCGGCCCGCCCTGCGGGAGGCCGGTGACGAAGCGCTGGTCGACGACGGCGTGCGCAAGCTGCTGCTCGACGGCACCGGTGCCGCGCGGCAACGCCGGGCTGTGCTGATGGCCGCTGCTCCGCAGACGGCGGCGAGGCCGCCCGGAAGTCGGCTGTGTTGAACTGCCGCGCCTCCGGCGCGGCGGCGAGGCCGCCTGGAAGTCGGCCCATCGAGCCGCGTTTCGGGAAAATCGAAGAGCGTGATTTTTCCCGAAAGGCGACTCGACAGGCCGACGCGGCCTCGCGTGGTGGTCACCTGGCGGGTGACGGTGCCGTCAGGGGTGAGTGGTCAGACGGTGAAGCCGAGGGCGCGCAGCTGTTCGCGGCCGTCGTCGGTGATCTTCTCCGGGCCCCACGGCGGCATCCACACCCAGTTGATGCGGAAGTCGTTGACGATGCCGCCACCGGGGCCGCCCACCAGCGCCGCGCGGGTCTGGTCCTCGATGACGTCGGTCAGCGGGCAGGCCGCCGAGGTCAGCGTCATGTCGATCAGGGCGACGTTCTCCTCGTCCACCCGGATGTCGTAGACCAGGCCCAGGTCGACCACGTTGATGCCCAACTCGGGGTCGACCACGTCGCGCATGGCCTCCTCGATGTCGTCCAGCGCCGCCACGTCCGCCTTGGGCGCGGGGGGTTCCGGCATCCCCTGCACGCCCCGCACCACGTCCTCGGAAGAAGTCATGCCCTCGCCCCCTCACTGCGCGCAACCGCGTCCTTGAAAGCCATCCAGCCCAGCAGCGCGCACTTCACGCGCGCCGGGTACTTCGCCACGCCCGCGAAGGCGATGCCGTCCTCCAGCACGTCCTCGTCCGGCTCGACCTGCCCGCGGCCCTGCATCAGCTCGACGAACGCGTCCATCTTCCGGAACGCCTCGTCCACCGGCTTGCCGACCACCAGGTCGGTCAGCACCGAGGTGGACGCCTGGCTGATCGAGCAGCCCTGGCCGTCGTAGGACACGTCGGCCACGGTGCCGCCGTCCAGCTTCACCCGCAGCGTGACCTCGTCGCCGCAGGTGGGGTTGATCTGGTGGGACTCCGCGTCGAACGGGTCGCGCAGGCCGCGGCCGTGCGGGTTCTTGTAGTGGTCCAGGATGATCTCCTGGTACATCTGCTGGAGCTGCATCAGGCCACCCCGAAGAACCGCTGCGCCTCGCGCACGCCCTCGACGAGCGCGGCGACCTCGTCGAGCGTGTTGTACAGGTAGAAGCTGGCGCGCACGGTCGCCGCCGCGTTCATCCGGCGGTGCAGCGGCCACGCGCAGTGGTGGCCGACGCGGACCGCGATGCCCAGGCTGTCCAGCACCTGGCCGACGTCGTGCGCGTGGATGCCCTCCACCACGAACGACACCGCGCCACCGCGGTCGACCGCCTCGGTCGGACCGACCACCCGCACGCCGGGGATCTCGGCCAGGCCGCGCAGCGCCACCTCGGTGAGCAGGTGCTCGTGCTCGGCGACGCGGTCCATCCCGACGGCGTTGAGGTAGTCCACCGCCGCACCCAGCGCGACGGCCTGCGAGGTCATCGGCACGCCCGCCTCGAACCGCTGCGGCGGCGGGGCGAACGTGGAGCTCGCCATCTGGACCATCTCGATCATCGAGCCGCCGGTCAGGAACGGCGGCAGCGCCTCCAGCAGCGCGCGTCGCCCGTACAGCACCCCGACACCCGACGGGCCCAGCATCTTGTGGCCGCTGAAGACCGCGAAGTCCACGCCGAGCGCGCGGAAGTCGACCGGGCCGTGCGGCACCGACTGGCAGGCGTCCAGCACGGTCAGCGCGCCGACGCGGGCGGCGGCGTCCACCAGCGCGCGCACGGGGTTGACGGTGCCCAGCACGTTGGACTGGTGGGTGAACGCGACCACCTTGGTGCGCTCGTTGACCAGCTCGTCCACATCGGACAGATCGAGCCTGCCCTCGTCGGTGACGCCGAACCAGCGCAGCGTGGCACCGGTGCGCTGGGCCAGCTGCTGCCACGGCACGAGGTTGGCGTGGTGCTCCATCTCGGTCACCACGATCTCGTCGCCGGGGCCGAGGCGGAACCGCTCGGCCTCCGGGCCCGCGGCGGCCGCGTTGCCCATCGCGTACGCGACCAGGTTGACGCCCTCGGTGGCGTTCTTGGTGAACACGATCTCGCCGTAGTCCACCCCCACGAAGTCGGCGACCTTCTGCCGCGCGGCCTCGTAGGCGTCGGTGGCCTCCTCGGCGAGCTGGTGCGCGCCGCGGTGCACCGCGGCGTTGGCGGTCTCCAGGAAGGCGCGCTCCGCGTCGAGGACCTGCCTCGGGCGTTGCGAGGTGGCGCCGGAGTCGAGGTAGACCAGCCGCTTGCCTTCGCGCACGGTGCGTCCCAGGATCGGGAAGTCCGCGCGCACGGTCTCGACGTCCAGTGGAGTAGCGGTGGTGGTCACTGCTCCGACGCCTCCTCTCGGGGTGGGTTCACAACGGGTGCAACGTCAGCCGATGTTGGCTGCTTCCTGCTTCCCGGTGTACTTCACGTAACCCTGCTCCTCCAGCTGGTCGGCCAGCTCGGGGCCGCCCGACTCGACGATCCGCCCGTTCGCGAAGACGTGCACGAAGTCCGGGGAGATGTACTTGAGGATGCGGGTGTAGTGGGTGATCAGCATCACGCCCGCCTCGCCGGAGGCCTTGTACCGGTTCACGCCCTCGGACACCACGCGCAGCGCGTCCACGTCCAGGCCGGAGTCGGTCTCGTCCAGGATGGCGATCTTCGGCTTGAGCAGGCCCAGCTGCAGGATCTCGTGGCGCTTCTTCTCGCCGCCGGAGAAGCCCTCGTTGACGCTGCGCTCGGCGAAGGCGGGGTCGATGTCCAGGTCGGCCATCGCGCCCTTGACCTCCTTGACCCAGTGCCGCAGGTTGGGGGCCTCGCCGCGCACGGCGGTGGCGGCGGTGCGCAGGAAGTTCGACATCGAGACGCCGGGCACCTCGACCGGGTACTGCATGGCGAGGAACAGGCCCGCGCGGGCGCGCTCGTCCACGCTCATCTCCAGCACGTCCTCGCCGTCGAGCAGCACGCTGCCCGAGGTGACCTGGTACTTGGGGTGCCCGGCGATGGCGTAGGACAGGGTGGACTTGCCCGAGCCGTTGGGGCCCATGATGGCGTGCGTCTCACCCGCCCTGATCGTCAGGTCGACACCCTTGAGGATCTCCTTGGGCGCCTCCTCGCTGACGACCGAGACGTGCAGGTCCTTGATCTCCAGAGTGGCCATGGGTGGTTCGTTCTCCTGGTGTGGCAAGCGTGAAGTCAGTTCGTGGTGGTGGTGACGTCCACGTAGACGTCACCACCGCGGAGTTCGACGGCGAACACGTCGACCGGCTCCGTGGCGGGCGGGGAGGACGGGCGGCCGGTGCTCAGGTCGAAGCACGACCCGTGCAGCCAGCACTCCACGCCCCGGCGTGTCACCTCGCCCTCGCTGAGCGAGACCTCGGCGTGCGAGCACAGGTCGCGCAGCGCGTGCACCCGGTCGCCGTCGCGGACGAGCAGGACGGGGGTGTGCTCGTCGCCGACCTCGAAGGCGGCGGGCTTGCGGTCGTCGAGGTCGGTCAACGAGCACACCCGGATCACGCGCCCACCGCTTCCAGCTCGGCCTCGATCGCGGCCTCCAGGCGCTCGCGCACCTCGGGGACGCTGATCTTGAGCAGGATCTCGTGGAAGAAGCCGCGCACGACCAGCCTGCGCGCCTGCTCCTCCGGGATGCCCCTGGCCTGCAGGTAGAACAGCTGCTCGTCGTCGAACCGGCCGGTGGCGCTGGCGTGGCCCGCGCCCTCGATCTCACCGGTCTCGATCTCCAGGTTGGGCACCGAGTCGGCGCGCGCGCCGTCGGTCAGCACCAGGTTGCGGTTGAGCTCGAAGGTCTCGGTGCCCTCGGCCGCCGCGCGGATCAGCACGTCGCCGATCCACACCGTGTGCGCGTCCTCGCCCTGCAGCGCGCCCTTGTAGACCACGTTGCTGCGGCAGTTGGACACCGCGTGGTCGATGAACGGGCGGTGCTCCAGGTGCTGGCCCGCGTCGGCGAAGTACAGGCCGAGCAGCTCGGCGTCGCCGCCGCGGCCCGCGTAGGTCACCACGGGGGTGATCCGGACCAGGTCGCCGCCCAGGGTGACCACGGTGTGCCGGAAGGTCGCGTCGCGGCCCAGCTTGGCGTGGTGCGCGGAGACGTGCACCGCGTCGTCGGCCCAGTCCTGGATCGCCACCACGGTCAGGTGCGCGCCGTCGGCGACGACGAACTCCACGTTGTCGGCGTACGCGCCGGAGCCGCGGTGGTCGACGACCACGACGGCCTCGGCGAACTGCTCGGCGCGGATCTGCAGGTGCCCGTAGGCCACCTTGCCCTCGCCGGGGCCGGTGACGGTGACCGTGGTCGGGCCGACCTTGGTGTCCTTGGGCAGGGTGACCACGGTGGCCTCGGTGAACGAGCTCCACGCCTGGGCGGCGACGCGGTCACCGGGGGTGCCCGCCACGCCCAGCCGCTGGTCGCCGCGCGCCGCGGTCTGCACCGACACGCCCTCGGCGGCGGTGACCTCGACGGTGGCCGCGCCGGTGGCCGCGGCGCCCGCGTGCAGGCCCGCCAGCCGCTTCATCGGGGTGAAGCGCCAGATCTCCTCGCGGCCCCCCGGCACCTCGAACGCGTCCACGTCGAAGGACGTGAAGTGGTCCGCGCGCGAGGAGACGGGGGCGCCCGCACCGTGCGAGTGGGCCGTCAGCCCGTGTTGCTGGTCTTCGGTCTTGACGGCCATGTCAGCCGACGGCCCCTTCCATCTGCAGCTCGATCAGGCGGTTCAGCTCCAGGGCGTACTCCATGGGCAGCTCCCGCGCGATGGGCTCGACGAACCCGCGCACGATCATCGCCATGGCCTCGTCCTCGTTGAGACCGCGGGACATCAGGTAGAACAGCTGGTCCTCGGAGACCTTGGACACGGTCGCCTCGTGGCCCATCGACACGTCGTCCTCGCGGACGTCGACGTAGGGGTAGGTGTCCGAGCGGCTGATCGTGTCGACCAGCAGCGCGTCGCACTTGACCGTGGACTTCGAGTGGTGCGCCCGCTTGTTGACCTGGACCAGGCCGCGGTAGGAGGTGCGCCCGCCGCCGCGCGCCACCGACTTCGACACGATGGTCGAGGAGGTGTGCGGGGCCATGTGCACCATCTTCGCGCCCGCGTCCTGGTGCTGGCCCTCGCCCGCGAAGGCGATGGAGAGCACCTCGCCCTTGGCGTGCTCGCCCATCAGGAACACGGCCGGGTACTTCATGGTGACCTTGGAGCCGATGTTGCCGTCGATCCACTCCATGGTCGCGCCCTCTTCGGCCTTGGCGCGCTTGGTGACCAGGTTGTAGACGTTGTTCGACCAGTTCTGGATGGTCGTGTAGCGGCAGCGGCCGCCCTTCTTGACGATGATCTCCACGACCGCGGAGTGCAGCGAGTCGCTGGAGTAGATCGGCGCGGTGCAGCCCTCGACGTAGTGCACGTAGGCGCCCTCGTCGACGATGATCAGGGTCCGCTCGAACTGGCCCATGTTCTCGGTGTTGATCCGGAAGTAGGCCTGCAGCGGGATCTCCACGTGGACGCCCTTGGGCACGTAGATGAACGAGCCGCCGGACCAGACCGCGGAGTTCAGCGCGGAGAACTTGTTGTCACCGGCCGGGATGACCGAGCCGAAGTACTCCTTGAACAGCTCCGGGTGCTCCTTCAGGCCCGTGTCGGTGTCCAGGAAGATGACGCCCTGCTCTTCCAGGTCCTCGCGGATCTTGTGGTAGACGACCTCGGACTCGTACTGCGCCGCGACACCGGCGACCAGCCGCTGCTTCTCCGCCTCGGGGATGCCCAGCCGGTCGTAGGTGTTCTTGATGTCCTCGGGCAGGTCCTCCCAGCTGGCGGCCTGCTTCTCGGTGGAGCGCACGAAGTACTTGATGGTGTCGAAGTCGATGCCCGACAGGTCCGACCCCCAGGTCGGCATCGGCTTGCGCTCGAACAGGCGCAGCGCCTTGAGCCGGTACTCCAGCATCCACTCGGGCTCGTTCTTCTTCGCCGAGATGTCCCGGACGACGTTCTCGTCCAGGCCTCGACGAGCGCTCGCGCCTGCCACGTCCGAGTCGGCCCAGCCGAACTCGTAGTTGCCGATGCTCGCCAGGGTCTCTTCCTGGGTGAGCGGGGCTGTGGTGGTGCGCTGCTCGGCAGCGGCAGTCATGCGGGCTCCCCTCCAAGTGGGTTCCGGGGTGTGTTCGGGGGTGTGTGCGGGATGTGCGTGGTGCACACTGCGTCGCCGCGGGCGATCGTGGCCAGCCGCTGCACGTGCGTGCCGAGCAGGTCGGCGAAGGCCGCCGTCTCGGTCTCGCACAGCTGCGGGAACTCGGCCGCGACGTGCGCGACCGGGCACAGGTGCTGGCACAGCTGCTCGCCCGCGCCCACGTGGCGCGCCGAGGCAGCGTAGCCCTCCCTGGTCAGGGCGGTCGCCAGGGCCTTGGCCCGATCGGCGGGGTCGCGCTGCGCCGCGATGGTGGAGCGGTGCCGGTCGACGAGTGCGGACACCCGGCGTTCGGCGAAGGCCCGTACCGCCTCCTCCCCGCCCTGCTCGGCGAGGAACCGCAGCGCCGCCACGGCGAGGTCGTCGTAGGCGTGCCCGAAGCGGGCCCGCCCCCGCTCGGTCAGCAGGAAGAGCTTGGCCGGTCGTCCCCGGCCGCGCCTGCCGCGCTGCGGCGCCTCCCTGCTGGTCGCCTCGCCGTCGGCCACCAGCGCGTCGATGTGCCTGCGCACCGCCGCCGGGCTCAGGCCCAGCGCCTCCGCGACCGCGGCCGCGGTGACCGGACCCTGCTCCAGCAGCAGCCGGGCGACGCCGCGCCGGGTCCGGCCGTCGTGCCCGGCGGGCGCGTCGGCGGAGTGGACCTCGGCGTTTTTCACAACACCAGTGTTGCGTATTTAGTCCGTGGTGGCAAAGATCGGTGGCCGCCCGGTGACCCGACTCACCCGCCGTGGCCGATCGCTACCCTTCGGACGTGGCGGCGGGCGAAGTGGGCACGGATGGCGGCCTGGTGATGGCGGACCGCGACGGGACCGGCCGGGCGGCGCCGCTGGACGGACCGGAGCGGCGCCAGCTGGACGTCATCCGCCGGTGGGGCACCGTCGGCGCGCTGCTGATGGCCGTGGGCTCGCTCGGCGCGGGCGCCGCCCCGGTGTTCAGCCCGCTGCCGGGCACACCGGTGCTCGGCCTGTTCGGCCGGATGCCCAGCGTGGCCATGGGCCTGGTGTGGACCGGCATCTTCCTGATCGTCTCGGCGTGGCTGTGGCTGGGCAGGTTCGCCCGGCCGGGCAGGCAGCGGCTGGTCTCGCGCAGCCAGATGGACCGCACGCTGATGATGTGGATCACCCCGCTGGTCTTCGTGCTGCCCATGTTCAGCCGGGACGTCTACAGCTACCTGGCGCAGAGCCAGATCGCCGCCACCGGCCAGGACCCCTACGAGCTGGGGCCCGCCTCGGCGCTGGGCGTGGACAACATCCTGACCAAGAACGTGCCCAACATCTGGCGCGAGACGCCCGCCCCCTACGGACCGCTGTTCCTGGCCATGGGCCGGGTCATCGCGGGCATCACCGGCGACCACGTGCTGCCCGGCGTGTTCCTGCACCGGCTGCTGGTGCTGCTCGGCCTGGCCATGATCGTGTGGGCGCTGCCCCGGCTGGCGCGGCGGTTCGGGGTGCCGCCGGTGAGCGCGCTGTGGCTGGGCGCGGCCAACCCGCTGGTGCTGTTCCACCTGGTGGTGGGCGTGCACAACGAGGGACTGGCGATCGGCCTGATGCTGGTGGGCCTGGAGCTGGCGCTGCGCCGGATGCCGCTGCGGCCGGGCACCCCGATGACCCGCGAGGAGCTGGCCTGGATCGTGGTGGGCGCCACCACCATCACCATGGCCGCGGCGGTGAAGATCCCCGCCGCGCTGGCGCTGGGCTTCCTCGGCGTGATGATCGCGCGCAGGCTGGGCGGCCGGTTCGTCGACCTGCTGAAGTCCGCGCTGCTGCTGCTGGCCGTGTCGGTGGTGGTCATGGTGTGCACCTGCCTGGGCACCGGGCTGGGCTTCGGCTGGGTGCAGACCCTCGACGTGGCGGGCACGGTCAAGAGCTGGATGTCCCCGCCCACCGCGCTGGGCTTCCTGGGCGGCGGCCTGGGCCTGGTGCTGGGGCTGGGCAACCACACCGAGGCGATGATCGAGCTGACCAGGCTGCTGGGGCAGGTCACCTACGTGGTGATCGTCACCACCCTGCTGTGGAAGGCCTTCCGCGGCCGGATCAAGGCGGTCAACGGCCTGGGCGCGGGCTTGGGCGCGGTGCTGGTGCTGGGGCCGGTGCTGCAGCCCTGGTACGTGCTGTGGGCGGCGCTGCCGCTGGCCACCGGCGTGCTGGCCAAGCGGTTCCGGCTGTTCGCCTGCGGCACCAGCGCGTTCATCGCGGTGATCCTGCCGCCCACCGGATCGGCCTTCGACGGCCGCGCCTACATCGTTCCGCAGGCGGTCATCGGCGCGGCGCTGGCGTTCGCGCTGTGCCTGTTCGCGGCGCGCAAGCAGATCGGCCCGCTGCTGCGCCGCGACACCGCGCCCGGCTCGACGTAACCCGCTGCGACGGCCGGACGACGTACCGTACGGACGCGAAGATCAGGGGGGCGAGGACATGGCCGAGGTGCCGCAGGAGCAGATCCGGTTCGCCGTGGTGCTCAACGGCGGGGTGAGCCTGGCGGTGTGGATGGGCGGGGTCGTGCTCGAACTGGACCGCCTGACCAGGGCCGATCCCGAGGCGGGCGGTCCGTACGGGCACCTGCTGCGGATGGTCGGCGGGGTGGCCCGCGCCGACGTCATCACCGGCACCTCCGCGGGCGGCATCAACGGCGCGGCGCTGGCGCTGGCCCAGGTCAACCGCAACGCCCAGCTGGACCTGCTGCGCGACCTGTGGGCCGAGCAGGGGCGCATGGAGCAGCTGCTGCGCACCCCCTTCCAGGGCTCGCCGGTGTCGCTGCTGCGCGGCGACGAGTTCTTCCTGCCCAGGCTGCGCGAGGCGCTGGAGCGGCTGACCACCGACTTCAAGCCCTACCCCGCGCACGACCGGCCGGTGGACCTGCGGATCACCACCACGCTGCTGGCCGGGGTGCCCTCGGTCACCCACGACGACCTCGGCCAGGAGTTGGTGCAGTCCACCCACCAGGGCAGCTTCTCGTTCCGCCGCGACCCCTACAGCTGGGCTCGGCCCGCGGACGAGTCGGTCGACGAGAGCACCCGCGACGACTTCACCCTGGACCAGCTGGACGAGCTGATCCCGAGGATGGCGCTGGCCGCCCGCTCCTCGGCGTCGTTCCCGTTCGCCTTCGAGCCCTCGTTCGTGCCGGTCAACCGCGGCGGCGAGGACCGCCCCGACATGGCGCCCGCGGCGTCGTGGGCCGACGGCGACGACGACCTGTCCCGGTTCGCGGTGGACGGCGGCGTGCTGGTCAACACCCCTACCAGGGAGGCGCTGGAGGCCATCGACCGGATGCCCGCCGAGGGACCGGTGCGGCGGGTGATGCTGCTGGTGTTCCCGCACGCGCCGCAGGCGGGCGCGAGCACGCGCGTGGACGGCGAGCTGCCCACCACGCTGAGCACCGGCGGGCAGCTGCTGGGCGCGCTGACCAGCCAGAGCAGCCGCACCTACGTGGAGCACATCGAGGAGCACAACCGCGCCGCCGCGTCCCGCCGGGGCGGGCGCAGCGCGCTGCTGACCCGGCTGGGCGAGGAGGGCGAGAGCCTCACCGGCAGCCTCTACGCGCTGACCAGGGCGCTGCGCGGGCACTACCAGGACGTGCGCATCCGGCAGGCGGCCCGTGACGTGACCACCCGCGAGCTGGACGCGCCCAAGGCCAACCCGGCGGGCTGGACCTTCGAGCGGGTGCGCGCGGCGGCCGAGCTGGCCCAGCGCATGTGGCTGAAGAACCACGACGGCCTGCCCTACGTGCCGCCCGGCCACCTGCCCGCCACCACGCCGGTGCCCGGCTGGCCGTGGGGCATCTCCATGGCCGACCGGCTGGCCTCGGCCACCATGGACCTGGTCAAGCGGCTGGTGTGGGTGGTGCCCACGGCCGCCGAGGGCGAGCAGGCCCGGCTCACCTGCGAGCGCATCGCCGAGGCCCGCACCACCCTGCACGAGGTCCGCGCCACCCTGCGCAGGCTGCGCGAGGAGCTGGACTCGCCGAGGGCCCGCACCCTGGTGGAGCGGGAGGTGCGCCGCGAGCTGGGCATGGACGAGGACGACCCGGTCGAGCTGAGCCAGGTCTACTGGCGGGTGCGGCTGCAGCACTACACCGCGCGGATGCTGGCCGACGACCCGAACTCGATCGGCGAGCGGGTGCGCGCGCAGGTGGACGTGATCGCCGGGGTGCTGGGCGTGGCGCACCGGATCGTCACCGGGCTCAGCCCCGAGCGCCGCGGCATGGGCGGGCTGGGCCCGTGGTACCGGCTGCTCACCGAGGCGGCCACCGAGCAGGAGACGGCGGCGGGGCTGGCGGGCGAGCCGCTGCTGCTGTGCCGGGTGCTGGCGCTGGAGGTGGCCACCACCTGCCTGGCCGACGACACCCGCGGCGGGCTCGACCAAGCCGTGGAGCTGGTGCAGATCAGCCTGCAGACCCGCAACGGCTTCGCCAGGCACAGCGTGACCGCCGACGACAAGGCGGGCGGCGCGGCGCTGGGCCGGTTCTCCGGGTTCCTCAAGCGGTCATGGCGGGTCAACGACTGGATCTGGGGCAGGCTCGACGGCGCCACCATGCTGTGCCGGGTGCTGTTCGACCCGCTGCGGCTGCGCCGGATGGACCGCTTCCACGCCGACGGGTCCTCCTCGGCGCAGCGCGCGGCGGCCGTGGTCGCGGAGATGACCGCGCAGCTGTTCGGCGCACAGCTGCCCGCCCGGCTGGCCGGACTGCGCGACGAGGCGGTGGCCCAGCTGGCCGCGGTCTACGACTCCGGCGACGAGGACGTGCCCCCGCCGTGCGTCGCGCTGGCCGAGCTGGCCGCGTGGGGGCTGCACGTGCGGATCATCTGCGAGGAGCTGCCCGCGCTGCGCCAGGCCGTCCTGGCCGACCAGCGCGACGGCGCGGACCCCCGCTCGCGCGGCCAGCTGTTCCTCGACGAGCACGAGCGGCTGCTGGCCGAGCTGGCCACCCCGCCCACGACCACCGCCGACACCGTGCGGCTGGGCGTGGAGGCGCTGGAGGCGTTCGACCGGGCGGGCATCGGCCGCGAGCCGATGACCCAGGAAGCGGGCAGCGACCAGGTCATCCGCACCGCGGCCACGGCCGCGGCGGTGGCGGTCACCGTGGTCGACAGCGAGAACTCCGGGTTCGGTCCCGCCAAACCGCTGACCAGGGCGCTGCGCGGCGCGACGCTGCTGCCGTACTGGATGGTCACCGGGCTGACCAGGGGCGGGCGGACGGCCCGCTTCCTGGGTCTGCTGGGACTGGCGCTGGGCGGCGCGCTGCTGGTGCTGGCGCTGTTCAACCTGCTGCCCGCGTGGGCGGTGGGTCCGGCGGCGGCGCTGGGCAGCGGCACGGTGCTGGCCGCGTTCGGCTACGCCGCGCTGCGCACCGGAACCCTGCTGCACGGGTTGGTGCTGCTGTCCCCGGTGGTGCCGCTGGTGGCGCTGGCCGTGGACCGCACCCGGCTCGCGCTCTCCCCCGGAGGCAAGGACCAGGCGGTGACCGGCACGGTCACCCTGGGCGGGGTGGCGCTGATCGTGGCCGCGCTGCTGGTGCTGGGCAGCCTGCCCGCCCCGGTGGGCACGCCGCTGGCCGCGCTGCGCAGGCTCCGGCTGTCCTGGAGCGCGGTGGTCCGGGCGCTGGTCGCGGCGGCGCTGGCCGCGGGCGTGTGGGCGGTGCTGCGGTACCGGCTGCACGAGCTGCCGTGGCAGGTCGTGGTGCCCATCGCCGTCACGGCCGTGCTGTTCGGCGCGGTGGCCTCGTTCTGGCTGGGCCGGTCGCTGCAGCGGTGGCGGCGGGGCAAGCTCGGCGACGGCACCACCGGCTGGACCACCGGCCACGCCGACGTGCCCGCCGCGGTCACCGCGGGCTGGGCGGTGGTCTACGGCGCCTGCTACCTGGTCGTGGCGGTGCTGGTGCAGGTCCAGCGGGTGCGCTTCCCCGGATGGCCCGCCGTGCTGGGCACGGCGTGGGGGTTCGGGCTGGTGCTGCTGCTGGTCACCTCCTGGTGGGTGCCGTGGCGGGGCAGGCGGGCGGTGGTGCGGTCGCTGGAGGAGCAGGCCGGGGTCCTGCGCGCCGCCGGCGACGTGCCCGCCGCACTGCTGGAGCGGCTGGAGGGGCACGGGATGCTGTTCCGCTTCCTGGTCAAGGTCGTCGGCGACGAGCTGGTGCTCACCACTGCGGGCAGGCACTTGGCACAGCGCATCGAATCCTCTCGCCCTCACCGCCCCTGACCCCCTTCCCCTCCACCCCGAACCCGCCCGCCCCCGGTGTCACCCACCTATGGGCGTGTTGGGCGTGTCGCCCCCGCGAGTCGCGCGTCCAGACACCACGAACCGAGCGTTCACGCACCCCGGCCCGCACTTTCGCGCCTTGGCCCGCGCTTCCCCCATGCCGGGTAGTAGCTACCGGCCCCCACACACCCGCCCGGTAGTACTTGCCCACGCACCAGGGCTGGGCCGCGGTCACGCGATCAGGCGGCCAGGGCGGCGGGGGCGAACAGGGGCAGGCCCGCGGCCCGCTCGTACAGCCCCTCGAAGGTCTCCAGGGTGGTGGCCATGGCGTGCTCGGCGATCAGCTCGCCGCTGGCCGCGCCCATCCGGGCCCGCAGCGCCGGGTCTGCCGCCAGCGCGTGCAGCCGGTCGGCCAGGCCCTTGACGTCGCCGGGCTGGAACAGCCAGCCGTTGCGGCCGGGCCTGCACAGGTGCGGCAGGGCCATCGCGTCGGCGGCCACCACCGGCTTGCGCGCGGCCATCGCCTCCATCGTGGCCAGGCTCTGCAGCTCGGCGATCCCCGGCATGCAGAACAGGTCGGCGCGCGCGTAGGCGTCGAGCAGCTCCTCCTCGCCGATGAAACCGCGGAACCGCACCCGGTCGGTGATGCCCAGGTGCCTGGCCAGCAGCTCCCACTCCGCCCGGCACGACCCGTCGCCCACCAGCTCCGCGCGCAGCCTCGGCACCATGGCCAGCGCGCGCAGCAGCTCGTCGACCCGCTTCTCCTCGTCCAGCCTGCCCACGAACAGCACCGTGGACGTGTCGGAGGTGCGCTCGACCCGCCGCGACCGGTAGCGGTCGACGTCGATGCCGCACGACACCGCGACCGCACGCGCCGGGAAGCCCTTGTCGTGCAGCAGTTGCACCGCGCGCGGCGTGGGGGCGGTGACCACGTCCGCCTCGCCGTACACCCGGCACAGGTCCGCCCACGCCCACCGGGCCGCCGCGCCCTGCAGCCACTGGGGAACCCGCGCGTGGCCGAACAGGTTCTCCGGCATGAAGTGGTTGGTGGCCGCCACCGGGATGCCCAGCGCCTTCGCCTGCCGCAGCGCGTAGCGGCCCACCACGAAGTGCGACTGGACGTGCACCACGTCCGGGCGCAGCTCGGTCAGCAGCGCCCGCACGTCGGTGCTGACCTGCCAGGGCAGGCTGATCCGGAAGGAGCGGTCGAACGGCGTGCGGTGCGAGCGCAGCCGGTGGACGGTGATGCCGTCGACGTGCTCGGTGCGCGCCCCGCCCACCGGGTCCGGGCACAGCACGTGCACGTCGTGGCCCCGACCGGCCAGGCCGGTGGCCAGGCGGTGGGCGAAGCGGGCCGCGCCGTTGACGTTGGGGGGGAACGTGTCGGCGGCGATCACGATCCGCGTGGCGCGTCCGTCGTTCACGGTGTTCTCCGATCTGGTGGGTGCGATGTGGTCGGGTTTGCGGGCCAGCACGACGACCCCGGCCGTGGCGAGCGCGGCGCACGCCAGCTGGGCCGCCACGACCGGACCGGTCGTGCGGGTGGCCTCCCCGAGCAGCCCCGCGCCGATGCCGACGGCGACGAGCGGGTCCACGACGGTGAGGCAGGCGACCGCCAGGTGCGGCGGTCCGCCGGCATAGGCGTGCTGGATGAACCAGCCGCCGACCAGCAGGGTGACGGCGATGCCCGCCGCCGAGAGCGCGGTCGCCCAGTCCACCGCGCCCCGCTGGACGTCCTGGGAGACCGCGCGCATGAGCACGGACACGTAGCCGTAGGCGACACCGCCCGCCGCGCCGAACCCCAGCGCGCGCACGGCGGGGCGCTCGGCGAGCACGCCGAGCAGGCCCGGCGCGGCGATCAGGCCGAGCACGATCAGGCCCGCCCGCAGCTCGGCCTCCGGGGCGACCGCGGTGGCGGTGGCGCTGCCCGCGGCCAGCAGCACGAACGCGCCGACGCTCAAGGTGGTCAGCGCGATCACCGGCAGCTCCCGGCGACGCCCGTCCAGCAGTGCGGTGATGCCGATGGCCAGCACGCCCACCGGCTGCACCACGCTCAACGGCGCCATGCCCAGCGCGACGGCGTGCACGCCGGAGCCGACCACCAGCAGCAGCAGCCCCAGCAGCCAGCGCGGCCTGCGCAGCAGGGCGGAGACCCGCAGAGCGCCGCCGAACGCCTGGACCGCGTCGTGCTGGAGCCGGGCGGCCAGTGCGAAGAAGACCGCGCCGAGCACGGCGAGCAGGACGGCGAGCCAGGTCATGCCGACACCTCCCGCGCCAGCGCGAACAGCAGGCCGTAGAGCACGGCGAACAGCACCCGCTCGAAAAGGCCGAGCAGCACCGCGTCATTTCCGGGGGCGACCAGCGCGAGGTGGCTGAGCAGAAATGCGCCGGAAGTGCCCACCGCGGCCACCGAAAAGCGCCGGACGACGGGGCTCGGCAGGAATCGGCGGGAAATCAGCCAACCGGCCAGCGGCAGGCTGGCGAACATCACCGCGCCCGCGTACCGGTGCACCAGCCCGGACGGGGAGGTGGGCGTGCCGATCGGGTCGGTGGGGAACACCGCGGCCACCACCAGCGCCGCCGCCCACAGGTCGATGAGCACCGCCGCCGCGCCCCACCTGGGCAAACCAGCGGCGACCAGGCGGGTCCGCAGCACCAGCGAGCCGACCGCCAGCGACAGCGCGGCCACCGCGAGCAGCGCCGTGCCGTCGGGGACGGCGGTGTAGTCGCTGACCGTGTGCCGGATCGGGTTCATCACGTCGGCGGAGGTGAAGTGCAGGTAAACAATCGGGAACAGCGACCCGAGCACACCAAGAACCGCCCACGGCGCCACCGCCGTCGCGTTTTTCCCCCTGATCTCGGTCACCAGGCGATCATGGGTCCGAAAGAGGGACGGAAGATATCCGGATTCCCCCCGAGAACACCCTGAAGCCACCCGGAGAACGCCACCGGGTCGACCCCGGCACGCCCAGGGGCGCGGCACGCCCTACGCTCTCCCGTCGTGAGCCCGCATCCCCACCGCCCCGCCGTGGAAGTGTCGGGGCTGGTCAAGCGGTACGGCTCGAAGACCGCGGTGGACGGCCTCGACCTCGTCCTCGACCACGGCACCGTGCTCGCCCTGCTCGGCCCCAACGGCGCGGGCAAGACCACGACCGTCGAGGTGTGCGAGGGCTTCCGCACCGCCGACGGCGGCACGGTGCGCGTGCTGGGCCTCGACCCCCGGCGGCAGGGCGAGCAGCTGCGCCCCCGCATCGGCGTGATGCCCCAGGGCGGCGGCGGCTACCCCGGCGTGCGCCCGGACGAGATGCTCCGCCTGGTGGCGGCGTGCGCGGCCGACCCGCTGGACCCGGCGTGGCTGCTGGAGGTGCTGGGGCTGACCAGCGCGGTGCGCACCCCGTACAAGCGGCTCTCCGGTGGGCAGCAGCAGCGCCTGTCCCTGGCCTGCGCCCTGGTCGGCAGGCCCGAGCTGGTGTTCCTCGACGAGCCCACCGCGGGCATGGACCCCCAGGCGCGCCGCCTGGTGTGGGAC
Organism: Saccharothrix coeruleofusca; assembly: GCF_017876325.1. Taxonomy (NCBI): domain Bacteria; kingdom Bacillati; phylum Actinomycetota; class Actinomycetes; order Pseudonocardiales; family Pseudonocardiaceae; genus Saccharothrix; species Saccharothrix coeruleofusca. Next base: position 4,453,062 of record NZ_JAGINV010000001.1, read on the forward strand.
CTGGTCGGCGCGCTGCGCGCGGACGGCGTGAGCGTGCTGCTGACCACCCACCTGATGGACGAGGCCGAAGCGCTGGCCGACCAGGTGGTGATCGTCGACGCGGGCCGGGTCGTCGCGCGGGGCACGCCCAGCGAGCTGACCGCCCACCCCGCCGACGACCAGCAGCTGCGCTTCCGCGCCCGGCCCGGCCTGGACACCGACCTGCTGCGCGAGGCGCTGCCGGAGGGCATGGACGTCCACGAGGCGAGCCGGGGCGCCTACGTGGTGCGGGGCAGGATCGACCCGCAGGTGGTGTCGACCGTGACGTCGTGGTGCGCCCAGCAGGGCGTGCTCGCCGAGGAGCTGACCGTGGCCAAGCGGAGCCTCGAGGACGTGTTCCTGGAGCTGACCGGCAGGGAGCTGCGGTCGTGAAGTTCGAACCGGGCACCTTCACCCCCGCGCCCGGCCGGGGCGGGCTGGGCCGGATGCTGCTGGCGCAGGCCAGGACCGAGGCCGTGCTGACGCTGCGCAACGGCGAGCAGGTCCTGCTGACCGTGCTGATCCCGGTGGCGCTGCTGGTGGCGCTGGCGGTGATGGAGGTCATCCCGGTGCCCGAGCCGCGGGTCGGCTCGGCGGCGGCCCGGACCTTCGCGCTGGCGGTGATCTCCTCGGCGTTCACCGGCCAGGCCATCGCGCTGGGCTTCGACCGCCGCTACGGCGTGCTCAAGCGGCTGGCCGCCACCGCGCTGCCCCGCTGGCTGCTGGTGGCGGGCCGGGTCGTGGCGGGCCTGGCGGTCGTGGCGGTGCAGCTGGTGATCCTGTCGGTGACGGCGCTGCTGCTGGGTTGGCGACCACCGCTGTCCGGGCTGCTGTGGGCGGTCGCCCTGGTGGTGCTGGGCGCGCTGGCGTTCGGCGCGCTGGGCGTGCTGCTGGGCGGATCGCTGCGGGCCGAGGTGGTGCTGGCGCTGGCGAACATCGTGTGGTTCGCGCTGCTGCTGGTCGGCGGCGTGGCGCTGGGCGTGGAGTCGCTGCCCCCCGGCGTGGCGGCGGTGGTGGACCTGCTGCCCTCGGCGGCGCTGGCGGAGGGGCTGCACACGGCGCTGGTCGACGGCGCGGCTCCGGGGCTCGGGCCGGTGGCCGTGCTGCTGGCGTGGGGTGCGGTGGCGGCGGCGCTGGCGGTCAGGACGACCAAGCTGACCTGACCCGGACGCCGCACACTCCGGTCTTGAGCGTCCGGCTCACGGGTGAGGCGGGGCACAGGGGGTGAGCGGCGGGTCTCCGACCGTGCTGCCTACCATCGGGGGGTGTCCGCTCCCACCTGGCTCACCACCTTCCTGCGCACCTTCCAACGCGCCTTCGCGATAGCGGTCGTGATCGCCCAGGGCGGTATCGCCGTCACCGGTTCCATCGTGCGCGTGACGGGTTCGGGCCTGGGCTGCCCCACCTGGCCCCAGTGCTTCGAGGGCAGCCTGACGCCGGTGGAGCACCCCGAGGTCGCCTCGCTGCACCAGTGGGTGGAGTTCGGCAACCGCACGCTGACCGGCCTGGTGGGCTTCATCGCGGCGCTGTGCGTGCTGGCGGCCTGGTTCAACCGGCCGCGCCGCAAGCGCGTCCTGGTGCTGGCGCTGGTCCAGCTCGGCGGCGTGGCGGCGCAGGCGGTCATCGGCGGCATCACCGTGCTGACCGGCCTGCTGTGGTGGACGGTGAGCGTGCACTTCCTGGTGTCCATGCTGCTGGTCTGGTTCGCCGTGCTGCTGGTCGCCGCGCTCGGCGAGGGCGACGGCCCGGCCACCCCGCTGGTGCCCAAGCCCCTGATGACCCTCCAGGTGGTGCAGGCGGTCGTGCTCGGCCTGCTGCTGCTGGCGGGCACGTTCGTCACCGCCGCCGGGCCGCACGCGGGCGACGCGGCCACGCCGCGGCTGGACGCCCCGGTGGAGACGGTGTCGCAGGTGCACGCCGACCTGCTGTTCCTGTTCCTGGGCATGCTGATCGCCCTGGGCTTCGCGCTCAAGGGCCACCCGGTGCCCCGCAGGCCCTACGCCGTGCTGGTCGCGGTCGTCGTGGCGCAGGGCGCGCTGGGCCTGGTCCAGTACTGGACGGGGGTGCCCGAGGTGCTGGTCTCGCTGCACGTGCTGGGCGCGGGCGCGGTGGTCGTGGCCACCGCCGCGCTGTGGGTCTCGACCAGGGTCAGGGGCGACTACCTCGTCGAGGGCGAGGGCCTGCGCTCCCACAGCGGCGGCAGCTCGGTCGCCAGCCACGTGTAGAGCTCGTTCACCGCGCGCAGCCGCAGCGCGCGCTCGGGATCACCGCTCATCAGGCGCATCCCGGACTCGGTCAGCTCCCGCACGCTCACCAGCGCGTCGAGCTTGCGCTGCACCAGGTCGGCCCAGCGCTTCTCGTCGATCCGGTACTGCGCCGCCTGCCGCCCCCGCCGCGTCCGCTTGGTCACCAGACCCGCGTTGACCAGGAACTTCAGGTTCGTGCTGATCGAGCCGCTGCTGGCCTCCAGCTCCTGGGACAGCTCGGCGGCGGTGCGCTCGGTGGGCTGGCAGACCAGCAGGTAGCCCAGGATGCGCCCGCCGATGAGCGGGATGCCCTCCTCGGCGAAGTGCGCGGCGAACCGCTCGATCCACGCCGACAGGCGGCCTTCCCGTCCGACGCTCATCCGACCCCCTTGGCTTCGGTCAACACTGAAGCCATAGTAGGCCGGGTGTCGATCAAGGCGCAACGGGGCGGGCGGTGCTCCCCGACGGACCCTAGAGCTTGCGCAGGCCCGCCAGCACCCGTTCCATCAGCCCGAGGTCGGGGGTGTCCCCGTCGGACAGCGCGGTCTGGTGCACCTCGATCAGACCGCGTTCGGCCATGTCCCCCAGCAGCACCTTGGCCACGCCCAGCGGCAGCCGCAGCAGCGCGGCCACCTCGGCCACCGACCGGGGCCGCCCGCACAGCGCGACGACCTCCTGGTACTCGGCCTTCATCGGCGGGTACTCCCAGTCGACCGCCGAGACCAGCGTCTCGATCTGCAGCTGGAACGACGACGTGGTGCGCCCGCCGGTCCAGGAGTAGGCCCGCACGATCGAGGCGGCCTCCTCGCGCGGGTACTCGAAGTCCTCCTCGGGCTCCTGAGCGCGCACCTCACGGACGGGCCGGGCGGCGGGCGGCTCGGGGGGACGGGGTTCGGGTTCGGGCGGCTCCGGCTCGGCGGGCTTGCCGCGCCTGCGGGAGGAGTCGAGGCTGAACCCGTTGAGCAGGGCGGCGAACGACTCCTCCGAGGAGGGCTCCGGGTCCTGTCTCATGACCACCTCACACCGACGGGCGGGCCATCATCCGTTGCGCACCGTGCAGCTCGGCGCGCAGCTCGGGTGTGAGCAGCTGACCGACCTGGTCGACCACCACCGTCATCTCGTACGCGACCTGGCCGACGTCGGCGTCCGGCGCGGCCAGCACCGCCAGGCACGAGCCGTCGCGGATCGACATCAGCAGCATGACGCCGTGCTCCATCTCCACCACCGAGCGCAGCACGCCGCCGCCGTCGAAGCAGCGCGAAGCCGTCTCGGTCAGGCTGGCCACCCCGGCCGCGATGGCGGACAGCTGGTCGGCCCGGTCCTCGGGCAGCTCGCTGGAGGCGGTGAGCAGCAGGCCGTCCACGGAGATCACCACGGCGTGGGCGACCCCCGGCACGCGATCGGCGAAGTTGCTCACCAACCACCCGAACTGGTCAATCTGCCGCGACTTCTGCGTGCTCATTCCCTCTCCCGCCCTGTCGTGCTCTCCCCGGAATGCCGTATACCTTGCCGGACGCCGGTCTGGTAACTGGCCAAGAACCCGCGTGTCGCGTTCGGATCCCTCCGTACGGGTGCCACTCCGCCCTCCGCGCCGCCGGGTCGCTCAGATACGAGGTTGCTGCGCGGACGCCGTTTGGGCAGCTCTCCCCCGGTCCCGGCGACCGGCGCGCCCGGCTGCGGCTGTGCCGATCGGTGCTTGGCGGGCGCGGGCGGCGTCGGTGCGGCGCTGCCGAACCAGGTCCCCCCTCCCCCCGTCCCGGCCGGGGGCTCCTGCGCGGCCCGGCTCTCCAGAGTACGACTCTCACCCGATCGAGTGTCCGCAATTCGGGTGTCCGCGGTTCGGCCGTCCACCGCGCTGCCGCGGAACGGGGCCCAGCCGTCGTCCTGGCCGGGGGTCGGCGTCGGCACCGCCGGGATCGCCGGGATCGCGGTGGTCGGGATCGCGGTGGGCATCGGGGCCTGGGTCGGGATGGGGGCGGGCGCCGGGGTGCGCGGCGTCGCGGGGCGGACCTGCACGGGCGCGGCGACCTGCGCGCGCACCAGTTCCGCGGGCACCGCGACGGTGGCGCGCACGCCTTCGCGCTCGGCCCCCTGCTCGCGCAGCACCACGTCGATGCCGTGCCTGCCCGCCAGCGTGCCGACCACGTGCAGCCCCAGCTGGCGGGAGACCGACAGCTCGGCGGTGTCGCCGCCCGCCGCGCGGGCGATCTTGCCGTTGGCCTCGGCGAGGTCCGCCTCGGACATGCCCACGCCCTGGTCCACCACGTCGACCAGGACGCCGCCGCCCGCACGGGGCCTGCCGCCGATGATCACCTGGGTGCGCGGCGGGGAGAAGGAGGTGGCGTTGTCCAGCAGCTCGGCGACCAGCCGGACCAGGTCGCCCGCCGCGTAGCCGACGACCTCCACCGGCGGCGTGGCCTGCACGACGACCCGGTGGTACTGCTCGATCTCCGACGCCGCGGCGCGCAGCACGTCGCCCAGCGGCACCGGGCGGGTGAACCGGCGGGCCACGTCGCTGCCGGACAGGACCATCAGGTTCTCGTTGTTGCGCCGCATCCGGGTGGCCAGGTTGTCCAGCTTGAACAGGTTGGCCAGCTGCTCGGGGTTCTCCTCCTGCCGCTCCAGCTCCTCCATGAGCTTGAGCTGCCGCTCCACCAGGCTCTGGCTGCGGCGGGAGAGGTTGGTGAAGGCGTTGCGCATCCCGGCGCGCAGGTCGGCCTGCTCGGCGGCGGAGTTGACCGCCTGCCGGTGCACCGCGTCGAACGCGCGCGCCAGCTGGCCCAGCTCCTCCTTGGTGTGCACCGGGACCGGCTCGACCACGACCTCCTGCGGGCTCTGCTCGCGCAGCTGGGCCACCAGCTCGGGCAGCCTGCGCTCGGCCACGTCCAGCGCGGCCAGCCGCAGCGCGCGCAGCGACCGCAGCAGGTCGCTGCCCACCACGTAGCCCACCGCCGCGGCGGCGAACAGCGAGGCCAGCAGGACCACCGAAGCCGCGCCCGCGCGGTCGCTGGTCTGGTCCTGCAGCCGCGCGGCGGAGGCGGCCAGCTCCTCGCCCAGCGCGTCCAGCACCTCGGCGATGCCCGCGGCGGTGCTGGCCGAGGCGGCGTTCCACTGGTCGACCGGGACCTTGCCGCGCACCGCGCCGGGGTCGCCGCGCAGGTCCTGCACCAACCGGTTGCGCAGGTCGACCTCGGGACCGGTGACGGTGCTGCGGTACTCCTCCTGCTGGCCGGGCGTGGCCACCGCGCTGAAGTCGGCGACCTTGTCCTGGAACCGGGTCCAGGACTGCTCCAGCGCGGTCTGCTCGCCGTCGAGCAGGCTGCGCCTGCTGATGCCCGCGAGCACCGTCGCGTGCTGCCAGGACACCTGCTCGGCGGCCATGGACAGGCTGTGCTGCGCGGCCGCGGTGCCCGCCAGCGAGGCGTCGCCGAAGTCGCCGACCATCGCCTGGTCGAGGTCGAGCAGGGAGCGCAGCACGACGCTGTAGCCGCCGATGCCGCCCGCCAGGTCGACCGAGCCGCTGAGCACCCGCTCGCGCAGCTGGGGCAGGCCGTCCAGCTGCACGGTGACGTCGCGGTAGCGGACCGCGGTGACCTCGCCGAGCGTGGTGGTGCGCTCCACCAGCGCGCGCACCGCGGCCGCCGCGGCGTCGGTGTCCGCGGCCAGGTCGCGGAACCTGGTCGCGTCCGGGCCCGCGCCCTCGGCGCGTCGCGCGGACATGGCGCGCTCGGCCTGCACCCCGGAGATGAGCGGGCCCAGGCCCGCGCGCAGCGTCACCAGGCGCTGCATCGCGGCGTAGGAGTCGGCGCCCTCGATGTAGCCGCGGATCTGCACCACGCCGGCGCCGACGGCGACCAGCACGGGCACGGCCAGCACGGCGGCCAGCTTCACCGGGAGGCGCCAATTCCGCCAGTCGGCGACGACCCGCCACCATTGGCCGCGCACGTTGTTGTCCTCAGTCACCAGACAAGTCCCCGAAGTCGGAGTGACGAATCGCTGCCAGAATCGACGCCGGCACGATTGGTCGGCAGGCGGCGGATGCTGCTGCGAGATAGTAGGTGGTGGATCGTCGGACGACAACGACCGAACCGCCGGGTGGGCCCGGATCGAGCCACTGCATCGGTGAAGAATTTTCAGGTCTGCCCTCTAGCCAGCCGGCTCGTTACGTTGAGCTGCGCTGACAGCGATCGGGTGATCACTCCTCGGAGCTAACGTTGACTCCGGCCGCCGCCCGGTTACGCTGTCGCCCGCGATAGCCGGGCACCCGCCGGTTCCCGTCGCAAATCCCCCTGGAGGATTGATGACGAAGGCGTTGCCGCCGCCGACTGATTCCCGGCGTGCCCGCGCGGGTGGTCGTGGCTTCGCAACTTTCGACGACCCCGCGGATGCGCTGCTGACCGACGCGCAGGGCAATCCCGACTTCGCCGCCATCCAGCGCAGCGACGATTTCCGGGAGCTGCGCAAGCGCATTGCGATCTTCGTTTTGCCCGCCACCACCGCCTTCCTGGCCTGGTACCTGGGCTACGTGGCGCTGTCCGCCTACGCCCCGGAGTTCATGGCCACCCCGGTGCTGGGCGTGCTCAACACCGGCCTGCTGCTCGGGCTGCTGCAGTTCGCCAGCACGATCGCGCTGACGCTGGGCTACGCCCGTTACGCCCGCCGCAGGCTGGACCCGCAGGTCACCGCGGTGCGCGCGCTCACCGCCGAAGACGAGGAGCGGGGCTGATGGGCGGCAACACCACGGTCAACCTGGTCGTCTTCGGCGTCTTCGTGCTGCTCACGCTGTTCGTGGTCTACCGGGCTGGCAGCCGCAACGCCACCGCGTCGGACTACTACGCCGCGGGCTCCAGCTTCACCGGCAGGCAGAACGGCATCGCCCTGTCGGGTGACTTCCTGTCCGCCGCCTCGTTCCTGGGCATCTCCGGCAGCATCGCGGTCAACGGCTACGACGGCTTCCTGTACTCCATCGGCTGGGTGGTGTCCTGGCTGCTCGGCCTGATGATCATCTCCGAGCGGCTGCGCAACACCGGCCGGTTCACCCTGGGCGACGTGCTGGCCTACCGGATGCGGCAGCGCCCGGTGCGCGCCGCCGCGGCGAACGTGACCCTGGTGATCTCGCTGTTCTACATGGTCGCCCAGATGGCGGGCGCGGGCGCGCTGATGGCGCTGCTGCTGGACGTGCACACCAAGGGCGCCCAAGCCGTGGTCATCGCGGTGGTGGGCGTGGTCATGGTGCTCTACGTGCTGCTGGGCGGCATGAAGGGCACCACCTGGGTGCAGATCATCAAGGGCGTCCTGCTCCTGATGTGCGTCAGCCTGATCACGGTGTTCCTGCTGGGCAAGTTCGGGTTCAGCCTGTCGGCGATCCTGGAGACCGCGACCAGGCAGACCCCGCTGGGCGAGCGGGTGCTGGAGCCGGGCGTGCGCTACGGCGGCAGCCCGCTGGCGCGGCTGGACTTCATCTCGCTGGCGCTGGCCCTGCTGCTGGGCACGGCGAGCCTGCCGCACGTGCTGATGCGCTTCTACACCGTGCCCAACGCGCGCGAGGCGCGGCGCTCGGTGGTGTGGGCGACCGGCCTGATGGCCACCTTCTACCTGTGCACGCTGGTCATCGGCTTCGGCGCGCTGGCGCTGGTGGGCTCGGACGCGATCGCGCAGGCGCCCGGCGGCGAGAACTCCGCCGCCCCGCTGCTGGCGTTCGAGGTGGGCGGCGCGGTGCTGCTGGGCGTGGTGTCCGCGGTGGCGTTCGCGACCATCCTGGCGGTGGTGGCGGGCCTGACGCTGACCGCGTCGGCGTCGTTCGCGCACGACGTGTACGCCAACGTGATCAAGCACGGCAAGGCCGACCCGCGCTCGGAGGTCCGGGTGGCGCGGCTGACCGCCGTGGTGGTGGGCCTGCTGTCGATCCTCGGCGGCATCGCGGCCAACGGCCAGAACGTGGCGTTCCTGGTGGCGCTGGCGTTCGCGCTGGCGGCCTCGGCGAACCTGCCCACCATCATCTACTCGATGTTCTGGAAGCGGTTCAACACCAACGGCACCCTGTGGTCGCTCTACGGCGGGATGGCCTCGTGCATCGTGCTGATCGCGTTCTCCCCCGCGGTGTCGGGCTCGCCCTCGTCGATCCTGCCCGACGTCGACTTCCAGTGGTTTCCGCTGGGCAACCCCGGTCTGGTGTCGATCCCGTTCTCGTTCCTGTGCGGGTGGCTGGGCACGCTGCTGTCCAAGGAGCAGGCGGACCCGGTGAAGCAGGCGGAGATGGAAGTGCGGTCGCTGACCGGCATCGGCTCCGGCCTGCGCTGACCCCGAACGCCCACACGCCCAGCCCGGTGTCCCCGGCCGTGGGCGTGTGGGCGTGTCTCCCCCGCGAGTCGCGCGTTCCGACACCCCGAACCGAGCGTTCACGCACCCCGAACCGCGCATTCGCGCACCTCGGGTAGTAGTTACCGGCCCCACCACAGCCGTCGGGTAGTACTTGCCGACGTTGTGGGGGGTGGGGTCAGCGGGACAGGGCGGCTCGCACGGACGAGGCGAAGCGCAGGGGCGCGCCCGCGTCGGCTTGGCGGAAGCCCAGCGAGGGCTCGACCAGCTCCAGCTCCAGCAGCAGCGGCGTCCCGTCGGCGCCGGGGACCAGGTCCACGCGCGCGTAGAGCAGCTCCGCGCGCGACAGGCCCAGCACCCCGGTGGCGGCGTCCAGCACGTCCTCGGCCACCCGCCGGTACGCCGCCGAGGGCTGGGCGCCGCCCAGCCGCTCCACGATGTAGAGCCCGGTCTCGTCGTAGGTGGCGTCGGGGGTGAGCATCGCCCCCTTGGCGAACGCGTGCGAGTACTGCCCGCCGAAGAACACCAGCGCGGTCTCGCCGACCTCGTCCACCGCCGCCTGGTACGGCTGCACCAGCGCGGGCCCGTCCAGCGCGGCCAGGTGCGCCGCGGCGGCGTCCACGTCGCCCGCCGCGACCCGCAGCGCCCCGCGCGAGCCCGCGCCCACGGTCGGCTTGACCACGAACTCGCCCGACGGCCAGTCCGCGAACCCCGGACCGGCCACGGTCGTGGGCACCACCGGCAGGCCCGTCGCGGCCAGCTCGACCAGGTAGGTCTTGTCGGTGTTCCAGCGCACCACCCCGGCCGGGTTCAGCAGGCCGGGCGTGCGGTCGGCCCAGGCCAGGAACTCCGCCAGCCGGTCGGTGTAGTCCCACGTCGAGCGCAGCACCACGCGGTCGGCCTGCGCGGGCTCGGCGTCCCACACCGCGTAGGAGGCGTGCACGCCGACCTCGCCGAGCGCGTCGACCAGCGCCGCGTCGTCGGCGTCGCCGTCGGGCAGGGTCGCGCAGGTGGCCAGCAGGACCTTCACTTGCCCGCCATCTTGCGCCGGTGCGCGGGGCCGATGCGCACCGCGGCGGTGGTCTCGCGGTCCCACTCGTGCGCTTCGAGGTCGGTCACCGCGGCCACCACGGCCTGCGCCGAGGCCACGTCGGGCAGCACCACGTCGCCCATCGCCCCGTCGTCGCCGACCAGCACCACCCGCGCGCCCGCGCGCCCCAGGTTCTCCACCACGGCGCGCGACGGCTTGCCGTGCGCCGCCACGAACTCCGACGCCGTCCTGGCCGCGCGCGCCACCTTCTTGTCCTCTGCCACGCGCCCAGCCTAGAACCTGCGAGTAACTTCCGTGCCGTGACGACACCCACCACCTCGAACGCCCTGGTCGGCGAGTTCCTCACCTGGCACTTCGACAGCAACCCCGGTACCGCCGCCATGCTCGGCTCGCTGGCGCACGACCGCACCCTCGGCGATTTCAGCGCCGCCGCCCTCACCGCCCAGGAGCGGGAGGCGGGCGCGTGGCTGGACCGCTTCACCGCGGTCGAGACCGACGACCCCGAGGAGGCCGTGGACCGCGACCTCGTCATCGCGGTGCTGCGCGGGACGCGCGCCAAGGCGAGCTGGCCCGCGTGGCGCCGCGACCCGTCGACCTACACCTCGGCCGTGCTGTACCCGCTGTTCACCGCCTTCCTGCACCGGCTGCGCCCGGAGCCCGAACTGGTCGACACCGTGCTGGCCCGGCTGGCCGAGGTGCCGTCGGTGCTGGCCGCCTGCCGGGCCAACCTCGACCCGGAGCTGGCCGCGCCCAAGATCGTCGAGCGGGCCGCCGCGCAGGCCAGGACCGGCCGCGCGTTCCTGACCGCCACGCTGCCCGCCGAGGTGGCCGACCCCGCCCTGCGGGCCAGGGTGGCCGAGGCCGCCGAGCCCGCCGCGCGGGCGTTCGACGAGCTGGCCGCGTTCCTGGAGGAGTTCGCCGGGCGGGCGCGCGGCGACTGGCGGATGGGCGAGGCGCTGTACTCGACCCTGCTGCGCGAGCAGGAGCTGCTCGGCTACGGGGCCGCCGAGCTGCACGAGCGGGGCAAGGCGGCCTACGCCGAGCTGGAGGCGGAGATGCGCGCCCTGGCGGGCGCCGACGACTGGCACGCGGTGATGGCCGGCCTGCAGGACGACCACCCGCCCACGCCCGAGGCGATGCGCGCGGAGTACGAGGCGGAGACGCTCAGGGCACGGGCGTTCCTGGTGGAGCACGGGCTGGTGACGCTGGCCGAGGGCGAGCAGTGCCGGGTGGTGCCCTCCCCGACCTTCCAGCGCCCGGTGCTGTCGGTGGCCTCCTACATGTCCCCGCCGCCGCTGACCGACGCCCGGCTGGGGCACTTCTTCGTGCCCTTCCCGCCGGAGGGGTTCACCGACGAGCAGGTCACCCAGCGGTTGCGCACCAACGCCCGCTCGCAGCTGGCCACCATCGCGGTGCACGAGGCCTACCCCGGCCACCACTGGCACCTGTCCTGGCTGGCCGCGCAGGACCGGCCGGTGCGCAAGGTGTTCCGCACCCCGTACTTCTCCGAGGGCTGGGCGCTGTACGCGGAGAAGCTGCTGCGCGAGCACGGCTACTTCACCGACCGGGCGCAGGAGCTGGCGCACGTGGAGGCGCGGCTGTTCCGGGCCGCCCGGATGGTCGTGGACACCGCGCTGCACTGCGGCGACATGGAGGTGGCCGAGGCGGAGGAGTTCATGAGCACCAGGACCTCGCTGACCCCCGGCACGGCCGCGGGCGAGGTCACCCGGTACTGCGCGTGGCCCACCCAGGCCCCGTCGTACCTGACCGGCGCGCTGGAGATCGAGCGCATCCGCGCCGAGCACCAGGCCGCGGGTCGCGGATCGCTGCGGGAGTTCCACGACACCATCGCCGGGTCCGGGGCGCTGCCGCTGGGGCTGGCCCGCCGGGTCGCTCTCGGGGGCTGAGCACCGGAACAGGACCGGGTGCGGGAAGGTTGCCGTTGACGACCGATCTTCACCCAGCGGGAGGACAGCAGATGCCCAAGGCAGTGGTGGTGCGCGCGACCGGCGGCCCGGAGGCGCTGGAGCACACCGAGGTCGAGGCCAAGTCTCCGGGAGCGGGCCAGTTGCTGGTCGAGGTGGCCGCGGCGGGCGTCAACTACATCGACACCTACCACCGGTCCGGGCTCTACCCGATGCCGCTGCCCTTCGGGCTGGGCCTGGAGGGCGCGGGCCGGGTGGTGGGTGTCGGCCCGGAGGTGACCGGCTTCGCCGAGGGCGACCGGGTGGCCTGGGCCTCGGCGCCGGGCAGCTACGCCGAGCAGGCGGTGGTGCCCGCCGCGGTGGCCGTGCCGGTGCCCGAGGGGGTGGCGGACGAGACCGCGGCGGCGCTGCTGCTCCAGGGCATGACCGCGCACTACCTGGTCGCGTCCACCTACCCGGTGCGGGACGGCGACACCGTGCTGGTGCACGCCGCGGCGGGCGGCATGGGCCTGCTGCTGGTGCAGCTGGCCAAGGCCAGGGGCGCGCGGGTGATCGGCACGGTGTCCACCGAGGCCAAGGAGGCGCTGGCGCGCGAGGCGGGCGCGGACGAGGTGATCCGGTACGACCGGGAGGACTTCGCCGCGCGGACCCGGCAGCTCACCGACGGCGCGGGCGTGGCGGCGGTGTACGACGGCGTGGGCCGGACCACCTTCGACGGCAGCCTGGCCAGCCTCAAGCCGCGCGGCGTGCTGGCGCTCTACGGCGCGGCCAGCGGCCCGGTGCCGCCGGTGGACCCGCAGCGGCTCAACCAGGCGGGCGCGGTGTACCTGACCAGGCCCAGCCTGACCTGGTACACCGCCACCCGCGAGGAGCTGGAGTGGCGGGCGGGCGAGCTGTTCGAGGCGGTGCGCTCGGGCGCGCTGCGGGTGCGGATCGGCGGGCGCTACCCGCTGGCCGAGGCGCGCCGGGCGCACGAGGACCTGGAGGGTCGCCGCACCACCGGCAAGCTGCTGCTCGTGCCGTGACGCGGGTGGGCCCCCGGCGCGCGCCGGGGGCCCACCCGTCCGGTCAGCCCTCGACCTTGACCGCGTCGATCACGAACACCAGGGTCTCGCCCGCGGCGATGCCGTTGCCGCCGCTGCCGTAGCCCAGCTCCGACGGCACGACCAGCAGCCGCCTGCCGCCCTCCTTCAGGCCGATCAGGCCCTGGTTCCAGCCCTCGATGACCGAGGCGTTGCCGACGTCCTTGACCGCGTAGGGCTGGCCGCGCTCCCAGGACGAGTCGCGCACCTCGCCGTTGCTGAAGGTCACCAGCTCGTACTGCACGGTCGCGGTCGAGCCCGCCTTGACCTCGGCGCCGGTGCCGGGGGTCAGGTCCTTGACGACCAGGCCGTCCTGCGGCGCGCAGTCGGTGGGCACGGTGATCCTCGGCCGCTCGCCAGCCGCGCCGGAGACCTCGAACTGGTCGGGCTGGCAGGGCGGGCCGCTGGGCCTGGTCACCGATGCCGCGGTGGTGGGTGCGGAGGCCTCCGGGTTGGGCACCTCGGAGGCGACGTCGGATTGGGTGGACGGCCGGTCGCTCGGGGTGCACCCGGTCAACGACAGGCCGGCGGACAGCAGGGACACGAGAACCAGGGCCGTGCGGCCGACAGTACGCATGGTTGCCGAGCTTATGGGGCAGCCCCCGCCGACTCGCCACCAGGCCCACCGGGCAGCGCAACACCGATCACGGTGCGCTGCTGTCGATCTCCGAAATGGGTTGTAAATGTGCCTCGAATTACCGCTTCCGCCAATCTGCGGCCGCGCGTACAGTAACTCCGCACGTGATCGCCCCCGAAGGGCGCTCGTCCATTCGGGTATCAGCGACCCGTGGAGGTGATGTCGTGTCAGCGGAGCCCAGGGGCATCCGCAGCAACTTGATACAGGAATTGTTCTGGACCAGAACCGGTCTGCTCCTGCTGATCCTGGTGGTGGCATCGGGGATCAGCACGACCATTTCGAGCACAATGGACGCTGGCCCCGGCCGCAACTTCCTGGTCTCCCTCGGCACCGGCACGCTGGTCTCCGCGGTCGTGGGGTTCACGCAGACCCTGGTCACCAGCTCGGCGGCGCAGCGGGCGCTGATCACCCCGGTGGTGCAGGAGAGCCGCAAGGCGCTGCGCGAGCTCACCGAGGAGTACCGCGCGCTGGACCGCGAGTTCTTCCCCAGCCACGTGTTCGAGCCGACGGCGAAACCCGACCCGGCGTTCAACCACCTCATGATGCAGGACCTCGACCGCACCCGGCTGTACTGCTTCCGGGGGTTCTCCGGCCGCTACGCCGCGTCCAGGCTGCTGCTGGCCCGGTCGGAGTGCGAGCTGCGCGCGGTGCTGGCCGACCCCAGGGACGACAACGCCATCACCGGCCGGGCCCGCTACCTGCTGCGCCACGAGGGCGCCGAGGGCGACTACGACTCGATCTGCGCCCGGCTGCGCGAGCAGATCTCGATCGGGTTGGTGGGGCTGTTCCTGGCCCGCGGCCGCTGCTCGCGCATCGACGTGACGATCGTGTCCGACCCGCCGCTGGACCGGCTCGAACTGTTCGACGACAGCGCCTGGCTGACCCTCTACAGCAACGTCAGCGCGGGCGTGGTGCGGCCCTACCCGCGCACGCTGAGGTTCTCCGAAGGCTCGTTCCTCTACGGGATGGAACGCGCGGAGTTCCTCCGCATCAGCAATTCCAAGGCAGGTTTGCACATCACCGTGACGCCTGCCACCACGAGAACCGACTTCCTCGCCCTCTTCGAGAAGATCACCGGCTCCCCCCTGTCGGAGCGCGGATTCCGGTCACTCGAGGAGAAGTTCCACCAGTTTCGCCGAGAATTCTCCGCCACCGCCCAGTTGGGGAGCTGATAAGCAGTGCTGACCGAGATCACCGGGTGCTCCGCCCTCGCGGAGCTCGCCACGCTCATCTCCGTGGCCGACCCCCCTGCCGTCGACCGGTGGAACCACGTGGAGGACGGTTTCCGCGACTGGGCGTGCAGGCCCGGTCTGCGGGAACGGCTGCGCGCGCACCTGCGCTCGCTGTCACCGCGGGAGGAGGCGCGCGTGGCCGCGCGGTCGCGGGAGACGACCACCCACTTCGCGTGGTGCCTGCGCGACGAACCCGCCGAACCCTTCACGTTCTGGTTGCACGAGTACAAGCCGCAGCGCGACTGGCGGCGGGGTTACGCGGACTCCGTGCACAACCACCGCTACCACTTCTGCACGGTCATCCTGTCCGGCGGCTACGTGCACGAGCGGTTCACCGCGCGGCTGGCCCCGGACGGCACGGCCGTGCTGTCGACGTCCCTGCTGCGCGGCGGCCGGTGCCGCGCGGGCGAGTGGGGCACCATGCTGGCCCACCAGTTCCACCGCATCCCGCACGCGGCGGACGGCACGATGACCTTCCTGGTCAAGTCGCGCGCGGTCAGCCCGTGGAGCCTGTCCTACGACCCGGACACCCGCGTCAGCCACCGGCACGTGCCGGTGGAGTCCCGGCTCGGGGAGCTCGCGAAGCAGCTCTGACGGTCCCCGCCCCCGCCTACCATCGGCCCACCCGGCACGGGAGGGGTCCGATGGGGACGTTCAACGTTGTGCAGGCAGGCGGCGCCGGGATCGGCGCCGCGTCGATCGAGCGGGTGGAGCGGGAGGTGCGCGCGCTGTGCCGCGACCTGGCGGCGCGGCTGCAGTTCCACGGCTGGCACCACGTCAGCTTCGTGCGCGACAAGGCGGTGCACTTCGCCCGCCGCAACGGCGCGGACCCGGCGCTGGTCGAGGTGGCCGCCCTGGTCCACGACGTCAACTACATGGTCCGCCGCAACTCGCTGCCCGTGGACGGGCGCGAGCTGCGGCTGTCCGTCCTGGCGCGCTCCGGCGTGCGCCCGGAGGACGCCGCCCGCGTGGACGCGGTGGTGGAGGAGGCGGAGATGCGCACGCGCCACCGCGACATCTCCCCGGCGGCGCAGGCGCTGTCCGACGCGGACACCCTGTTCAAGGCGCTGCCGGTGACACCGGTCGTGCTCGCGCCCAAGTACCTGGAGGAGAACGGCATCACCCTGCGCGAGCTGGCGCACAAGATCGTCGGCGAGCAGCGGGACAAGCACGACGAGGGCTACTACTTCTACGACCCGGAGGCGGCGGCGCTGTACTCGCGGTGGGCCACGGCGAACCTGGAGCTGTGGCAGTGCATCGTCGAGTCGCTGGACGACCCGAGCGTGGCGGAGCTGCTCTCGGCCGTCTCGTAGCCCGTCCGCGTGGTCGTGGTGGAGCGGGAAAAATTTCTCCGGAACCTCCGTAAGAGCTAACTCGCCCGGCCGTCCCCCTCCCACAAGAGGGTGATGCCGCGCTCGGGCGGCGTGACGCGTGGGGGTGTTCCGCGATGGAACTGCACGGCGAGGGATCGTTAACCCCGGCAGCGGGGCGGGCGGTTCCCCGTGTGTCGAAGACCGACGTCGAAGGCGCCGTGGCGGGTGACCGCCGTGCGGTGGATCGACTGCTGACCACCGTGCGCCCGGCGGTCGTGCGGTACTGCCGCGCCCGCGTGGGCTGGTCCTCGACGACCGCGGACGACGTGGCCCAGGAGGTCTGCCTGGCCGTGCTCAAGGCGCTGCCCGGTTACCGCGACCAGGGCAGGCCGTTCCTGGCGTTCGTCTACGGCATCGCCGCGCACAAGGTGGCCGACGCCCACCGCGCCGCGGCCCGCAACCGCGCCGAGCCGGTGGAGGACGTGCCGGACTCGCCGTCGGTGGAGGCGGGCCCGGAGGCGCTGGCGGTGCGGGGCGAGCTGTCCGAGCGGATGGCGCAGCTGCTCAAGGTGCTGCCGGACAAGCAGCGCGAGGTGCTGGTGCTGCGGGTGGTGGTCGGGCTGTCCGCCGAGGAGGCCGCCGCCGCGGTGGGCTCGACACCGGGCGCGGTGCGGGTGGCGCAGCACCGCGCCCTCAGCAGGCTGCGCCGGGAACTGGACTCCCGCGCGGCCGCGGACCTGTAGGCCGCCTCAGGAGCGCTCCCCGGCGGGTTCCGAGCGGACCGGGGCGAGTGGTTCGGGCAGCGTGCGGGCCGCGAGCCAGCCCATGACGGGCAGGACGACCAGCGGGGCGAGGGCCGCCTGCAGGGACGTGCGGTCGGCCAGGGCACCGATCAGCGGGCTGGCCAGGCCGCCGACGCTGACGGTCAGGCCGAGGGTGACGCCGCTCGCGGTGCCCACGCGGGTGGGCAGGTAGTCCTGGGCGAGCGTGATCTGCAGGGCGAACGGGAGGTAGAGGCAGGCGGAGGTCAGCGCGACGAACAGGTGGAGGGCAGGTCCCGGGACGAACACCACCCCCGCGACCCCGCCGGTGGCGGCCAGGTAGGACCAGCGGACCAC
Organism: Saccharothrix coeruleofusca; assembly: GCF_017876325.1. Lineage (NCBI taxonomy): Bacteria > Bacillati > Actinomycetota > Actinomycetes > Pseudonocardiales > Pseudonocardiaceae > Saccharothrix > Saccharothrix coeruleofusca. The sequence goes on from NZ_JAGINV010000001.1 coordinate 4,470,002, forward strand.
GGTGACGCGGTCCCACCGGTCGGCCAGCCTGCTGCCCAGCACGGTGCCCGCGGCCCCGCCGAGGTAGAGCAGGAGCAGCGCGGCGGCGCCCGTCGCGGGGCCGCCGCCGGTTCGCTGCTGGGCGTGCAGCGCGATGAAGGTGCTCAGGCCGGTGAACGCGATCGACCGGAACACCACGACCAGGGACAGCTTGCCGAAGGAGGCCCGGTCGTCGGCGCCAGGCGGGCTCGCGGTGGTGGCGCCGGTGCGGGCCCGTCCGGTGAGCGCTCGCAGGACCGGCAGGCACAGCACGCTGCCGACCAGGGCCGGGACGATGAGCAGCGGGGACAGCCGCAGCCCGCCCGCGGTCACGACGGCGGCGACCACGACGGGCGCGGCGGCGAACCCGATGTTGCCCCCGAGGGAGAACCAGCCCATCGCGGTGTGACTGCCGCCTGCCGCGATCCGGGCGGCGCGGGCGGCCTCCGGGTGGTAGGCGGCGACGCCGAGCCCGGACACCGCCACGAAGAGCAGCGTCAGCGGGTAGGAGCCGCTGACGCCGCTGAGTGCGACGCCGAGGCCGCCGAGGACCGTGCTCACGGGCAGCAGCCACGGCATGGCCCACCGGTCGGTCAGCGCGCCGAACAGCGGCTGCGCCACCGAGGACAGCAGCGACGCCGCGAGCACGACGCCCGACGCCGCGGCGTAGCCGTAAGCGCGCTCGGCGACGAAGAACGGCACCAGCGCGGCCACCGAGCCCTGGTAGACGTCCACGCAGGCATGCCCGACGGACAGCAGGATGATCGACTTCTTCCGCGACACCCCGCCATGCTCGCCACCGGACGGGCTGTCGCGCTTCCGATAAAGTGCCATTCGATGCCGCAAGTCCGCCACGTGTCGACCGCGCCGACGCGGGTCCAGCCGCTGGCCTCCGGGGCGGGCATCGACGCGCACCGCCACGACGACCACCAGATCGCGTACGCGGCCAGGGGCGTGCTGGCCATCACGACCGACCGGGGAACCTGGGTCGCCCCGGCCACCCGCGCCATCTGGGTGCCCGCCGGGACCGCGCACGCCCACCGGGCGCACGGGGAGCTCGAACTCCACCTGGTGGGCCTGCCCGCGACCGACAACCCGCTGGGGTGGGCCGAGCCGGGCGTGCTGGCCGTCGGACCGCTGCTGCGCGAGCTGATCCTCGCCTACACCCGTCCGCCGCGCGAAGACGTTCCGGAGCGGCGCAGGCTGCGCGCCGTCCTGCTCGACCAGCTCCGCGCCTCACCGCAGCAACCCGTGCACCTGCCCAGCCCCACCGACCCCCGGCTGCGGGCGCTGTGCGCGCTGCTGCGCGCCGACCCCGCCGACAACCGCACCCTGGCCGCCCTCGGCGCGCGGGTCGGCGCGAGCGAGCGCACCCTGACCCGGCTCTTCAAGGCCGACCTCGGCATGACCTTCCCGCAGTGGCGCACCCAGCTGCGACTCCACCACGCCCTGGTCCTGCTGGCGGAGGACGCGCCGGTGACCACCGTGGCGCACGCCTGCGGCTGGTCGTCCACCAGCGCGTTCATCGACGTCTTCCGCCGCGCTTTCGGCCACACGCCGGGCGCCCACCGCGCGCGGTGATCCCGCGCCGGGCCGGGGTGCCGGACCTCAGAAGGGCCAGCCGAGTGCGGGCAGGCCGATGACGGCGTCCACCGCGAGGCCGCAGAACACCAGCATCAGGTACAGGTTCGACATGTGGAAGAACTTCATCGTGTTCGTCGAGCCGCCGCGCCGCACGACCCCGTGCAGCCGGTGCGCGAACACCGCGAACCACACCCCCGACGCCACCGCGACCGCCAGGTAGATCCAGCCCGCCACGGGCGCCAGCAGCAGCGTGCACAGCACCGTGATCCACGAGTAGATGACGATCTGCCTGGTCACCTGCTGCGCCGTGGCCACCACGGGCAGCATCGGCACGCCCGCGCGGGCGTAGTCCTCCTTGAACTTCATCGCCAGCGCCCAGGTGTGCGGCGGGGTCCAGAAGAAGATCACCCCGAACATCGCCAGCGCGGGCCAGCCCACCGTGCCGGTCACCGCGGACCAGCCGATGATCACCGGCATGCAGCCCGCCATGCCGCCCCAGATGATGTTCTGCGACGTCCGGCGCTTGAGCACCAGGGTGTAGACGAAGATGTAGAACAGGATGGTGAGCACCGCGAACACCGCGGACATCAGGTTCGTGGTGATCCACAGGAACCCGAACGACACCACCCCCAGCACCACGCCGAAGATCAGCGCGTTGCGCGGCGGGATGGCGTTCTGCGCCAGCGGCCGGGCCCCCGTGCGCTTCATCACCGCGTCGATGTCGGCGTCGACGTAGCAGTTCAGCGCGTTGGCGCTGCCCGCGGCCAGCGTGCCGCCCGCCAGGGTGCAGGCGATCAGCCACAGCGGCGGCAGGCCGCGGGCGGCCAGCAGCATCGCCGGGATGGTGGTGATCAGCAGCAGCTCGATCACCCTCGGCTTGGTCAGCGCCACGTACGCGCCGACGACCTGTCGGGGCGACCGCGCCGGAGCCTCGGGGGCAGCACTCATGGCGTCGCGCTCCTCAGCAGGTCGGGGATGGGCAAATCGTAACCGCGTGTTGGGAACCCGGCTCGCACGGGTACGCCCTGAAGAGCCGGGAAGGGCGGTCGCGCACCTTGTGCGTACACCCACAGAGATCTTCCGGCGTGCTCGGGGCACGAGCGCCGGATCAGCGGACTAGGCTGGCCGGCGGATGAGGGAAATCGCGGATCGGGCCTGACGGGATCGATTGAGAAGCACCCGAGGGCGTCCGCCGCCTACGCTGAGACTGGAGCTGGAAGTCCGTGTCCGTCACCGATGACATCACCCGGCTGACCGAGGCCACCCTGCCAGACGACTGGACCGAGCTCGACAAGCGCGCGGTCGACACCGTCCGCGTGCTGGCCGCGGACGCGGTGCAGAAGGTGGGCAACGGCCACCCCGGCACCGCCATGAGCCTGGCCCCGCTGGCCTACACCCTGTTCCAGCGCGTCATGCGGCACGACCCCGCCGACCCCGACTGGATCGGCCGCGACCGGTTCGTGCTGTCCGCGGGCCACTCCAGCCTGACGCTGTACATCCAGCTGTTCCTGGCGGGCTACGGGCTGGAGCTGGACGACCTCAAGGCGCTGCGCACCTGGGGCTCCAAGACCCCCGGCCACCCCGAGCACCGGCACACCCCCGGCGTGGAGATCACCACCGGCCCGCTGGGCCAGGGCCTGGCCTCCGCGGTCGGCATGGCGATGGGCGCGCGCCGCGAGCGCGGCCTGTTCGACCCGGACACCCCGGTCGGCCAGAGCCCGTTCGACCACCACATCTTCGTCATCGCCTCGGACGGCGACATCGAGGAGGGCGTGACCTCGGAGGCCTCGTCCCTGGCGGGCCACCAGAAGCTGGGCAACCTCACCGTCATCTACGACGACAACAAGATCTCCATCGAGGACGACACCACCATCGCGCTGACCGAGGACACGGCCAAGCGCTACGAGTCCTACGGCTGGCACGTGCAGGTCGTCGAGAGCGGCGAGAACGTCTCGGGCATCCTGGCCGCGCTGGAGGCCGCCAAGGCCGAGACCGAGCGCCCCTCGTTCATCCTGCTGCGCACGATCATCGGCTACCCGGCGCCGAACAAGATGAACACCGGCAAGGCGCACGGCGCCGCGCTGGGCGAGGACGAGATCCGCGAGGTCAAGAAGCTCCTCGGGTTCGACCCGGAGCAGACCTTCGAGGTCTCCGACGAGGTGCTGGAGCACACCCGCGCGGTGGTCAAGCGCGGCGAGCAGGCCAAGGCCGAGTGGCAGAAGTCCTTCGACGCCTGGGCGCAGGCCAACCCGGAGCGCAAGGCGCTGCTGGACCGGCTGATCGGCCGCGACCTGCCCGAGGGCTGGGCGGACGCGCTGCCGTCGTGGGAGCCCGACGCCAAGGGCGTGGCCACCCGCAAGGCCAGCGGCGAGGTGCTCAACGCGCTGGCGCCGGTGCTGCCGGAGCTGTGGGGCGGCTCGGCCGACCTGGCCGAGTCCAACAACACCACGATGAAGGGCGCGGACTCGTTCGGCCCGGCGGAGACCTCCACCAAGGAGTGGAACGCCAACCCGTACGGCCGCACGCTGCACTTCGGCGTCCGCGAGCACGCGATGGGCTCGATCCTCAACGGCATCGCGCTGCACGGCCCGACCCGCCCCTACGGCGGCACCTTCCTGGTGTTCAGCGACTACATGCGCCCGGCGGTCCGGCTGGCCGCGCTGATGAAGTCCGCGGTCACCTACGTGTGGACGCACGACTCCATCGGCCTTGGCGAGGACGGCCCGACCCACCAGCCGATCGAGCACCTGGCCGCGCTGCGCGCCATCCCCGGCCTGCGCGTGCTGCGCCCCGGTGACGCCAACGAGACCGCGGCCGCCTGGCGGGCCGTGATCGAGGACCCGACGGCCCCCTCCGGCCTGGCGCTGACCAGGCAGAACCTGCCCGTGCTGGAGGGCACCAGGGAGAAGGCCGCCGAGGGCGTGGCCAAGGGCGGCTACGTGCTGCACGACGCCGCCAACGGCGAGCCGGAGCTGATCATCGTCGCCACCGGCTCGGAGCTGCAGATGGCGGTCGAGGCGCGGAAGGTTCTGGAGGCCGACGGCGTTGCCACGCGTGTGGTGTCCATGCCCTGCGTCGAGTTCTTCGACGCCCAGGACGAGGACTACCGCGAGCGGGTCCTGCCCTCGTCGGTGAAGGCGCGCGTGGTGGTCGAGGCGGGCATCGCCCAGCCGTGGTACCGCTTCGCGGGCGACGCGGGCGAGATCGTCTCCATCGAGCACTTCGGCGCGTCCGCCGACTACCAGACGCTGTTCCGGGAGTTCGGCTTCACCACCGAGAACGTCGTCGCCGCCGCCCGACGGTCGCTGGCCAGGACCCGCTGACCCCTACAGCTGCAGGAGAGAAGACATGACTGCGAACCCGCTGGCCGCGCTGAGCGAAGCCGGTGTGTCGATCTGGCTGGACGACCTGTCGCGCGAGCGGCTCACCTCGGGCAACCTGGGCGAGCTCATCGCCACCAAGCACGTCGTCGGCGTGACCACCAACCCGACCATCTTCGCCTCGGCGCTGTCGAACGGCGAGTCCTACGACGAGCAGGTGCGCGCGCTGGCCGCGCGCGGCGCCGACACCGAGGCGGCGGTCCGCGAGATCACCACCACGGACGTGCGCAACGCCTGCGACCTGTTCCGCGACATCTACGAGTCCACCGACGGCGTGGACGGCCGGGTGTCCATCGAGGTGGACCCGCGGCTGGCCAACGACACCGAGCGCACCGCGGCCGAGGCGCTGGACCTGTGGAAGGCGGTGGACCGGCCGAACCTGATGGTGAAGATCCCGGCCACCGTCGAGGGCCTGCCCGCGATCACCCGCACGCTGGCCGAGGGCGTCAGCGTCAACGTGACGCTGATCTTCTCCGTCGAGCGCTACCGCGACGTGATGGAGGCGTTCATCACCGGCCTGGAGCAGGCCAAGGCCAACGGCCACGACCTGCGCGGCATCCACTCGGTGGCGTCGTTCTTCGTGTCCAGGGTGGACACCGAGGTCGACAAGCGGCTGGACAAGATCGACGACCCGGCCGCCGCCGAGCTGCGCGGCAAGGCCGCCATCGCCAACGCCCTGCTGGCCTACGCCGCCTACGAGGAGACCTTCGCCGGTCCGCGCTGGGAGGCGCTGGCCGCCGACGGCGCCCGCGCGCAGCGGCCGCTGTGGGCCTCCACCGGCGTGAAGGACCCGAACTACTCCGACACCCAGTACGTGGACCAGCTGGTCGTGGCGGGCGTGGTCAACACGATGCCCGAGAAGACCTTGCACGCCGTCGCCGACCACGGTGCGATCACCGGTGACACGGTGACCGGCCGGGCCGCGCAGGCGCAGGAGGTCTTCGACCGGCTCGCCGCGCTGGGCATCGACGTCGACGACGTCTTCGTCACGCTGGAGACCGAGGGCGTGGAGAAGTTCGAGAAGTCGTGGGCGGAGCTGCTGGAGACCGTGACCGGCCAGCTGGACCAGGCGAAGGGCTGACATGACCGAGGTGATCTCCGCGGAGATCGTCCGCACGCCGAACCAGGAGCAGCTCGACACCGTGGTGGCCGAGCTGCTCCAGGAGTCGGTGCCCAGCAGGCTCGCGGCCCAGGACCCCACGCTGTGGGGTCCGGCCGCCGAGTCCGAGGCGGCCATCCGGCTGTCCTGGACGACGCTGCACGAGTCGTCGCGCCCGCTGGTGGAGGAAATCGCGGCGCTGCGCGCCGAGCTGCTCGCCGAGGGCGTCGACCGGGTGGTGCTCGCGGGCATGGGCGGTTCCTCGCTCGCGCCCGAGGTGATCACCGCCACCGCGGGCGTGCCGCTGGTGGTGCTGGACACCACCGACCCCGGCCAGGTGGCCGAGGCGCTGGCGGGCGACCTGGCGCGGACCGTGCTGGTGGTGTCGTCGAAGTCCGGCGGGACCGTCGAGACCGACAGCCACCGGCGCATCTTCGAGAAGGCGTTCGCCGACGCGGGCGTGGACGCCGCTTCGCGGATCGTCGTGGTGACCGACCCCGGCTCGCCGCTGGAGGCGGCGGCCAAGGAGGCCGGGTACCGCAAGGTGTTCCTGGCCGACCCGCACGTGGGCGGCCGCTACTCCGCGCTGACCGCGTTCGGGCTGGTGCCCTCGGGCCTGGCGGGCGCGGACGTCGCGAAGCTGCTGGACGAGGCCGCGCAGGCGGCGCCGCTGCTGGCCGCCGACTCGGTGGACAACCCGGCGGTGCTGCTGGCGGCCAACCTCGTCGTCGCGCACGCGCACGGCGCGGAGAAGGTCGTCCTCGCCGACACCGGCTCGGGCATCAAGGGGCTCGGCGACTGGGCCGAGCAGCTGATCGCCGAGTCCACCGGCAAGGACGGCACCGGCCTGCTGCCGGTGGTGGTGGAGGGGCCGGGCGCGGCGGGCTTCGTCGACGCGGGCTCGGACGCCACGACCGTGGCCATCGGCCCGGCGACCGGCTCGTCCTCGATCGCCGTCGAGGGCTCGCTGGGCGCGCAGTTCCTGCTCTGGGAGACCGCGACCGCGCTGGCGGGCCGCGGCCTTGGCATCAACCCGTTCGACCAGCCCGACGTCGAGGCGGCCAAGAAGGCGGCGCGCTCGCTGCTGGACGCGCCCGCGGCCGAGCCGGTCGAGCCCGCGTTCACCGACGGCACGATCGAGGTCCACGTGGGCGGCGACTGGCTGCCCGGCGGCGTGCGCACCGCGGCCGAGGCGCTCCAGGCGCTGTTCGCGGCGGCGCCGGAGCACGGCTACGTGTCCGTGCAGGCCTACCTCGACCGGCTCGACGACGCCTCGTTCGCGCTGCTGCGCGCCGAGGTGGCCCGTCGCGCGCACCGGCAGACCACGTTCGGCTGGGGCCCCCGGTTCCTGCACTCGACCGGCCAGTACCACAAGGGCGGTCACCAGAACGGGGTGTTCCTGCAGATCACCGGCGCGTCGCCGACGCGGCTGGAGGTGCCGGGACGGCCCTACGACCTCGCCACCCTGCAGCTGGCCCAGGCGCTGGGCGACGGCCAGGTGCTCGCCGAGCGCGGGCGCCCGGTGCTGCGGCTGCACCTCACCGACCGCGTCGCCGGGCTCGCCCAGCTCGTCGAAGCCATTCAGGAGGACGGTTCGTGACCGCGCCCACCAAGCGCAATCCCCTGCGCGACGCCAGGGACAAGCGGCTGCCCCGCATCGCGGGGCCCTGCGGCCTGGTGATCTTCGGCGTGACCGGTGACCTGTCGCGCAAGAAGCTCATGCCCGCCATCTACGACCTGGCCAACCGCGGCCTGCTGCCGCCGGGCTTCGGCCTGGTCGGGTTCGCCCGGCGGGACTGGGCCGACCAGGACTTCATGGAGGTCGTGCACGACGCGGTCAAGCAGCACGCGCGCACCCCGTTCCGGCAGGCGGTCTGGGAGCAGCTGGCCGAGGGCATCCGCTTCGTGCAGGGCACCTTCGACGACGACGCCGCGTTCGACTCGCTGGCCGAGACGGTGCGGCAGCTGGACGAGGAGCGCGGCACCGGCGGCAACCACGCGTTCTACCTGTCGGTGCCGCCCAGCGCGTTCACCACGGTGGTCAACCAGCTCAGCCGCTCGGGCCTGGCCAAGGCGCCGGGCACGCACCCCGGCCAGTGGCGGCGGGTGGTCATCGAGAAGCCGTTCGGCCACGACCTGACCAGCGCCAAGCAGCTGAACAAGATCGTCAACGACGTCTTCCCCGAGGAGTCGGTGTTCCGCATCGACCACTACCTCGGCAAGGAGACGGTGCAGAACATCCTGGCGCTGCGCTTCGCCAACCAGCTCTACGAGCCCATCTGGAACGCCAACTACGTCGACCACGTGCAGATCACCATGGCCGAGGACATCGGCCTCGGCGGGCGCGCGGGCTACTACGACGGCATCGGCGCGGCCCGCGACGTGATCCAGAACCACCTGCTGCAGCTGCTGGCGCTGACCGCGATGGAGGAGCCGGTCTCCTTCCGCCCCAGCGACCTGCGGGCGGAGAAGGTCAAGGTGCTCTCGGCGACCCGGCTGATCGGGCCGTTCGATGAGACCACCTCGCGCGGCCAGTACACCGGTGGCTGGCAGGGCGGGCAGAAGGTGCCCGGTCTGCTGGAGGAGGGCGGCTTCGCCAAGGACTCCACCACCGAGACCTACGCGGCGATCACCGCCGAGGTCAACACCCGGCGCTGGGCGGGCGTGCCGTTCTACCTGCGCACCGGCAAGCGCCTGGGCCGCCGCGTCACCGAGGTGGCCGTGGTGTTCAAGCGCGCGCCGCACCTGCCCTTCGACGACACCGCCACCGAGGAGCTGGGGCAGAACGCCCTGGTGGTGCGGGTACAGCCGGACGAGGGCGTGACCATGCGGTTCGGCTCGAAGGTGCCGGGCAACTCCATGGAGGTCCGGGACGTCACGATGGACTTCGGCTACGGCCACGCGTTCACCGAGTCCTCCCCCGAGGCCTACGAGCGGCTGCTGCTGGACGTGCTGCTGGGCGAGCCGTCGCTGTTCCCGAAGAACGACGAGGTCGAGCTGTCCTGGGAGATCCTCGACCCCGTCATCAAGCACTGGGCGAGCCACGGCGCGCCGGAGAAGTACAAGGCAGGAACCTGGGGACCGGCCTCGGCCGAGGCGATGATGGCCAGGACCGGCAGGCACTGGAGGCGTCCGTGATCATCGACCTGCCCTCGACCACCACGTCGCAGGTCAACAGCAAGCTCGTGCAGCTGCGCGAGGAGGGTGGCGCGGTCACCCTGGGCCGGGTGCTGACGCTGGTCATCGTGACCGACGACGGCGCCAAGACCGAGGAGGCCGTGGACGCGGCCAACGACGCCAGCCGCGAGCACCCGTGCCGGGTGATCGTGGTGGCGCGCGGCGCGCGCAAGGCGGCGGCCCGGCTCGACGCGCAGATCCGCGTCGGCGGCGACGCGGGCGCCTCCGAGGTCATCGTGCTGCGGCTGTACGGGGAGCTGGCCAACGAAGGCGCCAGCTGCGTGGTGCCGCTGCTGCTGCCGGACACCCCGGTGGTGGCGTGGTGGCCCAACGACGCGCCCGCGGTGCCCGCGAAGGACCCGATCGGGATGCTCGCGCAGCGCCGGATCACCGACGCGGCGGCGGAGAAGAACCCGATCAAGGCGCTGGAGCAGCGCCGGGCGGGCTACACGCCGGGCGACACGGACCTGGCGTGGACCCGGTTGACGCTGTGGCGGGCCATGCTGGCCTCGGCGCTGGACCTGCCGCCGTACGAGAAGGTCACCGAGGCGGAGGTCAGCGGCGAGGCGGACTCGCCGTCGACCGACCTGCTGGCGGCGTGGCTGGCCGCGTACCTGCGGGCGCCGGTGAAGCGGCTCAAGGCCACCCACGGCGAGGGCATCGTGGACGTGAAGCTGGAGCGGCGCTCCGGCGCGGTGGAGCTGGTGCGGCCCGACGGCAGGGTGGGCACCCTGACCCAGCCCGGCCAGCCGGAGCGGCGGGTGGCGCTGCAGCGCCGCGAGGTCCGCGACTGCCTGGCCGAGGAGCTGCGCAGGCTGGACCCGGACGAGGTGTACGAGACCTCGCTGAAGGCGCTCGGCAAGGTCTCGCGCGGCCGGACTTCCACGAAGGTCGCGGCCAAGCCCGCCAAGCCCGCCACCAACGGCACCGCGCCCGCCGAGGCCGCCGAGCCGGAGAAGGCGGCGGACAAGGCCGCGGAGAAGACCGCTGACAAGGCCCCGGCGAAAGCCGCGGTGAAGGCTTCGGCCAAGCCGGTGAAGGCGGCCAAGCAGGCGGCCAGGGCGAAGGCGGGTTCGTGAGCCGTCCGGAAGTGGTGGTGCACCGCGACGGCGACCTGCTGGCCGCCGCCGCGGCGGCCCGGCTGGTGACCAGGCTGGTGGACGCGCAGGCCGCGCGCGGCTCGGCGTCGCTGGTGCTGACCGGCGGGCGCACCGGCATCGCCGTGCTGGAGCACCTGCGCGCCACGCCCGCGCGGGACGCGGTCGACTGGGGCCGGGTGGACCTGTACTGGGGCGACGAGCGCTTCCTGCCCTCCGGGCACGCCGAGCGCAACGAGACCCAGGCGCGGCGAGCCCTGCTCGACCACGTGCCGGTCGACCCGGCGCGGGTGCACGTGATGGCCCCCTCCGACGGCCCCTTCGGCGACGACCCGGAGGCCGCGGCGGACGCCTACGCCGACGAGCTGGCCGCCGCGGCGCGCCCGGAGGACCACGGCTCGGTGCCGACCTTCGACGTGTGCCTGCTGGGGGTGGGCGAGGAGGGCCACGTGGCGTCGGTCTTCCCGTCCTCGCCCGCCGTCTACGAGGCCGAGCGCAGCGTCGTGGCGGTGCGCAACTGCCCCAAGCCGCCGCCCACCAGGGTCAGCCTGACCCTGCCCGCGATCCGCCGCTCCCGCGAGGTGTGGCTGATGACCACGGGCGCGGCCAAGGCGGCGGCGGTGTCCATGGCGCTGACCGGCGCGGGCGAGGTGCAGCTGCCCGCGGCGGGTGCCACCGGCCAGCGGCGGACGCTGTGGCTGCTGGACTCGGCGGCGGCGGCCAAGGTGCCGGAGCTGTTCACGCCCCCGCTGGCGTGAGGACCGCGGTGCGGGACGGCGGCGACCGTCCCGCACCGCTTCAACAGCACCTCTTCAGCGGCACCGCTTCAGCGGCGTCCCAGCGCGGCGCGCAACTGCCCGCGCACCTTGCGGCCCGCCAGGCGCACCGGGTCCAGCAGCGAGCCGCGCACCCAGCGCGCCGGGGCCACCACCGCCGCCTCCCAGCCCCGCCGGACGGCCCGGCCGATCGGCGCGAGCACCGCGCCGCGCACCCAGCGCGCCGGGGTGACGACCACCGCGCGGAACACCCGCCGCGCTCCGCGCACCGCCCAGCCGAAGGCGCTCGCGACCGCGCGGCCGACTCCGCGCGCCATCCGCCACAGCGGCGACAGCACCCACCTGCGCACCGCCCGTCCCAGCGCCCTGAGCCCCCGCGACACCACGCGACCCGCCCAGGCGAACGCCTCCCCGATCACGCGGCCGACCGCGCGCACCGCCCGCCACAGCGGCGACAGCACCCACTCGCGCACCGCCCCGCCCAGCGCCGCGAGCGCCCGCCGCACCCCGCGCGCCACCCAGCCGAGCAGGTCCGCGACCGCGCGGCCGACCGCCCGCACCGCCCGCCACAGCGGCGCGACCACCTCCCGGCCCGCCCACTTCAGCCCGTCCCACACCAGGGCGGCCACCCTCGCCAGCCCTCGGCCGATGCCGCGCAGCACCCGCCCCAGGACGGTGCCGACGAACTCCAGCGCCTTCTCCAGCGCCTTCTGCAGCGCGGTGCCCGCCCGCACGGCCACGTTCCGCCACAACCACCGCAGCGGGGCCGCCACCAGCACCTGCCAGCACCGGAGCAGCGGCCTGCCGACCAGCGCCAGCGCCCGCCTGAGGCGGCCACCGCCGAAGATCGCGGCCAGGTGACGGCGCACCGCCTCCAGAACAGCCCCGAGCGCGCGGCCCAGGCCGCGCAGCCCACGTCCGAGGAGATCGGCCAACCCGCGCAGTCCACGCCCCACGGGCCGGAGCACGTACTCGCCCAACGCGCCGAACACCCACCGCAGCACCCGGCCGACCGCGTCGAACCCGAGCCCCAGCAGCCGCAGGAACCCGCCGATCGCCCTGCCAAGGGGCGAGAGCATCCTGCGCCGCAGGAACCCGCCGAAGACGCGCACCGCCTCGCTCACGGCTCGCGCAGCGGTCTTCAGCGCCTCCCAGGCCAGCTTCACCGGCACCACGACCACCACGGCGATGACGCGCGCGACCCACACCGCCCACCGGGGCGGCTGCGGCTCGTCCTCGTTTCCCCTGACCATGCCCCCTGGAACGCGGTGGCGGCGGTTCCGGTGCCATGCGCGGAGGAATAAAGACCAATCTGTGATGTGCCTGCTCAGGCGCGGGTCAGCTGGCCTTCACAGCGACGAGGAACGCCGCCCACGACGCCCTGGGAACGCCAGTTCGGGACCGGTGTTCTTGGAGTCCCGAGCGCCGACCCGGCGCCCGCCGAACCCGACTTCGACGCACTGCCCGCTGCCATCGCTGTAGCTCGACTTGATCCACCGCGAAGGCGCGAACCTGGTGGCCATCTTCTTCCTCCCTCTACTCGAACTCGTGCGCCACGCGCAGGATGAACCTCCTCGACTCTTCCTCACCGAGCGCGGCCGAGGTGACGTGGGCCCACAGCCGGTCGTAGACGTGCACCGACTGGTTGTCGTCCAAGTAGCGGGCGTCGTCGTACATCTCCAGGTAGACGAATTCCGGTGGCGGAACGTCGCCGAACGGAACTTTCAACATGGTGAAGCCGAAGGTGAGCCCACTGCCGGACAGGGCGTCGAACGGTCGGCGGCTCCGACCAGGACTTCCGCCACTTCCTGCCGCGCATCCTGGAGCTGGTCGCCACGGGGGAGCTGGACTCCCACAGCGTCCGGCCGAGCTGGTGCGCTTCCCGCCCTCGCTGTCCCGGCTGTGGGCGGAGCCGTTCCGGCAGTGGCCGCACGGCACGTTCCCGCTGGAGGTCTTCGACCAGCGGCCCGACTTCCCCGACGTGCAGGATCTGGTCAGCCACTGGTGAGCGTTCGCGCTCGCAACTTTATCGTGGGGTCCGCGTCCCTTTCGGGTAACCGCGGCGTCTCGAGGGGTGACGGTCACGTCGGGGGTGGAGGGGGCTGGTCATGCCAAGTGCGACAGCGGCGCAGCAGGGTGACAACCGATGGGTGATGGACGCGGGCAGACGGGCGGCGGTGGACAGCGCGACGGACACCGGGGCGGACGGCGGGACGGGTGCGCTGCCGAGCAGCCGGGCTGACGGGGCCGCGGCCGAACGGGCCGCTCGCGGGCTGAAGGCGGTGCTGGTCGGCTACCGGCAGCTCGCGTTCGACGTGGCGGCGGTCGCCGTCGCCGCGCTGGACGTGTGGCTGCGCGTGATCCCGGAGGCCGAGCCGTACAACTACGTCCTGTCCGTCATCGCGGTGATCGCGGTGGCGCTGCGGCGGAAGTTCCCGTTCCTGGTGGTCCTGGTCACCGTCCCCGGCTTCCTGGCCGGGTGGGCGCAGCTGGCCGCGATGATCGCGCTGGGCACGCTGGCGCGGCGCAGGCTGCTGGCGCTGCCCACCGTCGTGGGCGCGGTGCTGGTGTGGCTGAGCCGGTTCTTCGTCTGGCCGGTCGAGGAGTTCCTGGCGCAGGAGTGGAAGTCGCACGTCCACAACGCCATCTACGGCTGCATCGTGGCGGGGATGCCCATCGCCATCGCGCTGCTGGCGCACGCGCGGGAGCAGCTGTCCGCCCGGATCGCCGAGCTGGCCGCCAGCCGCGAGCGCGAGCGGGTGCTGCACGCCCACGCGGTGCGCGCCGACGAGCGGGCCCGCCTGGCGCGGGAGATGCACGACGTGGTGTCCCACCAGGTCAGCCTGATCGCGATGCAGGCGGGCGCGCTGCGCGTGGTGGCGGCCGACCCGAACGCGAAGCAGGTCGCGGGCACCATCCGCGCGCTGAGCACCCGGACCCTGGACGAACTGCGCCAGCTGGTCAGCGTGCTGCGCACGACCAGCGGTGACGACGCGCCGCAGCCGCGCATCGAGGACCTGCCGCAGCTGGTCGCCACCTCGGCGGTGCCCGCGTCGCTGACCGTGCGGGGACCGGTGGGCCGGGCGCCCGCGCCGGTGTCCGGCGCGGTCTACCGGACCGTGCAGGAAGCGCTGACCAACGTGCGCAAGCACGCCCACGGTGCCGCGGCCGCCGTGCTGGTCGACGCCGAGGGCGACCGGGTGCGGGTGGAGGTCCGCAACGAGCGCCCGGACCCGTGCCCGTCCCAGCGGCCCGAGCCCGCCCTGCCCGGTGGCGGCCACGGCCTGGTCGGCCTGCGCGAGCGGGCGGTGCTGCTCGACGGCGAGTTCCACGCGGGCCCGACCGATGACGGGGGCTTCCTGGTCCGCGTCGCGCTGCCGCTGGCCCGGTGACTCAGGCGCCGCGGCCCGCCACCGGCCGCAGGCGCTGGGTGGCCTCCGGGTCGGCGAGCGGGGCCTCGACGGTCTCCGGGGGAGGCGTGAGCGCGCCCAGGACCAGCGCCACCGCGGCGCAGCCCAGCACCAGCACCGCCTCGGCGACCGGTGTGGGCGTGACGACCCGCAGCGCGGACAGCAGCACCACCGCCGCCAGCCCGCTGCCCACCCCGGCGGGCAGGAACCGCAGGGCGCGCCGCCACCGGCTCGCGGGCAGGCGCTGCCTGGCCAGCGCGAGCAGCGCCGCCGCCCAGGCCAGCGCGGCCAGCACCGCGAGCGCGAGGCCGAACAGCCCGTAGACCGACCACGTCGACCCGCGCACGTCCGCGGTGGCGGAGACGGCGGCGATCACGTCCCGGTTGGCGTCGAGCACCTGCAGGCGGGCGGGCAGCAGGCCGGTGGCCTGGCCGCCGAGCTGGGCGAGGTCGAGCACGAAGCCGCGGGTGACGCTGCGCCCGGCGGGGACCTCGAACGGGATGGTGGTGTCGTAGGAGAAGAAGGGCAGCGCCAGCGCGGTGCCGGACAACCGGATCGTCTTCACGTAGCGGGTCGCGGCGGTCCCGTTGTGGACGGTCACCGAGATGCGGCTGGACCCGCCGGGGGCCAGCACCAGCACATCGGCCCCCACGGGCGCACCGTCCACAGTGGCGTTCATGGTGACGGCGCCGTCGGCCGCGCGCCCCGTGCCCGCGACGAGCCCCGAGAGGACGATCCCGCACAGGAGCAGCGATCCGACCCTGCCCATAATGCGTCTCACAAGGGCACCTCGAAGTTCAGGGGACGGACATGCGAACGGCTGGAACACTAGCTCTACTGGGTGTCGTCGCCTACGGCGCTACCGCGCTCGTCGCCGCTCCCGCGTCGGCCCAGCCGCAAGCCCCCTCGCTCACCCTGTCCGTCGCCAGCGGCCCGGCCGGGACGCGCTTCACGGCCAGCTGGACCGGCCTGTACCCCGGCCGCGACTGCCGCGACTACACGGTGCAGATCCTGTGGGACGGCCGGACCGCGATCGGGGGTGGGCCGCTGGGGTGGCGCGGCAGCGGCTCCGGCTCGGCGGTCGTGCCGTCCGGGGCGACCCCCGGCGGGCACCAGGTGACGGCCAGGCCCCTGTGCGGCTCGTCGGGCAACCCCGGCGCCACCTTCACCGTGACGGTGCCGCAGCCCACGACGACCGCGCCACCGCCCGCTCCCACGACCGCGCCGCAGGCCACCACCACCGCCCCTGCGCCCACCACCACGACGCGCCCGACCACGACCACCACTGCCCCCACCACGACCACGACGACGACCACCGGCAGCAGCAGTTCGACCCCGCCGACGTCGCAGAGCGAGCCGACGTCCGGGGACGGCGTGCTGACCCTGGACAGGGAGCACGTGCAGCCGGGCGACCCGCTGACGGCGACCGGCACGGGCTGTCAGCCCGGTGCGACCGTGACGCTGTCGTCGCAGGACCAGGACCTGGGCACCACCACCGCCGACGGCACGGGCCGGTTCAGCACCGGGGTGCAGTTCACCACCGTCCAGCCGGGGCGGCACGTGATCCGGGCGGACTGCGGGATCGTCCTGGTCGGCAGCGTGGACGTGGCGGTGACCAGCTCGACCAGCGGGACGACCCCGACGCTCGTGGTGGTGGGGCTGGTCCTGCTGCTCGGCGCGGCCCTGCTGCGCCGCCAGTTCGCCGGGCTGCGCCGCAGGGCCTGAAAACGCGCGGAAGGCCCCGCGGCGGGATTCCCGCGGGGCCTTCCTCGTCGCTTGCCTGCTAGGGCTCTTCGCGCTGCTTGCGCAGCTTGGTGAGCGCCTCTTCGAGGATCGCCTCGCCATCCGCGTCGGAGCGGCGCTCCTTCACGTAGGCCAGGTGCGTCTTGTACGGCTCGTTGCGCGGAGGAGCAGGGGGAGCCTGCTCATCCCGCCCGGCCGGAAGACCGCAGCGCGGACAATCCCACATCTCCGGGATCTCCGCCTCGACCGCGAACGACGGACGCGACTCGTGCCCGTTGGCGCACCAGTACGACACCCGACGCCGGGGCGCGGACTCGCCGCGCTCCGACTCACCCATCGGGCCTGCGCCGACGCGGGTACCGCGAATCGCGTTACCACCAGCCATCGACCCTCACACCCCCACCACGTGGATTCCCTGAGTCCACTGACCCGGTGTCAGTTGACCTTCTGGAGCAGTCCGATGCCCACGATGGCGATCACCCAGATCGCGCCGACGAACAGCGTCAGGCGGTCCAGGTTCTTCTCCACCACGCTGGACCCGGACAGGCTCGACTGCATACCGCCGCCGAACAGCGAGGACAGACCGCCACCACGGCCGCGGTGCAGCAGCACCAGCAGGATCAGCAGCAGGCTGGACACGATCAGAAGGATCTGCAGGAACAGGTTCATTTCTTCCTCGCTGTCAGGCAGGTGACGCCACAGAGTACCCGGTCAACTGCCGACCGTGGACCACCGCGGGGGGACGTCTGGTTCACCGACATCAGGGTAGAGGGCCGCCCGCCGCCAGCGCGCACAGCTTGGTGAACTCGTCCGCGTCCAGGCTCGCACCGCCCACCAGGGCGCCGTCGACGTCCTTCTGCGCGATGAGCTCGCCGATGTTGCCCGACTTCACCGAGCCGCCGTAAAGCACCCGAACGGCCGAGGCGACGTCCTCGCCGTGGAGCTCGGCGAGCTTGGCGCGCAGCGCCGCGCACACCTCCTGGGCGTCGGCCGAGCTGGCGACCTTGCCGGTGCCGATGGCCCACACCGGTTCGTAGGCGATCACCACGCCGCGCACCTGCTCGGCGGACAGGCCCTTGAGACCTGCCACCAGCTGGTCGGTGCAGTGCGCGACGTGCCCGCCCGCGTCCCGGACCTCGACGCGCTCGCCGAGGCAGAAGATCGGGGTGATGCCGTGCTTGAGCGCGGCCTTGACCTTCTTGTTGACCACCGCGTCGTCCTCGTGGTGGTACTCGCGCCGCTCCGAGTGGCCCACGGTGACGTAGGAGCACCCGAGCTTGGCCAGCATCGGGCCGGACACGTCACCGGTGTAGGCGCCCGAGTCGTGCGGCGACAGGTCCTGCGCGCCGTACTTGAGCAGCAGCTTGTCGCCGTCGACCAGGGTCTGCACGCTGCGGATGTCGGTGAACGGCGGCAGCACCGCCACCTCGACCTTGGCGTAGTACTTCTCGGGCAGCGAGAAGGCGATCTTCTGCACCAGGGCGATGGCCTCGAAGTGGTTGAGGTTCATCTTCCAGTTGCCCGCGATCAGCGGCTGTCGGGTGGCCATCAGCCCTCCAGGACGGACACGCCGGGGAGTTCCTTGCCCTCCAGGAACTCCAACGAGGCCCCACCACCGGTGGAGATGTGCGAGAAGCCGTCCTCGGGCAGGCCCAGCGCCCGCACCGCGGCGGCCGAGTCGCCGCCGCCGACCACGGTGAACGCGTCGCTGGCCACCAGGGCCTCGGCGACCGCGCGGGTGCCGCCGGAGAACGCCTCGAACTCGAACACGCCCATCGGGCCGTTCCAGAAGACCGTCCTGGCGTCGGCCAGCTTGGCCGCGAACAGCTCGCGGGTCTTCGGGCCGATGTCCAGGCACTCGCGGTCGGCCGGGATGGCGTCGAAGGGCACCACGTCGAACTCGGCGTCGGCCGAGAAGCCGGTGGCGGCCAGGAAGTCGACCGGGAGCACCAGCTCCACGCCGCGCTCCCGCGCCTGCTCCAGGAAGCCGAGGACCTGCTCGATCTGGTCCTCCTGCAGCAGCGACTGGCCGACCTCGTGGCCCTGGGCCTTGAGGAAGGTGTAGGCCATGCCGCCGCCGATGAGCAGCCGGTCGACCTTGGTCAGCAGGTTGGCGATGACGCCGAGCTTGTCGGAGACCTTCGCCCCGCCCAGCACCACGACGTAGGGCCGCTGGAGGTCTTCGGTGAGCTTGTGCAGCACCTGGACCTCGGCCAGCACCAGGCCGCCCGCGTAGTGCGGCAGCCGCTGGGCCACGTCGTAGACCGAGGCCTGCTTGCGGTGCACGACGCCGAAGCCGTCGGAGACGAACGCGTCGGCCTTGGCCGCCAGCTCGTCGGCCAGCGCGCCGCGCTCGGCCTCGTCCTTGCTGGTCTCGCGCGGGTCGAAGCGGATGTTCTCCAGCAGCACCACGGAGCCGTCACCGGCGGTCTCCGTGCCCAGCTCCACCGGCTGCCCGAGCAGCTCGCCCAGCCGCCGGGCGACCGGGGCCAGGGAGAACTTCGGGTCGGGGCCGCCCTTGGGGCGGCCCAGGTGCGCGGCCACCAGGACGCGGGCGCCCGCGTCGACCAGCTTCTTGATCGTCGGCACCGACGCGCGCACGCGGCCGTCGTCGGTGATCTTGTCGCCGTCGAGGGGGACGTTCAGGTCGGCGCGCACCAGCACGCGCCGACCCGACACACCCTCGGCGAGCAGGTCGTCGAGAGTCTTCACAGTCCGCCTCAGAGCTTGCTGGCGACGAGGTTGACCAGGTCCGCGAGGCGGTTGGAGTAGCCCCACTCGTTGTCGTACCAGCCGACGACCTTGACCTGGTTGCCGATGACCTTGGTCAGCGGCGCGTCGTAGATGCACGACGCCGGGTCGGTGACGATGTCGGTCGACACGATCGGGTCGGTGTTGTAGCGCAGGTAGCCCTTGAGCGCGCCGTCGGCGGCGGCCTTGTAGGCGGCGTTGACCTCGTCGACGGTGACCTCGCGGCCGACGGTCACGGTCAGGTCGGTGGCCGAGCCGGTGGGCACCGGCACGCGCAGGGCGTAGCCGTCCAGCTTGCCCTTGAGCTCGGGCAGCACCAGGCCGATGGCCTTGGCCGCGCCGGTGCTGGTGGGCACGATGTTCAGCGCGGCGGCGCGGGCGCGGCGCAGGTCCTTGTGCGGCGCGTCCTGCAGGTTCTGGTCCTGCGTGTAGGCGTGGATGGTGGTCATCAGGCCACGCTCGATGGTGAACGCGTCGTGCAGCACCTTGGCCAGCGGGGCCAGGCAGTTGGTGGTGCAGGAGGCGTTGGAGATGACCGTCTGCGAGCCGTCGTACTGGTCGTCGTTCGCGCCCAGCACCACGGTCAGGTCCTCGCCCTTGGCCGGGGCGGAGATGATGACCTTCTTCGCGCCGCCCTCGTCGACGTGCTTGCGCGCGGCGGCGGCGTCGGTGAAGAAGCCGGTGGACTCGACGACCACGTCGACGCCCAGGTCCTTCCAGGGCAGCTTGCCGGGGTCGCGCTCGGCGAGGGCCTTGATGGTCTTGCCGTCGACCACGATGCCCTCGTCGGACACCGAGACCTCGGCGTTCAGGCGACCCAGCACGCTGTCGTACTTGAGCAGGTGAGCCATCGTGTTGACGTCACCGAGGTCGTTGAAGGCGACGATCTCGATGTCGTGCCCGCTGGCCTGAACGGCGCGCCAGAAGTTGCGACCGATGCGGCCGAAACCGTTGACACCTACGCGAACCGTCACGGTGCGTCTCCTCGATTCTCGACTGGCTTGCGCCAGGGGGTTGCGGAGTGGCCGCCGGGGCGGCCGACAGCCAGCCTATCCCCCGCGGTGAGTCCCTGGTCACGTGGACCTCCAGCATCTCTTGATCGAACAAGGAAATCCAGCGTTCCGGGAGTGCTACCAGCTGGTAACGCACTGCGGTCGCGCTCCGCGCACGGCGGTGCGCGACGAGTTCACCCGCCGCACACCGGCCGCGCCCGACACTGGCCGGGTGGAGGTCCGCAGGAACGGCGGCCACCTGCTGGCGGTGCGCCGCAGGCAGTGGGACGGCGTCAGCCTGGAGCTGGCGCGCTGGCGGCCGGGGTCCGACCCGGAGGCCCTCCTCCAGCTGCCCGACCACCTGGTCTTCGTCACCTTCAGCGGGCGCACCGAGCGCACCGAGGCCGCCATCGGGGACGGCCCGCGCTACCGGGGCGCGGACTTCCCCGGCGCGGTCACCTTCCTGCCCGCCGGGCAGCGGCGGCGGGCCTGGCACGCGGGCGGTCGGATCGAGTACGGCGCGATCCGGCTGGCGCCCCGGTTCGACGGTGAGCCGGTCGGGTTCACCAACCAGCCCGACCCGCTGGTCTGGCAGCTCGCCCTGGCGCTGCGGGACGAGGCGCGCGGCGGGGGCGCGGGCGGCGCGCTGTTCGTGGACAGCGTGGCCACCGCGCTGGGCCTGCACCTGCTGCGGCGGCGGCCGGAGCGCGCCGGGCGGGCGACCGCGCTGACCGGGGCGCGGCTGGGCCGGGTGATCGGGTTCATCGACGAGCACCTCGCCGATGACCTGCGGCTGGCCGCGCTGGCGGCGCAGGCGGACCTGGGGGTCGACCGCTTCGGCCGGGCGTTCAAGGCCGCCACCGGCGTCCCGCCGCACCGGTACGTCACCCGGCGGCGGGTGGAGCGGGCCGCCGAGCTGCTGGCCCGCACCGACCTGCCGATCGCCGAGATCGCCCACCGGGTCGGGCTGTCCGGTCAGAGCCACCTGACCACGCTGTTCCGCCGCGCCTTCGGCGACACCCCGCACGCCTACCGGCTGGACCGCCGCCTGCCGTGATCCCGCAACCCGCCCGCGATCGTGGAAGACGCCACCCACCCCGCCCCGTGACGATCCCACCGGAGACGACCACGAGGAGGACCCATGACCGCGATGTCCCGACGCGCGGTGCTCCAGGCAGGCGCGGCGACCACCCTCGCCGCCGCCACCGGAGCCACCGCCACCGCAGCCGCCCAGCCCACCGGGGACCTGATCACCCGGCGCGTCCCGCGCGGCGGCGAAGTGGTGCCCGCCATCGGCATGGGCACGTTCATGACCTTCGACAAGCGCCCCGGCGCCGCGCGCGGGCACCTGCGCGAGGTGCTCGACCGGTTCTGGCGCGGCGGCGGCCGGGTGCTGGACACCTCGCCGATGTACGGGCTGGCCGAGGTGACCGTCGGCGACCTGGCCGCCGACCTCGGCATCGCGGGCGGGCTGTTCCTCACCGGCAAGACCTGGGTCACCGGCGAGCACCTGGGCGACGACAGCCACGCCCGCAGGCAGTTCGAGCAGTCCCTGAACCGGCTGTGGCGGGACCGGATCGACCTGGTGCAGGTGCACAGCCTGACCAACGTCGGCACGGTGCTGCCCGTGCTGCGGGCGTGGAAGCGCGAGGGCCGCATCCGCTACTTCGGCGTCAGCCACCACGAGCCCGCGTACTTCCCGATCATCGAGCAGCTCGTCCGCGACGGCGACATGGACTTCGTCCAGGTCGGCTACTCCATCCGCAACCGCGTGGCGGAGACCTCCCTGCTGCCCGCCGCCGTCGACCACGGCACCGCGGTGCTGGTCAACACGCCGCTGGAGAAGGCGCGGCTGCACGACCTGGTCCGCGACCGCCCGCTGCCCGGCTTCGCCGCCGAGTTCGGCGCGCGGAACTGGGCGCAGTTCTTCCTCAAGTACGTGCTGGCGCACCCGGCGGTCACCTGCGCGCTGCCCGCCACCACCGACCCCGACCACATGAGCGAGAACCTGGGCGCGATGCGCGGCCCGCTGCCGGACCAGCGCACCCGCCAGCGCATGGTGCGGCACATGGAGGCCATCCCCGGCTTCGCCGACCTGCTCGACCGCCCCTGGTACCCCGGCAAGACCTTCGACGGCGTGGTGCGGCTGCCCTGACCGGCGCGGGCGGTGGACCTCACCCGGCGGGCGCGGGTCCGCGGCGCTCGGCGATCAGCGCCGCGACGCCGTCGAGCAGCAGCCGCAGGCCGAACTCGAACTGGTCGGTGGTGTAGGGCGCGGCCCCGCCCGCCAGCGCGCGGCCGAGGGCCGGGTAGCGGGAGAAGTCCACCAGCCTGCCCAGCTCCTCGTCGCGCTCCCGCACCTGCTCGGCCCCCTGCTCGCCCTCCAGGTGCAGCCGGGCCAGGCCGCGCACGTAGGCGTCGACCGACTCGACGACGGCCACCTTCTCCGGCTCGGTCAGCCCGGTGCCGTCGAGCACCAGCAGCGCCGAGTCCAGCCAGCGCAGCGTGTTGGGGCCGGGTGCGGGGGTGGCGGCGGCCAGGCTCAGCGCCCACGGGTGGGCGCGGAACTCGGCCCAGTCCGAGCGGGCCCACTGCTCCAGCTTCGCCCGCCAGTCGCCGGGCCGCTCGTGCGGCAGCACGTCGCCGCCCACCAGCGCGTCGACCATCAGCGCCACCAGCTCGGCCTTGCCGGGCACGTAGGTGTAGAGCGACGCGGTGCCCACGCCGAGGTGGGTGGCCACCCGCCGCATCGACAGCGCGTCGAGCCCCTCGGCCCGCACGACCTCCAGGGCGGCTTCGACGATCCGCTCCAGGGTCAGCCCGCGCTGCGGTCCGCGCGCCGGTCGCCGGTCGCCGTTCCACAGCAGCTCCAGGGCTCGCCTGCGGTCGTCCTTTGCGCTCATGACAAAACTCAGTATACCGTTCGGAGCTAACCGAACAGCATTCGGAGTTCCGAGGGGGACCGGGATGACCGAAGCGGTCGCGGGGGCCGACCGGGCGCGCCGCCGGGAGCGGCGCACGCTGCTGGCGGCGGCGCTCACCAACGGCCCGACCGAGCTGATCGACTTCGTCCTGCCGCTGTGGGCGGGGGCGGCGGCGGGGCTGGGCGCCACCGGCGTCGGCCTGCTGGTGGCGGTGGAGATGGCCTTCTCCGTGGTCGCCCGGCCGCTGGCGGGTGTGCTGGCCGACCGCCGGGAGCGCAGGCACGTCGCCGCCGCGGGCGCGGCGCTGTACGCCGCGAGCTGCGCGGGCTACGCGCTGGCGGGCGGCGCGGCGCCTGCCTACGCGGCGGCGGCCGTCGGCGGGGTGGGCGGCGCGCTGCTGTGGGTGAGCGTGCGGGCGATCATCGGCGAGCGCCTGGCGGAGGACTCGGCGGTCTTCCCCCGCCTCCAAGCGGTGCAGGAGACCGGGGCGTGGGTGGCGTTCGTGGCCGGGCTCTCGCTGCTCGGGTTCATCGGCTACAGCGGCCTGTTCTGGGCGTGCGCGGCGGCGTGCGCCGTCGCGGCCGGGGTGCTGCTGCGGACCCCGCGCGGGCGGGGGCACGCCGCCGAGGGCGTCGAGGCGGCCGGGTTGGGGGCCGTGGGCCGCAAGCTGCGCCCGCTGCTGCTGGCCGTGGCGCTGACCATGGCGGCGGAGACGGCGGTGTCCCTGCTGCTCCTGCTGCACCTGCAGCGCGGCTTCCACCTGGAGGTCGTCCAGATCGCCCTGGTCTTCCTGCCCGGCGCGATCGCGATGAGCGTGGCGAGCGAGCACCTGCACGAGTACGTGGTGCGCTTCGGCCGGTCACGGGTGCTGGTGTGGGCCTCGGTGGCCAGCGGCCTGTTCGCCGCCTGCCTGGCCTGGGCGCCCAACCCGTACGTCATCGCCGGGCTGTGGGTGCTCAGCGGGCTGGCGTGGGCGGCGGTGATCCCGGTCCACCAGGCCGTGATCACCGAGGCCACCCCAGGCCAGGTCGGCAGGGGGATGGGCGTGTACGAGTCGGCGAGCCTGGTCGGGGCGTTCGCGGGCAGCCTGGCCTCGGGCGTGCTCTACGACGGCGTGAACTGGACCGCGGCCTGCCTGACCGCCGCGGGCGTCATCCTCGCGGGCGCGGTGCTCGTCCCGCGCGCGGTGCGCCGCCTCGGCGTCCCCGACGTGCCACCCCCGCCCCCGGCAGCGGAGCCCGAGCCCGCCCCGGAACGCACTGCGGAACGCACTGCGGAACGCACTGCGGAACGCACTGCGGAACCCACGCCGGAACCCGCCGCGGACGCCGGTCCCCCGCCCGCGCCGCTCCCCCGGCGCGTCCTGGTCCGCAACCTCGTCGGGCACGCCGCGGTCTTCATCGCGGCCCAGGTCGCGCTGGCCCTGTTCGGCCTGTCCTGGCTGCGGGACCTGCTCACCGAGGACACCCGGAGCGTCCTGTTCGGCGACACACCGCACGAGGGCCTGGCCGCCTTCGCCTACGGCGCGGGCCGGTTCTGGACCATCGCCTTCCTGGTCGACCTCGGGTGGACCGGCTGGAAGATCACCACCGCGGGCCGCGAGCCCTGAGCCGCCGCGCCCTCACCGCGCGCGACTCACACCTCGGCTTCCAGCATCTCGGCGGTGACGGCCGACTCGGTGTCGGGCAGGCCGAGGTCCTTGGCGCGCTTGTCGGCCATCGCCAGCAGGCGGCGGATGCGGCCCGCCACCGCGTCCTTGGTCATCTGCGGCTCCGACAGCTGGCCCAGCTCCTCCAGCGACGCCTGGCGGTGTGCCAGCCGCAGGTGACCCGCGGCGGCCAGGTGCTCGGGGGCCTCCGGGCCGAGGATTTCCAGCGCCCGCTGCACCCGCGCGGCGGCGGCCACCGCGGCGCGCGCCGAGCGGCGCAGGTTCGCGTCGTCGAAGTTGGCCAGCCGGTTGGCCGTGGCGCGCACCTCGCGGCGCATCCGGCGCTCCTCCCAGGCCAGCACGCTGTCGTGCGCGCCGAGCCGGGTCAGCATCGCGCCGATGGCGTCGCCGTCGCGGATCACCACCCGCTCCGCGCCGCGCACCTCGCGCGACTTGGCGCCGATGCCCATCCGCCGCGCCGCGCCCACCAGCGCCAGCGCCGCCTCCGGGCCGGGGCAGGTGACCTCCAGCGCCGAGGAGCGGCCGGGCTCGGTGAGCGAGCCGTGCGCCAGGAACGCGCCGCGCCACGCCGCCTCCGCGTCGCACACCCCGCCGGAGACCACCGGCGCGGGCAGGCCGCGCACCGGTCGGCCGCGCGGGTCCAGCAAGCCGGTCTGCCTGGCCAGGCCCTCGCCGTCCTTGACCACCCGCACCACGAACCGGGTGCCCTTGCGCAGCCCGCTGGAGGTGATGGTGAACACGTCGGACTGGTGCCCGTACAGCTCGTGGATCTCCCGGCGCAGCCTGCGCGCGGTGGACCCGAGGTCCAGCTCGGCCTCGACCACCACCCGACCGCCGACGATGTGCAGGCCACCCGCGAAGCGCAGCAGCGAGGCGACCTCCGCCCGGCGGCAACAGGTCTTGGAGACGGCCAGCCTGCTCAGCTCGTCCTTCACCGCTGACGTCATCGCCACGGCTGTTCGCCTCCCTCGGTCCGGCTTCGTTCCTGCAGCGTTGTACTCGACGGCCGCACGAGCGCCTCGGTCGGCCCGGCCAACGCCAGCCGGATGCTCGACGCCAGCGCCGCGGCGTCGTGGCGGTCCGGGGCGCCGGGCAGCGCGATCGGCGACAGGTGCGCGGCAGCCCCCAGAGCTGCGGCGGCACGCCGCAACCGGTCCGGCACGGCCACCGCGTCCACGTCCGCGATCACCGCGTCGACCCGGAGATCGGGGGCGTGTTCGCTCAGCACGTCCAGGTGCGACTCCGGCGAGAAACCTTCTGTTTCCCCCGGTTGGGGGACAAGGTTGAGCACCACCACCCGGCGCGCCCGCGTGCGGATCAGCGCGTCGTGCAGCTCGGGCACCAGCAGGTGCGGCAGCACGCTGGTGAACCACGACCCCGGCCCCAGCAGCACCACGTCCGCGCCCAGCACCGCGCGCACCGCCTCCGGGCAGCCGCGCGGCGGCTCGCCGGGACCGCCGGGGCCGTGCAGCCGGATGCGCTGCACCCGTCCCGGCGTGGTGGCGATGGCGACCTGGCCGCGGATGCGCCGCACCACGTCGGCGTCGTCGTCCAGGCCGGTCACGTCGGCCTCGATCTCCAGCGGCTCGGTGCACATCGGCAGCACCGTCCCGCGCACCCCCAGCAGCCGTCCGGCCTCGCGCAGCACCGCCACCGGGTCGCCCAGCTGCTCCAGCAGGCCCGCCAGCACCAGGTTGCCCACCGCGTGCCCGGCCAGCGCCCCGGTGCCGCCGAAGCGGTGCTGGAACAGCCGCGCCCACAGCCCGCTGGCCTCGTCCGCCCCGGCCAGCGCGACCATCGCCTTGCGCAGGTCGCCGGGTGGCAGCAGGCCCAGCTCGCGGCGCAACCGCCCCGACGAGCCGCCGTCGTCGGCGACCGTCACCACGGCCGTGACGTCGTCGGT
Source organism: Saccharothrix coeruleofusca (assembly GCF_017876325.1). Lineage (NCBI taxonomy): Bacteria > Bacillati > Actinomycetota > Actinomycetes > Pseudonocardiales > Pseudonocardiaceae > Saccharothrix > Saccharothrix coeruleofusca. The sequence continues at coordinate 4,496,525 of NZ_JAGINV010000001.1, forward strand.
CAGCACGCGCAGCGCCGTGAGCGTCGCGTGCAGGCCGTGACCACCGCCCAGCGCGACCGCTCTCACTCGCGACCCAGGTCCCGGTGCACGACCTTGACCGCCACGCCGTCCTCGGCGGCCAGCCTGCTCGCCAGCTCCTCGGAGATCGCCACGCTGCGGTGCTTGCCGCCGGTGCAGCCCACCGCCAGGGTCAGGTACCGCTTGCCCTCGCGCCGGTAGCCCGCGCCGATCAGCCGCAGCAGCTCGTGGTAGCGGTCCAGGAACTCCTCGGCGCCCTCCTGGCTGAGCACGTAGTTGCGCACGTCGCCGTCCAGGCCGGTCTGCTCGCGCAGCTCCGGGATCCAGAACGGGTTCGGCAGGAACCGCACGTCCATGACCAGGTCGGAGTCCATCGGCAGGCCGTACTTGTAGCCGAAGGACAGCACGGTGACCCGCGTGCGGGTGGCCGACTCGGTGCCGAAGGTGTCCTCGATCTTGGCGCGCAGCTGGTGCACCGACAGCGCCGAGGTGTCCAGCACCAGGTCGGCCTCCTCGCGCAGCGGCGTGAGCAGCACGCGCTCGGCCTCGATGCCGTCCGCCAGCCGCCCGTCGGCCTGCAGCGGGTGGCCCCGGCGCACCGACTCGAACCGGCGGATCAGCACCTCGTCGGTGGCCTCCAGGAACAGCACCCTGGGCTTGTAGCCGCGCGCGTCCAGGTCCTTGATCACCGCCGCCAGGTCCTCGGTGAACGCGCGGCTGCGCACGTCCATGACCACCGCGACCCTGGTGATGGCGCCCCTGGCCTGCGCCCCGAGCTCCACCATGGTGGCGATCAGCTCGGGCGGCAGGTTGTCCACCACGAACCAGCCCAGGTCCTCCAGGCACTTCGCGGCGGTGCTGCGGCCCGCGCCGGACAGGCCGGTCACCACCGCGACCTCGATGCCGGACTTCTCACCGGCCGGTGCGTTCACGTCTGCTCCCCTTCGGTACCGGCCGCGCTCAACGTCGCGTGCACGGCCTCGGCGGTGCGCCTGCCCACTCCGGGCACCCCGCTGATCTCCTCGATGCTCGCCTCGCGCAGTCTCTTCAACGAGCCGAAGTGCTTGAGCAGCGCGGCCCGGCGGGTGGCGCCCAGCCCCGGCACGTCGTCCAGCGCCGAGGTGGTCATCCGCTTGGACCGCTTCTGCCGGTGGTAGGCCACCGCGAACCGGTGCGCCTCGTCGCGCACGCGCTGCAACAGGTAGAGGGCCTCGCTGGTGCGGGGCAGGATCACCGGGTCCGGCTCGCCGGGCACCCAGACCTCCTCCAGCCGCTTGGCCAGGCCGACCACGGCCACGTCGGTGATGCCCAGCTCGGCCAGCACGTCCGAGGCCACCGCCGCCTGGGGCGCGCCGCCGTCGACGACCAGCAGGTTCGGCGCGTAGGCGAACCTGCGCGGCTTGCCGGTCTCCGGGTCGATGCCGGGGTTGGGGCCCTGCACACCCGAGGCGGTCTCCTTCAAGTACGCCTGGAACCGGCGGCGCACCACCTCGGCGATCGAGCCCACGTCGCCCTGCTCGGCGCCCTCGCGGATGGCGAACCGGCGGTACTCGGACTTGCGCGGCAGGCCGTCCTCGAACACCACCAGCGAGGCCACCACGTCGGTGCCCTGCACGTGGCTGATGTCGGTGCACTCGATGCGCAGCGGCGCGGTGTCCAGCCCCAGCGCCTCCTGCAGCTCCTGCAACGCCGCCGAGCGCGCCGTCAGGTCGCCCGCGCGGCGCATCTTGTGCTGCTGGAACGCCTCCTTGGCGTTGCGCTCCACGGTCTCCATCAGCGCCCGCTTGTCGCCGCGCTGCGGCACCCGCAGCACCACCCGGCCGCCGCGCAGGTCCGACAGCCAGCGCTCCACGGCGGGGGCGTCGTCGGGCAGCTCGGGCACCAGCACCTCGCGCGGCACCGGGGCCGCCTCCACCCCGCCCGCCTCGGCGGACTCCGCCTGCGCGCCGTAGAACTGGGTGACGAACTGGTCGACCAGCTCGGCCGTGCCCGCCTCGTCCACCCGGTCCACCACCCAGCCGCGCTGGCCGCGCACCCGGCCCCCGCGCACGTGGAAGACCTGGACCGAGACCTCCAGCTCGTCGGCGGCGAAGGCGACCACGTCGGCGTCGGTGCCGTCGCCGAGCACCACGGCCTGCTTCTCCATGGCGCGGCGCAGCGCGGCCTGGTCGTCGCGCAGCCGGGCGGCCTTCTCGAACTCCAGCTCCTCGGCCGCGGCGGTCATCTCCCGCTCCAGCCTGCGCACCATCGCGTCGGTGCGGCCCGCCAGGAAGTCGCAGAAGTCCTCGACGATGCCGCGGTGCTGCTCGGCGCTGACCTTGCCCACGCAGGGGGCCGAGCACTTGTCGATGTAGCCCAGCAGGCAGGGGCGGCCGATCTGGTTGTGCCGCTTGAACACCCCGGCCGAGCAGGTGCGCGCGGGGAAGACCCGCAGCAGCAGGTCCAGCGTCTCGCGGATGGCCCACGCGTGCGCGTAGGGGCCGAAGTAGCGCACCCCCTTGCGCCGGGGGCCGCGGTAGACGTGCAGCCGGGGGTACTCCTCGTTCAGCGTCACGGCCAGCACCGGGTAGGTCTTGTCGTCGCGGTAGCGGACGTTGAACCGGGGGTCGAACTCCTTGATCCAGTTGTACTCCAGCTGGAGCGCCTCGACCTCGGTGCTGACCACGGTCCACTCGACGGCGGCGGCCGTGGTGACCATCTGCCGGGTGCGCGGGTGCAGCCCGGCGATGTCGGCGAAGTAGGAGTTCAGCCGGGAGCGCAGGCTCTTGGCCTTGCCGACGTAGACCACCCGGCCACCCGCGTCGCGGAACTTGTAGACGCCGGGGGCCTCCGGGATGGTGCCGGGAGCGGGGCGATAGGTCGACGGGTCGGCCACGTCGACAAGCCTACGTGCGGGCACCGACAGCGCCCCGCCCGGCCGACCCGTCGCCCCGCTCAGGCCAGCACCACCTGCCCGCCCTCGACCTTGACCTCGACCTCGGGCAGCCCCTTCGTGGCGGGCCCCTTGCGCACCGCGCCGGTGGCGGCGTCGAACTGGCTGCCGTGGTTGGGGCAGGTGATGGTGCCGCCCTCGGGCTCGGCGACGGTGGTGCCCGCGTGCGGGCAGGCCGCGTCGAAGGCCTTGACGGTGTCGCCGGTGCGCACCAGGACCAGGGGCTTGCTGTTGGCCGGGTTGCCCGCGATGACGCCGCCGCCGTCGGGCACGTCGGCCAGCGCCACGATGGCCGCGGCGCCCGCCGAGCCGGTGCTGCCGCCCGTGGTCCCGCCGGTGCTGCCGCCGGTGCTGCCGCCCGTGGTGCCGCCCGTCGTCCCGGACGAGTCGCCGGTGGTGGCCGCGTCGCCGCACGCGGCCAGGCCGCCGGGGACGGCCAGCGCGACCAGGACGCCGCACAGCATCTTGCGCCGGGACAGGGCTGCGTTCTCGGTGGTGGTCAACCGATCCTCCGCGATGTGGTGGGGGTGTTCGGGAGTACACCTCCAATACGACCCCACGGGACGGGGAGGTTCAGCACTTCGACGGATTTCGAACCGGTCAGGCCAGCAGCACGTCCTGGCCCGCCAGCCGCACGGCCACCTCGGCCAGCCCCTTGACCGCCGGTCCCCTGGTGACCGCGCCGGTGGCCGGGTCGAACTCGCTGCGGTGGGTCGGGCAGACGATCGCGCCGCCCGCAGGCGGGTTGACGACGGTGCCCTGGTGCGGGCAGGCCGGGTTGAACGCGCGGACCTCGGTGTCGGCGGGCCGGACCAGCAGCAGCTGCCCGCCGCCGGGGGTGTCCACCAGCGCCCCGGAGCCGACCGGCAGGTCGGCCAGGCCCGCGATCCGGTCGCCGGGCCGGGCGGAGCCGGGTCCGGGGGTGCGGCCGGGCGAGGGGGTGCCGCAGGCGGTGAGCGCGAGGAGTCCGCACAGGAGTGTTCGACGGTGCACGCCCCCATTCCACCCCGGCGGGTGGCGAGCCGCGGCACCGCCCTCCGGCCGGGTCGGGGCGGCAGGGTCGGGCGGCGGGGTCGGGCGGCGGTGTCGCGGCGGGTGGCGGGAGGCGCGCCACCCGCCGCGCACCGGTCGCGCGGCGCGCGGCGGGACGGGCGGCGCCACCAGCCCGCCCCGCCGGTCTTCCCCGCGCCCGCCCGACGGGCGGACCGGGCGGGCGGCGTCTCGGCGCACCACCCGCCCGTCCTCCCCGGCCGAGCCTGGCGGCCGGCGGCTACCGGTCCTGGGACACCGCCGTGCGGGCCAGCGCGAGCACCGCGGTGAACGGCGGGAACCAGTGCCTGGAGTGCGACGGCGGGTTGGCCCAGCGCAGCGAGCCGTAGCGGGTCATCGTCGGCGGCAGCGCGATGCGCTGCGGCGAGCGCACGAACTGCACCTCCGGGGGTGCCTTGAGGTGCGTCGGCAGCAGCGCCACCAGCTCGGCCAGGAAGATCCAGTGCTCGCGGGGGCCGGGGATGACGGTGACCGGACCGGCCAGCATCCGGGCCTTCAAGTCGGCTAACACGCGCGAGCCGATCCGGGCGGGCATGGCCAGCGCGGTCGTGGCGGGGCCCAGCGGCAGGAAGACGCCCTGCTCGGTCACGGAGACCCTCCAGCCGAGCAACCGGTAGCCCGCGATGGCCTCGCCGAGCGCCTGCTGGTGCGCGCGGTCACGGGGGCCAGGGCGCGGTGTGGAGCTCTCTGCGTGGGTCGTTGCGGTGATGCTCATTGGCGGTGTCCCTCCCGATCGGGTGGACGAGCGGCGTTGTGGTCCGCGGGCAGGAGGTCCTCCCTGCGCCCGCACACCACGCAGCGTGCTGGTGAGCGCGCTGGGTCACCACACCCGAACCGGGTCCGATCCATGCAGCGCGCGGATCACCGGCATCCAGCACGAGGCGTCACCGCCTCCGTGCGGTGAGACCCACCGCCTCTTATGCATGAAATGCATGGACTGGGGAGCACATCTCTCTATGCTGGTGCGCACGCTCAGTGACGGGAGCGAGCCGATGGAAGCGAACGGTCGTAGAGCATCCAGCACCAGGCGTGCCTGCCCGTCGTGCGGAGCGCTGATCGCCGCCGACAACACCGACCGGCTGTGCCACCGGTGCAGGCGCAACGCCCGCACCGAGCTGTACGGCCCGCCGCTGCTCACCGACGAGTTCTGGGACCACCCCGTGATGGCCGCGGCGTTCGCCCAGCGGGACATGGGGGCGCTCCTCGCCGCCTACCGGCACCACCCGCAGCACGTCAGCCGCATCACCCAGGACCGCATGGCGTCCTGGCTGGGGATCAGCCAAGCACAGCTTTCGCGGTACGAGACCGGGGAGAACCCGATCGACCGGATCGACCGCCTGCGCCACTTCGCGCGCGCGCTGGGCGTCCCCGGCGACCGGCTGTGGTTCGACCGGATCGGAATCCCAAGCCAGGCGGGCCCCGAGCGCGGTGCCCCGCCCGATGTGCTCGGCGCGGCGTGGGACGCGTCGAGCATTGCCAGATCGGTCGAAGAGACGGCGAGGAACGACTTGGCGATCAGCAGACGAGCGGCGCTCTCCGGAGCCGCCGCGGTGGCTATGGGTCCCGCACTGGTCGAACCGCTGCAGCGGTGGCTACACCCGCTGCAGCCCCTGTCCCGTTGGTCGTCCAACGCGGCGATCAGCGAGGAGGAGCTGGCCGCGTTGCAGCACGTCGCGGACGGGCTGCGCGGCTGGGGCGGCCGGGGCGGGTACGGACTGGCCCGCAAAGCGGTGCTCGGGCAGTTGGAGGAACTGGCCGAGCGCCTGTCCCGCGCGCCCGCGGGACCGACCACTGAGCGGGCGTTCTTCATCGGCGCGGAGCTGTCCAAGGTCGCGGCCAGCATGTCCTGGGACGCCGGGATGCACGACGCGGCGCAGCGCTACTACGTGCTGGGCGTGCGCATGGCCAAGGCCGGGCGCAACGACCCGTTCGCCGCGCTGTGCCTGGCGGCGATGGCGCGGCAGATGTTCGACCTGGGCCGCCCGGAGGACGGCCTGGAACTGGTGCAGCTGGGGCAGTACGGGACGCGGCGCAACGCCACCCCGACGCTGCAGGCCCTGCTGCTGACCCGCGAGGCGTGGGCGTACGCGCAGCTGGGCAAGGTGCGGGAGTTCCACCGGGCGGTGGGGCAGGCGCAGGACTGCTTCGCCCAGCGGCGCTCCGGCGGCGAGCCGTGGTGGCTGGACAGCTTCGACGAAGCGGAACTGGAAGGGGTGATCGGAGCGCGGATGCGCGACCTCGCCGTGCACGACCCGGCGCAGGCGCCGCAGGCCGAGGTGCACATCCGGCGGGCGCTGCGGCTGCGCGACCCGGCGCGGGTGCGCAACCGGGCCTTCGACGTCATCAGCCTGGCCCGCACCAAGATGGTGGCGGGCCAGCCCGAGGAGGCGTGCGCGCTGATCCAGGAGGTGCTGCCGACCGCGGCGGGCCTGGCGTCCGGGCGGGTGGTGCGCAAGTTGCAGGACTTCGCCAAGGAGGCGGAGCGGCACCGCGACCTGCCGCTGGTGCGCGACACCCGTGAGGCGATCCGAGGGATGCGGACGGCCTGATGCGAGTGGGGATCACCGGGCACAGCAACCTCGTGCCCGACTGCGTGGACGTCGTGAAGGCGGCGATCCGCGAAGTGCTGGAAACCGAGGCGTCGGGCGGGTCACCCCTGGTCGGGGTGACCTGCCTGGCGCCAGGCGCGGACCAGCTGTTCGCGCGGGTGGTGCTGGAGCTGGGCGGACGGGTCGAGGTCGTGCTGCCCGCGATGGACTACCGGGACCGGCTCAAGCCGGAGCGGGTCGCCGAGTACGACGAGCTGCTGGCCCAGGCGCACGTGGTGAGCATCCTGCCCAACGAGCTGTCCGGGCGGCACGCCTACGTGATGGCCAACGAGCGGATGCTGGCCAGCGTCGAACTGCTGGTGGCGGTGTGGGACGGGCAGCCCGCGGGCGGGCGCGGCGGCACCGGCGACGTGGTCGAGCACGCGCGGGCGTCCGGCGTGCCGGTGGTCGTGGTGTGGCCGGAGGGCGCCGAACGAGGACCGTAGTCGTCCTCGACCGCCGGCAGACTGGCGGCGTGCTGGAGACCTCGGCCCGCTTGCTGCGCCTGCTGTCCCTGCTCCAGGTCCGCCGCGACTGGACCGGGGCGGACCTGGCCCGGCGGCTGGGCGTGGACGTGCGCACCGTGCGGCGCGACGTGGACAAGTTGCGCACCCTGGGCTACCCGGTGAACTCGGTGCCCGGCGCGGCGGGCGGCTACCAACTGGGCGCGGGCGCGGAGCTGCCCCCGCTGCTGCTGGACGACGACGAGGCGGTGGCCGTGGCCGTGGGGCTGCGCACCGCCGCGGGCGGCACCATCGCGGGCATCGAGGAGACCTCCGTGCGCGCGCTGGCCAAGCTGGAGCAGGTGCTGCCCTCCCGCCTGCGCAGGCGGGTCAACGCGCTGCACGCGCACGTGGTGGCGCTGACCCCGACCGTGGCCACGGTCGACCCGGAAGTGCTGACCGTGCTCGCCGGGGCGTGCCGGGACCACCAGCGGCTGCGGTTCGGCTACGCCGGGCGGGACGGCGCGTCCCAGCGGCACGTCGAGCCGCTGGGGCTGGCCCACACCGGGCGGCGCTGGTACTTCGTGGCCTGGGACGTGGACCGGGCGGACTGGCGGACGTTCCGGGTGGACCGGATCGAGGGCCCGCCCGCGCTCGGGGCCCGGTTCACCCCGCGTGAGCCGCCCGCCGAGGACCTGGCGTCCTACGTGTCGCGGCAGATCTCCGTGGCCCCGTACACCTACCAGGTGGAGCTGGTGGTGCACGCGCCGCTGGAGGTGGTGGCGGCGCGGACGTCGGCCACCTCGGTGCACCTGACCCGGATCGACGACGAGCGCACCCTGCTCACCGTCGGCACGCCGTCGTTGGAGGAGGTCGGGCTGTGGATCGGCATGATCGGCATCGATTTCGACGTGAAGGAGCCGCCGGAGCTGGTGGAACACCTGCGCGTACTCGGTGAGCGCTTCCTGCGCGCCACTGGCGTTGACATGTAACCCCTCATGGGGGTACACCTGGGGGTACACAGTGGTATCCCGAGGGGAGCGGTCATGCCGAAGATCAACGTCTACCTGCCGGACGAGCTCGCCGAGCAGGTCAAGCAGTCGGGCGTGCCGGTGTCGGCGATCTGCCAGCGGGCGCTGGAGCAGTCGGTGCGCCGGGTCGCCGCGATCCGCGCGATGACCCTGGACGACCTGGCCACCCCCGACCCGAACGCGCAGCTGTCGCAGCTCACCGACCGCGCCCGCACCGCCCTCCGGCTCGCGATCGAGCACGCCCGCGCGGATGGCGCGGCGGTCGGCACCGAGCACCTGCTGCGCGGGGTGCTCGACGAGGGCGACAACCTGGCCCTGCGCGTGCTGCGCGTCCTGGAGGTCTCGCCCGAGCGGGTCGCGCGGGCGCTGCCCGCCCCGAGCGCGCCGGGCTCGGCGAGCGGGTTCAGCGGTCCGGCCGCCAACGCGCTGGAGCTCAGCGTCACCGAGGCGATCTCGCTGGGGCACAACTACGTCGGCTGCGAGCACCTGCTGCTGGGGCTGCTCGCCGAGCCCGACGGGAGCGCCGGGGCCGTGCTGCGCGAGTTGGGCGTGGACTCCCGCTCGACCCGGCAGGCCGTGGTGGCGGCGCTCAGCGGCTACGCCCAGCTGCGCGCCAACACCCAGCAAGCGGACCCGGCGGCCCTGGTCGCCGCCGTGGTGCGCCGGGAGCTGGAACCGGTGCTGGCCCGCATCGAACGCCTCGAAGCGGCGGCGCAGGACCCCTCCGATGCATAGGCGGTTAGGGCTGTGCCTGCTCGCCGCGGCACTGGCGGTGATCATGGTCGGAGTCCTGTGACCGCTCACCCCCGCGAGTCGAACGCTCGGGTACCGCGAGTTCGTCGTTGGGGTGGGGCAAGGGCGGTGCGCTCGCCGCGTGGCAGGTCGCCAAGGACGGCGCTCGCGGGCACCCCGCTGCGCGCACTCCGCGCACGCCCTGGTGCGTCGGCAAGTACTACCCGACGGGGCCGAGAAGGCCGGTAACTACTACCCGAGGCGCGGAAGCGGGGGGTGCGTGGGCCGGGGTCCGAGAAGGGCGGTCGAGGGCGCGAAAGTGCGGGTCAGGGTGCGCGAAGGTTGAATTCAGGGGTCCTGGAGGTTCGACTCGCGGGGGCGACACGCCCAACACGCCCATAGGTGGGTGACACCGGGGACGGGCGTGGTGGGCGTGTTGGGGTGTTAGCGGGAGGCGGCCAGGCGGTAGGCGGCGGCGCCGATCAGCTCCAGGGACACCTGCAAGCGCTGCGGGCTGACGTTGGCCGCGATCGTGTCCTCGGGGGTGTGGTACAGCGGCTCCAGCTCGTGCGGTCCGCCTTCCCCGCGCCAGCTGAAGTTGGCCGCCGCGATGCCGCGCTCGTGGAACGGCACGTGGTCGCTGCTGCCGCGGGGCGTGGGCCCGTGCACCCGCGCGCCGTAGCCCAGGCGCGCGGCCGCGGCGGCGACCTCGCTGGTCGCGGCGTTGGCGGTGCCGTCGACGGACAGCAGCCAGTACGCCGTCGCGGGGCCGTGGCTGGTGGCCACCATGTCGTTCTGGAACACCCCGGTGATGCGCGCCGCCTCGGCCTCGGCCAGCTGGTTGACGTAGTACCGCGAGCCGATCAGGCCCTGCTCCTCCGAACCCCACAGGGCGAACCGCAGCGCCTTGCGGGTGGGCAGCAGGCGCAGCACGCGGGCCAGCTCCAGCGCCAGCACGGTGCCGCTGCCGTCGTCGTTGGCACCCGGCGAGCCGGGGACGCTGTCGTAGTGCGCGGTCACCATGACCACGCCGTCCGAGCCGGGGAACGTCGCCGGGCGTTCGGCGATGACGTTGTACGAGGTCAGGTTGGTGTGGGCGGTGGTGGACACGGTCAGCTCGACCGCACCCGCCGCGCGCAGCCGCTCCACCTGCACCTGGGCGATGCCCAGCACCGGCGGGGCCACGTTCTCGGCCAACGCGGGCGAGAACGCGCTGGTCTTGCCCGCGGGCGGGGTGGAGACGCGGCCGATCAGCACGGCCGCCGCGCCGCGCCGCGCCGCCTCGACGGCGGCGGTGGAGCCGGTCGGGAGGTTCACCAGCAGGGCGATCTTGCCGGTCAGGTCGTCGGGCAGCGTCGCGCCCGCGTCCAGGTCCACCACGGGGCCGCGCGCGGTCACCCCGAGGGCGCCGGAGCGGGACGCGCCCGCGTGCCAGCGGGTGCCGTCGGGCAGCGCCAGCTGCGAGAGGTACTTGTCCGGCGCGGGAAACGGCTGCAGCTCGACCCGGTAGCGCAGGTCGCGCAGCACGCGGGCGAGGTAGTCGCGGGCGCGGTGCTCGGACTCGGTGCCGCCGATGCGCTGGCCGATCCGCTCGCTGAGCACGTGGAGGTGCTCCATCGCGTTGCGCGCCCGCACGCGCCCCACCACCGGCAGGTCGCCCAGGTGCAGGTCCGGCGCGGCGGAGGCGCCGGGGCGCTGGGCGTGCGCCGCCGCCGGGTTCAGGCCGAGCGCCACCACGCCCGCCGCGGTTCCTGCCAGGAGATGACGTCTGCGCATGGCTGCCCCCAGAGGTTGTCGATCACCTCGAACCTAGGCAGCCACGACCAGTCCGGAAAGGTGCTGTTGGCGGACACCCTGTCCGCCAACAGCACCACGCCATCGGTAGGGGCCTCAGCCGCGAGCGGCCCGGTGCAGCTCCCGCAGCGCGCGGACGGCGGCCACCGCGTGCTCGCGGTCCACCGCCTGCACGGCCATGACCGAGATGTACTCGTCGTCGGGCAGCTCCAGCCGCGCCCACGACGCGCCGTCGGGAAAGCTCACGTGCAGCACGTCGGACCAGGCGAACCGGTGCGAGGTGATCACGTTGCGCACCTCGACGCCCTCGGCGTCGGCGCGCACCCTCGGCCGGGCCAGCAGCAGCACGCCGCAGGCCAGCAGCACCCCTAGGATGATCATCGCCACCTGGTCGGAGGTGCGGAAGATGACACCCGTGGGGGTGTCGCCCAGCAGCAGGCCGACGATGGTGAACACCACCACCAGGAACACCGCGCAGACCGCGGCGACCAGGCGGATCTTCTTGGGGCGGAACTCGACTGCCACGGCGGTGGTCACCGGCCCTCCCTGAGTCCGCGCAGCACCAGCGCCGTGTCCAGCGCGGCGGCGCACGCCTCGAAGCCCTTGTCCTCCACCGAGTCCGGGAACCCGGCCCGCGCCAGCGCCTGCTCCTCGGTGTCGCAGGTGAGCACGCCGTTGCCCACCGGGGTCGACTCGTCCAGCGCCACCCGCGTCAGGCCCGCCGTCACCGCGTCGCACACGTACTCGAAGTGCGGGGTGCCGCCGCGGATGACCACGCCCAGCGCGACCACCGCGTCGTGCGTGCGGGCCAGCTCCTGGGCCACCACGGGCAGCTCGACCGCGCCCGCCACGCGCGCCACGGTCGGCTCGGCGATGCCCGCCTTCTCGGCGGCCACCAGCGCGCGGGCCACCAGGTTGTCGGTGATCCGGGTGTGCCACCGGGTCGCCACCACGGCCAGGCGCAGGCCCGCCGCGGTCGGGACATCGATGTCGGGACGGCCTTCGCCGCTCATTCCGCGCCCTCCGTGCTGACGATCGCGCCACCCTGGCCCAGCGCCTCGTACTGCTCCAGCTGGTGCAGCTCGTGCCCCATCCGGTCGCGCTTGGTGCGCAGGTAGCGCAGGTTCTCCGGGTTCGGTGAGATGGGCAGCGGCACCCGGTCGACCACCCGCAGCCCGTAGCCCTCCAGCCCGACCCGCTTGGCCGGGTTGTTAGTCAGCAGTCGCATCGACTTGATGCCCAGCTCGGACAGGATCTGCGCACCGGTGCCGTAGTCGCGGGCGTCGGCGGGCAGCCCCAGCCCCAGGTTCGCGTCCACCGTGTCCGCGCCCGCGTCCTGCAGCTGGTAGGCCTGCAGCTTGTGCATCAGGCCGATGCCGCGGCCCTCGTGGCCGCGCATGTAGAGCACCACGCCGCGGCCCTGCGCGGCCACCGCCTCCAGCGCCGCGTCCAGCTGCGGGCCGCAGTCGCAGCGCAGCGAGCCGAACACGTCGCCGGTCAGGCACTCGGAGTGCACGCGCACCAGCACGTCCTCGCCGTCGCCGATCTCGCCGTAGACCAGCGCCACGTGCTCGATGCCGTCGATCTTGCTGTCGTAGCCGACCGCGCGGAACGTGCCGTGGGCGGTCGGGATGCGCGCCTCGGCGACCCGCTCGACCTGGGTCTCCACCCGCCTGCGGTAGGCGATCAGGTCGGCGATGGTGATCAGCGCCAGGTCGTGCTCGCGGGCGAAGACCTCCAGCTCGTCGCGGCGGGCCATGTCGCCCTCGTCCTTCTGCGACACGATCTCGCAGAGCACGCCCGCCGGGGCCAGACCGGCCAGCCGGGACAGGTCCACGCCCGCCTCGGTGTGGCCGGGGCGGCGCAGCACGCCGCCGTCCTTGGCGCGCAGCGGCACCACGTGGCCGGGCCGGGTGAAGTCCTTGGGGCCCGCGTTCGGGTCGGCCAGCAGCCGGATGGTGCGGGCCCGGTCGGCGGCGGAGATGCCGGTGCCGAGGCCCTCGCGGGCGTCCACGGTGACGGTGTAGGCGGTGCCCCGCTGGTCCTGGTTGGTGTGGTACATCGGCGGCAGGTCCAGCCGGTCGCAGTCGGCCTCGGTCAGCGACACGCACACGTAGCCCGAGGTGTAGCGGACCATGAAGGCCAGCAGCTCGGGCGTGGCCTTCTCGGCGGCGAAGATCAGGTCGCCCTCGTTCTCGCGGTCCTCGTCGTCCACGACGATGACCGGCCTGCCCTTGGCGATGTCGGCGATCGCCCGCTCGACGTCGGTGAAGTCGGTCACCGGTCCTCCTCGCGGCGCAGGTGCGGCGTGGCCAGCCGCTCGACGTACTTGGCCAGCACGTCCACCTCCAGGTTGACCCGGTCGCCGGGCTTGCGGCGACCCAGCGTGGTCAGCTCCAGGGTGGTGGGGATGAGGCTGACGGTGAACTCGTCCACGCCCACCGAGACCACGGTCAGCGACACGCCGTCGACGGTGATCGAGCCCTTCTCCACCACGTAGCGGGCCAGCTGCGGCGGCAGTCCGATGTGGACCAGCTCCCAGTGCTGGGCCTTCTCCCGCGCCAGCACCGTGCCGGTGCCGTCCACGTGGCCCTGCACGATGTGCCCGCCCAGCCGCTGGCCGACCGCGGCGGCCCGCTCCAGGTTGACCTTGTCGCCCTCGGCGACCTTGGCCAGGCTGCTGCGGACCAGCGTCTCGCGCATCACGTCCGCGGTGAACGCGCCGTCGGCGACCTCCACCACGGTGAGGCACACGCCGTTCACCGCGATGGAGTCGCCGTGCTTGGCGTCGCTGGTGACCAGCGGGCCCGCGATGGTGACGCGGGCCGCGTCCGGCAGGTCGGTCACGGCGACGACCTCGCCCAGCTCCTCGACGATCCCGGTGAACAACGTTCCTCCTGTCAGCCCTCGGACGTGGTGGCCGCGATCGTGGCCGAGACGCGCACGTCCGGTCCGCACATCCCCACCTGCTCGACCACCAGCTCCACGGCGTCGGTGACGGTCGACACGCCCGCGTCCCGCAGCGCAGGGGGCCCCGCGCCGAGCAGCTTGGGCGCGACGTACGCCAGCACCCGGTCCACCCGGCCCGCGCGCACGAACGCCCCTGCCAGAGTAGGCCCGCCCTCAAGCAGCACGTCCACCGCTCCGCGCCGCGCCAGCTCGGCCAGCACTTCGTCGGGGTCGTGGGTGCGCACGTGGACGGTCTCGGCCTCGTCGTCGAGCACGTGCGAGCCCGGTGGCAGGTCGCTCTCGCCGACCACCACCCGCAGCGGCTGGCGGGTGACGCCCTCGCCGCGCGCGGTCAGCCGCGGGTTGTCGGCCAGCACGGTGCCGGTGCCGACCACGATGGCGTCGATCGCGGTGCGCAGGCCGTGCACCTCGGCGCGGGACTCCGCCGAGCTGATCCAGCGGCTGGTGCCGTCCTCGGCGGCGGTGCGGCCGTCGAGGGTGGCGGCGTACTTCCAGGTCACGTGCGGGCGGCCGGTGCGGGCGAAGTGCAGCCACGCGCGCAGCGGCCCCAGCGCGACCTCCTCGGCGCGCAGACCGGACTCGACCACCACGCCCGCCGCGCGCAGCACCTGGGCGCCGCCTGCGGCCTTGGGGTTCGGATCGGCCACGGCGTGCACCACGCGCGCGACGCCCGCGCGCAGCAGCGCGTCGGTGCAGGGCGGGGTGCGGCCCTGGTGGGAGCACGGTTCGAGGGTGACCACGGCGGTGCCGCCGCGGGCCCGCTCCCCCGCTCGCGCCAGCGCCACGACCTCGGCGTGCGCCTGGCCGGGCGGCCGGGTCGCGCCCTCGCCGACGAGCTCGCCCGCCGCGTCCAGCACGACGCAGCCGACCGGGGGGTTGGGGCTGGTGGTGCCGCGGACCCGCGCGCTGGCCGCGATGGCCCTCGCCATCGCCTCGTCGAGGTTCACCGGGCGCGGGCCGCCTGCGCGCGCAGCCGCTCCATCGCCTCGGCGGGGTCGGCCGCGTCGTAGACGGCGGAGCCCGCGACGAAGCAGTCCACCCCGGCCTCGGCGGCCTGCTCGATGGTGTCGGCGTTGATGCCGCCGTCGATCTCCACGACCAGGGTGAGGTGCCCGGTGTCGACCAGCCTGCGCGCGGTGCGCACCTTGTCCAGCACCTCGGGCATGAACTTCTGGCCGCCGAAGCCCGGCTCCACCGACATCACCAGCAGCGTGTCGTAGTGCTTGAGCACGTCCAGGTGCGGCTCCAGCGGGGTGCCCGGCTTGAGCGACAGGCCCGCCATGGCCCCGGCGGCGCGCAGGTCCTTGGCCAGCCGCACCGGATCGGCGGCGGCCTCGACGTGCACGGTGACGTTGTGGACGCCCGCCTCGGCGTAGCCGATCGCCCAGCGGTCCGGGTCCTCGATCATCAGGTGGCAGTCCAGCGGCAGGTCGGTGGCCTTGCGCAGCGCCTTGACCACGGGCAGGCCGAGGGTCAGGTTCGGCACGAAGTGCGCGTCCATGACGTCGACGTGCAGCCAGTCCGCCCCCGCCACCGCGGCGGCCTCGTCGGCCAGCCGCGCGAAGTCGGCGGACAGGATGCTGGGGGCGATCATCGGCGGGTGGGCCACGACTGGTCAGTCTAGGGTCGCGCCACCGCGCGGGCCGACCGGGGAGTCGCACCTCACGTCGCCGCCGGTCGCGCGGTTCCCCGGCCCTTTTCCGCCGCTCACCGATGCCCTGCGGGCTGGTCGGTGACCCGGTCCACTTCCTCCAGCACCGCCGCCGGTCCGCCGGACAGCAGCACCCGCGCGCCGCACCGGCGCAGGGTCGCCAGGTGGCCGTCGAACGCGGGGTGCGCGCGCTGGTCCTCGTTGCCCTGGACCAGCGCCACCAGCGGCGCGCGGCGGCCCAGCGCCTCGCCCAGCGCGGTCAGCGCCTGGTTGTCGGCGATGCCCAGGGCCAGCTTGGCGGTGGAGTTCACCGTGGCGGGCGCGAAGGCGAACACGTCCGGCACCGGGTGCGGCTTGGGCTCGGCGGGCAGCCGCGAGGTCCACCGCACCGGCAGGTCGGTCAGCGCGGCCAGCGGCGCCAGCTCGCCCGCCGCCTCCAGCCACCGCGCGGCGGTCGGGGTGAGCGTGACCGCCAGCCGCCAGCCGCGCCGGGCCAGCGGCTCGGCCAGCCCGGCGCGCAACCACGACTCCACCCCGCCCGCGGCCGAGGCGACCAGCCCCAGCACCGGCCCGCCCGCGGTCACGCGGGCCTGCGCAGCAGCGCGCAGAACATCGCGTCCGTGCCGTGCTCGTGCGGCCACAGCTGCACCTGCGGCCCTTGGCCCAGGTTCGGCACGCCGGGGAAGAACTGCCTGGTGTCCAGCCGCTCCGCGCCGGTGCGGCGGGCTACGTCCGCGACCACGCCGACGGTCTCGGCCAGGTGCGGCGAGCAGACCACGTAGGCCACCACGCCGCCGGGCCGCACCAGCCGCAGCGCCGAGGTCAGCAGCTCGCGCTGCAACCGGGCCAGCGGTGCCACGTCCGCGGGCTGCCGCCGCCAGCGCGCCTCGGGCCTGCGCCGCAGCGCGCCCAGGCCGGTGCACGGGGCGTCCACCAGAACCCGGTCGAACCCGCCCTCGGGCAGGTCCGGGTCGCGGCCGTCCCCCACGTGCACGGTGACCGGCAGGTCGCCCACGGCCTTGCGGACCAGCTCCGCGCGGTGCGGGGCCTTCTCCACCGCGTCCACGGTCGCACCGGACAGGTGCGCCAGCGCGCCCAGCAGCACGGCCTTGCCGCCGGGCCCGGCGCACAGGTCCAGCCACCGCTCGTCGGGACCCTCCAGCGGGGCGCGGGTCAGCGCCAGCGCGCACAGCTGGCTGCCCTCGTCCTGCACCGCCGCCAGCCGCTCGCGCACCGGCTCCAGGTCGCCGGGGTCGCCCGCGCCCGGCTCCAGGTGCACCCCGTAGGGCGAGTACGGCGCGACCTCGCCGCCGGTCATCGCGGCCAGCTCGTCGGCGCTGACCTCACCCGGCCGCGCGGCCAGGTGCACGGCGGGCCGGGCGTCGTCGGCGGCCAGCGCCGCCCGCAGCGGCTCGCCCCGGCTGCCCAGCGCCTCGGCGAAGGCCTGCGCGACCCACCTCGGGTGCGCGCTGGCCATGGCCAGGTAGCCGATCGGGTCGGCGTCCTCGTCCGGCGCCAGCTCCTCCACCCAGCCCGCCTCGTCCTGCTCGGTGACCCGGCGCAGCACGGCGTTGGCGAACCCGGCCGCGCCCGAGCCCAGCTCGGCGCGCACCAGGTCGACCGTGGAGGCCACCGCGGCGTGCGGCGGGATGCGGGTGCGCAGCAGCTGGTAGGCGCCCAGCCGCAGGGCGTCCAGCACCGAGCCGTCCACCTCCGACAGCGGCCGGTCCGAGCACGCGCCCAGCACCGCGTCCAGCAGCCCCTGGGCGCGGGAGGTGCCGTAGGCCAGCTCGGTGGCCAGCGCGGCGTCGCGGCCGGTGATCCGGCGCTCCCGCAGCAGCCCCGGCAGCACCAGGTTGGCGTAGGCGTCGCGCTGGCGGACCGCGCGCAGGGTGTCCAGCGCGGCCAGCCGCGCCGGGTCCTCCACCGGCGGGCGCGACGGGCCGACGCGCCTGCGCGGCGGGTGCGGCCCGCGCGGCCGTGACGGTCGGGACGGTCGCTGCGCGCTCATGAGATCCGCTCCCCCGGCTCGATCCGGACGCCGCGCGCCCAGTCGGTGGCCGCCATCCGCTTCTTGCCCTGCGCCTGCACCTCGCCCAGCGCCACCGGGTCGGTCGCCGTGCCGACCAGCACGCGCTTGCGCTCCACCCGGATCTCCCCCGGCGGCAGCGGGTCGCCCGCCACCGGGGTGACCGGGCCCAGCTTGAGCCGCTCACCGCGGAACCGCGCCCACGCCCCCGGCTCCGGGGTCACCGCCCGCGCCACGCGGTCCAGCGCGCCCGCCGGGGTGGCGAAGTCCAGCCGGGCGTCCTCCACGGTCACCTTGGGCGCGTAGCTGACGCCCTCCTCCGGCTGCGGCACCGGCCGCAGCGAACCGTCCTCGACGCCGTCCACGGTGGACAGCAGCAGCTTCGCACCGGACTCGGCCAGCCGCGCCAGCAGCTCGCCGGAGGTGTCGCGCTCGCGCACCCGCTCGGTCACCACGCCGAACACCGGGCCCGCGTCCAGCTCCTTGACGATGCGGAACGTGGTCGCGCCGGTGATGTCGTCGCCGTGCCGCACGGCCGCCTGCACCGGGGCCGCGCCGCGCCACGCGGGCAGCACGGAGAAGTGCAGGTTGACCCAGCCGTGGCGGGGGATCGCCAGCGCGGACTCGGGCAGCAGCGCGCCGTAGGCGACCACCGGGCACAGGTCCGGGGCCAGCTCGGCCAGCCGCGCCAGGAACTCCGGGTCGCCCGCCTTGGCCGGGGTCAGCACCTCGACGCCGTGCTCGTCGGCCAGCGCCGCCACCGGGGACCGCTCGACCCGCCGCCCGCGCCCGGCCGGGGCGTCCGGGCGGGTGACCACGGCCACCACCTCGTGGCGCGAGTCCAGCAGCGCGCGCAGCGAGGGCAGCGCCACCTCGGGCGTGCCCGCGAAGACCAGCCTCATGGTCAGGCCCCTCCGAACAGCGGGTGGGGGCTCTGCTTGATGGTGGGCACGCCGCCGTCGAACCAGGACTGCTGCCGGATCTCGCGCATCGCCGCCTTGCGGGTGGCCTCGTCCAGCCGGTCGACGAACAGCACGCCGTCGAGGTGGTCGGTCTCGTGCTGGATGCAGCGGGCCAGCAGGTCGGTGCCCTCCACCTCGACCGGCTCGCCGTGCATGTTCCAGCCCCTGGCCACCACCTGGCGGTGCCTGCGGCAGTCCCAGGACAGGCCGGGGATGGACAGGCAGCCCTCGGGGCCGTCCTGGAACTCGTCGCCGACCACGTCGAAGGTCGGGTTGACCAGGTGGCCCGCGAAGCCGTCGCAGTGGTAGGTGAACACCCGCAGCCCGACGCCCACCTGCGGCGCCGCGAGCCCAGCCCCACCGGCGTCGCTCATGGTGTCCCACAGGTCCCTGACCAGCTTGCGCAGCTCCGCGTCGAAGTCGGTGACCTCGACGGCGGGGGTCCGCAGCACCGGGTCGCCGAAGAAGCGGATGGGTTGGACGGTCACGCACTCTCCTCGCACTGGGGCAGGGGACCAGTCTAGGAGAGCGCGGCACCCTGGCGTGCAACGCCGGGGTGCGCTGTGGCTACCTACCGGCATGACCGTTGCGACGACAAGCTGGCAGGGGGAGCCGCCGTTGGCAGCCACCGACGCCCAGCTGTGGGCGCGCGGGGACAAGGCGTCCTTCGCGGCACTGTTCGACCGACACGCCGAGGCGGTGTGGAACCACGCCTACCGGCTCACCGCGTCGTGGTCCCAGGCCGAGGACCTGACCTCGGCGGTGTTCCTGGCCGCCTGGCGCAGGCGTGCCGAGGTGGCGCTGGTGCACGACAGCGCCCTGCCGTGGCTGTACGCGGTGGCGGGCAACATGGCGCGCACCGAGTTCCGCAGGTTGGGACGGTTCCGACGGGCGCTGCACCGGGTTCCGGACGAAGGACTGGAACCCGACCACGCCGAGCGGGTGGTGGCGTCGGTGGACGACGACCGCGCGCTCAAGCGGGTACTGGCCGTGGTGCGCGGACTGCCCAGGGCCGAGCGTGAGGCGGTGGAGCTGTGCCTGCTGGGCGAGCTGTCCACCGCGGAGGCCGCCGCCGTGCTGGGCGTGGCCGAATCCAGCATCCGCTCCCGCATCTCACGGGCACGCGCTCGGCTGCGGGCCGAATTGGAGGAGACGAAGTGATCGAGCAGCTGCCCCCGCGCAAGCCGTTGCCGCCTGCGGTGCGGGAACGGATGCGGAGGAAGATCATGGCCGGGCACGGCGGCGCACGCACGCCGATGGCCGCCGCGGTGGCGGTGACGGTGCTGGTGGCGGGTGGGGCGATCCTCGCGCAGTCCACCCAGGGCGCCGACACCGCGGCGCTGGCGCCGCCGAGCACCACCTCCAGCGCGCCGCGCGGCCCGCTGGAGCCAGACCTGCGGGCGGTCCCGGCCTCAGCCGAGGACTTGCGGCTGTGCGAGTTCACCCACGCGCGGTTCACCGTGCCGATGCCCGGCCGTCGGCTCGTGTGGGCCGACGAGGGCTTCTGCGAGCTGACCTACACCACCGTGGCCAAGTCAAAGACCAGTGGCGCGCTCTCCGGTCAGGAGGGCATGGCGGTCCAGTGGCGATCCCCCACCGGGGTGGTCGTCGGCCAGGCGCCGAAGGGCACCGCCCAGGCGGAGGCCACCGTGACGTGGTGGCGGGAGCGGGTCTCGGTCCTGCTGCACCAGGGGCGGTTCGTGCTCGCCCCCGGTCCGCAGCACATCGACCTGACCTTCACCTCCGAGGACCTGCGCCGCACGACCGAGCGGATCGACGCGGCCACCACCCCCGGTGACTCGACCGTGCGGGAGGTGTTCCCCCGACCCGACCCGACCGAGCAGGACAAGATGGTCGCGCGCTGCCTGGACCACGCGATGCGGCAGAACCTGCCGGGCGCCGAGCGCCCCGAGGCGTGGCGGGCCGGGGCGCTGGCGAGCGCAGCCCCCGGCACCGGGTTGCTGGTGCTGCGCGACGGGATCGGCGAGACGCTCTACTGCCAGTTGGCCAACGGCATGCCCGAGACGGTCAACCTCGCCACGCGCGGCGCGTCCAGGGGCGTGGTGCTCATGCTCGACTCGGCCCACGGCGGCCCGTCCGCGCTCGACGCCTACGTCGGCGGCCGGGTCGACGACCGGGTGGCGTCGATGGTGGTCACTTACCGGGACAAGCAGGGGGCTGTGTCGGTGGTGGACGGCACGTTCGCGGTGCACTTCGCCGAGGGCACCAGTGGCCCCGGCTACGAGCTCGACGTCACCAAGCTGCACGTGCGGGCTTTGGACGCGGCGGGCGCGGTGCTGCACGACGGCCCGCTGATGCCTTAGCGGGCCGTCGTGAGCGGGCCTTGTGCCCGAGCGTTGAACTCGCGGGGTCGGCTCGCGGGGTCAGCGGGGGATGACGGCGCGGGCCGCACCGCCGCCGCGGCGGGTGGGTTCGGCGACCGCGCGCCAGCGGCCGTCGGGCAGCCGCTCGACGGCCGTGGCCGCGCCGATCTCCGCGGTGGAGGTGAACCGGTGCCCCAGCGCCTCCAGCCGGGCCGCCTCCGGGGTGGCCAGGAACGCCGCCTCGGCCTGCGTCGTGGCGGCGTTGCGCTGCGACGCCCTCGGCGCGGCCACCGCGTCGAGCAGCGAGCGGCCCCGGTCCAAGCGCTCGGTCAGCACCTGGAGCACCGTGGTGATGATGCTGGCCCCGCCAGGCGAGCCGAGCGCGAGGACCGGCTCGCCGTGCCGGAGCACGATCGTCGGGCTCATCGAGGAGCGCGGGCGCTTGCCGGGGCCGGGCAGGTTGGGGTCGGGCACGCCGGGGGTGACCGGGGTGAAGGAGAAGTCGGTCAGCTCGTTGTTGAGCAGGAACCCGCGACCGGGCACCACGATCCCGCTGCCGCCCTCCTGCTCGATGGTCAGCGTGTACGCCACCACGTTGCCCCAGCGGTCGGCCACGGTGAGGTGCGTGGTGTCGGTGCCCTCGTACGGCGTCGGCGCCTGCTGCCCGGCGGTGCCGCACGCGGCGGGCCTGCGCGGGTCGCCGGGCGCGACGGTGCCGGTCATCGCCCTGGTCGGCGAGATCAGGCAGGCGCGGCTGTCGGCGAAGCGCTGGGACAGCAGCTCCCGCGCAGGCACGTCGGTGAACGCCGGGTCGCCGACCCACCGGTTGCGGTCGGCGAAGGACAGCCTGCTGGCCTCCAGGAAGCGGTGCAGGTACTGCTCGGGCGACTCCGCGGACAGCCGCGTGGTCTCCAGGATGTTCAGCGCCTCGCCCACCGTGGTGCCGCCGGAGGACGGCGGGGCCATGCCGTAGACGTCCAGGTCGCGGTAGCGGGTCCGGGTGGGCTCGCGCAGCGGCACGTCGTAGCGGGCCAGGTCGGCGGCGGTCAGGTCGCCCGGCCGGACGACGCGGGTGGCGCCGGGGACCAGCGGCGGCTGCCGCACGGTCCGCACCAGGTCGCGGCCGATGTCCCCCCGGTAGAGCGCGGACACGCCGCGCTCCCGCAGCTCGCGGTAGGTGTCGGCCAGGTCGGGGTTGCGGAAGGTGCTGCCGACCGCTGGCGGCGCTCCACCGGGCAGGTACAGCTGCCTGGTGGAGGTGAAGTCGGCGAACCGCGCGGCGTTGTCGCCGACCTGCCGGTGGAAGGTCGCGTCGACGGTGAACCCCCGCCGGGCCAGCTGCTCGGCGGGCCGCAGCGCCTGGTCCAGCGACAGCGTCCCCCACTGGCGCAGCGCCCGCTGCCACGTCATCGGCGTGCCGGGGACGCCGACGGACAGCCCGCTGGTCACCGCCTCGGCGAACGGGATGGCCTTCCCGTCCTCCACGAACAGGTCCTCGTCGGCGCCGGCGGGCGCGGTCTCCCTGCCGTCCAGCGTGGACACCCGGCGGGTGCGGGCGTCGTAGTGGACGAAGAAGCCGCCACCGCCCACGCCCGCGGAGAACGGGTCGGTGACGCCCAGAGCCGCTGCCACGGCCACCGCCGCGTCGACGGCGTTGCCGCCGCGCCGCAGCACGTCGACCCCGATTTGGGAGGCGTCGGGGTCGATGCTGGAGACCACCCCGCCGAACCCGACCGCCTCGGGCACGCGCGGCGCGGCGGTGGAGGCGTGGGCGGTGCCGGTGGGACTGAGCAGGGCGGCGACGAGGACGAGGATCGCGGTCGACCGGAGCATCATCCCCTTCTACCCCACCCCGGTCGGAAAGAGAACCACTCCTGACCGAACGGTCAGAGGACTTCGAGCGGGTCGAGCTTGACCCGCACCACATCGGGCTCCTTGCGCGCGCTGCGCACGGCCAGCACCTCCGCCAGCACCGACGCCAGCGCACGGCCCCGCTCCCTGGGCACCCGCACCAGCGCCCGCTCGCGGTCCTCGCCCAGCGGCACCGGCCCCAGCACCTCGCCCGACTCCGGCAGCCGCAGCTCGTCCAGCAGCCCGGCGACCGCGTCGGGCGAGCCGTCCACCGTCGCCATCCGCACCGCGGGCGGGAACCCCAGCTCGCCGCGCGCGGCCAGCTCCTGCCTGGCGTGCCACACCGGGTCCCACCGCACCAGCGCCTGCACCGGGGCCAGCGAGGACTCGGCCACGACCACCACGCGCCCGCCCTCGGAACCGGGCCGGACCAGCGCGGCGGCGGTCATCCAGCGGCGCAGCGCCTCCTCCGCGGCACGCAGGTCGGCCCGGCCGAGCAGCGCCCACCCGTCCAGCAGCAGCGCCGCGCCGTAACCGCCCTCGGCCACCGGCTCCGCCCCCGGTGTGCACACCACCAGCGCGGCCCCACCGGGCACCGAGGCCAGCACCTCGTCCGCACCGGAGGTGCGCACCGGCACCCCGCTGAACGCCCGGCCCAGCTCCTCGGCGGTGCGCCGGGCCCCGATGACCTGGCCGCGCAGCCGCCGCGAACCGCACGCCGGGCAGCGGAACGCCGCCTCGGTGGCCCCGCACCAGCGGCAGTAGGCGGGCCGGGGCACGCCGTCGTCCGAACCACCCGGCAGGGCCAGCGGCCCGGCGCAGCGGCGGCACCGGGCGGGCGCCCGGCACGCGCCGCAGGCCAGCGCGGGCACGTAGCCCCGGCGCGGCACCTGGATCAGCACCGGGGCATCCGCCGCCAGCGCCGCCCGCGCCGCCTCGAAGGCGATCGACGGCAGCCGGGCCGACCGCGCGGCCGGGTCCTTGACCTCCTGCCAGTCGCTGTCGCCCACCGCCGCCACGCGCGGAGCCGCCGCCCGCAGCACCTCCCGCGCCGCCACGATCTCGTGCGCCCACCCGCTGTCCACCAGCAGCTGCGCCTCGGCGGTCCGGGCGAACCCGCCGACCAGCAGCGCCGCCCCGCTCAGGTGGGCGCGCTGGACCAGCACGTCACGCACGTTGGGGTAGGGCATCCGGGGCTCGGCGTGCAGGTCGTCGCCGTCGTCCCACACCGCCACCAGGCCCAGGTCGTGCACCGGCGCGAAGGACGCGCCACGGGTGCCCAGCACCACCCGCACCGACCCGCGCCGCACGGCCAGCCACCGCCGGTACCGCTCGGCGGGCCCCAGGTCGGCCGACAGCGCGACCACCGCGTCCGGGCCGACCAGCGCCGCGCAGGCGGCGTGCAGCCGGGCCACGTCGCGGTGGTCGGGGACGACCACCAGCGCGCCCCGGCCGGTGCTGGCCACCGTCGCGACGACCTCGGCCAGCCGCGCGGGCCAGTCCTCGGCGGGCAGCGCCTGCCACACCGCCCGCGCGGGCCGCCCGGCCTTGAGCGC
This sequence comes from Saccharothrix coeruleofusca, assembly GCF_017876325.1. NCBI lineage: Bacteria > Bacillati > Actinomycetota > Actinomycetes > Pseudonocardiales > Pseudonocardiaceae > Saccharothrix > Saccharothrix coeruleofusca. Next base: position 4,520,456 of record NZ_JAGINV010000001.1, read on the forward strand.
GTCCAGGAAGTTCGCGCCGAACGGGTAGCGGGTCCAGCCCGTCCGCTCCGGGGCGGCCGGAGGCGGCGCGGGCTCGGGGGACGGCTGCGCCTCGACCCGCGCGTGGCGCGGTGGGACGGCCATGCGCAGCACGTCCACCAGCGCCCCGGCGTACCGGTCGGCGACCACGCGGGCCAGCTCGGCGACCTCCGGCGCGAGCACCGGCTCCGGGGAGATCACCCGGTCCAGGAAGGTCAGCTTGCGCCCGTAGTCGCTGGACTCGACCCGCTCCAGCAGGTACCCGTCGACCAGCTGCCCGGCGAAGCGCACCCGCACCCGGCAGCCGGGCACCGCCGCCTCGTCCTGCTCGGTGGAGACCTGGTAGTCGAACGGCCGGTCCAGGTGCGGCAGCGGCACGTCCACGCACACCCGCGCGACGGGCAGCGTCGCGGCGGGAACCCGCTCCCCGCGCCTGGTCGTCGTCTTGGCCGCCACGTGCTGAGGTGTACCAGAGACCCCCGACAGCGCTACTGCCCCCGGCCGGTCTTCTGCTGCAACTGGTCGATCAGCCGGGACGCCTCGCCCTTGGTCAGCTCCTCGGGCACCTGCTCGCCCGCCTCCTGCGCCAAGGTGTGCAGGTAGGACTCCTGCGGTCCGGTCATCGGCTCGTCCCCGGTGGTCCAGTCGTCCGGGTCCTTCTCCGGTGTGCGGTTCACGCGCGTCTCCCTTCAACTCGAACGTGCGTTCGAGTACCCACCCGCCCCCACCCCCAACCCCCCACCCCCGCGTTCGCACCACCCGCGAGTCGAACGTCCAGGTACCGCGAGTCGAACGCTCAGGACCCCTGAGTTCGTCGTTCGGGTTGAGTTATCCAGCAAAGGTGCACTCGCCGCGCGGCAGGTCGCCAAGGACGACGCTCGCGGGCACCCCGCTGCGCGCGCCCCTGGTGCGTCGGCAAGTACTACCCGGCGGGTGTGGGAGGGCCGGTAAGTACTGCCCGAGGGGCGCGGAAGCGCCGGTCAGGGCGCGGAAGCGCGGTCCGTGGGCGCAGAAGCGCGGCTTGGGGTGCGCGAATGTTGAATTCAGGGTGTCTGAGCGTTCGAGCGTTATTCAGAGGGGTTGCCAGCCGAGGCGGTAGTACTCCAGGGTGGCGACGATGCGGATGATGTCGGGTAGTTCGGCCAGACGTGCCCGGTAGCCGGTGGCGAGGATCTTCCAGTTCTTCAAGTGGGATATGGCCTGTTCGACGGCCCAGCGGATCTGTTTGATGCCGGTGTTCCACACCTCGTCTTCGGGGGTGTGGGTCTTGTGTCCGGGGCGTTTGCGGCGGGGTCGGATGGCCGGGGTGCCCTGGTAGCCCAGGTCGCCGATGGTCGGGGTGTCGGCCGGCAGGGTGTCGTAGCCGGCTTCGGTGAAAGCCAGTCGGTCGTGGGTGCGTCCCGCCACCGGGGCGGCCACGTCGAGCAGGACGCCGTCGAGGGTGGCCAGTACCTGCACGCCCAGACCGGCCTTGTGGCGCTTGCCGTTGTAGTTCTGCTTGTGCCCGGCCCGGTTGCCGGTCGGGATCAACGTGCCGTCCACCAGCACCACCCGCCCGGTCAGCGCTGCGGGCAGGGGTGGAGTGTGCAGGCACAGCGCCTGCTCGATCAGGGGTGTGATGCGCCGGAAGACGCGGGAGACGGTGGGCTGGCTGACCCCGAACCAGTCCGCGGCCACGGTCTGGGACAGGTTCTGACGCAGCAGCACCAGGGTCAACTGCACCTGCCGGTACAGGCCCAGCAACGGCGGCCGCCCCACCGGCGGTTGGCGGGAGTGGACGAGCTGGTGGACACGGGCGACCAACTCCCGGATCTGATCATGGTCGAGCCCGGTCGTAGACTGGTAGCGCAACAGCCCTGCCTCGTGGTGGATCGTTTCTGTGGAAGGAAACCGACCCTACCCGGACAGGGCTGTTGCGCTACCAGCCCAGCTCAGAAGCTATGAATAACGCTCTTCGACTCGCGGGGGCGACACGCCCAACACGCCCGCAACCGGGTGACACCGGTGACGGGCGTGTGGAGGCGTGTGGCGGGGTTAGGCGCCCGCGGCGGCGCGGAGGGCGTCGGCGCGGTCGGTGCTCTCCCAGGGCAGGGCGATGTCGGTGCGGCCGAAGTGGCCGTAGGCCGCGGTCGGGGCGTAGATCGGGCGCAGCAGGCCCAGATCGCGGATGATCGCGGCGGGCCGGAGGTCGAACACCTCGGTGATGGCCTGCTGGATCTTGCTCGGGTCGACCGTCTCGGTGCCGAAGGTCTCCACGAACAGGCCCACCGGCGCGGCCTTGCCGATGGCGTAGGCCACCTGGACCTCGATGCGCGAGGCCAGGCCCGCCGCCACGGCGTTCTTGGCCACCCAGCGCATGGCGTACGCCGCCGAGCGGTCCACCTTCGACGGGTCCTTGCCGGAGAACGCGCCACCGCCGTGCCGCGCCATGCCGCCGTAGGTGTCGACGATGATCTTGCGGCCGGTCAGGCCCGCGTCGCCCATGGGGCCGCCGATGACGAACCGGCCGGTCGGGTTGACCAGCAGTCGCACGTCGGAGGTGTCCAGGCCCAGGTCGGCGATCTCCGGGGCCACCACGTGCTCGCGCACGTCCACCCCGAGCAGCCGCTCCAGGTCCACGCCGTCGGCGTGCTGGGTCGACACCACCACGGTGTCCAGCCGCACCGGCTGGTCGCCCGCGTACTCGATGGTCACCTGCGTCTTGCCGTCCGGGCGCAGGTAGGGCACGGTGCCGTCCTTGCGCACCGCGGCCAGCCGCCGCGACAGCCGGTGCGCCAGCGCGATCGGCAGCGGCATCAGCTCGGGCGTGTCGGTGCACGCGTAGCCGAACATCAGACCCTGGTCGCCCGCGCCCTGCTTGTCGATCTCGTCCTCGGCGTCGCCGACCCGCTGCTCGTAGGCGGTGTCCACGCCCTGGGCGATGTCCGGCGACTGCGAGCCGATGGCCACGTTCACGCCGCACGAGTGCCCGTCGAAGCCCTTGGCCGAGGAGTCGTAGCCGATCTCCAGGATCTTGTCCCGCACGATCGAGGGGATGTCGGCGTAGGCCTCGGTGGTGACCTCGCCCGCCACGTGCACCTGGCCGGTGGTGACCAGCGTCTCCACCGCCACCCGCGACCGGGGGTCCTTGGCCAGCAGCGCGTCCAGGATCGAGTCGCTGATCGCGTCGCAGATCTTGTCCGGGTGCCCCTCGGTCACCGACTCACTGGTGAACAGCCTGCTGCTGTGCTGGCTCACGGCACTCCCTCGACTCATCGACCTGGGCTGGGAGACCCAGCTTACGGCGCGCGACACCTCAGAAATTACTAGTACGGACGACTGCGTCCCACAATGCGGACGCCAGGTGGGCCTTCGACCCGTGCGGGATGGGCGTTTCCGAACCCCCGGCCGACAGCAGCCAGCCCGCGTTGTCCTCCACCTCGAACGCGCGGCCGTCGCCGACGGCGTTGACCACCAGCCAGTCGCAGCCCTTGCGCTTGAGCTTGGCCCGCCCGTGCTCCAGCACGCCCGCCTCGGCGTCGCCGGTCTCCGCGGCGAAACCCACCACCACCTGGCCGGGGCGCCGCGCGGCGACCAGCTCGGCCAGGACGTCGGGGTTGCGGGTCAGCGCGACCGGGTCGGGATCGCGGTCGCTCTTCTTGATCTTGTGCTCGGCCGGTGCCACCGGCCGGAAGTCCGCCACCGCGGCGGCCATCACCACCACGTCGGCCTCGGCGGCCGCCGCGTGCATGGCCTCGCGCAACTGCTCCGCGGTGCCCACGCGCACCAGGTCGACGCCCGCGGGCGTGCCCAGGTCGGCGGTGTGCGCGGCGACCAGCGTCACCCGCGCGCCGCGCTGGGCGGCCACCCGCGCCAGCGCGAAGCCCTGCCTGCCCGACGAGCGGTTGCCCAGGTAGCGCACCGGGTCCAGCGGTTCGCGGGTGCCGCCCGCCGACACCGCGACGCGCACGCCCTCCAGGTCGCGCGGCAGCGCGTCGGCGCGCTCCAGCAGCAACCGGGACAGCTCCACGATCTCGGCCGGGTCGGGCAGCCTGCCCTTGCCGGTGTCCTTGCCGGTCAGCCTGCCGCTGGCGGGCTCGGCCACGACCACGCCGCGGGAGCGCAGCAGCGCCACGTTGTCACGGGTGGCCGGGTGCTCCCACATCTCGGTGTGCATCGCGGGCACCAGCAGTACCGGGCAGCGCGCGGTCAGCAGGGTGTTGGTCAGCAGGTCGTCGGCCAGCCCGTGGGCGGCCTTGGCCAGCAGGTTCGCCGTGGCCGGGGCCACCACCACCAGGTCCGCGCCCTGCCCGAGCTTGACGTGGGGCACCTCGGGCACGTCGGCGAACACGCCGGTGCGCACCGGCTGCCCGGACAGCGCCTCGAACGTGGCCGCGCCGACGAACTCCAGCGCGCCCGCCGTCGGCACCACGCGCACGTCGTGACCCGACTCGGTGAGCCTGCGCAGCACTTCACAGGCCTTGTACGCGGCGATGCCCCCACCCACCCCGAGGATCACGCGGGGTCGCGCGGGGGCATCCGGGGTCTCGGTCACTCGCCCTCGGTGTGCTCGAGCAGACCCGCGTGGATCTCCCGCAGCGCGATCGACAGCGGCTTCTCGCGCGGGCCCGGCTCGACCAGCGGGCCGACGTACTCCAGCAGCCCCTCGCCCAGCTGGGCGTAGTAGTCGTTGATCTGGCGCGCCCGCTTGGCCGCGTAGATCACCAGCGCGTACTTCGAGCTGACCTGCTCCAGGAGGTCGTCGATCGGCGGGTTGGTGATGCCCTCCGGGGAACCCGCCAGCGGGCCCAGCTCGGTGTGCGTGGTCACTCGTCAACGCTCCTGCGGTTGGTGTGTCGGCTGGGGTCGTCCCGTGCCGCTCGGCGCGCGCTGCTCACGCGCCGGGCACCGGGCCGACCACCAAGTCTAGCAATCGGGTGGCGGCGGACCGAACGTCGGCGTTCACCACGACCTCGTCGAACTCCGGCTCGGCGGCCAGCTCCTGCTTGGCGATGGCCAGCCTGCGGGCGACCACCTCCGGGTCCTCGGTGCCCCGGCCGGTCAGCCTGCGCACCAGGTCCTCCCAGGAGGGCGGGGCCAGCATCACCAGCTGGGCCTCGGGCATCGCGGCCCGGACCTGGCGGGCCCCCTGCAACTCGATCTCCAGCAGCGACGGCAGGCCCGCGGCCAGCGCCCGCTCGACCGGCGCCCTGGGGGTGCCGTAGCAGTTGCCCGCGAACTCGGCGTGCTCCAGCAGCTCGCCGCCGGCGGCCATCCGGTGGAAGGTCGGCGCGTCCACGAAGTGGTAGTGGACCCCGTCGACCTCGCCCGGCCTCGGCTTCCGGGTGGTCACCGAGACGCTGAAGTGCACTCGCGGTGCCATCCGGCGCAGCTCGGCCAGCACGCTGGACTTGCCGACGCCGGAGGGACCGGACAGGACGGTGAGGCGGGACCGGGCGCGTGCGCCCGGCCCCGCCTCGGTGCCACCACTCACTCGGCGCTGAACTCGGTGAGCAGCGCCTTGCGCTGCCGCTCACCCAGGCCGCGCAGCCGACGGCTCGGAGCGATCTCCAGCCGCTCCATGATCTGCTGCGCACGCACCTTGCCGACGCCGGGAAGCGCCTCGAGCAGGTTGGACACCTTCATCTTGCCAAGGACCTCGTCGCTCTCGGCGGCCTTCAGCACGTCCGTCAGAGTCGTGCCGCCACGCTTGAGGCGCTCCTTGAGCTCAGCCCGAGCGCGACGAGCGGCAGCAGCCTTCACCAGCGCTGCGGCCCGCTGCTCCTCGGTAAGCTGGGGAAGGGCCACGATTTCCTCCGTGGTGTGGGAATTTCAATTCTGGATCGGTGCCGCGACCGTACCGAGCGCAATTGCCTGAGTACAACACGGGTCCGTTGTCACCCAGTCAGGTAAATCTTCACAGCGTCTCGGTGGTGCGGCGGGTGGTAGTAGTACCAACACCCACCGACCGGTTCGTCACCGCCACCGGTAACGCTGTGCACACCACCGGTGTGGTATGCGTTCGGCAGATCATGGACCAGTCGGTGGGGAGGACCGTACCAGGCAGCGTTTGCGCAGGTGAGCGGACCACGCGCAGCGTGTCGCGATTTGACCGCGATCACAGCGCCAGCGAGTCGCGCACCCGGCGCGCCGCGGACCGCAGGGAGGCGGTGTCGGGGCCGTGCCGGAGCACGTCGCGGGACGAGGTGGGGAGCACTCCGCGCAGGTCAGGACCGAACAGGGCGCGCAGGTCGGCCACCGTGGCGCCCTGCGCGCCGAAGCCCGGCGCGAGCACCGGGCCGTTGAGCGCGGACAGGTCCAAGCCCAGCTCGGCCAGCGTCGCGCCGACCACCAGGCCCACATCGCCCTGCGGGTGGGCGCCCGCGTTGGCGCGGGCCGCCTCGTCCACCACCGCCTGCGCCACGCTGCGCCCGTCCGCACCCTCGGCGCGCTGCACCGACGCCCCCTCCGGGTTGGAGGTCGCGGCGAGCACGAACACGCCCCGGCCGCCTGCCGCGGCGGCCTCCAGGGCGGGCGCCAGCGAGCCGAAGCCCAGGTAGGGCGACAGGGTCACCGCGTCGGCCGCCAGCGGCGAGCCGTCGGCCAGGTAGGCGGCGGCGTAGGCGGCCATGGTGGAGCCGATGTCGCCGCGCTTGGCGTCCAGCAGCACCAGCGCGCCCGCGTCCCGCAGCCCGGCCAGCACGCGCTCCAGCACGGCCACCCCCCTGGACCCGTGGGCCTCGAAGAACGCCGACTGGGGCTTGACCACCGCCACCTCGTCGCCGAACGCCTCGACGCAGGTCAGCGCGAACCGCTCCAGCCCGGAGGCGTCCTGGGGCAGCCCCCAGGACGCCAGCAGGCCGGGGTGCGGGTCGATGCCCACGCACAGCGGCCCGCGCCGGGCCACCGCGGCGGCCAGCCGCTCGCCGAACCTCACCGGTCACCCCGCAGCGCGGCCTGGAGGGCCTGCAGCGGCCGCACGCCGATGTCGCCCCGGATGGCCGCCTCGATGCCGTGCACGGCCGCCGCCGCGCCCTGGATCGTGGTGACGCACGGGATGTCCCTGGCCACCGCCGCGGTGCGGATCTCGTAGCCGTCCACCCTCGGCCCGCTGTTGCCGTACGGGGTGTTGATGATCATGTCCACGTCGCCCGCCAGGATGGCGTCGACGATGTTCCCCTCGCCCTCGAAGTGCTTGCGCACCACGGTGCACGGGATGCCGTTGCGGCGCAGCACCTCGGCGGTGCCGGTGGTGGCCAGCACCTCGAAGCCGAGGTCGGCCAGCCGCTTGACGGGGAAGATCATCGCCCGCTTGTCCCGGTTGGCCACCGAGACGAACACCCTGCCCGAAGTGGGCAGCGAGCCGTAGGAGGCGGCCTGGGACTTGGCGAAGGCGGTGCCGAAGGACACGTCGATGCCCATGACCTCGCCGGTGGACTTCATCTCCGGGCCCAGCAGCGAGTCCACGCCCTTGCCCTCGGGGGTGCGGAAGCGGTGGAAGGGCAGCACCGCCTCCTTGACCGCCACCGGGGCGTGCGCGGGCAGCTTCGCGCCGTCGCCGGTGGCGGGCAGCATCCCCTCCGCGCGCAGGTCGGCCACGGTCGCGCCGAGCATGATCCGCGCGGCGGCCTTGGCCAGCGGCACCGCGGTCGCCTTGGACACGAACGGCACGGTGCGCGAGGCGCGCGGGTTGGCCTCCAGCACGTAGAGCACGTCGTCCTTGAGCGCGTACTGGACGTTGAGCAGGCCGCGCACGCCGATGCCGCGGGCGATGGCCAGCGTGGAGCGGCGGACGTTGTCGATGTCGCTCTCGCCCAGGGTGATCGGCGGCAGCGCGCAGGCCGAGTCGCCGGAGTGCACGCCCGCTTCCTCGATGTGCTCCATCACCCCGCCGACGAAGACCTCCTCGCCGTCGAACAGGGCGTCCACGTCGATCTCGATGGCGTCGTCGAGGAACCGGTCGACCAGCACCGGGTGCTCCGGGCTGACCTCGGTGGCGCGCTGGATGTAGCCGCGCAGCGACTCCTCGTCGTAGACGATCTCCATGCCGCGCCCGCCCAGCACGTAGGAGGGGCGCACCAGCACCGGGTAGCCGATCCGGTCGGCGATGGCCTTGGCGGCGTCGAAGGAGGTGGCCGTGCCGTACTGGGGCGCGGGCAGCCCGGCGCGGGTGAGCACCTCGCCGAACGCGCCGCGGTCCTCGGCCAGGTTGATCGCCTCGGGCGGGGTGCCCACCACGGGCACGCCCGCGTCGGCCAGCCGCTGCGCCAGGCCCAGCGGGGTCTGCCCGCCCAGCTGCACCACCACGCCCGCGACCTCGCCGGAGGCCCGCTCGGAGTGCACGACCTCCAGCACGTCCTCGAAGGTCAGCGGCTCGAAGTAGAGCCGGTCGGAGGTGTCGTAGTCGGTGGAGACGGTCTCCGGGTTGCAGTTGACCATCACCGTCTCGTACCCGGCCGCGCGCAGCGCCATGGCCGCGTGCACGCACGAGTAGTCGAACTCGATGCCCTGGCCGATCCGGTTCGGACCCGAGCCCAGGATCAGCACCTTGGGCCGCTCCCGCTGCTCGGTGACCTCGGACTCCGCGTTCGGGTCCAGCTCGTAGGCCGAGTAGTGGTAGGGGGTCCGGGCGGCGAACTCGGCCGCGCAGGTGTCCACGGTCTTGAACACCGGCCGCACGCCCAACCGGTGCCGCAGCGCCCGCACGCCGTCCTCACCGGCCAGTTCGGGCCGCAGCGCGGCGATCTGCCGGTCGGACAGGCCCGCCCGCTTGGCCTTGCGCAGCAGGCGCTCGTCCAGCACCGGTGCGGACTCCAGCTCGGCGCGCAGCTCCACCAGCCAGGCCAGCTGCTCGACGAACCACGGGTCGATGCCGGAGGCCCGCGACACCTGCTCCACCGTCGCGCCCAGGCGCAGCGCGCGGTCCACCGTGTACAGCCTGCCGTCGTGACCGGTGCCCAGCGCGTCCAGCGTGGACTCCAGCGTCACGTCGGGGTCGGGACGGGTCCAGAAGCCGCCCGCCTTGGTCTCCATCGAGCGCAGCGCCTTGCCCATCGCCTCGATGAAGCTGCGGCCGATGGCCATCGCCTCGCCCACCGACTTCATCGTCGTGGTCAGCGTCGGGTCCGCGCCGGGGAACTTCTCGAAGGCGAACCGCGGCACCTTGACCACGACGTAGTCCAGCGTCGGCTCGAAGCTGGCCGGGGTCTCGCCGGTGATGTCGTTGCGGATCTCGTCCAGGGTGTAGCCGATGGCCAGCTTCGCGGCGATCTTGGCGATCGGGAAGCCGGTCGCCTTCGACGCCAGCGCCGAGGAGCGCGACACCCGCGGGTTCATCTCGATCACGACCATGCGCCCGTTGTCCGGGTTGATCGCGAACTGGATGTTGCAGCCGCCGGTGTCCACGCCGACCTCGCGGATGACCGCGATGCCCACGTCGCGCATGTGCTGGTACTCGCGGTCGGTCAGGGTCATCGCCGGGGCCACGGTCACCGAGTCGCCGGTGTGCACGCCCATCGGGTCGATGTTCTCGATCGAGCACACGACCACGACGTTGTCGTTGCGGTCGCGCATGAGTTCGAGCTCGTACTCCTTCCAGCCGAGCACGCTCTCCTCGATCAGCACCTCGGTCACCGGGGACTCGGCCAGGCCGGTGGCGGCCAGCCGCTCCAGCTCCTCCTCGGTGTGCGCCATGCCCGAGCCCAGCCCGCCCATGGTGAACGAGGGCCGGATCACCACCGGCAGGCCCAGCTCCGCCACGGTCTCGCGGACCTCGGCCATCGACCGGCACACCGCGCTGCGCGGCACCTCCGCGCCGATCTTGCGCACGATGTCCTTGAACATCTGCCGGTCCTCGCCGCGCTGGATGGCGTCGACGTCCGCGCCGATCAGCTCGACGTCGTACTTCTCCAGCACCCCGCGCTCGTGCAGCGCGATGGCGGTGTTCAGCGCGGTCTGGCCGCCCAGGGTGGCCAGCACCGCGTCGGGCCGCTCGGCGGCGATCACCTTCTCCACGAACTCCGGGGTGATCGGCTCGACGTAGGTGGCGTCGGCGAACTCCGGGTCGGTCATGATCGTGGCCGGGTTGGAGTTGACCAGGGAGACCCGGATGCCCTCCTCGCGCAGCACCCGGCACGCCTGGGTGCCCGAGTAGTCGAACTCGCACGCCTGACCGATGACGATCGGGCCGGAGCCGATGACCAGCACGTGCTTGAGATCAGTCCTCTTCGGCATCAGCGACCCTCGTCCATCATCGTCACGAACTCGTCGAACAGCGGCGCGGCGTCGTGCGGACCGGCCGCCGCCTCCGGGTGGTACTGCACGCTGAAGGCGGGCACGTCCAGCGCCCGCACGCCCTCCACCGTGCCGTCGTTGGGGCAGAAGTGGCTCAGCTGCACGCGGCCGAAGTCGGAGACGAACTCCTCCCCCGGCTCGCCCTCCAGGGCGAAGCCGTGGTTCTGCGAGGTGATCGCCACCTTGCCGGTGGCCACGTCGATCACCGGGATGTTGATGCCGCGGTGGCCGTAGCGCATCTTGTAGGTCTCCCGGCCCAGCGCCCGGCCCAGGATCTGGTTGCCGAAGCAGATGCCGAACAGCGGCACCCGCCGGTCCAGCACGCCGCGGGTCAGCTCGACCGCGTGCGCCTGGGTGGCCGGGTCGCCCGGCCCGTTGGACAGGAACACCCCGTCCGGTTCGAGCTCCAGCACCTGCTCCACCGAGGACGACAGCGGCAGCACGTGCACCTCGATGCCGCGCGCGGCCATCATCCGCGGGGTGTTGGACTTGATGCCCAGGTCCAGCGCGGCCACCCGGAACCGGCGCTCGCCGATCGCGGGCACCACGTACGGCTCGGCGGTGGTCACGTCGCCCGCCAGGTCCGCGCCGGTCATCTCCGGCGCCGACCGCACGCGGGCCAGCATCTCCTCGTCGGTGCCCAGCTCGTCGCCGGAGAACACGCCCGCGCGCATCGCGCCGCGCTCGCGCAGGTGGCGGGTCAGCATCCGGGTGTCCAGCCCGGAGATGCCCACCACGCCCTGGCGCACCAGCTCCTCGTCGAGGCCGCGCCGGGAGCGCCAGTTCGACGGCACCCGCGCGGGGTCGCGCACCACGTACCCGGCGACCCAGATCCGGCCCGACTCGTCGTCCTCGTCGTTCCAACCGGTGTTGCCGATCTGCGGCGCGGTCTGCACCACGATCTGGCGGTGGTAGGAGGGGTCGGTCAGGGTCTCCTGGTAGCCGGTCATGCCGGTGGAGAACACCACCTCGCCCAGCGCGGCGCCGGTCGCGCCGTAAGCCTCGCCGCGGAAGACGCGGCCGTCCTCCAGTACCAGTGCCGCGTTCGTCATGCCCGTCCTCCCGCGTTCAGCGCGTTCACCCACTGCTCGTACACGTCCTTGTCGTCACCCCGGAAGCCGGTGTCGAACACCTGCTCCCCGAGCTGCCAGCGGACGACCAGCAGGCCGTCCGCGGCCATCACCTTGCCCGCCAGCCCCCGCGCGGTGCGCGCCCCGCGCACGTCCTCCGCGGGGATCCACAGCGGGCTCGCCCCGGTCCGGTCCACCAGCACACCGCGCTCGGTCAGCCTCAGCACCGCCTCGGCGCGGTGGCCGATGTCACCGACGGCCACCCTGTTCTGCCAGTCGTCGCCGATCGTCGTGCCGACGTATACGCCCGTGGTCTCCATCGTGGCCACACCGGGATCGGCGGGTGGCGACGGGAACGCGGGCAGCGCCTCGGCCTGGCGGCGGGCGCGGCGCTGCCAGCCCCGCCACATGCCGTACAGGCAGAGCAGGAACAACGCCAGCACGGCGAGGGTGAGCAGCAGGCGGGTCATGCGGGAATCCTTCCCGTCCGCGCGGTCACGCGCCCGCGCAGCAGCGTCGCCACCACCGCGCCGGGCAGCTCCATGCCCTCGAAGGGCGTGTTCGCGGCGATGCTGGCGAAGTCCGCGCCGCGCACGGTCCACCGGGCGTCCGGGTCCACCAGCACCAGGTTGGCGGGCTCGCCCACCGCGATCGGGCGGCCCTGGTCGGCCAGGCCCGCGATCTCGGCGGGCCGCTCGGACAGCACGCGGGCCACCCCGCGCCAGTCCAGCAGCCCGGTCTCCACCATGGTCGCGACCACCACCGACAGCGCGGTCTGCAGGCCCAGCATCCCCGGCCGGGCCGCCGACCACTCGCAGTCCTTGTCCTGCACGGCGTGCGGCGCGTGGTCGGTGGCCACGCAGTCGATCACGCCCTCGGCCAGCGCGCGGCGCAGCGCCAGGGCGTCGTCCTCGGTGCGCAGCGGCGGGTTGACCTTGTTCACCGGGTCGTAGGTGGCCAGCCGCTCGTCGGTCAGCAGCAGGTGGTGCGGGGTGACCTCGGCGGAGACCCGCGTGCCGCGCGCCTTGGCCCACCTGAGCACGTCCGCGGTGCCCGCGGTGGAGACGTGGCAGACGTGCAGCCGCGCGTCGGCGTGCAGCGCCAGCAGGCAGTCGCGCGCCACGATCGACTCCTCGGCGGCGGCGGGCCAGCCCGCCAGCCCCAGCCGGGACGCCCGCTCCCCCTCGTGCGCCTGCGCGCCGACGGTCAGCTTCGGCTCCTCGGCGTGCTGGGCGATCACCACGTCCAGGGCCTTGCTGTACTCCAGCGCGCGCCGCATGAGCAGCGGGTCGTGCACGCACACGCCGTCGTCGGAGAAGACCCGCACGCCCGCCTTGGCCATGGTGCCCAGCTCGGCGAGCTTGCTCCCGCCCAGGCCGACGGTCACCGCGCCGACCGGGTGCACGTCGACCAGGCCGACCTCCTGGCCGCGCCGCCGCACGTGCTCGACCACCACGGCGTTGTCTGCCACCGGGTCGGTGTTGGCCATCGCGAAGACCGCCGTGTAGCCGCCCAGCGCCGCGGCGGCCGAGCCGGTGGCGATGGTCTCGGTGTCCTCGCGCCCCGGTTCCCGCAGGTGGGTGTGCAGGTCGACGAAACCGGGCAGCAGCACCGCGCCGCCGCCGTCGAGCACCTCCGCGCCGCCGTCCTCGGGGGAGCCGATCGCGGCGATGACGCCGTCGCGGACCAGCACGTCCACCGGGTCGCCCTCGCCGTAGGGCCGGACTCCCCTGATCAGCAAGGGGCTCACGAACTCTCCTCCTCGTGGGCAAGCAGGTGGTACAGCACGGCCATGCGCACGTGCACGCCGTTGCGCACCTGGTCGGTGATCGCGGCGCGCGGCGAGTCGGCGACCGCCGAGGCGATCTCCATGCCGCGCAGCATCGGGCCGGGGTGCAGCACCACGGCGTGCTCGGGCAGCAGGCCCAGTCGCCGCTCGTTGAGGCCGTAGGCGATGGAGTACTCGCGGGACGACGGGAAGAAGCCACCGTGCATCCGCTCGGCCTGCACCCGCAGCAGCATCACGGCGTCGTGGCTGGGCAGCTCGGCGTCCAGGTCGTGCGAGACGGACACCGGCCAGTCCGCCACGCCCGCGGGCAGCAGGGTCGGCGGGGCGACCAGCGTCACCTCCGCGCCCAGCGCGGTCAGCAGGTGCACGTTGGAGCGGGCCACGCGGCTGTGCAGCACGTCGCCGACGATCGCGACCCGGCGGCCGGTGAGGTCCTCGCCGAGGCGCTCCCGCAGCGTGGCCGCGTCCAGCAGGGCCTGGGTGGGGTGCTCGTGCATCCCGTCGCCCGCGTTGACCACCGACGTGCCCGCCTCGCGCAGCCAGCCCGCCAGCCGGTGCGCCGCGCCCGAGGCCGGGTGCCGCACGATGACGCAGTCCGCGCCCGCCGCGGCCAGGGTCAGCGCGGTGTCGCGCAGCGACTCGCCCTTGCCGACGCTGGAGCCGCCCGCTGAGACGTTCACCACGTCCGCGCTCATCCACTTGCCCGCGATCTCGAACGACACGCGGGTGCGGGTGGAGTTCTCGTAGAACATCGTGATCACGGTCCGGCCCCGCAGCGTCGGCAGCTTGCGGACCTCCCGGCCCAGCAGCGCCCGCTTGAGGTTGGCCGCGGTGTCCAGGATCGCGGTCGCCTGAGCCGGGTCGATGCCCTCGGTGGACAGCAGGTGCCTCACCGCAGCACCACCCCGTCGCGCCCGTCGAACTCCTCCAGCAGCACGGCCACGTCCTCCGAGCGCGCGGTCGGCACGTTCTTGCCCACGTAGTCGGCCCGGATGGGCAGCTCGCGGTGGCCCCGGTCGACCAGCACGGCCAGCTGCACCGAGCGCGGGCGGCCGTGGTCGCGCAGGGCGTCCAGCGCCGCCCGGACCGTGCGGCCGGAGAACAGCACGTCGTCGACCAGCACCACCAGCCGGTCGTCCACGCCGCCCTCGGGCAGCGAGGTGGCCTCCAGCGGACGGGTCGGGCCGCGGCGCAGGTCGTCGCGGTAGAGGGTCACGTCCAGGGTGCCGACGGCCACCTCGACGCCGCTGAACTCGGCGATCCGGGCGGCCAGCCTGCGGGCCAGCGGGGCACCCCGACTCGGAATCCCCATCAGGACTACTTCGGGTGCGCTGGGTGCATCAAGGGCGGTCTTCTCGATGATCTGATGGGCCATTCGGGCGACGGTGCGCGCGACGTCGCCGGCCGACAGGAGCTCGCGCTCACCGGCCGGGTCCGTCGCGCCACGTTGACGTGGCGCCACGGCTGGACCTCCTTCCCCGCCTCGCTGGACGGGTCCTTAAAGGACGTCGGACACCCGGATGCGACCGGGCTGACCTGCACGGTATCAGGCGATGGCGGTCAGTCTTCCGGGTGGTGAGCGTGGTCTCGCCCACCTGTCGGACCGAGATCAGCTTGACCTGGTGACCACGGAGAGCAATCATTACTCTGCGTATTGATCTAAGCCTCCCCGCGCCAGTCCCCTACCGGCCGACGGGGCGAATGAACGGAGAACCGCCACATGGGCGACTACGCCAAGGCGCTGGGGGCCAAGCTCCGCGCGATCCGCCAGCAGCAGGGCCTCTCACTGCACGGCGTCGAGCAGAAGTCCGGCGGCCGCTGGAAGGCCGTGGTGGTCGGCTCGTACGAGCGCGGCGACCGCGCCGTGACCGTGCAGAAGCTCGCCGAGCTGGCCGACTTCTACGGCGTCCCGGTGGCCGAGCTGCTCCCCGAGGGCCGGGTTCCCTCGGGCGCCGAGCCCGCCACCAAGATCGTGATCAACCTGGAGCGGCTGCAACAGCTGCCCGCCGAGAAGGTGGGGCCGCTGGCCAGGTACGCGGCCACCATCCAGAGCCAGCGCGGCGACTACAACGGCAAGGTGCTGTCCATCCGCACCGAGGACCTGCGGTCGCTGGCCATCATCTACGACATGACCCCCGGCGAGCTGACCGAGCAGCTCATCGACTGGGGCGTGCTGCCCCCCGAGGCCAGGCCCGCCAAGGAGGACTGACGCGACCAGGGCCACTTCCCCGAGGGGAAGTGGCCCTGGAGCGGTACCGCGAATCGGCCTACAGCACGGCCCTGAGCTGGTCGGCGATGACCGCGATGCGGCCGAGCACGCCGTTGACGAACCTCGGCGAGTCGTCGGTGGACAGGCCCTTGGCCAGCTCCACCGCCTCGTCGATGGCCACCGCGTCGGGCACGTCGGCGGCCCACAGCAGCTCGTACAGGCCGACCCGCAGCACCGCGCGGTCCACCGCGGGCATCCGCTGCAGGGTCCAGCCCTCGGAGTGCTCGGAGATCAGGTCGTCGATGCGGGCGCGGTGCGCCGTGACGCCCTCGACCAGCCCGACGGTGTAGTCGTTGACCGGCGGCACGTCGGTGGAGCCCACCCGCTCGGCGAGCAGGGTCACCGCGTCCACGCCCCGCAGGTCCGCCTCGTACAGGACGTCCACGGCGCGTTTCCGGGCCTTGCTGCGTGCGCCCATGTCAGCCGTTCACGCGGCCGAGGTAGCGGCCGTCGCGGGTGTCGACCTTGATCTTCTCGCCGGTGGTGACGAACAGCGGGACCTGGATCTCCGCGCCGGTCTCCAGGGTGGCGGGCTTGGTGCCGCCGGTGGAGCGGTCGCCCTGCAGGCCGGGGTCGGTGTGCTGGATGACCAGCTCGACCGAGGTCGGCAGCTCCACGTACAGCGGGACGCCCTCGTGCGTGGCGACCACGGCCTCCTGGTTCTCCAGCATGTAGTTCGCGGCGTCGCCGACCGTCTCCGCGGGCACCGGGATCTGGTCGTAGGTGTCGCTGTCCATGAAGATGAAGTCGGCGCCGTCCTTGTACAGGAAGGTCATGCTGCGCTTGTCCACGGTCGCCGTGTCGACCTTGGTACCCGCGTTGAAGGTCTTGTCCACGACCTTGCCGGTCAGGACGTGCTTCAACGTGGTGCGCACGAAGGCGCCACCCTTGCCCGGCTTGACGTGCTGGAACGCGGTGACGGTCCAGAGCTGGCCGTCGAGGTTCAGCACCAGGCCGTTCTTCAGGTCGTTGGTGGTGGCCACGGTGGTGGACTCTCCTGTTGAGTGGTTGGGGGCGACGTCGGCGGGACCGACGGACATCCTGCGTCAGACGACCACGAGCTCTTTCGTGGTCAGGGTGAGGAGCTCCGGGGCGCCTGCGCGCACCACGAGCGTGTCCTCGATGCGAACACCACCCTTCCCGGCCAGGTAGACGCCGGGCTCGACGGTGACCGCCATACCGGGCAGAAGTGTACCGCCACCGACCTTGGACAGCGCCGGAGCCTCGTGGATCTGCAGGCCCACGCCGTGGCCGAGGCCGTGCAGGAACTGCTCGCCGTAGCCCGCCCGCTCGATCACCGACCTGGCCGCGGCGTCCACCTCGGACACCGGCGTGCCCACCACCAGCGCCGCCCGGCCCGCCGCCTGCGCGGCGGCCACCAGCTCGTACAGCTCGCGCTGCCAGTCCGCGGCCTTGCCCACCACCAGGGTGCGGGTCATGTCCGAGTGGTAGCCGTCGACCAGCGCGCCGAAGTCCAGCTTCACGAAGTCGCCCGCGCGCACCACCGCGTCGGTGGGCCGGTGGTGCGGCACCGCCGAGTTCGCCCCGGTGGCCACGATCGTCTCGAAGCTGGGCCCGCTCGCGCCGTGGTCGAGCATCAGGGCCTCCAGCTCGCGGGCGATCTCCCGCTCGGTGCGGCCCTCGCGCAGCCCGCCGTGCTCGACCAGCGTCGCCAGCGCCCGGTCCGCCGCCGCGCACGCCATCCGCAGCGCGTCGACCTCGGCCTCGTCCTTGACCAGCCGCAGCTGCTCGACCAGGCCGGGCGCGCGCACCAGCTCGGCGGACCCGGCGGCCTCGGTCAGCGCGTCCAGGGCGTCCACGGTGACGTGGCCGCTCTCGAAGCCGATCCGGCGCGCCCCGTCCTTGGCCGCCCGCTGCGCCATCGCCACGTCGCACGGCCGCTCCACCACCCGCTCCAGGTCCGGTACCTGCTCGGCGGCCTGGGTGAGGTAGCGGCCGTCGGTGCAGAACACCGAGGCCCCGTCGGACTCGGCGCGCACCAGCAGCGCGGCGTTGGACCCGGTGAAGCCGGTCAGGTAGCGGATGTTGAGCAGGTTGGTCACCAGCAGCGCGTCCAGCTCCCGGTCCCGGAGCGTGGCACGCAGCGTGGCACGGCGCGAGGAGTACGGCATACGGGCAGCCTAGAACGCCCGTCCGCGCGCTGCCCCCACCCAAGCGCGTCAGCAAGTACCACCCGACCTCCCCGTGGGGGCAGCTGACCACTACCCGACCGCGTCACTCACGGTCGGAGCGGGCGACCGGAGCGACTTAGGCTGGGGCCATGCGAACGTGGCTGGTCCGAGGGTGCTGGACGGGGTTGTTGCACGGCGGCGTGCAGACCGGCACCGCGGCGGTGGCCGTGCACAGCCCCGAGGCGTCGTCGGTCCGCTACATCGCGCTGGCCCTGGTCGTGGCCGTCGGCCTGCTGTGGGGCGGGCTGGACGCCTGGCGCGGGCTGGCGGAGGCCGGACTGGTGTGGTTCCGCTCCGGCCTGGTGGCGGGGCCGCTGGCCGGGGTGCTGGGCGTGCTCGGCGCGGCGCTGCTGGTCGACCAGACCGGGGTGGAGGCCCTCGGCCCGGCGCTGACCGGCGGCGCGGCGTTCACCGCCCTGGTGGTGATGGGCACCGGCGGCCTGGGCGCCGCTCTCGGCCGCGCCCTGCCGCAGCCGCGCGCCGACCGGTGACGCCTGCCGGTTGCCCAGGTCAGCGGCGCAGGTCAGCGGCGCTGGTGAGCGGCGCGGGTCAGCGGCGCAGGTCGCCGCCATCGGCGTAGGAGTCCCACTTGCTCTGGGACACCGGGGTGACCTCCGAGGAGTTGAGCTCGACCACCTCCGGGGGGACCAGCCACAGCTCCTCGTCCTCGGCCAGCAGGCCGACCCGGCCGTCCGGGGCGCGGACCGCCTTCGCCCCGGCGGGCACGCGGGCCGCCACCGGCAGCTCGTCCACGCCCTCCGGTCTGCGGTCGAGCACCTTGGCGGCCAGCCGGTCGGCCACCGAGCGGCGCTCCACCCGCACCACCTCCCCGCCGACGACCAGGTCGACGGTGTTCTCCGGCGAGGGCACCGCGTAGCCGTCGAGCACCCTGGCCGACGCGCCCGTGCGACAGCCCGGCGCGCCCACCAGGTCCAGGCCGAAGTGGGCCAGGTCCGAAGGCGCGCCCGTGCCGCCGTCCGTGGTCGCCCGGACCACGTCCAGCGCGATCCGGCCGCACGGGTCCTCGGCCGAGACCGGGGCGTGCCCGCTGGCCGTGCGGACCAGGCCGGGGCCCTCCCGCCACGGACCGGGGATGTGCACCTGCGGGTGCGGGTTGCGGCTGAACTCCCTGTTCCAGAACGTGATGGAGGTGCCGTGCTCGGTCTCGTGGGCGATGGCGAAGGCGTCCAGCGCGGCGATCCACATCCAGTCGGCGCTGAAGGCGTCCACCACCGAGCGGGTGCGCGTGGCGCGGGTGTCCGCCACCGGGAAGAAGCCCTTGAGGCCCAGCGACTGCACCCCCGAGGCGAAGGTGGGGTCCTTGGAGCGCAGCACGAACTGGCCCGCGCCGTTCCACCCGGCCGCCTTGCCGGTGGTGTCGGTGAACATCAGGTAGAACCAGCCGTCCAGGTACAGGGCGGCGGGCTGGCCCGCGCCGTAGGTGTTGTTGTCCCTGGGCGTGTCGTAGGAGGGGCTGACGATCGGCGCGCCGCCCGCCGCGCGGGTCCACGACACGCCGTCGGGGCTGGTCGCGACGCCGATGGCGTTGCCGTGCGCGTGGTCGCCCGCCGCACCGGTGTAGTACAGGTAGTACGTGTCGCCCACGTGCAGCACGGACGGGTCGCAGGTGTGCACGCCGTCGAAGCTGCCGGGGTTGCCGCTGAGCACGGGCGTGGCGGGGCTGCCGTCCGGGGCGCCGAACGGGCCGTCCGGCGAAGGGCTCTGCGCGTGCAGCAGGTCGTCACCGGGCGGCTGGGCGTGGCTGAGCTGGCTGCACCACCACATGCGCAGCCCGCCGCCCTCGGCCAGCAGGGTCGGGCCGTAGTTGTAGGGCGCCTGGTCGCCCGCCGCGACCACGCCGGGGCTCTGCCGGAGCCGGTCGGTGGCCAGGGCGACCGGCTCGGTGGGCGCGGCGGCGGCCCGCTTGGTGCTGCTCGCGGGCTGTTCCGCCGAGCTGGACGGCGCGGGTTCGGGCCTGGGATCGGCCGCGCTGGGCGCGCACGCCGCGAGGGAGGCCGCGACGAGCGCTCCGCCGAGCAGGCGTGCCGCTCCCCGGTTCGGTGTGGCCATGCCGGGCTGGTCTCCTCCGAGGTGACGTGCTCACACGACCGGAGTACGTTCGCCGCCCGGTCCGCGGTTCAGTGTAGTGATCACCACTCCTGGTCGGGTGAACTTGGTCCACCGGACGGTGTCGCCACGAGTTCCACTTCGAAACCGTCGGCGTTCTCCAGGTAGCCCGCGTAGTGCTCCGGCCCGCCCGCGTGCGGGTGCCGGTCGGCGAACAGCAGCGACCAGCCGTGCCGCGGCGCGGCGGCGACCAGCTCGTCCACCCGCCGCCTGCCGCCGACGTGGAAGGCCAGGTGGTTGAGGCCGGTCTGCCGCCGGTGGTGGGCGTCGAGGGCGGGCGAGTGCTCCACCACGAGGTAGGTGGCGCCCAGCCGCCAGCTCACCCCGTCGCGCCAGCGCTGGAACTCGGTCCAGCCCAGCCGCCCCAGCAGCCAGCCGATGCTGGCCTCGGCGCGCGGCAGGTCGGGCACCCACAGCTCGACGTGGTGCAGCTGCCCGTGGGTCATCCGGTGCCCTCGGGTAAGCGCACCCTCACAGCAGCACGCTGCCGCCGGGCCTGGCCTCGGCGGCCACGGCGGAGTAGGCGGCGGCGACCAGCGACGGATCGGGCCCCTCCAGCCTGCCCGGCTTGGCCAGCCCGTCGAGCACCACGAAGCGCAGCACGCCCGAGCGGGTCTTCTTGTCCGAGCGCATCCCCTCCAGCAGCTGCGGGAGCGCGTCGGCGTCGTAGCTGGTCGGCAGGCCCAAGGAGGTCAGGATGGCGCGGTGCCGGTCGGCGGTCGCGTCGTCCAGCCTGCCCGCCAGGCGGGCCAGTTCGGCGGCGAAGACCAGGCCGACGCTGACCGCCGCGCCGTGCCGCCAGCGGTAGCGCTCGCGACGCTCGACGGCGTGCCCCAGGGTGTGCCCGTAGTTGAGGATCTCCCGCAGGTCCGACTCGCGCAGGTCGCTGGACACCACGTCCGCCTTGACCTGGATCTTGCGGCGCACCAGCTCGCCGATGACCTCGCCGGTGGGGTCGACCGCGGCGGCCGGGTCGGCCTCGATCAGGTCCAGGATCACCGGGTCGGCGATGAAACCGCCCTTGACCACCTCGGCCATGCCCGCGACCAGCTCGTTGCGCGGCAGCGTCTCCAGCGTGGCCAGGTCGACCAGCACCGCGGCGGGCTCGTAGAAGGTGCCGACCAGGTTCTTGCCCGCGTCGGTGTTGATGCCGGTCTTGCCGCCGATCGCGGCGTCGACCATGCCCAGCAGCGTGGTCGGCACGTTGACCAGCTTCACCCCGCGCATCCAGGTGGAGGCGACGAAACCGGCCAGGTCGGTCACCGCTCCCCCGCCCAGGCCCACCACGGCGTCGGTGCGGCCGAGGCCGATGCGGCCGAACACGTCCCAGCAGTAGCCCGCGACCCGCAGGTCCTTGCCGTCCTCGGCGTCGGGGACCTCGACGCGGTGCGCGTCGCAGCCCGCCGCGGCCAGCTCCTCGCGGACCGCCTCGGCGGTCTCGGCCAGCGTGGGCTGGTGCACGATCGCCACCTTGGCGGTGCCCCGCAGGACCTCCACCAGGTCGCCGAGCAGGCCGCGACCCACCAGCACCTCGTACGGCCGCTCCGCGGCCACGCGGATGCGCACCGGCTCGCCCATCACCACTCCCCTTCCTCGACTTCCCATTCGACCACGCGCGGTGGACGCGCGCGGGTCACGCGCCGTCCCGACCGGTGTGGACGGTCGACCACGCCGGACACGGGCGCGTCGAGGACCCGGCCAGCCCGCCGCGGTCAGCCCGCGGTCAGCCCGCCGCGGTCAGCCCGCGGTCAGCCCGCCGCGGTCAGCCGGTCGCGGCCAGCACCGCGTCGACCACCTGCTCGGGCGTCAGGTCGTCGGTGGCCACCTCGACGGTCGCCACCTCGCGGTACAGCGGCAGCCGTGCGTCCAGCAGCGCCTTGAACGTCGCCCTCGGGTTCACCCCGGCCAGCAGCGGGCGCGCGCTGGACAGCCCGGTGCGCCGCACCCCCTCGGCCATGCCGACGCCGAGGAAGACCACGGTGTGCCCGGCCAGCCTGCGCCGGGTGGTGGCCGACAGCACGGCACCGCCGCCCAGCGCCAGCACGCCGTCGTGCGACTCCAGCGCCTCGGCGACCGCCGCCTCCTCCATCGCCCGGAAGGCGGCCTCGCCGTCGTCGGTGAAGATATCCGAGATCGGCTTGCCCGCCGCGGCCACGACGTCGTCGTCGGTGTCCCGGAACGCCACGCCGACCCGCTCGGCCAACAACCTGCCGACGGTCGTCTTGCCCGCGCCGGGCGGGCCCAGCACGACCCACCGCGGGCTCACAGCCCCTCCCAGCGCGCTTCCAGCGCCTCCAGGTAGGCGGCCGCGTTGCGCTTGGTCTCGGCGATCGAGTCGCCGCCGAACTTCTCCAGCGCCGCCTCGGCCAGCACCAGCGCCACCACCGACTCCAGCACCACCCCCGCGCGCGGCACCGCGCACACGTCGGAGCGCTGGTGGATGGCCACGGCGGGCTCGCCCGTGCGGACGTCCACCGTGGACAGCGCTCGCGGCACGGTCGAGATCGGCTTCATGGCGACCCGCACCCGCAGCGGCTCGCCGTTGGTGATGCCGCCCTCCAGCCCGCCCGCGCGGTTGGAGCGCCGGGTGACGCCCTTGGGCCCGGTGCCCCGGTCGATCTCGTCGTGCGCCTGGCTGCCCCACCGCTGCGCGGTGGTGAAGCCGTCGCCGATCTCCACGCCCTTCATCGCCTGGACGCCCATCAGCGCCCCGGCCAGCCGCGCGTCCAGCCTGCGGTCCCAGTGCACGTGCGAACCGAGCCCCGGCGGCAGCCCGTAGGCGATCACCTCGATGACGCCGCCGACCGTGTCGCCCGCGTCCTTGACCGCCTCGACCTCGGCCACCATCGCCGCGGTCCCCTCCGGGTGGAAGGCGCGCACCGGGCTGGCGTCGATCGCGGCCAGGTCGCCGGGACCGGGCAGCGGCGCGTCCGCCGGAACGGCCGCCTTGCCGATGGAGACGACGTGGCTGATCACCTCGACACCCAGCAACTGGTGCAGGAACCGCCGCGCCACCGTGCCCAGCGCCGTGCGGGCCGCGGTCTCGCGGGCGCTGGCGCGCTCCAGCACCGGCCGGGCCTCGTCGAAGCCGAACTTCTGCATGCCGGGCAGGTCGGCGTGCCCCGGCCGGGGCCTGGTCAACGCCTCGTTGCGGCCGGTGGGCTTGAGCTCGCTCGGGTCGACCGGGTCCGCCGACATCACCTTCTGCCACTTGGGCCACTCGGTGTTGCCGATGCGCACGGCGATCGGACCGCCCTGGGTCAGCCCGTGGCGCACCCCGCCGAGGATCTCGACCTCGTCGGCCTCGAAGCCCATCCGGGGGCTCCGCCCGAAGCCCAACCGGCGTCGTTCGAGTTGGGCGGTCAGGTCCGACGTGGTGACCTCGACCCCGGCGACCATGCCTTCCAGCACGGCGACCAGGGCCGGGCCGTGGGACTCCCCAGCGGTGATCCAGCGCAGCACGCAGCGAATCCTTCCACAGCGCCGACGTGCGGATCGCGCAGGTCGGTCGGGGTGGCCGCGATCCCGCCCAGTGGACGCGGGTGGGGTCGGCGGGCGGTCCGCGGACCGGTCCGGGCACCCGGATCTCGGATGCTCGGGCGGTGGTTCACGGCGCTCAAGTGCTCGAACGCTCGGTTCGCGGTGTCCGGACGCTCGGTTCGCGGTGTCCGGACGCTCGGTTCGGGGGTGTCAGGTGACGGTGAGGAGCCAGGTGGAGGCGAGCAGGCCGGGGCCGTGCGGGAGGTCGGCGGGCGGGTGGCGGGAGCGGCGGCAGCGGGCCAGGACCAGGGTGGTCGCGGCCGCGCCCAGGGCGGCCAGCGGCAGGGCGGTCCAGGACACCGCGCCGAGGACCGCGCCGAGCACGCCCGCCAGCTTGGCGTCGCCGCCGCCCAGCGCCGAGGGCCGCAGCAGGTGCACGAGCAGGTGGAACCCCCCGAACAGCGCGCACCCGGCCAGCGCGCGGCCGAGGTCGGCGCCGGACCAGACCAGCAGCAGCGCCGCCACCGGGTAGGCGGGCAGCGTCAGCGCGTCCGGCAGCCTGCGGTGCCGCAGGTCGACCACCGCCAGCGCCACACCCACCCAGGCCAGCGCCAGGGGCACCGGCAACCACCGGGGAGGCAGGTCCAGGGCACCGGCGAGCGACCACAGCAGCGCGGTCGGCAGGGCGCACCACAGCCAGTGCGCGTCCGCGCCGCGGCGCAGCCGCCGCAGGACGCGGGCGCCGAGCGCGCCCGCGAGGAAACCGGTGAGGGCGAGTGCGATGACCATGCGTCCACGGTGGTCCGATCACCGGCAGCGGCACAACAGTGGTCCCGGTTGAACGGTCCGTTCAACCGGGACCACGCGGGGAAGATCACCCCGTCGAGGGAAACCAGTGGTCAGCGGGTCTTGGAGAAACCAGCCCCGGAGGGCTCAGCGGGTCCAGGAGAACAGGGCCTCGCCCGCCGCGACCGAGTCCGCGCCCGCCTCGCTGAGCGCCTCGGGGGAGGCGTCCAGCGCGATCACCGGGCAGATCGGCGCGTACCCGGCGGCCTCCACCTCGGCCGGGTCCCAGGTCACCACCGGCTGGCCCGCCCGCACCGCCTCGCCCTTCACCACGTGCAGGGTGAAGCCCTCGCCCTTGCGCTTGACGGTGTCGATGCCCAGGTGCACCAGCACGGCCGCGCCGTCGGCCGTGGCGACCACGAACGCGTGGGGGTGCAGCGTGACGACCGTGCCGTCCACGGGGGACAGCACGTCGGCCGCCGTGCGGTCGGGCTCCACCGCCACACCGGGGCCGACCATCGCCTGCGCGAAGACCGGGTCGGGCACCTCGGTCAGCGGCACCACGCGGCCGCTGACCGGGCTGGCCACGCTCAGCGTCACAGCAGGTCCTCGATGTCGCTGGCGATGGTGTCGGCCTCGGGGCCCACGACCACCTGGACGACGCTGCCCTGGCGCATCACGCCGTGCGCGCCCAGCGCCTTGAGCGCCTTCTCGTCCACCAAGGACCCGTCCTCCAGCTCACAGCGCAGGCGCGTGATGCACGGCTCGATCTCCACGATGTTGTCCGCCCCGCCGAGCGCGGCGAGGATCGCCGCCGCCTTGTCGTCCGCCATTTCCGAGTCCTCTCTCGACACCTGGAACACCAGAGGGTGCCACCGCTGGGGCACGGTCGCGTAACAGCGGTTGACACCCGCTCGGCGCGGGGAGCATCCTCCCCGCAACCCACTGGTCTAGACCGGAAAGTACCAATCCGGCTGCTCGGGAGAACACCGGGGAGGTGTCGCGTGAACCGGTCCGAGATCGTCGACGGGCCCAAGCCCAAGCACGTGCAGCTGCGCGACATCCTGCGCCGCCTGGCGGAGCAGGAGCTGCCCCCCGGCTCCCCCATCCCCTCCGAGCGCGACCTCGCCGAGCGCTACCGGGTCTCCCGGATCACGGTGCGGGCCGCGGTCGGGCAGCTCGTCGCCGAAGGGCTGCTGACCAGGGCGAAGGGGCGGGGCACGTTCACCGCCCGACGCCGGATGGACGTCCAGCTCTACCTGGAGTCGTTCACCGACGACATGCGACGGCGCGGGCTGACCCCCGCGACCGAGGTGCTGCGCTGCGCCGAGGAGGTGCCGCCGCCATCGGCGGCCACCGCGCTCGGCCTGCCGCCGCGCGAGCCCGCGTGCCTGCTGGTCCGCCTGCGCAGGGCGGACGGGGCGCCGCTGGTGGTGGAGCGGGGCTGGTACAACCCGAGGGTCGTGCCGGACCTGCCCGCGCACGACCTGTCGGGCTCGCTCTACACCCTCATCGCCGACAGCTACGGTGTGCAGCTCGACCACGCCCGCCAGACCGTGTGGGCCGAGGGCGCGGACCAGGGGACGGCACGGCTGCTGGGCGTGCGCCCCGGCAGCCCGCTGCTGGTCTTCCGCCGCGTCAGCAGCTCCGCGGGCAGGCCGGTCGAGGACATGACCTCGTGGTACCGAGGCGATTCCTACCAGGTGACCATGCAATTGGACCGGACCACTCCGGACTCCGGCCCGTACTCCGCCAAGGGAGGTACCCCATGAGCGCCAGCGCCCCACAGGCGACCGGCGGTCGTGAGATCAAGGGACTGGCTGGGCTCCAGCGGTTCGGTCGCAGCCTCATGCTGCCGATCGCCGCGCTGCCCGTGGCCGGTCTGCTGCTGCGACTCGGCCAGGCCGACATCCTCGGCAAGGACGGCCTGGGCTGGAACCAGGTCGCGGCCGTCATCGGCGGCGCGGGTGACGCGCTGTTCGCCAACCTGCCGCTGCTGTTCGCGGTCGGCGTCGCCATCGGGTTCGCCCGGCGCGGGGACGGCTCCACGGCGCTCGCGGCCGTGGTCGGCTACGTGGTCGTGCAGGCCGTGTTCAAGGCGATGTCGCCGTTCGTGCTCCCGACCGCCGAGGACCCGGCCAAGCAGGAGCTGATCAACTACTCGGTGCTCACCGGCATCGTGGTCGGTCTGCTCACCGCGGTGCTGTGGCAGCGGTTCCACCGCATCAAGCTGCCCCCGTACCTGGCCTTCTTCGGCGGACGCCGGTTCGTGCCCATCCTGGTGGCGGGCGTGATGGTCCTGGTCGGCGTGGTGATGGGCCTGATCTACCCGTGGTTCGACAAGGGCCTGACCTGGGTCGGCGAGGCGGTCTCGGGCAGCACCATCGTCGGCGCGGGCATCTACGGCACGGTCAACCGCCTGCTGATCCCGCTGGGTCTGCACCACATCCCGAACACCTTCGTGTGGCAGATCTTCGGCGAGTACGAGGGCAAGACCGGCGACATCCCCCGGTTCATCGCGGGCGACCCCACCGCGGGCACCTTCCAGACCGGCTTCTTCCCGATCTTCATGTTCGCCCTCCCGGCGGCGGCGCTGGCCATCGTGCACACCGCACGCCCGGCGCAGAAGAAGGTCATCGCGGGCATCATGGGCTCGGCCGCGCTGACCTCCTTCGTCACCGGCGTCACCGAGCCGCTGGAGTTCGCGTTCATGTTCGTGGCGTGGCCGCTGTACCTAATCCACGCGGTGCTCACCGGCACCTCGCTGGCCATCAGCAACGCGCTGGGCATCCGCGACGGGTTCTCCTTCTCCGCGGGCGCCATCGACTACCTGCTCAACTTCAACATCGCCACCAAGCCGCTGCTGATCCTCGTGCTGGGCGTGATCTACGCGGCGATCTACTACTTCCTGTTCCGGTTCGTCATCACCAAGTGGAACCTGCGCACGCCGGGCCGGGACGAGGACGAGGACCCCGAGGCCGACCCGAGCGTCGTCGAGGGCTCCGAGAAGACCAGGAAGGGTGCCCGCCGCGACGCCGCCGGGGCGTGAGGCGGGACCAGGACGACGAGAGGGACGGTTCCATGCCTGAGCGACGGGTCACCGTGGCGAGCAAGGTCGGGCTGCACGCCCGCCCAGCCGCGGTGCTGGCCAAGGCGGCGGCGGGCCAGCCGGTGAAGGTCACCATCCGCAAGGACGACGGCCAGCCGGTGGAGGCGGCGAGCGTGCTGGGTCTGATGACGCTCGGCGCGATGCACGGCGACGAGGTGGTGCTGGCCGCCGAGGGCGAGGGCGCGGAGTCCGCGCTGGAGGCCATCGCGGAGATCATCGCCACCGACCTCGACGAGGGCTGACCCCGCGCCGGAGGCCCCCTGCCCGCACTCGGGCAGGGGGCCTCCGGCTGTCCGGCTAGCAGGCGCCGCGGCGCAGCGAGCTGGTCCGGTCCGAAGCCCACCCGAAGTCCGGGTAGCTGGCGCCTGCGGCCATCTGGGCGAACGGCTGGGTGTAGTTGTAGCCGTCGTACAGGCACCACGGCACGGTGTCGCGGTTCCAGCCCGAACTGATCGCGTTGTCCAGCCCGAAGGCCCGCAGGTCCGGCGCGCCCTGGTTGAAGCAGCCGGGCGTGCCGCTGAAGTTCGGGTTGGCGAACACCCCGACCCGCCAGCCGTCGCAGGCCGCGGGCGCCGCGCTCGCGGCCGGTGCGAGCACCACCGCCGTCGCCGCCGCCGCCAGCCCCGCCGCGATCCCCGTGAGCAAACGCATTCTTCCCCCTAAAGTGTTGTATTCGACCTTGCCCGGACAATGCTATTGATCGACGGGAAAAGATTTCTCCACCGGCGCTCCGCCGAATCGAATGCCCGCCAGCAGGCAAAACGGTCCGCCCAGCGGCAGGAAGAGGAAAATCGACCGCTCGATCGCCCCTTCCGCCGCCCGATCCCGTGCGTCGGATTCCTCGGTTACTTTGATGCGGGGGGTAAGGGAAGATGGGGACGAAGACGTTCGGTGAGGAGCTGCGCGCGCGCCGCGCCCGGCTCGGCTTGACCCAGCGGGAAGTCGCGTTGCGCGCGGGGATCAGCGTGCGCGCCGTGCGCTACATCGAGAGCGGCCAGGTGTCGGCGCCCAGACCGGCCTCGCTGCACCGGCTGGCCGCGACCGTGGGCCTGGACCCGGCCGCCTACCTGGGCGGGCGGCCCGCGACGCGGCTGGGCGTGCTGGGCCCGCTGGTGGTGCGGCGCGGCGGCGAGCCGGTGCGCGGGGTGCCGCTGATGCAGCGCTGCCTGCTGGGCCTGCTGGCCCTGCACCCGAACCGGGTGGTCGGGCGGGAGGAGATCATCGAGGTGCTGTGGTCGGGCAGACCGCCGCTGTCGCACGCGCACCTGGTGCACAACTACGCGGCCCGCGTGCGGCGGCTGTGCCGGGTCGAGCGGGTCGGGCACGGCTACCGGCTGGTCGCCGACGCCCGGCAGCTGGACCTGGTCCGCTTCGCCGAGCTGACCGGCGACCACGACGACCCCGCCCGGCTCGCCGAGGCGGTGCGGCTGTGGCGCGGGCCGGTGCTGGCCGACCTGCCCGACGCGGTGCGGCAGCACCCCACCGCCGTGGCGCTGCACCAGCAGCGCATCGCCGCGGTACTCGCGCACACCGAGCTGGTGCTGCGGCAGGAGCGGGCCGGGGCGCTCACGCCGTCACTGATCGAGCTGGCCCACCACGAGCCGCTGCACGAGGGGGTGCAGGCCGCCCACCTGCTGGCGCTGGCCCGCTCCGGGCAGCAGGCCGCGGCGCTGCGGCTGTTCGACCGGGTGCGCGAACGGCTGGCCGCCGAGCTGGGCGTCGACCCCGGTCCGCAGCTGCGCGCCGCCCACCTGCGCGTGCTGCGCCAAGCGTTGTGAGGACTACAGGGGCAGCGGGAGCAGCTCCCCGGTCGCCGCGCGCAGCGCCTTGCGCATCGCCTCGCGCGGCGCGGGCTGCCCGGTGAACTGCTCGGCCTGACCGAACGCCTGGTGCAGCAGCATGTCCAGACCGGTGGCCAGCGGTCGACCCGCCCGGCCGACCGCCTCGGCCAGCGGTGTCGGCCACGGGTGGTAGATCACGTCCAGCGCGCACGGGGCCAGCGCCAGCGCGTCGGCGATCGGCCCGGTCGCCGCTGGCGGCACGGTGCTGACCAGGACGTCCGACCCGGCCGCCAGCGCGGCGAAGTCCGCCTCCGCCCACGCCACCACGTCCAGCGCCACGCCCGCCCGCCGCGCGCAGGCGACCGCCTCGACCGCCCGCGCCGGGTCGCGCACCACCAGCGACACCGACCGCACCCCCACCGACGCCAGCGCCACCAGCGCGGCCGTGGCGGTGCCCCCGGCGCCCAGCAGCAGCGCGGTCGACCCGGAGGTGAAGCCGCACGCGGCGCGCAGCGCGCCGGTCACGCCGTCCACGTCGGTGCAGTCCGCCCGCCAGCCGCCGTCGCGCGGCACCAGCGTGTTCGCCGCGCCCACCAGCTCCGCCCTCGGCGTGGCCGACGAGGCCACCGCCAGCGCCGCGCGCTTGGCGGGCATGGTCACCGACAGCCCGGCCCACTCCGGGCCCAACCCGGCGACCAGCCCGGCCACCCCGTCGGCCGCGCACTCGACCCGGTCGTAGGACCAGTCCAGGCCCAGCTCGGCGAAGCAGGCGTTGTGCAGCACGGGCGAGAGCGAGTGCGACACCGGCGAGCCGATGACCGCGGCGCGGCGGGACACGGTCAGAAGACCCCCTCGCGCTGCGCCTTGGCGGCGACCTGCTTGTGCTCGTCGAAGGTCTCGGTGAAGCAGGTGGTGCCGTCCTTCTGGCACTTCACGAAGTACAGCCACGGCCCCGGCTCGGGGTTGATGGCCGCCTCGACGGCCTCCCGGCTCGGCGAGCCGATCGGCGTCGGCGGCAGGCCGGTGACCTGGTAGGTGTTGTACGGCCCGGAGCGACCGCGGTCCTCGTCGCTGGTGGTGATGATCGGCCGCTCCAGCTTGTAGTTGACCGTGGAGTCGAGCTGGAGGATCTGCCCGATCGCCAGCCGGGACTGGATGACCCGCGAGATCTTGCCGAAGTCCTTGGCCAGCCCCTCCTTCTCGATCAGCGAGGCGATGGTCAGGACCTCGTAGGGCCGGTAGCCGGTGTTCCTGGTGTTGGCCGGGATGCCGTAGCCCTGCAGCCGGGTCACCGACGTGGTGACCACGCTCTTGAGCAGCTCGGCCGCGTTCGCGCCGGGCTTGAGGTGGTAGAGGCCGGGCACGATCAGGCCCTCCAGCCGGTTCTCCTTGGGGGCCTTGGTGAAGTCGGCCAGCGCCCAGTCCGGCACGCCCAGCGCGGCCGGGTCGGCGTTCTCCGCCGCGTCGCGCAGCTCCTGCGGCGTGACGCACTTCTTCGCCCCGTCCAGCTCGACGCACGACGCCTCGGACAGCTTGGCCAGCACGCCGGGGGTGACCTTGCCGTCGGGCGCGGTGATGTCGTGCAGGATGTTGCCGCCGCGGACCTCCAGCGGCACCACCTTGGTCTTCGGGTCGACCATCCTGGCCACCGCGGCCTCGCCGGACATCTTGGTCTTCATCAGGTAGAAGCCCGGCTGGATGGCGGTGACCCTGGCGTCGTCCTTGCCCGCCTCGGTGAACGCCCGCGCGCTGGCCACCACGTCCTGCTCCTTGAGCGTGGTGGCGATCGTGCCGACCGGGTCGCCGTCCTTGACCTCGATCACCACGTCGGTCTCACCCGTGCCCGCGTAGTCGTCCCACGAGCCGATGCCGCTGAGCGTGCGGTAGCCGTAGTACGCACCGACGCCGCCGATCCCCAGCACCAGCGCCACCACGACCCACAGGACCGTGCGCTTGCGCCTGCCCCGCCGGGCCGCGCCCGCACGTCCGCGCGGCCGTTCATCGGGATCGTTGAACAACCCGAGGTCGTCGTTCACGAGCCGTCCTTAGCTCCGGGGGCCCGCTCCTGAGCGGCTCGGGCCACGTGTCGCGCCCGCGCGTCCAGCCAGGACTGCAGGATCTCGACCGCGGCAGCCTGGTCCACGACAGCACGTCGCTTCTTGCCTCGTACCCCACGCTCGGCGAGCACCCGGCTCGCCGTCACCGTGGTCAGCCGTTCGTCGGTCAACCGCACCGGCACCGGGGCGACGCGTTCAGCCAACCCAGCAGCGTACGCCACCGCGGCCTGCGCCGCCGGCCCGTCCTTGCCCGCGAGCGTGCGCGGCAGGCCGACCACGACCTCCACCACGTCGTGCTCGGCGACCAGGGCGGCCAGGTCCGCGAGGTCCCGACCGCCCTTCTCGTCGCGGGCCAGGGTGACCAGCGGGGTGGCCAGGAACGCGCTCGGGTCGCTCAGCGCGACCCCGACCCGCACCGCCCCGACGTCGACCCCCAGCCTCCTGCCGAGGCCGGGGTCGTCGACGCCGGGACGGTCAGCGCTGCTCAAGGGCGCGTTCCACCTCGGCCCGCACGGCGGCCACGGCCTCGGCGATCCCACCGGGGTTGGTGCCGCCGCCCTGGGCCATGTCCGGCTTGCCGCCGCCGCGCCCGCCCACGGCCGGGGCGAAGGCGGGCACCAGCTTGCCCGCGGCCAGCCCGAGGTCGCGGGCGGCGGAGGTGGTGGCCACCACGAAGCTGACCTTGCCGCCGTCCGGGGCGAACAGGGCGACCACGCCGGGCCGCTCGCCCAGCCTGCCGCGCACCTCGGTGGCGATGGTGCGCACGTCGCCGCCGGAGGTGCCCTCCGGCAGGGCCAGCGCCACCACGGCCACGCCGCGCACGTCCAGGGCCTGGTCGGCCAGCGACCCGGCGGAGGCGACGAGCTGGGCGGCGCGGACGCGCTCCAGCTCCTTCTCGGCCGCGCGCAGCCGCTCCACCAGGGCCTCGACGCGGGCGGGCACCTCGACGTCGGGGACCTTCAGCATGGCGGCGACGTTCTGCACCAGGGCCCGCTCCTGGGCCAGGTACTTGAACGCCTCGATGCCGACGTAGGCCTCCAGGCGCCGCACGCCCGAGCCGACCGACGACTCGCCGATCATGGTGATCGGGCCGATCTGGGACGAGTGCTCCACGTGCGTGCCACCGCACAGCTCGCGCGACCAGGGGCCGCCGATCTCCACCACGCGCACGGTCTCGTCGTAGGTCTCGCCGAACAGGGCGACCGCGCCCATCTCCTGGGCGCCGCCCATGTCGGTGTAGACCACGCGCACCGGCAGGTCCTTGCGGACCGCGAGGTTGGAGACCTCCTCGATCTCGCTGCGCGTCTCCTCCGACAGGCCGCCGGTCCAGGCGAAGTCCAGCCGCAGGTAACCCGGCTTGTTGTAGGAGCCGCTCTGCAGGGCCGACGGGCCGAGCACCTGGCGCAGGGCGGCGTGCACCACGTGCGTGCCCGAGTGGCCCTGGCGGGCGCCGACGCGCCACTCCGGGTCGACGCGGGCCTCGACGTGCTCGCCCTCGGCGATCTCGCCGGAGAGCACGCGCACCTGGTGCACCCACAGCTTGCGGGCCACCTTCTGGACGTCGACGACCTCCAGCTCGGCGTTGCCGGAGACGATGGTGCCCGCGTCGCTCTCCTGGCCGCCGGACTCGGCGTACAGCGGGGTGCGGTCGAGCACGACCTCGACGATGTCGCCTTCCTTGGCCGAGCGGACCCGCTTGCCCTCGCGGACGATGCCGCGCAGCGTGGCCTCGGAGGCCAGCTCGGTGTAGCCGGTGAACTCGGTGGCGCCCAGCTCCAGCAGCTCGCGGTAGACGGTCTGGTCGCCGTGGCCGGTCTTCTTGCCCGCGGCGTCGGCCTTGGCGCGGGCGCGCTGCTCGGCCATCAGCTTGCGGAAGCCGTCCTCGTCCACGCTCAGGCCCGCCTCGGCGGCCATCTCCAGGGTGAGGTCGATGGGGAAGCCGTAGGTGTCGTGCAGCTGGAAGGCCTTGTCGCCGGGCAGCGTGGCGCGGCCGTCCGCCTTGACCTGGGCGGCGGCGGTGTCGAAGATCCGCGAGCCCGCCTCGAGGGTGCGCAGGAAGGTGTCCTCCTCGGCCTTGAGCACCTGGGCGATCCGGTCGAAGCCGCTGACCAGCTCCGGGTAGGTGGGGCCCATCGCGTCGCGGACCACCTCGGCGAAGCGCACCAGCACCGGCTCGGTCACGCCGAGCAGGCGGGCCGAGCGGATGATCCGGCGCAGCAGGCGGCGCAGCACGTAGCCGCGGGCCTCGTTGCCGGGGGTGACGCCGTCGCCGACGATCAGCACGCCGCTGCGGGCGTGGTCGGCGATGACGCGGAAGCGGACGTCGTCGACCTCGTTGGCGCCGTACTTGCGGCCGGACAGCTCCTCGGCCTTCTGGATGACCGGGCGCACCAGGTCGGTCTCGTAGACGTTGTCCACGTCCTGCAGCAGCAGCGCGACCCGCTCGACGCCCATGCCGGTGTCGATGCTCTTGGCGGGCAGGTCGCCCAGGATCGGGAAGTCCTCCTTGCCCGACCCGGCGCCCCGCTCGTTCTGCATGAAGACCAGGTTCCAGATCTCCAGGTACCGGCTCTCGTCGGCGATCGGGCCGCCCTCGGCGCCGTACTCGGGGCCCCGGTCGTAGTAGATCTCCGAGCACGGGCCGCACGGACCGGGCACGCCCATGGACCAGAAGTTGTCGGCCATGCCGCGGCGCTGGATGCGCTCCAGCGGCAGGCCCGCGACCTTCTGCCACAGCTCGATGGCCTCGTCGTCGTCCAGGTAGACGGTCACCCAGATGCGCTCCGGGTCGAACCCGTAGCCGCCCTGGTCCTGGGGGTTGGTGATCAGCTCCCAGGCCAGCCGGATGGCGTCTTCCTTGAAGTAGTCGCCGAACGAGAAGTTGCCCGCCATCTGGAAGAAGGTGTTGTGGCGGGTGGTCTTGCCGACCTCGTCGATGTCCGGGGTGCGCACGCACTTCTGCACGCTGGTGGCGCGCGGCCACGGCGGCGGGGCCTCGCCCAGGAAGTAGGGCTTGAAGGGCACCATGCCCGCGTTGACGAACAGCAGGTTCGGGTCGTCCAGGATCAGCGAGGCGCTGGGCACGACCGCGTGCCCGGCCCGCTCGAAGTGCTCGCGGAAGCGCTTGATGATCTCGTGGGTCTGCACGGTGGTTCCTCGGGTGGTGGTGGAATCAGGGCGCGGCGGAGGCGAACGACCTGCTCAGTCGTTCGCCCTGCGCGCTCGCCGACCCGGCGTGAAGCCCGTCTGGCGCTCCACGGTCCGCTGCAGCTCCTGCTCGCGCTCGCTCATGCCCGCGCGCACCTCGGCGCCGAAGGAGCCGATGGCGCCCGCCAGCTCGCGCAGGCCCTCGCCGACGTTGGCGCCGATGCCCGCGGGCGTGGCGGCGTGCGCGGCCTGGTTGGCCTTGCGGGTGGCGGCCACGCCCGCGGCGATGCCCAGCCCGAACCAGAACAGCCGCCTCATCGCTTCCCCCCGCGGGCGGTGCGGCGGCGCAGGTGCTTGCCGGGGGCTTCGCTCGCCTTGCGGCGGGCGCGGATGGCCTTGCTGACGCCGTAGGACAGCGCCGCGGCCTTGACCAGCGGCCCGCCGAGGGTGGCGGTGAACAGCGAGGTGAGCGCGGAGACGTTGCCGGTGACGGCGCGCGCGTTGGCGGTGATGCCGTCCACCCGCTCCAGCTGCGCGTTCACGTGCGTGATCGTGGTGTTCGCCCCGCTGAAGATGGGGTCGCTGTTCTGGTGCGCCTTGCGGATGGCGATCGTGGCCTCGTCGAGCGTGCGCCCGAGCTTGATCAGCGGGATCGCCAGCAGGATCACCAGCAGCACGAACGCACCGGCGGCGACCAGCGCGGCGATCTGCCCTGGCGACACGGATCCTCCTGGTGAGCGTACGGGCGCGGATGAGGGGTCAAGGTTACCGCGCGTCGCCCGATCGGCCTCTGGTGGATCTCGGTTCGCCGTGCGGGCCCCACGCCTGGGCATGTGGGCAGGTGCCGGCATCCTTCGCCGATGCGTTTCTTCCCCACCAACACGCGCGCGCGGAGGCTGGTCGTCGCGTTAGCGGTTGTCGTGGTGCTGACCCCGCTGTGCGGCTTGGGTTTGTGGCAGCTCGCCGGCGCGCGGACGTTCCAGTTCTACGGCGGTCTGGTCAGCTCCGTGGAGACCTCGGCGAAGGTGGTCGCGCTGACCTTCGACGACGGCCCCGACCCCGCCGGGGCGCGGCGGACGCTGGACGAGCTGGCCGCGCGGGAGGTACCGGCCACCTTCTACCTGACCGGGCACGAGCTGGCCGCGCACCCCGAGCTGGGCCGGGCCGTCGCCGAGGCGGGCCACGAGATCGGCAACCACTCCTTCTCCCACGACCGCATGGTGTTCGTGACGCCGGGCCGGGTGGCCGACGAGGTCGAGCGCACCGACGAGCTGATCCGCGCCACCGGCTACCGGGGGCCGATCACCTTCCGCCCGCCCAACGGCAAGAAGCTGCTGGTCCTGCCGCGCTACCTCGACCAGCACGGCCGCACGACGGTCATGTGGGACGTGGAGCCCAACTCCTACCCCGAGGTCGACCGCAGCGCCGAGGCCACCGCCCGGCACGTGGTGGACAACGCCCGCCCCGGCTCGATCGTCCTGCTGCACAGCATGTACCAGGGCAGGCAGGCCAGCCGGGACGCGATCGGGCCGATCGTGGACCGGCTCCGCGAGCGCGGCTACCGGTTCGTCACCGTCTCCGAACTGCTGGCGATGGGGCCGCCCAGGTGAGCGCCGGGTAGTGAGAAGTACTCGGATGACCGATGACCGGGACCTCCCGCTGCCGTAGCGTGATCTTCGCAGTGCAGTGCACCACCCCCAGGGAGGATTGGCACATGGCTCAGGAGCACGAGACCACGTACGAAGCGCCTTCCAGCGGTCTGCTGCTCGGTGTGGAGGCGTTGCCCGGCGCGGTGGACCGCGGCAAGGCCAACGGCGCGGTGGCCGACAACGACGGCAACGACTGAGTGACCGTCCCGACCCTGGCTGACCTCGTCGCACCGGTCGAGGTCAGCCAGTTCTTCGACGCGGTGCAGGGCCGGACCTACCGCAGGTTCCCCGGCCGTGCCGGGCGCTTCGCCGAGCTGCTGCCGTGGTCGGAGGTCAACCGGGTGCTGCGGCAGCACCGGTTGGACTTCCCCCGCCTGCGCCTGGCGCAGGGCGGTGAGGTGGTGCCCGCCCACACCTACACGGAGATGGTGCAGACCCGGCGCACCGGTCTGGTCCCCCGGCTGCTGCCCGAGCGGTTCGCCGAGAAGATGCGCGGCGGCGCCACCCTGGTGCTGGACTCGGTCAACGAGCTGTTCGAGCCGGTCGGCGAGCTGGCCGCGCGGCTGGAGCACGAGCTGCGGGAACGGGTCCAGGTCAACCTGTACGCGGGCTGGGGCGTCACGCACGGCTTCGACGTGCACTGGGACGACCACGACGCGATCATCGTCCAGATCTCCGGGCGCAAGCGCTGGCGGGTGCACGGGGTGACCCGGCCCGCTCCGCTGCAGCGGGACGTGGAGCTGCCGCGGCGGCCCTCCGACGAGCCGCTGGACGACTTCATGCTCGAAGACGGCGACGTGCTGTACGTGCCGCGCGGGCACTGGCACGACGTCTCCGCGGTCGGCTCGGAGTCGCTGCACCTGACCATCGGGTTCAACCGGGCCACCGGGGTGGACCTGGTGTCCTGGCTGGCCGACCAGGCGCGGGCGGAGGAGCTGTTCCGCACCGACCTGCCGCGCTTCGCGAGCGCCGGGGCCAAGGCCGAGCACGCGCGGGCGCTGCGGGAGAAGCTGCTGGCCATGCTGGACGACGGGGTGGTCGAGCGGTTCCTCGACGACCGCGACGCCCAGGCCCCGGCGATCCCGCACGCGGGGCTGCCGTGGACGGCGACGGCGGCGCTGCTGCCGCCGGACGACGAGGCCGAGGTGCGGCTGCTGGTGCCACGCGCGGTGCTGCGGGTGGAGGGCGACCGGGTGTCGCTGTCGGCGGCGGGCAAGCGGCTGGTGTTCGCCTCGGCCGCCGCGCCGGTGCTCGAAGCCCTGTTGTCCGCGCCACACCACTCGGTGAAATCCCTGGTGGAGGCGGGTCTGCCGACTCTGGACCGAGCCACGACCCGCGCTCTGCTCGCGGAGTTGGCCGCACAAGGGCTGCTCGCGCCGGAGTGATTCGTTAAGCTTAGGTATGCCTAACGTAAGTTCCGAGGCGTTGCCGGGCTGTGCGGTCGTGACGCGGCTGCTCGGCGGCAACCCGGCCGGAACGGCGGCGCGCATGACGTCCTGGCTGCTCGTGGAGCAGCCGGGCCCGTGGACCGCCGACGCGTTGGAGCGGACCCTCGGCCCGGTGCTCGGGTCGGAGCGGTTGGAGTCGCTGCGCGCCGCGGGTCTGCGGCCGCTGCTGATCCGCCGCCCCGGCCGCCACCGGCGCGACCCGGCGGCCCCCCGTTCGGTGTACCTGGCCAGCGGTGTGCCGGGGAACCGGTGGCTGGAGCGGCGGGAGGTCACCGACCTGGCCGGGTTGGCCGAGCTCGACCTGGAAGCGGTGGTGCGGGGCGAGCCGGGGCACGGCGAGCCGGTGGCGGGCCCGCTGTTCCTGGTCTGCACGCACGGCACCAAGGACATGTGCTGCGCGGTGCTGGGCCGCCCGCTGGCGGGTGTGCTCGGCGAGAACCACCCCGGCAGGGCCTGGGAGGTCAGCCACGTCGGCGGTGACCGCTGGGCGGGCAACCTGCTGGTGGTGCCCGACGGCTTCCTGCACGGCCAGCTCGACCCCGGTGAGGCGGTGCTGGTGGCCAAGGCCGCGATGGCGGGTCAGGTCCAGCCCGACCAGCTGCGCGGGCGCACCTCCGCGGCGACGCCGTGGGCGCAGTACGCCGAGATCGCGGTGCGCAGGCACGCGGGCCTGCGCGGCCTGGACGCGGCGCTGGCCGTGGACGAGCGCCCGGTTCCCACCGACGACGGCGAGGCGCGCGTGGTGACCGTGCGCGGCATCGACCTGTTCTACGAGGTGGTCGTCCACCGCAGCACCGCCGCGAGCAGCGGCACCAGCCGGTGCGCGGGCCGCATCTCCCCGCCCGCGTACCGCACCGAGTCGATCCGGCTGCTCAGCACCGTCTGAGGCGGGCGCCGCCGCCCCCGTCCGGTATCCCCGGCCGGGCGGGAGACGGCGGCAAGCGCGGTCGGGCGCGGGCCGGGTCAGGTCCGCGCGAGGGTCAGGTAGGCGAAGCCGAGGCTGCCGCGGTAGCCCTTGAGCCAGCCGTCGCGGTGCTCGTCCACGATAGCCCGCACCGAGGCCGCCTCGGGGTGCTCCGGGTGCTCCAGCAGCCAGCGCTCCCGGCCCGCGCACCAGCGGGACTCGAAGTCGTCCCACTCGTCGGGCGTGGCGGTGGTCAGCGCGAGCAGCCGGAAGCCGCTGTCCAGCGCCAGGTCCACCAGCTCCGCCAGGTCGCCGGGCACGGTGTCGCCGAAGATCCCCAGCGCCCGCTCGGTGGGCGGGCGCTCCCAGAACCCCTCCCCCAGCAGCAGCCTGCCGCCGGGCCTGGTCCGCTCGCGCAGAGCGGCCAGCGCCTGCCCGGTGCCGCCCCAGGCGTGCGACGCGCCGACGCAGATGGCCACGTCCGCGGCGGGCCCCTGCCAGGTGGTGACGTCGGCCGGCTCCAGGCTCACGTGCGCGGACCGCCCTCGGGCGGCGATGGCGGCCCGCCCGCGCCGGACGGCGTGCTCGTCGCTGTCCACGCCCAGGCCGCGGGCGGTCGGCTCGTGCTCCACGGCGCGCAGCAGCAGCTCCCCCCAGCCGCAGCCGTAGTCGACCACCGTCGCGCCCGCCAGCGGATGCAGGCCGTTGATCAGCTGGTAGGACTTGACGTCGGAGAGCGGCGAGTTGAAGTCGAGGTAGGCGTGGCCGTTGGCCGGGACGTCCGTCACGCGGCCACGGTGGCAGACGCGGCCCGGCTCGGCACCGGATTTTCACTCCTGGCCGCGGACCACCCGGCGCAGTCTGGGCAGCCGCTCGGCGATGACCCGCTCCGCGCCCCGGCCGGTCGGCGCGTAGTAGTCGCGGCCGACCAGCTCGTCCGGCGGGTACTGCTGGGTCAGCACGCCCTCGGGCACGTCGTGCGGGTAGCGGTAGCCCTGGGCGTTGCCCAGCTTGGCCGCGCCCGCGTAGTGGCCGTCGCGCAGGTGCGCGGGCACCGGGCCGGTGGCGCCCTTGCGCACGTCCTCCATGGCCGCGCCGATCGCCGTGGTGACCGCGTTGGACTTCGGCGCGGTGGCCAGGTGCACGGTGGCCTGGGCCAGGTTGAGCGCGCACTCGGGCAGGCCGATCAGCTGCACCGCCTGCGCGGCGGCGACAGCGGTCTGCAGCGCGGTCGGGTCGGCCATGCCCACGTCCTCGCTGGCGTGGATGACCAGCCTGCGCGCGATGAACCGGGGGTCCTCCCCCGCCTCGATCATCCGGGCCAGGTAGTGCAGCGCGGCGTCCACATCGGACCCCCGGATGGACTTGATGAACGCGCTGGTCACGTCGTAGTGCTGGTCGCCCTGCCGGTCGTAGCGCACGGCGGCCTTGTCGACGGTGGCCTCCAGCCGCTCCAGGGTCAGCTCGCCCGCCACGCCGTCGGCGGCGGCCTCCAGCGCGGTCAGCGCGCGCCGGGCGTCACCGCCCGCCAGCCGCACCAGGTGGTCCTCGGCGTCCCGGGCCAGGGTCACCGAGCCGCCGAGGCCGCGTTCGTCGGCGACCGCGCGGCGGACCACGAGGCGCACCGCGTCGTCGGTGAGCGGGCGCAGCTGCAGCACCAGCGAGCGCGACAGCAGCGGTGAGACGACCGAGAAGAACGGGTTCTCCGTGGTGGCCGCGACCAGCAGCACGATCCGGTCCTCCACCGCGCCGAGCAGGGCGTCCTGCTGGGTCTTGGAGAACCGGTGCACCTCGTCGATGAACAGCACGGTCGACTCGCCGGAGCGGACCAGCCTGCGGCGCGCCTCGTCGATGACGGCGCGCACCTCCTTCACCCCGGCCGACAGCGCCGACAGCGCGGCGAACCGCCGTCCGGTGGCACGGGAGACCAGCGTGGCCAGGGTGGTCTTGCCGGTGCCCGGCGGGCCGTAGAGCATCACCGAGGCGGGCGCGGCGCCCTCTACCAGCCTGCGCAGCGGGGCACCCGGTCCGAGCAGGTGGTCCTGCCCGACGACCTCGTCGAGGTCGCGCGGCCGCATCCGGACGGCCAGCGGCGCGTTGGCGGCGATCCGGGCTTCGCGCTCCTCGGGGTCGACTCCGAACAAGCCCTCGTCGAACAGCCTTTCGGTCACGTGTTCGACTGTAGTCGTCCGGTGTGCGCCCCTCACCGCGAGCAGCGGCGCTACGCGATCGGGTTCGGGTGTGCGAGACTCATGTCCCGTGCCGTCACCTGCCGTTCACGCGCGCGTTGTGCTCCTCGCGGGTCCTTCGGGCTCGGGCAAGTCCACTCTCGCCGCCCACCTGGGCTGGCCGGTCCTGCGACTGGACGACTTCTACCGCGAGGGTGACGACCCGCTGCTGCCGCGCGACGCGGCGGGCCGACCGGACTGGGACGCCGAGCGGTCCTGGAACACCGCCGAGGCGCTGGCGGCCGTGGTGGCGCTGGCCACCACGGGCGCGGTCGAGGCGCCGGTCTACGACATCGCTTCGGACTCCCGCGTCGGCAGCCGGGCGGTGGTGCTGGACGGCGCGCCCGTGTTCCTGGCCGAGGGGCTGTTCGCGGACCGACTGGTGGCGGGCTGCCGGGAGGCGGGTGTGCTGGCCGACGCGGTGGTGCTCGCGCCGAGCTCGTCGGTGACCTTCGCGCGGCGGTTGGCCCGCGACGTGGCCGAGGCGCGCAAGCCGGTGCCGCTGCTGCTGCGCCGCGGCCTGCGGTTGCTGCGCGAGCAGCCTGCGGTGGTGCGCCGCTGCTGCGACGCCGGGATGCGCCGGATCACCCCCGCTCGGGCGCGGGTCGAACTGGCCGCGATGGGGCGACGGCTGCCCGCCGCGGTGTAGTGCCCGGTCGCGGCGGGTACCGCTGCGACATGGCTGAGTTCGAGCACGAGCAGAAGATCCCAGTTCAGGCGCGTGCGGTGTTCGACGCCGCGCGGGACGTCTCCGCCTTGGACGCGTGGCTGCCCGATGGCGTGCAGGTCGAGCCGAGTGGGCCGGAGCGGGTCACCGGGCGGGTGTCGGTGGGCGACGACGTCGAGGAGGCCGACGGGTACTTCACCGTCGACGAGGAGCGCCGCCGCCTGGAGTGGGGCGACCTGGACGGCGAGGGGTACTCGGGGTGGCTGGAGGTCCGCGAGGACGGTCCGGCGGAGAGCACCGCGGTGCTGCACCTGGACGTGCGCGGCGACCACGCCTCGGCGGTCGGCGGGCAGTCCCACGAGATGACCGACGGCTACCTGGGCCAGGCGCTGGACCGGCTCGCCGCGCTGGCCGCGGACCGCGCCACGTGAGCATGTTCACCTGATCGACCAGCGGGAACACCGAAAAGCGATGTTTAAAGTGGACGGAGCATGTTCTGGGCGCCTCTCGCCCGCACCGTCCTCAGGGGAGCTTCTTCGATGTTCCGCGCCCTGCGCGGCCGCAATTACCGCCTGTGGGCCATCGCCGACCTGATCTCGGTGACCGGCTCGTGGATGCAGTTGATCGGTCTGAACTGGGTCGTCATGGAGCGCACCGGCTCGGCGACCTCCGTCGGCCTCTCGGTGCTGCTCAGCGCCCTGCCCTCGGTCCTGCTCGGACCGTGGGCGGGGTCGCTGGCCGACCGCGTCCCGGTGCGCCGGGTGATCCTGGCCTGCCAGTCCTCGCACGCCGTGCTGGCCGCGCTGCTGGCGCTGGCGGTGTGGCGGGAAGCGCCGATGCCGCTGGTGTTCGGGCTGACCGCGCTGGCCGGTCTGATCACCGTGTTCGACGGCCCGGCGCTGGGCCGCTTCGGCGGGCAGGTGGTGGCCCGCGAGGACTTGGGCAACGCGCTGGCGCTGGGCTCGGTGCTCAGCTCCACCGGGCGCATCCTGGGCATGAGCACCGCGGCGGTGCTGGCCGCCGCGCTGGGCGCGCCGGTGCTGTTCCTGGTCAACGCCTTGAGCTTCTTCGCCGTGGTGGGCGCTGTGCTGGCGGTGCGCCGGGAGGAGCTGCACCCGCTGGCGAGCAGTCCGGAAGAGCAGGTCGGGGTGCGGGCGGGCCTGCGCCACGTCACCGCCAGCGGCAGGCTGCTCCTGCTGTTCGCGCTGGGTTTCGCGCTGTCCAGCCTGGGCCGCAACTACCAGGTCACCATGGCCGCGATGAGCGACAGCGCCGCGAGCTACGGGACGCTGTCCACGGTCTTCGCCGTCGGCACCGTGCTGGGCGGGCTGGCCGCGGCGGCGCGCAAGGCGCTGACCGTCCGGCTGCTGCTGGTGGTCGCCGGGGTGACCAGCGCGTTGCAGGCGGTCAGCGGCGTGGTGCCGGGGATGCTGGGCTTCGCGGTGGTGCTGGTGCCGATCGCGGCGGGCGCGGTGGTGATCGACACGACGCTGAGCACGCGGGTGCAGCTGGACACCGCGGACGGGATGCGCGGCCGGGTGCTGGCCATCAACGGCTCGGTCGGCGCCGCCGCGGGCGCGGTGGGGGCGCCGCTGCTGGGCTGGCTGTGCGAGCGGATCGGCGCGCCGGAGACGCTGGTGCTGGCCGGTGTGCTGACGCTGCTGGCCACCCTCTTCGCCGCGTCGGTGCTGGCCGCGCCGCCGCACCGGCGGGCCGCGCTGGCGCACCGCGTGCTGCGCAGGCCGCACCACCCGCCCGTGCCCGCAGGCCGTCCGCACGGCCCCACCCGCCCAGGGGGGCCGGTCCGGCGGCGTGCCCGCGTCCGGGTGTAGTCCGACGCGACCTTCCGGCGGTCCGCGCTGGAGCGCCCGGACGCACCCGGTGATCACCCATTCACAGAGAGCACCTGCTGCCGTTACAGTCGGAGACGCCCCTGGGAGCGTTCCCAGACCTCAACGCGGAGGTGAACGACGTGACGGTCCGACGATGGATCGCGCTGGCGACGGCCGCAGTGGCAGGCATCGCGATCGCGGTGGTGGCGAACGTGGCGGCTCCCGACCCGGCGTCCGCCCACGGCGCCATGATGAAGCCGGGCAGCCGGACCTTCCTGTGCTGGCGGGACGGCCTGTCCCCGCAGGGCAACATCGTGCCGAAGAACCCCGGTTGCGCCGCGGCGGTGAACGCGGGTGGCGCCAACGCGCTCTACAACTGGTTCGGCGTCCTGCGCTCCGACGGGGCGGGCCGCACCCGCGGGTTCATCCCCGACGGCAAGCTGTGCAGCGGCGGCAACTCCACCTACTCGGGCTTCGACATCGCCCGCGCCGACTACCCGGTGACCCACCTGACCGCGGGAGCCAACTTCAGCTGGTCGTACAACATGTGGGCGGCCCACCCCGGCACGTTCCACATGTACGTCACCAAGAGCAGCTACGACCCGAACAGGGCGCTGAGCTGGAACGACCTGGAGGACACCCCGT
The DNA here is from genome assembly GCF_017876325.1 of Saccharothrix coeruleofusca. Taxonomy (NCBI): domain Bacteria; kingdom Bacillati; phylum Actinomycetota; class Actinomycetes; order Pseudonocardiales; family Pseudonocardiaceae; genus Saccharothrix; species Saccharothrix coeruleofusca. Next base: position 4,563,926 of record NZ_JAGINV010000001.1, read on the forward strand.
TCCTCAGCGTCACCAACCCGCCGAGCAGGGGCGCGGTGGGCTCGGTGGACGGGCAGTACTACTGGAACGGCAACCTGCCCTCGGGCAAGTCCGGCAGGCACATCATCTACTCGGTCTGGACGCGCTCGGACAGCCAGGAGACCTTCTACAACTGCTCCGACGTGGTCTTCGACGGCGGCAACGGCGAGGTGACCGGCATCGGCCAGACGGGCACCGGCGACGGTCCCACCACGACCGTGCCCGACAGCGGCCACGACGCCAAGTGCATGGCGATCTACAAGATCACCAGCGCGTGGGACGGCGGCTTCCAGGGCGAGGTGGAGATCATGAACCACAGCACCAGCCCGTACGACGGCTGGTCCGCCACGTGGAACTTCGCCAGCGGGCAGACCGTCAACAGCCTCTGGAACGGCGTGCTCACGACGTCCGGGTCGCAGGTGGTCGTCAAGAACGTGGAGTGGAACCGGAGCATCGGGGTGGAGCAGTCGACCACCTTCGGCTTCACCGCCAGCTACTCCGGCAGCAACTCCCTGCCCACGGTGACTTGCAGCAGCCCGTGATGACGGGGTGGGCGTGGGCTGCCCCGACGGCGGGGGCAGCCCGCGCCCGCCCGTGCCGGTCCGTTTGACGGGCGCGGGACGATTGAGGCGGGGACAGTCCTGTCCCGCCCCCCTCCACCACCTCGGAGGGGAAGCATGTGGGGTTGGTTCTTCTGCGGCTACGCCGTCTTCGTGGCGCTCCTGGTCAGCTACGCCGCGCACGTCGCCCTCTCCGGCTCCAGCCCTGGGCGGCGGGCCGACGCCTACCGGGTGCTCAGGCTGATCTGGGCCGGAGCCACCGGCACCGGTGGGCTGGCCACCGCCGCGGTGCGGCTGCACGAGGCAGGGCTGCTCTGACCCCGCCGACGCGCGAGGGGCGGCCAGAGGCGATCGGTTGGGGCGCGATCAGTCGAGGCGGAACCCGAACGGCAGCTCCAGCCGGTGCCTGGCCAGCAGCTCGGCGTCGGCCAGGATCTCCCGCGTCGGCCCGTCGGCCACCACCACGCCCCCGTCGATCAGCACGCTGCGCGGGCACAGCTGCAGCGCGTAGGGCAGGTCGTGGGTGACCATCAGCATGGTGCGGTCCAGGCCCAGCAGCACCTCGGCCAGCTCCCGGCGGGCCACCGGCTCCAGGTTCGCCGACGGCTCGTCGAGCACCAGCAGCTCCGGATCGCACGCCAGCACGGTGGCCAGCGCCACCCGGCGGCGCTGGCCACCGGACAGGTGCAGCGGCGAGCGGTCGGCGTGCTCGGCCATGCCCACCGCCGCCAGCGCGGCGCGCACCCGCTGCTCCAGCTCCCGACCGCGCAGCCCGAAGTTGGCGGGCCCGAACGCCACGTCCTGCGCCGCGGTGGGCAGGAACAGCTGGTCGTCGGGGTCCTGGAAGACCACGCCGACGCGGCGCCGGATCTCCCGCAGGTTCGCCTTCTCCACCGGCAGCCCGGCCACCTCCACGCGCCCGGAACCGCCGCTGAGCACGCCGTTGAGGTGCAGCGCCAGCGTGGTCTTGCCCGCGCCGTTGGGGCCCAGCACGGCGACCCGCTCGCCCCGCTCCACGCGCAGGTCGACGCCGTACAGGGCCTGGTGGCCGTCGGGGTAGGCGTAGGCCAGCCGCTCGACCAGCAGCGCGGGCGCGGCGCGCACCGGCCGCACCCCGGTCGCGCTCGCCTCGGGCACCCCACCGGTCCAGCCGCGCGACACCATCGCCAGGTGCACCCTCTCGCCGCGTTCGTAGGAGCGGATGAACAGGCTGCCCACGCCGCGCGCGGTCGCGCCGAGCTGCCACAGGAACCTCGGGTCGTCGCCCCTGGAGATCCGGGCGATCCGCATCCGCCGCGCCTCGGCGACCACGACCTCGGCGTAGCGCAGCATCAGCGTGGCGATGGTGACCAGCACCGGCGGCACCTTCAGCCGCCGCAGGCCCAGCAGCAGCTCGTGCGGCGCGGTGGTGGCGGCCAGGGTCAGCGAGACCAGCACGCCCAGCGTGCCCTTGGCCAGGATGCCCCACCCGGCCAGCGCGCCCTCGGCGGAGATCGCGACGCCCAGCACCCGCACCCGCTCGCCGCCGCCGGTGAACGGCAGCGCCAGCGCCAGCACCACGAACGGCAGCTCGATCAGCGACCGCGCGGCGATCCAGCCGACCGGGACGCGCGCCACCACCCACACCGCGACCAGCACCAGCAGGTACAGCCCGAACGCCCAGAACGCCTCGCGCGGGGTGGCCACCACGCACAGCACCGAGGCGAACGCCACGACCACCTTCACGTGCGGCGCCAGCCGGTGCACCGGGGAGTCGCCGGGCAGGTGCAGCGCGGTGACGGCGCTCATCCCGCGCTCACCTCCGCGCTCACCCGCGTGCGCCGGAGCGCTTGCGCAGCAGCCAGAACAGCCCACCCGCCAGCAGCAGCGTGACCAGCACGCCGATGACGCCCGCGATCCCGGTGAACCGGTCGTCGCCGCCCACCGCGTAGTCGGCGAGCACGCCGTCGGCCAGCGGGTGCTCCCGCGCGTGCTCGGCGATGCCCTGCTGCTCGGTCACGTGGTCCAGGCCGTCGGGGTCGGAGCTGGCGAAGTAGGACAGCACACCCGCGAACAGCAGGCTGACCAGGGCGAATCCCAGGAAGAAGCGCTTCACGACCGCAGCTCCAGTTTCCGCGGCGCGCCGCGCAGCAGGTGCACCAGGTCGGGCCGGGCCGCGGCGACCGCGGTGACCGTGGCGGCGGTGATCAGGCCCTCGCCGACACCGATGAGCACGTGCACGCCCAGCACGGCCGCCGCGACCGTGCCGAACCCGACGCCGCCCTGGCCGCCGACGCCGTACTCCACGACGAAGCCCGCCGATGCCAGCACCGTGTTGACCAGCGCGGAGACGAACGCCACCGCGGCCAGCCCGCCCTTGCCCCGGCGGGCCAGGCCGCGCAGCGCCAGCGCCACCAGGTAGCCGGCGGCGGTGCCGATCAGCGCCATGTTGGTGATGTTCGCGCCCAGCGCGGTGACCCCGCCGTCGGCGAACAGCAGCGACTGCAGCACCAGCACGATGGTCACGCACAGCGCGCCGACCCACGGGCCGACCAGGATCGCGGCCAGCGCGCCGCCCAGCAGGTGGCCGCTGACCCCCGGCAGTACCGGGAAGTTGAGCATCTGGGTGGCGAAGACGAACGCGGCCACCAGCCCGGCCATCGGCGCGGTCCGGTCGTCGAGGTCGCCGCGCGCCCTGGCCAGCGCCACCCCCACGCCCAGCACCGCGACGGCCAGGAAGGCCAGCGAGGTTGGCGCGTCGAGCAGCCCGTCGCTCATGTGCATCGCTACCGAGTCGGACACCCGACCCACGCTAGTTGCCAGCGCCGCGTTGTGGCCAGAGCACTGCAACAGCTAATCGTCACACCTGGCGCGCGGCAGCCGGTGGGCGGGGCGGTGCGCCTATGATCTGCCTGCGATGACTCTCACCGATCGGCTCCCGGCCACCCCAGACCCCGACACCCTCTACGACACCTTCGCCGACTGGGCGTGGGAGCAGGGGCTGCAGCTGTACCCGGCCCAGCAGGAAGCGCTGATCGAGATCGTCTCCGGCTCGAACGTCATCCTGAGCACCCCCACCGGCTCGGGCAAGAGCCTGGTCGCCACCGGCGCGCACTTCGCCGCGCTGGCGCAGGGGCAGCGCACCTTCTACACCGCGCCGATCAAGGCGCTGGTGTCGGAGAAGTTCTTCGCCCTGATCGACACCTTCGGCGCGGAGAACGTCGGCATGATGACCGGCGACGCCAGCGTCAACGAGACCGCGCCGATCATCTGCTGCACCGCCGAGATCCTGGCCAACATCGCGCTGCGCGACGGCGCGGACGCCGACGTCGGCCAGGTCGTGATGGACGAGTTCCACTTCTACTCCGAGCCCGATCGCGGCTGGGCCTGGCAGGTGCCGCTGATCGAGCTGCCACAGGCGCAGTTCCTGCTGATGTCGGCGACCCTGGGCGACGTCTCCTTCTTCGAGAAGGACCTCACCCGGCGCACCGGGCGCGGCACGGCCGTGGTGCGCTCGGCCGAGCGGCCGGTGCCGCTGAACTTCCAGTACGTCACCACGCCGCTGCACGAGACCATCGAGGAGCTGCTGCACGGCCGGGAAGCGCCGATCTACGTCGTGCACTTCACCCAGGTCTCGGCGCTGGAGCGGGCCCAGTCGCTGATGAGCGTCAACGTGGCCACCCGCGCGGAGAAGGACGACATCGCCGCGATGATCGGCCGCTTCCGGTTCACCTCCGGCTTCGGCAAGACGCTGTCGCGGCTGGTGCGGCACGGCATCGGCGTGCACCACGCGGGGATGCTGCCCAAGTACCGGCGGCTGGTGGAGCAGCTGGCGCAGGCCGGGCTGCTCAAGGTCATCTGCGGCACCGACACCCTCGGCGTCGGCATCAACGTGCCGATCCGCACGGTGGTGTTCACCGCGCTGTCCAAGTACGACGGCCAGCGCACCCGCCACCTCAAGGCGCGCGAGTTCCACCAGATCGCGGGTCGGGCGGGGCGCGCGGGCTACGACACCGTCGGCACGGTCGTGGTGCAGGCGCCCGACCACGTGGTGGAGAACGAGAAGGCGCTGGCCAAGGCGGGCGACGACCCGAAGAAGCGGCGCAAGGTGGTGCGCAAGAAGGCGCCCGAGGGCTTCGTGTCCTGGAGCGAGCAGACCTTCCAGCGCCTGGTGGCCGCCGAGCCGGAGCCGCTGACCTCCAGCTTCCAGGTCAGCCACGCCATGCTGCTCAACGTCATCGGCAGGCCGGGCAACGCCTTCGCGGCGATGCGGCACCTGCTGGAGGACAACCACGAGCCCCGGCCCGCGCAGCGCAAGCACATCCTGCGCGCCATCTCGATGTACCGGGGGCTGCTGGCCGCGGGCGTGGTGCAGCGCGACGGCGACGACATCCGGCTGACCGTGGACCTGCAGGTCAACTTCGCGCTCAACCAACCGCTGTCGCCCTTCGCGCTGGCCGCCATCGAGCTGCTGGACCGGGACTCGCCCGGCTACCCGCTGGACGTGCTGTCGGTGGTGGAGTCCACGCTGGACGACCCGAGGCAGATCCTGTCCGCGCAGGAGCACAAGGCGCGCGGCGAGGCGGTGGCCGCGATGAAGTCCGAGGGCATCGAGTACGACCAGCGCATGGAGCTGCTGGAGGAGGTGACCTACCCCAAGCCGCTCGCGGAGCTGCTGGAGGCGGCGTTCACCACCTACCGGCGCGGGCACCCGTGGGTCGCCGACCACCACCTGTCGCCCAAGTCGGTGGTGCGCGACATGTTCGAGCGCGCCATGACCTTCAGCGAGTACGTGTCGTTCTACGCGCTGGCGCGCTCGGAGGGCCTGGTCCTGCGGTACCTGGCCGACGCCTACAAGGCGCTGCGGCAGACCGTGCCCGAGGACGCCAAGACCGAGGAGCTCAACGACCTGGTGGAGTGGCTGGGCGAGCTGGTCCGCCAGGTCGACTCCAGCCTGCTCGACGAGTGGGAGAAGCTGCGCAACCCCACCGCCGAGGCCGCCGGGGAGACCGCCGCGGCGCAGCTGGACGAGCGCCCGCCCGCGGTCACCCGCAACGTGCGCGCGTTCCGGGTGCTGGTGCGCAACGCGCTGTTCCGCCGCGTGGAGCTGGCCGCCCGCCGCGACTACTACGAGCTGGGGCAGCTCGACGGCGACTCGGGCTGGACCGCCGAGGAGTGGCAGGACGCGCTGGAGCCCTACTTCGAGCAGCACGAGGACATCGGCACCGGCCCGAACGCGCGCGGACCGGCGATGCTGGTGATCACCGAGGAGCCGGGTCGCTGGCTGGTGCGGCAGATCTTCGACGACCCGGCCGGGGACCACGACTGGGGCTTCTCCGCGGAGGTCGACCTGGCCGAGTCCGACGAGATCGGCACGGCGGCCGTGCGGATCACCGAGGTGGGCGCGCTGGGCGGCTGACCGCCCCGGTCGCGTGTCGCTGTGGAGTTGTCGGGGTTTTTGCGCGGTGGCGGTCGCGGCCTTCGCCTTGACCGCGACCACCACCGGGCCACTGGCCGAACCAGCGCGTTCCGTCATCAGGGGCCGCACCGGGGTCGGATGGCGAAGTCCGCCCCGTCCGGTCCCGCCCTGGGGGTCGCCGTGCGCGCGGGGGCCGGGCCTGGCCGCCGCGCCTGGCGCGGGGTCGGCCTACCGAAGGGCGATCCGGTGGCCGGGGTAGATCAGGTCCGGGTTGGTCAAGAACCGGGTGTTGCGCTGCACCAGGGTCTGCCAGCCGCCGTCGATGCCGTGCTTCTCGGCGATCGCGGTGAGGGTGTCACCGGGCTGGATGGTGTAGTCGCCCGCGGGGTTGTCGATCGACCCGGTCACCGGCGCCTGCTTCACCGGCGTGCTCGCCTTGACCGGCGCGCTGGCCTTGACCGGCGCGCTGGCCTTGACCGGCGCGCTGGCCTTGACCGGCGCCTTGACCTGCGGGCTCGCCTGGGCGCGGACCGGCGCCGCGGCGGCACCCGCCTGCTTGCCGCACACCGGCCAAGCGCCGATGCCCTGCGTGCGCAGCACGTTCTCGGCCACCCGGATCTGCTCCTCGCGGGAGGCCTGGTGCGGCATGCCGGTGCCGCCGTTGGCCCGCCAGGTGTTCGGGTTGAACTGCAGGCCGCCGTAGTAGCCGTTGCCGGTGTTGATCGACCAGTTGCCCCCGCTCTCGCAGCGGGCCACGGCGTCCCAGTTCACCCCTGGGGCGGCCGAGACCGCGGGCGCCAGCCCGAAGGCCAGACCGAGGGAGAGCGCACCCGCGACCAGGAGGCCGAGGATGCGGGCGGGCCGCCAGGCGCGCCGCTCGTCCCGGATACTGTCCATGACCTACCGCCGACCGCCGCACCGCCGGTAACCAGTCCCACCCCGTCCGACAGCCGTACCCTCTCGCTCGGGTCATCGGCCGGGAGGGCGGTGGACGGGGCGTCGCGGTGCCCACCCTCCCGGATCGGCGTCCCGGCCGAGGCCCGGACGCCGGCAGGACCGTAAGAACACGCCGCGTCGCGGCGCGCGGCGAGCCACACGAAGCGGTGAGCAAACCCATCGGTTCGGGTGTTGATCGACGCCGGTCGGTTTGAGCCAATTGAGACCACTGCCACCAACCGTTGACCACGTTGTCACCCCGGCGGGACGATCGATTTCGATACCGCACCGACTCGGGGGACGCCGATGGCTCCGGACCCGCTCGCCGACCTGGCACGCCCGCACGGCGGCGCTCCGCTGACCGTCGAGGAGCTGGTCCGCGCGCTGACCGAACTGGCGAGGCAGGCCAGCCACTGGTCGGAGTCGGTCCGCGAGCTGCGCGACCCCACCCGCAGGCTGATCGGCTCGGCCGCCGCGGCCTCGGTGGTGCTGGCCGCCAGGCGTGCCGAGGAGGCGTTCCTGGAGCTGGAGGTCAGCCTCGGTGACGCGCGAGCCGCGCGACGGCCATTGCCTCTGACCACCCCCAGGGGCGAGGATGACCCTCCAATGGTCTAATCGCCGACGACGCCGAGACACCGCATTGGACGCCCATGACGTCGACCCTTCCCTGTCCCCTGTGCGAGGGGCCGGAGCGCCGAGGAGCGCTGGAGCGGACGCTGCGGGTGCTGGCCGTGGACGACGAGGCCCCCGCCCTGGAGGACCTGGTCTACCTGCTGCGGTCGGACCCGAGGGTGGCGCACGTGGAGGCGGTCACCGACGCGACCAAGGCGCTGCGCACGCTGCACCGGGCGATGGACGCGGGCCAGCCCGTGGACGCCGTGTTCCTGGACATCCGGATGCCCGGCCTGGACGGGCTGGACCTGGCGCGGGTGCTGTCCCGGTTCGCCCAGCCGCCGCCGATCGTGTTCGTCACCGCGCACCAGGAGCCCGCCGTGGAGGCGTTCGAGCTCAAGGCGCTGGACTACCTGCTCAAACCGGTGCGCCCGGAGCGGCTGGCCGAGTCGGTGCACCGGATCGTGCACGAGGTGCTGGACTCCAAGACCGCCGAGCCCTCCGGCGGTGCCCCGGCGGAGAAGGCTCCGGACGTGGGCGACGAGGTCATCCCGGTCGAGCTGGGCGGCATCACCCGGTTCATCCGGCTGGCTGACATTCGCTACGTCGAGGCGCACGGCGACTACGCGCGGTTGCACACCGCCACCGGCAGCGGGCTGGTCCGGGCCGCGCTCAACGGCCTGGAGGAGCGCTGGCGCTCGGCCGGGTTCGTGCGCATCCACCGCAGCCACCTGGTCTCGCTGAGCCACATCGACGAGCTGCGCCTGGAGGACGGCCACCTGAGCGTGAACATCGGCGGCGCGGTGCTGCCGGTCAGCCGCAGGCACGCCCGCCACCTGCGGCAGCTGCTGGTGCGGCGCAACCGGCAACCGACATGACCGGCCCCCACCAGCCCCCGGCGCAGCGGGTGGTGGTCACCAGTCCGCGCACCCGCGCCCCGCGCGCCCCCCGGCCCTACCCGGCCTCCCGCGAGATCGACGAGCAGAGCGAACTGGGCGCGGTCTACATGCGGTCGCTGATCCGCACCCAGCGCAGGCTGGGGCTGCTGCTGTGCGCGGTGGTGTGCGGCGCGCTGGCGGCGTTGCCGGTGGTGTTCGCGCTGGTCCCGAGGCTGAGCGAGCAGCGGCTGCTGGGCCTGCAGCTGCCCTGGCTGCTGCTGGGGGTGGTGGTGTTCCCGGTGCTGGTGCTGGCCGGCTGGTTCTACGTCCGGCAGGCCGAGCGCAACGAGCGCGAGTTCGCCGAGCTGGTGGAGCGCTCGTGAACAGCACCTACGGCATCGTCGCGGTGCTGGTGGTGGCGCTGGGCACGGCGCTGATCGGTGCCTACGGGCTGCGCGTGTCCCGCACCACCTCGGACTTCTTCGTGGCCTCGCGCACGGTGTCGCCGTGGTGGAACGCCTCGGCCATCGGCGGCGAGTACCTGTCGGCCGCCTCGTTCGTGGGCGTCGCCGGGCTGATCTTCGCCTACGGCCCGGACATGCTGTGGTTCCCGGTCGGCTACACCGCCGGGTACCTGGTGCTGCTGGCGCTGGTGGCCGCGCCCCTGCGGCGCAGCGGCGCCTACACGCTGCCGGACTTCGCCGAGGCGCGGTTCGGCTCGCCGGTGGTGCGCGCGGTGGCCAGCGTGCTGGCGCTGGGCATCGGGTGGCTGTACCTGCTGCCGCAGCTGCAGGGCGCGGGCCTGACCCTGCACACGGTGACCGGGGCGCCGGACTGGGTGGGCGCGCTGGTGGTGGCGGTCGTGGTGACCGGGAACGTGATCTCCGGTGGGATGCGCAGCGTCACCTTCGTGCAGGCGTTCCAGTACTGGCTCAAGCTGACCGCGATCACCGTGCCGCTGGTGTTCGTGGTGCTGGCCTGGCACGCGCAGGGCGCGCGCGACCTGGCCGCGCCGTCGTCCCCGCAGTTCTCCCGCGAGACCTCGGTGTCGTTCGACACCAGCACCACCGTGCACGCGGAGCAGCCGGTCGCCTTCACCGGCACCGGGGTGGTCGACGGTGCGCGGGTGGACGGCCCGGCGTCGATGGCGGTGGGCGAGCACACCGTGGCCGCGGGCTCGCGGCTGACCTTCCCCGCAGGCGCCCCGGTGCCGCACGTGAGCACGATCGAGCGGACCACCAACGAGCAGTGGGCGCTGCCCATGCGCAGCGGCGAGCAATTCCCGCTCTACGGCGTGTACTCGCTGATCATCGCGACGTTCCTGGGCACCATGGGGCTGCCGCACGTGATCGTGCGCTTCTACACCAACCCCAACGGTCGCGCGGCCCGCCGGACGACGTTGATCGTGCTGGGGCTGCTGGGCTTCTTCTACCTGATGCCGCCGCTGTACGGGGCGCTGGGCAGGCTCTACGCGCCCGAGCTGCTGATGACCGGCGACACCGACGCGGTGGTGCTGGTGCTGCCCAGCCGGGTGGTCGGCGGGGTGGGCGGGCAGCTGCTGGGGGCGCTGGTGGCCGGGGGCGCGTTCGCCGCGTTCCTGTCCACCTCCTCGGGGCTGATGGTGTCGCTGGCCGGGGTGCTCAGCCGGGACGTGCTGCGGCTGCGCGGCGTGCGCGGGTTCCGGGTGTCCACCGTGATCGCCGTGCTGGTGCCGCTGGCCATGTCGTCGCTGGTGGGCAGGGTGCCGGTGGCGGACATGGTGGGCCTGGCGTTCGCCGTGGCGGCGTCGTCGCTGTGCCCGCTGCTGGTGCTGGGGATCTGGAGCACCCGGATCACCACGATCGGCGCGGTCGCCGGGATGCTGGCGGGCGGGGTGCCCGCGCTGGCGGCGGGCATGGTGACCATCAGCTCGGGTTCCGGGGACGCCTGGTACCACGCCTTCCTGGCCCGGCCCGCGGCGTGGACCGCGCCGCTGGGCTTCGTCGTGATGTACGCGGTGTCGCTGCTGACGCCGCGCCGGGTGCCGCCGGGGGTGAACCACGTGATGGTGCGCTTGCACGCGCCGGAGAACCTGGGTCTGCGCAGTCAGGACCGGCTGTGACGGCGCTGTGGGCGGTGGGCGCGGCCCTGCTGGTGGGCGCGGCCGTGGTGGCGGTGCTGTGGCGGACCTCCCGCACGCGCAACGACTTCCTGACCGAGGCGCAGCGGATCACCTTCGAGACCCTGCACACCGCGTGGTCGGCCGCTCCCCCGCTGCGCGCCGGGCTGGTGCCCGAGGCGGCCAAGAAGTCCGCCCGGCACCTGCGCACCCTGCTGGGCACGCCCGCGCTGGCGCTGATCGACGAGACCGAGGTGGTGGCCTGGGAGGGCGGCGGCGAGCACCACGCGGCGCAGGCGGTGGAGCTGGCGGGCGAGGTCTTCGCCACCGGCCGCACGCGGGCGTTCGACATCTCGTGCGCCGAGCCGGACTGCCCGGTGCACACCGCGGTGCTGGCGCCGCTGACCGTCGAGGGCCGCGTGGTGGGCGTGCTGGCCGCCTACAGCCGCGAGCCGTCGGCGGGGCTGGTGCGGGCCACCAACGAGGTGGCCAGGTGGGCGTCGGGGCAGTTGGAGCTGGCGGAGCTGGACCGCTCGCGGACCCGGCTGGTGGAGGCCGAGGTGCGGGCGCTGCGGGCGCAGATCTCGCCGCACTTCATCTACAACTCGCTGTCGGCGATCGCCTCCTACGTGCGCACCAACCCGGAGCGGGCGCGGACCCTGCTGCTGGACTTCGCCGACTTCACCCGGTACTCGTTCCGGCGCGCGGGCGACTTCACCACGCTGTCGGAGGAGCTGAGGTCCATCGACCAGTACCTGGCGCTGGAGCGGGCCCGGTTCGGCGAGCGGTTGCAGGTGACGCTGCAGATCGCGCCCGAGGTGCTGCCGGTGACGGTGCCGTTCCTGTGCCTGCAGCCGCTGGTGGAGAACGCGGTGCGGCACGGGATGGAGGGCAAGGTCGGGCCGGGGCACATCGCCATCCACGCGGCCGACGCGGGCGACGAGGCGCACATCACCATCGAGGACGACGGGATCGGCATGGACCCGGAGGCGCTGCGCCGCACGCTGGCCGGGCAGGTGGGCGAGACCGCCGGGATCGGCCTGGGCAACATCGACGAGCGGCTGCGGCGGTGCTACGGGGACGACTACGGGCTGGTGGTGGAGACCGCGCAGGGGCTGGGGACCAAGATCAGCGTCCGGGTGCCCAAGTACCAGCCCGGCATCCACGCCTCCTGACCCCAAAGCGCGTGCAAGTACTACCCGACGTGCCCGCGCGGGCCGTTGACCACTACCCGCCCCCCGTTCGTGGCGCGCGACTCGCGGATGGGGTCAGCCCACCGCCCTGGTGCCCCGGCGCTCGGCGGCTTCCAGCACCAGCCGCAGCCACTCCGCGTCCTCGCCGCGCCCCTCCGCGGCCACCCGGCGCAGCCGCGTCCACAGGCCCGCGTCGGTCCACTCCTGGAACCGCCGGTGCACGGTCGGCACGGTCACCCCGAACGTCGGCGGCAGGTGCCGCCACGCGCAGCCGCTGGTGAGCACGAAGACGATCGCGGTGAACACCGCCCGGTCCGACACCCGCCCGCGCCCGCCGCCCTGGCGGCGCACCTTGGCGGGCGGGATCACCGGCTCCACCGCGGCCCACAGCGCGGGCGGCACCAGGCGCGCGGACAGCTGCTCGATCACGTCCGCGTGCGGCGGCCTGGCCGGGCTCTCCGGGGCGCGGCGCACCCACGGCTCCTGGCGCTGCTCGTCCCCGCGCTGGCGGGCGCGCAGCAGGGTGGCCAGCGCGACGTCCTCGGCCGAGCGCCGGGGCGCGACGGCCGGGTGGACGTGCTGCCTGGCCTGGCGGGCGATCTCGGCGCCGACCGTTCGCCCGAACGGCTGCGGTGCGGGTCGGGGGGGTGGGGTGTGGTTGGTCATCGGGTCCTCCGCCAGGACAGTCGTGATACCCATCACGCTAGGAACCCCGGTGCCCGGCCATAACCGGGAGCGCGACGAACGGACGGCTCCATCGTCACGCGGCCAGTCGTACCACGCCGAGCGGCCGGCTTCGCGCGATGAACGGGCGAACGGTCGCCCCTCACTCCTTGAGGTGACGGCTACGCTCGGGAACGTGACCAGTCCACCGCGCCTGCTCGCCACCAGCGACCTGCACGTCACCTACCAGCAGAACCGTGATTTCACAGAAGCCATCCGGCCGCATTCGGCGGATGACTGGTTGATCGTGGCGGGGGATGTGGCGGAGAAGTTCGCCGACATCGAGTGGGCGTTGACCCTGCTGAGCAAGCGTTTTCACACGGTCGTGTGGTCTCCTGGCAACCACGAGTTGTGGACCACGAAGGACGACGCGGTGCAGGCGCGCGGCGAGGTGCGGTACAAGCAGCTCGTGGAGCTGTGCCGGAGCATCGGCGTGCGCACGCCCGAGGACGAGTTCCCGGTCTTCGAGGGCGCGGGCGGGCCGGTCGCGGTGGCACCGCTGTTCACCCTGTACGACTACACGTTCCGCCCGGCGGGCACCTCGGACAAGCGGTCCGCGCTGGCCGCCGCGGAGCGGGCGGGCGTGATCTGCACCGACGAGTACTTCCTGCACCCTGACCCCCACCCCAGCCGCGAGGCGTGGTGCCTGGCGCGGGTGGCGGAGTCCGAGCGGCGGCTGGCCGCGGTCGACCCGTCGCTGCGCACGGTGCTGATCAACCACTGGCCGCTGGTGCGCGAGCCCACGCGCGTGCTGCGCTACCCGGAGTTCGCCCTGTGGTGCGGCACCGAGCGCACCGCGGACTGGCACCTGCGGTTCCGGGCCGCCGCGGCGGTGTACGGCCACCTGCACATCCCGCGCACCATCCGGGTGGACGGCGTGCGCTTCGACGAGGTGTCGCTGGGCTACCCCAGGGAGTGGCAGCCACGGGGCTGGACCGGCGCACCGCTGCTGGACGTGCTGCGCGAGGGGGATCAGCGGTGATCGAGGACCTGCTGCCGGAACCGGTGGCCGCGGTCGAGTCGTTCGGCGACCCGGCGGAGGCGGTGCTGTTCCCCGAGGAGGAGGAGCACATCGCCAGATCGGTGGACAAGCGCCGCCGGGAGTTCACCACCGGCAGGCACTGCGCCAGGGTGGCGCTGGGCAGGCTGGGCCTGCCGCCCGTGCCGCTGCTGCCCGGTCCCAAGCGGGAGCCGCTCTGGCCCGCGGGCGTGGTCGGCAGCATCACCCACTGCGCGGGCTACCGCGCCGCGGCCGTGGCCCGCGCCTCCGAGGTGTGGACGGTCGGCATCGACGCCGAACCCGACGAGCCCACCCCGGACGGGGTGCTGGAGGCCATCGCGCTGCCCGGCGAGCTGGCCAGGACCGCCGAGCTGCGCGCGGCGGACGGGAAGACCAGCTGGGACCGGTTGCTGTTCAGCGCCAAGGAGACGGTCTACAAGGCGTGGTTCCCGCTGACCCGCAGCTGGCTGGGCTTCGAGGACGCCGAGGTGACCATCGACCCCGACGGGGGCACCTTCAGCGCGCGCATCCTGGTCGAAGTCCCGGTGGTGGACGGCATCCCACTGACCGGGTTCACCGGCCGCTGGCTGGCGCGGGACGGGTTTGTGGTCACCGCGATCGCGGTACCCGCTCGCTGATCCAGGCGAGGAGGCGGCATTGGGCGACGACGTCGCACGGCACGAGTTCACCCGCGACGACCGCACGCGGTACCGCACGAAGGTGCGGCGCTGCCTCGACGTGTTCGCCCGGATGCTGCGCGAGTCCCGGTTCGAGTTCGACCGGCCGATGACCGGGCTGGAGATCGAGCTGAACCTGGTCGACGACGCGGGCGACCCGGCGATGAAGAACTCCCAGGCGCTGGAGGTCATCGCCGACGGGGACTTCGTCACCGAGCTGGGCCAGTGGAACCTGGAGATCAACGTGGCGCCGCGCCAGCTCAACGAGGGCGGCATCACCGAGTTCGAGGAGACCGTGCGGGACAGCCTCAACGAGGCCGAGCACAAGGCGCGCGGGATCGACGCGCACATGGTGATGATCGGCATCCTGCCGACGCTGCAGGCCAAGCACATGGCCGTGGACGCGCTGTCGGGCAACCCGCGCTACGCGCTGCTCAACGAGCAGGTGCTGGCCGCGCGCGGGGAGGACCTGCACATCGGCATCGAGGGCGTGGAGCGGTTGCAGATGACCGCGGACTCGATCGTTCCCGAAGCGGCCTGCACCAGCACGCAGTTCCACCTCCAGGTCAGCCCCGACCAGTTCGCGGCCTACTGGAACGCCGCGCAGGCCATCGCGGGCGTGCAGGTGGCGGTGGGCGCGAACTCGCCGTTCCTGCTGGGCAAGGAGCTGTGGCGGGAGACCCGCATCGCGCTGTTCCAGCAGGCCACCGACACCCGCAGCGACGAGCTCAAGGAGCAGGGCGTGCGGCCCCGCGTGTGGTTCGGGGAGCGCTGGATCACCTCGATCTTCGACCTGTTCGAGGAGAACGTGCGCTACTTCCCCGCGCTGCTGCCCATCTGCGACGAGGAGGACCCGCTGCAGGTGCTGGAGCGCGGCGACACCCCGTCGCTGGCCGAGCTGCGGCTGCACAACGGCACGATCTACCGGTGGAACCGGCCGGTCTACGACGTGGTGCGCGACCAGCCGCACCTGCGCGTGGAGAACCGCACCCTGCCCGCCGGGCCGACCGTGATCGACACGCTGGCCAACGGCGCGTTCTACTACGGGCTGGTGAAGATGCTGGCCGAGGAGGAGCGTCCACTGTGGACGCAGATGTCCTTCAGCGCGGCGGAGGAGAACTTCGTCTCGGGCGCCCGCAACGGCATCGACGCGCAGGTCTACTGGCCGGGGCTGGGCACCGTCCCGGTGGCCGAGCTGGTGCTGCGGCGGCTGCTGCCGCTGGCCCACGAGGGCTTGGTGAAGCTGCGGGTGGACGAGAAGGAGCGGGACCGGCTGCTGGGCGTGATCGAGCAGCGCTGCCTGACCGGGCTCAACGGCGCGACCTGGCAGGCGCGCGCGTTCCACCGGCACTACGACCACACCTCGCTGGATCGGCCCGAGGCGCTGCGCCGGATGCTGCGCTCCTACCGGGACCTGATGCACAGCAACGAACCCGTGCACACCTGGCCCACGAGCTGAGCCCAGCGGTCCGACCGACCCCGCGCCCGCAAGTACCACCCGCGTGCCCTCGCGGAGCGCGCGACCACTACCCGTGCCGACGGAGCTGTGGGACGGGTAGTGGTCGACGGCCCTTTCCGAGGGGTCGGGTGGTACTTGCGGGCGCTGGAGGTCAGGCGGTGGGGAAGTCGTCCGCGCTGCGGATGCGGTCACGGATCCACACGCCTGCGGGCTTGAGCACGCCGGTGCCCGCGAAGCTGTCACCCTCGCAGGTGCCCTCCTTGAACACCGCGCCCGACCGGAAGTCGTCGGAGAAGTTCCAGTTGGTCCAGCCGATCCGGTTGGCCGCCAGGAAGTCCAGGTACTTCGCCGCGTAGGCGAAGTCGTTGGCCCCGTCGCCGGTGTAGGTCTGGGTGCCGAACTCGGTCACGAAGATCGGCAGGCGGGCCGCCGCGCGCTTGAGGGCCTCGAAGTACTCGTCCTGGTGCGACGCGGCGTAGAAGTGGAACGTGTACATGAAGTTCGTGGCGTTGATGGGGTTGTTGACGATGTCGGCCTCGCTGCGGCCGTCGGAGACGCCCAGCGACGCCCAGCCGTGCGTGCCCACGAACACCACGGCCTCGGGGTCCTGCGCCCGGATGACGGGGATCATCTGCTCGGCGTAGGACTTGATGCCCGCCCACGAGACGTTGTTGGGCTCGTTGGCGATGTCGTAGATGACGTTGGTCTTGTCCTTGTGCCGCCGCGCGACCTCGGTGAAGAAGGTCTTGGCGCGGGCCAGGTTGTAGTTCGGGTCGCCGGGGTCGAGCTGGTGCCAGTCGACCAGCGCGTACATGCCGCGCTTGGTGGCTTCCTCGATGTAGTTGTGCACCATGTCGGTGAACTTGCGGGGGTCGGTCTCGTAGCCGTCCTCCTGGACGTACATCGAGATGCGCAGGATGTCCGCGCCCCAGTCGTCGGCCAGGGCGTCCAGCGAGGCGGGCTTGACGCAGTGCGCGTACCACTGGATGCCGTGGGTGCTCATGCCGCGCAGCTGGACCGGCTTGCCGTGCTTGTTGCACAGCTTGACGCCGCAGACCCGCAACTGGCCGTTGACCTCGGCGGGCCGCGCCACGGCGGCGTTCACCCCGTCCCGGTCTTGGTCGGTCGTGCTCTGGGCCCAGCCGGTGGCGGGTGCGAGCAGCAGGCTCGCGGCGGCCAGCAGGCCGAGCCATCGGGAACGGATAGCCACGGGATTGCCTCCCACACGTCGTCGGGATGAGGGTTCACGGCGGCGATATGGTTAGGAAAGTTCCCTATCCGTTAGAGGATCAGACACCACCCGATCCCGGCTGTCAACGGCAGCGCGGGCGAGCCGCGGGTCAGTGGGTCTTCCACTCCGAGACCAGCTCGGGCAGCAGCACGTGCCAGGGCAGCTCGGCCAGCACGTCGCGCCGGGCCACCAGCACCAGGCGGCCCGACTCCTCGCCCGCGTCCAGCCAGATCAGCTCCAGCGCCCCGGTTCCGCCCACCGCGACGGCCCCGGCTTGGCGCTCCAGGTCGTCCTCGGCCACCACCCGGTGCGCGCTCACCCCGCCCCGGCGCAACTCCTCGTGCCGGTGCCGCAGGGCGTCGGCGGCCGCGACCAGGCGTCGCTCCCCCAAACCGGCTCTGACCTGCACGGTCATCGACTCGTACGGGACTGGTTCGGCCAGCCGGGAACTCGTGGGCACAGCGGACCACCCTCCAGGAAGTAAGGTCACCCTAACTCACCGGAGGGAGGTACCCCGCGGCGAGGTCAGTAGTCGTCCCCGCCGAAGAACTGCTCCTCCAGCGTGTCCGCGGTGCCCGCGAGCAGCGCCAGCGGCTCGGTGAACTCGTGGATGTCCAGGTCCTGCAGCGGCAGCGAGTGCCGCAGCACCACGTGCTCGCCCATGATCGCCGCACCGCAGGCGATCGAGGAGCGGCCGATCTCCGCCAGCAGCTCGCGCAGGTCGACCTTCTCCGCCAGGCCCATCGGCGTGGCGATCTGCACCCACTCGTGCTTCCTGTCCAGCACCTCGCGCGCCACGATGATCACCTGCGTGCGCTCGTCCTCCTCGTTGAGGTGCTGGAAGTCGAACAGGATGCGGATCTCCCCGTCCTGCTCGGAGATCACGTCGTACTGGTCGCGGATGTACGCGGCGAGGTCACCCCAAGTCACCATTGGCTCACCTTAGGGCGGTGCGCCGCGGCGATGGCCCACAACCCCGCCACGAGGACGGCGACCACCTCCACCAGCACCAGCAGCCGCTCCACGTAGCCCAGCGGCACCACCCGCCACCACGGCGTGCCCACCACCGCGTTGACCAGGACCGCGTACAGGATCGGCGCGAAGCTCAACGCCGAGAGCAGGCCGAGCCGGAACACCCGGCGCGCGTGGCCGCCCCACACCTCGTGCCGCAGCCACGGCCGGGCCAGCAGGGTCGCGGCCAGCGGCAGGCTCAGGAACGCGACCAGGCTGGCCACCCGGTGGATGTCACCGCTGACGCTCGGCCCCACCGCCCAGTTGTGCTTGGGGAACAGCACCACCAGGGTCAGCCCGGTCGACCAGGCCACGAACGCCAGCGCGCCCGCCGAGGTCCAGCGCGCCAGCCCGCGGCTGACCAGCACGCCCACGATCGCCAGCGACCCGACCGCCAGCAGGATCACCGCGGTGTCGAACACCCACCGGTGCGGTCCCAGCGCGTACTCGCTGATGGTGCGGCGCAGCAGGGTCACCGAGGTGCTGGCGCGGCGCAGGTCGAGCGAGCCGACCATGAGCACGGTCAGCACCACGGCGGCGGCGCCGCCCAGCGCGACGAAGCGGGCCGGGGAGCGGGGCGGGGCGAGTTCGGCAGTCGACACGTCCGGCAGAACGGACGGTCCCGCCCCGGTGTTCCGGCCTTCAGGCAACCGACAGCTCCGGCGCGCCGGGCGCGCGTTTCCCGAAAGAACCGGGATCGGTGCTTTTTCGGGAAGACCTCGCCCGTCGCGCGTTCGGGGATGATCACCACGCTGTTGAACCCGGCAGCAACCTCGAACGTGTGGAGATGTCGTGAGAACCTCAGGCGCGGGCCCCCTGCTGACCGCTCTGTCGCTGGGCGCGGCCGCGGCGGCCGCGCTGGCGTTCACCGGGGTGGTCGGTCCCCCGCGCACCGCCACGACAGCCGCGACCGCCACGACCAGCACCACCACGAGCAAGCCGTCGGTCCACCGCCCGCTCGACCCCGCGGCGGTCAACGACTCGCTGCGGTACCTGGTCCAGACCTTCGGCGTCGATCAGGCGGAGGCCCTGCGACGCCTGGAGCTGCAGCAGGACGCCGTGCGGCTGGACGCCGTGCTGCGCGAGAAGGCGAGCGCGGCCTACGGCGGGATGTGGGTCGACCACGACGCGGGCGGGGTGCTGGTCGTGGCCGCCACCGGGCAGGCGGGCGTCGAGCCCCACCTGGACCTGCTGCCCTCGCGGCAGCACGTGCGCGTGCAGCCGGTGGCCCGGTCGCTGGCCGATCTGACCGCCGTCCGGGACCGCATCGCCGCGAAGGTCGGCACGGGGCCGGAGGCGGCGCACCTGCCCGCGATCAGCGAGCCGGAGAACCGGGTGGTCCTCTGGGCGCGGACCTGGGTCGCCAACCGGATCACCCCGCTCAGCGCCCGCGCGCAGCTGGCCGAGAACGCCCGCCAGGCGGTGGCCGCCGAGGGCGAGGCGGCGGTGGCCAGGAACCTGCCCGAGCCCAGGACCTCGGCGCAGCCCTCGGCAGGCCCCACCGCGTGCGGACCGCTGGCGTGCGCCGCTCCGATGCGCGGCGGGATGCGGCTGGACATCAGGCGCGACAACGGCACCCGCGGCGGCTGCACCAGCGGCTTCAACCTGCGCTCCACCGGCGGTCAGCACCACGGCCGGGCCTGGGTGCTGACCGCCGGGCACTGCACGGTGGGCAAGACCAACAACCGGCCCGTCCAGCACAACGGCGCGGACGTGCTCCAGCAGCACGGCATCGAGGAGAACTCCTACCCCTACGACTACGCCGCCCTGCCTTACGCGGGCGACGCCGCCACCGCCTGGCTGGAAAGCGCGCCGCGGCGCAACCTGGTGCTCGGCTCGAAGGAGGAGCCCATCACGGGCACGCACGCGCTGACCGACATCAAGGCGGGCTGGGTCGTGTGCGCGGCCGGATCGGCCTCCAGCGCGGCGGACTTCCCCGACTCCGTCGACAGCGGCGCGGGCGCGGGCTACTCCCCCGGCACCCGGTGCGGCCGGGTGCTGTCCACCGACGTCGGCATCAACACCGACATCTGCGCCCGCGCGGGCGACAGCGGCGGCCCGCTGTTCAACCAGGCCGACCACACCGCGCTGGGCATCCTGGAGGGCAGCCAGCAGGCCAGGACCGGGGCCTGCCAGCCGGACGAGCGCAACAACTACGTGCCGATCAGCACGGTCCTCGGCGAGCTCGACGCCAGGGGGCAGGGTTCGACCTTCGCGGTGATCACCGCGCCGAACGGCTGACCGCGGGCAGCGGGGAGGGGCTCAGGCGGCCTTCCTGGCGGCGGGCGGCAGGTCGTCCGCGGACCCCGCCCGCCAGGCGAACGGGTCCGGTCCCAGCGCCGCCAGCTGCTCGATCTGCAGCAGGCTCCACGGCGAGATCGGCCGCGTGCCCGCGAGCGCCGCCGGGGCGAACTCCGCCCACGGCACCCACTCCACCGCGTCCACCTCGTCCGGGTTGGGCGTGGGCCGCTGCTCCACCACGCCCCGGAACACCGGGCACATCTCGTTCTCCACCACGCCGTTGTCCATCACCGCGCGGTAGCGGAACGCGGGCAGCACCAGGTCCAGCCGTCCCACCTCGAGCCCCAGCTCGTCGGACAGCCTGCGCCGGACCGCGCTCTCCACGTCCTCGCCGGGGGCCGGGTGCCCGCAGCAGGTGTTGGTCCACACCCCCGGCCACGTCTTCTTGTGCAGCGCCCGGCGGGTCAGCAGCAGCCGCCCCTCCCGGTCGAACAGATAGCTGGAGAACGCCAGGTGCAGCGGTGTTCCCTCGTGGTGCACCGTGGCCTTGTCGGCCGTGCCGATCGCGGTGCCGTTCTCGTCCAGCAGCACTACCTGTTCCACGGGGACAACCCTGCCACACTCCCCGGATCACCGCGCCCCCCGTGTGGGGCGGGTGCTCCGGGCGGTGCTCACCCGCCGAGCCGGGCGCGCAACGCGGCCGCGGCCTCCACGGCGGCCAGGTGCTCGGCCTCCAGCGGGGCGCACAGCCACGCCCGCAGCGGCTCGGCCCCGGTGCCCGCCAGCGGGCTGCCGCGCCACAGCGCCAGCGCCCGCAGGTACAGCTCCCACCGCCGCCCCAGGTCGGCCGTCGCGGCGGCGCGGGCGGTCAGCTCGCGGAAGCGGTGGACGTCCACCTGCTGCGGCATCGCGAGCACCGCGTAGCCGCTGTCCCGGTGCACCACCGGGACGCCCGCCGCCCGCAGCGCCGAGACGTGCACCTGGAGCGTCTTGCGCGCCCGGTAGGGCGGGTGGTCGCCCCACAGCAGGTTCAGCAGGCAGTCGACCGCGACCCGCCTGCCGCACCGCGCGGCCAGCACCGCCAGCACCTGTCCGGGTTTGGGCCGCAGCGGCGTCGCGGGCTCGTCGCCGCGCGCCACCTCCACCGGCCCCAGGATTCGAAACTCCACTCCGACCCCCCAGTCGTCGCGTTGAAGCTCCCCCAACAGTGCCACGCCGCCGTCGCGCCCGCTCCACCCCCCGGCCTTCCCGTTCAGATGTCGCGTCCCAGGGCGGCCGCGGCCGCCGGGATGTCGACGTAATCGCGCAGGTGGGCGATCCGTCCGTCGATCGCGGTGAGCACGACGACGTTGGGCAGCACGAACTCGCCGGTGGTCGCGCTGGTGCCGAGCACCTCCTGCTCGACGACGATCGTTCGCGGATCGGCGGTGTCGTGGACGGCCAGGGTGCGGTAGCGCTGGTACTCCAACGCGTTCGCCCGCCACCCGGCGGCGATCCAGCCCACGATCTCGTCCCGCCCCTCCAGCCGGGACGGCAGGCCGGGGCGGGTGAACGGGAACTCGTGGACCGCGTCGGCCGCGTACACGCGCCTCATGCCGTCGACGGACTGGTTGACGGCTGCTCGGCGCCAGCGATCCAGCACGCCGCGCGGGTCCGCGTCCCGTCCGCCCGGTGCCGCCTGCCTGGCGGTCACCTTGCGGTGGCTGATCCTCCAGCCGCCGGGTTGGCGGGTGACGACGTCGTCGTAGACGACGCTGCCCACCGTCCCGTCGGCGTTGACCCCGATCCCCTTGGAGCGCACCCGCGCCGGCCGGTCGTCGAGCGGGGTGATCACGATGTTGGTGACGTGGTGGCCGACCGGGTTGGCCGCGCCCAGCACGCGCGCGGCCTCGCGGATGGCGGCGATCCCGCGCAGCGAGCCGAAGCCGAGGTCGGTCACGTCGTAGGTGACGTCCGGGGCGAACAGCTCGTCCGCCCGGTCCAGCTCGCCTGCGTCCACGAGGTGACCGTGCAGGTTGATCAGGTCGTGGATGTCGGTCCGGTCGTGCTGGGTGAGCGCCATCGGGCCGCCCCCTCCGAACTCGGGTGGGCCGCGCCGCTAAAATGAGGCACAGTCCGGTTGGTGGCACGGTAACGGACCACGTCCCCGGTTGACAAGGTCGAGGTGATCGCCCTGCCAGACCGAGATCCGCGGCCACCCGCCGGGCAGCCGCGCAGGGCCGACGCCCGGCGCAACCGCGAGCGGCTGGTCGAGCAGGCGAAGGTCGTGTTCGCCGAGTCCGGCGCGGACGCCTCCCTGGACGAGATCGCCCGGCGGGCCGGGGTGGCCAGCGGGACGCTGTACCGCCACTTCCCCACCCGGCTCGACCTCGTCGAGGCGGTGCTGGCCGGGCAGGTGAGCGGGTTGGTCCGGCTCGGCCGCGAACTGCTGACCGACGAGGACGAAGTCGAGGCGCTGATCACGTGGTTGCGCGCGGCGCTGCGGCACGGGCTGACCTACCGGGGCCTGTCGGCAGCGGTGCTGAACTCGGCGCTCGACCGCGACGACGACCCGGTGTCGGCCTGGCACGCGGAGGTGTTCGAGGTGGGGACGGCGCTGCTGGCGCGGGCGCGCCGATCGGGCGCGGTCGTCGCCGACGCGGTCGCGGCCGACGTGCTGAAGATGGTGGGCGCCATCGCCTGGGCCGCACAGGACGACCCCGCACAGGCCGACCGCCTGCTGACCCTCCTGGTGAACGGCCTGCGCCACCCCTGACGGGACCGCGCAGGCGGTCCCGTCAGGGGTGGCGGGCGCATTCGGTCGAGGTCAGTCCGAGTGCCGCAGCACGCTCTCGACCTCGGTGCGGAACGCCTGCACGCCGTCCTCGCCCTCCGGCGCGCCGTGCGCTTCCAGCAGGTGCAGCAGGGCGACCCCGCTGGCCGAGCGCCGGGCGTGGGCGCGGAACCCGAACGCGGCCTCGTAGACCGTCACCGACGTGGCGGCGGCAGCGGCCACGGTGGCCAGGAAGCCCCACAGCGCGCGCCGGTGCGGGTCGGCCACGGCCACCGCGCCCAGCGCCGCGGCACCCGTGTAGAGCAGCACGGACATGAAGGTGGTCCAGCGCCACGCCCTGGCGTACGCGGCCTCGGCCGCTTCGAAGCGGGCCAGCCGCTCGCCGACCCGGTGGCGCAGGTAGGCGCGCAGGAACTGCTCGCGGTGGTCGGCCGCCCTGGCCGCGGCGTCGACCTTGGCCGGGCGGGGCGCTCGCGAACCCGCCTGCGGCTTGGCCGTCGACCGGCGCTTGGCCGGAGCCTCCTCGGTGGGAGTGGCCGCGACGGGGGTCGCCTGTGTCGGGGCGTCCGACTTGGTCCCCGCCCGACGCTTGGGCGGGGCGTCGGGCGTGGTGGCCCGGCGAGCGGCCGAGCGCCGCGTGGCGGGCGTCTCCGCGACCGGCTCCACCGCCCCGCCCTCGACCTCGGCCGCCGTGCTCCTGGTCTGATCGCTCATGACGCGCTCACCGGCTCGTGTCGGTGCCGGGCCACCGCGGTTGCCAACTCCCGCACGCGCTGCTCGCGTTCGGCGTCGTCGGCGGCGGGAGGCGCGGCCAGGTGGTCGAAGTACAGCGCGCGCAGCAGTTCCGCCCTGGTCCGCGCCTCGGCGTCGCCCGCGCCTCGGGAGACCACGGCGAGCACCGCGGCCAGTGCTCCCGAGACCGCGACCAGCACGCCCGGCCACGGCACGCCGCGCAGCCACACCTGCAGCGCGGCGAAGGAGGTGGTGGCGAACCCGGCCGCGATGGCCAGCGCCACCAGCAGCCGCCCGCGCTCCCGCGCCCGCAGCGCCTCCACCTCGCACTCGTGCAGCGCGGGGGCGACCAGCTGGTTGGCCTCGTGGATGGCGTCCGCCAGCAGCGGGTAGTCCAGCACGTAACCGGGGTCCACCACGGGCTGCGCCTCGGGCGCGCGGAAGCGCAGCCGGGGCCACACCGCCAGCGGGGGCACGTCGGCGCGCACCGACGCGCCCGGCTTGGCCCCCAGGACGCGGCGCAGCACCGCCCCCACGCGGTCCGGCCCCTCGTCCAGGTGCACGACGGCGACCTGGCCGCCGCGCAGCAGCACGGGCAGATCGTCGTCCTCCGCCAGCTCGCCGGCGGCGATCTCGTCGGCCAGCCCGCCGGTGCCCGCCAGCACCAGCAGCGGCCGGTCCCGGCCGAGGTGCTCGACCAGCGCGGCGCGGGCGGCCTCGTCGCCGCCGACCAGCAGCGCCAGCGCCGGGCGGCGCTTGCCCGCGACCGCCTCCACCAAGCGGAGCAGCGCGGGCACCTCCTCGCCCCACCGCGCGCCCGGCACCAGCACGGCGGTGTCGTGGTTGGCGTTGAGCCGCACCTCGTCCTGGCTGGGTTCGGCGTCGTCGGCCGCCACCCGGCCGGACGGGGCCACGCCCACCAGCCGGGGCAGGCGCCCCTCCACCGCCTCGGCGGCCAGGCCGACCAGGTGCGCGACACCGGTGTCGGCACCGGCCGTGACCACCGCGGCGCCGTGCCGCTCGGCGGTGACCAGCACCGCGCGCAGCACCGGCAGCAGTGCCGAGGACAGCTCGGTCGCCAACCGCTCACCGGTCGTGCCGAGCACCGCCACGACGGGGCGACCGCGGGGGAGGCGCAGCGACCTGGGCTTGATCTCGGCGTCCGGGTGGGCCAACCGGCGCACCCGCGGACCGCCACCCGCGACTGACATGCGGGGCACCCTAGCGCTGCCTCACGTGAATTTCACCCATCCGGTCTCGAAATACCGCCCAGGTAGAGTTCCGCGTGATGAGCACGACCGAGGACGCGCAGGTGGGGATCGACCCGGCGCTGATGGAGATCACCCTGAAGGTGCTCGCCCAGGTGGACGACCTGCCCACCGAGCACCCCGACGCGGTAGCGATCCGCCGCGCCACGGCGGGCATCTACAAGAGCGTCCGCAAGCGCCGCAAGGCCGCCCGCCGCGAGGCCGTGACCGCCGCCGACCGCGCGGTCATCGAGGCCACCGCCACCGGCTCGCCCACCCGCGTGGACGACGAGACCAGGGGCGTGCTGCTGCGCGAGCCCGCGCCCGGTGAGAAGGCGGGCACCCTGCTGCGGGCCCGGTCCTGCTACACCTGCAAGCGCCGCTACACCGAGGTCGACGCCTTCTACCACCAGCTGTGCCCGCCGTGCGCGGAGCTCAACCGGAGCAAGCGCGACGCGCGCACCGACCTGACCGGCCGCCGCGCGCTGCTCACCGGCGGGCGCGCCAAGATCGGCATGTACATCGCGCTGCGGCTGCTGCGCGACGGCGCGCACACCACCATCACCACCCGGTTCCCGCACGACGCCGTGCGCCGGTTCGCCTCGATGCCCGACAGCGCGGACTGGCTGCACCGGCTGCGCGTGGTCGGCATCGACCTGCGCGACCCGTCCCAGGTGGTGGCGCTGGCCGACTCGGTGGCCGCGGCCGGGCCGCTGGACATCCTGATCAACAACGCGGCGCAGACCGTGCGCCGCTCCCCCGACGCCTACGCGCCGCTGGTGGCCGCCGAGTCCGCCCCGCTGCCCGCCGGGCCGCTGCCGGAGCTGGTGACCTTCGGGCACACCGCCACCGCGCACCCGGTGGCGCTGACCGGCGGGCTGGCCGACACCGTGCCCGCGGTGACCTCGCTGGCGCTGGTGGCCGGGTCGAAGGAGATCGACGCGGGCGGCCTGGTGCCCGACCAGGCGCCGGTGAACAGCTGGGTGCAGCGGGTCGACGAGGTCGACCCGGTGGAGCTGCTGGAAGTGCAGCTGTGCAACAGCACCGCCCCGTTCATCCTGATCTCGCGGCTGCGCGCGGCCATGGCGGCCTCGCCCGCGCGGCGCAAGTACGTGGTCAACGTCTCCGCGATGGAGGGCCAGTTCAGCCGGGGCTACAAGGGCCCCGGCCACCCGCACACCAACATGGCCAAGGCCGCGCTGAACATGCTGACCCGCACCAGCGCCCAGGAGATGCTCTCCGACGGCATCCTGATGACCGCGGTGGACACGGGGTGGATCACCGACGAGCGCCCGCACCCGACCAAGCAGCGGCTGGCCGCCGAGGGCTTCCACGCGCCGCTGGACCTGGTCGACGGGGCCGCGCGGGTCTACGACCCGGTGGTGCGCGGCGAGCGCGGCGAGGACCTGTACGGCTGCTTCCTGAAGGACTACGCACCAGCCCCCTGGTGAGTCCACAGCGGACCCCGCGCGAGTCGCGCGTCCAAGCACCGCGAACCGAGCGTTCGGACACCGCGAACCGAGCGTTCGCGCACCTCGGGTAGTACTCACCGGCCCTCGCGGGCGGGTCGGGTGGTACTTGCGGGCGCGGTGGGGGGAGGATCATCCGCGAAACGCCGATCGGGTTCCCCTGTCCGGGCGAACCCGGCCGCGATACTGCCGGTCATGCTGAGCGCCGACGGCCGTCTGGTCCACTCCCCCGCGGACCTGGTCGACCTGCTGGAGTGCGAGCACCGCAGCACCCTGTCGCTGGCCGCGGCGCTGGGCCTGCCCGGTGCGCCGGTCGGCGAACCGCAGCGCGACACCCTGGCCGCCAAGCACGGCCTGCAGCACGAGCAGGCGATCCTGGAGCGCTTCCGCGAGCGGCACGCCGTGGTGGAGATCCCGCAGCCCGCGCCCACCCACGAGGCGCTCACCCTGGCCGCCAGGCAGACCCGCGAGGCCATCGCCGCCGGGGCTCCGGTGATCTACCAGGGCGTCTTCTACGAGGACGGCTTCCACGGCCGCGCCGACTTCCTGGTCGCCACCGACCGGGGCTACGAGCCGCACGACGCGAAGCTGGCCCGGCACGCCACCCCGGCGGCCGTGGTGCAGCTGACCGCCTACGCGCACGCGCTGGGCGAGCACGCGGGCCCGGCCACGCACCTGCTGCTGGGCGACGGCAGCACCCGCACCTTCCGGGCCGCGGACTTCCTGCCGGTGGTGCGCGACCTGCTGGCGCGGCTGCGGGCCAAGCGGCCCGCCCTGCCCGAGCGGCTGTGGGACGACGAGCGCCCGGCGTGCGCGACCTGCCGGTTCTCCCGGCACTGCGCCGAGGGCCGGGAGCGCGACCGCGACCTGTCGCTGGTCGCGGGCATCCGCGCGGACCAGCGGCGCAAGCTGGCCGCCGCCGGGCTGGGCACCATCGACGCGCTGGCCAACGCCACCGCCACCCAGCGCCCGGCCACGATGTCGCAGGCCACCTTCACCGCCCTGCGCGCGCAGGCCGCGCTCCAGGTCATCCAGGACTCCTCGCGCACCGAGGACGACCCGGTCGGCAAGGTCGCCTACGAGGTGGTCGCCCCGGAGGCGCTGGCCGCGCTGCCCGACCCCAGCCCCGGCGACCTGTTCTTCGACATGGAGGGCGACCCGTACGCGCTGGCGGGCGAGGGCCTGGAGTACCTGTTCGGCGTGGTCACGCCAGAGGAGCGGTTCACCCCCTTCTGGGCGCACACCCGGCCGCAGGAGAAGGAGGCGTTCGAGCGGCTGGTCGACCTGGCCACGGCTCGCGTCGCCGAGCACCCCGGCGCGCACGTCTACCACTACGCGCCGTACGAGGTGAACGCGCTCAAGCGGCTGGCCGCCCTGCACGGCACCCGCGAGGAGGAGGTGGACCACCTGCTGCGCTCGGGCGCGCTGGTGGACCTCTACGCGGTGGTGCGCAAGGCTTTGCGGGTCTCCCAGCGGTCGTACTCGATCAAGTACCTCGAACCGCTCTACATGCCGTCGGCCCGCGCGGGCGAGGTGACCACGGCGGTGTCCAGCATCGAGGCCTACGAGCAGTACCTGGCGCTGGTCGGGGTGGACCCCGAGCGCGCGCGGGAAGTGCTCGACGGCATCGCCGAGTACAACGCCTACGACTGCGTCTCCACCCACCGCCTCTACCGCTTCCTGCTCGACATCCGCGCCGAGGCGGGCATCGCGGCCGAGGCGCCCGAGCCTTCGCTGCTGCGGGAGGTCGAGGACGAGCTGGCCGCGCAGCGCCGGGCCGAGCGCGCCGAGCGGCTGGCCGCGGTGGTCGACCCGCTGCTGGCCGGGCTGCCGGACAACCCGGCCGAGGCCACCGACGACGAGCGGGCGCGGGCGCTGCTGGCCGCGGCGGTCGGCTACCACCGGCGGGAGACCAACCCGGCGTGGTGGGACTTCTTCCGCCAGGTCGCCGCGCCGCTGCCGGACCTGGAGGCGGACAACGCCTGCGCGGTGCCGGTGTCGGTGCGCGCGGAGGACTGGACCATGCCGTCGGGCCGGGTGCGCAAGGCCAAGCGCGAGGTGCGGGCCCGCTGCGACCCGGACCGCCCGCACCCGTTCGCCAAGGGCGACCAGGTGCGCCTGCTCTACCCCGGCACGCCCGCCAACCGCACGCGCGACGCGGTGGTGCTCGACGAGTCGGCCGAGGAGATCCTGCTGCTGGAGAGCGCCTCCGCCGACGAGACCGACGACGCGCGGCCGGTGGCGGTGCTGCCGGGCAGCCCGGTGCGCCCGACGCCCAAGGACGAGGCGGTCTACGACCTGGCCCGCGCGGTCGTGGACCAGCTGCCCGAACTGCCCCCGCACCCCGGCGTGGACCTGGTCCGCCGCACGCCGCCGCGGCTGCGCGTGGACGGCCTGCCGCGCGGCGGCGACGTGATCTCCGACGTGATCGCGGCGGTGGACGCGCTGGACGGCTCGACGCTGGCGGTGCAGGGGCCGCCCGGCGCGGGCAAGACCTACCTCGCCGGGCGGCTGATCGCTCACCTGATCCGCGGCGGTCGCAGCGTCGGCGTCACCTCCACCAGCCACAAGGCGGTGGAGAACGTGCTCACCGCGGCGCTGGCGGCGGGCCGCGAGGCGGGCGTGCCGATCCCGACCGCCAAGCGCGCCAAGGGCACGCCCGCCAAGGACTGCGCGTGGGAGCAGCCCAGGGACAACCCGGCGCTGGTGCGCTGGCGGCACGAGCAGGGCGCCGGGCACCTGGTCGGCGGCACCGCGTGGACCTTCGCCAACGCGGCGCTGCGCGAACAGCCCTTCGACGTGCTGATCGTGGACGAGGCGGGCCAGTTCGCGCTGGCCGACGCGCTGGCGGTGTCCACCTGCGCGCGCAACCTGGTACTGCTGGGCGACCCGCAGCAGCTCCCGCAGGTCGTGCAGGGCACCCACCCGGCGGGGGCGGACGCCTCGGCGCTGGGGCACCTGATCGGCGACGCCGACGTGATCCCGCCGCACCTGGGCTACTTCCTGGACCAGACCAGGCGGATGCACCCGAGGGTGTGCCGACCGGTGTCCAACCTGTCCTACGCGGGACTGCTGCACGCCCACCCCAGCGCCGCGGCGCGCGGCATCGCCGGACTGGAGCCGGGGCTGTACCTGCGCCAGGTCGACCACCGGCACAACACCACCGGCTCGGTCGAGGAAGCCGCCGCCGTGGTGGACGTGGTGCGGTCGCTGGTGGGGCGGCTGTGGACCGACGGCGAGCACGCCCGCGCGCTGGACGACTCGGACATCCTCGTGGTGGCGCCCTACAACCTGCAGGTGCGGCTGGTGCGCCGGGAACTGGAGCGGCACGGCTACGAGCACGTGCGAGTCGGCACGGTGGACCGGTTCCAGGGCCAGGAGGCGCCGGTGGTAATCACCACCATGACCTCCTCGGCGGCGGTCGACCTGCCGCGCGGACTGGACTTCCTGCTCTCGCGCAACCGCTTGAACGTCGCGCTCTCGCGCGCCCAGGCGGTGGCCGTGGTGATCTGCTCGCCGCGCCTGGTCGAAGCCGACATCCGCGACGTGGAGCAGCTGCGGCTGGTCTCCGGCATGATCGGCCTCATCTCCGAGGCTGTGCCCATGGCCGCTGCTCCGCAGACGGCGGCGAGGCCGCCTGGAAGTCGGCCCATCGGGACGCGTTTCGCGGAAAATCGAAAAGCGTGATTTTCCGCGAAAGGCATCCCGACAGGCCGACGCGGCCTCGCGTGGGGGTTGGGGCGCGGGAGAGATGAGGGGGTTGGGGGTGAGTGAAGGGTGAAGGGCGGTTTTGTCACCTGAATGGAGTAGCGATTGAGGTGAACGGTGTCGGGCGGGTGTCCGTATAGGGGGTTGCGGGTCCCGCCGTAGCACCACTTCGCCCAGGAGTCGTCATGCTGCTCGCACGAGCCGCGGCCGTGGCCGCGGTCATCGCGGCCACGTGCCTGGCCACCACCGCTCCCGCCGCCGCGCACACGCCCGCGCTGAAAGCCGGGTGCGCGGACGGGCGCGCGGTGCTCTCGGTCGAGCTGCGCGACTACGACGGCAGGCGGGCCAATCGGGTCCGGGTGGACGACGGCGGGGAGTCCATTGAGGACCGTTCCTTCCGCTCGCACTTCCGGCGCGCCTACACCGGGTCCGGGGACGCGGTGCGCGCGTTCACCGTCACCGTGCGGGCGTGGGACGATCCGAAGTGGTCTCGTGGCTGGTCGTTCCACCGCGAGCTCACCACCCCCGTCTGCGCGGCGCCTGCCGCCGCGGCACCGGTTGCGGCGACCACCACGACGGCAGCCGTGACCACAGTGGTCGAGACGACGACGGCTGCGTTAACGACGACAACCACGCCGCCGTTGACGTTCGTCTGGCCGACCGCCCGGCTCACCGCGTCCGTGGTTCCGGCGGCGGCCGACCGGGATCTGCCCGACACCGGCGCGGACGTGGTCGTGCCGCTGGCGGTGGCACTGCTGGTGCTCGCGGGCGGAATCACCGTCCTGGTCGTCCAGCGCAGGCGGATCAGGGGCTGATGTCCGTTTCGGCGTCGCCGAGATCACGGATCGGCAACAAGCGAATCGCACCTTGTCGCTTGCCCGATCGGGAACGCGACCTTTCCCCTATATGGTGAGCCAGTTCTCCTCAGCCCTTCCCTCAGGAGCATTTCATGCAGTTCGCACGCACCGTGGCCGCGTCCGCGGGCATCGCCGCCGCCGTCGCGATCACGGGCCTGTTCACCGGCACGGCGTCCGCCCACAACAAGGACCTCAAGGCCGCCTGCGTCGGTGAGAAGACCGTGCTGTCGGTGAACCTGACCCAGTACAGCAGGCAGGACAACGGCCTGGAGATCACCGACAACGGTCAGCAGATCGAGAAGAGAACCTTCCGGTCGGACTTCAAGCAGAGCTACACCGTCGCGGGCGATGTCGCGCACACCTTCGTGGTCAAGGTCAAGGCCACCGACGGTGACCAGTACTCCTTCACCAAGGAGCTGAAGACCCCGGCTTGCGTCAAGCCGGTGCCCACGACGACCACCACGACCACCACCACGGCGGTCACCACCACCACGACGACGGCGGCCACCACCACCACGACGACCGAGGAGCTGCCGCCGACGACGACCACCACCGAGTCGACCCCGGTCGAGTCGACTACCACGACCACCGAGGCCGCCCCGACCAGCACGACCACGACGGTCTCCCCGGTCCCGGTGGCCAACGAGGACGAGCTGGCCAGCACCGGCGCCAGCGTCCTGGTGCCGCTGCTGATCGGCGGCGGCCTGCTCGGTGGCGGTGCCGCGCTGCTGATCGTGATGCGCAGGCGCGCGAGCAACAGCTGACCCGACGCGGAACGGCCCCCGCGGCGCCTTCGGGCGCGGCGGGGGCCGTTTCGTCGCAACGGGGCGGGATTCCTACGGCAGGACTTGGATCTTGCGGCCCTGACCGGCCTGGAACATGCCCAGCGCGTCGGCGTAGTCGGCCAGCGGCAGGCGGTGGCTGATGAACACCTCCGGGTCGAGCACCCCGGTGGCGAACAGGTCCGCGGCCCGCTCGAACGAGTGCAGCACCGCCATCGAGCCGGTGATGGTGATCTCCTGGTTGTAGATCTTGTAGGGCTCGATGGTGACCCGCGCGGCGTAGTCGGACACGCCGAACTGGAGGAACGTGCCGCCCTTGGCGACCCGCCCCAACCCGTCCTGGATGGCGTGCGCGTTGCCCGTCGCGTCGATCACCAGGTCCCAGCCCTCCGGCCGGTCCAGCTCGTCGGCGGAGGCCGCGGTGGCGGTGACGCCCAGCAGCTGCGCGGTCTTCAGCCGCTCCTCGTTGAGGTCGACCACCTCGATGCTGGCCGCGCCGGTGAGCTTGCCCAGCTGGAGCATCATCAGCCCCATGGTCCCGGAGCCGTAGATCAGCACCCGGCTGGCCATCCGGGAGCGCAGCACGTCGTACCCGCGCACCGCGCACGACAGCGGCTCGATCAGCGCCGCGTCCTCGGTGCGCACGTGGTCGGGCAGCTTCACGCAGTTGGCCACCGGGGCCAGCGCGTACTCCGCCGCGCCACCGCTGCGGCTGACGCCGATGGCGTTCCACCGCGCGCACAGGTTGTTGCGGCCCGACCGGCAGTAGCGGCACTCGTTGCAGTACAGCGACGGGTCCACGGCGACCCGGTCGCCGACCGCGACCTCGGTGACCTCGGAGCCGATCTCGACCACCACGCCCGCGAACTCGTGGCCGGGGATCACCGGCAGGGTGGGCGCGAACTCGCCCTGCAGGATGTGCAGGTCGGTGCCGCACAGCCCGCAGGCGGCCACGTCCACCACGACCTCGCGCGG
Source organism: Saccharothrix coeruleofusca (assembly GCF_017876325.1). NCBI lineage: Bacteria > Bacillati > Actinomycetota > Actinomycetes > Pseudonocardiales > Pseudonocardiaceae > Saccharothrix > Saccharothrix coeruleofusca. The sequence goes on from NZ_JAGINV010000001.1 coordinate 4,596,504, forward strand.
GCCGGGAGCCGGGTCGGGCACCTCGGCGACCTCGACCTCGCCGACGGCGCTGATCACGGCTGCTCTCACTTCACGGCTCCCAACGACAGGCCCTGGACCAGCTTGTCCTGGGCGGCGAACCCGGCGATGAGCACCGGCAGCGACACCACCGTCGCCGCGGCGCAGACCTTGGCCAGGAACAACCCCTGGCTGGTGACGAACCCGGTGAGGTAGACCGGGGCGGTGCCCGCGACCACGCCGGTCAGCACGCGGGCGAACAGCAGCTCGTTCCAGCTGAAGATGAAGCAGATCAGGGAGGTGGCGGCGATGCCGGGCATGGCCACCGGCGCGACCACCCGGCGCAGCGTGGTCACCAGGCCCGCGCCGTCCAGCGCCGCGGCCTCCAGGATCTCCTTGGGCACCTCGGCCAGGAACGACCGCATCAGCCACACCGCGATCGGCAGGTTCATCGACGTGTAGAGCACGGCCAGGAACGAGATGTTGTCCAGCAGGCCGCTGTACTGGGCGACCAGGTAGATCGGCAGCAGGCCCGCCACCACCGGCAGCATCTTGGTGGACAGGAAGAAGAACAGCACGTCCGACCACTTGTCGACCTTCTTGATCGACAGCGCGTAGGCGGCCGGGATCGCCAGCAGCAGCACCAGGACGGTGGAGCCGACGCTGGCGCTGAGCGAGTTGATCAGCGGCGGCCACGGGTTGGAGTCGAAGAACTCGCCGTAGCTGTCGAAGGTGATCGGCGCGGCCAGCGACGGCGGGTTGGTCGCCGCGTCAGGCTCGCTGTGCAGCGAGGTGAGCACCATCCAGGCCACCGGCGCGAAGAACAGCAGCCCGGAGAACCAGGCCAGCACGCCCCAGACGCGGCTCATGCCCGTCCCTCCTCGCGCAGCAGCGACGACACCACGCGCAGGGCGAACGTGGCGATGATGATCGAGCCGACGACCACCACGACACCGGCCGCGGACGCCTGGCCGTAGTCGTGGGCCTGGTAGAAGGTCTGGTAGATGGTGTAGGGCAGGTTCGCCGTGCCCAGGCCGCCCGAGGTGATCGTGAAGACCGCGTCGAAGTTCTGCACGATGTAGATCGACCCGAGCAGCGCGCCCAGCTCCAGGTACTGCCGCAGGTGCGGCAGGGTCAGGTGGGTGAAGATCTGCCAGGACGAGGCGCCGTCGATGCGCGCGGCCTCCACCGCGTCCTGCGGCCTGCTCTGCAGGCCCGCCAGCAGGATCAGCATCATGAACGGGGTCCACTGCCACACCAGCGCGGCCTCCACCGCGGTCAGCGGCATCCCGCTGATCCACTCCGGCTGCGGGGCGCCCTCGCCGAACAACCAGGTGAGCGCGCCGTTGAGCAGGCCGTACTCCGGGTTGTAGAGGGCGTGCTTCCACAGCAGCGCGGCGGCCACCGGGACCACCAGGAACGGCGCGATGAGCATGGTGCGCACCAGGCCGCGCCCCGCGAACTTGCGGTCCAGCAGCAGGGCCAGCCCCAGGCCCAGCAGCAGGCTCACCAGCACCACGACCACGGTCAGCACGACCGTGGTGCCGATGGCCGAGCGCAGGTCCGGGTCGGTGAACACGGCCACGTAGTTGTCGACGCCCGCGAACCCGCGGTTGCGGGGGTCCAGCGAGTTCCACCGCATCAGCGAGATCACCAGCGTGGCCACGAAGGGCAGCTGGGTCACCGCGATGGTGAAGATCAGGGCGGGCAGCAGCGGCGCGCGCCTGGCCCAGCGCGCCGCCGCGTTCACGACTTCCTCCGGATGGGGGTGGGGTTGCTCATCACTTGTCCCGGTACTTCTTGGCGACGGTGTCAGCCAACTCCTGGCTCTCGTCCAACGCGGCGTCCACAGTGGACGCGCCCGCGATGGCGGCGCTGATCTTCTGCGACACCTGCGTGCCCAGGTCGGTGAACTCCGGGATGCCGACGAACTGGATGCCCGCCGCCGGGCGCGGCTGCACGCCGGGGTCGGTGGGCTTGGCGCCCGCGATGGCCGCCTCGGCCTGCTTGGCGAACGAGCTGCCCGCCTGGACGTACTCGGGCCGCTGGTAGGTCGAGGAGCGCTTGCCGTCGGGCAGCTTGGACCAGCCCAGGGTCTTGCCGACCAGCTCCTCGTAGCCCTTGCCGGAGGCCCAGGAGATGAACTTCCACGCGTTGTCGGCCTTCTTGCTGGCCTTCTGGATGCCGAACGCCCAGGTGTAGAGCCACGCGGAGCTCTCGGTCTTCACCACCGGCGCCTGCGCGAAGCCGAGCTTGCCCTTGACCGGCGAGTCGTCGGCCTCCAGCAGGCCTGCGGCCACCGTGGCGTCGTACCACATGGCGACCTTGCCCTGGGTCATGTTGTTCAGGCACTCGGCGAACCCGGCCTGCGGCGCGCCCGCCTCGCCGTGCGCGCGGACCAGGTCGACGTAGAACTTGGTGGCCTCCTTGAACTCCGGCGCGTTGACCCGCGCCTGCCAGTCCTCGGTGAACCAGGTGCCGCCGAAGGTGTTGACCACGGTGGTCAGCGGGGCCATGAGCTGGCCCCAGCCCGGCTGGCCGCGCAGGCAGATGCCCTTCATGCCCGGCTGCGCGCCGTCGACCTGCGCGGCGATGTCGGCGACCTGCTGCCAGGTCGGCCGCTCCGGCATGGTGATGCCCTTGGCGTCGAGCACGTCCTTGCGGTACATCAGGAAGGAGGACTCGCCGTAGAACGGCTCGGCGTAGACCTTGCCGTCCTCGCCGGTCAGCGACTGCCGGATGGGTTCGAGGATGTCGTCCTGGTCGAACGCGGTGTCCTTGGCGAAGTAGTCGTCCAGCGGGGTGAGCCAGCCGTTGCGGGCGTAGATCGGCGTCTCGTAGTTGCTGATGGTGGCCACGTCGTACTGCCCGGCCTGGCTGGAGAAGTCCTGGCTGATCTTGTCGCGGACGTCGTTCTCCGGCAGCACGGTGAAGTTGACCGCGATGCCGGTCTCCTTGGTGAAGTTGTCGGCGGTCAGCTTCTGCAGGTCCTGCATCTGCGGGTTGTTGACCATCAGGACGTTGATCGAGTTCTCGGCCCCGCCGCCCCCGCCTCCCGCGCCCGCGCATGCCGTCGTGGCCAGGAGGACCGCTGCGGCGATCCCGCCGTGTCGCAGTGACTTCATTGTCTTGCCTTCCTCGGGACGTGCTGGACCAAGGCCCCGTGCGGATCGGGTCCTGTGGTGGCGGTTGTGGTGGGTCGGCTAGGCCCGGACGACCTTGGGGCCCAGCAGGGCGTAGCGGTGCGCTTCCCCCGCGGGCAGCGCCGAGTCGGTGATGATGGCCTCCAGCTCGGCGACGGTGCCGAACCGGTGGAAGCTCGCCACGCCGAACTTCGTGTGCACGCCGACGAAGATCCGGCGCCGGGCGGCGGCGAGCGCTTGCGCCTTCACCGCGCCCACCGCGGGGTCGGGCGTGGTGAGACCGTGCTCGCGGGAGATGCCGTTGGCCCCGATGTAGGCGAGGTCGACGACCATCTCCCCGAGCATCCGGGTGGCCCAGTGGTCCACCGTGGCCAGGGTCCGCCCCCGGACCCGGCCGCCGAGCAGCAGCACGGTCACCGAGGGCGACTCCGACAGCGCCGCGGCGGTGGGCAGCGACGCGGTGATCACCGTCAGCGGCCTGCCGGTGGGCAGCGCCTCGGCGATGAGCTGGGGGGTGTAGCCCTCGTCGATGAAGACGGTTTCGGCGTCGCCGAGCCGGTCGGCGGCGGCCCTGGCGATGCGGCGCTTCTCCGGCACCATCGACGCGGACCGGAACTTCAGCCCGGTCTCGTACCCGGCGCTCTCCACCGGGACGGCCCCGCCGTGGGTCCGGCGGACCAGCCCGTGCTCGTCGAGCATCCGCAGGTCGCGCCGCACGGTCTCCTGCGCCACCGACAGCTCCGCCGCGATCTCGGCGACGTCCACCCGGCCGTCGGCCCGCGCCCTGGCGAGGATGCGCCGCTTGCGCTCGTCAGCCCGCACGACCGCCTCCTCGCCCGCTCGGTCCGGTGCGTCGCCCGATCGGGCGACACCTGAGTTTTAACACTTGCGAAAACGGTGTGGCCAGCACCACACCCGATGCAGGCGTGCCCGAATTCCGCCCGATTCTCAGGCCCGAACCCACAGAAAAGCCGGGATCGGTGCCCGTTTGGGCACCGATCCCGGCCCGATCACGGCCCGATCCCGCTCCGCGGGCCCGAATCCCGCCCACCCCCACCACGTCGGCAAGTACTACCCGGCGTGCCCGCGAAGGCCGGTAAGTACTACCCGTGGCGCCCGAACGCTCGGTTCACGGTGTCCGGACGCTCGACCCGTGGTGGCTGAGGGCGCGGGTCAGGTGGCGTGCACCTCGAACTCCGACAGCTGGGCCGCGGGCCAGCCGGTGTTGCCGGTGAAGGTCAGCCGGAGGAAGCGGTGGCTGCCCGACACCGCGATCGTGGCGGTGTTGCCGGTGGCCGGGTCGAACCGGTGGCCCGCCGAGCCGACGACCACGCCGTAGGAGGAGCCGTCCGGGCTGCCCGAGACCGACAGCGTCTGCGTGCGCGCGCCCCAGCTCGCCGACGGCGGCAGCTTCAGCACCACCCGCCGCACCGCCGTCACCGCGCCCAGGTCGACCGTGATCGTCTGCGGGAAGGCGTTGTTGACGCTCTCCCAGTAGGTGTTCGCGTCGCCGTCCACGGCGTTGGCGGGCCGGTACACGTCGGTGTAGCCGCCTGCGACGACCGGCTTGCCCAGGGCCAGGTTCCCGCCGGGCAGGCTGCCGCCGGGGTCGTCGCGCGGCGGCCACGACGAGCAGTCGGTCCACTGGCTGTCCCACCCGGAGTTGCCGCCGCCCCGGTTGATGGTGAACGTCCCGGACGGGTAGGCGCAGTTGTAGAAGCCGCGCGTGCCCACCCGCGTGGCCACGACGTCGGTGAAACGGCCCTGGCCGGTGGTCTCGGCCTGGAGCACGACCGTGCCGACCCCGTCGACCTCGGCGCCGCTGACGTCGAGGTCGGTCACCGCGTTGCCCTTGCCGCCGCCGTCGACGACCTGGAGCGCGCTGTAGGGGCTGTCCACGATCCGGTTGCCGGTGAGGTCGACCGGGGTGGTGATCGGCCGGTCGTAGGAGTCCACCCGGATCGCGGCGTGCGGGTGGCCCCAGTTGGGGTTCATCGCCCCGGTGCGCACCAGCGTGTTGGCGGCCACCGTCGTGGTGCCCGCCAGCGGCGCGAACGTGCCGTCGTGGATGAAGTGCTGGTTGGAGATGGCGATGCCGCTGCCCAGCGCGTTGGTGTCGCGGACCAGGTTGCCGCGCACGGTGATGTCGGTGCCGCCGTAGATGGCGATGCCGTTGGCCAGGTTGGGCTGGACGACGGTGTTGTTCTCGAAGGTGTCCCGCACGTCGGCCCCGCCCAGCGACCACATGGCCAGCGCGTCGTCGCCGGTGTTGCGCAGGAAGTTGTTGCGCACCACCGAGTCCGTGACGCGGCCGTTGAAGTTCAACCCGTCCGCGGCGAGGTCGAGGAAGCGGTTGTTCTCGATGACCGCGCCGCTGGTGGTGCCGCTCATGGTCCAGACGCCGACCTTGAGGTGCTGCAGCCACAACCCGGAGATGACCGAGCCCGCGCCCAGCGGGCCGTGGTAGCCGTTGTCCGGGCGGTCGTCCACCCGCTCGGTCACCTCGCCGAGCACCGCGAAGTCGTGCAGCCGGATGTTGCCCACGACCTGCCCGTCGTTGCGGAACGGGTTGTTGCTGTGCAGCACCGAGTGCCACATGCCCGCGCCGCGGATGGTGACCTGGTCCACGGCCATGGCGCGGCCGACCTCGAAGGTGCCCGCCGGTATCCACACCTCGCGGCCCTGGGACCTGGCCGCCGCGACGGCGCGCAGGATGGCGTCGGTGTCGTCCGAGCCGTCGTTCGCGGTGGCCCCGTGCTCGGCGATGGACACCGAGTTGCCCGGTCGGGTGGCTGGTGTGGCGACCTGCTCGAAGTCGGCGAGGTCGACGGTGATCGCGCCGACGCTGCCCGCGTCGAGCTGCACGCGCACCTTCGCGCCCGCCGCCAGGTCGCGGCCCAGCAGCAGGCGCGACTCGTCGAACAGGTGGTGGGTCCTGGAACCGGCGATCCAGGGGGTGTCGAGGTAGCTGTACTCGGAGGTGACCGGCAGGTCCTTGAGCTTGGCCCCGTCGGCGTAGACCGCCACGCTGCCCGACGAGCCGTCGGGCACGCTGTAGCGCAGCACGATCGCGTTGGCGGGCCGGGTGAGGGTGAACTCGACGTGCTCGCCCCGGCCGTCCAGGGCGACGGCCTGGCGCCCGGACGCCTCCGAGGCCGGGGTGCCCTGGGTGAAGTCGGGGCCGATCCGGGTTCCGCTGTGGGCCGCCGCTTCGGCTTCGTGCTCGGTGAACGGCACCGTCGCGCCGTTGCCGCCCGCGGTCAGCTCGATCGCGGGCCGCTGCGGCGGTGTCGTCGTCGTCAGGACCACCGCTGTGGTCGCCAGCGCACCGGCGACCACAGCGGCCATCGGCAGGGTTGTCCGTGACATCGTCGTCTCCTAGCGGGTGTACCTGATCCAGGCGGCGGTGTCGGGGGGCAGCGCGCCGTCGGCCAGCGGACCGCTGGACAGCAGCACGCCGCGGTGCTCGGGCAGGGCGACCGGGGCGGCGGAGAGGTTGACCACGCAGGCGAAGCCGGGTTCGCGGGTGAACGCCAGCACTTCCGGCCCCAGGTCCAGCCACGCCATGTCGCCGTCGCCCAGCGCGGGCTCGGCGCGGCGCAGCCGCAGCACCTCCCGGTAGAGGCTGAGCATCGAGTCCGGGTCGCCGGACTGCGCCCGCACCGACCGCTCCCGCCACGACTCCGGCCGCGGCAGCCAGCTCGGCCCGTCCTCGCCCCACGGGATCGGGACGCGGCAGCCGTCGCGGCCGGGGTCGGTGTGGCCGGAGCGCTCCCACACCGGGTCCTCGCGCAGCTCGTCGGGCAGGTCCTCGACCTCCTCCAGGCCCAGCTCCTCGCCCTGGTAGACGTAGACGCAGCCGGGCAGCGCGGTGGTCAGCAGCGCCGCCGCGCGGGCCCGCCGGGTGCCCAGCTCCAGGTCGGTGGGCGCGAGGTGCTGCCGGTCGCCGAAGTCGAACGAGGTGTCCGCGCGGCCGTAGCGGGTGACGTGCCGGGTCACGTCGTGGTTGGACAGCACCCAGGTGGGCGGCGCGCCGACCGGGGCGTGCGCGGCCAGCGTGGCGTCGACGCACGACCGCAGCGCGGCCGGTTCCCACGGGCAGCACAGGAAGTCGAAGTTGAACGCCGAGTGCAGCTCGTCCGCGCGCAGGTAGCGGGCGAAGCGCACCGGGTCGGGCAGCCACATCTCGCCGACGAACACCCGTTCGCCGGGGTAGGCGTCGAGCACCCGCCGCCACGACCGGTAGATCTCGTGCACGCCGTCCTGGTCGGAGTAGGGCGCGTCGGCGTCCGGCCTGCTGAAGTCCTTGACCAGCCCGTCGGCCACGTCGATGCGGAACCCGTCGACGCCGCGGTCCAGCCAGAACCGCAGGACGTCCTCGAACTCGGCCCGCACCTCGGGGTGGTCCCAGTTGAAGTCGGGCTGCTGAGGGCTGTACAGGTGCAGGTACCAGCTGCCGTCCGGGGCCTGGCTCCACGCCGGGCCGCCGAAGCGGGACTGCCAGTCGTTGGGCGGCGCGTCCCCCTCGTGGAACCAGAACCGGTCGCGCCCCTTGCCGCGCAACGCCTCCTGGAACCACGGGTGCTGGTCGGAGCAGTGGTTGGGGACGATGTCGATGATCACCCGGATGCCCAGCTCGTGGGCTTCGCCGATGAGCTTCTCCGCCTCGACCAGGGTGCCGTACACCGGCTCGACGTCCCGGTAGTCGGCGACGTCGTAGCCGCCGTCGGCCAGCGGCGAGGGGTACCAGGGGCTGAGCCAGACCGCGTCCACGCCCAGCTCCGCGAGGTAGGGCAGCTTCTGCCGCAGGCCGGCCAGGTCGCCGATGCCGTCCCCGTTCCCGTCGGCGAAGCTGCGCGGGTACACCTGGTAGATGGCCGCACCGCGCCACCAGTTCATGTGGTTTCCTCCCTGGGTAGTGGGGTCAGCCCTTCACGGCGCCCGTGGTCAGGCCCGCCAGGACGTGCCGCTGGAACAGCAGGAACAGCGCCACCATCGGCGCGCTGGCCAGCACCAGAGCGGCCAGCAGCACGTTGACCGGCGTGTCCGGGGCGAAGCGCTGCAGCGCGACGCTGAGCGTCTGCCGCGCCGGGTCGGGGAACACCAGCAGCGGCCAGAGGAAGTCCTTCCACGCGGCGACCACCGCGAAGATCGACACCACCGCCAGGATCGGCCGGGACAGCGGCAGCACGACCCGCCACAGCAGGGTGAGCTGGCTCGCGCCGTCGATCCTGGCCGCCTCCAGCAGTTCTCGCGGCAGCTGGTCGAAGAACCTCTTGAGGAGGTAGATGTTGAACGCGTTGGCCGCGGCGGGCAGCCAGATGGCCGCGGGCGAGTTGATCAGCCCGAGGTCGGCGATGGTCAGGTAGGTCGGCAGCAGCAGCACGGCCGCGGGCAGCATGAGCGTGAGCAGCATCATGGCCAGGATTCCCCTGCCCAGCACCGGTTTGAGCCGGGACAGCGCGTACGCGGCGGGCACGTCCACGGCCAGCTGCACCGCCCACGCGCCGACCGCCACGACGACGGTGTTGAGGAAGTACCTGCCCAGGTCCATCAGCTGCCACGCCTCGGCGTAGGTCTGCGGGACCCAGGTCCGCGGCAGCACGGTCGGTGGCACGCGGGCCAGCTCCGCCGCCGGTTTCATCGCCGACAGCACCACCCAGACCAGGGGCAGCACGAAGACCGCGGTGAGCACGAGCGTGGTGGCGCCGAGCGCGACCCAGTAGCCCGCGCGGTGCCGTCCCGGCGCGATGAGCGTCCTCACGCCTCCGCCTTCCTGGTGATCCTGAGGTACAGCGCGGAGAACGCGCCCAGCACGAGCAGCAGCAACAGGCTCAGCGCGCTGGCCGTGCCGAAGTCGTTGTAGTAGAAGGCGTAGCGGTACAGCAGGAGCAGCACGGTGACCGTGGAGTCCTCCGGTCCGCCGCCGGTCATGATGTAGGGCTCGGTGAACACCTGCATGGTCGCCACGACCTGCAGCAGCAACAGCACCAGCAGCACGAACCGGGTCTGCGGCACGGTCACGTGCCACAGCCGCCGGGCCACGCCCGCGCCGTCCAGCTCCGCGGCCTCGTACAGCTCGCCGGGGATGGACTGCAGCGCGGCCAGGTAGATCAGCGTGGCCGTGCCGAGGTTGGCCCAGGTCGCCACCAGCACCAGCGACAGCAGCGACGTGCCCGAGTCGTCCAGCCACCCCAGGCCCTCCAGCCCGAGCCCGCGCAACGCCGTGTTGAGCAGGCCGGGACCGGGGTCGTACAGCCACTTCCAGACCAGCGCCGCGACCACCGGCGGCAGCATCACCGGCAGGTACACCACCAGCCGGAAGTAGCCCTTGAAGTGCCGCAGCTCGTTGAGCACCACGGCCAGCCCGAACGGCACCGCGAACCCGAACACCAGCGCCAGCACCGTGAACAGCAGGGTGTTGCGCCACGCCACGGCGAACAGCGGGTCGGCGAACAGCCGCTCGAAGTTCTCCCAGCCGACCCACACCGGGTCGTTGACGAAGTCGACCTGCTGGAAGCCCAGCACGAGCCCGCGCGCGATGGGGTACCAGGAGAACACCGCGAAGCAGATCAGCGCGGCGGTGAGGAACCCGTAGGCGGTCAGGTTCTCCGCGACGCGGCGGCGCATCACTTCACCTGCGCCAGGACCTGGTTCACCTTGGCCTCGGCCTCCGCCAGCAGGGCGGTCGGGTCGGCGTCGCGGTTGGTGAGCACGGCCTGCATGGCGTTGTCCAAGACTGCGTAGACCTGCTGGGCGTTGGGCGGCTCGATCAGCCCCTCCGCCGTTGAGTCCACGTAGGACTGGAAGTTGCTCACCGGCATGGTGGCGTACTTCTGCTTCAGCGCCGCCTGCTGGGCCCGGATCTCACCGGTCCAGATGTCGGCGACCGGGGGCACCGGCAACCCCACGGGCTGCCCCTGTTCCTGGTAGCGCTGGAGGTTCTTCTCGAACCGGTCCGGGTTGAGGTACTTCCAGCCCAGCCACCTCATGGCCGCCTTGACCTTCTCCGGCGTGGCCTTGGGGTTGACCATGTAGCCCTCGCCGCCGATGAGCGTGCCGCCGCCCTCGGGGATTCCCGCCAGCCCGTAGGTCTTGTAGTCGCCCTTGAACTGGTTGACGATGGTGGGCACGTTGTCCGGGGCCGCCAGGTACATGCCCAGCCTGCCGGAGCCCATCATCTGCTGCACGTCCTCCAGGACCAGCAGCTGCTTGTCGCCCATGGAGTTGTCGGTCCAGCGCATGTCCTTGAGGTGCTGGAGGACCTGCTCGCCCTTGTCGTTGTCGAAGTCCGCGACCCACTTGTCGCCGTCCCGGCGCGCGATCCGGTTGCCCAGCGAGTAGTTCCAGGCGGTGAAGTGCCAGCCGCCCTGGTTGTTCTTGCTGTACTCGGCGAAGCCGACGGTGCCATCGCCCAGCGCGGCGATCTTCCTGGCGGCCTCGCGGACCTCGGCCCAGGTCCCGGGCGGCTGGTCGGGGTTCAGGCCCGCCCTGGTGAACAGCTCGCGGTTGTAGAGCAGGCCCATGGCGTAGTTGGCGGTGGGGACGCCGTAGACCTTGCCGTCGGCGCTGAAGACCTCGCGCAGCTCCTGGCGGATCTCGGAGTAGTGCGGGATGTCCTTGACGTGCGCGGTGATGTCGGCGGCCTGGCGGCGGGCGATGAGCTGCGCCGGGTCGGTGAAGTAGGCGTAGAACACGTCTTCCAGTTGGCCGCCCGCGAGCTTGGCGGAGAACGTCTTGGGGTCCATGAAGCCCTCGTGGGGCTGGATGTCGATGTCGGGGTTGGCGGCTTCGAACTCGGCCACGTCCTCGTCGAAGACCTTGCGCTCGAAGGCCTGCGTCTGCGGCGGCTGTCCGTTGATCGAGAGCACGACCTTGCCGCCACCCCCGGACGGCTGGGAGCCCGAGCACGCGACGGCGGTCAGGCCGAGGCTGCCTGCCAGCAGCAACCCCGCCGCTCTGCGGAGGCTGGATGAGTTCATGGTGGCGGACCCTCCTCGGGTGTGGTGAGGCGCACACGGTAAATCCGCCGAACATGTGTTCGCAAGATCTGTACGAAATCTCGCAACTTCGTGACAGAGAGCCGCCGCCGAGTCGCAAGTCCTGTCCACCCCGGCATGCCGAAGACCCCCGAGCGGCGAACTCGGGGGTCCTGGACGTTCTCACGGGTTAGCGGGGCGCCGGGGCGGTGGAGGCGCGCACCACCAGCTCGGGCTCGAAGAGCAGCTCCTCGTCCGGCACGGCGGTGCCCGCGATCCGGTTGGCCAGCAACTCCACCGCCGCCCGGCCCATCGCCTCGATCGGCTGGCGGACCGTGGTCAGCGGCGGCTCGGTGCACGTCATGAAGGCCGAGTCGTCGTAGCCGACCACCGACACGTCGTGCGGCACCCGCATCCCCTGCCGCCGCACCGCGCGGATCGCGCCCAGCGCCAGCGGGTCGCTCGCGCACACCACCGCGGTCACCCCGCGCTGCAGCAGCCGGGTGGCCGCGGCCTGGCCGCCCTCCAGGGAGAACATCGCGTGCTCCTCGGCCAGCTCCACGCCCGCCCGCTCGGCGCAGGCCACCAGCGCGGCCAGCTTGCGCCGCGACGGCACGTGGTCGGTCGGCCCCAGCACCGCGCCGATCCGGGTGTGCCCCAGCGCCACCAGGTGCCCGAACGCCTGCTCGACGGCCACCGCGTCGTCGCAGGACACGCGCGGGAAGCCCAGGTCCTCCACGGCGGCGTTGACCAGCACCGCGGGCAGCTTGCGCCGCGCCATCTGCCGGTAGTGCTCGTGCGGGGCGTCGGCCTGCGCGTACTGCCCGCCCGCGAACACCACCCCGGACACGTGCTGCTCCAGCAGCAGCTCCAGGTAGTCCGCCTCGGAGACACCGCCCGCGGTCCGGGTGCACAGCACCGGCGTGAACCCGCGCTGCGCCAGCGCGTTGCCCACCACGTCGGCGAAGGCCGGGAAGATCGGGTTCTGCAGCTCCGGCAGCACCAGCCCGACCAGCCGGGCGCGCTCGCCGCGCAGCTGCGTCGGCCGCTCGTAGCCCAGCACGTCCAGCGCGGTCAGCACGGCCGACCGGGTAGCGTCCGACACGCCGGGCTTGCCGTTGAGCACCCGGCTCACGGTCGCCTCGCTCACGCCGACCTTCGCGGCCACCTCTGCCAACCGCCGTTGCGTCATGGAGCAACTATAGGGCAGGATTTGTCGCCCACTTGCGCAGGCTTGCACTCGTTTGCGTCCCCCGTCCCCGTTCTCCGCTTCTATCCCCTACCGGGTGATCCGTGGGGTACAACTCCCCCATGACTAGGTGGGTGCTGCTGGTGAGCGCGCTGCTGTTGTCCGCCGGGTGCGCCGCACCGGTCGCGGGCAAGCCGGTGGCCGCACCGGTGACGTCGTCCGCCGCCGCGGCGGCTCCGGACGAGGTCGTGCGCTGGGTGGACAAGTTCTGCGGGGTGGCCAACTACCTCATCGCCGCGGGCTCGGTCAGCGCGGGCCAGCCGACCGGTGACCCGGCCCGGATGAAGCAGGCGATGAGCGAGTCGCTGGGCCGCGTGGTCGACGTGCTGGACGTGGCGCTGCACGACCTGGCCGAGCTCTCCCCCGCCCCGGACCCGGCCGCTGACACCTCGGTGGAGCTGATCACCACCCCGCTGGCCGAGGCGCGGGACAAGTTCGCCGCAGCCAGGGAAGCCGTCGACAACGCCCCCGAGCTGACCGGCGAGGTGTTCGAGGGCGTCATGAAGAACATGACCGAGGCCGTCACCGGGATGACCCAGGGCGTGGAGAAGCTGGCCGTGGTCTCGCTGCCCGAGCAGTTCCAGCGGGCCGTGCCGCAGGCGCCCAACTGCGCCCAGCGCTGACCGCACCCGGCGGGAAGGCCGGTCCCGCCGGTCGTGGACCCAATGGCGCGAAAGCACGGCTCACGATTTCCGCGGGAATGCTCGGACGTTGCTGGACCGCCTGGGTGAAAAACGTCCACGATCGACATTTCCGCAGGTCAGTGGCGCTACAGTGACCTCCGCAGACGTGCTCCTGGAAAGCCTCGCGCGGTCCGGAACGGGGGGCGGCGTTGATCGATGGTGGCGTGGTGGTGGGTTATCTCGCCGTGCTCATGACCCAGGCGGCCGGGCGGTTCGTCAACGACCGGATCGATGACGGCCTCAAGAGCCTCTACGACCGGGTGGTGCGCAGGCTCGGCGGCGGAGCGGTGCAGGACCTCCAAGCGGACCCGGCGGACGAAGCCGCGCGGGGGCGGGTGGCCAGGGCGGTGGAGAACGTCGCCGCGGTGGACCGGGGCTTCGCCGACGAGATCGCCGCGATCGTCGCCCGGCTGGACCAGGCGGGTGGCAGGCGGTTGGTCAACCAGGTGCGGGCGCGCACCAACGTCCAGCACTTCGGCTCGGGCGACCAGGCGACCCACGGCGGCGTCATCAACAAGAGCTGGTCCCGCTCCACCGAGCACCCCGGCAACTACTCCGGCGCTCCCGCGTGGGTCAAGGTGGCGACCGCGCTGGGCGCCCTCTGCGCGCTGGGGGGACTGGTCCTGCTGGTCTTCGACGTGGCCACGGCGATGTCGGCGGGGCGGGACGAGGTGGGCCGCCCGCTGCCGCCCGACCTCGACGTCCTGACGCGGGGCGCCGTCCTGTTCGTCGTGGGCCTGGCCCTGTGCCTGCTCGGGTCGCTGGGCCGGTCGATGTCCAAGCGCGGGTGGTGAAGTCCGCCGGACAGCGGCCTGCCGTTCGGGTTAGGCAACAGCGGGGGCGAACGGGGCGCGGAATGTGGGGGCGCAGCCCCCATGTGCGCGCGCCGCGGACGTGCCACGTTGTCACTGTGACTCACTCCGCCGTAGACCGGCCCGCCGCGACGTGGTGGTCCTGCGGCGTGCGCGGGACACCGCAGGACCAGGCCGTCCCAGGGGGGCGGCCCGCGTGGGCCGCGTTCGTGGAACGCGCCACCGCGACCGCGGCGCACGCCGCCTTCCCCGGCGGCACCTGGGAGGAGGGCTTCGCCTTCGCGCTGCGCCCGCTGGTGCGCGCGGCCACCGCGCTGGACCGGCGGCTCGACGACGACTTCGCGCGGCGGCTGAGCGGCAGGCTGGTCCGCATCGCCGCCCGCACCCTGGTGCTGGAGCTGAACCTGCGGCGGGTGGCGGGCGAGCTGTCCGGTGGCACGCCCCGGCAGCGCTTCGCCGACTTCGTCTCCACCGTGCGGCTGCCCGAGCTGTTCGCCGAGTACCCGGTGCTGGCCCGGCTGCTGGGGCAGACCTGCCTGCACGCGGTGCGGGCGCACCGCGACCTGCTGGACCGGTTCGCCGCCGACCGCGCGCGGATCGTGGCCGAGCTGCTGGGCGGGGTGGACCCCGGCGCGCTGGTCGCCGTGGAGACCGGCCTCGGCGACTCGCACGCGGGCGGCTGCTCGGTGAGCGTGCTGCGGTTCGCCGACGGCCGCAGGGTGGTCCACAAGCCGCGCCCGGTGCACCTGCACGCCCGCTTCACCGAGCTGCTGCGCTGGTTCGACGGGCACACCGGGCTGGGGCTGCGGCCGGTGGCGGCGGTGGCGGGCGACGGGTACGGCTGGCTGGAGTTCGTCGAGCACACCCCGTGCGCCGATGTGGCCGAGGTGGGCCGGTTCTACCGGCGGCTGGGCGGCCTGCTGGCGCTGCTGCACGCGGTGGACGCCACCGACATGCACTACGAGAACCTCATCGCCTGCGGCGACCAGCCGGTCCTGGTCGACGTGGAGACGCTGTTCCACCCGACGACGGGCGTCCCCGCCGACCCCGCCGCGTGGACGCTGGCCCGGTCGGTGCACCGCACCGCCGTGCTGCCGCGGGTGCTGCTGGGCGAGCACGGCGCCCACGACGTCGGCGGGGTGGGCGGCGACCCCGCCGAGCGCTTCCCCGCCGACGTGGCCGCGTGGGCCGACGAGGGCACCGACCGGATGCGACTGGTGCGCGTGCCCGCGCCCACCGCGTCCGCGCACAACCGGCCCCGTGTGGGCGGGCGGGACGCCGAACCCGCCGACTACGAGTGCGCCCTGTTGGCCGGGTTCCGGCTGGGCTACGACGTGCTCTACGACCACCGGGCGCGGCTGATCGGCCCGGACGGGCTGCTGCGCCGGTTCGCCGACGCGCCCGCGCGGTTCGTGCCCAGGGCCACCCGCCTCTACGGCATGCTGCTGGACGAGTCGACGCACCCGGACGTGCTGCGCCGCGCCGAGGACCGCGACCTGGCGCTGGCCCTGCTGCGCGACGAGTCCGACGACGAGGTGCTGAGCGCGCTGGTGCCGCACGAGCTGGCCGACCTGTGGGCGGGCGACGTGCCGCTGTTCACCACCCGCCCCGGCAGCCGGGACGTGTGGACCTCGACCGGCGAGCGCCTGCCGGACCTGCTGCCGGAGTCCGGGCTGGCCGCCGCCGAGCGCAAGGTCGCCGCGCTGGACGAGGTCGACCGGCACGAGCAGCAGTGGGTGATCCGCGCCGCGCTGGCCAGCAGACCCCGCCCGGTGCGGCACCGAGGCGGCGAGCCGCTGCCCGGCCCGGTCGCCGCGTGCGCGCCGGACCCGCAGCGGCTGCTGGTCGCCGCGTGCGGCCTCGCCGACGAAGTGCTGGCCCGCGCCGCCACCGACGGCCACCGGGCCAACTGGCTGGGCCTGGAACTGGTGGACGACCGGTACTGGGCGGTCGCGCCGATGGGCGCGGGCCTGTCCACCGGCTACACCGGTGTCGCGCTGTTCCTGGCCCAGCTGGGCGCGCTGACCGGCGCGTCGCGCTACACCGAGTTCGCCCGCGCCGCGCTCGCGCCGGTCCCCGACCTGCTGCGCCGCTTCACCGACGACCCCGAGCTGGCCGTGGCGGTGGGCAGCGGCGCGTTCCACGGCATGGGCGGCGTCTGCTACGCGCTGGCCCGGCTGGCCGCGCTGCTGCGCGACGCGGAGATCACCGGCTGGCTGCGCGCCGCCGTGGACGTCGCCGCCGAGGTCGAGGCGGCGGGCCAGGAGGCCCCGGACCTGGTCGAGGGCTGGGCGGGCGGACTGGCCGCGATGGTCGCGGTGCGCGAAGGGGGAGGCGCACCGCGAGCCGGGCGACTGGCCGACGCCTACGCCGACCGCCTGCTGGCGGCCGACGCGGGCGGCGACGGCTTCGCCCGAGGCCGGGCGGGCGTGGGCTGGGCGCTGCTGCGCCACGCCCGCTCCGGCGGCCAGTCCCGGCACGCCGCGGCGGGCCGGGCCCACCTGCGGGCCGACCGGGCGCTGCGGCAACGCCTGCTGGACGTGGGCGAAGCCGACCACAGCTGGTGCGCGGGCCTGTCCGGGGCGGTGCTGGCCCACCTGGCCCCGCCCGACCAGCCGGTCGACACCCACACGCTGCACCTCGACCGCTGCCTCAACGCGCTGGCGGTGCACGAACCGCTGCGCGACCTGAGCCTGTGCCACGGGGAGCTGGGCGTGGTGGAAGCGCTCACCGCGCTGGCCGAGCGCGGGCACGACCGGGCCGCGGCGGCCCGGACCCGGCGCGCGGGCCTGGTGCTCGGCGCGCTGGAGCAGTACGGAGCGCGGTGCGGCACCCCTGGCGGCGTGCCGTCGGCGGGCCTGCTCACCGGCCTGTCCGGCATCGGCTACGGCCTGCTCCGCCTCGGCTTCCCCGAGCGGGTGCCCTCCGTGCTCCTGCTCGAAGTCCCGAAGGAACCGACACTGCCCGAGGAGACGATCCGATGACGACCGACGACCCGCGCACCACCCACACCTGGCAGGAGGAGCAGGACGGCGACCACCCCGCCGGGGAGATGGTGCTGCGCCGCAAGTCCAAAGCCGGGGCGAGGGCCCGCGCGCTGGCCGGGATGACCCTGGCCATGGGCGCGTGCGCCGTGGTGGCCGCCGGACTCCAGGACACCACCGTGAGTGCTCCTGGCGTGTGAGAGAGCTCGCGTGAGGGGGAGGGGGCCTCACGCGGGGGGCTCCTCGTGCGGTGGTGGGGGCCACCAGGCGAGGACTGCGGGGCCGGACTGCCCGCTTCTTGGGGGTGCGGGCAGTCCGGCGCGCACGTGGTCGGCATGGCTATGGTCGGCTCATGCAGACCCGCGCGCCGGTCGTCGTCGGCCGCGACGAGGAGCTCCGCGAGCTGGAGCGGGCGCTGGCCGACGCCGCCGCCCGCCGCGGGCGCGCGGTGTTCCTGGTCGGGGAGCCGGGCATCGGCAAGACCAGGCTGGCGCGGGTGGCCGCCGGAGCGGCCTTCGACCGGGGGATGCGGGTGCTGCGCGGGCGTGGCAGCACGATCGGGCCGATGGTGCCGTTCCGGCCGCTGGCCGAGGCGCTGATGTCGTTGCTGCGCGGCGGCGACGGCCCGGAACTGCGGGAGCTGGGCCCGTACCAGCCCGCGCTGGGCAGGCTGGTGCCGGAGTGGGGCACCGGGGCGCCGGAGGGCCTGTCGCTGGTGGTGCTGGCCGAGGCGGTGCTGCGGCTGCTGGCCGCGGTGGGCCGCGAGCGGCCGTGCCTGCTGGTGCTGGAGGACCTGCACGACGCCGACGCGGAGACGCTGGCCGTCGTGGAGTACCTGGTGGACAACCTGGACCAGCAGCCGGTGGTGCTGCTGGTGACCACCCGCGCCGACCCCGGCCCGGCGCTGGAGGTGGTCCGGCTGGCCGCGCAGCGGGAAGCCGGGGCGCTGCTGGAGCTGAGCGGGCTGACCGAGGACGAGGTGCGCCGGATGGCCGCCTCCTGCCTGGAGGTCGACCCGGCGCGGGTGCCCGACGAGGTGGCCCGGCGGCTGTGGGACGACAGTGCGGGCAACCCGTTCGTCGTCGAGGAGATGCTGCACGGCATGGTCAACGGCGGCCTGCTGGTGCGCGGCCCGGACGGCTGGCGGGTGCTCGGCGAACTGCGCATCGGCGTGCCGACCGCGCTGGTGCGCAGCATCGCCCACCGCACCGACCGGCTCGGCGAGCAGGGCCGCGAGCTGCTGTCGGTGGCCGCGGTGCTGGGGCACCGGTTCCCGCTGTCGGTGCTGCGCGCGGTGACCGGGCTGGACGACCGCGCGGTGCTCAGCCACCTGCACGCCGGGGTGGCCGCGCAGCTGGTGACGCCGGACGAGCCGGTGCCCGACTGGTACGCCTTCCGCCACCCGCTGACCGCCGAGGCGCTGCTGGCCCGGCTGCCCCCGGCCGAGCGCGCGGAGCTGTCCCGGCGCACCGCGGACGCGGTGCAGCGGCTGCACCCGGACCTGCCCGGCGAGTGGTGCCCGCTGGTGGCCTCGCTGCGGCTGGACGCGGGCCAGAGCGCGCAGGCCGGGGCGCTGCTGGCCGAGGCGGGCCGACGGGCGCTGGCCGACGGCGCGGCCGGGTCCGCGGTGCGGCTGCTCGACCACGCCCACCGGTTGCTGGCCAGCCAGGTCGACGTGGACATCCGGGCGGACGTGCTGGACTCGCTGCTGCCCGCGCTGGGGGAAGCGGGCCAGTTCGAGCGGGCCTTCGCGCTGACCGACGCGCTGGCCGAGCTGAGCGCGGCGGGGCTGAGCCGGTCCCGGCGCGCCCAGCTGCACATCCGGCTCGCCCGCGTCGCCCACATCGCCGGGCGCTGGGACTACGGCAACGCGCAGGTGGAAGCGGCGCGCGCGCTGCTCGGGCCGGACGCGCCCGCCGAGCGGACCGCGCAGGTCGACGCGGTGGCCGCGTTCCTGGCGCTGGACACGCCCGGCCCCCGGCGGACCGAGGCCGCCGCCGTGCTGGCCCGGCGCGCCGCGGAGGCCAGCACCGACCCGCAGGTCGGCTGCCAGGTGTGGCAGCTGCTGGGCATCCTGGCCCGCGAGCGGGACCTGGGCGAGGCCGCGGCGTGCTTCGAGCGGGCCCGCCGCATCGCCGAGGAGCACGGGATGCCGATCCAGCGCAACTACGCCGCCGTGCGGCTGGCGGGCATGCGGTGGCTGGCCGACGCCTCCACCACCGAGCTGCTGGAAGCGCGCGAGGAGGCGCTGCGGGTCGGCGCGCTCGCGGTGGCCTACAACGTGGATGCGATCCTGGCGCTGGACGCCGTGCTGCGCGGCCGCTACGCGGACGCCGAGGACATGCTCCAGCGGTGCTGGGAGGCCACCAACCGGCTCCAGCTGCGCGCGCTGACCCGGTACGTGCTCATGACCAGGGCGACCGCCGCCGCGCACCAGGGCAAGCGCGCGGAGCTGGAAGCGGCGCTGGTGGACTTCCACGAGCGGGGCGGGGTGGGCTCGCAGGAGCGCCCGCTGTGCTTCGGCCTGGCGCGGGCGTTCTGCGCGCTGCTGGAGGAGGACCGCGACCTGGCGCGGCAGGACCTGGCTCGGGCCACCGCGTTCGAGGCGGAGCACCCCTCGACGTTCTACCTGTCCGGCACGCACGGCCTGGGCTTGCTGCTGGGCGCGCTGGCGGGCGAGGTGGACCGGCGGCGGCACGCGGAGGTCACCGCGCTCGCGGCGGCCTCGCTGCGGTGGAACCGGGTGTTCGGCCAGTTCGCCGACGCGGTCCTGCTCGGCCGCGAGGGCCGCGCCGCCGAGGCCGCCGCGGCGGTGCGCGCGGGCCGCGACGCGGCGGCGGTGTTCCCGCTGGCCAGGCACCTGGGACTGCGGCTGGTGGCCGAGGCGGCGGTGGCGGAGGGCTGGGGCGAGCCGGTGCCGTGGCTGCGCGCGGCCGAGGAGCACTTCCACGCCGCGGGCCGGTCCGCCGTGGCCAGCGCGTGCCGGGGGCTGCTGCGGCAGGCGGGCGCCTCGGTGCCGCAGCGGCGCACCGGGTCCGAGCAGGTGCCGGGGCAGCTGCGCGCCCTGGGCGTGACCGTGCGGGAGTTCGAGGTGTTCCGGCTGCTGGCGGGCAGGCTGGGCAACAAGGCCATCGCGACCCGCCTGCACATCTCGCCGCGCACCGTGGAGAAGCACGTGGCCAGCCTGATCACCAAGACCGCGCAGCCCGACCGCGAGGCGCTGAGCAGCTTCGCAGCCGCCCTGGACACCTGACACGCTCGTGAGCACCACCCGCCCCCTCCACGAGTGGTGCCCACGGGCGGGGATCAGCCCACCGGAACGGCGGGCTGCGGGGTCGCCCGGTGCAGGACGAGCAGGTCGACGACGAAGCAGGCCACGGAGCCGTCAGCGGCGCGACCGACCCACGTCGGGTACGAGCCGTCGCCCCAGCCGCTGCCGAAGGCCACCAGCGCCGCGCCCGACACCGGGTCGGCCACCCGCTCCGAGGCGCCGCCGATCAAGCGCTCGGCGATCTCCTCGAAGGACCGGTCGAAGATCGGGTCCAGCGCCTCGGCCGCGTCCGCGTCGACGAAGCAGGCCGTGCCCGAGTCGACGCCGAAGCCGTAGAACTCCCCGTCGCCGAGCAGCCGGTCGTCCTGACCCGGCCGCAGCGCCAGGTGCCAGGAGACCACCGGCTCGGCCGAGACGACCAGCTTCGCCGCCGCCACCCGCTCGTGCTCCGGGTCGTCGACGAACCGCACCACCGCCAGCTCCACCCGGTAGTCGCCGGGCGGGACGGTGTCGGTGAAAGCCGCCTCGCCGTCGGACAGCAACCCCGGATCGGTCGCCAGCACCCGGCCGCTGATCAGCCGCACCGTGCCCGCGTCCCGGACCTCGGTCACCACGACCTCCTCCGCCCCCCGCAGCCCCCACCGCTCACCGGAGCGGAACACCCGGTCCAGGGCGGTGGGCCGCAACGGGACCGGGGGCCGCCACGGCGGCTCGACGGGCTCCTCGTCCACCACGTCCGGGCGTTCGACCAGGTCCGCGTCCACGCCGGCCAGCGCCGCCCAGTCGCCGAACCCCGGCACGTCGCTGAACAGCTCCTCGACCGGCACTCGCACGGGGCGCACCATCTTGCTGCGCGCCTGCTGCGCCCGCACCGTCCGCGTCGCGGTGCCGTCCGGCTCGTGCGACAACCGCTCGTAATCAGCGCGCTCGTCGAACTCCGGCGAGGTCGGGCCGTCGTAGTGCCACTGCTCGACCTGCGCGCGGAACAGGCGGCCCAGCTCGCGGTACTCCACCGCGCGGTGCCGCCTGCCCTGCTCGTCGAAGTGCCAGCAGCGGGCGAAGCCCCGTCCCCTGGCGATCTCGCCGACCGCGACCACGGTGTCGTCCTCGGGTCGCACCAGGCAGAAGGCGTACTGCTGCCCGCCGCGATCGCGTTCCCGCGCCGTGGCCGCGGACAGCCTGCCGACGATCGCCCGGTCCTCCGGGGACCAGCCCTCGCAGTAGATGACGTCCAACGACGCCCGCGCACTCATGGCGGCACCCTATTGCCGGGCACCGACAGTTCCGCGCCGCCGATTCCGCGCAGGCGATTCCGCGCAGGCGATTCCGCGCCGCCGGGATCAGACCGGAGCGGTGACCCGGATGTCGGCGTTCCAGTCGCTGTAGTGGTGCGTGCGGCTCTCGAAGACCTCGCCCCCCAGGGTCTTCATCACGTGCTCCACGCGCACCGGCAACTCCCCCGGCCCGACCCACACCACGACGGTCGAGATGAAGCCCCGGTCATAAGCGCTGAGCAGCACCGCCCGCTGCTGGGCGTCCTCGGTCCGGTCGGCCTGCTGCCGCAAGTCCACCTGCAACGAGTACCGCCTGGTCCGCACCCCTTCCACGGTCTCATCGCCGCTGTCCATGAGCAGGCCGCTGCGCAGCGCCTCGACCACCACGACCGGGTCGACCACGTCCGCCACCTCGGTGACGGGCACCTCGACCACCGGCACCGGGTCGCCCAGCTCGTGCCGCGTCCACCCGCCGCCCTGCGAGCGCGAGAAGGCCGCGCCGGGCAGGACGACCAGCTCCACCGGTGGCGAGGACAGCGACACGAAACGGCCTTCGGGAGCCCGCACCAGACCGCCCTCCACGCGCGTGCTCCGCCCCTGGAGGGTCTGCTCGGCGGTGAACCGCACCGACCTCTGCTCGACCGACCGGTTGATCAGCGCGGTCGCCAGCTCGTCACCGCTCGTGGCCACCGGTCCGAGCGTCGGCTCGGGCAGCGAGGTCCGCTCGGCGCACCCCACCAGCAGGCAACCGACCAGCAGAAGGACCAAGCACCGGCGCATGTCTTCCCCCAGGAGGCGTGCGATCCGCGCCATCCTCCCGCACCCACCCGCCGAACGGCCACCACCTCGCCCCCTACCCCTCCCCCAACGCCCGTTCCCGGTGTCACCCGACCATGGGCGTGTCGGGCATGTCGCCCCCGCGAGTCGAACCCCCAGACACCACGAACTCAACATTCACGCACGTCGGGCAGTACTTGCCGGCCCTCCCAACGCTGCCGGGTAGTACTTGCCCACGCACCAGGAATGCGCCCGCGTCGGGTAGTAGCTGCCGACCTTCACAGCGGCCTCGGGTAGTACTTGCCGACGCAGCAGGGGCGCGTGCGGGGGTGAACGGGCCGGGTGGCCTCGGCTAGCGTCTGCCGCATGGCTCACGTGCTCTCCGTCAACACCGGTTCCCGGCTCGACTCCGACCACGCAGACGTCGGCCACACCGGTATCGGCAAGCGGCCGGTGAGCGGCCCCGTGCTGGTGCGCGAGCCGGGTCCGCGCGGCGAGGGCGGCAGCGGACTGGACGGCGACCACATCTCCGACCTGCGCCACCACGGCGGCAGCGACCAGGCGGTGTACGCCTACGCGCGCGAGGACCTGGACGAGTGGGCCGCGGAGCTGGGCCGGGAGCTGCCGCCGGGGCTGTTCGGGGAGAACCTGACCACGGTCGGCGTGGACGTCACCGGCGCGCTGGTGGGCGAGCGGTGGCGGGTGGGCGGGGTGCTGCTGGAGGTGACCCGGCCGCGCATCCCCTGCCGGACCTTCGCGGGGGTGATGGGGCAGCGGGGCTGGGTGCGCACGTTCACCCGGCGGGCCGTGCCCGGCGCGTACCTGCGGGTGGTCGAGCCGGGCCCGGTCAGCGCCGGTGACGGGATCACCGTGGTGACGCGGCCGGACCACGACGTGACCATGGGGCTGGTCTTCCGCGCCCTGACCCTGGAGCCGGAGCTGCTGCCCCGCCTGCTGGCCGCCGACACGCTGCCCGAGGACCTGCGCGACCGGGTCGGGCGGCGGGCGTCCGACCCGGTCTGAGGCGGGTCAGACCAGCGCGGACAGGCGCTGGTACTCCTCGTCGGTCAGCTCGATCCGGGCCGCCGCGACGTTCTCCTCCAGGTGCGCCACCGACGAGGTGCCGGGGATGGGCAGCACCACCGGCGAGCGGCGCAGCAGCCAGGCCAGCGCGAGCTGGGCGGGCGTGGCGTCGTGGTCCTTGGCGGCCTGGTCGAGCACGCTGCCGGGGCGGGCCAGCTCACCGGTGGCCACCGGGAACCACGGGATGAAGGCGATGCCCTGCTCGGTGGCGTGGTCGAGCACGGCCTCGTGGTGGCGGGTGGCCAGGTTGTAGAGGTTCTGCACGCTGACGATGTCGGCGATCCCGCGTGCCTCCTCCAGCTGCGCTACGTCCACTTCGGACAGTCCGATGTGCCGGATCTTGCCCTCTTCCTGGAGCTTGCGCAGCTCGCCCACCTGGTCGGCCAGCGGGTAGTCGGGGTCGACGCGGTGCAGCTGGTACAGGTCGATCCGGTCCACCCCCAGCCTGCGCAGGCTGCCCTCCAGGGCGTGCCGCAGGTACTCGGGCTTGCCCAGCGTCGGCCAGACGTCGGGCCCGGTGCGCAGCAGGCCGCCCTTGGTGGCGATGACCAGGTCTTCGGGGTAGGGGTGCAGCGCCTCCTTGATCAGCTCCTCGCTGATGTGCGGGCCGTAGGAGTCGGCCGTGTCGATGAAGTTCACGCCCAGCTCGACGGCCCGGCGCAGCACCGCGATCGCCGCGTCGCGGTCGGCCGGAGGCCCCCAGATGCCGGGGCCGGTGATCCGCATCGCGCCGTAGCCGAGCCGGTTCACCCGCAGGTCGCCGCCGAGCAGGAATGTGTCTGACACCTGAAGCGCTCCTCGAATCCGTGGCACGGTCCTGTCCGAACCACGCAACCCAGTCTGCCCACCATCTGTTCCCGGCGCCCGCCGACACCGCGCGGGCAAGTACCACCCGAGCGGTGTCGGCGGGCGCGTAACTACTACCCGTGCCGAGCGGGGACGGCGGGCCCTCGCCCGGCACGGGTAGTAGTCAGCGGCCCCGTTGGAGGGGGCGGGTAGTACTTGCAGACGGGTCAGTTCTTGGCGACCAGGGTGAGGACGTCGTACTTGGCCACGGACTCGCCCTTCTGGTTCACCACGTCGGCGTCCCAGCGGACCTCGCCGTAGTCCTGGTCCTCCCTGGGCGTGATCTGCTTGGCGGTCAGCGTCACGGTCAGCTCGTCACCGGGGAAGGTGGGGGTGAGGAACCGCAGGTTCTCCAGGCCGTAGTTGGCCAGCACCGGTCCCGGCTCGGGCGAGACGAACAGTCCCGCGGCGAAGGACACCACCAGGTAGCCGTGCGCGACCCGGCCGCCGAAGAACGGGTTGGCCGCGGCGGCTTCCTCGTCGGTGTGCGCGTAGAAGGTGTCGCCGGTGAAGGAGGCGAAGTGCTCGATGTCGGCCAGCGTCACCACGCGCGGCCCGGCCGTCACCGAGTCGCCGATCTTCAGCTGCGCCAGGGACTTGCGGAACGGGTGCACGTCGGAGGCGGTGCGCTCGGCGCCGGCCACCCACCGGCCGGTGATGGCGGTGAGCGCGCGCGGGCTGCCCTGCACGGCGGTGCGCTGCAGGTGGTGCAGCACGCCCCGGATGCCGCCCAGCTCCTCGCCGCCGCCCGCCCGGCCGGGTCCGCCGTGGACCAGCGCGGGCAGCGGGGAGCCGTGGCCGGTGGACTCGCCCGCGTCGTCGCGGTCGAGCACCAGCAGGCGCCCGTGCCACGGGGCCACGCCCAGCACCACTTCGCGCACGAAGTCGGCGTCGTGGGACACGATGGAGCCGACCAGGCTGCCGCGACCGCGCGCGGCCAGCGCCACCGCGCCCTCCACCCCGTCGTAGGGCAGCAGGG
This sequence comes from Saccharothrix coeruleofusca, assembly GCF_017876325.1. Taxonomy (NCBI): domain Bacteria; kingdom Bacillati; phylum Actinomycetota; class Actinomycetes; order Pseudonocardiales; family Pseudonocardiaceae; genus Saccharothrix; species Saccharothrix coeruleofusca. The sequence continues at coordinate 4,621,581 of NZ_JAGINV010000001.1, forward strand.
TCGACACCGGCCCGAACGCCTCGACCTCGTGCGGCTGGGCGCGGTCCGGGTCGGCCTTGAGCAGCACCGGGGACAGGAACGCCCCGCGCTCGGGGTCGGCGTCGACCACGTCCACCCTCGCCGGGTCGCCGTGGACCGCCGAACCGGCCTCCAGCAGCGCCTTGAGCGAGCGGCGGACCTCTTCGCGCTGCTCCAGCCCGGCCAGCGCGCCCATCCGCACCGACTCGTTGGCGGGGTTGCCGACGACGACCTCGGCCAGCCGCGCCGACGCGGCCTCGGCGACCGCGTCGAGCAGGTTCGACGGCACCAGCGCCCGGCGGATCGCGGTGCACTTCTGGCCCGCCTTGACCGTCATCTCGGTGACCAACTGCTCGACGAACAGGTCGAACTCGGGGGTGCCGGGGGTGGCGTCGGGGCCGAGGACCGAGCAGTTGAGCGAGTCCGCCTCGGCGTTGAAGCGCACCGACGAGCGCACCACGGCGGGGTGGGTGCGCAGGTGCGCGGCGGTGGAGGCGGAACCGGTGAAGCCGACCAGGTCCTGCTCGGTGAGGTGGTCGAGCAGGTCGCCCGCGCTGCCGCAGACCAGCTGCACCGAGCCCTCGGGCAGCAGCCCGGAGGCGAGCATCAGCTCGACCAGCTTCTCGGTGAGGTAGGCGGTCGGCGAGGCGGGTTTGATCAGCGAGGGCACCCCGGCGACGAACGCGGGCGCGAACTTCTCCAGCGGGCCCCACACCGGGAAGTTGAAGGCGTTGATCTGCACCGAGACACCGCGCAGCGGGGTGCCGACGTGCTGGCCCGCGAACGTGCCGCCGCGGCCGAGCGGTTCCACCGCGCCCTCGACGTAGACCCTGTCGTTGGGCAGTTCCCGCTTGGCCTTGCCCGCGTAGCCGAACAGCACGCCGATGCCGCCGTCCACGTCGATCAGCGAGTCGGCGCGGGTGGCGCCGCTGCGCGCGGACAGCGCGTACAGCTCGTCGCGGTGCTCGCGCAGGTAGGAGGCCAGCGCCTTGAGCAGCGCGCCCCGCTGGTGGAAGGTCAGCTCGCGCAGCGCCGGGCCGCCCACGCGCCTGCCGTGCTCCAGCGCCGCGGCCATGTCCACGCCCGCCGAGGAGACGCGGGCGATCTCCTCGCCGGTCACCGCGTCGCGCAGCGGCGTCCCCTCCGCGGTGGGGGTGTGCCAGCGACCGGACACGTAGCTGCGCAGCAGGGCCATGGGTGTCGACCTCCTCGTCGGGCCGGTGGGTGTCCCGGCACGCACGACAGTAAAGCGCCCCCACTTTCATCGTGACTTGATTCAAGCTCATGCAGTAACTTCTGTGCGCCGCCGCCAGAGTGAAGGGAACGTCAATGCGGACACGAGTGCTGGTGGGCGCGATCGTGCTCACCCTAGGCGGGCTGGTCGCCCCGATGACGGCGGCCACGGGCGCTCCCCCCGCCGCCACCCCCCAGGCCGCCGCCCAGGAGGTCGGCACCACGGCCGTCACCTGGGAGGAGAACTTCGACGGTCCTGCGGGCAGCCGCGTGAACGCGGCCAGGTGGAACACCGAGATCGGCGACAACCACGGCAACAACAAGGAGCACCAGTACTACACCGACTCCGCGAGCAACGCCGCGCTGGACGGTGCGGGCAACCTGGTGATCACCGCGCGGAAGGAGAACCCCGGCAACTACAACTGCTGGTACGGCCGCTGCCAGTACACCTCGGCCCGGATCAACACCGCGGGCAAGTTCAGCACCACCTACGGCCGCGTCGAAGCGCGCATGAAGATGCCGCGCGGCAAGGGCATCTGGCCCGCGTTCTGGATGCTGGGCAGCGACATCAACAACGGCGTGCCGTGGCCGAGCAGCGGTGAGATCGACATCATGGAGTTCCTGGGGCACCAGCAGAACACCGTGTACGGCACGATCCACGGTCCGGGCTACTCCGGCGCCGAGGGCATCGGGATGGCCTACAACGGCCCGAACTTCGCCGACGGCTTCCACACCTTCGCGGTGGACTGGACGCCCAACTCCATCGCCTGGTCCGTCGACGGCCACGTCTACCAGCGCCGCACCCCCGCGGACCTGGGCGGCGACCGCTGGGTGTTCGACAAGCCGTTCTTCATCATTCTCAACCTCGCGGTGGGCGGCGAGTGGCCCGGCTACCCCGACGCCAGCACGGTCTTCCCGCAGCAGTTCGTGATCGACTACGTCCGGGTCAGCAGCACCAGCGGCGGCGGCGCGGGCGGCCGGATCACCGGCCTGGCGGGCAAGTGCCTGGACGTGGCCAACGGCAACTCCGCCAACGCCACGCCGATCCAGATCCACGACTGCAACGGCACCGCCGCGCAGCAGTGGAGCAGGCCGGGCGACGGCACCATCCGCGCGTTCGGCAAGTGCCTGGACGCGGCCAACGCGGGCACCGCGGACGGCACGCCGGTCCAGCTCTACGAGTGCAACGGCACCGGCGCCCAGCAGTGGGCGGTCAGCGCGGCCAACGACATCGTCAACATCCCGGCCGACAAGTGCCTGGACGTCAAGGACAACAACCCCAACAACGGGGCCAGGGTCCAGCTGTGGACCTGCGCGGGCACGGCCAACCAGAAGTGGACCGTGTCCTAGTCGCAGGGCGCTAGGTTGGGCGGGTGCGCGCACTGCACCCGTTGATCAGGGCCGAAGCGGCCGACGCCGAGCGGGACCGCCGGATCACCCGGCGGGTCTTCCGAGCGCTGGTCGGGGCGGGTGCGACGCGACTGCTCGCACCCGCCCGCCTCGGCGGCGCGGAGCAGGACCTGCCGACGTGGGCGCGGACCGTGGAGGACCTCGCCCAGGCCGACGGGTCGACCGGGTGGACCGCGATGACCACCAGCGCCACCTCCGCGCTGGCGTGGCGGATGTCCGACGAGGGCGCCGAGGAGGTCTTCGGCGAGGCGTCCTCGGTGGCCGCGGGCACCGCCGCCCCGCTGGGCCGCGCCACCGAGGTCGAGGGCGGCCACCGGATCAGCGGCCGGTGGGGCTGGGGCAGCGCGGTGCCGCTGTGCGACTGGGTCGCGGGCGGCGCGCTGACCGACGCCGGGCCGGTGGTCGCGCTGTTCCCCGCCGCGGACGTCACCGTGCACGACACCTGGCACGCGGCCGGGCTGCGGGCGACCGCCTCGCACGACTGGGAGGTCGCCGACGTGTTCGTGCCGACCCGGCGGGCGGCGCGCGCGGGCGAGATCCACCTCGGCCACCCGCTGGCCGCGTTCCCCTTCCTGTCCTTCCTGGCCGTCGGCGTCGCGGCGGTGGGCATGGGCATCGCGCTGCGGGCGGTGGAGGAGATCGAGAAGCTGGCGGTGATCAAGACGCCGCAGCACACCTCCCAGCCGCTGGCCGAGCAGGCGGGCGCGCAGCTGGAGCTGGCCCGCGCGCAGGCCCGGCTGTGCTCGGCGCGGGCGTTCCTGCACGCGGAGCTGGCCGAGCGGTGGGAGCAGACCGCGGCGGGCCGGGCGGCCTCGGTGCCGGACCGCGCCCGGCTGCGGCTGGCGTGCGCGCACGCCGCGCGGGAGGCGGCCGAGGTGACCCGGATCGCGTTCGCCCTCGGCGGCGGGACCGCCGTGTTCGAGACCTCGGCGCTGCAGCGGTGCCTGCGGGACGCGCACGTGGCCGCGCAGCACACGCTGGTGTCCCAGCGGGTGTTCCAGACCTACGGCCGGGTGCGGCTGCTCGGGGAAGACTCGGACGACCGGCTCTGACCGGTTCTGCACCACGTTGCACGGCGCTGACCGGCGGAATTCCACCGCGCGGGCGATCGTTGACCACGGGGTGAGGCTTTCCGTGCTGGACCGGTCGCGCACCCGCGAGGGGCACTCCCCCGCCGAGGCGCTGCGCGACACCGTGGAGTTCGCCCGGCGGGCGGAAGCGCTGGGCTACCACCGGTTCTGGGTGTCCGAGCACCACGGCGTGCCCGGTGTGGCGGGCTCCGCGCCGACCGTGCTGGCCGCGGCCGTGGCGGCGGCCACCTCGCGCATCCGGGTCGGCACGGGCGGGGTGATGCTGCCCAACCACCGGCCGCTGGTGGTCGCCGAGCAGTTCGGCGTGCTGGAGTCGCTGTTCCCCGGCCGGATCGACATGGGGCTGGGGCGGTCGGTGGGGTTCACCGGGCCGGTGCGCCGGGCGCTGGGGCACGACAAGGACGACGCGGACCGGTTCGAGGGGCAGCTGGTGGAGCTGCTCGGCTACTTCACCGGGGCCAACGAGGTGCCCGGCCTGCCCGCCGAGGGCCTGCGGGTGCCCGCGTTCGTGCTGGCCACCGGCGCCGGGGCCGGGATCGCCGCGCGCCACGGCCTGCCGCTGGTGATCGGCGCGGTCCGGGGCGAGGAGCCGATGCTGCGGGCGGTGCGCGACTACCGGGCGGAGTTCCGGCCATCGCCCCTGGCCGCCGAGCCCTACGTCGTGGTGTCGCTCTCGGTCGCGGTGGCCGCGACCGCGGAGGAGGCGTGGCGGCTGCTGGTGCCCGAGGCGTGGGCGATGGCCCACTCGCGCACCCGCGGCGTGTTCCCGCCGCTGCGGCCCGCCGCCGAGGTGCTGGCCCTGCCGATGACCGCCCGCGAGCGCTCGCTGTTCGAGCAGTCGCTGCGCGGCCACCTCTTCGGCACCCCGGCCGAGATCGCCGAGTCGCTGGACGCGCTGGTGGCGCGCACCGGCGCGGACGAGGTCCTGGTCACCACCAGCACCCACGACCGCGCCGCCCTGCTCGACTCCTACCGCCTGCTGGCCGACGCCGCGGGCGGGCGGTGAGCAGGTTCAGTCGCGCTGCTGCTCGGCCAGGAAGCGCTCCAGCTCCGCCGCCAGCTCGTCCGCGCTGGGCAGCGGCTCGCCCTCCTCCAGCAGCAGGTTGTTCGTCGAGTCCTCGGCGGCCTCGGCGAAGGCGTCGTACTGGCGCTCCAGCGCCTCCACGACCTGCGCCACCTCCTGCGACTCGGCCACCTGCCGGGCGATGTCCGCGTCCGTGCGGCGCGCGGCCTCGTTCAGCGCCGCCGCCTGCAGCACCAGCCCGGTGGACTTGGCCAGCGCCTCCAGCAGGCTCAGCGACGCCGTCGGGTAGGAGCTCTGCGCCAGGTAGTGCGGCACGTAGGCGACCAGGCCCATCGCGTCGTGGCCCCACTGGCCCAGCCGCAGCTCCAGCAGCGCCGACAGGTGACCGGGCACCTGCACCCGGTTGAACGGCGAGGTCCCGGTGACCAGCTCGGGGCGGGTCGCGTGGGAGATCACCGACAGCTTGCGGGTGTGCGGCACGCCCATCGGGATGCCGTGGAAGCCGACCGCCAGGCGCACGCCCCAGCGGTCGATCAGCGCCCGCACCGCGGCGGCGACCGCCTCCCAGCGGCGGTCCGGCTCGGGGCCGGTGAGCAGCAGGAACGGCGTGCCCACGGCGTCGTGCAGCAGGTGCACCAGCAGCTCCGGCGCCGCGTAGTCCTCCCACCGGTCGGTGACGAAGGTCATCGCGGGCCGCCGTGCGCGGTAGTCGATGAGGTCGTCGACGTCGAAGCGCGCGATGACGCGGCTCTCGTGCGCCTCCAGCAGGTGCTCGACCAGCGCACCGCCGGCCGCACCGGCGTCCATGAAGCCGGCGAAGTGGTGCAGCAGCACCGCTCCGGTCAGGTCCGGGACGTCGGAGTCGACCTCGAACAGCTCCTCCGGGTCCAGCGCCACCTCGTGCCTCCCGATGTCCTCGCGTTTGCTCTTCCCCGCCACAACGCTCGGGACCGGTGATCCATTCCCGGAACCGCCGAGCGGTCGCGCCCGCTCCAGCCTGCACCCGGAGCGGTTGGGAGGAATACCGGGATCGCGCTGCCACCGCCGCGGGGTCGCCGTCACGGGTGTCGTCGCCCCGCGGCAAACCGCTTGACCTCCAGTTCCGTCGAGGTCTTACCTTCCCGGCATGGACATGGAAGTCACTGCCTGGACGTCGCTGTACCACGCGATGAACGCCCAGGACGACAAACGCCCGTTCTCGGTGGCGGGCCTGCGCCGAATATGGCGGTTCGCCGACGTGCGCCGATCGCGGTTGTGGCAGTACCTCGCGGTCAGCGTGGTGGGGGCGGTGCTCGCGGTGGTGACGCCGGTGCTCGCGGGCCGCGTGGTGGACGCGATCGTCGGCGGTCGGCCCTCGGGCGTGGTGCTGGGGCTGGCCGGGCTCATCGCGGTCATCGCGGTCGTCGAGGCGGCGCTGGGGCTGCTGGCGCGGTGGCTGTCGGCCAGCATCGGCGAGGACCTGATCCTGCGGCTGCGCACCAAGGTCTACGACCACGTGCAGCGGATGCCGATCGCGTTCTTCACCCGCACCCGCACGGGCGCGCTGGTCAGCCGGTTGAACAACGACGTGATCGGCGCGCAGCGGGCGTTCAGCGACACGCTGTCCAGCGTGGTGGGCAACCTGGTCACGCTGCTGCTCACGCTGGTGGTCATGATCAGCCTGTCCTGGCAGATCACGCTGCTGGCGCTGGTGCTGCTGCCGGTGTTCGTGCTGCCCGCGCGGCGGATGGGCACCCGCCTGGCGCGGCTGGAGCGGGAAGCCGCCAACCACAACGCGGCCATGAGCACGCAGATGACCGAGCGGTTCTCCGCGCCGGGCGCGACGCTGGTGAAGCTGTTCGGCCGCCCGGCGCGCGAGTCCGCCGAGTTCGCCCTGCGGGCGCGGCGGGTGCGCGACATCGGCGTGCGCGGGGCGATGGTGCAGACGGTGTTCATCACCGCGCTGACCCTGGTCTCCGCGCTGGCGCTGGCCCTGGTCTACGGCCTCGGCGGCTTCTACGCGCTGCGCGGCCAGCTCGACCCCGGCGCCGTTGTCGCCCTGGCGCTGCTGCTGACCAGGCTCTACGCGCCGCTGACCGCGCTGGCCAGCGCGCGGGTGGAGGTGATGAGCGCGCTGGTGTCGTTCGAGCGGGTCTTCGAGGTGCTCGACCTGCGGCCGCTGATCGTGGAGAAGCCCGACGCCCGGCCGCTGCCGGAGGGACCGGTGTCGGTGGAGTTCACCGACGTGCGGTTCTCCTACCCGTCGGCGGAGAAGGTCTCGCTGGCGTCGCTGGAGGAGGTCGCGGTGCTCGACACCCGCGGCGGCGCCGAGGTGCTGCACGGCGTGTCGTTCCGCGCCGAACCGGGTCAGCTGGTGGCCCTGGTCGGCTCGTCGGGCGCGGGCAAGTCCACCATCGCCTCGCTGGTGCCGCGGCTGTACGACGTGGACTCCGGTTCGGTGCGGCTGTCCGGCGTGGACGTGCGGGACCTGACCGCCGAGGCGATCCGCGAGGCCCTGGGCATGGTGACCCAGGACGGCCACCTGTTCCACGAGTCGATCCGGGAGAACCTCCTGCTGGCCCGCCCCGAGGCGGACGAGGAGGAGCTGTGGGACGTGCTGCGGCGCGCGCGGCTGGCCGACCTGGTGGCGTCGCTGCCCGACGGGCTGGACACCGTGGTGGGCGAGCGCGGCTACCGGCTCTCCGGCGGCGAGCGGCAGCGGCTGACCATCGCCCGCCTGCTGCTGGCGCGCCCCCGCGTGGTGATCCTGGACGAGGCGACCGCCCACCTGGACTCCACCTCCGAGGCGGCGGTGCAGGCCGCGCTGGGCGAGGCGCTGGAGGGCCGCACGGCGGTGGTCATCGCGCACCGGCTGTCGACCATCCGGGCGGCGGACCTGATCCTCGTGGTGGAGGACGGGCACGTGGTGGAGCGGGGGACGCACGCGGAGCTGCTGGCGGCGGGCGGGCGCTACGAGGAGCTGTACCGGACCCAGTTCGCCGAGCAGGTCCCGGTGTCCTGAGGTCGGGCGGCGGGGGGACGGCCGGGCCGCGCACGCGGAGTGCCCGAAGGGGTGGCCCGCAGGCCCGGCAACCACGAAAGCACGACTCAGAGTGCGCGAATGTTGAATTCGTGGTGTCTGGAGGTTCGACTCGCGGGGGGCGACACGCCCAACACGCCCATAGGTGGGTGGCACCGGGAGCGGGCGTTTGCTGGATATTGACTCGTATCGACGGCGGGAAACGCGGTTGGCCCGCGCCGGGTCGGTGCGCGAGAGTGCCGCATGCGAACCATCGGCTTGATCGGCGGCATGAGCTGGGAGTCGTCGGCGGAGTACTACCGCCTGCTCAACGAGGAGGTGCGGCGCAGGCTGGGCGGCCACCACTGCGCGCCGAGCCTGCTGCTGACCGTGGACTTCGCCGAGGTGGAGCTGTTGCAGCGCACCGGCCGCTGGGCGGAGGCGGGCGAGCTGCTGGCCGGGGCGGCCCGCGCGCTCCTGGCGGGCGGCGCGGAGCTGATCTTGTTGTGCACCAACACCATGCACAAGGTCGCGGACGCCATCACCGACGCCGTGGACGTGCCGTTCGTGCACATCGTGGACGCCACGGCGGCCAAGCTCGGCCCGCACCGCAAGGTCGGTCTGCTGGGCACGCGGTTCACCATGGAGCAGGACTTCTACCGCGACCGGATGCGGCGGCACGGCATCGAGCTGGTCGTGCCCGACGAACCGGACCGCACGCTCGTGCACGACGTGATCTACCAGGAGCTGACCCGCAACCGCGTGGAGCCCTCCTCGCGCGCCGCCTACCGGGAGGTGATGGCCCGGCTGGTCGAGCGCGGCGCGGAGGCGGTGATCCTGGGCTGCACGGAGATCACCCTGCTGGTCGACCAGTCCGACTGCGCGGTGCCGGTGGTCGACTCGACCCGCCTGCACGTCGAGGCGGGCGTGGACCTGGCGCTGAGCTAGTCACGTCCGACCGGCCCTGGTGCGTCGCGTGCGGCAGAGTGTGCGCATGGAACTGACGCCGCGCGCCGTGTTCGACCTGGCCCGCTCGACCGTCGAGACCGCCGTCTCCGTGCCGGGCCGGGTGCTGGGCCTGCTGGAAGCCGCCGAGTCCGTGGTCCGCCGGGCCGACGACCTGGTCACCCGCACCGAGGGGGTGCTGGCCGAGACCGAGGCTCTGGTGGCCCGCGCGTCGGCGGTGACCGCCACCGCCGAGGTGGTCACCGCCGACGTCGGCGAGCTGTCGCGGACCTCGCGCGAGCTGGTGGACGTCTACGCTCCCCTGGCCCAGCGCGCCCAGCCGCTGGCGGCCCGGTTCGTCGAGGAGCTGACGCCGCAGGAGGTGGAGGCGGCGGTGCGGCTGGTGGACCAGCTGCCCGAACTCGCCAGGCACATGGCGGAGGACGTGCTGCCGATCCTGGCCACGCTGGACCGCGTCGGCCCGGACATCCACCAGCTGCTGGACGTGGTCAACGACATGCGGCAGGCGATCCTGGGCATCCCCGGCTTCGCCTTCATGCGCCGCCGGGGCGAGGAGAAGGAGGACCGGGGCGAGACCTGACCGTCACAGCACCCGTTCCAGCAGCCGCAGCGGCGCGTGCCGGTACACGGGGGCCAGCAGCCGCCACGGCCACGCGGGCACGCAGGCGGTGGCCACCTCGCGCTCGATGGCCCGCACCATCGCCCGCACGCCCACCTCCGTGCTGGTGATCAACAGGGCGTCCTCGGGGTTCATCTCGGAGCGGATGTAGCCGGGCAGGATGGCGCTGACCCGGATCGGCGTGCGCAGCGCGTCCATGCGGATGCCCTCGGCCAGCGAGGACACCGCCGCCTTGGTCGCGGCGTAGGCGGCGGCGCTGCGCGGCATCCCGCGCAGCGCGCCGAGGGACGAGATCAGCACCAGGTGCCCGGCTCCCCGCGCGTAGAACAGCTCCATCGCGGCTTCGGCCTGGGCGAGCGCGCCGATGAAGTTCGTCTCCGCGGTGCGCCGGTTGGCCTGGAAACCGCCGGTGCCCACCTTGCGCCCCTTGCCGATGCCCGCGTTGACCACCACCCGGTCCAGCCCGCCCAGCTCCTCGGCGAAGGAGCGGAAGACCGCGAACACCGCGTCGTGGTCGGTGACGTCGAGCTGCCGGGTGGCGACGGTGATGCCGGGGTGGGCGGCGGTCAGCTCCTCGCGGAGCCGGTCGAGCCGGTCGGTCCGCCGCGCGCACAGCGCGAGGTCGCGGCCCATCGCGGCGAACCGCCTGGCCATCCCCTCGCCCAGGCCGGAGCTGGCACCGGTGATCAGGATCTTCTTGCGCACCACCGGAGCCTAGCGGCACGTCGCGCCCGCGGGCAGGGGTGTCCAAAGTGGAAGGTCACTGAGCGCTTCCTCCGCCGTCACCAGGTGTCGCCTGCGCCCGGAGCGGGTACCCGCCGCGCATGAGGTGGCGCACCGGTGTGCTCGTGACAAGCGCGGTCCTGACGGTGGTGGCGGTCGTCGCGGTGCTCGGCCTGACGAAGGTGTGGAACCCCTTCGGCACCGACACGGTGGACCGCGGTCAGCCCGCGGTGCTGCAGTCGCTGCGCGACCTGAGCCAGTACCACGCCTCGGCGGGCGACTACCAGGTGGTGCTCGACATCGAGAAGGACGTGCGCTACGTGCCCAGCGCCCTGGCGGGTCAGCGGACGCTGTTCGTGGCGGCGGGCACGGTGAACGCCTACGTCGACTTCGGCCGCCTCACCGAGGAGTCGATGAGGATCTCCCAGGAGAACCGGACCGTCGAGCTGACCCTGCCCGAGCCGGTGCTGGACAAGCCGAACCTCCACCAGGACAAGTGCTACGTCTTCGCCCAGGAGCGCGGTCTGTTCGACCGGTTGGCCTCGCTGGTGGAGACGCAGGACCAGCAGCCGTTCTACGTCGCGGCGGAGCAGAAGATCGCCGACGCGGCCAAGGAGTCCGGGCTGGCGGAGCGCGCCGAGGACAACACCCGCAAGATGCTCACCGGGATGCTGACCGCGCTGGGCTACCAGGTCACCTTCCGCCAGGCGGCGGATTAGCGCCCGCGCTCGGTTCGCGGGGGGCGAGGAGGGCGGTGACCAGGTCGCGGGCGTAGCCGGTGCCGAAGGAGCCGCGGCGGAACAGGATGCGGTACAGCATCGGCGCCACGACGCGGTCGATGACCTCCTCCACGTCGGGTGCCCGCTGGCCCCGGTCGGCGGCGCGGGCGAGGATGATCGCGATCTGCGCGGCCGCGTAGTCCGAGCACTGGCCCGCGTTGTCCCCGTCCGGGTCGCCGAGCAGGGCGTCGCGCACATAGGCGCGGCCCGGTGGGGACGCCATCTCCTCCAGGAACTGCTCCGCCCACGCCGCCAGGTCGGCCGCCAGGTCCCCGTGGTCCTCGGGCGGCCCGTCCGGCCGCAGCCGCTCGACGGCGACGTCGGACAGCAGCTCCTGGAGGTCGCCCCAGCGGCGGTAGACGGTGGACGGGGTGACGCCCGCGCGCGCGGCGATCAGGGGCACGGTCAGCGCGCCGCGCCCCACTTCCGCTTCCAGCTCGCGCACGGCGGCGTGCACGGACTCCTGGACCCGCGCGCTGCGCCCGCCGGGCCGCACCATCGGTCTGGGACTCACCACACCACCTTAAAGCAAAATCCTTGCGTCAAGCCGCGAGCACGACTTACGCTCACTAAAGCTAAGAATTAGCTTTAGTGAGGAGGCTGTCGTGGAACACCGCTGGAACCACCTGACCGCACCGGAACTGCGCGCGCTGGCCGAGCGCGACGCCGTCGTGCTGCTGCCGGTGGGCTCGACCGAGCAGCACGGCGAGCACCTGCCCACCGGCGTGGACGACTTCCTGGCCGCCGAGGTGTGCCTGCGGGCCGCCGCCATGGCCCCCGTGCCGGTGGTGGTGGCCCCCTCGGTGTGGTGCGGCCTGGCCGAGCACCACATGGCCTTCGGCGGCACCCTGACCCTCTCGCTGCCGACGCTGCACGCGCTCCTGCGCGACCTCTGCCGGTCCGTGCTGCGCGCCGGGTTCGGCCGCGTCCTCATCGTCAACGGGCACGGCGGCAACGTCACCGCCCTGAACGCGCTGGTCAACGAGCTGACCGCGGAACTGGGCGCGCCGCTGGCGGTCACGAGCTACTTCACCGCCGGGAAAGCGGTGATCGAGCGAACGCTCCAGACGCAGGACCAGCTCATGCACGCCTGCGAGGGCGAGACGTCGATGGCGCTGGCGGCCTTCCCCGGACTGGTGCGCGCGGAGAAGGTCCCCGCCGCCGTGGGGCCCACGATCTCCTTGCAGTCCGAGGACAGCGCCCCGGTCCACCGCTCCATCCCGTTCGAGCGCATCGCGCCGACGGGCACGGCGGGCGATGCCCGCACCGCCTCGGCGGCCAAGGGCGAGCGGTTGCTCGACGGCTGCGCGCGCGCCCTGGCCGACCTGTTGGCGGGCATCTGGGAGCGGTGACCGGGGCGGCGCGTCAGGCGACCGGCGCGAGCCGGGGGGCGGTCCCGGTCCGCTCGTACGCGTGCCCGAGGCGCAGGAGCACGGCCTCGCCCAGTGGCCGCCCCATGAGCTGCATCCCGATCGGCAGGCCCGCCCGGTCCTGGCCGACCGGCACGGTCAGCGACGGCACGCCTGCGATGTTGGCGGGGGCCGACAGGCGCACGTAGGCGTCGGAGACGGTCTCCACCGCGCCGTCGGGCCAGGTGACCGACTCCCGCCCCACTTCGACGGCGGTCAGCGGCACGGTCGGGGCGGCGATCGCGTCGACCCCGTCCAGCACGTCCAGCCAGGCCCGCCGCATGAGCGTGCGGGCGCGCTGGGCGCGCAGGTAGTCCCCGGCCGAGAGCAGCGCCCCCGCTTCGAGCAGGACGCGCACGTCGTCCGCGTACAGCTCGGGGACCGACCGCAGCGTCCGCTCGTGGTAGGCGGTGGCCTCGGGGACCATCAGGCCCCAGTGGGTCGCCTGGATGTAGCGGGTCATCGGGATCTCGACCTCGACCAGCCGCGCCCCCAGCTCCTCCAGCCGCGCGACGGCCGCGCGGACAGCGGCTTCGACTTCGGGGTCCACGTGGTCGAAGTAGTAGTTGACCGGCACGCCGACGCGCAGCCCCCGCAGGTCCTCGTCACGCGGGTGGTCCGCGAAGGACTGGGCGCGGTCGGGGGCCACGAGAGCCGCCAGCACCAGGCCCGCGTCCTCGACCGTGCGCGTGATGGGGCCGACGTGGTCCAGCGACCACGACAGCGAGGTCACCCCGCGCCGGGGGACCAGGTCGTAGGTCGGCTTGAGGCCCACCACCCCGTTCAGCGCGGCGGGCACCCGGATCGAGCCGCCGGTGTCGGTCCCCAGCGCGAAGGTCGCCGCCCCGGCGGCCACGGCGACCGCCGACCCGCCGCTGGAGCCGCCCGCGATCCGGCCCCGGTCCCACGCGTTGCCGGTCTGCGGCGTGATCAGGCCGTAGGCGAACTCGTGCGTGTGGGTCTTGCCCACCAGCGCCGCGCCCGCCGCGGCCAGTCGCGCGGCCACCGCGCTGTCCGCCTCGGCCCGGTGGTCGGCCCGGACCCGCGAGCTCGCCGTGGTCGCCACGCCCGCGACGTCGATCAGGTCCTTGAGCGCCATCGGGATGCCGCGCAGCGGACCATCCACCGCGCTCTCAGCCCGTCGGGCGTCGCGGCGGGCGCGCTCGGGGGTCACCTCGACGTAGGCGTGCAGGTGCGGCTCCACCCGGTCGATCCGCTCCAGCACCGAGTCCACCAGCTCGACGGGGGACAGCCGGCGGGCGCGCACCTCCTGCGCGGCCTCGGCGAGGGACAGCTCATACGGCCGCATCGAAGTCCTCCTCCGCGCGGTAGACGGCGGACGGGGGCGTGTCGCCGAAGTCCAGCTCACGCAGGACGGAGACGACGGAGTGCACGTGGTTGGCGACGTCGGCCACCGTGGCGAGCCGGTCGTGCGGCAGCGGGAGGCCGGCTCGCGTCGCCCAGCGGGCGACCTCCGGCGGGGTGAGCTCTGGACTGGACATGTGCACCTCTCGATAAAAGCTAAGGGTTTGCGTTAGAAGACGATAGGGCCTATCGTGCCTTAACGCAAAGTCATTGCTTTAGCTTCGACTGCGGGAGGAAGCAGACATGCAGGGAGCACGAACCGCCGGTCCCGCGCCCGCCTGGTCCGTCGGCGACATCACCGTGCACCGGGTGGACGAGGCGGTGCTGACGGGCCCGGTCGGCCGGTGGCTGCTGCCCGGCGCGACCGAGGAGGTCGTCGCCCGGCACGACTGGCTGCGGCCCGACTTCGCCGACGACGCGGGCGTCCTGCGCCTGGCCACCCACAGCTTCGCCCTGCGCGCGGGCGGGCTGCGGATCGTGGTCGACACCGGCATCGGCAACGGCAAGACCCGCGCCAACCCCGCCTGGCACGACCTGCGCACCGACTACCTCGACCGGCTCGCGGCGGCCGGTTTCCCGCCGGAGTCGGTCGACCTGGTGGTCACCACCCACCTGCACACCGACCACGTCGGCTGGAACACGCGCGCGGTGGACGGCGAGTGGGTGCCCACCTTCCCCAACGCCCGCTACCTCGTCTCCCGCGCCGAGCGGGAGTTCTGGGCCGGGTACGACATGGACGAGCCGCGCAAGCAGATGTTCCGCGACTCGGTGCACCCGGTCGAGCAGGCGGGGTTGCTCGACCTCGTCGACGTCCCCGCCGACGGGCTCGACGTCGTCCCCGGCGTGCGGCTGCTGCCCGCGCCCGGTCACACCCCCGGCCACGTCGCGGTGCGGCTGGACGACGGCGGGCGCACGGCGCTGATCACCGGTGACTGCCTGCACCACCCCGTGCAGCTGCCGCACCCCGACATCAGCAGCTGCGTGGACATCGACCCGGTGCTGGCCGAGACCACCCGGCGCGACCTGCTCGCCCGGCTCGCGGACACCGGCACGCTGCTGCTGGGCAGCCACTTCCCGCCGCCCACCGCCGGGCGGGTGGTCGCGCGCGGGGACGCCTACCGGCTGGTCCCCGCGCCCCCGGACGAGCGGGCCGCCTAGGCTGCCGGTCGATGAGGCGCAAGCAACGACCACCGCTCCCCCAGCGCCACGGCCTGGACCCGGCCCGCCTGCGGATGCCCGACGACGGTCCGTGGACGACGCTGCGCGACCACCTGCTCGACCGCCTGCCCAAGGTCGCGCCCGAGCGCATCGACGCGCTGCTGGCCGAGGGCCGGGTCCACGACCTCGACGGCCCGCTGCCCGCCGACGCGCCCTTCGTCCCCGGCAAGTCGGTGTGGTTCCACCGAGACCTGCCCGAGGAGACGCCGGTGCCGTTCGAGATCGGGGTGGTGCACCGGGACGAGGCAATCCTGGTGGTGGACAAGCCGCACTTCCTGGCCACCATCCCCAGGGGCAAGCACGTCGTGGAGACCGCGCTGGTGCGGCTGCGCCGGGACCTGGGTCTGCCGCACCTCATCCCGGCGCACCGGCTCGACCGCGCCACCGCCGGGCTGGTGCTGTTCGTGGTCGATCCCGCGCTGCGCGGCAAGTACCAGCTGCTGTTCAAGGACCGCGCGGTGGTCAAGGAGTACGAGGCGATCGCCCGCCACGACCCGGACCTGGCGCTGCCCACGACGGTGCGCAGCCGCATCGAGAAGGTCAAGGGCGTGATCACCGCCCAGGAGGTGCCCGGTCCGCCCAACGCGGAGACCCGCGTGGAGCTGGTCGAGCACCGCGACGGCTGGGCCCGCTACCGCCTGCTGCCCACCACGGGCCGCACGCACCAGCTGCGCCTGCACCTGAGCGGGTTGGGCATCCCGATCCGGAACGACGACTTCTACCCGGTGCTGACCGAGAAGCCGCTGGACGACTTCACCGATCCGCTGCAGCTGCTGGCCAAGGCGCTGGAGTTCACCGACCCGGTCACCGGCGAGCGCCGCCGCTTCGACAGCCGCCTGGAACTGCGCCTGTGAAGCGGCGGACCCGGCTCGCGGCGACGGGTTCGGTCGCCACGGGCCGGGTCCGCGCCTCCGACTGCCGCTAGCCCAAGAAGCCCAGCATCTGCGAGATCTGCGCGGTGCGGGACTGGAAGATCCGCTCCGCCAGCTCCTTGCTCGGCGGGTGGAGCCCGCCCTCGCGCTCCAGCTTGGCGATCTCCACCGCGTTGTGCTGGTGGGCGATCATCAGGTTGAGGAAGTCCCGCTCGAACTCCGCTCCGGTCTTGCCCGCCACCTCGGCGATGAACTCCGGCTTGGTGGAGTGGTCACCGCCGTGCGCGGCGTGCAGCTGCGCGTCCGGCGCGGTTTCCGGCTTGCCCCAGTCGGCCAGCCACTTGGTCATCGAGTCCACTTCGGACTGCTGGGTGCTCTCGATGGCGGCGGCCAGCGTCTTCACGTCCGGGCGCACGGCCCGCTCCTTGGCCAGCCGCGCCAGTTCCAGGCCCTGCCGGTGGTGCGGCACGGCCATCTGCAGGAACATCACGTCGACGTCGTTGTGCTCTTGGCCCTGGGCCTGGCCCTGGTCCTGGTTCTGCGCCTGGGCCGCGGTCGAGGGCGCGCCCGCGCTCCCGGCCACCGGGGCCTCGTCGGAGCCGCAGCCCGCCAACAGGAACAGCCCCGCCATCAGGGCGACGATGCGCTGCACAGTCGGTTCTCCCTACCGAAGGGCCTGTCCGCGCCCGGCTGGGCGCGGACAGGCGGGTCACCAGGTCAGAGCCGCTGCCACAGGGCGGGGGTGTTCGGCGGTTCCCAGCCGGTCAGCGAGGTGTGCGCCTGGATGCACCGGTAGGAGGCGCCGCCGTAGGTCACCTGCGACCCCACCGCGTAGGCGGTGTTGGCCGCCCACGTGCCGCCCGCCGGGGGCTGCGTCGTGGTGGTGGGCCGGGAGGTCGTGGTGGTCGGCGGGGTGGTGGTCGTCGTCGGCGGCTTCGTCGTCGTGGTCGGCGTGGTGCCGCCGCCACCGACCTGGAGGTCGACGCAGGCGTAGAAGGCGTTGGGGGTGTCGGCGATGTTCCACACGGCGAGCACCTTCTGCCTGCCGGTGCGGCCACCCAGGTCGACCGAGTGGGTCACCGTGGCGCCGGGCTGCCGCCCGCCGTCGTTGAACTCGGCGATCTTGCTGTCGCCGATGTAGTACTGCCAGGTGCTGGTGGCGTGGCGGGCGGTGAGCGTCCAGTTGAACGACACCGTGTTGCCGACCGAGGTGGTGGGCCAGTTGCGGTTGTCGTCGTTGAGCACGGCGAACTGGCCCAGCCCGCCGTGGCAGTTGCGCTGGCCCTTGGGGCCTTCGACGCTCTGCGGCTCGTACATGATCGGACCGCAGTCGGTCACGCGGCCCTGGGCGCACATCGCCTGCCTGCTCGGCGGCGACGAGATGTACCCGTGCGCGCTCGCCGTCCCGGCCGAGACCACGACGATGAAGGGCGCGATGCCCACTCCCGCGAGCACGGCGGCGAGTTTGCGTGTGAGGTTCATGGTGATGTCCAGCTCCTTACGAAGGGGATTCAGCAGGGTCCCCTGGGCAGGGTTTCGTCCGCGGCGGCCGGACCAGCCGGGTGGACCGCGCAGGGTCGAGGTCACATCCGACTATGTGGTCTAGACCATAAGCCCGGAGCGTCATCCGGGTCAAGGCTCTGAACCGATGGCCGCGGCGGCGCGTAAACCATAGTGTGAGCCAATTTCACGGCAAGCGCAGGGCGGCGCTGGCCGCCGCGGTCGTGGCCGCCGCGGCGGTCGTCACCCCGGTCCCCGCCAGCGCACAGCCCGGCACCGCCTCCGACGCGCTGGAGGAGTACAACCAGCTCACGCGCGAAGCGGAGGAGCTGAACCAGAACCACCTCAAGGCCCAGGAAGACCTCAAGGCCAAGCGGGGCGAGCTGGACAAGGCCAACGCCGACCTGGCCGAGGCGACCAGGCTCGGCGACCAGGCCAGGGCCGACGAGGAGCGGTTCCGCGGCCAGGTCGACCTGCTCACCGAGGCTTCCTTCGAGGGCGCGCGGTTCAACCAGCTCTCCGCGCTGCTGGTCAGCGACTCGCAGCAGGACTTCCTCGACCGCATGTCCGCGCTGGGCGTGCTGGCCGCGGACAACGACGAGGCGCTGGGCAGGCTCTCCGCCGCCGTCGACTCCGCCGAGCAGGCCAGGGCGGGCGCGCAGGACGCGCAGCAGCGGACCGCGCGGGCCGCCGAGGAGGCCGCCGAGCTGGCCGACGACATCTCCGCCCGCAAGAGCGCGATGGACAAGCAGGTCGCGGACGCGCGGGCGCAGTACAACGCGCTCAGCGCGCCGCAGAAGGCGGTGCTGGCGGACAAGGGCGACACCTCCGCCGTCGCCGTGCCCTCGGGCGTGGCCGGGAAGGCGCTGGACTTCGCCTTGGCGCAGCGGGGAAAGCCCTACGTGTTCGGCTCCAACGGACCCGACTCGTGGGACTGCTCCAGCCTCACCCAGGCGGCCTACCGGCACGCGGGGGTGAGCATCCCGCGCACCACCTACACGCAGGCCACCGTCGGCCGCGCGGTGACGCGCGCCCAGGTGCAGGCGGGCGACCTGATCATCTACTACTCCGGCCAGTCGCACGTCGCGATGGCGGTGGACGGCGTGCGCGCCGTGCACGCCTCGACCGAGGGCGTCCCGGTGAAGATCGCCGACATCGACTCGATCGGGCCGATCAGCGTCATCCGCCGCGTGGTCGGGTAACCGCGGGCGTGGAGCACTCGGTCACCACGTACGACGGACGCGCCCTGCCCGCCTCGGTGCAGGGCGACGGCGCGCCGCTGGTGCTGTGCGACGACGACCCCGAGGTGTTCGGCTCCTTGGCGCACGTGCTGGTTTCCCGGTTGCGCCTGGTGCTGTGGGAACCGGGGACCGATGACGTGGACCGCGCGGCCGCGGACCTCGACGCGGTGCGCCGCCACTTCCGGCTCACCCGCACGGCGCTGCTCGGTCACGGCCGCGGCGCGCTGGTGGCCCTGCGGTACGCGCTGGACCAGCCGGACCGGGTCACCGCGCTGGTGTTCGTCGCGGGCGCGGAAGTGGCCTGGGACAACGGGTTGGCCGCCGAGTGCCGCGCGCTGGCGGTGCCGACGCTGGTCGTCGAGGGCGCCGCGCGGGGCGGTCGGTCGACCCGGGTCGAGGCGCTGGCCGACGCGCTGCCCGACGTGACGCGGGTGGTCCTGCCGACAGCGGGACCGCTGCCCTGGCTGGACTCCCCCGGCGCCTTCGGCTGGGCGGTGCTGGCGCACCTGGGCGGCCGGTGAGGGTCGCCCAGGTGCGCCGGACCGCTCAGCAGTACAGGTTGGCACCCGGCGTGGTGCCGAGGATGCCCGCGAACCGCTGGTAGGCGTCCACCCGGCTCTGCACCTGCGCCGGGTTGCGACCGTCGCACTCCAGAGCGCCGTTGATGCTGCGGATGGTCTGGCCGAAGCCGTGCCCGCCGACCATGGCGTCGTGCGGCGTCATGCTGCCCGGCCCGCGCTGCGTGTTCCAGTACCACAGCGCGGTCTTCCACGCGACCGCGGAGTCGTTCTGCACCAGCCACGGGTTGGTCAGCAGCGGCAGGCCCAGCGCGTCACCGGCGGCCTTGTAGTTGAAGTTCCAGCTCAGCTGGATCGGGCCGCGGCCGTAGTACGCCGCCTGCCCCGCCGGGCAGCCGTAGGGCTGGCTGGCGTCGCAGTAGTGCGGGTAGTTGGCCTGGTTCTGCTCCACCACGTGGACCAGACCACCGGTCTCGTGGTTGACGTTGGCCAGGAACGCCGCCGCCTCCTGCCGCTTCACCGTGTCGCTGCCGGTGTTGGCGAAGCCGGGGTAGGCGCTGAGCGCGGCGGTCAGGCCGCTGTAGGTGTAGAACGGGTTCCGGTTGGGGAACATCTGGTTGAACTGCGCTTCGCTGACCACGAAACCGCCCGGCTGCTGCGGGTCGGTGCCGCCGCCACCGCAGTTGTAGGGCTCCCAGTACCAAGTGCTGATGATCGGGTCGTAGCCGGGGTTGTCGTGCTCGGCGATGTAGTACTTGCCGTCGGTGTACCTGACGATGCTGCCCGCCGGGTACCACTGGCCCGCCACCCACGCGGGGTAGTCGCAGGCGGGCGCGGTGCCGCCGCCGCTGCCGCACGCGCCCTGGTCGGCCCACACGCTGGAGGTGCCGGGGGTTTCGTTCTGGGTCCACCACTGGGCCAGCCAGTTGCGGCCCCCGTAGGACGCCGTCGCACCGCCGGTGTAGACGGCGGACGAGCTCCACGCGGCTGCGCAGGTCGCGGCTGACGCCGTTGACGTGGACACCACCACGGACACGGCCGCGGTCAGGATCGCCGCCGCGATCGCCGCGGCGGCACGGATTTTGGACACGTGATCACCTCTTCCGGTTCTAGCGCCCTGGACGTGACAGGGGCAACCCAACCGGATTGGTCTACACCAGTCAAGGCTGCCGTTGGATGCCGCCGCACGCCCCCGTTCGCCACATCGCCAAGGCGACGAGGCGAGGTCCAGACCACTTGATGGTAGCGCTCTCACGCCCGTTCGTTAAGACTCCTCATGAGCGGTGATCTCGTTGGGGCATAACAGTTGTTTAATACTCCATAAAGGACGTTCAACGACCAGCGCGGGAAGCCGTGAACACCACCACGGCGGGCGGCACCAGCACCCGGTCGCCGTCGGCGAAGCCCGGTCGCACGGTCCGCGCCACGGTGCCCGCCAGCGCCGCGTCACCGGTCGGTTCGGTGCCCACGACGCGGTGCGCGGTCGGGTCCACCGGGTCGCCGTCCGGCACGAGCACCCGCACCCCGGCCGCGACCAGCACGGTGCGCAGCCGCCACGCCGCGCGGTCGGGCAGCCCCGGCAGCAGCTCGCACAGCCCGCGCACCAGGTGCTCCTCCCGCCGCGCCGCGGCCGTGCGCCGCCGGGGCAGCTCGGTGGCCGCCGCGCCCAGCACGGCCGCGCCCAGCAGCAGCGACAGCGCGGCCCCCAGCGGGGGTTCCACCGGCACCGGCACGGACACCGCGGCCTGCCAGCCGTCCGGGGCCTCGGTCGAGCCGATCACCCCGCCCACCGACGACAGCACCCGCACCGACGACGGGTCCAACTGGCCGACCAGCACGCAGACCCGTGCCGACCCGGCACGGCCCGGCGGGCGGTGCGGCGCCACGGGCAGCACGACGACCGCGCGGGCGTCCTCGGGCAACTGCCCGGCGACCCGGTCGGCGACGGCGTCGAGGCTGGGCGCCTCCCGCGCGGCGGCCAGCGCGCGGGCCGCCGCGCCCTGGGCGAGCGCCGACTGCGGCGGCGGGCTGAGCACCACCCACAGCCCGGCGAACGCGGCCAGCGCGCCCGCGCAGACCAGCGCCCTGGGCACGGCGTCGCGGCGATGGGTCACAGGGGTCTAGTCGGCCCGCGCGGACCTCGGGTGAGCGGTCCGACCGGGTGAATCACCGCCCGACGTCCCGGAACCACCCTGAGCAACCCGCACTTCCCGTGCTCCGGCGGCGCGTCAGGGTCGTGCCGCGGCGGCCCGCGCCACCAGTTCGGCCTGCCGGAACCGGTCGTCGGTGAACGGCATGGCCACCACCCGGTCCACGCCCGCCTCGGCCAGCTCGGCGAACCGCTCCGCCGCCCGCTCGGGCGTGCCGGTCACCAGGACCTCGCGCGCCTGCTCCTCCCCCAGCCCGTAGTCGCGCATCGCCCGCACCCGCCGCTCCAGCGCCGACGCCGGCACGTCCCCCAGCGCCACGGGTACTCCCGCCGTGACGCCCGGCGTGGGCCGCCCGTGCGCGGCGGCGAGGTCGGCCAGCTCCCGCACGCCCGCGGCGATCCGAGCGGTGGTGGCGAAGGAGGGGTACCAGTGGTCGCCGAACCGCGCGGCGCGGCGCAGGGCGGCCCGGCTGTCGCCGCCGACCAGCAGCGGCGGCACGGGCGCGCCGGGGGCGAGCACCACGTCCCGGCCGTTGAGCGGCGTCGGCTCGCCGCGGACCAGGCCGGGCAGGACGCGCAGCGCGGCGTCGGTGCGGCTGCCGCGCTCGGCGAACGGCACGCCGACCGCGTGCCAGGCGGCGTCGCCGTGCGGGTCGCCGCCCGCCCCGACGCCGAGCAGCACCCGGTTGCCGGACAGCCGCTGCAGCGTGGCGACCTGCTTGGCAGCCCAGGCGACCGGCCGCAGCGCCAGGACCATCACGCCGAAGCCGAGCCCGATCCGCGTGGTCACCGCCGCGGCCGCGGCCATCACCATGGTGCTGTCCAGGAACGGCGTCACCGGGATCAGGTGGTCCCCGTGCCACAGCGATTCCAGCCCCAGCTCCTCCGCGTGCCGCGCGAAGGCGGCGGGGTCGACGCCCACGCCGGGCATCGTGATGCCGACGTCCATCACCGCACCTCCAGCAGCGTCTTGCCGACCGTGGCCCTGGACTCGATCGCGGCGTGCGCGGCGGCCGCCTCCGCCAGGGGGAACCGCTGCCCGATCACGGGTGCCAGCCGCCCGGCCGCCGCTTCGGCCAGCGCGGCCACGACCAGCTCGCGGACCTGCCCCGGACCCGGCCGCGCCCCGGTCACCAGGGTCACCCCGCGCGCGGCGGCCTCCTCGGCGGTGACGTCGCTCCACCGCCCGCCCGCCAGCCCGTAGCTGAGCATCCGGCCGCCGGGTCGGAGCAGGCCGAAGGCCGTGCGCGCCAGCTCGCCGCCGACGCCGTCGAACACCACGTCCACCGGGTCGGTGGTCCACCCCGGCTCGGCGTAGTCGACGACCTCGGCCGCGCCGAGGCCGCGCACCAGCTCCCCCTTGCGCGCCCCGCCCGCCGCGCCGACCACCGTCGCGCCCGCCGCGCGGGCGAGCTGCACCAGCAGCGTGCCGACGCCGCCCGCCGCCGCCAGGACCAGCACCCGCTGCCCGGCGACCGGGCCGACGGCGCGCAGGTTCAGCAGCGCCGTGCGGCCGTCGGCCAGCAGGGCGACCGCGGTGTCCAGCGGCACCCCCTCGGGCACCGGCACCACCGCGCCCGCGTCGACGGCCACCCGTTCGGCGTAGCCGCCACTACCGCCGGTGGCGGTGACCACCCGCGTGCCCAGCAGCGCCGGGTCGACGCCCTCCCCCACTTCCGCCACCACGCCGCCCACGCCGTTGCCGAGCACGGCGGGCGGCTGGAGGCCGAACGGCCCAATCCCGCTGGCCCGGAACTGCGTCTCGACGAAGGTCAGGCCCGCGAAGAAAACGCTTACCACCACTTCCCCGCGCCCAGGGCTCGGCTCCGGGGTTTCCTTTGCCACCAGCACTTCCGGCCCGCCGAAAGCTGTCAACCACACCGCTCGCACCGCACACCTCCACGTCGCTCCGATCGGGGTCCAGCCTCGAACCTCCAGTTGGGTGGAGGTCAACTTCACCCTTGTGAATGTGCGCGCGGTCACCCTATGGTCGCCTGGGAGCGCTCCCAGGGAGCGTTCCCAGAAGCGTCGTCAACCGTCAGAGCAGACGGAGGAGACCCAATCCGATGAGATCGCTTCCCCCTTCCCCGTGGCGCCGTCGAGCCACCGCCACCCTCGCGCTCGTGGCGGTCAGCGGCGCGCTGGCCACCGGCACGGCCAGCGCGGCGGACTACGAGCGGATCGTCAACGGCTCGTTCAGCACCGGCAGCCTCGACCCCTGGTGGGCGGGCACGGGCGTGACGAACCGGCTGGTCGGCGGTGAGCTGTGCGCCGCGGTGCCCGGTGGCACGACCAACCCGTGGGACGCCCTGATCGGCCAGAACGGCGTGCCGTTCGAGGCCGGGCAGTCCTACACCATGGCCTTCGACGCCTACGCCACCAGGCCGCAGCCCATCGCCGCCGTCGCGGGCGAGGGTGTGAGCCCGTACCGCCAGATCGCCAAGCACGACGTCTCCCTGACGACGACCAAGCAGCGCTTCACCTTCACCTTCACCTCCGAGCTGGACTTCCCCGACGCGGGCAACGCCCAGGTCACCTTCCACCTGGGCGGGCAGGCCGCGAGCAACACCGTGTGCGTGGACAACGTCTCGCTGATCGGCGGGGTCAAGCCGCCGGGTGGCGACGTCGGCGAGCCGCCCAAGAAGGTCCAGGTCGACCAGACCGGGTACGTGCCGGGCACGCCCAAGCGCGCCACCCTGGTCTCCAGCGCCACCACCCCGCAGGCGTGGTCGCTGAAGAACGCCGCGGGCACCACCGTGGCCACCGGTCGGACCACGCCCAAGGGCGTCGACGCCGCCTCCGGCGACCCCGTGCACCTGATCGACTTCTCCTCCTACGACACCGCGGGCACCGGTTACACGCTCGTCGTGGGCGAGGAGAGCAGCTACCCGTTCGACATCGGCGACGACCACCTCGACAAGCTGCGCTACGACTCGCTGCAGTTCTTCTACCACCAGCGCAGCGGCACGCCGATCGAGGCGCAGTACGTCGGCGAGACCTACGCGCGCCCGGCCGGGCACATCAACGTCGCGCCCAACCAGGGCGACAAGGACGTGCCCTGCCTGACCGGTGTGCCGTGCGGCTACACCCTGGACGTGCGCGGCGGCTGGTACGACGCGGGCGACCACGGCAAGTACGTGGTCAACGGCGGCATCTCCGCCTGGCAGGTGCTCAACACCTACGAGCGCGCCAAGCTGGCGGGCACGGCCGACGCGCTGGGCGACGGCAAACTGGCGATCCCGGAGAAGGCCAACGGCGTGCCCGACGTGCTGGACGAGGCGCGCTGGGAGGTCGAGTTCCTGCTCAAGATGCAGGCGCCGGACGGCATGGTGCACCACAAGATCCACGACGCGAACTGGACCGCGCTGCCCACCCTGCCGCACGAGGACCCGCAGCCGCGCAGGCTGTCCGCGACCAGCACGGCGGCGACGCTGAACATGGCCGCCGTGGCCGCCCAGGCGGCCCGCATCTGGAAGGGCATCGACCCCGAGTTCTCCGCCAAGGCGCAGGCCGCCGCGGTGAAGGCCTACGCGGCGGCGAAGGCCAACCCCGACAAGATCGCCGACCCCAACGACGGCACCGGCGGCGGCGCCTACAGCGACACCACGTTCACCGACGAGTTCTACTGGGCCGCGGCCGAGCTGTTCACCACCACCGGTGAGGCCGCCTACCGCGCCGACGTGACCGGCTCGCCCCACTACAAGGGGCGGAGCCTGAACGAAGGCGGCTTCTACTGGGCCTCCACCGGGCCGCTGGGCGACATCACGCTGGCGCTGGTGCCCAACGGCCTGCCCGCCGCGGACGTGGCGGCCACCAGGGCCCGGTTCACCCAGGTCGCCGACGCGCACCTGCAGCGGATCGCCGAGCAGGGCTACCCGGCGGCGTACTGGTCCGAGGACGGCGGCTACGCGTGGGGCTCCAACGGCCAGGTCGCCAACAACGCCTCGGTGCTGGCGCTGGCGCACGACTTCACCGGCCAGGCCAAGTACCGCGAGGGCGTGTACGAGGTGCTGCACTACCTGCTGGGCCGCAACCCCACCAGCTACTCCTACGTGACCGGGTACGGCGACCGGCCGGTGGAGAACGTCCACCACCGGCACTGGGCCCGCCAGCTGGACCCGACGCTGCCGATCGCGCCGCCCGGCGTGCTCTCCGGCGGCCCGAACAGCGCCCTCCAGGACCCGATCGCGACCCGCCTGCTCCAGGGCTGCAAGCCGCAGAAGTGCTTCGTCGACCACATCGAGGCGTACTCGCTCAACGAGGTCACGATCAACTGGAACTCGGGATTGGCGTGGGTGGCCAGCTGGGCGGCGGAGAAGGCGGGCGGCACCCCGCCCCCGGCCGGGTGCAAGGTGCAGTACCAGTCGAGCAAGTGGTCCACCGGCTCGACCGCGTACGTGACCATCACCAACACCAGCACCACGGCCTGGGACGGCTGGTCGCTGAAGTTCTCCTTCCCCGGCGACCAGAAGATCACCCAGGGCTGGTCGGCGACGTGGGCGCAGAGCGGCGCGGAGGTGACCGGGACGAGCCTGCCGTGGAACGGCAAGGTGGCGCCGGGGGCGTCGGTGTCGGCGGGGTTCAACACCTCGTCCAGCGGCACGCAGACCGACCCGTCGTCGTTCTCGGTCAACGGCTCGACGTGTAGCTGAGGCCGCGACCACGGCTCGGCGGCCCTTCCTCCGGGGGGCGCCGAGCCGTTCCGCGTTCAGCGGTAGGCGTGCTGCCCCACCGGCCGCACCAGGATCTCGTTGACGTCCACCGTGGGCGGCTGCCCGATCGCGTACAGCACCGCGCGCGCCACGTCGGAGGGCTCCAGCTTCGGGTCGCGCGCCCGCGACGCCGGGATGCCGCCGGTGTCGGTCAGGCCCGGCTGCACCAGCGTCACCCGCACCCCGGTGCCCACGCACTCCGCGCGGATGGCCTGCGCCAGCCCGGTGACCGCCCACTTGGTGGCCGAGTACAGGTTGCCCGGCCGGACCCCGCGCCCGGCCGCCGAGCCGGTCAGCACCAGGTGCCCGCCGGAGCGGATCAGCGCGGGCAGCGCGGCGCGGGCGGTGTAGGCGGGCCCGCACACGTTGGTCAGCACCATGTCGGCCCACCGCGGCGGCGGGTCGCCCTCCTCGGTGGTGAACGAGGTCTCGACGCTGACGCCCGCGTTGGCGAACACCACGTCGAGCCCGCCCCACTCCCGCTCCACCCGGTCGACCAGGCAGGAGACCTGCGCCCACTCCCGCACGTCGCACTGCGCGACCCACACCCGCTCCGGCCCGCCCAGCCGGGCCGCCCGCTCGACCAGGGCGTCCACCCGCCGCGCGACGAGCACGAGCCGGTAGCCCGCCTCGGCGGCCAGCTCCGCGGTGGCCGCGCCGATGCCGCGCGACGCGCCGGTGATGAGGAACACGCCTTGTGCCATGCGCGCAGGCTACCGCCGGTCGGATCACCCGCTGTCCCGCTCGCCACCCGCAGGGGTGATTCTGGCCGCGGGTGGTCAGGCCGTGGCGATCGCCTCGATCTCGACCCGCCACTCGGCCTCGTAGAGGTCGGCGACGACCACGGTCAGCGCGGGGCGGTGGCCACCCAGCACCTCCTGCCGGATCCGGCTGTTCTCCAGCCTGTCCGCGCGGTCCCGCAGGAACGTGGTGACCTTCACCAGGTTCTCGGGCCGCATGTCGTGGTGCTCCAGCACGGCCAGCACCCGCCGCCATGCGTTGCGGCACTGCGCCCCGAAGTCCGGGGGTGCGGTGCCGTCGTCGTCGGTGGGCACCTGGCCGCTGATGAACAGCATTCGGTCGGCACCGCTGACCTCCAGGCTCTCCGCGTATTGGCCGAGGGGGTCCAGCTGACTCCGAACCGAGGTGCGCGCGTCGGTCATCGCACCACCTTCCCCGCACCACCCCCGAGGGCTCAACCGCCTTCCGGCGCACGCGGCACGGGCCGCCGAGCGCGGTGGCGGCCCGTGTCCGGGCGCGACTCACTGTGGTGAAGCGCGAGGACCTGGGCCGAGTGGCGGGTTACCCTCGCCGCAACCGGATCGATCAGGAGGCTGCGGTGGCGTTGCGGCAGGTCACGCTGGCCGAGGTGGCCCAGCACGCGGGGGTGTCGCTGGCGACCGCCTCGCGGGTGCTCAACGGCAGCACCCGGCAGGTCAGCGACGAGCTGCGGACCAGGGTCCTGGGCAGCGCGGACGAGCTGGGCTACCTGCCCAACGCCCCCGCCCAGGCGCTGGCCCGCAACAGCAGCGCGCTGCTCGGCCTGGTCGTGCACGACATCTCCGACCCCTACTTCTCCAGCATCGCCGCGGGGGTGAGCAGGGTCGCCGAGGCGGCGGGCCTGGTGGTCGTGCTGGGCACCACCGGCCGCGACCCCGACCGCGAGGTCGAGCTGGTGCACACGCTGCGCGCGCACCGGGCGCGGGCGCTGGTGATCGCGGGCAGCCGCACCGCCGACCGGGCCGCCACCGCGCGGCTGGCCGAGGAGCTGCGGGCCTTCACCGCCCAGGGCGGTCGGGTGGCGTGCGTCTCGCAGGCCAGGCTGGGCACCGACACCGTGGTGGCGGGCAACCGGGCGGGCGCGCGGGCGCTGGCGCGGGAGCTGGCCGCGCTGGGCCACCGCCGCTTCGCCGTGCTGGGCGGGCCGCCGGACCTGCTGGTGGCCCGCGACCGGGTGGCCGGGTTCCGCGCGGGCCTGGCCGACGCCGGGCTGGCGCTGCCCGACCGCAACGTGGTGCACGGCGGGTTCACCAGGGACGGCGGGTACGCGGCGGTGGCCGACCTGCTGGCCGCCCGCACCCGGGCGACCTGCGTGTTCGTCGTCAACGACGTGATGGCCACGGGGGCGGTGGCGGCGCTGCGGGAGCGCGGCGTCGTGGTGCCCGACGACGTGTCGGTGGCCGGGTTCGACGACATCCCGACGCTGCGCGACCTGGTGCCCGCGCTGAGCACGGTGCGGCTGCCGCTGGAGGAGATGGGCGAGCGGGCCGCCCGCCTGGTCCTCGACGAGGAGCACGTGACGCCCCGCACGATCCGGGTCGCGGGCGAGGTCGTGCTGCGCGCGAGCACCTCGTCACCTGGGGGAACCGGTCTGCGGTGACGTGCGTTGGCTCCTAAGATGGCGGCCTACGCCATACCCCCGTCTGAGGAGTGATCCCTTCCGTGCGCGACGCGCAGTCACCCGGATGCAGTACTGAGCCGGGTTCCGCACCCGGCTGCCATACCCTCCCGGTCGCCCCCGGCGGTGACCGGTGACCGAAGTCCTGCTCTCCCTGCTCGGCCTGGTCGCCGTGGTGGCGCTCACCGCGGGCACCTTCATCGCGGTCGCCGCCGAGTTCTCGCTGACCGCCCTGGAGCGCAGCACCGTCGAGTCCCACGTCGCGCAGGTCGGCGACGCCAAGGCGCAGGCGGTGGACCGGGCCCACCGCTCGCTGTCCTTCCAGCTCTCCGGCTCCCAGCTGGCGATCACGTTCACCACGCTGATCACCGGTTTCATCGCCGAACCGGCCATCGCCCGGCTGCTGTCGCCCGCGCTGACCGGCCTGGGCGTGCCCACCGCCGCGGCCACCCCGATCGCGCTGGTCGCCGCGCTGGCGCTGGCCACCGCGCTGTCCATGGTGTTCGGCGAGCTGGTGCCCAAGAACCTGGCCATCGCCCGGCCGCTGGAGACCGCGCGCGCCGTCGCGGGCGCGCAGGCGGCCTTCTCCAAGGTGTTCCGCTGGCTGATCGACAGCCTCAACGGCGCGGCCAACTGGCTGGTGCGGCGGCTGGGCGTGGAGCCCGCGGAGGAGCTGGCCTCGGCCCGCTCGCCGCAGGAGCTGGGCGCGCTGGTCCGCTCCAGCGCCGAGCACGGCACCATCGACGAGGGCACCGCGACCCTGCTGGACCGCTCGCTGCGCTTCGGCGACCGCACCGCGGGCGAGCTGATGACGCCGCGGGTGCGGGTGGAGTCGCTGCGCGCGGACGCCACCGTGCTGGACCTGGTGGCCAAGGCGCGGGAGACCGGGTTCTCCCGCTTCCCGGTGCACAACGGCGACCTGGACGAGGTGCGCGGGATCGTGCACGTCAAGCAGGTCTTCGCGGTGCCGCGCGGGCAGCGGGCGACCACGCCGCTGTCGGCGCTGACCCGGCCGGTGCAGACGGTGCCGGAGACCCTGGAGGGCGACGCGCTGCTGGACCGGCTGCGCGCGTCGGGCCTGCAGACCGCGCTGGTCGTCGACGAGTACGGCGGCACCGCGGGCATGGTGACGCTGGAGGACCTGGTCGAGGAGATCGTCGGCGACGTGCGCGACGAGCACGACCGCCGCGAGGCCGCGCCGGTGCGCCCGCTGGGCCGGGACAGCTGGCTCGTCTCCGGGCTGCTGCGCGACGACGAGGTGGCCGAGGCGACCGGGTTCCGGATGCCGGAGGGCGACTACGAGACGGTGGCTGGGCTGGTGCTGGCGCAGCTGGGCCGCATCCCCGACGTCGGCGACGAGATCCGGGTCGACGGCTGGCGCATCACGGTGCTGCGGATGGACCGGCACCGGGTGGCCGAGCTGCGGGTGGCCAGGGTGGAGTCCGGCGCGGAGGCGGGCGTGGAGTCGGGGGTGGCCCGATGAGCGAGGGCTGGGCGCTGGTGACGGCGGTGCTGCTGCTGGCGGGCAACGCCTTCTTCGTCGGCGCGGAGTTCGCGCTGATCAGCGCGCGTCGTGACCGGCTGGAGACGATGCTGGAGCGCGGCGTGTCCCGCGCCGCGACGGTGATCGCCGCAGGCCGCGAGGTGTCGCTGATGCTGGCGGGCGCGCAGCTGGGCATCACCATCTGCTCGCTGCTGCTGGGCAGGCTCGCCGAGCCCGCCGTGGCGCACCTGCTGGAGGCGGCGCTGCACCCGCTGCCGGTGCCGCCGGTGGTGCTGCACGCGGTGGCGTTCACCATCGCGATGATGCTGGTCGTGGCGGCGCACATGCTGCTGGGCGAGATGGTGCCGAAGAACCTGGCCATCGCCAACCCGGAGCGGCTGGCGATCTGGCTGGTGCCGGTGCACGTGGCGTTCGTGCGCCTGGTGCGCCCGTTCATCGGGCTGTTCAACCTGGCCGCCAACGGCGTGCTCAAGCTGGCCAAGGTGCAGCCCAAGGACGAGCTGGAGTCCGCCTACACCCCCGACGAGCTGTCGCTGCTGATCGCCCAGTCGCGGCAGGAGGGGCTGCTGGAGGACTCCGAGCACCGCAGGCTGGCGCAGACCCTGTCCTCGGCCGAGCGCACCGTGGCCGACGTGCTGGTGCCGCTGGAGCGGGTCACGTCGGTGTCCTCCCGGCCCACCATGGGCGAGGTGGAGTCGGCGGTGGCCGCGACCGGGTTCTCCCGGTTCCCGGTCGCCGACGGCGACCGGCTGACCGGCTACCTGCACATCAAGGACGTGCTGGACCTGGCGGGCGCGGACGCCTCGACCAGGGTGCCCGCCGGCCGGATCAGGGGGCTGCCGGAGGTGCCGGTGGACGCCCGCCTCGACGAGGCGCTGGCGGCGCTGCGGCGCACCCAGAGCCACCTGGCGCGGGCGGTGTCGCCCGAGGGCGGCCTGCGGGGCGTGGTGGCGCTGGAGGACCTGCTGGAGGAGTACGTGGGCACCGTCCGCGACGGCACCCACGTGCGCCGGGAGCTGTGAGCCCGGCCGACCCGCCCGCCCGGCGCGGTGGGCGGGTCGGACATTACGGTGTGCCCGTGGACCCACGCGACGCCGAGGACGACGAGGACGACTTCGAGCCCGACGACTTCGAACCGGACGACGACGAGTTCGACGACGAGGACGACGAGGACGAGGACGACCTGTTCGGCGTGACCTCCGAACCCCGCACCATCTGCCAGCTGTGCGGCGGGGCGGGCTTCATCGCGCACCCGACCATGGCGGTCGTCGGCGGTGTCCCCCGCTCGGTGGACAACGGCCGGGAGTGCCCGCACTGCAACGGCGCCCGCAAGTTCCCCGGCCTGGTGCCCCCGCTGTAGCCCGGCGCGGCGGCCGGGCTCAGGCGGGTTCGGCGGCGGAGCGCCTGTCCTCCTCCGCCGCGCGGAATCCCGCGGGCGACAGGTAGCGCCAGGTCACGACCGCGGCGACCAGCTGCACCGCCGCACCCAGCACCCACACCGCCCGCAGGCCGAACCCGGCGCCCACCAGACCGCCCACCAGCGCGCCCAGCGGGGTCAGCCCCCAGGCCAGGGCGCGGTGGCTGGTCAGCACCCGCCCCAGCAGCCTGCCTGGGGTGAACCGCTGCCTGCTGGACTGCGAGCACACGTTCCACAGCATGATCACGGCCGACTGGAGCAGCAGCACCGCGCCGACGGCGGCGGGCCACGGCGGCAGCACCGCGACGAGCGCCGTCAGCAGCACCGTGCCGATCTGCGACACCCGCATCGACCAGGCGTAGCCCAGCCGCACCACCACCCGGTCCACGGCGAAGGACCCCGCCACCCAGCCCACCGCGACGCAGGTCATGAGCACGCCGTAGCCGACCGGCCCCAAGCCCAGCTCCTGCTCGCTGTAGAGCGCGAACATCGCCAGCCACGCCGACGAGGCGAACGACCCCAGCCCCACCGCGACCGTGATGGCCAGCAGCAGGCGCGTGCCGACCAGGTACTTCAGCCCCTCCGGGATGTCGCGCAGCGGGTGGCCGCGCGACGGCGTCACCGCCGCCGACGAGAGGCCGCGGGTCAGCAGCAGCGCCAGCACCGCCGCCGCGCAGGCCGCCCACGCCGACGCGCCCGCGCTCCAGGCGACCAGGAACCCCGCCACCGGCGGCACCACGAACCGGACCGCGCCCTGGTCGATCAGGATCAGCCGGGTGTTGGCCGCGGCCAGCCGGTCCGGGCCGACCACCTCGGGCAGCAGCGCGCCGGTGGTCCCGTCGCCGAGCACCTGGGCCGAGGTCACCACGAACGCGACGCCCAGCAGCAGCGGCAGGGTCAGCGCGCCCACCGCGTCGGTCACCGCCAGCGCCAGTGCCGCGCACGCCAGCACCGCGTAGGCCGCGCCGAGCACGGCCGTGCGCCGCACCCGGTCGATCAGCACCCCCGCGAACAGCGAGAACAGCAGCCAGGGCAGCTGCCCCACCACCTTCACCAGAGCCACCTGCCGAGGGTCCTTGGTGATCGACACCGCGATCAGGGGCAGCGCGGTCAGCAGCAGCCCCTCCCCCACCGACCCGGACACCACTACCGCCTGTAACCGCCCCCACGTCATGCCCCGACCCTGCCAGGTGCCTCGGACCGGCCCTCACAGGGGGCGAAGTACCGTAGTGGGCATGGGGGTCGTCGTCCTGTCCGAAGCCGAGTGGACCGCGCGCCGCGACGCGCACGCCGCCCGCGTGCGGGCGTGGACCGGGCCGCACCACGAGCGCAAGGCGGCCGGGATCAAGCACCCGGTCCTGGACTTCCTGTTCAGCTACTACTCGCACCGTCCGTCCCGGCTGGAGCGCTGGCACCCCGGTCCCGGTGTGCTGCTGGAGGGCGGGAAGGCCCGCGACTACCTGCGGTGGCCGGTCTACCGGGAGACCGCCGACGGCGTGGAGCTGGACGTCGCGGCGTTCGCGCGGGAGCGGGCCAAGACGGTGGCCTTCGCGCACCGGCTGCTGACCGCCACCGCCTCCCGCGCGCCCCGGTTCGGCTGCTTCGGGCTGCACGAGTGGGCGATGGTCTACCGGCAGCGGCCCGACCAGGTGCGGCACCGGGCGTGGCCGCTGCGGCTGGGCAGCGCGGGCACCGACGCGGTGGTGGAGTCCCAGCGGGTGCAGTGCGGGCACTTCGACGCCTTCCGCTTCTTCACCCCGCAGGCCCGGCCGCTCAACGCGCTGCAGCCCACCCGCGAGACGCAGGTGGACCTGGAGCAGCCGGGCTGCCTGCACGCCTCCATGGACCTTTTCAAGTGGAGTTACAAGCTCGACCCGGCGACGCCGTCGGAGCTGGTGGCGGACTGCTTCGAGCTGGCGCTGCGGGTGCGCGAGCTGGACATGCGGGCCAGCCCCTACGACCTGGCGGAGCTGGGCTACCCGCCGGTGCCGATCGAGACCGCCGAGGGGCGGGCCGAGTACGTGCGGCGGCAGAGCGCGTTCGCCGAGCAGGCCGCGCCGCTGCGAGCTGCGCTGATCGGGTTGACGCGAACCCTTTTGGATGCGCCGGTCGCCGGGGTATAACTCAGCGTCACTTCACCCGGTCCGCAGACCTCGCCTGTTAGCGTGACGTCGGTCGGGATTCGCCAGCCGTAGTCGACGCCTGAGAGGGAAGACGATGTCTCGACACCGCGCGCTGCGGACGAAGGTGCGGCGCGGCATCGCCAAGTGGCCCGTCGCGGTGGTCTCCCTGGTGGTCCTGCTCGTGCTCGGCTGGTTGGGCTGGAGCTGGGTCGGCGGCGTCGTGGAGCGCCGCGCGGCGGCCCAGGCGGGCGACTGCGACCAGGGCGAGGCGCTGCTGCGCATCGACGCCGCGCCCAGCGTGGCCGAGGCGGTGCGCGAGGTCGCCGAGCGGTGGAGCGCCCAGCGCCCGGTCGTCTACGACCACTGCATCCGGGTGGAGGTGCAGTCCATCGACTCGGAGATGGTGCTGCAGGGCCTGACCCAGCAGTGGGACGAGGAGAAGTTCGGCGCCAAGCCGCACGCCTGGATCACCGACTCGATGCTGTGGGCCAACCGGCTCAGCGCGCAGAACCACGCGCTCATCGGCGCGGTGCCGGTGTCCATCGCGGCCAGCCCGGTGCTGCTGGCGCTGCCCGAGGAGGGCGCGCAGGCGCTGCAGGCCGGTTCCGGCTTCCGGTGGACCGACCTGCCCGCGATGGCGGGCGAGGGCTGGGCCCGCTTCGGCAAGCCGGAGTGGGGCGAGCTGAAGGTCGCCATGCCCGACCCGGCCGCGAACGCGGCCACCGCGATGGCGGTGCAGTCGGCGCTGGCGGGCGCGAGCCCGGACCGCCGGGGCCCGGTGACCACCGACATGCTG
This sequence comes from Saccharothrix coeruleofusca, assembly GCF_017876325.1. Classification (NCBI taxonomy): domain Bacteria; kingdom Bacillati; phylum Actinomycetota; class Actinomycetes; order Pseudonocardiales; family Pseudonocardiaceae; genus Saccharothrix; species Saccharothrix coeruleofusca. Next base: position 4,655,664 of record NZ_JAGINV010000001.1, read on the forward strand.
GCGCTGGACCCGGTGAAGAGCATCATGAGCGCGCTGGTGGCGGCCAAGCCCGAGCACACGCCCGCCAGCACCTGGGAGGCCATGGCGCTGATGGCGGACAAGCCGCAGGTCAACGCGGCGGGTTTCAGCGCCGTGCCGGTGTTCGAGGTGGACCTGTACCGGCACAACACCGGCAAGGACAACGGCGCCACGCCGCTGAACCCGCTGTACGGGGTGGCCGCGGGCGGGCCGACCCCGGTGGCGGACTTCCCGTTCACCGCGCTGGCGGGCGACTGGGTCGACGAGGCCCAGCTGCGCGCCGCGCAGGCGTTCCGCGAGTTCCTCCAGAAGCCCTCGGAGCAGCAGGTGCTGGCCAGGGCGGGGTTGCGGGTGGAGGCGACCACCGAGCGGCCCAAGCCGTCGCCGGGCATCCGCTGGGCGAGCATGACCGAGCAGCTCGTCCCCGCCGACGCCAACACCACCCAGCAGATCAGCGCCGCGTGGGCCGCCGCGAGCGGCGGGCAGGTGGTGACCGTGCTGGTCGACTCGTCGGAGTCGATGGGGCGGCCGGGCGGCGGCGGGCGCAGCCGGGTGGAGTGGGTCAAGCAGGCGCTGACCGGGCAGGTGACCAGGTCGCTGTCCGGGTCGCTGGGGCTGTGGGACTTCTCCCGCGAGCTGGTGCCCACCGGGCCGGTGGGCACCAAGCGCCAGCAGCTGCTCGACGGCATCGGCGGACTGCGGCCGGGCGAGGCCACCCAGCTCTACGGCAGCCTGGCCGCGGTGTACGAGAAGGCGCTGGCGGGTCACCAGGACGGCAAGCGCAACCGGGTCGTCGTGGTCGTCGACGGCCCCAACGAGGGCGGCCTGACCCTCGCGCAGCTCAAGTCGCGGCTGGCGGAGCTGCGCGAACCCGGCAAGGACGTCGCCATCAGCTTCATCGCGCTGGGCCCGGACGCGCAGCGGGAGCCGCTGGCCGAGATCGCCGAGCTGACCGGCGGCACCGTCTCGGTGGCCGAGGACGGCCAAGCCGTGGACGCCGCCCTGGGCCAGCTCTTGTCCGACTGACGCGCGAACCGAGCGTCCGGACACCGCGAACCGAGCGTTCGGGTCCTCAGGTGGCGGGCCGCTGGACCGGGTCGAGCGCCTCCGGGTAGACCGCCGCCATCCCGCGCAGCGCCTGCACCACCCGTTCGCGCAGCTCGGGCGGTTCGACCACCTCGGCCTCCGGGCCCAGCCGCAGCAGGTCCGCCACGGCGTGCTCGACCGACTCGACCGGCACCCGCACGGTGGTCCAGCCGCCCGGCTCGGGCACGACGTCGGCCAGCGCGCGGGCGGCGACCAGGCTGAGCAGGTGCCGCGCGCATGGCCCCAAGTCTCCACGAGCACCTGACACGCCCTGTCAGGTATGCCGGGCAGGGTGACCGGCGCGCTGGGCGACCGGTCGGGCGCCTTCGTGCTCCGGCACACCGGCGGCTACCGCGACGGCGTGGCCGAGCGGTCCTTCACCGTGGTCGCGTCGTCGGGCGGGCTGGCGGGGCTGCGCGGCCACGGCCGCATCAGGTGGGTGATGGGCGAGCCGGGGCACTACGAGTTCGACTACGAGTTCTGACCGGAGCGGGCCCACGCGCCGCGCGCGGCGCGTGGGCCCCAGGGGCTCAGCCGCCGTACGCCGAGACCGGCGGGCAGGAGCAGACCAGGTTGCGGTCGCCCTTGGCGCCGTCGATGCGGCGCACCGGCGGCCAGATCTTCGGCGCCGCCGCGCCCGCCGGGAACACCGCCACCTCGCGGCTGTACGGGTGGTTCCACTCCGCCGCCACGCACGCCGCGGTGTGCGGGGCGTTGCGCAGCGGGTTGTCGTCGGCGGGCCACTCGCCCGACCCGACCCGGTCGATCTCCCGCTTGATCGAGATCATCGCCTCGATGAACCGGTCGATCTCGGCCAGGTCCTCGCTCTCCGTGGGCTCCACCATCAGCGTGCCCGCCACCGGGAAGGACATGGTGGGCGCGTGCAGGCCGTAGTCGGCCAGGCGCTTGGCCACGTCGTCGGCGGTCACGCCGGTCGCCTTGGTGATCGGGCGCAGGTCCAGGATGCACTCGTGGGCCACGAAGCCGTCCTCGCCGGTGTAGAGCACCGGGTAGTGCTCGTCCAGCCTGCGCGCCACGTAGTTGGCCGCGGCGACGGCGGTCAGGGTGGCCCGGCGCAGCCCGTCCGCGCCCATCATCCGCACGTACGCCCAGGAGATCGGCAGGATCGACGCCGAGCCCCACGGCGCGGCGCTGATCGGGCCGACACCGGTGGCCGGGCCCGCCGCGGGCTGGAGCGGGTGGTTGGGCAGGAACGGCGCCAGGTGGGCGCGCACGCCGATCGGGCCGACGCCGGGACCGCCGCCGCCGTGCGGGATGCAGAAGGTCTTGTGCAGGTTCAGGTGCGACACGTCCGAGCCGAACTTGCCGTACTGCGCCAGGCCGATCAGCGCGTTGAGGTTCGCGCCGTCGACGTAGACCTGGCCGCCCGCGTCGTGCACCAGGCCGCAGACCTCGCGCACGGTGTCCTCGTACACGCCGTGCGTGGACGGGTAGGTCAGCATGATCGCGGCGAGGTCGTCGCGGTGCTCGGCCAGCACCACGCGCAGGTGGTCCAGGTCGATGTTGCCGCGCTGGTCGCACTTGACCACGACCACGCGCATCCCGGCCATCACCGCCGACGCGGCGTTGGTGCCGTGGGCGCTGGAGGGGATCAGGCACACGTCGCGGTCGGGCGAGCCCTGCGCGCGGTGGTAGGCGCGGATGGCCAGCAGGCCCGCGAACTCGCCCTGGCTGCCCGCGTTGGGCTGCAGCGACACCGCGTCGTAGCCGGTGACCTCGGCCAGCCACCGCTCCAGGTCGGTGACCACGGTGAGCAGGCCCTCGGCGTCCTCGGCGGGCGCGAACGGGTGCAGCTCGGCGAACTCCGGCCAGGTGATGGGCTCCATCTCGGCCGTGGCGTTGAGCTTCATGGTGCACGAGCCCAGCGGGATCATGCTGCGGTCCAGCGCCACGTCCTTGTCCGACAGCGCGCGCAGGTAGCGCAGCAGCGCGGTCTCCGAGCGGTGCGCGTGGAACACCGGGTGGGTCAGGTAGTCCGAGGTGCGGCGCAGGTCGGCGGGGATGCCGTCGGCGGTGTCGGCGTCCAGCGCGTCCACGTCCGGCACCTCGACGCCGAAGGCCCGCCACACCTTGGCCAGGTGCTCGCGGGTGGTGGTCTCGTCGCAGGCGATGGACACGGTGTCGTCGTCGACCCGCCACAGGTTGACGCCCAGTTCGCGGGCGGCGGCCACCACCTCGGCGGCGCGGCCGGGCACCACCGCCCGGACGGTGTCGAAGAACTCGCCGTGCGCGACCTCCACGCCGCCCTCGCACAGTCCGGCGGCCAGCACGGTGGCCATCCGGTGCGCCCTGGTCGCGATCGCGCGCAGCCCCTCCGGGCCGTGGTAGACCGCGTACATCGAGGCGATGACGGCCAGCAGCACCTGCGCGGTGCAGATGTTGCTGGTGGCCTTCTCGCGGCGGATGTGCTGCTCGCGGGTCTGCAGCGCCAGCCGGTAGGCGGTCGAGCCGTCGGCGTCGACCGAGACGCCGACCAGGCGGCCGGGCAGCTGCCGCTCCAGGCCCGAGCGCACGGCCATGTAGCCCGCGTGGGGACCGCCGAAGCCCATGGGCACGCCGAAGCGCTGGGTGGTGCCCACCACCACGTCCGCGCCGATCTCGCCGGGCGGGCGCAGCAGCGCCAGCGCCAGCAGGTCGGCGGCCACGACGGCCTGCGCGCCCGCCTTGTGGATCTCCTCGATCACGCCCGCGTGGTCGCGCACCACGCCGGAGGCGCCGGGGTAGGACAGCAGCACGCCGAAGAAGTCGCCGCCCAGGCCCAGGCCCTCGATGCCCTGCGACAGGTCGGCCACCACGACCTCGATGCCCAGCGGCTCGGCCCTGGTCTCGATCACCGCCAGGGTCTGCGGCAGGGTGTCGGCGTCGACCACGAACTTGTTCGACTTCGACCGGCCCGCGCGGCGGACCAGGGTCATCGCCTCGGCGGCGGCGGTGGACTCGTCCAGCATGGAGGCGTTGGCCACCGGCAGCCCGGTCAGGTCGCCGACCATGGTCTGGAAGTTCAGCAGGGCCTCCAGCCGCCCCTGCGAGATCTCCGGCTGGTACGGGGTGTAGGCGGTGTACCAGGCCGGGTTCTCCAGCACGTTGCGGCGGATCACCGCCGGGGTGGTGGTGCCGTAGTAGCCAAGGCCGATCATCTGGGTCATCGGGCGGTTGCGCGCGGCCAGGGCGCGCAGCTCGGCCAGCGCCTGGGTCTCGGTGGCCGGGGCGGGCAGGTCCAGCACCAGGTCGCGCTCGCGGATCGACTCCGGCACCGCGTGCTGGGCCAGCTCCTCCAGCGAGCCGACGCCGATGACGTCGAGGATGCGCGCCAGCTCGGCGGGCCGCGGGCCGACGTGCCGGTCGGCGAAGGGGGTGCCGTGTTCGAGCGCGGCGAGGGGGATGCGGTCCTGCGTCATGGGTGCGCCTCCGGCGTCGGGCTACGGGCGTGCTGCTGCCGTGCCCTCCCCCTCTGTCTTCCGCCCGGACGGGCGCCTGAGAGCTTCACCCGGCGGAACCGGGCTTGCACCGTCGGCGGGGTCGGCGGACCGACCCGCTTTCCAGAGGCGTCTCACCCGCGCGGTCCTTGCGCCTGAGAGGTTCCGGGGAGGATTTGCTCCTTCGGCGCCGAGACTGGCTCGGACTCTCCCGCACGGGATAAAGCGACTGCGCGTGGAGCGTACCCTCCGGAACCGGTTCCGAACCCCGGAGCGCGACGTGGATCTCAGCGCGAGAATCCCGGCGCGGGAATCCCTGCGCGGGTTCAGCCGGTGGCGCGGGTGCGCCTGCGCCGCGACAGCTCGTCCTCCGCCGCGCTGTCGACCTCGACGCCGTCGGCCCGCTCGGCGGGGAACTCGTGGATGGTGCCGCTGATCTCGCGCATCGCACCGCTGACCGCGATGCCGAACACGCCCTGGCCGCCCTGGAGCAGGTCCACCACCTCCTCCGGCGAGGTGCACTCGTAGACGGTGGTGCCATCGCTGAACAGCGTGATCCTGGCCAGGTCCTGGACGCCGCGCCTGCGCAGGTGGTCCACGGCGACCCGGATGTTCTGCAGCGAGACCCCGGTGTCCAGCAGGCGCTTGACCACCTTGAGCACCAGGATGTCCTTGAACGAGTACAGCCGCTGGCTCCCCGAGCCGTGCGCGCTCCTTATCGTCGGGTTCACCAGGCCGGTCCGCGCCCAGTAGTCGAGCTGGCGGTAGGTGATGCCTGCGATCTGGCACGCGGCGGGCCCCCGGTAGCCGACGAGCTCGTCCGGCAGCGAGGAGTCCGGGAACAGCTCACCCTGTTCGCCGAATCCGGCCCGGATGGGCGCTTCCTCGACCACGCCTGCCTCCCCTCGGTCCGACCACGACGGCCGGTGCCCCTCGTGAAGCCGCCGCGATGCGGAATCACACCGTGGCGATTCACCTGGGTCCGACGGTAAGACTGGCCGGGGGGCAGGTCAACGCGACGCGCGGGATGCACCGAAGCTCAACCTCAGGTTGAGGTTGAGCCAGTCGGTCGTTGTAAGCCATTCGAGCGACGTTTAGTGAGCGTTTAGTCGCTCAGCGCTGATGTCGCGCAGTGCGCGGGCGTGGCGCACGGGTGACACGACAACCTGATCCACAACGCACCGCAACACGGACGAGGGGCCGCCCACCGGGTCGAGCCCGGCGGACGGCCCCTCGCGTCCGTCTCCGATCAGGTGTCCGCGCCGCGGAAGTCCTCGGGCGAGACCGAGTCGAGGAACTCGCGGAACTTCTCCACCTCGTCCTCCTGCTCGTCCGGGATGATCAGGCCCGCCTCCGCCAGCACGGACTCCTCGGCGTGGATCGGCACGCCGATCCGCAGCGCGAGCGCCACGGAGTCGCTGGGCCGGGCGGAGACGCGCACGTCCCCGTCGAAGACCAGCTCGGCGAAGTAGGTGCCCTCCTGCAGGTCGGTGATCCGGACCTGCTCCAGCTGGCGGCCCAGCGCGCCGATCACGTCCTTGAGCAGGTCGTGGGTCAGCGGACGGGCCGGGCGGACACCCTGCTGCTCCAACGCGATGGCCGTCGCTTCGACCGAACCGATCCAGATCGGCAGGTAGCGCTCGCCCTCGGTTTCGCGCAGCAGCAGGATCGGGTGGTTCGCGGGCAGTTCCACCCGCACTCCGACGACGCGCATCTCGCTCATCGGGTATCGCCTCCCTCAGCGCGCTGAAACCCTGGCGTCCCCGTGTTCCACGAGGATTCCCCAAATGCCCTACCGACGCTACCCGCCAAGCGGGCTCTGTGCGCAATCGCCGACGATCCTCGTCCCGAAAAACCGGGTGTTCACCTCGGCGCAACCCGGCCCGCGGCGATGTCGCGCAGCCCGGACCGCACCAGCAGCGTGTGCAGGGTCACCGACAGCGCGGCCAGCTCGCGCGCGGTCTCCTCGGCGCGGGCCCCGGCGGCGCGCTGCCGGTACAGCGGGGCCAGCACCTGCTCCAGCAGCTCCAGCTCCCGGTCCGCGGCGGCGCGGAAGTAGCGCAGGTGGCGCGGCTCCACGCCGTGGACCGCCATGGCGTGCGCGGTGCGCGCCACGGCCACCGCGTCGGCGTCGTAGCGGCCGGAGGCGTCGGGCACCAGCAGGCCCGCCTGCTCCAGCTCGACCAGCAGGGCGCGGTCCACGCCCGCCTGGGCCAGCACGTCCTCGCGGGTCAGCCCTCGGGCGGGAGCGCCCGCGAAGTGGTCGGCGACGGGCACCCCGTCCACCGCGCCGCCCGCCGGGCGCGCCGCCCCGCTGCCGCGATCGGCGGCGTCGAGGTGCTCCTTGATGACCTTCAGCGGCAGGTAGCGGTCGCGCTGCGCGGACAGCACGTACCGCAGCCGCTCGACGTCGGCGGGCGTGAACTGCCGGTACCCCGACGCGGTGCGGGCCGGGCGGACCAACCCCTCCGATTCCAGGAACCGGATCTTGGAGATCGTGACGTCGGGGAAGTCGGATCGCAGCTGCGCCAGCACCGCCCCGATGCTCAACCCCCCGCGTTGTGGCCGCCCGGCCGCTGTCACCGGGACCCCATCGCTCAGGCCCCCTGGCCCCCGGCGCCCGGACCGGTCAGGAACACGAGGCGGAACTTGCCGATCTGCACCTCGTCGCCGTTGGCCAGCACCGCCTGGTCGACCGGCTCGCGGTTGACGTAGGTGCCGTTGAGGCTGCCCACGTCGATCACCACGAACTCGCCGCCCTCGCGGCGGAACTCGGCGTGCCTGCGCGAGACCGTCACGTCGTCGAGGAAGATGTCGCTGTCCGGGTGCCGACCCGCGCTGGTCGTGTCGCGGTCGAGCAGGAAGCGGGACCCCGCGTTCGGGCCGCGCTTGACCACCAGCAGCGCCGACCCGGCGGGCAGCGCGTCGACACCGGCGACCGCCGGCTCCTGGGCGGGCGCGTCGGCGCCCTCGACCTCGGCGAGGAAGTCCGCCCGGAAAACGGAGGTCCGCTCCGGGGACTGCTCGGGCGGGACGCCTGGCCCGTCGTTCGTGCTCACCTGAGCTCTCCTCCTGCTGCTGGAACCGTCGAGACCACTAGAACCTATCGTGCCTGAACCGGCGTCTGAGGAGCGGCTCCCCCACCGACCGAAGAGCCGCCGGAAGATCGACGTCACCCCTGCGTCACCAGCTCCTGGTACGCGGCCGCGTCGAGCAGGTCGTCCACCGCCGCCGGGTCGGTCAGCCTCAGCTCCACCATCCAGCCCTCGCCGTAGGGGTCGGTGTTGACCAGCTCCGGCTGCTGGTCCAGCGCGTCGTTGCGGGCCACCACCTCGCCCGCCAGCGGCGCGTAGATGTCCGAGACGCTCTTGGTCGACTCCACCTCGCCGAGCGTCTGCCCGGCGCCCACCTGCTCGCCGAGCTCCGGGAGCTGGACGAACACGACGTCGCCGAGCTGCTCCTGAGCGTAGTCGGTGATGCCCACGCGCACGGTGCTGTCACCGGTGCGCAGGACCCACTCATGTTCCTCGGTGTACTTGAGCTCCTCGGGAATCACCGCGGCGCGCTCCTTCATGACGGTGGATCTTCGCCACCGGATCTTCCCACGTCCCGCTCACGCGGCCACCACCCCCGGCCGCCGTCGGGACGCGAGCACGAATTGGTAGACGTACAGGGCGCCCGACCACAGGTACAGGCCGACGCCCCAGACCATGAAGCCGTAGGCGATCGGCCGGGCGACCTGCGCGGCGGTCGAGGAGCCCTGGGCCAGCAGCAGCATGGGGAAGGCGTAGAGCAGGTTGAACGTCGCCGCCTTGCCCAGGTAGTGCACCTCGAACGGCCCGTAGCCCAGCCGCCGCAGCACCGGCAGGCAGGCCCCGACCACCAGCTCGCGGCCCACCAGCACCAGCGCCACCCACAGCGGCACGATGTCGCGGGCGACGAAGGCGATCAGGGTGGCCAGGATGTAGAGCCGGTCGGCGGCCGGGTCCAGCAGCACGCCGAGCCTGCTCGTCTGGTCCAGCCAGCGGGCGATCTTGCCGTCCAGCCAGTCCGACAGGCCCGCCGCCACCAGCACGACCAGCGCCCACCCGTCGGCGTGCGGGCCGAGCAGGAGGTAGAGGAACAGCGGCACGCCGAGCAGCCGCACCACGCTGAGCGCGTTCGGGATGGTGAGCAGCCGGTCGGCGGGGTCATGCGGCACGGGGCAAATGCTAAGGCCAGGACGGGCGGCACGGCCCCCGCCGCTGCCGCGCGACGCGGCCGTGCCGCCACCTGTTCAGCCGGTGGTGGGGAGAGATCACCCGAACGTGTGGTTGGACGAGGTCCGCAGGCCACGGGCTCACCAGGCCCCGGAGCACCCCCGCCCCCGGACGCGCGGTTCGCGCGCTCGGACTCGCGGAACCGCGGCGTTCCGGCGTCGGATCGTGCTCGGACGTTCACCAACTCGTGCCCGAAGGCGCGGCTCCGGCGGCGGACCGGAGGGTCAGCGGGTGCGGCTCCACCCGCGGCGCTGGAGGTCGGCGGCGGAGAGGACCTGGGGGCGGCCGCGGTCGTCCACGCCGACCCAGCGGGCGCGGAAGCCCTCCAGGACGTAGGCGTGGCCCTTGCTCCAGACCACGCTGCACGGAGCGGTGGGCAGCGTTCCCGCGCCGGGGCGGGGCCCCCGGTGCTGCGCGGTCTCTGCGCCGGTCTCCGTCTTGGTGCTCATGTTCTCCATCCTCCACTGGGGGTGTCGCGCACGACCCTCGTGGCGTTATCCCGCCGGTCGAATTCTGCGCGACTGTGTCCGGGGACACCCTCCCGAGAGGACGGCGGCTCGCCCGCCGGGCCGGTTCGGTCGCCGAAGGGCCACCGGAGCGCCGGGAGGGGGCAGGCGACCGGTCGGGGCCGGAACCGCTCACCGCGCGTGGTGCGCCGCACACCGCGCCCCCGTCTACACCGGAGCCGATCACCCCGCTACCGGCGCGCTTGTGGTAGGGGCGCGTGCTCCGTACGGTAGTGGCGCAGCGGTTGAGCCAACAGCCGCGCCGGGGAGTTCCGGTAGGCGGGGCCGCACACGGCCGCACGCTGCACAGTTCACGTTCGGCCCGGTCCACCGCGCCAGGGCTCCCCACCCCAGCAACAGCAGCTGAAGAGGAGACCTTTGTGACGGTTCGCGATCCTGACGTCGTGGCCTCGAACACAGCCGGGCAGCCGGTCGTCCAGTCCGGCGGGCCGGGCGAGCAGATCGGCATCGGCGTCGAGCGGGTGGGTGCGGACGTCACCGTCGTGGCCGTGACCGGTGAGATCGACATGCTCACCGCTCCCCGCCTGCGCACCGAGGTCAAGGAGCAGCTGAGCACCAGCCGCGCCGTCGTGCTCGACCTGTCCGGGGTGAGCTTCCTGGGCTCGGCGGGCCTGGCCGTGCTGGTGGAGGCGTCGCAGCAGAGCGAGCGCGGCGGAGCCGACTTCCACGTCGTCGCCGTGGCGCGCGCGGTCACCCGGCCGCTGGCGGCGACCGGGCTGAGCGGGGTGTTCAACGTTCACCCGACGGTGGCCGCGGCCGTGGAGGCCGCGGGCCGGGGCTAGCGTGCGACACCAGGTCCACGACCTGGTCCACGCCCGCCGCGACCAGGGCCCGGTGCGCGGCCCCGCCCTCCGGGGCCCGCACCACCACCCGCACCCCCGCCGAGGCAGCCGCGTCGGCCAACGCGCGCAGGCTGCGCACCAGGCCCTCGTTGCTCTCCCCCAGCTCGCGCAGGTCGACCACCACGGGCACCGCGCCGCCGCGCGCCGCGGTCAGCACCGCGCGGCGCACCGCCGGTCCGGCGCGCAGGGGCACGTCCCCGCGCACCACCACCTCGACCCACCCGTCGCACTGGCGCACCAGCACGTCCTCGCGGGGCCCGATGGACAGCAGCGTCCCGCCCGCCAGGTGCCGGGGGGCCAGCACGAGGGTCACGGTGGTCCCGGTGGGCGACCTGTCGACGACCACCTCGTCGACGCTCTCGCGCATCAGCAGCAGCCCCCGGCCGCGGGAGGACAGCGCGACCGGCGGCACCCGCCAGCGGCCGCGGTCGGCCACCACCACCCGCACGCGCCCGTCCGGTGTGGCGTCCGCCTCAACCCGCACGGTTCCCCGCTCGTCGGGCGGGTAGGCGTGCTCCACGGCATTGCTGATCGCCTCGTTCACAGCGAGCAGCAGGTCGTAGCGGTCGTCCTCGCCGACGCCCGCCATGGCAAGCCAACCACCCAGGTCGGAGCGGATCGCGGCCAGCCGTCGGGCGTCAGCCGGGAACTCCACGCCCCAGTGGTGGTCGGCGAGTTGATCGGTCAACAGGTGCCTCCCGTGGTGCACCAGTCAGACTTCCCAGGCGACGCGGTGGTTACACGTGTGAGTCACGATCAATCCGGGTACCGCTAGCGTCGTGCACGTCGAGACGAGGAACGGACGATGAGGTGAGCGTGTCGCACACGGAGCCGCACAGCGGTGAGTCGGAGAACGCCCTGGCCGGGGTGGAGCTGCGGATGGCCGCCGATCCCACCCAGCTGTCGATCGTGCGCGCGGTGGCCGCCGACATCGCGATGCGCCAGGACTTCGACCTGGATTCGATCGAGGACCTGAAGTTGGCGGTGGACGAGGCCTGCTCCACGCTCATCTCGCTGGCCGCGAAGGGCGCGGTGCTCAGCGCCCGGTTCGTCGTGGTCGACGGGGCGGTGCAGGTGGCCACCACGGTGGGCACGGAGCGCTCGGCGCCGCCGGACCGGGACAGCTTCGGCTGGCGGGTGCTCAGCGCGCTGGTCGACTCGGTGACCACCTGGGTCGCCCCGGTGGCGGGCGAGGAGGCTTACGAGGTGCACATCGACCTGGTCAAGCGGTCCTCGGGGATGGTGGATGCGTGACGACGGCGGACGGGGGCACGACGCGGTCGGCGACGACGGGTTCGCAGGGGGACTACGACCACCTGGCCCCGCTGTTCGTCCGGCTCGCCGCGACGCCTGCGGACGACCCGGAACGGGTTCGGCTGCGCGATGAGCTGGTCACCGAGCACCTGCCGGTGGCCAAGCACATCGCCCGCCGGTTCGGCCACCGCGGCGAGCCGCACGACGACCTGGTGCAGGTGGCCACGGTCGGGCTGATCAACGCGGTGGACCGGTTCGACCCGGAGCGGGGCAGCGACTTCCTGTCCTTCGCGGTGCCCACGATCATGGGCGAGGTCCGCAAGTACTTCCGGGACTCCAGCTGGTCGGTGCGGATGCCGCGGCGGCTCAAGGAGCTGCACCTGGCCATCAACGCGGGTTCGGCGCGGCTGTCGCAGGAGCTGGGCCGCGCGCCCACGCCCAGCGAGCTGGCGCAGCACCTGGGGCTGAGCCGGGAGGAGGTCCACGAGGGGCTGGCGGCGGGCAACGCCTACCACAGCGCGTCGCTGGACGACCTGCTGGTGGCCGACGACAGCTCGATCTCGCTGGGCAGCACGCTGGGCGAGGAGGACCCGGAGCTGGAGGCGATCGAGCAGCGCGAGGCGCTGCACCCGCTGCTGGAGAAGCTGCCGGAGCGGGAGCGCAAGATCGTGGTGATGCGGTTCTTCGGCAACATGACGCAGACCCAGATCGCGCAGAAGGTGGGCATCTCGCAGATGCACGTGTCGCGGCTGCTGGCCAAGACGCTGCGGCAGCTGCGCGAGGGCTTGGAGCAGTAGGCCGGGCGCGAGCGGACAGCGCGAGGAGAACAGCGAAAAGGGGCCTTCCTCCACCGGGGAAGGCCCCTTTTCCGCGTCTTCTCCGCGTCGACGCTCTCAGGCGGCCCGAACGCGGCGGCGGGACGCGGCGATGATGCGACGCCGCTCGTCCTCACCCATGCCGCCCCACACGCCGTAGGGCTCCTGCACGGCCAGGGCGTGCTCGCGGCACTGCATCAGGACCGGGCAGCGCGCGCACAGCTCCTTCGCGCGGTTCTCGCGCGACGCCCGCGCCGAGCCTCGTTCGTTGTCCGGGTGGAAGAAGACCGCGCTGTCGCGGCCGCGGCACAAACCTTCCTTCTGCCAGTCCCAGACTTCGGTCACGGGCTTGGGCAGGCGGGCGGTGCTGGTCATCGGGTGGACCCCCTACTCCGGGCTGTCATTCGTGATCACGGCGTACCCGGTCACCCCTGGGGGGCAAACGTGGTGCGCACCATTGAGTTATGTGCTAGCGGTCCAGGTCGAGCTTGGGCGCGACCTGGCTGGAGAAGAACTCGAAGAACTCCTCCTGGCGCGGACCGATCTGCTGCAGGTAGATCTCGTCGAACCCCGCTTCGGCGTACTCGCGCACGGCCTGGGCGTAGCGGTCCGGGTCCGGGCCGACCGGCAGCGCCTCGGCGACCGCGTCCCTGGTCACCAGCGAGGCGGCCTGCTGGAAGTGCTGGGGCGTGGGCAGCACCTGCGCCAGCTCACCGGGCAGGTAGTCGTTGGGCCACAGCCGGAAGGCGGTGTCGACGCCCTCGTCGTCGGTGGGGGCGTAGCAGACCTTGAAGCCGGCCTGGGTGGGCTTGCCCTGCCCGCCCGCCTCGCGGAAGCGGCGCACCAGGTCGGCGTCGGGCATGGTGCTGCACAGGCCGTCGCCGATCCGGCCCGCGACCTCCGCGGCCTTGGGGCCGAAGGCGGAGACGTAGATCGGCACCGGCTGCTCGGGCCTGGTGTAGATGCGGGCGTTCTCCACGCGGTAGTGCCTGCCGCGGTGGTCGACGACCTTGCCGCGGTGCAGTTCGCGGATCAGCTCGACGGCCTCCTCCAGCATCTCCAACCGCTCCGGGGCGGAAGGCCAGCGGTCGCCGAAGATGTGCTCGTTGAGCGCTTCGCCCGAACCGACGCCGAGCACGAACCGGCCTTCGGTCTGCACCGCCGCGGTGGCCGCGGCCTGGGCGATGACCGCCGGGTGGATGCGCAGCGTGGGGCAGGTCACCGCGGTGGTGATGGGCAGGGTGGTGGCCTCGGACAGCGCGCCGATCACCGACCAGACGAACGGGCTCTGGCCCTGCTCGTCGTTCCACGGGTGGAAGTGGTCGGAGATCCACAGCCGCTGGAAGCCCGCCTCCTGCGCCCATCGGGCCTGCTGCACGAGCTCGCGCGGGCCGTGCTCCTCACAGGAGAGGAAGTAGCCGATGCTCACCATGGGCCCCGGTTACCCCTGGATCGGCGGCTCAACCACGTCGTATCAGGTCCATTCAGGACTCCACCCGCCGCCCGTCCCGCCACATCGGCCGCAGCCGGGGGCCACCCCACGGCAGCGCGATCTCCTCCCCGAGCGGGCGGAAGCCGTGGCGCGCGTACAGCCGGGCGGCGCGCGGGGTGCTGGCCTCCAAGTACACCGGCCGCCGCTCCCCGGTCAGCCGGTGGCGCAGGATCGCGCTGCCCACCCCCCGGCCGCGAGCGGCGGGCAGGACCACCATCGAGGCCAGGTAGAGGTGCGGGACAGCGGGGTGGCGTTCGGCGGTCAGGGCCAGCACCGCGGCCATGCGGGGCGACAGGGGCTGCTCGGCGGGCTGGTGCGGCGCGTCCCCGCCGGAGTCGACCCAGGTGGAGACCCCCTCGATCCCGTCCGGTCCTTCGGCGACGACGACCCCGCCCCCGCGCAGCGGGTCGTCGAGCGAGGCGAGCAGCGCGGGGAAGGGCACCGCGTCACCCTGGAACACCCAACCGGTGACCGCTTCGTCGACGCAGGCTTCGGCGTACGCCCTGGCGACGCGGTCGGCTTCGGCGGGGGTCGCGGTTCTGATCGTGGTTCGCACGAGTCCGATACTCCGGCGGGAGGACCCCTGAACTGGGTATTTTCGTCACAGAATCGGATGTGCGGGAACGGGGGACTCGCGTGCGGTGCGCCCAGTGCGGTGCCGAGATCGTCCGCTCGGCTCGCGGACGGCCTCGGCGGTACTGCGGGCGGGCCTGCCAGGCCAGGGCCTACCGGGCCCGCCGGGACGGCACCCGCCGGGCCCGCCCGGTCGAGCGGGGCCCGCGAGTTCCCCTGGAGCGCCCCGCCCTGGTGCGGGCGGCGGTCGAGCTCGCCGACGCCGAAGGGCTCGACGCCGTGTCGATGCGGGCGCTGGCCGCGCGCGTGGACGCGGCGGCCACGGCGCTGTACCGGCACGTGTCGGGCAAGGACGACCTCGTCACCGCGATGGTGGAGCTCGTGCTGGCCGAGTACCAGCCGTCCCCGGCCGCGGGCTGGCGGGCGCTGGTGGAGCACGAAGCGCGCCAGGAGTGGGCGCTCTACCAGCGGCACCCGTGGGTGCTGGGCGTGCTGGCCAGCACCCGCCCGCCGCTGGGCCGCCCGGTGCTCGCGGCGGTCGACCGGTTCCTGGCCGCGCTGCCCGATCTGCCCGCCCGCACCGCGATGTCGGTGTACCTGCTGGTGAGCGGGTACGTGCAGGGAATGGCCGCCACCGCGGTCGGCGGGGCCGAGGCCGCCCGCGAGAGCGGGGTCGGTGATCGGCAGTGGTGGGCGGCGCAGCGGGGCAAGCTGGCGGGAGCCCTCGGATCGGGGTGGTACCCGTGGTTGGCCGAGCTGGCCGACGACCCGGTGGACCTGCGGGCGTGGTTCGACTTCGGCCTGCAGCGCGTGCTCGACGGGATCGGCGTGTTCCTGTCGACCGGGTCGCCCGCCCTGGGACCGACTGCTCAGTAGACCGGCAGCAGCATCCGGCCGCCCAGCACCAGTGCTCCCACCGCCACCGCCGCGAACAGCAGCACCCACACCAGGCCCGGCACGCGGGTGATGCGGGCCAGCTGGTCGGCGTCGGACTGCCGCGCCCGCCCGCGCATCCGCCTGCTCTGCAGCTCCCCCACCGGGCGCACCCCGCCCAGCAGCAGGAACCAGGTGACGAACAGCGCGAAGGCGGACTGCACCTCGGCCGTGGCGTACCAGGACACCAGGAACATCACCGCGCCGGTGAGCACGACCGACAGCACGCCGAAGGCGTTGCGGATCATCACCAGCATCCCGGCCAGCAGCACCACCGTGGCCCACAGCAGCGGGCGGGCCAGCTCCGCGGTCACCAGCGCGGCGGCGGCCAGGCCCAGCAGCGACGGGGTGACGTAGCCCGCGAAGTACATGACCACCACGGCCGGGCCGGTGGGCCTGCCCCGTGAGACGGTCACCCCGGAGGTGTCGGCGTTGAGCTTGATGCCCTCCAGCCTGCGCCCGGTCAGCAGTGCGACCAGCGCGTGCCCCGCTTCGTGGGCGATGGTGATGACGTGCCTGCTGATCCGCCACAGTCCGGGGCTGGCCACCAGCACCAGCGCCAGCGCGGCGGGCGCCCACTTCGCGATCGTCGACATCGCCGTCCAGGATGCCAGGCTTGACCTGGAGCGCGCTCCAGCACCCAGGATGGGCCGCCATGAGGACCAAGTACGTGGGGGATGTCGAGGTCAGCGCCCTGTGCCTGGGGACGCTGCCGTTCGGCAAGTACGTCGACCAGGCCACCTCGTTCGCCATCCTGGACCGGTTCGCCGAGGCCGGGGGCACGTTCCTGGACACCGCGAACAACTACGTGTTCTGGGACGGCGGCACGGGCGACGAGAGCGAGGAGACCGTCGGCCGGTGGATGGCCGCTCGCGGCAACCGGGACTCGCTGGTCGTGGCGACCAAGGTGGGGGCGCGGCCGAGGACTCCGGGCACCGGGCTGGACAACGCCGAGGGGTTGGCCGGGGACACCATCCGCGCGGCGGCGGAGGGCAGCCTGAAGCGGCTGGGCACCGACCGGATCGACGTGTACTACAGCCACGTCGAGGACCGGGGCGTGCCGCTGGAGGACACGCTCGGCGGGTTCGCGTCGCTGGTGGAAGCCGGGGCGGTGCGCGAGATCGCGTGCAGCAACCACGCGACGTGGCGCATCGCCCAGGCCCACGCCGTGTCGCGGGCCAACGGGTGGCCCCGGTACGCGGCGGTGCAGATGCGGCACAGCTACCTGCGGCCCCGGCCGGGCGCGCGACTGCCGGAGGCCGGTCACGCGCTGATGACCGAGGAGCTGTTCGACTACGCGGCGGCGGACGGCGACCTGGCGCTGGTCTCCTACGGGTCGTTGCTGTTCGGCGGCTACGCGGGCAAGCCGCTGCCGGAGGCGTACGACCACCCCGGCACGACCGGGCGGCTGGCGGTGCTGCGCGAGGTGGCCGCCGAGTCGGGGGCGACGCCGAACCAGGTGGTGCTGGCGTGGCTGCTGGGCAAGGGGGTGATCCCGGTGGTCGGGGTCAGCTCGGTGGCCCAGGTGGAGGAAGCCGTCGGCGGCGTGGCGCTGGAGCTGGACGACGAGCAGGTGGCGCGGCTGGACGAGCCCTCCTGACGCGGACGCGGCGGCGCCGGTGAGCTCTCGGGCTCACCGGCGCCGCCGCGGGTTCCGCTGTGAGGTCTGCCTCGGGTTCCGCTGTGGGGTCTAGCGCGCGTGCCGCGCCCTGGACGCGGCGTCCTCCGCGTGGCGGGTCTGGTCCTGGAGGTCTCCGCGGACACCGCCGTGCACGTCGTGCCGGGTGTCGATCGGGCGGGTCGTGACCGTCGGGTCCATCGACTCCACCCTGGGCTCGGGCACGGGGTGCCCGTGCTCGTCGCGGATGCTCTCCTCGCGCACCGGCTCCGGCGCCCGGTGGTGGTCGTAGACCTCGGGCTCGTCCACGACGACCTTGCGCCGCGCCGGGAGGACCGCGGTCAGCAGGCCCGCCGCGGTCAGGCCCAGGTGCAGCCAGTTGTCGTTGGCGTTGATCGCCAGCGGGTTGCCCAGTCGCTCGACCGGGTTGACCGAGACCAGGCCGACCAGCATCAGGCCCCACACCAGCACCGCGCCGTAGGCCAGGAACACCAGCCAGCCGTACAGCCGGGACAGCCCCGACCTGGTGGCCATCAGCAGGCCCAGCACGCCGAAGGCCAGGTGCACCACGTTGTGCAGCGGGTTCACCGCGAAGCCGAACAGCATCGCGTGCTGCTCACCCGCGAAGTCGCCGAACCCGGTGCGCAGGAAGCCCAGCACGCCGACGACGAGGAACACCAGGCCGAGCAGGCCTGCCAGCACTTGGGCTGGCTGCACGCCCGCGACCTTGACACGACCGTGGGTCGAGTGGGACATCACGCCCTCCCAAGAGGACTCGAGAGCCCTCCTTCCGGGCTCCGGACGCCCCCCGGCTACCCCTGTGGTCTGCCGCACAAACGCACCGTGACGGGAGCGGGCGCACGGACCCGCTCCCGCCCCAACCGGACAGGAGTGCACCCACTCGTGCCGAGCCCCGCCGTGCCGGGGCTCCGTCCCGACCCACCCCATGAAGGCCGGGACACCTGTTCGGAGAAATCGTCCGGAATTATCCCGACGAATCGCTCCGCAAAGATTTCCCAATAGCCGCGAACACCACTCCTCCGCAGCCGGACGCGACGGCCGACCGCAGGTCAGAGCGACGCGATGAGGTCGTTCACGCGGCGCGTGGCGGCACCGGTCCACTCGTCGAACTGCTCGCTGCGCACGAGTTCACCCCTTTCCGCGTCGACTTCGACTATCCCCTCGCGGACAACCGGAGTCAAAGCATTAACCGGCCGTGACCACCGGTGGGGGCGCTTTCCGCCAGATCAGCGAATAGCGCCAGAACAGGTGCCTGCGCAGCCGCGCGCCGGGCACGACGCGATCCGCTTCGGCCCCGATCTCGCGCAGCGTCAGGGCGGGGCGCAGGACCGGGGCGTCGCCGCGCGGGTCGTCGCGCACCAGGCGCGCGACCAGGTTCAGCGGCACGGAGGCGAGGCTGAACGCCCAGTCCGCGGCGGAGCGCTCCCTGGCCACCCCGAGGACCGCCAGCACGCCGCCGGGGGCGAGCACGTCCCGCAGCCGCGCGAGAGCGGGCCCCAGCGGCATGTGGTGGATCGAGGCGATGGCCGAGACGTAGTCGTAGGGGCCGCCCAGGTCGTCCACCATCGCGTCGGCCCGCCGGAAGTCCACGCCCGCCGCGGTGACCTCGGTCGCCCGGTCCACGGCGGTCACCCGCAGCCCGCGCGCGGCCAGCTCGCGCGCGAACGCGCCGTCCCCGCAGCCCACGTCCAGCGCGGTGGCCGCCCCCGGCGGCACCTGGCGCAGCAGGAACCGGTGGTGGTGCCGGTTGTGGTCGAAGTGCTTCAGCACGCCATTGACCTCCAGTTAACTGGAGATCTTACGGTCGCGACCACCGACGACCGAGGGGGAGCACCATGCGCGCCATCCGACAGCACGAGTTCGGCCCCGCCGAGACCCTGCGCCTGGCGGAGGTGGACGACCCGGAACCCGGTCCGGGGCAGGTCCGCGTCGCCGTCTCCGTCGCCGGGGTGCACCTGCTGGACGCCCACCTCCGCGCGGGCCAGGCGGGCCCGCTGCCGCTGCCGCCGCTGCCGACGACCCCTGGCCGCGAGGTGGCCGGGGTGGTCGCCGCGCTGGGCGCGGGCGTGGACCCGAGCTGGCTGGGCAAGCGCGTCACCGCGCACCTCGGGCAGCGCTCCGGCGGCTACGCGGAGCTGGCCGTCGCGGACGCCACCGCGCTGCACGCGCTGCCCGACCACGTCTCCGACGACCAGGCGGTGGCCATGATCGGCACCGGCCGCACCGCGGTGGGCGTGCTGCGGGTGGCCCGGCTGACCGCGGCCGACGTGGTGCTGGTGACCTCCGCCGCGGGCGGCATGGGCAGCCTGTTCGTGCAGGAGGCGCACGCGCTGGGCGCGACCGTCGTCGGCGCCGCGAGCGCGGGCAAGCTCGACCTGGTGCGCGGGCTGGGGGCGGACCACGTGGTGGACTACACCGCGCCGGACTGGGCCGAGCGGGTGCGCGCCGAGGTCGGCGAGGTGACCGCCGTGCTCGACGGCGTGGGCGGCGCGGCCGGGCGCGCGGCGCTGGAGCTGCTGGGCGTGGGCGGGCGGATCGTGCTGTTCGGCTGGTCGGCGGGCACGCCGACGAGGATCGAGACGCCCGACCTGTACGCGCGCGGGCTCACCGCCACCGTCGCGCTGGGGCCGCGCCTGTTCCAGGGCACCAGCCTGCGCGAGCTGGAGAGCCGCGCGCTGCACGCGCTGGCCAGCGGGCGGCTCTCGCCCGTGGTCAGCTCCGCCTTCCCGCTGGCCGAGGCCGCCGCGGCGCACCGCGCGCTGGAGAGCCGGGACACCGTCGGCAAGGTCGTGCTCAAGCCGTGAGACGACGCGCCCCCGCCCGTGCTCCGGGCGGGGGCGCGTCTCCCCCTCGGTGGGTCAGACCGGCACCGTGACGATCTGCTCGCCCTCGAAGTTGCGCACCTCGACGGCGGCGACGTCCTCGGGCGCGACCAGTGCCGAGCCGTCGAGGTTGGTGCCGTCCTTCTCACCCTGCGCGGAGACCAGCCAGCTACCGGCCTCCTGCCTGCTGCCGTCCTTGGACACGACGATCAGCTTGCACTTCTCGTTCGCCGCGATCCCGGCCACCGAGGCGTTCACCCGCACCCAGCCCGCGGCCGGTCTGACCTGCACGGTCATCCGCGCCCCGGTCGCCGGGTCGGTCGCCGTGCCGAGCTTGGTGCCCGCGGGCGGCGCGGGCGCGGTCGACGCGGCCTGGCCGCCGCCGTCGGGCGCGGTGCCCCGGCCGACCGCGAACCCGCCGCCCAGCACCACGGCGGCCACCGCCGCCGCGGCCAGGCCGACCCCGACCCGCCTGCGCCGGACCTGGCCGCCGCGCTCGGCGCGCACCTGCCGCAGCGTGCGCTGCAGCAGCAGGTCGCCGTCCTCGGGCGGACCGTCCAGCAGCGCCTCCGGGGGCACCTCCCCCAGCGCCTCCTCCATCGCCCGCAGCTCGGCCAGCTCGTCGTGGCACCGCGGGCAGGTCGCCAAGTGCTCCTCCACCGCGCGGGCCTCCCGCTCGTCCAACACGCCCAGCACGTACGCGCCGAGCAGCTGCGCATCGTGGTTGGTGGTCATCCGGCCACCCCCTTCAGTGCGACCTGCTGTCCGCCGAAGGTCTCCCGCAGTGCTCTGAGCGCGTAGTGCGATCTCGATTTCACCGTTCCCGGCGGGACTCCGAGCGCCTCCGCGGCCTCGGTCACGCTGCGCCCCCTGAAGTAGATCTCCATCAGCACGTCGCGGTGATCGGAGGAGAGCCGGTCCAGCGCTTCGAGCACCACCACCGAGTCCACCACGGAATCCGCGTGGTCGCGCTGCACCGGCGGCGTGGCCGGGGACTCGGCGACCTCCCTGGGCCGTGCCGCCTTGGCCCTGATCCGGTCGGTGACCAGGTTGCGGGTCACCGTGAGCAGCCACCCGCGCACCGAGCCCTTGCCGTTGACCAGCGCCTCCGGGTGCCGCCACGCGCGGACGAGGGTTTCCTGGACGACGTCTTCGGCAGCCGCCCGATCACCGGTCAGCCGCGTCGCGTAGGCCAGCAGTGCCCGACCGTGTTCCTCGTAGAGGGATCGGATCAGTGCCTCGTCGGCCGCGGTCTCCCGTTTGCGGGACCACAAAGCCGCCATCCACCCACTCCTCTCGACAGCTGGTGACAGCGGACACGGACGCGGGGCGGGTTCGGTTCAACGCGGAGCGGACTTCTTCTCCGCGCACCGCCGACCGGCGTTGAGGCAGTCGACCACCCTGGCCATCAGCTCGTCCGGGAAGACGCTGATGAACATCGCGTGGTCGGTGCCGGGGTCGCGCAGCTGCTCCGGGAAGCTGTCGATGGCGAACGGCCTGCCCTCGGGCACGTCGTGGGTGACCCGCACGCGCAGCTTGGGGACGGGGAAGGTGCCCGGCGGGCACACCCCGCCCGCGACCGGGAACACCACGTGCGAGCGGTGGCTGGCGCTGTCGGTGTTGCGCCCGTCCCAGCAGCTGGGGAACTCGAAGGTGCGCACCACCTCGCTGCCCTGGGCGCAGCGCGGGTACCGGTCGGTCCGCCGGTCCTCGAAACCGGTGCAGCTCCACCGCGCCCGCCCGCCGCCGTTGGTCAGCGCGGCGGGCTCGCCGGTGATCATGCGCAGGAACCGGGGCATGGCGAGCACCTCGCTCACCGGGCTGCCGGTGAAGCTGACGGCGACCGAGGACGGCGGCAGCACCTCGCCGCTGTTGCCGTGCACACCGCCGCCCTGCTGGTGGTGGTCGTGGCCGGTGCGGTCGGTCAGCCGCAGCACCGGCCAGTAGTAGGTGGAGCGGTCCTGCCCCGCGCACGTGGTGCCCCCGGCGGCCAGGCTGCGGTCGGTGGAGGCGAAGTCGGTGGACAGGTTGCCGACGTACTCGTGGGTGTGGTGGGCGCCGTGCCGCAGGCCCGGCGAGCTGACCACGTTGTCGGCGTTGAGGTGGCGCTCCTCGTTGCGCCCGCAGTCCAGCTCGAACGTGCCGGTGGAGGCGTCCGGGGTGGTCACCACCGACTCGACGGACACGGGGACCTCGTCGATGGCGACGAACTGGTCCCCGGTGCCGCATCCCGTGATGACCACCACCAAGCTCAGCAGGCTGCGCACCTTCACGGGTGGAAGCTTGCCGGCTTTCAGGGGGTGGCGGTGACCAGCACTCGGCCGTCCGCCGTCACGACGCTGATGTCGCGCAGGTGGTCGAGGTCGACCAGGGCGGCCCCGGCCAGCGCGGTCTCCCCGCGCTGCGCGGCCACCCAGCCGCCCGCGACGAAGCTCTGGCCGCCCGCGTCGGTGACCACGAGCTTGCAGCGCTCGCCCGCGGGCACCCCGTCGACGACGGACCGCAGCCGCAGCCAGCCCTCGACGGGGGTGACGGTGGCCGTCATCCGGACGCCTTCGGTGGCGCCGACCAGCACGCGCTCCTCCGAAGTGCGCTGTCCAGGGGGGCGGTCCTCCGCCTCCGGCGTGCTGTGCTGGCCGAGGTAGAAGCCCCCGGCGAGCACCGCGGTGGCCAGGGTGGTGCTCACCGCGGTGCTCGCGCGGACGCGGCGCCGGTGGTCGCGGGTCCGCTCGACGCGGACCTGGCGCAGCGCCCGGTCGAGGACGGGGTCGAGGGTGGGGTCCTGCATCTCTCCCTGGGTTTCCTGCTGCTCAGTCGTCGGAGCTCGGCGCGTGCGCCCCGAGCGGGGAGGGGTTGCGGCGGGTCATCGCGGTGCGGCCTTCCTGGCGGGGACGGTCACCCTCCACACGTCCCCGCCCGCCGATCGGTTCACCCCACCTCGCGCGAGTCGAACTTCCGGGCCCCCTGAGTTCAACGTTCGGGCGTCAACTGCACCCTGAGCACCCGGCTGGTGGAGTTGTTCGCGACGCTGTCGCGGTCGCCGCCGCCGCTGGTGGCCAGCCAGAGGCTGCCGTCCGGGGCGGGCTCCACCACCCGCAACCTGCCGTAGGTGCCCTGGAAGTGCACGGTCTCCGCGCCGACCTCGGCGCCGTCGAGCTGGAGCCGGTACATGCGGGTGCCGCGCAGCGCCGCCACGTACAGCCCGTCGCCCGCGACGGCGATGCCGCTGGGCGAGGCGCTGGCGGTGCTCCAGGTGCGCTTGGGCGCGACCGCGCCGGGGCAGCTGCCCGAGGTGCCCTCGCACTGCGGCCACCCGAAGTCGCCGCCGCGCTGCGAGAGGTTCAGCTCGTCCATCACCAGGTTGCCCAGTTCGGCCTGCCAGAGCCTGCCCCCGTCGTCGAAGGCCAGGCCCTGGACGTTGCGGTGCCCGTAGGTCCAGACGTAGCGGGCGTTGCCGCCGTTGCCGAAGAACGGGTTGTCCGTCGGCGGCGTGCCGTCGGGGTTGAGCCGCAGCACCTTCCCGCCCAGGCTGGACAAGTCCTGCGCGGAAGCCGAGTTCTGCGCGTCGCCGGTGCCCGCGTACAGCTTGCCATCCGGGCCGAACCGGAGCCTGCCGCCGTTGTGGTAGGTGTTGCGCGGGATGCCGGAGAGCAGGACTTGCAGCGACGACGGCACCAGCGCGTCGCCCTGCACCCTGATCCGCACGATCCGGTTGTCGCTGCTGGAGGTGTGGTACAGGTACAGCCAGCCGTCGGTGGCGAAGGTCGGCGACACGGCCAGGCCGAGCAGGCCGCCCTCGGCGTTGGTGCCCGCCACGTTGGGCACCGCGCCCAACGTGGTGCGCGTCCCGGTGGGGCTGAGCCGGACCACGTCGAAGGCGTCGCGCCGGGTGTAGACCCCGGAGCCGTCGGGCAGGAAGCCCAAGCCCCACGGCAGGTCGGTGTCGGTGGTCAGCTGGGTGACCTCGCCCACCGGGTCGGCGGGCGCGGTGTCCGCCTGGGCGGTCGAAGGTGGGGCGAGCAGCGCGAGCGCCGCCGCAGCCGCGATCGCGGACCGCCGGGGTTGGGGTGCCACGGGAACCTCCCACGTCGTTGGGGACGGAGCAGTGCGGTGGCGGCGGAGGTCCGGCGGTCGGACGAAGGGCCGTTGACCCCTCGGCGGCTCCAGTTTAGGTTTTCGCTAACCGGCCCGAAACCGGAAAGCCCACCGGAGCGGAGGTCTGTCAGCGTCTCGTTCGGTCTGCCCGCATCGTCGCAGGAGAAAACCATATGAGTCGCCCGAAACACTTGCGAAAGCTCTTACCGATCTTCCTCCTGATGGCGGGATGCGGCGCACCGACAACAGGTCCGGCCCCCGAAGCGCCCACCTCGGTGCCCGACAAGCCTTCCCAGCCGGTGGAGCTCAACATCCTGGACGTGGCGGGCAACCTCCAGCTGACGCAGGGCATGATCGACGACTTCGCGGCCCAGCACCCCGACGTGGTCAGCAAAGTCAACTACACCAAGGCGACCGCGCCGGACATGCCGGGCAAGCTCAAGGCCGAGCAGAACGCGGGCCAGTCGCAGACGCACCTGGTGCTCACCGGCACCGACGGCCTGGCCGCGGTGATCGACCAGCAGTTGGCGCTGGACCTGCACCCCAGTACGCCGAGAAGTTCCCCAACCTCAAGGAGAGCTACCTGCCGCCCGCCGCGGCGATGCAGGAGCTGGCGCAGGGCAAGGGGATCACGGTCACCTACTACCCGTCCGGGCCGCTGCTGGAGTTCGACCCCGACAAGGTGCCGAACCCGCCCACCACCGCCGACGAGCTGCTGGCGTGGGCCAAGGCCAACCCCAAGAAGTTCCAGTACGCGGTGCCCGCCAACTCCGGTCCCGGCCGCACGTTCCTGATGGGCCTGCCCTACATCCTCGGCGACTCCGACCCGAAGGACCCGGAGAACGGCTGGGAGAAGACCTGGGAGTACCTCCGGCAGCTGGGCGAGCACGTCGACCACTACCCGTCGGGCACCACCGAGACGATGAAGAACCTGGCCGACGGCACGGTGGACGTCGTGGCCACCACGACCGGGTGGGACATCAACCCGCGCGTGCTGGGCACCGTGCCCGAGCGGATGAAGGTCACCACCCTGCAGGGGTTCCACTGGGTCACCGACGCCCACTACGCCGTGGTGCCCAAGGGCGTCTCCGCCGACGTGCTGGCCGCGAACCTGGCGCTGATCCAGTGGGTGCTCAAGCCCGAGCAGCAGGCCAAGGCCTACGACAAGGGCTACTTCTACCCCGGCCCGGCGGTCAACGGCGTCACGCTGGAGATGGCCCCGCAGGAGTCCAGGGACGTCATCGCGAAGTTCGGCAGGCCC
The DNA here is from genome assembly GCF_017876325.1 of Saccharothrix coeruleofusca. Lineage (NCBI taxonomy): Bacteria > Bacillati > Actinomycetota > Actinomycetes > Pseudonocardiales > Pseudonocardiaceae > Saccharothrix > Saccharothrix coeruleofusca. The sequence continues at coordinate 4,680,717 of NZ_JAGINV010000001.1, forward strand.
GAGTACGAGCGGCTGATCGCCGAGAACCCCAAGGAGACCTCCCTGCCCGCGGCGGCCCAGGTGAAGGCGTTCCAGAAGTGGGAGCGGGAGATCGGCAGCGGGAAGACGCGCAAGTGAGCGGCCGGTTCGCGGAGCTGCGCGTCGACCGGGTGCGCCGCGCGTTCGGCACGCACGTCGCGCTCAACGACATGGACCTGACCATCAAGGGCGGCGAGTTCGTGGCGCTGCTGGGGCCCTCCGGCTGCGGCAAGTCCACCGCGCTGAACTGCCTGGCCGGCCTGCTGCCGCTGACCGGCGGCCGGATCTCCTTGGACGGCAGGCGGATCGACCACCTGCCGCCGGAGAAGCGCGGCTTCGGCATGGTGTTCCAGAACTACGCGCTGTTCCCGCACATGTCGGTGCGCCGCAACGTGGGCTTCGGCCTCACCATGCGCAAGGTCGGCAAGGCGGAGCTGAACCGCCGCGTGGACGAGGCGCTGCGCATGGTGCGGCTGACCGAGCACGCCCACAAGTTCCCGGCCCAGCTCTCCGGCGGCCAGCAGCAGCGCGTCGCGATCGCCCGCGCGATCGTGCTGGAGCCGCCGCTGGTGCTGATGGACGAGCCGCTGTCCAATTTGGACGCCGCGCTGCGCCTGGAGATGCGCACCGAGATCCGGCGCCTGCACCAGTCGCTGGGGCTCACCACCGTCTACGTCACCCACGACCAGGAGGAGGCGCTGGCGCTGGCCGACCGCCTGGTGGTGCTGCGCGACGGCGAGGTGCAGCAGGTCGGCTCGCCGGAGGAGGTCTACGCCCACCCCGCGAACCGCTACGTCGCGGGCTTCATGGGCTACCGGACCATGCTGCCGGTCACCGTGACCTCGTGGGCGGGCGAGCACGCGACGGCCGCCGTGGACGGGTTGACGTTGACCGGCGTCAACCGCGACCGCCTCACCGGCGGTCCCGCCGTGGCCGCGATCCGGCCCGAGGACTTCGCGGTGACCGAGCAGGACGGCGAGAACACCATCCGGGCCGAGGTGGAGATCGTCGAGTACCACGGCCGGGAGCAGGCCGTGCAGGCCCGCCTGCCCGGCGGGGAGCCGCTGCACCTGCGCACCACCAGCAGGCTCGCCCCCGGCGACGCCGTGCGGCTGCGCGTGCCCGTGGAGCGGGTGCTGATCTTCGGGGCGGACTCGTGACCACCGTCGCGCTGCGCCACCGGCTGGCCGAGCGCGGCGTGGACCGCGTGCTGCTCCTGCTGGTGCCCGGCGCGGTGTTCGTCGCGCTGCTGTTCCTCTACCCGTTCCTGTACGGCTTGCAGCTGTCGTTCCAGCCCAAGGACGGCGGCGGGCCGCTGGCCAACTACCGGCGCTTCTTCACCGACGCCTACCTGCGCGACACCATCTGGATCACGCTGCGCCTGGGCCTGCCCGCCGCGCTGTTCAACGTGCTGGCGTCGATTCCCATCGCCTACCGGATGCGGGGCCGGTTCCGGGGCAAGCGCCTGATCACCACCCTGCTGGTCGTGCCCATCACCCTGGGCACCGTGCTCACCGCCGAGGGCCTGATCGAGTACCTGAGCCCGGTGGGCTGGTTCAACAAGGTCGTCATGGCGCTGGGGCTGGTCGACGAGCCGGTGCGCCTGGTGCACAACTACTGGGGCGTGCTGCTGTCGTTGATCATCACCGGCTTCCCCTTCGCCTTCCTGCTCACGCTGTCCTACCTGTCCGGCATCGACCCCACCCTGGAGCGCGCCGCGGCCACCCTGGGCGCTTCGCGGGGCCAGCGGTTCCGCTACATCACCATGCCCCTGCTGGCGCCGGGCCTGGCGGTGACGTTCTGCCTGTCGTTCGTGCTGGCGTTCTCGGTGTTCCCGTCGGCGGTCATGGTCGGCGAGCCGCAGGGCGAGACCCACGTGATCTCCATCGCCGCCTACGACACGGCGTTCCGCGACTTCGACTACTCCATGGGCTCGGCGGTGGCCATGATCATGGCCCTGGTGATGCTCGTGGTCATCGCCCTGGTGCTGCTGTGGCGCACCACGCTGTACCGGGGCGCGACGGGAGGCAAGGGATGAGGCCCGCCGCGTGGTTGACGTGGGGCGCGCTGGCGTTCTTCATGCTGAACCTGGCCGCGCTGGTCGGCGCGGTGCTGGTGAACTCGTTCAGCACCAGGTGGTTCGGCACGTGGTGGCCCGAGGGGTTCACCGCCGCCTGGTACGCCGAGGCGTGGCGCGAGTACGACCTGTTCGACGTCCTGCTGGTCACCCTCCAGGTGTCCCTGGCCGTGGTCGTCGTCTCGGTGCTCATCGGCGTGCCCACCGCGTACGCGCTGGCGCGCCGGAACTTCCCCGGCAAGAAGCTGCTGAGCCTGCTGTTCCTGCTGCCGATCCTGATGCCGCCCATGACCTACGGCATCCCGCTGGCCACGGTGCTCTACAAGTTCCACCTGGCGGGCAGCACGGCCGGGGTGATCGTGGCCAACCTGGTGCCCGCCGTGCCGTTCGTGGTGCTGACCATGACGCCGTTCATCGAGCAGATCGACACCAAGATCGAGGCGGCGGCGCGGATGTGCGGGGCGCGCACCTCGGCGGTGTTCCTGCGCGTCCTCGCGCCCCTGCTGGTGCCCGGCATCCTCGCCGCGTCCATCCTGGTGCTGGTGCGCACCGTCGGGATGTTCGAGCTGACCTTCCTCACCGCCGGGCCGGACAGCCAGACCCTCGTGGTGTCGCTGTTCTACTCCGTGTCGGCGGCGGGCATCCGGGCGCAGCAGACGGTGGACGCGATGGCCGTCATCTACACCGCGTCCATGCTCGTGCTGCTGGTCATCGCCCTGCGCTTCGTCAACCCGACCCAGTTGGTGACCCGCCTGAAAGATCCGGCGCAGTAGCCGCCGCCTTCCAGAAAACCTCCCCCTCGGGCTCGAACAGGGCCGCGTACAACGTGACCTCGTCACGGCCTTCGCCCACCGCCAGCGGAACCCTGGCTTCCAGGTGCTCATCGGGCACGATGACGAACCCGTGCGCGGCCACCACTGACATCACGCGAGCTTCCGGCGTCCCCGTCGGCGGTCTTGCGGGAACCAGGACGGTTCCGCGCTGCCCATCCAGCGCGGAGGACAGCACCACGGCGTAGGGGCCGACCATCGACAGCTTGACGCTCAACGGCCGTTCAGCGTGCACGATGTAGGTGAAGCAGACATCGCAGTTGATGTCCGTGTCATCCGCTACCGGGCCGACTTCGGCCAACTCGTGCGCGATCCCTTCGAACGGCTGCCGGTTCGCCATTTCCAGGGCGAAGCGCCGCTGAGGAGAACTGAGATCGCCGTACGACTGGCGCAGGTACCGCTCGTACACCGAGGGAATGAAGACCTTCCCCTTGCGCTTGCCCATCAGTGCTCCGGCCCCTTCGGGTGAGCGTGAATCCTGCCCGAACTGTCCATGTGCACCCTCACCGTAGTCTGCCAACTACCGTTCTCAGGCGTACAGCTCCTCTGTCACCGGAATGACCACTGGATCGCGCTGATGGTTTGGCGAATCTGGACGCGCGCAGGCTTGAGCCCCGCGACGGCGATCGGCGGTGCGAGGTCGTTCCCTCGAAGGTCGGCTCGCGTCCCCCGATGACCCGCAACCCGATGTCCGATCACCGACTCCACGATCAGCGCACATAGACGTCGAACGGGTGATCAGGGTCACTCTGGCAGCCACTCTGGGTCACCAGCATTCCCCAGCACCGCGAAGCACACCACACCAGATGCCCCAGTCTTTCGCTCCTGTGGGTACTACCTGGAAACCCCGCTGTTTTGCGGACTCCACCGCAGAACCCCTAGGTAGAGTTAAACCATGGTGGCGCGTCGTGAACCCAAGATGACGCTCCCGACGCAGCTCGTCCTGGGCGTGCTGCTGGCGGAGCCGGACAAGGAGCACTACGGGCTGGAGGTGTGCCAGGCCGCCGGACTGCCCAGCGGCACCGTGCACCCGATCCTCGCCCGGCTGGAGAGCTGCGGCTGGGTGACCAGCCAGTGGGAGGAGGTCGACCCCAGGGAGCAGGGCAGGCCCCGCCGCCGGTACTACCGGATGGCCCCGGACGGCGTAGCGGCGGCACAGGCCGCCGTGGCCCGCGCGCACGGCTCCATCACCCGGCTCGGACTCCTGCGAGCGCATCCGGCAGGTGGGACATGACGCGACGACGACGGGTGCGGCAGCTCTGCGCGCTGGCGCGCGAGCTGGAACGCGCACTGGACGGCAAGCTCGACCGCATCCTGGACCGCAAGCTGGCGCACGAGGTGTCGCTGGAGCTGAAGCGGGCCATCGAGCGCAGCAGGATCTGGGACCTGCGGCTGCTCCGGCTCTACGAGCGGGTGCGCCTGCTGGAGTCCACTGTGGAGCGCAACTACCACGCCACGGCCAGCTTCTCCCCGATGCGCTGCGACGCCCACGCCATCCGGGTCGCGCTGGAGGAGATCGAGCGCTGCCCGGCCGACCAGGCGCGCCTGGTCGGCTGGGCGGTGTCGCTGCTGCCGCTGCGCCACCGCACCCGCTACTTCGAGGAGTACCTGGCCGAACTGGCCGACCTGCCCCGCGTCAAGCGGGTGCCGCACGCGCTGCGCCTGCTCAGCCGGTCGTGCGTGCTGCGCCGCGCCCTCGGCGTGCACGCGGTGAAGGCGCCGCGATGAGCGCCGCGCCGGAGGTGCTGGGCTGGGCGCTGCGACGCCTGCGACCGCGTCCCGCGCGCGGGCCGGAGCACCGGTCGATCCTGGTCGTGGACATCGCGGGGTTCGGGCGGTGGTCCGATCCCGAGCAGATCACCGCGCGAGAAGTGCTGGCAGGCGCGATGAAGGCCGGTTTCCGGGCCGCCGGGGTGTGGTGGTCCGACCTGGCGGTGCAGGACCGCGGCGACGGGATGGCCGTGCTGGTGCCCGCCTGGGTGTCCAAAGTGGACCTGCTCGACCCGGTGCTGCCGCACTTCGTCGGGCTGCTCCGGCGGCACAACGACGCCGTCGGGCCGGATCCGCGCATCCGGGTGCGGGTGAGCCTGCACGCGGGCGAGGTGCACCGCGACGCGCACGGCTGGGTCGGCGGCGACCTCAACACCGCGTGCAGGCTGGTGGACAGCGACCCGTTGCGCGAGCACCTGGCGGCGAGCACGGGCGACGCGGTGCTGGTCGTGTCCGACCTGATCTACCAGGGCGTGGTGCGCCACGCCTACCGCGGCCTCGACCCCACCTCCTACCACCCCGTGCACATCGCCGTGAAGGAAGTCCGCACCACCGCCTGGCTCACCCCCCTCTGACCGCCTGCAAGTACTACCCGACGTGCCCACGTGGGCCGTTGACTACTACCCGACTCCCCGAACGCTCAGTTCGTGGTGCGTGAACGCTCGGTTCACGGTGTCCGAACGCGCGACTCGCGGCGGTGGTGGCTCATAAGCCCGAGGTGTCGTGCTGCTCTATCAGGCCGTAGTGGTGGGCGAAGCGCACCGCGTGCACGCGGTCCCGCAGCCCGAGCTTGGCGAGCACGCGCGACACGTGGGTCTTGACGGTCTGGCTGCCGACGTAGAGCTGGTCGCTGATCTCCGCGTTCGAGAAGCCCGCGGCCATCAGCAGGAAGACCTCGTGCTCGCGCGCGGTGAGCCGGTCCACGCCCGGCGCCGTGCTCCGGGGCGGGGTGTTGGGCACCAGGACGTCGGCCAGCCGGGGGACGAGCCTGCGGGTGATCGACGGGTCGATGTAGGTGTCGCCCCGCGCGGCGACGCGGATCGCGGTCACCAGCTCCTCTGGGGGCAGGCTCTTCAGCACGAAGCCGCTCACCCCCGAGGCCAGCGCCTTCCGGACGTAGTCGTCGGCGTCGAAGGTGGTGAGCAGGACGACCTTGAGGTCCTTGGTCGCGGGCACCAGTTCGCGGGCCGCCGCGATCCCGTCCAGCTTCGGCATCCGCACGTCGAGGATGGCCAGGTCCGGCCGCAGCGCCCGGACCGCCTCGACGGCGCTGTAGCCGTCCCCGACGTCGGCGACGCAGCTCATGTCCGGTTGGGCGTCCAGCACCGCCCGCAGGCCGGAGCGGAACATCACGTGGTCGTCGGCGATCACGATGCGCAGGGTCATGATCCCCCCTCCGTCGGCACCGTCACGCTGGTCTGCCAGTACCGCCCGTCCTCGACGAGCCCGAAGGTCGCCGATCCGCCGAACACCTCGGCGCGCTTGCGGATTCCCTCCAGGCCGAGGGCGGAACCGCCGAGTGCCGTCAGGGACGCCCGCTCCCCCTGCGCCGCACCGGACGGGACGCGGTTGCGCGCGGTGATCGACACGTGGTCGCCACCGTACTCGAGTTCCACGCGCACGGCCGTGCCGTCGCCGTGCCGCAGGGCGTTCGTCATCATCTCCTGCGCCACCCGGTACAGGGCCGTGTCGACGGCGCGCGGCACCGGGTACGGGTCGTTGTAGACGGCGAAGGCCACCCGCAGGCCGGAGGACCTGACGCCGTCGAACAGCTCCTGGAGCTTGCCAAGGCCCGGCTGGTCGGGCAGGTCGTCGCCGTGGTGCAGCAGGTCGAGCAGCCGCCGCAGGTCGACCATGGCCGCGCGGCTGGACGTCTCCACCGCCGCCAGCGAGGTGCCCACCGGTCCGGCGTCGTCGGCGGAGCCGTGACCCGCCAGGTTCATCCGCGCCGCCGCCGCGTGCACGCCGATCGCGCTGACGTGGTGCGAGATCACGTCGTGCAGGTCGCGGGCGATGGCTTCGCGCTCCCTGGCCACCGCCCGGCTCACCTCGGCCTCGGCGTCCCGCAGGGAGTTCTCCCGCTGGTGGCGCAGTTCGTCGACGTAGGCCTTGCGCGCGGTGGTGTAGCGGCCGACCAGCCACGGCACCACCGAGTTGGCGGTCACCAGGGTCAGCAGGGTGAACGGTTCCACCTCGTCGCCGACCCACAGCGAGGACAGCACGCCCAGCGCGAGGGCGGCCAGCGAGGCGGCGGCGGGCCTGCCCCGCAGCCAGGCGCCCGCCCGGTAGGCGGAGATCAACTGCCCGGCCGTGTTCGCGGTGCGCCCCGGCACGACGGTGGCCAGCACCGGCAGCAGGGCGGCGTGCGCGAGCGCCACCCACCCCGAGTACCGGGGGGACGAGGCGAGGGCGGCGTCGGCGGCGACGAGTCCGAGCAGGACCAGCACCTCCAGCGCGCCCAGCGCCTGCGGGCCCCTGGTCGCGAAGCTCACCGCGTCGGTGGCCAGGGACACGACCGCGACCAGGACCGACTGGCGCGCCAAGCACCGCGCCACCCCGCCCTCGCGGTCGGGCGCCCGGCAGAGGACCGGTTCACCGAACCCCGTTGCGCTGCTGGTCATGGAGGCATTGTGCGGATCACCGGGTGCCGGGGCGTCCCTCCGCAGGGGGATCCGCGCTCCCCGCGCGGTGTGACGATCGGTGCGCGGCGCGCTCCTACCGTTGCGTTCCCACACGCCCGAGTTGTCGATCGAGAGAAGAAGAACACCGATGGAAAAGGGATTTCCGGGCAGGCGCGTCGCGCTCGTCTGCGCCTTGGCGGGGGTGCTCGTCTCCGCTTGCGGCGGTACCGAGCCGGAGCCCGCGGGCACCGGCGGCGGCGTCGTGCAGCCGGAGCTGGACAAGCTCACCACGACGGGCGGCATACCGGGGGTGGAGGCGCTGCTGCGGGACGGCGACCAGGTGCGCGCCTCGACCAGCGGGGTGGGCGCGCTGGCGGACAAGTCCCCGATGCCCGGCAACGGCCGGATTCGCGCGGGCAGCATCACGAAGTCGTTCGTGGCGACCGTGGTGCTGCAACTGGTGGCGGAGGGCGAGGTCGAGCTCGACGTGCCCGTCGACCGCTACCTGCCGGGGGTGATCAGCGGCAACGGCAACGACGGCGCGAAGATCACCACCCGGCAGCTGCTCCAGCACACCAGCGGCCTGCCCAACTACTTCGCCAAGCTGGCGAGCGTGGACCCGGAGACGGTGCGCAACCAGGGGGCCGAGCCCATCGACCTGGTGCGGATGGCCGTGCAGCAGCCCCCGCTGTTCGCACCGGGCACCGGGTGGACCTACTCCAACACCAGCTACATCGTGCTCGGGATGCTCGTGGAGGAGGTGACCGGCAACAGCCTGTCCAAGGAGCTGTCCTTCCGCGTCGCCCGCCCGCTGAAGTTGGACGACACCTACCTGCCCGAGCGCGGCGACACCCGCCTGCCCGATCCGCACCCGGTCGGCCACGTGCCGGGCAAGAGCGGCACGATCGACTTCAGCGACTTCGACTCGACGATGGCCTGGGCGGCGGGCGGTCTGGTCTCCACCACGCGCGACGTCTCCGCGTTCTACGACGCGCTGCTGGGCGGTCGCATCCTGCCGCCCGCCCAGCTGGAGCAGATGAAGACCGCGGTGCCCGCGCCCAGCCTGGGCGTCGACCAGGCAGGCTACGGCCTCGGCCTGTTCACCGCGCCACTGCCCTGCGGCGGGCAGTACTGGGGCCACGAGGGCTCCATCTTCGGCTTCATGACCATGGCGGGCGTCGGGCCCGACGGCCGCCAGGCGGTGGTGTCGGCCAACATGTACCCGGTGCCGCGCGCCGCGTCGGCCGAGATCATGGCCACCTTCTCCGCCGCGCTGTGCAGCCGGTGACGCGGCCGGTGACGCGGGCGGGTGGCGCTCGGCGCGCCGGTCAGGCCGTGCCGTAGATGGCCCGCATCCAGATCACGGTCAGCGTGTCCACCAGCTCCCGGTCCCGCGCGGCCGAGCGGCGGGCGCGCGACCGGTTCTGGAACGCCTGCTCGTTCATCGACACCAGGGCGGTGGCCATCGCGCGGGCGGGCGGACCCGGTGGCGCGACGCCCGCCTCGCGCTCGATGGTGATCTGCTCCGCGGTGGCGTCGATGAACCGCCGGGCCACCCCGGCCCAGAAGTCGCGCATCAGCGGGTCGCGGTCGCGCGCCCGGACCGCCGCCCGCAGCACCGGGCCGTGGCTGCGCCACAGCGACATGCTCGCGCCCAGCGCCCGGCGGATCGACGCCTCGGGCGGCTCGCTGCCGCGGCGCAGCCACAGCGTCGCCGACTCGTAGAGCGCGTCGAGCACCCGTGAGGCCAGCGCGTGCAGCACGGCCTCGCGCGAGGAGAAGTGGAAGTAGAACGCCGAGCGCGAGATGCCCGCGCCGGAGGCCAGCTCGTCGACCGCGATGTCGTCGAGGGGGCGCGTGTGCAGCAGCCGCTCGGCGGTGTCCAGGATGGCCTGCGAGGTTCGATCGCCCTTGCTGGGCCCGCGTCGCGAGCCGACCGGAGCGTGAGGGGGCATGGCGGCCATCCTGGGTGCGCGCCGGGACGTCCGCAAGGTCCTTATGGCCCAGGTGCGGTAGACATGGGGGGTGGACCCGGTTCGGGCACTGCGACAGGTCGCGTTCCAGTTGGAGCGCGCGGGTGAGCCCACCTACCGCGTGCGCGCCTTCCGCCGCGCCGCGGACGTCGTGGCGCGGCTGCCGCCGGGTGAGCTGGAGTTCCGCGCGGACACCGGCACGCTGACCGAGCTGCCCGGCATCGGCAAGTCGACCGCCGGTGTCGTCGTGGACGCGTTGGAGGGCCGGGAACCCTCCTATCTGAACAAGTTTCGTGATCCGGTGCGCGGCGGGCAGGCCCTGCGCGCCGCGCTCAAGGGCGACTGCCACGCGCACTCGGACTGGTCCGACGGCGGCAGCCCCATCCGCGAGATGGCGGAGACCGCGCGCGACCTCGGCCACGAGTGGATCGCGCTCACCGACCACTCCCCCCGACTCACCATCGCGCGCGGGCTGTCCCCCGCCAGGCTGCGCGAGCAGCTGGAGGTGGTCGCCGAGCTGAACACCGAACTCGCGCCGTTCACCGTCCTCACCGGCATCGAGGTCGACATCCTCGACGACGGCTCGCTCGACCAGGAGGAGGAACTGCTGGCCCGGCTGGACGTCGTGGTCGCCAGCGCGCACTCGAAGCTGCGGATGCCCGCACCGGAGATGACCGAGCGGCTGCTGACCGCGGTGGCCAACCCGCACGTGGACGTGCTGGGCCACTGCACCGGTCGGCTGGTGCTGGGCAGGGGGCGGCCCGAGTCGGTGTTCGACGCCGAAGCGGTGTTCACCGCCTGCCGCGACAACGGCACCGCCGTGGAGATCAACTCCCGCCCGGAGCGCCGCGACCCGCCGACCCGGCTGCTGCGGCTGGCGCTGGAGGTCGGCTGCGAGTTCGCCATCGACAGCGACGCCCACGCGCCGGGGCAGCTGGACTGGCTGTCCTACGGCTGCGAGCGCGCCGAGGAGTGCGGCGTGCCCGTCGACCGGGTGATCAACACGTTGAGCGCCGCCGACCTGCTGGCCCGCTGACCGGCAGCGGCCCCCAGACCGGCTCCAGCCGGTTTCGACGGTTTCAGCGGCCCGCGGTGGCTGACCTGTTCACCCGCGAGGCCCGCACGAGGTGGCCGTACCACGGGATCAGCGGTCCGGTCCGACTCTCCACCAGCTTGCGCCAGGTCGCCCGGCACAGCGCCAGGAACGGCTCGGCGTCCCACCGCCTGGCCAGTTCGGCCAGCGGGCGCTCCAGCACGCTGCCCAGCCCGTAGCGGCGGTCGAAGCCGTAGGCCACCGGCACCGCCGCGCCGTTGGCCTCCACCACCAGCGGCGTCAGCCAGCGGCCCAGCGGGTGGCGCTCGGGCACCGGCGCGGCCATGAACGCCTCCGGCTTGCGGGTGAGCATGGTGCGCGGCACCGCGTCCAGCTGCACCGCCATGCCGTGCTCCTCGGCGATGCGACCCAGCTCGACCGCGGCGTAGGCCAGCTCGACCGCGTCCGGCCGCTCCCCCGGCATCAGCCTGCCCGCCGCGCCCTCCGGCTCCAGCGGGTGCACCTGGAGCAGCAGCGCGCCCGACCCCGCTGCCGCCACCGCCACTTCACCCAACTGGGTGGCGTTGCCCTGGGTGAGCGTGGTGACCACGCCGACCGGGATGCGCGCCTCGGTGAGCCTGCGCATCCCCATCAGCGCCCGGTCGAACGCGCCCTGCCTGCCCCGGATGCGGTCGTGGGTCGCGCGCTCGCCGTCCAGCGACACCGCGGCCAGGTCCACCAGGCCGCGCACCAGCCCGATGCGGCGCTGGGTGAGCGCGACCGCGTTGGTGGTCACCGTGGTGCGCATCCCCGCGTCGCGCGCCGCACGCAGCAGGGCGGGCAGCTCCGGGTACAGGAAGGGCTCGCCACCGGAGACGTTGAGCACGTCGTACCCCACCTCGGCGGCGTCCCGCACCACGGTCTCCAGCACGGCGATCGGGATCGACTCGGCCACGTCCGGCCCCGAGCTGGAGTAGCAGTGCAGGCACCGCAGGTTGCACAGCCTGGTGGGGTGCACCTGGAGCACCGCCCGACCGCCCGCACGCCTCATCGCCCAGCCCTCCCGTACCGCTTGGTTATCCGTATGGAGCAGGCTCGGGCCCGTTTGATACGTCCTGGGTGACGAAAGATCCAAGAGCGTCCCTCCAACGTAGGAACTCGGCGCGGGCCGCGAAACGGCCCCGGAGGGGCAGGCGACTTCCCCTACTGACGGACTGCGCTTCCCGCGCCGCCCGTAGGAGGGAACGCGTCGCCGAGTGGGGAGCGGTAATGGGCTCAGGGCAGTTGTCGGTGGTGCTGCACGCGGCGGACTCGATCACCAGGGCGGGCGTCACCGCGGCCCTGCGGTCCCGGCCGGAGATCCGGCTGGTGGAACCGGAACGCGCGGAGACGGCGGTGCCGCACCCGGTGGCGCTGGTGGTGCTGGAGCGGCTGGACGCCGAGGCGCAGCAGCTCATCCGCAGGCTCCAGGCGCGCAACTGCCCCGGCATCGTGCTGGTGACCGGGGACGTGGCCGAGGCCGACCTGCTCAACGTGGTCAGCAGCGGGGTCTCCGCCGTGGTGCGCCGCGCCGAGGCCACCCCGGAGGTGCTGGTGCGCCTGGTGAAGGCGACCGCGGCGGGCGAGGGGGCGCTGCCGCCGGACCTGCTGGGCAAGCTGCTCAGCCGGGTCTCCCGGCTGCAGCGCAACGTCCTCGGCCCGCACGGCTGGACCACCGCCGGGATGTCCGACCGGGAGACCGAGGTGCTGCGGCTGATCGCCGACGGCTTCGAGACCAGGGAGATCGCCGAGAAGCTGTGCTACTCCCAGCGCACGGTCAAGAGCATCCTGCACGACGTCACCAACCGCTTCGGGCTGCGCAACCGCGCCCACGCCGTCGCCTTCGCCCTCCGCGAGGGCCTCATCTGACCGCGCCTGCAAGTACTACCCGTGCCCTCCTGAGGAGCGTATGACTACTACCCGTCTCGGGGTCGGGTAGTAGTCAGCGGCCCGATTCGACGGGTCGGGTAGTACTTGCAGGCGCGGTGGTTCTACTGCTGCGACATCCAGGTGGCGGCGTCGTCCAGCCTGCGGCCGACCAGTTCGGCCTGGCCGGGGGTGATGACGATGAACCGGCCCTGCGAATCGGTGACGCGGACCTCGGGCATGGCCAGTTCGACGGTCACCGGGCCGTGGTCCAGGTGCGCCGGGACGACCCATTTCCGCGTGGTCGCGAGCTCTTCCATTTCCTCGACGTGCCGCTGTTCGTCCACGGTTCTCCTCGGTTGGTGTTCGATCGGATTCCGGACGACAGTGGCACGTTGCGACGGGTGCAATACATAGCTCGATCGTGTTATTGCCCGCCTCTTTCCACCGGCCGATCATGACGCCATGCCAGGCAACGGGTACACGTCGGTCAAGTCCCGCACGGTCGCCAACGCGCTGCGCGCCTACCGCGAGCAGCACCGGCTGAGCTGCGAGGACGTCGGCGAGGTGCTGGGGGTGTCGTCGAGCAAGATCTCCCGGATGGAGACCGGGAGGAGCGGCCTGCAACTGGACGACGTCTCCGCGCTGCTCGGGTTCTACAAGGTGCCGGGGGCGCGCCGGAAGGAACTGCTGGACCTGATGCGACGCGGTGAGGAACTGGGCTGGTGGGAACGTCAGGCCGGGTTGCCCAAGCTCTGGCGCGCGCTGATCGACTTCGAGAACAAGGCCAGTCGCATCCAGGCCTACGAACCGCTCATGGTGCCCGGTCTCCTGCAGACCCCCGAGTACACGCAGGCGATTATCAAGGCCGTCAACCCGACCGTGTCGGAGCACGAGTTGGACAACCTCGTCTCCGCCCGAATGACCAGGCAGACACTCCTGAGCAGGGCCAACGCCCCTCAGTACTGCGCGGTTATCCATGAAGCGGCGTTGCGCATCCAAGTGGGTGATCGTGGACTCATGCGCCGCCAACTGCGCCACCTGGTCGACGCGGCCGAGCGCACCAACATCAGGATCGCCGCAGTACCGATGAGCACGGGAGCGCACACGGGCCTGCGCGGCTCGTTCAACATCCTGGAGTTCGAGCACGAACCGGCAATCGTGCACGTGGAGAACCAGGTCACCGGCTTGTTCCTGGAGGAGCCCGCGGATCTGGAGGGCTACCGCCTTGCCCTGCGCAATATTCTCGGAGTAGCCCTTGCACCCGGTGCAACGGCCGAGCTGATCTCCGGACTAGCCAGGGAGTGATCGTGCAGGAGCTGAGCACCGCCCAGTGGCGCAAGAGCAGCCGCAGCAGCGACACGTCCTCCTGCGTCGAACTGGCGTGCGTGGGTGCGGTGGTGGCGGTTCGCGACTCCAAGAACCCGGAAGGTCCCGTCCTGGTGTTCCCCTCGGCCCGGCTCGCGGCCTTCCTGACCGGCGTCAGGTGATCCCTGCCGCCGAGGCGTGGCTGGCGGGTGAGGTGGAGCAGCACCTGGAGGCGTACGGGTCGATCGGGCTGCACGAGCTGCCGTGGCTGCTGAACGGCTCGCCGTTCGACCTGCCCGCCGAGGCGCTGGCGGAGCTGCCCCGCCGGGTGGTCGGGGCCGCCGTGGCGCGCGGGCGTGCCGCGCTGCGCACCGCCCGGTGGCCCGACGGTCAGGTGCTGGCCGGGCCGCTGCCCCTCGCCGTGCTCGCCGACGACGATTCCTGGCGCGTTCGAGACGACGGCACCTACACCACGCTCGTCGATTTCGACTAAACGTCCGCTAAAATCTCGGAATCGCGCACGACTCCCCCACGTCACTCGATCGGACCAGTCACACCACTGTCGAGTGAAACGACTTCAGTGGTGCGGAACTCATCCGTGCAACCGGGGAGGTAATAACGCATATGTCGCGTACGAGAAGAATTCTGCTGTTACCACTGGTCGCCGCGCTGACCGCGGGACTGGGCGGTATCGCTCAAGCGAACCCGTTCCCGAACAACTACGACAGCGCGGTGGCCGACGGCGCGTTGCACGACTTCTGCACCACGACCGGTTTCACCACCGACCGCAGCGTCGCCACTTACGCGATGGCGACGCTGGACGACACCACCGACATGACCGACTCCGACCTCGGCGGCTGCACCAACCTCGCCACCGACGTGTGGTGGTGGCAGGAGGACCTGCCCGCCGGTCTGCGCGGCCAGCGCTCCTGCGCCTCCCACAGCAGCCCCGGCGTGTGCGACTCGTCGGACGTCAAGCTGGACTACGCGGAGCTCGACATCGGTGACAACGACTGGTACGACCGCCGCAAGACCTCGGTGCACGAGCTGGGGCACAGCGTGGGCCTGGGCCACGACACCATCAGCGCCATGATCTCCGGCGAGGTGCCCAGCACCGACCTGGTGTGGCGCCGCTACAGCCCGCACGACATCGGCCACATCAACGCCCAGTACTGAGAGGAGTCCGACGTGCGACACAAGATCACCGCAAGCGTGCTCGTCGCGGCGGGCGCAGTGCTCGCGGCGTGCGGCACCACGGCCCAGCAGTCCGCCCCCGAGGGCACCACGACGGTCGAGGAGTTCGCCGCCCAGCTGGGGCGCGACTACCACGCCGACTACGACCCGCTGGCCTCGCCCCGGCAGGCCGTCGAGAAGAGCGACCTGATCGTGCGCGGCACCGTGGAGGAGGTGTTCGACGGCATCTCCACCAGCTACCCCGACAAGCAGCGCGGCGCCCGCTCGGCGGGTTCCTACGTGACCTTCCGGGTCTCCGTCGACCAGGTCCTCTCCGGTCCCGACGCGCAGATCCAGGGCGGGACCGTCTACGTCCAGGTGGCCAAGGCGCAGTCCACGCCGACCGACGCGGTGGCCAAGGCCAACCCGAAGCCGTCGGCGGTGCTGGTGCTCGACGACATCACCGACTGGAAGCCCGCGCCGGACGCCACCGTGCACCGGCCCGCGGGGGTGCCGGACGGGGCCCGGCTGTACTTCGCCTTCACCGACGGCCTGTGGCTGCAGGGTGCGGGAGACCGGGCGATGGTCGGCACCGCCGCCCACCGGGAGGACCTCGCGCCGGACTGGGGTTCGCCCACCGGCCTGGACGACCTCGCGCGGGCCATCGAGAACGCGCGCTGACCACTGCGCCATCGGCCCTCCCCGGCTTCGGTCGGGGAGGGCCGCCGCGTGTTCCGACGCCAATACCGAATTGTGCGGAAATCACAGGGAAGACCTTTCCGGCACCGCGAACGGACCACTTCCCCCACCCGAGTGACACGAGAGTGATTACGTAACGTGAACACCGGTCCCGGCGACATGCAGCAGCAAAACCGGAAATTCTCCCCCGCCGAGGACCGCAGTGTTAACCAAGAACCTGAAGTTCCTCTCCGGCGTCGTCATCATGACGCTGATCGTCCTCAACGCGCTCACCGCCACCTCCGTGGTCCGACACCGGGGCAGCGGCTGGCAGGTCCTGGCGCTGCTGCTGGTGCTGCTGGCCGCCGCGGTCGTGCTGCACACGCGGCACTTCCACCGGAGGCCGTTCCTGGCGAAGCCGAAGAACCCCTTCAAGTTCCACCAGGTGCCCGTGGACCGCGCCGCCTCCCTGCAGCGGGAGGCGAAGAAGAACTCGGGCGAGCTGCAACTGCACGAGGCCAGGGTCTTCGCGGGGGCGGTGGTCAAGCCCGAGCAGTTCCGCCGCCGGGTCGTCGAGGAGTACACGCCGAGCCGCAGGACCCTGCAGAAGTTGGCCACGGTCGACCTGGACATCCCCAAGCGCCTGCTGGAGGCCGCCACTCCCCAGCACGTCTACCTGCCGGTGGTCATCAACCAGAAGGGCGACCTGCTGGACGACTTCCACATCTACGAGGCCAACAGCGACGAGACCCAGTGGCTGTCCTACCGGCAGTACCTCGGCCTGGCCGCCGAGGTGCTGCACATCCTGCTGCTCACGGCGTACCGGCTCCCCCTGGGCAGCGACCTGCCCCCGGAGGCGGAGCAGGCCGAACTCCTCGCCCTGCAGGGCATCGTGCAGCGCCGGGACACCAGGGCCCACTCCGTCGTCGACTTCAGCGGAGCCGAAGCGGTCGAGCAGCTCCAGGTCGCCAGCACCTCGGCCCGCAAGCTGGCGGGCCTGTTCGTGCGGCAGTTGACCGAGAACTACCCGATCGTGGCCTCCGTGCACGGACCGGTCGGTCGGCGACACCGCTTCAAGTACCAGCTCACCCTGATGCCCGAGGTCAAGTTCGGCCGATCCGCCGCGAGGAGGTGGGCCGGGTTCTTCCGGCTCGTCTTCGGCACCCGCCCCGTCGACCTGAACCTCGACATCTCCAACGCCCCCACCTGCGAGAGCTTCCACCTCCACGTGCACGCCCCGGACGACCTGTTCCTGACCCGCCAGGAGGCCACCGGCTTCGACGAAGCGCTGAAACGCCGGGCCGAGGGCGCGCCCACCCTGCCGCACTGCCGTTTCCGGCGGCGCTTGGGACAACCCCACGCGCACTTCTACTGCCGGTACATGCCCGCTTTCACGGAAAGCGAACGGCCCGCTATTCGTCTGAGCTTTTTCGAGGTCCCGCCCGGATCGGTGCTCCGAGCCGCGATCACCGCCGCGGCCGCGTTGGCGATCCTGTGGTTGATCGGTTTCGTGAACTCGAGGTTCCCCGACCCCGGAACGGACGCGCCCGCTTTCCTGCTGGCCTTTCCCGCGGTGGCCGCGGCCTGGCTGGGGTTCGACGCCCCGTCCCGGAAGCTGCTCGAGGGCACCCTCTCCGCCCGGTTGTGCCTGGTCGTCACCGCGATGCTGTCACTGACCGGCTGCGGCCTGTTCATGCTGCACAAGAGCTTCGGCCAGGGCCGCTCGTGGCCGCAGGTCCCGGACGGCAACTCGCTGCTGGGCATCACCGACCTCGGCTGGGCGATCACCGTGGCGCTCGCCCTGCTCAACGCCGCCCGGATCGGCTACCAGTGCCTCGTGCGCACCTGGCAGTATTCGCACCTTCTAGCTAAAGAAGTTCACTAACGCGTGTATCCCGGTTTTTCTCGTGCTACCCTCCTTCGACCGCAAATCACGTTGGTTGCCCCGGACGGGAAGAGCTATGAGCGACAACGCACCGGAACCGACAAATCCGACTCAACAGGATCGGGTATCCAGAACCGGAGGATGGACCATGGCGAACTTAATCGGACCCCGGCAGCACAGACCGGGGCGCACCGAGCCCCTCGGCTACTACGTGGCCAACCACACCTGGACCTCGACCCCCGGCGCCCCGCAGCTGTCCGTGGACGAGCTGTACCACGCTCTCGAAGAGATGGACCAGGTGTACCCCCAGCCCTCCGAGCGCCGCGACCACTAGCGTGCGACGTCGGCTGGACCGCATCAGACCAGTGCCCCTTGGACTTCCCCCTCGCGGGAGCGGCACCGCGACCGGGGCTCGTGACGCCGTGCGCTGAAGCGGCGGGTTCGCGGTGACGAGACCGCGGACCCGCCGTGGTCATGGGTGCACCACCGCCACATCGGCTTCCACCGCGCTCGCGGAAGACCAGCACCCGCGTCCGGGATGAAACGCGGGACAGCGAAACCGCCGATCGGCCATGCTGCTCTTCTGTGACGGGCGCGGGGGAGTCGACGGTGGTCAGGTTCGTCGTCAGATGGGTGCCGGTGGGTGTGCTGCTGGTCGTCGCGCTGGTGCTGCTGGCGCTGAGCACCAGGTGGGCGGCCTTCGACGAGCTGCGCTACGGCAAGGGCGTGATGGGCCGCACCGTGCCGGACGACAGCGTGGTGGTGACCGCGCCGCTCGACCGGGACCAGCCCCGGCACGGCGACGTCGTGCTGTTCCGGACCGAACCCTGGGACGGGAAGCGGAACGGCGTGTTCGTCATGCGCGTGATCGGTCTGGGCGGGGACGAGGTGGGGTGCTGCGCGAAGGACGGCAGCATCTACGTCAACGGCCACCCGATCGCCGAGGACTACCTCCGGTCCGACGGCCCCGGCGGGGTGCACACGCCGTTCGCCGCACAGGTCCCCGACGACCACGTGTACCTGGCGGGCGACTGGCGCAACCACTCGCGGGACTCGCGGTCGGGCGACCTCGGCCCGGTGCCGCGGTCGGCCGTGGTCGCCAGGGTCGTCGGGGTCCGCACCGAGGACGGCGTCGTCCCGGTCCCGACGACGTCGGCGTTCGCCGACGCGGGCTTCCCGGCGAGTCCGCCGGTCGACCTCGACAGCGGCGCCCCGCTGCGGTGGGCCTCCCTGTCGCTGGCCGGTGCCGCGGTCCTGTGGTTCGCGGCGGGCTTCGCGCTGGCACGCCGCCGCGACCGGAGCGGGGAGCCGGCGGGCGAACGCTCCACGCGCGACTCCTGACCGCCATCAGCGCTGCCGGATCGGGCCGCTTTCACGATTCCGACGCCTGTCCTCTGTGGACCTGATCGGCTTACCACCCTTGGTGTAGGGCTGCTCCCCGGTGGGTATGCATCGGGCTATCGGCACCGAGGCTGAGGAGCACCGGCAGGGATGGACAGCTCGGAGGTGGAGCTCACAGTGGCGGCACGGCCCGCCAGCCTGTCGACGGTCCGCGCCGTGGCCACTCAGGTCGCCCGGCTCGGCCGCTGGACCCCGGAGCTGGCCGCCGACCTGGTGATCGCGGTCGACGAGGCGTGTTCGGCGCTGATCGCCAAGGCCCGCGACCACTCCCTGCTGCAGTGCCGCTTCGACGTGGAGCCGGATTCGGTCCGGTTCCGCGCGGAGGTCGGCTCGTCGGCCGTCACCGTTCCCGCGCACGACTCGTTGTACTGGCGAGTGGTCAGCTCGGTGACGGACGCGGTGGCCAGCTGGGTCGACGGGAACGGCCTGCTGCACGTCGAGCTGAGGTGTCGGGCATGAGCGCGGTCGACCACCCGCCCCCTGTCGCGCCGCGCGTCGAGTCGGGGTGTCGAGGATGAGCGTGGTCGATTACCAGCCGTTGTTCCACGAGTTGGCCGAAACCGAGCGCAGCGGGGACCGCTACCAGCAGTTGCGGGACCGGCTGGTGACCGAGCACCTGCCGGTGGCCAGGCACATCGCCGACCGGTTCGCCGAGCGCGGCGAGTCCGTGGAGGACCTGCGCCAGGTGGCCGCGCTCGGGCTGATCCACGCGGTGGACCGGTTCGACGTGCGCCGCGGCATCGACTTCCTCGCCTTCGCGGTGCCCACGATCACCGGCGAGGTCCGCCGCTACCTGCGCGACCAGGGCTGGGCCGTGCGGGTGCCGCGCAGGCTCAAGGAGCTGTGCACCGCCATCGACACCGCGCGGGTGGAGCTGGTCCGGCTCAACGGCCGCACCCCCACGCCCAGCGAGGTCGCCAAGCACCTGGGCATCGGCCTCGACGAGGTCTACGAGGGCCTGCACGCCGCCTCCGCGCACCACCTGCTCTCGCTGGACGAGGGCGACTTCACCGACCGGCTCACCGCCGAGGACCCCGCCCTGGAGGTCGTCGAACTCCACCACGCCCTCGACCCGATGTTACGGGGGCTGCCGAAACGGGAACGTCGAATAGTGGTGCTCCGCTTCTTCCGCAACATGACGCAGAGCCAGATCGCGGATTCGGTGGGCGTGTCGCAGATGCACGTGTCACGCTTGTTGAGCCGCTCGCTGGCTCGGTTGCGGGATCTGCTCGACGACGGCTGAACAGCGAGACGGGAAAGGGGTGGTCGCGATGACGGGGCTTTCGTGGCCGCAGCGCGCCGCGCTTTGCCTGGGTGTGCTGCTCACGGCGTGGGGCCTGGCTGACACCGTCTGGTTGGGCGGCACCGCGCTGGGGGTGTTCCACCTGGTCACGGGCGTGCTGGTGGGGTTGTCCGCGGTGCGCACCAAGATCGCTCGCGGGATGGGCGTGCTGATGGGCGTGGTGTTCCTGTCCACCTTCGCGCTCGGGGCGAGCGAGTCCGGCAGCGTGCTGGACGCGGGAGTGCTGGGCAACGTGCTGCACCTGCTCGCGGGTTTCGCGTTCGTCGCCGTCGCGGAGAGCTGCGCGTGGTGCGCGCTGCGCGATCGCCCGACCGGCAACCGGACGCACCACCGCCTTTCCTGATCCACTTTCCGCCCCGCATCGGGCGGGTGGGATTTTCGCGCCCGGACACGGCCGAAAATAGTGTGATCGACACCTCTGGTGAGAGATTGTCAGCACTCCGCGACGGGTACTTCCCCGGTGAGGACGACTGGGAGGAGTGCCTGCGATGCACACCGCTTCCCTGCGCAGCGTCGTCCGCGCCGGTGGGCCGTTCATCTCGGTGTACTTCGACGCGGCCCAGCACGTGGACCTGCGCTGGCAGACGATTCGCGACAGGCTGGAGGCGCAAGAGGCCGACGCCGACTCGCTGAGCGCGCTCGACGAGGCCGTGGCCAGGAGGTCGCGGCAGCACGGGATGACCGGGCGGGCGCTCATCGCCGCCGACGGGCACGTGGTGCTGGACCGGCACCTGCCGGTGCCGCCCAGAGGCAGCGCCGAGCGGGTCGGGCCGCTGCCCTACCTGCTGCCGCTGGTGGACCTGTCCGAACCGCTGATCCCGCACGTGGTCGTGCAGGTCGACGAGCGCAGCGCGGACCTGCGCGGGGTGGACTCCTCGGGCAGGCCGGTCGCGGTGGCCACGGTGGGCGCGCGGCAGAGCGGGCCACTGCCGCCGGGGCTCGACGACGTGGAGCTGCGGGACGTGGCGCAGGAGGCCACCGCGCTGGTCGACCGGCTGCGCGCCGAGCTGCTGGTGCTGTCCGGGCCGCTGTCGGCGCGGCGGGCGCTGCGGGTCGCGCTGCCCGGCCGGTGCCACCGGCTGGTGGTGGAGATGGAGGGGCCCGCCGACCCGGCGGTGCACCACCTCGCCGGGCGGGCCAACCGGAACGAGCGGCGCGCGGTGGTCGTGCGGTTCCGCGACGAGGCCACCCGGATGACCGGGCGGGCCGTGCAGGGCATGGACGCGGTGTTCACGGCGTTGAGCGAGGGCCGGGTGGCCACGCTGCTGCTCAGCGATCCCCTGGTGGGCGACCGGCTGATCGGCGGGGGTCGGGCCGACGAGGTGCTGCCGCTGCTGGCGGTCGAGCACGACGCGGAGATCGTCCTGGTGGGCGGCGCCGTCCGCCTGCACGAGGACGTCGGAGCCCTCCTCACCCCCTGAGTTCCACCACGACGGCGAGGCCGCCTTCCCGGCGGCCTCGCCGTCGTGTGGGGCCGGGACCTCACCCCCGTCGCAACATCCGCAGCACCGCCGATTCCAGCGACTCGCGGTCGGTCCGGCGCGTGTTGAGCACGACCCCGCGCTCGTAGAGCCGGACCACCCGAGGGTCCACATAGGACTTGCGAGCCACGGCGGGGGTGTTGCCCAGCGCCTCGGACACCTCCCGCATCACCGCCGCCTCCACGCGCTTGCGGCCCCGCTTCGAGTCGGGGCGCCCCTGGTAGGCGAAGGCGGCGGCGGCCAGCACGGTGGCGTGCCAGGTCCGCAGGTCCTTGACCGAGAACTCCTCGCCGACCAGCTCCTTGAACCGCTGGTTCACGTCGTCGGAGCGGACGGGGTTGCCCGCCTTGTCCACCAGCAGCCGCTCCTCGGCCGCGCGCCCGCGCCGCAACGAGGCCACGGCGCGCGCCAGCTCCCGGTCCTCCACGGTGGTGGTGAACTGCACACCGCTCTTGGCCGGATAGCAGAAGTCCACCGCCGACCGGTGCACCGCGACGTGCCCGCACAGCAGCGTTGCCACCCCGTGCGAGCCGTTGTCCTCGGCGTAGGTCTCCCCGCCCACCCGGAACACGCCGCGCTCCAGCAGCGCCAGCGCCACCCACATGGCCCGGTCCCGCTCCCGCAGCCCGCTCGCGACCCGCTCGCGGAACGCGGGCAGCTTCGGCGCCAGCGCCAGCACCCGGTCGTGCTTCTCCTCGTCGCGCTCCCGCCGCCACCGCTCGTGGTAGAGGTACTGCTTGCGGCCTGCCGAGTCGATGCCCACCGCCTGGATGTGGCCGTTGGGGTGCGGGCAGATCCACACGTCGCGCCAGGCGGGCGGGATCACCAGGTCCTTGATCCGCGCCAGCTGCTCGGGGTCGTCCAGCACCGCGCCCTCGGCGTCGACGTAGCTGAACCCGCGCCCGCGCCGCCGCCTGCGCCAGCCGGGGGCCGACGGGTCGCTGCGCCGCAATCTCACCGCCACGAGGTGCCCTCGGGCAGACCCCGGCAAACACGCATGATTGATCCATCCTCGGAATGGGTAAGGGCTGCGCATGACGCAGCCGTGGACCGTCGGGGTCGAGCAGGAGTTCTTCCTCGTCGACCCCGAGACCCGCCACCCCGTGCCGCTGGCCGAGGAGGTGGCCGAGCACGCGGGCGACGAGCTCGACGTGCAACGCGAGCTGACGCCCTTCCAGATCGAGGTGGCCACCCCGGTCTGCCGGACGTCCGAAGAGCTCTACGACCAGGTCCTCTTGGGACGTACCCACTTGGCCAAGGCCGCACACGCGGCGGGGTGCAGGTTGATGGCCTCGGCCGTCCCGCCCCTGGGCACCGCGGGCCCGCCGCCCAACACCGACGAGCCGCGCTACCGGCGGATGCAGTACTCGCACCGCAAGCTGCTCGGCGGCCAGGGGGTGTGCGGGATGCACGTCCACGTCGGCGTGCCGGACCGCGAGACGGCCGTGCGGGTGTCCAACGCGCTGCGCATGTGGCTTCCGACACTGCTCGCGCTCAGCGCCAACTCCCCCATCGAGCAGGCCGGTGACACCGGGTACGCGAGCTGGCGCTCGATCGTCTGGTCGCGCTGGCCGGTGGGCGGCCCGCCGCCGCACCTGGACTCCGCCGAGCACTACGACCGGCTGGTCACCACGCTGGTCGACACCGGCGTGCTGCTGGACCCCGGCATGGTCTACTGGGACATCCGCCCCTCCGCGCACGTGCCCACGGTCGAGATCCGGGTCTCCGACATCCCGCTGACCAGCCGCGACGCCGTGGTGATCGCCGAGATCGTCCGGGCCTTCGCGCGCACTGCGGCGGAGGAGGGCGAGCCCGAGCCGGTCGACGACGTGCTGCTGCGCGGCGCGTACTGGCGGGCCGCCCGCGACGGCGTGGACGGGTTGGGCATCGACCCGCGCACCGGCGGCCTGGTGCAGGCCCGTGAGCTGGCCGCCGAGCTGGTCGGGCGCGGCTCGGCCGCGCTGCGCGACGCGGGCGTGCTGGCCGAGGTGGAGGCGCGCTTGGAGTGGCTGCGCGGGCACGGCAGCGGGGCCGCGCGGCAGCGCCGGGCCCTCGGCGCCGCCGCCGACGCGCGGGAGCTCGTCGACATGGTGCTGACCGAGACCATCGCCGACGACCGCTGACGTATTACCGTGGACCGAGCGCCGCACCGGCGGCGTCAGAGTGAGAGGAGACCGGCGTGCCGGAACCCGCGACGCTCGCTTCCGTGCGGGTCGAAGGGCCCGCGGACGGCGTAGTGGTGCTGCACGTGTCCGGAGAACTGGACACGACCAGCGCGGAAGAGTTGGCCAAGCCGCTCAAGGCGAACCTGTCCGAGGGGGTGCGGGCCGTGGTCGTCGACCTCGGCGGTGTGCGCTTCCTGGGGTCGGCGGGCCTGGAGTCGCTGGTGGTGGGCAGGCAGCGCGCCGAGGAGCTCGGTGTGCGGCTGGTGCTCGTGGCGACCAACCGCTCGGCGCTGCGACCGATCCAGGCCACCGGTCTGAGCTCGGTGTTCACCATCGTCGAGTCGGTCGAGGACGCCCTGGCCCAGGTCTGATCCGCACCGAGGGGACGGCGGCCAGCAGGCGACGACGCCCTGGCCGCCCCCCGACGACGGCACGGACCACCGGGCCAGGCCGACTCCCGAGCCGCCGTCCGCGCCTGCGGACCGCGCGGGGTCAGCCCTCCTGGCCGATGTCCTCGAACCACAGCTCGGGCCGCGCCGCGATGAAGTCGGTCATCATGGCCACGCACTCCGGGTCGTCCAGCAGTGTGATGCGCACCCCGTGCTCGGCCAGCCAGTCGTGGCCGCCGTGGAACGTGCGGGCCTCGCCGATCACCACGTGCGAGATCCCGAACTGCCGCACCAGCCCGCTGCAGTACCAGCAGGGTGAGAGAGTGGTCACCATGGTGGTGCCCCGGTAGCCCGGTCGCCTGCCCGCGGCGCGGAACGCGGCGGTCTCCGCGTGGGTGGAGGCGTCGCCGTCCTGGACCCGGCGGTTGTGCCCGCGGCCGAGCAGGTCGCCGTCGGGGCCGAACAGCGCCGCGCCGATGGGGATGCCGCCCTCGACCAGGCCCTGCCGGGCCTCCGCGACGGCCACCGCGAGCATCTCCCGCACGTCCATGCCACCCCACCCTAGAGCGTCGGCAAGTACTACCCGGCCCGATCCACGGGGCCGTTTGCCACTACCCGTCAAGGCTCCGCCTGCGCTCGCCCCAGTCCCACATCGCCTGGAGCACCGGGCCGAGCCCGCGTCCGGCGTCGGTCAGCCGGTAGCGGGTGCGCGGCGGCCAGCCCGGTTCCCGGTGCCGGTCCACCACGCCCGCGCCGGTCAGCTGCGCCAGCCGGTCGGCCAGGACCTTGTCCGACAGCGCGGGCAGCGCCCGGCGCAGGTCGCTGAACGAGCGGTCGCCGCGCAGCAGCTCCCGGACCACCAGGGTGGTCCAGCGCCCGCGCAGAGCGGCCAGGGTGATCTCCACCGGGCACACGGGGCTGGGCTCGGCGACCTCCGCGCGGGGGTCGTCGGGCAGGCCAACCGTTTGGTGAGTCACGAGGGCGCCTCCTAGCGTCGCGGTCGTGCCGATCCTGCCCGAGAGGAGTTGCCGGTGCGGCTCGCCGAGCGCCCCGAGGACCTGCCCGCCGTGTTCGCCGAGCGGTTCAACAGCGGCGACCCCGCCGCCGTGGCCGAGCTGTACGAGAGCGGGGCGGTGTTCGTGCCCGAGCCCGGCGTGCCGCTGACCGGAGCGCCCGCCCGTGCCGCGAACAGCCGGTTCCAGGCGTTGGGCCTGCCGATCGAGGTGCGACCGCGGCACGTCTACGTCGCGGGTGACGTCGCGCTGCTGCTGGTCGACTGGACCATCGGGGACGAGGTGGCGGGCACCGCGACCGACGTGGCCCGGCGCGGGGCGGACGGGTGCTGGCGGTACGCCGTCGACAACCCCTTCGGCACCGCCGGGTAGTAGTCAGCTGCCCCGGCGGACGGGTCGGGTGGTACTTGCAGGCGTCAGGCGCCGAAGCAGAGGAAGCAGGCGGCGGCCGCGAACTCCTCGTCGCCCCGCGCCGAGTGCGCCTCCTGCGCCGCGACCAGCGCCTGCGCGGGTGACGCGCCCGAACCGAGCCGCCGGTGGAAGTCGACCATCAGCGGGGTGGTCCTGTCGGCGGGCACCGGCACCACCGGGGCGACCAGCGTGCGCGTCCCCAGCCCCAGCAGCGCCGCGGTGAACCCCATCAGCTCGTCCCCCGGCCGCACCGACGACCCGCACGTCGACAGCACCACCCGCTCCGGCGGGGTGCGCAGGCGTTGCAGGTCGTGGACGGCCAACGGCCCGTCGGCCAGCTCCAGCGTGGAGAACAGCGGGTTGTCCGCGCGGAACGAGCCGTGCGCGACCACGTGGGCCAGCGGCGCGCCGTCCATCGCCGCCGCCACCGCGTCCACCGTGGCCGCCTCGCCCACCAGCACCGAGGACTCCCCCGCCAGCGGTGCGACGGCGTTGATCTCGGCAGGCGCGGCGGGCAGCCGGGGTCCCGCCACCAGCACGGCGCGCCCCGACCCCGCCGACGGCGACGACGCGGCGCGCAACCACACCGTCGCCGAGGGCGCCACCACCAGGGCGCGTCCTCGGCACGAGGGCAGGACCGACCACGGCAGGCCCGCCAGCGGCCCGGTCGGGGCCAGCACCAGCGGCCGGTCGGCGATCCGCCGCCGCAGCGGCGCCACCAGCCGCGACTCCAGCAGCCGCGCGGCGTGCTCGGCGCCCGCCCGCACCGGGGCGCGGTCCAGGTGCTCGGGCAGCGTGACCAGCCGGTGCAGGCCGAAGCGCAGCAGCCGGATCTCCCGCACCGCCGCGTCCGCCGCGCCCAGCCGGTGCAGGCTGGCCCGCCCGCCCGCGACCACCACGGCCAGCAGCTCGCCGTCGTGGTCGACGTACTCCACCAGCGCCGCCGCGCCCAGCGCCCGCGCCAGCTCGCGCACCGAGGGGGGCCGGTGCACCGCGCCGCCGCTGGTGCGCCTGGTCAGCTCGCGCACCCGCTGCTCCATCCGCAGCTGCCGCCCGCGCAGCGACGAGGTGGGCTTGCCCGCTGACAGCGCCGCGTCCAGGTCGGCGGTCACCGCGCGCAGCTCGGCCAGCGCGTCGGCCAGGCCGGGGTCCTCCGGCGGCCGGGCTGGGGTCATCCGCAGCGCACCGGCCCGCCAGCTCTCCGCCCAGGTCAGCACGCTGGCGGCGGGTCCGCTCGCGACGGCGGCGCGCAGTCCTTCCAGCGCCAGTGCCTCGCCCTGCGCCCCGCTCAGCGCCCGCGGCTCGGCCGCGCCCAGCGACACCCGGTACTCGTCCAGCAGCACCAGTCCGCGCCGCAGGGCCGACTGCGCGCCGCGCCGGTCGCCCTCCAGCCCGCGCCGCAGCGCCTCGGCGTACCAGCCCTGCGCTCGCTGCGCGGCCGTGCCCCGGCGGCGTGCCAGGGCCGCCACCTCCAGCTGCGCCACCGCCCGCCGCCGGTCCCCCAGGTCCCGCGCGACCAGCGCGGCGTCCACCCGCGCCTCCAGCCCGGCCACCCGCCAGCCCAGCTCCTCCAGCCGCGCGGCCACCCGCTCCAGCTCCGTGCACAGCCGCCGGGTCCGCTGCCCGCTCAGATAGGCCGCGCGCAGCCGCACGTGCCGCGCACCGGCCGCCCACACCTCGCGCCCCTCCCGGCGGAAGTCCTCGCGCGCCAGCGCCGCCATCGTCGCGGCCAGCTCCAGGTCGCCCTCGGCCAGCGCGATCCGCGCCCGGTGGAAGCGGGACTCCGAGCGGCCCAGCACCAGGTTGCCCTCGGCCAACTCGGCCAGCGCCCGGTCCGCCGCCGCGCGGGCCTCCTCCAGCAGCGGCACCGACACCAGCAGTTCCAACCGGTTCACCAGCAGCAGCGGCCGGGGCACCGCCAGCCGCCGGTACTCCCGCTCGGCTTCGGCGAACATGGTCAGCGCGCGCGGCACGTCACCCGCCCGCGACGCGGAAATCCCCGCATTCCACCGGACGTCCGCGACCGCCAGCTCCAGCCCCAGCTCCCGGTACAGCGCGGCGGCCCGGTCGAAATCCTCGTCGGCCGCGCGCGAACCGCCGGTATAAGCGCGCAACAAACCCCGATTATTACGGGCTCGGGCCTCGCCCAGCTCGTCCCCGGTGCGCCGCGCCGCCTCGACGGCCCAGTTGTACTCGCGCAACGCCTCGTCGTACCAGCATAAGCAACGCAGCACCGAGCCGCGTTGCGTCCGCGCAATGGGGACGTCGCTTTCGCGCAACTCCGGCAAAGCCTCGTCGATCGCCCGCAACGCCTGCGCGTGCCGTCCGGTGTCGGACAGCGCGAATGCCAGGTCCACCCGCGCCAGCGCCGCGGTCCGCGCCAACCCCGCTCCTTCGGCAAGGCGAATCGCACTGCGCAGGTGTCGCAGCGCGCCGTCGAAGTCGTGCAGCTCGCGCAGCGACAACCCGATCACGCGCTCCGCGTTCGACGCCTCCTCCGCGTTACCCGACCGACGTGCCTCGGCCAGCGCCGAACGGCCCATCTCGATTGCGCCGCGCGGACCCCGTTGCCGGACCGCCAACGCGGCGGCGGAAAGCAGCACCACGTTCCACACCTTATTACCGGTGCCGCCGTGATAGCTTCATCGAACTCTCACCCGTCGACACCGCTGTGAGGCCGTGGTGACCGAACCGCCGGATCGAGCCGAGCTTTACCGGAGCGCATTCGACCTGATCATCAAGCAGAGCCAGGACGTGCGGCTGCACGCCGAGCGGGGCCGCGAGTTCCTCTACCGCCCCGGCCAACTGCTCACCATCGGCGAGGAACTCGACCGGGTCCTCCGCAAACTCGCGCAGAAGGCGATCCCCGTCGAACGGGGACGGGATTTCGCGGGAATGGCGCGGTTGATCCTGCCGCGCAATCCCGACGACATTCCCGACATCGTGCGGCTGCTGCGCGACCCGCAGCAGTGGCCGGGCGAGCGGGTGCCGTTCGTGCAGCCGCACCACGTGACGGTCGGCCACGGCGGCAACATGCACGGCCACACCATCCGCCCACCCGGCGTGGCGGACCCGCTGGACGACCCGGCCCTGGACGACCCGCGCGGCCGGGGCGTGGCGGTGGGCGTGGTCGACACGGGCATCTCCGCCACCGCCGCGAGTGATCACCCGGTGTGGCTGGGAAGCGGCTTCACCGCCCACCCCGACCAGGTCGACGCCGCGTACGACCACGCCGACGTGTTCGCCCTGGGGGGCGGGCACGGCACGTTCGTGGCGGGCTTGGTGCGACAGGCCGCGCCGGGCGCCCGGATCGAGCCCGCGCGGGCCCTGCTGCCCACCGGGCTGGGGGACGAGGAGATGCTCGCCGCGGCCATCGCCTCCTTCGGCGGGCGGCAGGCGCACGTCGTGAACATCTCCACGGGCTGCTTCACCCAGGACGACGTGGCCTCCGAGCCGGTGCGCCGGGCGCTGGCGGCGCTCGACCAGGACGTGGTCGTGGTGGCCTCGGCGGGCAACCAGGGCACCACCCGCCCCTGCTGGCCCGCCGCGCTGCCGGGCGTGACGTCGGTGGCCGCGCTCGCCGAGGAGCGCGACGGCAGCCGCGGCCCGGCGTGCTACAGCAACCACGGCCACTGGGTGCGGGCGTGCGCGGTGGGCAACCGCACCTCCACCTACCTCAAGGGCCGCTGGGAACTTCCCGGCGCCCCGGCGGAGGTCTTCGAGAACTGGGCCTACTGGCTGGGCACCTCGTTCGCGGCCGCGCACGTCTCCGGCCGCATCGCCGGGACCATGACCGCCCAGGGCCTGACCGCGCCCCAAGCACGGGACAAGCTCCTCGCCGCCTCCGAGCACTTCCCCGGCTACGGCGTCCTGATCGACTGATCCGCGTCACGCGGACCCCACCGGGGCACGGCGGGCCAAGCGGCACCCCGCGGGCGGTCGGCGCTAGGGTTGACGGCGAGTATGCACCCTCCGCAAGAATTGCGGAGATCCACCACCGCCCCGGCCGGGACACCGACACCTGTGACGCAGCCCCCCGAACCGACGCGGGTCGCCACCAGCGCGCCGCCCGCGGCGATGGCGGCACGCCCCGAGGTGGTCGAGCGCTGGGCCGACGCGCTGTCGGCGGGCGCGTACGCGCCGATGTCGCGCGCCGAGGTGCGCCGCGAGCTCGACGCCCGCTTGGCGCACCTGGTCGGCGTGCTGAGCGCGGCGCGGTTCGAGCCGGACCGGGCGGCCCCGGTGGGCGAGTGGCTCGTGTCGGCCCGGTTCACCGGCCAGACCAGCCTCCAGGACACCTTGGAGGTGCTGGGTTCCGCGCTGCCGGGGCTGGCCGGGCGGGACGGGGAGCGGGTGCCCGCGGTCCTCGGCGCGGTGGCCGCCGGTTACGCCAACGCGTTGCGCAGGCAGGTCTTCTCGCAGCAGGAGGAGGTCCGCGCGTCGCTGCTGACCGCCCTGGAGCACACGCAGCGCGAGCTGCACGACAGCGAGACCCGGTTCCGCCAGGTGTTCTCCAGCTCCGCGGTCGGCATCGCGGTCTTCGACGCCCGGGGCGAGGTGGTGGAGGTCAACCCGGCGCTGGTGGGCATGCTGGACCACGAGCCGGGCACCACGGCGGTGTTCGACCCGCTGGACCTCGCGGCGCTGCGCGCGGACCTGAGCCGGATGGCGCTCGACGGCGCGGAGACGGCCAGGTCCGAGCGCCAGTTCACCGCCCGCCGCGGCGACCCGCTGTGGGCGAACGTGGCGCTGTCGGTGGTGCGCGACTCCGACGGGCACCCCCGCTACCACGTGGCGGTGGTGGAGGACGTCACCGAGCAGCGGGTGCTCCGGGAGTACCTGCGCCACCAGGCGCTGCACGACGTGCTGACCGGGTTGCCGAACCGGCAGAGCTTCCTGCCCAAGCTGGAGCAGGTGCTGAGCAGGCCGGGCTCGGTCACGTTGTGCTACCTGGACGTGGACGGCGTCGCGATCGTCAACGACGGCTTGGGCTACGAGTACGGCGACGAGCTGCTCAAGGTGGTCGCCCAGCGGCTGACCGCCGTGGTGGCGGGGGAACGGGCCACCGTGGCCCGCATCGGCGGCGACGAGTTCGTGCTGCTGCTGGAGGACTCCCCCGGCACGCCGAGCATCTCCGCGCTGGCCGAGGCGATCGACCGCGCGCTGGCCGAGCCGGTGCCGCTGGCGGGCCACGAGGTCAGCGCGTCCGCGGGCATGGGTTTCGTGCGCACCTCGGCGCGCGGGCTGGACGCGATGGCGCTGCTGCGGCAGGCGCACAGCACGTTGCGCCGCGCGGAGAACGGCGGCAAGGGCCAGTGGGGCATCTACGACGCGGGCCAGGACGCCCGCGAGCGGGCCCGGCTGGCCCTGCTCGCCGCGATGCCGGGCGCGCTGGACGGCGGCGACATCGCGATCGACTACCTGCCGGTGCGCCGAGGGGACGAGCAGGTGGCCGCCGCCGCGCGGTTGCGCTGGCGGCACGGGCAGGCCGTCGCCGACCACGGCGACTGCCTGCGCTTCGCCGACGAGCTGGGGCTCAGCGGCAGGCTCGGGGCGTGGCTGCTGGACGAGACCTGCTCGTTCGCCGCCGTGGAGCGGCTGCCCGTGGTGGTGCGGCTGTCGGTGGA
Source organism: Saccharothrix coeruleofusca (assembly GCF_017876325.1). Classification (NCBI taxonomy): domain Bacteria; kingdom Bacillati; phylum Actinomycetota; class Actinomycetes; order Pseudonocardiales; family Pseudonocardiaceae; genus Saccharothrix; species Saccharothrix coeruleofusca. The sequence goes on from NZ_JAGINV010000001.1 coordinate 4,711,778, forward strand.
CCAGTCGCGCGATCCGGACCTGACCGCGTCGGTGGGCACCGCGCTGCGCACTTCCGAGCTGCCGCCGCAGTGGTTGTGGCTGAGCCTGGACGCGCGGGCGCTGAGCGAGGACGCCGACGCGGTGGAGGACAACCTGACCGCGCTGGCGGACATGGGCGTGCGCCGCCTGCTGCACTCCTTCGGCGGTGGTTTCGCCGAGCTGTCCGTTGTGGAGCGACACCTCCTGCACGGCGTCGAGCTCGCCCCCGCCCCGGTGGAACCGCTGGCGCACAACGCCTTGAGCAAACTGGTCCCGCTGCTGCGGGAGACCGGCGCGCTCGTCGTGGCCGACGGTGAAGCGGTGCCGGGAGCGGATCTGGTGGTGCGGCGCTGATCCGCGCCGCACCGCCCGCCAGCCGCGCGTCCCGTCAGGCGAAGGTGGGCTGCCGCAGGGCGTGCTCGACCAGGGTGATCAGCGTCTGCTTGGTGGACTGCCGGTTGCGCGCGTCGCACGGCACGATCGGCACGGCCGGGTCGATGGTCAGCGCCTCCCGCACGTCCTCGACGCGGTGGTGCATCAGGCCGTCGAAGCAGTTCACGCCCACCACGTACGGCAGCTCGCGGTCCTCGAAGAAGTCGATGGAGGCGAACGCGTCGGACAGCCGCCGCGTGTCCACCAGCACCACCGCCCCGATGGCGCCCCGGACCAGGTCGTCCCACATGAACCAGAACCGGTGCTGACCCGGCGTGCCGAACAGGTACAGGATCAGCTCCTGGTCCAGCGAGACCCGGCCGAAGTCCATCGCCACGGTCGTGGTCGTCTTGTTCGGCGTGCCGGACAGGTCGTCCACGCCGACGCTGGCCTCGGTCATGACCGCCTCGGTGGTCAGCGGCACGATCTCCGACACCGACCCCACGAAGGTGGTCTTGCCGACACCGAACCCGCCCGCCACCACGATCTTGGTGGAGATGACGGGCGTCCCCGGACCCGCGGGAGCACCACCGCTCATGTCGTTCCGCTCTCCCTGGTAGAGGTGCTGCTCGGCAGTGGGGTGGTGCTCAACCGCGCATCGCGACGTGCAGCCGGGAGCGGATCTCCGGGGTGAGCTGGACGCCCACCCGGTCCACCAGCCGGGTCATCGCGTAGCCGATGAGGCCGATGTCGCAGTTGGGCGCGGCCAGCACGGCCAGGCAGGAGCCGTCGCTGATGGACATCAGGAACAGGTAGCCCCGCTCCATCTCCACCACGGTCTGCTTGACCCCGCCCGCCTCGAAGCAGCGCGCCGCGCCGATGTTGAGGCTCACCAGGCCCGAGGCGACGGCGGCCAGCTGCTCGGCGCGGTCGATGGGCAGCCGCTCCGATGAGGCGAGCAGCAGGCCGTCCGCCGAGACCACGATCGCGTGCGCCACGCCCGCGACCCGGCTGACGAAGTCGTCGACCAGCCAACTGAAGTTCTCGAGTTCCTCGGTCGCGGCGGTCACTTCTGCTCCTTGTCTGCGTTGCCGAACGACAGGCCTTCCCAGGGCAGCCCGCTGTCGTCAGCGGACTCGCGCCCCAGTTGCACGCCTCGTTGGTAGGTGGCGAACCGCTGCCTGAGCCGGTCCGCGGAGCGGCGCGGCGGCGCGGCGATGGCGGTCACGGCGGCGCTCGCGCCGGGCTGCTGCTGCTGCGCTGGAGTGGCCGCGTGCCGCGGTGACGGCGCGGCCAGCGAGCCGGGCACCAGCCGCGCCTTGGGCACGCGCTTGGGCAGACCCGCGGTGGTGGTGTCGTCCACAGTGGACTTGAGCAGCTTGTTGGCGGCGGACCAGCCGTCGTCGGCCGAGCCCCAGCCCGGCGAGGACGCCGGGACCGGCGAGGGCGCGGGCTCCCGCTTGGGCAGCCCGGACGACGTCCTCGGCGCGGACCGCGGTTCCGGCTCGGCCTCGCTGTCCGGGCCGACCAGGTCGACCCGGTCGGCGAACACGGTCCGCTCGGACCCCGACGAGGTGGCCTGGGCGGGCACCTCGGGTTCCTCGGCCAGCTCGCCGCGCACCGGGGCCTCGTCCTCCCCGCCGCCCTGGAACCAGCGCGACAGCACGTCCTCGTAGATCGGCAGGCGCTGGGTCGAGGGCTCGTCCTCGTCGAGCACCGGGACCTCGGGCTCGAACTGGCGCTCGTGCCGCAGTTCGCGCTGCGGTCCGGGCCTGCCTTCGGGCCTGCCTTCGGGCCGGGGTTCGGACCGCGGTTCCAGCCGCGCGGGCGGGTAGGAGTAGTCGATCGGCTCCAGGCCGTCGCGCGGCGGGACGGTGCCTGCGACCGTGGCGGTGAACAGGTCCGCGGTCGAGGTCTGCTCCACCCGCGGCGGCGCGCCGGTGTCCTCCGCCTGGTCGGGCACCGGTTGCGGGAACGGCACCGGCGTCATCTCCGGCGACCACTTGGGCACGCCCGCGATCGCGCCGACCCCGCTGCTCTCCAGCTCTGGGGGCGCCTGGCGGGCGGGCAGCGCGGCCGGGGCGGGGGCGGCCCGCAGCGGCTCGGGGCCGCGGTGCAGCAGCGAGGCGGGCAGCACGACCTGAGCGGTCACACCGCCCTCTATGTCGTCGTTGTTGCTCAGCGACACCCGGATGTCGTGCCGCTTGGCGAGCTGGCCGACCACGTACAGGCCCATCTCGCGAGCCACCGAGACGTCGACCTCGGGCGGCTCGGCGAGCTTCCGGTTGGCCTCGGCGACGTCCTGCTCCTGCATCCCGACACCGCGGTCGTGGATGCGGATGGACACCTCGCCGCGCCGGGTCTCGGTGGCCCGCACGGTGACCTTGGTGCTGGGCTTGGAGAACGCGGTGGCGTTGTCCAGCAGCTCGGCGATCAGGTGCGCGAGGTCGTTGACCACGCGGCCCTGCACCATCAGGTCCGGGGCGGGCGCGACCTGCACCCTGGCGTACTTCTCGACCTCGGACACCGCGGCGCCGAGCACCTCGGCGATCGGCACCGGCCGGGTGACCCGGCGGGTGACCGTGGTGCCCGAGAGCACCAGCAGGTTCTCGCTGTTGCGGCGCATCTGGGTGGCCAGGTGGTCCAGCTCGAACAGGCTGGCCAGCTGGTCGGGGTCCTGCTCGTCCTGCTCCAGCCGGTCGATCACCGAGATCTGCCGCTCGACCAGCGCCTGGCTGCGCCGCGACAGGTTGATGAACATGTCGTTGACGTTCGCGCGCAGCGCCACCTGCTCGACCGCGAGGCGGATGGCCTCGCGCTGCACCGCGTCGAAGGCGCGGGCCACCTGGCCGACCTCCTCGGTGGTGTGGATGGGCACCGGCACCAGCGACTCCTCCGCGGCGCGGGACGGGTCGCGGTGCGTGCGGATGCGCTTGATCGCCTCGGGCAGGCGGTTGCGGGCCACGTCCAGCGCGGTGCGGCGCAGCAGCCGCAGCGGGATCAGCATGGAGCGGGCGACCACGGCCATGAGGCCGAACGCGATCAGCAGCGCCACCGCGACCAGCGCGGCGTCGCGCCAGGCGGACTGCCGCGCGGCTTCGGTCAGCGCGACCGCGGCCCGGTCGGCCTGCTGCTCGATGTCGTCGGACACCTGCCGGATCAGCGCCGCGGTCTCCTCGCCCGCCCGCATGACGTCGGTGTCGGAGATCGACACCCGCCCGCGCTCGGCCTGCTGCACCAGGGCGAGCTGGACCAGCCGGTTGCGGCCGTCCACCACGCCGCCGCTGACCACGTCCTGGTACAGCTGGCGGTTCTCCCTGGTGGCGGTGTTGGCGAAGTCGGTCAGCGCGGCGTCGAGCCGGGACTGCGCCGCGCGCAGCGCGTTGACCTGGTTGGGCGCGAACTCGCCGCGCCGGGCGGTGGACAGCAGGATCGCGTTCTGCTGCTGCAACTGCTCCTTGGCGTCGTACAGCGCGAGGTTCGCGCCCGACAGCGGGGTCAGCGTCGGCTCGCTGAGGCTGCTCGCGGTGGCGCGGTGCACCTGCGCCAGGGCGCTGAGGATCTGCGAGTAAGCGCTTGCCACCGACACGTCGGGGTACTGCGTGGTCAACGTCGTGTTGCGCAGCGAGCTGAGGCCGTCCAACGCCTGTAAGGACTTCTGGAAGGCGTCGCGCACCGAGTCGTCGATGCCGGAGGTCGTGGCGGCGACGTCGCGGAATTCGCCCACTTCCAGGTCGACCTTGCTCGCCCGCGCGGCGATCTCGGCGCTGGCGCCCTGCCTGCCGCCCGCGACGTAGTGCACCGCCGCGTCGCGCTCCAGCTGGAGCGCGTCGGAGACCGCCGCCGCCTGGGCGGACAGCTGCAGCTCGCGCTGCACCTTGCCGAACAGCTCGACGTCGTCGAGCTGGGTGTTGAGCCGCAGGCCCGCCAGCGCCAGCGTGCTCAGCGCGGGCACCAGGAGCACCACCGCCAGCTTGCTGCGCAACCGCCAGTTCCGCAGCCGCCAGCGGGAGATGCCCCGGTCGGCGGGGGCGGTCCCGGTGCCGGGCCCCTGGTCGGGCGCACCGCTGCGGGCGCCGGTGTCGGGTTCAGTTCGCTCCGGTCGTTCCCCGGAGGCGTGGTCGTCGTGACCGCGCACCGTCAGCACACTCCCCAGCCCCCCGGCCAGATTCATCGACAGTTCACTGCAAACCCGGGCGATCTTGATGGAAAATCCCCGGTCCTCATACCGCCGTTCGGAGGAGGAACGCGGTACTTTGCAAATCAATCATTGTCCCGCATCGCGGGGCGGACCCCGCTAAACGAACGCTAACTCCACTTCATGGTCTTTTCACGCGGTCGACCCGGCGGGGAAACGACCGAGGGGGAGCCCGGCCCGGACTCCCCCTCCGCGTGGAATCAACCCGAGGAACCGGCGAGGATCATCGGCTTGACGTCGAAGTCCTTCTCCAGCAGCCCGTAGGTGCGCATCAGCGTGGCGACGCGCTGCAGCCGGGTGGCGTCCAGCGAGGTCGGGAACTCGCCGAACTTCACCAGGCCCGCGGTCTCCTTGTCGACCTTGGCGTACTCCTGCAGCAGCGGCACGACCGCGGCGGAGTCGGAGGCGTCCTTCTGCCCCCTGGCCATCGCGCGCTGGAACGCCTCGATGGTCTTGGGGTTGTCCTGGGCGAACTTGCCGGTGGTGGCGTAGCCGCCGATCGGGATGCCGTCGGTCGGCCCGGAGGCCGCGTCCAGCACGGTGGTGGCGCCGATGGCGCGCTGGGCCCTGGTGATGAAGGGCTCCACCATGAACGCCGCGTCGACGCTGCCGCCCTTGATCGCCGCCTCCATGTCGGGGAAGGGCATTTCCTTGAACTCCACCGAGTTCGGGTCGACGTTGTTGGCCTCCAGGGTGGCCCGCGCGGTCAGCTCGGCGATGTTGCGGTAGGTGTTGATCGCGATCTTCTTGCCCGCCAGGTCCTGCGGGGACTTCACCGCGGCGTCGGGAGCCGCGACGATCAGGAACATCTCCGGCTTGGTCTGGTAGCCGTCGGAGACCAGCTTCAGCCCGTCCACTCCCTTGGCCGCCCCGTTGGCCTCGGCGGAGAAGAACGAGACCCAGTTGCCGAAGGTGATGTCGATCTCGCCCTTGATCAGGCCGGGGATCGCCGCCGCGCCGCCCTGGAAGTTGGTGACCTCGACCTCCAGGCCCTCGTCCCGGAAGTAGTTCTTCTTGATCGCGAGGTGGACCGAGGCGACGTCGAGGATGGGCAGCAGACCCAGCTTGATCTTGCTCTTCTCGACCTGGCCCGATCCCGAGGGGGCGTCGGCTGATGTGCTCTCGGAACCACCGAGCAGACCGCAACCGGAGACCGCGGCGAGCATCGCGACCGCGGACAGTGCGCTGAGGAGCCTGGTTGCCGAGCGGCCGACTCTTCGAGTCATGGGGGACATCTCCTGTTGGAGTGGCGACAGTGCGGGGGCAGGATGCACGGACGACAGGGGAGGCCCACTCAAAGTGATCCAGTGGTACGACAAGAACCCAGTCGACCGACACTCGAAGGTTTGATCCACTACCTTCGGTGAGCATCTTTGCACAGGCTGTCCAGAGGCAGGTGAACGCAGTGACCCAAGAAGACCCCGAATCGTCCATACAGAGCAATCAACGAGTGGTCGGGATCGTCGGCGCGGGGCCGGCGGGACTGACCTTGGGGAACCTCCTGCTCGAAGCGGGAATCCCCTGCGTGGTACTGGAACGCGGCACTCGGGAGTACATCGAGACACGCCCGCGAGCGGGGGTGATCGAACACCGCGCGGTGCAGATGCTGGCCGATCACGGGTTGGCGGGCAGACTGCTCCAAGAGGCGGATCGACACGGCGCCTGCGAATTCCGGGTGAACGGGGAAGCGCACGAAGTGGACTACTCGTCCCTCTACGAGGGGCAGACGCACTACGTGTATCCGCAGCAGGAGGTCGTCAAGGACCTGCTGAGCAACTACCTGGCCAGGGGTGGTGACATCCGGTTCTCCGTCACCGACGTCGAGCTGCACGGCATCGACACCCCTGAACCCGCTCTGACCTGGACTTCTTCCGACGGTCGCCGGGAGCGGCTCGAGTGCTCGTTCCTCGGCGGGGCGGACGGCTTCCACGGCGTGAGCAGGCGCAGCATCCCGCCGGGAGCGGTGCAGGAGTTCACCTACCAGCACGGCATCGAGTGGCTGAGCATTCTCGCCGAGGCCCCGCCGTCCACGCACAAGGTGATTTACGCGCTGCACCCCGACGGGTTCGCCGGGCACATGCTCCGCAGTTCTACGGTTTCCCGCTATTACCTGCAGGTACCGACCGACGACACGGTGGACAACTGGCCCGATGATCGCGTTTGGGCGGAGCTGCACAAGCGCTTGGCGCTCCGCGACTCGGACTGGAAGCTGACCGAGGGGCGCATCATCGAGAAGCGCATCCTGGACATGCGCAGCCACGTTGTCGAACCGATGTGCTACGGCAGGCTCTACCTCCTCGGCGATGCCGCGCACATCATCACACCGGTGGGCGCGAAAGGCATGAACCTCGCGCTGCACGACGCCGAGGTGCTCGCCGACGCCCTGATCTCATACCACCGAACGGGTGATGAAAGCGGGCTGCGGAGCTACTCCGAGGTGTGCTTGCGCCGGGTCTGGCGTGCGCAGGAGTTCTCGCAGTGGATGGTGTTCATGATCCACCGGTCACCGGAACCGTTCCTGAGCCGCCTGGGACAAGCCCGGTTGGAACACCTCATCGCTTCCGGAGCTTCCGCCGGGTATTTCGCGCAGAACTACGTGGGACCGTGATCCGCGCTCGTCCGGTCGCTTCTCCCGACCGGACGCGCCAATGACCCGAAGACCACCGCACCGCCATTGCGGCACCGGCACGAAAATGCGCCGGAACCCATCGGCGGTGCGCCGGTCGATTTCTCCCCGACCGGTCGCCGCACCCCCGGCGGCGGGCCGCTGAACAACCGAGGACGACCACCGGGAACCCCGACGACGAAAAGACCCCCGCAGCGCGGAAGCCTCCTCGGAGGATTCGGCGCCACGGGGGTCCGGGAATGGACCGGCTAACGGGAGAACAGGTCGTCCCGCTCGTGGGCGGCGACCAGCCCGGCCCGCTCGGTCTCGGCGCGCTCGGCCTCCGCCCACCGCGCGGCCCGGCGCTCGTCCGCCCGGTGCTCGTCGACCCGGCGCTCGTCGACCCGGCGCCTGTCCGCGACGTCCTCGGCGGGCTTGCCCACGTTCAGCAGCCGCGCCACCTCGGCCCGCAGCGCCACGAAGGTCTCCGACTCGCGCGTGGTGACCTGGTCGCGCCGCGCGGGCAGGTCGACCCGCAGGTCCGCCACCACGGAGGCGGGCGAACCCGAGAGCACCAGCACGCGGTCGCCCAGGTACACGCTCTCGTCGATGTCGTGGGTGACCACCAGGACCGTGGTGTCGTGCTCGGCGCGGACCTTGAGCAGCAGGTCCTCCAGCTCGAACCGGGTCTGCGCGTCGACCGACGCGAACGGCTCGTCCATCAGCAGCAGCGCGGGCCGGTAGGCCAGCGCGCGGGCGATGGCCACGCGCTGCTGCATCCCACCGGAGAGCTGCCATGGGTGCTTGCGGGCCGCGGCGGACAGCCCCACCCACTCCAGGGCCTCCGCGGCCCGCGTGCGGCGCTGGGCGCGGCTCAGGCCGCGCCGCAACGGGAACTCGACGTTGCCCTGCACGGTCAGCCAGGGGAACAGCGAGCGGCTGTAGTCCTGGAAGACCACGGCGAGGTCGTCCGGCACACCGCGGACCTCGTCGCCGTGCAAGGTGATCTCGCCCTTGCTCGGGCGGATCAGGCCGGAGATGGTGCGCAGCAGCGTGGACTTGCCGCAGCCGGACGGGCCGACCACGCAGACCAGCTCACCCGCGCCCACGCGGAAGGACAGATCGGCGATGGCGGTGTGGGCCCCGTCCTTCGCCTGGTAGGTGTGGCCGAGGCCGGTCACCTCGAGCATCGCGGTCATGTCAATCCTCCACCGTCGCGGGGGTGCGCTCCGCCCGCTTCGGCTGCCAGGCCAGCGCCCGGCGCTCGAAGGACAGGAGCACGGTGTTGAGGGCGTAGCCCAGGACGCCGAGCAGGACGATCCCGGCCCACATGTCGGGGAAGTCGAACTCCCGCTGGGCGATGAGGAGTTGCGACCCGATCCCGTTGTCGGTGCCCACCAGTTCGGAGACGACCATGAGCACCAGGGACAGCGACAGGCTGACCCGCAGCCCGGCGAAGATCTTCGGGGCCGCGGCGGGCAGCACGACACCGAGCACCCACTGCGCCCTGGGGATGCGGAACACCGCCGAGGTCTCGAACTTGGTGGTGTCGACGGAGCGGGCGCCGTCGACGCTGTTGAGCAGGATCGGCCACAGCACGCCGAAGACGATCGTGGCCAGCTGCATGGACGTGCCGATGTTGAAGATCAGCAGGAACACCGGCACCAGGGTGGGCGGCGGGATCGAGCGCAGGAACGTCAGCACCGGTCCGGCGAACTGCATGGCCGCGGTCGAGCGGCCCATGGCCACCCCCAGCGAGACGCCGACCACCGCGGCGATGCCCCAGCCCGCCAGCAGCCTGCCCACGCTGGGCAGCACGTGGTCGAACACGGTGTCGGTGAGCAGCAGATCGCTCAGCGGACCGGAGAACCACAGCTCGTGGGCCGACGCGGCGATCTCCGACGGGGGCGGGAAGAACGTGTCGTCGACCGCGCGGGTGACCAGTTCCCAGACCACGACGAGGCCCGCGAACACCACCCAGCGCTGGAGGAACCCGGACAACCTCGTCACGAGCGCCCCCCGGTGGCCGAGCCCCAGCCGACCCAGCGGCGCTGCGCGCGTTCCAGCCCCTCGTTGAGCAGGTAGCCGATGACGCCCGCGACCACGGTCCCGGCGAGGACCAGGTCCATGCGGCCCGCGCCGCTGCGGGCCTCCATGATGAACTGCCCGAGCCCTCCCGAGCCGCCCGCCAGCAGCTCGACGCTGACCAGGACGACCAGGCCCGTCGTCGCGGCCAGCCGGACACCGGTCAGCACGAACGGCAGCGCGCTGGGCAGCGCCACCGAGAGCAGCACGCGCGCGCGGCCCGCGCCGAACGCCCGCGCGGTCTCCACGAGCAGGGGGTCCAGCTCGTCCAGCGCGTAGACCGTGTTGAACAGGATCGGCCACACCGCCGCGTAGACGGCGAGGCTGATCTTCATCTCCGGTCCGATGCCCAGCACCATGATGGCCAGCGGGATCAGGGCCACCGAGGGGATCGGGCGGAGGAACTCCACCACCGCGCGGGTGGCGTGGCGGACGGCGGGCACGCTGCCCAGCACCAGGCCCAGGGGGACCGCGATGCCGATGGACAGCCCCACCGCGATGAGCAGGGCCAGCACCGTGGCCACCACGTCCCTGAGGAACGGCTCATCGCCCAACAGCTTCGACAACTCCACCGCCACCACTGACGGCGGCGGTAAGTACTCCAGGGGAACCAGACCCGACCGGCCGAACAGCTCCCAGACAACGAGGAACCCGACCGCGCCGAGCAGCCCTCGGGTGAGCGCACGCACGCGCAACGCCTACTTCCCAGTTGATCAACCCGAGCCAACCCGGCTCAATCTAGAGAGTGGCACCCGCTCGCCACAATGCGTGGCGGCAAAACTCCGCCAGGTGATCTTCGGCGTGACAAGGGAAGTCGGCGGTCCACACAGGACTCGGCGGACCGATCGGGTCGACCGGGGTAGGCGCTGCCCGACCGAAAGGACGACACCGGGGCGACGCCATTCGCAGCACGCGGTTGCGCCGGGGTGGCGCCCGGCGGGGGTGGTAGCCCCGGCCGGGCGCCAGGCGACCGCTACAGCCCGACGGCCTTGTACAGCGAGCCGACCTCCTGGCGGTTGAGCACGCGCATCGAACCGGGGCGCTGGTTGCCCAGGCGCACCTCGCCCACCGCCGTGCGCACCAGGCTCTGCACCGGGTGGCCCACCGCCTCCAGCAGCCTGCGCACGATGTGCTTGCGGCCCTCGTGCAGCACCACCTCCACCAGGGCGCGGCCGGGCATGGAGGAGATCAGCTTGAACGAGTCGACGCGGGCCGGGCCGTCCTCCAGCTCCACCCCCGCGCGCAACTGCTTGCCCAGGCCCTTGGGGATGGGGCCGGGCACCTCGGCCAGGTAGGTCTTGGACACCTCGTAGGAGGGGTGCATCAGCCGGTGCGCCAGGTCGCCGTCGTTGGTCAGCAGCAGCAGGCCCTCGGTGTCCGCGTCCAGCCTGCCGACGTGGAACAGCCGCTCCTTGCGCTGGGACAGGTAGTCGCCCACGCACGGCCGGTGCTGCTCGTCGTGCATGGTCGACAGCACGCCGCGCGGCTTGTTCAGCACGAGGGTGATCACGTCGTCCTTGAGCACCACGCGCACGCCGTCCACGTGGACCACCGCGGTCTCCGGGTCGATGCGGCGGCCCTGCTCGCGGACCACCTCGCCGTCGACCTGGACGCGGCCGAGCTCGATCAGCTCCTCGGCCACCCGCCGCGAGGCGATCCCCGCCTTGGCCAGCACCTTCTGGAGCCGGACGCCTTCAGAACCGGGGTCAGACATCGTCGATCGCATCCACTTCGGGCAACAGGGGGGCGATCGGGGGCAGGTCGTTCAACGACGACAGTCCCAACCGCTCCAGGAACAGTTCGGTCGTGCGGTAGAGGAGGCCACCCGTGTCGGCGTCGGTGCCCGTCTCGGCGATCAGCCCGCGTGCGACCAGCGTGCGGATCACGCCGTCGACGTTGACCCCGCGCACCGCCGCGATCCGGGCCCTGGTGACGGGCTGCCGGTAGGCGATCACGGCGAGGGTCTCCAGCGCGGCCCGCGTGAGCTTGGCGCGCTGCCCGTCGAGCAGCAACTTCTCCACGAATGGCGCGAAGCGGTCCCTGGTGTAGAACCGCCACCCCTCTCCGATTCTACGCAGGTCGATGCCGCTGCCCGCCTCGGTGTAGCGGGCGGCCAGCCGGTGCAGCGCCGAGGTGACCCGCTTCACCGGCTGCTCGAACACCGCGGCGAGCTGCTCCTCGGCGATCGGGGTGTCCACCACCAGCAGCACCGACTCCAGCGCGCCCTCGAACTCGGCGTCGTCGGCCAGGTCGGGCAGGCCGGTGCTCTCCGCAGCGTCGTCCGCAGCGTCGTCCGCCACGTGAGCGCCCGCCTCCTCCGGCGCGGGGCGCGGCTCAGGCTCGGTCACCCGTACTCCTCGTCCTCCTCGTCGCGGACCTGCGCCCGCGCCTCCTCCAGGGTCCCGCCGACCCACGTCACGCGCAGCTCGCCCAGCGGGTCGTGCTGCTCGAACGACAGCGACTTCTCCCGGTACAGCTCCAGCAGCGCCAGGAACCGCGCGACCACCTCGATGGTCTCCGCGCAGTCGGCGACCAGCTCGGCGAACGTCGCCGTGCCGCACGCCGCCAGCCGCTCGCGCAGCAGCGCGGCGTGCTCGCGGACCGAGATCCGGTGCTGGTGGATGTGCGCGGTGGACACCGCGGGCGGCGGCTTGGGCCGGAACACCGCGGCGGCGATCTCGGCGAACCGCCGGGCGTCCACCCCCAGCATCACCTCCGGCAGCAGGCCCTCGTAGCGCCGCTCCAGCGCCACCGAGCGCGGGTAGCGCCGGTAGGCGCCCTGCTCCAGCTCCCCGAACAGCGCCGCCACCTGCTTGTAGGCCCGGTACTGCAGCAATCGCGCGAACAGCAGGTCGCGCGCCTCCAGCAGCGCCAGGTCCTCCTCGTCCTCCACGTCGCCCTGCGGCAGCAGCCGCGCCGCCTTCAGGTCGAGCAGGGTGGCCGCGATGACCAGGAACTCGGTGGTCTCGTCCAGGTCCCAGCCGTCGCCCAGCGCCCGGATGTGGGCGATGAAGTCGTCGGTGACCTGGTGCAGCGCCACCTCGGTGACGTCCAGGGTGTGCTGCGAGATCAGCTGCAGCAGCAGGTCGAAGGGGCCCTCGAAGTTGGTCAGCCGGACCTTGAACCGACCGTCGGGGACCTCCGCGACCTGCTCCTCCGGTGGGGGCGCTGGCGCGGTCACCGCTCGCGCAGCCTGCGCACCAGCAGCGAGTCGGCGCCGTGGACCTCCAGGTCGTCGAGCACCACGGCGATCGCCTCGCGCACCACCCGGCCCCGGTCCACCGCCAGGCCGTGCTCGGCGCGCAACTGCAGCCGGGCGTGCTCCAGCCCGATCAGCTCCTCGTCGGAGACGTAGACGGTGATCTTGGTCGAGTGCTTCTGCCTGCCGGTGCCGCGCCGCTGCGGCGGCGACTCCGGTTCGGCGACGGGCGCGGGCGCGAGGGGGGTCGCTTCGGCCGGGCTGGTGAGGCGGAACAGCTCCGAAGCTCCCGGCAGCGAGGGGCGTCGGGTCACCGGGCGATCACCTCGCGCGCCAGCGCGCGGTAGGCCTTGGCGCCCGCCGAGCGGGGCGCCCACCGGGTGATCGGCTCCCCCGCCACGGTCGTCTCCGGGAACCGGACGGTGCGGTTGATCACCGTGTCGAACACGACGTCGCCGAACGCCTCCACCACGCGCGCCATCACCTCGCGCGAGTGCAGGGTGCGCGGGTCGTACATGGTGGCGAGGATTCCGGTGATCTCCAGCTTCGGGTTCAACCGCTCCCTGACCTTCTCGATGGTGTCGATGAGCAGGGCGACCCCGCGCAGGCTGAAGAACTCGCACTCCAGCGGGATGAGGACGCCGTCAGCCGCCGCGAGGGCGTTGACCGTGAGCAAGCCGAGCGAGGGCTGGCAGTCCACCAGCACGTAGTCGTACTGGTCGATCACCGGGCGCAGCGTGCGCACCAGCGTGTGCTCCCGGCCGACCTCGGAGACCAGCTGGATCTCCGCCGCCGACAGGTCGATGTTGCTGGGCAGCAGGTGCATCTCGTCCACCGGCGTGCGCATGATCACGTCCTGCACGCCGACGTTGCGCTCCATGATCACGTTGTAGATGGTCTGGTCGAGCTGGTGCGGCTGCACCCCGAGCCCGACCGACAGCGCCCCCTGGGGGTCGAAGTCGACCAGCAGCACGCGGCGGCCGTACTCGGCCAGCGCCGCGCCGAGGTTGATGGCCGAGGTGGTCTTGCCCACCCCGCCCTTCTGGTTGCAGATCGCCAGGATCTTCGCGGGCCCGTGGTGCGCCACCAGCGGCGGGTCCGGCACGAACCGCAGCGGCCTGCCGGTGGGCCCGATGTCGCCCGCGACCTGCTCGGTGGCGTCCTCGTCGAGCGGGGCGGCGTGCGGCGCGAGGCTGAGCTCCACCGACGCGCGCGGCACACCGGTCGGCGCGGGCGGCGGGACGTACCCGCCCTCGCCCACGTGCTCCGGTGTCGACATCGCTTCCCGATCCGTAGTCCTGTGCCTGGGCGAAGCCTAGGCACACCACCGCCACCCAGCAACGCGCCTCGCCGTACGGGGGCAGGTTCCCCACCCCGGCTACCTGGCCGCGGCGGTCCGCTCCCCCATCCGGTCGGCGGTCCGGTCGGCCGCCCGCAGCACCACGTCGAGCAGGCCGGGGAACAGCTCGTCCAGGTCGTCGCGGCGCAGCGAGACCCACCGCTGGTTGCCGCAGGCCCTGGTCCGGGTGATGCCCGCCTCGCGCAGCACGCGCAGGTGCTGCGACAGGGTGGACTTGGCCACCTCCACCAGCAGGGCCCCGCACAGCCGCTCCCCGTCCGCCTCGATCTGGCGGACCACGGCCAACCGCGTGGGGTCGCTCAACGCGTGCAGCACCGCGCCCAGCTCGATCTGCGAGCGCTCGGGCTCCTCAAGACTCGGCACCTCGGCAGCACCTCCCGCTCCGCTCAGGTGTGCGCACACGGTACCGCCCGCTACTGGCGCGCACGGGGGTGCGCGGTCGCGTAGACCTCGCGCAGCGTGTTCACCGTGACCAGGGTGTAGACCTGCGTGGTGGTCACCGAGGCGTGACCGAGCAGCTCCTGCACCACCCGCACGTCCGCGCCGCCCTCCAGCAGGTGCGTGGCGAAGGAGTGGCGCAAGGTGTGCGGCGAGACCTCCGCGGTGATGCCCGCCCGCTCGGCGGCGGTCTTGAGCACGTGCCAGGCCGTCTGCCGGGACAGCCTGCCGCCGCGGGCGTTGAGGAACAGCGCCGGGTTGGCCCGCTTGGCCAGCGACGGCCGGGCGCGCACCAGGTAGGACTCCAGCGCGGCCAGCGCGGGCCTGCCCACCGGCACCACCCGCTGCTTGCCGCCCTTGCCATCGAGCAGCACGGTCCGCTCGGCGGCGTCGACGTCGTCCACGTCCAGCCCCACCACCTCGGAGATCCGCGCGCCGCTGGAGTACAGCAGCTCCAGCAGTGCGCGGTCGCGCAGCGCCGCCGGGGTGTCCCCCGGCGTGTCCAGCAGCCGCAGCACGTCGTCGACCGGCAGCGCCTTGGGCAACCTGCGCGGCGGCGTCGGCGGGTGCACGGCGCGAGCCGGGTCGGCGGGGGTGACGCCCTCGCGGTGGGCGAACCGGTGCAGACCGCGCACCGCCACCAGGGTCCGGGCCGCCGACGAGGCGGCCAACCCGCGCTCCCGCAGCGAGGCCAGGAAGTCGGCCACCACCGCCTCGGTGACCCCGGCCAGGTCGGTGATCCCGCGCGCGGCCAGGTGCTCGGCGTAGCGGCGCAGGTCGCGGGCGTAGGAGTCCAGCGTGTTGCGGGCCGTGCCGCGCTCGACCGCCAGGTGGTCCAGGTACGTCGCGATCGAATCCTCCACCACCACGGCGACCACCTTGGCACAGCGCGCTGCACCCGCCGCCGGGCGGGCTAGGTTTGCCCGGTGTCCCAACCCCACCGGGTGCGCATCGGCAACCAGCAGCGCGAGGAAGCGATCAGCGCACTGAACGACCACTTCGCCGCGGGCCGCCTGGAGATCGGCGAGTACGAGCAGCGGGTCGGCTACGCCGCGGCCGCGCAGACCGCGCAGGACCTGGCGGCGCTGTTCCGCGACCTGCCGCAGCCGCACCCGCGGTTCCTGGCCCCGCCACCGGCCTACTACCCGCCCCCACCGCCTCCGGTGGGGTACGTGCCGCAGTACCACGCGACGCCCTACGGCGTGGACCCGCTGACCGGGCAGCCGCTGTCGGACAAGTCCAAGATCGCCGCCGGGGTGCTCCAGCTGGTGACCCCGTTCGGCATCGGGCGGTTCTACATCGGGGACGTCGCGATCGGCGTGGCGCAGCTGCTCACCTGCGGCGGCTGCGGGATCTGGACGTTGATCGACGGCATCATCCTGCTGGTCAACGGCGGGACCGACGCCCAGGGGCGCAAGCTACGCGACTAGGTTGCGCGCCAACGTCCACGCCACGGCCAGTGCGACGACGGGGGCGCCGACCCGGCGCGGCAGCGGCGGCGTCGGCAGCCCCGCACGCGAAGCGCGGAACCACCGCCACCACAGCCAGGCCAGCAGCGGCAGGCCCGCGACCAGCATCGCCGCGTTGAAGTGCCAGGCGGCGGCCAGGTCGCCGTGCAGGAGGGCGTGGACCATGCGGGTGGATCCGCAGGCGGGGCACTGGATGCCGGTCAGGGCGTAGAGGGGGCAGGGCGGCAGCAGCGAGCCCGGCTGGTTGGGGTCCACGACCAGCAGCAGGGCGCAGGCCGCACCTGCCCCCGCCGCCATCGCCAGTGGTCCGCGCACCCGCCCAGTGTGCCTGGTGGGTGCGCGCCCACGTCACGCCAGATCGCGAGTCGAACGCTCAGGACCCCTGAGTTCGTCGTTCGGGTTGGGTTATCCAGCAAAGAGGGCGCTCGCCGCGCGGCAGGTCGCCAAGGATGGCGGGTCGCGCCGCTGCGCGCGCTCCGCGCGCGCCCCCCTGGTGCGTGGGCAAGTACTACCCGACGGGGCCGGGAAGGCCTGTAACTACTACCCGAGGGGCGCGGAAGCGCCGGCCAGGGCCGCGGAAGTGCGGGTCGGGGTGCGCGAATGTTGAGTTCAGGGTGTCTGAGCGTTCGACTCGCGGGGACGACACGCCCAACACGCCCATAGGTGGGTGACACCGGGGGCGGGCGTGGTGGGCCGCCCGGCTGGTGGCCGGGCGGCCCTGGGCTAGGAACGCGAGGCGAACTTGGTGGGGCGGTCGGTGAAGGGGGCGTCGGCGGGGCGCGGGGTGGCCCGGCCCGCCAGGACCGCCTGGGCGGCCAGCAGGCCCGCGACGGCGGCGCCGTTGACGATCTCGCCCGCCAGCGCCATCGCCACCGCCTCGTCCAGCGGGAACCGCCGGGCCTCCAGGTCGGCCTCCTCCTCGCCCATGGCCTCCCGGTCCACCTCGGTCAGGCCGCGGGCCAGGAACACCCGCACCACCTCGTCGGTGAAACCGGGCGAAGCGGCCACGTCCACCAGCGTCACCCAGTCGGTGGCGGCCAGGCCGACCTCCTCGGCCAGCTCGCGCCGGGCCGCGGCCAGGGGTGTCTCGTCGCCCGCGTCCAGCAGTCCGGCGGGCAGCTCCCAGATCCGCTTGCCCAGCGGGTGCCGGTACTGGTGGATCAGGGTGACCGCGCCGTCGTCGTCCACCGCCGCCACGGCCACCGCGCCCAGGTGCTCCACGACCTCGCGCCGCGCCGTGCCGCCGCCCGGCATGGCCACCTCGTCCACCCGCAGCGCGACGACCTTGCCGACGTGCACGTCGCGCGAGGCGACGGTCTGGAACTCGTGCCTGGTCACTGGGCCGCCCCGGCGGTCTCGGGCAGCGGCAGCCGGTCGGCCAGCCGGTAGTCCAGCGCGGCCTTGACCAGCGCGGCGAACAGCGGGTGCGGCTTGGTCGGACGGCTCTTCAGCTCCGGGTGCGCCTGGGTGGCCACGAAGAACGGGTGCACGTCGGCGGGCAGTTCGACGAACTCCACCAGCCTGCCGTCCGGCGAGGTGCCGGAGAACACCAGCCCGGCCCGCGCCAGCCGGTCGCGGAAGGCGTTGTTGACCTCGTAGCGGTGCCGGTGCCGCTCGGAGACCTCGTCGGCGCCGTAGGCCCTGGCCACCTGCGAGCCGGGGATCAGCTTGGCCGGGTACGCGCCCAGGCGCATGGTGCCGCCCATGTCGCGCTGCCCGGACACCACGTCCTCCTGGTCGGCCATGGTGCTGATGACCGGCGAGCCGGTCTCCTCGAACTCGGTGGAGTTCGCGTCCTCGATGCCCGCCAGGTTGCGCGCCGCCTCGATGACCATGCACTGCAGCCCCAGGCACAGGCCCAGCAGCGGGATGCCCCTGGTGCGGGCGTGGGTGATGGCGCCGATCTTGCCCTCGATGCCGCGCACGCCGAAGCCGCCGGGGATCAGCACCGCGTCCACGCCCGCCAGCGCGTGCGCCGCGCCGGAGGCGGTCTTGCACTCGTCGGAGGGCACCCACGCGATCTCCACCTTGGCGCGGTGGGCGAACCCGCCCGCGCGCAGCGCCTCGGTCACCGACAAGTAGGCGTCCGGCAGGTCGACGTACTTGCCCACCAGCGCGATGCGCACCTTCTCCGCCGGGTTGTGCACCCGGTCCAGCAGGTCGCCCCACACGGTCCAGTCGACGTCCCGGAACGGCAGCCCGAGCCTGCGCACCACGTAGGCGTCCAGGCCCTCGGCGTGCAGCACCTTGGGGATGTCGTAGATCGACGGCGCGTCCACCGCGGCCACCACGGCGTCGGTGTCCACGTCGCACATCAGGGCGATCTTGCGCTTGAGCGCGTCCGGGATCTCCCGGTCGGCCCGGCACACGATGGCGTCGGGCTGGATGCCGATGTTGCGCAGCGCGGCCACCGAGTGCTGCGTCGGCTTGGTCTTGAGCTCACCGGAGGGCGCCAGGTAGGGCACCAGCGAGACGTGCAGGAAGAACACGTTGTCCCGGCCCACGTCGTGGCGCACCTGGCGGGCGGCTTCCAGGAACGGCAGCGACTCGATGTCGCCCACGGTGCCGCCGACCTCGGTGATCACCACGTCGGGCGCGACGCCGTCGGGACCGGGCTCGGCCATCGCCCGGATGCGGCGCTTGATCTCGTCGGTGATGTGCGGGATGACCTGCACGGTGTCGCCGAGGTACTCGCCGCGGCGCTCCTTGGCGATGACCTCGGAGTAGACCTGGCCGGTGGTCACGTTCGCGTCGCCGGACAGGTCGCGGGCCAGGAACCGCTCGTAGTGGCCGATGTCCAGGTCGGTCTCGGCGCCGTCCTCGGTGACGAAGACCTCGCCGTGCTGGAACGGGTTCATCGTGCCGGGGTCGACGTTGAGGTAGGGGTCCAGCTTCTGCATGGTCACCCGCAGGCCGCGCGAGGTCAGCAGCTGGCCGAGGCTGGAAGCGGTGAGCCCCTTGCCCAGGGAGGAGGCCACGCCCCCGGTGACGAAAACGTGCTTGGTCGTGCGTGCCTGAAGCACCAACGAGGCTCCCGTGGTCCGAAATTCCGCAGGGCCACCGCCCTGTCCACGGGCCCTAACGCTAACACGCCGCCGGTCACCCAGCGCACCGCAGTCCCCAGCGCGGATCACCCGGACGGCCTAGTCCCGCGAGTCGAACCTCCAGGTACCGCGAGTCGAACGCCCAGAACCCCCGAATTCAACGCCAGGGCGGCGATGCCCGCCCGCGAACGGGCCGTCCACAGTGGACGATTACGCCCGGTCGGGTGAATCGGGTCCGTCTCCCGGACCTCCGAGGGGAGGGAAGCCGTGGGGCGGGGTCCGCGTGTCGTCGCCGGGGAACTCGGCGGCGAGCTCGGCGGAGGCTTCCGAGGCGGGCGCGGCGCCACCACCCATCGCCAGCACCGCGCCGACGACGGCGACCAGGCAGGCGACGGCGAGCACCACCACGCCGTCACCGGCTTCCCACTCGCTGGGCGCCCCGCCCGCCGACCTGCCCTGGTCCAGGGTGTTGGTGACCACGGTGATCACCGACCACACCGCGCCGACCAGCACTCCGGCACCGCCGAAGGCCAAGGCTCGGGCGAGGCCGTCGCGCCGGGGCCGCGCGGCGGGCGCCGCAGGTCGCGCCGCGGGCGCCACGGCCGCGCCGTCGGGCTCACCGGCAGGCTCGGCGTCGACGGGCCGCAGCTCGTAGACGACGATCTCGCCCTCGGCGGGGTCGGGCCTCGCCGGGGCCGGACGCCGCCCGACCAGCAGCGCCGCGGCCACCGCGAGCAGCACCGCGCCCGCGGTGATCGGCACACCGAACCGGGAGCTGGCCCTCAGCTCCTCGGGCAGTTCCAGGCCGACCGACTCCACCGCCCAGGACGTGACGGACAGACCGACCCACCCGCCCGCGCGCTCCCAGCCCATCGTGTACAGCGGCAGCAGGGTGCCCACCACCGCCAGTCCGGCCGCGGCCAGCAGGGCCACCACGGCCAGGACCACGCGGTTCACGTCGTCTTCTTCTTCCCCCTGCGCCGCACCACGGGCACGTTCTCCTTGTCCGCCTTGGCCGCCGCCAGCAGCTCCTCGGCGTGCGCGCGCCCGGTGTCGGTGGAGTCCATGCCCGCCAGCATCCGGGCCAGCTCGACCACCCGCTGCGACTCGTCCAGCACCCGCACGCCGCTGCGGGTCAGCACCCCGTCGGCGGTCTTGTCCACCACCAGGTGCCGATCGGCGAACGCGGCGACCTGCGGCAGGTGGGTGACCACGATGACCTGGTGGCTGCGCGCCAACCGGGCCAGCCGCCTGCCGACCTCCACCGCCGCGCGCCCACCCACGCCCGCGTCGACCTCGTCGAACACCAGCGTCGGCACCGGGTCGGAGTGCGACAGCACGACCTCCAGCGCCAGCATCACCCGCGACAGCTCGCCGCCGGAGGCGCCCTTGTGCACCGGCAGCGCGGGCGCGCCGGGGTGCGCGATCAGCCGCAGCTCCACGTCGTCCACGCCGCTGACGCCCGCGTGCAGGCGCCGCCCGTCGACCTCCAGCGCCTGCGGGTCGCCCTGCTCGGCCACGCGGGGCCGCACCACGACCTCGACCGTGGCGTGCGGCATGGCCAGCCCGGTCAGCTCCTCGGAGACCTCGCGGCCCAGCTCCAGCGCCGCCTCGGTGCGCGCGGCGGTCACCTGCCGGGCGTACCCGGCGAGCTCGGCGGCCAGCTCGTCGCGCCGCGCGGCCAGCGCCGCCAGCGCCTCGTCGGAGGTGTCCAGGCCGGACAGCCGGGAGGCCGCCTCCCGCGCCCACGCGATCACGCCGTCCACGTCCGCGGCGTACTTGCGGGTCAGCGACTTCAGCTCGGCCTGCCGGGCGAGCACCTGCTCCAGCCGCGCCGGGTCGGCGTCCAGGTGCTCCAGGTAGGAGGCGATCTCCGCGCCCACGTCGGCCAGCAGCGTCTCCGCCTCCACCAGCCGGGGCTCCAGGTCGCGCAGCTTGGGGTCCTCCGAGGTGCCCAGCCTGCGCCTCGCCTCGCCGATCAGGCCCAGCGCGCCGGGGGTGTCGGGATCGCCGTCGGGTGCGCCCGCCACCGCGTACTGGGCGCCCGCGGCAGCCTCGCGCAGCTGGTCGGCGTCGGCCAGCCTGCGCGCCTCGTCCACCAGCTCGACGTCCTCGCCCGGCTTGGGGTCCACCGCGCTGATCTCGGCCAGGCCGTGGCGCAGCAGGTCGGCCTCGCGGGCCAGCTCGCGGGAGCGCTCGGTGCGCTCCACCAGCTCGGTGGCGACGCGCAGCCACTCCTCGCGCACCTTCTGGTAGGCGCGCAGCGGCTCGGCCACCTCGTCGCCCGCGAACCGGTCCAGCACCGCGCGCTGCTCGGTGGGGCGCAGCAAGCGCAGCTGGTCGTTCTGGCCGTGCACGGCCAGCAGCTGCTCGGCCAGCTCGGCCAGCACGCCGACGGGCACCGACCGGCCGCCCAGGTGGGCGCGCGAACGCCCGTCCGCGCCGACCGTGCGGACCGCGATCACCGCGCCGTCCTCGTCGGGCTCGCCGCCGACCTCCTCGGCGACCTTCGCCGCCGGGCTGCCCGCCGGGGCCTGGAAGCGGCCCTCGACCACCGCCCGCTCCGCGCCGTTGCGCACGCGCGACGCCTCGGCCCGCCCCCCGCCCAGCAGGTGGAGGCCGGTGACGACCATGGTCTTGCCCGCGCCGGTCTCGCCCGTCACCACGGTGAAACCGGGGGCGAGCTCAAGGGTGGCCTCGTCGATCACACCGAGGCCCTGGATGCGCATCTCGGCCAACACAGGCCGAACACTACTGGGCGATCCCGACACGCGAGCGGTCAACCTGCCGCCGGACCGCGCCAACCCTGCACCGGCAACGAGAACTTCTCCACCAGCCGATCGGCGAAGGGCCCCTGCCGCAACCGGACCAGCCGCAGCGGCGTGCTGCCGCCCGCGACCTCCACCCGAGCCCCCGGAGGCAGCTCGACGGTCCGCCTGCCGTCGGCGCACAGCACCGCCGGGTGTCCCCCGGCGTCGACCTCCAGCGCCACCACCGACGCGGGCGAGACCACCAGCGGGCGGGAGAACAGCGCGTGCGCGTTGCTCGGCACCACCAGCAGGGCCTGCACGTCCGGCCACACCACCGGGCCGCCCGCGGAGAACGCGTAGGCCGTGGAGCCGGTCGGGGTGGCCACCAGCACGCCGTCGCAGCCGAACGCCGACACCGGCCTGCCGTCGACCTCCACCACCACGTCGAGGATGCGCTCCCGCATGCTCTTCTCGACGCTGGCCTCGTTGAGCGCCCAGGTGCTCTCCAGCACCTCGCCGTCCAGCACCGCGATGATGTCGAGGGTCATCCGCTCCTCGACGTCGTAGTCGCGCTGGATCACGTGCCCGATCGCCTCGAACAGCGCGTCGGAGTCGGCCTCGGCCAGGAAGCCGACCCGGCCCAGGTTCACCCCGAGCACCGGCACGCCCGCCGCGCGGGCCAGCTCCGCGGCGCGCAGCAGCGTGCCGTCACCGCCCAGCACGAACACCAGCTCCGCGCCCTCGGCGGCCTTGTCGTCGGCGGGCACCACCTGCGCGTAGCAGGACGGGTCGAGGTCGGGCGCCTCGTCCTCCAGCACCCGCAGCTTCACCCCCGCCTCGGCGAACCGCGCGGCCACCTCCTGCGCGACCCGGACGTTGCTGCGCCGCCCGGTGTGCACGACCAGCAGGATCTCCCTGCTGCTCACCGAACCGCCGCAACCCGAACCGCCACTCACCGAACTGTCGTTCACCGAACTGTCGCTCACTGGGGTCCTTCCGCGACGGCCTCGCGCACGAGCGCGGCGGCGGAGTCCGCGTCCAGGGGATCGCCGTGGCGCAGCCAGGCGAAGAACTCGACGTTGCCCGACGGGCCGGGCAGCGGGCTGGCGACCACGCCGTGCAACCGCAGGCCCAGCGCCGACGCGGCGTCCACCACGTCCAGCACCGCCCGCGCGCGCAGCTCGGGATCGCGCACGACCCCGCCCGAGCCCAACCGCTCCTTGCCCACCTCGAACTGGGGTTTCACCATCGGCAGCAGATCGCCCTCCTCGTCGAGGCAACTGGCCAGTGCGGGCAGCACGAGCCTCAACGAGATGAACGAGAGATCGGCCACCACCAGTTCAACCCGGCCCCCGATGTCCTCCGGGGACAGCGACCGGACGTTGGTCCTGTCCTTGACCACCACGCGGTCGTCGGTGCGCAGCCGCCAGTCCAGCAACCCGCGGCCGACGTCGGCCGCGACCACCTCGCGGGCCCCCGCGCGCAGCAGCACGTCGGTGAACCCGCCGGTGGACGCGCCCGCGTCCAGGCAGCGCCTGCCCTCGGCGGAGACCCCGTCGAACGCCTCCAGCGCGCCCAGCAGCTTGTGCGCGCCACGAGAGGCCCAACCGGGGTCGTCGTGGTCGCGGACGACCAGCGCCGTGTCCAGTTCGACGGCGGTGGCGGGCTTGGTGGCGACGGTGCCGCGGACGGTCACCTTGCCCTCGGCCACGAGCTGGCTGGCGTGCTCCCGTGAGCGGGCCAGCCCGCGGCGGACCAGTTCGGCGTCGAGCCGAGCCCTGCGCGGCACCTCGTCACACCTTGTCGATGCTGGACAAGGCCGCGGTCAGCGCCGTGTGCACGTCGTCGAAGCGGGCCACGTGCTCGACGACGTCCAGCCGCTCCAGGCCGTCCAGCCCGGCGAGCGCGTCATCGATGCCCGCCACCGGATCGCGCGGCGGTCCGGGCAGGGGAACTTCGAAGCTCACTGGTTCAAGGTAGCCGATCCAGCACCGACAGGTCCGCCGCCACGTACGTCGGCCGCCGCTCCTCGGGCAGCGCCCGCGCCTCGGCCTCGGTGGACACCCCGGTGAGCACCAGCAAGGAGTCCATGCCCGCGTTGACCGCGCCCGCGATGTCGGTGTCCAGCCGGTCCCCGACGACCAGGGGCCGCTGCGCGCCCAGGGACTTCGCCGCCTGCTCCAGCAGCGGCGTCGCGGGCTTGCCCGCCACCAGCGGTTCGACACCGGTGGCGGTGCGCAGCGCGGCGACCAGAGCACCGTTGCCGGGCAGCAGGCCGCGCTCGGTGGGCAGCGTGGCGTCGACGTTGCAGGCGACCCAGCGGGCGCCCGCGCGAACGGCCACGCAGGCCTCGGCCAGCTCGCGCCAGCCGAGGTCCTGTGACAGGCCCTGCACGACGGCCACCGCGCCCGCCGCCTCGCGGGTGGGGGAGAACCCGCGCAGCCGGACCTCCTCGGCCAGCGCGTCGGTGCCCAGCACCAGCACCGGGGAGCCCTCCGGCACCAGGTCCACCAGCATCGTCGCGGCGGCCTGGGCGCTGGTGCTCACCTCGTCGAGCGCGGCGTCGAAACCCAGCTCGGTGAGGTGCTCGGCGACCTCCCGAGGCGAGCGCGAGGCGTTGTTGGTGACGAACCTGATGCCCGTGCCGCGCTCCCGCGCGGCGGCCACCGCGGCCACCGCGCCGGGCACGGCTTCCCGCCCGCGGTAGACCGTGCCGTCGAGGTCAAGCAGCAGTGCGTCGTAGCGGGCCAGCAGCACGGTCTCCCCCACCTGTCGTCCAGTCCTGCGCTGTCGGTCGTTCCTGCGCGGTCGTCAGTCCCGCGCTGTCGTCAGTCCCGCAGTGTCATCAGTCCTGCGGGCTGAGGTCGAACGCCCGCTCGGCGGCGTCGGTCTCGCCCTCGTCGTCGGCCTCGGCCGCGTTGAGGAACCACTTCACGGCTTCCTCGGTGCGCCCGGCGGCCTCCAGGTTGTCGGCGTAGGCGTAGAACAAACGCGCGCTCCACGGGTTACGACGCTTGGGGTCGAGGTCGTCGCCCTGCAGCGCGACCACCGCCGCCTCCAGCTGTCCCATGTCACGGCGGGCCCCGGCCGCGACGATGCGCAGCTCCACGGACTCGTCCGGGGACAGCTTCAGCCCCTGCGCCTCGCGCGCCAGCTCCAAGGCCCGCTCCGGCCTGCCCAGGGCGCGCTCGCAGTCGGCCATGACCGCGATGTGGCCGGGTCCGTGCGACATGCGACGGGCCGCGCGCAGCTCGGACAGCGCCTCGGCCCACTCACCGGCGTGGTAGGCGGTCAGCCCGGCGGCCTCGCGGACCACACCGACCCGAGCGGCCTTGCCGCGCGCGTACCGGGCGTGCTCCAGCGCGAGCTCGGGGTCGCTGTCGATCAGCATCCCGGCGGCGGCCAGGTGCCTGCCCACGATCTCGGCCAGGCCCTTGGGCAGACCGCGCAGCTCCTGCTTGATCTCGGGGGCCAGCGCGGAGATGTCGGCTTCGGCGGGCAGCTCGGGAATGCCCTTGCGGATGCCCTCACCGCTGTCCTCGCGACGCTCCTCGCGCTCCTCGACACCCGCCGCCTGCTGGACGTCCTCGGCCTCGGTCTTTGCCTCTACCTGGGTTTCGACCTCGGCTTCGGTCTCGGTCCCGGTGCGCTCGTCGTCCTGCTGCTCCCCCTGCGGCTCATCGGCGGGCAGCTCGGTTTCCACCTCGGCCGTGACCTCGGGGACTGCGGTCGCCTCCGTCAGGGCCGGGGTCTCCTCGATGGCCTCCTCGGCCACCGGCTGCTGCTCATCGGCAGGGGCAACGCGCTCCTGGAAGCGGGCGGCGCGGTCACGGCTGCGCTCGTCGCGCTGCTTGTTGAAGCGCGGACGGTCCTCACGCGGACGGTCCTCACGCGGCCGATCCACACGCGGACGGAACTCGCGGCGCTCACCGCGGTCGTCCCTCCGCTGGTTACCACCGCGCTCGTCCCGGCTCTGGTAACCGCCGCGGTCATCGCGCGGGCGGAACTCGCGACGCTCGCCGCCACGGTCATCACGCGGCCGGTCGTCCCTGCGGTCGAAACGCGGCCGGTCATCACGACGCTGGTAGCCGCCACGGTCGTCCCGACGCTGGTAACCACCACGGTCATCGCGCGGACGGAACTCCCGACGCTCACCACCGCTGTCATCACGACGCTGGTAGCTGGGCCGGTCATCACGCTTCTGGTAACCGCCGCGATCATCGCGCGGACGGAACTCCCGGCGCTCGCCGCCACGGTCATCACGCGGCCGGTCGTCCCTGCGGTCGAAACGCGGCCGGTCATCACGACGCTGGTAGCCGCCACGGTCGTCCCGACGCTGGTAACCACCACGGTCATCACGGGGCTTGAACTCCCGACGCTCACCACCGCTGTCATCACGACGCTGGTAGCTGGGCCGGTCATCACGACGCTGGTAACCGCCGCGATCGTCGCGCGGACGGAATTCACGGCGCTCGCCGCCACGGTCATCACGCTTCTGGTAACCGGGCCGGTCATCACGCCGGTCAAAGCGAGGCTTGTCGTCACGGGGACGGAATTCACGGCGCTCGCCACCGCGGTCATCGCGCTTCTGGTACCCACCCCGGTCATCACGGGGACGGAACTCGCGACGCTCCCCACCGCGGTCGTCCCGACGCTGGTAACCGCCGCGATCATCGCGCGGGCGGAACTCGCGACGCTCGCCACCGCGATCATCGCGACTCTGGTAGTCGCGGCGCGGGGCGCCTGTGCGATCGTCACGGCGGTCCGAGCGGGGACGGTCGTCCCGACGCTGGTAGCCACCCCGGCTCTCGTCCCTGCGGTCACCGCCGCGCGGCTTGTCGTAGCGCGGTCGGTCGTCGCGGCGCGGGTACCCGCCCGAACGCTCGCCTCCGCCGCTCTGCCTGCGGTCTGCGTCAGCGCGGCCACCGTCGGATCGGCGCGGTCGGTCTCCCTGGCCACGATCACGGTCGCCGGGACGATCCCCGAACCTAGACACCTAACTCCTCCTATGGACACGCCGAAAGGGCTTGTGATTTGAGCACATTTCACTGTGCCCCCACCACAAGCCCTTTCAGGGAAAGAATGTTCGGCGGCGTCCTACTCTCCCACACCCTCACGAGTGCAGTACCATCGGCGCTGGAAGGCTTAACTACCGGGTTCGGAATGGGACCGGGTGTTCCCCCTCCGCCATGACCACCGAAACACTATGAAGATAACCAACCTCACGGCACCCCATCGCCCCGGCCCATGCCGGTCGACCAGGTGGTCGGTTCGGTTCCTTCAGAACCGCACAGTGGATGCGTAGCGTCTTCGTGACAAGTCCTCGGCCTATTAGTACCGGTCAACTCCAGCCGTTACCGACCTTCCATCTCCGGCCTATCAACCCAATCGTCTCTTGGGGGCCTTAACCCACAAAGGGTGGGATACCTCATCTAGGAACGAGCTTCCCGCTTAGATGCTTTCAGCGGTTATCCCTTCCGAACGTAGCCAACCAGCAATGCCCCTGGCGGGACAACTGGCACACCAGAGGTCCGTCCGTCCCGGTCCTCTCGTACTAGGGACAGCCTTCCGCAAGTATCCTACGCGCGCGGCGGATAGGGACCGAACTGTCTCACGACGTTCTAAACCCAGCTCGCGTACCGCTTTAATGGGCGAACAGCCCAACCCTTGGGACCTACTCCAGCCCCAGGATGCGACGAGCCGACATCGAGGTGCCAAACCATGCCGTCGATATGGACTCTTGGGCAAGATCAGCCTGTTATCCCCGGGGTACCTTTTATCCGTTGAGCGACCACGCTTCCACAAGCCATGGCCGGATCACTAGTTCCGACTTTCGTCCCTGCTCGACCCGTCGGTCTCACAGTCAAGCCCCCTTGTGCACTTGCACTCGACACCTGATTGCCAACCAGGCTGAGGGAACCTTTGAGCGCCTCCGTTACCCTTTGGGAGGCAACCGCCCCAGTTAAACTACCCACCAGGCACTGTCCCTGATCCGGATCACGGACCGAGGTTAGACATCCAGTACGACCAGAGTGGTATTTCAACGACGACTCCACAACCACTGGCGTGGCCGCTTCACAGTCTCCCACCTATCCTACACAAGCCGAACCGAACACCAATACCAAGCTATAGTAAAGGTCCCGGGGTCTTTCCGTCCTGCCGCGCGTAACGAGCATCTTTACTCGTAATGCAATTTCGCCGGGCCTGTGGTTGAGACAGTCGAGAAGTCGTTACGCCATTCGTGCAGGTCGGAACTTACCCGACAAGGAATTTCGCTACCTTAGGATGGTTATAGTTACCACCGCCGTTTACTGGCGCTTAAGTTCTCAGCTTCGCCCCGAAGAGCTAACCGGTCCCCTTAACGTTCCAGCACCGGGCAGGCGTCAGTCCGTATACATCGTCTTGCGACTTCGCACGGACCTGTGTTTTTAGTAAACAGTCGCTTCTCGCTGGTCTCTGCGGCCGAAAAATCCTAGCCCGCAAGGGGCTTCAAATCCCTCGGCCCCCCTTCTCCCGAAGTTACGGGGGCATTTTGCCGAGTTCCTTAACCACAGTTCGCCCGATCGCCTCGGTATTCTCTACCTGACCACCTGTGTCGGTTTGGGGTACGGGCCGCATGAACACTCACTAGAGGCTTTTCTCGGCAGCATGGGATCACCCTACTTCGCCTCAATCGGCTATGCA
>NZ_JAGINV010000001.1:4745000-7721092 GCF_017876325.1 Saccharothrix coeruleofusca
CGAGAAGTGCTTGCCGACGTCGCGCAGGAACTCCAGCACCGGCAGCTGGCCGGTCCACTCCAGGTTGTTGACCACGACCGCGCCGGTGGGGCCGTCGTCGAACTCGACGAAGCGCTCCAGCTGGCCGCGGATGCGGCCGACCCACTCGGCCACGGTGTCCAGCGGGTTGAGGGTGCGCTCGGCGGTGTCGCGCGGGTCGCCGATCATGCCGGTGGCGCCGCCCGCCAGCACGACCGGCCGGTGCCCGGCGCGCTGGAAGCGGCGCAGCATCAGCAGCGGCACCAGGTTGCCCGCGTGCAGGCTCGGCGCGGTCGGGTCGAAACCGGCATAGAGGGTGAGCGGTCCCGAGTCGAGATCCTTGCGCAGGGCTTCGAGGTCGGTGGACTGCGCGATCAGGCCGCGCCAGGACAGCTCGTCGAGGATGTGCTCGCTCACCCCCCGATTGTCCCCCACCTGGTCCAGCCGTTTGAAGCCGAGGTGGGCGGGGGTAGCCGGTCCGGGGAGATCCAGTGAGGAGGCAACGGCCATGAGCTACCGCGACCGCGACTTACGGCGTGCCGACCAGCCCACCGCCGCGACCCGTCGGGTCGAGCCGATGGAGCAGCGCGAGGAGGTGGTGGAGCGCGGTGACTCCCGCGTCCGCTCCGTCCGCGTGACGTGCGCGGTCATCGACGTGGTCTGCTGGGTGTTCGCCGTCGTGCTGGCGGTGCACATCTTCCTGGTCGTCGCGGGGGCCAACCCGGCCAACGGCTTCGCGCGGATGATCGAGTCCTGGTCGGCGGGCGTGTCGCTGGGCCTGCGCGACCTGTTCACCCCCGCCAGCGCGACGCTGCGGGTGTTGCTCAACGACGGGCTCGCCGCGGTGCTGTGGCTGGTGATCGGCGCCGTGCTGACCAACCTGGTCACGCGGGTCGCGCTGCCCGCCGGTGAGCGGCACTACTGGTACCGCCGCCGCACCGTGGCCTGAGCCGAGCGCCGCCAACGTCGCGACCCGCGGCTCAGACCGGGGTCGGGCGGTCCTGGCGCAGCGCCTTCTCGACCTCGGCGGCGACCACCGCCATGCCTTCGGCGTTGGGGTGGAAGGACGCGCCGGTCCTGGCCAGGTCCGGCAGGAACGGCTGGACCCACGGAGCCGTCGAGCCGAGGGCGTGGTCCCGGCTCACCCGCGACACCGCCACGAGTTCGGCTCCCGTGCGCTCGGCGGCCGCGACGTAGGCCGCTTCCAGTGCGTCCTGGATGTCGCGGAGGGCGTCGACCTCCGCGGGCTCGAAGGGGACGCCAGGGCTGGTCCCGGCGCCGATGATCGTCAGGTAGTCGACCAGCACGACCCTGGCTCGCGGGGCCTTGTCGCGGACCCGCTCGACGACGCGCACCAGGCCGGCGGCGGTCCGGTCGACGTCCTCCCGCGTCGGCGCGGGGATGCCCGAGGGGAAGTCGGCCGCCAGCATCCGGGCCATGGGGCCGTCGGGGTCGACGCGGTTCCAGGCGGTGAACAGCAGCGAGCCCGCGAACCGCAGGTCGTTGCCGCCCGCGGTGATGGTCACCAGGTCCGCCGTCGCGGGCACGCCCCCGATCTGCGGCGGGAACCGCGCACCGGTCATCGTCAGCTGGGGCTCGTCGAGGATGGTCGCCGTCGTCGCGCCGGAGACGGACAGGTCGACGAGTTCGGCTCCCAGCGCCTTAGCCAGCAGCCTCGGGTAGTTGCGGCCGGAGCGCACGGCGTCCACGTCGACGATCGGCGGGATGCCCGGTCCCGCGGCGAAGGAGCTGCCCAGGGCGGCGTAGCGGGTAGGCGGGGTCATGAGTCGATCTTCCCACCCGGCGCGGGCGGCTCGCTCAGCCTGCCGACCTCCTCGGCCAGGATCTCGTCGGACCGCTCGGCGAAGTCCAGCAGCAACGCCACCTGGTCGTCGGTGTAGCCGCTGACCAGCTCGGCCATCCGCTCGTACAGCGGCCGGTACAACGCCGTCGCCCGCGCGACGCGCTCGGGCACGGCCTTGACGACCACCTCCCGGCGGTCCGCCGAGTCGCGGTTGCGGGTCGCGAACCCGGCGCGCTCCAGCCGGTCGACCACGGCGGTGACCGCGCTGCGCGTGAGCCGCAGCTCGTCGGCCAGCGCGCGGGCGGTCCTGGGTCCTCGGGAGAGCAGGTGCACGCACTTGAGGTCGGTCGGGGTGATGCCGAGCCGTGCGGCGATCAGCTCGGCGAGCACGGTCCCCCGCGCCGCCGCGCGCTGCTGCGCGGCCAGTAGTCGTGCGACCGGCACGCCAACTCCTTCAATGGTTGAACTGTTTGACGATCGTATCACTTTTCGCCACCATGGCGACATGCCAATCGAACTGCTCGACAAGGCCAGGCTCTTCGACGGCGCCGACGTCACCCTGATGCGGCGCGAAGACCGCTGGTGGATGATCATGGGCGAACTCGCGGACCCGGCCGTGCCCCGCATCGACTTACGGGCCGCGCACCTGCTGCGGGGAGCCACCGCGGACCGCACGGAGTGGACGATCGTCGGCCAGTGCGCGGCACCCGCTCCGGCCGACGGCTGGGACGCCACCGGGTACCACTGCGTCTCCTACGTGCGCGGCCGCTCCGGCGGGCGGTGGGTGGAACGCCTTTACTACGCCAGTTCTGCCGCTTGGACCGACATCACCGGGCCGTACTCGATCGGTTTCCTGGAGTGGGACGGCTCGCAGTGGGTCCGCCACCCCGAGCCGGTGTTCACCGCGACCGAACCCTGGGAACGGGGCACGGTCGCCGAACCGAACCTGCTCCACCACGACGGCCGCTGGTTGCTCTGGTACTGCGCGGGCCTGTCCACCGACGGCACCCAGGTCATCGGGTTCGCGGAGAGCCCGGACGGCGTCACCGGCTGGACCGGCAGGCGGATCTTCGCCGCCGATGGCGAGTTCGACGCTCTCGTCGTGGCGTCCGGCACCGGGTTCGACCTGGTGACCGCGAAGCACCCGCTGGTCGCCGCCCCCGGCCCCGACGACGGTGTGTGGTGGGCGCGGAGCGGAACGCTCGGCCAGTGGCCTGCCCCCGTGCGGCTGGTGTCGACCACCGATGGCACCTCGTGGCACCGCGACGGCGTGTGGAAACCGTCGTTGGTCCGGGAAGGCGACAGCCTGGTCGTCTTCTTCAACGGCTCGCGGCGCGAGGGGCGCTCACCAGGGCTGTCCGTCGGCCGCGTCCACTACCGCCTCCGCTGACGAGCACCGCCCCCCTCGGGCGTGCTCGGCTACTCCCCGACCAGGTACGCCTCGTCGCTGGCGCGCAGTGCCGCCAGGTCGTCCGGGGTGAAGCCGCGTCCGGTGAACCGGGCCACGGCGGTGAGGCCCTTGGCCTTGCGGTGCCGGTAGTCGGCCAGGTCCAGGCCCTCGATCCACGCCGCGGCCGTGGGCGGTATCTGGGCCGGGCCGATCGGTTCGAACCCGGCCAGCAGTTCCCCGTCCCTGGCGAACGACAGGCGGGTGAGGGCGTTGACGTTCCAGAACATGCTGGCCGCCCGGCCGCGAGCGGACAACCTGCGCAGCACCTCTTCGTCGGCGCCCAGGTAGCCGTTGTCCTCGAAGGCGATCACAGCGCCGTCGACCTGCAGGACGCTGACCCACTGCCGCAGACCCGCCGACCGCTGCGTCTCCTCCAACCGCCACGGGCGGGAGGTCGGGTCCGCGCCGAACGCCCGCAGGACCTCCTGCGCGGACAGGCCGGTGACGACGGTGACGCAGGACGCCTGGGAGATCGGGTGGCGCTCGACCCAGACGTGGTCCTGGTGGGGCGGCACGACCAGCGGCGGCTCGGGTTCGCCGCGCAGGCGGTGGCCGAGCCGGTCGGTGCGCTTGTGCACCACCGGCGGGGCCCAGGGGGCCTGCCAGACGGTGATCCAGTAGTGCTCGTCGTAATCGCCGTCGCGTCCGCCTGCCTGGACCAGGACGCGGTAGTCGCCGGGCCACGGCGGGGTTTCGGCGACCCGGCGCGCCTGCCCCCACGACACCGGCTCGTCCTCCGCGAAGGTCGCCCCGCCCCGCGCGGCGCGCCAGCTCACCTCGACGGCCTCGTCCACGTGCGCGACCTCCGGCGGAGGCGGAGGGCCGTCGAGCACCTCCAAGTGCGCCGAGACGCGGCCCTCGGCCAGGCCGGTGCGGATCACCACCCCGCCGTCGACCACCGCCACCAGTCCGTTGTCGGAGAAGTCCACCTCGTCGGGGACCGGCCCGTCGGCCAGGGCGAGGTGGTGGGCGCGCACCAGCGGGTGTGCCGAGGCGCGCCGGGGGAGCACGTACTCGGCGCGGTGCTTGGCCAGCAGCGCCGCCTCGTAGGCCGCCGGTTTCGGCAGGGTCGGCATCAGCTGGGCGACGGCTTGCAGCGCGGCGCCGACCACGGCGGGCGGGTCGGCCGCGTCGAGGGCGCGCAGCACCGCCGACGAGGTGACCACGGCCAGGGCGAAGTGCCCGGCGCCGTGCCGGGCGGCGATGGTGGCCTCGTCGCCGTCGCCGACCGCCAGCGCGGTGGCCAGCGCGGGGTGGCGGGCGAGCCGGGCGGTGAGGTCGGCGATCACGCGGGTGGCTCCCGCGTGCAACGCCTCCAGCATGGACAGCGCCGTGGTGAGCTCGCTCTGGCCGACGACGCCGATGGTGGTGAACGTGCCCGTCGGCGGTGCGGCGATGCCCCGCAGGAGCGCGGCCGGGGCGCGCAGCGGGAGGTCGCCGACGCTCAGCTCCAGCGCGCCGAGCAGCCGTTCGGCGGGCAGGCCCCGCAGCGCTTGACCGGGGTGGCCGCGTACGGGCACGGGGTCGGCGAACCCGGCGCTCGCCCCGAACGGCGCGGTGGGTGGCGCGAGCGCGGCGGGCCGGTCGAGCCTGCCCAGTTCCGCGGCGGGCGCGGGCGGGACGCGGGCGGCGATGGCAGGCACGTGCTCGGCCACTGATGCCGCGAAGTTGTCGATCTCCCCCATGCCGCCATCATGGCACTACCGACCGTCACGCTTCGTTCACCCGGCTGCAAAGGCGATCGCCCCTGATGGCCAATTGCCGTGACCGCCGGGGTGGGCGAAGTTTGCTGCGTGGCCAGTGACTTGCAGCAGCGGAAGATCTCCGTCGTGTTCGCGGCGATGGACGCCGACGACGACGGTTTCCTCGAACGCGCCGACTTCGAGGCGTTGACCGACCGGTGGGTGCGCCTGCGCGCCGCGGACCCGGAGCGGCTGCGCGAGACCATGATGCGGTGGTGGGAGGTCCTGCGGGAGTCCTCCGACCACAACGGCGACGAGAAGGTCACCCTGGCCGAGGTGCTCACCGCGGTGGACCGCCTCGGCACCATGCTCGACCTGGTGGTGGCCACCGCGGAGTCGATGTTCGAGGCGGTGGACGAGGACGGCGACGGCCGCATCACCGCGACCGAGTACGACCGGATGATCCGGGCCTGGACGGGCGCCGACACGCCGACCGACGGGGTCTTCGGCAGGCTCGACCTGGACGGCGACGGGGCGATCTCCAAGTCCGAGTTCGCCCAGCACTGGGTGGAGTTCTGGGCCGGGGACGACCCGGACGCGCCCGGCAGCAGCGTGTTCGGCCCGGTCGGCTGACCCGGCTCAGCGCTCCGGCGGCACGACCACCCTCGTGCGCCGGGTGCCGCGGCGGTAGGTGCTCACCGCGGGCGAGTCGACCCAGAAGCGCCACGGCACGTCCACCGCCACGGCCACGCCCACGCGCGGGCCGGTGCGGACGTCGGTCACCGGCTCGCCCGCCAGCAGCTTCACCGGCGAGTCGGGATCGGTGAGGTCCACGCCGTTGTGGGCGCGGTCCAGGCCGAGCACGCCGGTCAGCCGGGCCGGCCCCTTGGCCAGCTCCGCGTCGTTGCGGGCGGCGGGCCTGCGGCGGCGGGCCAGGTCCACGCCCTCGACCACCTCGCCCGCGCGCAGCAGCACCGCGCCGGGCACGCCGTCGGTCAGCGAGACCACGTTGGCGCAGAAGTGCATCCCGTAGACGAAGTAGACGTAGAGCCGCCCGGCCGGGCCGAACATCACGTCGTTGCGCGGGGTCCGGCCGCGATAGCAGTGCGAGGCCGGGTCGTCGCCGCCCCGGTACGCCTCGACCTCCACCACGCGCACGGCCACCACGCCCTCGGGGGTGGTGCTCCGGAGCACGCAGCCGAGCAGGAGCCGCGCGGCGACCAGCGGGTCGACCGCGAGCTCCTGCTCGGTCAGCTGCCTAGGACCGGCGGGCAAGGGCCACCCGGTCCAGCAAAGCCTTCAACTGCTCGGCCACGCGGTCGGGCGCGGTGCCGCCGTGCGCGTCCCGCGACGCGATGGAACCTTCCACGGTGAGCACGCTACGCACCTCGGGCGTCAGGTGCGGCGAGACCCCCGCGAACTCCTCGTCGGTCAGCTCGTCCAGGCCCACCCCTCGGGCCTCGGCCAGCCGCACGCACTCCCCCGCGGCCTCGTGCGCCACGCGGAACGGCACGCCCTGGCGGACCAGCCACTCGGCGATGTCGGTGGCCAGGGTGAAGCCGGCGGGCGCGACCTCGGCCATCCGGTCGGTGTCGAACCGCATGGTGGCCACCATGCCGGTGATCGCGGGCAGCAGCAGCTCCAGCTGCTCGACCGAGTCGAACAGCGGCTCCTTGTCCTCCTGCAGGTCCCGGTTGTAGGCCAGCGGCTGGGCCTTGAGGGTGGCCAGCAGGCCGGTCAGGTTGCCGATGAGCCTGCCGGACTTGCCGCGGGTCAGCTCGGCCACGTCGGGGTTCTTCTTCTGCGGCATGATCGAGCTGCCGGTGGACCAGGCGTCGTCCAGCGCGGCGAAGCCGAACTCCGCGGTGGTCCAGATGATCACCTCCTCGGCCAGCCGGGACAGGTCCACGCCGATCATGGCCAGCACGAACGCGATCTCGGCGGCGAAGTCGCGGGAGGCGGTGCCGTCGATGGAGTTGTCCACCGGCCCGTCGAAGCCCAGCTCGGCGGCCACCTTCGCCGGGTCCAGCCCGAGCGAGGAGCCCGCGAGCGCGCCGGAGCCGTAGGGGGACAGCGCGGTGCGCCGGTCCCAGTCGCGCAGCCGGTCCACGTCGCGCAGCAGCGCCTGGCAGTGCGCCAGCAGGTGGTGGGCCAGCAGCACCGGCTGCGCGGACTGCAGGTGCGTGCGGCCGGGCATGACCGCGGTCGGGTGCGCCCCGGCCTGCCCGGCCAGCGCCTCCACCACGTCCAGCACGCCCGCGGCCACCCGGCGGGCCGCGTCGCGCAGCCACATCCGGAACAGCGTGGCCACCTGGTCGTTGCGGGAGCGGCCCGCGCGCAGCTTGCCGCCCAGCTCCGGGCCCGCCCGCTCGATCAGGCCGCGCTCCAGCGCGGTGTGCACGTCCTCGTCGGCCAGGGTGGGGGTGAACGCCCCGGAGGCCACGTCGGCCTCCAGCGCGTCCAGCGCGGTCAGCATCCGGTCCAGCTCGTCGGCGGTCAGCAGGCCGGCGCGGTGCAGCACGCGGGCGTGGGCGCGGGAACCCCGGATGTCGTAGGGGGCGAGTCGCCAGTCGAAGTGCGTCGAGGCCGACAGCAGCGCCATCGCCTCGGCCGGTCCGCTGGCGAACCGCCCGCCCCACAAGGAAGTCATGTGCTCAAGTCCTTTTCGCTGCGATTGTGCTCGGCCTGCGCCGCGCGGCCGCCGTGGCCCGCGGCCAGCGCGCTCAGGCGCGCGGCCAGTTCCGCCCCGGTCAGCGGTTCCCGCGCCACGACCAGGATGGTGTCATCCCCCGCGATGGTGCCGACGATGTCCTGCAGCGCCGCCCGGTCCAGCGCGCTGGCCAGGAACTGCGCCGCGCCGGGCGGGGTGCGCAGCACCGCCAGGTTGCCCGAGTGGTCGGCCGAGACCAGCACCTCGCCGAGCACCCTGGCCAGCCGGGAGGTGCCGCCCTGCACGCCGCGCACCGGGCTGCCGTCCTCGGGGATGACGTAGACCGGGGCGCCGCCGTCGGGGCCGCGCAGCTTGACCGCGCCCAGCTCGTCCAGGTCGCGCGACAGGGTGGCCTGGGTGACCTCGATGCCCTCCGCGGCCAGCGTCTTGGCCAGCTCCGACTGGCTGCGGATCGCGCGCTGGCTGACCAGCTCGACGATCCGCGCCTGCCGGGCGGTCCTGGTCATCGCGAGTGCTCCAGCAGCCACACCAGCAGCGCCTTCTGGGCGTGCAACCGGTTCTCCGCCTCGTCCCACACCGCGCTGTCCGGGCCGTCGAGCACCTCGTCGGTGATCTCCTGGCCGCGGTGCGCGGGCAGGCAGTGCAGCACCGTGGTGCGCACCCCGGTGGCGGCCACCAGCTCGGCGTTGACCTGGTAGGGCCGGAACGGGCGCATCCGGTCGCGGCCGTCGTTCTCCTGCCCCATCGAGGTCCAGGTGTCGGTGACCAGCACGTCCGCGCCGTCCACGGCGGCGCGCGGGTCGACCAGCACCTCCACCGAGCCGCCGGTCTCCAGCGCGCGCTTGCGGGCGTCGTCGAGCACCCACGGCAGCGGCTGGAAGTGCTCGGGGGCGGCCACGCGCACGTGCATCCCGGCCGTCACGCCGCCCAGCAGCAGCGAGTGGGACATGTTGTTGGCGCCGTCGCCGAGGTAGGTCACGGTCAGCCCGGCCAGCGAGCCGTGCACCCGGCGGATGGTCTGCAGGTCGGCCAGCACCTGGCAGGGGTGGAACTCGTCGGTCAGCGCGTTGATCACCGGCACCCGCGACACCGACGCCATGGCCTCGATGCGCTTCTGGGCGAAGGTCCGCCACACCACCGCGTCCACGTAGCCGGACAGGATGCGGGAGGTGTCCTCGATGGTCTCCTCGCGGCCCAGCTGCATGGACCGGCCGTCCACGATCACCGGGTTGCCGCCCAGCTGGGCGATGCCGACCTCGAACGACAGCCGGGTGCGGGTGGAGTTCTTCTCGAAGATCACCGCGATCGACTTGGGCCCGGCCAGCGGGCGCGAGCCCAGCCGGTCGGCCTTGTAGGTGTCGGCCAGGTCGAGCACCTCGGCCTGCTCGGCCGGGGTCAGGTCGTCGTCGCGCAGGAAGTGGCGGGGTGGCATCAGGGCTCCAACCAGGTCGGCAGGTCGGCCACCAGCCGGTGCGCGTCGGCCTCGTCGAGCACCAGCGGCGGCGCCAGCCGGATCACGTCCGGCTGGATGGGGTTGATCAGGTAACCGGCCCGCCGCGCGGCCGCCGCGGCCTTGGCCGACACCGCCTCGCGCAGCGTGATGCCGAGCAGCAGGCCCGCGCCCCGCACGCCGGAGACCAGCGGGTGCTCCAGCGCCTCGACGCCCGCGGCGATCTCCTTGCCCACCGCGGAGGCGTGCTCCAGCAGGCCGTCGGCGGCGATGGTGTCCAGCACCGCGAGCGCGGCGGCGCAGCACACCGGGTTGCCGCCGAAGGTGGTGCCGTGCTGGCCGGGCGCGAACAGGTCCTTGGCCGGGCCGACGGCGATGCACGCGCCCAGCGGCAGCCCGCCGCCCAGGCCCTTGGCCAGGGTGATCACGTCGGGGGTGATGCCGACCTGCTGGAAGGCGAACCAGCTGCCCAGCCGCCCGACGCCGGTCTGCACCTCGTCGAGCACCAGCAGCGCGCCGCGCTCGGCGGTGATCCGGCGGGCCGCCTGCAGGTAGCCCTCCGGGGGCACCACCACGCCGTTCTCGCCCTGGATCGGCTCCACCACGAACGCCGCGGTGTCCTCGTCGACGGCGGCCTCCAGCGCGGCCACGTCGCCGAACGGGACGTGCACCACGCCGGGCACCAGCGGCTCGAACGGGGCCCGCTTGGCGGGCTGGCCGGTCAGCGCCAGCGCGCCCATGGTGCGGCCGTGGAAGCCGCCCTCGGTGGCCACCACCTTGGTGCGGCCGGTGCGCCTGCTGAGCTTGAACGCGGCCTCGTTGGCCTCCGCGCCGGAGTTGCAGAACAGCACCCGACCGTCCACACCGGACAGGTCCAGCAGCCGCTCGGCCAGCTTCAGCGCGGGCTCGTTGATGTAGAGGTTGGAGGTGTGCCCGAGCTTGCCGATCTGCTCGGTCACCGCCGCGACCACGGCCGGGTGCGCATGGCCCAGCGCGTTGACCGCGATGCCGCCGAGCAGGTCCAGGTAGCGGTTGCCGTCGGCGTCCCAGACGTGGGCGCCCTCGCCGCGCACCAGGGTCAGCTCCGGCGTGCCGTAGTTGTCCATCATCGCGGCCTGCCACCGCTGCCGGTCGTTCACGCCTCGTCCCCCAACACCATCGTTCCGACTCCTTCGGAGGTGAAGACCTCCAGCAGCAGCGAGTGCGCCAGCCTGCCGTCGATGACGTGCGCCTCGGGCACGCCGCCGCGCACCGCGCGCAGGCAGGCCTCCATCTTCGGCACCATGCCGCTGTCCAGCTCCGGCAGCAGCTCCTCCAGCTCGGCCGCGCGGATGCGGTGCACCAGGGAGGACCGGTCCGGCCAGTCCGCGTACAGGCCCTCCACGTCGGTGAGCACCACGAGCTTGCGCGCCCGCAGCCCCACCGCCACCGCGCCCGCGGCGGTGTCGGCGTTGACGTTGTGCACCACGCCGTCGGCGTCCGGGGCCACCGTGGACACCACCGGGATGCGGCCCGCGCGCACGATGTCCAGCACCGCGTCGGGGTTGACCTCGACGATGTCGCCGACCAGGCCGATGTCCACCGGCTCGCCGTCCACCACGGCCCGCCGCCGCACGGCGGTGAGCAGGTGGGCGTCCTCGCCGGACAGGCCCACCGCGTACGGGCCGTGCTCGTTGATCAGCCCGACCAGCTCGCGCTGCACCTGGCCGACCAGCACCATGCGCACCACGTCCATCGCCTCGGGCGTGGTCACCCGCAGGCCGCCGCGGAACTCGCTCTCGATGCCCAGCTTGTCCAGCATGGCGGCGATCTGCGGGCCGCCGCCGTGCACCACCACCGGGTGCAGGCCCGCCAGCTTGAGGAACACCACGTCCTGGGCGAAGGCGCGCTTGAGCTCGTCGTCGACCATGGCGTTGCCGCCGTACTTGACCACCACGATCGCGCCGCGCAGGCGCTGCAACCACGGCAGCGCCTCGATCAGGATCTCGGCCTTGGCCCGGGGGCTGGTCATGAGGAGTAGGCGCTGTTCTCTTCGACGTAGCCGTGGGACAGGTCGGTGGTGAGCACGGTCGCGCCGCCGTCACCGAGGTTCAGGTCGATCACCACGGCGATGTCGCGCTCGGACAGGTCCGCCTCCGACCGGTCGGCGGCCTTGCGGCCGTTGGCGAACAGCGCGACGCCGTTGATGGTGATGCCCAGCTTGTCCGGGTCCACCCGCGCCTGCGCGCGGCCCACCGCCATGGCGATGCGGCCCCAGTTCGGGTCCGAGCCGAACAGCGCGGTCTTGACCAGGTTGTCCTCGGCGACGGTCCGGCCGATGACCAGCGCGTCGGCGTCGGAGGCCGCTCCGGTGACGGTGATGCTGATCTCCTTGGTCACGCCCTCGGCGTCGCCCTGGAGCTGCTTGACCAGGTCCGCGGCGACGGCGGTGAGCAGCTCCACGAAGTCGCCGCGCTCCGGTGCGGTGCCCGACGCGCCGGAGGCCAGCAGCAGCACCGTGTCGTTGGTGGAGGTGCCGCCGTCCACGTCGAGCCGGTCGAAGGTCCGGGCGGTGGCCTCGCGCAGCGCGGCGTCCAGCGCGTCGCCGTCGAGCACGGCGTCGGTGGTGATCACCGACAGCATGGTGGCCAGGTTGGGGGCCAGCATGCCCGCGCCCTTGACGAACCC
The DNA here is from genome assembly GCF_017876325.1 of Saccharothrix coeruleofusca. Classification (NCBI taxonomy): domain Bacteria; kingdom Bacillati; phylum Actinomycetota; class Actinomycetes; order Pseudonocardiales; family Pseudonocardiaceae; genus Saccharothrix; species Saccharothrix coeruleofusca. The sequence continues at coordinate 4,756,743 of NZ_JAGINV010000001.1, forward strand.
GCCGATGGACCAGCCGTCGGGGTGCTGGGCCCAGGACTGCTTGGGGTGGGTGTCGGTGGTCATCACGGCGGTGGCCGCGTTCAGCCCGGCCTCGTCGGTGTCGGCCAGCTCCTTGGCGGCGACCTCGACGCCCGCCTTGAGGTTGTCCATGGGCAGCCGCTCGCCGATCAGGCCGGTGGAGCAGACCGCGACCTCGACCGCGCCCCGGCCCAGCACCTCGGCGACCTTCTCGGCGGTGGCGTGGGTGTCCTGGAAGCCCTCCGGGCCGGTGCAGGCGTTCGCGCCGCCGGAGTTGAGCACCACCGCGGCCAGCCTGCGCTCCTTGATCACCTGCTGCGACCACAGCACCGGCGCGGCCTTGACCTGGTTGGTGGTGAACACGCCCGCGGCGGCGTCGCCGGGGCCCTCGTTGACCACCAGGGCCAGGTCCAGCGCGCCGGAGTCCTTGATGCCCGCCGCGACCCCCGCGGCTTTGAAGCCCTTCGGCCCGGTGACGCCCTTGGTGCGGATCATGGTGCGACTCCAACGGAGGTCAGGCCGGTGGTCTCCGGCAGGCCGAGAGCGAGGTTCATGCACTGCACCGCGGCGCCCGCGGTGCCCTTGGTGAGGTTGTCCACGGCGGCGACCACGACCAGGCGGTTCAGGTCGGCGTCCACGGTGACCTGGAGCTGCACCGCGTTGGAGCCCAGCACCGCGCCCGTGGTGGGCCAGTGGCCCTCCGGCAGCAGGTGCACGAACGGCTCGTCGGCGTAGGCCTTCTCGTAGGCGGCGCGGACCTGGTCGGCGTCCGCGGTGAGGGTGGCCGAGCAGGTGGCGAGGATGCCGCGCGGCAGCGGGGCCAGCACCGGGGTGAAGGAGACCTTGACCGGCTCGCCCGCCACCAGGGTCAGGTTCTGGGCGATCTCCGGGGTGTGCCGGTGCGCGCCGCCGACGCCGTAGGCGCTGAGCGAGCCCATCACCTCCGAGCCGAGCAGGTTGGTCTTGGGGGCCTTGCCCGCGCCGGAGGTGCCCGACACCGCGACCACGGTGACCTCGGGCTCGACCAGGCCCATCGCGGGGGCCAGCGCCAGCGAGGAGACCGTGGGGTAGCAGCCGGGGACGGCGACCCGCCTGGTGCCGCGCAGCAGGTCGCGCTGTCCCGGCAGCTCGGGCAGGCCGTACGGCCAGCTGCCCGCGTGGACGCCGCCGTACCAGCGCTGCCAGGCGTCGGCGTCGGTGAGCCGGTGGTCCGCGCCGCAGTCGACGACCAGCACGTCCTCGCCCAGCCGCGCGGCGACCTCGGCGGAGTGGCCGTGCGGCAGGGCGAGGAAGACCACGTCGTGGCCGCGCAGGACCTCGACGGTGGTCTCCTGGAGCACGCGGTCGGCGAGCGGGAGCAGGTGCGGCTGCTGGGAGATCAGGGGCGAGCCCGCGTTGCCGCCCGCGGTGAGCGCGCCGATTTCCACTTCCGGGTGCCCCAGCAGCAGCCGCAGCACCTCTCCCCCGGCGTACCCGCTGGCCCCGGCGACCGCGATCCTGACCGTCATGCGGATAAGTATGCATGGTCATGCAAACTCAATCAAACCTCACGCGGTGTTGTCACCTCGCCCGCTACGGTGACCCCCAGTCGTCGAATCCAAGGGGGACGCATGTCAGCGAACTCGTTACCGCGCCGGGCCGCCGTCACCGGCGCGCTGGGCGCCGCCGCGGTCGCCGCTCCCGCGCTCGCGGAGGCCGCACCGGGGGTGGACGACCGGACCGCCGTCCAGCTCGTCGTCGACGGCATCGACAACGCCGTGGACGACAAGGACTGGGCCCGCTGCCGCCGCTACTTCACCGACCAGGTCGACGTGGACTTCGCCGCCCTGGACGGCGGCCCGCCCGCCCGCATCCCGGCCGACGAGCTGGTCGGCGCGTGGCGGCGCAACCTCTACGCCGAGAAGGCCAGCTTCCACTCCCGCACCAACCACGAGATCACCATCCGCGGCGACCGCGCCACCGTGCGGTCCAAGGGCTACGCCTTCAACCGCCTCCGGCGGCCGCTGGGCGACGACCTCTGGGAGGTCTGGGCCTACTACGCGCACGAGCTGGTGAAGACGCCGGAGGGCTGGCGGTGCCGGGCGATCGCCATCAGCGAGGTGCTGCACAGCCGTGGCAACGAACTGGCCCGGACCCACGTCCCGTCGTAGTCGCGATGGCCGAGCCCTCCTTCCTCAACGCGATCAGGCAGTCCTACGACGCCGTCGCCGAGGACTACGTCAGGATCGTCGCGCCACCGGAGCGGATGGACCCGCTCACCCGCGCCATGCTCGCCGCGTTCGCCGACCTGGTCCGCGCCGCCGACCGAGGGCCGGTCGCGGACGTGGGGTGCGGACCGGGCCGGGTGACCGCGCACCTGGACTCCCTCGGGCTGTCGGCGTTCGGCGTCGACCTGTCGCCGAGGATGGTCGAACTGGCCAGGACCACCCACCCGCACCTGCCCTTCTCCGTGGGGTCGATGACCGCGCTGGACCTGGACGACGGCAGCCTCGGCGGGGTGCTGGCGCTGTTCTCCACCTTCCACACGCCCCCGGAGCACCTGCCGACGGTGTTCGCGGAGTTCCACCGCACGCTCGCGCCCGGCGGGCACCTGATGCTGTGGGGCTACGTCGGCGACCACGAGGTCCTGCGCCCGACGCGGGCGTACGGCGGCCACCCGGTGTCCTACGAGGCGCACCTGCTGCCCGTGGAGCGCATCGCCGAACTGCTGGGCGAGGCAGGCCTGGTGGTCACCGCCCGACTGGTGTGCGAACCCGCCGGGAAGGCCAGGTGGCCCAGCGCGTGCTTCTTCGCCCACAAGCCCGACCGGTCCTGATCAGGACCGGTCGGCGCGCTCCCACAGCGCGGCCAGCGCGGCGTTGACCGCCTCGGGCTGCTGCACCTGCGGGTAGTAGCCGGGCACGGTCAGCAGCTCGCCCCCGGTCCGCTCGGCGATGACCTCGGCCGCGATCATCAGCGGCTCGCCCGCCAGCCGCCGGTACTCCGCGGGCGCGCCGGACCAGTCGCCGCGCACCACCAGCACCGGCCAGGCGGCCTCGGCCAGCGGCTCCAGCGGCACCTCAGCGTCCCAGCACGGCCGCTCCCCCATCGTCGCGCGAGCGGCCCGCAGCCGCGCCGGGGTCGGCTCGGGCGCGGCCATGCCGACGGCCTCGGTGGACAGCCGCAGGTAGTCCTCGGCGGTGAGGTCCGGGGGTGGCGCGGCGGTGGCGGCGCGGTTGCGCACCAGCACCTCGGCGATCACCGGGTGCTCCCGCGCGGGCCGCAGCGCGCCCGGCTGGATCAGGCACAGCGAGCGCACCAGGTCCGGGCGGGCCGCGGCGGCGAGCATGGCGGCGACCGCGCCGTAGGAGTGGCCGACCAGGTGGGCGCCGTCGCCGAGCAGGTCGACCACGTCACGCGCGTCGACCTCGTAGTCGCTGCTGTGCGGCCCCGCGAGGTCCGGGCTGCCGCCGTGCCCCCTGCGGTCCATCAGCAGCAGCCGCCGGTGCGCGGCCAGCGGGCGCTGCGCGCCGAACCCGTAAGCGGTGTCGTCCCCCCAGCTGAGCACGCCGTGCACGAAGACGGCGGGCGGCACGTCGGTGGGCCCCTCGACGACCGTGGCGTGGATTTCCGTCATGCCCTCCAGTCAACCCGCGGGCAGAATGCGCGTCATGCAGGCGGTGATCTTCGACTGGCGCGGCACCCTGGTGACCACGCCGACGTTCGGCGGCTGGGTGCGCGAGGCGCTGCGCAGGCTGGGCAGGAGCCTCGACGACGCCCCCGACCTGGCCGAGGCGCTGGGCGGGGCGAAGCTGGACGAACCGGGGATGGACGCCGACGCCGAGGTCCACCGCGCCGCGTTCTACGCCGCCTTCCGCGCCGCGGGCCTGGACGACGAGCTGGCCGACGCGCTGTACGAGGTGGAGAGCGACGCCTCGGCCAACCCGTTCGCCGAGGACGCCGCCGAGACGCTGCACGGGCTCAAGGAGCGAGGACTGCGCATCGGAGTGCTCAGCGACGTCCACTTCGACATCCGGCCCGCGTTCGAGGGGTTGCCGGTGGACTCGTTCGTGCTGTCGTTCGAGCACGGCGTGCAGAAGCCCGAGCCCGCGATCTTCCGCTACGCGATGGAGGAGCTGGGCACCGACGCCGACCGCACGCTGATGGTCGGCGACCGGGCCTCGCACGACGGGGGCGCGCTGGAGGTGGGGATGCCGACGCTGCTGGTGCCGCCGCTGACCGACGTGCGCCAGCGGCGCCTGCACCTGGTGACCAGGCTGGCCGCCTGACCCCCGTGCGCCTGCAAGTACTACCCGAGGGGTGCCGCCGCGTCGCCCGCTACTACCCGTGCCGAGCACGGGTGCGGCCGGGTAGTAGTCAGCGGCCCGGCGGAGGCGGTCGGGTAGTACTTGCAGACGGGGTCAGGTGGTGAAGCGGTCCAGGGCCCGGATCTTGTTCGTCGCGTCCAGCGCGGCGACCTTGTACGCCTCGGACAGGGTCGGGTAGTTGAACACCGCGTCCACCAGGTAGTCGACCGTGCCGCCGCAGGCCATGACCGCCTGGCCGATGTGCACCAGGTCCGTCGCGCCGGTGCCGAACACGTGCACGCCCAGCAGCTTGCGGTCCGCGGTGGACACCAGGAGCTTGAGCATCCCGTAGGCGTCGCCGACGATCTGGCCGCGGGCCAGCTCCCGGTAGCGCGCCAGGCCCACCTCGTAGGGCACCGCGGAGGAGGTCAGCTCGGCCTCGGTGGCGCCGACGTAGGAGATCTCCGGGATGGTGTAGATGCCGATGGGCTGCAGCGCCGCCAGCTCGTTGGCCTCCTCGCCGAAGGCGTGGTAGGCCGCGAGCCTGCCCTGGTCCATCGAGGTGGCCGCCAGTGCGGGGAAGCCGATCACGTCGCCCACCGCGTAGATGTGCTCCACCGAGGTGCGGTAGTGCGCGTCCACCGACAGCCTGCCGCGGTGGTCGGCCTCCAACCCCGCCTTGGCCAGGTCCAGCGCGTCGGTGGAGCCCTGCCTGCCCGCCGAGTACATCACCGCCGCCGCCGGGATGCGCTTGCCGCTGGCCAGTGTGGTCACCGTGCCGCTGTCGGACACCGCCACGTCGACCACCTTCTCGCCGAAGCGGAAGGTCACCGCCAGGTCGCGCAGGTGGAACTTCAGCGACTCCACGATCTCCGGGTCGCAGAACTCCAGCATCCGCTCCCGCTGCTCCACCACGGTGACCCGGCTGCCCAGCGCGGCGAACATGGAGGCGTACTCGATGCCGATGACGCCCGCGCCCACCACCACGAGCGAGGAGGGGATCTCCTCCAGCTGCAGCACCTCGTCGGAGTCCAGCACCCGCGCCTCGTCGAAGTCGACCTGCGAGGGCCGGGCGGGGCGGGTGCCGGTGGCGATCACCACGCGCGCCGCGGTGACGGTGGTGTGCTCGCCGCGGTGCGTCCCCTGCACGGCGATGGTGTGCGGGTCGACGAACCGGGCGGTGCCGGTGAGCAGGTCCACCTGGTTGCGGTGCAGCTGCGCGCGCACGACCTCGACCTCGCGGCCGATCACGTGCTGGGTCCGGGAGAGCAGGTCGGAGATGGTGATGTCCTGCTTGACCCGGTAGCTCGCGCCGTACAGCTCGCGCTGGCTCATCCCGGTCAGGTAGAGCACCGCCTCGCGCAGGGTCTTCGACGGGATGGTGCCGGTGTTGACGCACACCCCGCCCACCATGTCCTGCCGGTCCACGATCGCGACCCGCTTGCCGAGCTTGGCCCCCGCGATGGCCGCCTTCTGCCCGCCGGGGCCGGACCCGATCACGACCAAGTCGTAGTCGTACTCGCTCATGCCGGGAAGGGTGTCACACGATCGGCGCAAGTGGTGCGGTGACGCGAAGACTCGTCCGGCCGGTCAGGCGCGGGCGGCCCGGCCGGAGTAGGTCAGCGGGAACACCAGGTCCTCGCACGCGTCGGGCACGTCGTGGGCGATCCGCACGACCATCTCCACCTCCACCGACCCGGCGGGCGGGATGATCACCGGCTGCGCCATCGGCGCCACGGTCAGCACGCCCGACGGGCAGTCCGGCACGCGGTTGTGCGCGGCGTCGACGGGCTGGCCGGGCACCGCCTGCAGCGTCAGCACCATGATGTCGACGCTGTTGGGGTTGGACAGCCGCACCTTGCGGGCGCCCTCGCTGCCGGGGGTCAGCTCGACCGCCCCGCCGGAGATGTCGTTGATCTCGAAGGGCTTGAGGTCGGCCACCCCGGCCTCGCCGCCGCTGACCGCGTAGGCCATGGACGGCAGCTCCGGTTCCGGCCAGGTGAGGTGCATGGCCGCCACCACCGCTGCTCCCACACCGAGGATGGTCAGCGCGACGGCGACCTCCATCCGCGGGCCCAAGGTACGCATGAGGCAACCTCACAGAGCCGGTGCTTCAGGCGGTGGGTTCGCCGCTAGCTCCCCGTCGGACCGGCGACCAGTCTCGCCCGGCGGTTCATCGCTTCGCCCCTCGGCCCCACGGGCCGCGCCCCAATATTGGAGAACGTTCAACTGTTACGCAAGCATCTGGGCTACCCGGAAAGTGAGGGCTTTATACCCCTTGACAGGTGATTCCGGGTGTTCTGATCAGCGGATTCATTGCACGCAGCGTGCCGTGAATTCACCTGAGCGGATTAGTCCTGGGCCCGCAGGAATGCGGGCCCAGGACAGCGCTCAGCCCCTCAGCGCGGCACCCACGCGCTCCGCTGCGGCGGCGACCGCGGCGTCGCGGGCCACCGTCGCCTCCTCCACGGTCAGCGTCCGGTCCGGCGCGCGGAACCGCAGCGCGTAGGCCAGCGACCGCTTGCCCTCGCCGACCCGGTCACCGGTGTAGTCGTCGAACAGCCGGATGTCCTCCAGCAGCTCGCCGCCACCCGCGCGCAGCGCGCGGGCCACCTCGCCCGCGGGCACCCCCGCGTCCACCACCACGGCCACGTCCAGCAGCACCGGCGGGTACGGCGACACCACCGGCGCGGGCCGGTGGTCGGCCAGCGGCAGCGCGTCCAGGTCCAGCTCCACCGCCACGGTCCGCTTCGGCAGGCCCAGCGCCTCCACGACCTTCGGGTGCAGTTCGCCCGCGTGACCCACCGGCCAGTCGCCCACCCGCAGCTCGGCGCACCGGCCGGGGTGCCACGGCGCCAGGTCCGACGCCTTGACCGCCAGCTCCACGCCGTAGGCCCGGCCGACCAGGCGGCCGATCTCCACCGCGTCCGCCCAGCTCGCCGCGCGACCGCCACCCCACCAGCCGGGCAGCTCGCGGTTGCCGCACAGCACCGCGGCCACGTGCACCGGCTGCTGCGGCAGCGACGCCAGCAGCGAGGCCACCTGCTCGTCGGTGGGCCGCTGCCCCACGCCCACCTCGGGCACCGGCACCGGCTGGGCGCGCGGCAGCGTCACCTGCGCCACGGTGTAGAGCGCCAGATCCTTCTGGCCGCGCGCCAGGTTGCGCTGCAGCGTCTCCAGCAGCCCCGGCACCAGCGTGGTGGCCAGCGCGTTCTTGTCCGCCTCCAGCGGGTTGAGCACGGTGACCGTGCCGCGCCGCACGTCACCCTCGGGCAGGCCCAGCGCGTCGAACACCGAGGGCGCCACGAACGGGAACGGCTTGACCTCGACCAGGCCGTGCTCGGCCAGCGCGCGCGACACCGTGCGGCGGCGGCGCTGCTGCTCGGTCAGGCCCCGCCCAGCCGGGGCGGGCGGCAGCACGGACGGGATGCTGTCGTAGCCCTCCAGCCGCAGCACCTCCTCCACCAGGTCCGCGGGCTGCGTCAGGTCCGCGCGCCAGGTCGGCGGCACCGCGGTGATCACCGTGGTGCCCGCGTCGTCGGTGGTGACCTCGACGCGGCAGCCGATCTGGCCCAGCCGCCGGGCCGAGGCGCCGCGCGGGTAGCGCACCCCCGCCACCCGGTCGGGCAGGTCGATCGGCATGGACACCGGAGCGGGCGGCACGGGCCTGCCCACGTCGGTGCGGGCGGGCTGGATGCTGCCCTCGGCGAACATGTGCAGCAGCCGCGCGGCCCGCTCCAGCGCCACCGGGGGCAGCTGCGGGTCCACGGTGCGCTCGTAGCGCTTGGCCGCCTCGCTGGGCAGCTTGTGCCTGCGCACGGTGCGCGCCACCGAGGCCGGGTCCCAGATCGCGGCCTCCAGCAGGATGTCCGAGCTGGTGGCGCGCACCTCGGTGCTCGCACCGCCCATCACCCCGGCCAGCGAGACCACGCCGCTGTCGTCGGCGATCACCACGTCGTCCGGGTCCAGCGCGCGGACCACCTCGTCCAGCGTGGTCAGCTTCTCGCCCGCCGCCGCGCGCCGCACCACCAGGCCGCCCCGCAGCGCCGAGGCGTCGAAGGCGTGCAGCGGCTGGCCCAGCTCCAGCATCACGTAGTTGGTGACGTCCACCGGCAGCGAGATCGAGCGGATGCCCGCCAGCATCAGCCTGCGGCGCATCCACCACGGCGTCGGCGCGGTCGGGTCCACGCCGGTGACCCGGCGCAGCGCGAACCGCGAGCAGCCGGACGCCTCGTCGACCTCGACCGGCCACACCTCGCCCTCGCCCTCGGGCACCTCGGCCAGGCCGGGGTCGCCGAACGGGGCCTCGAACGCGCAGGCGATCTCCCGCGCCAGGCCGCGCACGGAGAACGCGTAGCCGCGGTCGGGGGTCGGCGCGACCTCGATGACGGTGTCGTCCAGGCCGAGCAGCTCCACCGCGTCGTCGCCGGGCTGGGCGGTGCCGCTGGGCAGCACCAGGATGCCCGCGTGGTCGTCGCCCAGGCCGAGCTCGCGGGCCGAGCAGATCATGCCCTCGCTGGTGCGGCCGTAGGTCTTGCGCGCGGCGATGGCGAAGTCGCCGGGCAGCACCGCGCCCGGCAGCGCCACCACGACCGTGTCACCCTCGACGAAGTTCGACGCGCCGCAGACGATGCCGTTGACCTGGTCGGGGCCGACCTCGACCCGGCAGTACCGGATGGGCTTCTTGAAGCCGGTCAGCTCCTCGATCTCCACCACGCGACCCGCCACCACCGGACCGGTGACCGGGCCCAGCGGGTGGACGTCCTCGACCTCCAGGCCGATCCGCGTGAACGCCTCGGCCAGCTGCTCAGGGGTGGGTGTCTCGCTGAATTCGAGGTGCTCGACCAGCCAGGTAACCGGGATGCGCACCGGTCATGCCTCCGTTCCGAAGGGCTGGGTGAAGCGGACGTCGCCTTCGACCATGTCGCGCATGTCGGGCAGTCCGTTGCGGAACTGCAGGGTGCGCTCCAGGCCCATGCCGAACGCGAAGCCGGAGTACACCTCCGGGTCCACCCCGCAGTTGCGCAGCACGTTCGGGTTGACCATGCCGCAGCCGCCCCACTCGACCCAGCCGGGGCCGCCCTTCTTCTCCGGGAACCACACGTCCACCTCGGCGGAGGGCTCGGTGAAGGGGAAGAAGCTGGGCCGCAGCCGGGTGCGGGACTGCTCGCCGAACATGGCGCGGGCGAACGCGTCGAGCGTGCCCTTCAGGTGCGCCATGGTCAGGCCCTTGTCCACGGCCAGGCCCTCGACCTGGTGGAACACCGGGGTGTGCGTGGCGTCCAGCTCGTCGGTGCGGAAGGTGCGGCCGGGGCAGACCACGTACACCGGCAGCTCGCGCTCCAGCAGCGCGCGGGCCTGCACCGGGCTGGTGTGCGTGCGCAGCACCAGGCCCGAGTCGGCCGGGCCGACGTAGAAGGTGTCCTGCATGGAGCGCGCCGGGTGGTCCTTGCCGAAGTTCAGCGCGTCGAAGTTGAACCACTCGGTCTCCAGCTCGGGCCCCTCGGCGACCTCGTAGCCCATGGCCACGAACACGTCGCCGATGCGCTCGGCCAGCGTGGTGATCGGGTGGCGGGCCCCGCGCGGCACGCGGTCGAACGGCAGCGTGACGTCGACGGTCTCCTCGCGCAGCACCCGCTCGTCCCGCTCGACCTGCAGCCGGGCCCGGCGCTCCTCGTAGGCCGCGTCGATGGCCTGCTTGGCGACGTTGACCCGCTTGCCCGCCTCGGCCTTGGCGGCGGGGGGCAGCGCGCCGATCTCCCGCCTGGCCAGCAGCACCGGCGAGCGGTCGCCCAGGTGGCCCGGCTTGGCGGCGGCCAGCTCGTCGAGGTCGGCCGCCTGCGCGAACGCCTCCCGAGCCTGCTCCACCGCCGCGTCGAGCGCCTCCGGGGAGAGCGCCGCGACCTGCTTGGGGTCGTACGGGTCGTTGGCTCCGGACATGGTTGGTGGACAGCTCCCGTCGGGACAGCAGTGATGGCCGCCCCGTGCACGCGGAGCAGCGGATAGATCCTAGGTGATCCGTGGAAAACGGAGTCCACCGCCGTCCTCCCGCCCCTAGAATCGGCGGACTCACGCGAACCGACCCGAGGTGAAGCTCACTCCATGGCACACACCTTCGGTGTCGACCTGCGCGGGATCATCGACCTGCTCAGCCACCACCTCTACAGCAGCCCCCGCGTGTACGCGCGCGAACTGCTGCAGAACGCGGTGGACGCGATCACCGCCCGCCGCGCGCTCCAGCCGGACGCGCCGGGCGAGGTGGTCGTCGAGCCGGTCGACCCGCGTGGGAACGGCACCCTGCGCATCTCCGACACCGGCATCGGCCTGACCGAGCGCGAGGTCCACGACCTGCTCTCCACGCTGGGCCGCACGTCCAAGCGGGACGAGCTGGGCTTCGCCCGGCAGGGCTTCCTCGGCCAGTTCGGCGTCGGCCTGCTCTCGGCCTTCCTGGTCGCCGAGCGGGTCCACCTGGTCAGCCGGTCGGCGCGCGGCGGGCCCGCGGTGCGCTGGACCGCCGACGCGGCGGGCAACTACGAGGTGGAGGTCGACGAGTCGGCCCGCGCCGAGGTCGGCACCACCATCGAGCTGGTGCCCAGCCGGGACGCCGAGCACTGGCTGGAGCACGACGTGGTGCGCGCCCTGGTGGGCGAGTACGGCGAGCTGCTGCCGGTGACCGTGCGGGTGGGCGACGAGGTGGTGACCGCGGGTGAGCTGCCGTGGCTGACCGACCCGCTGGGCTACGGCGAGCGGGTGCTGGGTGTGGCGCCGTTCGACGCGATCCCGGTCGAGGTGCCCGCGGTGGGGCTGACCGGTGTGGCGTACGTGCTGCCACGCGGCGTTCACCCCGGTGCGCGACAGTCGCACCGGGTGTACCTCAAACGGATGCTCGTCGGTGACGCGATCGAGGGACTTTTGCCCGACTGGGCGTACTTCGTCCGGTGCGTGGTGGACACCTCCTCGCTGCGGCCGACCGCCAGCCGGGAGGCGCTGTACCAGGACGAGACGCTGCTGGTGGTGCGGGAGGAGCTGGGCAGGCAGGTGCGCGACTGGCTGGTCCGGCTGGACGCCACCGACCCGGACCGCACCGCCGCCCTGCTCGACGCGCACCACCTGGGCATCAAGTCGCTGGCGCGGGTGGACGAGGAGATGCTGCGGCTGGTGGAGCGGTGGCTGCCGTTCGAGACCACCGACGGGGCGCAGTCGCTGCGCCAGTTCCGCCGCAAGCACGGCACCGTGCTGTACCTGTCCGACGTGGACGAGTTCCGCCAGCTCGCGCCGGTGGCGCACGCGCAGGGCATGGGGCTGCTCAACGCGGGCTACGCCTACGACCTGGAGATCCTGGAGCGGCTGGTGGCCGTGGACGGGCCGGGCGCGGCGCGGCGGGTGGCGCCCACCGAGGTGCTGGCCGCGCTGGGCGAGCCCGAGCGGGCGGTCGAGCGGGCGGTGCGGGAGCGGCTGGCGCTGGCCGCGGAGGTGCTGGCGCGGCACGACTGCGAGGCGGTGCCGCGCGAGTTCGACCCGGCGTCGCTGCCCGCGCTGCTGGTCGCCGACGCGGACGGCGAGCGCAGGCGGGACGCCGAGCAGGCGGGCGAGGCGGCCGACCCGCTGTGGGCCGAGCTGCTGGGCAGCCTGGTCGAGGCCACGCCGTCGGGGGCCTCCCAGCGGCTGGTGCTCAACTGCCGCAACCCGCTGGTGCGCAGGCTGGCCGAGCTGGCCGACCCGGCGCTGGTGGAGCTGACCGTGGAGTCGCTGTACGTGCACGCGCTGCTGCAGTCGCGGCGGCCGATGCGCCCCAAGGACACCGCGGCGCTCAACCGATCCTTCCTCGACCTGCTGGACCGCGCCGTGAGGAGCCGATGAACGACCAGAAGAAGTCCGCCGAGCAGCAGTTCGCCGGCGCCTACCGGATGCCCGACGGGATGGCCAGGCACGAGGCGCTGGAGCGCGCGGCCCGCGCCGCGGACGCCTGCGACCACCTGCCGCTGGGCGTGAGCTGCCGGATCGCGCTGCTGCGCTCCGCCTACGACCTGGGCCGCTACGACCTGATGCTGGCCCCGTTCGCCTGGTGCGGCGCGGCGGAGCGGCGCGACCCGACCGCGTTCGACGAGTGGGAGAGGCACAGCTTCGACTGGGCGCACAAGTGGATCGTCAGCGGGCTGGTGGCCGACCACCGGTTCACCCTGGAGCAGATCCGCTCGGTGCTGGACCAGCTGGCGTCGCGCTACCAGCGGCACGGGTTCTCCCTGCAGCCGGTGCACGGCGCGCGCGCCGACCTGGCCGAGCACATCGGCGACGAGGAGGGCTACCGGGAGCACCTCGCCCGCTACCTGGCGGCCGACCGCGGACCGATGAGCGACTGCGAGGCGTGCGTCGTTGAGGACCAGGCCGGGCACCTGATCCGGCAGGGCCGCCACGCCGAGGCGGTCGCGCACGCCGAGCGCCAGCTGGGGCAGGACAGCGGCTGCGCGACGCAGCCGCAGGGCATCCTGAGCACGCTGGCGCCCGCGTTCGTCGCGCTGGGCGAGCTGGACCGGGCGCGCGAGGCGCACGTGGTGGCGCACCGGCTGGTGCGCGACGACGAGGTCAGCTCCTACGTGGACGCGCAGCTGGTGTTCTGCGCGACCACCGGCAACGTGGCGCGCGGGGTGGAGCTGCTCCAGCGGCACCTGCACCGCGTGCACGGGTCGACCAGCCCGGCCCAGGCGATGCGTTTCGCGGCGGGCGCGGCGCTGCTGCTGAGCCGGGTCGACGAGCCGGTGGAGTTCCTGGTGCCGGTGGACGGCCGCACCACCGCGTTCACCGCCCCCCGGCTGCGGGCGCTGCTGGAGGAGCGTGCGCTGGGCACCGCCGCGCTGTTCGACCAGCGCAACGGCACCGACGCGGTGAGCAGGTGGGTGCGGCGGACGCTGGAGACCCCCGACACCGCGCACGTGCCGCTGGCCGTGCCCGTCGCGGCGCCCGCCCCCGTCGAGGTGGAGCCGGTCGTCGCCGACCCGGTGGAGCTGGCGCGGGGCGCGGTGGAGGCGTTCGACGGCGACGACATGCTCACCGGGATGCGCCTGCTGCGGTCGCTGCCCGCGGAGCTGGACCCGCTGCTGCCCGAGGTGCTGGCCGCCCAGGTCGCCGCCCGGCGGGCGCTGGTGGCCGACGAGGACGACGCGGCGCGGGCCGAGTTCACCGCGGCGGTCGAGCGGCTGGCGGGCGCGGGCGAGCACGACCTGGCCGCCCGCTACCGCGCGCGCGGCGCGCTGCGCTGGTTCGACCACTCCGACGAGGAGTCGGCGATCGCGGTGGTCCGCGCGTGCCTGGCCCAGGCGCGCACCCCGGACACCGCGGTGCCGGTGCGGCTGGTGCTGGTCAAGCTGCTGGCCCACGCGGGTGACCTGGACGGGGCGCAGGCCGTGCTGGCGGAGGCCGCGGAACTGGCCGAGTCGGAGGTGCCCCGGCTGCTGCCTCGGGTGCGCTGCGAGCAGGCCGAGCAACTGGCGGTGCGGCAGCGGCTGGACGAGGCGCACGCGGCCGCCGTGGCGCTGCTGGCCGACCGGCCCCCGGCGTCCGTGCGGTTCAACGCCCTGCGGCTGCGGTTGCGGCTGGAGGTCCTGCGGGGTGACGCCGAAGCCGCCCTGGCCACGGCCGACGCGCTGGTGGACGACTTCTCGACCGTGCGGGGGCCGTGGACGGGCGAGGCGCACCAGCAGCGGATGGCGGTGATCGACCAGCTCGGGCTGGCTCACGAGCACCTGCCGGAGCTGCGCGAAGCGGTGGCCGCCGCGCACGAGTGGGGCACGCCCCCGGAGGTGGTGGGCGCCTGCTACGTGCTCTCGGGCGGGTACCTGGGGGCGCAGCGACCGGTGGAGGCCGCCGAGGCGCTGGAGGAGGCGCTGCGCGTCGCCGACGGTGCGCTGCCGCCGGGAGAGCGCACGCCCGTGCTGTTCCGGCTGGGACAGGTGTGCGCGCAGCTGGGCGAGCTGGAGGCCGCGCAGCGGCACCTGGGCACCGCGCTGGACCACGTCGGGCCCGACGACCTGGTGCCCAGGGCGACGGTGCTGGACGCGCTGGCCGCCGTGCGCGGCAGGCAGGGCCAGGAGGCCGAGGCGGCCCGGTGCTACCGGGAGGCCGCGCTGGCGTGGGAGGCCGCCGAGGAGCCCGGTGAAGCGGCCGGGTCGTGGGTGGAGGCGGCGTCCGCGTCGCCCTCGGCGGACGAGAGCTTCACCGCGCTGGAGCACGCGCAGGCGCTGCTGGACGGGCTGCCGGACGAGCACCGGACCCAGCTGGCCGCCAGGATCGCCGCGATCCGGGCCTACCTGCACGGCGACGCGGGCGAGTTCGCCTCGGCGCTGGAGCACAACGGGGTCGCCGAGGAGCTGGCCGACCAGCTCGGCGACACGCGGTGGCGGACGTTCCTGGTGACCCGCGGGGCCCGGTACCTGCTGTCCTCCGGTGACGCCGAGGGCGCCGAGTCCGAGGCCCGCCGCGCCGCCGAGCTGGTGGACGACACCACCCCGCCGCAGGTCGTCGGCGAGACCGCCGCCGTGCTGGGCGAAGCCCTGCGCGCCCAGGACAAGCCCGCCGCCACCGACCCCCAGCTCCGCGCCCTCAACACCCGCCTCGACTGACCCCCAAGCGTCTGCAAGTACTACCCGTCCCCCGATCCGGGGCCGTTGACCACTACCCGATGTGGGTGAACGCGACGCCGGGTGGTACTTACCGGCCCTCGCGGAGGGGGCGGGTAGTACTTGCAGGCGCGGGGGTCAGGCGCGGTGGGCGCGGGCGGAGGCGTAGAGGCAGACGGCGGCGGCGGTGGCCAGGTTCAGGCTCTCCGCGGCCCCGTAGATCGGCACCTTCAGCGCCGTGTCGAGGGTGTCGACCACCTCGTCGGGCAGCCCGTGCGCCTCGCTGCCGAACACCCACGCCGTGGGCCGGGCGAGGTCGCCGCGCAGGTCGGCGGCCACCAGGTCGTCGGCGGCGTACCCGTCCGCCGCGACCAGCCGCAGCCCGGCGGCCCGGCAGGCCGCGAACACCTCGTCCGCCGACCGCGCGCGGGCCAGCGGCAGGTGGAACACGCTGCCGGTGGACGCCCGCACGCACTTGCCGTTGTGCGGGTCCACCGCGTCGCCCGCGAACACCACGGCGTCGGCCCCGGCCGCGTCGGCCACGCGGACCACGGTGCCCGCGTTGCCCGGATCGGCCACGCCGTGCAGCACCGCGACCAGTCGGGCACCGGGCCGCACCGCCTCCGCGAGCGGCACGTGCACCAGGTCGCACACCGCGATCAGGCCCTGCGGCGTCACGGTCTCCGACAGCGCCGCGGCGGCCTTGTCGGTCACCCCGCTCACCGGCACGCCCGCCTGGACGGCGTCGCGCACCAGCTCCGGGTTGCGATCGGCCGCGACCGCGGTGACGAACAGCTCGTGCACCCGCCCCCGCCCGGCGGCGGCCCAGGTGAGCGCCTCGCGCACCGCCTGGGCGCCCTCGGCGAGGAACCGCGCCGCGCGGTCGCGCCCGGAGCGGCGGGTCAGTCGCCGAGCGGCAACGACCCGGGGTGTCCGCTCGGTGAACGGAGCATCCCCGGGTCGTGGTGCGCGCTGATCGGTGCTCAGGCGTTGTCCTGAGCGGGCGCGTTGACGTCGCTGGGCAGCGCGGCCTTGGCCAGCTCCACCAGCGCGGTGAACGCGGCGGGGTCGCTGACGGCCAGCTCGGCCAGGATCTTGCGGTCGACCTCGATCTCGGCCAGGCGCAGGCCCTGGATGAAGCGGTTGTAGGTCATGCCGTTGGCACGGACACCCGCGTTGATGCGCTGGATCCACAGCTTGCGGAAGTCGCCCTTGCGCGCCCGGCGGTCCCGGTAGGCGTAGTTGAGCGAGTGGAGCACCTGCTCCTTGGCCTTGCGGTACAGCCGCGAGCGCTGACCGCGGTAACCGCTGGCCAGCTCAAGGGTGGTACGGCGCTTCTTCTGGGCGTTCACTGCCCTTTTGACGCGTGCCACGGGTCCATCCTGTCGATCTCATGGGGCCGAAGGCCCCGGTGTTCGGGGGAAAGCGGGTGGATCAGATGCCGAGCAGCTTCTTGATCCGCGACACGTCGTTCTTGGCGACCTCGGTGGTGCCCGACAGGCGCCGCGTCAGCTTGCTGGACTTCTTCTCCAGCAGGTGCCGCTTGCCCGCCTTCTCGCGGACGATCTTGCCGCTGCCGGTGACCTTCACGCGCTTGGAGGTCCCGCTGTGGCTCTTGTTCTTGGGCATTTCCGTCCTCGTCTCATGCAGCCACCAGATGGGGGCGGCCATGCTTGCTCCGGGGCGCAGGGCCCCGGAGGTCACTCCTCGCCGGACTCCTCCGCGGTGCCGCTGTCCTGCTTCACCGGTCGGGTCTTCGTGTTCTTGTGCGGGGCCAGCACCATGATCATGTTGCGGCCGTCCTGCTTCGGGTTGGACTCGACGAACCCGAGCTCCGCGACGTCTTCGGCCAGCCGCTGCAGCAGCCGGTAGCCCAGCTCCGGACGGGACTGCTCACGACCCCGGAACATGATGGTCACCTTGACCTTGTTCCCGTGCGACAGGAAGCGGGCCACGTGGCCCTTCTTCGTCTGGTAGTCGTGCGGGTCGATCTTCGGGCGGAGCTTCTGCTCCTTGATGACCGTCAGCTGCTGGTTGCGGCGGGACTCGCGGGCCTTCTGCGCGCTCTCGTACTTGAACTTGCCGTAGTCCATGAGCTTGCAGACCGGCGGCCGAGCCTGCGCGGCGACCTCGACGAGGTCGAGGTCCGATTCCTGGGCGAGTCGGAGCGCGTCCTCGATGCGAACGATCCCGACCTGCTCGCCGTTCGGCCCGACCAGACGAACCTCGGGCACGCGGATGCGGTCGTTGATGCGCGGCTCGGTGCTCGCGGGAGCACCTCGGTTCGAGGGACTTGTCATTCACGTCCTTTGTGACTCGTTGTGCGCCAAAGACAAGAGGCCCCACACCTGCCCGGTGTGGGGCCCGCTCTTCCGACCGATCGCACAACGAAGGGCGCAGTCCACCCCTCGAGGGACCGGACCCGGCCACCTGCTCGAAGCGGCAGACTCGGGTGGGAGCGGGGCTCCACTTGCCGTCCCCGCACGTGCGGGGACTGGTCGCGGGAGAATAGTAGCAGACGGTCCTTGTCAACCCCGAACCGGCGCGGTGGCGGAGGCGGTTGCGACAATGGCCGACGTGACCGACCTGCCTTCAGACAACGTCCGCGAGCTGTCCGATGTTCCCAGCATCGAGGTGATCAGCAAGGCGGCGATCATGCTGCTGTCCGCCGCCGCCGAGCGCCTCGGCCTGGCCGACGAGGACCCCGACACCAGCCCCCGCCGCGACCTCGACGAGGCCCGCAGGCTGATCACCGCGCTGGCGGGCCTGGTCACCGCCGCGACCGAGTACCTCGGCCCGCACGCCGCCCCGCTGCGCGACGGCCTGCAGTCGGTCCAGCGAGCCTTCCGCGAGGCGTCGGCCGTGCCCGACGAGCCGGGCCAGGGCCCCGGCGAGAAGTACACCGGCCCGGTGTACTGACCACCCCCGGCGATGCCCCCTCCGGTACGTCTGCAAGTACTACCCGAGGGGGCTCGCGCAGGCCGGTGACTACTACCCGCCGGACGCGCTGTGGCTAGCGCGGCGGGCGCAGGCCCGCGGCGGCCAGCTGACCCGCCGCCAGCGCCCGGATGACCTCCGGGTCGCGGCGGCGCCACCCCTCCACCGGGTCGCCGTCGAACGCGGCCAGCCTGCGCAGCGACAGCTCGTTGAGCGCCCGCAGCGCCAGCAGGTCCTCCCGGCCGGTGTCCCGCAAGCGCTTGGCCGCACCCGCGCGGCGGGCGTAGCGCACCCGCAGCGGCAGCCAGCTGACCAGCAGGAACGCCACCGGCAGCGCGATCAGCGCGATGGCCAGCCACTGCGCGGTGCTCTCCACCGCCTCGATCTGGGTCTGCCCCGCGCCCACCATCGACCCGCCCGCGTCCTGCCCCCGGCCCAGCGCGTCCGCCAGCCGCCCGCCTACCAGCGGCACGTCCCGCGCGCGGTCGGCGGCGTCGCGGAAGGTGTCGCTGAGCCCCTGCCCCGCCGACACCAGGCCGTCGCCGGGCGCGCGCAGGCGCAGCACCCCGTCGCGCACCCCCAGCGCCAGGTCGACCCAGAACCACACCCACGCCACGGCCAGCAAGTCCGCCAGCACCTGTCGGCCCAATCGGGCAGGGCGGTCCGCGTACCACGTCATGGCGCAAGCATTACCAGCCCGGCGCCGGCTAGGGTCGGCCGAGTGGCGATGACGTTCGGCGAGCTTCTGCGGGAGCACCGGCTGCGCGCGAAGCTCACCCAGGAGGAACTGGCCGCGGGCTCCGGGGTGAGCGTGCGCGCCATCAGCGACATGGAACGCGGCCGGGCCAAGGGCCCGCAGCGCCGCACGGTGGAGGCGCTGGCCCGGCTGCTGGCGCTGACCGAGCCGCAGGCGCAGGCGCTGATGGCCGCCGCGAAGGAGGGGCGGGCGCGCAAGCAGCTGCCGGTGGCCCCCAGCGCGCTGCCCCCGGACCTGGTGGACCTGACCGGCCGGGAAGCCGAGCTGGCCGCGCTGGCCGACGCCGCGGACCGGGTGCGCGGCACCGGCGTGGTCGTGGTGCACGGCCCGCCGGGCGGGGGCAAGACCAGCCTGGCGGTGCGCGCGGCCTACCAACTGGCCCCGCGCTTCCCCGACGGCTGCTTCTTCTTCAACCTGCGCGGCATGGACGCCCGGCCGCTGCACCCGTCGGAGGTGGTGCACCGGGTGCTGCTGGCGCTGGGCGTCGCGGAGAACCGGATGCCCCCCACCGAGGCCGAGCGCTCGGACCTGTACCGGGAGCTGCTGCGCACCCGCTCCACCCTGACGGTGCTGGACAACGCGTCGGACGAGGCGCAGGTGCGGCCGCTGCTGGCCACCGGCGCGCGGTCGCTGGTGCTGGTGACCAGCAGGCAGGTGCTGGGCGGGTTGGAGGCGCCGGTGCGGCTGGGCCTGGACGTGCTGACCCCGAGCGCCTCGCTGGAGCTGCTGGCGGGCATCGCGGGCCGCGACCGGGTGGCCGCCGAGCCGGAAGCCGCCACCAGGGTCGCCGCGCTGTGCGGGCACCTGCCGCTGGCGCTGCGCATCGCGGGCAACCGGCTGGCCAGCCGCCCCCGGTGGACCGTGGCGCACCTGGCGGGCCAGCTGGGCGACGAGCGGCGCAGGCTGACCGCGCTGACCGCGGGCGACCTGCAGGTGCGCACCGCCTTCGAGATGTCCTACCGGCAGCTCAGCGACAAGGCCGCGGTGCTGTTCCGCAGGCTGTCGCTGGTGCCGGGGGCCGACTTCACCCCCGAACTCGCCGCCGCGCTGGCCGACGTGGACCGGTTCGCCGCCGAGGACACCCTCGACGAGCTGGTGGACATGAGCCTGCTGGACACCGCCGAGGTCTCCGGCCGCTACCTGTTCCACGACCTGATCCGGGTCTTCGCGGGCGAGCGGCTGGCCGACGAGGAACCCGCGCCGGTGGTGGAGCAGGCCAGGGGGCGAATGGTCTCCTGGCTGCTGGCCACCGCCACCGCCGCGGGCGGCTTCTTCGCCCCCGAGGGGCGCCAGTCCCCCGTCGGGAACCTGCGCGACGCCGACGACGCCGACGCCTGGCTGGCCGCCGAGACCGCGAACTGGCTCGGCGCGCTGCGCTGGGCGGGCGAGCACGGCGGGCACGCCGAGGTGCTGGCACTGGCCACCGCCATGCACTGGTACTCCGACCAGCGCGGCAGCGGTCAGACGTGGGCGGAGGTGTTCACCGCGGGCGTCGCCGCGGCGCGGGCGCTGGGCAGCGTGCGCGACGAAGCCGTCCAGCTGAACTTCCTGACCTGGACCCTGGCCGTGCTGCTGCGCAAACCGCAGGAGGCGCTGGCGCTGCACGAGCGGGCGTGGCAGGCCGCGGTGGCCGCGGGCGACGTGCGCGAGCAGGCGTGGGCCATGCACTACCGCGCGGTCTCCCACCTGCGCTCGGGCCGCCTGGAGGAGGCCAGGGACAGCGCGGTGCGGGCGCGGCAGCTGTTCCACGACGCGCGCTACCCGCTGGGCGGGCACATCGCCGCGTCCTGCCTGGGACTGGTGCTCAACGGTTTACAGCGCTACGAGGAAGCCGCCGAGCTGCACCGGGGGCTGGTCGCCGACATGCGGGCCAACGCGCTGGGCCTGGCCCCGAGGATGCGCGACGAGATGGTCGCGGCGCTGCTGGTGCGGGTCGGCCAGAGCCTGGTCGAGCTGGGCGACTGGGAGGAGGTCGCCGAGGTGGCGGGCGAAGCCGCGGAGCTCGCCCGCTCCGCCCACGCGCCGAGCAGCCAGGGCGATGCGGCCTACCTGCGCGGGATCGCCCTGCACCGGCTCGGTCGGCTGCCGCAAGCCAAGACCGAGCTGGAGCGGGCGCTGGCCGTGATGACCGAGCACCGCGATGCGCGCCTGGCACTGGTGCTCGACGCCCTGGCCGCCCTGCACGGCGACCTCGGCGACCCGGACGCGGTCGGGGAGTACCGCGCGCGGGCCGCCGAATCGAGGTCACCCGATCGGTGATGCGTTCTTCGCCATCGCCGTGTCGTCCTTCCATGACATGCGATCCGGGTTACCCCCAGTCAACCGCCGCGAGGGCGCGGGCACCACGCAGAACAACCGGCAGAACTGCGTCAGTCGCCCAGCACGGCCAGCGCGTCGATCTCGACCAGCAGGCCGGCGGGCAGTCCGACGTAGACGGTGGTGCGCGCCGGGTACGGCTCGGACATGAACTGGTTGTAGACCTCGTTCATCTCGGCGAAGTGCGCGGTGTCGGTCAGGTAGACGCGCAGCATCACCACGTCGTCCAGGCTCGCGCCGCCCGCCTCCAGCACGGCCACGACGTTGCGCAGCGCCTGGGCGGTCTGCTCGGCGACGGTCTCGCCCACGACCGCCCCCGTGGCGTCGAAGGCGACCTGGCCCGCCACCTGCAGCACGTTGCCCTTGCGGACCCCCTGGGAGAACTTCGCGACGGGGGCGGGCGCCTGCTCGGTGCGGATCTCGGTCTTGGGCACGAATCCTCCTGTGTTCGATCGACCCGGCTCCGCCGGGTCGGGTGAGGCCGCCTGGAAGTCGGCCTCGCGTGGTGGTTGGGGACGGTGGTCCGGTGGTCTAGGGGCGGGGGGACCAGCCGCACTCGACGGAGGCGGCTCGGGCGGTGGCCATGAGGTCGGGCAGGTGGCCCATGAGGCCGTCGTAGTCCAGCAGGACTTTGGGCACCGACATCGAGACCGCGGCCACCACCTCGCCGCGGGCGCCGCGCACGGGGGCGGCGATGCAGTGGATGAAGTCCTCGTGCTCGGCGTTGTCCACGGCGTACCCGCGCTCCCGCACCTTGGCCAGTTCCGCCAGGTAGGTCTGCGGATCGGTGATGGTGTTGGCGGTCAGCGGCACGTAGTCGATCGCGGCGGCGACCTTGCGGCGCTCGGCCTCCGGCAGGTCCGACAGCAGCACCTTGGCCACCGCCGTGCAGTGCAGCGGCGCGCGTCTGCCGATGCGGGAGTACATCCGCATCGGGTGGGTGCTGTCGTACTTGTCGATGTAGATGACCTCACCGTCCTCATAGGACGCGAGGTGGACGGTGTAGCCCAGCCGCGAGTTCAGCTCGCGCAGCGCGGGTTCGGCGCAGCGCCGCACGTCGCGCTCCTCCAGGGCGCGGTGGGCCAGGTCGAACAGGGCGGTGCCCAGCCGGTAGTGGTGCACGCCGTCGCGCTGCACGAACCGGTGCGCCTCCAGGGTGCGCAGCAGCCTCAGCGCGGTGGACTTGTGCACGCCGATGACGCCGGAGAGCTCCTCCAGCGTCTTGGGCCCGGTCGCCAACTGGCCGACCAGCGTCAGCGCGCGGTCCAGGCTCTGGCTCATCGGCGTCTCCTCAGGTGCGCGGCGGCCCAGGTCTCCGGGTCGGCGTCCAGCAGCGGCGTGGTCACCTGACCCGGCAGCGGGTCGCCGACATCCTCTCTGGTCAGCAGCGCCGCGGCGGCTTGGAGGTGACCGGCGCGCAGCCTGCGCGCGGGCGGTTCACCCGCCAGGTGGGCGGCCAGGTACCCGGCGGCGAACGCGTCGCCCGCCCCGACCGGCTCGACCACCTCGACCTTGAGGGCGGGCTGGAAGGTCGTCGTGCCGCCCTCGGCCAGGGTCGCGCCGTGCTCGCCCTGCTTGACCACGAGCGTGCCGGGGCCGGGCAGCAGCCGCCGCAGCCGCGCGGGGTCTCCGGTGCCCCACACCAGCTGGGCCTCGTCGGAGCCGGTCAGCACGATGTCGGCGGCGTCGGCCAGCTCGCGCAGCACCGAGGGGTCGCGGTCGCGCCACAGCGCGGGCCGCCAGTTCAGGTCGAAGGACACCAGCACGTCGCGGGGCCTGGCCACGATCGCGCGCAGCAGCGCCAGGCAGCTGTCCGACAGCGCCGCGGTGATGCCGCTGACGTGCACCAGCGCCACGCCGTCCAGGTCCAGCCGGTCCAGCACCTCCGGGCCCATCGCCGAAGCCGCCGAGCCGCGCCGGTAGTAGCGCACCGGGCTGCCCGCCGCGTCGGCCTCCTTGACGTAGAGGCCGGTGGGCCGGTCGGGGTCCACGCGCACACCGGTGACGTCCACGCCCGCGCCGCCGACGGCGTCCAGCACCGCGCCGCCGAAGGCGTCGTCGCCCACCGCGCCGACCCACCGGCTGCGCACGCCCAGGCGTGCCAGGTGGACGGCCACGTTGGACTCGGCGCCGCCGATCGCCCGCGTCCACGTGCGCGCGGCGCGCACCGGTCCGGGCTCGGCGGGGACGAGGACCGCCATGGTCTCGCCCAGGCACACCACGCCGCCCGAGACGCTGTAACGCATCCGTGTCCTCCGGATTTCACTCGTTGACTGGGCGGCGAGCCGAATGTTACACACGTCCACATCACATCGCGCAATACCCGTTGCGAGATGTGCAACGTGAGGAGCGGACTCGTGGATCTCGACCGCGACGCCGTCGCCGCCATCCGGCAGGAGCGGATCGACTGGCGGTTCAAGGGCGTGCCCGCCGACGCCTTCGGCTCGACCGTCGGTGAGCTGGCCGCGCGCGGGCCCGACCTGTTCACCGACGGCTTCGTCGGCCCGCTGGTGGTGCTGGACGCCGACGCGCTGGAGCACAACCTGGCGGTGATGGCGCGCTGGTGCGCCGAGCACGGCGTCGCGCTCGCCCCGCACGGCAAGACCACCATGGCCCCGCAGCTGTTCGCCCGGCAGTTCGACCACGGCGCGTGGGGCATCACCGCGGCCAACACCAGCCAGCTGCGGGTCTACCGGGCCTTCGGCGTGCGCCGGGTGCTGCTGGCCAACCAGCTGGTCGACCCGGCCGGGCTGCGCTGGCTGGCCGCCGAGCTGGCCGCCGACCCGGCGTTCGAGTTCACCTGCTGGGTGGACTCGGTGGCGTCGGTGGAGCGGATGACCGAGGCGCTGGGCCCGGTCGAGCGGCCGGTGGACGTGCTGGTGGAGCTGGGCGCGCCCGGCGGCCGGACCGGCGCGCGGGACCTGCCGACCGCGCAGGCCGTGGCACGGGCCGCGGCGCAGAGCCCGGCGCTGCGGCTGGCGGGCGTCGGCGGCTACGAGGGCGCGCTGGCGCACGACGCCTCCCCCGCCGCCAAGGCCGCCGTGGACGACTACCTGGAGTCGCTGCGCGAGCTGACCGTCTCGCTGCGGGAGCTGTTCGAGGTCGACGAGCCCGTGGTCACCGCGGGCGGCAGCGCGTACTTCGACCAGGTCGCGGCGGCGCTGACCCGGCCGTGGCCGTTCCCGGTGCGGCCGGTGCTGCGCAGCGGCGCGTACATCACCCACGACGACGGCTTCTACCGGGGCATCTCGCCGCTGGGGCGCACGCCCGGCGCGCAGCCGTTCCGCTCCGCGCTGCGGGCCTGGGCGCAGGTCACCTCGCGTCCGCAGCCGGACCTGGCGCTGCTGACGCTGGGCAAGCGGGACGCCTCGTTCGACGAGGGCCTGCCCGAGCCGCAGGTGGTGCGCGGCCGCGACGGCGTGCAGCGGCCGCTGGAGGCGGAGGTCACCGCGCTCAACGACCAGCACGCGTTCCTCAGGCTGCCCGAGGACTCGCCGGTCGAGGTCGGCGACTGGATCGGCCTGGGGCTGTCCCACCCCTGCACGGTGTTCGACAAGTGGCAGCTGATCCCGGTGGTGCGCGGCACCACCGTGGTCGACCTGATCCGCACCTACTTCTGAACCTACTCCTCGGGGAGGCCGCGTGGACATCGTCTACCGGGGCGCGCTGGTGGCCGACGGCACCGGAGCGCCCGCCTACCAAGCCGACGTCGGCGTCGCCGACGGCCGCATCGCGGGCATCGGCCGCGGCTTGGGGGGCAAGCGCGTCGTCGACGCGGACGGCCTGGTGCTCGCGCCGGGCTTCATCGACATGCACTCGCACTCCGACCTGCAGGTGCTGGCCGAACCCGAGCACATGGCCAAGGTCAGCCAGGGCGTCACCACCGAGGTGCTCGGCCAGGACGGGCTGTCCTACGCCCCGGTGGACGACGAGGTGCTGGCCACGTTGCGCGGCCAGCTGGCAGGCTGGAACGACGACCCGCCCGGCTTCGACTGGGACTGGCGCTCGGTCGGCGAGTACCTGGACCGGCTCGACCGCGGCATCGCGGTCAACGCCGCCTACCTGGTGCCGCAGGGCACGCTGCGGATGCTGTGCCTTGGCTGGGAGGACCGCCCGCCCACCGAAGCCGAACTGGACCGGATGCGCTCGGTGCTCGCGCAGTCCCTGCGGCAGGGCGCGATGGGCCTGTCCTCGGGGCTGACCTACACGCCCGGCATGTACGCCGGGACCGCCGAGCTGGTCGAGCTGTGCAAGGTCGTGGGCGAGCACGGCGGGTTCTACAGCCCGCACCACCGCAGCTACGGCGCGGGCGCGCTGGAGGCGTACGCGGAGATGGTGGCGGTGTCCAGGGAATCGGGCTGCCCGCTGCACCTGGCGCACGCCACGATGAACTTCCCGGTCAACGAGGGCCGCGCGGGCGAGCTGCTGGCGCTGCTGGACGAGGCGATCGCCGCGGGCGCGGACATCACCCTCGACACCTACCCGTACCTGCCCGGCGCGACCTACCTGTCCGCGCTGCTGCCCAGCTGGGCCACCGAGGGCGGCCCGGAGGCCACCCTGGCCCGCCTGTCCGATGTGGACACCCGTGAGCGCATCCGCGCGGAGATCGAGGACACCGGCTCGGACGGCTGCCACGGCGTGCCGGTGGACTGGGACTCCATCGAGATCAACGGCGTGCGCCGGGAGGAGAACGCGCACCTGGTCGGGCGCAGCGTCGCCGAGTCCGCGCGCGTGGCGGGCCGCCCGCCCGCCGAGCTGTACTTCGACGTGCTGGTCTCCGAGCGGCTGGGCACGTCCTGCCTGATGCACGTGGGCCACGAGGACAACGTGCAGGCGATCATGCGCCACCCCGCGCACACCGGCGGCAGCGACGGCCTGCTGGTCGGCGACCGGCCGCACCCGCGCGCCTGGGGCACCTTCCCCCGCTACCTGGCCCGCTACGTGCGCGAACTGGGCGTGCTGGGCCTGGAGGAGTGCGTGGCGCACCTGACCGGGCGGGCCGCGCGGCGGCTGCGGCTGACCGACCGCGGCCTGGTCCGCGAGGGCTACGCCGCGGACCTGGTGCTGTTCGACCCCGACACCGTGGCCGACACCGCCACCTTCGACCTGCCCCGGCAAGCCGCCGCGGGCATCCCCCACGTCGTCGTCAACGGGGTACCCGTGATCGACGACGGCAGGCGCACCGACGCCCTGCCTGGCCGTTCCCTGCGAAACCCCCGGAGCCGCGCGTGATCGACTGGTTGCAGCACTCGACCGGAGGGCTGCTGACGCTGGCCGCGCTCAGCATCGCCCTCCTGCTGTTGCTGATCATCAGGTGGAAGGTCGAACCCTTCATCGCGCTGATCGTGGTCGGCCTGCTGGTCGCGCTGGCGGCGGGCGTGCCCACCGAGACCCTGGTCGGCTCGGCGCAGAAGGCGTCGGACTCGCTGCTGGAGAAGGGCTTCGGCGGCATCCTCGGCCACATCACCGCCATCATCGGCCTGGGTACCCTGCTCGGGGCGATCCTGGAGGCCTCCGGCGGCGCGCAGGTGCTCACCCGCAAGCTGCTGACGTTGTTCGGGGACAACCGCGCGCCGCTGGCGATGGGCCTGGCGGGCCTGATCTTCGGCGTGCCGGTGTTCTTCGACATCGGCATCTTCGTGCTCGCGCCGCTGGTGTACGTGGCCGCCAAGCAGAGCGGCCGGTCGATCGTGCTCTACGCGATGCCGCTGCTGGCCGGCCTGTCGGTGATGCACGCGTTCATGCCGCCGCACCCCGGCCCGGTGGCCGCGGCGGGTCTGCTGGGGGTCAGCCTCGGCTGGATCATCATCATGGCGCTGGCCGTGGCCATCCCGTCGTGGCTGGTCGGCGGTGTGCTGTTCTCGTCGTGGATCGGCAAGCGGCTGACCGTGCCGGTGCCCGAGGAGATGCTGGCCGCCGCGGAGAAGGCGCGCGGCGAGGGTGCCCGCGACGAGCCGCCGCTGTCGCTGGTGCTGGGCATCATCGCGGTGCCGCTGGTGCTGATCCTGGCGGGCACGTTCGGCAGCATCCTGCTGCCCAAGGGCTCCACGCTGCTGGGCGTGTTCACCTTCTTCGGCACGCCCGCGGTGGCGCTGACCATCGCCGTGCTGCTGGCGTTCTGGCTGCTGGGCTTCCGCCGCGGGATGACCCGCGAGCAGGTCACCGAGCTGTCCGCGGCCTCGCTGCGGCCGGTGGCGATGATCCTGCTGGTGGTCGGCGCGGGCGGGTTCTTCGGCGCGGTGCTCTCGGCCACCGGCGTGGGCAAGGTGCTGGCCACCGAGCTGTCCGACCTCGGCCTGCCGGTCATCGCGCTGTCCTACGTGATCAGCTGCGCGCTGCGGATCGCGCAGGGCTCGGCGACCGTGGCCATCGTGACCACCACCGGCATCGTCGCCCCGGTGGTGGCCGACCTGGGCTACTCGCAGCCGCAGCTGGCGCTGGTGGTCATGGCCATCGCGTCCGGCTCGATCATCGCCTCGCACGTCAACGACGGCGGCTTCTGGATCGTGTCCCGCTACTTCGGGCTGTCGGTCAAGGAGACGCTGCAGACCTGGACGGTGCTGGAGACCATCCTGTCCGTGGTCGGCTTCGCGGTGGCGGCACTGCTGAGCCTGGTGGTCTGAGCGTCCCCCGGCCAACCGCGGAGAACCCCCTGCGCCCTCCCTCGCAGGGGGTTCCCGCCTCCGGGGGTCAGCCCGCCTTCTTCCCCTCCGGAGTGGCGGCGAACCGGCCACCACCCAGGCCGTGGCCATTGGCCTCGCCGCACGACTCGTCGCCGGAAAAGGTGCGGGGCGGCCACTTCACCGCGCACGCACCGTCGCAAGTGGACACCGAGGGGTTCGCACTGCCCTCGTCGAACCGGTGCAGCGTCGTGCTGTCCTTGTCGGTCAGCACGGCGCCCAGGCCGCCGAGGGTGGCCCGCACCGCACCGTCGCGCCGCGCCTGGCCGCGGGCGGTGAGCAGCGCGGCACCGATGGGGGCGACCGCCCCGAGCGCCACCGCACGTGTGCGGGTCATGGTGAACCTCCTCGCGGTCGCCGCGTCCGTCCCGGCGACCGGCTCACCACATGCACGTACCGCGGCCCGGAGTGGTTCACCACGATCTACGGCAAGTACCACCCGGCGTCTCCGGGCGGGCCGGTGACCACTACCCGGCCTCCCGGACGCGGGACTGGCGCGCGGCCCGCAAACCCGCCAGGTAGGTCTCCAGCCCGCGCCGCCCGTGGCGCATCATCAGCTCGTGGTTGGCCTTGAGCAGGGGCCGCGCGGGCAGGCCCAGCAGGCGCAGCAGCGGCTTGCGCACGACCACCTCCTGGTCGTAGACGACCCTGGTGCCCTCGCCCTCGGGCAGCAGCGTCCAGCCCACCGTGCCGTCGAGGTCGCCCACCAGGTCCGCGCGCAGCAGCAGCCGCTCGCGGTCGCTGGTGTTGTGGTGGACCTCGAAGACCAGGTCGTAGGGCAGCAGTGAACGACAGCGCAGCTCGGCGGCCTGCTCGCCGATCTGGCGTCCCTCGCGCACCTCGGGCCACCAGTCCAGGTAGCCGCGCAGGTCGGCCAGCACGTCGTAGACCTCGCCGGGCGGAGCCGCCACGGACCAGACGCTGCGGAAGCGGTAGGAGTTCACCGGCATGACCACCGTGTTCACCCCGGCGGGGGCGCGCAAACCAGAACCGGCCGCGCCCCCACCGGGGTCGTGTCACGCCGAGGCGCGGACCCCCAGCACCTCGCGCAGGAACTCCGCGGTGTGGCTCTCGGCGACCTCCGCCACCTGCTCCGGGGTGCCCTCGGCGACCACTGTGCCGCCGCCCGAGCCGCCCTCCGGACCCATGTCCACGATCCAGTCGGAGGTCTTGATCACGTCGAGGTTGTGCTCGATCACGATCACCGTGTTGCCCTTGTCCACCAGGCCGTTGATCACGCCCAGCAGCTTGCGGATGTCCTCGAAGTGCAGGCCCGTGGTCGGCTCGTCGAGGATGTAGACCGTCTTGCCCGTCGAGCGCTTCTGCAGCTCGCTGGCCAGCTTCACGCGCTGGGCCTCACCGCCGGACAGGGTCGGCGCGGGCTGGCCCAGCCGCACGTAGCCCAGGCCGACGTCGACCAGCGTCCGCAGGTGCCGGTGGATGGCGTTGATCGGCTCGAAGAACTCCGCCGCCTCCTCGATCGGCATGTCGAGGACCTCGGCGATGGTCTTGCCCTTGTAGTGCACCTCCAGCGTCTCCCGGTTGTACCGGGCGCCCTTGCACACCTCGCAGGGGACGTAGACGTCGGGCAGGAAGTTCATCTCGATCTTGATGGTGCCGTCGCCCGCGCACGCCTCGCAGCGCCCGCCCTTGATGTTGAACGAGAACCGACCCGGCTGGTAGCCGCGCACCTTGGCCTCGGTCGTCGCCGCGAACAGCTTGCGGATGTGGTCGAACACCCCGGTGTAGGTGGCCGGGTTGGACCGCGGGGTGCGGCCGATCGGCGACTGGTCGACCTGCACCAGCTTGTCGACGTGCTCCAGGCCCTTGATCCGGGTGTGCCTGCCGGGCACCTGGCGGGCGCCGTTGAGCTTGTTCGCCAGCACCGTCGCCAGGATGTCGTTGACCAGCGTCGACTTGCCCGAGCCGGAGACACCGGTGACCGAGACCAGGCAGCCCAGCGGGAACGACACGTCGATGCCGCGCAGGTTGTGCTCGCGCGCGCCGACCACGGTCAGCTGGCGCTTCTTGTCGACCTTGCGGCGCGTGGCGGGCATCGGGATCTGCTGGCGCCCCGACAGGTACGCGCCGGTGATCGACTCCTTGTTCTTCAGCAGCGCCTTGTACGGGCCGCTGTGCACCACCCGGCCGCCGTGCTCGCCCGCGCCGGGACCGATGTCGACCACCCAGTCCGAGGTGCGGATGGTGTCCTCGTCGTGCTCGACCACGATCAGCGTGTTGCCCAGGTCGCGCAGCCGGGTCAGGGTCTCGATCAGCCGGTGGTTGTCGCGCTGGTGCAGGCCGATCGACGGCTCGTCCAGCACGTAGAGCACGCCCACCAGGCCGGAGCCGATCTGCGTGGCCAGCCGGATGCGCTGCGCCTCGCCGCCGGACAGGGTGCCCGACGCGCGGTCCAGCGACAGGTAGTTCAGGCCCACGTCGAGCAGGAAGTGCAGGCGGGCCTGGATCTCCTTGAGCACCGCGCCCGCGATCATGGCCTCGCGCTCGCCCAGCTGGAGCCCGTCGAGGAACTCCGAGCACTCCGCGACGCTCATCGCGCAGACCTCGGCGATGGACTTGTCACCCCGCGTGGCGTGGTGCAGCGTCACGGCCAGGATCTCGGGCTTGAGGCGGGTGCCCTGGCACGTCGGGCACGGCACCTCCCGCATGTAGCCCTCGTACTTCTCCTTCATGTACTCGGACTCGGTCTGCTCCTGGCGGCGCTCCAGGAACGGGATGACGCCCTCGAAGTTGGCGTAGTAGGAGCGCTCGCGGCCGTAGCGGTTCTTGTAGCGGACGTTGACCTGCTCGTCGACGCCGTGCAGGACCGCCTTCTGCGCCTTGGCGGGCAGGTTGCGCCACGGGGTGTCCATGCGGAACCCGATGGCCAGGCTCAGCGACTCCAGCAGCCGGGTGAAGTACTCGGCGGTCTGCCCGCTGGCCCACGGCGCGATCGCGCCCTCGGCCAGCGACAGCTCGTCGTCGGGCACCACCAGTTCCGGGTCGACCTCCTTGCGCACGCCGATGCCGGTGCACACCGGGCACGCGCCGTAGGGCGAGTTGAACGAGAACGACCTCGGCTCCAGGTCCTCGATCGCCAGCGGGTGGCCGTTGGGGCAGGCCAGGTTCTCGGAGAAGCCGCGCACCCGGTACGGGTCGTCCTCGGGCAGGTCGACGAACTCCAGCTCGACCAGGCCGTCGGCCAGCCGCAGCGCGGTCTCCACCGAGTCGGTCAGCCGCTGCTTGGCGCTGGCCTTCACGCTGAGCCGGTCGATGACGACCGCGATGTGGTGCTTCTCCTGCTTCTTGAGCTTGGGCACCTCGCCCAGCGCGTAGACCACGCCGTCGACCTTGGCCCGCGAGTAGCCCTGCGACTGCAGGTTGGCGAACAGGTCGAGGTACTCGCCCTTGCGACCGCGGATGACCGGGGCGAGCACCTGGAACTTGGTGCCCTGCGTCATGGCCAGCACCTGGTCGACGATCTGCTGCGGGGTCTGCTTGCTGATCGCCTCGCCGCAGGTGGGGCAGTGCGGCTTGCCCGCGCGGGCGTAGAGCAGCCGCAGGTAGTCGTAGACCTCGGTGATGGTGCCCACGGTCGAGCGCGGGTTGCGGCTGGTCGACTTCTGGTCGATCGACACCGCGGGCGACAGTCCCTCGATGAAGTCGACGTCCGGCTTGTCCATCTGACCGAGGAACTGCCTGGCGTAGGCCGACAGCGACTCCACGTAGCGCCGCTGGCCCTCGGCGAAGATCGTGTCGAAGGCGAGGCTCGACTTGCCCGAGCCGGACAGCCCGGTGAACACGATCAGGCTGTCCCTGGGCAGGTCGAGGTCAACGCCTCGCAGGTTGTGCTCGCGTGCGCCGCGAACGACAAGGCGGTCCGCCACTTACGGTTCCCTTCGACTTCTGCGATCCCCGAACACGCGTTCGAAAAAGCGTACTGGACCTGATGCTTCCCCGACCGAGGAGGGTGACGCCCCATGCTAGGGCCGACCACCGACAAAAACCGGCCCGCTTCCGCCCGATCGTGCGCCAACGGGTCTACCGAGGGGTAGGCAACGCCCCTACGCTGGAGCGATAGGCCATTCGGCGGCCGATCGGGGATGAGGTGCCCATGAGCTTCGCTGATGCAGCCCAGGTCCACTCCACCGGAACGAGCGTACCCGCGCCGCGCGAGCAGTCCGCGGCCGCGCAGGACGCGGTCGCCGGGCTGGCCGAGGTGGAGGTGGCCACGTCCGCCCTGTACGCCGCGGTCGAGGGGCTGGACCAGGTGGCGATGCGCGGACCCAGCCTGCTGCCCGGCTGGAGCCGGGCACACGTCATCACCCACCTGGCCCGCCAGGCCGACGCCCTGGTCAACCTGCTGACCTGGGCCAAGACCGGGGTCGAGCACCAGATGTACCCCAGCGCGGCGGACCGGGACGCCGACATCGCCGAGGGCGCGATCCGCTGGCCCCAGCTGCTGCGGGCGGACCTGGACGCGGCCTGCCAGCGGTTCGCCACCGCCGCGGCCGAGCTGCCCGCCGGGGCGTGGGAGGCCGAGGTGGCCCACCTGCGCGGCCCGCTGCTGGCCCACCGCGTCCCCTGGCTGCGGCTGCGCGAGGTGTGGCTGCACCTGGTCGACCTGGACTGCGGCGTCGGCTTCGCCGACCTGCCCCCGCACCTGGCGGAGTGGTTCGTGGACGAGGCGGTCGGCCAGTACGCCGACCGCCCCGACGTGCCCGCGGTGCGCCTGGAGGTGCGGCTGCCGGACGGCCGTCAGCGCAGCTGGGAGTTGACCACCACGGGCAGTGACGCGTCGACCTCGCTCAGCGGCGCCGCGGCCGACGCGATCGGGTGGCTGACCGGCCGCCAGGACGGCACCCGGCTCGACGGGACGGCGCCCGCGCTGCCCAGCTGGCTGTGAAGGGTGAGCCGACCGGCCAGCAGCAGGCGCACCAGCACGGGGCGGTGGCTGGTGGTGAGCAGCCGGTAGACGGGCCGCTCGACGAGCTTGGTCAGCAGCCAGCCCAGGGCGACCGCGACGCCGGTGAACGCCACGAGCTGCACCCACGGCCCGAACCCGGTCAACCGCTCCATCACGACGTAGCCGATCTCCTGGTGGACCAGGTAGACGCCGTAGGAGATGCCCGCCAGCCACTGGACGGGCCGGGCCAGCACGCGCACCGGCCAGACGTCCCAGTCCGGACCGGCCGCGGCGGCGCACACCCCGACCAGCAGCACGCCCAGGCCCAGCGTCGACTCCAGGTCGGCGCTGTGCACCCACTGCGCCCCCAGCGCCGCCGCGAGCAGCACGATCAGGTGTCCGTCGCCGAGGCGCCCCTTTGACCACAGCCAGATGCCCACGCCCGCGGCGAACAGCTGGGCCCGGTGCACGCCCAGGCCGTCGTAGAAGGTGCGCACCAGGCCGGGCTCGACCGTCCACAACCGCAGCACCAGCGGCCCCAGCACCAGCCCCCACAGCAGCGGCGGCAACGCCCGGCCCCGGACGCGCGAGGCCAGCAGGGCGCCCGCGACGAAGCCGGTGACCTGCACCGGGAGGGTCCAGTAGGAGAAGTCGACCAAGCGGACGTCGGGGAACCAGTTCTGCAGCATCAGCACGTTGAGCAGCAGGTCACGCGGCTCCAGGTGGCTCCAGCCCTGCGGGGCCAGGTAGCGCAGCACGCCGTAGGTGCAGGTGGCGGCCACGGCGTAGGCGGGCAGCAGGCGGGCGAGGCGGTTGCGCAGGAAGCGGGCGCGGTGCCCCTTGGCCAGCGAGGCGCAGGTGAAGAAGGCGGAGATCACGACCAGGGCGCTCGCCCCCATCTCCAGGGAGACGGTGAAGGCCGGGGAGCCGATCTCGGGGTGAGCGGAGGGACCGGCGTGGGTCGCGTGCTGCAGCAGGACCGCCAACACGGCGAGAACGCGCAGGACGTCCCAGTTGATCCGACGAGTCTTGGGCACGGGGTGGAGAACCTGTTCGGAGCGTGTTCGAGTGATTACGGTCGGGGGCGATCGTTAACAACCCTAACGGGCAGAGCTGTGAGCACCCTGAAGATGTGCGCTTGACACGCCCGCGCGGCTACCGTCGGCGATCGTGGACGTACTCGAGCACTACACCGGTCACGTCGAGCCGGGCGGACCGGCCACGCGACGGACGCTGGACGCCCTGACCATCACGAAGGTGTCGGTCGGGCCGATGGACAACAACGCCTACCTGCTGGTGTGCCGCGCCACCAACGAAGCGCTGCTGATCGACGCGGCGGCGGACCCGCAGCGCATCTCGGACGTGGTGGGGCACTCGGTGCACCGGCCGCGGCTGAAGACCGTGGTGACCACCCACCAGCACGCGGACCACTGGGGCGCGCTGGGCGCGGTGGCGGGCGCGAACGGCTCCAACACGGTGGCGCACGAGCTGGACGCCGGGGTGCTGCCGGTGCCGCCGGACCGGTTCGTCACTCAGGGTGATGTCATTCACGTCGGCGAGGTGCCGTTGGAGGTCATCCACCTGCGCGGGCACACGCCGGGGTCCATCGCCCTGCTCTACCGCGACCCGGCCGGGCACCCGCACCTGTTCACCGGCGACTCGCTGTTCCCCGGCGGTGTCGGGAAGACCACGTCACCGGAGAACTTCACCTCGTTGATCAACGACGTGTCGTCGCGCGTCTTCGACGTGCTGCCGGACGAGACGTGGTTCTACCCCGGTCACGGGGACGACTCCACCCTGGGGCGTGAACGACCTCACCTGGACGAGTGGCGCTCACGCGGCTGGTGAGCTGAAGAACATTCCGGACGGGGCCGCCTGAGTCGTCAGGCGGCCCTTTTCGCTGCAGACAAGCTAAACGGGAGGCGCACCGGAGCGCGGCTTGGCGGACGCCTTCCGGGCGAACAACTCCCCCAACCAGAAGGTGTCGCCCAGCGTCAGCCGATCGAAAAGCACGCAGACGGCTCCGGGAGTGTCCTCGGAATCCCAGATTGCCGAAACATCCCTGCCGCGTTCGTTCCCGTGCCGACTCAGCCAGTAGATCCTGTCGCCCGGCTTGAGCTGGAAAGCCCTGACGATCTCCCGGTTCGACGACATGCGAGTGCTCGGTTGTCCGATCCGCGCCCCGAAACCGTATTCGGCAGTCGGCCGGGGACATCGCCAGACGATCCGGAACTGCTCGTCAATCGGCAACGCGGCCGAGCCCACGTGCACGTCTTTGACCAGGTAGAACGTGACGAGCCGACGCGCCTTGTCCGACATCTCGGGCCACGTTCTCGAGAGCGCCTCGGCACACACCTCGGCATCCGACTCCAACTCTGCGGCGATGGCAGCCAGGTCATGGTCGGTCGCGGTCTCGGCGTGGAGCGCCTGGATTGACCGGGGCAAGGCGTCGAGTTGAATCCAAAGACGGCGTTCAACTCTTTTGGCTACGTAGTTGTCACGTGCGTCGATGTTGGTTCGAAGCGGCGGATCGTCGACGGCGGGTTTACGAGCCCGCTCAGTCGCGTCGAAGCAGGCCGCCAGCCACTGCGCCTCGGCCATGTGCAGTATTATGTCCGCCACTATGGGAACACCGGAAAAAACGCCTGACCGACCGTCGGGATGCAGATGTTCGGGGCCGATATGTACCGGCTGCCAGTCGAGGTCGCTGTGCAGCAAGGTTGCAAATCCCTCACCCCGGCGCTGCCAAAAAATCAGGTCTTCCCCGTACACGTTCACATGGTGTCGCACGATATCTGATGGACTGAACTCGACGCCCGCCTTCTCACCTAACCGAGCCTGGATGATTCGGCTTCCCCGATAACGGCTCAGGTAGCGTCTGACCTCGGCGACAAAGTCCGCAATGGATTCATCGTCCAACTTCTGGTCCGGGCTGATGGTGATCGCATTGAGCACCTCGCCGTTGCGCCGAGCCGACAGCAACTGTTTGGTGGCATTGGCCCAGTAGAGACCGTCGGTGTCCGGGTCGTGCACGACGCAGAGCACCGGGAGGTTGCCATCGGCCCAGGTGCTGCCATGGTCACCGATCGGCACGGCGTACCCATCAGCCCTGCGCCACGAACGACCGCCCTTGACCTGGATCTTGACCAGGTCGCCGGTGACCTCACCGTCCTCGGTGAACGTGACGTGTTGGTCCTCTCCGAAGTCGTTCTGGCCGTCCACCTCCTGAACTATGTGATTGTGTCGCTCCAGAAGCGTCCGCAGCGCGTTGACCGCCGCACGGCTGGGCCTGCGAGCATCAGGCACCTTCGGCAATGGAACCTCCGGTTCACGGTGCGCGGCGACCGGACAGGTGGCCCGCGACAGGTTGGGTGCGGTGAGGGTAGTGGCTCATCGCAGTACGTCGATCCGACGTGTTCGTCCAGGCATGGACCCACTGCTGCGAGGTCCCGACGATCGTGCTCGTGCAACTGCGTCACATCACGCTTGAGCGTCGGCTCGGCGATCCCGCCTGCCCTGAGGCACTACGACGGCCGCCGGATCGGCACGGCCTCCGTGCGGTCAGGCAGCCCTGCAACCACTCCTCAGCCTCACTCCGCTCGCCGCGGCTCCAGGTCTCCGGCCCGCTTCTCACACCTCGACGATCTCGACCATGCCCTCAAGTCCGGCGAAGTCCTTGGTGTTGCGCGTGTACAGCGGCAGTCCGCGCGCGGAGGCGATGGCGGCGATCATCAGATCCAGGCGGCGCGGTTTCGGGTCCCGGTTCGCGTCCAAGGTCAGCGCCACCAGCGTGCCGAAGCGGGCAGCGGCCTGGCTGTCGAACGGCAACGGCTCGAACTCCGCGATCGCCGCGCCCAACTTCTCGGTCCGCGCGGCCCGTGTGGCGGCGTCCTTCGCCATCGCCACACCTTGGTGCAGTTCGGCCATGGTGATCGCGGTCAATTCGGGAATCTCCGGCAGCGCCGCCGGATCGAGCAGGCCCAGGTCGATGTAGGCGCAGGTGTCCAACACACCCGACTCGCGCCGCTCAGCCACGGCCCCGCTCCCAAGGGTCGTCTCCACCGATCCGGTCTTCGCCACCGAAGAGGGCGTCGGCCTCACGCCTCATGCGGTCGTGATCGACCTGCGGCAGCCTCCGGTGCCGCTCCACCAGTTCCTCCGCCGTCCAACGCCGCCTGCGGGGCAGGGGGCGCACCTCCGCGATCTCCACACCGTTGCGGGTGACGTGGTAAGTCTCCCCCGCCTCGACCGCGTCCATGACCGCAGCCGAGTTGTTGCGAAACTCCCGTTGACTGATGACCTTCACAGGCCAAGCGTAGCCCTACGTAGCACTTCGAGCTACAAGCGCTGGACCTCTTCACCGGTTACGTGATTCACCCTTCCTCGGCGGTGTCGGCATGAGCACGTCGCCGGAGAACTTCACCTCGCTGATCAACGACGTGTTGTTGGACGAGACGTGGCTCCACCTCGGCCACGGGGACGATTCCGCCCTGAGGCGCGAACGACCTCGCCCGGACGAGTGGTGTTCGCGCGGCTGGTGATCGGTTCTCGTGCCGCTTCCGGAGAGCCAGGAAGGTCTCCTGCGCACCGAGCCGCTCCCCCGCCGACAACGGCCACAGCAGCAAGCGTCCGGCACGGCCC
This sequence comes from Saccharothrix coeruleofusca, assembly GCF_017876325.1. NCBI lineage: Bacteria > Bacillati > Actinomycetota > Actinomycetes > Pseudonocardiales > Pseudonocardiaceae > Saccharothrix > Saccharothrix coeruleofusca. Next base: position 4,793,897 of record NZ_JAGINV010000001.1, read on the forward strand.
GCCAAGGTCTCCGAGAGGCCCTTGTCCGCCGGGTAGTTGGTCGATCCCGTCAACAGCAGTTGACCCCGTGCACGATCGCGGTCGGCTGCCTGCTTCACCGCGAGCGGGAAGCCGCGCCCCGCACGCTGGAACTCGTCCACCGCCGCCGGCCGGGGCAAGGCATCCACGAAACCGATCGGATCGTCCGTCGCGCGGGCCAACACGCTCTCGTCGTCGAAGCTGAACCACGCGCCCAGGCAGGTCCAGCAGCTCAGCCACCCTCGAAGTTGCGTTGCGCTGCACGAAAGCACTCACGGACGCGGGCTAACCGACAGAACGCGGATGAGCTGACCGACAAAACGCGGATGCACCAGCCGTCAGAACGCGGCACAGGTGGACGACATGCTCGGCCGACTCTTGAAGCGTCGCTGATCGGGGACGTGTCGTCGTGGATCTTCGACGTGCTGCCGGACGAGATGCCGGGCCGACCCGCCACGGCAATGAGCCCCTCGGGCATGAACGCCTCCACCTGGACGAACGGTGCTTATAGAGGCGCAGAGCCGGACCGTCGAGCCTGATCGGCTCGACGGAGGACCCACTTGCAAAGACAGCTTTGCAAAGCTACCTTTGCACCATGGTCGCGCCTCGTGAGATCACCGACGTGGTGGAACTGCGGGCGCTGGCGCACCCGTTGCGCCAGCGCATCCTGCGGCACTTGGCGCGGCACGGTCCGGCGACGGCCAGCACCCTGGGCAAGGCGCTCGGGGAGAGCAGCGGTGCCACCAGCTACCACCTGCGGATGCTGGCCAAGCACGCCTTCGTCGAAGAGGTGCCCGAGCGCGCCCACGGGCGCGAGCGGTGGTGGCGTGCGCCCGTTCAAGACCTCAGGGTTCCCCGCTCGCCGCGAGACCCGGAGGTGCGGGCCCTGCTGGAGCAGCTGAACCAGTTCAAGCTGGCCGCCGACCAGGAGCTGTTCGCGGAGTTCCTGCGACGGCGGGGGGAGCTTGGCGAGTGGGCCGACGCGCTGCCGTACTCGCGCGGCTCGATCCGGCTGACGCTGCCCGAGCTGCACCAGTTCTTCGACGAGTACATGGCGCTGCTCAAGCGCTACCAGCGGCCGGAGGAGGAGACACCCGTGGATGCGCGTCGCGTCGCCGTCCGGTTCTTCGCCTTTCCGCTGCCCGACTCCGACGCAGCACAGCCCGACGCAGCACAGCCCGACGCAGCACAGCCCGACGCAGCACAGCCCGACGCAGCACAGCCCGACGCAGCACAGCCCGACGCAGCACAGCCCGACCCAGTACAACCCGACGCAGCACAACCCGACGACCGCCGCTGAGCGGACCGGGGCCGCCGAGCTGGCACTCGGCGGCCCCGGCAGTCGGAAGTCGCAGTACCACGCCGTTTCCGGCGTGCTCCTCGTACGAGACCTCCTCGGGAAGGAGAGCACCTGTGCTCCCCGAAAGCAACTCGCCGATCCGGCGCGCCCTCCGTCGGCTGCTCGCGACGACAGCCGCCATCGCGGCGCTGACCGCGCTGTCGCCACCCGCCCAGGCCGCGCCGGACGGGTTGACCGAACAGGACATCACCTTCTCCAGCGGGGACCTGCCCCTCCGCGGCACGGTGATCGCCCCGACCGCCTCCCCCGGTGTGCGCAGGCCCGCCGTGGTGATGGTGCACGGTTCCGGCCGGGTGTCGCGGGAGGGCTACCGCCAGGAGGCCGAGGCGTTCGCCCGCGCGGGCATCGTGACGCTGGTCTACGACAAGCGGCCCAGGAAGTCCAAGTCCGACGTCGACTTCGAACTGCTGGCCGACGACGCGCTGGCCGGGTTCCGGGCGCTGCGGGGGCGCGCGGACGTCGACCCCGCCATGACCGGGCTCTGGGGCGTCAGCGAGGGCGGCTGGGTGATCCCGCTGGCCGCCGCGCGGTCGACCGACGTGGCGTTCCTGGTCGCGGTCGGCGCGTCCGGCGTGTCGCCCGAGCGCCAGCAGTCGTGGAACCTGCGCAACCGGCTCACCGGCCTCGGGGTGTCCGGTTCGATGGTGGACACCGTCTCGCGCACCGCGATCGGCCTGGTCGTCGGCGCGGGGCTGTTCCCCGAGGCGGGCTACGACCCGGCGCCCGCGCTGGCCAGGGTCACCCAGCCGGTGCTCGGCCTGTGGGGGGAGCAGGACCGGGTGATCCCCGGCGGCGAGAGCATGCGCGTGTTCCAGGAGTCGCTGGACCGGGGCGGCAACACCCGCTACACCCTGCGCACCGTGCCGGGGGCCGAGCACACGATGCGCGTCTCCGCCGACGGGATCCGGCGCGGCGACGAGGTCTCCCCGGAGTATCTGGGGCTGGTCGGCTCCTGGGTCAACGGGCTGGCCGCGGGGCCGCCCGCCGCCAGCACCGGTCCGCTGCCCCGGCAGGAGGGCCGGACCGCGGCCGTCGAGCCGGTCTCGCCCGGCGCGCAGCTCGCGGCTGTCGCGGTGCTGCTGGTGGCGTTCGCGGGGTACGGGTTGAGCGCCGCTGTCCGGCGGTTGCGCGGGCGGCGCGGCGCACCGCCGGTCCGGCGACCGGCGCGCTGGCTGGCCACCTCCGGGCTGCTGAGCGTCCTGGGGCTCCTGGGCTACCTGGGCTACCTGTCGACCAGCGGCGCCAAGACCCCCGGCGCGGTGGTGCTGGGCCGCCCGGTGCCGTGGCTGGGGCTGCAGTTCCTCGCTCTGGTCGTCGTGGTCGCCGCGATCACCACGGCCGTCGCGTCGTGGCGGGCCAGGTCCCGGCTGTCCCCGGCGCACCGGGCGCGTCTGGGCCTGCTGCTCGCCGGTGGCGCGGTGTTCCTGCCGTGGGCCCTCCACTGGGGTCTGCTGGTGCCCTGACGGTCATGCCTCGATCCGGGCCGCGCGGTCGGTGTCGCCGATGCGCAGGTACACCTCTCGCGCCTCGGCGAACGCGCGCCGCGCGGCCACTCGGTCCACCCGCTCGTACGCGCGCCCCAGCGACTCCAGGGCGACGGCGTGGTAAGAGTGCCACCCCCTGGTGCGCCACAGGGCGACGGACTCCTCCAGGTGCGCCACGGCGTCGTGCGGCCGGTTCTCCTCCAGTGCCAGCAACCCGAGCAGCTCCAGCCCTTGCGCCGTGTGGTGGGTCATCCGGTGGCGGCGGCTCAGCGCAAGCGAGCGCTCCACGTCGCGGTGCGCCCGGTCGCGGTCCACCCGCAGGTGCAGGCGCGCGGACGCGAGCAGGGTCAGCACCTCGGTGTAGGAGTCGCGGTAGGCGCGGGTGATGGCCAGCGACCGGTCCAGCATGCGCCTGCTGGTCTCGAACTGGCCCGCCTCCCCGTAGCCGATGCCCGCGAACTGCAGCGCCGTGGCCTCCCAGCGCGGGTTGCCCAGTTGGCGCGCGTGGACGAGCCCGCGCTCGACGTGCTCGATGGCGGTGGTGAGCCCGCGGCTGTCGAAGTGCGCCAGGCCCAGCGCGAGCTCGGCTCGGGCCGACCCGCCGACGTGGTCGGCGCGGACGGCCAGTGCCAGCGCGGTCTCCGCCACGGCGATCGCCTCGGCGTGCCTGCCAGCGGCCGTCAGCGACCACGAGTGCATCACGGCCACGTCCGCCGCGCCCGCGTCGTGGCCCAGCTCGGCGAACAGGTCCCACAGCGCGAGGGCTTCCACGCGCAGCCGGTCCATCGCCTTGCCCGGCCCGTCCGCGATCCAGGTCGTGACGTCGAGCAGCCCGCGCCGCATCACCGCCTCGCCCAGCCGGTGGCCGTGCTCGACGCACACGTCGAGCACCTCCCGGTTGAGCGCGAGCCAGTCCGAGTACATGCCGCGCAGGTCGAAGTACTTCTCCAGGCAGCCCGCGAGGTCGAAGGCGAGGTCGACCAAGCGGGCGCGGCAGGCTTGGCGCACGGCGGCGAGCAGCGCCGACCGCTCCGCGTCGAACCAGGTGTCCGACCACTCGGGTGACAGGTCGGGAACCAGGTCGCCCACCGGCGGGCGGTGGGCGTCACCGCTGATGCGCGCGTAGCAGGGGCCGGGCACGAACTCGGTCAGCCGCTCGGCGAGCGCCAGCCAGCCGCCGAGCGCCCGTTCCACGGCGCGGGCGCGGTCGGCGGCCGTCTCCTCGGCTTCGGCCCGCTCGACCGCGAACAGCCGGACCAGGTCGTGGCAGCGGTACCGGTACTGCCCCACCGGGTCGACCTCGGACACCGTCAGCAGGTGGGCGTCGACCAGTTCCTCGGCGTGCTCGACCGCCTCGTCGAGCGGCAGTTCGAGCAGCACCGCCACCACCCACGGCGGGAAGTCCGGCACCTCGACCAGCCCGAGCAGGCGCAACAACCGCCGGGCGGGTCCGCTCAGTCCCGCGTAGCTCATCGCGAGGGACGCGCGCACCTCCAGGTCGCCGATCGCGAGCCGGTCGAGCCTGCGGCGCTCGTCGCTGAGCTGCCCCACCAGGTGGTCCAGCCGCCAGGTGCGCCGCGCGGCCAGTCGTGCCCCGGCGATCCGCACCGCGAGCGGCAGCCCGCCGCACAGCGCGACGATCCGCTCCGCGGCGGCGGGTTCGGCCGCGACGCGCTGCGCGCCCACGAGCTTCGCCAGCAGCGCCACGCCCTCCTCGGTGGTGAACACGTCCAGCTCGACCCACTGGACGCCTTCCGCGGCGGTCGGCTTGGCGCGGCTGGTGATCAGCACAGCGCACGTCCCCGTGCCCGGCAGCAGCGGGTAGATCTGGCCCGGCGTCGTGGCGTTGTCCAGCACGACCAGCATCGTCCGACCGCGCAGCAGCGTCCGGTAGAGGTCGCCTCGTTCCGCGTGGTCGACGGGGATGGCGCGGTCCGGCACGCCGAGCACCCGCAGCAGCCGGGCGAGCACGTCCCCCGCGGCGGCGTCGCCGAGGTCGGCCCACAGCTGGCCGTCCGGGAACCGGTCGGCGACCCGGTTCGCGACGTGCCGGGCGAGCGAGGTCTTGCCGATCCCGCCCATCCCGATGATCGCCACGACCCGGCCACCGGTGATCGACCGCTCCACCAGCGCCGCGGACTGCCCGGCGCGGTCGGTGAAGTCGTGCACGTCCGGTGGCAGCGTCGCGGGCGCGGACCACGTGATGGTCTCGGCCGGTCCTTCGCCGGGATCGCCCGCCTCGACCCGCAGCAGCTCCGGGTCGCCCGCCAGCACGCGCTCGCGCAGCTCGACCAGGGCGGCCCCTGGGTCGACCCCCAGTTCGTCGGCCAGCACCCGGCGGGTCCGGTCGAAGCAGGCCAGCGCGTCGGCTGTGCGGCCAAGCCGGTGCAGGGCGAGCACCACCTGACCCGCGACCCGCTCGTCGAACGGGTCCTCGGCGGCGCGGGCCGAGGCGATGGCGAGCGCGTCGGCGTCGCGGCCGCAGCGCAGCAGCAAGTCGCACAGGGCGAGCCGGGCGGCGGCGTGCTCGCGTTGCAGGGTGTTGCGGTGCGTGGTGAACCAGGCGCTCTCGGCCCCGCTGAACGGCTCACCCCGCCACAGCTCCAGCGCCCGCTCCAGCACCTCCGCCGCGCCCGCCGGGTGGTCGACCGCCCTGGCTTGCGCGACCAGCCTGCGAAACCGGTGCACGTCCACCCGGTCGGGGTCGACCCGCACCGCGTAACCGCCGGGATGCCGCTCGATGAGCACGTGGTCCGGGACCGCCGACAGGGCGCGGCGCAACCGGGACAGGTAGCTGTACAACGTGGTCTGCGCGCTGAGCGGGGCGTCCTCGCCCCAGACCCGCTCCAGGACGCGCGCCACGGGCACCACCCGGTCCGCGTCGACCAGCAGCGCCGCGAGCACGTGCCGCTGCTTCTGGTGCCCCAGGTCGACCTCGTCGGGCCCCAGCCACGCCTGGACTTGTCCCAGCAGGCCGAACCTGATCTCCGCCACCCGCACCTCCCCCGCGGCGCCAGGCTACTCAGGCGCCGGAACCGCCACCACGTTTCCAGGTGCGCCGGGCTGGAGCCGCCGCCGGTTGGGCCTGACCTCTGGACCACGGGCGGGAGATCATCGGTTCATGCTGGAGTTCAACGAGGACAACGGTTCCTACGAGTGGTGGATCGCGGCCAACCCGGACCAGCACGTCATCGACGCCGAGCGCAGCCTGAACCCGAGCGCGATGGTGCTGCACCGCGCCAACTGCCGCACGATCAGCGGCACTCCCCCGCGCGGCACCACGTGGATCGGGGAGCAGGTCAAGATCTGCGGCACCCGGCGTGAACTCGAAGGCCGCTACCCCACCGCGCGGCCCTGCGCGGTGTGCCTGCGGTGAGAGCGTCAGCGCCGCGTCCTCGCGCGGAGGAGTTGACCGATCACCAGGCACAGCAGCGCCCCGAAGATGAGCAGCACGCCGTTCTGGCCCTGCACGGCGGACCGCGTCGACCCGGGCGCCGCGAGCGCGCCCACCACGAGCGCCCCGGCGACAACAGCGATCAGCCCGAGGACGGGGGTCGGGGTCGCCCGCACGCTTCGCGGCGTGCAGCGCAGGAGCGAACGACTCGCGTAGGCGGCGAAGGACAGGCTCGCTCCGCGCCGCCGCCACCGCGCGAACAGGCAAGCCGCGACCAGCGCGAGCAGAACCGCGTCGGCCGCGAGGGTCGGGGGCAAGCTGTCCCGCCCCACCGACACGTTGATGAAGTAGGCGATGAGGCCCCCGGTCATCAACAGCGACGACGACGTCACCACCCAGCCGAACAGGATGCCCGGCACCCGGCCGGTCGGGCCGCTGCGTCGCCCCCGAGCACGTCGAGGACGCCCCGCGAAGTGGATGTGGACACCACCGCTCACCGCGCCCGCCTGCACTGAAACACCGTGCACGTCACCGTCGAGCTCATTGCTCACGGCGCGGTGCCCCGGCATCTCGTCCGGCCCGCCTAACGGCGCTCGATCAGCCATCCGGTCGCTCCAGTACCGCGTTCGCCAAAGGGGGTCCGCGCCTTCCATCGCGTCCGCGCGCCGTCCCGTTAGCCTCGGCCGGGCGGCGAGCGCGCCTAGTTCCCCGGATCGGCCAACGCGTCCCACACGTCCACGTAGCCCGCGCCCGCGCTCCACATCGCGTCGGAGATGGGCGTCAGCTTCCCCGGCGCCCAGCGCTTCTCCTCGTACACACCGGTCCAGTGGCGCAGGGCCCGCAGGCTCACCGCCAGCTCGTCGTCCAAGCGCTCGCGCAGTTCCTCCGCGCTCGGCGCGGGGGTGCGGACGCTGTCACCGCGCCCTTGGGCCAGAGCGGTCAGCGTCTGCTCGGCCACGCCGTTCTCCACGTCCCAGACCAGGACGGGCCGTTCGACGCGGTGATTCCACACGGGAGCGCGCGCCGACCGCCACAGGGGCGAGATCGGGTTCTTGTCCAAGCGCGTCGCCTGCGCCCAGTGGTCCGCCCCGGCGGGCTTGCCCAACCAGGGCACCTCGTCCACGGGGAGGTCGACCACCAGCGCGACCTTCACCCAGTCCAGTTCTTCCGTCGAGCCCAGGACCTCGCCCACCGCCCACAGCTGGACCACCCGCAGCCGGAAGATCGAGGACGACGCCCTGCTCATCTCGTCGCACTTGGCCGCCAACTCCCGCAGGTGGTGCACCGCTCGTGTCCGCTTCACGCGGACATCCTCGCCCGCCGAGCGGGCCCGAGCACCACTGCCCGCCCCGTGCGCCGATCAGCTCAGCGCGAGCCCCAAGCGGCGCACCCCTTCCGCGATGTCCTGCACCGTGTTGGTGGTGAACGACAGCCGCAGCGTCGCGCGGTCGGGGTTCACGGCGTGGAAGGGCGCTCCGGGCACGAACGCCACGTCCCGCGCCAACGCCTTGGGCAGCAACGCCTGCGTGTCGACCTCGCCGGGCAGACGCACCCACACGAACATGCCGCCGTCCGGGTCGGTCCACCGCGCGCCCTCAGGCAGCGCTGACGGCAGCGCCTCGACCATCGCGTCACGACGCGCCCGGTACGCCGCGCACAGCCGTTCGACGTGCGCGGACAGGTCGTTGGCCGCCAGGTACGCGGCGGCGGCGGCCTGGTCGGTGGCGGAGGTGTGCAGGTCGGCCGCCTGCTTGACGACCACCAGGGTCCGCAGGAGGGTCGCGGGGGCGCGCAGCCAGCCCAGGCGCAGCCCCGGAGCGCCGACCTTGGAGAAGCTGCCCAGGTGCAGCACGCGTTCGCTGCTCGCGGCCAGCGGGGCCACGGGCGTGCCGCGGTAGCGCAGCTCGCTGTACGGGTCGTCCTCCACGACCCACAGGCCGTGCCGCTCGGCCAGCCGCGCGACCTCGGCGCGCCTGGCCTCGGCGAGCGTGCGGCCGGTCGGGTTGGCGAAGGTCGGCACCAGGTAGAGCAGCTCGGGCCGGTGCCGCTGGACGACCTCGGCCAGCGCCGCCGGGTCCACGCCGTGCTCGTCGCCCGCCACGGGGACGACGCGCGCGCCCGCGAGCTGGAAGCACTGCAGAGCGGCCAGGTAGGTCGGCTCCTCCACGGCGACCACCGCGCCCGGTTCCAGCAGGGCGGTGACCACCAGGCTCAGCGCCTGCTGCGAGCCGGTGGTGATCAGCAGGTCCGCGGCGTCGGTGGGCAGACCGCGCGCGGTCATCCGCGCGGCCACCAGGGCGCGCAGGTCGGGGTCGCCCTCGGTGGGCGCGTACTGCAGGGCGCGGCGGGACAGGGCCTGGTCGAACGCGGCGCGCAGGCCGTCGAGGTCGAACAGCTCGGGCGCGGGCAGGCCGCCCGCGAACGAGATCACCTCGGGTCGGGCGGTGAGTGCGAGCAGGTCGCGCACGGGGGAGCTGGTGACGGAGAGGGAACGCGGCACGGGAGTCCTCGAATCGCTGCGGGGAGGGGCTCGCGGTCGTGCCGCCGATGGGCAGGCCTCAGGGGTTCGAGGAACCTGTTGCGCAGCTTACCTCTTCACCACCACTACCTCGGCGAGCCGCTGTGGTCGGGCGTGCGGTCGCGCCGTCGCCCGCCCCCGACGGGCGGACGGGGCGGCCCCACCGGCTGAACCCACCGGTCCGGACGGCAGGTGATCACCTTTCCGGGTGAACAACCGGGTCCGCTGTTCGATCCGCCCCGGTTTCTGTCGGACCTCTGCCGTAGACCTTGACCCGAGCACCCGATCAAGGAGGTCCCGATGCCCGGCTACACCACCGTCAGCGGCGTGCGCACCCGGCACACGGCCATCGGAGAGGGCGACCCGCTGGTCCTGCCGCACGGCGGGTTCAGCGATTCGCGCGACTTCGGGCCGAGCCCGGCGCGGCTTGCCGACCGGTTCCGGCCGCACCTGCCCGACCGGCGCTGCCGCGCGCCCGCCTCGCCGAACTGACTCGATCCACGTGCCCGGCACCGTTGACACCGTACATACGGAGGTGGCTATATTGCCGATATGACATCTACGTTCGCCGTGCTGGCCGACCCCAGCCGGAGGCAGATCCTCGACGTCCTGCGCGGGGGTGAGCGCCCGGTCAACGACCTGGTCGATGGCCTCAACCTCGCCCAGCCCACGGTCTCCAAGCACCTGAAGGTGCTCCGCGAGGCCGGCCTGGTGGAGGTGCGGCGCGACGCCCAGCGCCGGTGGTACCGCCTGCGGCTCGAACCGCTGGCGGAGATCGACGCCTGGCTGGCCCCGTACCGCGAGCTGTGGGACAGCAGCTTCGACGCCCTGGAGCGGCACCTGGACGAGATGGCCGACTGATGGACGCGCGACTGGAGATCATCGGAGGCAAGCCCGTCCTGCGCGTGGAGCGTTTGCTGGCGCACCCTCCCACCAAGGTGTGGCGGGCGATCCGCGAGCCCGCGCAGCTGGCGCACTGGTTCCCGGCGACCGTGGAGGTCGACGGGGTGACCATGCGGTTCACCTTCCCCGAAGGCGGGCCGACCGGGTCCGGCGAGGTGCTGGAATCCGATCCGCCCAGGGTGTTCGCGTTCCGCTGGAACGAGGACGTCCTGCGGTTCGAGCTGCTGCCGCGCGACGAGAGCTGCCTGCTGGTGTTCACGCAGGTGATCGGTGCCGGACCGCTGGGCGCGGCGCGCAACGCGGCGGGCTGGGCCACCTGCCTGGACGCGTTGGACGACCGGCTGGCGGACCGACCGCACACGCCGACGACCGACTGGCTGCCGCTGCTGGAGCGGTGGGTCCGCGAGTTCGGCCTGGACCAGGGCGAGGCCGAGGGCTTGCGGGTGCGCTTCGCCCGCGACCTGATGTGGCGGTCGCCGGACGAGCTGTGGGCGCTGCTCACCGAGGGCGCGCGGCCCGAAGTCGGCGGTCCGCCGCCTGCGCGGGCGGCCAACCCGCACGTGGAGCCGGGGCCGGTCACGGCCGTGGAAGCACCGCAGCTGCTGGAGTTCGACTCGCCGCGGGGCCGGGTGCGGTGGGAGTTCGAGCACGACCCGGAGCGGGGCACGGCGGTCGTGCTGACCCACGAGGTGTCCGACCGGGCGGCGGTGCCCACCGCGCTGGCCGCCTGGCACGTGCACCTGGAGTTGTTCTTCGCCGCGCTGTTCGGCGAGATCCGCTGCCCGTGGCCGCAGGACAGGACCGAGGAACTGGAGGCGCACTACCGGATGAGAACCGAATAGCGGCGCGGGCCGCGCGCGGGCCGTGCCTGGGCGATCAGCCCGCGAGCAGCCGGGCGTCCAGGCGTGCCAGGTGGTCGCGGCCGTAGGGGCCGTTCTCCAAGTCGGTGAACAGCACCTCGGGCAGGTCCGCGCGCACCAGTGGCGACCGTGAGGCCGCGGCCATGGCCACGGTCGCCACGGTGTCGACGTCGCCGGTGAACGCGACGCAGTCGCGCAGCAAGCCGCCGAGGGTGTCGTTGGCGGACAACGCGGTCAGTGCCGCGCGGACGCTCATCTCGCCCTTGGGGCCGACCTTGCCGCGCCACGGCCGCGCCCACGTGGCGGAGTCGAGCTGCCGGTCGATCCAGCGCCCGATCCCGTCCAGCGGACCGAGTTCGTGGTGGCAGTAGTGCACGGCCAGGGCAGCCGCCTGGGCCGCGGCGACGCCGGAGGGGGTGTCGTGGGTGAGGCGTGCCTGCACCGAGGTGTGGTGCAGGACGTCCGGCACGGTCGGCAGCAGGCTCAGCGGGCCGGAGCGCATCGCCGCGCCGCTCTTGTCGCTGTCGGGCCGGATGCGGGCGAGGAACTCCTCACCGGTGCGCACCTGCGCCAGGAACGCCTGGAACCCGCGCGCGTACCCCTCGCGCGGGTCGCGGTGGAACGCCTCGACGAACCGGTCGGCGATGGCCGAGGGCGTCCACGGTCCGCCGTCGACGAGCAGCTCGGCGAGGGCGAGGGTCATCTTGGGTGTCGTCGGTGTACGCGCCGGGCCGGATGCCCAGGTGCCTCGGGTGCTGGACATAGCCCGTCAGGGTGTTGCGCTCGGCGATGAGCGACGCGGGCGCGTACTCGAAGCCCGCGCCGTACGCGTCGCCGATCGCGAGCTCCACCAGCATGGTCATCAGCCCCCGTGCCGCTCGTCCGCGCGCGGACGGGGATTCTGCCGCACCCGGCGGAATCGGGCGTGCGAATGACCGCCCGCGTGCCATGATCCCATGGTGACGCGCGAGGAGCTGGCCCACCTGCGGCGGGCCCGCGACCTGATGGACCGGGAGTACGCCAGGCCGTTGGACGTGCCCGCCATGGCCCGGACCGCGCTGATGTCGCCATCGCACTTCGCCCGCCAGTTCAAGGCCGCCTACGGCGAGACGCCGTACAACTACCTGATGACCCGGCGCATCGAGCGCGCGAAGGCGTTGCTGCGCCGGGGCGACCTCACCGTCACCGAGGTCTGCCTGGCGGTCGGCTGCACCTCGCTGGGCTCGTTCAGCTCGCGCTTCACCGAACTGGTGGGGGAGCCGCCCAGCGCATACCGGGCGCGCTGCCACGACGACGTCGCGGTGGTGCCCGCCTGCTGCGCCAAGGTCGCCACCAGACCGAGCAGATTTCGAGAAGCGGGCTCCTGAGCGCCGCCCCTACCGTCGGCGGCATGACCATCAAGCTGTCGCACACCATCATCCAGGTCCACGACCAGGACGAGGCACTGGCCTTCTACCGCGACGTGGTCGGCCTCGTGCCCTGCGTCGACGTGACCATGGACAACGGCTACCGCTGGCTCAGCCTCGGTCCCGCCGACCAGCCCGACGTGCAGATCGTGCTGGAGGACGTCGCGGTGGGCCGCGCCCCCGCCGACGCGGAGGCGTTGGGGAACCTGCTGGCCAAGGGCTCGCTCAGCGCGGTGATCTTCGCCGTGGACGACTGCGACGCGTTCTTCGAGAAGGCCCGCGCGAGCGGGGCCGAGGTCATGCAGGAGCCGGTCGAGCAGCCCTACGGGGTGCGGGACTGCGCGTTCCGCGACCCGTCCGGCAACCACCTGCGGTTCGCCGCCCCGCTCAAGCGCTGATCAACGGCGCTGATCAACGACGTGATCGACAGCGGCGGTGCGCCGGGCTGTCCTCCGTGACACGATCACACCGTGGAGGACAGCCCGCGAGACCGCGACGAGGCCGGTCGCGCCCGCAACGCGCGCCCGCGCGACGGCCTCGGCCGCCCCCTGCCCTACGGCGCTGCCGGTGTCGAGCGCCAGCCCGAGGGCGTGCCGCGCGCACCGGCCGAAGCGCTCGCCGAGGCGCAGCGGCTGCTCGACGAGGGCAAGCCGTTCCACGCGCACGAGGTGCTGGAGGACGCCTGGAAGGCGGCCCCCGAGCCGGAGCGCGAGCTGTGGCGCGGCTTGGCGCAGCTGGCCGTGGGGCTGACCCACGTCGCGCGGGGCAACCCCAGGGGCGCCGACGCGCTGCTCAGCCGCGGCGCGCGCAACATCGAGCCCTACCGCGAGGACCCGCCGCACGGCGTGGACGTGGCGGGGCTGGTGGCGTGGGTTTCCGGGGGGTCGACCGGGGTTCCCCGGCTGAGGAGGGGGTAGCCGTGCGGATCAGGCCGTACCGGGACAGCGATCACGAGGCGGTGGGCGAGATCTGCGTCCGCACCGCCGACGCGGGTGGCGACTCCCGGCACATCTACCCGGACCACCGGCTGATGCCCAGCATCTTCGCGTGGCCGTACACCTACCTGGAGCCGGATCTGGCGTTCGTCGCCGACGACGGCGAGCGGGCGGTGGGCTACGTCCTGGGCACCGCGGACACCGCGGCGTTCGTCAAGGCGTTCCGGGACCAGTGGCTGCCCAGGGTGTCCGACCGGTACCCGCCGCCGACCGGCGAGCCCACCTCGCCGAGCGAGGTGATGATCGGGCTGTTGCACGACCCGGCGCGGATGGTGGTGCCGGAGCTGGCCGCTTACCCGGCGCACCTGCACATCGATCTGCTGCCCGAGCACCAGCGCTCCGGTCACGGCCGGGCCCTGATGAACGCGTTCCTCACCGCGTTGCGGGACAAGGGCGTGCCCGGTGTGCACCTGGGGATGCTCAGCGTCAACACCGGGGCGCGCGCCTTCTACGACCGGCTGGGCTTCCACGAGCTGGCCGTGCCGAACGCGGGCCCGCTGACCTACCTCGGCCTGGAAATTGGGCCGAATGCCCGCTTCGGGGGCTGAGCGGCCGGGTAACAGGAGGTCACCTACTCCCTAGGAGGCTCCTGTGTTCGCGATCATCGCAGCGGTCATCTTCGGGTTGGCCCTCCTGCTCGACCTCGCCGACGCCTCGCTCGGCGCGGTCGTCAACGGCGGCACGCTCATGCTGGCGGGTCTGCTGTGCGTCGCGCTGCACCTGGCGGGCGTCGGGGCGGGCGCGCGTTCCTTCGCCTTCCGCAGGCGGCGCTAACGCCTCCCGCCGGAGCAGACGTGGTGGCCGCGTTCCCCGCCGAGGGGACGCGGCCGCTCGACGTCGGACCGGTGCCGCGCTGGGTATGCTCCGCCGGTGATTCGGGACTTCACCGCGGGTATCGCCTTGTTCGCCAGGGGCTTCGGCCTGGTCTTCGGCAGGCCGCGGCTGCTGCTGATCGGCGCCGTCCCGGCGGTGGTCACGACCGCGCTGCTGATCGGCAGCGTGGTGGCGCTGGGCTACTGGGTCGACGACCTGGCCGTGTGGGTCACCCCGTTCGCCGAGCTGTGGGATCCGCCGCTGCGCTCCGCGGTGCGGTTCCTGGCGGCGGTGTCCATCCTCGGCGCCTACCTGGCGGTGGGGCTGCTGCTGTTCACCGCGATCACGCTGGTGGTGGGCGGCCCCTTCTACGAGCACATCGCCGAGACCATCGAGGACACCGAGCTGGGCGGTGTGCCGGAGGCCGAGCGGGTGAGCTGGTGGCGGTCGGCGTCGGTGGGCGCCCGCGACGCGGTGCTGCTGGTGGGTCTGGCGCTGCTGTGCGCGTTCCCGCTGTTCCTGGCCGGGTTCATCCCGCTGATCGGGCAGACCGTGGTGCCGGTGCTCGCGGTGTGCGTCAACGCCTCCCTGCTGGCCGTCGAGCTGACCGGCATCCCGTTCACCCGGCGCGGGTTGCCGCTGGACGTGCGGCGGCGGGTGCTGCGCCGCCGCCGGGCGCTGACGCTGGGCTTCGCCGTGCCCGCGTACCTGCTGTGCCTGATCCCGCTCGCGGCGCTGGTGGTGATGCCCGCGGCGATGGCGGGCGGCACGGTGCTGGCGCACCGCCTGCTCACCGAGTCCGAGATCGGCTGAAGGGCGTCCGCGCGCCCGCCTGGATCGGCTCGTAGTCGCGGTCCTGAGTGGACGCCGCACGGAGCCGGAAACGTTGCGCGCCGGGGGAGCACGGTGCTCCCCCGGCGCGCGGCAGGGGTCGGTCAGGCGTTGATCTGCGCCTGGATCTCGGTCGCGTAGGCCGAGACCCGCGCGTAGACGCCGGGGTAGCCCGCCGACGCGCAGCCCTGGCCCCACGAGGTGATGCCGATCAGCTTGCCGCCCGCGACCAGCGGACCGCCCGAGTCGCCCTGGCAGGTGTCGGTGCCGCCCTGGGTGTACCCGGCGCACACCATGTGCGCGGACTTGTAGCTCGTGCCGTAGGAGCTGGTGCACGAGGTGCTGCTGACCACCGGCACGCTCGCCTTGAGCAGGTAGCGCGAGGCCGAGCCGCCCGAGGAGGTGGTGCCCCAGCCCAGGATGGTGGCGGACGTGCCCGCCGCGTACAGGCCGGTGTCGGCGGAGGTGGCGAACGGCAGGGTGGCGTAGTTGAGGTTGCGGTCCAGCGTGAGCACCGACACGTCGTAGCCCTGGGTCGCGGTCCGGTAGCTCGGGTGGATCCAGATCTTGTTCACCCGCGCGACCACGCCCGCGGTGGAGTTCTTGTCGTCGCGGCCCGCGACCACGCGCACGGCCGAGGCCGAGTCGCCCACGGTGCAGTGGGCGGCGGTGACGACCTTGTTCGGGGCGACCAGGGTTCCGCCGCAGTACTGCGAGCCGCTGGAGGTGGCCAGGTAGACCACCCACGGGTACTGGCTGGTGCTGGCGCGCGTGCCGCCCACGATCATCGGGCTGACGCCGCTGTCGGTGGTCGGCTGGGCCGAGGCCGCGCTGATGCCCGAGACGGGCAGCAGCAGCGCGGCCCCGAGCACCACCAGCCACGACCGCAGGCGGCGCAGGGTTTCCGCCATGATCATCTCCTTCGGTTGTCCACCCCGGCGAGGGGGTGTGCACAGCGCAACAGAGCCACCACGGCGCGCACAAGATCCAGTGGTCGTAGGCCATTCGGCCGTCTTGACGGGGACGTGGTTGACTCCCCTCGACCCGTTGCAGACGCGTGAGGAGTGTTGTGATGGCCCTGAGCAAGCCCGAGGTCGAGCCGCACCAGGGGCCCGCGCCCACCGACCTGGTGGTGGAGGACCTGGTCGTCGGCGACGGGCCCGAGGCGGCGCCCGGCCAGTTCGTCGACGTGCACTACGTCGGGGTGGCGCACTCGACGGGCAAGCAGTTCGACGCGTCCTGGGACCGCGGGGAGGCGTTCAGCTTCCCGCTCGGCGGTGGCCGCGTCATCGCGGGCTGGGACCGCGGCGTGGTGGGCATGAAGGTCGGCGGCAGGCGCAAGCTGGTCATCCCGCCGCACCTGGGCTACGGCGACCGCGGCGCGGGTGGCGTGATCAAGCCGGGCGAGACGCTGGTCTTCGTGGTGGACCTGCTCGGCGTGCGCTGAGCCGAGCGGCCCGGTTCCGCGCTGCTCCGATCGGAGCATTTGACCGGAGTGCGGAACCGGGCCCGTCCCCGCTGCGTCATCCTCACGAGCACGAACCGGTCATCAGGGGGGTGAGGACGTCGTGCCCGAGGACATCGCCGGGTCCGAGCGGATGCTCCAGCAGTGGCAGCAGAGCATCCAGCAGAAGGCCGAGCGCTACCAGGACATGGCGGCGCGCGTGCAGGGCATGACCATCACCGAGGCGTCCAGGGACGGCGCGATCCGGCTCACCATCGGCTCCAACGGCATCCTGACGCACCTGGAGATCGCCGAGTCAGCCCGCGACAAGCGGATGGCCGAGGTCTCCGCCGAGGTGATGCGGACGCTGCAGAAGGCCCAGTCCCGCATCCCGGAGCTGCTGCGGCAGGCGATGGCGGAGACCATCGGCACCCGGGACGAGACGGCCAACGTGCTGTTCGACGAGGCGAAGCGGAACTTCCCCGCGCCACCCGCCGAGGAGGAGCCGCCGCCGGTCAACCGGGAGCTGCGGTTCGGCATCGAGGACGACCACCCCGCCCCGCCGCCACCGCCGACCACGCGCCGCCCGCCGCCCAGGCCGCGCGGGCACGATGACGACGACGACTTCGGCGGGCAATCGTTCTTGTCCTGACAGGACTTCCGGGGGATGACGTGGCTGGTTTCGAGATCGTCGCCGAGACGCTGGAGGCGCACGGCAAGCAGTTGGCCGACCTGAGCTCCCGCTTGCAGGGCGCCGTGGACGCGGCCAGGACGGTGAGCATGCCCACCGACGCCTACGGCATCATCTGCCAGCCGTTCCGGATGATGCTGGACCCGGTGGAGCAGTGGGGCCTGGACGCGCTGGGCGGCGCCGTGGAGGCGATGGAGGCCGCGGGCAAGGCGGTCCAGGACACCGTGCGCCAATACCGGGAGATGGAGGAGTCCATCCGGGACAGCTTCAAGGGCGGTGAGTGATGCCGCCGGAGAACGACCTGGTGGCCGCCCCGCCCGCGGAGTCGGGCTCGTTCTTCACCGCGGGCACCGGGGACAACGGCTGGGCCACGGGGATCTCCATCGCCGAGTCGGCGATGGACACCTTCAACGGCATCAAGGACGGCAACTGGGTCGAGGCCGGGCTGGGCATGGTCGGCCTGGCCGCGGACGCCGCCGCGATGGCGGTCGACCCGTTCGGCACGCTGCTGTCCTCGGCGGCGTCGTTCCTGATGGAGCACATGCAGCCGCTCAAGGAGATGCTGGACTCCTTGGCGGGCAACCCGCCGGTGATCGAGTCCTACTCGACCACGTGGAACAACGTGGCCACCGAGCTGGGCAAGATCGCCGAGGACTACGCCGCGGCGGTCAAGTCCGGCACCGAGGGGTGGACCGGCGCGGCGGCCGAGCAGTACGCCGCCAACTCCAAGGTGCACGGCGACGCGCTGGCCGGGGCGGCCTCGGCGGCCGGGTCGGTGGGCACCGTGGTCGGGCTGATGGGCATGGTCGTGGGGTTCGTGCGCGAGATGGTGCGCGACCTGATCGCCGACCTGGTGGGCAAGCTGATCGCCTGGGTGCTGGAAGCGGTGTTCACCCTGGGGTTCGGCACGCCGGTGATCGTCGCCCAGGCGGTGACCGCGATCTCGAAGTGGGCGGCCAGGATCGCCAAGCTCATCCAAGACCTGCTCAACACCATCAAGAAGGTCTCGCCGCTGCTCAAGCGCCTGGTCGAGGTCTTCGAGAAGGTCATGAAGGTGGTGGGCAAGCTCGCGGGCAAGGCCACCGGCCTGGACGTGCTCAGCCCCAGCAGCGTCAGGCACGGCGGGTTCCTGCAGACCGGCCGCGCCGACATCGACACCCCCTCCGGCTCGCGCGGCGGCTCCGACAGCGGCTCACCCGGCGGTTCCGACAACGGTCCGACCAGCAGCACCCCATCCAGCAGCACCCCATCCAGCAGCTCCCCATCCAGCAACTCCCCATCCAGCAACTCCCCATCGAGCAGCTCTCCGTCGAGCAGCTCTCCGTCCGGCAGTTCCCCCGGTGACCACGACGCGCCCGGCTCCACGCCGTCCTCGGCGGACCGGCCCGGCAGCGGCAGCACCACCACTTCGGCCACCACCCCCGCCGCACCGGAGACGAGCGGCCCGCCCCGCACCGGACGCACACCGGAAGCCGACCACACCCCCAGCGGCAGATCCGGCCCCGGCAACACCCCCGGCGGCCCGGACACCGACATCCCACCGCCGCGCAGCACGCCCGACCCCACCTCACCCGGCCGCGCCCCTCTGGGCGAACAACGCGGCGGGCCGATGGGACAGCCCAGCCCGCACAGCGGTGGCGGCTCACCGACCCCGCACAGCGGCAACACCGGTTCGCCTTCGCCGAGCACGTCCCCAGGCCCTTCCCCGAGTCCGTCGCGGGTGGACCAGACCCACTCCGCCACCGCAGCGGCACCCCCGACTCCCCCGCGCGCCGACCAGCCGCACACGTCGGCTCCGCCGAACACCACTCCGCAGGGCAGTGCCCCCGCTACGACACCGGGTCACGCCCCCGGCGGCAACTCCCCCGGCAGCTCGCCCGGCGCCGGTTCGCCTCCCGGTGCCAGGCCCGGCGGCGGAGGCGGCTGGAGCGGCACTCCCGGCAGCCGTGGCGACCTCGGTTCCAGCGTCTCCAGCGGACGCGGACCCGAAAGCCCGCGCCCTTCCTCCTACGGCCCCTCCCACGCCGGTTCCCCTTACCCCGACCCCTCGCACACGAGCCCTTCCGCCCCCGGCCCATCACATCAGGGCTCGCCGCACTCCGGGCCGCACACCACCACCCCATCCCACGCCGGACCTCCGCACGCCGGACCTCCGCACGCTGGTCCGCCCGGCACCGGACCGACCCGCATGGGCCCACCTCACACCGGCCCCGCCCACACCACCCCTCCACACGCGGGCCCGTCCCACGCCGGTCCCCCGAACCAGCGCGGACCGCAGGGCCCCGGCCCGCGTCCGAACAACCCCGCACCCCCGCCCCGCCCACGCGGTGCCGACGGCCCCTCGGTCCCACCGCCCCGGCCGCACCCCCACGGCCCGACGCCGCGCGACCGCGGTGGCGCGCCGGGCGTGCCGCACCGCGATCCGAACACCACACCGCCGCCACGCCGTCCCGACGGCGTGCCCCAGCAGTACCGCGACCCCTACGACGCGCCGCCACCACGGCACACCCCGGACGGTCCTCCCGCGCCGCGACGCGCCCCGGACGCCGGCCCACCACACCGCAACGAACCGGACGCCGCCCCACCCGCGCACCGGGACGCCGACGCACCGACACCCCGACGCGACCCCGACAGCGACCCGACCCCGCACTCGGACACCCCGCACCACGACGCGGATCGCCCGAGCATCGACGAGGCGCACGCGCGGCACGGCGAGACCACCCCGGCGGGCATCTCGCACCACCGGGGCGATGGCGACATGGGCGACCTGCCCCAACGCGTCCCGCATGACCCGCGCTACTTCACCGCCGACGTCCACATCACCCCCGACGGCCGCGCACGCATCGGCAACCACACCTACAGCCCCGAGGAGTACGGCGACCTGCTGCGCCGCAACGGCTGGGACGGCAGGACTCCCATTCGCCTGATCGGCTGCGACGCGGGCAGCAACGACTTCGCCAACCGCCTGTCCCGCCACACCAACGCCGACGTCCTGGCCCCCACCAAACCCGCCTGGACCGACAGCAACGGCCGCGTCTACACCAGCGACGCCGAAATCGGCCCCGACGGCACCCGCAGGCCCAAGATCCCGCCCAACGGCGAGTGGGAGACCCACCGCCCCGACGGCACCCGCACCAAGGCGGGCGAAGACGGCTTCGTCCCCGGCACCCACGACAAGGACAAGTCCGACCTCGACCCCTCCGACGCCCGCGACCGTGGGAAGGGCGACGACTCCTGGCGTCGGGAGGTGGGCGAGAAGTCCGGTCTGACACCCGAGCAGAAGCTCAGGGACAACGACTACATGCGGAAGCACTTCCACCTGCGGAAGACCGGCGACAGGTGGGAACTCGTCATCAACCCCTCCAAGTCCGTGGACATCGACGGCAAGTCGGTCAAGTCGGTCGACGTGCCGCCGGGTTGGCGACCACCCGACGGTCATAACATCCGCGCAGTC
Source organism: Saccharothrix coeruleofusca (assembly GCF_017876325.1). Taxonomy (NCBI): domain Bacteria; kingdom Bacillati; phylum Actinomycetota; class Actinomycetes; order Pseudonocardiales; family Pseudonocardiaceae; genus Saccharothrix; species Saccharothrix coeruleofusca. The sequence goes on from NZ_JAGINV010000001.1 coordinate 4,814,068, forward strand.
GACTTCAGCGAGCTCGACGTGAAGTTCAAGGATGACCGCCCACCCGCGTTGCCCGCCGAATTCCACGGTCCGCTGAGGGATCACCGCGGCCAAGTCGACCCTGCCTTGGTGCAGCAGAACCAGGACTTGATCGACCGGCGCAGGCAGGCGATCGAGGAGGCCAGGCAAGCGCCTGACGGAACGCCCGAGTACAAGGAGGCGCAGCACCGGGCATCCCAGCTCGGCGAGCAGCTCGGCGAACGCGGTGGCGAGCAGTTCATGGACGACCACTACCCCGGTGCCACGCGAGTGGACCCTGGTCTGGGCGGCGGGAACCGGTTCGACATGGTGCACCGCCTCGACGACGGCCGCTTCGTCATCCTGGAGTGCAAGGGCCCGTACGCCACCCGCGATGCCGCGTGGTCACTCGACGGCAATTGGGTGGAGCAAGGCCACCCCGACTACTTCGAAAAGAAAATTCACGACATGCTCAACGCCAAGCTTTCCCGCGCGGGCGAGGCGAACATGCGAAAGGATCTAGCAGCGGAGGGCAAAACGCCGGATCAGATCGATCAGGCCATCGCGGACCACAAGACGAAGCTGGAGCAGGAGCGCGAGATGGCGAGGCAACTGGACGAGGCTCGCAGGCCTCAGGCGCTCGCTGCGCACGTGCGCGAGAACTTCGGCATCAGCGAAGCGGAGATCGACCGCCACCTGCGAGAAACTGGTGACGACCGCGTCAAGCGGATGACGGACGCGGAGTTCCAGGATTACAAGGCCAAAGTGGGCTACGACAAGTTCTACCAGCACAAGGTCGAAGAACTGCGCAGCCCTCAGCGAGGTGCCGCCCCCGATACCGAGCCGAAGTCTCCGCAGGAACTGGCAGCAGACCAACAGCAGGCCGACCGACTGGAGCACCTGCGTCGCCATGGCTTGGTCGAGTACCACCTCGTGACCGCGAAGACCACCGGCTCAGGCGCGAACGAGCAGTACAACGGGTACGTGTCGGACGAATTCATCATGGACTGGCAGCAGTCAGCGAAGGTCTAGGAAAGGTCGCACAGCCATCATGCTCGAAGTAAGCCGCCACACCACCTACGCCGAAGACGCCGTTGAGGCATTGGACAGGCTCGATGACGACGTCCGCAGGGGCGTCGAAATGGTCGGGGGCTACACGGGCCGACTGAACCTCCTCTTCATGTCGGCAGTGGACCGGGTCGGCCATCAGGCGGTGGTCGACCCGCGAGCGGAGGCCAGGGAGAGCTGGCTCGGTCTGGTGTTCGCGCTCGATGTGGGCATGGCGATCTTCACCGTCGCCTCCGCCGAGAAGGGCTCGGACCTGACCTGCCGGATCGGTGAGCAGGAGTACCTGCTCACCGCGACCGGCCCGGTGTCCTACGCGTCACCGCAGAACTGGCTGACCACCCTCTGGCTGGCCATCACGGCCAGGGACGGCGGCGCACTGCAACACCTCGCGAACGTTCCGGCCGAAGCGCTGGGCGCGGGCACCGCACCCGAGTACCTCCACGACATGGTGCGGATGTTCCAACTGTTCCTCCACCGCGAGCCAGGCGTCGAGGCCGCACTCAACGCCGCCCTGCGCAACAGCGACCCCGCCCAACTCCCCGAAGGCATCCGCGACTACACCACACACATCTCGTTCCCGATCATGACCCTGTTCCACCACCTGCTCCAAGAAGGCAACGAACAGCAGTTCAACGACGCCCTCGCCGAAGCACTGCAACAGCACAAGACCTACTGGTCGACCGACGACGAACGCGAGGAATCACCCCTGGGCTACATCGCCCTGGGCCCCCTCGCACTGGCCGCCATGGCACACGACACCGGCACACAGATCACCGTGACCTCCGACTACCTCCCCACAGGACTGCTCAACGGCACCACACGCATCGAAAACGCCTGAGCTTTCCACACGATGTATTGATCCGTCCACGTAGCTGAGCACCCGAGCGCGAAGGCGACGTAGGCGATGCGAGTCAGCAGCGACGAAACGACCATGGATTCAACCTCGCGCGTCCTGCACCACGGAAGACCATTTACCGGCGAACTGGTGGATACCGACGAAGAGGGCAGCACGGTTGCGATCACCACCTACGCATACGGTATCGAACACGGTCCTCAGCAAGAGTGGTACGCCAACGGCGCAAAGCAACTCAAAGGTCAGTGCGAGCGAGGCGCGGCGGTGGGTGAGTGGCGACGGTGGCATCCCAATGGCCAACTCGCCGAATATAATCTGTTCAACAAGTACGGCGAACTGCTCCGCCTGCAACGCTGGGACGATGCGGGCACGCTCCTGGAGGACCGCGGATCGGGTGTTACCCGCAGTCTGTAAGTAGCTGTTTCCGAGCTACTGGGGTCGGGTGAGTCGGCAGCTGGTGATGCGGATCATCGCCCAGCGGACCATGGCCTCGTGGTGGCGTAGTCGTTCGTAGTCCCGGACGCAGCGGCGGTGGCCGGTGATCCAGGCCGGAGTGCGTTCGACCACCCACCTTCTGGACAGCACCGCGAAGTACCGCACCTGCGGGCGTTGCACGATCTCCACCACCAGGGGCAGCTTCCGTCGCCGCCGCGCACACCGCCTCGGCGTCGACGTCGGCGGGCGCGGCCAGCACGGCAGCCCGCAGAGCGTTCTTCAAGGTCTTGCACTGCTCGGTTCTCGCCGCCTTCACCGCCGCCGGTCCGGCCTTGGCGGTGTCCCACGACTCGGGCAGGAACAGCCGCCAGTCCAGCGGACACGACGCCGTGTCGGTGACCGCGTGCACGCTCGCCCGATCTGACAGTTCGCGACCTTGCCCAAGGTTCTGGAGTACTGCCGGGCCACGCCCGGCGAGAGCGAACGCCTCCAGGTGGTGCCGCACGACCAAGAGCTCATCCGGGGTCACCGGAGCATGAAACTACTCGCACCACCCGACGCCCCACGACACGCCGACCTAACAAAGCCCTACTAGGGGCTGTGGAACGCAGCGGTGATGAGCCCGAGGAGTCCTCGGCGGATGACCTCCGCGCTGCGTTGAACAACTAGTGGGTGGAGTACGTGGTCCGACCACGGGTTACCCAAAATCCGAAGTCGACCACCCACACGTACCGTGGTTTTGATCAAGAGCCCAGTGTCCTCTACCCGGAAACAGGTGGGCAGCAGCCGTGATGGCAGTGCCGCGCCACGAGGTGGACCACGCGATGGCCGAGCGGAGGATCGCGCGCTTCTCCGCGAGGCTGCCGGAGTTCATCTCCCAGGCGGAACAGACGCCACTGGCCCTGACCAGCGTGCTGGACAGGGCCTTGATGCTCGCCGCGTTGCGGACGGTGTCGGCTCCGAGCGGCGAAGACGTGCGCGGTTGGGATGACTTCGTCACCGCCATGCAAGCCGCATCGGCGCTGTTCGCGGCGGTCGACACGTCGACCGAGTCGATCGAGTGCACCGTTGGCCGCAAGCTGCGCATTCCGACCACCGCACCGGGTCAGCACAATCGAGCCGGATATTGGCTGACGGCGGTGTGGCTGGCCGTAGTCTGCCGTGAACAGCAGCGGCTGACCATGCTGGCCGCGGTCCCCGATGAGGTGATGCGCGCGGCGGGGGTCGACTACGACGCCTACATGTGGGCTTGGGTGGAGACCCTGCGCACGTTCTTCCGCAATGGTCCCGACCTCGACGCCAAGTTCGCCTCCACGGTGGAACTGGCGAACAGCGCGTCGAACACGCCCGAGGAGCTGATGACCCGGCTGATCTACCCGCCGATCGAACTGCTGTATCACGTGCTGGACCGCAACGCGGACGGGTTCAACGCGTCGTTGCGGCGCGCGCTGGAGCTGCATCGGCAGCACTGGTCCACCAGCGGCCGGGCAAATGACCCGGACGGCTTCATCGCACTGGCTCCGCTGGCGATGGCTGTGCTGGCGAGAGAGGTGGGCATCGAGGTCGACGTGGAGTCCGAGTACCTCCCCCGCTGTTTTCTGTCCGGCGCGTGGGTCGGCGAAATTTCGACCTCCTGAGCACTCGCCTGCCTGCTGACGTGTTCCGCGTCAACAGGCAGGCGAGAACCAGACGACAAGATGACTCGGGCAGTGCGTATGGCATGCCCCAACGCCGAGCAGGCGTCCGAACGGCTGGCAGTGCTGTCGGCTACCCCAGGCGGTGCCGCGCAGCATGTGGCGCGCCCCGCACCGACGAGTTCATCCGGGCCTGGCTGGGCGAGGGCCGACTCGGTAGCACTCACGGCAGACGGGATCGGGGGCGTTGGAAGAGGAGTACGACTTCCTCGCGCACAAGATCGAGGAGCTGACCAATGGTCAGGTACCGATGTTTAGATCGTTGGCCGCAGCCACCGACCGGAGAGCCGCGACTACATGATGGTCGATGGCGTCCGCATGGCTGATCACTCGAACTACCGCGCTGGTAGGAAGGGCGGAGAGCCGAGTGAAGATCGGCAGCAGAGTGGCTGAAAGGCTCGGCCTGCCGCCCAATCCGCGCATCGTGGACGTCGTCGAGGCGGTCCGCCGCCATCGACCGGGGCAAGGGGGATGCGCATGATCGCCGATGATGAACTCGCCGAGGTCATCGACATACTGAAGTCGCCTGACACGTATCGCCGCACCACCATGTTGGGGGTGCTGGCCAAAGACCCCAGCGGCGACCCACGCCTGCTGCCCGCCGTGGAGGAACTGCTGACCGACGAGACCCCTGACCTGATTAGCATTCCTCTGCTGTTCGGCGAGGTCCGTTGGCTCGCCGCGCACGCCCTGGTTGCCGAACGGCGCGCTGCTGCCGTACCCACCCCCGTAGAGCTTCGAGGCGTCCCCGAACCATTGACTTCGGACGAGTTGTCGTACCTGGTGGACGAGCACGGCCTTCCACGCGAGGGCGGCGTGCATGGGATGTTGGCGTCATTCGTCGCGCTACGCGAACACGGTCTGCTGCCGGTAACCGATCTACGCCTGACGGTCGAATCGGACGGATGAGTGTGCTACAGCCAGACGAGCAGACCGCAGCAGGCGCGATCCGTGCGACCTTCGAGCGAGTCCTCTCCGAGGGGTTGAAGCCCGAGTCGGTCACGGGTGCGTCGGACGAGCAAATCGATGCCATGGCCGCTGAACAGGGGGCCGCGGGCGTGCCCGCAGCGGCCCGCGAGGTGCTGCGGTTGATCGGTGTCAACCATGGCCTGTGGCTGGCGGGTAGTTCGCTCGGGGTGTCAGCGGTCGGGGCCAAGTCGAAGAAGAACGCGCTGGCGACGTTGGCCCAACTCGACGACAACCCCTTGGGCGACGCCGAGGGCATGCTGGTCCTCACCGAGCACCAGTCGTACACCTACCATGTCGTGGACGGCACCGACGTCAACCAGGCCGACCCGTCCGTCCGGGGCATCACCGAGGGTGAAGGGGTCGTCAAGTACTGGCCCAGCGTGACCAACTGGTTCGAGAACATAGAGCCGGGTGTCAAGAAGTACCGCTCACGCCTGCGCCTGATGCGGCAGATCGGCGACACGTCCACCCCTCCCTGGGCGGAGCACATCAACCTCGACTGAGCCCCAGCGTGTCCTGCACGACCCGCGCTACTTCACCGCCGACGTGCACATCACCTCGGACGGCCGCGTCTACACCAGCCACGCCTAGACGAGTAATTCCTAACTCGGTCAGTGGTCGTAGGCGGTCAGGGATCGGGTGACGGCCTGTCCGGTGGCGCGGTTGTGCCAGATGGCGGCGGTCAGGGCCAGCAGGCGTTGGGCGACGCGGACGCCGACGCCCTCGATGGTGCGTCCGCCGTGCTGTTCCAGGTTGAGCTGGCCTTTGAGCGTGTCGTTGACCGACTCGATGAGCTGGCGGACGGACTTGAGCAGCGGCTCGCCGGGGTGCGGGGTCCGGTTGCGGTAGGAGGGCCGGATCAGCCGGACCCGGCGTTCGGCGAGGAACCGGTCGAGGTCGCGGGAGACGTAGCCCTTGTCGGCGATGATCAGCAGGCCGGGGCGGTCGGCGAGCAGGTGGGGCTCGTGGTCGCAGATCGCCATGAGCACCTCCCGTTCGTCGATCTTGGGATCGGTCAGGGCCCAGGTGACCGGCAGGCCGGCGGGGGTGCAGACCAGGTGCAGGCGCAGGCCCCAGAACCAGCGCGAGTGCGAGCGGCAGTAGCTGTACTTGGCCCAGCCGGCCAGCTCCGAGCGCTTGACGGTGGGGCGGGAGCGGCCGCACTCGACCGGGGTGGAGTCCACGATCCAGGTGGTGTCGGTCCACAGGTCGGTGTCGGCGGCCAGCAGCCGCATGACCCGTTTGACCAGGGGCAGGGCGGCGCGCAGGCGGCGGTTGCAGCCGGACTGGCCGGGCAGGTACGGGAACGCGCCGGGCATTCGGGCGGGCAGGAACCGCAGCCAGCGGGCCTCGGAGGTGAACCCCAGCAAGGCCTGGGCCACCGCGAGGGTGATCAGTTCGGCGTCGGTGAGCTTGGGCGGTCTGCCCATACGGGGCCTGCCCGCGAGGAGCAGGTCGACCGGATCCTGCGGTGGGTCTGCGGGCGGCTGCTGGACACCGCTCCACCCGGTTGGCGCAGGCTGGACCTGAAGGTCAGCATGTTGTCCACTGTGGACGACCTCGTCTACTCGGTGGTCATGCCGGACGGATCCACGCGGGCACACGAGTTCCCCGATGACCTGCCCGCCGCCTTCAGCGACGTGCGGCACCTGCTCTACGAACCAGATCTGGGCACGTGGTTCTCAGTGCGGCTGGTGCTGGACCCGCCGGACTCCTTCCGGGTGAGCTTCAACTTCGAAGTCGATCCGGTGTGGGATCCGCCGATCGACCCCGCGGCGTACGCCGCGGATCTGGAGGTCTACCCGCGCTCTGCGGCGAACACCCCCGACTGGCTGCGTAGGGTGCTCGCCGTCGAGCAGTCCGCATGACCGAGGGCCCGCGCCAGGGAGGAACGCACCGATGACCAGTCCGGCACCGATCAGCCCCGAGCAGCAGGGCGCGTACGCCCGGCGGATCGCCGACCAGTTGCTGCAGACGCTGCCACCGGGGTGGGAGTACGCCCAAGTGCACTTTCGCGAGATCGGCCACCACGGGGAGGTCAACGCGATGGTGCAGAACGTGGCGGGCGGGATGGAGCAGTGGTCGCCGCCCGCGGCCGTGGCCGAGCGGTTCCACGAGCTGCGCGAGGCCATGCTGGGTGGTGACAACGCCTGGTACAGCGCGCGGTTCGAGGTGTGGTTCACGGGTGAGCAGAAGTTGCGGATGAACCGCAGTGAGGAACCGCGGTGGATCTCGCCGCCCCCGCCCGAGGCCTATCAGGAGGAGCTGCGGCTCTCAGGTGGCTCAGCACAGGTGCTGCCGGACTGGTTGCGCGCGAAGCTGGGCTGACCCGCCGGACTCGCACGACTGGTCCGCGCACCCCGCGCGCGGTCGATAAGATCAGCGGACCGAGTCGGGGGGAGCCGAAGGGGTGTTCGTCGCATGAGCCAGCCAGCCACACCGCTGACCGAGCAGGAGCAGCAGCAGCTCGTGCGGCGGATCGGCCGCGCGATGCTCCCGGCGATCCCGCCCGGTTGGCAGCGCATCCGGGCCGAGTACCGGGCGGCGGGCAGGCACATCGAGGTGGACCTGGCGTTCGCGGGCCCGGACGGGCAGTGGCGGCCGGTGCGGCCCCCGATGGACGTGGTGCAGCTGTTCGGCCAGCTGCGCGTGGGCATGTACGACGAGACCAGGGGCACCTGGTTGAGCGCGGTGTACGAGATCGAGGCGCCCAGCGCGTTCGCGGTGGACTTCAACGCCGAGGACGAGCCGCGGTGGCGCAACGCTCCGCCGGTGATCGGCTTCCAGGACGAGCTGCGCACGTTCCCGCGCGCCGACGAGCGCATCCCGGACTGGTGGCGGCAGCGGGTGGGTCTGCCGCCGCTCCAGCAGGCCGGTGCCGAGCTGCGCACCGCGCACGTCTACGACGGGCGCGACCAGTCGGGGCGACCGGTGGTGAACCGGCCGCCGGTGGACCCGCAGCTGCGGGAGGCGCTGCTGGCCTACTTGGAGGCGGCGCCGGTGGTGCTGGCCGCGCGCGACCTGGACGTGGACGAGTTCGCGCCGGGCGACCGGGACGTGCCGCTGAACTTCCGCACCGACGGCACCTGGATCTGGGCCGGTGCGGTGCCGCACTACCTGCGCAAGCACGGTCTCCCGCCGCAGCCGGAGCTGGTGGCGCACATCGTGGGCCGGGGTTTCCGGCCGGTGGAGGTGGACGAGGCCACCAAGGGCCGCGCGGTCGAGCTGATCACCGGTCAGTAGTCGCGTCAGCAGCCGCGTCAGTCGTCGCGTCAGCAGCCGCGTCAGCGGTCGCGGGCTTGCGGGCGGCCAGCACGGCGAGCACCACCAGTCCCGCCCAGACGTAGGCGTCGCCGACCACGTGCTGCCACCAGCTCCACGCCAGTTCGCGGTCGGCCTCGTGCGGCAGGTACCACTGGGGCGCGATCAGGAACAGCGCGAGCAGCACCGCCAACGCGGTCAAGGCCTGCGGCGGCCGGGCGCGGACCAGGCCGGTCAGCAGGATCAGGCCGGGTGCCACCCACACCCAGTGGTGCGACCAGGACACCGGGGAGATCAGCAGCCCGCCGACGGCCACCGCGAGCAGCGCGGAGACCTCGTCGCGGGAGCGCCGCACGGCCACCCACACCAGCGCCACCACGGCCAGGCTCAGCAGCGCCCACGTGGCGGACTCGGCCAGGCCGGTCAGGCCCAAGCGGTGCACCACGCCGCGCAGCGACTGGTTGCCGACGTAGGCCAGCCCGCCGACGCGGCCGGGGTCCAGCAGCGAGTCCAGCCAGTACTGCTTGGTGTCGGTCGGGGCGAGGGCGAGGCCCGCCAGGCCGAAGCCCACGAAGGACGCGACGGTGGTCAGCACCGGCTTCCACCGCCCCCTGGCCAGGAAGAACAGCACGAAGATCGCGGGGGTGAGCTTGATGGCGGCGGCGAAGCCGATCAGCAGGCCCCTCGGCCAGCGGGTGCGCGGCAGCAGGCAGTCCAGCGCGACCAGGCCCATCAGCAGCAGGTTGATCTGGCCGAAGTCCAGCGTGGCGCTGACCGGTTCCAGCACCAGCGATCCGGCGGCCACACCGAGGCCGACGAGCAGGGCCTGCGCGCCGCGCCCGTAGACGTGCCGCGCGGTGACCAGGCACACCAGTGCCAGCAGGGCCAGGCCGGTGCCGGTCCACAGCAGCACGGCCATGGACCACGGGACGACCGCGAGCACGCTGAACAGCACGGCGGCGATCGGCGGGTAGGTGAAGGGCAGGGCGGGGCCGTCCAGCGGCTTGGGGAAGCCCTCGGCGTAGAGGCGCACGCCCTCCAGCCACGCCTGACCGCCGACGCGGTAGACGCGCAGGTCGATCAGACCGGTGCCGGAGCGCGCCAGCACCACCGCCAAGGCGACCGCGAAGGCGACCGCGACCACCGCCAGCCAGACGCCGACAACCCGCTTGTCCGGGCGAACCAGAACGGCCACGACCACCCCCATTGCTGTCCGCGCGGCATCGTATCGACCGGGGTGGTGAGGTCGGGGTCACGGCTCCGCGGGGCCACGCCGCGTGACAATGGTTACGTATCGTGGCACGATGTGTGCGCACAGTCGCGACGTTCCGGCATTCGAGTTAACTATGCGCACAAGAGCGCACGCCCAGGATACTCTGTGCGCATGAGCCCAGCGTTGGAGACGGTCCTGGCGAAAGCCGGCTTGCAGGTCACCCCTGACGAGTTCCTGACCCTCGTCGCCGATGCGGCCAAGCGGCTGGCCCCACCCAGCCCGGAGCCCGCGGGCTACTTCAACCTCGACGAGCAGGAGGCGCTGACCGACGTCGGGCTCGACCTGAGCCCGCACGGCCCGGCCGACGACCAGTCGCGCGCCCGGACCGTCGTGGCGCACGCGGTGCTGCGCGACTCGGCGGTGACCGTCGCCGAAGCCGCCCAGCAGCTGCGCGTGGACACCAGCCGCATCCGGCACCGGCTGGCCATGGGCCGCCTGGTCGGCTGGAAGGACCGGGGCAGCTGGCGGCTGCCCGCGTGGCAGTTCGCGGGCGCCGGGGTGCTGCCGGGGCTGGAGGCCGTGCTGGCCGCCGTGCCGGACGACCAGCCCGCGCTGGTGGTGGCCGGGTTCATGACCACCGAGCAGGCCGACCTGCTGGTGGACGGCGTGCCCACCACCCCGCGCGAGTGGCTGCTGGCCGGGGGTGACCCCCGGCGCGTCACCGCGCTGGCCGCCCAGCTGGGCACGCCCGCCTGATCATCCCCCGACCCCCAGGACCCGAATGTCTCGGCTTCCCCAGCCGCCCGCTCCCGCCGTGCTGCAGGCCGCCCTGCGCCGCACCGAGGACGTGGTGGCGGTGCACCGCGCCACCCGACTGGTGCGCGTCTTCACGGCAAAAGGGCTGCACCCGCAGCGCTGGAACAGCTTCCGCTACACCGGTCCGCTGCCGCACGCCCGCTTCGACACCCAGGAGCCGGGCCCGCACGGCGAGCTGACCCACGCCCCCGACCAGGGGGTGCTCTACTTCGGCCTGTCCGTGCGGACCAGCATCGCCGAGGTGTTCCAGGCGACCTCGGTGGTCGACCGCCGCACCCGCAGCCCGTTCCTGGTGGTGCTGCGGCCCCGGCGCACGCTGCGGCTGCTGGACCTGGCGGGCCTGTGGCCCACGCGGGTCGGCGCCTCGCAGGAGATCAGCTCCGGCCCCAAGCACCTGACCCAGGCGTGGGCGCGCACGATCCGCGCGGCCTACCCCGAGCTGGACGGGCTGTGGTACCGGTCGTCGATGGACGCCGCCGAGCCCGCGGTGTGCCTGTGGGACCCGCCGGGCGGCACCGGCCTGCCCGCCTCGCCGGACGTGCTGCTGCCGCTGGAGCACCCCGGACTGGACCTGCCGCTGGCGCGCGTGTGCGAGGAGCTGAACTACACCCTGCTGGGGTGAGCGCGGCGACGGCGCGGCGCGGGCAGGAACCGGGCGTAGCGCACCTCGGGCAGCACCTGCTCGCCCAGCTCGTAGCGGTGCACCACCCCGTCGTGCCGCCACCCGTGCGCCTCGTAGAAGGCGCGGCTGCCCGCGTTGTCCTGGAAGACCCACAGCACCGCGTACCGGAAGCCCTGGTCCACCAGGTGCTTCAGGGCGGCCTCGTGCACCTGGTGGCCCGCGCCGGTGCCGCGGTAGCGGGGGTCGGCGTAGATCGCCACGAGCTCGCCGGTGTTCAGGTCCGGGTGGGCGTCCTCGGCCTCCCGGACGGCGTCGACGGCGCAGTACGCGCCGATCTTGCCGCTGCCCTCCACCGCGACGAACACCCGGCTGGGCGCGGGCAGCGCCAGCACCCGCAGCCAACCGGGCACCCGGCTCTCCGGGAGCATCCGGTCCAGCACCGCGTCGTCGACGAGCCCCCGGTAGGCGTGCTGCCAGGCGTCCACGTTGATCCTGGCTATCTCGTGCGCGTCCTCGGGCTCGCCCACCCGCACGGTCCACTGCATCCGGTGAGCGTGCCGCAGCACGGGCGGGCTCCGCTAGGTATTGCGCGAACCCTCGCGCGAACCACCGTGCGAAACACCGCGCGGCCCGCCCGTGCAGACGTACCCGGAGTAGCTCACGTTCTTGGTGGAGAACCGCGCCGGGCGGAACCGGTCCGGGTCCAGGTCCTGGAACCGGGTCCGCACCACGTCCTCGAACAGCCGCTCGGAGATGACCAGCACCAGGTCCTCCCCGCACTCGGCCAGAGCACGCCGCACCACGTGCGCGTCCAGCAGACGGCAGGTGACGATCGGGGCGTCGCCGACCAGGCCGAACCGCCCCGAGGTCAACGTGCCGCAGTGCATCGCCAGCCGCATCCGCAGCGGGGTGCCCGCGCGCCGCAGCTCGCCCAGCGCCTCGGTCAGGTGCTCGGTGAAGCGCGCCACCACCCAGGCGGTGTCGCTGTCGGCGGGCAGCACGGCCAGCTCGCCGTCGCCGCGCAGCTGCCGGTACCACCGCGAGCGGTCCAGGCCCGCGCGGCGCGCGGCCTCGTCGAGCACCTCGCTGAGCCGGGTCTGCACCCGTGCCTGGTCCAGCGCGTGCAGCTTGCTGTAGCCCTCCACGTCCACCGCCACCACGAGCCGGTAGACCAAGCCGTCCAACGGGACGTCCAGTGCCACATCGGTCATCGTCACGCCGACTCCCTGGGGTGTGCGGGGGTATCACCGGGTTTGCCGGAATCGCGGGCGATCCCGTCCAGCAGCACGCGGTCCAGCACGGTGATCGTCCGGTAGCCCATGCTGATCACCCCTCGGTCGCGCAGGACCCGCAGCTCCTTGCGCGCGGTGTCCTCCTCCGCGCCGACCAGCGCGCCCAGCTCCCGCTGCGTCAGCCCGAGGTCGAGCGTGACGCCGTCCTGGCCGCTGCGGCCGTAGTGGTTGCACAGCTCCACCAGCACGCGGGCCAGCCGGACCAGGGCCGGGTAGCCGTTGAAGTCGACCCTGCGCTTGTCCGCCCACCGCAGCGTCTGCATGATCATCCGGGACAGCGCCAGGTTGGCGTCCGGGTGCTCGCGCAGGTAGTCGCGGAACTGCGCGGCCGTGAAGACCCGACCGTGCCCGTCCGCGCACACCGTGATGGTGGCCGACCGCGGATCACCGCTGAGCGCGGCCATCTCCCCCACCACGTCGCCGCCGACCTTGATGTTGAGCAGCGCCACGCGGCCGTTGTCCAGGGAGATGGTGGCCTTGACCAGCGTCCGGCACAGCAGGACCACCTCGTCGGACTCGTCGAGCTCGTGCATCAGCACGTCACCGCGCCGGAACTTCTTCGGCCTGCCCAGCCGCAGCAGCGCCTCCTGGGCGGGCGGGGCCAGCATGTCCATGAACGTCCCGGTGGGCCACCTGCCCACCCGGACCGGGGGAATCACCGTCACCCTCCACCTCCTCGCCAGAGCAGTCAGTCTGCCGTGGCGGACCGGGAGGGGATTAGGGATTTCGCCGTGTTTGATCGACCCGGTTCCCACCGGGTCGATCGAACACGGCTCGGGGCATCAGCTCAGGTGCCGCGCCCACCAGGCCAGGACGGCGTCGAAGCGCTGGGCGCGGTGGCGGGGCTTGCCCGAGCGGGTCAGCTCGTGGCCCTCGCCGGGGAAGACCAGCATCTCCGCCTCCACGCCGTTGCGGCGCAGCGCCACGAACATGCGCTGGGCCTGCTCCAGCGGGCAGCGCCAGTCGTGCTCGGAGTGCACCACCATGAACGGCGTGGTGATCTTCTCCGCGTAGGTCAGCGGGCTCATGGCGCGCTGCGCTTCCAAGCCGGGGCCGCAGTAGGCGTCGGTGAAGAACCAGCCGATGTCCGACGAGCCCGCGAAGGAGTCCCAGGCGTTGACCGCGCGCTCGCTCCACGCGGCGCGGAAGCGCCCACCGTGGTGCGCGGCCAGCCAGGAGGTCATGAAGCCGCCGTAGGAGCCGCCCATCACGCCCACCCGGTCGGCGTCCAGGTCCGGCCTGCTCAGCGCCACGTCCAGCACCGAGAGCACGTCGTCCACGTCGACCGTGCCGAACGCGCCGATCACCGCCTGGCCGTGGGCCTGGCCGTAGCCCGCCGAGCCGCGCGGGTTGGGCAGCACCACGGCGTAGCCCGCGCCCGCGTAGACCTGCGCCTCGTCGAAGAAGCCCCAGCCGTGGTACATGAACGGGCCGCCGTGCACGGCCAGCAGCACCGGGTGCGGGCCCTCGCCCTCGGGCAGCACGAGCCAGCCGTGCACCGGGTAGCCGTCGGAGGCGCTGCCGGTCAGCTCGACCACCTGGTGCAGCGGCACCGCGGAGCCGAAGTCGGTGAGCCTGTCGCCGCCGACCAGGACCACGTCGCCGGTGGTGTCGGGGCCGGAGACCACCGCGACGACGCGGTCGCCGTCCGCGGCGAAGGACTTGACCTCGGCGCGCTCGCCCGCGAGCAGGTCCAGCCGGTCCAGGGGTGCGCCCTCGGCGTCCAGCGGCACCCGGCGCAGCTCCACCGCGCCCCGGTTGCGCACCGCGACCAGCACGCCCGCACCGGTGACGACCGGCTCGCCCGAGGCCCTCTCGCAGTCGACGGTCTCCTCGTCGGTCAGCCTGCGCAGCCGGTCGCCGTGGGCGTGCCAGAGGCCCAGGTTGCGCGCCACGCTGTGCACGCCGGTGAAGCGCGTGCCGAAGAAGAGCACGCCGCCGTCCGCCAGCGGCACGGGGGTGTCCGCCGAGCCCTCGGAGCGCACCAGCAGCTCGGGCTCGCCGCCCGCGGCGGGCAGCCGGTACAGGTCGCGGTGCAGGGTCTCCACCGCGCCCAGGTCCCGCTCGGCGGAGAACACCAGCCACTCGCCGTCCGGGGTCCACGCGGGTTCGCCCAGCCAGAAGGTGCCGTCGGTCAGCTCGACCGGCCGCGCCCGCGGGTCGAGCGCGTCCACGACGTGCAGCCGGGGGTGCCGGTCGGTGGTGAAGCCGATGTCGTCGAGCCGGTAGTCCAGCCGCCTGATCAGCCGGGGGGCCTCGGCGTCGGGCGTCGGCTTCTCGCCGTCCGCCAGCTCGGTGCCGTAGCGGCCCGCCTCCGGGATGCGGGCCACGACGGCCAGCCGCCGGGAGTCGGGGGCCCAGACCGGGGTCGCGGCGCCGAGGGGGAAGTCGGTGACCTTGCGCGGCTCGCCGCCGTCGGCGGGCATCACGTGCACCTGCGAGGGCTTGCCCCGCTCGCCGCGCAGGAAGGCGACCCACCGCCCGTCCGGGGAGATGCGCGGGGCCGAGTCGCGCTCGCCCCACGTCCACTGCCGCGCCCCGCCGCCGTCGAGCGGGACGCGCCACAACCCTCCCCGGTAGGTGTTGGCGGCCACGTCCGGGGTGGTCACGTTCACCAGGGCCAGTTCGCCGCGGAGGGCGACGGAACCGGGGAGGGTCAGCGACTGCAAGTCATCAGGGCGCACGATTCAGCACGGTACCCCAGATGTCCTTAGCAAAGCTCACGAGAATATTGACGCTCACACAGCGCCGCTGCCCGCGTCACTGCCCAGGCTGTTTCGCCTGCTCCTCGTGGTGCGCCTCGCCGACGTGCTTGACCGCCGCCGGGTCGCGCCGGACCTTGATGAGGCTGGCGACCGTGGTGATGGCCAGCACGCCCACGATCACCGAGAGCGACAACTCGATGCCGATGGTCGGCACGTGCAGCGGCTCCCCGCCGTTGAGGAACGGCAGCGAGTTGGTGTGCAGCGCCTCCAGGATCAGCTTCACGCCGATGAAGCCCAGGATCACCGACAGGCCGATGGACAGGTAGACCAGCTTGTTGAGCAGACCGCCCAGCAGGAAGTACAGCTGCCGCAGGCCCATCAGGGCGAAGGCGTTGGCGGTGAAGACCAGGAACGGCTCCTTGGTCAGGCCGAAGATCGCCGGGATGGAGTCCAGCGCGAACAGCAGGTCGGTGGTGCCGATGGCGACCATGACGATGAACATCGGCGTCACGAACCGCTTGCCGTCGATCTTCACGAACGACTTCGAGTCGTGGTACTGGTCGGCCACCGGGAAGACCTTGCGCACGAACCGCAGCGCGGCGTTCTCCTTGTACTCCTCCTCTTCCTCCTCGTGGTCGGTGCGCGCCAGCTTGTAGCCGGTGTAGATCAGGAACGCGCCGAACAGGTAGAAGACCCAGGAGAACTGCGCGATGACCGCGGCGCCGACGGCGATGAAGATGCCCCGCATGACCAGCGCCATCACGATGCCGACCAGCAGCACCTTGTGCTGGTGGATCGCGGGCACCTTGAAGGTGGTCATGATGATCAGGAAGATGAACAGGTTGTCGACGCTGAGCGAGTACTCGGTGATGTACCCGGCGAAGAACTCGCCCGCGGGGGTGCCCCCCGCGAAGAACCAGATGCCCAGGCCGAACAGGATCGCGACGCCGACGTAGAAGACGACCCAGCGGGCCGCCTCCCCGATGGTGACCTCATGGGGCTTGCGGTCGACGATGAACAAGTCGACGGCCAGCAGGACCAGCAGACCTGCGATGGTCGCAAGCCAGAGCCATGCGGGGACTGCCATGTAAGAACCTCCGGTGCACCGCGCGCACGCCAATGACCGGAGGTCTCCTCCGCCTGCGGTGCGAACCGCCGACCGGTGGTGCCGGGAACCTCACGCCAGGTTCCGTGCTGACGACACCGCCGTTTTAGGGAGTACTCCCCTCCATTTTGCATACAGTCTCATGCATGACCGCCCCTCGGCGCCACCGGGGGTGATCAGCCACACCCCGACGGCAGGCGACTCGCTGAGAGGCGGCGGGGGTGCTGACCGCCGGTTCTCAGCCGGACAAGCCTAGGGTCATCAGGGTGGCCTCCTTCTCCCGCTCCCGCGGTAGGTGGTCCCTCCCCGCGCTGATCGTGCTCGTCGCCCTGGTGGGTGGCGCCGTGATCTGGTTGCGGCAGGGGGACGACCCACCCCCGGTGAGCACTCGTGACGCGGTGATCGACGTGCCGGAGGGTCCGGGCAGCGACCGGACCGTCCAGATCGACACCACCCTGTACCTGCCCGAGCGCACCCCCGCGCCCGCCGTCCTGCTGCCGCACGGCTTCGGCGGCAGCAAGGCCGGCGTGTCCGCGCAGGCGACCGAACTGGCGCAGCGCGGGTTCGTGGTGCTGACCTACTCGGCGCGCGGCTTCGGCCGCAGCACCGGGCAGATCGCGCTGAACTCCGTCGACCACGAGGTGCGCGACGCGCAGAAGCTGCTCGACTGGCTGGCCACCCGCGAGGAGGTGCGCACCGACGCCCCCGGCGACCCGCGGGTGGGCGTGACCGGCGGCTCCTACGGCGGCGCGCTGGCGCTGTCGCTGGCGGGCGTGGACCAGCGGGTCGACACGATCGCCCCGGTGATCACCTACAACGACCTGTCCCAGGCGCTGCTGCCCAACGCGGCGACCACGGCCACCGTCGACGGCACCACCCCCTCCCCCGGCGCGTTCGCCCCGGACGGGGTGTTCAAGCGCTCGTGGGCGGGCATCTTCTTCTCCGCGGGCCTGTCCGGCGGGGACGCGGCCAGCCCCGGCCAGGAGGCGCCCGAGCCCGGCCAGGACGACGACGCCCAGGCGCTGGACAACGCCGCGGCGGCCGCGACCGCACCCCGGCAGCCGGGCGGCGACCAGGGCGGCGACCGCCCGGCGGGCCCGGTCAACGGTGCCTGCGGCCGGTTCCAGGCCGACGTGTGCGCCGCATACACCGAGGTCGCCACCACCGGCAAGGCCAGTGAGCGGACCCTGGCGCTGCTGCGCCGGTCCTCCCCGTCCGAGCTGACCAGCCGGATCACCCAGCCCACCCTGCTGGTGCAGGGCGAGCAGGACACCCTGTTCGGGCTGGACCAGGCCGACGCCAACGCCAGGCAGATCGCCGCCAACGGCGCCAAGGTCAAGGTGATCTGGTACGCGGGCGGCCACGACGGCGGCACGCCCGGTCCGGAGCTGCGCGGCCAGATCGCCGACTGGCTGGCCTTCCACCTCGACAACCGGGGCGCCGACCCCGGCACCGGCTTCGAGTACTCGGTGACCGGCGCGTTCCGCAGCAGCGGCGCCCCGTCGCTGCGCACCGTGGTCGCGCCCGGCTACCCCGGTCTGCCCGGCGGCTCCACCACCACCGAGCGCCGCGACGTGGCGCTGTCCGGGCGCGAGCAGGTGGTGGTCAACCCGGCGGGCGGCAACCCGGCGGCGGTGAGCAGCCTGCCGGGGCTGGGCGCGGCGCTGAGCCGGTCCAGCTCGCTGGCCAGCAGGCTCTCGCTGGACCTGCCCGGCCAGTCGGCCGTGTTTAGCAGCGAGGCGATGACCTCGCAGCTGCTGCTCAGCGGCTCGTCGACGGTGCGGCTGCGGGTGGCCGCGGTGCCCGGCCAGCCGGTGCCCGCCGACGGCGCGGTGCTGTTCGTCAAGCTCTACGACGCGGACTCCAACGGCGTGCGCACGCTGCCCGGATCGGCCGTGGCCCCGGTGCGCGTGGCGGACCTGCCCGCCGACGGCACCCCGGTCGAGGTGACCGTGACGCTGCCCGGCGCGGTGCGGCCGGTGGAGAGCGACCACCGGCTGGAGCTGGTGGTGTCGACCACCGACCAGGCCTACGCCAACGCCCAGGAGCCCGCCGCGTACCGGATTTCGCTGGCCTCGCCCGAGCTGCGGGTGCCCGTGGTCGGCGGGGTCAACAGCACCAGCGGCGTGCCCACCGGCGCGCTGTGGGGCATCGCCGTGGTGCTGGCGGTGTGCGCCGCCGCGGCCGTGATCGGCTGGTTCCGGCGCAGGCTCAACGCCGACGTCGACCCGGAGCTGACCGGCGTGCCCCTGGTGATCAAGGGGCTGACCAAGTCCTACCCCGGCGGGCTGACCGCGGTGAAGGACCTGTCCTTCACCGTCGGGCACGGGCAGGTGCTCGGCCTGCTCGGCCCCAACGGCGCGGGCAAGACCACCACGCTGCGGATGCTGATGGGCCTGATCCAGCCCACCGAGGGCGAGATCAGGGTGTTCGGCCACCGGGTCGGCCCCGGCGCTCCGGTGCTGTCCCGGATCGGCTCGTTCGTCGAGGGCTCGGGCTTCCTGCCGCACCTGTCCGGCATCGCCAACCTGCACCTGTACTGGGCCGCCACCGGCCGCCCCGTGGAGCAGGCGCACTTCGACGAGGCGCTGGAGATCGCGGGCCTGGGCGACGCGGTGCACCGCAAGGTGCGCACCTACAGCCAGGGCATGCGGCAGCGGCTGGCCATCGCCCAGGCGATGCTGGGCCTGCCGGACCTGCTGGTGCTCGACGAGCCGACCAACGGGCTCGACCCGCCCCAGATCCACCAGATGCGCGAGGTCCTGCGCCGCTACGCGGCCGCGGGGCGGACGGTGCTGGTGTCCAGCCACCTGCTCGCCGAGGTGGAGCAGACGTGCAGCCACGTGGTGGTCATGCACAAGGGCACCCTGGTCGCCGCGGGCGAGGTCGAGGAGATCGCGACCGGCGGCGGCGAGGCCAGCTTCCGGGTGGACCGCCCGGAGGAAGCGGCCTCGGTGCTGCGCGGGCTGTCCGGCGTGCACAACGTGCACGTGGACGGCGAGCAGGTGCACGCGAGCCTCAACGGCACGCCGCGCGCCGAAGCGCTGCAAGCGCTGGTGTCCGCGGGCGTGGCGGTGGACCAGGCCGGTCCGCGCAGACGCCTGGAGGACGCGTTCCTGGAATTGGTGGGCGACGCAGGGGGTTCCCGATGAGCCAGGGCAACGGGCACGGCGTGCACACCGATCCCGCCGCGATCAGCGACCTGACCGACGCCGCCGCCGCGGAGCACCCGCGGGTCGCGCCGGACGGGTCCAAGGTCGGCTACCGGGCGGGCCGCACGCTGCCCATCCGGGTCGAACTGGTGCGGCAGCTGCGCCGCAGGCGCACCCAGCTGGTGCTGGGCTTCCTGGTGCTGCTGCCGTTCATCCTGGTGGTCTCGTTCGAGATCGGGCAGTCCCAGCCGAACCGGCGCACGGGCGGGTTCGTCGACCTGGCCACGGCCAGCGGGATCAACTTCGTGGTGCTGACGCTGTTCGTCAGCGGCAGCTTCCTGCTGCCGATGATCGTGGCGCTGTTCTTCGGCGACACCATCGCCAGCGAGGCGTCGTGGTCGAGCCTGAAGTACCTGCTCGCCGCGCCGATCCCGCGGCACCGGCTGCTGCGCCGCAAGACCGTGGCCTCCGGGCTGCTGTCGCTGTTCGCGCTGGTGCTGCTGCCCGCGGTGGCGCTGGCGGTGGGCGTGCTCTGGTACGGGGCGGGCGAGGTGGTCAGCCCGACCGGTGAGGCGGCCTCGTTCGCCTCCGGCGTCACCGGCGTGGCGCTGGCGGTCGGCTACATCTCGATCCACCTGTTCTGGCTGGCCGGGCTGGCGCTGTTCCTGTCGGTGTCCACCGACGCGCCGCTGGGCGCGGTCGGCGGCGCGGTGCTGGCGTCGATCCTGTCGCAGATCCTCGACCAGATCACCGCGCTGGGCGACCTGCGCGAGTACCTGCCCACGCACTACGCCCTGGCGTGGGTGGACCTGCTGTCCACCGAGATCGACTGGTCGCAGATGGCGACCGGGGCGTTCTCGGCGCTGGCCTACGGCGCGTTCTTCACGCTGCTGGCCGCGCGCAAGTTCGCCCGCAAGGACATCACGTCCTGATCGGGCGCCCGGCGGTGAGGGGGCCGAGCCGCGCGGCTCGGCCCCCTCGTCGTCACTTCACGCCCGCGGCGTCCATGCCGCGCAGCTCCTTCTTCAGGTCCTGGATCTCGTCGCGCAGCCGCGCCGCCAGCTCGAACTGCAGCTCGCGGGCCGCGTTCATCATCTGGTCGGTCAGCTGCTGCACCAGGTCGGCCAGCTCGGACCGGGCCATGCCGCTGACGTCCTTGTCCACCAGCACGCCCGAGCTGCGGCCCGACGCGCCGGGGTCGCCGGTGGGCTTCTTGCCCCGCGAGGCGTTGCGGCCCGAGCCGCCCGGCTCGATGGCGTCCTCGGCCTCGGCGTAGACCTGCTCCAGGATGTCGGTGATCTTCTTGCGCAGCGGCTGCGGGTCGATGCCGCGTTCCTCGTTGTAGGCGATCTGCTTGGCCCGCCTGCGGTTGGTCTCGTCGATCGCGTGCCGCATCGAGTCGGTGATCCGGTCCGCGTACATGTGGACCTCGCCGGAGACGTTGCGCGCCGCGCGGCCGATGGTCTGGATGAGGCTGGTGCCCGAGCGCAGGAAGCCCTCCTTGTCCGCGTCCAGGATCGCCACCAGCGACACCTCGGGCAGGTCCAGGCCCTCGCGCAGCAGGTTGATGCCGATCAGCACGTCGTACTCGCCCAGCCGCAGCTGGCGCAGCAGCTCCACCCGGCGCAGCGTGTCGACCTCGGAGTGCAGGTAGCGCACCCGGATGCCCAGCTCCAGCAGGTAGTCGGTGAGGTCCTCGGCCATCTTCTTGGTCAGCGTGGTGACCAGCACCCGCTCGTCCCGCTCGGCCCGCGCGCGGATCTCGTGCACCAGGTCGTCGATCTGGCCCTCGGTGGGCTTGACCACCACCTCCGGGTCGACCAGTCCGGTGGGGCGGATGACCTGCTCGACGAACTCGCCGCCCGCCTGGCCCATCTCGTACGGGCCGGGGGTGGCCGACAGGTACACCGTCTGGCCGATCCGGTCGGCGAACTCCTCCCAGGTCAGCGGCCGGTTGTCCAGCGCGCTGGGCAGCCGGAAGCCGTGCTCGACCAGGTTGCGCTTGCGCGAGGCGTCGCCCTCGTACATGCCGCCGATCTGCGGCACCGTCACGTGCGACTCGTCGATGACCAGCAGGAAGTCGTCCGGGAAGTAGTCGATCAGGGTCGCGGGTGCGGAGCCCGCGGGGCGGTCGTCGATGTGCCGCGAGTAGTTCTCGATGCCCGAGCAGAACCCGACCTGGCGCATCATCTCGATGTCGTAGGTGGTGCGCATCCGCAGCCGCTGGGCCTCCAGCAGCTTGCCCTGCCGCTCCAGCTTGGCCAGCTGGTCGGCCAGCTCGGCCTCGATGTTGCTGATCGCCTTCTCCATCCGCTCCGGCCCCGCCACGTAGTGGGTGGCCGGGAAGATGCGCAGCTCCTCGACCTCCTTGACCACGTCGCCGGTCAGCGGGTGCAGGTAGTACAGCCGGTCGATCTCGTCGCCGAAGAACTCGACGCGCACGGCCAGCTCCTCGTAGGCGGGGATGATCTCCACCGTGTCGCCCCGCACCCGGAAGGTGCCGCGGTTGAACGCGATGTCGTTGCGGGCGTACTGCACGTCCACCAGCGCGCGCAGCAGCAGGTCGCGCTCGACCTCCGCGCCGACCTCCAGCTTGATCGACCGGTCGAGGTAGGACTGCGGCGTGCCCAGGCCGTAGATGCACGACACCGAGGCGACCACGATGACGTCGCGCCTGGTCAGCAGGCTCATGGTGGCCGAGTGGCGCAGGCGCTCGACGTCCTCGTTGATCGAGGAGTCCTTCTCGATGTAGGTGTCGGTCTGCGGGATGTAGGCCTCGGGCTGGTAGTAGTCGTAGTAGCTGACGAAGTACTCGACCGCGTTGTGCGGGAAGAACTCCTTGAGCTCGTTGGCCAGCTGGGCGGCCAGCGTCTTGTTCGGCGCCATCACCAGCGTGGGCCGCTGCAGCTTCTCCACCAGCCACGCCGTGGTGGCGGACTTGCCGGTGCCGGTGGCGCCGAGCAGCACCACGTCCTTCTCCCCCGCGCGGATGCGGCGTTCCAGCTCGGCGATCGCGGCGGGCTGGTCGCCCGCGGGCTGGTAGTCGCTGACCACGCGGAACTGCCCGTCGGTGCGGGGGATGTCACCGACGGGACGGTGCGACGAGTGCGCCTTGACCGGGATCTCGGTAGGGAAAGCCACGGCGACAAAGGTACGCCCGCCGTCCGACATTTTCCGGTCCCCGCAGGTCAGCAGTCACACCCGCAGCAGTCGCAGTCGCACGTCGGGCAGTCGCAGTTGCCGCACCAGGCGTCGCGGCGCTTGCCGCTCCACGGGCCGGGGTGCGGGTCGCGGCAGCAGTACTGGCAGGTTCCGCACTGGTAGAGCACGGCCAGGCAGCCCGGCAGCAGCCAGCGGCTCCTGGGCGGGTCGACCAGCTCGGGCCAGAACCACAGCCCGCTGCCCGGTCCCGACTCCCCGGACTTCCCGCGCCGCTGGCCCCTGGGCGCGTGCGCCCTGGCCGCGTGGCCGTGGGGCTCCCCGAACGCGCGCCGGATCGACTCCTTCACCTCGTGCACCAGCAGCACGTGCACCAGCCGGTCGTCGGTGAACTCCACCTCGCGCAGCGCCAGCTCGATGCCCAGCGCCGCGTCGTCGCACAGCCGCCGCGCCTCGGCCAGGGACGTTCCGGTGGCCACCAGCGGGTTCCACGCGCCCGACGCGCGGTCGGCGGCCAGGTCCTCCACCGCGTCCAGCAGGTGCGCCAGCCGCCCGAACAGCCTGCCCACCTCGCGCAGCGGCTCGGCATTGCCGGGGCGGCCCGCCAGCAGGGCGGTCCGGGCCGCCGCCGTCGCGGCGGCGGTCTCGGTCGGCTCGGTGACGGCCAGCACGGAGCCACCCGGCCCCGCCGCCGCCTCCACGGCGGACTGCCCGCGCACCGCGTCCACCAGCACCGCCGTGTCGAACCCCAGGTCGGCCCCGGTGGCGGCGGCCTGCTCGGCCCACCGCCGGGCGACCCGGCGGCCCACCCCGCGCACCGGGGCGTGGGCGAAAGCTCCGTCGCGGTCCCCGACGTGGTCGTCGACCTTCGCCGAGGCCAGCACCAGCGACACGGCCGCGGCCAGCCGGGCGCCGCCGCCCACCGCGACCTCGGCGGACCGCATCCCGCGCAGCGCGCACGGCCCGGCGGCCCGCCTCGACCGGGCGGACTGCGCCTCCACCAGCGCGGAGATCACCAGGCCGTCGTAGTTGGTGACCACGCGCGCCAGGTGGCCGTGGTCGTCGCGCAGGGCCAGGCACAGCCCGCACAGGTGCGCCAGCCAGGCTTCGCGCAGGCTCGGGCCCAGCCTGTTCCGGCAGGGGCGGATGATGCCGAACATGGCCGGGACCCTAGGCGATCGTCACCTGTTCGGGTGACACATCAGGGTGATCCGACCGCATTTCTGCTTAGAGTTCGTGGTGTGACGCTGAGCGCGGCAGGGATCACGACCGGAACGCACGTCCACCCGCCCAAGGTGGAGTACTTCGACCTGGACGCCAAGAGCAACACCGACCCCAAGGGCTACCTGCGCGGGGTCGAGGAGTACCGGTTGACGCGGCACGGGCTCTACATGTCCCGGCCGGTCACCGGCCACCCCCACCTCGCGCACTTCGAGTCGTGGCTGCTGCCCCGGCACGGGCTGCGCGTCACCCGCCAGTCCTGGCACCCCGGTCACGAGCGCGACTACGACCTGTACCTCGACGTCGTCGAGATCACCTCCAGCGGGTCGGTGTGGAAGACCGTCGACCTGTACCTGGACCTGGTGGTGCGCACCGGGCGCGCGGTGACCGTGCTGGACACCGACGAGCTGCTGGCCGCGCTGGGGCAGGGTCTGATCGAGCCGTGCCGGGCGCAGTGGGCGCTGGAGACGACCTACCGCGCGGTGGCGGGCATCTCCGCCCACGGCCACGACGCGGTGCGGTGGCTGGCCGCCCAGGGCACCGTCACCACCTGGCGCCCCCGCCACCCCTGACCGCACCGGCAAGTACTACCCGCCCCGCCCCCACGGGCCGGTGACTACTACCCGTTATCGCTGCGTCCGAGCCGGGTGGTAGTCAGCGGCCCGTCTAGGCCACACGGGTAGTACTTGCCGACGCGGATTCGTCGAGGTGACGCGGTGCGACGATGGGGTGAGCAATCGCCTGGTCCGCCGTCATCAGAACGAGACACTCTCCATCACATTCCGTGATGTAACGAATCAATCCGGATAGTTACCCGACGCTCACTTGCGGCTACCCTCTGAGCGCGTGGGAGCGGTTATGACACCTCAGCTGGTCGACGTGGTCGACACCGTCAGCGCAGTTCGCAACTACTCGTCGGGCACGTCCCGTCGCCTGTCCCGGTGCCAGGTCGAACGGTGGGGCCTGCGCCTGGAGTGCCCGACGCCGGAGGACCCGTTCGCCGACTCGGAGGTCACCTGGTTGATGCCCGAGCTGGGGTTGCGGCTGACCCACCACCGCCCGCGCTCGCGCCACGCGCGCAGCGGTCCGAGCGTGCTCAGCGCCGTCCGGGTCACCCGCGACGGCCGCTCGTGGCACACCACCGACCTGCTGCTGGGCCTGGCCGTGCCCGGCGGCACCACCGCGCGGATCGTGCGCTGCGAGGAGTTCGCGGCGGCCGTGGCCGGCCGGGTGCTCGGCCCCGGTGACGCCGACCTGGCGCTGCGCACCGTGCACCGCACGCTGGAGGAAGTCAGCCTGCACCGGCACGACCTGGGCGCGTGGCTGACCCACCGCGGGATCTACGACACCTGGCCGTCCTGGTAGAACGCCTCCACACGGGCCACGGCGGCGCTCATCCACGGCTCCTTCGCGTCGCCGTAGGCGAAGGCGCTCTCGTGGTCGGCGAACCGCTCCGCCAGCTCCTGCTTCAACTCCTGGTACTCCTGCCGGGCCGCCGCGTCCGCGCGCAGCCAGTCGCGGAACCGCAGCGCCCACTCCCACGCCGGGCCGCCCTCCACCCGCACGTGCAGGTTGACCCGACGAGCGGGGTCCGCGCCCACGTGCACCCGCTTGCGCCACCGCCGGGGGTCCCCGTCGTCCTTGGGGGTGTCGGTGTCGATGCCGTCGAGGCGCGGGAAGCCCGCCTCGGCCAGCGCGTCGGCCAGCGCGTCGGCGGTCTCCAGCGAGTCCACGCCCAGCTGGAAGTCCAGCACGTCCTTGGCCGCCAGGCCGGGCACCGCCGTGGAGCCGATGTGCTCCACCCGCCGCTGTCCCGCCGCCAGCCGGATGCGCGCGGCGATCCGCTCGGCCTGCGCGGGCCACGTCGCGTCGTAGGGCACCACCCTGGGCGGGGTGGGGGTGTAGCGGCGCAGCCGCACGTTGGCCTCGTAGGGCACCAGCCGGTCCACCCACAGCGCGTCGACCCGCGCCAGCACCTGGTCGGGGGTGCCGGTGTTGTCCAGCCACACGTCGGCCGCCGCGCGGCGGCGCGCGTCGTCGGCCTGGGCGGCGATCCGGTTGCGCGCGTCCCGCTCGTCCATGCCCCGGCCGCCCACCAGGCGGGCGACCCGCTGCTCCACGTCGGCGTGCACGATCAGCACCAGGTGGTAGGCGGGCATCAGGCCGTTCTCCACCAGCAGCGGCACGTCGTGCACGACGATCGCGTCCGGCGGGGCGGCGGCGATCAGCTCGGCCGCACGAGCTCCCACCTTCGGGTGAATGATGCCGTTGAGCGTGCGACGGGCCTCGTCGTCGCTGAACACCTTCGCGGCCAGCGCCGCCCGGTCCAGCGCGCCGCCCGCGCCCAGCACACCGTCGCCGAAGGCCGCGACGACCTCGGCCAACCCCTCGGTGCCCGGCTCGACCACCTCGCGGGCCAGCAGGTCGGCGTCCACCAGCACCGCCCCGTGCTCCACGAGCCTGGCCGCGACGGTCGACTTGCCCGACCCGATTCCCCCGGAGAGCCCCACGCGCAGCATGGCCCGATCATGCCGGCCCGCAGGCGCGGGGCGCGGCTCAGACGTCCTCCGTCGGCGTCATGGACTGCGCCGCCAGCGCGGCCAGCACCGGGCCGACCTGGTCGTCCGGCACGACACCGGCCTTGACGCGCACCACGAACGTGGTCTTGCCCAGCGAGCCCAGCAGCAGGCGCTCGTCGCGGGTCACCACCAGCGAGCCCTTCTGCTTGCCCACCTCGACCTCGCTGACCGCCCCGCCCTCCTGGCGCTCGGCGGAGACGCTGTCGGTGACCCGGCCGCGGGCGGTGGCCTCGTCGTTGTAGGCGGACAGGCCGATGACCACCGGCGCGGCGGCCAGCTGCTGGCCCTGCGCCAAGCCGTAGTAGCAGTCGATCTTGCCGGTGCGCCCCAGCGCGGGCTCCGGGATGCCGATGATCAGCCGGGGCTCGCCCGGCAGCTCCCGGCCCAGCCGCTGGTTCATCACCTCGACCGGCACGACCAGCTCGCAGTCGTCGGGCAGCGGGCGGTCCACCATCACCGGCACGCGGGAGGCCGAGGTCGGAGGCACGATCTTGGGGATCGGCGGAGCAGGCGGAGGCGGGGCCTGCTCCGCCGAGCACGCCACCGTGCACCCGAGCACAAGTCCCACCAGCACCACCGTCCGCGAGCCCATAAGGCCAACAAGGTAGTGCATGACAACGGCCCCGCACCGCAGTCGCGGTACGGGGCCGTGCCGTTAGCACACTATCAGGCGATCACATGCCGCCCGACAGCTTCTCGCGGAGCGCGGCGAGCTGCTCGTCGCTGGCCAGCGTGCCGCCCGCCTGGGCGGGAGCGCCGGAGCTGGACGCGGCGGCCGGGGCGTCGCCACCGGAGGAGTAGTTGGTCTCCCCAGCGGCCTCCTCCTCGGCGGCGGCGGCCTTGGCGACCTGCTTCATGTGGGCCTCGTAGCGCGTGTGGGCCTCGGCGTACTGCCGCTCCCACTCCTCGCGCTGCTTGTCGAAGCCCTCCTGCCACTCCTGGGTCTCCGGGTCGAAGCCCTCGGGGTAGATGTAGTTGCCCTGCTCGTCGTACTCGGCGGCCATGCCGTACTGGGTCGGGTCGAACTCCGAGTCGACCGTGAAGCCCTCGTTGGCCTGCTTGAGCGACAGCGAGATGCGGCGGCGGTCCAGGTCGATGTCGATGACCTTGACCATGACGTCGTCGCCGACCTGCACGACCTGCTCCGGGATCTCCACGTGGCGCTCGGCCAGCTCGGAGATGTGGACCAGGCCCTCGATGCCCTCGTCCACCCGGACGAACGCGCCGAACGGAACCAGCTTGGTGACCTTGCCCGGCACGATCTGGCCGATCGCGTGGGTGCGGGCGAACTGGCGCCACGGGTCTTCCTGCGTCGCCTTGAGCGACAGCGACACGCGCTCGCGCTCCATGTCGACGTCGAGGACCTCGACGGTGACCTCCTGGCCGACCTCGACGACCTCGGACGGGTGGTCGATGTGCTTCCAGGACAGCTCGGAGACGTGCACCAGGCCGTCCACGCCGCCAAGGTCGACGAACGCGCCGAAGTTGACGATCGAGGACACGACGCCCTTGCGGACCTGGCCCTTCTGCAGCTGGTTGAGGAACTCGCTGCGGACCTCGGACTGGGTCTGCTCCAGCCAGGCGCGGCGGGACAGCACCACGTTGTTGCGGTTCTTGTCCAGCTCGATGATCTTGGCCTCGAGCTCGCGGCCCACGTAGGGCTGCAGGTCGCGCACGCGCCGCATCTCCACCAGCGAGGCGGGCAGGAAGCCGCGCAGGCCGATGTCCAGGATCAGGCCGCCCTTGACCACCTCGATGACGGTGCCGCGGACCGGCTCGTCCTTCTCCTTGAGAGCCTCGATGGTGCCCCAGGCGCGCTCGTACTGCGCGCGCTTCTTGGACAGGATCAGCCGGCCTTCCTTGTCCTCCTTCTGGAGGACAAGCGCCTCAACCTCGTCGCCGACCTTGACGACCTCGTTGGGGTCCACGTCGTGCTTGATCGACAGCTCGCGCGAGGGGATGACGCCCTCGGTCTTGTAGCCGATGTCGAGCAGGACCTCGTCCCGGTCGACCTTGACGATGGTGCCCTCGACGATATCGCCATCGTTGAAGTACTTGATGGTCTTGTCGATGGCGGCGAGGAAGTCCTCCTCCGTCCCGATATCGTTGATAGCGATCTGCTGCTTCGGCGCGGTGGCAGCCGGGACAGTGGTGGTGTCGGTGGACATTAGGTAGGTGGCTCCGGTACGGATTGGGGTTGTCTGACCTGCAGGTTTAGCGCTGCGCGACGGGCACGCCCCAACCGCGAAGACCGACTCACCAGGTGATCACCGATCATGAGCAGCGCGAACCCACTACGCGGCCGGTATCGTACGCGGCTTTGAGCACACCGGGCAAACCGGTCCCCCTGAAGGAGCAGTGTGTCCGACCAGCACGCGAGCGCCGAAGCGGCCCTCGGCACCACCGGCATCGCCCAGCGCGCCGCCGACGCGGCGGAGTCCCGCGCGGCCAACCGGCTGTGGTGGGACGCCGACGCGGACGACTACCACGCCGAGCACGGCGGCTTCCTCGGCGACGTTGACTTCCTGTGGTGCCCGGAGGGGCTGCGCGAGCAGGACGCCGGGCTGCTCGGCCCGGTCGCCGGGCAGCGGGTGCTGGAGGTCGGGTGCGGCTCGGCGCCGTGCGCGCGCTGGCTGGCCGCGCGGGGCGCGCGGCCGGTGGCGCTGGACATCTCGGCGGGGATGCTGCGGCACGCCGTGGCCGCCGCCGAGCGGACCGGCATCACCGTGCCGCTGGTGCAGGCCAGCGCCGACCAGCTGCCCTTCGCCGACGCCAGCTTCGACGCGGCCTGCTCGGCCTTCGGCGCGGTGCCGTTCGTCGCCGACGTGGGCGCGGTGTTCGCCGAGGTGGCGCGGGTGCTGCGGCCGGGCGCGCGGTGGGTGTTCGCGGTGAATCACCCGATGCGGTGGATTTTTCCGGACGACCCCGGTCCGGGCGGGCTCACCGTGACCCACTCCTACTTCGACCGCACGCCCTACGTGGAGGTCGACGCGCAGGGCCGGGCCACCTACGTCGAGCACCACCGCACGATGGGCGACTACGTCCGCGCGCTGGTCGGGGCGGGTCTGGAGCTGGTGGACCTGGTCGAACCGGAGTGGCCCGCCGGGCACACCCGCACGTGGGGGCAGTGGAGCCCGCTGCGCGGCAGGCTGTTCCCCGGCACCGCGATCCTGTCCACGCGCAAGCCGCGGTAGCGCGAGCCGTAGCCTGCGGGCATGACCGTCAGTCGGGGGCTGGTGGAGGCTCAGAGCGCGCGTTTCGCGGGCATCGATCGGCTGCTGCCCGCCGTGGGGCCACCGCCGGAGGGGGACGTGATCACCGCCGCCCTGCCGGACGGCACGCGGGTGGCCGGGGTGGTGCAGCGCAAGCTGCACGAGCGCACCTCGCCCGCCCGGCTGTGGTCGGCCACCGAGGTGTGGGAGCTGACCCCGCTGCTGGGCGGCACCGGGGCGGTGGGCATGGACGCGCTGCTGCGCGCGTGGCGGCACCGGCTGGACCGGGTCGGCCCGGCGGAGCGGGACTCGGCGTGCGTGCTGACCTGGCCCAGCCGCGACGCCGAGGCGGCGCGGGCGCTGCTGGACCACGGGCTGGTGCCGCTGACGGTGATCGCGGTGCGCCTGGCCGCGCCACCGCCGCCGGTGGCGGGGCCGCTGGTGATCCGCCGGGCCGGGCTGGCGGACCTGGAGGCGGTGCTGCACCTGGCGCTGACCGAGCTGCGCTACTCGGCGCTGGTCGGCTCGACGGTGGACCGGCCGGAGGCGGCGGCGCTCAAGCGGCGCTCGCTGGCCGAGCGGCTGGCGGCGGGCGGGCCCGCGTGGCTGGCCGAGCGGGACGGGATCGCGGTCGGGCTGGCCGAGTGCGCGGTGGTGACCGCGGAGCCGGGCGGGTGGGCGGCGACCAAGCTGCCGCAGGGCCGGTGGGCCTACGTCAACTGCGTGTCGGTGCTGCCGGGCGCGCGGGGCATCGGGGTGGGCAGGCAGCTGATGGCGCACGTGCACCGGGAGTTGCACCGGATGGGGACGGTGGGCAGCTACCTCTACTACAACCCGCCGAACCCGCTGTCGTCGGTGTTCTGGCCCCGGCAGGGGTACCGGCCGCTGTGGACGGTGTGGGAGGTCCGCCCGGCGGGTGCGCTGCGGTAGCGCCTGCAAGTACTACCCGGCGCGCTCACGAGGGCCGGTAACTACTACCCGCCGCCGCGAACGCGCGGTTCGGGGTGTGGCCGGGGCACAGATGGCGAGGTTGTGATGGATAACGTTGGGCGCTCTCGCGCCTGCGGGTAGTGGTTGACGGGTAGTAGTTAACGGCCCGCGCGGACGGCCCGGGTAGTACTTGCAGGCGTTAGCGGCGCACTACCCAGGTGTCGACCTCGCCGAGCTGGTGCACCGAGGGCGGCTTGCCCTCCAAGGCGCGGTGCACGGCCTCCATCACGCCCTTGGACGCCTCCTCGTGGGTCAGCCAGCGGGTCTGCCCGGCGTGGCGCACGAAGCCCAGCACGACCTGCTGCGTGGGGTGCGCGGCCAGCAGCGGGTCGGGCACCCCTCGGGTCGGGCTGATCGCGCCGATGTCGTGCACCTCCACCACCGGCGCACCGGGGGCCAGCAGCGGCTCGACGGCCTTGAGCACCGGTTCGCGGTAGCTGGCGTGCACCCACGCCACCAGCAGGTCGGCCGGGCGGTCCAGCTCGGCGCGCACCCGCTCGGCCAGCTCCTGGGCGCGCGCCCAGTCCGCGGCCACCCAGCAGGAGTCGCCGATGGGCGTGTGCCCGCGCCTGCGCAGCGCCGCCCTGGCCGCCTGGCCCAGCTCCGGTCTGGCCCGCCTGCACGGCAGCACCACCCGCCACCCCCGCGCCACCAGCTCATCGGCGCAGCCCTGCAACATGCCGGTGCCGCCCAGCACCAGCGCGGTCCGCTCGCTCATCGCACCGAACTCCTCGCCCGTCGGCGGCGCGCCACAGCGGTGGGGCGCGCCACTGGCCCCCACGCTGCCCGCCCGGTCGCGCTACCGCCAGTCGAATCACCTGGTCCCCCGGAAGGACGCCGGTCACCCGATCAGCGGTACGGCGCGCGGGCCCGCTCGCGCCGGGTCCACCGCTGGTCGAGCAGCCCGGCCGCGCGCCGTCGCGGTGGGTGGCGCGCCTGCCCAGCGGGTCGACCTGCCCCGGCTGCCGTTGGCCATCAGCCGGTAGCCGTCCTCGTGCTCGGCGTCCAGCTAGAGCGCGCGCAGCCAGTCGTCGACGATGCGCAGGGCGAACGGGTCGTCCCGTGCCTCGGGCGCGCCGTACCCCCTCGCAGCCGCCGTGGTGGCCGTGCCGCACGTCCAGCAGTCACTCGAAGTGCACCGAGCCGACGCGCCCCACCCCGCCGCCCGCGAGCAGTTCGCAGACCTTCTCGTGCCCCGGTGCCCACGACCGCGCGGGGGCTCGGCAACGTCGAGGTTCGCCGCCGCCACCCGCCCCTGCGGTCGGCGGTGTCCCGGCGCTGAGACGCTTTTCACGTAACGCCCGGCGGACATCGCGAATCGGTGAACTCGCTGTTCAGAGGCGGTGTGTCGGCTCATACTGGGCCGACTTTGAATTCAGGGGGGAACCTTGACCTACCCGAGCTCCGAGCCGTCTCCGGAAGCGCAGCCGACCCACCCGGTCCTGGAACCGTACGGCCTGTCGACCCCGGCCCCGCAGGTCGAGCAGCCGCAGACCGGACCGGCTTTCCAGCCCTACGGCCAGTTCACGCCCAGCACGCCGCCCGCCGGGCAGCCGCACGTCGGACCGCCCTTCGAGCCCTACGGCACGGCCGCCGCCGCGCCGCCGGGGAAGAGGACCGCGGTGGTGCTGCTGTCAGTGCTGGCGGTGCTGCTCCTGGCGACCGCGGGCGTGTTCGGCGCCTTGTACGCCAACCAGGCCAGCCGCGCCGACCAGCTCGCCACCCGGTTGTCGGACAAGGAGCGCGAGCTCACCGAGTCGGGCAAGCAGCTGGAGAACGCCAAGGACGAGGCGAGCAAGGCCAAGAACGACCGGGAGATCGCCGAGGACGCCCGCAAGCGCGCCGAGAACGACGGCGCGTCGATGCTCAAGTGCCGGGACGCGGCGCGCGCGCTGCGCGAAGCGGCGCTGGCCAACAACGAGGCCAAGGGCGAGGAGGCGTTCCTCCAGCTGTTCGCCGTCTGCTAGCGGGGCGGTTCAGGAGGAGGGCGCGTGGTCGAACGGCGCCAGGAGCAGGTCCGCGAGGCCCTGCCTGGCGTGTTCGGGGCCGTCGAGGCGCAACGAGCCCGAGTCCACCGCCGCCGCCAGGGTGAGCCGGTGGTCGCAGATGGCGCGGAGGGTGTCGAGGTCGGTGGCGAGGGTGGCGTCGGGCGCACTCGGGGCGGTGCCGCGGCTGATGTGGAGCGAGCCGCCGGTGATCTCGACGCAGTAGGTGTCGGCGTCGATGCGGAGCTCGTAGACGCGGTCCGACACGGCGACGCGCGCCGGGTCGAAGGCCGCCTTGGCGCTGAGCAGGATGGAGTCGACGCCGAGGCGGCCGTCGGGGACTGCGGGCGCTTGGCTCCCCCAGCGGCCGAGGTGCAGGAGGACCGGTTCCAGGGCGCGGCCCCAGTCGGTCAGCCCGTAGAGGCGGACGCGGGCAGGTGGAGGCAGGTCGCGGCGTTCCACGACGCCGTGCTCGGTCAGCTCGCGCAGCCGCTGGGTGAGCACGTTGGGGCTGATGCCCGGCAGGCCCGCGTGCAGGTCGCCGAAGCGCTTGGGCCCCAGCAGCAGGTCGCGCACGATCAGCAGGGCCCAGCGCTCACCGATGATGTCCAGGCCGCAGGCCACCCCGCACGGGTCCCCGTAACTGCGCATACCGGTCATGCCTGCCAGGCTACCGCCGTAGTCCTGATTTATGAGTATTACTTGTTCTTTAGGAGCTTCTCCCAGTAGGTTGCGGTTCATGAACCCCTCCGGCAGTCAGGCGGCGCAACTGCCGCAGGGCGATGTGCGCCTGCTGGCCACCCCCACGGCGCAACGCCTGCTGAACGACACGAGCCTGGTGGCGCGGTTGGCCTACACCGGCAAGGACGGCACGCCGAGGCTGATCCCGGTGAACTTCCTGTGGACCGGCGACGAGGTGGTCATCGCCGCCTTCTCCGGTACCTACAAGGTGCGCGACCTGCGGGTCCGCCCCGACGTGGCGATCACCGTCGACACCAGCGACGGACCCCCGCAGGTGCTGATGCTGCGCGGGAAGGTCACCCTGACCGAGGTCGAGGGCGTCCTGCCCGAGTACGCCACCATGCAGCGCGCCGGACTGGGCGAGGAGGCGGGTGATGCCTACGTCGCGGCGATCGACAAGCCCGGCCTGCGGATGGTCCGGATCGCCCTGCGCCCGACCTGGGTCGGCGTCCTGGACTTCCAGGAGCGGTTTCCGCGCCTGACACCCGAACCCGTTCTCGCGGCGCTCAGCGCAGGCAGGTAGTCCCCGCCCCACGGTGGGGACTACCTGTTCGGCAGGGCGGGTCGTCCACCACGTCGCCCGCGGGCCGCTCGCCGCGGTACACCCAGGCCAGCAGGTCCCGCCAGGGCGCGCCCCCTCGTCCGGGCTGAACCCGCAGTGCTCGACCGTGCGGATCGCGCTGCACCACCAGGTGCGCGCGGCCGTTGCGGGTCGCGTCCCCGAGGTAGACCTGCTCCATGGAGAACGGCACGAACAGGTCGCCAAGGTCGTGCGGCGACAGCACCGGGGCGGTCGGCCTGCCCTCGACGCGCGGCCCGATCACCTCGAACAGGAAGTCCTCCCAGCACTCGGCCGACGCCCTGGACTCCCGGCCGCTGACCACCCGAGCGCTCGACAGCGATGGCGCGCGGCTGGGCGCCCAGCGCGTTGGGCGTGCCATCCAGGTTCAGCGCGGCTTGATGCGCGGCGGTGGTGCGGTCGGGCGGCAACGGGCAGGCGCGGACACCTGCCAGGCCCCAGGCGACGAGCTGGTAGTCCAGGAGGAAGTCGAACAGGGCGTAGGCGGCGTGCCGGTGTACGCCCTGGAACACCCGCGAGGGCTGCCCACCGACCAGCGCGGGCAGCAGCGGCGGGTTGTCGATCGTGCGGCCGGGCAGCGGTCGGTCGCCGGGCGTCGCCTCGACCGCGACGGGCGGAGCGACCAGCAGCAGCGCGAGGAGGACTCTCGGCAACCTGATCATGGCCGCGTTGTGGTCACCACCGCAGAGCGGCCACCAACTCCTCGTGGGTCAACGTCGGCTCCAGCGAGTAGCGCAGCGTGATGGCGTCCTCCTCGGCGGTGAGCAGGACGCCGGAAAACGCCCGGCGCGCCAGCGAGAGCACCGCCAGGTTCTCCGGCAGCACGGTGGCGTGCAGTTCGGTGTGGCGGAGGCGCACCGCCAGCTCCCCCAGCGCGGTGATCAGGCGGGTGCCGACGCCCCGGCGCTGCCAGCGGTCCACCACCGCCACGGCCAGTTCGGCCGAGCCGCCGCCGGTGGCGGACAGCCGGGCGATGCCGATCGCGCGTCTGCCGCTCCGCGCGACCAGCGCGGCCCGGTCGCGGCCGTCGACGTCCGCCAACCGCTCGCGCATGGTGGCGGTCAGGCGCGGCACCGGAGCGTGGAACCGCAGGTATCGGCTGCGCGGTGACAGTCCGTCGAAAACCGCGTCGACGGCGTCGCCCGCCGTGGCGCGGTCCAGGACGCGGAGCTCGACCATTCCGACTCCCCCTGAGTTCGGATTCAGAACCCCCACGCTAGCTGAGTTCACTTTCCGAACGCAACGGTATTCTGGCCGCATGGCCCCCGTGAGAGTCGCCGACCAGCAGTGCACCATCGCCCTGCCCGCCGCCCTGCTGGGTGAGCGGTGGACGTTGCTGCTGGTGCGGCAGGCGTTCCTGGGCACCCGGCGGTTCGAGGACTTCCAGTCGTCGATGGCCATCTCCCGCAGCGTGCTGGCCGA
This sequence comes from Saccharothrix coeruleofusca, assembly GCF_017876325.1. Lineage (NCBI taxonomy): Bacteria > Bacillati > Actinomycetota > Actinomycetes > Pseudonocardiales > Pseudonocardiaceae > Saccharothrix > Saccharothrix coeruleofusca. Next base: position 4,849,139 of record NZ_JAGINV010000001.1, read on the forward strand.
GCGGCTGGGCACGCTGGTCGAGGAGGGCATCCTGCGCCGGGTCGCGTACAAGGACGTCCGGACGAGGTACGAGTACCGGCTGACCGAGAAGGGCCTGGACCTCTACCCGGTGCTGATGGCCCTGCGGAAGTGGGGCGACCGGTGGATGCCACCCGAACAGGGCCCCTCGTTCGAGTTGCACCACCGCGACTGCGGCGGCGGCGTGGACGTGCACGTGACCTGCGCGGCGTGCCGGGAGGAGCTGACCGCGCGAGACGTGCGCGTGACGTTCAGCGCGCCAGCAGACGAGCCCACCGCTCCAGGTTCGGCAGCGCCACCCGCAGGGCGCTGAGCAGTTCCAGGGCGTGGCCGTGCGCGGCGGCCCGCTCCGGCGGGGTGACCGGCCGGTGGCCCAGCGCCCGCCACACCATGTACGCGGCCCCGCCCAGCCGGGCGTGCAGCACACCGGCCAGGAACACGGGGTCGGGCCCCGGCGGGCGGCCTCCCGCGCGCTCGTAGGCGCGCACCACGCGGGTGAAGCCCTCGGCGGTGCCGTCGAAGGCCAGCGCGGAACGGGTCAGCTCCCACTCGGCGAAGTCCGCGCCCGCGCCGTCCCAGTCCACCAGCAGCGGCGCGGCGGAGGTCAGCAGCACGTTGTCCGGCTTCACGTCGCGGTGCGTGCGCACCGGCGTGAGCCTGGGGTCCCGCGCCGCCTCGTCGACGACCTCCTCGGCCGCCGCGATGTCCGGCAGGAAGGAGCGGACCCGGTCGGCGAAGTCGCCGGGAACCCCGTCGAGCCACTCGCGCCACTCCTCGACCGCGTGCGGCCGAGCGTCAGGACGCGGTCCGGCGGGCAGCTCGTGCAGGACGGCGAGCGTGGCCCCCACCCAGTCCAGGAGCTCCGGGGTCGGGCTGGTGGGGGCGGTGCCCTCGCACCACTCGTGCGCCAGGAAGCTGCCCACCTCGCCGTCGACGCGGACGTCGGCCAGCAGCGGCGCGGAGGGGCGCAGCGGGTGCACCGGCCGGGGCATCGGCACCCCGAGGTTCCACGCCTCCAGCTGGATCGCGGCGGCCACCTCGTGCTCGCGCGTCCACCACGCCTCCCAGGACCGGTTGACGCGCTTGACCGCCCAGTCGCCGCGGGTGGTGCGCAGCCGCCACACCAGGTGCGACGCCCCGCCCGTCACCGGGGTCCACGGCTCCAGCACCTCGCCCAAGCCGAACGCCGCGGCCACCGCCCGAGCCCATTCCACGCGGGCACGCTAACCAGAGCGGACCCGCGTGATCCACCGAGTTGCACCGCCCCACAAACCACCTGCAAGTACTACCCAGCAGGCCCGCACAGGCCGCTAACCACTACCGGGGTGCCCCGTTCGCGGTGCCCACGTGCTCGGTCCAGGCGGCAGGGTGCCCGTTGGCCGGACACGGGCCGAGCCATTCGCGCACCTCGGGTGGTACTCAGCTGCCCCGGAGCGGGGGTCGGGTAGTACTTGCGGGCGCGGGGGTCAGTGGGCGGCGTCGTCCCAGGAGCGGCCTACGCCCACGGAGACCTCCAGCGGGACGGAGAGGGTGTAGGCGTTGCCCATGTGCTCGCGGACCAGCGACTCCACGGCTTCCCGCTCGCCCTCGGCGACCTCCAGCACCAGTTCGTCGTGGACCTGGAGCAGCATCCGCGACCGCAGGCCCGACTCCTCCAGCGCCCGGAACACCCCCAGCATGGCCACCTTGATGATGTCCGCCGCGCTGCCCTGGATCGGCGCGTTGAGCGCCATCCGCTCGGCCATCTCCCGGCGCTGGCGGTTGTCGCTGTTGAGGTCGGGCAGGTAGCGCCGCCGCCCGAGGATGGTCTCGGTGTAGCCCTTCTTGCGGGCCTCCTCGACGATGGCGTGCAGGTAGTCGCGCACGCCGCCGAACCGGGCGAAGTACGCCTCCTTCTGCTCCCGCGCCTCCGCCGCCGAGATGCGCAGCTGCTGCGCCAGGCCGTACTCGGACAGCCCGTAGGCCAGGCCGTAGGACATCGCCTTGACCCGGCGGCGCTGCTCGGCGCTGACCTGTGAGGTGGGCACCGAGAACGCGCGGGAGGCCACGAACGTGTGCAGGTCCTCGCCGCTGCGGAAGGCCTCGATCAGCCCCTCGTCGCCGGACAGGTGGGCCATGATCCGCATCTCGATCTGGCTGTAGTCCGCGGTCATCAGCTCCGCGTAACCCGGCCCGACCACGAACGCCTGGCGGATGCGCCTGCCCTCGTCGGTGCGGATCGGGATGTTCTGCAGGTTCGGGTCCGTGGACGACAGCCGCCCGGTGGCCGCGATGGTCTGGTGGAACGTGGTGTGGATGCGCCCGTCGTCGGCCACCGCCTTGAGCAGGCCGTCGACGGTGGACTTCAGCCGCGTCACGTCCCGGTGCGCCAGCAGGTGCTGGAGGAACTCGTGGCCGGTGGCCTCGTACAGGTTCTGCAGCGCGTCCGCGTCGGTGGTGTAGCCGGTCTTGGTCTTCTTGGTCTTGGGCATCTTCAGCTCGTCGAACAGCACCACCTGCAGCTGCTTGGGCGAGCCGAGGTTGATCTCCTTGCCGATCACCGAGTAGGCGTCCTGCGCGGCCTGCTTGACCCCCGCCGCGAAGTGCGCCTCCAGGGCGGCCAGGTGCTCGTCGTCGACCGCGATGCCCACCGCCTCGACCTCGTCGAGCACCGCCATCAGCGGCAGCTCCAGGTCGGCCAGCAGCTTCTCCTGGCCGGTGCGCACCAGCTCCTGGTCCAGCGCGTCGGCCAGCTCCGCCACCGCGAACGCCCGCACGATGGCGGCCCGCGCGGTCTTCTGCCGCTCCTCCTGCTCGTCGGCCAGCAGCGACAGCTGGCCGTCGTCGGGCTCCTCGGCGCGCAGCTCGCGCTTGAGGTAGCGCAGCGCCAGGTCGTCCAGCGCGAACGAGCGCTGGCCCGGCCGCACCAGGTAGGCCGCCAGCGCGGTGTCGCTGGTCAGGCCGCGCAGCCTCAGGCCGCGCGCGCGCACCTTGCGCAGCGGCAGCTTCAGGTCGTGGCCCGCCTTGGCCACCTGGGGGTCGGCCAGCCACGCGGCCAGCGCGTTCTCGTCCTCCGGGGACAGCGAGGCCAGCTCGACGTACCCGCCCTCGCCGCCGACCGAGGCCAGCGCCACGCCCACCAGCTCGCCCGCCGACTCGCGCAGCGCCAGCCCGACCCGCGCGCCGCGGGCGTGCCGGTCCAGCCAGGCGGCCAGCTCGCCCGCCGGGATCTCGCCGCCGCTGACCTCGAAGCCCTCCTCGGCCTCCGGCTCGGCGGTGGACAGCGTGGCGAACAGCCGGTCGCGCAGCACGCGGAACTCCAGCTCGTCGAACAGCCGGTGCACCGCGTCCCGGTCCCACGAGCGGACCGCCAGGTCGGCGGGGCCGACCGGCAGCTCCACGTCCCGGACCAGCTCGGTGAGCTGCCGGTTGAGCACGATGTTGGGCAGGTTGGCCCGCAGCGCGTCGCCCGCCTTGCCCTTGACCTCGTCGATCCGGTCGATCAGCCCGTTCAGCGAGCCGTACTGGCCCAGCAGCTTGGCGATGGTCTTCGGGCCCACGCCGGGGGTGTTGGGCAGGTTGTCCGAGGCGTCGCCGCGCACGGCGGCGTAGTCGGCGTACAGCTCGGGCGGCACGCCCTGCTTCTCCAGCACCAGCTCGGGGGTGTACCTGGCCATCTCGGACACGCCCTTGACCGGGTAGAGCACGGTGACCTCGTCGTTGACCAGCTGCAGCGCGTCCCGGTCGCCCGTGCAGATGAGCACCTCGAAGCCCTGCGCCGTGGCCTGCGTGGTGAGCGTGGCGATCAGGTCGTCGGCCTCGTAGTTCTCCTTGGACAGCGACGGGATGGCCAGCGCGTCCAGCACCTCGCGGATCAGGCTGACCTGGCCGCGGAACTCGTCGGGCGTCTCGCTGCGGCCCGCCTTGTACTCGGCGTACTGCTCGGTGCGGAAGGTGCGGCGGGAGACGTCGAAGGCCACCGCGACGTGCGTGGGCTTCTCGTCGCGCAGCAGGTTGATGAGCATCGAGGTGAAGCCGTAGACCGCGTTGGTGGTCTGGCCGGTGCCGGTCTGGAAGTTCTCCTTGGGCAGCGCGAAGAACGCCCGGTAGGCCATCGAGTGGCCGTCGACCAGCAGCAGGCGGGAGGCTTCTGAGGTGCTCACGAGGCGAGTCTAGGGTGAGGGCCCGACAGTTTTGCACCGACTGGAGCAGCCCGTGAACCGAGCACCCGAGGACATCCCCGGCGCCAACCAGGACGTCGTCGACGAGCAGTTGACCTCCCGGATGGGCATCGAGATCACCCGATGGGATGCCGATCGGCTCGTCGGCACGATGCCGGTGAAGGGCAACCGGCAACCGTACGGCCTGCTGCACGGCGGCGCCAACGCGGTGCTGGCGGAGACCCTGGGCTCGGTCGCCGCGGCCATGCACGCCGCGCCGGAGCGGATCGCCGTGGGCCTGGAGCTGTCCTGCACGCACCACCGGGCGGTCACCGAGGGCGTGGTGACCGGCGTGTGCACGCCGGTCCACCGCGGCCGCAGCACCGCCACCTACGAGATCGTGATCAGCGACGAGCAGGACAGGCGCTGCTGCACCGCCCGCCTGACCTGCTTCCTGCGGGAGGCGCCGAAGTCCTGATGCGCGCCGCCGCCCTGCTCGCCCTGCTGCTCGCCACCGGGTGCTCACCCGGTCCGGTGGCCGGGACGTCACCCGGCGCGACGTCCGAGACCTACCCGGTGCCCGCGCAGGCCGTGCGGCCGGGCGAGCGGGCGCTGCGGCTACCGACCACGGCCGACGGCGACACCGCGTTCACCCTGCTGGGGCTGACCACGGGCCTGGCCGCGGTCCAGGGCAGCCACGCCGAACTGGAGGCCCAGGGCCAGTACGTGCGGGTGCGGATGAGCGTGGTCAACAACGGCCGCAGCAGCGTGGCCTTCGACGCGCGCAGGCACGTGCTGCTCGACGACCGGGGCGCCGAGCACCGGGTGGACGCGGAGGCGATGACCATCCGGCGCCAGCCCGACCAGGTCGACCTCGGCTCGAACGTGCGGTTGGAGTACGACGTCTACTACGACCTGCCGGAGGAGGCCAGGCCCGCCGCGCTGCGCGTGTTCGGCGGTCCCACGCTGACCGACCTGCGGGACCGGTCGAGCACCGACATCCCGCTCGGGAAGTGAGAGGGGGCCTGCCACCGCGTGGTGGCAGGCCCCCTCCCGACCGTCCCGGCTGTCAGTGACCGCCCAGGTACGCCGCGCGCACCTGCGGGTCGTCCAGCAGGTCCAGGCCCGGCGCGCTCTTGACCACCCGGCCGGTCTCCAGCACGTACGCGCGGTCGGAGAGCTTGAGCGCCTGCTGCGCGTTCTGCTCCACCAGCAGCACGGTCGTGCCGCGCTTGTTGATCTCCTTGATGATCGAGAAGATCTGCGCGATCAGCATCGGCGCGAGCCCCATCGACGGCTCGTCCAGCAGCAGCACCTTCGGCTTGGTCATCAGCGCCCGGCCGATGGCGATCATCTGCTGCTCACCGCCGGACATGGTGCCGCCGAACTGGTTCTTGCGCTCGGCCAGCCTCGGGAACAGCTCGTACACCTCGTCCAGGTCGGCTGTCAGGTCGTCCTTGCGGGTGTAGGCGCCCATCAGCAGGTTCTCCTGCACCGTCATGCCGGGGAACACGCCCCGGCCCTCGGGCGACTGGCCGATGCCCAGCTGGACCCGCTTGTGGCCCGCCAGCTTGGAGATGTCCTCGCCGTTGAACAGCACCTGGCCGCTGGTCAGCGGGCGCAGCCCGGAGATGGTCTTGAGCGTGGTCGTCTTGCCCGCGCCGTTGGCGCCGATCAGCGAGACGATCTCGCCCTCGTTGACCTGCAGGCTGATCCCCTTGAGCGCGGCGATCTTGCCGTAGTGGACGTTGATGTCCTTGACCTCAAGAAGCATCTTCAGCCGCCCCCAGGTACGCCTCGATGACCTTCGGGTTGTTCTGCACCTCGTGCGGCAGCCCTTCCGCGATCAGCTGGCCGAAGTCCAGCACCGCCACGCGGTCGCTGACGTCCATCACCAGGCTCATGTCGTGCTCGATCAGCAGGACCGTGCGACCGTCGTCGCGGATCTTGCGGATCAGCTCCTGCAGCGCCTTCTTCTCCGCCGGGTTCATGCCCGCGGCGGGCTCGTCGAGCAGCAGCAGCTTGGGGTCGGTGGCCAGCGCGCGGGCGATCTCCAGCCTGCGCTGGTCGCCGTAGGGCAGGTTCTTCGCGGTCTCGGTCATCCGGCCGGAGATGCCGACGAAGTCCAGCAGCTCCCTGGCCAGCTCGCGGCCGCGCTTCTCCTCCTTGCGGTGCCACGGCAGGCCCAGGGTGGCCCCGATGGCGCCGGTGCGGTGGTGCGCGTCCGCGCCGACCATCACGTTCTCCAGCGCCGACATGTTGTGGAACAGCCGGATGTTCTGGAACGTGCGGGCGATCCCCATCTTGGTGATCTTGAACCGCTTGTTGCCCTCGATCTTCTGGCCGTTGAACAGCACGTGCCCCTCGGTGGGCGCGTAAACCCCGGTGACCACGTTGAACACCGTGGTCTTGCCCGCGCCGTTGGGGCCGATCAGGGCGAAGATCTCGCCCTGGTTGATCTGGAAGTCCGCCCCGCGCAACGCGACCACGCCGCCGAAGCGCATGACCACGTTGTCGAGCTTGAGGACGGGAGTGCTCACTTGACCGCCTCCGTGGACGCCTCGGTCTCCGGACCGGCGACCTCGGCGCCCATCGCGCCCATGCCGCCGGTGCCCTCGTGCAGTTCCGCCTTGCGCCGCCGCGACGGCAGCAGGCCCTCCGGGCGCAGCCCCATCATCAGCACCAGCACGCCGCCGAAGAGCAGGATGCGGAACTCCGAGGGGTCCTTGCCGCCCAGCATGTCCTTGAGCCAGTCGACCTCGCGGAACCGCTCGGGCAGCCAGGCGATGACGAACGCGCCCAGCATGACGCCGGGCAGGTTGCCCGCGCCGCCCAGCACGACCGCGGCCAGGATGGTCGCGGACAGGATGAACGGGAAGGTGTTCGGCTCGATGAACACCGCCTTGCCCGCGTAGATGCCGCCCGCCAGGCCGCCGATCATCGCGCCGATGGCGAAGGCCAGCAGCTTGAACTTGAACGTCGGCACGCCCATCAGCTCGGCCGCGTCCTCGTCCTCGCGGATGGCCGCCCAGGCGCGGCCGACGCGGCTCTTCTGCAGCCGCACCGAGAAGATGATGACCAGGACGATCGCCGCGACCATCAGGTAGTAGTACGGCGCGGGGTCGAGCAGGAACTTCATGCCGAACATGGGCGGCGGGTGCGGGACGTTGGTGATGCCGCGCGCGCCACCGATCTCGTCGGTGTTGTTGGCCGTGATGCGGACGATCTCGCCGAAGCCCAGCGTCACGATCGCCAGGTAGTCGCCGCGCAGCCGCAGCGTCGGCGCGCCCAGGATGACACCGGACACCGCGGCCAGCGCGATGCCGAAGACCACGGTGGCCCAGTAGTTCCAGCCGTACTGGGTGCCGTAGTAGGCCACCGAGTAGCCGCCGATGGCGAAGAACGCCACGAAGCCGAGGTCGAGCAGGCCCGCCTGGCCGACCACCACGTTCAGGCCGACCGCCAGCAGGATGTAGGTGCCCACCGGGTAGATCAGCACCGAGGTCCAGTCCGCGCCCGGCGACATGAACGAGCCGATCCAGGGGGCGGGCAGGATCAGCGCGAAGACGATGGCGCCGATGTAGACCAGGTAGCGCTGCCAGACCTTGGCGTGCTCCCACCAGTCGCGGGCACCGTCGAACAGCGCGCCCACGCGCGCCAACGGGTTTGCTTTGCCGGTCACTCCGCCGCCTTTCATGCGCGGGCCTTCTGCAGGGATTCGCCCAGGATGCCGGTCGGGCGGAACATCAGCACGACCACCAGCACGGTGAAGGCGATGACGTCCTTCCACTCCGAACCCAGGAAGATCGCGCCCCAGTTCTCGATGAGGCCGAGCACGACACCGCCGAGCAGCGCTCCGCGCAGGTTTCCGATACCGCCGAGCACCGCCGCGGTGAACGCCTTGATGCCCAGCACGAAACCGACGTTGAAGACGGTGTTCTCGAACTCCATCAGGTAGAGCGCGCCCGCGACACCGGCCATGGTGCCGCCGAGCAGGAAGGTGATCCGCACGATGTTGTCGATGCTCACGCCCATCAGCACGGCGGCTTCGGGGTCCTGAGCGGTGGCCCGGATGCCGCGGCCGATCTTGGTGCGGTTCACCACCCGGTCCAGCGCGATCATCATGATCACGGCGGCCACGATGACGATGATGTGGTCGGTGCGCACCTGCGCGTTGCCGATGGTGAACACCGTGTCGCGGTCGACGATGCGCAGCGACGACTGCTGGTTGCGACCGGGCTTGCCGGTCAACCACGGGATGATGACGAGCGCGAACAGCTCCTGCAGGAACAGCGACGCGCCGATCGCGGAGATCAGCGCGGTCAGCCGGGTGGCGCCCTTCCTACGCAGCGGCCGGTAGGCCACCAGCTCCAGCAGGACCGCGGCGCCGCCGGACACGGCGGCGGACAGCACGATGATCAGCAGCAGGACGCCGACCATGGCCAGTCCGGTGAACGGCGCGGTCGGCGCGATGGCGGTGATGACCACCAGCGACGTGAACGTGCCGATCATGAAGATCTCGGAGTGCGCGAAGTTGATCAGGCGCAGCACGCCGTAGACCATCGTGTAGCCCAGCGCCACCAACGCGTAGATGGAGCCGAACACCAGTCCGCCCACCGTGCTGGGTAGGAACTGGTTGAGGAAATCATCAAGCATGACAGGTTTGCCTCACGAGACGGGGCGGGAGGGAAGACGTCGCCATAAGTGGCGGGGAGCGGGAGCCATCGCCATCACGACGCTCCCGCTCCCCAGCTCCAGTTGCTCGAATCCGTCTCGGGCTCAGCCCTCGAGCTTCGCCTCGGCCGACGGGCCGAGCAGCTTGAGGACGCCGTCCTTGACCTGGTAGACGAAGATGGAGTTGTTCTCCGGCTCGCCGTTGGACTTGAACTTGATCGGCTTGGACACGCCCTCGAAGTTGACCGTCTTCAGGTACTCGTTGATCTTCTCCGAGGTGGTGTTGCCCGCTTCGACGGCCTTGATGAACGCGGTGGCCGCGTCGTAGCCCTCGGTGGCGTAGATCGCCGGGTCGGCGCTCGCGCTCTTCTTGTAGTTGTCGGCGAAGGTCTTCAGCGTGCCGGTGACGTCGCCCGACGGGATGTTGCACGGGCAGGCCAGCACGGCGCCCTCGGCCGCCTGGGTGCCCGCGCCGGTGACCAGCTGGGCGTCCAGCGAGCCGTCGCCGGAGGCGAAGGTGGCCTTCACGCCGCCGTCGCGCAGCTGCTTGAGCAGGCGACCGGCCTGGGCGTAGTAGCCGCCGTAGACGATCACGTCGGGGTTGGCCGCGGCGACCTTGGTGACCGTGGAGGAGTAGTCGGAGGCGTCCTTGGAGAACTTGTCGTTCTCGACGGTGACGCCCTTGTCCTTGAAGGTCTTGGTGACCGCCTCGGCCAGGCCGACGCTGTACTCCTGGTCGTCGGAGATGACGAACGCCTTCTTCGGCGACTTGGCGGTGATCAGGAACTCGGCGATGCCGGGGCCCTGGTCGTTGTCGTTGGCCACCACGCGGTGCCAGTAGGTCCAGCCGTTCGAGGCCAGACCGGGGTTCGTGGCCGACGGGGAGATGCTGGGGATCTTGTTCTCCTCCAGCACGCCGCCGATCGCCTTGGACTCGCCGGAGAAGGCGGGCCCGATGAGGCCGACGATCTTGTCCTGGCCGACGGCCTTGGTGATCAGCGAGGTCGCCTGGTCCGGCTTGCCCTGGCTGTCGTAGGGCAGCATCTCGATCTTGACCTTGGGGTTCTTGGCGTTGTACTCGTCGAACGCCATCTTCGCCCCGTTCCGGGGCGGGATCACGATCGCCGAGCTCTCGCCGGTGAGGTCACCCATGAACCCGATCTTGACCGAGGTGACGTCCCCGCCCGACGCGCTTCCGCCACCGCCGCCTGCACAAGCCGCGAGCACCAGCGACGAAGCCGCCGCCAGCACCAGCACTCGGCCGAGTCGTGCTCCTGACACCGGAATACCTCCCATGGAACCAACCCGCCAACAGGCGGAGCCCTCGACACAAGGGCTTGGGTTAGGGCAGGAAGGTAGCTTCACTTCGGTTCCGTGAACAGGTGGTCTTCCTGCTCTGTGTCCACATCGTGACGGTAGTCACCGGAAAATTCACGCGCGTTAACAAGCTCAAATTTAGATCAAATAGCCTCAGGTCACGACCCCGGTGCGGGGAGTAACCAAACGGGGGGAACAATGGGCATGGCAGAACCGCGCCCGATAGTCGAGTGGTAACCGGACGCGGTGTTGCCCGAACGGGTAATCCTCAGCCGAAGTTTTCGATGATGGCTTCGGCCACTGCCTTCATGGTGGTGCGGCGGTCCATGGCGGTGCGCTGCACCCAGCGGAATGCCTCCGGCTCGGACAGCCCCTGCTTGGTCATCAGCAGCCCCTTGGCGCGCTCGACCACCTTGCGCGTCTCCAGCCGCTCGGTGAGGCCCGCGACCTCGTTCTCCAGCGCCTGCAGCTCGGCGAACCGGCTCATCGCCAGCTCGATGGCGGGCACCAGGTCGCGCTTGGCGAACGGCTTGACCAGGTAGGCCATGGCACCCGCGTCGCGGGCGCGCTCGACCAGGTCGCGCTGGCTGAAGGCGGTCAGGATGACCACCGGGGCGATGCGCTGGCCCGCGATCGCCGACGCGGCCTCGATGCCGTCGACCTTGGGCATCTTGACGTCCATGATCACCAGGTCCGGGCGCAGCTCGGTGGCCAGCGCGATGGCCTCGTCGCCGTCGGCGGCCTGGCCCGCGACCTCGTAGCCCTCCTCGCGGAGCATCTCCACCAGGTCGAGGCGGATCAGGGCCTCGTCCTCGGCCACGAGCACGCGGCGCGGCGCGGCCTGGGACTGGGCCTCGGCAGCCTGTTGGGTCACCGGGGTCCTCCTCAACGACGTCAGCGGGCCACGGCGCGGGCGCGTCGGGGCTGAACCGGCAGTCTACCGGCGGGCCCGAACCGGATCAGCCCGCCATGGTCGTGATCACGGCCACCGGTCCACCGTGGACGAGCGGGGTGCGCGTGCACCCGCACGTTCACCGGACGCCAGTCCGCACCGCGGACCGCGACGGCGGTCCGCGGGTCCACATCGGACGCCTAGCCCACCACGTGCGGCGGCTCCCACCAGCCCGTCACGCCCTCGGGCCACTCCACCGCCGCCAGCGCCTCCTCGTTGGCCGGGTCCGGCGGGGCCACCTCCCGCAGGCCCAGCTCGTACCAGCCGTCGGTCAGCCGCAGGCCACCCGCCTCGCCCGAGGTCTCCCGCAGGCCGGGCACGCCCACCACCGGGTGCCGCAACCGGTCGGCCACTCCCACCACGCCCAGGCTCTCCGGCCACTCCAGCCACCACTGCGCGCCGTGCGACCAGGAGCGCAGCCACGGCGCGCCGGTGAACAGGCCGTAGCGGCGCAGCAGGGCGCTGCCCAGGCCGCCGGGCCGGGGGAACTCGGCCAACTGGTCCCGCTCGGCCTGGCTGAGCGGCCCCTCGGCGAACCGGTCGGACAGCCCCCGGCCCTTGATCAGCCTGCGCACGTAGTCCATGCCGACCTGCCAGGCCCGCTCGTCCACCCCGGCCAGCAGCACCGCGGCAGGCACCCCCGCCAGCCGCAGCTCGACCGAGCGCGGGTGCCTGCGCACGCGCAACCCGGCCACGCCCGCCACCCAGGCGTCCTCGTGCCGGGGCAGCAGCTCGAACAGCAGCGGCCCCAGCGCGTGCTCGGCCAGGTGCAGGCGGGGCACCTCGTGCGGCTCGACCGCGCGGAAGGGGTGGGCGGGCCGCAGCATGCTCGCGGGCGGGCGCAGCTGCAGGTGGCCGCCCGCCTCGGTGGCGGCCTGGAAGACCAGGCACTCCAGCGTGCGCTGGGCTTCGGTGGCCGCTTCGGGCAGGAACAGCCCGCGCGCGTCGGCCTCGCCGCGCAGCGCGGCGACCACCCGCTCGCGGCGGTGGTCGGGCAGCTCGTGCAGCACCGCCCGCACGGCGGGCACGGCCTGGGACAGGTTCTCGCCGGTGCAGCTGCGGCGCAGGTCGACCAGCTGGTCGGTCAACGACGATCGGCTCATCGCGGTCCTCGCTCCCGCCGCCCGGCTCGGCGAACAAGGACGCACGCGCGTCGTTCGGCTTTCGGTGGTCCTGTGAGCTTGGGTGCCCCCACCCTGCGGCGGATCCGCCACTCGATGCCGGGGAGTGGCTCCAGCCTCGCGTCCGCTCACGCACGCCGCCGCCCACGGTACCAGCCGATCAGCGCCCTCCGACGGCCTCGGCCGGGCCGGTCAGTTCACCGGGGGCAGCCGCCGCACCCGCGCCGGTTCCGCGAGCGACTCGCCGTAGTACTCGCGCAGCTTCGCCACGATGGCCGCGCGCTCCCGCTCGTGGTCGGCGTGCCCGGCGATCCAGTCGGGGTGGGTGAAGTGCAGGTAGGCGCAGTTGCGTCGGCCGGGGCAGCGCCTCCAGGTCGTCGATCATGAACCGGAACGGCGCGTTGCAGGCCAGGGGCTCGAACCAGGGGTTCATCACGGCCCCCTGGTCGGCACCGTCATGGCGGCGCTGCCGGAGCGGGGCGCGGGCCTGGCCGGGGGCCTGTTCACGACCGCGCAGCAGGCCGCGCTGGGGCTCGGCACGGCCACGATCGGCGGGCTCCTCGGCACCCTCGTCCCGCCGCTGGGCCGGTGACGCGCCTTCGCGGTCGCGCTGGGCGTCCAAGTGGCCACCACCGCGCTGTGGTCGGACCGCCGCTCGACCCCGACACCCCGACACCGTAGGGTTCGAACATGAGTTCGAATGAGCGCGTGTGGCCCGCCGCGGCGGCGGACGACGAACTGCGACTGCTGACCGACTTCCTGACCTTCCTGCGGCTCACCGCGGTGGCCAAGGTCGAGGGCCTGAGCCGGGAGCAGGCCGCCGCCACCCCGATCCCCACCTCGCCCGCGGTCAGCGCGCTGGGCGTGATCAAGCACCTGACCGCGGTCGAGCGCTGGTGGCTGTCCATCGAGACCGGCGGGGCCGACCTGCCCTCGTTGTGGGGCGCGGACGCCGACGCCTCGTGGCTGCTGGACGAGGGCGACACGGTGGAGTCCGTGCTCGCGGCCTACCGCGCGGAGTGGGAGCGCTCGGCGCGGGCGCTGGCCGGGCTGGCGCCGGGCGACCGGACGCGCGCCGACCGCGACGGCAACGGCCGCACCGTGCGGTGGGTGCTGGCGCACCTGGTGCAGGAGACCGGGCGGCACGTGGGCCACCTGGACTTCCTGCGCGAACTGGCGGACGGGACCAAGGGCGAGTAGCGCAGACCCGTCCTCTGTGGACGCCCACGCTTTCCGGTGAACTCGGGGTCCTCCCCCGGCGTGTCGGCCGCACCGCGCGCCCGCCGCTGGTTCGATGCGCCTGCCAGCAGAGAGGACTCCGGCTGATGAACAGGCGTTTCCCAACGGCGGTGGCGGGCGCGGCGCTGCTCACCTCGGTGCTCGCCGCACCCGCCCACGCGGCGGTCGACTTCACCGGTGTGGTGGCGTTGAGCAACTGCTCCGGCTCGGTGGTGCGCACCCCCACCGCCCGGCCGGAGGACCCCGCCCTGGTGCTGACCAACGGGCACTGCGTGAAGCTGATGGCCCCCGGCGAGGTGCTGGTGGAGCAGCCCTCCAGCCGCACGTTCACGCTGCTCGACCGCCGAGGCACGGGCACGCTGGGCACGCTCACCGCCGAGCGGCTGGCGTACGCGACGATGACCGGCACCGACCTCGCGCTGTACCGACTGGGCTCCAGCTACGCCGACGTGGAGGAGCTGGGCAGCCGGGCGCTGCTGCTGTCCCCGGAGCACCCCGTGGCCGGGGCGGCGATCCGCGTGGTGTCCGGGTACTGGAAGAAGACCTACACCTGCCGGCTCGACGGCTTCGCGCACCGGCTGCGCGAAGCCGACTGGACCTGGGAGGACTCGCTGCGCTACACCGCCGCGTGCGACACCATCGGCGGCACCTCCGGCTCACCGGTGGTCCAGCTGTCCAGCGGCGAGGTCGTCGGGGTCAACAACACCGGCAACGAGAACGGCGAGCGCTGCACCCTGAACAACCCGTGCGAGGTCGACGAGGCGGGCGAGGTGACCGTGCGCCAGGGCATCTCCTACGGCCAGCAGACCTACCGGATCGTCCCGTGCATCGGGGCGGACGGCCGGGTGGACACGGGCTGCGCCGGGTCGCCGCACCGGTGGCGCGGCGACCCGGCCGCCTAGGCTCGGCCGCCTGGCGCGGTCCCCGGTCAGCCGGGGAAGCGCTCACCGGCCAGGGTGGCGACGGCGGCCATCGGGTTGCCCAGGTGGTAGTGGTCCACGGCCAGGTAGTTCGGCGTCTTGCGGGCGGCGGGCTCGCAGAAGCGCCGCGCCCGGTCGCCGAGCTTGCCGTTGTCGGTGGAGGCCGTGCCGGTGAGCGGCACGTCGCGGAAGTGGTTCATCACGAACAGCGGCCGGAAGCCCGGTTCGGTGCGGGTCAGCGGCGTGCCCCAGCGGCTGTAGCAGGACCAGTCGGAGGTGCCCGTGCCCGAGCCCATGGACCAGTAGTTCTCCACCGTCCAGTCCTGCTGGTACATCACGCCGTAGCCGTCCCTGGGCAGCGCCTGGTCGTCGGCCCGGTTGTGGTCGGTGAAGATGAGCAGGCGCTTGCCGCTGGAGCGCAGGGCGTCGAGGGTGGGCCAGCCGTTCTGCCGCACCCCCGCCTGGTCGGGGCGGAACAGCACGTCGGCCAGGCCGTTGACGCGGGCCAGCTCGGCGCGCAGCACCGAGGAGGAGACGTAGTCCTCCAGGAAGACGGTGACGAACTCGGTGGGGTTGCGGCGCAGGAAGTCCACGATGCGCTGCACGTCCACCCACAGCGCCACCGGCCTGCTGACCAGCGTGCAGCTGTTGTGGCACAGGATCGCGCCGTCGGAGGTCTGGTGGATGTCGAGCTGGAACCCGCGCACGCCGTCGGCGAGCTGCTGCTCGATGCCGCGCGCCTGGTTGGGAGCGAGGTTGATGAACGGCGGCGCGAACCCGCCGTCCACGCCGTTGGCGTAGGCGTTGTGCGCGGTGAGGAAGGTGACCTGGTCCAGCCGTCGCGCGCCGTCCGCCGGGACCGGCACCCGCTGGGGTGACACCGGGGTGAGGTACCACTGGTCCTGGGCGGTGCCGACGCGGACCTGGTCGCCGGGCGCGGTGAGGTAGCGGTCCGCGCCGGGGACCTTGAGCCGGTAGCGGTCGCCCGCGTCGGCCAGCACGTCCCACTGGGCGTCGGGGCTGTCGCAGGCCAGCACGACGGCCTGGTCACCGGATCGGCCAAGGCAGCGGCCGCCCTCCTGGAGGGTGCGGCCCGCGAGGGTCCACTGCTGGTGGTCCTCGTCGCCCTTGGGGCGGTGCTGGACCACGGTGGTGCCGGAGACGGCGGCGTTGAGGCCGGTGGCGGTGCTCTGCAGGTAGTAGGCACCGGGAGGCGGCGCGGCTTGGGCGGTGACGGGTGTGGCGGTGACGGGTGTGGCGGAGGCGAGCAGTGCGATCGCGACAGCAGGGATGACGCGCATCAAGGTTTCCTCTCGGGTGCTCCGCGGCGGCGGATGGCTCCAGGATCACCCGATCGAGAGTGGACGCGAAAGACCTTCATTAGTTCTCGTCCTACGCTGGACACCATGACCGAACCGTGGGGCGATTCCGAGAAGATCCGGCGCATCCTGGCGGAGTGCGACACGTGGGCCGTGGTCGGCCTGGCCAACAACCCGGGGCGGGCCGCGTTCGGCGTGGCGCGGTTCCTCCAGCAGCGCGGCAAGCGGATCGTGCCGGTGCACCCGGACGCGCCGACCGTCCTGGGCGAGCGGGGCTACGCGACGCTGTCGGAGATCCCCTTCCCGGTCGACTGCGTGGACGTGTTCCGCCGCTCCGAGGCCGCGGGCGCGTTCGCCGACGAGGCGGTGAAGATCGGCGCGAAGGCCGTGTGGTTCCAGCTCGACGTGGTCGACGAGGCCGCCTACCGCCGCACCACCGAAGCCGGTCTGGACATGGTCATGAACCGCTGCCCCGCCATCGAGTGGCCCGCCAACGGCCCCCGCTGACCACCTGCGAGCACCACCCGGCGCGCCCGCGCGGGCCGGTGACCGCTACCCGCCGTGGCCGGCGCGCGGGCGGCGACGGGCGGTGACCTCGATCTCGATGCGCATCCGGGGGTCCGCCAGGCCGCACTCCAGCATGGTCGCGGCGGGCCGGTGCTCGGCGAAGGCCCGTCGCAGCACCGGCCAGCACGGTTCGAAGTCGGCGGCGTCGGGCAGGTAGTAGGTCACCCGCACCACGTCGGCCAGGGTGCAGTCCGCCTCGGCCAGCGCGGCGGTGATGTTGGCCAGGCACTGCTCGGCCTGCGCCACGACGCCGTCGGCGATGGTCATCGTCGAGTAGTCGAACCCGGTGGTGCCGGACACGTGCACCCAGTCGTCGTCGACCACCGCGCGGGCGTACCCGATCTGCTCCTCGAAGGTGGACCCGGACAAGATCGCTCGCCTCATGCGGCGAGTCTAGGAGCGCCGCGCGGCGGCGTCTCACAGGAACATCGGCAGTGCGTTGACCGCGCCGTGGACGACCAGGAGCGGCCACATCAGCCGGTACCGGCTCCACAGGTAGCCGAGGAAGAGGCCCTGGGCGCCCTGGTTCGCGAACGCCGAGGCCAAGTCCACCGGCAGGTCCCCGACGCCTTGGATGGCGGCGTGCCACCCGGCCCAGAGCAGTGACACGAGCACGATCGCGGGCCACCGGCCCAGGACGGCCTCCCACCGGGTCTGCGACCACCGCCGGTAGAACACCTCCTCCAGCAGGCTGTTCACCAGGAACACCACGACCACGGTGGCGATGAGCGTGACGGTGTCGACGGTGTCGACGGTGTCGGCGTAGTCGCTGGGCCGCAGGGCGAACGGGCCTGCGCAGCTCAGCAGCAGCCACACCGCGACAGGCACGACCGGAGCCACCCGCGGGCGGTCGCCGAGCGCGATCGCGGGCGATCCGCGCCGAACCCGGAACAGCACGAGCGGCACCACCAGCAGGAGCAGCAGTTTCAACAGCACGTGCGCCGGTTCACCGCCACCCGTCAGGCGCAGCGCCACCGCGAACACCAGTGCGGCGGCCAGCAGGACCTCCGCCTCGACTCGGGTGCCCCCGGAGGCGAGCAGCGCGGCGGGCGGCCTCGCGGGCACGAGCCGGATGGCCATGATGCCCGCCAGGGCGGGCGCCCACCTGGTCCACACCGGGACGGTGTCGCCGTGGTCCGCGGAGTACCGGACGGCGGTGTTCCCGGTCAGCACGAGCAGCGTCACGGAGCCCGCGAAGACCGCCACTCCGGCGACGAGCACGGCAACACCGGATTTGGCCGTCTTATTCAGCACACTTGTACGGTAAACGAAACCGCACAGGTGTGCTACAAAAACGGGCATGCCGAAGATCGTCGACCACGACCAGCGGCGCGCCGCGCTGGCGCGCGCGGTGTGGGCCGTGATCGACCAGGAGGGCATCGAGGGCGCCACGGTCCGCCGGGTGGCCGAGGAGGCGGGCGTGTCGGTCGGCGGGCTGCGCCACTACTTCGACAGCCAGCGCGGTCTCCTCCTGTTCGCCGCGCGGGAAGTGGCCTCCGCCGTGGGGGCCCGCGTCACCGCCCACCTGCGAGGCGACCTGCCCGGCCCTGAGCGGGCCCGGCGACTGCTGGAGGAGCTGCTCCCCCTGGACGCCGAACGCCGCGTGGAGGTCGACGTCTGGTTGGCCTGCCTGATGCGCTCGCGCGTGGACCCGGCGCTGGCGGAGCTGCGCCGGGCCGGGTGGGAGGGCGAGCGCCACGTCTGCCGCCTGGCCGTCGCCCACCGCCGCGCCGCCGCTCCGCCCCCGGCCATCGGCGACGAACTCGGTGACCCGCTGCTGGAGCGGCTGGCGGAGCGGCTGCACGTCTTCATCGACGGCTTGACGTTGCAGGCGGCGGCTTACCAGGAGCGGCTCCCCCCGCGAGCCGTCCGCGCACTGCTCGCGGCGGAGCTGGACGCGATCGCGCGGCAGCGGTAGCGCCCACGCGGCACGACTACAGCGGATTCCCGGAGGCCGTCGCGTCAGGGCTGGGCGGGCGGGATCGGTTCGCCGGGGCAGGAGCCCTCGCTGGTCTTGCCCGTGTCGAAGAACTCCACCGCGATGGCGGCGCACGGCAGGTCGATCAGGGAACCGTGTTCGTCGTCCTCCACGGTGAGCAGGGCACCGCCGATCTGAGCGCGCATCTGGCGGGCCCAGGTGATCGGGGTGATCCTCTCGTAGAGGTGCCCGACCAGTTGCAGCGTGCTGGTGCCGCCGGTCAGCTGCCATGGCGTCGCGGGCAGCGGCCAGCCGACGCAGCGGTCGGCGTAAGCGCCGTAGCGGCCCGCGATCGGCAGCTCCTCGATCAGGTCGAGCCGGTGGCGCCAGATCTCGTCGAAGTCGCGGGTGCTGCCGGAGTCGTTGCACATCACCGCCGTCTGCTGGAACGGGCTGAACCCGAGGATCTCGCTGTCCCAGCCCAGCGCGCCCGGTTCGCTCACCGGGGCCGCGGACGCGCCGCGGTCGCGCACGTCGACCAGCCACCTGGCCGCTTCCGGCCAGTCGCGCCGCGAGTAGGTGATCATGCTGTCGAAGGCGCTGCGATCGCGCTCGCCGTTCTGCCTGGCGCGCAGGTCCAGCAGCGCGGTCGTCACCCCGGTCGTGGTGGCGCCGAAGCGGTAGACGTCGTCGTTGCGGGCCAGCCACGCGGCGAACTCGTGGAAAGCGTTCTCCCGCGCGGTCAGCTGCCCGCGGTCCATCTCCAGCATGCTCAACGTCGGCTGCATCACCGAGTCCAGCAGCATCTTGTCGACGTGCTGGTCGAACAGGGCCCGGTAGTGGGCGCCGAGCGCGGTGCCCCACGAGAAGCCGAGGTAGCTGATCTTCTGCTCGCCGAGCGCCTGGCGGATGCGGTCCATGTCGCGCGCGATCGTGGCCGTGGTCAGGTTGCGTGCGAACTCCGGGTCGGCGGCCACGCAGCGCTGGTGGTTGCGCCCGTCGCGTTCGGCGATGAAGCGCGCCCTCTCCTTCTCCGACAGGGAGGGGTCCGGCTGGGTCCGGTCGTCCTCGCACCACAGGCCGCCGCTGTAGGTGACTCCGCGGGGTGCGAAACCGATGAGGTCGTGGTGCACGCCGATCCCGGCGGCCTTCGAGTCCAGCACCTTCGTGGGCGTGCTCATGCCGGTGTAGCCGGGGCCGCCGGGGTTCAGCAGCACCACGCCGTCCTTGCGGCCGCTCGCCTTGATCCGGCTGATCGCGATGCCGATCGTGCGCCCGTCGGGCTTGGCGTAGTCGACGGGGACCTGCACCATGGCGCACTCGGTGCGCTCGTCGTTCTGCGACCAGCGGTTGGCGACGTCCTTGCTGCCACCGCAGGGTGTCGGCCGCGGCGACTCCCGGCACGAGCGCCGTCGCCGTCAGCACGGCCATCAGCGGTCCGAGCACTTTTGCGATCTTCATCAGTTCATTATGTGAAGGACGGGGTGTGCCCTCTGGGCCGATCGCCTGCCGATATCACCCCCGAACGGCCTACGGCGGGCATGGATAGCGCCCGCGCGGGCGGGTGGTTAACCTGCGCCCATGCCGATCGCCTCGTTGAACGGGATCAACCTCAGCTACGACGTCCGGGGCGACGACGGAGATCTCGTGGTGCTGGTGATGGGCACCGGCAGTCCGGGCCGGGTGTGGCACGCCCACCAGGTGCCCGCGCTGCGCGCGGCGGGTTTCCGCGTGGCGACCGTGGACAACCGGGGCATCCCGCCCACCGACGAGTGCGCGGACGGCATGGTGATCGGGGACCTGGTCGGCGACGTGGCCGCGCTGATCGAGCACCTGGGTGGCCGCGCGGCGGTGGTCGGCACGTCGATGGGCGCGCGGGTGACCCAGGAACTGGCGCTGGCCCGCCCCGACCTGGTGACCCGCGCGGTGATGCTGGCGACCGCGGGCCGCAAGGACCCGGTCCAGTCGGCCCTGTCCAGGGGTGAGCGGGCGCTGCACGACAAGGGCATCACGCTGCCCGGCGAGTACCACGCGGCGGTCAGCGCGATCGTGAACCTCTCCCCCGCCACCCTGCGCGACCCGGTGGCGGTGCGGGACTGGCTCGACGTGTTCGAGTACACCGGGTCGGCGATCAGCGCGGGTGTGCGGGCGCAGATGGAGCTGAACGACTTCGACTCGCGGCTGGCCGCCTACGCGGCGATCACCGTGCCGTGCCTGGTGATCGGGTTCGCCGACGACCGCGTGCTGCCGCCGCACCTGGCCCGCGAGGTGGCCGAGGCGATCCCCGGCGCGCGCTACGAGGAGGTGGCCGACGCGGGCCACTACGGTTTCCTCGAACGCCCCGCCGAGGTCAACCGCCTGCTGGTGGACTTCCTGCGGGGGTGACGGCCGCGCGCCGCCGAACGGGGCAACGGCCGCCGTTCCGCGACGACGCGGGACGGGTCGGCTCCGCTACCACGGGCCCGCGATCGGCACTACCGTCGTCCGCGACCCGTGGAGGCGGCGCATGGACTCCGGACGGCTCGCCCGCAACGCCCGCATGGTCGCCCTGGCGGGCGTGGGCGGCGTGGTGTGCCTGGTCCTGCTGCCGATCGCGGTCAACATCGCGACCGGCGGGTCGGCCCCGAAGGTGCTCGGCCGCTACACCGCCTGGGTGTGGCCCGCGCTGATCGGGTGCTGCGCGGTCGGCGCGGCGCTGGCCGCCTGGGAGCCGTTGCGCGCGCGGCTGGTGCAGCACCTGCCTGCCCACCCGGCCAACCGGGTGGTCGCGCTGGACCGGGTCGAGCGGTTCGTGCGGGCGCGGGTCGCCGGGTCGCTGGCCGCCCAGGTGCGGCTCAAGCTGGGTGTCGCGCCGAGGGTCGGCCCACCGCTGCCCACCGACCCGCGGGTGCCGCTGGTGGTGGCGGGCGAGCCGGGTTCGGGCAAGACCACGCTGCTGCTGGAGCTGGCGGAGGCGCTGCTGGCCGCCGCGCGCGGCGACCCGGACCGCCCGCTGCCGGTGGTGGTCGACCTCGGCGCGTGGCGGCGCGAGGCGGACTTCGACCAGTGGCTGCTGCGGGAACTGGCCGCGCGCTACCGGATCGGCCCGCGACTGGGCCGGGCGTGGCTGCGGGAGCGGCGCTTGGCGCTGCTGCTCGACGGGCTGGACGAGGTGGCCGAGGCCGATCGCGTCGAGTGCCTGCGCCGGATCACCGCGCTGGAGCCGCCGCAGGTGGTGCTCTGCTGCGGCACCGACGACTGCGAACGCCTCCCCCGCTACGACGTGGTGCGCGTGCGACCGCTGCGCCGCGCCGAGGTCCTCGCGCTGATCAGCGCGTGCGGGCCGCGCCTGGACGGGTTGCGGGAGGAGCTGACCAAGAACCCCGAGCTGTGGCAGGAGGTGCGCACGCCGCTGGCGTTCGACCTGCTGGCGCTGGCCTACCGGGCCGGGCGGGCCGAGTACCGGGGCGTGCTGGACACCTACGTGGTGGAGTCGGTGGCACGCCAGCCGCGCGCGGAGCGGCTGCTGCGCGCACTGCGCTTCCTGGCCCGGATCGCGGCCTCCCCCGCCCGCCGGGACCTGGCCGCCCACCCCCGGCTGCCCCGGCGCGAGGTGTGGCTGGGGTTCGTGACCCAGGAGGCGGTCTGGCGGCTGTTCCGCCGGGCCGCGCCGGGCGCGCTGGCCGGTGCGGCGGCGGCGTTGTGCTTCGTGGTGGGCCAGCGGGTGGGACTGGTGACGGCGGGCGTGGCGGTGCTGTGCACCGCCCTGCTGCACCGGGGCCGGTTCGCCGCGCCCGCGCGGGAACGGGCTCGCGGCGCGCATTGGGCCGTCGTGGGGTTCCTCGGCGGCGCGGCGACCACCGCCGGACTGTCCACTGTGGGCGGTTGGCTGGGCGCGAACCTGGGCCGTTGGCCCGCCTACCTGTCGTTCGCGGTCGTCGTTCTGGTCGCGTTCCTGTTGGGGCTGGGCGGTTTCCGCGACGGCTACTGGGCCACCGCCTGCGCTGTGCTCCCCACCGCGGTCATGGTCCTGACGGGTCCGTCCGCCGAGTTGCTGGTGGCGCTGGGCACCGGGTTGTCCGCGGGTGCGGCCACCGGCGTGTTCCTCGGCGGGCTGACCGCGCTGTGGTCCGGGCTGCCCGGCGCGGCGCAGGCGGGTGGCGGCCTCCGCTGGCTCCCGGTCGCGGGCTTGGCGGGCGCCGGGCTCGCCGCGGTGCTGGGCGCTCCCGTCGGGCCGCAGGCCCTGGCCCCGGTCACCGGCCTGCTCATCGGGCTGGCGGTGATCCCGCCTGCCACCGCCAGGCCGCTCGACGCGGTCACCGAGGCGCTGGCCCGCCCGCTCGCGCTGGACGAGTTCCCGCTGCGACGCCGGGCGGTCCTGCGGGACGCGCGCGACCGCGTGCTGCTGGTCGAGGTCGACGGCGAGCACCGCTTCCCGCACCCGCTGGTGCGCGACCACCTGGCCGGCCGCGACCCGGCCGAACTGGGCGCGGAGGTCGCGCGCCGCCGCGCCGGGATCAGGCCCAGCGGGTCCGCCCCCAGGGCTTGAACACCGACAGCGCCGTGTTGGCCACGTAGAACGCCAGCGACACGGAGCAGGCCGCCACCACGCTCACGCCGGTGTCGCCGACATCGGCGAGCACGCCGTCCCCGGTCGCCACCACGGCATCGCGCGCGGTGTGCAGGGTGGGGCGCAGGGAGAACAACGTCGCCACCACGGCGATGCTGGTCAGCAGCAGCTTGGCCAGCACCCAGCGGTAGCGCACCAGCCCCCACTGCGTGCCGACCGAGAGCAGCAGGCCGCTCACCAGCGCCGCCAGGGCGGCGGGCAGGACCACCGCGTCGCCCAGCAGCGCCATCACCCGGTACGCCGCGTGCTGGTCGCCGGGGGCGTCGGTGATCAGCGCGGCGATCGCGAGCACGAGGTTGCCCACTGTCACCCCGAGCCAGCCGACGGAGGACACCACGTGCAGCAGCAGCACGGACTTCCGAACCCCAGGGGTCAGTTTCATGCACGCCATCGTCGTGCGCGCGAGCACGTCCGCGCGTCCGCTCCGGAGCGGCGAAGCCGCCTACGCCTCAGGACGTAGCCCGGAAGACGCGGCCCAGTGCGCGGGGTGCGCGAGCGAGCCGGGCAGCTTGGTGCCCCGGTCCCCCTTGGCCGCGTCCAGCTGCGCCTGGGTCAGGAACAGGGCGCCGCTCAGGTCGGCTCCGCGCAGGTCGGCCCCGCGCAGGTCGGCGCCGGTGAGATCGGCCTGCCGCAGGTCGGCCCGCCGCAGGTCGGCGCCCATGAGCAGCGCGCCGCGCAGGCTCGCGCCCCGCAGGTCCGCGCCCTTGAAGCTCCTGCCGATCAGGTCCGCGCCGCGGCGGTCGAGCTTCTTGCGCACCGACGACCGCGCGAAGTCGCTGGCGCGCAACAACAAAGCGTTCACCGCGCGCCGGTGCTCGCCGACGTCCAAGCCCGCCAGCGCTTCCGGACTCCGCCCCGCCAGCAGCTCGGTCTCGTCACGCGCGCGGACCAGCTCGTCGCGCAGCGCACCCCCTGGCACCAGCGCCACCGCTTCGGTGAGGTACCACAGCAGCTCGTGCAGGTTGCGCACCACGGGGAAGACCTCGAACATCCGTCGCGCGACGCCCGGTTCCCGCCAGTCCACGCCGCCGAAGGTCTCCCGCGACACCCGCTGCCCCGCGCCGAAGCAGTCGTAGACCGTGCAGCCGACGAACCCCTTCTGCCGCAACCGGTCGTGGATGCCGCAGCGGAAGTCCTGCCCCAGGTTGGGGCACGGCGTGCCTGCGGGCTTGTCCAGCGCGAAGTCCGACGAGCGCGAGAAGGCGGGCACCACGCAGCACAACCCGAAGCAGCTCGCGCAGTCCGCGCGCAGTTCACGGCTCATGCGCTCAGCGCGTCCAGGATCTGCTGGCCGTACTTGGCCAGCTTGTTCTCGCCCACGCCGCTCACCCCGCCCAGCTCCGACAACGACGCGGGCCTGGTGGTGGCGATCTGCCGCAGCGTCGCGTCGTGGAAGATCACGTAGGCGGGCACGCCCTGCTCCTTGGCCGTCACCGCGCGCCACTCGCGCAGCCGCTCGAACACCGGCGCGGCCTCGGCGGGCAGCTCGGCCGAGGGCGTCGGCTTCTTGGCCCTGGCGGCGCGCGCGGCCTTCTCCGGCTCCCGCCGCATGAGCACCTCGCGCCCCTGGAACAGCACTTCCTCGCTGCCGGGGGTGAGCACCAGCGTCGAGTACTCGCCCTCCACCGCCAGCAGGCCCTGCGCCAGCAGCTGGCGGACCACCGCGCGCCAGCCGCTCTCGTTGAGCTCGGTGCCGATGCCGAACACCGACAGCTGGTCGTGGTCGTGCTGGATGACCTTGGCCGTCCTGCGGCCCAGCAGGATGTCGATGATCTGGCCCGCGCCGAACTTCTGCCGCCGCTCCTTGCGCAGCCGGACCACGGTGGAGAGCACCTTCTGCGCGGGAATGGTGGCGTCCCAGGTCTGCGGCGGCGTCAGGCAGGTGTCGCAGTTGCCGCACGGCTGCCCGCTCTGCCCGAAGTAGTCGAGCAGCCGCACCCGGCGGCACTCCACCGTCTCGCACAGCGCCAGCATCGCGTCCAGGTGCGCCGCGAGCTTGCGCCGGTGCGCCTGGTCGCCCTGCGACTCCTCGATCATCTTGCGCTGCTGCACCACGTCCTGCAGGCCGTAGGCCAGCCACGCGGTGGACGGCAACCCGTCGCGGCCCGCCCGGCCGGTCTCCTGGTAGTAGCCCTCGACGGACTTGGGCAGGTCCAGGTGCGCCACGAACCGCACGTCCGGCTTGTCGATGCCCATGCCGAACGCGATGGTGGCCACCATCACCAGCCCGTCCTCGCGCAGGAACCGCGCCTGGTTGCGCGCGCGGGTGCCCGCGTCCAGGCCCGCGTGGTAGGGCAGCGCCGGAATGCCGTTCTCCACCAGGAACTCCGCGATCTTCTCGGTGGAGTTGCGGGACAGGCAGTAGACGATGCCCGCGTCACCCGCGTGCTCGGTGCGCAGCAGCTCCAGCAGCTGCCGCTTGGGGTCGTTCTTCGGCACGACGCGGTACTGGATGTTGGGCCGGTCGAAGCTGGCCACGAAGTGCCTGGCGTCTTCCAGCCGGAGCCGCTGCGCGATCTCGGCGTGGGTGGCCTTGGTCGCCGTGGCGGTCAGCGCGATGCGCGGCACGTCCGGCCACCGCTCGTGCAGGTGCGACAGCGCCAGGTAGTCGGGCCGGAAGTCGTGGCCCCACTGGGACACGCAGTGCGCCTCGTCGATGGCGAACAGCGCGATCCTGCCGCGCTCCAGCAGGCGCAGCGTGGAGTCGACCCGCAGCCGCTCGGGCGCGAGGTAGAGCACGTCCAGCTCGCCCGCCAGGAACTCCGCCTCGACCAGCGACCGCTCGTCCGGGTACTGGGTGGAGTTGAGGAACCCCGCCCGCACGCCCAGCGCGCGCAGCGCGTCGACCTGGTCCTGCATCAGCGCGATCAGCGGCGAGACCACCACGCCCACGCCGTCGCGGACCAGCGAGGGGATCTGGTAGCACAACGACTTGCCGCCACCGGTGGGCATGAGGACCAGCGCGTCCCCGCCGCCGATCACGTGCTCGACGATGTCCCGCTGCTCGCCGCGGAACGAGTCGTACCCGAAGACCCGCCGCAGCACCTCATCGGCGTCGCGATCGCTCGAAGCCATCGCGCGATCCTAACCGACCGCCTCGCGGAAGACGTTGGCGCGGTGCCAGGCGAAGTAGGGCTCCGAGCCCGCGTGGTGGGCGCCACAGGCGCGGTCGGCCAGCGCGGTCAGTCTGCTGTCGATCACCGGCTCGCCGGTCCGAGCCACCTGCACCCGCCCGTTCTCACTGACGGTGACGTAGCCGTACTCGTACAGGTGGTCGCAGCCGAACCGGCAGGCGAGCATGGCCACGTTGCTCAGGTTCAACCGCTCCTTGTCGGTGCACAGCGACCGCTTCTTGATGTGCGCCGCGACCAGGAAGCCCTCCGGAAAGACCTCCCCGCACAGCGCGCAGGCAGCGGCAGCCCTGCCGTCGAGCAGGCTGCGACGCAGCTTGCCCTGCTCCTTGCGGTACGTGGCCAGGACCTTGCCGTCGAGCCCAGTGGACTGCTCGGTGGTGTCGTCCTCGGAGAGCGCGATGACCACGGGCCTGCTCTGCCTCACCACGGCACCCGGCAGCGTGGCCAGCACCGCCCCGATGAACCAACTCCGGTAGCCCAGCTCCGGCGGCGACACCAGGACGCTGCCCTGGGCCATGAGCCGGTCGATGCCCGCCTGCACCTCGGCCACCGGGATGAGCTTCCCCTCGGGCGAGTTCTCCGTGGCGACCTCGACGTGGTGGCCCCGAACGCCCATGACGAGGTTCGGCTTGTCGGTCACCACGGTCCGGACCTCCGCGCCGATGAGCTCGCGCAGCACCTCGTAGGCGTCGACCCGGTTCCCGCCCACCCAGGACGCCGGACGGGCCGGGACCGGCCGCATGACCACGTCGAACCGCCCGGCACCCGCTCCCGCCAAGTCGCTCTCCAGCGCTTTCGCGTCGTCCGGGCCGTACTCCGGGACGTTGAGCCGGAGCCGGAGCCGCTTGCTGTTGTTCCCCGCCTTGGGGGCTCCCTCCCGCTGGCCGATCCGCCCCTGCCGACTGGTGAGCAGGCGCCGGAGTTCCTCGAAGTCGCGCTGGGCCGCCAGCGCAACGGGCTCCGACAGCAGTGCGCGCTCGCTCTCGTCGAGGTGCTGCACGTTCCGCGAGTCGACGAACGCGCCCAGCAGCACCGCGTCCAACTGCGCCAGCCGCCGCAGCAGCAGCTCCAGGGCCTCGCGGTAGTCGGCGTTGCGGGGCGCCTGCCTGCCTGCGGTCACCCCGCCCGCGCTCTCCAGGATCACGGCCAGGTGATCACTGTCGGCCTCAACCGAGAACTCGGCGTTCAGCTCCCTGCCCGCGTCGTCTTTGGGGTACACGCCGAACACGGTGCCAGAAGCCACGCCGTTGTGGAATCAAAATGGAATCGAGGGATGGACCAGATCAATCCGTTGTGGACAGCTGATGAAGGGGAGCAGCATGGTCGAGCACGTGGTCGTCATCGGTGCGGGTGTCTACGGCGCAGCCGTGACCGCCTCGCTGGCGCGGCGGGGAGCCCGCGTCACCGTCGTGGACGCGGGCGCGCCCGCAGGCGGCACGTCGGGTGCGACGTTCTCGTGGATCAACTCCTGCGGCAAGCAGCCGCGCTCGTACCACGACCTCAGCGTCGCGGGCATGGAGGCGCACCGCGCCCTGGCCGCCGAAGTGCCCGGCAGCGACTGGTACCACGAGGGCGGCAACCTGGAGTGGACCGACGAGTCCGGGCTCGGCGAGTTACGCGCCAAGGTCTCCGGGGTGCTGGACTACGGCTACGAGGCGCGCTGGCTCACCCGCGCCGAGGTGCTGCGGCTGGAACCGGACATCGACCCCGCCGAGCTGCCCTCGGACGGGATCGCCTTCTTCCCGCGCGAAGGCTGGGTCGAGCCGACCCGCCTGATCGGCCACCTCCTGTCCCGCGCGGGCGGCCGTGGCGCGTGGTTGGTCCGCGACGACGCGGTGACCGGGCTGGACGTGGCCGCTGGGGCGGTGCGCGCCGTCCACCTCGCCTCGGGACGGCGGCTCCCCGCCGACGCGGTCGTGAACTGCGCGGGTCCGCAGGCCGCTCGGATCGCCGAACTGGCGGGCCTGGACCTGCCGATGCGCAACACCCGAGGCGTGCTCGTCTGCACTTCGCCGGTCGCGGTCTCGCTGGCCCGCGTCGTGCACGCCCCGCACGTCCACCTGCGCCCCGACGGCGGCGGGCGTCTCCTGCTGCACACCGAGGAGCTCGACGGGGCCGCGCCCGAGAACGGCGGGATCGGCGTCGACCACTGGGCGGTGGAGCAGGTGCTGGCGGCGGGCCAGGCGCTCTACCCCGGCCTGCGGGACGTGTCCGCCGAGAGCGTCCGGGTCGGCGAGCGGCCCATCCCCGGTGACGGCCTGCCGGTGCTGGGGCGGGTGGCCGCGCTGCCCAACTTCCACTTCGCCGTCTCGCACAGCGGCGCGACGCTGTGCCTGCACGCCGGTGACCTGGTGGCGGCCGAAGTCCTCGGCGAGGACCGCGGTGACGCCCTGGCCGCGTTCCGCTACGAACGCTTCTGAGCCCTCCGGAAGCGCCCGCCGAAGCGCTGCGCGTTTCCCTCTTGTGCCGGGCCCGGCTCTGCGGCCTGCTGTGCGGGGAGTCCGGCACCCGCCGGACTCCCCGTCCGTGCTGCTGGGCGCGATCGGTCTCGCGCTCGCCCTCGGCAGGGGCGCCACCCGCGCGGCTGCTCTGGGCCGCGGCGGTCGTCTCCACGCCCTGGTTGGGCATGTTCGTCGCGGCGCTGTTCCCCGGCACCGCCGTCAACGACCCGGAGTTCGCCGACCGGACGGCGTCCGTGCTCGGCCTGCACGCGCAGCTGTTCCTGGCGCTGGTGCTGGTCGCCCTGCTGGGTGCCGCGTGCGGGCTGGTCCTGCGCGACCGGAGTCCGCGCTGATCAGGCGCCGCTGCCGCCGTCGACCTGGAGGATCGCGCCGGTCACGTAGGAGGCGCGGTCGCTGAGCAGCCAGGCGGCGGCCTCGGCGATCTCGGCGGGCCGGGCCATGCGGCGCAGCGGGATGTGCGGGGTGAGCCGTTCCACCAGGCCGGGCGAGTGGGCGTCCCACTCGCGGATCATCTCGGTGTCCGTGCCGCCGGGGGCGACGGCGTTGACGCGGATGCCCTCGGGGCCGTAGGTGACCGCCGCAGACTCGGTGAGGCTGTTGACCGCGCGCTTCATCGCCCCGTAGGCGGGCAGTTCGGGGTTGGCCCGCAGGCTGCCGACGCTGGAGTTGTTGACGATGGCCCCGGTGCCCGCCGTGGCCCGGATGGCGGCGATCTCGGCGGTCATGGCCAGCCACACGCCCCTGAGGTTGACCTGGTAGACGTAGTCGAAGTCGGCTTCCTGCGTCTGGTCCAGCGGGCCGGGCGGAACAACGGTCGCGCCGTTGTTGAAGGCCACGTCGAGTCGGCCGTACAGCTCGACGGCGCGGTTCACGGCGGCCCGCACGCTCGCGGGGTCGGCCAGGTCGCACAGCACGTAGTCCGCGGTGCCGCCCTCGGCCCTGATCTCCTCGGTCACCGCCTTGAGCTGGTCCTGCGTGCGGGCCGCGAGCAGCACGCGGGCGCCTTCCCCGGCGAACAGCCGCGCCGAGGCGGCGCCGATGCCGCGCCCCGCGCCGGTGATGAGAGCGACCTTGCCCGCGAGCAGGCCCGAAGTGGTGGACGTCGTGTTGTTCATGACGACGAGCCTGCGCCGGTCCACGGGGCTCAGCCAGGTACCGGCGATGCCTGGCTGAGCCGGGCGGGCACGCGGACACTGGGCGCGTGGACAGACGCGAACTGGCCGACTTCCTGCGCAGCAGGCGCGAGCGGATCGCCCCCGCCGACGTGGGGCTGCCCGCCGGACCGCGCCGCCGAACTCCCGGCCTGCGGCGCGAGGAGGTGGCGCAGCTGGCGTTCATCTCCGCCGAGTACTACGCGCGGCTGGAGCAGGCACGCGGCCCGCGCCCGTCGCGCGAGGTGCTGGCCGGGCTGGCCAGGGCGCTGCGCCTGTCCGACGTCGAGCGCGCCCACCTGCACCACCTCGCGGGGGCGCCGCCCGCTCCCGCGCCGGGGCCTTCGCGCGAGGTGCGGCAGAGCATCCTGGACCTGCTGGACCGGCTGCCGCGGGCCGCCGCGTTCGTGACCTCCGCGACGCTGGAGGTCATCGCCTGGAACGACCTGGCGGCGGCGCTGATGGAGGACTTCTCCGCGCTGTCCCGGCGTGACCGCAACCTGGTGCGCCGGGCGTTCCTCGACCCGCGTCCCGGCGACCGGCGCTTGTACGGGGCGTCGGACCCGGACGAGTTCGCCCGCCACGCGGCCCGGCGGCTGCGCGCCACCGCCGCCCGCTACCCCGACGACCCCGAGGTGGCCGGGCTGGTGGCCGAACTCCTCGCGGGCAGCGAGGAGTTCACCCGGCTGTGGCACTCGCACGACGTGTCCGCCGTGCCGACCCTGCGCAAGACCTTCCAGCACCCGCTGGTCGGCCCGATCACCCTCAACTGCGACGCGCTCGACATCGCCGACCGGGACCAGCAGGTCGTGATCTACACCGCCGTGCCCGGCTCGTCGTCGGAGGAGGCGCTGCGGCTGCTGTCGGTCATCGGCACGCAGCGCGTGGACGTGCCCGGCTGAGCCACCCCGGTGGGCCGCCCCGGTGGGCCGCCCCGGTGGACTGCCCACCGGGTGATCCCGCGCCGACGGGCCCTCGGCCGGGCCGCCGCTGTGGTAGAGCTGACCGCGTGCCGTTCCCCCGCGATGTCCAGGCCAAGATCGACGCCAACCGGCGCAACTGGGACGCCCGGACCCCCATCCACGTGGCCAGCCGGTTCTACGGCATCGGCACCCGCGACCCGCTGGGCTGGTTCGCCCCGTTCGAGTGGGCCGACCTGGGCGAGCTGGCCGGTCGGGAGGTCGCGCACCTGCAGTGCCACCTGGGCGTGGAGACGATGGCCTTCGCCATCAGGGGGGCGCGCACCACCGGGCTGGACTTCTCCGCCAACGCCGTCGCCGAGGCGCGCCGCATCGCCGCCGAGGCGGGCTTGCCGGTCGAGTACGTGCACGCCGACGTCCACGACGCCGCGGCGGCGCTGGGCACCGGGCGCTTCGACGTCGTCTACACCGGCAAGGGCGCCCTGTGCTACCTGCCGGACCTGCGCCGCTGGGCCGACGTCGTCCTCGGGCTGCTCAAGCCGGGGGGCCTGCTCTACATCGCGGAGTTCCACCCCCTGCTCACCTCGCTGGGCCCCTCGCCCGCGCCGGGGGACACGCCGGACCTGCTGCTGCGCCACGACTACCTCGAAGGCCGGGGCGCGATCGAGCACGACGGCACCCACACCTACACCGACGGGCCGCCGCTGGCGTCGGACCCGGTGAACTACGAGTGGGCGCACGGCCTCGGGGAGGTGGTGACCTCCCTGGTCGCCGCGGGTTTCCGCGTCGACCGGCTGACCGAGAGCGAGCTGCTGCCCTGGCCGCGCTGGCCGCGGATGGTGCGCACCGACAGCGGTTGGTGGGCGCTGCCCGACGACGAGCCCCGCATCCCGCTGCTGTACGGGTTGAGGGCCATCAAGGAGGGCTGACCCCTGGGCGCGACGCGGTCCGCTCAGCCCATCCGGACCGCGTCGCGCAGCATCCGGGCGACGTGCGCCATCAGCGCCTCCGCGCCGGGCTGCACGGCGGCGGGCACGCGGGACTCGGTGAGCGCGGCGACGGCGAACGCCCGCCCGTCGTCGTGCTCGACCACGCCCACCTCGTGCCGCAGGTTGAGCAGCGTGCCGGTCTTGGACGACCAGCGCGCCGAGTCGGACGCGAAGTCCGGTGCCAGCCGGTGCCGCATGACGTTGTCGCCCATCAGCTCGCGCACCCTGGCGGCCACGGCGGGCCGCACGGTCGTCGGCCGCCACAGGCCGTGCAGCAGGTCCGCGAACGCGCGGGCGGAGCCGGTGTTGGCGCGGCTGACGTCGAGCTGGGGCACCGGGTGGCCGTGGCCCGCCGTCCCGGCGGTGATGGCCAGCGAGTGCGCCAGGTGGACCTCGGCGCGGGGGAACCGCTCGGCCGGGGTGTCCACCAGCTCCGCCATGAGGTGGCGCACGGTGATGCCGTCGTGGCCGAGCCGCCGCAGCTCGGCGGTGACCGCGGCGGGCGGGGTGAGGGCGAACAGGGCGTCGGCCGCGGCGTTGTCGCTCAGCGACGTGCTCAGGTGCAGCAGGTCCTCCAGCGCGATCACGGCGGGGTGGCGGAACTTGCTCAGGCCGACCGGGCCGGGCGTCGTGCCGCGACCGGGTGGCACGCGGACCGGCGTGGCCGGGTCGAGCTCGCCGCGCGCGATCCGCTCCAGGGTGGCGACCGCGAGCGGCACCTTCACCAGCGACGCGACCGGGTACTCGGCGTCGGCGTCGATGCCCAGCTCGTCGCCGGTGTCCAGGTCGCGGACCAGGAACGAGCCGCGCAGGCCCGCCTCGTCGAGCGCCTGCCCGGCTTCGCGCAGCACCCTGCTCACGCCCATCCCGGTTCCCCCTCCGGCACGCCGAGGCAGCGCCCGATCAGCGCGGGCGGCAGCGCCCGGACCCGCCTGCCGTCCTCGCGCGAGCGGGCGGTGACGTCGTAGCCGCGCGCCGCGTCCAGCTCGCCGATCGGCCGCCAGTGCAGGCCCAGCTCCTCGGCCTGGCCGCGCGCGCAGAGCAGCAGGTCGTCCGAGGCCAGCACCTCGGCCACCGCCGCGACCAGCGAACCGGCCACCACGACCTGGGCGGGTTGCAGCCCCACGGCGTGCCCGAGCCGCCGGACGCGGTCCCGCACGTGCGGCACGTCGTCCTCGGCCTGGATCAGCACCCGGCGTCGGCGGGCGGTCCGCTCGGCGCGGCCCGCGCGCAGCGACTCCAGGTAGATCGCGGGCGCGTCGCCGGGGTCGGTGTGGCCCGCCAGGCCCAGCGGCACCCGCCACGCGCCGTCGTCGGGCGGCACGGCGACCACGGCCGCGCGCACCTCCAGCGTGCGGGCGAGTTCGGCGCGCCGCCGCGGCGCGGCCGGGCGCGGGTCGAGGTTCAGGTCATGCGCCCTGGCCCCGGCGACCAGCGCGGCCAGCGGGCGCGGGCCGCAGACCTCCGGCACGGCCAGCCGGAAGGGGCGCAGCCTGGCCTGCGCGGCGTCGTGCTCCAGCGCCTCGGCCAGCTCGACCAGCCGCCGCGCCGAGGGCAGCACCTCCCGGCCGAACGGGGTCAGCGCGACGCTGCGCGAGGACCGGGTGAGCAGCTCGACCCCGAGGTGCTTCTCCAGGGCCGCGACGCGCCTGCTCGCGACGGACTGCGGGATGCGCGCCGCCGCCGCGCCGACGGTGAAGCTGCCGTGCCCGCTCACGGCGACGAATGCCTTGCAGGCCGCGATGACGTCCACCCGCCCAACCTATCCGCGAGGTCGGCGGCGATCCGCCGCTGTCCCGGACGGCGGCGTCACGCCGCCCTCGGGCTCCGCGGCACCAGGACGACCAGACCGCCGAGGGCGCACAGGCCCGCGGCCACGAGCGCCACGGCCGCCGCGCTCAGCGTCCCCTGGATGAGCCCGAACCCGGCGGACCCGAGGGCCTGACCGGTGGCCAGTGCGATGAACAGCACCGAGGTGCCCGCTCCGGCGGCGTCGGGACGGACCTGCCGCGCCCAGAGCACGAGCACGCCGGACAGCCCCATGTAACCCGCGCCGAAGACCGCCATGCAGGCGTAGGCCGCCCAGGCCGCGCCCGAGGCGGTGGACAGCGCCAGCGCGGCGCAGGCCAGGGCCAGCGCGGCGGCGCACACGCACCAGCCGGTCCGCCTGCCCCAGCGCTCGACCAGCACGCCCGTCAGCGTGCCGAGCACCCCTCCCGCCCCCAGCGCGATCCACAGCCAGCCCACCCGGTCGGGGCGCACCGCGCCCGCGCCGGTGACCAGCAGCGGCCCGAACGTCCAGACCAGGGCCGAGCCCGCCCCGGCGAGCACCGCGGCGGCCCCCGGCAGGACCAGCGACCGCCACGCGGACAGCGCGGCCGGGGACGCCGGAGAGGCCAGGTCGGCGCGCGCCCGCACCGGGTACCAGGTGGCCAACGCGGTGACCGCGCACACCAGCGCCATGCACACCCACGCCGGGCCGACCGAAGCGGCGACCGGGGCGACCAGGCCCGCGCCGATCACGCCCACCGCCGTCCCCGAGTTGACCAGCGACTGCCCGGTGGCGGTCGCGCGGCGGGTCACCACCGCGTCGACGATCGGCACCAGGGCGGGCGAGGCGAACGCGCCGCCCATCCCGCCGACGAAGACCGCGAGCACGAACGCGGCCGGGGCCGAGGCCACCGCCACGCCCAGGCACCCGGCGGTCGCGGTGGCCCCGGCGAGGAGCACGGCGGCGCGGGGGCGCCGGTCGGCGAACCGGGCGGCCACCGCGGCGGCCAGGCAGTAGGAGGTGAACTGCGCGGCCGCGGCCCACCCCAGCACACCGGCCAGGTCCGGGCGCTGCGCGGCCAGCCGGGGCGCGAACAGGCCGACCCCGAAGCGGGCCATCCCGTAGGTGGCGGCGATCAGCGACATCCCCGCCACCGCGGTCCCCAGGCCGGAACCGCTTCGGCGTCGTGCGTCGGTCACCACCACGCTGGCACCCCATTCGGTATAACGATCGTTATGGCGTAACGAGCGTTATGCTAGGAGCGTGGCCACTCCCCCGCACCCCAGGGAGCGCATCCTCGACGCCGCCGAGGCGCTGTTCTTCCAGCGGGGCATCGCCGTCACCGGGGTCGACCAGGTCGCCGCC
Organism: Saccharothrix coeruleofusca; assembly: GCF_017876325.1. Taxonomy (NCBI): domain Bacteria; kingdom Bacillati; phylum Actinomycetota; class Actinomycetes; order Pseudonocardiales; family Pseudonocardiaceae; genus Saccharothrix; species Saccharothrix coeruleofusca. The sequence continues at coordinate 4,883,724 of NZ_JAGINV010000001.1, forward strand.
TCGGCGGGCGTGGCGATCGTGACGCTCTACAAGCACTTCGGCGGCAAGGACAACCTCCTGCGCGAGGTGCTGGCCCGCCGCCTCGACGCGTGGACCCGGCACTGGGACGCCGCCGTCGCCGCGGCCGACTCCCCGGTGCGACGCCTGCTGGCGGTCTTCGACGCCGTGGAGACCTTCCGCGCCGAGGCCGGGCCGACCCAGTGGTGCTGCTTCCTGGCCACGGCCTCCGAGCGCCCCGCCCCGCCGGACGGCCGCGCCGACCCGGTGCTCGACCTGGTCGAGCAGGACACGCGGCTGGTGACCGGGCGCTTGGCCGGGCTGGCGCGGGAAGCCGGGTGCGCCGATCCGGACGCCGTGGCCGCGATGCTGCTGCTGCTCTACAACGGGGTGCTGAGCAGCCTCCTGCGCGGGGTTCCCGCCGATCCCGTCGCCCCGGCCCGCGCCGCCGCGCGCCTGGTCGTCGACTCCGCCGCGGGCACGCGACCCCAGCGTTGAACTCAGGGGTTCCGGGGGTTCGACTCGCGGTTACCGGGTGAGCAACCGCCCCCCGAGGTGCTTCTCCAGTGCCGCGATGACGTCGACCCGACCACGTTGTATGCCGGATCGGCATCGATCCGGCCTCCTCTGTCTTGGACGGCATCCCAGGCCCGCTGCCAGCCTCGTCCCGCACTCGACCACCAGGGGGAACGATGACCACGCCACGACCGACCGACCGCCGCGCCCTGCTCAAGGCGCTCGCGCTGCTGCCGCTGGCGGGGTGCGCCACCACCGCGCGGCCCGCCGACCCCGCCTCCGCCCCGACGCCCTCCACCACCCCACCGCCCGAGCGGCACGAGCGCCTGTTCGACCTCGAACGGCGGTACGACGTGCGGCTGGGCGTCCACGCCGTCGCGACCGGCTCCGGTGCGACCATCGCCCACCGGGCGGACGAGCGGTTCGCGTTCTGCTCGACGTTCAAGGGCCTCGCCGCGGCGGCCGTCCTGCACCGCAACCCCATGTCGCACCTGGACACCGTGATCACCTACACCGAGGCCGACCTGATGGCCAGCTCCGCCATCACCCGGCGGCACGTGGCCACCGGCATGACCATCCGCGACCTGTGCGACGCCGCGGTCCGCTTCAGCGACGGCACGGCGGGCAACATGCTGCTGCGCGACCTCGGGGGGCCTGCCGAGCTGACGGCGTACCTGCGCGGCCTGGGCGACGAGGTCACCCGGATGGACCGGATCGAGCCCCACATCGTGGAGGCCGCGCCCGGCGACCCGCGCGACACCACCACGCCGCGGGCGATCGGCGCGGACTACCAGCGGATCGTGCTGGGCGACGCCCTGCCCGCCGACAAGCGCGACTTCCTGCGCGACCTGATGGAGCGCGGCGTCGCCGGGGCCAAGCGCGTCCGGGCGGGCGTCCCGCCGGGCTGGCGCGTGGCCAACAAGACCGGCACCGGGAACTACGGCACGCTCAACGACGTCGGCGTCGTGTGGCCCCCGGACTCCGCTCCGCTGGTCGTGTCGATCATGTCCAGCAAGGCCACCGCCGACGCGCGCTACGACGAGGCCCTCCTCGCCGAGACCGCCGCCTACGTCGCGGAGACGCTGGTGTGAGGCGCGGGCTACCGGCGGGACGGGAAGCCGCCCGCCGGGTGGTCGGGCCCGAAGTGCGGGCCGGTGGCCCGGTCCGCGCCCGCGTCCCGCCACCAGGCCGCCTGCTCGGCCGTGGCGACGCCGTCGACGGCGACCTCGATCCCGGCCTCGCGCAGCGCGGGGACCAGGGCGACCGCGTGCTCGGCCAGCGCTCTGCCCGGCAGGTCGACCAGGCGGCCGGGCACGCGGACCGAGCCGACGCCGTGCTCCCGCGCGGCGGCCAGGTCGTCCGGGCCCAGCGCGAAGTCCTCCAGCGCCGTCCGCACGCCCGTCTCGGTCAGCACGTCGAGGTTGTCCGCCGCCTCGGGCACGGCCAGCGCGCCCACCGGCATCCCGATCACCAACCGGTCGGCGGGCAGGCCGGTGCGGTCCAGCGCCCGCACCACCCGCGACACCAGGTCCGCGTCGACCGCCTGGTGCGCGGTCAGCGCGAGGACCAGCGGCGGGGCGGACCCGTCGCGCTGCCGCCACCACTGGACCTGCCCGGCCGCGACGCCGAGCAGCCACTCGCCCAGCGGCAGGATGAAGCCGGTGCTCTCGGCCAGCGCCACGCACCGCTGGTGCGGGACGGCACCTTCCGGCCGCTCCCAGTGCAGCACCGCCTCCACGCCCGCGAGGCCCCCGTCCGCCAGCCGCACCACGGGCCGGTAGCGGACGGTGATCCCGCCCTGCTCCCACGCGCCCGCCATGCCGACGGCCAGCGCGTGCGCCGCCCGGTCCGCCGCGTCCCGGCTCGGGTCGACCAGCTCCCACTGGCCGCGCCGCCCGGTCTTGGCCCGCCGCAGCGCCTGGTCGGCGGCCCGCAGCAGCTCGGCCGGGTCCTGGTCGGGGGAGGTGCCGAGGGCCACGCCGATGGACGCGGACACCGCCAGGCCGTGCCCGTCGACCTGCACGGGTTCGGTCAGCCGCCGGTTGACCGCCGCCGCGATCGTGGCGGCGTCCGGGGTGGTCGCGGTGTTCTCCACCAGGATGGCGAACTCGTCGCCGTCGAGCCGGGCGATCATCGCCTTCTCCCGCGCCAGCAGGGACTTCAGCCGCTGCGCGACCTGCACCAGCAGCAGCTCGCCCGCGCGCCGCCCGAGGCTGCCGCACACCATGCCGAAGGCGTCCAGGTCCAGGTGCAGCAGCGTCACGCCGTGCGCGGGGTCGGCCCGCCGCACCGCGCTCTCCAGGTGGGTGCTGAAGAACTGGCGGTTGGGCAGGCCGGTGAGCACGTCGTGCAGCGCCTGCCGGTTCAGCTCGTTGCGCAGCAGCACCAGTTCCGTGCCGTCCTCGACGACCACCACGAAGTGGCTCGGCGCTCCGTCGGCGTCGCGCAGCAGCGACGCGGTCAGCGAGATCCGGGCGACGTCGCCGTTGTCCCGCAGCAGCCGCTGCGACTGCCGGAGGCGGTCCTGCCCGCCCTCGACCGCCGCCCGCATCGCTTGGCGCAGCATCCCCACCGTGTCGGGGTGGACCAGGTCGAACAGGGAGGTGCCGGTCAGCTCGGCGGCGGTGCGGCCGAGGATGTCGCCGATCGCGCCGTTGGTCCGCACCAGCCGCCCGTCCAGGTCGACCACCGCGATGCCGCTGGCCGAGGACGTGGCGACCTCCTCGAAGCGCGTCTCGCTCTCCTTGAGGTGCCACTTGGCGTCGCGCACCGCTTTGAGCAGGGACAGCTGCATCCGCTCCTGCTGCTCGAACACGGCCCGCCGGTTGGCGGTCAGGAAACCGGTGGCCAGCGCGCCGACCGCGAGGGCGATCCGGTCCGCGCCCACGTCGGCCCGCTGGAGCTCGGGCAGCGCCGGGAGCCCTTTGCCGAGCACTTCCGCGGTGCGGCGCAAACCGTCCTCGGCGACGTGGCCCAGCGCGACGACCTGTTCACCGATCCGCTCGACCGCGGCGGCGTCGAACGGGTCGCGGACCAGGACCGCGCACAGCTCGTCGAGCCGCTCGCGCAGTTCCCGGTCCAGTTCCTCCCGTGACAGCGGGATCATCGCGACGCCGCTCAACCGGTACGCCCACGTGCGCGCGAGCAGTTCGCGCGCACGCGCGCCGTCCGGGGAAACCTGCCCGTGAGCGGCATCGGATTCGGGGTGGGGCTGTGACATCGGTTCAATCCCGTTGTGATCAGGGTTTGCGGGCTACCCCGCCGTAGATGACCATGTTCATCTCCGGCGCGTCGGAGATGTCGCCCGGTCCGGTGGGCCGCCACTGCGCGCACCCGACCAGTCCCGGCTCGACCAGTTCGAAATCGCCGAACAGCGCCAGCACCCGGTCGTGCGGGCGCTCGGTGAGCTGGTCGACGCTGCGGCTGCGCTTGATCAGGTCGGTCACCTCGGCCAGCGGCCGCTCCTGGTGGTCGGCGGTGACGTGGGTGATCGCCAGGTGGCTGCCGGGAGGCAGCGCGTCGCGATAGCGGGCCATCAGCCGCCACGGGTCGGCCTCGTCGGGCAGCCAGTGCAGCATCATCAGCAGCAGCAGGCCGATGGGCTGGTCGAAGTCGAGCAGCGCGCGGGTCCGCGGGTCGTCCAGGATCGACTCCGGATCGCGCATGTCGGCGTGCACGACGGTCGCGCGGTCGTTGTCCGCCAGCATCAGCTCGCTGTGCGCGACCGCGACCGGGTCCTTGTCCACGTACACCACCCGGCACCGCGGGTCCTCGCCCTGGGCGACCTCGTGCACGTTGGCGACGGTCGGGATGCCGGAGCCGATGTCGAGGAACTGGCGGACCCCGCGCCCGATCATGAACCGGACGACGCGGCCGAGGAACGCCCTGTTCACGCGGGCCGCGGAACGCGCGTCGGGCATGACGCGCTGGACGTGCGCGGCCAGTTCCCGGTCCACCGCGAAATTGTGCGCGCCGCCGAGCAGGAAATCGTAGGTGCGGGCCATGCTCGGAACCGAGATGTCGACGCTGCGCGGAATCCACTCGCGTTGCTCCACCGCGAAACACCCTTTCACCGAGAAGGCATCATCGTAGCCACCGCCCAAGTGGGTCTGCTGCGCCGTCCGAGTGGCTCAGCGCCACCCGAACGGGTACTGTCGCCTCACCCGAACGGTTTCTATCGTGGTGCTCCCCCGAAAACTCGGCGAGGAGCGGATATGCCCGTCCCGGTGGCGCCGGGCCGCCTGCCACTACTCGGCCACACCCTGCCGATGATGCGCGAGCGGCACAAGTTCACCGCATCTTTGCGGAATCACGGCGATGTCGTCCGGGTCGACCTCGGCACGATGCGAACCTATTTCGTGACGAATCCTCGCCTTGTCCACGAACTGCTCGTCACGAAGGGGTCCGCATTCCGCAAAGGCGCGCTGTTCGACAAGTTCCGGCCGTTCTTCGGCAACGGCCTGGCCACCTCCGACGGGGCGTTCCACCGCCGCCAGCGCCGGATGGTGCGGCCCGCGCTGCACCGCGACCGCGTCGCCCGCTACGCCGAGGCCATGGCCCGCGCGACGGCCGAGCTGACCGCGACGTGGCGCCCCGGCCAGGTGCGCGCGGTCGAGCGGGACACCCAGGCCCTCGCCGTCACCATCGCCTGCCAGGCGCTGTTCTCCACCGAGCTGGACCGGCGCGCGATCGACGAGGTGCGCCGCTCCATCTTCACCGTGATCAGGAACGGCATGGTCCGCGCGCTGACGCCGCCGCTGGTCGGGAAGCTGCCCCTGCCCGGCAACCGCGAGTTCGACCGGGCCATCGGCCGGATGCGCGGCATCGTGCTCGACCTGGTGCGCAGGCGACGGGAGGACGGGGTCGACCACGGCGACCTGCTGTCCACGCTGCTGGACGCCCAGGACGCGGACACCGGCGCGGGCATGTCCGACCAGCAGGTCCACGACGAGGTACTGACGCTGCTCGTCGGCGGCGTCGAGACCACCGCGCTGGCGCTGGCCTGGACCTTCCACGAACTCGCCCGGCACCCGGAGGTCGAGCGCCGCGTCCACGCCGAGGTGGACCGGGTGCTGGACGGGCGCGCGCCCGCCTTCGCCGACGTCGGGAAGCTGGCCTACCTCAACCAGGTCGTCAACGAAGTGCTGCGGATGTACCCGATCTGGTTCCTGATGCGACGCGCGCTGGTCCCGGTCGAGCTGGGCGGCGTGACGCTGCCCGAGGGCGCCGAGGTGATCTTCAGCCCGCACGCCCTGCACCACGACCCGGCCTCGTTCGCCGACCCCCACCGCTTCGACCCCGACCGCTGGTCGCCCGAACGCGCCGCCGAGGTCCCCAAGGGCGCGTTCGTCCCGTTCGGCGCGGGCGCGCGCCAGTGCGTCGGGAACCTGTTCGCGCAGACCGAGATCGCCATCGCCGTGGCCACCGTCGCGGCGCGGTGGCGGCTGGTCCCCTTGCCGGACAAGCCCGTCCGCGTCAAGTTCACCTCCACCGCCTACCCCAGCGACATGCTGATGACGGTGGTCCCCCGACAGTGACCCCGACAGTGACACCGACAGCGAGGCCCACAGCGAGGCCCACAGCGAGCCGGAGGTCGTTCCCCTTGAGCTGGTCGCGTTTCCGCCGTTGCGGCGCCGCCGTGCTGCTCACCGCCGGGTTGTGCCTGGCCCCCGGCACGGCGGGCGCGGCGCAGACCACGTGCCAGGACGTGGCGGTGCCCGTGACGATCGGCCTGACCAAGCAGTCGATGCACGGCAGGCTGTGCGTGCCGCAGGGCGCGCGGACGCTCCAGGTGCTGGTGCCGGGAGGCACCTACACCAGCGCCTACTGGGACATCGGCCACGCGCCGCAGACCCTCTCGTACCGGCGGGCCATGAACGAGGCCGGGATCGCCACCGTCGCCGTGGACCGGCTCGGCAGCGGGCGCAGCTCCACACCGCTCAGCGCCCTGCTCGGCGTGCCCGCCCAGGCCAAGGCGGTGCACGCGGTGGTCCAGTCGCTGCGGCCGAGGTTCGACCGGGTGGTGCTGGTCGGCCACTCGATCGGCTCGGCGGTGGCCACCACCGTGGCGGCCACCCACCGCGACGTGGACGGCGTGGTCATCACCGGGCTGACCCACCGGATCAACCTCCCCGGCGCGGTGCCCGTGTTCACCACCCTCGTCCCGGCCGTGCTCGACCCCCGGCTCCAGGAGCGCGGCCTCGACCCTGGCTACCTCACCACCATCGCGGGCTCGCGGTACTCCTCGTTCCACACCCCCGGCGCGACCGAGGCCGGGGCCATCGAGTTCGACGAGGCCACCAAGGACACCGTCACGCCCGCGGAGACCGTGGACACCGTGCTGATCGGCAGCCTCATCCCGGTGTCGCGGCGGATCACCGTGCCGGTCATGCTCGTCATGGGCGGCGGCGACGCGAACTTCTGCGGCCCGCCGCTGGGCGCGGACTGCTCGTCGGCCGACGCGCTGCGAGCCTCGGAAGCGCGCTTCTACGCGCCCGAGGCCCGGCTGCGCACCCACGTCGTCCCCGGCTACGGGCACTCGCTCAACTTCTCCCCCAACGCGCCGGACTACCACCGCGCGGTCGCCGAGTGGACCGCGGGCATCGGCTGAGCGACGAGCTCAGCCCACCGCCCGCCGCACCAGCTCGGCGATGCGCTCCTCAACCTCGGCCGTCACCTCGGCCAGGGCGAAGTGCGTCGGCCACATCGCGCCGTCGTCCAGCTTGGCCAGGTCGTTGAACCCGAGCGTGGAGTAGCGCGTCTTGAACTTGTCCGCGCTCTGGAAGAAGCAGACGACCTTGCCGTCCAGCGCGTAGGCGGGCATCCCGTACCAGAGCTTGGGCGCGAGCATCGGGGCGTTGGCCGTGACGATGGCGTGCACGCGCTCGGCGATGACCCGCTCGGCGTCGGGCATCTCGGCGATTTTCGCGAGCAGGTCCCGCTCCGCCTCCGCCGCCTTCTCCGCCCGCGAGGTCCGGCGCGACGCCTTCTTCACCTCTTGGGCGTGCTCCTTCATCGCGGCCCGCTCCTCGGCCGTGAACCCCTCGTACGTGCTGGTCTTGGTGCGGCTCATCGCGGAATCTCCTCAAGGGTCGTGGTGGGCGCCACCGTGCCGTCGGCATCGGGTCGGCGGTCAGCGGGTGGTCCGGTCGGGGAACTCGTGCTGTCCCGCAGCTGCTCGGCCAGCTCGGCGGGCAGGTGGTAGTGGCACATCAGGGCCGCGCCGCCACCGGGGCGGGCTCCCAGGCGAACCCGTCCGGGTCGGTGAAGGGCTCGGTGGCGCCGCCGATCGCGATCCGGTGCGAGCCGGTGCCCTCCGGGGCGACGCCGACGTTCTTGGCCAGCGCGCGGCGCCGGTACAGCGCCGGCTTGACCGGTCCCCGCCCGGCGGCGAACTCGACGTACATCCGGCCGAAGCTCTTCGCCGCGGTCAGCCCTCGGCCGAGGTAGAACCGCTTGCTCGCGGCCACGTCGGCGCCCCCCAGCAGGAGCACCACGCCGTCGATCCGCCCGGTGGCCGGGCCGGTGTCCTTCTTCGCCGACGTCGCGACCGTCCAGATCGTGCCGTCCGGGGCCTGCACGGTGCCGCCGTAGCCCCACAGCGACTTCGCGGCGGGCTTGAGCGCCGTCGCCCCCGCGCCCAGAGCCGCGTCGACCAGCGCGTCGACGTCGGCGGGCTGGGACACCAGCAGCGACAGGGCGAATCCGCGGAAGCCGCTGGTCGGCTCCCGCGCGGCTCGCAGGCCGACCAGTGCCCCCAGCCCGAAGGCGGTGTAGAAGCGCTCGGCGGCCGCGAGGTCGTCCACTTCGAGGGTGATCGTGTCCGTGCAGGTCATGACGGGAACGCTAGGCGCGGCACCACGACCGGCGCTTCTCGATTCCTGATCAGTGCCCGCGCCGCGGGTGGGGCCATCATTTAGCACCTTCGGGCACTCGACCTGGACGCGCGTTCGACGGCTGCCTCAGGATGAAGATCAATACCGTGCCGATCCCCCACCGAGGAGCACTCCGCCATGCGCGTTTTTCCCGTGGTACCGCCCGAACCGCCCGGATGCCGAGCGGGTGCCCGCCGCGCCGGGGAGGCGTGATGGGGAAGGTCGGCGACCACGCGGTCGTGCTGGGCGCGAGCATCGCCGGGCTGTTGTCCGCCAGGGTGCTCGCCGACGCCTACCGGCACGTGACCGTCGTCGAACGCGATCCGCTGCCCGTGGGCGTACTGGACCGCAAGGGCGTTCCCCAGGGGCGGCACTCGCACGCCCTGCTCCCGCGCGGCGTGGCGATCCTCGACGAGCTGTTCCCCGGACTGCTGGCCAAGTTCGCCGCCGACGGGGTTCCCGCCGTGGAGAGCCCCGCGCAGATGTGGTTCGACGTCAACGGCCAGGTGCTCGGGTACGAGGGCCCCCCGGAGGACTACCCTCCGCAGGACCACCCCGGCTACCAGCCCAGCCGCCCCTACCTGGAGAGCCGCGTCCGGGACGAGGTGCGCGCGATGCCCGGTGTGGTGTTCCGCGACGGCTGCGCCGCGATCGACCTGGTCGCCTCCGGGGACCGGGTGGCCGGGGTCAGGGTGGCGGCGCAGGACGGCCGCGAGGAGGTCCTCCCGGCCGATCTGGTCGTGGACGCCACCGGCCGAGGTGGGCGCACCCCGGTCTGGCTGAAGCGGCTCGGGTACGACGCGCCGGACGAGGAGCAGGTGCCCGTCGACGTCACCTACACCAGCAGGCACCTGCGGCTGCCGCCGGGCGCGCTGGGGGATCTGCTCATGGTCATCGTGTCGGCCGTGCCCCAGCGCCCGACCGCCATGGGGCTCCTCGCCCAGGAGGAGGGCCGCTACGTGCTGACGCTGGGCGGGTACGCGGGTCAGCGCAGCCCCACCGACCTGGAGGGGTTCCTCGCCTTCGCCGAGCGCATGGCGCCGCCGCACGTCTTCGCCGCGCTCCGCCAAGCGGAGTGGCTCGACGACGCTCGCACGCACCGGGTTCCCATGAGCCGTCGGCGGTACTACGAGCGCCTGCGCCGGTTCCCCGGCGGGTTGCTCGTGGTCGGCGACGGCGTCTGCAGCTTCAACCCGCTGTTCGGGCAGGGCATGACCATGGCCGCGATCCAGGCGACCACCCTGCGCGACAGCCTGGCCGACGGCGGGCCCGATCTGGCCCGCCGCTTCTTCACCGCGACCGCCAAGTGGGTCGACCAGGCGTGGCGGACGGGCGTCGGCGCCGACCGCCAGATCCTCGGCCTGCCCCAGTCCAGGGTCGAGCGCGTCATCGGCGCCTACATCCAGCGGCTGCAAGCCGTCTCCAGGCACGACCCGGTCCTGGCCGGGCAGTTCCAGCGGGTGAACGGCCTGATCGATCCGGCGGCGACGCTGTTCAAGCCCGCCACCGTGCTGCGCGTGCTTACCGGGGGGCCACGCAGGCGTTCGTGACGCGCACCGCGCCCACCACTGTTTATCGGCGATACTAATGCCGTTGCTACCACCGTTAGTATCGCTGATACAGTGCTTCCTGTCCCCCGAAGACAGGGAGTGCGGCATGAACGAGAAGTTGCGCATCGTCGGTCTTGAGGAGCACGTGCTCCTCCCCGTCGTGCTGGAAGCGTGGGAGAAGGCGGGCCTGAGCCCCAACGTCTACGGCCCCGACCACCCGGTCACCCGGCGGCTGCTCGACGTCGGCCAGCAGCGCCTCGCCGACATGGACGACCAGGGCATCGACGTCGCGGTGCTGTCGCTGTCCACGCCGGGCGTGCAGAACCTCGCGCCCGCCGAGGCCGTGAGCGTCGCGCGCGAGGCCAACGACGCCCTCGCCGAGATCGTCGAAGCCAACCCGCGGCGGTTCCAGGCGTTCGCGGCCATCCCGACCTCCGCGCCCGAAGCCGCTGCGGCCGAACTGGAGCGCGCGATCGGCCTCGGCTTCCGCGGCGCGATGCTCTACGGCCGCACCGGCGACAAACTGGCCGACGCGCCGGAGTTCGACGACCTCTACGCCACCGCCGAGCGGCTGCGCGTCCCCCTGCACTTCCACCCCCAGACCCCGGTGCGCGCGGTCCAGGAGGCGTACTACTCGGGGCTGCCCAACGGCGTGGGCCCGGCGCTGGCCACCGCCGGGCTGGGCTGGTACTACGACCTGGGCGTGCAATACCTGCGGATGATCTTCTCCGGGGTGTTCGACCGGCACCCCGAGCTCCAGGTGATCGCCGGGCACTGGGGCGAGGTCGTGCTGTTCTACCTCGACCACGTCGGCTTCCTGCGGGAGATGGCCGGGCTGCCGCGCCCGCTGGCCGACTACTTCCGGCAGAACTTCTGGATCGCGGGCAGCGGCACGGTCAGCGAGCGCTACCTGCGCTGGACCGCCGAGGTCGTCGGCACCGACCGGATGCTCTACTCCACCGACTACCCCTACACCTTCGGCACCCGCCCCGGCGGCTTCCCCCACCTGGACACCAGCGGCGGCGTCGCCCGGTCCTTCCTCGAACAGGCGCCGTTCACCGACGAGGAGAAGGCCGCCATCGGGTCAGGCAACTGGGAGCGGCTGACCGGCCACCTCGCCGCACCCCACCGGCAGCACCAGCCCTCGTGACCCGCCTGCCCACCGCCTCCTGACGCCTACCCTGGGTTCGACGTCCACCATCAGGTGTGGTCCGGGTAGTGGGAGGTCTGCGGCATGAGGATCGGCGAGCTGGCGGCGCGGGCGGGCGTGAGCGTGCGCTCGCTGAGGTACTACGAGCAGCAGGGGCTGCTCACCAGCGAGCGCAGCTCCGGCGGGCAGCGCCTCTACCGCGAGTCCGATGTGGAGCGGGTGGTGCTGTTCCAACGGCTCTACAGCGCCGGGCTGTCCAGCCGCACCATCGCCGAGATCATGCCCTGCGTCGACGCGGGCACCGCGGACGTCACCGACGCCGCGTGGGAGAGCATGGCGAGGGAGCGGGAGCGGCTGGACACCCACATCACCGAACTGCTACGCGCGCGGGACACCCTGGACGAGGTGATGACCGCCAACCGCAGGCACCGCGCCGCGCTGGCGGGGCACGCCGAACGGGAGGAGGTCGCCTGCGGCCGCTGATGGCACCCGCAGTGCTCGCCGCGCACCCTCGCACTTGGCATCGATACCGGGTTCCGGCTTCGACAACGTCTGTGCTGCGGAGCGTCGGGTTGGGCTTCACGCCCAACCCCTGGGACCTCCACCGAACTGTCCACCCCAACGGGTTCTACAACACCGAACGCATCCAGAAGACCCTCGGCCAGCTCAGCCCCGACGAGCACGAAGCCGCCTGGCACGCCTCTCAGGCCGAACCGACTGCCATCCCAGCATCACCGACCCGAACCCGGTAACAACCGCCTCGGGTTATCGAGGGAAGCTCACTCTCCCGCACAGCGTCCCCGCCATCGTGATCGCGTGCCCACCGGCCCTGGATCGACGCCGATGACCAGCCCGCCCGTAGCAGTCCGACCACCCGCGACCGCAGAACCGGGTTCCGGTCCACCGCCAGTGGCTTCGGCCCTCGACCGGGCCGCCCCGGCGGCCCGGTCGGCGGCCACCACCCGGTAACCATCCCGGCCACCATGACGACTCACCTCTCGGGACACGATCGAGGCATCACGCCCGATCCGGGCAGCGATCTCAGTACTCCAACGACTCGGCCAGTGCTTGGGAGGTCCCTTCCCGATCGGCCAAGGTCAACATCCGACGCACGGCGGGGCGGTCCTTCCTCGCCGAACACCACGATCAGATGCTACGACCGCCTGAACCTGCCTTGCTTTACCTGCGGCATACACCGTTGAGAAAACCTCAGTTAATCTCAGATCTATCGAATGGAAGCGTCGACTCTAGTCCGAGCATGTATTCGGCGCGCTCCGTACGGGTAGCCGAATTGAGCTTGCCGTAAACATTAGATGCAACATCAAGGGCATGTAGACGGAGATTTCTTTCAGTCTCCCACCCTTTTTCATCATGGAATACTTTCTCTACGATCAGCCAACACCTGATGTATCTATCCGAAAAGGTAAAGGCGTCCCTTCCCGCTGGCCGAAGCCAGCACTTGATCAACATACCCGGCCTCATGCTCAGGTAATCATCCTGCCGCCAAGCGCGAGCCGTAAAGCCCTTCCGGACGGCCATCCTCCGAAGCTCTTCCGCAAGTTGCAAATCCAAGGGGTAGACCGCATCGATATTCACACGCCTCCAAAACTTTTTAACCGCGCACCTCCACGCTAGAGTGAATCATACCGAGGTCTTCAAAAATCACGAATGTAAATAGGCATACCCCAGTTTATGTTAAGGTTGTCAGGACCGGCCGCGCGGGCCATCAACTCCGCAGCACGATGATTGCCTTGAAACAGCACGGTTCGGTCAGGGGTGACACCCGGATACTCCTTCAGATTTCCCTGCGGGTTGAATACGCTATCCAGCGGGTCCGCGTCAGAAAGATTCCTTTTACTTTTTATTAACTCCAGCGGATTGCCAGCAGACAGGTTACGCAGATCACCTACCGTAGTGTTGTCGGTGAGGGCCGGGACAGCAGGGACAGCCTTTGAGGCCACACCGAGCAACAACTCGCTGTGGCACCTCGTCCCTTCAGGTGAAGCGCCGCACCTTTACTTCTTGTCCACCTCCACGCGAATAGCGGCTGAGCCCTCCTCTAGCCATCCGCAATAGGTGTCGAAGTCGAAGTGACGCCCGTCCGGAACCGATTCTTGGGCGAGGGTGAGCAGGTGCCTGGCGAGGGACACGAGACCGGCCGGATTCCCAGAGATAACCACCGTTTTCTCGGGCGAATCCCACACTTCCACTCGAAGAACAGTGTCTTCATTCCACCAGGTACTGACACCGAGCATGGGGTCGTATGCGGTGACCTCGACCTCGACGGGTACCACCGGCCGGGAGCGCTCTTCGGCGGGGTCTACGGGCGGGGCCATCCCGACTCCTCAGGTAAGAAAATGTGGATGTTGCTGACTGGCCTGCCAACCGCACTCACGCCTGCCTCCGCAGAGCGGATAGACGCGCCAACACCCAACTCAGGATCTGACGCTTTCCGCGCAGGCTGCGGTACCCCCTACCGCGCTGGCCGCTATTCAAGGCGGTCCACGTCCCGTAGAATCCCAGGATCATCACAGAACGGAAAACTTTATCCCCCCATCAACAGACTACCGGCGCACGAACAGTCGATGCGCGCCGCCGCCACCGTCGGCCGGGCCACGCTGGGTGGGACAGCCGGAAGAAGATCGATGGCCGCAAGCGCCACATCGTCGTGGACACCTTGGGATTGCCGGTGGCGACGCTGGTGACCACGGTCTCGACACAGGACCGAGTTGCCGCGCGCAGCCTGCTCCACCGAATGCGCAGCACCACTGGGAAACGGACCACGCTGGTGTGAGCCGACGGCGGCCACACCAACCCTATGCTCGACTGGGCCCGTACGATTCTCGGCCTGGTGGTGGAGATCGTCCAACATCCGCAAGTGCCATACTTCACCGTACCGACCCGGAGGTGGGTGGTGGGGCGCACGTTGGTGTGGATCACCGGATACCGCCGCTGTGTCCGCGACTACGAACAACTACTCCACCACCACGAGGCCATGGTCCGCTGGTTCATGATCCGCATCACCAGCCGCCGACTCTCCGAACCCCAGTAGCTCGAAAACAGCTACTAATAACGGACGCCAGAGTGAAGCAGGGGCAGGTCTTCCTGTCCAGCAGATATGTCGATCATACTTTCATTCTGCCATCATCGAAAGACCCGCCCACTGTCCGCAATTCTTACCCACCACCCTAACGCCATCACCCGCGGGGTCACACTCTTAAATCGACTGCCGAATCCAGGATAAAAGCAAGCCTACGACATTTCTCAAATCACCTGATGACTGAACCCAGTGACGACTCTCGACAGGATCCGCGACCGAGGAGTAGTCCACAACCGACAATTGACATTCTCCGGTATCCCAAACCTCAAGGAAACCGCCTCGATCACCAGCTTGGAGATACACCCCCAACGACCTCTTTGAACGTCCGGGAGGAGACCTCGAAAGCTCGACCGAAACCCCGTTATTGTTTAGCTTTGATTGCACCCCCTCAAGCCAGTATTCCAGGTGCTCCAGCGGCTCAAACGTCACTTCACATCCTTGCTGTCAACCAACACGAGTTGATCACGCAGGCAGCGGCAGAACTACCCGTCGCCAGACTTGGTCTAGCAATATATCCAGTCGGAGGACGTCAACTGAGTGCCCGTTTCCGAGCTCACGCCTCCGCTGCGCGGGGGACTGGAACGGAGGTCTCCCGCTGCAGTTCGGGCGGGGCGGCCCTACTGGCCGATCCAGCGCCCACGACAACGCTGCTTGAGGCCGACCTGATGCGATCAGAAGTGGAAGGTGGTGCTGTACACGACCGCGATCTCGTCCGCGGACAGGACGCCGGAGTAGAGCCGCACGTCGTCCACGTCGCCCCTCCACACGTCGTTCCTCTGCCCCTCCCAGATCCCGCGACCGATCCACAGCGGTCCGGTGGCGACCCTGCTCTGGACGCCCGTGCCGTCCGGGGTGCCGGAGAAGAAGCTCTGCTCGGTGCCGTTGACGTACAAGGCGATCTGGCCACTGGTGGCGTCGTAGGTGGCCGCCAGGTGCACCCACTGCCCCGCCTCGGCCGGTGCGTCGGACAGCGCCAGCCAGCTGTCACCGGTGGCCGCCGACTTGGACACCAGGAAGCCCCACTTCCCCTCCGACGGCCGGTATCCGAGCAGGAAGGGGGAGTACCGCGCGTCGCCCGCGCCCACCGCGGCGCGGGCGAGGTGGTCGAACTCGTCCTGGCGCACCCAGGCCGACACGGTGTAGGAGCGGTCGGTCCGCAGCCCGGCGGGCGCGGGTGCGGTGACCTCGCCGGTCCCGGACGAGTCGAAGTTCAGCCACTTCTTCCTGCTGGCGGCCGAGTCCCGAGGGTCGCCCGCCCAGGACGTGCCACCGGACCGCGTGGCGGTTTGCTCGGAGACCTCGTCCAGCGTGGTGCTGCCGGAGCGCTCGTCGAGCTGGTAGCGAGCGCGCGGCACGGCCAGGTTGGCCGCTTCGGCGGCCTCGGCCGCGCTGAGTTCCCGGTCCCACAGCTGCACGTGGTCGACCGCGCCGGGGAAGTGGTCGGCCCGGTCGCCGTTCCACCGCGCCGCGCCGACGACCAGGCTGCCGCCCGCCTGCCAGAAGCTCATCGCCACCGAGCCCTGCGGTTCGCCGTCGACGTAGAGGGTGGCGTTGCGGCTGTTCGGCTCGTAGGTGGCCAGCAGGTGCGTCCACTCACCGACCTCGGGCGGGTTCAGGGAGTTCACCGAGACCGTCGACGGTGAGTCGGCGTCCCGATCCGTCGCGCTGATCCGCCACCGGTCCACCGCCGGGTCGTACTGCAGGTAGAACGGGCTCACCCGATCGCCGTCCTGGCTGAGCACCGTGAAGTAGCCGTCGGTCCGGGTCAGCTTGGCCCACGCCGAGACCGTGAACGCGCGGGAGGTGTCCACCGGGGGCGTGGCCGTCGTCGCGACGGCCGTGGTGCCGTTGAGCCGCATGCCGTTGGCCGCGTACGCCGGGCCGAAGGAAGCCCCGCCCGACAGCGACAGCGGTCGGTTGCCCTGCCCGGTGTCGGCCGCCGAGTCGCCCGACGACTCGTCCAGCTTCCACTCCGCCGACGCGGGCGTCGGCGCGGCGACCTCGAACCGGTAGGCCGCCCTGGTCAGGGAGTGGTTGCCCGCGCGGTCGACGGCGTGCACGTAGAGCGTGTTGATGCCAGGGCGAGTGGGCGTGATCGGCACGGTGACGGTGCCGTCCTCCGATGCCACGGCAGCGTTGTGGGCGCCGTTGTCGTTGAGCGACCAGCTGTAGTGGACGACGTCCATGGTCCCGTCGCGGCCGGTGTTGCCGTTGACCTGGAACGTGAAGTTGCCAGTGCGGCCGACGCTGCCGTGCGCACCCTCGGTCGGGTAGTCAGCGGAGGACACCAGGGGTGTGTTGGGCCGTGCGGTGTCCACCTCGAATTCGCAGTACTCCGACCAGGTGTGGGACTGGCGGTCCTCCGCCCGGACACGCCACGTGTAGATGTCGTCCGCGGTGATGTACCCCTCGGGCACCTGCGCCGAGCCGAACGAGCCGGACGGGATGCTCCTGACGTGGAACTCCGCGTACTCGTGGGAGAAAGCCCCCTGCGGTCCGCGGAACAGCTTGAACGCACCGTCGAGGCTGCCTCCGTCGGCGTCGGACAGCCGCGCGCTCAGCCCGGGTGTGCGGGTGAAGACGAACGCCCGGTCGGCTCCCACCCGGCACGGCAGCTTGCCGCCCTCCATGCTCATCTCGGACGGCGGGTCGGGCTCATTGTTGTGGATCACTTCCAGGTGCGGGTCGCGTTCGCGGTCCCCGTCGGCCGGCTTGGCCACCGGCTTGTCCCCCAGCGCGGCGTACCGCTTGGCGGTCGCCTCGTCGGCGGCCACGTCCGGAACCGGCTGCGGCGCGGCACCCGCGGCCACGGGCGCCAGCCCGGCGCCCACCATCGTGAGAACGATTCCACAACCGAGTGCGCGCAGGGCAAAGCCCCGCGCACGGATGCGCGACCGCATGTGTGAAGCCCCCCGCCCGCGGAGCACCCTCCGCGAGTTAGTGATCAATCCCCGATCCGAAAAGAGACTATGACGCCTCGGCGGGCACGGGGTCGACTGCTGAACGGAGCAATCCTCGCTTTGCGGGTTCAAGTGGTCACGGAACGCAGTCCGACTCGTCCCTCGCGCTGCCGACGATGCGCGCCGTCCTCGTCCGGTTGGCGGTGATCGTCCTCAATCGGCGAACGCGGCCACGTAGGACGCCACGCACGACTCCGGCGTGGCCTGCGAGGTCACCACGTGGCCGTCGATGGTCACCGGCGGGTCCAGCGGTAGCGACAGCACCCGGTCCGAACGGGTCGCGGCGAGTTGCTCGGCGGGCATCAGCGTCCAACCCGCCGGGTCGCGGCCCACCTCGAACAGCACGTTGAGCAGGTCTCCCGCGGGTGGGCGCGGCGGGGCCGATGGCAGCGCGGCGAGGATCGCGTCGTGCAGCAGCGGGTCGTTGTCGCGGGCAGGGAGCCGCAGGCCCTGCGGGTCGAGGTCGTGCAGGCCGATCGCGGGCGTGCTCGCGGCGGGGTGGTCGTGTGACAGCACCGCGTGCAGCGGTTCGGACCAGGCCCGCGCCACTGTCACCGCCGTGGTCGTGACGGCGCCGCGAACCAGCGCCAGGTCCAGTTCGCCGTCGCGGACGGCGTCGAGGCGCGCGGCCACCGGCAGGTCGACCAGCGTCGGCTCGGCGGGGCGCTCGGCGTCGCGCAGGCGGGCCAGGGCGCGGTCGACCCGCGTGGTGACGCAGGACGCGAGCCCGATCCGCAGGGCGGCCGCCGGTTCGCCCGCGACCACCCGCACGCGAGCCGCCGCCGCCAGCGCCTCGCGGGCCGCGTCGAGCACCCGTTCACCGGCCGGGGTGAGCCGCACCCGCCGCGAGGTGCGGTCCAGCAGCCGCACGCCGAGTTCGCGCTCCAGCCTGGTGATCTGCTGGCTCACCGCGGGCTGCACGATCCGCAGCCGTTGCGCCGCGCGGCCGAAGTGCAGCTCCTCGGCGACGGTCACGAAGTACTGCAGCGCCCTCAGTTCCACCCCTTCTGATCTATCACACGATGTGATCGCTGCCGCTCGTTTCCGGTCATTGTTGGCGCGGCTCACTCGGGCTGTGATGGGTGCCAGCCCATTCGAACGGAGAACACCAGTGAGCACATCGGTCCTCGGCATCATCGGCACCGGGATGGTCGGCGCGGGGGTGGCCCGCCGCGCCGTCGACGCCGGCCTCGACGTGGTGCTGAGCAACTCGCGAGGCCCGGAGGCACTGGCCGACCTCGTCGCCGAGCTCGGCAGGCGGGCCCGCGCCGCCACCCCGGCCGAGACGGCGCGCATCGCGGACCTGGTCGTCGCGGCCGTGCCGCTGGCCGCCCACGAGCGGCTGCCCCGCGCGGAGCTGGCGGGCAAGACCGTGATCGACCCGATGAACTACGCGCCGAAGGCGGGGTGGCGGATTCCGGAGCTCGACCGCGACGAGCTGACCTCCAGCGGGCTGGTGCAGCGCCACCTCGCCGAGTCCCGCGTGGTGAAGGCGCTGCACAACATCGGCCCCAAGCAACTGCTGGAGCTGTTCCGCCCGGCGGGGGCGCCCGACCGCACCGCGCTGCCGCTGTCCGGCGACGACCCGACCGCCAAGCGGGAAGCGGCGGACCTGCTGGACGTGCTGGGCTTCGACGCGGTGGACCTCGGCACGCTGGCGGAGAGCTGGCGCGGTGAGCCCAACACCCTGCTCTACGCCCTCCCCTACGTGGGGCAGCCGCCGTCCGGTCTCACCGTGCTCGAATTCGTGGCCTGGGTGCAGGCAGCCCCCGGCGTGCCGGTGTCCGCCGCCAGGGTCGAAGAACTGGCCGCCGCCGCGGTGCGCGGGCCCGCCGGTTTCCAGATGTAGCCGGTGAGCCCTTTCCAACCTGGCGGCGTGGGCGGGAACCCTGGCGGGATTCGATCCGGACGCCAAGCCCTGCCCGCTGCCGAGCGGACTCCGCTGCTCCACCACTCGTATCACCGCCCTGACCCGAATCTTTGTCACGCCCACCTCGTCGCGAGGTGAGGCTGGAAAGATTCAAACTCGGGAGAATCCAGCACCGATCCCCGTGCCCGACGACCGCCTGCCCGGATCGAACCGACCCTCACTACGCCATGATCACGACGACCGCCATCACGAGATCACCCCCCACAGAGGGACCGGTCCCAAAAGCGGACTCTAGTGTCGAAGACGCCCCACCGGACCTGTCGAAAAGCACTCGACAGACCACGAACCACTCCATCGGCCGAGTTCTCCACGATCCGCGAACGACTGCCCGCGTTGAAGGGCATCGATACGCCCGTCACCGGAGAACACGATCACGGCAAACTACGATCAATGGAGGCGCCATGCTCAAGCGACACTTTGTCGTCCCGCTGTACTTCGTTTTCGCGGCACTGCTGGCAGCTCCGTCGGCAGTGGCGAGCGGCACCGGCGGCGCATCGGGGAAGCACTGCGTGACCGCGCTGGAGAGCGGAGAGACGACGTGCTACGCGTCCTTCGCCGAAGCGGTGAGCCACCTGAGCGGAGGGAAGGTCCAGGACATCTCCTCGCCTCGCGAGCTCACCGACACGGTGGTGGACCGGATCAACGCGGAGGCGGCCTCGGTCACGGTCGGCGTCCTCTACGACGACAGGGATTTCCGTGGCGACACGCAGATCTTCTCGGGTCCCGGCGCGTGCGTGACCAGCAGGGGAGTCGACTACCAGGCGAACATCCCTTTGCGCTTCAACGACCGGACCACCTCCTTCCAGGGGTTCAGCAAGTGCCTGGTGGAAATCTACGAGCACACGAACTGGACCGGGACTTGGGAGGGGCCGTACCGCTCGAAGGCCTCCGTGGACTTCTTCATCAACAACAAAGCCAGTTCCGTCAAGTTCTGGTGACGCTCCGGCAGCCCTAGCCGGAATCACCCGAGCGAACAGGTCGTTCGCGGCGCACGACATCGACCACTGATCGATCGACCTGATCGACCACGATGGCCGGGCGGTTTCCCCCCGGCCATCGTGCTGCGAACTTTCACCAGAGACCTTTCCAATCCAACGCCGGATGAGGTTGGAGAAGACTCAGCGGTCCGCCCGCCGGATCGATCGGGTCAGGCGGGCTGCCGCTGGGCGAGGACGGCGGCGAACTGGCTCCGCTGCTCCTCGGTCATGAGGTCCTTGTAAACCGCCACCGCCTCCATCTTGCTCAGCACCAGGAACCAGACGTCGGGTTCTTCCTTGACCCGCTGGACCGTCGACCACGCCAATCGCGACTCATAGGACTCCGCCTTCATCGTGACACCGACATCGTCCACGACCAGGTGGTAGCCCTGTCGGATGGCGGCGTTCTGCGCGCGCAGGCTGTACCAGACCATGAGCGGCTCGAACGCAAAGGTGCAGAGCACTCCCGCCAGAATCGAGCCAGCCAGCAGTAACGAACCGGAATTGGTGAGCAGGAAGACGACGCCGCACGCGACGAGCATCGGGCCCGCGATGCGCATCCACTTCACCGGGGGGCGCAGCATGGACTCGATCACACGGCGCAGGCGCTGCTCGTTATACGGAACCCACATCGGTATCTGTACGCGGGCGAGGCTAGAGCCGATCCTCCAAATCTACGTACGCAACCAACGCCACAAGGCCACAGCGTCTTCGACGAACGCTCCCGCGAGTGTGTCTGAGACCCTCTGGCTCCTCGGCTTCCGAGCCGACTTTACCGATCTATAAGTCACTGATCAGGGAGCGTCAGGCGCGACTACCTCCACCTGGAGACCCGCCGAGCACTACTTTGATGTACGGCGGCTTGCGAGTCGAACCTTCCGCGTACGGCTTGGTCGGCACGAACCTGCGTACGCCGTCGCGGCGAGTCAGGAACGTGCGCAGCGCCTTTCTGGCGGTCTCCACACGGGAAAGCCCGGTCAGCTTGGTGATCTGTTGGCGCAAGCGTTCAGCCTCCGCCTCCTCGGCCGCCGTGCGCGTGCGTTGCGGTAGTCCGTCGAGCTGGCCAAACAGCTTCTCCAATCTCGCCGCGACATCGTCGTTAAGTGGCGGAGCGATCACCGCCCGCGTGCGGTTAGGCTTTGGTCGGGAAGTGCGCTTCTGGTCGCGCTCCTGCGGTTCAGCGGCCTGCTGTCGTCCGATCGATTTTTTGCGGGGCGCGTCTGGTGGCGGTAGTGAGACCTGCTTTGGTCGGGGAGTACGCCTCTGGACGCGCTCCTGGCGTTCAGAGGCCTGCTGTCGTCCGACCGATTCTTTGCGGGGCGCATTCGGCACCGGCAGTGTCACAGGTGCGATGAAGCTGATCTCGTGACGAGTCAACCGCCGTGCGGCTTCCACCGCGGCACTAAGCGACGAAAGGCCGGTGACCCGGCGCAGCCAACGCTGCACCTGCGCTAGGTCGACGTCACGGGTCCCCCCCGCCGCCTCCTGCACCAAGCTGTCGTACGTCGCGACCAGCCAACCGATGTCGTCGCGCCGGCTCTCGTCCAACAAGACCTCAGCACCTCCACCACGTCGCCTCCTGACTCAGGCTCCTCGAAGTATGAACCCTAGGTACGACAAATCGGCGGTACACGCCGCGACGCACTCCTCTTCCACATGGCATGGACTAGGTCGTTGGAACGAGTACTCAATCCCCTCGAGGAGATCGCCGCACTCGCGCCTGACGGTGGGCGTCGTTGTCACCTCCCGTGGCGTGGCCAGCGGATTACCCACACCGCGGCACCCAGCGCCAGCACCGCGGCCCCGGACAGCACGGAGGCGGTGGGCAGGGTGGCCGCCAGGAGCAGGCAGCCGAGCAGGCCCACCACCGGCACGGCGCGTGGCGGGCGGCCTTCGTCGACGCGCAGGGTCCACGCGGAGGCGTTGGCGACGGCGTAGTAGACGAGCACGGCGAAGGAGGAGAAGCCGATGGCGCCGCGCAGGTCCACCGCGGAGGCGAGCAGCGCGACGGTGACGCCGACGGCGATCTCGGCGTGGTGCGGGACGCGGTGGCGGGGGTGGATCGCGGCCAGGGTGCGGGGCAGGTGGCCGTCGCGGGCCATGGCCAGGGTGGTGCGGGAGACGCCGAGTACCAGGGCCAGCAGGGAACCCAGCGCGGCGAGCGCGGCGCCCGCGCGGACCACCGGGACCAACCAGGGCCACCCGGCGGCGGCGGTGGCGATGGGGTCGGGTGCGGCGGCCAGCGCGGCCGGGCCCAGGGCGGTCAGGACGGCGACGGCGACGGCCGCGTAGACCACGAGCGTGATGCCCAGCGCGATGGGGATGGCGCGGGGGATGGTGCGGGCCGGGTCGCGGACCTCCTCGCCGAGGGTGGCGATGCGGGCGTAGCCCGCGAAGGCGAAGAACAGCAGACCGGCCGCCTGCAGGACGCCAAGCGGACTGGTCGTGCCCGGCGTCCGGGCGAGGTCGGCGGCGCGCCCGCCGGTGATGGCCGCGACGACGACCAGTGCGAGCACCACCAGCACCACGGCCACGATCGCCCTGGTGGCCGCGACGGACTTCTGCACGCCGAAGTAGTTCAGGGCGGTCAGCGCGAGCACGGCGAGCACCGCGACGGCGGCCCGCGCGGGTCTGCCCGCGTCGGGCAGGGCGTAGGCGGCGACGGTGAGCGCCATCGCCGCGCAGGAGGCGGTCTTGCCGACCACGAAGCCCCAGCCCGCCAGGTAGCCCCAGAACGGGCCGAGGCGTTCCCGGCCGTAGACGTAGGTGCCGCCGGAGGCGGGGTAGCGGGCGGCCAGCCGCGCGGAGGAGGTCGCGTTGCAGTAGGCGACGACGGCGGCGATCGCCAGGCCCGCGAGCAGGCCGCTGCCCGCCGCCTCGGCCGCCGGGGCGAAGGCGGCGAAGACGCCCGCGCCGATCATGGAGCCCAAGCCGATGGTCACCGCGCCGCCGGTGCCCAGCCGTCGCGCCAGTCGGGGGGATGTCATGCTCGCGTCCTCCGCTCGGACGTGCTGGTGACGTCTGCCGCCTGGCGCACAACGCTAGTCGGGAGTGGTCGCCGACCGCCCACGGGCCTGCCGCGGGCCCGTGGGCGGCGTTCAGCGGCGGGCGAGGGTGACGACGGAGAGGGTGTCGGAGCCGGAGTTGGTGACGAGGATGTAGCGGTGGCCGGGTCCGGGGGCGGACCAGTGCGCGTCCAGGCCCACCGCGACCTGGCCGAGCACCTGGTTGGTGCGGGTGTCGAAGGTGACCACGCTGCCCGAACCGGTGGCGCCGGGGCCCGCGTTGACCACGTACGCGATCCGGCCGCCCGCGGCGAGGGTGATGCCGCGCGGTTTCTCGCCGACGGGGATGGTCGCGGTGATCTTCCGGGTGCGGACGTCGACCACGGACACGGTGCCGTCGATGGTGTTGCTGATGTAGGCGGTGCGGTTGTCGGGGCTGATCAGCACGCCGCGGGGTTCGTCGCCGACGGGGATGGTGTCGACGGCGGTGTAGGTGGCGGTGTCCACGACCGAGACGGTGTCGGCGTCGGAGTTGGCCACCCAGGCGTAGCGACCACCGGTGGTGAACTGCACGCCGCGCGGCGCGTCGCCGACCGGGATGGTGTGGGTGACGACCTGGGTGCGGGTGTCGATGACGTGCACCGCGTCGGAGCCGGTGCTGCTGACGTACACCTCGCGACCGTCGGGTTTGAGCGCGGCCAAGCGGGGTGCGTCGCCGACCGGGATGGTCTTCACCACCGCGCGGCGGGCGGTGTCGATCACCGACACGTCGTCGGAGTCGCGGTTGGAGACGTAGGCGTACCGGCCGGGCCGGTCGAAGGCGATGCCGTAGGGGAAGGTCCCGACCGGGATGGTGGCGACCTGGGCGCGGCGGACCGGGTCGACGACCGAGACGGTGCCGGAGCCGCCGTTGGCGACGTAGGCGAGCCGGTGGTCGGGGGTGAACACGACCGTCCGGGAGTTGGCCCCGATCGGGATCGTGCCGAGTTCGACCGGTTGCCCGGTCGCGGCGCCCGCCGTGGCGGTGGCGGGCGCCGCGAGGAGCAGCAGGGTGGTGGCGAGCGGGAGCAGGCGCAACGGGGTTCCCCTCTAGGTGGCGGATCGGGTGCGCAACCGGTGGCGGGCCGCCGCGTACAGGCCCGCACCGATCACGAGCGCGACCGGCAGCACGTAGTCGCCGTCGCGCTCGACGAACTGGAACCACTCCTGGCCGACCAGCGGCCGGAGCAGTTCGGTGAACAACTTCCAGGTCAGCACGAACCACAGCAGCGGTTTCACCGGGCGAATCAGCACGGCGAGGCCCAGCAGTATTTCGAACGCGCCGAGGACGGCCATCAGGTTCGCCGAGTCGACGGTCCCGCCGTCGATGCCGAAGAAGGCGAAGTACTTGTAGAAGTAAGACTTGTTCTCGAAGAGCGCGAATCCGCCGTGGCCGATCAGCAGCAGCGCCAACCCGACGCGAGCGGCCCAGTGCGACCACACCAGGGCGCGGTCGGAGACCTGCTCGGGCAGGTGCCCCTGGGTGAACCAGCGGCGCAGCGACCACCCACCGCCACCGACCAGCACCAGCAGGGCCAGCGGCATGCCGTAGTTGCCGCCGCGCTCCAGGAACTCCCACCAGCCCTCGCCCACGGCGGGTCTGAGCAGGGCGGTGAACACGCCCCACACCGTGGCGTGCAGCAGCACGATGCGCAGCGGGAAGAACAGCACGACCAGGCCGACGAGGATGTCGACCGAGCCCGTGACGTACATCAGCCACCCCACGGCGGTGTCGGCGGAGATGCCGAACAGGTCGTAGTAGGGCAGCCAGGCCCGCGACCGGCTCAACCCGGCCCAGCCGTGGCCGAGGTACTCCACCGCGACGCCGACGCGCAGCAACCAGTACAGCTTCGTGAGGACCGACGACCGCGCCCACCGCCGCGACAGCGATGAGCCGGCCGGATCGATCGCTTCTTTTGTGGTCATGGATCCCCCGATTCCTTGGGCGGATTGACCCGACCGCACTGAAGCTACGCACTCGCACTCAGCCGGGAATCGGCGAGAAGAAGCAATTAGAACTACTCCGCATGAAACATCCGAAGAGGACGTAAATTGTTTTTCCGCACGCGGAGGCGCGTGATCTTCCGCGGAAAACCACGATTCTCTTCCGAGGTCGCAGCAGTCCGCCACGCCTGCCTGCCGTCGGCGCGCGGACGCGGGTGTCGTGCGGTGCGAGGTGGCCCTGGGCGCCTCCCGTGTTCCATGGTGTGGACGACCTTGCCGCCAGCTAAGCACCTCAACAAGGATTGCCTCAATGGAAATCGACATGAATCTTCGGGACAGGGCGGCGGTGCACCACGCGCTGTCCGACCCGGTGCGCCTGGAGATCGTGGACCTGCTCGCGATCGGCGACCGGTCGCCGGGCGAGCTCGCCGCCCGCTTCGGCCTGACCTCCAACCTGCTCGCCCACCACCTCAAGGTGCTGCGCGAAGTCGGGCTGGTGGAGCGCACCAGGTCCCAGGCGGACGGGCGGCGCGCTTACGTGCGGCTCACCGCCGAACCACTGCGGGGCCTGAGCATCACCCCGACCGTGACCGCGCCCAGGGTGGTGTTCGTCTGCACCCGCAACGGCGCCCGCTCGCCGCTGGCCGCGGCGGTGTGGCGCACCCGCAGCGCCATCCCGGCCACCTCGGCGGGCACTCACCCCGGTGATCGGATCAACCCCCGCACACTGGCCACCGCCGAACGACACGGCTTGGTGCTCGAGCGGGAGACCACCGCCCACGTGCGCGACGTCGTCGCCCCCGACGACCTGGTGGTCGCCGTCTGCGACGGCGCTTTCGAGGAACTGGGCCCCGCCGACCGCCACGTGCACTGGTCGGTCCCCGATCCGGGACGGGTGGACACCGACGAGTTCTTCGAGGACGTCTTCAGCCAACTCTCCCACCGCGTCGACCGCCTCGCGGCGATCGCGCACACGCCATGACCGCTTGGAGGAACCACCGTGTCCGACTGCCCCTACTGCGACCCGCCCGAACCCGCCACCGGCGGCTGGGTGCACAGCGACGAGCACTGGTTGGTCGCCCACGGACCCGCGGAGACCACGATGGCGGGCGCCCTGCGCGTCACCTCGCGACGGCACTACACCGATTTCGCCGAGATGACGCGGGCCGAGGCCGAGTCCTTCGGCAGGCTGCTCACCCGCTTGGACGCCGCCCTGCGCGCGGTCACCGACGCCGAACGCGTCCACGCGGTCTCCACCCGCGACCGCGTTCAGCACTTCCACGCCTGGCTCTACCCCCGGCCCGCGAGCCATCCCCTGCGCGGCACGGACTTCCTCAACGCACCCCAGCGGACCACCTCTGCCGAAGCCGAGCGCACCGCCGCCGAGGTCCGCGCGCAGCTGACCACCCAGCACATGGTCGCGGGCGAGTGAGCAGGCCGCGTCCGACCGAGCCGAACCCCGGAGATCACCGCATGTGCTTCTCGAACCACGCCAGGATCCGCTCCGGGTGGCGCTGGAACCACAGGTAGCCGTCCCACCGCGCGGTGGTGCCGTGGATCCAGAACATGTCCTTCTCCTGCGCGCCGATCGCCTCGAAGATGGCTTCCAGGTCCGAGGGGTGGGTGAGCGGGTCGTCGTGGACGCCGTAGGTCAGGGTCGGCACGGTGACCGCCGGAGCCGACTTCGCCGGGCCGCCCTCCGCCAGCAGCACGCTGGTGATCAGCTGGAACCGGCGGTCGACCTCGGCGGCGTGCCCGGCGAGCCCGGCGTGTTCGAGCTGCCGCTGGAGGATGACCACCGGTGAGAGCAGCAGGGGCGCGACCAGGCAGCGCACGCCCGCGAAGGCGGCGGGGTCGAGTTCCATCGCCACGAAGGTGGCGTGGGCGCCCATGCAGCGGCTGAACAGGCCGAGCGCCATGCCCGCCAGGTCGGGGCGCGAGCGCGCGTAGGCCAGTGAGCCGAGCACGTCGCGGGCTTCGAACCGGGCGTTCGAGTGCAGCCCGCCGTTCGCCGCCGCACTCAGCCCGTGGTTGCGGAAGTCGTACGCCAGCACGTTGTAGCCGTTGTCGTGCAGGATCTTGTAGTCCGGGATGAGGTTGACCTCGAAGTCGTTGCCGAAGCCTTCCCCGAAAGCGGACTTCCACGGTTGGAGGTGCGCCGGGAAGCCGTAGCGGGAGAAGGTGAACGGGTGCGCGCAGATGATCAACCGGCCGGAGTCGTGGCGCGGGATGAACCAGCCTTCCAGCGGCGTGCCGTCGGCCGAGGGGAAGGTGACCTCGTCGAACCGGAGGCCGGCGTCCGCCGGTGTCCGCAGCAGCGGCGATCGCGGCGGGAAGGCGAAGCCCCGCGCGATCGCGTCGAGCGCGGCG
Organism: Saccharothrix coeruleofusca; assembly: GCF_017876325.1. NCBI lineage: Bacteria > Bacillati > Actinomycetota > Actinomycetes > Pseudonocardiales > Pseudonocardiaceae > Saccharothrix > Saccharothrix coeruleofusca. The sequence goes on from NZ_JAGINV010000001.1 coordinate 4,911,136, forward strand.
TCGGTCCGCGCGTCGAGGGCGCCGTCGCCTGCCACTTCGTCGTTCTCGGGCATTCGGATCTCCACGGGTGGTCGAGGGAGGGTTGACGGGAACAGGCGGCCACCGAACGGGAGCGGGATCACCTCGCACCGGGATCGGACTCGCGAACGCTTGCCGCTGCCACCTGATCGCAGCCTATGCACGAGGGAACGCCGGAAGAATGTCCTCGGCCACCCGTCTCTTGCCAGATGCTTCCAAGCACCGCCTGCCCCCTCGCCTGACGACGCGGCCAAGCCCGTCCCCCGGTTACGCTGCCGTTGTGCCGACTGCGCTGGAGGACGTGTGGCGGGAACGCTGGAGAGCATCAGGTCGCTGATCGCAAAGCACGCCGTCGAGTCCGATCCCCGGCTGTCGCCGGGCGGCATCCGGTTGCACCTCAGCCGCTCCCCCAGCGCGCCGGTCCCCATCGTGTTCGAACCGATGCTGTACCTGGTCTTCCAGGGCAGGAAGCAGATCGTCCTCGACGACTGGATCATCGACTACGGCAGCGAGGACCTGGTCATCACCTACCTGGACCTGCCCGCGCTGACCCGCGTGACCGAGGCGGACCGGACCAGGCCGTACATGGCGGTGGAGTTGCCGCTGGACCTGGACGTGCTCGTCGACCTGGCCACCGACATGCGGCTGCCGCCCGTGGCGGAGGCGCGGGCGGTCTCGGTGCGTCCACTGCCGGAGGCCGTGCTCGACCCGGTGCTGAGGCTGTTGAAACTGCTCGGTTCCCCGATGGACGCGAAAATCCTCGCGGACGGGTTGAAGCGCGAGATCACCTACCGCGTGCTGACGAGTCCTCAAGGGGACTCGCTGCTCCAGCTGATCAACGTCGAGGGCGTGGCGCGGCGGATCAGGTCCTCGACCGAGTGGATGCGTCATCACGTCGACGCGCCGGTCGACGTCGGGACCCTCGCGAACCGTGCGGGGATGAGCGTCACCTCGTTCCACCGGCACTTCAAAGCCGCCACCGGGACCACACCGGTGGAGTACCACAAGCGAGTCCGCTTGCACGAAGCCCGCCGACTGCTCACCGGCGAGGTCGAGACCGTCTCGCGAATCGCGACGGCGGTCGGTTACGCCAGCCCGTCGCAGTTCAGCCGCGACTACAAGCGCATGTTCGGCACCCCGCCCGCGGCGGACCCCCTGCGCCTGAGGCCGCCGCGAGAGCGGTCCGGCTGACCGCGCGGCGCGAAGCTCGTTGACCTCCAGTTAAGTGGAGCTCCTAGCGTGGTCGGTGACACGGGGAGGAGATCCACCATGACCATCCTGGTGACCGGGGCCACGGGGAACACCGGCCGTCACGTCGTGGCCGGACTGGCGCGGCGCGGGCAGCGGGTCCGGGCGCTGACCCGCGACCCGGACGCGGCCCGATCGGTGCTGCCGCCCGGTGTGGAACTGGTGCGGGGCACGCACACCGCGCCCGACGCGGTGACCGACGCCCTCGACGGCGTCACCCGGCTGCACATCACGGTCACGCCGGGGCTGGCCGACGCGGGCGCCGAACTGGTGCGGCGCGCGGTGGACGCGGGCGTGCGCCGGATGACCGTCGTGTGGGGCGGGTACGTGGGGCCCACGGAGCGGGCCGTGGCGGACTCCGGGGTGGAGTGGACCCGCCTGGAACCGCAGGAGTTCATGTCCAACACGTTGACCTGGATCGACTCGATCCGCACCGAAGGCGTCGTGCGCGAACCGTACGACTCGCCCAGCGCGGTGGTGCACGAGGCCGACATCGCCGCCGTCGCCGTCACCGCGCTGCTGGAGGACGGCCACGCGGGCCGCGCCTACAACCTCACCGGCCCGCAGGCGCTGACCACGCGCGAACGGATCGCGATCCTGTCCAAGGCGCTGGGGCGCGACATCGCGTTCGCGCCGATCACGCACGAACAGGCCGTCGACCGCCTGCTGGCCACCGGTGTCTCCCGCGAGGACGCCGAGTACGTCATCGGTTGGTACGCCTCCCCTCCCAAGGAAGCCTCCACAGTGGACGAAACGGTCGCCGAGGTGCTCGGCCGCCCTGCCCGCACGTTCGAGCAGTGGGTCGCCGAGCACGCGAGCCGCTTCTGAGACACCGGTCGCAGCACTCCTACACGTTGACAGCCACCACCAGCTTTCCCCGTCGGGGTCCGCGTTCGGCGGCGGTGTGCGCGGCGACGGCGTCTTCGAAGACCTCCTGGACGGGCACGCGGAATCGGCCACGCTCGAACAGCGCGGCGGCCGCGGCGAGCCCGTGCCGCCCGTCCGGCTCACCGCCCAAGGCCCCCACCGACACGCGGACCCCGTGCCGCGGGCCGCTGGAGTCGGCCAGCGTGACCACCGACGACGGCGACCCGGTCAGCTCGACCAGCTCCGGCAGCGAACCCTTCCCGGCGACGTCGAGCGCGACGTCGACCCGGCCCGGCACCCGCGCGCGCAGGCCGGGCCCGTACGGGATCGGCGTGGCACCCAGGCTCTCGACGAACTCCTGGTTGCCGGGCGCGGCCGTGCCGAGCACGCGGGCGCCGCGCGCGAGCGCCAAACCGACCGCGAGGCTGCCCACACCACCGGACGCGCCGTCGACCAGCAGAGTCGTCCCCTCGCGGACGTCGAGCAGGTCGAGGGCGCGAGTGGCCGTCTCGACGCCGGACGCGGCCGCCCCGGCCTGCTCCCACGGCATCGACGGCGGTTTCCGCGCCCAGAAGGCGAGGACGGCGAACTCGGCGGTCGCCCCGCCGAGGCGGGCGGCGTCGACAGCGCCGAAGACCTCGTCACCGACCGACACACCGTCCTCGCCACCGGACTCGACACCGGGCCCCACCTCGTCCACGACACCCGCCGCGTCGACTCCGGGGATGTGCGGGAGGGCGATCGGCGACCGCGCCCTCCCGGCCCGGATCGCCAGGTCCACCGGCGAGACACCGGCCGCGCGAACCCGGACGCGCACCTGACCGGGACCGGCGTGGGGCTGCGGGAGTTCCCCCACCGACAGGACTTCGGGCGGGCCGAACCGCTCGAACCGGACTGCGAACACAGTGACTCCCCGGAAGTTCCGCTGGGCTGATGGCGCCTACGGTAGGAGCGATCACCAGTGGCGGACGGGAAGTGAGAGCCGTGCGGGACGAACTGACTCGGAAACGCCGGACCGACGCCGAGCACAACCGCCGCCACCTGGTCGCGGTGGCGCACACGGCCTTCGCGCGGCACGGCCCGGACCTGCCGGTGCGGCGGATCGCGCGGCTCGCGGGCCTGGCCCCCGCGACCGTGCACCGGCACTTCCCGTCCCGCGCCGACCTCCTCGCGGCCGTGCTCGCCGGTCAGGTGGACCGGTGCGAGCGGCAGCTGCGGGCCGCGCTCGCCGACCCGGACAGCCGCCGCGCGCTGACCCGCACGTTCCACCGCTTCGGCCAGTGGCGGGTCCGGGAACCAGGGCTGGTCGACGTCCTGAGCGGGCCGGAGTTCGCCGACCACCGCCGCGCGCACGCCGAAGCGTTCGCGCGACTGGTGGACCGGGCCCGCGCCGACCGGGTCCTCCGCCCCTGGGTGTCGGTCGAGGACGTCCGGGGCGCGCTGATGGCGATCCCGTCGGCGCGGACGAGCCCGGCGGCCAAGAGCCTCACCCGCGTGCTGCTCACCGGACTGCTGGCGCTGCCCGCGGGCGAGGTTCCGGCAGCCCGCTGACCTCGCCCGGCGCTCCGCAACGACCAACCCCATTCGCCTCGACGGGTGACGGCGCGGGGAGGGGTCCCCGGCCGCTGCCGCCACTCTGCGCACATGGGCGATTTCGAAGTGGCCGCCGAGGCCCTCCGCGGGGTGGTCGGCAGGCACGACAAGGTACGTGACGACCTGTCCGCGACCAACCAGCGCAGCGGGTTGCTCGCGCGGCTCCAACCCCCGATGCCGGATCCGGCGACCACCGCCTTCATCACCGCCGCGTGCCAGGCGGGCCAGGCGCACCTGGACTCGGTCACGAGCATCGAGCGGGAGCTGCAGACGCGCATCGAGGAGCTGAAGGCGTCGCTCGACCAGTACGTGACGACCGAGCAGGACAATCACCTGCGACTGGCGGTGGACCGATGAACGAGCTCAGCGGCTACGAGATCTACCAGATGGTGTCGCGGGGCGCCGGTCCCGACGGGCTGACCCAGGCGGCGGACGTGTCGAGGGACGCCCGCACGCGCATCGAGGCCCTCGGCGACGAGCTGCGTCGGCTCACCGCCGAGGCGCAGGCCGAGTGGCGGGGTCGGGCGTCGGAGCGGGCGGCGCAGGCCGCGCAGCCGATCGGGCAGGCGCTCCAGCGCGCGCAGGAAGCGCTGGACAAGGCCGACGCCTCGTTGCGGGCCCAAGCTCAGAACTACGGCGTGCTCAGGCAGCAGGTGCAGCCGATGGCGACGCCGTATCCGCCGGAGCTGACTTTCTTCGACGAGATCACGCCGTGGGACACCGACAACGAGCTCGCGCGCAAGGCGTGGTTCGAGGCCGACGCGCACAACCGCCGCGTCTACGCGGAATACGCCGCGGTGACGGGCCGGAACCAGGCGATGCTGCCGCAGGTGCCCCCGGCGTCGGGCGGTGTGATGGGCGCGGACACCGCTGTGCAGGCCACGGGCGGAGCGGGCGCGCGATCCGCGACGTCCGCCCCTCCGCAGGTCGGGAGTGCGGGGAGCACCTCGCCCTCGTCGGCGGGATCGGCGGGCGGTGGCGAGGTCTCCGCACCGCCGTCGACCAGCGGTGGTGGCGGCAGGACTTCGGCCAGCAGCGCCGGGCGCGGCGACGGAGGCCCCACCAGCGGTGGTGGCGGCGGCGACACGGGCCCCGCCGGTCGGGCGGCTGCCGTCCACGGACCCTCCGCCGCACCGAAGCAGCCGGGTGACCGGCTGCAGCCAGTTGACCGGCTGCAGCCGGGCGACCGGACGGCGGTCGCCGACTGGTCCACCGGTGCGCTGGGCGGCGTGCCGATCGCGGCGCGTCCGCCGTCGGCCAGGGACAGCGCGCACACGTCGAGCACCCCGAAGGGCGACCACCTGCTCGGCGCCGCTCCGGTGCTGCCAGGCGGGATCGGCATCGGCGACCCGACCGGCACCAGGGGACAGCGAGGCTCCCTGGCACCGGGCGACCAGTCCGCCGTTCTCGGCAGAACACCGCACAACGCCCCTGTCACGGCCAGTCCCCGTGGCGCGGCAGGCAGGGTCGGAGCGGCGGGCGTGGGCGCAGCGGCGGGCATGGGCGGTTTCGCGCCACACGCCGCGCCCGCGCGTGGGGACGAGGACAGGGAGCACAAGCGCACCGTGTACCTCGACGAGGACGTGGACACGCTCGTCGGCCCGATGCCCAGCGGCGTGACGCCCGTGATCGGAGTGGACTGATGTTGCGCACACCGGTAGTGCTGTCCGACACGGCGTTCGACACGCTGTGGCGCCGCGACGACCTCGGCGAGCACCACACCGCCCTGCACGTGCCGCCCGCCCAGGCCAACGCCCTGGAAGTCGAGCAAACCCTGCACCGCGAGGGGGTGCGGGTCGACGACGCGCGGGAGGCGTTGCGGGTGCTCGCGTTCGCCGACCACGAGTGCTTCGGCTGGATCGCCTTCAACCGCGACATCACACTGCCCGTCGTCACCGCCACGGCCGGACGGCACGGCGTGTTCGCGTTGCGGGACAACGGTCACGTGCGGATCGGCGCGTTGCACGGCGATCCGTCGGACACGCTCGTGGCATGCCTGCCGCCGATGCCGCCCGGCCGGGGCTCGTCGATCAACGCCCGTGCCGAGGAGGCCCGGGGTTCGCGGGCGCTGGTGGAACTGATGCAACGTCCGCGCACCGGCGTCGCCAAGCTCTTCGCGGCCAAGCGCGACCGGCACGGACGGCGCAGGCGCTCGGAATCGTTCATCACCACGATCGACTGCCCGGACGGCCGTTGGCTGGTCGTCCGCTACACCGACAGCCGCAGCCAGCGCTGGGTGCACGCCACGCCCGCGACCCACTCCATCATCGGGGACTGGTTGCGCCGCATCAACGACTGACGGCCCGCCCCCCGGCGGGGCCACGGCCCGGTGGAGCTGGTGCGCGTCCTCCGCGGGCTCCCTCGGGTCGAGCCGGTCCGAGGCCCGGAACCCGTCCATCGCCAGGCGCACGTGCCGCCGCCACATCGTCGGGGCGACGTGCCGCGTGGCCCCGGCGATGCGGGCTGTGCCCGGTCAGCTCGCCGTCGCGCTCCCGGCCCGCGCCGCGCCGAGCTCGCCGAGCCTTTCGCACGAGCACGTGCTGCGGCTGGAGCAGAGCCGGACCACCAACCCGTCCGCCCAGGTGGTCCCGGCCCTGGCCCGCGCGCTGCCGCCTCGTCGACCGCCTCGGCGATCTCCCGATCGGCGTGTTCGCCGCTGATGGGAGCCTGCTGTGGTGGATCGCCGTGCAGACGGCCCTGCACGGCGATCCGTCCGGCCTGCCGCCCACCGAGCGCAACCTCGCCCGCAGCCTCTTCGGCACGGGTGAGGGCCGCTGGTACCTGCGCACGGTCACCTCGACAGCCGGACCGCACGCTTTCGAGACCGCGATCGCCGCGGACCTGCGTGAAGCGGTCTCCCGCTACCCGGCCGACCCGGAGCTGGCGGCGCTCGTGGACGGCTTGCGGGCGGCCTCGCCCCTCTTCGGTGAGCTGTGGTCGGTGGCGGGCATGGGACAGCTCACCGGCGATCTCAAGACGATCAGCCATCCCGAGCTGGGTGACCTCACCCTGGAGTGCGACGTGCTGACCGTTGCCGGGGTCGACCTGCGCATCGTGACCTACACGGCGGCCCCTGGCACCAGCGACGCCGATCAGCTCGACCTCCTGCGCGCTTCCCGGCTCAGCGAGGCTCGCTGACGACCAGCCGCCCCTGGGAACCGGGCAGGCGACACCAGCTCGGTCAACAGCACCGGCACCGAGAGCCGGGCGGTGGCGTGGTCCCCTGGGCCGAGGCCATCCCGCGGTGTTGAGCGTGCTGGATTCCCACCCGACCGTTCAGGTCGAATGCTCCGCGCACGAATGCGATGAACCGCTTCAAACCGCCCCGACCCCGACAACGGAGTACGACGTCCGCTCCTGCCGCCGAGCGGTTGGTTGAAGTGCATCGTGTGCTCGCGCAGTGTGAGCGCGCCCGTCCCGCCCCGACAAGGTCGAAGCATGGACGAGATCACTCCTCTGGGAGCTGGGTCCATGTGAAGCGACCGATACCGGAGAGAGGAACGGCAGTTGATGACGGGCAGGGTCGCGCCCATGACTACGCCACCCTCTGTCCGCCCTCGCGGATCAGGGCACGAACGAGGCGAGCTGCTCGTCGAGCCACGGGTAGAGCTCCTCGGCCTTGGTGTTGAGCCGAGACTTCAGGTACCGCGTGGTCTCGTCCGCCAGCACCTCGATGGAACCGTCCGCGACAGCGTCGTAGGCCTGGGCCACGACACTGTCGGCGCTGACCTTCGGCACGTCCCAGCGGGCCGACATCGGAGTGTCGACCATGCCGACGAGCAGGCCGATGACCTGCGTGCCACGGGGGCCCAGCTGGGCGCGCAGCGCGTTGGTGGCCGACCACATCGCCGCCTTCGAGGCCGCGTAGCCGGTCGGCACGTTGATCCAGGCCGCGGTGGACAGGACGTTCAGCAGCGTGCCGCCGCCGTTGGCCGCGAGCACCGGGGTGAAGGCGTTGGCGACCCGCAGGTTGCCGAAGAAGTTGGTCTCGAAGATCCGGCGGAGCTCGTCCTCCGGCCCGGAGATGGAGTCGCCTGCGGGTGCGATGGCAGCGTTGTTGACCAGCAGGTCGACGTCCGACGCGGTCGCGGCGGCGTGCGCGGCGCTCCCCGGATCGGCCACGTCGAGGGCCAGCGACTGGACACGGGCGTCGTCCCAGAGCCTCGGGGTGCGCGCGGTGGCGTAGACCTTTGCCGCACCCCGCCCCAGCGCCTGCCGCACGAACTGCTCGCCGAGACCGCCGTTGGCGCCGGTGACGAGCACCGTGCGGCCGTGGAGTGACTGGTTCACGTAAACTCCTCCATTAAGTGGGGATCATCCCCGGATCAACTATGCGGGGATAGTCCCCACTTTTCCAGGAGGAGTGTCGATGGCCACAGCGCGGAAGCCTCGCGCCGACGCCCAGCGCAACCGCGACGCGATCCTCGCCGCAGCCCGCGAGACCTTCGAGGCCGAGGGCGTGCTGGCCCCGCTCGACGGCATCGCGCTGCGCGCCGGAGTCGGCAACGCCACCCTCTACCGCAACTTCCCGACCCGCGACGACCTGCTCGCCGCCGTCATCGCGGACAGCATCGCCAAAGCGTTGAGCGAGGCCGACGAACTGTCCCGGACCCTCACGCCGCGCGCGGCGCTCGCCGAGTGGCTGGTGCTGCTGACCTGGCGGTTGCGCATCTGGCACGACCTGCCCTACTGCCTGGCCACCGCCCTGCGGGATGTCGAGTCGCCGATGAGGACGACCTCCGACCCGCTGCTCGAGCGGACGGACAGCCTCCTCGACGCGGCGAGGGCCGCCGACGCCCTGGCCACCCCGGTCACCGCGAGCGAGGTGTACGAACTGGTGCTCGCGCTGTCGTGGGCCGTCGACCGGTTCGACGACGACGCGGCAGCCGCGCGCAAACGGGTCGTGATGGCGACAGCGGGAATCTTCACCCGGCCCTGAGTCCGGCACCCAGGCGAGTTCCCTGCGGACGGCTACGCGCAGTAGTGCGAAGCAGGCGAACTCGTCAGCGGATCGCGGGCCTCGTCGCGGGAGGAGATCGGCGCGAGGAACCCGAACGCGCCGCGCCGGAGGAGGTCGTGGCCGTCAACCAGCAGAAGAGGGGCTCGGCGGTGCCGGCGGGACACCGGTGATTCGGCGCGTTCGTGGTGACAGCGCGAACGATCGGGTCCACGGAGATCAGGCCCGGCTCGACGTGTCTCCACTGTGGACGACCGAGTGCTCCGCCGAGTTCCGCGCGACGCATCGGCGTCTCCACCGCGCCGCACCCGACCACGACGCGGCTGTCGTTTCGCTCGACGATGCACGGCAGCGCAAGCAGGAGAACGCGGAACAGGACCGTCACCCATTGGGTGACGGTCCTGTTCCCATCCTTGTGGTGCCCCCGGTGCGACTCGAACGCACACTGGACGGATTTTGAGTCCGCTGCCTCTGCCGATTGGGCTACGGGGGCCTTGGTTGCACGAACTGTACTGGATCAGGCGGACCGACCACCGCGTACCCCTCGGCCGCGGTGGTCGGCCGGAGTACGACCTTACCGGAACGGAGCGGTCCGCTCCGCTGCTGCTAGCGTCCCTGCATGGGTGGGCGTGAGGCGGAGGCCCGGCGTAACGACGCGAGGGTGCTCGCCGCGGCGAGTGCGGTGTTCGAGGAGTTGGGGGACGACGCGCCGGTGTCCGCCATCGCCAGGCGGGCCGGGGTGGGGATGGGGTCGCTCTACCGGCGCTACCCCACCAAGGAAGTCCTCGTGCACGACGTGTGCCTGGCGGCGCTCCAGCGGGTCGCGGACTTGGCGGAGTCCGCTCTGCGGGACGACGACGCCTGGGCTGCGCTGGAACGGGTGCTGCGCGGGACCGTCGAGTCCGGGGCGACGAAGTTACTCGGGTTGCGCCGGACGAGGACCGATGACCTGAGGGCTGCGGCGGAACGCGCGGGGGCGGCGTTGGAGCGGCTGGTGGAGCGCGCTCGGGCGGAGGGCGGGTTGCGGGAGGGGGTTTCCGCGGGGGACCTGCTGCACCTGGCCCGGTTGGTGACCGGGGCCGAGCCGGGGTTGCGCGAGCGGTACCTCGCGCTGGTGCTGGACGGGCTGCGCGCGCGCCTGCCGCTGCCCGGCCCCGCGCCCGAGTGGGGGTTCTAGGAGCGCACCAGCCTTCCGATGGCGGCGGAGGCCTCGGCGATCTTGTCCTCGGCGACGGTGCCGCCTTCGGCCACGGCCTGGGCCACGCAGTGCTTGAGGTGCTCGTCGAGCAGGCCCAGCGACACCGCCTGCAGCGCCTTGGTCGCCGCGGAGATCTGGGTCAGCACGTCGATGCAGTACTCGTCGTTCTCCACCATCCGCTGCAGGCCGCGGACCTGTCCCTCGATGCGGCGCAGCCGCTTGAGGTACGCGTCCTTGTCCGCTGTGTAACCATGCATCGCTCCCGGCCTTCCCTACCCTGGGCGGGTATCCCCACCCAGGATAGGCCACTCGACCGGGTGTGACTCCGACCACGGGGTACGACCTTCGCCCACCGTGCATTTCCCAGCTCAATCACCGGTGGCGAAATGACCCGTCCGGGGGCATCATCACATTTTAGCGGCGAAAGGTTAGGCGATATTCCGCCGGTGCACTATGGTGGCGACCGAAGCGTGTGGCGCAGATACGAGTCGAGAGCAGCACGCGCTATGCGAGCACACACGGAGGAACAGTGGCACAGCAGACCGTCGTCCAACTCATCGACGACCTCGACGGCAGCGAAGCCGCCGAGACCGTGAACTTCGCGCTGGACGGTGTGGAGTACTCCATCGACCTCTCCAAGGAGAATGCGGACAAGCTCCGCGAGTCCCTGGCCGACTTCGTCGCCAAGGCGCGTCGGGCGGGCGGCCGCAAGCAGCGCAAGGGCACCGGCAAGAGCACGGTAAAGGCTGGGGACAAGGCCCAGGCGCAGGCCATTCGGGACTGGGCGCGGGCCCAGGGCCACCAGATCTCCGACCGGGGGCGGATTCCCCAGGGGCTGGTCGTCCAGTTCCAGGAAGCTCACGCCTCCTGACCGGCGGCTGATTCCCCGGCTGCGGGGCGCGAGGGCGAACCGCAGCCGGGGAACCGCAGGTCGCGTGCCTGGCGACCGGGAAACGCGGTGCTCAGCAGGCGCAGCGGGGCAGCCGCCTTGACCGCCGTCTCCTCGAATTCCTCCGCGGGGTCCGACAGCGCGATGACCGCGCCGCCCACCCCGAAAGTCGCCTTGTCCGGGGTCACCACCAGCGTCCTGATGACGATGCTGAAGTCGGCCGTTCCGGACAGCGAGAAGTAACCCAGGGCTCCGGAGTAGACACCCCTGGGCCCGGCTTCCAGGTCGTCGATGATCTGCATTGTCCGGATCTTGGGCGCGCCCGTCATGGAGCCGCCGGGGAACGCCGCTCTAACCGCCGTCACCGCAGAACAGCCGGTCCGAAGTCTGGCCCGAACGGTGCTGACGAGCTGGTGGACCGTCGCGTAGCTCTCCACCGCGAACAGCCGGGGCACCTCGACGCTGCCGACTTCCGCGCAATGGCTCAGGTCATTGCGCACCAGGTCCACGATCATCAGGTTCTCGGCGCGGTCCTTCGCGCTGGTCGCCAGGGCTGTGCGGAAACTTTCGTCCGCCTCGGGGGTGTCGCCGCGCGGTCTGGTCCCCTTGATTGGTTCTGATTCCACCACACCTCGCCGATCGACCCGCAGGAACCGCTCGGGCGAGGTGCTCAGCACCGACAGGGTGCCGAAACGCAGCAGCGCGCCGAACGGCGCGGGGCTTTCCCGGCGCAGGAACCGGTATGCCTGCCAGGGGTCCACCGGGCCGCGCCAGGTGATCTCGTTGGTCAGGCACACCTCGTAGCTGTCCCCCGCCGTGACCGCCTCCAGGCAGGCGTCGACGAGCTTGAGGTACTGCGACCGGTTGTGCCGCAGCCGGGCCTCGCCCGCCCGCACGGGCCGGGGCCGCGGTTCGGGGTGCGGGTCGAAGGCGAGCAGGAACCGCGCCGTCCGGTCCAGCCAGCCGTCGTCGGCCAGCGCGAGCAGGTAGGCGCACCCGTCGAGGTGGTCGAACACCACGGCGCGGTCGGCGAACACGAACGCGGCGTCGGGGTGCTCGGAGCGGTGCGCGCGGTCGCCGCCGCACTCGGCTTTCAGCTCGTAGCCGAGGTAGCCGACCCAGCCGAGGGCGAAGTCGAAGGGCACGTCGGGGTGGGTGGCGCGGTGGGCCGCCAGGTCGGCGTCCAGCCAGTCCAGGAACGGGCCGGGGTGCTCGGTGGTGCCCTCGTGCCCGGTGACGGTCACCCGTCCGCTGTCCAGGTCGTAGGTGGCCACGCGCGCGAGCGGGCCGCTCGCGTCGCCCATGGCGGAGAACCGGCCGCGCTCCCCCGTGCGGCTGCTGTCCAGCCAGAAGGCGTCGGGGGAGTCGCCGTAGAGGGCGGCGAAGACCCGCTCGGGCGAGGGGTGGGCGTCGATGCGCCGCACCAGCACCCGGTGGTGCGGCGGAGCCACGGGGAGAGGCGCGGGTGGGGGCGCGGGGGGCTCGACGGCGGCGGGGCGGCCGGTGAGGTCGCGGAAGTTGGCCAGCAGCTCGTGGCCGTGCGAGGTGCGGATGGACTCGGGGTGGAACTGCACGCCCCACGCGGGCCGCGAGCGGTGCCGCACGGCCATCAGCACGCCGTCGCCGGACCAGGCGGTGGGCTCCAGCTCGTCGGGCAGCCCGGTCACCGCCAGCGAGTGGTAGCGCACCACCTCCAGTGGCGAGGGCAGCCCGGCGAACAGGTCGGTGCCGGTGTGCCGGACGTGGTCGACCACGCCGTGGCGCGGGGTGACCAGCTCCACGCGGGCGCCGTGGGCCAGGCACAGCCCCTGGTGGCCCAGGCAGACGCCGAGCAGCGGGATCTCGGCGTGCTCGACCACCGCGCGGCACAGGCCGAAGTCGGCGTCGTCGTGCGGGCGGCCGGGGCCGGGTGAGATCACCACGTTGTCGAAGCCGCGCAGGTCGGACAGCCGGAAGCGCGGGTCGTCGTGGGTGATGACGACCGGTTCGCGCCCGTTCACCCGCGCCAGGTACTGGAAGAGGTTGTAGGTGAACGAGTCGTGGTTGTCGATGAGCAGGGTCCGCATGGCAGTCCGCACGCTACCGGCCGCGCCACCCGGATGGAGTACAGCGGAGGTGGAGCACGGCGGAGGGGCCGGGCCGACTCGGCCCGGCCCCTCCGGTTCCCCTCCCCGAGGTCAGTCCAGGTGGAACTTCGGGTCGGTGGCCAGCGCGGCCAGCTGCTGCGGGGTCAGCGGCGGCTGCGCCATGGCCGGGTGCCCGGAGTTGGCGAAGCCCTTGGCCTGCGCGACCGTCACGAGCGTGCCGTCCTCGTGCCAGAAGAGGGCGGCCTGCTCCAGGCCGTTCTGCACGGGGGTGTTGGCGGTCAGCAGGGCCACCTGCTTGCCGCCGACGTCGACGGTGTCGCAGCGGCTGTTGGCGCCGTGCACCGGGTACGTCGCCCGCAGGGCCGCCGCGCAGCCGGTGGCGCCGCCGAGCTCGGTGCTGCCCTTGGTCAGCACCCTGATCTCCAAGCGGCCCACGCCCTCGGCGTCGGACTTCACCACCGGCGTGTAGGCCCAGTAAGTCCAGACCTGCGTCTGGCCGACGTACTCCTCGAACGAGGCCTGCGCCCGGCGCATCGCCCCGTAGTCGTCGAACCCGACGCGCTGCTTGTCCGGGGCGGAGAAGCCGGGCGGCAGCGAGGAGCTGAGGTCGTTGAGCACCTTGGTGCCCTTGTCCGCCCTCGGACCGCTGGTGGCGGTCCGGTCCTGCTGCCCGTCCGGCCACTGCGTCTTCGAACTCGCACCGGGCTGTGCGTTGGGCTGGCCGCTGGGCACCTTGGGCGTGACCGTCGTGGTCAGCGCCGGTCCGGACGGTGAGGGCCGCGCGGACTGCCCGGTCGTTGACGGCCGCTCGGACTGGCCGCCCACCTGCACGCTCCCGCTCCCGCCGGACAGGCCGGGGAGCAGCGTCGCGCCGACCGCGATGCCCACCACCGCGAGTCCGGCCACCGCGCCGCCCCACGTGGCCCGGCGCTTGCGCGCCGCCGCGCGGCCCGCCTCCAGCGCGCGCCGGGTGTCCATCGCGGGCGGCGGGCTGCTCGCCACCACCGCGTCGCGCAGAGCGTTCTTGAGCTCCTGCTCGTTCATCGCACCCTTCCTTCGTGCATCTGCGGGGTGACCAGGCCGCGCAGCGTCTGCAGCCCCCGCGCGGCCTGGCTCTTCACCGTTCCCTCCGAGCAGTTGAGCGCCTTGGCGGTCTCCTGCACCGAGAGGTCCTCCCAGTACCGCAGGACCAGCACGGCCCGCTGCCTCGGCGGGACCTTGGCCAGCGCCGCGAGCAGCACCACCCGGTCCTCGGTCGAGCCGTGGCCGGGTGCTGGGGCGTCCTGCGGCACCTGGCTGACGCGCTCCTTGCGGAACCACCCCCGGCGCAGCTCGGACACGAAGGTCCGGACCAGCGTCTGCCTGGTGTAGGCGTCCAGGGCGTCGTGCCGCGCCACGCGGCGCCACGCCAGGTACAGCTTGGTGAAGGTCGCCTGCACCAAGTCCTCGGCCCGGTGCCAGTCGCCGCACAGCAGGTACGCCGTGCCGCGCATGGCCTCCGACCGCGCCGCGAAGTACTCCGCGAACGCGGTGTCCCGGTCGCTCATCCCATGCCCCTCCGTCCTGCGGTACGGGGTAGTCACGCTTCCGGGCACCGATGCGGTTGCATCCGATCGGGTGAGGTCGAGGAGACTGGTGTCAGGATTCCCACGAGGAGGCTTGGCCTTGACCCTGATCTTCCCGCTCATGTTCGGGCTGGTGCTCGGGCTGGTGCACTACTACTTGTGGCGGCGGCTGGTGCGCGACACGCTGCCGCCGGGTCGGGGCAGGCGAGTGGCCACCACCGCGCTGGTGGTGCTCTACGCGTTGATGGTGTCGGCGCTGGTGGTGACTCGGATCACGCCGACCGGCAGCGCGTGGCTGGCCTGGCCGGGCTACCTGTGGCTGGCGGTGGCGTTCTACGCGGCGGTGCTGCTGGCGGTGCTGGAGATCCCGCGGCTGCTGCTCAACCGGACGGTCGGACGGCGGGAGCGGACGGCGGTGCCGGTGGTCGCGGGCGCGCCCGCGCCCGCGCCGGAGCAGGCGCCCGAGCCCGCGCCGAAGCCGGTGGTCGACCCCGGCAGGCGGCTGTTCATCGCCCGCTCGCTGGCGGTGGCCTCGGGGCTGGCCGCGGGCGGTGTGGTGGGCTACGGCGCGACGCAGGCGCTGGGCGACCCGCGGATCAACCGGGTGCCGGTGAAGCTGGCCAAGCTCGACTCCTCGCTGGCCGGGTTCCGCATCGCGGTGGTCAGCGACATCCACCTCGGACCGCTGCTGGGTCGCGCCCACACCGAGCGGATCGTGCGCACGATCAACCGGTTGGAGCCGGACCTGGTGGCCATCGTCGGCGACCTGGTGGACGGCACGGTGGCGCAGCTGGGCGAGGCGGCGGCTCCGCTGCGCGACCTGTCCAGCGCGCACGGCAGCTTCTTCGTCACCGGCAACCACGAGTACTACTCCGGTCACGAGCAGTGGATCACCGAGCTGGAGCGGTTGGGCGTCAACGCGCTGCGCAACGAGCGCGTGCGGATCAGCCGGGGCAACGCCTTCTTCGAGCTGGCGGGTGTGAACGACGTCACCGGCGAGCAGTCCGACGACGCGCCGGACCTGGCCAGGGCGCTGGACGGGCGCGACGAGCGGCAGCCGGTGGTGCTGCTGGCCCACCAGCCGGTGCAGGTGCGCGAGGCCGCGCGGATGGGCGTGGACCTCCAGCTGTCCGGGCACACCCACGGCGGCCAGATGTTCCCGTTCACCTTGGCGGTGCCGCTGCAGCAGCCGGTCACCTCGGGTCTGGCGACCGTGGACGGCACCCAGGTCTACGTCAGCAACGGCGCCGGTTTCTGGGGTCCGCCGGTGCGCGTGGGCGCTCCCCCGGAGGTCGCGCTTGTGGAGCTGCATCACAACTTCGCCATCGAATAGCGCATTGTTCACCTCCTGCGCCTAGAGTGGACGGCCGTGCCCGGACACGGGTGAGCAGACCCTGAATGCGGAGGGGGACCCCTAGCGAGATGACGAAGAGCTTCGCCGACGATCGGCTTGACGGGGCAGAGGCTCGTATTCGTCGTTTCCTGGAGGAACAGCGACCGGCCACACCGTGCCTGGTGATCGACCTCCCCACGGTCCGCGCGCGGTTCACCGCGATCCGCGACGCGCTGCCGGGGGTCGGGATCTACTACGCGGTCAAGGCCAACCCCACGCCCGAGGTCGTCGAGGTGCTGGCGGCCGAGGGCTGCCGCTTCGACGTGGCCAGCCCCAACGAGATCGACCTGTGCCTGGCGCGGGGCGCCGCGCCGGAGGCGATCTCCTACAGCAACCCCATCAAGAAGGCCGCGGACATCGCCTACGCCTTCTCGCGCGGGGTGCGGCTGTTCGTCTCCGACAGCGAGCAGGACGTGCGCGCGGTCGCCGAGCACGCGCCGGGCTCGTCGGTGATGCTGCGCATCCTGGTCGACAGCAAGGGGTCCACCTACCCGTTCGGCAAGAAGTTCGGCTGCTCGCCGGAGATGGCCACCGACCTGCTGCGGCTGGCGGGCGAGCTGGGGCTGGTGCCGCTGGGCGTGGCCTTCCACGCGGGTTCGCAGCAGCTGGACCCGACCGGCTGGGACGCCGCGATCGCCGACGCCGCCGAGGTCACCGCGAAGCTGCGCGCCGAGGGCGTGGAGCTGACCACGGTCAACCTCGGCGGCGGGCTGCCCGCGGGCTACCTGGAGCAGCCGCCGCCGCTGGCCGAGTACGCCGCGGCCATCACCGCCGCGGTCGACCGGCACTTCGGCCCGGTGCGGCCGGAGGTGATGATCGAGCCGGGGCGCGCGATCGTCGCCGAGGCCGGGGTGATCCGGTCCGAGGTGGTGCTGGTGTCGCGCAAGTCCTACGGCGACGAGCGCCGCTGGGTGTTCCTGGACATCGGCCGCTACGGCGGGCTGGCCGAGACCGAGGGCGAGGCCATCGCCTACCCGCTGCGCACCAACCGCGACGGCGGGCCGACCGGCCCGGTGGTCATCGCCGGACCGACGTGCGACGCCGACGACGTGCTGTACCAGCACACCTGCTACGAGCTGCCGCTGGACCTGCGCGCGGGCGACCACGTCGACCTGCTCAGCGCGGGCGCGTACACGGCCAGCTACTCCTCGGTGGCGTTCAACGGCTTCCCGCCGCTGGCCGCCCACTGCGTGCGGTGAGCACGCTCCTCGTTCCCCCGCAAGACTTTTCTATGGTTTGGAGTGATTGATGTCCGAAGTCCCGTGCGAGACCGAGCCGGTGGGCTTGTTCGCAGGACAGCACGTGTTGGCGGAGTTGGACGGGGTGAGCCCGGAGCTGCTGGACGACGAGCGGTTCCTGCGACACGCGCTCGGCGAGGCGCTCACCCAGGCGGACGCCACCGTGTTGGAGGTGGTCTCCAAGCAGTTCGAGCCGCAGGGGGTCACCGTGCTGGCCCTGCTGTCGGAGTCGCACGCGTCGATCCACACCTATCCCGAGGTCGGGTCGGTGTTCGTCGACGTGTTCACGTGCGGCACCCGTGCCAAACCCGAGCTCGCGGTGCAGTTGCTGGCCGAGGCGCTGGGGGCGGCATCCGCACGGACGGACATGATCAGGCGCGGCACGCAGGTGCCCGCGCTCATCGGTGAGGAGAAGGCGTGATCCGCGAACCGCTCGCGGCCGGTTTGACCAGGCACTGGGACGTCGAAGAGGTCGTCGTCGACACCAACACCGCGTTCCAGCACCTGGTGATCGCCCGCACGGCCCAGGGCCTGTCGCTGTTCTGCGACGACGACCGGCAGAGCACCGAGTTCAGCCAGCTGACCTACCACGAGGCGCTGATGGTCCCGGCGCTGCTGCTGGCCGACCGGGTGGACCGGGTGCTGGTCATCGGTTCCAGCGAGGGCGTGGTGTGCCAGATGGCGGTGGCGGCGGGCGCGTCGGTGGTCGACCACGTCGACATCGACGAGCAGGCCGTGAAGCTGTGCGCCGAGCACCTGCCCTACGGCTACACCCTCGACGAGCTGGCGCTGGCCGAGAAGGGCGAGGGCCCGATCCGGGTGCGCTACACCGACGGGTGGGAGTACATCCGCACCACCGCCGAGCGCTACGACATCGTCCTGGTGGACCTGCCGGACGAGCGCGAGGAGGAGGCGCAGCACAACCGCCTGTACGGCGAGGAGTTCCTGCGCATGTGCAAGGCGCTGCTCACGCCGGGCGGCGTGGTGGTCACCCAGGCGGGCTGCCAGACCATGTGGCGCAACAGCACGCTGATCCGCTCGTGGCAGCGGTTCAACGCGGTGTTCGACACGGTGGCCTACTACGGCTCCGACGAGCACGAGTGGGCCTACCTGTTCGGCCGCGCGGACGAGGTCGCCAACCCGGCCGCGCTGATGGCCGAGCGGCTGCCCGCGCTGGGCTACCGGCCGGAGACGATCGACGACCTGGCGTTGCGGGGCAACACGATCCCGCCCTACCAGGTGCGGCACTCCCCGGCCTGAGGCCGGGACGTCGGGGCCGCCGGGGACTTCCCCCGGCGGCCCCGACGCCTTTTCAGGCCAGGGCGCGCTTGAGGAAGTCGACCTGGAGCAGCAGCAGGTTCTCCGCCACCTGCTCCTGCGGGGTCATGTGCGTGACGCCGGACAGCGGCAGCACGGTGTGCGGCCTGCCCGCCGCCAGCAGCGCCGAGGACAGCCGCAGGGTGTGCGCGGCCACCACGTTGTCGTCGGCCAGGCCGTGCACGATCATCAGCGGGCGCTGCAGCTTCGGCGCGTCGTCGATGAGCGAGTTGGCGTCGTAGACCTCCGGCCGCTCGTCGGGGTGGCCCAGGTAGCGCTCGGTGTAGTGGGTGTCGTAGAGCCGCCAGTCGGTGACCGGGGCGCCCGCGATGCCCGCGTGGAACACGTCCGGCCTGCGCAGCACGGCCAGCGCCGCCAGGTAGCCGCCGTAGGACCAGCCCCGGATGCCCACCCGGCCCAGGTCCAGGTCCGGTTCCCGCTCGGCCACCGCGCGCAGCGCGTCGACCTGGTCGGTCAGCGTGGCGCCCGCGAAGTCGAACGCGATCTCCCGCTCCCACACCGGACCCCGGCCCGGCGTGCCCCGGCCGTCCACCACCAGCACCGCGAAACCCTGGTCCGCCAACCACTGCGGCACCAGGTAGGCGTTGCGGGCCGAGGTCACCCGCTGCGCGTGCGGGCCGCCGTAGGGGTCCATCAGCACGGGCAGCTTGGTGCCCGGCACGTGGTCGCGCGGCAGCAGCAGCGCGGCGCGCAGGTCCCGCTCCCCCACGGTGAGCAGGCGGACTCGCGGGGTCAGCGCGGGGGTTTCCGCGTGCGACTCGATGACGTGGCCGCCGACGGTGACGCGGGGGCCGAACCAGTCCAGGCTCGACGACGACAGCACCAGCCTGCCGCCGCCGCGCGTCGCGCTGTGCACGCCGTCCTCTGTGGACAGCCGGGTGATCGAGTCCGCGGTGACCGAGTAGACGTGGACCTGGGTCGGGTCGTCCTCGGAAGCGGAGACCAGCACGTCCTGTTCGGACACGTCGAGCACGGCGCGCACCTGGAAGCCGTCCGGCGTCCACTCCCGGTCGCCGACCACGAGCCGGTTGGCGTCACCGCGCGGCACCACGCGGACCAGCTCACCGCCAGGGGTCCACGCGGGCACGCCGGGCACGATCTCCAGCCAGGTCGGGTCGGTCTCCTCCACCAGCACCTCGACCCCGCCGGTGGCCGGGTCCACCGCCAGCACGCGCGCGGTGCGCTGGTCGCGCGACTGCACCGACAGCAGCGGCCTGCCGTGGCCGGACCAGTGCGCGCAGGCCAGGTAGGGGAACGCGGTGTTGTCCCAGTCCACCGCGACGCGCTCGCCGTCCAGGCCGAGCACGGCCAGCTCGACCACCGCGTTGGGCGTGCCCGCGGCGGGGTAGGCGATCTCGGTGGGGGGCGTGGCCGGGTTGGCCGGGTCGGCGATGTGCCAGCGCCGCACCGGCGCGTCGTCCACCCGCGCGGCCAGCACCCGCTCGCCGTCCGGGGAGAACCAGTAGCCCCGGAAGCGGCTCATCTCCTCGGCCGCGATGAACTCCGCCAGCCCCCACCGCACGTGCGGGCCGTCCGGCTCGGCCAGCACGCGGTCCGCGCCGCTCTCCAGGTCCACCACGTGCAGCGCGCCACCGCTGACGTAGCCGACCCGCCGCCCGGTCGGGTCCAGCCGGGGGTCGACCACCGGGCCGGGCGCGGGCAGCTCGCGCACCGCGCCGGTGGCCAGCTCCACCACGAACAGCCTGCCCGACAGGGCGAACACCGCCTGCCGCACGTCGGCGTCGGTGGCGTAGCCGACGATGCCCGCGGCCTGCTCGCGGCTGCGCTCCCGGCGGGCCCGCTCCTCGGGCGGCAGGTCCTCGGTGTCGCCGAGCAGCGCGACCGGGTCCACCAGCAGCTCCTCCCGCCCGGTGGCGGGGTCGCAGGACCACAGCCCGTTGGCCCGGCCGGTGGCCGTGCGCAGGAAGTACACGTGCCCGCCGTCGGGTGCGGCGGTGAAGGTCCTCGGCGCGCCGAGGGTGAACCGCTGGGTGCGCGCGTGCCTGCGCGGGAAGGAGTTCTCGTTGCCCACGCCGCCACCTTCGCAGATGGGGACGCGGCGCTCATCCCGAACCCCTGTCTTCGCGGCGGGCTGAACCGCCGTCGAGACCTGGCCGTAATCGTCGGTGGAGCGAACGACGGACAAGGAGGAGTGAGCGTGATCCGACGAAACCGCATCGCCATAGCCGTCGCGGGCGGCATGGCGGCCGTGCTCGCACTGGTCGTGTGGACGTCCAACGGTGCCGCGCTGCAGGGCACCAAGGTGGCGCAGACCGAGCAGGTGCAGGCCGGGGCCCAGGGCGACTACGGGGACGCGGAACCCCTGGCACCTCCGACCAGCGAGGCCGCCGCCCCCGCCGCGCAGCCGCAGGCCCAGGCGCCCGCCGCCGCGCCCGAAGCGCAGGCCGCCCCCGAGGCGCAGGCCGCGCCCGCGCAGAGCTCGGTCACCCTGGTGGCCAAGACCGTGGACAAGATGGGACGGGTGGTCCAGGACGGCGACGGCCGCACGCTCTACCGGTTCGACAAGGACACCCCGGACCCGGCCAAGTCCAACTGCGAGGGCCAGTGCGCCCAGACCTGGCCGCCGCTGCTGAGCACCGGCACCCCCAAGCTGGAGGGCGTGGACCCCGCCCTGGTCTCCACGGTCAAGCGGGCCGACGGCAGCGAGCAGGTCACGCTCGCGGGCTGGCCGCTGTACACCTACGCCAAGGACGAGGCGCCGGGCAAGTGGCGCGGGCAGGGCGTCGGCGGAACCTGGTTCGTGGTGCAGCCCGACGGCACGCGCAACGTCGAGTGCCTGCCGCCGGGGGTGACCGCCCCGGCCGCGTGAGACGAAGCAGCCACTCCCCACGACGTGATCCCCCGGCCTGGGGTTGGCCGGGGGATCACGGGCGTTCCGGGACCGTCCTCACAGGACGGTGGCGACCTCGTCGAAGTCCAGGCGCGGGTTGCGCGGGTAGTAGCGCTCGGGGTCGGGGTGGCCGATGTTGACCACGACCAGCGGGGTGCGCGCGGTGCCCTCGAAGAACTCCCGGCGCACGCCCTCGGCGTCGAAACCGGCCATCGGACCAGCGGCCAGCCCAGCGGCGCGCACGCCGATGATGAAGTAGCCCGCCTGCAGCAGCGCGCTGACCTTGGCCACCTCGGCGCGGTCCGGGTTGGCGGCGAACGCGTCCCGGATGCCGGGGACGACCGGGAAGGTGCGCGGCAGGTGCTCGTGGAAGTCCGCGTCGGAGGCCAGGATCGCGGTCAGCGGCGCCTTGGCGGTCTTGTCCCGGTTGCCCTCGTTCATGTGCGGCAGCAGCCGCGCCCGCGCCTGCTCGCCGCGCAGGTAGACCACCCGCAGGGGCTGGCTGTTCACGCCCGTCGGACCCCACTTGACCAGGTCGTGCACGGCCCGCAACTGGTCGTCGGTCACCGGCTCGGCGGTGAAGACGCTGGCCGTGCGCGCCTCGCGGAAGAGCAGGTCCTGCGCCTCGCGCGGGAGCGCGAGGACGTCGAGCGTCGCGGACATGGGTCCTTCTTTCGGTTGTCCCGTGTGGGGTTTCACACGGGACAACCTCCGGAGGGAACCGGCTATTTCGTGACTGCTTTCACAGGGTCGGGTACAGAGGGTGCTTGGCCGCCAGCGCCTCCACGCGGGTGCGCAGCGAAGCCAGGTCCGGGTCGGGCCCCAGCGCGGTGGCGATGATGTCGGCCACCTCGGTGAAGTCCTCCGCGCCGAAGCCCCGGGTGGCCAGCGCCGGGGTGCCGATGCGCAGCCCCGAGGTGACCATCGGCGGGCGCGGGTCGTTGGGCACCGCGTTGCGGTTGACCGTGATCCCCACCTCGTGCAGCCGGTCCTCGGCCTGCTTGCCGTCCAGCTCGGAGGCCACCAGGTCGACCAGCACCAGGTGCACGTCCGTGCCGCCGGTGAGCACCTTCACCCCCGCCGCGGCGGCGTCGGGTCGCGACAGCCGCTCGGCCAGGATCTTCGCGCCCTCCACGGTGCGGCGCTGGCGGTCGGCGAACTCCGGCGACGCGGCGTGCTTGAACGCCACCGCCTTGCCCGCGATCACGTGCTCCAGCGGCCCGCCCTGCTGGCCGGGGAACACCGCGGAGTTGACCTTCTTGGCGATGTCCGCGTCGTTGGTCAGGATCACGCCGCCGCGCGGGCCGCCCAGGGTCTTGTGCGTGGTGGTGGTGACCACGTGGGCGTGCGGGATCGGGCTGGGGTGCAGCCCGGCCGCCACCAGGCCCGCGAAGTGCGCCATGTCGACCATCAGGTACGCGCCGACCTCGTCGGCGATGCGGCGGAACTCGGCGAAGTCCAGCTGCCGGGGGTAGGCCGACCAGCCCGCCACGATCAGCCGGGGCTGGTGCTCCCGCGCCAGCTTCTCCACCTCGGCCATGTCGACCCGGCCGTCCTCGTCGGAGACGTGGTAGGGCACCACGTTGTAGAGCTTGCCGGAGAAGTTGATCCGCATCCCGTGGGTCAGGTGGCCGCCGTGCGCCAGGTCCAGGCCCAGGATGGTGTCGCCGGGCTGCAGCAGCGCGAACATCGCGCACGCGTTGGCCTGCGCGCCCGAGTGCGGCTGCACGTTGGCGTAGCCCGCGTCGAACAGCTCCTTGACCCGCGCGATCGCCAGCCGCTCGATCACGTCGACGTTCTCGCAGCCGCCGTAGTAGCGCCTGCCGGGGTAGCCCTCGGCGTACTTGTTGGTCAGCACCGACCCCTGCGCCTGGAGCACCGACACCGGGGTGAAGTTCTCCGACGCGATCATCTCCAGCGTGCTCTGCTGGCGGGAGAGCTCGGCGGCGACCGCTTCGGCCACCTCCGGGTCGAACTCCGCCAGGGAGGTGTTGAAGTGCGCGGACATGGCGTGTCTCCCTTTACGACTTGCGCTTGTAGAACGGCAGTGCGACGACCTCGACGGGTTCGCGCCTGCCCCGGACGTCCACGGTGAGCCGGGTGCCCGGCTCCGCGTTGGCCTTGGTGACGTAGGCCATGGCCACCGAGTAGCCCAGCGTCGGCGACAGCGCGCCGCTGGTGACCTCGCCCACGGGCGCGCCCGAGTCGTCCAGCACGGGGTAGCCGTGCCGGGGGGCGCGGCGCGAATCGGTCCGCAGGCCGACCAGCGCGCTGTCCACGCCCTGCTCGGCCACCTTCGCCAGCGCCTCGCGGCCGACGAAGTCGCCGGGCTTGTCCAGCTTCACCACGCGCCCCAGGCCCGCGTGGAACGGGGTGCGGTCCACGCCCAGCTCGTTGCCGTACAACGGCATCCCGGCCTCCAGGCGCAGCGTGTCGCGGCAGCCCAGACCGGCGGGCTTGAGCTCGTGCGGCGCGCCCGCGGCCAGCAGCGCCCGCCACACGGCGGGCGCGTCGGCCGGGTCGAGGAACAGCTCGAAGCCGTCCTCGCCGGTGTAGCCGGTGCGGGCCAGCAGCGCGGGCCGGTCGGCCACGGTGGTCGGGTAGGAGGCGTAGTACTTCACCTCGGCTAGGTCGGTCGGGGTCAGGCCGGCGAGGATCTCCGTCGAGGCGGGTCCCTGCACGGCCAGCAGCGCGAAGTCGGCGGACTTGTCGGTCACCTCGGCGGCGAAGCCCTCGGCCCGCGCCACCAGCTCGCGGTGCACCACGCCCGCGTTGGCGGCGTTGGCCACCACCAGGTACTCGGTCTCGCCGGTGCGGTAGACGATCAGGTCGTCCAGGACGCCGCCGTCGGGCCGGCAGATCATGGTGTAGCGGGCCCGGCCGACGCCGATCGCGGAGGCGTGGCCGACCAGGGCGTGGTCCAGCGCCGCGCCCGCTTCCGCGCCGGTGACCAGGATCTCACCCATGTGGGTCAGGTCGAACAGGCCCGCCGAGGTGCGCACCGCGCGGTGCTCGGCCAGCTCGCTGTCGTAGCGCAGCGGCATCCGCCAGCCCGCGAAGTCGGTGAACTGGGCGCCCAGCGCCTCGTGCTCGGCGTGCAGCGGCGTCCGACGGCTTTCCATGGGGCGGGTCCTCCCTGGTGGCGGGCATGGCGGTAGCGCCGCCGGGGTGGGGGCGGCCTGCCAGTGCGTAAGGATGACACGGTTCACCGGGGGACTCCTCGTCGTGGGAGCCTCCCCCTCTGTCATGAGCCTGAGAGCTTCGCCGCGAGCGCGCGGCTTGCACCGTGGGCGAGGCGCGCCGGGGCGCCTGCTTTCCAGAGTTGCCTTCGTCGGGCGGTAGCTGGGCCTGAGAGATTCCGGGGAGGGGTTGCTCCTTCGGCGCCCCTGGTGGGGACTCTCCCGCGCGACGTCGACGGCCGTGTTCAGTTCGTCCCGCCAGACGCTAGGCGGACCCGACCGGCGGGGTCAACCGCGAACCGGTCACCGGGTCCGTCACGGGGTCGGTCACAGGGCGCGGTCCGCCCGGACGCTGTCGACCACCTTGCGCTCGGCGTAGAAGGAGACGAACGGGATGGTGCCCGCCAGCAGCACCAGCGCGGTGCCCTTGATCGACCAGCGCGCCTTGAGCGCCAGGTCGACGGTGAGCACCAGGTAGACCGCGTACAGGAAGCCGTGCACGGGGCCGACGACCCGCATCAGGCCCGGCTCGCCGCCCGCGTACTTGACGACCATGGCCAGCACGAGGGCGAGCAGTCCGACGCCCACCACGTACGCCATGAACCGGAACCGGCCCAACGCACCGCTCATCGCTCCACCGACCGCCTTCGCCTCAGCGCTGGTCCCGCGCGTTCAGCTCGGCGAGGTAGCGGTTGTAGGCCGCCAGTTCGTCGTCCTCGTCGTCGCGCGCGGGTGTCCTGACGGGGTCCACGGTAACGACCGGCTCGGGCGCGGCCTCGGGCGGCTCGGCGTCCTTGCGGGCTTCGAGCCTGCGGATGCGCCACACCACGAAGGCCGGGAAGAGTCCGAAGAGGGGCCACTGGAGCACGTAGCCCAGGTTCTGGAAGGTGCCCCCGGCGGAGGAGAAGCGCTGCCACTGCCACCAGGCCAGACCGCAGCACACGACCAGCGAGGCGGCGCAGGTGACCGTGATGGCGACGCGCTGGGGGGTGAAGACGCTGCCGGGCACACCGCCAGAGTAGCCCGGCTCGCGGTCCGCTTCACGGGGAGTCGAGTCCCCGTCGGGTGGGCTCCCGCTCAGGAGCCCGCCCCCAGGTCGATCCCAGAGCTAGGCCACGCCGTCCCGGCGTTGCCTCTGCAGCCTGGCCACGCACCAGGCCGCCGCACTGCCCCGACGCAGGTGCTGCAGCACCGTCATCGGGCCCAATCGACGCCCCAGGTCGGCGGGCGAGAGCCCGGCCGCCCGGTAGTCCAGAGCGCGCTGGTCCAGCGGGCTGATGCCCGCGTCCCACCACTGCTCCGCCTCGGCGAGGTCGCCGACCAGCTGCCAGTAGCTGGCCGCCGCCGCGAGCAGGACCTCGGGCACCTCGGGCGCCCGCTTCCGCATCGCGGCCACGTAGGCCGGGTCAGCCGACTCGACCCGCACCGCACCGCGAACCCCACCAGTTGCCCGCTGCGCGGGGATCGCCGGCGCGGACGGCGGGGCTTCGGCGAGCCACGCGTCCTTGATCCGGTTCACCTCTCGCAGCTCGGCGTCGTCCGAGCGCTCAGCCGCCCACTGCCGCAGCAGCTCGTCGACTCCGGAGTCCTCGACCATTCTGCCTCCTCGTCGGTCGAAGATCAGCCAATGCAGCGCACCGTATTCGCGGGTACCGGCAACCGCTAGACCCAGGTTCGTCAAAAACCCTGTTACCAGGGCGTTATAGCCCGCATTCCACCCGTTAGGCGCAACCTTGCACGGTTGATGCCACTCTCAGTGATCAGCTTCGCGGGCCGCACCCGCCCTATCCGAACAGGCTCCGGAAGAAGGTGATGACGGCCTCGGCCGCCTCGCGCAGCCACTGCAGGACCTGCCGGACCGCCGCCGCCGACTCGTCGGGCTGAGTGATCAGGAGGAACAGCGCCAGCGCGACAGCGGCCAGCGTGACCACCTTCTTGACGTTCACCGATAGCTCTCCGTCCGTTCGCGGGATGGCGGTGGGCCGCGGGCACGGCCTCGGGGACGCCGGGTCACCGGACATGCTCTCCCATTCACCCGGACGCCGTCCGGCAAACCCGCCCCATCCCACGACCGGCGGCAGGCTTGCGCACTGAGCCACGCCCACCACGCGCCACACATCACCCGAACGGACTATTAAGTGCATTGGTGACCGAACCGATGACGTGGGTAGAGCGCCTCGCTCGCCCCCCTCGGCACGGACATCGGAGTTCCGCGACATCGTCACAACTTCGCCGCAGATCACCCGAATGAGCCGCGCACGCACCGAGCGTGACCACGGTCAGTGGCGGCTGCTCTCATTTACTGGATACTTCCCGTGAATTTCCGCCACCCATTCCCGGCTCACCCGACAACCCCGGCGGCGCGCAGTTCCGCGATGCGGTCCGCCGCCAGCCCCAGCTCGGTCAGCACCTCGTCCGTGTGCTCCCCCGCGGCGGGCGGCGCGCCCGGCGCCGCGGCGGGCGTGCGGTCGAACCTCGGCGCGGGCGCGGGCAGCGGCACGCCCCCGACCTCGACGAACGCGCCGCGGGCCGCGTTGTGCGGATGCTCGCGCACCTCCCCCGGCTCCAGCACCGGCACCAGGCAGGCGTCCGTGCCCTCCGCCAGCGCCGCCCACTCGTCCCTCGTCCGGGTGGCCACCACCTCGGCGATGCGCTGCCGCAGCTCCGGCCAGTTCGCCGGGTCGTGCCTGCTGGGCACGTCGTCCTCGGACAGGCCCAGCACGCTCAGCAGTTCGGCGTAGAACCCCTCCTCCAGCGCGCCGATGCTGACGTGCCCGCCGTCGGCGGTGGCGTAGACGTCGTAGAACGGCGCCCCGCCGTCGAGCAGGTTCTCCCCCCGGCCGCCCCGCCACGCCCCGGCGTTGCGCATCCCGTGCAGGAACGTGGTCAGCAGCGCCGCGCCGTCCACCATGGCCGCGTCCACCACCTGCCCCCGCCCCGAGCGCTCCCGCTCGTACAGCGCGGCCAGCAGCCCCAGCGCCAGCAGCAGCCCGCCGCCGCCGAAGTCGCCGACGAGGTTCAGCGGCACCGTCGGCGGCTGGCCCGCCCGCCCGATCGGGTCCAGCGCGCCCGCCAGCGCGATGTAGTTGATGTCGTGGCCCGCGCGGGCGGCCAGCGGCCCGTCCTGCCCCCAGCCGGTCATCCGGCCGTAGACCAGCCGGGGGTTGCGCGCCAGGCAGTGCGCCGGGCCGATGCCCAGCCGCTCGGTCACCCCCGGCCGGAAGCCCTCCACCAGCGCGTCGGCCCGCGCCACCAGGTCCAGCACCAGCGCCGCGCCCGCCGGGTGGCGGATGTCCACGCCGATCGAGCGCCTGCCCCGGCCCAGCGGGTCGCCGGGCACCGCGGGGGCGGCCCCGCCCACCCGGTCCACCCGGATCACCGACGCGCCCAGGTCGGCCAGCACCATGCAGCCGAACGGCGCGGGCGCCAGCCCCGCCAGCTCGACCACCCGCAGCCCCTCCAGCGGCCCGCCCACTAGAGCGACCTCGCGATGATTTCCTTCATGATCTCGTTCGTCCCGCCGTAGATCTTCTGCACGCGCGCGTCCGCCCAGGCCCGCGCGATGGGGTACTCGGTCATGTAGCCATAGCCGCCGAACAGCTGCACGCACCGGTCCACGACCTCGCACAGCTCGTCGGTGGACCACCACTTGGCCATCGCCGCGGTGGGCACGTCCAGCTCGCCCGCCAGGTGCAGCTGGACGCACTCGTCGACGAAGGCGCGGGCCACCCTGGCCTTCGTGGCGCACTCGGCCAGGGTGAACCGGGTGTTCTGGAACTTGATCAGCTCCCGGCCGAACGCGGTGCGCTGCTTGACGTAGGCCAGGGTCAGCTCCACCGCCGCCTCGATGCCCGCCACCGACGCCACCGCGATGATCAGCCGCTCCTGCGGCAGCTGGCGCATGAGCTGGACGAAGCCCTGCCCCTGCGCACCCAGCAGGTTGGCCGCGGGCACCCGCACCTCGTCGAAGAACAGCTCGGCGGTGTCCTGGCCCTTCAGCCCGACCTTGTCCAGCACCCGGCCCCGGCGGAAGCCCGGCGCCCGCGCGGTCTCCACCACCAGCAGCGAGGTGCCCGCCGCGCCCAGCGCGGGGTCGGTCTTGACCACCACGACCACCAGGTCGGCCTGCCCGCCGTTGGTGATGAAGGTCTTCGAGCCGCTGACCACGTAGTCGTCGCCGTCGCGCAGCGCTGTGGTCCTGATGCCCTGCAGGTCCGACCCGGCGCCGGGCTCGGACATGGCGATCGCGCCCACGTACTCGCCGCTGGCCAGCTTGGGCAGCCAGCGGTGCTTCTGCTCCTCGGTGCCGTAGGCCAGCAGGTAGTGCGCCACGATGCCGCTGTGCACGCTGTTTCCCCAGGAGCTGTCGCCCGCACGGGCCTGCTCCTCCAGCAGCACGGCCTCGTGCGCGAAGGTGCCGCCGCCCCCGCCGTACTCCTCGGGGACGGACAGGCACAGCAGCCCCAGCTGCCCGGCCTTGGTCCAGAAGTCGCGGTCCACGTGCTTCTGCTCGGCCCAGCGCCGCTGGTGGGGCACCGCCTCCTTCTGGAAGAACGCGCGGGCCAGCCCCCGGAGCTGGTCCAGGTCCTCGGTCATCCAGGCGGAGCGGCGCGCGGGCATGGCACGACGGTGCCACCGGCCGGTCCCCAACGCCATGACCGACGCGCACCGCCTGCCGTCGGGATGGTGAGCGCAAATGTCACTTCGCCCGGTCATGGGCCTGCCGCGCCCGCTTGCCTACCGTGAGGAGCATGAGCGAAGCCTTGATCTTCGACGCGGTGCGCACGCCGCGGGGCCGGGGGAAGCGCGGCTCGCTGCACAGCGTCAAGCCGATCACCCTGGCCTCCGGGGTGCTGGCGGCGCTGGCGCGGCGCAACGACCTGGACACCTCGGCGGTGGACGACGTGGTGTTCGGCGTGGTGACGCCGGTCGGCGAGCAGGGCGCGGACATCGCCCGCACCGCGGTGCTGGCGGCCGGGTGGGACCTGCGGCCCGCGGGCGTGCAGCTCAACCGGTTCTGCGCCTCCGGCCTGGAGTCGGTGAACCTGGCGGCGGCCAAGGTGGCCTCCGGGTTCGAGGACCTGGTGGTGGCGGGCGGTGTGGAGTCGATGTCGCGGGTGCCGATGGGCTCCGACGGCGGCGCGTGGATGGCCGACCCGGAGACCAGCACGGCCACCCACTTCGTGCCGCAGGGCGTGAGCGCCGACCTGATCGCCACGCTGGAGGGCTTCAGCCGCGAGGACGTGGACGCCTTCGCGCTGCGCTCGCACCAGCGGGCCACGCTGGCCCGCGACAAGGGCCGCTTCGAGCGGTCGCTGGTGCCGGTGGTGGACCAGAACGGCACCGTCGTGCTCGACCACGACGAGGCCATCCGGCCGGAGACCACCATGGCGGGCCTGGCCGCGCTCAAGCCGAGCTTCGCCTTCCCCGGCGAGCTGGGCTTCGACGCGGTGGCCATCGACCGCTACCCCGCCGTCGAGCGCGTCCACCACGTGCACACGCCGGGCAACTCCTCGCAGATCGTCGACGGCGCGGCGGCGGTGCTGATCGGCAACGAGCGGGCGGGCCGCGAACTCGGCCTGACGCCGAGGGCGCGCGTGCTGGCCACCGCGGTGGTCGGCACCGAGCCGACCATCATGCTCACCGGTCCCGCCCCCGCCTCCCGCAAGGCCCTCGACCGCGCCGGGCTGACCGTGGAGGACATCGACCTGTTCGAGGTCAACGAGGCGTTCTCCGCGGTGGTGCTGCGGTTCCAGCGCGAGCTGGGCGTGCCCGACGAGAAGGTCAACGTCAACGGCGGCGCCATCGCGCTGGGTCATCCCCTGGGCGCCACCGGCTGCATGATCCTGGGCACCCTGCTCGACGAGCTGGAGCGCCAGGACCTGCGCCGCGGGCTGGCCACGCTGTGCGTGGGCGGCGGCATGGGCATCGCGACGATCATCGAGAGGGTCTGATGGCTATCCACTACGAGCGCGACGACGAGGGGATCGTCACCCTCACGATGGACATGTCGGGCTCGGCGAACGTGATGAACGCCGAGTACCAGCAGGCGATGGGCGCGGCGGTGACCCGGCTGGAGGCCGAGCGCGACGACATCGCGGGGGTCGTGCTGACCTCGGCGAAGAAGACCTTCTTCGCGGGCGGCGACCTGAAGCTGCTCATCGGGATCACGCGGGAGAACGCGGCCGAGGCGCTGGGCTTCGTGGAGGAGGTCAAGGGACAGCTGCGCCGCTTGGAGCTGCTGGGCAGGCCCGTGGTCGCGGCGATCGGCGGCAGCGCGCTGGGCGGCGGCCTGGAGATCGCGCTGGCCTGCCACCACCGCGTGGTGCTCGACGACGACCGCATCCGGCTCGGCCTGCCCGAGGTCACGCTGGGCCTGCTGCCCGGCGGCGGTGGCGTGACCAGGCTGGTGCGGCTGCTGGGCCCGCAGGCCGCGCTGCCGCTGCTGATGGAGGGCAAGCAGCTGCGGCCCGCGCGCGCCGTGCGGGCCGGGTTCGCGCACGAGCTGGCGTCCTCCCGCGAGGAGCTGATCACCAAGGCGCGCGCGTGGATCAAGGACAACCCGCAGCCGCGGCAGCCCTGGGACGTCAAGGGCCACACCGTGCCGGGCATGAGGTTCGGCGACCCCGGCGTGTACTCGACGCTCAGCGCCGCGCCCGCCGTGCTGCGCAAGAAGACCCACGGCGCGTTCCCGGCCCCGGAGAAGATCCTCGCCGCCGCCGTCGAGGGCGCGCTGGTGGACTTCGACACGGCGTTGAAGATCGAGGCTCGGTACTTCCTGGAGCTGGCCACCGGGCAGGTCGCCAAGAACATGATCGGCACCTTCTGGTTCCAGCTCAACGAGATCGAGGCGGGCGGCTCCCGTCCGTCCGGTGTGGACCGCACGGCGGTGACCAGGGTCGGCGTGCTGGGCGCGGGCATGATGGGCTCGGGCATCGCCGAGGTCAGCGCCAAGGCGGGCGTCGAGGTGGTGCTCAAGGACGTGACGCTGGAGGCGGCGCGGCGCGGCGCGGGTGACACGCCCGGCATCACGCCCACCGACTCCTACGCCGACCTCGCGGGCTGCGACCTGGTCGTCGAGGCGGTGTTCGAGAACCGCGAGCTGAAGAACGAGGTGCTGGCCGCGGCGGAGTCGGCCGCCCTGCCGGGCGCGGTGATCGCGTCCAACACCTCGACGCTGCCGATCACCGGCCTGGCGAACGCGGTGGCCGACCCGAGCCGGTTCGTCGGGCTGCACTTCTTCTCGCCGGTGCCGAAGATGCGGCTGGTGGAGATCATCCGCGGGGAGAAGACCTCCGACGAGACGCTGGCGCGGGCGTTCGACTACGCCCGGCGGATCGGCAAGACGCCGATCGTGGTCAACGACGGCCGCGGCTTCTACACCTCGCGCACGTTCGGCACCTACGTGACCGAGGCGGTGTCGATGGTCGCCGAGGGCGTGCCGCCCGCGCTGATCGAGAACGTGGCGCGCCGGGCGGGCATGGCCGTGGGCCCGCTGGCGGTGTCCGACGAGGTGACGCTGACGCTGCAGCTGGAGATCCGCGACCAGACGCTGGCCGACGACCCGGACGCGACCGGCGCGCTGGGCGGCCACCCGGCGTTCGCGGTGCTGGAGGAGCTGGTCGCCGAGGGCCGCACCGGCAGGTCCGGCGGGGGCGGGTTCTACGAGTACCCGGAGGGCGGCGAGAAGTTCCTGTGGCCGGGGCTGGCGCGGTACGCGCGCGAGGACGCCGGGGTGACCGAGCGGGACGTGGAGGACCGGCTGCTGTTCATCCAGTCGCTGGAGACCGTGCGGTGCCTGGACGAGGGCGTGCTGACCTCGGTCGGCGACGCCAACGTGGGCAGCGTGCTCGGGTTCGGGTTCGCGCCGTGGAGCGGGGGGACGGCGCAGTTCATCAACTCCTACGGGCTCGGGGAGTTCGTGCAGCGGGCGGACTACCTGGCCGACACCTACGGCGAGCGCTTCCGCCCGCCCGCCTCACTGCGCGAGCGCGCCGCCTCGGGCGAGCACTTCTAAGCCCCTCCCCGCGCCCGCAAGTACTACCCGGCCCGCTCCCACTGGCCGGTAACTACTACCGGGCGCGGGGACGGCGGTGTCCGAACGCTCGGTTCGGGGGTCAGCGGGTGGGGTTGGTGCGGTAGGCGCCGGGGCTGCTGCCGGTCCAGCGCTTGAAGGCGCGGTGGAAAGCGCTTGCCTCGGAGAAGCCCAGGCGCAGCGCCAACTCCTCCACGGACTCGCTGCCGCGCACCAGCGCCGCCACCGCCTGGTCGCGCAGCAGCTGTTCGCGCACCTCGCGGAACGACGTGCCCTCGGCGGCCAGCTTGCGGCGCAGCGTGGGCGCGCTGCAGCCCAGCCGCGCGGCCACGTTCTCCAGCCCCGCCACACCGCTGCCCAGCACCCGCCGCACCTGGCTGGAGGTGTCGGCCCCGTGGTCGCGGCGGGACAGCAGCTCCGCGGGCGAGTTGCGCAGGAACCGGCGCAGCGCCGCCTCGTCCTGCACCACCGGCATCCGCAGGAACCGGGCGTCGAACCGCAGCACGGTCGCGGGCGCGTCGAACCGCAGCGGGCAGCCGAAGATGAGGTGGTACTCGGCGGCGTGCGGCGGTTCGGGGTAGGCCAGGTCCAGGCCCAGCAACGGGATGCGCCTGCCGATCAGCCACGACGAGAACCGGTGCCACAGCACCAGCAGCGACTCCGCCAGGAACCGGTCGGGATCGTCCAGCTCCGCCGTGGACAGGGTGAACCGCGCGACGCCGTCGGCCTCCGCCAACCCCATCGCGGGTTCGACGTCGAACAGCGCGTAGAAGGCCAGCCCGCGGCGCAGCGCGGCTTCCAGCGTGGCGCAGTGCACCGCCAGCAGGCACATGGTGGCGAACGTGCCGCGCTTGCTCGGGCGCGGCGCCAGTCCCATGAACTCGTCGTCGAGGACTTCCCACAGCGCCTGGATCAGCCGGGTGTACTGCTCGGGGGTGACGCGGGCCCGTTCGTCGCCGAGCAGCGCCTCGCCGATGCCCGCTCGCGCCAGCAGCGCGGACAGGTCGTGGCCGTGCCGCGCGGCGCCGCGCAGGGCCGCGGCGACGTAGTGGATGGCGACGGTCCGGGTGAGCATCGGGGACCAGTGTGACAGCCGGAAGCGGCGGCGCGATGTGGGGAGAGAGAAGGTTCCGCGCCGCCGCTCCGGGTGGCTCACCCCAGTGAGCCGACTTCCTCGTCGATGGGGCATCCGCCCGCCCATCGACGAGGGGCGTCCGGTGTGGCGAGTACTACGTTATCTGGTCTAGACCAGATACGTCAATACTACGAAAAGACCATTCGGGACATCATCGTCGATATATTTCCGACAGGTTTCCCGGCTGTTCCGGCGACGCTAACGCAAGCTCTCCGAAAATGTTTCGGGCAGTGCGGGCACTGCAGACGGCCGAATCCGCACTTTTCGTTCACGACAACCACCTTCGTGTTTCCGGAGTTAGCGCGCTCCACCGGTCGCAATGGACGGCGAAAAACACCGGTCCGCATCCGAGGGGCCGGTTCCGATGCACGTGCGGATGACTGTGCCGCTGCTCGTGTGGGGTGCGGCCCGGCCCGACCCGCGGACGAGCCGGGCACGGCGATCCGCGGATCGGGCCGCGCCGCGGGTTAGGGTCGGTGCGTGGAACGAACAGGCCAGGTGGTGGTGGGCGCGCTGATGCTCGGCTGTGCGTTGTTCGGACCGTTCCCGCACCCGGTGCCGCTGTTGTTCGTCATCGCCGCGGTGGGCGCCGCGAACGCCGCCTTCCCGTTGATGCGGACGTTCGGCTCGGCTCTGCTCGGCGGCGTGGCCGCGGCCAGCGTGGGGCTCAGCTCAGTACCGTTCGTGACCTGCTCCACGGAGAAGTTCACGGACGTGTTCACCTGTACGGGTGGGGCGCCGACCTGGCACATGACCGGCACGGTCCTGGTCGCCGGGCTGTCCGGGGCCGGCCTGGTGCTCTCCCGCGCCTCCCGGTCGGCCGACCTGGACCGGCGGCTGGACCAACTGCTGGCCCAGCGCCGGTGACCTCGCCGATCACCCGTCCGGTCAAGGCTCGGTGCGCGGTGGTGAGGTGAACGGGTGGTTGTCCCGATTCAGGCGGGCCAGGCCGGTGGGGATCGGCGCATCGGGCGGTACTGTTCACCCGCTCACGTTGGACTGCGAGGAGGACGGCTGTGCGGGTGCTGTGGGCGACGTGCGGCCTCGCCGTGGCGGCGTCAGCGCTGACCGGTGTGCTCATCGGGGTGTACCTCGACGGGGTGGACGACAAGAAGGCCGACACCCCCGCGTCGACCTGGCTCACGAACAGACCCCAGACGGCGTCGTCCACGACAACGCCGTCGACCAGCACCACGCAGGACCAGGTCTCGACCCAGCCGACCACGACCACCACGTCGCGGAAGCGGACCACCACCGCGGCCCCGCCGCCCCCGGTGGAGGACGGCGGGGGCACCACGACCACCACGCAGACCACCACACCTCCCCCGACGACCACGTCGACCACGACCGCGGCCTGGCCGTGCAGCCCGCTCAACCCGCTGCCGCCGCCCAGTTGCGACAAGAGGTGACCCCGGCCCCGGCGTCCCGGCGGTCGCAGGCCGAAACGCCCGCGTACCCCGGTGGCAACCTGCCGGGGTGACCCTGGGGCGCATGGACCCCACACCGAAGGACTGGCGGCTGCGCGTGCGGCTGGCCGACAGCCCCGGCACGCTGGCCAGGGTGGCCATCCGGCTGGCCGACCGGGACTGCAACGTGCTCGCGCTGTCGGTCATCCCCGTTCCCGGCGGCGTGATCGACGAGCTGGTGGTGCGGACGGCGCCGGGAGTGCTGCCCGCCGACCTGGTCGAGGAAGTCCGCGCCGAAGGCGGGCGCTGCGTCGGCATCACCGCCGCGGACGTGCGCGACCTGGTCGACGCCCCCACCGCCGCGCTGCGGGCCGCCGCGGGCGCCCTGCGCGACCCCGGCGGCCTGTGCGAGGCCCTGCGCGCGGTGCTGGGGGCCGATTCCGTCGTCGTGCGGCCGCACGCCACCGACGTCCTCCCGGACACGCCCACCGGCGGCCACGAGGTCCACCTGGTCGCCGGGAACGGCGTGGCCGTGGTGGCCCGGCGCGGCTGGGCGCCGTTCACCGGCGTCGAGCTGGCCCGCGCGCGGGCGCTGGTCGACCTGCTCGACCGGACCGGCGCGGCGGCGCCCCGGCCGACCGCGCTGCTCACCGGGGACGGCGTGGCGCTGGTGCTGCGCCCCGGCGGCGCGGGCGACGAGGCGGCCGTGGCCGAGCTGCGCGGGCGCTGCTCGATGCGCACCCTGTTCGACCGCTGCCACTCCGGGGTGCGCACGGTGCCCCGGCGCTGGCTGCACCGGCTGCTCGAACCGCCGCGCGGCACCACCGTGCTGGCGCAGTGCGCGGACCGGGTGGTGGCGCTGGGCCAGCTGATCCGCACCGCCACCCCGGACACCGCCGAGGTCTCGCTGCTGGTGGAGGATGCCTGGCAGGGCCGGGGCGTGGGCACCGCGCTGCTGGCCGAGCTGGCCCGCACCGCGCGCGCCGCGGGCTACCGGGAGCTGGTCGGCTGGTGCCCGCCCGCCGAGACCGCCCTGGTGCGCACCGCCCACCGCGCCGGGCTGGACGTCGCGGTGCGGCGGGAGGACGGCCTGCGGCGGGTTTCGATCACCCCGGCGGGCGTGCCGCCCGAGCCGGGGGAAGGGGTCGCCCATAACGGTGCACCGCTCCCCTCCACCGCCGGGAGTCCCGAAGCCGCGTCGCGGTCGGCGAACCGCCCAATACCTGGGAATTCAGGGTGCGACCTGAGACACGGCCCGGCCCTG
Organism: Saccharothrix coeruleofusca; assembly: GCF_017876325.1. Lineage (NCBI taxonomy): Bacteria > Bacillati > Actinomycetota > Actinomycetes > Pseudonocardiales > Pseudonocardiaceae > Saccharothrix > Saccharothrix coeruleofusca. Next base: position 4,947,397 of record NZ_JAGINV010000001.1, read on the forward strand.
GAACCGCTCCCGAACCACTTGCCTGCGGCTAAGCTGGAGGGCCGGTGACGACCTTCGAGGAGTGGTGCCCGTGTCCGTCCAATCGCACCCAGGTGCTCGGCCGACGCTGGAAGACGTGGCGGCCAGGGCCGGGGTTTCGCGGGCGACGGCGTCACGGGTGCTCAACGACTCCCCCAGGGTGAGCCCGGAGGCGCAGGAGGCGGTCACCGCGGCGGTCACCGCGCTGGGCTACCAGCCCAACCGGGCCGCCCGCGCGCTGGTCACCCGGCGCACCGGCGCGGTCGCGGTGCTGTTCTCCGAACCCGAGCCCAAGATCTTCGACGACCCGCACTTCGCCTGGCTGATCCGCGCCGCCGCGCGGGCGCTGGCCGACGCGGACGTGCAGATGGTGCTGATGCTGGTGCACTCGCCCCGCGACCAGGCGCGCGCCGAGCGGTTCCTGGCGGGCGGGCACGTCGACGGCGCGCTGATGTTCGCGCCGCACAAGGGTGATCGGCTGCCCGCCATCGCGCGCAAGCTGCCGCTGCCGGTGGTCTACGCGGGCAGGCCGTGGGGCCCGCTGCGCGGGCTGCACCTGGTCGACCACGACAACCAGGGTGGCGGCGCGCTGGCCACCGAGCACCTGATCTCGTTGGGGCGCAAGCGGATCGGCACGGTCACCGGGCCGCTGGACGAGCTCTCCGCGATCGACCGGCTGGCCGGGTGGCGGGCCGCGACCGGCGCCGACGACGAGACCACCGCGCTGCTGGCCGAGGAGGGCGGGTTCTCCCGCGAGGGCGGCAAGCGCGCGATGGCCGCGCTGCTGGAGCGGGCGCCGGACCTGGACGCGGTGTTCGTGGCCAGCGACCTGATGGCCGCGGGCGCGCTGGACGCGCTGCGGGAGGCCGGGAAGCGGGTTCCCGACGACGTGGCGGTGGTGGGCTTCGACGACCACCCGATGATCGCCCCGCACACCGTGCCGCCGCTGACCAGCGTTCGGCAGGACACCGGCGACCAGGTGCGGCACATGGTGGAGCACCTGCTGCGACTGCTGCGCGACGAGCCGGTGCGGGCGCGCCGCGAGGTGCTGCCGACGGTGCTGGTGCGGCGCGAGAGCGCTTGAGCGGGGCTCCCCGGCAGGGAGGGGAGCCCCGCTCCGCCGGTCAGCTCACCTGGTAGCCCTCGGCGGGCACCGCGTTGCGGTCGATCACGCGCGCCAGCGCGCGCCCGCTGTCCTTGACCGTGCGGACCTGCGTGTCGTAGTCCACGTGCACGATCCCGAACCGCTGGCTGTACCCGGCGGCCCACTCGAAGTTGTCCAGCAGCGACCACGCCAGGTACCCGCGCACGTCCGCGCCGCGCTCCACCGCCCGGTGCACCGCGCGCAGGTGGTCGAGCAGGTAGCGGGTGCGCTCCGGGTCCGCGACGCGGCCGGCGTCGACCACGTCGGGGAACGCCGAGCCGTTCTCGGTCACCACGACCGGCACGCCCGCGGCCTCGGTGCCCAGCCGCACCAGCAGCTCGGTGAACGCCTCGGCGTTCTGCTCCCAGCCGAACCCGGTCAGCTCGCCCCTGGGCGGCAGCAGCTCCACGCCGCGCAGACCGGGGTGCGGCCCGTCGGTCACCACGTGCGCGCCCGCGGGCGCGACGCGGCTGGGGCTGTAGTAGTTGACCCCCAACCAGTCCAGCGGCGCGCCGATGACCTCCTGGTCGCCGTCGCGCACCAGGCCGTCCCAGTCCACCACCCACGAGGTGTCGGCCAGCACGTCGGCCGGGTAGCCGCGGCCCATCACCGCGTCCAGCCACAGCCGGTTCTGCAGGCCGTCGACCTTGCGGACCGCCTCGCGCGAGGCCTCGTCGTCCCGGTCGGCCAGCACGGTGCTCAGGTTGAGCACGATGGACAACCGCTGGTCGTCACCGGCCTGGGCGCGCATCGCCCGCATCGCCAGGCCGTGGCCCAGCAGCAGGTGGTGCGCCGCCGTCAGCGCCGCCGCCGGGTCCGCGACGCCCGGCGCGTGGACGCCGTTGCCGTAGCCCAGGAACGCCGAGCACCACGGCTCGTTGAGCGTGCTCCACAGCTTCACCCGGTCCGACAGGTGCTCGTGCACCAGCGCCGCGTAGTCGGCGAACCGGTGAGCGGTCTCCCGCGACCGCCAACCGCCCTGGTCCTCCAGTCCCTGCGGCAGGTCCCAGTGGTAGAGCGTGGCGATGGGCTGGATGCCGCGGTCGAGCAGCGAGTCCACCAGCCGGTCGTAGAAGGCCAGCCCGCGCGGCTCGACGCGCCCGGAACCGGTGGGCTGGACGCGCGGCCAGGCCACCGAGAACCGGTACGCGGCCAGGCCGAGCTCGGCCATCAGCGCGACGTCGTCGGCGTAGCGGTGGTAGTGGTCGCAGGCCGGTTCCCCGGTGTCGCCGCCCAGCACCTTGCCCGGTGTGGCGGCGAAGGTGTCCCAGATGGACGGTCCCCGGCCGTCCTCGGTGGTGGCCCCCTCGATCTGGAACGACGCGGTGGCCGCCCCCCAGAGGAAGTCCGGCGGGAAGCGCAGGACGTCCTGACCGACCTCGGTGGCCGGGTCGGTTGCGGTCATGTGGTCACCCCTTCACAGCACCCTGCATGATGCCGCCGACGATCTGGCGCGCCAGCAGGATGAAGATCCCGACGACCGGCAGCACCGCGAGCGACGCGCCGGAGAGCATGAGCGAGTAGTCCGTGTAGTAGCCGCTGGCCAGCGTGGAGAGCGCGACCTGCACGGTCGGGCTGTCGTTGGGGTCCAGCACGATCAGCGGCCAGAAGAAGTCGTTCCAGGCGGTCATGAACGTGAACATGCCCATCACCGCGGCCTGCGGGCGCACCGCCGGGAACGCCACGTGCCAGAAGGTGCGCAGCACCGAGCACCCGTCCACCCGCGCCGCTTCGATCAGCTCGTAGGGCACGGACTCCTCGCACGCCTGGCGCATCCAGAACACCGAGAACGCGCCGATCAGCGCGGGCACGATGACCGCTTGCAGCGTGCCGTACCAGTCCAGGTCCGACATCAGCATGTAGAGCGGGATGACGCCGAGCTGGGTGGGCACCATCGAGGTGCCCACCACGACCAGGAACAGCGCGTTGCCGCCCTTGAAGCGCAGGCGCGCGAAGGCGAACCCGGCCAGCGTGCCCAGCACGACGTTGCTGATCGCCACGGTGCCCGCGACCACCAGCGAGTTCTGCATGGCCAGCCAGAAGTCCACGGTGTCGAAGACCCGGCCCAGGTTCTCGAAGAGGTTGCCGCCGGGCACCAGCGAGGGCACGGCGTCGCCCAGCGCGGAGTTGTCCTTGCTGGCGATCAGGAACGAGTAGTACAGCGGGAACACCGACGCCAGCAGCACCACGACCAGCAGCGCGTAGACGAACGGGCCCGCGTGGGCGACCGAGAAGCGGCTCGGCCTGCGAGCGGTTGCGATGGCCACGACCGTCACCCCTTCGACGCGATGCGCCGCGTCAGCGTGAAGTTGACCACCGCCACCAGCAGGATGATCATGAAGAGCACCCAGGCGATCGCGGAGGAGTAGCCCGCGTCGAAGAGCCGGAAGCCCTTCTCGTACAGGTACATCACCAGCGTCTGGAACTGCCGGTCGGTGCCGCCGGTGCCGGTGGCCGTGCCGCCGGGGTCGAACAGCTGCGGCTCGACGAACAGCTGCAGGCCGCCGATGGTGGACACGATGGCGGTGAACATGATCGTGGGTCGGATGCTGGGCACCGTGATGGACCAGAAGGTGCGCCACCGCGACGCGCCGTCGAGCATCGCCGACTCGTACATGTCCTTGGGCACCGACTGCATGGCGGCCAGGTAGATCAGCGCGTTGTAGCCGGTCCACCGCCACATCACCATCGAGCTGATGGCCAGGTGCGAGGCCCACGTCTCGGCCCGCCAGTCGACCGGGTCGACGCCGACCAGGCCGAGCAGGAAGTTGATGATGCCGAAGTCGCGGCCGAACAGCTGCGCGAACACCAGCGCCACCGCGGCCACCGAGATGACGTTGGGCAGCAGCACGCCCGCGCGCCAGAACGCGCGGCCGCGCAGGCCGCGGTCCAGCAGCGCGGCCAGGCCCAGCGCGGCCAGCAGCTGCGGGAAGGTGGAGAGCACGAACAGGCTGACGGTGTTGCCCAGCGCGTTCCAGAAGTGCTGGTCGGCCAGCAGCTCGGTGTAGTTGGCCAGGCCGACGAAGCCCTGGTCGCCGTCGATGAGCTGCCAGTCGTGCAGCGAGACCCAGGCGGTGTAGAGCAGCGGGTACAGCCCGAAGATCCCGAACACCACGAAGAACGGCGCGATGATCAGGTAGGGCGTGACCTTCAGGTCCCACCACCCCAAGCGAAGGCGCCACGGCTGCCGCGCGGCGCGCGGCGGCGGGACGGGGCGCTTGGTCCCCGTCCCGCTGCTCCGTGCCGGTGCGACGGTCACTTGGCGGCGTCCCGCGCTTCCCCGAGGGCCTGCTGGAACGCCTCGTCGGCGGTCTGCTTGCCGGTCTCCACCCGGTTGAGGGCGTTGTTGAACACCAGCGTGACCGGGGCGTCCTTGGTGCCGCGGTAGGTGGGCTTGAGGTTCTCCGCGGAGGTGCCGAAGATCTGGCCGACCGGGGCGGCGTTGAAGTACTCGTTGACCGTCGCGGTGACTTCGGGGTCCTTGAACGCGGCGGGCTCGCTGGGCAGGTTGCCGGTCTCCTTGAAGATGCGCTTCTGCTGCTCCGGCGCGGTCAGCCACTTGGCCAGCTCGTAGGACTCCTTGGGGTGCTTGCCCTGCTTGGGCACCGCGAGGAAGGAGCCGCCCCAGTTGCCGCCGCCACCGGGCGCGGCCGCGATGTCCCACTTGCCCGCCGCCTCGTCACCGGCGCCCGCCTTGATCAGCGCCAGCGCCCAGGCCGGGCAGGTGGTGGTGGCGAAGGAAGCCTGCTTCAGCGCGACGTTCCAGTCCTGGCTGAACGGGGTGAGCGCGCTGGTCTGCTTCTTCTCGCCCAGCGACGCGGCGAGCTTGAACGCCTGCGCCACCTTGGGGTTGGTGTCGGCGATGTAGGAGTCGTCGGCCTTGGCGAAGTAGCCCTCCTCGGTCTGGTCGAGGGCGGCCTTGAAGACGTTCTGCGCGGCGTCGACGAACTTGACGTCGGGCTTCTTGGCGGTGAACTGGTCGGCGACCTTGACGTAGTCCTCCCAGGTCGGCCACAGCTTGCCGACCGCCTCGCGGTCGGTGGGCAGCCCGGCGGCCTCGAACAGGTCGCGCCGGTAGCACAGGGCGAGGCTGCCCATGTCGGTGCCCAGGCCCAGCACGAAGTCGCCGTCGGTGCCCTGGGCCCACTTCCAGGGGGTCCACTGGCTTTCCAGTTCCTTGGCGCCGTAGTCGGCCAGGTTGACGAACTTGTCCTTGGACTGGCGGAACTGGGCGATGTTGCCCTCTTCGATGGCCACGATGTCCGCGGCGCCGCGCCCACCGGCCAGCTGGGTGGCCAGCTGCGTGTGGTGCTGCTCCATCTTGACCTTGCGCTGCTCGATCTCGATGCCGGGGTGCGCGGCCTGGTACTCCTTGATCAGGTTGTCGTACCCGAAGTCGGAGAAGAGGCCGATGGAGAGCTTGATCTTCCCGTCGTCCCCGGCTCCACCTCCCCCGCAAGCCGCCGCTGCGGTCGCCGCCAAGGCGATCGCGACCGCCTTGCTGACCCGAGTCCTGCTCATCCGTCCTCCTCGACGCGCCCACCGGACCTCGCCCGATGCATGAGAGCGCTCTCACGGTCGTGGCGAGGGGCGGGGGTGTCAAGCGGAAGACGTGTGGTCGACACCGGTTCGTAACTTTTGCGGACGGGGTGGCCCGGCCCTCGCCCGGGCCACCCCGCACCCGGTTAGAGGGCCCGCGGGCGCGTATGGGACGCGCGGGCGCGATGCGACGTGGGTCACAGAGAAAAATCCGGGGTGGTGAGCGGGAAAACGCTCACCCACCCCGGATCTCGATGTCAGGTGGTGGTTAGCGGCCCCGTGGGAGGGGGCGGGTGGTACTTGCCGACGGGGTCAGGCTTCGGCCATGCCCGCGACGACGGAGGTCCGGGCCGCGCGGCGGGCGGGCAGCGCGGCGGCGACCACCGCAGCGATCACCGCGGCCGCGAGCATGACGCCGATCTGGTCGAACGGGACGGTGAACGCCACGTCCATGTCGTCGTTGCCGATCGCCTCGATGAGCACCCAGCCGAACCCGATGCCCAGCACCAGCCCCAGCGCCGCGCCCATCAGCGCCATCAGGATCGATTCCACCACCAGCATCAGCCGCAACTGCCCCCTGGTCAGGCCCAGCGCGCGCAGCAGCGCCGATTCCCTGGTGCGCTCCAGCACCGACAGGGTCAGCGTGTTGGCGATGCCGAACAGCGCGATCACCACGGCCAGGCCGATCAGCGCCCACACGAACGCCAGCACCTGGTCCAGCTGGGAGCTCAGCTGCGCCTTGGTCTCGGCGGCGCTGTCGACCACGGCCAGCGGCGAGGTGTCGGCGACCTTCTCCACCGCCGCACGACCGTCGGCGACCCCCGGCTTGAGCTTGACCATGATCGACTCGTAGCCGTCCAGCTTCGGGTCAACCCCGGTCGCGGTCTCCAGCGTCATGATGCCGTTGGCCAGGTTCTGCCCGCTGACCACGGCGACCACCGACAGCGTGGTGGAGTCGCCGTCGAGCACCGACACCACCGCGGTGTCGCCCACCGACAGGCCCTCCCGCTTGGCGTACTGGGCGCTGAGGGCGATCTTGCCCTCGCCCAGCGCGTCCAGCGAGCCCGACTCCACCTTCAGCCGCACCAGGTCGCCCAGCGCGTCCTTGGGCACACCGGTGAAGTAGCTGCCCCTGCCGTACACGGTGACCGTCGGCGCCACGCGGGCGACCTCGGGCAGCGCGGCGAGGTCGGTGGCCAACTGGCGCGGCAGCATCCGGTCGAACACCGCGGAGTTGACCGTGTAGTCCGCCGGGAAGCGCTCGTCCACCTGCGCGTTGGCGGTCTCCTTGGCGCTGGTGGCCACCACGGTCACGGTGGCCACGATGGTCACGCCGATCATCAGCGCGGCGGTGGTCGCCGCGGTGCGCTTGGGGTTGCGGCCCGCGTTGGCCGAGGCCAGCTTGGCCGGGACGCCGAACAGCGCCCTGGGCAGCACGCCGAGCACCCGGTTGACCGGGCCGACCAGCAGCGGCCCCAGCACGACCGCCGCGCCCAGCAGCGCCATCGTGCCCGCGCCCGCGATGATCATCGCGGCCTCCTCGTCCTGCATCCGCAGGCCCAGCACCACACCGCCCAGGCCGACCAGGACCAGCAGCACCGCGGACAGCGTGCGCAGCAGGCCGGTGCGGGCGACCTCGTCCCCGCTGTCGGGCTGGCTGCGCAGCGCGGCCACCGGCGGCACCGAGGTCGCCTTGCGGGCGGGCAGCACCGCGGCCAGCACGGTCACCAGCACACCGACGCCGAACGCGGCCAGCACGGTGGTGGGGGCCAGCGGCAGCAGGACTTCCGCGTCACTGCCGTCGATGGAGGAGATGATCTTCTGCAGCCCGGCGGAGACGCCGATCCCGCCCAGCAGGCCGAGCACCGAGGCCACCAGGCCCATGACCGCGGCCTCGGCCAGCACGCTGCGGAAGACCTGGCCCCGGCTGGCGCCCACGCAGCGCATCAGCGCCAGCTCCCTGGTGCGCTGGGCGACCAGGATGGTGAAGGTGTTGTAGATGACCATGGCGGCGACCACGAGCGCGATCACCGCGAACGCCAGCAGGACCGAGGTGAACTCGGCCGCCCTGGAGTTGATCGACGCCAGCGACTCGGCGGTCAGCTGCTCACCGGTCTTGACCTCGAAGCCCTGCTCGCCGAGGACCTGGCGGACGCTGTCGGCCGCCTGCTGCTGGGAGACCCCGGCGGCGGCGGTGGCGACCAGCCCGTAGGGCACCTCGTCGGGGCTGACCACCCGGATCTGCTCGGGCGGCAGCACGACGTGCTCGTAGCCGCCGACCGACAGCGGGCTCGCGCCCTGGCGGTAGGTGCCCACCAGCGTGTACTCGTGCTTCCGCTCGCCCTCGCCCAGCAGGGTGATCCGCTGCCCGATGGCGAGCTTGGCCGAGGTCAGCGTGCGCACGTCGACCGCGATTTCACCCGCGCCGTCGGGGAACCGGCCCTCGACGAGGTCGAACTCGCGCAGCTCCGGCGTGCTCGCCAGGCTGTCGACCGAGGCGGGTCGCGCCTTGCCGTCGCCGCCCAGCAGCGGGACCGAGGTTTGCATCCGCACGTCGGCGCCCGCGATGCCGGGCGTTTTCCGCACCGCCTCAAGGGTTTCCTGGGTGATGCCGCGCGGGTTGGGGTTGTCCCCTGGGCCGGCGCCGACGTCGATGCCGCGGGCGTTCTTGGCGAACTCGTCGCGCAGGCTGGCCGCCATCGCGTCGCCGAGCACCAGGGTGCCGGTAACGAACGCGACGCCGAGCGCGATGGCGATGGAGGACAGCACCAGTCGCGCCGTGCGGGCCTTGAGGCCCGCGATGATGGTGCGCAGCATCGATCAGGCTCCCAGGTGCTTCAGCGCGGACAGCACCGAGTCGGCGGTCGGCTTGTCGATCTCGCCCGCGGGCTTGCCGTCGGCCAGCAGCACCACGCGGTCGGCGTAGGAGGCGGCGACCGGGTCGTGCGTCACCATGATCACCGTCTGCCCCAGCTTGCGCACCGACATGCGCAGGAAGTCCAGCACCTCCGCGCCCGAGCGCGAGTCCAGGTTGCCGGTCGGCTCGTCGGCGAAGACCACGTCCGGCCGCGCCACCAGCGCGCGGGCGCACGCCACCCGCTGCTGCTGGCCGCCGGAGAGCTCGGAGGGCTTGTGCTTCAAGCGGTCCCGCAGCCCCAGCACGTCGACGATGGTGTCGAACCACTGCTTGTCCGGCTTGCGGCCCGCCAGTTCCAGGCCCAGCAGGATGTTCTGCTCCGCGCTCAGCGTGGGCAGCAGGTTGAACGCCTGGAAGACGAACCCGACGCGGTCGCGGCGCAGCTTGGTCAGCTCCTTGTCGCCCAGGCCGGTGATCTCGGTCCCTCCGATGTGGACGGTGCCGCTGTCCACCGCGTCCAGCCCGGCCAGGCAGTGCATCAGGGTGGACTTGCCGGAGCCGGACGGCCCCATGATGGCGGTGAACCGCCCGGCCTGGAAGGACACGCTGACCCCGGCGAGCGCCCGCACCGCGGTGTCGCCCTTGCCGTAGACCTTGACCAGCTCCGCCGCCGCCACGGCGGTGCGGGTCCCGACGTCGGACACCACTGCGGACATCCCCTGCTCCTCATCTCCCGGTTCTGCGGACACCGAGAAAGCTAGGGACCGGGGACGTGCGCGGGCGTCGCCTCGCCGTCGGCTTCGCGGTCAGACCACAGGATGATCCCGACTAGTCCCCCGGTAGCTGATCCAGCAGGCCCCGCTCGTAGGCGATCGCCACCGCCTCGGCACGCCTGCCCGCGCCCAGCTTGGCCATGACCCGGCTCAGGTGCACGCTGACGGTCTTCTCGCTGATGTAGAGCTCCTCGCCGACCTCGCGGTTGGTGCGCCCGAGCGCCACCAGCGCCAGCACCGAGCGCTCCCTGGGGGTGAGCGGGTCGACGCGCTCGCGCTGGTCCCCCAGCAGGACCCGCGCCCGCCTGGCCGCCGCGCGCACCGCGTCGCGCAGCGGCAGCGCCCCCAGCCGCTCCGCCACCTCGTGCGCCGCCCGCAGCTGCGCCACCGCCTCGTCCCGCCGGTCGGCGGCCAGCAGCGCCTCGGCCAGCCGCCACCGGCACACCGCCTGCTCGAACAGCGAGCCGTAGCCGAACCCGTCGACCGCCGCCCGCCACAGCTGCGGGTCGCCAGCCCCGGCCAGCCCGCTCTCCTCGGCCAGCGCGCGGGCCAGCCACGCCCGCCCCTCCGGCCCCAGCGTCCCGGTGCGCGGCAGCCCCCGCTCGGCCGTGGCGCGGACGTGGGCGGCCAGCTCCCGACCGGCCCGCACGGCCTCCCGCTCGGCGGCCACGTCCCGGCCGCGCCGCGCCCGAGCGGCCAGCTCCGCGTGACCGGCCACGGCCAGCGCCCCCAGCCGGATGCCCGCCAGCGCCCACGGACCGCCCTCGCGCTGGGCCCACTCCACCGCCTCCACGGCCCACCGCACGGCCCGCTCCGGCTGCCCGCGCCACAGCGCCAGCTCGGCGCCGGTGCCGCCGGTGATCAGCGCGATCTGCAGGTCGCGGTGCCAGTCGCCGCGCAGCTCGGCCAGCAGCCGCTCGGCCCGGTCGAACTCGCCTCGGCTGACCACCGGGTGGCTGCCCGCGGCGGCCAGCCGGGCGGAGACGGTGCCCGACACGCGCAGCCCCGGCGGCTCGGCCGCGCTCACCGCGCCGTCCCAGTCACCCAGGTGGTACCGGGTCAGCACTTGCAGGATGCGCAGCTCCAGCCCGTAGGAGCTCCACGTCATGCCGGTCGCCCCGGCCCGGTCGACGCCCTCGTCGAAGACCTTCGCGGCCCCGGCGAGGTCGCCGCTGTCGTAGTGGTTCACGCCCAGGAAGTAGCGGGCGCGCAGCTCGGTGTTGACCGCCTGGCACCCCGCCGCGCACGCCACCGCGGCGGTGTGGTGCTCGCGCGCGGCCACCACCTCGCCCGCCGCCTCGTCCAGCAGCCCCAGCGTGCACAGCGCGTCCGCCACGGCCGAGTCCGCGCCGCTGGCCCGGCCGTCGCGCACCGCGCACTCGGCGCGCTCGCGGGCCTCGGCGTACGCGCGCTCCTGCCGCAGCGAGGCCGCCCACACCGCCAGCACCCAGGCGCGGGACGGGCTGGCGGGCCGGTCGCGGACCAGCCGCCACGCCTGCTCGATGGCCCGCCGCCGCTCCTCGTCGGTGCCGTCGAGGACCTGCAGCGCCTGCGCCAAGCGCCGCCAGGTCTCCGCGGCGTCCTCCGGGTCCGCCGGGTCGACCAGCTCCGTGCCGCGCCGGGCGAACGCGATCGCCCGCTCGGGCTGCCCCGCCGTGCCCGCGGCCCACGAGGCGCGACGCAGCAGCACCAGCTCCCCCACCCCGGCCGGGCGGTGCTCCGGCGGCACCGCGTGCCACAGGTCCAGCGCCCGCTCCAGGTGCCGCAGCGCCTCGGCGGGCGCGCCACCGGCCTGCGCCTCCTGCGCGGCGGCGACCGACGCGCGCAGGGCGCGGGGCAGGTCGTGGCTCTCCAGGCTGTGGTGCGCCAGCGCCGCCGCCGTGCCCCGGCCCGCGCTCCCGTCGGCGGACGGCGCGGCCAGCCGGTCGGCGTAGGCGGCGTGCAGCCGCACCCGCTCGCCCGGCAGCAGGTCGGCGTAGACGGCCTCGCGCAGCAGCGCGTGCCGGAAGGTGTAGACCTCGTCGCGGTCCACCACCAGCACGTGGTGCTGCACCGCTTCGCGCAGCGCCGCGTCCAGCTCCGCGTCGTCCAGCGCGGCCACGTCGCGCAGCGGGTCGTGGCGCACCGAGCGCCCGCCGACCGAGGCCACCCGGAGCACGTGCTGGGTGCGCGGGGCCAGCCGCTCGATGCGCGCCAGCAGCACCTCGGTCAGCGTCCACGGCAGGCCGGAGCCGGAAGTGGCGACCGCGACCAGCTCCTCGGCGAAGAACGGGTTGCCGTCGGAGCGCTCGGCGACCTCGCGCACCACGTCCTCGGGCAGGTCCTCGGCCAGCGCGCCGACGAACGCCCGCGCGGCGGCCGCGTCCAGCGGGGGCAGGTCCAGCCGCCGCACGGCGGGCAGCCGCACCAGCTCGTTGAGCAGCGGGCGCAGCGGGTGCGCCCGGTGCAGGTCGTCGGAGCGGTAGCTGGCCACCACCAGCAGCCGCTGCCCGCGCAACCGCGAGAGCAGGAACGACAGCAGGTAGCGGGTGGAGGCGTCGGCCCAGTGCAGGTCCTCCAGCACCAGCAGCACGGGCCGCCGCTGGGCCAGCTCGTCCAGCAGCCCGAACACCGCGTCGAACAGCTGGAGCTGGCCCGCGTCCTGCTCCGGCCCGCGCCCCAGCAGCGGGGAGGGCGGGCCGAAGACGTCCCGACCCGCCTCGCGCTCCACCGGCAGCGCCTGCTCCGGCAGCAGCCTGCCCAGCGCGGGCCGGGCCGCCACGTCGAGCAGACCGGCTTGCCGCACCTGCCCGAGCGCCTCGGTGAAGGGCAGGTACGGCAAGCCGCTCCCGCCCACGTCCAGGCAGCGCCCGGTGAGCACCAGCGCCTCGCCCGCCGCCGAGGTCAGCTCGTCGACCAGGCGGGTCTTGCCGACACCGGCGTCGCCACCGAGCAGCACCGCGCCCGCGGTGCCGCGCGCGGCCTCGTCCAGCGCGGCCCGCAGGACCGCCATCTCCCGATCCCGCGCGACCAGCGGGATTCCGGAGCCCAGGCGCGTCACGGGTGGCATGTTCGCACACCTCAGGTCGCGCGGGAGCCGTTATCGGCCTTCCCTGCGGTGCGTGGACCAGCGCCACCACGCGCGCTTCGACGTGCCCGCGCGGCGCTCCGCGCGGGTGTGGGCGGCGTCCGCGAGCAACGCGGCCTGCCGGTAGTCGACCTCTGCCTTCAGGGCTTCCACAGTCCATTCCACGGCTTCGTCTCCTCATCAGCGTCACTTCATCCGGTGACGCTGAGAGTCGTCCTGAGGCCGGGGGCCCGACATCGGGAAGTCACGCGCGTTCCCGCGCCGATCCCCTCAGCCCGCGCCGTAAGGGGTGACCGCCGCGCGGGTAAGGGCTCAGCTGGCGGCCACCGCGCGCACCCTGGCCAGCCGTTCCCGCACCTCGTCCGCCTCCGGCGCGTTCAGCTCGGTGAACAGCGCCAGCGCGCGCTGCCAGTGCGCGACCGCGCCCGCCGCGCCCTGCCGGTCGAACACCGTCGCCAGCCGGTCGTGGGCCACCGCCTGGTGGTAGGGGCTGGCCGCGGCCGAGGCCACCGACAGCGCGGTCCGCGCGGCCAGCGCGGCGTCGGCCAGCTCACCGGACTCCAGCAGCACCGAGGCCAGGTCGGTGTGGCACATCGACTCGCCGCACTGCTCGCCGACCTCCTGGTACATCTCCACGGCCGCGCGCAACCAGGTCTTGGCCTCCGCGTAGCGCCGCGTCGAGCGGTACAGCAGCCCGAGGTTGTGGTGCGCGTTGGCCTCCGCCCAGCGCGACCCGGCCGCCCGGCTGACCTCCAGCGCCTCCCGGTAGTACGCCTCGGACTCGGCCATCCGGCCCAGCGTCTGCAGCGTGTCCGCGACCGTGGTCAGCGTGCGCGCCAGTCCGTTGACGTCGCCGCTGGAGCGCGCCACCTCCAGCGCCTCGCGCAGCCGCTCCAGCGCCTCCTCGGACCGGTCGGACTGGGTCAGCGCCACACCGAGGTTGAACAGCATCACGAACCGCGCCTCCGGGTCGCCCAGCGCGGTGGCCGCGCGCAGCGCCGATTCGGTGGTGCGCAGCCAGGTCGACCGGTCGGTGCGCAGCCAGAAGAAGCGCGACAGCGTGTAGGGCAGCTGCCAGGCGTGCACCAGCCACGCCCGGTCCTCCCCCGCGCCCGCCAGCTCGGCGGCGGCGACCAGGTTGGTCTGCTCGGCGTCCAGCCACGCGGTGGCCTCGGCCGCCCCGGTCAGCCTCGGCACCTCCGCGGGCACGTGCACCGGCGCCACCCGCACGCTGCCCCGGCCCACCGGCAGCAGGCCGTCGGCCAGGTCCGCGCAGTGCAGGTAGAAGTCCAGCATCAGGCTGGTGGCCTCGTGCCGCTGCGGCCCGGTCAGCTCCGCGGCCAGCGTCCGGGTGTAGACGCGCACCAGGTCGTGCGCGCCGTAGCGGCCGGGTTCGTTGACCGACAGCAGGTTCGCCGCGGTCAGCGCGTCCAGGGCGCGCTGCGCCTCCGACACCCGCACCCGCGCCATGGCCGCGACCACGAACGGCGTGACGTCCGGGCCGGGGTGCAGGCCCAGCAGCGCCAGCAGCCGGGCGGGCAGCGGCGGCAGCGCGCGGCGGGAGGCGTCCAGCGCCGCCCGCACCGTGGAGTCCTCGTCCTCCAGCCCCAGCGCGGCCAGCCTGCCGTGCTCGTCGTCCAGCTCGGCCACCAGCTCGGCCACCCGCAGCGACGGCGACCCGGCCAGCCGGGCGGCGGCGATGCGCAGCGCCAGCGGCAGCCCGTCGCACAGCACGGCCAGCCTGCGCAGCGCGTCGACCTCGGTGGTCTCCCTGCCCGCGACCCGGCCGAGCACCTCCACCGCCGCGTCCCGGTCCAGCATGTCCAGCTCGACCAGCCGCGCGTCGGCGTGCGCGACCAGGCCGACCAGCCTGCGCCTGCTGGTGACCACCACGCACGAGGGCGAGCCGGGCAGCAGCGCCATCAGCTCGGTGGAGCCGCGCGCGTTGTCCAGCATCACCAGCACCCGCCGGTCCGCGACCATGGTGCGGAACAGCGCCGAGCGCTCCTCCACGGTCACCGGGATGTCCGCCGACGGCACGCCCAGCGTGCGCAGGAACCGGTTGAGCACCTCGCCCGCGGAAAGCGGTTCCCGGTTCGGGTCGTAGCCCTGCATGTCCACGTAGAGCTGGCCGTCCGGGAAGCCGTCGCGGACCCGGTGCGCCCAGTGCAGCGCCAGCGCCGTCTTGCCCACCCCCGCGGCCCCGGTGACCACCACCACCAGCCCGCCGTCGGGGTACTCGGCCAGCAGCGCGTCCAGCCGCTGCAGCTCGGTGTCGCGGCCGATCAGCGAGACCGGCGCGCGGGGCAGCTGCGCGGGCGTGGCCGGGCGTGGCGGCTCCGGCTCGGGCAGGGCCGTGGGCAGCGCCGCGGGCCGGGACCCGGCGGGCTCCAGGTCCTCGCCGGAGAGCACCGCCTGCTGGAGCCTGCGCAGCTCCGGGCCCGGCTCCACGCCCAGCTCGTCGACCAGCACCTGGCGGGCGTCGCGGTAGACCGCCAGCGCCTCGGCCTGCCGCCCGGCCTGGCACAGCGCGCGCATCAGCAGGCCGTGGCCCCGCTCGCGCAGCGGGTGCTCGCCGACCAACGCGGTCAGCTCCCCCACCAGCTCCGCGCCGCGACCGATCAGCAGCAGCAGCTCGGCCCGCTCCTCCTGGGCGGCCAGCCTGCGCTCGACCAGCCTGCCCCGCTCCACCTCGGCGAACAGCCCGGCCACCCCGCCCAGCGGCTCGGCCCGCCACAGCGCCAGCGCCTGGTCCAGCTCGGCCGCCGCGGCCACCAGCTCGCCCGCGCCGCGCAGCCGCGCCGCCGCGGCCACCCGCTGCTCGAACACGTCCAGGTCCACCGAGGCGGGCGCGGCCCGCAGCAGGTAGCCGTCGCCGACCGAGGTCAGCAGCTCGGCCGGGGCGCGGCGGGCCCGGCTGGGCTCCAGCGCGCGGCGCAACCCGGCGACGTAGGTCTGCACGAGGTTGACCGCGCTGCTGGGCGCGGCCTCGCCCCACACCGCGTCGATGATCTGGTCACGGCTGACCGGGGTGTTGCGGGCCAGCAGCAGCACCGCCAGCACCGCGCGCTGCTTGGCCGCGCCGAGGTCGACCTCGACCCCGCCGCGCACCACCCGGAGAAGGCCGAGCACCTCGAACCGCACGGGCTCCCCGCCGTCGTACCCCACCGATCGATCCTTCGCCGAAGGTCGCCGCCAACCCGGCGGCACAACGCAGCCTAGAGATCACTTCAGTGCGACTCCAGTCGGGCTGTAGCCGCATTCTTAGGCTAAGCGTGTCCGACCAACCACACAGGGCAAACCCCGGTGGGGAAGGTTGGACCAGACAGCGGAACACCCGCTGCTCTCCCTGAACGACGGGGGCAGGCCGGCGTGCAAGGGGCATCCAGCCCGCGGCGGCGGAACGCCGGCCCGCCCTCGTCCCCGCAACAGGAGGAAGGCCACCCGGTAGGGGGTGGCCCTCGTCCTTTGCCCTCCCCCAGCCGAAGGGGCCGTGACCGGGAACCCGAACCTCCCGGTCACGGCCCCTTCGGCCGTCGCGCTCAGGCGACCTCTTCCAGCTCCCTGGGCTCCGGGCGCACCTCGGCGGCGGCCTTGCGCCGCTTGCGCAGCACGACCACCGCGCCGATGGCGACCGCGAGGGCCATCAGCACCCACATCACCCCGTTGAAGACGGACTCGATGTACTTGGCCGAGGCGCCCGCGGCCGACCCGATCCCGATGTGCAGCGCCGACCACGCCACCGCGCCCGCGATCGAGGCGGGCAGGAACCGCCGGTACTCCAGCTTCGACGCGCCCGCCGACGCGGGCACCAGGGTGCGCACCACGGGCATGAAGCGGGCGCAGAACACCGCCCACGCGCCCCGGCGGCGCAGCAGCGCGCCCGCCTTGTCCCAGTGCTCCTGGCCGATCTTGCGGACCACCTTGCTCTCGCGCAGGCGGTCGCCGTAGCGGCGGCCCAGGAAGTAGCCGATGCTGTCGCCCGCCACCGCGCACACCGAGACCACCAGCCACATCACCAGGAACCGGGGTGCGCTGGTCACCGTGGTCGCGGCCAGCAGCAGCGCGCTCTCACCCGGCGCGAGGAACCCGACGCCCAGCGTGCACTCGGCCAGGGTCAGCGCGCCGGTCACCGCGAGCACGGCGGGCTGCGGCAGCCCGGCCAGGCCCTCCAGGGCATCGGTCAGCAAGGCCATGTCTTCGTCGCTCCCCCACGTCGCAGGACATCGATCACCGCGGGTGAGTTCACCGGATCGGCGGGGTCCCGCGCATCAGCCCACAGTCTGACCGCACCCCTTACTTCAGGTGGGGACCACCCCCCAGCGACGGCTCAGGGGCGGTCGTGGCGCCCCGCCTTGGCGTGGTCGAGGAAGCGGGACCACGGGGACGGGGCGAAGGCGAGCACCGCGCCGCGCCGGTTCTTGGTGTCGCGCACCAGGGCCTCGGTCCCCACCAGCGCGATCTCCACGCACTCCGGCCCGCTCGCGGACGAATGGCTGCTCTTGCGCCACTGCTGCACAGGTCCTCCAGGATCAGATCAGCAACTCGCGCCGGACCCGGCCGACCAGCCCGGCCGACTCCACGGGGTCGAGCGAGACCTCGACCAGCCGCGCGAACATCTCCGCGTACCCGAGCACGTCCTCGGGCCGCTCCAGGTACGCCTCACCGCGCCGCCCCTCCAGGTACACCAGGTCGGGGCCCAGCCGCTCGGGGAAGGTCAGCACCACGAACGGGCCGTCCATGGCGGCGTGGCCGCCCGCGCTGAACGGCGCGACCTGGATCGTGACGTGCTCCAGCGCCCCGACCTGGAGCAGCCGCCCGAGCTGGTCGGCCATCACCGCGCGCCCGCCCACCAGCCTGCGCAGCGCCGCCTCGTCGACCACCGCGTGCAGCCGCAGCGGGTCGTCCTCCAGCAGCAGCGCCTGGCGCGCCTCGCGCAGCCCCACCCGCCGCTCCACCTCGGACTCCGGCGCGTCGGGCAGCACGTCGGCGATCAGCGCCCTGGTGTAGTCCGCGGTCTGCAGCAGACCGGGGATCATCAACCCCTGGTAGGTGCGCACCAACGCGGCGTCGGCTTCGAACCCGACGTAGCGGCCCGGCGCGATGTCGCCGAACTCGTCCCACCACGCCTTGCGCCGCGCCTGCCTGGCCAGCTGCACCAGTTCCTCGACCACCTCGGGCGACGCGCCGTACGCGGTGAGCATGTCGCGGACGTCGCGCGGGGTCACGCCGACCCGGCCGGTCTCGATCCGGCTGACCTTGGACGCCGAGCACTCCAGCCGCGCGCCGACCTCCTCGATGGTGAACCCGGCCTCTTCCCGCAGCCTGCGCAGCGCGGTGACGAGGCGTCGCTTGCACAGCGTCGGGCTGGCCCCCCGCGACATCTCCACCTCCGAAATGGACTTCGGCCCATCTTTCGGCAGAGCGCGGCCAGAGCAAAGAGACGTCATCCATTCGTGTAGTGCAACTTGCAGATTGCCGGTAGGCAGCCGCAGGCTGCTGGACACACCGACACGGAGGAGCACCATGTCACCCGATAGGGAGCTCTGAGGATGTCCACCACCGTCTTCAGCCAGCTGGACAGGTCGCTGCACGAGCACCTCACCGCCCTCGTCCGGCTCGCCGCCGAGGCCGACGAGCGGACCGCCGCCGAACTCACCCGCTCCGCCCTCCCCCGCGTGGTCGCCGCCGTCAAATCACTGCTCGACGAGCACCAACCCGACGAACACGGCCGCTGCGCCACCTGCCGCCCCCGCTGGTGGCGCAGGCGACGCCCCGCACCCTGCCGCGCCTACCTGGGCGCACAGCTGTGTCTAATGGCCGCGCCTCCGGCGCGGCGGCTCGGCCGCCCGGAAGTCGGCCCATCGGCACGCGTTTCGCGGAAAATCGAAAAGCGTGATTTTCCGCGAAAGGCATCCCGACAGGCCGACGCGGCCTCGCGTGAGGGTTGGGGGCCTGCCGGGTAGGCGGCGGCTCAGAAATCGGTTCGCGGGTGGCTCGGAATTGGGCGCATCAGGCGTGGACGAGGTTTTTGGGGTAGTGGCGGCGGAGGGTGGCGGCGCTGATGCGGTCGAAGGTGCGGTCGGGCAGCACCCGCGCCAGGCGGACGAGCAGGGCGGCGTCCCAGCCGATGGTGTAGCGGGTGCGCGGCTTGCGGGCGGTGACGGCCCTCGCGATGACGCGGGCGGCGGCGTCGGCGGTCGCACCCGACGCGGTGCCGGAGGCCATCAGCCCGTTGACCGCCCGGACCAGGCCGTCGTAGCGCTCCCGCTGCTCGGCGGTCATGCCCGCGGCCAGCTCGTTCGCCGTGGTGATCCCGCGAGCGGCCATCTCCGTGCGGACCCCGCCTGGCTCGACCACGACCACCCGCACGCCCAGTGGCGCGACCTCCCGGCGCAGCGAGTCGCTGACCGCCTCCAGGGCGAACTTCGCACCGGCGTACGCGCCGTAGGTGGGCATGGCGAGCCTGCCGCCGATGGAGCTGATGTTGACCACACGCCCCTGACCGCGCAGCAGCGCGGGCAGCAGGGCCTGGGTGACGGCGACGTGGCCGAACAGGTTGACCTCGAAAACCTGCCGCCACCGGTCCATCGGCAGCGCCTCGACGGGGGCGTTCACCTGGATGGCCGCGTTGTTGACCAGGGCGTGCAGCGGGCGCCGGTCGTCGGCGACCCGCTCGGCGAGCGCCCGCACGTGCTCGGGCTCGGTGATGTCGAGGATGACCGGCTCCACGCCCGCCGACCGGATGGCGTCGGCGTCGCGGTCGCGGCGCACGCCCGCCAGCACGTGGAACCCCCGGCGGGCCAGTTCGCGGGCGGTTGCCGCGCCCATGCCCGCGGCGGCCCCGGTCACGACGGCCAGGCCCCGAGCTTCAGATGACGTTGTCACATCAGCGAGGCTACCAATTCGGATGACACTGTCAACCGCGCGGCGGGGGCCCGCTCAGGCGCGGCCGGTGGCCAGGTAGGCGCGGTGCAGGGCGAAGGCTCCGCAGGCGGCTCCGGTGAGAGCCGCGGTCACCTGGCCGATGGCGGTGAACTCCGGCACCACCCCGTGCCAGTCCCCTGCCAGCAAGGCGTAGACCACCACCAGCGCCAGCCAGGGCGCGCGCAGCACCGTGGGCAGCAGCACCGCCACCGCGCCCGCCGAGGTGAACGCCGCGTAGGCCACCCCGAGGTGGGCCGCGTCCCGCAGGCCCACCAGGTACGCGCCGGTGCCGATCACCGCCGTGGCCACCAGCGTCGCGGTCACGTGCCCGGTCAGCACCACCGCCGCCGCGCGCCACGGCCCCACGGTGCGCTCGAAGGTGCCCAGGCACAGCGCCAAGCAGGCCAGCGACACGGCGGTGAACACCGCGCCGTCCGCGGCGTCGAGCACGAAAGCGCTGCCCAGCAGCGCGTTCACCGGGTGGTGGGCCAGGTTCCTCGGGTTGGCGCTGAGCGACTCCCGCACCTGGGCCGACATTCCGTCGGCGAACACGAACCTCATCAGCAGGGCCGCCCCCGTCACGGCCGCCAGGTAGGAAGCCGTGACGGGGTAGCGCTGGAAGGGTTCACGCACCCGATGGGAATCGGGTGGATCAGGCGTCCACTTGAGACCGGTCACCCGACCAGAGGGTGTGGAAGCTGCCCTCGCGGTCGGTGCGGCGGTAGGTGTGCGCGCCGAAGAAGTCGCGCAGGCCCTGCACCAGCGACGCGGGCAGGCGCTCGGAGCGCAGCGCGTCGTAGTAGGCCAGCGCGGACACGAAGCCCGGCACCGGGACGCCCGCCTCGACCGCGCCGACCACGACCCGGCGCCACGCCGCCTCGGCGTCGCGCACCGCGTCGCGGAAGTACTCGTCCACGAGCAGGGAGGCCAGGTTCGGGTCCTTGTCGTAGGCCTCGCGGATGCGGTCGAGGAAGCGGGCGCGGATGATGCAGCCGCCGCGCCAGATCGTCGCCATCGCGCCGAGGTCGAGGTCCCAGCCGTACTCGGCGCTGGCCGCGCGCATCTGGTCGAAGCCCTGCGCGTACGCCACGACCTTGGAGGCGTACAGCGCCTGCCGCACGTCCTCGACGAGCTGGTCGGCGATCCGCTCGGAGGCCAGCACCTCGGGCGAGCCGAACGCCTCGCGCGCGGCCTTGCGCTGCTCGACGCGGCCGGACAGCGACCGGGCGAACACCGCCTCGGCGATGCCGGTGACCGGCACGCCCAGCTCCAGCGCCTCCTGCACGGTCCAGCGGCCGGTGCCCTTCTGCTCGGCCTCGTCGGCGATCACGTCCACCAGCGGCACGCCGGTCTCGGGGTCGAAGTGGCCCAGCACCTCGGCGGTGATCTCGACCAGGTAGGACTCCAGGTCGCCGCTGTTCCAGCCGCGGAAGACCTCGGCGATCTGCGTCGGGGTCATCCCGCCGACGCGGTTGAGCAGGTCGTAGGCCTCGGCGATGAGCTGCATGTCGGCGTACTCGATGCCGTTGTGGACCATCTTCACGAAGTGGCCCGCGCCGTCGGGGCCGACGTGCACGCAGCACGGCACGCCGTCGACCTGGGCGGCGATGGACTCCAGCACCGGCCCGAGGTGCTGGTAGGACTCCTTGGAGCCGCCGGGCATGATGCTGGGCCCGTTGAGCGCGCCCTCCTCGCCGCCGGAGATGCCCGCGCCGACGAAGTGCAGGCCCGCTTCGCGCAGCGCGGCCTCGCGGCGGCGGGTGTCGGCGTAGTGGGCGTTGCCGCCGTCGATCACCATGTCGCCGGGCTCCAGCAGCGGCACCAGCTCGTCGATCACGGCGTCGGTGGGGGCGCCCGCCTTGACCATGATGATGATCTGGCGTGGTGTCTGCAGGCTCGCGACGAGCTCTTCCAGCGTCTCGGCGGGCACGAAGTCGCCTTCGTGGCCGTGCTCCTCGATCAGCGCTTTGGTGCGGGCGGAACTGCGGTTGTGCACGGCGACGCGGTAGCCGTGCCGGGCGAGGTTGCGCGCCAGGTTGCTGCCCATGACGGCGAGCCCGGTGACGGCGATCCGCGCGGGTGCCTCGGAGGTGGTCATTTTTCCAGCGTGCCCCTTTCCGCGTCCGCGCGCACGTATGCGCGCCCCTGTTTTTTACCATTCTTGATCACACTCCCCGACCTGTAACATCATGAAACAACGAGTGGAACGGTGGGGGCGCATGACCAGGGCGGGGCGGGCGACGGTCCGGGACGTGGCGGCGGAGACCGGGCTGTCGATCGCCACCGTCTCGCGGGTGCTCAACGGGCAGGCCAACGTCGCCGCGCACACCAGGGAGGTGGTGCTGCGGGCGGTCGACCGGCTGGGCGCGCAGGCGCCGAGGCCGCGCGGCGGGCGGACCCGTCGCGCCGAGGGCTCGGTCTACGTGCGCTGTCCCTACCTGCTCACCGACTACTTCGGGCTGATCGTGTCCTCGGTGGTGGAAACACTGGCGCGGCACGGCAGGCGGGTGGTGCTGGACGCGGGCACGGCCGCCCAGCGGGTGCCCGCGCTGCCGGGCCTGCCCGGCCAGGCCGATCTGGACGGGGCGGTGCTGATCCTGCCGCCGGAGCCCGCCGAGGAGCTGGTCCGGCTGCGCGACAGCGGGTTCCCGTTCGTGGTGGTCGACCCGCGCACCGAGCTGCCGCGCGACGTGGCCTCGGTGTCCGCGGCGCACTTCGCGGGCGCGCGCAGGCTGATGGCGCACCTGGTGGAGCTGGGCCACCGGCGGGTGGGCGTGATCGGCGGGCCGGGCGACTGGCTGGCCAGCGACGGCAGGATGGCCGGGTACGCGGCGGCGCTGTCGGACGCGGGGGTGCTGCCCGCGCCGGAGCTGCTGCGCCACGTCGACGAGCCGACCACCGAGCTGGGCCACCGCGCCGCGCGCGAGCTGCTGGCGCTGGAAGACCGGCCGACTGCGCTGGTGGCGTTCAACGACAAGATGGCGGTCGGGGCCCTGCGCGCGGCGCGCGAACTGGGCCTGGAGGTGCCGGGGGACGTGTCCGTGGCGGGGTTCGACGACCTGGACCTGAGCCGGGCGACGCGGCCGGAGCTGACCACGGTCCGCCAGCCGCTGCAGGAGATGGGTCGGATGGCGGTCACCCTGCTGGTGCGGCTGCTGGAGCGGCACGAGCTGGAGGCGCTGCACGTGGAGCTGGCCACCGAACTGGTGGTGCGGGAGTCGACCGGACCCGCCTGAACTGCGGTGTTCCACGGCTTTTCAGCGCGTTTCCCGCATCAGCGCGGCTCTTGACAGTCACCTGGGCGCATTGTTTCCTCTCTTCTGCGGGTTCGTTCCAGAAATGTTTCATTTGTTTCAGGACGCCCGTCCCTGTCCACACCGTCGTGAGAGGAGTCCGAGGTGTCCTCTGCCCACCGTCGGACCTTGATCAGCGCGGGCCTGGTCGCGGCGTGCGTCGCCGCGGCGGCGACCGCGCTGCCCCCGCCCACCGCCACCGCCGCGGGTGAGACCGTGAACGTCTGGCTCACCACCACGTCCGACCCCGGTGGCCGCACCGTCACCAGGGGGCTGCAGCAGCAGACGCCGGTGGCCTTCGGCACCGGTTCCGGCAACGCCACCCACACCATCACCGTCGACGAGGGCACCACCTACCAGCGGTTCGAGGGCGGCGGCGCGTCGATCACCGACACCACCGCCTACCTGCTGCGCGGCGGCCCGGTCTCCGCCGCCACCCGCGACGCGGTGATGCGCGGGCTGTTCTCCCCCACCGAGGGCATCGGCCTGTCGTTCGTGCGCAACCCCATCGGCGCGTCCGACCTGTCGCGGCCGGGCCACGTGTCACTGGACGACACCTGCTGCGACCTCGGCGACTTCGGCGCCAACGGCTACGACACCGACGTGCGGCTGCTGACCCAGCAGGCCAAGCGGCTCAACCCGGCGCTGCGGGTCAAGGGCGTGCCGTGGAGCGCGCCGGGCTGGATGAAGGACAACGGCCGGATGGACCAGATGGGCTGGCTGAAGTGGGAGCACTACCCCACCTACGCGCAGTACCTGGTCAAGTACGTGCAGAGCTACCAGGCGGCGGGCGTGCCGATCGACTACCTCTCGGTGCAGAACGAGCCCAACTGCTGCCAGGCGGCCAACCCCACCGCGATGGACTACCCCGGCATGAGCTGGAACCCGTCCGGGCTGGTGGAGTTCACCAAGAACCACGTCTACCCCGCCTTCCGCGCGGCGGGCATCACCACCAAGGTGCTCGTCCACGACTGGAACTACGGCGACTACGCCAACTTCGGCGCGGCGGTGCTGGCCGACCCTGGCGTGCGCGAGGACCCACTGTTCGGCGGCATCGCCTGGCACGGCTACTTCGGCGACCCGGCGGTGGGCACCCAGGTGCGCGCCGCCTACCCGAACGTGCCGCAGTTCAGCACCGAGCACTCCGGCGGCACGTGGATCTCCAACCAGCACAACGAGGACATGGCCGACATCGTCAACTACGCCCGCAACTGGAGCGGCAGCCTGGTCAAGTGGAGCCTGGCGCTGAACCAGCACATGGGCCCGCACAACGGCGGCTGCGGCACGTGCACCGGGCTGATCACCGTGCAGGAGGGCGGTCCGAGGGCGGGCCAGGTCGACTACACCGTCGAGTACTACACCACCGGTCACCTGACCAAGTTCGTCAAGCCGGGCGCGCACCGGATCGACTCGACCGCCAACGGCACCGTGCAGAACGTGGCCTACCGCAACCCGGACGGCTCCAAGGCGCTGATCGCCCACAACGGCGGCACCTCGGCGCAGTCGGTCAAGGTCGTCTGGGGCGGGCAGTCCTTCACCTACACCCTGCCCGCGCGCACCACGGCGACGTTCAGCTGGGCGGGCAACCCCGGCACCCCGACCGGCGGCGCGATCACCGGTCTGGCGGGCAAGTGCGTCGACGTGGCGGGCGGCAGCAGCGCCGACGGCACCCCCGTCCAGCTCCACACCTGCAACGGCAGCGCCGCCCAGCGGTGGACCCGGCCGGGCGACGGCACGCTGCGGGCGCTGGGCAAGTGCCTGGACGTCAAGGACCGGGCCACCGGCGACGGCGCGCAGCTGCAGCTGTGGACCTGCGGCGGCACCGCCAACCAGCAGTGGACCCGCACCGCCGGGCGCGACCTGGTGAACCCGGCGGCGGACAAGTGCCTCGACGTCACCGACCACAACAGCGCCGACGGGACGCGGTTGCAGATCTGGACCTGCACCGGCGCGGCCAACCAGAAGTGGGACGTGGCCTGAGCCCGGACGACCGGGGCCCCGCGCGGGGCCCCGGTCGCGCTCATCCCGTTGCCTTGTAAGCCTGCCCGGCCTGGTTGGGCGTTCCACCCGGCAGGTAGAGCCCGGTCCCCGGCTTGTCGGCGGGCAGCGCGAACCAGGCGTAGCGCTCCACGTAGGACAGACCTTCGAGCATCCGCGACGACTTGCCCGCGAAGTCCGCCAGCTCCGCGGCGCTGGGGTAGCGGACGCCGCCGCCGGAGAAGTCCATCAGCGAGTACTCGGTGACCCAGATCGGCAGCCCGTACCGGGCGTGCACCGCGTCCAGGTAGTTCTTCAGGTGCCCCACCGCAGCCGGGCCGAAGTCCGAGCCGTACCAGTGCAGGGTGATGAAGTCGACCCGCAGGCCGCGCGCCCGCGCGCCGGACAGGAAGCGGTCGAGCCAGCCGCCCGGCTTGTCCCCGCTGTGCGCGACCGCCGGACTGCCAAGGCGCATCCCCGTCGCCTGGAGCTGGGGCCACAGCTCCAGCGCCTGCTCCACGGTCATGTTCGACTGCTCGGCCAGGTCCGGCTCGTTGAAGCCGAGCAGGGTGGTGCCCTGCCCCTTGACCGCCCGCAGGTTCTCCGGGGTGACCGACTTGGCCCCCCAGATCATCGGCACGTACTCGACGCCGGGCGGCGCCTGGACGTTCTCGCGGGTGGCGGCCCAGTTGTAGAACCAGCCCGCGCCGACGTCGGACAGCGCGCGGTCCACGCCGTCGAAGTGCCAGGTGCTGACGCCCTTCTTCTTCGACCGCGCGGCGGGCGGCCGGGGTGCGGCGGCTTGCTGCTGCGTGGTCTGGACCGCTGTGGTGGTGGTCGTCGTCGGGACCGCGGTCGTCGTGGTGGTCGTGCTCGTCGTCGTGGCCGTGGCGCTGCTGGTGGGCGGGGCCGTGGTCGTCGTGGTGGTGGCCGCCGCCGCGATCGGCACGGGCTCGGGGGACCGGTCCTGCGGCAGGAACACCACCACGCCCGCCACGGTGCCCGCCACCGCGGCGACGGCGGCCGCGGCGACGAGCGGTTTGGCCGCCGCGTGCGCCCAGATCCCCTTCTTGACCACGGCCTGCTTCACAGCGGCGTTCTCCACAGCGGCGTTCTTCACGGCCGCGTTCTCCACGGCGTTCTCGGCCGCACCGGTCCGGTCCGGCAGCGCCGCGGTGGGCTCGGGCAGGGTGAGCAGACCGGCGGGCAGCGGCACCAGCGGCAGCCGCGCCACCAGCCCGTCCACGGCGGCCAGGTCTTCGAACCCGCGACCGCACCACGAGCACTCGCGCGCGTGCCGGACGATCCGCTTGCGCCACAACGCGCTGGGCCTGCCGTCCCAGTCCCGCACCACGGCGGCCAGCTCGCCGCAGCGGGGCGTGGCCGCCAGCACCCGGACCACCACGCGGGCCGCGTCCAGCTGGGCCTTCATCCGCTGCACGCGCACCGCGGTGTGCTGGGGGCTGAGCCCGACCGCCTCGGCGACCTCGGCGCGGGTCACCTGCCCCGCGGTCTCCATCCACCACAGCGACAGCAGCTCGCGCTCCTCGTCGCCCAGCCACCGGGTGGCCGCGACGACCTCGCGGCGCTGCCCGGTCAGGTGCAGCCGGGTGATGGCCAGGTCGACGAAGTCCGCGCCGGGGTCGGCCAGGTCGACCAGGTCCCGCTCGTCCACCGGCAGCGGCAGCTTGCGCCGGTGCCGCTCGCGGACCTGGTTCATGGCGATGACCAGCAGCCACGACCGGAACGCGGCCGGGTCGCGCAGGCCGCCCAGCCCGTCCAGGGCGCGCAGCATGGTCTCCTGGACCACGTCGTCGGTGTCGGAGTGGCCGCCGAGCGCGTGCCCGACGACGTTGTAGACCAGCGGCAGGTACCCCGCCACCAGCTCGTCCAGCGCTGACTGCTCGCCGCGCTGCGCGGCGAGCACCGTGGCGGCGCCCGGCTCCCGCGGTGTCCGCATCCCGATCCTCTCGGCCGTGTTGGGCTTCCCCACCGGAGACGGTTCGAAGGCCCGCACGATAACGAGAACCTCGGCATCGGCGAGCGCGGACTGGAGCGGGCACGTCGAGGCATCGCAGGCGGGCACCCACGGCGCGTGCCCGCCCACCCGTCGTGACCAGGGGCTACCGGCCCGCCGTCCGGTCCGCCCGCGCGGCTACATTGCCCGCATGACGCCAGAGGAGTTCCGCCGGATCGGCCACCAGGTGGTGGACTGGGTCGCCGACTACCGCTCGCGCATCGAGGACTTCCCGGTGCTGTCCCCGGTGGAGCCGGGCTGGGTCCGCGCGCAGCTGCCGGAGGAGCTGCCGGAGCGGCCATCGGACTTCGACGCGCTGCTGGCCGACGTGGACCGGGTGGTGCTGCCGGGCACCACGCACTGGCAGCACCCGTCGTTCTTCGGCTACTTCCCGTCCAACGCCTCGCTGCCCTCGGTGCTGGGCGACCTGCTGTCCACCGGCCTGGGCGTGCAGGGGATGCTGTGGGCCACCTCGCCCGCCGCCACCGAGCTGGAGCAGGCGCTGATGGACCAGCTGGCCACGGCGATGGGCCTGCCGGAGTCGTTCCGGGGCGGTGGCGTCATCCAGGACACCGCCTCGTCGGCCGCCCTGGTGGCGATGACCGCGGCGCTGCAGCGCGCGTCCGGCGGCAAGTGGCGCGACTCCGGGGTGGACGGGTCGGAGACCGTCTACGTCTCCTCGCAGACGCACTCCTCGCTGGCCAAGGCGGCGCGGCTGGCCGGGCTGGGCGGGTCGGCGGTGCGGTCGGTCGCGGTGGACGCGGCCCAGGCCATGTCCGCCGACGACCTGGCCGCGCGGGTCCGGGCCGACCTGGCCGCGGGCCGCCGCCCGGTGCTGGTGTGCGCGACGATCGGCACCACTGGCACGGGCGCGGTTGACCCGGTGCGCGAGATCGCCGCGATCTGCCGCGAGCACGGTATCTGGCTGCACGTGGACGCCGCCTGGGCGGGTCCGGTGGCGCTGTGCGAGGAGCACCGGGCGCTGTTCGACGGCGTGGAGCTGGCCGACTCGTTCGGGGCCAACGCGCACAAGTGGCTGCTGACCGCGTTCGACCTGTCGCTGTTCTGGACCGCGCACCCGGACGTGCTGGTGGACGCGCTGACGATCCTGCCGGAGTACCTGCGCAACGCGGCGTCGGAGTCCGGCGCGGTGGTGGACTACCGCGACTGGCAGATCCCGCTGGGCAGGCGGTTCCGGGCGCTGAAGCTGTGGTCGGTGCTGCGCTGGTACGGCCTGTCCGGGCTGCGCGAGCACCTGCGCGGCCACATCGCGCTGGCCGAGGCGCTGGAGGGCTGGGTGGCCGAGGACCCGCGCTGGGAGCTGGTGGTGCCCAGGTCGCTGTCGCTGGTCACCATCGCCGTGCGGGACGACGAGGAAGCCACCCGGCGGGCCATGGAGGTGGTCAACGCCAGCGGGTCGGCGTTCGTCACGCACACCTCGGTGAACGGCCGCTTCGCCATCCGCGTGGCCATCGGCGCGGAGGGCACGCGGGAGCGGCACGTGCGCGCCCTGTGGGACGCCCTGCGCGCGGCGGTGTAGCGGCGGCCGGGCTCAGGAGGGGATCGGCCGGGCGGCCTCGGCGCGCAGGCCGTCGAGGAAGAACGCCAGGCAGCGCCGCCACGCCAGGGGCGCCTCGTCCGCCGATTCCCTGATCACCTTGGACATCGCCCAGATCAGCGTGACGAAGTCCCGCTCCTCGAAGTCCGCGCGCAGCTGCCCGCTGTCCTTGGCGCGCGCGATGAGCCGCCGCGCGACCTCCAACCCGCCCCGGCAGGCCTCCGCCAGCCCGGCGGCTGTCGAGAAGCGCCCGCTCAGCGCGTCGTTGAGCCCGAAGTCCTCGGCCTGCAGGGCGAACACGCCCTCGACGAACCGGGTGAACCCGCGCCACGCGTCGTCGTCGGCCAGCGCCTGCGCGCCGATCCGCTCCAGCACCGCCACGCGCGCCGGGAAGATCGCGTCGATGAGCGCCTCGCGGGTCGGGAAGTGGTTGTAGAGGGTGCCGATGCTGACCCCGGCACGGCGGGCGATCTCCTCCAGCGGCGCGTCCAGCCCGCGTTCGCCGAACACCCGCGTGGCGGCGTCCAGCAGCTTGTCGCGGTTGCGCGCGGCGTCGGCGCGCAGTGGCTTGGGCATGGCTCCCCGATCGGAACTTGAGGGCGTCCTCGACCAATGCTAGCTTCGAAGAAGTTGAGGCATACCTCGACTTACTTCTCCCGGAGGAACCCATGAGCGGAACCGCTGTTGTCCTCGGCGTCGGCCCCGGCCTCGGCATGTCCATCGCCCACCGCTTCGGCCGCGAGGGCTACCGGGTGGTCCTGGTCTCGCGCAGCGCGAGCAGGCACCCCGACTACCTCGCCGCCCTGGCCGCCGCCGGGGTCCAGGCCGGCTCCCACACCGCCGACGTGCGCGACGCGGGCAGCCTGCGCGCCGCGCTGGACGAGATCGGGCGGGTCGACGTGCTCTACTACGGCCCCGCGAGCGCGGGCATCAGCCCGGTCCCGATCACCGAGACCTCCTCCGACGACGTGCGCGAGGCGATGAGCTGGGTCCTCCCGGCGGTCGACGCGGTGGGCGCGGTCCTGCCCGGCATGGTCGAGCGCGGGTCGGGCGGGCTGCTGTTCGCGGGCGGCCTGAGCTCCGTGGTCCCGATGCCCCCGCTGGGCAACCTGGCGGTCTCGTCGGCCGCGCTGCGCAACTACGCGCTGACCCTGAACGCGGCGCTGGCAGGCACGGGCGTCTACGCGGGCGCCCTGACCATCGGCGGGCTGATCGAGCGCGGGGACATCCACCGCATGATGACGGCGCAGCCGGAACTGCTGGGCGACCTGAGCGCGCACACGCTCGACCCCGACGGCATCGCCGACGCGGCCTGGGAGCTGTACACCAAGCGCGACCGCGCCGAAGAGGTCTTCAACGCCCTCGGCTGAGGTCAGTTGCGGATCAGCTCGGCGAGGTCGACGGTGATCGTGAAAGGGCTCAGGACCCGCACCTTCCCGCTGCCACCGGCCACGTGCTCGTAGTCGCCGTCGACGAGCGTGAAGGCGTCCAGCGAGGCGGGCGCGTCGAGGTCGACCAGCCAGTAGTGCGGGATGCCCGCGTCGGCGTACTCGGCGGGCTTGGTGACGCGATCGGTCCGCCCGGTGCCGGGCGACACGATCTCGACCGCCAGGAGCACCTCGTCCGCGGAGAAGCGAGCGGGGTACTCGTCGGTCGGCCTGCTCGGCACCACCACGACGTCGGGAGCGCGCAGCGTCGCGGGGTGGACCGGGTTGACCACGACCTCGACATCACCGAAAGCGGCGAACTCCTCCGGGAGGTGGGCCTCCAAGAGCCCGGTGAGCCGGTACGCCACCCGCTGGTGGATCGGCGCGGGGCGTGGAACGACCAGCGGAACCCCGCCGACCAGCTCACAGCGGTGCGATCCGCCCTTCGGGAGCGCGTCCCACTCCCCAAGGGTGAGCAAGCGCTCCGGCACTGCGATCATCACCTTCCACCAGCGGTCACCAGGGCGCCACAGCGTAGCGGGGTCAGTCCAGCACCCGGAGCAGTCCCTCCTGGACCACCGTGGCCACCAACTGGCCGTCGGCCGAGAAGAACCGGCCGGTCGCCAGGCCGCGCGCCCCCGACGCCGAGGGCGAGGCGCAGTCGTAGAGGAACCACTCGTCGGCGCGGAACCGGCGGTGGAACCACATCGCGTGGTCCAGGCTGGCCCCCAGCACCTTGTCGGTGCCCCAGTAGACGCCGTGCCGCACCAGCACCGAGTCCAGCAGCGTCATGTCCGAGGCGTAGGCCAGCACGCACACGTGCAGCAGGTCGTCGTCGGGGAGCTTGCCGTCGGCGCGCATCCACACCTGGCTGCGCGCCTCGGCGGGCCCGCCCTCGCGGGCCCGCCACGGCGGCTCGGTCACGTAGCGCACGTCGATCGGCCTGGGCAGTCGCGTCATGCCGACCTTGTCCAGGTAGCCCGCGGCGGCCTGGGCGTAGGTGGGCAGCGACTCCGGCTCGGGCACGGCGGGCATCGGCTCCTGGTGGTCCAGGCCCGGCTCGTCGAGCTGGAACGACGCGGACAGCGAGAAGATCGCCTTGCCGCGCTGGACGGCCACCACGCGGCGGGTGGTGAACGAGCGGCCGTCGCGGATGCGGTCGACCTCGTAGACGATCGGGATCGTCGGGTCGCCGCCGCGGATGAAGTACGAGTGCAGCGAGTGGACCCGGCGCTCCGGCGGGACGGTCCGCCCCGCCGCCACCAGCGCCTGCCCCGCTACCTGCCCGCCGAACACCCGCACGGGCGACTCGGCGGGGGACACCCCTCGGAAGATGTTCTCCTCGATGCGCTCCAGGTCCAGCAGCGCCACAAGCCGGTC
The DNA here is from genome assembly GCF_017876325.1 of Saccharothrix coeruleofusca. Lineage (NCBI taxonomy): Bacteria > Bacillati > Actinomycetota > Actinomycetes > Pseudonocardiales > Pseudonocardiaceae > Saccharothrix > Saccharothrix coeruleofusca. The sequence goes on from NZ_JAGINV010000001.1 coordinate 4,978,374, forward strand.
GAGCACGGGCTGCCCGTGCGGAACACCGTCGCTGTCCAGCGGAACGTCCTGGAGCGGGGCGGTCGCCGCGGCACGGGCAGCCTCTGTCACGTCATCTCCTAGGCGTGGTCTTCCTCCCCGAGCCGGTGGACCCGGATGAGGTTGGTCGAGCCGACGGTGCCGGGCGGGGAGCCCGCGACGACGACCATGAGGTCTCCCGGCTGGTAGCGGCCGATCGACAGCATGGAGGCGTCCACCTGGCGGACCATCTCGTCGGTGGAGTCCACCTTAGGCACCAGGAACGTCTCGGTGCCCCAGGTGAGAGCAAGCTGACTGCGCACGCTGGGCTCCGGGGTGAACGCCAGCAGCGGCAGGTGGGTGTGCAGGCGGGCCAGCCGCCGCACCGTGTCACCGGACTGGGTGAACGCCACCAGCGCCTTGGCGTTGAGCCGCTCGCCGATGTCGCGGGCCGCGTAGGAGATCACGCCGCGCTTGGTGCGCGGGACGTGGGTCAGCGGCGGCACCACCACCGACTCGGTCTCCACCGCCTCGATGATGCGGCCCATGGTCTTGACCGACTCGATCGCGTAGCGGCCCACGCTGGTCTCGCCGGAGAGCATCAGCGCGTCCGCGCCGTCGAGCACGGCGTTGGCCACGTCGGAGGTCTCCGCGCGGGTCGGGCGCGAGTTGGTGATCATCGAGTCGAGCATCTGGGTGGCCACGATCACCGGCTTGGCGTTCTCGCGGGCGATCTGGATGGCCCGCTTCTGCACCAGCGGCACGTGCTCCAGCGGCAGCTCCACGCCCAGGTCGCCGCGGGCGACCATGACGCCGTCGAAGGCCAGCACGATGGCTTCGAGGTTGTCGACCGCCTCGGGCTTCTCGATCTTGGCGATCACCGGCAGCCGTCCGCGACCGCTGCGGTCCATCACCTGGTGCACCAGGTCGATGTCGGCGGGCGAGCGCACGAAGGACAGCGCGATGAAGTCCACGCCCAGGCTGAGGGCGAACTCCAAGTCCTCGATGTCCTTCTCGGACAGCGCGGGCACGGACACGTCCATGCCGGGCAGCGACAGGCCCTTGTTGTTGCTGACCGGGCCGCCCTCGGTGACCTCGCAGACCACGTCCGGGCCCTCGATGTCGGTGACCACCAGGCCGACCTTGCCGTCGTCCACCAGCAGCCGGTCGCCGACCTTGGCGTCCTTGGCCAGCTCCTTGTAGGTGGTGGAGACCCGGTCGTGGGTGCCCTCGACGTCCTCCACGGTGACCCGGACGATGTCGCCGGTGCGCCACTCGACGGGGCCGTGGGCGAACCGGCCGAGGCGGATCTTGGGGCCCTGCAGGTCGGCCAGGACGCCCACCGCGCGGCCCGACGCGTCCGCGGCGGCGCGGACGAGGTCGTAGACCTGCTTGTGGTCCGCGTGGCTGCCGTGGCTGAAGTTCATCCTCGCCACGTCCATCCCCGCCGCGACCAGCTCGTTGATCTTGTCAGCGGTGGCGGTGGCGGGGCCCAGGGTACAGACGATCTTCGCGCGTCGACTCACGTTCGGACAGAGTAGTCCTCTTCACTGGACCGATCAGGATGTACCCGGGGGTAATCTAGGGGAAACAGGCAAAATCGCTCCTGTGACCGCCAGATTCTTTCCTTTCGTGACCGCGGCGTTGCTCAGCGTTATCGTGCTGTTCACGCCCGAGTCGGGTGTCCCCAGCTCACCGCCCGGCACGGACAAGGTCGTCCACTGCCTGCTGTTCGCCCTGCTGGCGGGCACCGGCCTGTACGCCCGACTCCCCCGCACCCCACTGCTGCTCACTCTTGTGGGTTACGCCGTCGCCTCGGAAGTGGTGCAGGAGTTGCTGACCGTGCTGGGTCGCAGCGGCGACCCGGTGGACGGGCTCACCGACGTCGTCGGGATCGCGCTGGGCTGGCTGGCGCACCGGCTGGTGTTCAGCGGAAGCCCTTCTCGGTGATGCCGACGTGGTCGGCGCACCACTCGTTGAGGGCGACCAGATCGCGCCACCCCTGGCGCACCCGGTCCAGACAGCCGGGCTCGTGCAGGGTGTCGTCGGGCTCCCACACCTTCGCCGCGTAGATCGCCTTGCGGCGCAGCAGGTCCAGCCGGGGGTGGTCGGGGTCGACGCCGCGCGGCGGGCGCTTGAGCTGCTCGCCGCGGATCTCCCAGCCCTTGCGGGCCAGCTTGGCGATGATCCTGGCCAGCTCACCGCCGCGCCGGTCGTCGGCGACCGACTCGCGGTAGCGGGCGAGCTGGTCCGACGCCATGGCGAACGACCCGCCCGCCACCATCAGGCCCTCGGGGCCGACCTGCACGTAGTACCCGCCACCACCGCGGCCCAGCTCCACCACGCCCCCGCAGTGGTCCTTGTAGGGCCGCTTGTCCTTGCTGAAGCGGACGTCGCGGTAGGGGCGGAACACCTTGCCCCGGCCGAACTCGGGTTCGAGCACGGCCAGCAGCGCCTCCATCGGGGCGCGCACGTCGTCGAGGTAGGTCTGCTTGTGGTCTTCCCAGTAGGCCTTGGTGTTGTCCACGACGAGGCCGTCGTAGAAGTCGATCGCGTACTCACCGAAGCCCTTGAACTCCATGGCCGGGCAGCTTAGGCGGCACCCCCGACAGCGCCGTCACGGCAGGTCGAAGCGCCCCCGCCGAGCAGCGGCGACGAACCGGCCGAACCCGGCGGGCGTCACGCCGAACCGGCACTCCGGTGCCTTGCTGTCGCGCACCGCCACCCCGGCACGGGTGCGCGCCACCTCGACGCAGTTGTTGCCCTCTTGACCGCTGTAGCTCGACCTGCGGAACATCGCCGCCTCCGGTTGCTAGCCGTACTCCTTGGCAACCTTACGCAGGAACCGGCGGGTCTCCTCGAAGTCCAGCGCCACACCGCTCAGCCGGGCCCAGGCGCGGTCGAGACCCGACACGACGTGCTTGTCGTCCATGTACCGGACCTCGGCGGCGTTCTCCGTGTAGGCGAACTCCAGCGGCCCCGCCACCCCCGGTGACGGGATGCGCAGCAGCACGAAGCCCGCGCGGATCGAGGTGTCCTGCGACCTGGTCTTGAAGGGCAGCACCTGCAAGCGGACGTTCGGCAGCTTCGACAGCTTGACCATGTGGTTGACCTGCTCGCGCATGACCTCCGGCGGGCCGTACTGGCGGCGCAGCGACGACTCCGAGATCACGAAGGCGACCTGCGGCGGATCGGGCTTGACGAAGATCTCCTGCCGCGCCAACCGGGCCTTGATCCGGGCTTCGAGGTCGTCGCCCTCGTAGAAGCCGGTGTACAGGGCTCGGACGAAGGACTCGCACTGGAGCAGTCCGGGCGGCACCTCGGACTCGACCGTGCGGATCAGGTCGCAGTTCTCCTCCAGGTCGACCATCGTGCGGAACTGCTCGCTGTACTTGGCCCGGACGCCGTTCCACCTGCCGCGCTGGTGGTTGTTGCGGCGCAGTTCGAGCAGCGCTTGCACGTGGTCCTCGTCGGCGACGCCGAAGCCCTTGAGCAGCAGGATGAGGTCGCCCGGCGTGATGCTGGACTGCCCGGCCTCCAGGTCGGCCATGCGGCTCTGGCTCTTCTCGACGATCGCGGCGGCCTGCGCCTGGGACATCCCGGCCCGCTCGCGCAAGTGCGCGATTTCCTTGCCCAGCAAAAGCTTCTTGGTCGTGGGCGTGATCTTCGCCATGGGCGCAACGCTACCGCCGGAACACTCGCCATTACATCACTCGATCAGGGAAATGTGTGTCTCCGATTATCCGGCTACCGTCCTCGCCATCCCAATTCAGAGGAGGAAGTCATGAGTAACGGCGTGCACCTGGAGTCGTGGGCGAAGATCGAGGGCGGGTGCCCGATCGCGGTCCAGGTCGTGGGCACCGAGACCCAGTTGCGCCTGGGCGGCCGAACGGACGGCCTCGACCTGGTGCTCACCTCGGAAGCGCTGCACAACCTGCTGGAGAAGTGCACCGAAGCCGCCCAACTCGTCCCCGCCGACTAGCCCCCATCGCGAATTCCGCGTTCAGACACCACGAACTGAGCGTTCGGGCACCCACCCGATACCCGAACGCTCAATTCAGGGTGCGTGAACCCGAAATTCACGATGTCCGCACGTGCGCTTCCCACCAGGGCACGCCCGCGCGCGCCGGTTCCGGCAGCAGCAGCCGCCGGAACCGGCGGTCGATCTCCGCCAGACGCTCCACGCACCAGGCGGGCACGTCCGACTCCGCCAGACGTCGTTCGATCACGCCCCGAACAGCGATGTCGTGCCGGTACTCGTCGATGCCGAGCCAGTAGCCGTCCTCGACGGTGCCCACCACGCCGTCCCACGCGTCGAGGAGACGGCTCATCGCCACCGTCTCGCCCACCTCTGACACGACGCGGAATCCGTCACCGGTCGCGTCCACGGCTCTCCTCCTCCGCGACAAGTCTGGCCCAACCCCGTTCGCGCACGGCGGCGTACCGGTTCTCCCGACCCTTGACCTCCGCCAGGGTCGGGTCGTCGAGCGCGCGGGCGACCGCCTCCAGCGCGAACCTCGGCTGCATTGTCGAGTCACCGTTGTGGTCGGCGAGTTCCAGCAAGCGCCGGAGTAGTCCACTGTGGACGTTCCCGCGCAGGTACTCCCCGCTGGCCGAGATGGCGATCAGCCGCACGTCCCCCAGGTGGTCCCACTCGACCTCGCCCAGGAAGCGCTCCAACTGGTCGGTGTACCGATCCGCGAAACCCCAGAACGTGCAGAGGGTCTGCAACGCCAGCCTGGCCAGCATCGGGTCTTCCTCGTGGTCCAGGTAGCTCGCGACGAGCTGCTCGTACTGCGTGGCCGATGCCCTGGCGATGACGTAGAGCCAGTCGTAGGCGCGCTGGCCGCGTTCGTCGGGCAGCATCCGCGCCACCGCGTCCACCTCGCGCTGCGTCACCGTTCCCTCTTTGGCGCGGCGAACGACGTCGACGAGTTTCATGATCAGCCCCCGACCTGCCGGGTAGTAGTCACCGGCCCACGTGGAGGCGCCGGGTAGTACTTGCAGGCGCAGCTTAGGGGGTGGGTTTCGCAGACCCGGGTAGGCGGGGACGACCGAGCGGGGCTCGATCGCTCTTAGCGTCGGCTGCGACGTACCGACCCCACAGGAGCAGCAGATGACCGGATGGACCGCCGACCGCATCCCCGACCAGCGCGGTCGGGTCGCCGTGGTGACCGGCGCGAACTCGGGCCTCGGCCTGATCACCGCCACCGAGCTGGCCCGCCGCGGGGCCCGCGTCGTGCTCGCCGTCCGCGACACCGCCGCGGGCGAGGAGGCCGCCCGCCGGATCGGCGGGGACGTCGAGGTGCGCGAGCTGGACCTGGCCCACCTCGACTCGGTGCGCGCGTTCGCCGCGAAGCTGGCCGCCGACCACCCGGCGATCGACCTGCTGGTCAACAACGCGGGTGCGGTCCTGCTCGGCCCGCGCCGCACCTCCGCCGACGGCTTCGAGCTGCAGCTCGCCACCAACGTGCTGGGGCACTTCGCACTGACCGGCCTGTTGCTGGACAACCTGGCGGCGGCGCGGGCGGCCCGCGTGGTCAGCCTCAGCTCGATCACGCACAAGACGGCGCACCTGGACTTCGACGACCTGATGTTCGAGCGCGGCTACCGGGGCTCCACCGCCTACGGCCGGTCCAAGCTCGCCGCCACGGTCTTCGGCGTGGAGCTGGACCGCCGCCTGCGCGCCGCCGGGTCGCCGGTCACCAGCGTGCTGGCCCATCCCGGCATGACCCGCACCAACCTGACCCCGCGAGCCTGGGAGCACCTCGGCCGGTGGGGGCGGGTGATCTCGTGGTTCGGGCTGCTGGTCACGCAGCCGGTGGAGCGGGGCGCGCTGCCGCAGCTGCGCGCCGCGACCGATCCGGACGTGCGGGGCGGCCAGTTCTTCGGGCCCGCCGGGCTCGGGGAGATGCGCGGCCGGGTCACCGAGGCCCGGCTCAGCCGGGAGGCGGCCGACCCGGCCGTCGGCAGGCGGCTGTGGGCGGCGGCCGAGGAGCTGACCGGCGTTCGCTACCTGTGAGCACGAGAAAGCCGCCCCCGGCGTCGTTGGCGGGGGCGGCCTGGTCAGGGGAACCGGTCAGACCACCGCGAGCGGCAGCTGGTTGGGGATGACCGGCGAGGGCAGGTCCGACGAGCCGGTGAGGTAGGTGTCCACGGCGTTGGCCACCGAGCGGCCCTCCGCGATGGCCCACACCACCAGCGACGCGCCGCGGTGGGCGTCGCCGCAGACGAACACGCCGGGCGCGGTGGTCTGCCAGTCCGAACCGCACGAGATGGTGCCGCGCGAGGTCAGCGGGATGCCCAGGCCGTCGAGCAGCGGCATGTGCTCCACGCCCTCGAAGCCGATCGCCAGCAGCACCAGGTCCGCGGGCAGCAGCTCGACCTCCTCGGACATGGGCACCACCTTGCGGCGGCCCGAGGCGTCCTTCTCCACGCGCACCTTGCGCAGCTTGATCTGCCGCACGTGCCCGTCCTCGTCGCCGACGAACTCCTCCACCGCCACGGCGAAGCGGCGCTCGCCCGCCTCCTCGTGGGCCGGGTAGGTGCGCAGCACCCACGGCCACACCGGCCACGGGGACCGCGCGTCGTCGCGCTGCGACGGCGGCTGCGGGTACTGGTCGAGCTGCACGATCGACGCCGCGCCCTGGCGGGCGGCGGTGCCGTAGCAGTCCGCGCCGGTGTCGCCGCCGCCGATGATGACCACGTGCTTGCCCGCCGCGTCGATCCCGGCGGGGCCGTCGCCCTCGCAGGCGCGGTTGGCGGGGACCAGGTGCTCCATCGCCAGGTGGACGCCCTCCAGCGACCGCCCCGGCGTGGTGGTGTCGTCCCGGCCGCGCAGCGCGCCGACCGCCAGCACCACCGCGTCGAACCGCTCGCGCAGCTGCTCGACGGTCAGGTCCACGCCGACCTCACAGCCGGTGACGAACTTGGTGCCCTCCTTGCGGAGCTGCGCCAGCCGCCGGTCCAGGACCTTCTTCTCCATCTTGAACTCGGGGATGCCGTAGCGCAGCAGCCCGCCGAGGCGGTCGTCGCGCTCGAACACCGTGACCTCGTGGCCCGCGCGGGTCAGCTGCTGCGCCGCCGCCAGGCCCGCCGGGCCGGAGCCGACCACGGCGACCTTGCGGCCCGAGGACACCTGCGCCTGGGTGGGCCGCACGAGCCCCTGCTCCCAGGACACGTCCGCGATGGTCTGCTCGACCCGCTTGATCGCGACCGCGCCCCCGGCGTCCGGCGTGATGGCCAGCACGCACGCCGCCTCGCACGGCGCGGGGCACAGCCTGCCGGTGAACTCGGGGAAGTTGTTGGTCGCGTGCAAGCGCTCGCTGGCCAGCTCCCAGTCGCCGCGGCGCACCAGGTCGTTCCACTCCGGGATCAGGTTGCCCAGCGGGCAACCGGCGGAACCGGAGTGGCAGAACGGGATGCCGCAGTCCATGCAGCGGGTGGCCTGGGTGCGCACCTCGCTGTCGCGGGTCTGCTGGTCGAGGTCGAGGTAGACCTCGTTCCAGTCGGCGACCCGCTCGGCGACCGGGCGCTTCTTGGCCTCGGCGCGGGTGTGCTTGAGGAAACCGTACGGGTCAGCCACGAGAAGCCTCCATGATCGCCTGGTCGACGTCCCTGCCTTCCGCGCGGGCGAGCCTCATCGCTTCGAGCACGCGCTGGTAGTCACCGGGCATGACCTTGGTGAACGCGGCGGAACGCCGGGGCCAGTCGCCGAGCAGCGACGCGGCCACCGCCGATCCGGTGAGCTGGTGGTGGCGCTCCACCACCTCGCGCAGCCAGCGCAGGTCTTCCGCGCCGGGGCGCTGCAGCTGGACCATGTCCTGGTTGACCGAGGACGGGTCCAGGTCGAGCACGTACGCGATGCCGCCGGACATGCCCGCGGCGAGGTTGCGGCCGGTCGGCCCGAGCACCACGGCCCGACCGCCGGTCATGTACTCGAAGGCGTGGTCGCCGACGCCCTCGGCCACCGCCAGCGCGCCGGAGTTGCGCACGCAGAACCGCTCGCCGACCCGGCCGCGCAGGAAGATCTCCCCGCCGGTCGCGCCGTAGCCGATGACGTTGCCCGCGATGACCTGCCGCTCGGCCGCGAACGGCGCGTCGGGGTGCGGGCGCACCACGATCCGGCCGCCGGACAGTCCCTTGCCGACGTAGTCGTTGGCGTCGCCGATCATCTCCAGCGTGATGCCGCGGGGCACGAACGCGCCCAGCGACTGCCCGGCCGAGCCGGTCAGCGTCACGTGGATGGTGTCGTCGGGCAGGCCGTCGCCGCCGAAGCGGCGGGTGACCTCCGCGCCCAGCAGCGTGCCCACGGTGCGGTTGACGTTGCGCACCGGCAGTTCCAGCCGCAGCGGGTGGGCGTCCTCCAGCGCCGCCTCGGCGAGCTGGATGAGCGTGCGGTCCAGGGCCTGCTCCAGGCCGTGCTCCTGGTCGCGGACCTTGCGCTTGGCCGTGGGGTAGGGCGTCTCGGGCACGGTGAACACCGGCGTCAGGTCCAGCCCGCCCGCCTTCCAGTGCTCGATCGCGGTGTCGGTCTCCAGCAGCTCCGCGTGCCCGACGGCCTCGTCGATGGAGCGGAAACCCAGCTGCGCCAGCAGCTCCCGGACCTCCTGCGCGACGAACTCGAAGAAGTTCACCACGTGCTCGGCCTGGCCGGTGTAGCGCTTGCGCAGCTCCGGGTTCTGCGTGGCCACGCCCACCGGGCAGGTGTCCAGGTGGCAGACCCGCATCATCACGCAGCCCGCGACGATCAGCGGCGCGGTGGCGAAGCCGAACTCCTCCGCGCCCAGCAGCGCGGCCACCACCACGTCGCGGCCGGTGCGCAGCGCGCCGTCGACCTGCACGGTGATGCGGTCGCGCAACCCGTTGAGCAGCAGCGTCTGCTGGGTCTCGGCCAGGCCGATCTCCCACGGCGTGCCCGCGTGCTTGAGCGAGTTGAGCGGGGAGGCGCCGGTGCCGCCGTCGTGGCCGGAGATCAGCACCACGTCCGCGTGCGCCTTGGCCACGCCCGCCGCGACCGTGCCGACGCCGACCTCGCTGACCAGCTTGACGTGCACGCGGGCCTGCTCGTTGGCGTTCTTCAGGTCGTGGATGAGCTGCGCCAGGTCCTCGATCGAGTAGATGTCGTGGTGCGGCGGCGGCGAGATCAGGCCGACGCCCGGCGTGGAGTGCCGGGTGCGCGCGATCCACGGGTAGACCTTGTAGCCGGGCAGCTGGCCGCCCTCGCCGGGCTTGGCGCCCTGCGCCATCTTGATCTGGATGTCGCTGGCGTTGACCAGGTACTCGCTGGTGACGCCGAACCGGCCGGAGGCGACCTGCTTGACCGCGGAGCGGCGCTGCGGGTCGTACAGGCGCTCGGGGTCCTCGCCGCCCTCGCCGCTGTTGGACCGGCCGCCCAGCCGGTTCATCGCGATGGCCAGGGTCTCGTGCGCCTCGGCCGAGATCGAGCCGTAGGACATGGCGCCGGTGTTGAACCGCTTGACGATCGAGCTGACCGGCTCGACCTCCTCCACCGGGATCGGCGCGCGGCCCTCGGTGCGGAAGGAGAACAGGCCGCGCAGCGTGCCGCCCTGCCTGGCCAGCCGCTCCACCTCGTCGGTGTAGCGCTTGTAGACCTCGGCCTTGCGGGTGCGGGAGGCGTGCTGGAGCAGGAACACCGTCTCCGGCGTGAACAGGTGCAGCTCGCCCTCGCGGCGGTAGGCGTACTCGCCGCCGACCTCCAGCCGCCGGTGCACGCGGTCGGTCGGGTTGTCCGGGTGCGCGCGGCGGTGCCGCAGCGCGACCTCCTCGGCCAGCACGTCCAGCCCGGCGCCGCCGAGCTTGGACACGGTGCCGGTGAAGTACTCGTCCAGCAGCTCCTTGGACAGGCCGACGGCCTCGAAGACCTGGGCGGCGGTGTAGGCGCCGACCGTGGAGATGCCCATCTTGGACATGATCTTCAGCACGCCCTTGACCAGGGCGGTGACGTAGTTGCGGATCGCCTTGCGCGGCTCGATGCCGGTGATCGCGCCCTGGCTGATCAGGTCCTCGATGGTCTCGAAGGCCAGGTAGGGGTTCACCGCGGCGGCGCCGTAGCTCAGCAGCGCGGCCACGTGGTGCACCTCGCGGGCGTCGCCGGTCTCCACCACCAGCGCCACGCGCAGCCGCTCCTTGGTGCGCACCAGGTGGTGGTGCACCGCGGAGACCAGCAGCAGCGACGGGATCGGCGCCATGCGGTGGTCGGAGTCGCGGTCGGAGAGCACCAGCGTGCGCGCGCCCGCGGCGATGGCCTCGGAGGCCTCGCGGCGCACCCGCTCGATCGCCTCGGCCAGCGCCGCGCCGCCACCGTCCACCTCGTACAGTCCACTCAGGACGGTGCAGGCGAAGCCGGGCAGGTCGCCGTCGTCGTTGATGTGGATGAGCTTGGCCAGCTCGTCGTTGTCGATGACCGGGTAGGTCAGCTTGATGTGCCTGCACGAGGCGGCACCGGGCTCCAGCAGGTTCTGCTCCGGCCCCATCACGCGCGAGACGGAGGTGACGATCTCCTCGCGGATCGCGTCCAGCGGCGGGTTGGTCACCTGCGCGAAGGTCTGCGCGAAGTAGTCGTAGAGCAGCCGGGAGCGCTGCGACAGCGCGGCCACCGGGGTGTCGGTGCCCATGGAGCCCAGCGGCTCCGCGCCGTTGACCGCCATCGGCCCGAGCAGGACGCGCAGCTCCTCCTCGGTGTAGCCGAAGGTGAGCTGGCGGCGCACCACCGAGGCGTGGCTCTGCACCACGTGCTCGCGGTCGGCCAGGTCGGCCAGCTCCAGCAGGCCCGCGTGCAGCCACTCGTCGTAGGGCAGCTCGCCCGCGAGCTGGGACTTGATCTCCTCGTCGTCGATGATCCGCCCCTCGGCGGTGTCGACCAGGAACATCCGGCCCGGCGTGAGGCGGCCCTTGGCCACCACCTGGTCCGGCGGCACGTCCAGCACGCCGGTCTCGCTGGCCAGCACCACGCGGCCGTCGGCGGTCTGCCACCAGCGGGCCGGGCGCAGGCCGTTGCGGTCCAGCACCGCGCCGACCAGGGAGCCGTCGGTGAAGGTGACGCAGGCCGGGCCGTCCCACGGCTCCATCAGGCTGGCGTGGAACTCGTAGAACGCGCGGCGCTTGGGGTCCATCGAGGCGTGGTTCTCCCACGCCTCGGGGATCATCATCAGCACCGCGTGCGGCAGGCTGCGCCCGCCCAGGTGCAGCAGCTCCAGCACCTCGTCGAAGGAGGCCGAGTCCGAGCCGTCCGGGTCGCAGATGGGGAACAGCCGGGTCAGGTCGCCGGGGATGACCTTCGAGGCCAGCAGCGCCTCGCGGGCGCGCATCCGGTTGCGGTTGCCGCGCACGGTGTTGATCTCGCCGTTGTGCGCGACGAACCGGAACGGGTGCGCCAGCGGCCACGACGGGAAGGTGTTGGTGGAGAACCGGGAGTGCACCAGGGCGATGGCGCTGGCCAACCGCTGGTCGCGCAGGTCGGGGAAGAACGCGGGCAGCTGGCCGGTGGTCAGCATCCCCTTGTAGACCAGGGTGCGCGCGGACAGCGACGGGAAGTACGTGCCCGCGCCCGCGGCCGTGCTCTCCCGCTCGACCCGCTTGCGCAGGCAGAACACCACGCGGTCCAGGTCGAGGCCGGTCTCGCCGCGCTCGCCCGCGACGAACAGCATGGCGAAGTGCGGCATGACCGAGCGGGCGGTGGGGCCGATGTCCGCGCCGTCGGGGTCGACCGGCACGTCGCGCCAGCCCAGCACCCGCAGGCCCTCCTCGGCGGCCACGCGCTCGGCCAGCTCGACGGCCTTGGCGCGCTCCTGCGGCTCGGCGGGCAGGAAGGCGATGCCCGCCGCGTACCCGTCGCGCTCCGGCAGGTCGAACCCGACGACGCCCCGGAGGAACTCGTCGGGCAGCTGCAGCAGGATTCCGGCGCCATCGCCGCTGGTCGGCTCCGCACCGGCGGCGCCGCGGTGTTCCAAGTTCGCCAACGCGGTCAGCGCGTCCACCACGATCGAGTGGGAGCGGCGGCCCTGGATGTCGGCGACCATCGCCACACCGCAGGCATCGCGCTCCGCACGCGGGTCGTAGAGCCCCTGCGGGGACGGGATGGCGGAGAAGATCACTGCGCAGACCTCCTTCGTCGTCCTCCGAGAGAACGAGTCCTCGTGCTCAGTGCTGAGTTTCCGGCTTCTGGGCACGGGACGACGGTGGCCCGCGTGTTGACGCGACTTTAACAGTCGCGAAACCAGGAGACACCATCCAATGGGTGATCCAGGTCATGGAAGCGTAACGATTGGGGGAGCTGGAGCGACATTGCGCCTGACGTTGTTACGCGTTGTTAAGCATAACTGGGCGACGGCCGTTGCGCGCTCCGGTGAGAGCTTGGCTACAGCCACAGGCACGGGCTGCGTCGCAGGTCACACGGCTGGGCCCCGCCCCCGACCGCGGTGTGCGGCGGGGAGCGGGGCCCAGCGTCGGTCACCCTGACTGAGGTACCCGTACGGGTGAATTTTTAGCGAGCGCCCGCCCCCACGGCTTCCCGCTCGACGTCCTCCGGGTCGTCACCGTGCTGGCGGTCCAGCAGGTGGTCGACGTCGACGCTGTCCGGGTCGTCCAGGACCTCCCGCAGCCGCTCCCGGTCCAGCTGGCCCTGCCAGCGGGCCACCACCAGCGAGCCGACGCCGTTGCCGATGACGTTGGTGATGGCCCGCGCCTCGGACATGAACCGGTCGATGCCCACGATCAGCGCGATGCCGACCGCCGGGATGGCGCTGTTGGCCTCGAACGCCTGCAGCGAGGCGGCCAGGGTGACCAGGCCGGCGCCGGTCACGCCCGCCGCGCCCTTGCTGGCCAGCAGCATGAACAGCAGCAGCCCCACCTGGGTGGCCAGGCTGACGTCGTGGCCGGTGGCCTGGGCGATGAAGATCGCGCCCATGGTCAGGTAGATGCAGGTGCCGTCGAGGTTGAACGAGTAGCCGGTCGGGATGGTCAGGCCCACCACCGACTTGCCCGCGCCCGCGGCCTCCAGCTTGACCAGCATCCTGGGCAGCACCGACTCGCTGGAGGAGGTGCCCAGCACGATCAGCAGCTCGTCCTTGATGTAGCGCAGGAACTTCAGGATGTTGAACCCGGCGTAGAGCGCCACGCCGCCCAGCACCACGAAGACGAACAGCAGGCAGGTCGCGTAGAACGAGCCCATCAGCCAGGCCAGCTTGCCCAGGATCGAGCCGCCGAACTTGCCGATGGTGTAGGCGATGCCGCCGAACGCGCCGATCGGCGCCGCGTACATGACGATCTTGATGACGCCGAACATCACCTTGGCCACGGTGTCCAGCGCGGACACCACGCGCTCGCCGCGCTTGCCCATGCCCGCCACGGCCACCGCGACCAGGATGGCCACCACGAGCACCTGGATCAGCTGCCCGTCGGTGAAGGCGCTGAGGAAGGACTTGGGCACCAGGCTCAGGATGAAGCCGGTGACGCCGGTCTCCGCCGTCTTGGCGTCGGCCAGCGTCTTCTCCGCGGCGTCGTCGTTGATCGGGATGCTCGGGCCCTGGTGGCCCGGCTGCACCAGGTTGACCACGATCAGGCCGATGGCCAGCGCCAACGTGGTCATCGCGGTGAAGTACAGGATGGTCCGCAGCGCCAGGCCGCCCGCCTTGGCGAGGTTGCCCAGGCCCGCGATGCCGACCACGACGGTGCAGAAGATGGTCGGCGCGATGACCACCTTGACCAGGTTCACGAACAGGTCGGCGAGCCACTTCATCCCCGACGCCTGCGCCGGGAACACGTAGCCCACCACGACGCCGAGCACGATCGACACCAGCACCCAGAAGTAGAGGTGCTTGTAGATCGGTTTGCGCACACGCGTTTCCGCGGTGACCACGTCTCCTCCTAGGGGCCGCGACGGTGGGGTTGCCGGGGTGAGCTTGAGCACGGCGCGCGTCCCGGACAAGCCGGGCGGCGGAAACTTCAGATCCCTCTGACGTAACGCCGCGTTCACGGGCGGGTCACCCCGCCCGCTCGGCCGGGTTCACCGGATTACCCTGCGCTGGTGGACCTGAGCAGGCGTGCGGTGCTGCTCGCCGCGCTCGCGGCGGGGGTACCCGGCTGCACCGGCGGCGACCCGCCCGCCCCCGCGGAGCTGGTGCTGGCCACCGGGCCCGACGGCGCGGTGTTCCGGGAGATCGGCGCGGCGCTGGCCTCGGCGCTGGCCGACCAGCTGCCCGAGACCCGCGTGGTGACCAGGCAGACCGGAGCCTCGGTGGAGAACGCCAGGCTGCTGCAGGAAGGGCAGGTCCACTTGGGACTGTCCTCGCTGGACCCGCTGGCGGGCGCGCTGCTCAGCGCCGAGGACCCCGGCGGCATCAGCGCCGTCGGCAGGCTCTACGACAGCTTCCTGCACGTGGTGGTCCCGTCCGGGTCGCCGGTGCGGCGGCTGGCCGACCTGGCCGGGCTGCGGGTGTCGCTCGGGCCGGTGGAGTCCGGCACCGAGTTCACCGCCACCCGGCTGCTGGACCTGCTGGGCGTGCGGGTCCAGGCGCTGCGCATGGCGCACGCGGAGGCCGCCCGGCAGCTCGCGGCGGGCTCGATCGACGCACTGCTGGCGCTGACCGGCATCCCCACCCCGGCGGTCAGCGACCTGCTCGGGCCGACCCCGCCCCGGCTGGTCGACCTGCCCCAGGAGGCCGAGGCGCTGGCCGACGCCTACCCCGGCCTGTACGTGCCCGCGACCATCCCGGCCACCACCTACCGGCCGCTGCCCCCGTGCCGCACCTTCGCCGTGCCCAACCTGCTGCTGGCCCGCTCCGCGCTGGACCCGGCCGTGGTGGAGGTGGTGACCAGGACGGTGTTCACCGAGTCCGCCCGCATCGCCGCGCGGCACCAGGAGGCCAGCCGGATCAACGTGCGCACCGGCATCGCCACCGGTCAGGTGCCCCTGCACAAGGGCGCCGAGCGCTGGTTCCGCTCGGTGAAGCGCTGAGCTCGGAAGCGCCGGAATCAGGTGCCCGCGTCAGGTGTCAGGCGGACCACCGCGTCCACGCCGTGCGGCCGCGCCGGGCGCAGCTCCAGCTCCCCGCCCGCCGAGGCGATCAGCTCGGCGCAGATGGCCAGGCCCAGCCCGGTGCCGGGGGTGTTCTGGTGCCGGGGGGACCGCCAGAACCGGCGCAGCGCCTCCACCCGCTCGTGCTCGTCCAGCCCCACGCCGTCGTCGGTCACGTGCAGCTCCACCACACCGCCCTCCCCGGCGCGCCCCCACACCCGCACGCGGGTCGCCCCGGACAACCGGACCGCGTTGCCCACCAGCTCGTCGAGCACGCTGCCCAGCCCGCCCGGCGGCTCCAGCACGCGCAGCCCCGGCGGCACCTCGACCTCCAGCGCGATCCCGCCCGCCAGCGCCCGCCAGCCGGGCGCGTGCGCGGCCAGCAGGCCGTCCAGCTCCACCGGCTCGGCCGCCGACGCGCTGTCCAACCGGGTCGCGGCCAGCAGCGCGTCGAGCACCCGGCCCATCTCCTCGGCCTCGTCCGCGGCGATCCGCTGCGCCTCCCGGCCCAGCTCGCCGGACACGTGCGGGGCCAGGTTGTCCACCGCCAGCCGCAGGCTGGCCAGCGGGTTGCGCAGCTGGTGGGAGGCGTCCGCGACGAACTCCCGCTGCCTGCGCAGCGCCCGGCCCACCACGTCCACCATGGCGTTGAACGACGCGGCCAACCTGCGCAGCTCCGGCGGACCGCCCACCTCGTCGGCCCGCGCGTCCAGCTCGCCCTGCGCGACCGCCGCGGTCGCCTCGTCAAGGGTGCGCACCGGCCGCAGCACCCAGCGCGACATCGGCCAGGCCACGGCCACCACGCCCAGCAGCGGCACCAGGCCCAGCAGCGCCAGCACGCCCCACTGCCGCACCACCTCCGCGCGCAGCCGCTCGGTCGGCGAGATGGTGACCACCGCGGCCACCACCTCGCTGTCCCGCCCCACCGGCTCGACCACCACCATGTCGACGTCCTCCCACGGCCACACCGCGGGCGTGTGGTCGCCCCGGTAGCCGCCGAACGCCGCGTCCAGGCCCCGCCGCACCGCGTCCTCGCCCAGCTCGAACTCCTGCCGCGACCCGGCCACCACCCGCCCGTCGGTGCCGATCAGCGCGGCGGCGATGCCGTAGAGCCGGTCGTAGCGCACCAGCTCGTCGGCCAGCGCGGTCAGCCTGCCCGAGGCCAGCGCGTTCTCCGCCAGCGAGGCGAACCGGGCCGCGTCGCCCAGCCGGTCCAGGTAGGTCTGCTGGCTCTCCCGCTGCACCACCGCGAACGCCAGCGGCACGCCCAGCGCCGCCACCAGCGTCACCAGCAGCGGCACGAACAGGACCAGCAGTCTGCGGAGCACGGCAACCTCGCCGGGGTGGGGCGTGTTCCCACTGCGCGGACCGGACCCGCGCGGACAGGGGTTCGACGATGATGACACGCGGGAGCGCCCCGGACCGGACGGGTCGAGGTGACCGGTTGCCGGACGTTCCGGCAGGTCGCCCCGTGGCGGGCGTGCCCCACCCCCGGTGAGCCGATCCGCGTCAGGCCCCGGCCGCCACCCGGTAGCCCACGCCGCGGATGGTCTCGATCCGCACCGCGTCGCCGAGCTTGCCGCGCAGCGCGGCGATGTGGGTGTCCAGGGTGCGCGACGGCGCCTCCCAGTGCGCCTGCCACACCTGGTCCACGATCAGGTCACGGCTGACCACCGCGCCCGCCCGCCGCACCAGCAGGGCGAGCAGGTCGAACTCCTTGCGGGTCAGCGCCACCGGGACGCCGTCGACGCGCGCTTCGCGGGTGGCCTCGTCCAGCTCCAGCGGCCCCAGCGACAGGGTCTCCCCCGCGCCGGTGCCCGCGCGGGCGTTGCGGGTGCGCCGCAGCACGGCCTCGATGCGGGCCAGCAGCTCCGCGGTGCCGAACGGCTTGACCACGTAGTCGTCCGCGCCCGCGCGCAGGCCCAGCACCCGCTCCCGCTCCTCGCCCCGCGCGGTCACCGCGATCACCGCGGTGCCCGGCCGGTGGCGCAGCTCGCGCAGCACGTCCAAGCCGTCCTTGTCGGGCAGGCCCAGGTCCAGCAGCACGACGTCGGCGGCCGGGGCGGTCAGCGCGGCAGCGGCCGTGCCGACCCGGTGGACCTCGTAGCCCGCGTGCCGGAGGGCGATGAGCAGACCACGCGCCACCCGGTCGTCATCTTCGACGACGAGGATGCGCACGGCGGGCTCACTCGTCCGGCTTGTCGCCGACCTCGGTGCCGGTCCGCTCGGCCTTCACCTCGGCCGCCGGGACGGTGGTGGTGTCCCGCTCGGCCCCCGCCGACTCCCCTTCCGACTCCGCGTCCGACTCCGACTCCGGCTTCGCGGGCGGCTCGATGACCTCCCGCTCGCCCCGGCGCGCGGCCAGCACGAAGTACACGACCGCGCCGAGGAAGACCACTACCGAGGTGATGACGTTGATCCGCAGCCCGAACACCTGGGTGGCCGGGTCGGTGCGCATCAGCTCGATCCAGAACCGGCCCGCGGTGTACCCGGCGACGTAGAGCGCGAAGACCCGTCCGTGCCCGAGCCGGAACTTCCGGTCGGCCCAGACGATCAGCAGCGCCACGCCCAGGTTCCACAGCAGCTCGTAGAGGAACGTGGGGTGCACGATCGCGATCGGCGTGTGGTCCAGCGCCACGCCCGCCAGGTCGTCCTTGAGGCCGGTGGCCGGGTCGACCCGCTCGTAGATCTCCAGGCCCCACGGCAGCGTGGTGGGACCGCCGTAGAGCTCCTGGTTGAAGTAGTTGCCCAGGCGGCCGATGGCCTGCGCGGTGACGATGCCCGGCGCCAGCGCGTCGGCCATCGCGGGCAGCGGGATGCCGCGGCGGCGGCAGCCGATCCACGCGCCCACGCCACCCAGCGCGATGGCGCCCCAGATGCCGAGGCCGCCGTTCCAGATGGCCAGCGCGTCCAGCGGGTCGCGCCCGGCCCCGAAGTACTTGTCGTAGTCCGTGGCCACGTGGTAGAGCCTGCCGCCGACCAGGCCGAACGGCACCGCGAAGACGGCGATGTCGGTGACCGCCCCCTTCTCGCCGCCGCGCGCCACCCAGCGGCGCTCGCCCCACCAGATCGCCACGATGATGCCCGCGATGATGCACAGCGCGTAGGCCCGCAGCGGGACCGGGCCCAGCTGCCACACGCCCTGGTCCGGACTGGGGATCGTCGCGAGGTAAGTCGTCACCACGGCATCCACCGTAGTGGGTGGGCGGGAGCGGGCTAAGGCGACAGCTCGATTGTTACCGGGAAGGGTCGCGGGAGCTCGATGACACCACCCTCGCCGCGCGCGATCTCGACGTACTCGCCCGCCTCCAGCTCGAACAGCGCCGCCGCGACCTCGGCTTCGGACGGGTCGACGACCAGGTGGTACGGCACCCCGGCCGCGGCGTAGAGCGGGTGCTTGAGGGTGCGGTCGACGACCCGCGTGTCCGGGGACAGCACTTCGCCCGCCAGCACCACGTCCTCCGCGGCGAGCGCGGTGCCGTCCCCGGCGAGGCGGTTGACGGTGAAATCGGGGATGACCAGCCTGCCGGGCGCGAGGTGGACGCCGACCGCGACCAGGGCCTCCCAACCCGGTGGGCAGGCGGCGCGCAGGGCCGCGGCGCAGCGCAGGAGCAGTCGCTGGCGGCCGGTGGTGCCGAGGGCTCTCACGACGAGCGTCCCGTCGACGCACTCGACCCGCTGCGAGCGGTACCTGGTCATGATGTCGTGCACGAGCTGGTTCATGCGGCCAGCTTCGCGATCACCACTGACAGTTCCGGGGGTTCGAGCGGCCCCGCGGCCACCAGTTCACCTGATCGAGTCGACCGGGGGGCGACTCGCGGGTGGGTCAGGCGGGGGTGGGGACGGCGCGGACGCCCTGGGCCAGCTCCTCGGTCAGCGCGGCCACCGAGTCGGTGTCGACGGCCGAGACGAACGCCGAGCCGACGATCACCCCGTCGGCGAACGCGGCCAGCTCGGCCGCCTGCGCCCCGTTGCGCACGCCCAGCCCCACGCCCACCGGCATGTCGGTGTGCTCGCGCACCCGCCGCACCAGCGCGGGGGCCGCGGTGGAGACCACGTCCCGCGCCCCGGTCACGCCCATCACCGAGGTCGCGTAGAGGAACCCGCGCGAGGACCGCGCGGTCAGGTCGATCCGCTCCTCGGTCGAGGACGGCGCGACCAGGAAGATCCGGTCCAGATCGTGCGCCTCGGATGCGGAGATCCACTCCAGCGCCTCGTCCGGCACCAGGTCCGGGGTGATCAGCCCGAGCCCGCCCGCCGCGGCCAGGTCGCGCGCGAACGCGTCCACGCCGTAGCGCAGCACCGGGTTCCAGTACGTCATCACCACGGCCTTGCCGCCCGCCTCGGCCACCGACTCCACCACGCCGAACAGGTCCCGGACCCGGAACCCGCCGCGCAGCGCCCGCTCGGCGGCCCGCTGGATGGTCGGCCCGTCCATCACCGGGTCGGAGAACGGCAGCCCGACCTCCACCACGTCGCAGCCCGCCTCGACCATGGTGCGCAGGACGTCCTTGGAGCCCTCCACGGTGGGGAACCCGGCGGGCAGGTAGCCGATCAGCGCCGCCCGCGACTCCTCGCGGCAGCGCGCGAACACGCCTTCCAGCCTGCTCATGCCCGATCCTCCCGAACGCCGAGCCCGAACCAGTTGATCGCGGTGTCCATGTCCTTGTCGCCGCGACCGGACAGGTTGACCACGATCAGCCCCTCCGGCCCCAGCTCGCGCCCGATCTTGAGCGCGCCCGCGAGCGCGTGCGAGGACTCGATCGCCGGGATGATGCCCTCGGTGCGCGACAGCAGCGCGAACGCCTCCATCGCCTCCGCGTCGGTGGCGGGCCAGTACTCGGCGCGGCCGGTGTCCTTCAGGTGCGAGTGCTCCGGGCCGACGCCGGGGTAGTCCAGGCCCGCCGAGATGGAGTGCGCCTCGGTGACCTGGCCGTCCTCGTCCTGCAGCAGGTAGGACATCGCGCCGTGCAGCGAACCGGGCGTGCCCGCGGTCAGCGTCGCGCCGTGGCGCCCGCTGTCCAGGCCGTCGCCGCCGGGCTCGATGCCCACCAGGCGCACCGACGGGTCGTCGATGAAGCCGTGGAAGATGCCGATGGCGTTGGACCCGCCGCCCACGCACGCGACGACCACGTCCGGCAGCCGCCCGGCCTGCTCCAGGACCTGCTGCCGGGCCTCCACCCCGATGACCCGGTGGAAGTCGCGCACCAGCACCGGGAACGGGTGCGGCCCGGCCGCGGTGCCCAGCAGGTAGTGGGTGTCCTCGACGTTGGCCACCCAGTCCCGCAGCGCCTCGTTGATCGCGTCCTTGAGCGTGCGCGCCCCGGTGGTCACCGGGATGACCTCGGCGCCCAGCAGCCGCATCCGGGCCACGTTGAGCGCCTGCCGCTGGGTGTCGACCTCGCCCATGTAGATGACGCAGTCCAGGCCCATCAGCGCGCACGCGGTGGCCGTGGCCACGCCGTGCTGGCCCGCGCCGGTCTCGGCGATGACCCGCTTCTTGCCCATCCGCTTGGTCAGCAGCGCCTGGCCCAGCACGTTGTTGATCTTGTGCGAGCCGGTGTGGTTGAGGTCCTCGCGCTTGAGGAACACCCGCGCGCCGCCCGCGTGCTCGGCGAACTTCTTCGCCTCGGTGAGCAGCGACGGGCGGCCCGCGTAGTCGCGCAGCAGCCGGGAGAACTCGTCGAGGAAGTCCGGGTCGACGCGCGCCTTCTCGTAGAAGGCGGCCAGCTCGTCCACCGCGGCGATGAGCGCTTCCGGCATGAACCGGCCACCCCACGGCCCGAAGTGACCCCGATCGTCGGGGTCGTGGGGCGTCGGAGCCAACTGGCCGCGCGACATGGCGCTCTCCTTACCGACTCGGCCGGGGGCACGCGGGGTGCGACCCCGCCGTCACCAGCTTGTTCACCGCGACCTTGGGGTCGCCGCTCGTGACCAGGCTCTCGCCGACCAGCACCGCGTCCGCACCCGCCCCCGCGTACGCCATCAGGTCGCCCGGCCCGGACACCCCGGACTCGGCGATCTTGATGGTGTCGAAGGGCAGTCCGGGCGCGATGCGGCCGAACACGTCCTTGTCCACTTCCAGGGTGTGCAGGTTGCGGGCGTTCACCCCGATGACGCTCGCCCCGGCCTCCAGCGCCCGGTCGGCCTCCTCGGCCGTGTGCACCTCGACCAGCGCCGTCATGCCCAGCGACTCGACCCGGTCCAGCAGCGAGACCAGGGCGTTCTGCTCCAGCGCCGCCACGATCAGCAGCACCATGTCCGCGCCGTGCAGGCGCGCCTCGTGCACCTGGTACGGGCTGACGATGAAGTCCTTGCGCAGCAGCGGGACGCTCACCGCCGCGCGCACCGCGTCGAAGTCCGCCAGCGACCCGCCGAAGCGGCGCTGCTCGGTCAGCACGCTGATCACCCGCGCGCCGCCCGCCTCGTAGGCCGCCGCCAGCTCCGCGGGCTCCGGGATGTCCGCCAACTGCCCCTTCGACGGGCTGCGCCGCTTGACCTCGGCGATCACCCCGACCCCCGGCCCGCGCAGGATCGACAGCACGTCCTGCGGCGGGGGCACCTTCGCCGCCCGCTCCCTGAGCGCCTCGAAAGGCAACTGCGCCTCGCGCGCGGCGAGGTCCTCACGAACGCCTTCGATGATCGACTCGAGAACGGTCATCCGAACACCTCGCCCGTGTCCGCGGCCCTTCCTGGTTCGGTCGCAAGCTCCCGCACGTCATGCTCCCCTTCCCGCCACGAGGATGCTAACCCCGCAGGCACCCCGTCCCGGCCACCGGGTGGTGGCGTCCGCGCTGATGATCGGGGCCCTCTCGAGCCGACGTGCGCAAACGTGCGGCACGTCAGTCCCCCTCCGTGGGATCGTCCCCGCGCTCCAGCGCGTTCCACAGCTCCCGGTCGGGATCGGCGGACCGCTTGGCCGCGCCGGGCGTCTGGTAGCCGCCGCCCAGCTTCGGCATGGCCGCGCCGCGGACCACCAGCAGCCCACCCGCGCCGAGCACGAGCAGCGCGCCCAGCAGCGCCACGCCGCGCGCCGCGAGCGCGCCCTCGGCGCCGAGGGTCACCGCGGCGGTGGCCGCGCCCGCGCCCAGCACCACCACGCCCAGCAGCCGCCGGACCCAGCCGCCCAGCGCCACCACGGCGGCGATGGCGGCGGCGCACAGCAGCGCCAGCGGCACCAGCGCGGGCACCGCCTGCCCGCCGGTCAGCGCGGCGGTGGACGACGGCCGCCCGTCCGCGCCGCGCACCCAGGTCATCGCGGAGGCGCCCCACAGCGCGACCGCCCCGAGGAGCAGCAGGCAGACCACGATCCACAGCGGACGCCGCCGCGCGCGCCGGTCGCGCTCGGCAGGCGAGTCCTCAGGCACGTCGGGGGGCACGTCCGGTGGCACCGGAGCGGGCGCGGACTCGGCTTCGGGACGAGCTTCGGGTTCCCGGTCAGACACGGGCCGAGCCCACCCCCGAGTCCACTGCCGAATCCGCTGCCGAATCCGCTGCCGAACGCGCGGCCGGGGCCATGGTCTGCGCGGTCGCGATCGCCGAGAGCACCGCGCCCGCCTTGTTCAGGCACTCGTTGTCCTCGGCCAGCGGGTCCGAGTCGGCCACGATGCCGCCGCCTGCCTGGACGTAGGCCACGCCGTCGCGCACCAGTGCGGTGCGGATGGCGATGGCGGTGTCCGCGTCGCCCGCGAAGTCCAGGTAGCCCACCACACCGCCGTAGAGGCCGCGCCGGGTCGGCTCCAGCTCCTCGATCAGCTCCATCGCGCGCGGTTTGGGCGCGCCGGACAGCGTGCCCGCCGGGAAGCACGCGGCCACCGCGTCGAACGCGGTGCGGCCCTCGGCCAGCTCGCCGCTGACCGTGGACACGATGTGCATCACGTGGCTGTACCGCTCGACCTTGAAGAAGTCGACCACGGTCACCGAGCCCGGCTTGCAGACCCGGCCCAGGTCGTTGCGCCCCAGGTCGACCAGCATCAGGTGCTCGGCGCGCTCCTTGTGGTCGGCCAGCAGGTCCTTCTCCAGCAGGGCGTCTTCCTCGTCGTCCACGCCGCGCCACCGGGTGCCCGCGATCGGGTGCGTGGTGGCCTTGCCGTCCCGCACGGTCACCAGCGACTCGGGGCTGCACCCGACGATGTCGAAGCCGTCCAGCCGCAGCAGGTACATGTACGGGCTGGGGTTGGAGGTGCGCAGCACGCGGTAGATGTCCAGCGGGTCCGCGGCGTTGGGCATCTCGAACCGCTGCGAGAGCACGACCTGGAACGCCTCGCCCGCGCGGATGGCCTCCTTGGCCTTCTCCACCGCCGCGGTGTGCTCCTGCCGCGAGCGGCGGCGGACGAAGCGCGGCTCGGGCCGGGAGAACACGGCCACGGTGGGCGGCGCCGGGTTGTCCAGGTCCGCGGCCATCCGGTCCAGCCTGGCCACCGCGTCGTCGTAGGCGGCGTCCACCCGCTCCGCCGAGTCGTCCCAGTTGATCGCGTTGGCGATCAGCGTGACGGTGCCCTCGTGGTGGTCCAGCGCGGCCAGGTCCACGGCCAGCATCATCACCAGCTCGGGCACGCCCAGGTCGTCCTCGGCCAGCGAGGGCAGCCGCTCCAGCCTGCGCACCGCGTCGTAGCCGATGTAGCCGACCATGCCGCCGGTGAGCGGGGGCAGGCCGGGCAGCGGGTCGGTGCGCAGCACCTCGATGGTCTCGCGCAGCGCCGCCAGCGGGTCGCCGCCCTCGGGCAGGCCCACCGGGTGCGCGCCGGTCCAGTACGCCTCGCCGCCGGTGGCGGTCAGCGAGCCCGCGCACCGCACGCCCACGAACGACCAGCGCGACCAGGAGCGGCCGTTCTCGGCCGACTCCAGCAGGAACGTGCCCGGCCGGTCCGCGGCCAGCTTCCGGTACAGGCCGACCGGCGTCTCCTCGTCCGCGAGCAGCCTGCGCACCACCGGGATCACCCGCCGCTGCGCGGCGAGTTCGCGGAACTCCTCGCGCGTCGGGCTGACCTCGCCCAGCCCCGCACCTGCACCGATCACGCTCACCATGCGGCCATTGTGCCCGGCTGCCCTCGGCGACTCCCAACCGCCGGTTTTCAGCGTCTGTTGGAATTTTTTCGCGTGGTGCTCATCATGGTGGGGTGGAGCACAGCACCGAACGAGCCGCACCCAAGCGCCGAGGACGTCGCGCGGGCGGCGAGGACACCAAGGCGGCACTGCTGGAGGCGGCGCGGGAGGTGTTCGTCGAACGCGGCTACGACGGCGCCACCGTGCGGGTCATCGCCGCGCGCGCGGGCGTGGACGCGGCCATGGTCAACCACTGGTTCGGCGGCAAGGAGGGGCTGTTCGCCAAGGCCGTGCTGCAGTTCCCGGTCGACCCCGGCGAGCTGGTCGAGCGGGTGCTGGACGGGCCGCGCGAGCAGCTCGGCGAGCGGATCGCGCGGATGTTCCTCACGGTGTGGGACACCAGCGGCGGCGGCAGCTTCGCCGCCCTGGTGCGCAGCGTCACCGCCCACGAGCAGGTGGCGCGGGTGCTCCGGGAGCTGTTCCTGCAGGTGGTGCTCAAGCGGGTGGTCGGCACCCTGGACGTGGACCGGCCCGAGCTGCGCGCCGCGCTGTGCGCCAGCCAGATCGTGGGCATGGGCATGGTGCGCTACGTGGTCTCGTTCGAGCCGCTGGTCTCCGCCGAGGTGGAGACCCTGGTGGCCGCGGTGGGCCCCACCCTCCAGCGCTACTTGACCGGGGACATCAGCACGGTGCCGTCGAAGCAGGTGTGATCGCCGGTGTGGCAGGCGGCGCCGGTCTGGTCGACCACCAGCAGCAGCGTGTCGCCGTCGCAGTCCAGCCGCACCTCGTGCACGTACTGGGTGTGCCCGGAGGTCTCGCCCTTGACCCACAGCCGCTGCCTGCTGCGCGAGAAGTAGGTCGCGCGGCGGGTGGTCAGCGTGCGGTGCAGCGCCTCGTCGTCCATCCAGGCCACCATCAGCACCTCGCCGGTGCCGCGCTGCTGCGCCACCGCGCACACCAGCCCGTCGGCGTTGCGCTTGAGCTTGGCGGCGATCGCCGGGTCCAGCGCGTCGCTCATCATCGTCCTCCGAAGTGCTCGCGGGCGGGCTTGGTGTTGAGCAGCACGACCACGAAGACGTGCAGGGCCGACAGCAGCGCGGCCACCACGCGCAGCCACACCGGCCCCTGGCCCAGCACGGTCAGCAGGTGGGCCAGCGCGCCCAGCGCGAACACCGCCAGGCCCGCGGGCCTGGCCTGGCGCACACCGGTGGCCAGGCCCGCGACCACCAGCAGCTCCAGCACCGCCACCAGCGCCGGGAACCGGATCCACGAGCTGTCCGACTCGACCTGCCACTGCACCACGCCGACCAGCAGGAACCCCGTCGCGCACAGCGCCCCGAGCAGGCAGGCCAGGTGGATCTCGGGGGTGTCCTTGGCGCGCGGCCTCAACGGACCTCCACGCCCGCGTCGCGCAGGCACTTCTTGACCTCGCCGATGCGCAGCGTGCCGAAGTGGAACACGCTGGCGGCCAGCACCGCGTCCGCGCCCTCGGCCACCGCGGGCGGGAAGTGCTCCACCGCGCCCGCGCCGCCGCTGGCGATCAGCGGCACGTTCACCACCGCGCGGACCCGGCGGATCAGCTCCAGGTCGAACCCGACCTTGGTGCCGTCGGCGTCCATCGAGTTGAGCAGGATCTCGCCGACGCCCAGCTCCTGGCCCCTGGCGGCCCACTCGACCGCGTCGATGCCGGTGCCCCTGCGCCCGCCGTGCGTGGTCACCTCGAAGCCGCTGGCCGTGGGCCGCTCGCCCGCCGGAACCCGGCGGGCGTCCACCGACAGCACGATGCACTGCGCGCCGAACCGCCGGGACAGCTCGCCCAGCAGCTCCGGACGGGCGATCGCGGCGGTGTTGACGCTGACCTTGTCCGCGCCCGAGCGCAGCAGCTTGTCCACGTCCTCCGCGGTGCGCACGCCGCCGCCCACGGTCAGCGGGATGAACACCTGCTCGGCGGTGCGGCGGACCACGTCGAAGGTCGTCTCGCGGTCGCTGGAGGAAGCGGTGACGTCCAGGAAGGTCAGCTCGTCGGCGCCCTCGGCGTCGTAGAGCTTGGCCAGCTCCACCGGGTCGCCCGCGTCCACCAGGTTGGTGAAGTTGACCCCCTTGACCACCCGGCCCCGGTCCACGTCCAGGCAGGGGATCACGCGCACCGCTACTGACATGCGGCCAAGCCTACGGAACCGCTGGCAGAAGCCCTCCGGCAGGCGGTTCTCGGCGACCTCCGACCGGTCCGTTTGGCGATCGCGGCCGGATGTGGTTAGCTAGTCGTGGTCGTTAGGTTTTGTGTTCGTGTCATCCACGCTCGCGAAACGTGTTTCGAGCGTGTGGTTTCTCCTCCAGGTTCGCCGGTGGAGTCCCCGACTTGGGCCGGCCGCAGTGGGCGCACCCGCTCCCACCAGAACCCGTTAGAGGAGAAAAAATGGCTCAGGGCACCGTGAAGTGGTTCAACTCGGAGAAGGGCTTCGGCTTCATCTCCCCCGAGGGTGGCGGCGCGGACGTGTTCGTGCACTACTCGGAGATCCAGAGCGGCGGCTACCGCAGCCTGGAGGAGAACCAGCGCGTGAGCTTCGACATCGGCCAGGGCCAGAAGGGCCCGCAGGCCACCAACGTGTCGGTCATCTGACACGTCCTCGTCGTCGAAGGGCCCCGCTCCCCGGAGCGGGGCCCTTCGCCTTTTCCGGCTAGCGTTCCGGCATGAGCTTGGGAGAGGGCAAGTACCTGCTGCTGACCACGTTCCGCAAGAACGGCGACGCCGTGCCCACCCCGGTGTGGGTGGTCGCCGAGGGCGGAACCCTCTACGCCTGGTCGGCCACCGGGGCGGGCAAGGTCAAGCGCATCCGGCGCAGCGGCGAGGTGCTGGTCGGGCCGTGCGACCTCCGGGGCAACCCGACCGGGGAGCAGGTGCCCGCGCGGGCGCGACTGCTCGACGAGGCCGGCAGCGACCGGGTGCGCGGGCTGATCGCCAGCAAGTACGGCGTCGTGGGCCGGGTGACGCTGCTGGGCAGCAGGCTGCGCCGCGGCAGGAACGGGTCGATCGGCATCGAGATCGTGCCGTCAACCCAGGGTTGACTCGCCGTCATTCGTCAACCTAGGGTTGACGAATGGTCACCGCGCCGGTCCAGCTCACCGACCTCATCGTCACCGTCGCCGTCGAGCGGCCCGACGTGCTGGGCAGGCTGAGCGCGGCGGTGGAGCTGAGCGCGCAGCTCGGCGAGCTCGGCGACCACCTGATCGGCCACTTCGTCGACGAAGCCCGCCGCGCCGGGGCGTCGTGGACCGACATCGGCGAGAGCATCGGCGTGACCAAGCAGGCCGCGCAGAAGCGGTTCGTCCCCCGCGAGTCACCCGATCTGGGGAAACCTTCGCTGGACCGCTACACCGAACGCGCGCGCCGCGTCGTCGTCCTGGCCCGCCACCACGCGCGATTCAGCGAGCGCATCGGCACCGAGCACCTGCTGCTCGGCGTGCTCGACGAGTCCGGCGGCCTGGGTGCCAGGACGATCGCCGCGCTGGAAGCCGCCGAGGGCACCACCCGGCTGGCGCTGCTGCACGAGCTGGACACCACCAGCAAGCAGCGCCCCGACCCCCAGCCGTTCAGCGCGCACTGCAAGAAGGCGCTGGAACTGGCCGTGCGCGAGGCGCTGCGGCTGGGTCACCGGTTCGTCGGCACCGAGCACGTCCTGCTGGGCCTGCTGGCCGAGAGCGAGGGCACCGCGGCTCGGGTGCTGGCCGCCACCGGCGTCACCCACCCGGCCGCCGAGGCCCACGTCGTGGCCGAGATCTCCGCGGCGATCAGCCGCGCACCGCGGCCAGCGCTTCCGGGAGCGTGAAAGCGCCCGCGTACAGGGCCTTGCCCACGATCGCGCCCTCCACGCCGTCACGCGCCAGCGCGGCCAGCGCCACCAGGTCGGCCACGCTCGACACCCCGCCGGAGGCGATCACCGGCGCGTCGGTGCGGGCGCACACCTCGCGCAGCAGCTCCACGTTCGGACCCCGCAGCGTGCCGTCCTTGCTCACGTCGGTGACCACGTAGCGGGCGCAGCCGTCGCGGTCCAACCGCTCCAGCACCTCCCACAGGTCGCCGCCGTCCTGCGTCCAGCCGCGCGCGGCCAGCCGGTGGCCCTGCTCGGTGATCCGCACGTCCAGCCCGACCGCGATCTTGTCGCCGTGCTCGGCCACCACCTTCGCGCACCACGCCGGGTCCTCCAGCGCTGCGGTGCCGAGGTTGACCCGCGCGCAGCCGGTGGCCAGCGCGGCGGCCAGCGACTCGTCGTCGCGGATGCCGCCGGACAGCTCGACCTGGACGTCCAGCCGCCCGACCACCTCGGCCAGCAGCTCGCGGTTGCTGCCGCGACCGAAAGCGGCGTCCAGGTCCACCAGGTGGACCCAGTCGGCGCCGTCGCGCTGCCAGGCCAGCGCCGCGTCCAGCGGGGCGCCGTAGGAGGTCTCGGTACCGGCCTCGCCCTGCACGAGCCGGACGGCCTTGCCATCGGCCACGTCAACGGCCGGGAGCAGCGTGAAAGTCACGCCTTCAGCCTAGTGGACGGGGCCGGGAAGACCGGTAACCACCACCCGACGCGGCCCCCACAATGCGTCGGCAAGTACTACCCGACGGGGTCGACAGGGCCGGTAACTACTACCCGAGGTGGCCGAACACGGGGTCGGGGTGCGCGCACGCTCGGTTCGTGGTGTCCGAACGCGCGACTCGCGGGGCGACCGGCCCATGGGCGGGTGGCGGGTCAGAAGCTCTTGAGCCAGTTCTCCAGCAGGTGGGCACCGGCGTCGCCGGACTTCTCCGGGTGGAACTGGGTGGCCCACAGGGGACCGTTCTCCACCGCCGCGACGAACCGGTCGCCCGCGTGCTCGGACCAGGTGACCAGCGGGGGCCGGATGTGCGAGGACTCCTCCAGCTCCCACCGGCGCACCCCGTAGGAGTGCACGAAGTAGAACCGGGTGTCGGCGGGCAGGCCCGCGAACAGCCTCGACCCCTCGGGCACCTGGACGGTGTTCCAGCCCATGTGCGGCACGATCGGCGCGTCCAGCCGCTCGACCGTGCCCGGCCACTCGCCGCAGCCCTCGGTGAGCACGCCGTGCTCGATGCCGCGCTCGAACAGGATCTGCATCCCGACGCAGATGCCCAGCACCGGCCGCCCGCCCGCCAGGCGCTCGCCGATGACCCGGCCGCCCTTGACCTCGTTCAGGCCCGCCATGCAGGCCGCGTAGGCGCCCACGCCGGGCACCAGCAGGCCGTCCGCCTCCAGCGCCGCACGGTGGTCGGCGGTCACCTCCACGTCCGCGCCGACCCGCTGGAGCGCGCGTTCGGCGGAGCGGAGGTTGCCTGATCCGTAGTCCAGTACGACGACTCGTGCCACCCCACCAGGTTAGGCCAACGGAGCCCCGCCCTGCGTCACCGGGACGACGGGCAGCACGGTGTTGATCGGGTGAGCGGTGCCCCTGGGCAGCGCGCCGACCCAGGTGTCCGCCCGGCCCTCGTCCACCAGGTCCTTCACCTCGCACGCGTCGCGGGGCAGCTCGTGGGGGCGTTCGACGGGCTTGAGCCGCCACCAGGTGGTCAGCGGGGCCAGCCGCCGGGCCGGGCCGCGGCGGCCTGCGCGCTCGCCGTCGGTCCACAGCTCGGCGGCGTGGTTCCAGCGCAGCACGACGGCCGCGTCGCCGACCTGCCTGCACTGCTCGGCCAGGCGGGTGGCGGCGGAGAACGCGATGCCGCGGCGCGGCAGCAGGACGGTGCCCGAGGTCACCGGGACCAGGGCGGCGGGACCCGCCTGGGCCCGGTGCAGGGCCAGCTGCAACTCCGCGGTGGGCGCTGAGGTCCAGATCAGGGTTCTGGGCACGGTCACGGGCGCATCATGCCCTGGGACACCGGGGGGCCGCCGGACCGGGGGCGGGCCAGGCACCGGACGGGGGGACGCCTGTGAGGTTCGCCTCGCGCGCTCGCGGGGCGAACGCGCGAGGCGGGTGAGGGCGGCGTCAGAGCCGGAAGTGCCCGCGGGCGGCGGTGGCGATGCCGACGACGTCGAGCTCGTGCGCGGAGTCGTGGTCCTCCGCGGTGCCGTAGGCGCGCAGCTCGGCCTCGCGCCGCACGCCCAGGGCGCGCAGCCGGTGCGGGAGGTCGACCAGCGCCTCGGCGACCAGGTGGCTGGAGGTGCCCTCCAGGTACGGCTCGACCAGCAGCACGTCACCGGTGTCGCCCAGGCCCGCCCGCAGGCCGCGCGCGTCGAACGGGCGGATCGTGGTCGCGTACAGCACCCGCAGGTCCATCCCGGCGGTCGCCTCCAGCACCGCGGTCAGCACCGGGCCGACCGCCAGCACGACGCCGCGCCTGCCGGACCGCACCTCGGTGAACCCCTCGACCACCGGGTGCGGTCCGGCGTTCTCGCGCAGCGAGAGCCGGATGTAGGTCCGGTCCCGCCTGGCCAGCGCCGCGCGCACGATCGGCCCGACCTCGTCGCGGTGCCCCGGCACGTGGACCACCCATCCGGGCAGGGTGTCCAGCAGCGCCACGTCGCCGGGCGCCTGGTGCGTCCTGCCCAGCGCCGGGTCGTCGTAGGAGGCGCCGACGCTGACCAGCACGCCGCCCACGTCCTGGTGGCCGAAGTCGAGCTTGATCTGCTCGAACGGCCGCTCCACCAGGAACGGCGCGTAGGTGTGCAGCACCGGTCGCAGACCGCTCAGCGCCAGGCCGCTGCCCACGCCGACCATCGCCTGCTCCCGGATGCCCACGTTGATCACGCGGTCGGACGGGGCGAAGGCGTCCCTGGAGATCTCCGCCAGCACCACCGCGACCCGCGGGTCCGTCCGCATCACGTCCTGCACGGTGTCCGCGAACACCTGCCGCATCGTCATCGGTCCACCACCTTCGCCACCACCGCCATCGGCTTGCCGGGATGCGGCGTCGTGAACGCCTCGTACAGCGCCGCTTGATCCCGTCCGTCCACTGTGGACGTCTGCCAGCCCTCGACGGCGAAGCGGGACGCCACGCCGCCGGGCCAGCCGTGCGTGCCGGACTCGTTGTCCACCACCACGACCGTGAAGTTGTCCAGCCCGAACCTGCCCGCCAGCGCGATGGCCTCGTGGTTGCTGCCCTCGTCCAGCTCCGCGTCGCCCACCAGCACCACCACGCGGGGCTTGTGGCGCCCCTGCAGGCGCAACCCCATCGCCACGCCGACACCGATCGGCATCCCGTGCCCCAGCGAGCCGCTGCCGATCTCGACACCGGGCACCAGCACCCGGTCCGGGTGCCACCCCAGGGGCGAGTCCCAGCCCGTCCAGCCGTCCAAAGTGGACGGCGGGAAGAACCCCTTCGCCGCCAGCACCGCGTAGTAGGCCATCGGCCCGTGCCCCTTGGACAGCAGGAACCGGTCCCGGTCCGGGTCGCTCACCCGGTCCGGCGACACGTCCAGCACCCGGTCGTAGAGCACCCACAGCACCTGCAGGGTCGACGCGGCCGCCCACTCGTGCTTCTCGTCCCCGGCCATCCGCCGGAACAGCGCGGGGAGGTCCGCGTACCCCAGTTCGCTCTTCACCGCCATGGCACCACGAAACAACCTCGACTTAACTGGAGGTCAAGCGCTAGGCTCGGCCGGGTGAGCAAGCTGCCGGAGATGTTGACCATCGGACAGGTCGCCGAGCGCAGCGGGGTGCCGCACACCGCCCTGCGGTTCTACGAGGAGCGCGGGCTCATCGCCTCCGAGCGGACCGCGGGCAACCAGCGCCGCTACCCCCGGCACGTGCTGCGCAGGCTGGCGTTCATCCGCACCGCGCAGCGGGTCGGCCTGAGCCTGGAGGACGTGCACGCCGCGCTGGCCACCCTGCCGGACAACCGCACGCCCACCAAGGCGGACTGGAGCAGGCTCTCGCAGAGCTGGCAGGCCGAGCTGGACGCGCGCATCGACGCGCTGCACAGGTTGCGGGACCGGCTCACCTCCTGCATCGGCTGCGGCTGCCTGTCGCTGCGCAGCTGCCTGCTGCACAACCTCGACGACCAGCAGGCCGCCGACGGGCCCGGCGCGCCCAAGCTCAAACCCGCCGTCGAAGGGGGGACGTGAAGCCCCTCAGCCCAGGACCCGGTGCGCCAGCCAGGTGAGGGCGCCCGCCACCTCCTCCGCCGCCAGGCCGCGCACCTTGCGCTGGTACTCGTAGACCTCCGGGGCCAGCGGCGCGATCAGCGGGTCCACCACCGCCGAGGGCGCGGCCACCCCCGAAGCCTCCAGCAGCACCTCCACGTGCCTGCGCCAGAAGGCGTAACCGCCCGCGCGGAACCGGGTCCGCCCGGTCTCCGCGCCCAGCACCAGGTGCAGGTGCCGCTCCAGCAGCTCCACCATCGCCCGGTAGAACGCCGCCAGCCGGTCCGGCGGCGGGGCGCCGGGCCCCAGCGGCGGGGCGCCGCGCAGGATGCGCTCCTTCAGCTCGCCCTCGTGGGTGTCCAGCAACGCCTGCGCCACGGAGGTGGTGTCGGGGTAGCGGCGGTAGAGCGTGGCCCGGCCCACGCCCGCCTCCCGCGCGATGTCCTCCATGGTGACCGCCAGCGCATTGCCCCTGGCGAACAACACCTCCGCGGCGGCGAGCACCTTCGCCCGGTTGCGCGCCGCGTCCGCGCGTTCACGGGTCGTCATGCCCCAACGATACGCAGGGGTCTACTGCGCTGGGACTACTGCAACCAGGCGATCGCGCCGCCGATGGCCAGCAGGGTCAGCACGCCGAGGACGACCGAGAGCCCCCTGGCCGTCCTCCACGTGCTGTAGACCCCGCCGATCAGGAAGCCCGCGAGCGCGAGCAGCCCGATGACCACGTACTCCTTGGGCATCAGAGGACGCCCTTGGTCGACGGGACGCCGCCGACCCTCGGGTCCGGCTCCACCGCCGCGCGCAGCGCTCGCCCGATCGCCTTGTACTGGGCCTCGGCGATGTGGTGCGGGTCGCGGCCGTACTCCACCCGCACGTGCAGCGCGATGGCGGCGTGGAAGGCCAGCGAGTCGAACACGTGCCGGTTGAGCACGAACGGGTAGTTGCCGCCGATGGTGAAGGTGTTGAACTCGGCGGGCTCGCCCACGTGCACGCAGTACGGCCTGCCGGACACGTCGACCGCCGCGTGCGCCAGCGTCTCGTCCATGGGGATCCAGCAGTCGCCGAACCGGCGGATGCCCGCCTTGTCGCCCAGCGCCTGCCGCAGCGCCTGGCCGAGCACGATGGCCACGTCCTCCACGGTGTGGTGGGCGTCGATGTCGACGTCGCCGGTCGCGCGCACCACCAGGTCCAGCGAGCCGTGCACGCCGAACGCGGTGAGCATGTGGTTGTAGAACGGCACCCCCGTGTCGATCTCGACCTTGCCCGTGCCGTCGAGGTCCACCTCGACCAGCACCGAGGACTCCTTGGTGGTCCGCTCCACCCTGCCGACCCGGCTCACCGGCCTACCTCCTTGCTCGCCGCGAGGAACGCGTCGTTCTCCTCCGGCGTCCCGATGGTCACCCGCAGGTGCCCGGTGATGCCGACGTCCCGGATCAGCACCCCGCGCTCCAGGTACGAACGCCACGCCGCGCGCGCGTCCTCGAACCAGCCGAACAGCACGAAGTTCGCGTCGCTGGGCACCACGTCGAAGCCGAGGCCCGCCAACTCCGCCATCACCCGGTCGCGCTCGGCGGCCAGCTTCGCCACCGAGGCCAGCGTCTCGTCGGCGTGCCGCAGCGCGGCCCGCGCGGCGGCCTGGGTGAGCACCGACAGGTGGTAGGGCAGCCGGACCAGCAGCAGCGCGTCCACCACGGCGGGCGCCGCGGCCAGGTAGCCCAGCCTGCCGCCCGCGAAGGCGAACGCCTTGCTCATGGTGCGGCTGACGATCAGCTTCTCCGGGTAGTCGCCGATCAGCCCGACCGCGCTGGGGCGGGAGGAGAACTCGGCGTACGCCTCGTCCACCACCACCACGCCGGGCGCGGCCTCGATCAGCGGGCGCAGGTCCTCGGTCGGCACGCTCTGCCCGGTGGGGTTGTTCGGGCTGGTCACGAACACCACGTCGGGCCGCCGCTGGGCGACCACCGCCGCCGCGCGCCCGGTGTCCAGCGAGAAGTCCGCGCGCCGGGGCGCGGGCGCCCACTCGGTGCGGGTGCCCGCCGCGATGATCGGGTGCATGGAGTACGACGGCTCGAAGCCCAGCGCCGTGCGGCCCGGACCGCCGAACGCCTGGAGCACCTGCTGGAGGATCTCGTTGGACCCGTTGGCGGCCCACAGGTTCCGCCCGGTCAGCGGCACCTCGGTGGCGTCGGCCAGGTAGGCGGCCAGGTCCTCGCGCAGCGCCACCGCGTCGCGGTCGGGGTAGCGGTGCAACTGCTCCGCCGCCAGCGCCACCTCGCGCGCCACCTCGGCGACCAGCGCGGGGGTGGGCGGGTACGGGTTCTCGTTGGTGTTGAGCCGGACCGGCACGTCCAGCTGCGGGGCACCGTAGGGGGTGCGCCCGCGCAGGTCCTCGCGCAGCGGGAGGTCGGCCAGCTCCACCCGGTCGCCCAGCGGCCTCACCGGCGGAACCTCGCCGTCACGGCCTGGCCGTGCGCGGGCAGGTCCTCGGCGTTGGCCAGCGCCACCACCTGGTCCGCCACCTCGCGCAGGGCGTCCTCGCTGTAGTCCACCACGTGGATGCCGCGCAGGAACGTCTGCACCGACAGGCCCGAGGAGTGCCGCGCGCAGCCGCCGGTGGGCAGCACGTGGTTGGAGCCCGCGCAGTAGTCGCCCAGCGACACCGGCGAGTGCGCGCCGACGAAGACCGCGCCCGCGGCCCGGACCCGCGCCGCGACCTCGCGGGCGCGCTCGGTCTGGATCTCCAGGTGCTCGGCCGCGTACGCGTCGACCACCCGCAGACCTTCGTCCACAGTGGACACCAGGACGGCGCCGGACTGCTTGCCGCCCAACGCGGTGCGGATGCGCTCGGTGTGCTTGGTCGCGCCCACCTGGCGCTCCAGCTCGGCGTCCACCGCGTCGGCCAGCTCCTCGGAGGTGGTGACCAGGACGCTGGCCGCCAGCGTGTCGTGCTCGGCCTGGCTGATCAGGTCGGCGGCCACGTGCACCGGGTCGGCGGTGTGGTCGGCCAGCACCGCGATCTCGGTCGGCCCGGCCTCCGAGTCGATGCCGATCAGCCCGCGCAGCAGCCGCTTGGCCGCGGTCAGGTAGATGTTGCCCGGCCCGGTCACCATGTCGACCGGGACCAGCTCCGAGCCGTCGGTGTCCACCGCGCCGTAGGCCAGCAGCGCGACCGCCTGCGCGCCGCCGACCGCCCACACCTCGGTGACGCCCAGCAGCGCCGCGGCGGCCAGGATCGTCGGGTGCGGCAGTCCGCCGAACTCCGCCTGCGGCGGCGAGCACACCACCAGCGACTCGACCCCGGCGGTCTGCGCCGGGACCACGTTCATCACCACGCTGGACGGGTAGACCGCCAGCCCGCCCGGCGCGTACAGGCCGACCCGCGCCACCGGCACCCACCGCTCGGTCACCGTGCCGCCCGGCACGACCTGGGTGGTGACGTCGGAGCGCCGCTGGTCGGCGTGCACCCTGCGGGCGCGGGCGATGGACTCCTCCAGCGCCGCGCGGACCGCCGGGTCCAGCTCGGCCAGCGCCCGGTCCAGCTCGGCCGCGGGCACGCGGACCCGCTCCGGGCGCACGCCGTCGAACCGCTCGGTGGCCTCGAACGCGGCCGCCACGCCGCGCTCCCGCACGGCTTCCACGATCGGGCGCACGTGATGCAGCACCGCGTCCACGTCGACTTCGGCGCGCGGCAGCACGGCGCGCAGTTCGGCCGGTGACGGGACTCGACCTCGCAGGTCGACGCGGTTGAGCATGGCTCAAGGATAGGTCGTCGGCAATTCCGTCAACTGTCAGCCCACCCCGCGATCCGGGAAGCCGACCAAAGGGGCTACCCCGATCGGTGATCGTCGGGCCACGCTGCGTAGGCAACGCTCCGTCGCAAACCCTGCTGATGATGGAGGCACCATGCCCACCAAGCGACGCGGCCTCGTGGCCGTCGCGCTCGGCGCCTGCCTGACCCTGGCACTCCCCCTGCACACCGGTTCGGCGCGGCCGGACCCCCAGTCAGCTCCCGATCGGGTGGTCTTCGAGATCACCGCGCCCACCCCGCACGAGCGGACCAGGGTGGCCGCGACCGGCGTCGACGTGCTCGGGCAGACCGGTGACAAGCTCACCGTCATCGCCGAGCGGCGCCAGCAGTGGTCCCTGCGGGCCACCGGGCTGCCGATGAGGTCACTGGGCGACGCGGACGCCCAGCTCGCCGCGCTGGGCGAGGTCGACTTCACCGACCCCGAGGTCGGCGCGCAGGACTTCCCCTCCGGCTACACCGGCTACCACAACTACGCGGAGATGGTCGCCGAGCTCAACCAGACCGTCACCGACCACTCGAACCTGGTCCGGCTGTCCAGCATCGGCAAGTCCTACCAGAACCGCGACCTGTGGATGATCAAGGTCAGCGACAACCCCGGCGCCGACGAGGCCGAGCCCGAGGTGCTGTTCACCTGCAACCAGCACGCGCGGGAGCACCTGACCGTGGAGATGTGCCTGCACATCGTCAAGCGGTTCACCGACGGCTACGCCACCAACTCCTCGATCAGGAACCTGGTCGACTCCAGGGAGATCTGGATCATCCCCAGCGTCAACCCCGACGGCTCGGAGTACGACATCGCCACCGGCTCGTTCCGGGCGTGGCGCAAGAACCGGCAGCCCAACTCCACCTCCACCGGCACCGACCCCAACCGCAACTGGGGCTGGCAGTGGGGCTGCTGCGGCGGCTCCAGCTCCAGCGGGTCCAGCGAGACCTACCGCGGCACGGCGGCGTTCTCCGCGCCGGAGACCGCCAGGGTGCGCGACTTCGTCAACACCCGCGTGGTCGGCGGCGTCCAGCAGATCAAGACGCACATCGACTGGCACACCTTCTCCGAGCTGATCCTGTGGCCGTACGGCTACACCTACAACGACACCGCGCCGGGTCTGGACGCCACGCAGGCGCAGGTGTTCTCCACGCTGGGCAGGCAGATGGCCGCGCTCAACGGCTACACCCCGCAGCAGGCCAGCGACCTCTACATCACCGACGGGTCGGTGGACGACTGGATGTGGGGCCAGCACAAGATCTGGAGCTACACCTTCGAGATGTACCCGGCCTCGGCCAGCGGCACCAGCGGCTTCTACCCGCGTGACAGCGTCATCGCGGCGCAGACCTCGCGCAACGACTCCGCGGTCGACCTGTTCCTGAACTACTCCGACTGCCCGCCCAGGATCATCGGCCGCACCTGCTGACGACCTCCACGGCCCGCTCCACCTGCGCGGGCTCGATGAAGTAGTGCGGCGAGGCCCGCACCACCTCGTCGAGCCCGCGCCGGGCCATGTCCAGCACGGCGGACGAGGCGTAGGTGGACGTGACCGTGACGCCCTCGGCGGCCAGCCGGTCGCGCACCAGGTCGGCGGGCAGCCCGTCGACGGTGAAGGTGACGATGCCCGACTGCCGCTCGCCGATGTCGCGGACGGTGACGCCGGGCAGCGCCGACAGCCCCTCGCGCAGCCGCCGGGCGCGGTCGGCGACCTCGGCGGCGATGGCCGCCACGCCCAACTCCAGCGCGTACCGGGCGGCGGCGATCAGCCCCAGCCGGTCGGCGATGCTGGTCTCCCACAGCTCGAACACGCGCGCGTCCTCGCGCAGCTCGATCTCGTTCGGCCCCACCCACGAGCCGCTGTGCAGGTCCACCAGCCGAGGGCGCAGCCGGTGCGCCACCGACCGGCGCACCACCAGCACCCCCGTGCCTCGGGGACCGCGCAGCCACTTGCGGCCGGTCCCGGAGATCAGGTCCGCGCCCAGCTCGTCGGCCCGCACCGGCAGCTGGCCCATCGACTGGCAGGCGTCCAGCAGCACCAGCGCGCCCGCCTCGTGCGCGGCGTCGACCACCTCTCGGACCGGGTTGACCAGGCCGCTGTTGGTCGGCACGTGCACCAGCGAGACCAGCCGCACCCGCTCGTCGAGCAGCTCGCGCAGCGCGGCCACGTCCACCTGCCCGGCCGCGTCGGACGGCACGACCTCCACCGACGCGCCGACCTCACGGGCGCGGTGCAGGATGGGCACCGCGTTGCCCGCGTACTCGACCTCGGTGATCAGGACGCGGTCGCCGCGCCCCAGCGGCACCGCGTCGAACGCGGCCAGCCAGGAGCGAGTGGCGCTGTCGGTGAACGCGATCTCGTCCGGCTCGGCGCCCAGCAGCTCGGCGAACACGCCGTAACCGGCTTCCAGGTCCTCGGCCCGCTCGCGGGCGGCGAGGTAGCCGCCGATCTCGGCCTCGCGCCGCAGGTGGCCGACGACCTCGTCGAGCACCTGCCTCGGCGGCAGCGAGGAGCCCGCCGAGTCCAGGAACACGCCGCTAGCCGCCGCCGGGGTGTCCGCCCGCACCTTGTCCAGGTCGATCAACGCGCCTCCACTACTTCGGCGTCCACTTCTCCAGGTTCCACCACGGCCCCCACGACAGGGCGCCGTGCCCGTGCGGGTCGACGACCTCCTGGTAGCCGTTCCAGTTGTCCCGCACCACGTAGGTGTGCTGCACCGCGGCCAGCACGACCATGCCGGGGTTGGCCGCGTAGGCGCGCTGGAACTGCTTGTACGCCGCCGCCCGCTGGGCCGGGTCCAGCAGGGTGCGGCCCGCGTCCAGCGCCGCGTCCACGGCCGCGTCGGA
Source organism: Saccharothrix coeruleofusca (assembly GCF_017876325.1). Taxonomy (NCBI): domain Bacteria; kingdom Bacillati; phylum Actinomycetota; class Actinomycetes; order Pseudonocardiales; family Pseudonocardiaceae; genus Saccharothrix; species Saccharothrix coeruleofusca. The sequence continues at coordinate 5,017,169 of NZ_JAGINV010000001.1, forward strand.
GTAGCCCCACGGGTTGCCCGAGTGCAGCGCCCGGTAGGCGCTCAGGTCCGGGTCGACCGGGGTGCCGCCGCCGTGCAGCAGCGCGTCCTGGCCCAGCCTGGGCTCGATGGCCTCCCAGCTCAGCCCCGCCAGTTGCACGTCGATCCCGACCGCCTTGGCCTCGGCGACGAACGCGGTGGCCAGGTCGGTGCGCACCACGTCGCCGGTCGGGTACATCAGGGTGAACCGGGCGGGCACGCCGTCGCGCGAGCGCGTCCCGTCCGCGCCTCGGGTCCAGCCCGCCTGCTCCAGCACGTGCTCGGCGTGCGCCTCGTCGTGGCGCAGCGACGCCTCGGGGTCGACGAACTCGGGCATCGCGTCCGGGATCGGCGTGCCGGCCGGGCTGCCCTTGCCGCCCAGCAGGTTCTCCACCAGGCCCGCGCGGTCCAGCGCGTGGTTGAGCGCGAGCCGGATCGCCGGGTCGCCGGTCACCTGGCCGGACGCGGGCATGGTGACCGCGCGCAGGTCGGCGCTGCGGTGGGTGATCACGCGCATCCCGCCCGCGCCCGCGAAGGACTGCGCCAGCCGGGGCGGCAGCACCGCGCCGTCGAAGTCGCCCGCCTGCATCCGCTGCGCGCGGGTGTTGTCGTCGGGCACGAACACCACGGTCAGCTTGCGGATCTTCGGCTCGCCGCCGAAGTGGGCCGGGTTGGCCTCCAGCACCATCCGCTCGCCCTTGCGCCAGTCCTGCAGCTTGTACGGGCCGGTGCCGATCGGCGGCACCTCGGCCAGCGACGCGCCCAGCACCTCGCTGGGCAGCACGCCCAGCACGAGCAGGTGCGGGAAGGCCGCCCACGGCTTGTCCAGGGTGAAGCGGACGGTGCGGGTGTCCAGCTGCTCCACGCCGGTCAGCCCGGCGAAGGCGGCGCGCTCGGTGGCCCCCTTGGCCGGGTCGAGCAGGGCCCGGTAGGTGGCCACCACGTCCTCGGGGCCGAAGGCGCTGCCGTCGGTGAACTTCACGTCGTCGCGCAGCCGCACGGTCCAGGACAGCCCGTCCGGGGCGGGCTCGGGCAGCTCGGTGGCCAGCCGGGGCTGCAGTGAGCGGTCCGCGCGGTGCTCGACCAGGCCGTCGTAGATCTTGGAGAAGCCGTCGCGGCCGTAGCCCAGCAGCGGGTTCAGCGTGCGCGGTTCCTCGGCGTCGGCCAGCACGATCGAGCTGCCGTCCGCGTTGCCCTCGGCGTTGGGGGGCGGCGACCCGGTGCACCCCGCCGCGACGAGCAGGGCGGCCAGGGCGAACGGGGGCAGGAGGGAGCGCACGGGACCCGACACTACCTAGAGTGTGCGCATGCGTGTCGCGCTCTGCCAGATCAGCTCGACCACCGACCCGGCGGCCAACCTCGACCTGGTGCGCTCGCACGTGGCCGCCGCGGCGGCGGGCGGTGCGCGCCTGGTGGTGTTCCCCGAGGCGACGATGTGCCGGTTCGGGGTGCCGCTGAAACCGGTCGCCGAGCCGCTGGACGGGCCGTGGGCGGCCGGGGTGCGCGCGGTGGCCGACGAGCACGGCGTGGTGGTGGTCGCGGGGATGTTCACGCCGTCACCGGACGGTCGGGTGGCGAACACGCTGCTGGTCACCGGCGGCGGGACGCACGTGGGCTACGACAAGATCCACCTGTTCGACGCCTTCGGCTTCGCCGAGTCGCGGACCGTCGCGCCGGGGGCCGAGCTCGTGGTGGTCGAGGTGGACGGGGTGTCGCTGGGCCTGGCGACCTGCTACGACGTGCGGTTCCCGGAGCTGTTCCGGGCGCTGGCGGACCGGGGTGCGGCGGCCGTGGTGCTGGCCGCGTCGTGGGGCGCCGGGCCGGGCAAGCGGGAGCAGTGGGAGCTGCTGGTGCGGGCGCGGGCGCTGGACAGCACCTCGTGGGTGCTGGCGTGCGCGCAGGCCGACCCCGGCGAGGACCTGGGCAGCGCGCCGACGGGCATCGGCCGCAGCGCCGTGGTGACGCCGCTGGGCGAGGTGCACGCCCGGCTCGGGGCCGAGCCGGGCGTGCTGAACGTCGACTTCGACCCCGCCTCGGTGGCCGAGGTCCGCCGCGCCCTCCCCGTCCTGGCCAACCGCCGTCTCTGACCCCGCGCGCGCCGGGCCGGGTTCAGCGCAGGTCCATGCCCAGGTCGAGGGCCGGGGACGAGTGGGTCAGCCCGCCGACGGCCAGGTAGTCCACGCCGGTCTCGGCGTAGGCCCGCGCCACCTCCAGCCGCAGCCCGCCGGATGCCTCCAGCCGCACGCCACCGGCCCGCCGCACGGCCTCGGCGCACTGCTCGACGGTGAAGTTGTCCAGCAGCACCAGCTCCGCGCCCTCGGCGACGGCCTCGTCGAGCTGCTCCAGCGAGTCCACCTCGACCTCGCACGGCAGGTGCGGCGCGTGCGCCCGGACCGCAGCCATGGCCGCGCGGACCGAGCCCGCCGCCTGGACGTGGTTGTCCTTGATGAGCACCGCGTCGCCCAGACCGAGCCGGTGGTTGACGCCGCCGCCGCAGCGCACCGCGTACTTCTCCAGCAGCCGCAGCCCGGGCAGGGTCTTGCGGGAGTCCCGCACCGCCGCGCCGGTGCCCGCCACCTCGGCGACCCAGGCCGCCGTGGTGGTGGCCACGCCGGACAGGTGGCACAGCAGGTTCAACGCGGTCCGCTCGGCGGTGAGCAGGCCGCGCACCGGCCCGCGCAGCACCAGCGCGGGTTCGCCGGGCACCGCCTTGTCGCCGTCCTCGCGGCGGGCGAGCACCTCGAACTCGTCCAGCACCGCCTCGAACACCGCCAGCGCCACCGGGACGCCCGCCAGCACGCCCGCCGCGCGGGGTGTCAGCTCCGCCACGGCCACCGCGTCGGCGGGCACGGTCGCCTCGGTGGTCGCGTCCGGCCCGTAGCGCAGGTCCTCCTCCAGCGCGGTGGCGACCACCCGCCGCACGTCGTCCAGGTCCAGCCCGCTCATGCCGCTCCCCTCGCCGCGATCGGGTCGGCCAGCACCGGCTGGCCGGTCGGGGTGAGCCGGACGACCTGGCTGCGCCGCCAGTTCGCGTCGTCCCGCTCGGTGAAGTCGGTGCGCACGTGGCAGCCGCGCGACTCGGTGCGCTCGGCCGCCGCCGCGATCAGCGCCCGCGCGGCCACCGTGAGCGCCGCGTCCTCCACCAGCTGCCTGGTGTCCAGCACGCGGTCCGCGGTGGACAGGTCGAGCACCGAGCCGACCACGGCCAAGCCCTCGGCGTCGCGGCCGATCGCCGCGTACCGGCTCATCACCCGCTGCAGCGAGTCGCGGTCGGCCACCGGGGCCACCGGCAGCGCCGCGGAGGCGCAGCCGCCGCCGCGCGCCAGCACGCCCATCGCCAGGTCGGCCGCGACCGCCTCGGCGGTGCGGGTGCCGACCACCAGCCCTTCGAGCAAGCTGTTGGACGCCAACCGGTTCGCGCCGTGCAGCCCGGTCCGGGCCACCTCGCCCGCCGCGTACAGGCCGGTCACCCCGGTACGACCGTCCACATCGGACACCACGCCGCCGCAGGCGAAGTGCGCCGCCGGGGCGACCGGGATCGGCTGCGCCGACGGGTCAACGCCCGCCGCGAGGCAGGCCGCGTGCACGGTCGGGAACCGCGTGGCGAGGTCGGGGATGCCGGTGGCGTCGAGGAAGACGTGGTCGTCGACACCGCCGGGGGCATCCGCCAGGTGCCGGGTGATGGCCGCCGACACCACGTCGCGAGGAGCCAGGTCCTCCAGCGGGTGCACGCCGCGCATCACCCGCGCGCCGGTCGCGTCGACCAGCACGGCGCCCTCGCCGCGCACCGCCTCGGTGACCAGCGGGCACCGGCCGCGCGCGCCGCGCCCGGTGTAGAGCACGGTGGGGTGAAACTGGACGAACTCCACGTCCGCCGCCGCCGCGCCCGCCCGCAGCGCCAGCGCCAGCCCGTCGCCGGTGGCCACCTCCGGGTTGGACGTGGCCTGGTAGAGCTGCCCGAGGCCACCGCTGGCCAGCAGCACCGCGGACGCGCCGAGCACCCCCGGCACGCCGTTGCCGTCCAGCACCAGCAGGCCGCACACCGCGCCCAGCGGGGTGCGCACCGCGTCGACCGCGATGTGCCCCTCCAGCACCGGGACGCGGCTGTCCGAAGCGGCCGTGACCAGCGCCCGCTCGACCTCGGCGCCGGTCGCGTCACCGCCCGCGTGCACCACGCGGAACGCGCTGTGCCCGCCTTCGCGGGTGCGCGCCAGGCCACCGCCGGGGGCCGGGTCGAACACCGCGCCGCGTTCGCGCAGCCTGCGCACCGCCTCCGGTCCACCCGCGATGATCGCCGCCACGGCGTCCTCGTCGCACAGGCCCGCGCCCGCGACGAGGGTGTCCCGGACGTGCGCCTCCACCGAGTCGCCCGCGTCGTGCTCGCCGGGCAGCACCACCGCGACGCCGCCCTGCGCCCACCGGGTGTTGCCGTCGCCGATCGCGGCCTTGGTCACCACCAGGACCCGCAGGCCCAGTTCCCGCGCGCGCAGCGCCGCCGTCAGCCCCGCCACGCCCGTGCCGACCACCACCAGGTCGGCGCGGGCCTCCCACAGGGGCGTGCTCACTCGCCGCCGCCGGGCTGGCCGATCTCGATCATGCGCTGCACCGCGCCCTGCGCCCGCGTGGCGGTCTCCAGGTCCACGTGCACCTCGTCCTTGCCCTCGCGCAGGCAGCGCAGCAGGGCGGCCGGGGTGATCATCTTCATGTAGCGGCAGGACGCCCGGTCGTTGACCGCGCGGAAGTCGATGCCCGGCGCGGCCTTGCGCAGCTGGTGCAGCATCCCGACCTCGGTGGCCACCAGCACCGACTTCGCCTTGGTCGCCCTGGCCTGCGCGACCATGTCACCGGTGGACAGGATCTTGACCTTCTCCGCCGGGACGGTGCCCTCGCCCGCCAGGTACAGCGCCGAGGTCGCGCACCCGCACTCGGGGTGGATGAACAGGTCCGCCTCCGGGTCGGCCGCCGCGCGCTCCGCCAGCTCGGGGCCGTTGATGCCCGCGTGCACGTGGCACTCCCCCGCCCAGATGTGCAGGTTCTCCCGCCCGGTCTCGCGCTTGACGTGCGCGCCCAGGAACTGGTCCGGGCAGAACAGCACCTCCCGGTCGGCCGGGATCGAGGCCACCACGTCCACCGCGTTGGACGAGGTGCAGCAGATGTCGGTCTCCGCCTTCACCTCCGCCGTGGTGTTCACGTAGGACACCACCACCGCGCCGGGGTGCTCGGCCTTCCACTCGCGCAGCTGCGCGGCCGTGATCGAATCGGCCAACGAGCACCCCGCGCGCTCGTCCGGGATCAGCACCGTCTTGTGCGGCGCCAGGATCTTCGCCGTCTCGGCCATGAAGTGCACACCGCAGAACACGATCGTCGAGGCGTCACTGGCCGCCGCGATGCGGCTCAACGCCAACGAGTCCCCGGTGTGGTGCGCGATGTCCTGGATCTCGGGCAACTGGTAGTTGTGCGCGAGGATCACCGCGTCCCGCTTCCGCGCCAGGTCCAGCACCTCGTCGCGCCAGTCCGCGTCCGGCGCGATGCCGTCGTACGCGCCGTCCGAGGCTCGCTCCAGGTAGGCGGTAGCGACCATCAGTGGTCCTCCTCAGGTCCTCACCAGTTTTCGCCTAAGGGTCGAAAACGTGGCCGATAGTATCAGCCAATGGGCCTCGCGGGACATGAGGTGTTGGCCGCAGTGCTTCAGGTGAGGGCGGGATCACTCCAGGTCATGCTGTGGCAGCGCGCCCGGGAACCGCACGCTCACCGCTGGTCACTGCCCGGCGGCGGGCTGGGGGCCGAAGAGGACGTGGAGGCGTCGATCCGCCGCCAGCTGGCCGAGAAGGTCGACGTGCGCCAGCTGTCCCACGTGGAGCAGCTGGCGGTGTTCAGCGCGCCCGGCCGGGTTCCGGGGATGCGCGTGGTGGCAACCGCCTTCCTCGGCCTGGTGCCCTCCGACATCGACCCGGTGGTGCCCTCGGACACCGCGTGGCACCCGGTGGACGCGCTGCCCGCCACCGCCTTCGACCACCAGGCGATCATCCACAAAGCCCGCGGCAGGCTGGCGTCCAAGCTGTCCTACACCAACCTCGGCTTCGCGCTGGCCCCGCCGCAGTTCACCATCTCGGCGCTGCGCGAGCTGTACTCCGCGGCGCTGGGCTACCCGGTCTCCGCGACCAACCTGCAGCGCGTGCTGTCCCGCCGCGGCCTGCTCGAACCCACCGGCGACACCGCGCCGCCCGGCCCGGCGGGAGGCCGCCCCGCCGCGCTGTTCCGCTTCGCCTCCAGGGGGATGCGGGTCACCGATCCGTTCGCCGTGCTGCGCCCGCCGACAGGTCGTAGCGTGGTGCCGTGACCTCGACGCTCCCCCTGTTCCCGTTGGGCACCGTGCTGCTTCCAGGGGCGTCGCTGCCACTGCACGTGTTCGAGCCGCGCTACCGGCAGCTGACCGTGGACCTGGTGACCGGGGCGGTGCCCGACCGCAGCTTCGGCGTGGTGGCCATCCGGCAGGGCTGGGAGGTCGGCGCGGAGAACGTCGAGTCGCTGCACGAGGTCGGCTGCTCGGCGGTGCTGGAGGAGGCGCGCAGGCTGCCCGACGGCCGGTTCGACCTGACCACCCTCGGCGGACGCCGGTTCCGCCTGCTGTCGGTGACCGAGGACAGCGCCCCCTACCTGGTCGGCGAGGTGGAGTGGCTGCCGGACAGCGCCTCGCCCGCCGCCGTGCGCGACGTGCTGCCGCTGCTGGCCGACAGCGCGCGAGCCGCGCACGGCCGCTACCGCGAAGCCGCCTGGGAGGGCGACGACTGGAGCCCGCCCGCCCCCGACACCGCTTACGAGGACCTGGCCTACGCCCTGGCGGACGACTGCCTGCTGACCCTGGAGGACCGGCAGCGCCTGCTGGAGGAGACCGACCCGGCCCGCCGCCTGCGCCTGGTGCGCCGGATGCTGCACCGCGAGGCGGGCCTGCTGCGCGCCCTGCGCGCCGTCCCCGCCCCCCTGTCCGAACTGGGCCAACTCCCCCACCGCAACTAACCCCTCCCTCCAGACCCCCGAGTACACCCCCAGGACCACCACGCCCACCCTCAGCGTCACCCACCCATGGGCGTGTCGGGCGTGTCGCCCCCGCGAGTCGAACGCTCAGACACCCTGAACTCAACATTCGCGCACCCCGACCCGCACTTTCGCGCCCCGACCCGCGCTTCCGCGCGCTCCGCTCCGCGCTTCCGTGCCTCGGGTAGTAGTTACCGGCCCTGCCAACCCCGTCGGGTAGTACTTGCCCACGCACCAGGGGGGCGCGCGAAGCGACCCGCCGTCCTTGGCGACCTGCCGCGCGGCGAGCGCACCTCCCGAACCCCAACGCTCAGTTCGCGCGACCTGAACGTAGAACTCACACGACCTGAGCGTTGAACTCACCCAACCCTGGCGTTCGACTCGCGGGGGGTGCCCGAATTGCCCTCTAGTCGGATTGTTCAACAATCCTCTACGGTGTGGGGCAGGGCACACCCACACGCCTGCGAGGTGAACGCATGAGCACCACATCGACCACCAGCACCGACGAGGGCCGCTTCGCCTGGTTCCGCACCCTCGGCCGCAACGGCAAGCGCGCCTTCATCGGCGCCTTCGGCGGCTACGGCCTGGACTCCTACGACTTCCAGGTCCTCCCGCTGGGCCTGGTAGCCATCACCGCCTACTTCGGCATCAGCAAGGGCGAAGCGGGCCTGCTCACCACGGTCACCCTGGTCGTCTCGGCGATCGGCGGCGCCGTCGCGGGCATCATGGCCGACCGCATCGGCCGGGTCCGCACGCTGATGATCACCGTCGTCACCTACGCCGTGTTCACCGTCCTGTGCGGGTTCGCCACCAGTTACGAGACGCTGCTGGTCTTCCGGGCACTGCAGGGCCTCGGCTTCGGCGGCGAGTGGGCGGCGGGCGCGATCCTGGTCGCCGAGTACTGCAAGCCGCGCTACCGGGGCCGCACGGTCGCGTTCATCCAGAGCTCGTGGGCGGTGGGCTGGGCGCTGTCGGTGCTGGTCTACACCGCCGTGTTCGAGCTGTTCGACCCGGACGTGGCCTGGCGCGTGCTGTTCTGGACCGGCGCGCTGCCCGCCGTGCTGATCATCTACATCCGCCGCACCGTCCAGGACGCCCCGCAGGTCACCGAGAAGCGGGCGGGCAGCGCGCGCAGGGGCTCGTTCGCGGCGATCTTCAAGGGTGACCTGACCCGCACCACGCTGTTCGCCTCGCTGCTGGCCACCGGCGTGCAGGGCGGCTACTACACGCTGGCCACCTGGCTGCCGACCTACCTCAAGACCGAGCGCGGCCTGACCGTCATCGGCACCGGCGGCTACCTGGCGTTCCTGATCTCCGGCGCGTTCGTCGGCTACGTCACCGGCGGCTACGTCACCGACTGGCTGGGCCGCAAGAAGACCTTCGCGCTGTTCTCCGTGCTCTCCGCCGGTCTGATCCTGCTCTACACCCAGATCCCCTCGGGGGCGAACACCGCCGTGCTGTTCCTGGGCTTCCCGCTGGGGTTCTGCATGTCGGCGATCTTCAGCGGCTTCGGCTCGTTCCTGGCCGAGCTGTACCCGACCGACCTGCGCGGCACCGGGCAGGGCTTCACCTACAACTTCGGCCGCGCGGTGGGCGCGCTGTTCCCCACGCTGGTCGGCTTCATGGCGGAGAGCATGGGCGTGGGCGGCGCGATGGTGTTCGGCGCGGTCGCCTACGGCATCGCCGTGCTGGCGCTGCTGGGCCTGCCCGAGACCCTCGGCCGGGAGCTGGCGTGACCCCGGCGGAGGTCCGCGCGCGGGCCACCGGCCCGACGGCGGGGCTGGCGGAGGGCTACGCGCAGGCCAACCTGATCGCCGTGCCCGCCGACTGGGCCTACGACGTGCTGCTGTTCACCCAGCGCAACCCCCAGCCCTGCCCGGTGCTGGACGTGACCGACGCGGGCAGCCCGCGCACGGTGCTGGCGCCGGGCGCGGACCTGCGCACGGACCTGCCGCGCTACCGCGTGTGGCGCGACGGCGAGCTGGTCGAGGAGCCCACGGACGTCAAGGGGCACTGGCGCGACGACCTGGTGGCGTTCCTCATCGGGTGCAGCTTCACCTTCGAGGCCGGGTTGCGGCGGGCGGGCGTGCCGCTGCGGCACGTCGACCAGGGGCGCAACGTCAGCATGTACGTGACCGACCGGCAGTGCCGCCCGGCCGGGCGGATGCGCGGGCCGGTGGTGGTGTCGATGCGCTGGGTGCCCGCCGCGCTGGTGGGGACGGCGCGGGAGGTCACCGCCCGGATGCCCGCCGTGCACGGCGCCCCCGTGCACGTCGGGGACCCGAGCGCGCTGGGCATCGCGGACGTGGGCAGGCCGGACTTCGGCGATCCGGTGACGCCCGAACCCGGTGACGTGCCGGTGTTCTGGGCGTGCGGGGTGACCCCGCAGGCCGCGCTGATGGCGTCCGGACCACCGTTCGCGATCACCCACGCGCCGGGCCACATGTTCGTCACGGACGTGCCCGACTCGGCATACCGGATCTAGTGCCGCGACGGACACCGCGACGGCGGTGGCCGGATTCGGCTTGGCGCCCGCGCGCCCGCCCCGAATGACCGGGGGTCACGTGCCGTCGCCTGGTCTCACCCATTCCGGGACGCGCCCGTCCCGGTCCAGAACCAGATCCGTTTGTCCGGGCTTTCGGGTGAGAACGGTTTCCTCGATGTGCACGGAGAGGAGGTTGAACGCGCCCGCCACCCGATCGCTGTTCGGCCACAGGGCCGCCGCGTCGCTGTAGAGGAGCGGGAGGTGCTGTTCGAGCGCGCTCTCATCCACGAACAGCCGAACTGGCGGTTCCAATTGGTCATCCCGCCACGCCGTGATGACCAGCACTCCTTCCTCGGAGTGGTAAGCGGCTTGTCCGCCGGCCAGGTTCAGCCGGCGGACAAGCTCTCCGAGCAAGCCCGGTTCCCGCATCAGCACACGCCGGTGGGCAGGGTGCTCGACTTCGGGAACGAGGTGATGATCTTGCCGTCCTGGGAGGCGATGACGTTCTGCGAGCAGTACTTGGCCATCACGTTCCCCTCCGAGTCCGCGATCCAGAACGACCCCTGGTAGAGGAAGGTGTCGTTGGCGGGCCGGTAGTCCACCCGCTGCGGGTAGTCAAGACCGTGCTCCAGCGCGAAGTCGGCCATGTCCCGCCAGTTCCACCCCACCATGAAGGCGATGTTCTCCCAGTCGGTGATGTGCCGGTCCTTGATGTGACGGTAGCCGTATCCCGCGGTGCCGCACAGCAAGTCGGAGATGTGCCAACCAGGCCCCCGTCGGGGAGACCCGACCCGAGCGCGAACCGCCTGACCAGCTTGGTCTCGGAGTCGGAAACGCCGCACGCGGCCCACACCGCCTCCGCGTGAACGGGCAGTGCCGCGCCGGACGCCGTGTGGATCGTGTAGCCCGCGACCGCGGCGCCCGCTTCCCGCCCTGCCGCGGCCGACGCGACTGACGCGGAACTCGACGCCGGGACAACGACCCCGATCGTCACGAAGGTCGCGCCGAGCGCGACACCAAGGCGCGTCAAGAATGATCGACAACCCATGATCCCCCCTGTTTCCCTCATTTTGAAGAGGGTTCCGCCACTGTGGCCGCAGCGGGAGGAATCGACCGAGGCGCGACGCGCCAGATGTTCGACGTCGAGCAAAACCCGAAAACCGGCACACCCCTGTCACGAACTCGCCGGATACCCCCCAGTACCCCAGAACCCCCGTGCGAACAACCATGCCACGGAGCTTTACGAGAGGAAAGAGCACCCCACCAGTTCACCGGGACGGACGAAACCCCGTTCCTCGTCGGGACCACATCGGAACGGAATTCGCAGTGACGACCGCGCCGGTTGGGATATTTCGTGATAGCTGGAATATTCCGGGTGCCAAGAACAATCGCGGGGGAGGTCCCGCTACCCGTCACCAGCGGGCGCGGAAGCGCATGCGCGGTCGCCGCTCAAACCGCCACCGATCGGCTCCGCCGCGACTGCCGAGCACGCCACCCGCGCAGCAGCGGCCATCCCGCGCCGGCGAGCGCCATGAGCGCGAACAGCGCCTCCAGGACACCGCCGAACCTGGTCGCGAGGGTGGTGTCCGACCTCAGCGGCACGCTCTCCACGAGCAGGTCCTCGGTGAACATCCCGGTGGAGCGCACCACGCTGCCGTCGGGCCGCACCACCGCGCTGACGCCGCTGATCGCCGCCACGACCACCGCCCGGCCGTGCTCCACGGCGCGCAGCCTGGCCATGCCCAGCTGCTGGTAGGTCATCTCGCCGGGCCCGTACCAGGCGTTGTTGGTCGGCACCACGAACAGCCGGGCGCCCTCGGCCGCGCTCTCCCGCAGCACCGCGTCGTAGGCCGCCTCGTAGCAGATGCCCACGCCCACGCGGGTGCCCGCGATGTCGAACACGCCCGGCTCGGTCCCCGCGCTCAGGTCGGGCGCCTCGGCGAACGGGGTGACCAGGGTGGCCAGCGAGCGCATCGGGATGTACTCGCCGAACGGCACCAGCTCCTGCTTGGCGTAGCTCGGGCCCGCGCCGGTGCGCGGGTCCCAGGCGATGACCGCGTTCTCCTCCCGCCCGTCCACCCGGCGCAGCGCGCCGATCAGGGTGGGCACGCCCAGCTCCGCGACGGCCCGGTCCAGCACCGGGTCGCGCTCGCCCGCGCCGGTCGCGCTCTCCGGCCACACCACCAGGTCCGGCCGGGGCACCTCGCCGGCGCGGATCCTGGCCGTCAGCTCGGCCGTGGCGCGCAGGTGGTTGCGGCGCAGCGTGTCCCGCTCGTGGAGCAGCCCCAGGCCCACGTCCGGCGCGTTGCCCTGCACCACGGCCACCGTGCGCTCGCCGTGCTGCGCGTCGACGCCGACCAGGGGGGTCACGGCCAGCGCCGCGGCCAGCGGCAGCACCGCCCAGGCCCGCCGCGGGTCGCGGGGCCGGGCCGCCCAGGCCGCCACGCCGAAGCCGGTCACCACGACCGCGAACGACACCAGCGGCGCGCCGCCGATCGCCGCGAGCGGCAGGTACGGCCCCTCGACCTGGCCGAACGCCACGCGCCCCCACGGGAAGCCGTTGGCGGGCACCCGGCTGCGCGCGCTCTCCTGGAGCACGAACAGCAGCGCCGCCCACACCGGCGCGGCGGGCAGCCGCGCCACCAGCGGCACGAGGGCGCACGTGGCGGCCGTGAACAGGGCCATCAGCGCGGACAGCCCGAGCCAGGGCGGCAGGCCGAAGTCACGCCCCAGGAAGTCGTTGATCCACAGCAGGTGCGGCAGGAAGAACCCCAGGCCGAACACGAAGCCCAGCAGCGCCGCGCGGCGCACGCGCACGCCGCGCAGGGTGAACCACAGCACGGCGAAGGCGACGATCGCGGTCCACCACAGCGTGCGGGGCGGGAACGCGACGTGCAGCGCCACGCCCGCCAGCGCGGCGGCGGCGTAGCGCGCCAGACCGGGCACGCGCTTGGTCACCGCGTCGATTCCCGCGCTGATCCCCACGTGCACTCCGATCCGGACTTCGGGCCAGTACCGCGCCACCCGGCGCAACCGCAAGTACTACCCGAACACTCGCGGTAGTCACTTGCTCGCGGCAACCGAGGGGGTGTTCGCGGACGTGGCCGGGGAGCGCCGGTCGAGCTTGCGCAACACCAGCAACGCCAGGCCGACCAGGGCGATTCCCGCCGCGTAGCCGAGGACGAGCTGGCCGACCCGGCCCGCGAAGTTGCCCGCCAGCGGCGGGATCAGCACGGCGAAGACCGCCACGAGCGCGGCCAGCCGGGTCCGCGCGCGTCCGGCGGGCAGGCACGCGGCCAGCGGGACCACCGCCCACAGCAGGTACCAGGGCTGCACCACCGGGCCGAGGACGACGAGCAGGCCCAGCACCGCCCCGAGGCAGGTGATCTCGTCGATCCGCCCGCGCAGCTGCCGGTGCAGCAGGACCGCGATGCCGACCGCCGCCAGCGCGGAGCCGATGAGCTTGCCCACGCCGATCATGGTCTGGGTGATGTCCGCGCCGAACAGCGCGCCGATCCCGCCGGTCAGGAAGCCGAACCAGTTCGTGGGCGCCATCCAGCTGTTGACGCTGCCCGGCGTGCCCAGCGCCCGCAGCCAGCCGAACCCGATGCCGGTCAGCAGGGAGACCACGACGGACACCACGGCGAAGGCGAGGACCATGCCGACCCCCGCGAGCAGGAACTGGCCGAGCGAGCCGCCGCGGCGGCGGGCCAGCGCGGTGCCGACCACCGCCAGCGCCACCAGGGCGGGCAGCTTCACCTCGGCCGCGAGGGCGATGAGCACGACGCCGCAGAGCAGGGGCCACCACCGGACCCGCTCCCGCAGCGCCTCCAGCGCGACGGCCGTGCCCACGAGCATCAGGCCCAGCATCAGCGAGTCGTTGTGGGCGCCGCCCACGAGGTGCCACAGGACCAGCGGGTTGAGCGCGCCCAGCCAGAGCGCGGCGCGCCGCGACGCCCCGGCCGCGTCGGCGAGCCTCGGCAGCGCCCACACCAGCAGGACCAGCCCCAGCACCCCGACCAGGCGGTGCAGCAGGACGCCCATCACCGGGTCGCCCGCCGAGACCTGCGTGACCACCCGCTCGACGGCGCTGAACAGCGGGCCGTACGGCGAGGGCGTGTCGCGCCAGTAGACGCCCACCCGCGCGACGACCTCCGAGGTCGCGCCCAGGGCCTGCGCGGGACCGGTGGTGCTGGGGTCCAGACCGCGCGCGGCGATCTCGCCCTGCGCCAGGTAGCTGAACACGTCGCCGCTGAACAGCGGCGGGGCCAGCAGCAGCGGACCGCACCACAGCGCCAGCGTCCACCGCAGCCGGTTCGCGGTCGGCAGCGGCGCACGGCCCAGCAGCGCCCACGACAGCACCACCAGACCGAGCCCGGCGACCCCGGCGGCCAGCGACGGCGACACCCGACCGGGGAAGGCCACGCCCGCCCAGGCGGCCGCGGTGAGCAGCAGCACACCGCCGAACCCGGTCCAGCGGAGCAGGTCGGGCGACGCGGCCGACGGCGTGGGCGAGCGGTCCAGCGTCGAGAGCGACACCTGTCCTCCGGGGAAGTGGTGCGCGGATCGGCCCGCAGGCGGTGCGCACGATGAACTGGTGATCGACATGAGCGCGATCATCATGACTGGTGGGGAGATCACCGCGGATCGCACTGGGGTCGCACGGACCCGTACGACCTCAGGAGGACCCTCCGGCGGTCGGGACGATCAGCCCAGCCTGCGGCCCAGGTCGTCCATGCCGTTCCAGGCTGCCAGGCAGCCGTAGGCCAGCGCCGCGCCCAGCGGCCAGGCCAGCACGCCCCACCAGGTCTCCAGGTCGGGCGCCTTGGCGATCACGTCGCCCACCGAGGGCGCCGCGCCCAGCGCGTAGCGGCCCGCCGCCGCGCCGATGCCGGTGCGCTGGGCCAGGAAGGCCGCGAGCGCGCCGCCCAGCACCGCCCCCAGCATCACCACCGGCCCGCGCCGCTCGCGCAGCGCCCACACCGCGATCCCGGTCAGCAGCCCGGCGCCGAGCCCGATCAGCACGAACACCATCAGCGCGTCGAGCCGGTGGTAGCTCTCCCCGGTCACCGGGATCAGCGCGCTGTCCTGCTGCACCACCACGTTCTGCGCGGGTGCCAGCCACGCCCACAGCCACCCGGTGGGCAGGCCGAACAGCGCCACCGTCGACAGCACGCCGAACGCGGGCAGCAGGTCCCTCCGCACCACCACGCGCGGCCTGGGCGGGACGTAGTAGTAGGCGAACACCTCGGGAGCCTCCGGGAACGTCCCCGCAGGGGCCGCCTCCACGGGCGGCTGCTGCCCGCCGACCGGTTGTTCCGCCACCCACGACCTCCCCAGCACCACGACGACGCAGGGAGGTTACCGCGCGGAGTGGATCTCCCCGTGGCGGCTGCACGACGCGGTCCACCCGGCGGGGGTGACCTGGACGACCATCCGCCGCGCGCACCGCTGGCAGAAGCGCGGCGGGTCGATCACGCCCAGCCGCCGCGCGCACGCCGCGTGGTCGGCCTCCCCGGTCGGCTTGCCGCAATAACCGCAGTACGTCACAGCGTCTTGCTCAACTCCTTGATCGGCATGGACAGCTCCTGGAGCATGTCCAGGTCCTCCTGCGCGGGGCGGCCCAGGTTGGTCAGGTAGTTGCCGACGATGATCGCGTTGATCCCGCCCAGCATCCCCTGCTTGGCGCCCAGGTCGCCGAAGGTCAGCTCGCGCCCGCCCGCGAAGCGCAGGATGGTGCGGGGCAGGGCCAGCCGGAACGCCCCGACCGCGCGCAGCGCGTCGGGCCCCTCGACCACCGGGTAGTGCTCGTAGGGCGTGCCGGGGTTGGGGATCAGGAAGTTCAGCGGCACCTCGTCGGGCTCCAGCGCGGCCAGCTGCACGGCGAACTCGGCGCGCTGGGCCAGCGTCTCCCCCATCCCGATGATGCCGCCGCAGCAGACCTCCATGCCCGCCTCGCGCACCATCCGCAGCGTCTCCCAGCGCTCCTCCCAGGAGTGCGTGGTGACCACGTTGGGGAAGTGCGAGCGGGCGGTCTCCAGGTTGTGGTTGTACCGGTGCACGCCCATGGCGACCAGCTCGTCCACCTGCTCCTGGGTCAGCATCCCCAGCGAGCAGGCGATCTGGATGTCGTTGCCGTCCTCGCGGATGGCCTTGATGCCCTCCCGGACCTGGGAGAGCAGCCGCTGGTCGGGGCCGCGCACGGCGGCGACGATGCAGAACTCGGTCGCCCCGGTCTCGGCGGTCTGCCTGGCCGCCTTGACCAGGCCGGGGATGTCCAGCCAGGCCGAGCGGACCGGGGAGGGGAACCGGCCGGACTGGGAGCAGAAGTGGCAGTCCTCGGGGCAGCCGCCGGTCTTGACCGAGACGATGCCCTCGACCTCGACCTCCGGGCCGCACCAGCGCATCCGCACCCGGTGGGCGAGGTCGAGCAGGTCGCCGATGCGCTCGTCGGGCAGCTGGAGGACCCGCAGCACCTGCTCCTCGGACAGCCCGACACCGCGTTCCAGCACCTGCTCCCGCGCGACGCTGAGCACGTCGAGCTGTTCCGGGGCTGTGGTCACTGCTCCTCCTCGGTGTCGGGCTCGGGTTCCGGCTCGGGGCCGGCTCGGGCTCCGGGCCAGTGTGCCCCACTGATCGGCCGCGCGGGCGCGACGTCGGTCACTGGGCGGTCATCCGCCGGGAGGTCACTGGTCGGGCTGGTGGGCGTGCGGCGCCGCGTGCTCCTCGGTGAACCGCTCCGGGTCGAAGGTGCCGCCGAACCACGGCGACAGCGCCGCCGTCGCGACCTCCAGGAACCGCGCGCGGTCCAGCGCCGTGGCCCCTTCGGGCAGCGCGCCCAGCAGCGGCGCGCCCGCGGCCTCGGGCAGGTCCACCAGGTTGCAGCGGGCGGCCAGGTCGGGCTCGGCGGGCCAGCGCCCCACCACGACGCCCACCGACTCCAGCCCGCGGCGCAGCAGCGCCTCGGCGGTCAGCGCGGTGGTGTTGAGCGTGCCCAGCCCCGCCTGGGCGACCACCAGCACCGGGGCGTTGAGCGCCCACGCGGCGTCGGCGATGGTGGAGCCCTCGTCGTCGAAGCGCACCAGCAGCCCGCCCGCGCCCTCGACCAGCACCAGGTCGTGGTCGCGGTGCAGCTCCGCCGCCGCGGCGGCGACCTGCTGGGGGCGCACCGGGGGCTCGCCCGCCCGGCGGGCGGCCGTGGCGGGGGCCAGCGGTTCGCGGTAGCGGCGCAGCTCGCGGGTGGTGACCGGGCCCGCCAGGCGCACCACCTCCGCCAGGTCGCCCGGCTCGTGCGCGGCGACTCCGGTCTGCGCGGGTTTGAGCACGGCGACCCGCTGCCCCCCGGCGGCGGCCACCGCCGCGAGTGCGGCGACCACCGCGGTCTTGCCCACCTCGGTGCCCGTGCCTGTGATCACGAGGACGCTCACGGCCGTTCACCCTACGGCCGCGCGCGGCGCGGTCACAGGTGGAGTTCTAAAGTCACCGTCATGGGTGAGATCGTCCTGTACGGCGCGGACTGGTGCGGGGACTGCCGCCGCGCGAAGGCATGGCTGCGGGAGAACGGGGTGCCGTTCACCGAGGTGGACGTGGAGCACGACGAAGCGGCGCGCGAGCGGGCGGTCGAGATCGCGGGCGGGCGCAAGAACATCCCGGTGGTGGTCCTGCCCGGCGGGCGGGTGCTGGTCGAGCCGACGAACGTCGAGCTGGCCGAGGCCGTGCGGGCGGCGACGGCCTGACGCCGAGGCCG
Organism: Saccharothrix coeruleofusca; assembly: GCF_017876325.1. Lineage (NCBI taxonomy): Bacteria > Bacillati > Actinomycetota > Actinomycetes > Pseudonocardiales > Pseudonocardiaceae > Saccharothrix > Saccharothrix coeruleofusca. The sequence continues at coordinate 5,034,453 of NZ_JAGINV010000001.1, forward strand.
GGTCAGCCCGCCTTCGCCGCCGCGGCCACCGCGGCGGCGATGGCGGCCACCTCCTCGTCGGTGCAGGTGAACGGCGGCATCGTGTAGACCAGGTCCCGGAACGGCCGCAGCCACACGCCGTGCTCGACCGCGGCGGCGGTGGCGGCGGCGATGTCCACCTCGTGGTCCAGCTGCACCACGCCGATCGCGCCGAGCACCCGCACGTCGCCGGGCGCGCCCGCCAGCCCGGCGCGCAGCCCGGCCTCGATCCGCCGCACCGCGCCGCGCCAGTCCGACGACAGCAGCAGCTCGACCGAGGCCAGCGACACCGCGCAGGCCAGCGGGTTGCCCATGAACGTCGGCCCGTGCGCCAGCACCGGCACCTCGCCCAGGGAGATCCCGTCGGCCACCCGCGCGGTGCACAGCGCGGCGGCCATCGACAGGTAGCCGCCGGTCAGCGCCTTGCCCACGCACATCACGTCCGGGCTGACGCCCGCGTGGTCGGCGGCGAACAGCTCGCCGGTGCGGCCGAAGCCGGTGGCGATCTCGTCGAAGACCAGCAGCACGTCGTGCGCCAGCGTCAGCTCCCGCAGCACGTGCAGGTAGCGGGGGTCGTGGAAGCGCATCCCGCCCGCGCCCTGCACGACCGGCTCGACGATGACCGCGGCCAGCTCGTCGGCGTGCCGCTCGACGAGCTGGGCCAGCTCCGCGACGTAGGCGGTGTCCAGCTCGGCGGGCGGCGCGGAGGCGAACACCTGCTCGGGCAGCACCCCGCGCCACAGCGCGTGCATCCCGCCCTCGGGGTCGCACACCGACATGGGCTGGAAGGTGTCGCCGTGGTAGCCGCCGCGCCAGGTCAGCAGCCTGCGCTTCTCCGGTCGCCCCTGGGAGCGCCAGTACTGCAGGCACATCTTGACCGCGACCTCGACCGACACCGAGCCCGAGTCGCACAGGAACACGTGCTCCAGCGGGTCCGGGGTGATCTCCACCAGCTTGGCGCACAGCGCGACGGCGGGCTCGTGGGTCAGGCCGCCGAACATCACGTGGCTCATCCGGTCCAACTGGTCGCGCACCGCGGCGTCGAGCACCGGGTGCCGGTAGCCGTGGATGGCCGCCCACCACGAGGACATGCCGTCGATCAGCTCGCGGCCGTCGTCCAGGCGCAGCCGGACACCCGACGCCGAGGTGACCACCAGCGGCGAGCGGGTGCCCGGCATGGGCCCGTACGGGTGCCAGACGTGCGCCCGGTCCAGCTTCAGCAGCTCATCGCGCTCCACGGGGTGCGAGGTTAACCGGCAGCGAGTACAGGCCGCGGATCAGCGTGCCCTCCCGCCACCGCAGCGTGTCCGGGTCGGCCGCGAGGGACAGGTCGAACCGGTCCAGCAGCGAGCCGATGGCGATCTCGCCCTCCATCCTGGCCAGCGGCGCGCCCAGGCAGTAGTGCACGCCGTGGCCGAAGGCCAGGTGCCCGCCCGCGGGCCGGGTGATGTCGAGCTTGTCCGCGTCGGGGAACCGGTTCGGGTCGCGGTTGGCCGAGGACAGCGCCACGAAGACCAGCTCCTCGGCCGGGATCACCGTGCCGCCGAGCTCGACCTCCTCGGCGGTGTAGCGGACGGTCGCCTGGTTGACCGGTCCCTCCAGGCGCAGGAACTCCTCGATCGCGTTGGGCAGCAGCGAGCGGTCCGCGCGCAGCGCCGCCAGCTGGTCGGGGTTGCGCAGCAGGTGGTAGGTGCCGTTGCCGATCAGGTTGACGGTGGTCTCGTGGCCCGCGATCAGCAGCAGGAACGCCATCGCGATCAGCTCGGCGTTGTTGAGCTGGTCGTCCTCGTCGCTGGCGTGCACCAGCGCGGAGAAGATGTCGTCGCCGGGGTGGGCCCGCTTGTGCTCGACCAGCTTGGCCAGGTACTCCGCCATCGCGGCGCCCGCGTCCCTGGTGGCGATCGGGTCGGTGCCGCCGACCAGGGTGTTGGACCACTCGCGGAACTGCTCGCGGTCGTCCATCGAGACGTCGAGCATCTCGCAGATCACCGTGATGGGCAGCGGGAACGCCAGCGCGTCCAGCAGCTCGACCTCGGACTTGCCGTCCATCGCGTCCAGCAGCTCGTCGGTGATCTGCTGCACGCGGGGGCGCAGCTGCTCGACGCGGCGGGCGGTGAAGGCCTTGGTGACCAGCTTGCGCAGCCGGGTGTGGTCCGGCGGGTCCATGTTGAGCATGTGGTGCGCGAGCGTGTCGTTGAACTGCACCCGGTCGGCCGGGTCGCCGACGAAGTGCCGGTCGATCAGCCGCTCGTCGCGGATGTCCTTGCGGAAGCGCGGGTCGGCCAGCGCGATGCGCGCCTCTTCGTAGCGGGTGACCAGCCAGACCTTCAGGCCGCGCTGCAGCACCACCTGGGTGGCGGCGGCCTGCTCGCGCATCAGGGCGTGGATCGAGTGCGGGTCGTCGAAGTAGTCCTGCTCCAGCCGCGGCACCTCGATGGTGGCATCGCCCACCGGAACCCCCTCCTCATGTTGGGTTAACACTGTTTACCCAACGTTCGGTGTCGCTCCGGTGTCCCCGAGTCACCGCAATGTCACCCGATCGGCCTAAGAACTGCCGGAGGTTCACCCGCGCGGGGGGTGCCCGGTCAGCCCAGGCACCCCGGTCCGAGCAGCGCCTTCAGGTCGCCCATCAGCGACGGCGTCGGGCTGACCCGCAGCGCGTCGTCCAGCTTGAGCACCGTGTTGCGGCTGCTGTTGATGATCAGGTTGAGGTGCACCTCGGTGGTGCCGGGGTGCGCGGCCAGCACCTCCTTGAGGGAGGCCACCAGCTTCGGGTCGCAGCGCGAGGCCGCCAGCTTCAGCTTCAGCGCCTGGTTGCCCAGCTCGTTGAGGTCCGGCACCACCAGGTCGTTGGCGATCAGCGAGATCCGGTCGTCCCGCTTGGCCACCCGCGCCTTGACCAGCACGATCGCGTCCTCGGCCACGGACATGCCGTGCACCGCGAAGCTCTTGGGGAAGAACAGCACCTCGATGCCACCGGCCAGGTCCTCCAGCTGCGCCGAGGCCCACGGCTCGCCGTTCTTGTTGACCCGCCTGGTCACCGACGCCAGGATGCCGCCGATGGTGACCTGCTGGCCGTCGGGCACATCGCCTTCCAGGATGCGCGGGATGGAGGCGTCCGAGTAGGACTCCAGGATGCCCTCCACGCCGTTGAGCGGGTGGCCGGACACGTACAGGCCCAGCATCTCCCGCTCCAGCGTGAGCTGGTGCTTGGACTCCCAGTGCTCGTCGGGGATCTTGACGTCGAACACGCTGGCCCCGTCGTCCCCGCCGCCGTCGCCGAACAGGTCGAACTGCCCGCGCGCCTCCTCCTTCTTGGTCAGCATGATCGCGTCGACCGCCTCGACGTGGACCATGTGCAGACCCTTGCGCGGGTGGCCCAGCGAGTCGAACGCCCCCGCCTTGATCAGCGATTCCACGACCTTCTTGTTGCAGACCGTGGCGTCGACCTTGCGCAGGAAGTCGGAGAAGTCGACGAACTTCCCCTTCTCCTTGCGCGCCTTGATGATCGCGTCGACCACGTTCGCCCCGACGTTGCGGATGGCGCCCAGGCCGAACCGGACGTCGTCGCCGACCGCGACGAACTCGCGCTCGGACTCGTTGACGTCCGGCGGCAGCACGGTGATGCCCATCCGGCGGCACTCGGCGAGGTAGATCGCCGACTTGTCCTTGTTGTCCGAGTTCGTCGTCAGCAGCGCGGCCATGAACTCGGCCGGGTAGTTCGCCTTGAGGTAGGCGGTCCAGTAGGAGACCAGGCCGTACGCGGCGGAGTGCGCCTTGTTGAAGGCGTAGTCGGCGAAGGGGACCAGGATGTCCCACAGCGTCTTGACCGCGTCCGGCGGGTAGCCGTTCTTCAGCATCCCCGCCTCGAAGCCCGCGAACTCCTTGTCCAGGATCTCCTTCTTCTTCTTGCCCATCGCGCGGCGCAGCAGGTCCGCTTGTCCCAGCGTGTACCCGGCCAGCTTCTGCGCGATCGCCATGACCTGCTCCTGGTACACGATCAGGCCGTAGGTCGTGCCGAGGATGTCCTCCAGGTCCTCGGCCAGCGCCGGGTGGATCGGGGTGATCTCCTGGAGCTTGTTCTTGCGCAGCGCGTAGTTGGTGTGCGAGTTCGCGCCCATCGGACCCGGCCGGTAGAGCGCGCCCACCGCGGAGATGTCCTCGAAGTTGTCCGGCCGCATCAGCCGCAGCAGGTCCCGCATGGGCCCGCCGTCGAGCTGGAACACGCCCAGCGTCTCGCCCTTGGACAGCAGCTGGTAGGTCTTCTTGTCGTCGATGCCGATCTTGTCCAGGTCGACCGGCGGCTTGCCGTTGAGCTCGATGTTCTTGAGCGTGTCGTCGATCGTGGTCAGGTTGCTCAGGCCCAGGAAGTCCATCTTCAGCAGGCCGAGCGTCTCGCAGGTCGGGTAGTCGAACTGCGTGATGATCGCGCCGTCCTGCGGGCGCTGCCACACCGGGATGTGGTCCATCAGCGGCTCCGCGGACATGATCACCGCGCAGGCGTGCACGCCCGCGTTGCGGATCAGGCCCTCCAGGCCGCGGCCGGTGTCGATGATCTCCTTGACCTGCGGGTCGGTCTCGTACAGCGCCCGGACCTCGGCGGCCTCGGCGTACCGCTTGTGCGACGGGTCGAAGATGCCCGACAGCGGGATGTCCTTGCCCATCACCGCGGGCGGCATGGCCTTGGAGATGCGGTCGGCCACCGCGTAACCGGGCTGGCCGTACAGCACGCGGGCGGAGTCCTTGATCGCCGCCTTCGCCTTGATGGTGCCGAAGGTGATCACCTGGGCGACCTTGTCGGCGCCCCACTTCTCGGTGACGTAGCGGATCACGTCGCCGCGCCTGCGCTCGTCGAAGTCGATGTCGATGTCGGGCGGGCTGACCCGGTCCGGGTTGAGGAACCGCTCGAAGATCAGGCCGTGCGCCAGCGGGTCCAGGTCGGTGATGCCCATGGCGTAGGCGATCAGCGCGCCCGCGGCCGAGCCTCGGCCGGGGCCCACCCGGATGCCGTTGGCCTTGGCCCAGTTGATGAAGTCGGCGACCACCAGGAAGTAGGACGGGAAGCCCATCTGGAGGATGACGCCGATCTCGAACTCCACCTGCTGGCGGTGGACCTCGTCCACGCCCTCGGGGAAGCGCCGCCGCATCCCCTCCCAGACCTGCTCGCGGAAGTACTCCGCCTCGGTCTTGCCGTCCGGGATCGGGTAGCGCGGCATCAGGTTCTGGAAGGCGAACATGCCGGTGGTGTCGACCTTCTCGGCCACCAGCAGGGTGTTGCGGCAGCCCTGCTGCCAGGCGTCGGAGGAGTCGATGGCGCGCATCTCGTCCGGCGACTTGAGGTAGTAGCCCTGGCCGTCGAACTTGAACCGGCCGGGGTCCTGCAGCGTCTTGCCGGTCTGCACGCACAGCAGCGCGTCGTGCGCGTCCCGGTCCTCGGCGAAGGTGTAGTGCGAGTCGTTGGTCACCACGAACGGGATCTTGAGCTTGTTCGCGATGTCCAGCAGGCCGTCGCGGACCCGGTGCTCGATCTCGATGCCGTGGTCCATCAGCTCGACGAAGAAGTTGTCCGCGCCGTAGATGTCGCGCCACTTGGCGGCGGCCTCCAGCGCCTCCCGGTCGTGGCCCAGGCGCAACCGGGTCTGCACCTCGCCGGAGGGGCACCCGGTGGTCGCCATCAGGCCGGCGGAGTGCTCGGCGATCAGCTCGGCGTCCATCCGCGGCCACTTGCCCAGCTGCCCCTCGGTGGAGGCCCGGCTGGACAGCTTCATCAGGTTGTGCAGGCCCTCGTTGTCCCTGGCCCAGATGGTCTGGTGGGTGTAGGCGCCGCTGGCGGAGACGTCGTCGGACTTCTGGCCGGGGTCGCCCCATAGCACGCGCTTCTTGTTGAAGCGCGAGTCGGGGGCCATGTACGCCTCGATGCCCACCACCGGCTTGATGCCCGCCGCGGTGGCCTGCTTGAAGAAGTCGTAGGCGCCGTACATGTTGCCGTGGTCGGTGATGGCGGCGGCGGGCATCCCCAACCGCTCGCACTCGGCGAACATGTCCTTCAGCTTCGCCGCTCCGTCGAGCATCGAGTACTCGGTGTGCACGTGGAGGTGCACAAACGAGTCGGCCACCCCAAACCCCCTTGTGTACCAGGCACTAACAGCAGATGACGGCGACGAGCCAGCCGCAGGGAGCACACTAGTCCGTCGGGGTGGTCCGCGCCGCCCCGGCTCGCCGTGAGCTCGGACGCGCCGGGGTCGTGGCGCGCCGATCTTGGTGGGCGGGTAGCGTTCGAGTCGTGGTCGCGCCCGATCCCGTCGACGCCCGCCTCCTCGCGATGATCGCGGAGATGGGCCGAGCCGCCGTGCACGAGGTGGCGGCGCGGCTGGGCATGGACCCCCGCGAGGCGGCCACCCGCCTGATCACCCTGTCCGGCAGCGGGTTGCCGCTGCTGGTGGGCGTGGAGTGCGACCCCAACGGCATCCGCAAGGCGCTGGCCAACAGCGTGGCGTGGGGCAGCTACACCGGGCCCGCCCAGGGCACGGCCAGCGGCCCCTACCCACCACCCGGCTCGGTGCGCGGCACCCCCAGCGGGCCCTACCCGCCCCACCCCGGCCCGCAGGGGCCGCCCAGCCAGCCGTTCCCGGCCCAGCCGCAGTCCGGCCCGGTCCCGGTGCCCGAGCCGATGAGCACGTGGGGACCGCCGCAGTCGGCGGGCTGGGCGCGCGGCGACCAGCAGCCCGCGCCCCGGTCGCGCACCGGCAAGATCGGCAGCACCCTGGAGACCGAGGGCCTGGAGGGCGCCCGGTTCACCATCCAGCTGGTCGAGGTGGTCGACCCGGCGGACTTCCTGTTCACCGCGGCGGGCTACAAGCTGGCCGACGGCGAGCGGGCCGTGGTGGTGCACACCGAGCTGGCCAACATCGGCACCGTGCCGTTCAACGCCCTGCCGGACATGTACCTGGTGCTGATGACCAACACCGGTGAGACGGTCAGCAAGGCCCCGGTGTCGCTGTCCTCCCGGCCGCCGCACAAGATCGGCGTGCAGCCGGGCGAGACGGCGGGCGGGCACACCGTGTACGTCCTGCCGGAGAACGTCACCGTGACCTCGGTCCGGTGGAGCTCCCGGCCGGAGACCGACCTGAACACCCTGGTCTGGACCGTCGACGACTGAGGCCGGGGGCGGCCCCGCGCCCGAACGCCCGGTTCGCGGTGTCCGAACGCTCGGTTCGCGGTGCCTGAACGCTCGGTTCGCGGGTCAGCCTTCGGCGCGGAGCTGGTCGAGGGCTTGGGCCAGGTCGGCGGGGTACTCGCTGGTGAACTCCACCCACTGCCCGTCGGCCGGGTGGTGGAAGCCCAGCGTGCGGGCGTGCAGCCACTGCCGCGTCACGCCCAGCCGCTTGGCCAGCACCGGGTCGGCGCCGTAGGTCAGGTCGCCCACGCAGGGGTGGCGCAGCGCGGAGAAGTGCACCCGGATCTGGTGCGTGCGCCCAGTCTCCAGGTGCACGTCCAGCAGCGACGCGGCCCGGAACGCCTCGACCACCTCGTAGTGGGTGACGCTGGGCTTGCCGTTGGCCATCACCGCGAACTTGTAGTCGTGCTTGGGGTGGCGGTCGATCGGCGCGTCGATGGTGCCGCGGATCGGGTCCGGGTGGCCCTGCACGAGCGCGTGGTAGAGCTTGTCCACCGTGCGCTCCTTGAACGCCTGCTTGAGCACCGAGTAGGCGTGCTCGCTCTTGGCCACCACCATCACGCCGGTGGTGCCCACGTCCAGCCGGTGCACCACGCCCTGCCGCTCGGCCGCGCCCGAGGTGGCGATGCGCACGCCCGCGGCGGCCAGCCCGCCGACCACGGTCGGCCCGGTCCACCCCGGACTGGGGTGCACCGCCACGCCCACCGGCTTGTCGACCACGATCACGTCGTCGTCCTCGTAGAGCACCCCCAGGCCCTCCACCGGCACGGCCTGGACGCTCACCGGCCGCTCCGGCTCAGGCAGGGTGATCTCCAGCCACGCGCCCGCGACCAGCCGGTCGGACTTGCCCGCGGGCTGTCCGTCGAGCACCACGTCGCCGGACTCGGTCAGCGCCGCGACCGCGGTCCGCGACAGGCCAAGCAGCTTGGCCAGGCCCGCGTCGACGCGCATCCCGTCCAGCCCGTCGGGCACGGGCAGGGTTCGGTAGCCGCTCATGCCTTCTTCTCCACCCTGGTGCCGTCGTAGTCGCGCTGGAGCAGGGCCATCAGCACGATCACGCCGCCGCCCACGCAGATCGCCGAGTCGGCGAGGTTGAACACCGGGAAGAAACCGCCCCACGGGTCGAGCACGGAGATGAAGTCCACCACGTGGCCGCGCAGCGGGCCGGGCGCGCGGAACACGCGGTCGACCAGGTTGCCCAGCGCCCCGCCGAGCACCAGGCCCAGCCCGATCGCCCAGCCGACCGACCGCAGCTTGCGGGCGATCCACAGGATGAAGCCGACCACGCCGAACGCGATCAGCGCCAGCACGAACGTCCACCCCTCGGCCATGCCGAAGGCCGCGCCGGGGTTGCGGACCAGCGGCAGGTACAGCAGCCCGCCGAACAGCTCGACCGGCTGCCGCCCCTCCAGCTCGGCGACCGCGACCACCTTGGTGGCGATGTCCAGCGCCAGCACCACCGCGGCGAGGACGCCCAGCAGCAGCACCCGCCTGGGTGGCGGGGCGGGGGCTCCCGGAACTGCCTCGGGTTCGGCGTTGGGCTCAGTGCTCACCGGCCCATTGTCCCGCATCGGGTTCGCGCGACCGCACTCAGACCAGGAACGGCGGCAGCGGCCGGGTGTCCTGGGCGGGCGCCCAGCGGCCGTCCCGCTGGGCGTAGTCGACCCGCGGCCCCTCCAGCACCAGCGACCGCAGCGCCGCCACGAGCCGGTCCACGTGCTCCTCGGTGCTGCCCAGCCCCAGCGACGCGCGCAGCGCCCGCTGCCCGGCGGCCAGCCGGTGCACCGCCACGTGCGCGCAGAACGCGCCGTCGCGCACGCCGATGCCGTGCTCGGCGGACAGCGCGGCGGCCAGGTAGCCCGCGTCCTGCCCGCCGACGACGAAGCTGACCACGCCCACCCGGTCGTGCTCGGCCCCGAACAGCGACAGCTCGCGCACGCCGGGCACGGTGGCCAGGCCCGCCCGCAGCCGCGCCAGCAGGCCGCGCTCGTGCGCGCCGGTGCGCTCCCAGTGCCGCCCCAGCACGTCGCAGGCCACGCCGAGGGCGTGCGCGCCGACCACGTTGGGCGAGCCCGCCTCGTGCCGCTCGGGCACCGCCGACCACGCCACGCCCAGCCGGTCGCCGTGGTCGGTGACCAGCGCGGTCGCGCCGCCGCCGACCAGGTACGGCTCGGCGGCCCGCAGCCAGTCCGCGCGACCGACCAGCGCGCCCGCGCCGAAGGGCGCGTACAGCTTGTGGCCGGACAGCACGGCGTAGTCCACGTCCAGCGCCTTGAGGTCGACCGGCCGGTGCGGGGCCAGCTGGGCGGCGTCGAGCACGACGCGCGCCCCGTGCCGCCGGGCCACCGCGGCCAGCTCGGCCACCGGCCACACCTCACCGGTCACGTTGGACGCGCCGGTCACCACGACCAGTCGCGGCCCCTCGGGGCAGGCGCGCAGCGCCCGGTCCAGCTCCAGCACCGCGCCCGCCGCCGAGGAGGGCGTGCGCAGCCGCCGCACGCCTGGTCCGCGCCACGGCAGCAGCGCGGCGTGGTGGTCGGTGTCGAACAGCACCACCGAGGTGCGCCGGGGCAGGGCTCGGGCCAGCAGGTTCAGCGCGTCGGTGGTGTTGCGGGTGAACACCACCGCGTCGCCCGCCCTGGCGCCGAGGAACCGCCGCACCGCGTCGCGGGCCTGCCCGTAGACGCGGGTGCTGACGTGGGAGGCGAACCCGGCACCCCGGTGCACCGAGGCGTACCAGGGCAGCAGCTCGTCCACCGCGTCGCGGACCTGCTCCAGGCAGGGCGCGGACGCGGCGTGGTCGAGGTTGGCGTACTCGACGAACTGCCCGGTGACCAGGGGGACCTTCAGGTCCGCCCCGACCACGCGGGGCAGGGCGGCGACGGGACGGGGAACGGCGACGGTCACGACGAGCCTCCGGCGGCCTCGGGGGCCCCTGCTCGACAGGAGGCCCGCGCTTGCCCGGCGCACCCCGCGCCGGACCAGGTCCTCACCGGGGGCACCCCACCGCGGTAGGAGGGTTGCCGGCCAGCTAGCCCGGGCTTGTCGCTGGCACTCATGACCTCGCCCACGACGTTAGCGGCGGACCCGCCCGCCGTCGAGCCCCGTCCGGATCATGGGATCTCGCGGCCCGTGTCGCCCTTCCAGCGGGCCAGCCTGCCCGCCCGGTCCACCGCCCGGATGCGCTGCTCGACGGCGGTGCGCACGCCTTCGGTGCACACCACCAGCAGCTGGTCGCGCTCCTGCAGCCGGGTGGTCGACTGCGGGGTGAACCCGCCGCCCTCGCGCACCACCAGGCTCACCGAGGCGCCCACCGGCAGCCGCAGCTCCGACAGGTACACGCCGTGCAGCTTGGACCCGCGCTGGATGCGCACCTGGAGCAGCTCGGCGTTGAACTGGTCCAGCGCCGAGGAGTCGAACTGCACCTCGCTGGCCTCCCCCGAGCGCACCAGCCCCAGCCAGCGGGCCAGCCTGGGCAGGGTGGTGCCCTGCACCAGGGTCAGCAGGATGACCAGCACGAACACCGCGTCGACCAGCTGGTCGGCGCCGGGCACCTGCTGGATGAGCGGGATCAGGGCGAACACGATGGGCACCGCGCCGCGCAGCCCGGACCACGACAGGAACACCTGCTCGCGCCACGGCACCCGGAACGGCGTGGCGGCCACCAGCACCGACAGCGGCCGGGCCACCAGCAGCAGCACCGCGCCCGCGACCAGGGCGGGCACCAGCGCGTGCAGCAGCCGTTCCGGCGAGGCGTACAGGCCCAGAAGCACGAACAGGCCGATCTGGGAGACCCAGCCCAACCCCTCGGCGAAGGACAGCGTGTCCGAGCGGTGCGGCAGCCGGGCGTTGCCCAGCACCACCGCCGCGACGTAGACGGCCAGGAAGCCGGAGGCGTGCGCCAGGTCGCCCGCGGTGTAGGCGAGCAGGCACACCGCGACCGTGGCCAGCGGGTACAGGCCGGTGGCGGGCAGCGCCGCGCGCCGCAGGCCCACGGCGCCCAGCAGGCCCAGCGCCACGCCGATCGCCGCGCCCGCGACCAGCTCGTAGACCATCAGCAGCGGCGCGGTCCAGGTGATCGGGTCCGGCGAGGCCAGCAGCACCACGGCGATGTAGACCGGGGCGTCGTTGATGCCCGACTCCAGCTCCAGCGCGCCGATCAGCCGCCTGCCCACGCCGACCGAGCGCAGCACGCTGAACACCGCGGCCGCGTCGGTGGAGGACAGCACCGCGCCCCACAGCAGCGCGGTGCGCCAGTCCAGGCCCAGCAGGTGGTGCAGGGCCACGCCGGTGACCGCGACGCTGACCCCCACCGACACCGTGGACAGCGCGATGCCCAGGCCGAGCGCGGGTCTGACCGCGGCCCACCGGGTGGTCAGGCCGCCCTCGGTGAGGATCAGCACGAGCGCGGCGGTGCCCAGCGAACGGGTCAGGTCGGCGTCCTCGAACTCGATGCCCAGCACCGACTCGCCCAGCAGCACGCCGATGGCGAGGTAGAGCAGCAGCGAGGGCAGCCCGAGCCTGCTCGACACCCGTACCGCGATGGCGGCCACCAGCAACACCGCCGCACCGATGCCGAGGAAACCCGTGACACCACCCACTCGCCCTCCCCGCTGTCGCCCGGTAGTGGGTGCATTCTTCCTTGACGATCTCGAAGTGGACGAATCGGGCACCGACTCAACCGAGCAGCGCCGCGAGCACCTCCGCGCCGTCGTCGGGGGCCGGGTCGATCACCACGACCTTGTCCCGCCCGCGCTCGCCGGAGGCGATGGCCACGTCCTGCCTGCGCACCCCGAACGCCTTGGCCAGCGCCTTGCGCACGGCCTCGTTGGCCTTGCCCTCGACCGCGGGCGCGGCGACCGCGACCACCAGCGCCCCGTCGCCCCACCGGCCGCCGACCGCGTCCCGCCGGGCTCCCGGCTTCACCCGCACCCCGAACCTCAGTCCCGCCACCGCGTCACCGTACGACGGCGGTCCCACGACGCGACTGCACCGATTCCGTGCCGGGCCGAACGGGTGAGCACCCTGGTCCCGGCGGGGCTCGCGGACACACTCTGGAGCCGTTCCGCGCGGGGTCCCGCACGACGCGCGTGGCCGAGGACGTCCACACCGCCCTCCTCCGGGCGCGGGGCGCGCGACGCGGGAGGGAGCACCATGACCGACGAAGTGGGCCCGCGACTGGAGCAGTTGCCCGCCGAGGCGGTCCCGGAGGACCCGCCCGCCCGCGCGCGGCGGCACGCGGCGCTGCTGACCCAGGCCCGCGCGGGCGACCGCGACGCGCTGAACCGGCTGGTCGCGGAGCTGACGCCGCTGGTGTGGCACGTGGCGCGGAGCAACGGGCTGGACCGCACGAGCGCCGAGGACGTGGCGCAGACGGTGTGGCTGCACTTCCTGCGGCACCTGGAGCGGATCGCCGAGCCGCGCGCGCTGGCGGGCTGGCTGATCGTGACCACGCGGCGGGAGGCCCAGCGGACGTGGCGGGACAGCGGCGGGCGGGCCGTGCTGTCCGGGGACACCGCGCAGGACCTCCCCGACGACCGGTGGCTGCCGGAGGTCGAGGCGCTGCGCGACGAGCGGGACCAGCGGCTGTGGCGGGCCTTCCACGCGCTGCCCCAGCGCTGCCAGGAGTTGCTGCGGTTGACCGTGCTGGCCGGGCGGCCCGAGTACCGCGCGGTGTCCGAGGCGCTGGCCATGCCGCGCGGCAGCATCGGCCCCACCCGCGGCCGGTGCCTGAACTCGCTGCGCCGGCGGCTGGAGGAGGAAGGCGGCGCGTGAGCGGTGGTGCCCGCTCACCGGAGCGGGCACCACCGCGGCCGTCAGAGCCTGGCCACCGCGACCCGGACCTTGACGCCGTCGCCCACGACGCCCACCGAGCCCTCGGCGACCTCGCCGTAGGACACCGCGTCCGCCAGGGTCTCCCCCGCCACGAACTCCTCGAACCCGCGCACGGCGGCGGCCACGTCGTCGGGCAGCTGCACCGTCAGCGCGATCCGGTCGGAGACCTCCAGTCCCGCGTCCTTGCGCGCCTGCTGCACCACCCGGACCAGGTCGCGCGCCACGCCCTCGGCGGCGAGCTCCTCGGTGACGGCGGTGTCGAGCACGACCAGCCCGCCGCCGCCGGGCAGCGCGGCGGTGGCCGCCGGGTCGGTGGCGACCAGGCGCTGCTCGTACTCCTCGGGGAACAGCTCGACCCCGGCCGCCACCACGCGGCCGTCCCGCTCGGTCCAGTCCCCCGCCTTGACGGCCTTGATGACCTTCTGCACGTCCGGGCCCAGCCGGGGACCGGCGACCCGCGCGTTGACCGCCAGCTGGAAGTGGCCGTGCGCGGCCACGTCCCCGGTCAGCTCGACCCGCTTGACGTTCACCTCGTCCCGCAGGATCTCGGTGAACCCGCCCAGCGCCGCCACGTCGTCCGCCGCGATCACCAGCTTGGCCAGCGGCAGCCGCACGCGCAGCTTGTTGGCCTTGCGCAGCGACAGCGCCGCGGACGCCACCTGCCGCACCTTGTCCATGGCCGCCACCAGCGCGTCGTCGGCGGGCAGGTCCGACGCCGACGGGTAGTCCGCCAGGTGCACCGAGCGCCCGCCGGTCAGGCCGCGCCACACCGCCTCGGTGGTCAGCGGCAGCAGCGGCGCCGCCACCCGGCAGACCACCTCCAGCACGGTGTGCAGGGTGTCGACGGCGTCCTTCTCCCCCGCCCAGAACCGGTCGCGCGAGCGCCGCACGTACCAGTTCGTGAGCACTTCCAGGAAGTCCCGGACCGACGCGCAGGCGCCGGAGATGTCGTAGGCGTCGAGCTGCCCGCCCACCTGCGCCACCAGGTCGTGCGCCTTGGCCAGCACGTAGCGGTCCAGCACGTGGGGCGAGTCCGTGCGCCAGGTCCCCTCGACGCCCTCGGCGTTGGCGTACAGCGCCAGGAAGTACCAGGAGTTCCACAGCGGCAGCACGGCCTGCCGCACCGCGTCGCGGATGCCCCGCTCGGTGACCACCAGGTCGCCGCCGCGCAGGATCGGCGAGGACATCAGGAACCACCGCATGGCGTCCGAGCCGTCCCGGTCGAACACCTCGTTGACGTCCGGGTAGTTCTTGCGCGACTTGGACATCTTCTGCCCGTCGTCGCCCAGCACGATCCCGTGCGCCACGCAGTTGCGGAACGCGGGCCGGTCGAACAGCGCCGTGGCCAGCACGTGCATGGTGTAGAACCAGCCGCGCGTCTGGCCGTTGTACTCGACGATGAAGTCGCCGGGGTAGTGGTCCTCGAACCACTCCGCGTTCTCGAACGGGTAGTGCACCTGGGCGAAGGACATCGAGCCCGACTCGAACCAGCAGTCGAGCACCTCGGGCACCCGGCGCATGGTCGACCTGCCGGTCGGGTCGTCCGGGTTGGGCCTGGTCAACTGGTCGATGTGGGGCCGGTGCAGGTCGGTGGGGCGCACCCCGAAGTCGCGCTCCAGCTCGTCGAGCGAGCCGTAGACGTCCACCCTCGGGTAGGCCGGGTCGTCGGAGACCCACACCGGGATCGGCGAGCCCCAGAACCGGTTGCGCGAGATGTTCCAGTCCCGCGCGTTCTCCAGCCACTTGCCGAACTGGCCGTCGCGGATGTGCTCGGGCACCCAGTTGATCTGCTGGTTCAGCTCGACCATGCGGTCCTTGAACCGCGTCACCGCGACGAACCACGACGACACCGCGCGCTGGATGAGCGCGTTGTCGCAGCGCCAGCAGTGCGGGTACGGGTGGTCGTAGGTCTCGTGGCGCAGCAGCAGACCCGCTTCCCGCAGGTCGCGGATGATCGGCTTGTTCGCCTCGAACACCTGCAGGCCCTGGTACGGCGGCACCTCGGCGGTGAACCGGCCGTGCGCGTCGACCGGCACGACGACCTCGATGCCCGCCGCGTCGGTGACCGCCTTGTCCTCCTCGCCGAAGGCCGGGGCGATGTGCACGATGCCGGTGCCGTCGTCGGTGGTGACGTAGTCGGCGGGCAGCACCTGGTGCGCGTTCTCCCGGCCGGTGAAGAAGTCGAACGGCGGGGTGTAGCGGCGGCCGACCAGGTCGCTGCCCTTGCACCGGGCCACCACCGGCGGCTGCTCGCCCAGCTCGCGGGCGTAGGCGGGCACGCGGGCCTCGGCGAGCAGGTAGCGCTCGCCGTTGGCCTCGACGGTCACGTAGTCCACGTCCGGGTGCACCGCGGCGGCGAGGTTGCTGGGCAGCGTCCACGGCGTGGTCGTCCACACCAGCGCCAGCTCGCCGGTCTCCAGGCGCAGCCCCACCGTCACCGCCGGGTCCTGCCGGTCCCGGTAGGTGTCGTCCATCTTGGTCTCGGTGTTGGACAGCGGCGTCTCGCAGCGCCAGCAGTACCAGAGCACCCGGAAGCCCTCGTAGACCAGACCCCGGTCCCACAGGGTCTTGAAGGCCCACATGACGCTTTCCATGTAGTCCAGGTCGAGGGTCTTGTAGTCGTCGTCGAAGTCCACCCAGCGCGCCTGCCGGGTCACGTAGTCGCGCCACTGGTCGGTGTACTGGAGCACCGACGTGCGGCAGACCTCGTTGAACTTCTCGATGCCGAACGCCTCGATCTCGCTCTTGGACGAGAACCCGAGCTGCTTCTCCGCCTCCACCTCGGCGGGCAGGCCGTGGGTGTCCCAGCCGAACCGGCGCTCGACGTGCTTGCCGCGCATGGTCTGGTACCGCGGTACGACGTCCTTCACGTACCCGGTGAGCAGGTGCCCGTAGTGCGGCAGGCCGTTGGCGAAGGGCGGGCCGTCGTAGAAGACGAACTCGTTGGCCCCGCGCTCACCGGCGGGTCGGGCCTCGACCGTGGCCCGGAAGGTGCGGTCGGCCTGCCAGTGGTCGAGCACCTCGCGTTCGAGGGTGGGGAAGGACGGCTGGGAGGGCACCGAGCCCCCGCCCGCCTTGGGATAGGCCATGTCGCAGCTCCTCGCGCGCGTCGGTCAACCGGCTCACGGGGACGACACGCCACGCAGGCGCACCGCGGTACCACCCCGCTTGCCAGGGCGCGAAGGCTCTGGCCTCTCGTCAGCGGCTGTGACGGGCCGCTCCCGTCCGGTTCTACTGGGGCCGCGTGGCCTGTTCTTCCGGAAGCTCCCCGGTGATGGCCGGATCAACGCCTTGACAAGGGTAGCGCAAGACTGGAATCGCTCGATCAGGCGAGTGATCAGGACGACGCCCGCTGGGCAGCCGCCAGCGCGGAGTCCGGCAGGCACACCCCGCAGGGCGTGAACCCGAGCTCGCGCGCTTCGGAGACCGGCAGCCCCAGCGAGGCCCGCTCCCCCAACCACGAGCAGGTCGCCAGGTGGTAGCGCGGCCGCTCGTCGAGCACGCGGACCTCCTCGGCGAGGTCGGTCACCACCAGCAGGTCCGCCGCGTCGGTCTGCTCCTCGGCGGGCTCGTCGTCCGGCGTGGACGGCTGCCCCCGCTCCGGGGCGGGACCGGTGGCCACGGGCGCGGGCGGCCGGTCACCGGTCGCGGGGCGGCGGTGCCGCCACCAGTCGAGCACCAGGACCACCGCGGCGGCCCCGCTCGCCGCGACCGACCACCACGCCCACGGGGTGGACGTGGTGGTCAGCGCCGGGACGAGCAGCCCGAGGGCTGCCAGGACCAGCAGCAGGACGACGAAGAGCACAGCGGCTCAGGCTCAGCCCGCCTCGGCGCGCGCGCCGAACGAGTAGCCCTGCTGGCTGCGGCTCTCCGACGGCGCGGCGGGCGCCCGGTCCTGGAGGTCGCGCAGCGACGACTCCAGCATGGTCTTCAACCGGGTGCGGTACTCGCGCTCGAAGGTCTGCAGCTTGTCGATCTGCTTCTCGAGGGTGTTCTTCTCCTGGGTGATGTTGCCCATCACCTCGGCGTGCTTGCGCTGCGCGTCGCGGTCCAGCGCGCTGGCCTTCTCACGGGCCTGCCGCTCCAGCGTCTCGGCGCGGGTCCGCGCGTCGTTGAGCATGGTCTCCGCCCGCGTGCGGGCCTCGTTGACCATGGTGTCGGCCTTGGCGCGGGCCTCGGACAGCAGCTGCTCGGACTTGGTCCGGGCCTCCGAGAGCATCCCGTCGGCCTCGGCCTTGGCCTCGCCGGTGAGCCGGTCGGCCATCTCCTGGGCCAGGCCGAGGACCTTGGCGGCCTGCACGTGGTGGTCGCCTCCCCCGCCGGGGGAGGTCTGCTCCAGCGCCGAGGGGGGCGGAACCGGGGCGAGCCTGCGCGGTTCCTCGATGACGCGGCTGGGACCGACGCCCGCGGCGACCTTGGCCCGTGCGTCCTCCAGGTCGGCGCGCGCGGTCTCGACCTGCTGGTCGAGCTGCTCGACCTGCTGGCGCAGGTCGTTGTTCTCCTCGATCAGGCGGGCGAGCTCGCCCTCAACCAGGTCGAGGAACGCGTCCACCTCGTCCTCGTTGTAGCCCCGCTTGCCAATGGGCGGCTTGCTGAACGCGACGTTGTGCACGTCCGCGGGGGTCAACGGCATCAGATCACCTCACGCACTCCTGGGCTGTGGACATCCCTGGTCCCCTCACCTGGGATCGGCTACTCGCATCAGAATGATAACGACCAGCAACAGCACAATAATGGACAAGTCCAGACCGACGCCCCCGATCCGCACCGTCGGGATCAGCCGACGGAGCAGCCGGACCGGGGGATCGGTCACCGTGTAAACCGTTTCCAAGGCCACCGCGACCCCGCCCGCGGGCCGCCACTCCCTGGCGAACGAGCGGACGAGCTCCACCACGACGCGCGCCGTGAGCAGCAGCCAGAACGAGAACAGCAGGTAGTAGACCACGAGCCAGAGTGCATCCACCCCTCAACTGTGCCACCACTCAGCCGTGGTTGAGGAACCCACCCTCGGCGAGCCGCCTGCGGTCCTCGGCGGTGACGTCGATGTTCGGGGGTGAGAGGAGGAACACCTTGTTTGTCACCTTATCGATTGACCCCCGGAGGGCGAACGCGAGCCCGGCCGCGAAGTCCACCAACCGCTTGGCGTCCGCGTCGTCCATGTCCGTGAGGTTCATGATCACCGGGGTGCCGTCGCGGTAGTGCTCGCCGATGGTGCGCGCCTCGTTGTAGCTGCGCGGGTGCAGCGTCGTGATGCGCCCCAGCGGGTGAGCGGGCTCGGTGGCCGGTCGGGTGCGCGCGGCGGGCTCGCGCTGGGAGTCCACGGCCAGCGCGCCGTGCACCGCGGTGTCGCCGCTCCAGGAGCGGCGGGACCGGGTGCGGGCGTCGGGCTCGTAGTCCTCCGACTCGTCGAGCTCGGCGCGGTAGTCCGAGCGGCCGAGCACCCGGCGGCGCCCGTTGCGCTGCTCGGCGTACCCGTCGTACTCGGCGACCTCCGGGTAGTCGGACCGGTAGTCGGCGTAGCGACCGCCCCGCTCGTCCTCGTAGGCGTCGGGATCGTCGGCGTACTCGGCGGGAACCATCCCGAAGTAGGCCTTCAGCTTGTGAAACCCGCTCATGCCCAGCCCTTCCTCCGCCGATCCCTACCCGCAAGGACGTCGCGGCCGCCCCAGAGGTTCCAGGCAATCACGGGGAGGCTAGCCTCCGCTCGCCCAGCAACGCTGTTCCGACACGCACGCACGTCGATCCCCACGCGATGGCATCTTCCAGGTCGCCGCTCATCCCCGCTGAGAGCACGGTCGCAGCAGGGTGATCGTCGCGCAAACGGGTTACCGCTCTGTTCAAGAGCGCAAACGCTTCCCCCGGATACATCTGCCTGGGTGCGACGGCCATCACCCCTCGCAGGGCGAGTTCACCCGAACGCGCTACGTGATCGGCCAGCGCGGGCAGCTCGTCCAGCGGGCAGCCGCCGCGCGCCGGGTCGCCGTCGATGCTGACCTGGATCAGCACGTCCACCGGGCCCCGCCCGGCCTTGGCCGCCGCGCCCGCGAGGGCGTCGGCCAGCCGGGCCGAGTCCACCGAGTCGACCTGGTCGGCCCAGCCGACCACGGACTTGGCCTTGTTGCGCTGCAGCCTGCCCACCATGTGCCACCGGGTGCCCTCGGGCAGGTCGGTCAGCTCGGCGGTCTTGCGGGCCGCCTCCTGGTCCTTGTTCTCGGCGAACTCGCGCAGCCCCAGCTCGCTGAGCAGCGCCACGTCGGCGGCCGGGAAGGTCTTGGTCACCGCGAGCAGGGTGACCTCCGCCGGGTCGCGGTCGGCCTTCGCGCAGGCGGCGGCGATCCGGGCGCGCACCTCGTCGAGGTTGGCGCGCAGCTCCTCGCGCCGGTTCACGCGTCGATCCAGACGACGCCCGCGAGCCTGCCGGTGCCCGGCGTGCGGCGGTGGCTGAACAGGGAGCGCTCCTCCACCGTGCAGCGCGGGTCGACGCCGACCTTGCCCACGCCCGCGTCGGCCAGCTGCTGCCACAGCCCCGCGCGCAGGTCCAGCGCGGGCTTGCCGGAGCGGGTCTTGGCGGCACTGCCGGGCAGGTGCCGCTCCACGTCGTCGCGCATGTCGGCGGGCACCTCGTAGCACTGGCCGCACACCGCGGGCCCCAGCAGCACCTCGATGTTCTCCAGGTGCGCGCCCGCGTCCCGCATGGCGGCGAGAGTGGCCGGGATGATGCCGACCCTGGCGCCGACGCGACCCGCGTGGGCGGCGGCGACCACGCCCGCCTCCGGGTCGCCGAGCAGGACCGGCACGCAGTCCGCCGTGAGCACCACCAGTGCCAGCCCCGGCGTGGCGGTGACCACGGCGTCGGTGGCCTCCAGCGGGCCCTCCTGCGGGCCGTCGACGGTGGCCACCGTGCGGCCGTGCACCTGCTCCATCCACACCAGCCGGTCCGGCGCGAGGCCGATGCCCTCGGCCAGCCTGCGCCGGTTGGCCGCGACCGCGCGCGGGTCGTCGCCCACGTGGTCGCCCAGGTTGAAGGAGTCGTACGGCGGTTTGGAGACCCCACCCTCGCGGGTGGTCACGACACGACGGATGCGCACCCCATCAGCTTGTCACGCCCACGACGCGGCGGAGGCGCCCGGTCCGCGGACCGGGCGCCTCCGATGTCGGAACGACTTCAGCGCCGCATGAACGGCGGCACGTCGACCTCGTCGTCCGGGTCGTCGGTCACCGGCACCGCGCGGTTGGGCAGCGTGCCGCTGGTGGGCAGGGTGCCGCTCTGCGACAGCCGGGGCATCGGCTGCGGCGGCGGCTGGTAGGGCGGCGGCGTGGTGGTCGCGTGCTGCGGCTGCGTCGGCACGGTGGGCCGCGGCGGCACCACCGGGGGCGGCGCGGCCTGCTGCTCCGACTGCGGCGCGGACGGCTGCGCGGAGGGCTGCGGCGCGGTGGACTGCGGTGTGGACGACTGCACCTGCCCGTGCTCGCCCGCCCCGCCCCGCGCGGGGCTGGACAGCGCGGTCGGCTCCAGCTTCTTGTGCGTCGGCCCGCCGCTGTCGAACCCGGCCGCGATCACGGTCACCCGGACCTCGTCGCCCAGCGAGTCGTCGATCACCGTGCCGAAGATGATGTTGGCGTCCGGGTGGGCCGCCTCCTGCACCAGCGAGGCGGACTCGTTGATCTCGAACAGACCCAGGTCCGAGCCGCCCGCGATGGACAGCAGGACGCCGTGCGCCCCCTCCATCGACGCCTCCAGCAGCGGCGAGTTGATCGCCTTCTGCGCCGCCTGCACGGCTCTGCCCTCGCCGCGCGCGGAGCCGATGCCCATCAGCGCGCTGCCCGCGCCGGACATGACGCTCTTGACGTCGGCGAAGTCCAGGTTGATCAGACCGGGGGTGGTGATCAGGTCGGTGATGCCCTGGACACCGGAGAGCAGCACCTCGTCGGCCGAGCGGAAGGCGTCCATCAGGCTCACCCCGATGTCGCCCAGCTGCAGCAGCCGGTCGTTGGGGATCACGATGAGCGTGTCGCACTCGTTGCGCAGGGCCTGGATGCCCTCCTCGGCCTGCTTGGCGCGGCGCTTGCCCTCGAAGGAGAACGGCCGCGTCACCACGCCGATGGTCAGCGCGCCGAGCTTGCGGGCGATGGAGGCCACCACCGGCGCGCCGCCGGTGCCCGTGCCGCCGCCCTCGCCGGCGGTGACGAAGACCATGTCGGCGCCCTTGAGGACTTCCTCGATCTCCTCGCGGTGGTCCTCGGCCGCCTTGTGGCCCACCTCGGGGTTGGCGCCCGCGCCGAGGCCGCGGGTCAGCTCGCGGCCGATGTCGAGCTTGACGTCGGCGTCGGACATCAGCAGCGCTTGCGCGTCGGTGTTCACCGCGATGAACTCGACGCCCTTGAGCCCGACCTCGATCATGCGGTTGACGGCGTTGACACCGCCACCGCCGATGCCGACGACCTTTATCACCGCGAGGTAGTTGTGCGGGGGCGTCATCGGTCCGCCTTCCTGATCGTGTCCGTGCTCATGTGCTGGAGCGGGTGACCGCACCGGTCCACCGCCCGGATTGGAACCCTCAACCAGAGGTCAAGAGTTATGTCAACCCCGTATGTTGTTGCTGGACGGTATGCACCGCTGGTGCGTCGGTCCAGCAGCCACGCCGTGTCGGGCACGAGGACTACTCCCCGGTCACCCCGTCGAGCAGTTCCCGCACCACGTCCAGCTGCCCCGCGTGCCGACCCGTCTCCTCGATCATGTGGATCAGCACCCAGCGCACCGAAAGCGCCTTGTCGCCCCGGAACGGCACCTCGTGGTCGAGATCCCACCCCGCGACGAGCCGGCGGCTCACCGCGCACTGCCCAGCGTAGTCGTCCAGCAATCCCGAGATCGTCTCCCCCGGTGCCAAGCGCCAGTCCACGTCGGGATCGTCCGGTGAGTAGGGGGCCTGAGAGGGGTACCCGCCCAGGCGAACGTGAAACCAGTACTCCTCGACCCAGCGCAGGTGCTTCACGATCCCCGCGGCGGTGGTCAGCGGGGACGGCAGGACGGAGCGCGAAGCGTCCTCATCGGACAGTCCCGCGCACTTGAACGCGATGGTTTCCCGCAGGTAGTCCAGGAACGCGGTCAGCAGGGTGCGCTCGTCACCGGTGTACGGTGGCTCCACGCGGGTGTCGGCCATGCGTGCAGTATCGACTCCCGCCGCGGAGCCCACGATCGCTTTCCGCCGACGCGGCGGTGACGGCGATCACGACACCGTCGCCAGTTCCGGGCTGGAGACGTCGAACACCGTGCCGGGACGGCTCAGCAGCACTTCCAGCACCGCGGCCTTGCGGGGCGTCTCCGCCGCGGAACCCCAGCGCACCTGGCGCCCGGCGGTCAGGGTGAGCTCGACGTCCGCCCCGGTGCCCGCCGAGACGGCCAGCACCTCGTCGCGCAGCCCCTCCGGCAGCTGGATCAGCACGGAGACCGCCGCGTCGGTGGCGCGCCGGTCCCCCGAGACCTTCAGCTCCGGCAGACCCGCGGGCTCCTGCGCCACCGTGGCGTAGTCCTTGCCGGTCGAGTCCACCAGGTGCGCGCCGTCGGCGGACTTGAGCACGGCGACGGGCACGCGCTCCCGCACGGTCAGCCGGACCGTGCCCGGCAGCACCCGCTCCACCCGCACGTCCGCCACCCGCGGCAGCTCCCGCACGCGCGCGGTGACCGCCTCGACGTCCAGCCGCGCCAGCGGCTCACCGGGGCCGATGTCCGCCGCCTCGCGCACCGCCGCGGGCTCCAGCTCCACCAGGCCCTCGACCTCCACCACGCGCACGCCCAGCAGTGAGGTGAACCACACCGCGTAGCCCAGGCCCAGCACGGTGAACAGGGTCAGCAGCGCCACCGCGCGGCGGCGCAGCACGGTGGCCCTGGACGGCAGCGCGGGCCTGCGGGCCGGGGCGCGCGACGGGCGCCGCCGCGCCGGAGCGGGGCGGCGGCGCGCCGTCGGCGCGCTCATGACCTCCGGGCCAGCGCGTCGACGATCTCCGGGCCCAGCATGGTGACGTCGCCCGCGCCCATGGTGACGACCACGTCACCCTCCGCGGCCAGACCCGCCACCAGCTCGGGCACCCGGTCGAACGACGGCTGGTGGTGCACCCGCCCGGCCTCCAGCGGCACCGCCTCGGCCACCAGCGCGCCGGTGACACCGGGCTCCGGGTCCTCGCGGGCGCCGTAGACGTCGAGCACCACGACCTCGTCGGCCAGGCCCAGCGCCTTGCCGAACTCCTCGGCGAACAGCCGGGTCCGCGAGTACAGGTGCGGCTGGAACACCACGACCAGCCTGCCCTCGCCCGCGACCGGCCGGGCCGCGGTGAGCTGCGCGGCCACCTCGGTGGGGTGGTGGGCGTAGTCGTCGTAGACCCGCACGCCCGCGGCGCGGCCCTTGAACTCGAACCGCCTGCGCACCCCGCCGAACGCGGCCAGGCCCTCCAGCACGCCCTCGCGCTGCGCGCCCAGCTCCAGCGCGGCCAGCAGGGCGGCCACGGCGTTGCCCGCCATGTGCTCGCCCGGCACGGCCACCCGCACCTGGACCCGCTCGCCGTCCAGCTCCACCTCGGCCAGCCCGCCGCCCCCCTCGGGCCGGTAGCCGACCAGGGTGGCCGCGCCCTCGCCCACGGCCGAGCGGCCGTAGCGGCGCACCCGCAGGCCCAGCTTGGCCGCGCGGTCCGCCAGCGCCGCCGAGCCGGGGTCGTCGGCGCAGGCGATGAGCACGCCGTCGTCGGCGATGCGCTCCAGGAAGGAGTCGAACACCGCGGTGTAGGCCTCGACCGTGCCGTGGTGGTCGAGGTGGTCGGCCTCCACGTTGGTCACCACCGCCACCGACGGCGAGAAGAACAGGAACGACCCGTCGCTCTCGTCGGCCTCGGCGACGAACACGCCGCCGGTGCCGTGGTGCGCGTTCGCGCCGGACTCGTTGAGGTCGCCGCCGATGGCGAACGACGGGTCCATCCGGCAGTGCTGCAGCGCCACGGTCAGCATCGACGTGGTGGAGGTCTTGCCGTGCGTGCCCGCCACGCAGGCGACCCGGTGGTCCAGCATCAGCGCGGCCAGCGCCTCGGCCCGCCGCAGCACGACCAGGCCGCGCTCGCGGGCGGCCACCAGCTCCGGGTTGTCCTCGCGGATCGCGGTGGACACCACCACCGCGGTCGGGCCGCCGGGCAGCTGGTCGAGGTTGCCGCCGTCGTGGCCGATGGCGACTTCCGCGCCCTGCGCCCGCAGCGCCAGCACGGTGCGGGAGTCCTTGGCGTCCGAGCCGGACACCCGCGCGCCGCGGGCGAGCAGGATGCGGGCGATGCCGCTCATGCCCGCCCCGCCGATGCCGACCAGGTGCACCCGGTCCAGGACCTCGCTCACTTCTTGACCACCTCGAGCACGATGCGGGCCAGCACCTCGTCGGCCTCGCGGTGGCCGGTGCCCAGCGTGGCGGCGCTCATCGCGGCCAGCCGCGCCCGGTCGGCCACCAGCGGCACCACGTTGTCCACGATCCACTGCGGGGTCAGCTGCTCGTCGGGCACCAGCAGACCGCCGCCCGCCGAGACCACCGGGCCCGCGTTGAGCGCCTGCTCGCCGTTGCCGTGCGGCAGCGGGACGAACACCGCGGGCAGGCCGACCGCGGACACCTCGGCCACGGTCATCGCGCCGGAGCGGCACAGCACCGCGTCGGCGGCGGCGTAGGCCAGGTCCATCCGCTCCAGGTACGGCACCGGCACGTACGCGGGCGCGCCGGGCACGGCCTGCACCGCGACGGTGTTCTTGGGCCCGTGGGCGTGCAGCACGCCCACGCCCGCGCTCGCGAACGCCGCCGCCGCGCCGGAGACCGCGTTGTTGATCGACCGCGCGCCCTGCGAGCCGCCGAACACCAGCAGCGTGGGCGCGTGCGGGTGCAGGCCGAAGTGGGCCCGCGCCTGGGCGCGCAGCGCGGCCCGGTCCAGCGAGGTGATCGAGTGGCGCAGCGGGATGCCGATGATCTCGGCGTCGGCCAGGCCGGAGTCGGGCACCGCGGCGGCCACCCGCGCGGCGAACTTCGCGCCGACCTTGTTGGCCAGGCCGGTCTTGGCGTTGGCCTCGTGCACCACGATCGGCACCCGGCCGCGCGCGGCGAGGTAGGCGGGCAGCGACACGTAGCCGCCGAAGCCCACCACCACGTCGGCGCCCACCCGGTCCAGCACCTCCCTGGTGCGGCGCACCGAGTCGCGCACCTTCAGCGGCAGCTTGAGCAGCTCTGGCGTGGGCTTGCGCGGCATCGGCACGGGCGGGATCAGCTCCAGCGGGTAACCGCGCGCGGGCACGAGCTTGTTCTCCAGCCCCCGCTCGGTGCCCAGCGCGACCACGCGCGCGTCGGGCCGCAGGCGCATGACCGCGTCGGCCAGGGCCAGTGCCGGCTCGATGTGCCCGGCGGTGCCGCCTCCGGCGACCACCACGCACGGTCCGGTCTGCTGGGGAACCCCGGTCACGCACTTCCTCCTCGGTTCGGTGGGGACTATCTCCCGTCGCGGCCGGTGCGCCGGGACCGGGTGGACCGGTCCAGGGTGGCCTTGCGGGATTCTCGACGACGGTACTCCGAGGGCGGCGCGGACCTGCCCGCCATCCTCCGCTCGTCCACCGGCGGCGGCGCGGGGGTCCGGCGGCCGGGCGCGCGCGGCGGGGTGGACGGGCGCACCGGCTTGCGCTTGCGCGGCGGCCGGTAGGCCTCGGGGGCGGGCAGCTTCAGCGCGCCGCCCACCCGGCCCGGCCCCAGCGAGCGCAGCGCGGCCACCGCTTCCGGCTCGTGCCGCGCGCAGCTGGCCAGGATGCCGAACACGATCATGGTGGTGACGATCGACGTGCCGCCGGAGGAGATCATCGGCAGCGTGATGCCGGTGACCGGCAGCAGCCGCACGACGTAGCCGATGTTGATGGCGGCCTGGGCGACCAGCCACACGGTCAGCGTGGCCGCGACCATCCTGATCCACGGGTCGGTGTTGCGCGCCGCCACCCGCAGGCCCACCACGGCCAGCAGGCCGAACAGCCCCAGCACCAGCAGGCAGCCGATGAACCCCAGCTCCTCGCCGATGACCGCGAAGATGAAGTCGCTGTGCACGTTGGGCAGGTAGCGCCACTTGGAGCTGCCGTTGGTCAGGCCCTTGCCGAAGAACCCGCCCTCGGCCAGCGCGAACAGCGCCTGCCGCGCCTGCAGGCCCTTGCCGAGCGGGTCGGCCTCCGGGTTGAGGAAGGTGAGCACCCGGTCCAGCCGGTAGGGCGCGGTGACGGCCAGGAACGCGGCGGCGGCCACGCCCGCGGCGGCGATCGCGCCGAACAGCCGCAGCGGCGCGCCGACGAACCACAGCAGGCTGATCAGCACCACGCCGAGGGTGATCGTGCCGCCCAGG
The DNA here is from genome assembly GCF_017876325.1 of Saccharothrix coeruleofusca. Lineage (NCBI taxonomy): Bacteria > Bacillati > Actinomycetota > Actinomycetes > Pseudonocardiales > Pseudonocardiaceae > Saccharothrix > Saccharothrix coeruleofusca. The sequence continues at coordinate 5,060,869 of NZ_JAGINV010000001.1, forward strand.
TCCGGCTGCAGCATCACCAGCGCGAAGACCACCAGGGCGACCGGCACCACCGGCACCAGCAGGTGCCGGTACTGGTTGAGCAGCGCGCGCTTGGTGACCAGCACGTGCGAGCCCCACAGCGCCAGCGCGAGCTTGGCGGCCTCGATGGGCTGGAAGGAGATGGGGCCGACGGTGAACCAGGACTGCGCGCCACCCGCGACGGTGCCCAGCGGCGTCAGCACGAGGACCAGCATGATGACGCAGACCAGCATCGCCATGGTGCTGCCGTAGCGGATGCTGCGCAGCGGCATCCGCAGCACGATCCAGAACAGCACCGCGCCGACCAGCACGTAGGTCAGCTGCTTCTGGAACACCGAGTACGCCGACGCGCCCTCGGCCACCTCGCCGGGGGCGGACGCGGACAGCACCATGATCAGGCCGATCACGGTGAGCATGCCGAGCACGGCCAGCAGCAGGTGGAAGTCGGCCAGCGGCCTGCTCAGCCACGCGGTCAGCGCGCCGCGCACCGCGACACCCCGGCCGGTGCGCCGGGGTCGCGCGGCCCGCGCGGGCCGGTCCACCAGGGTCACGATCTCGCTCGTTCCGCCACGGGTGCATGGTCTCCCGCCTGCGGCGGGGAGGGCAGGACATCGGCCGCGTGTCGCGCGGACGCGACCGCGATCACTACCCGCAGCCTACTGGCCCACCCGCGAGTCGCGCGTCCGCGCACCCCGAACCGAGCGTTCGGACCCTCCGAACCGAGCGTTCCGGCACCGCCTCAGCCGCGATCGAGGAGACCCGCCCGCCCTGCCGCCAGGAAAGCCGCCACCGCGTGACCGGAGAAGGTCAACACCGGCCCGCCCGCGTTCTTGCTGTCCCGCACCCGGAACACCTCAGCCGAAGCGGCCACCTCGACGCAGTTGCCGGACCCGTTGCTACGACTGCTCTTGCGCCACTCCGACCACATGACCTTCTCCCGCCCCTAGACGCCGCCCATCACCTGCTTGATGAACACAACCGACTCACGCGGGTCGAGCGCGGAAGCGCGCAGGTGATCCATGACCAGGCTATACCTCTCGACTTCCGCCCCTTCGTCCAAATAGAGGCCGCCGGTCAGGTTGTCTATGTAGACGATGTCCGGAAAGCCGGTGAACTTCAACATGGTGAACGCGGTACCCATGGCCATGTGCTGCCCTTTGCCGAACGGCAGCACCTGCAACGTCACGTTGGGCAGTTCGGTCAACCCCAGCATGTGCTGGAGCTGCGTTTCATGTACCTCCATGCCGCCCACTACCCGGCGCAACGCGGCTTCATCGAGGATCGCCCACACCGAAAGCGAACCGTCCTCCAAGCGACGCTGTCGCGTCTGCCGCAGCTCAGCGCGCTTGTCGATGACGGCATCGGTCGCATCAGGCGCGTAGGCACGCATGACCCACCGGGCGTAGGAGGGGCTCTGGAACAGTCCGGGCACCAGGTCGATCTCGAAGGTGTCGATGGCGATCGCTTCGGACTCCAGTGCCACGTACTCGGAGAACCAGTCGAACAGCACGTCGCCGTACACGTGCCACCAGCCGCGCTTCTTGGCCACCTTCGCCAGGTGCACCAACCACGCCGTCTTCTCCGGATCGGCCCCGTACAACTGGGCCAGCGCCCTGGTGTCCACTATGGACAACCCCGAAGTCGCGGACTCGATGCGACTGATCTTGGACTTGGAATAACCCAGGAATTCGATCACGTCGTCGAAGCTGAGCCCCGCTTCCTCGCGGAGTTGGGTCAGAGCACTGGCCAGGACACGGCGGCGCACCCCTGGTCCTCGGTTCTGCGGCATAACCGCGACGATAGCGGGAAAGCAGCCCACCGATCGGGTGCATTTCTGCGACATTTCACATTGCGGTGTTGCATAACAGTCCATCGGCGAGGACTGTTCCCGCCATGCCGAAAACCGTTCCCCCAGCCCTGTCCCGTGCGCACGAGCTGCTGCACCAGGAGATGCTCGGCTACCTCGACGAGGTCGAGCTGCTGACCAGCGAGGCCGACACCGAGGACGAGACCATCCTCGACGTGGCGCGCACCGAGGTGCCGCGCCTGGTGGCCGCCGTGCGCGGGATGCTGCGCGACCACCGGGCCGACGTCTTCGGGCTGTGCCTGGGCTGCGCGCCGACCTGGGTGGACGGCCACTTCGCCCGCGAGCCGTGGCCGTGCCCGGTGGTCGGCGGCGCGCACGAGTACCTGCGCCGCCCGGAGAAGCTCTACGAGCGCTGAAGGGCCCGCACCGCTTCCACGAACGCCTGTCCCCGGTGCGCGTAGTCGGTGAACATGTCCATCGACGCCGCCGCCGGGGCCATCACCACCGCGTCGCCCGGCCGCGCCAGGGAGCGGGCCGCCCGCACCGCGTCCTCCATCGTCGCCACGTCCACCACCGGCACCTCCGGCACGTGCCGGGCCAGCGCGGACGCGATCACCTCGCGGTCCGCGCCGATCAGCACCGCCGCGCGCAGCCGGTGTCCCTCCTCGCGCACCAGGTCGTCCACGGACGCGCCCTTGAGCAGCCCGCCCGCGATCCACACCGCGCTGTCGTGGGAGCGCAGCGACGCGGCGGCGGCGTGCGGGTTGGTGGCCTTGGAGTCGTTGACGTACTTGACCCCGTCCACCTCCGCCACGAGCACCGCGCGGTGCGCGCCGGGCCGGAAGTCGCGCAGCCCCTGCCGCACGGCGGCGGGCGGGACGCCGTAGGCGCGGGCCAACGCCGCGGCGGCCAGCGCGTCCGCGACGCCGGGCGGGCCCGGCGGGTGCACGTCGGAGATCTCGGCCAGCACGGCGTCCGGGCCGAACGCCCGGTCCACCAGCGCGCCGCCCACCACGCCGAGCTGGCCCTCCTCGGGCTCGCCCAGGGTGAAGCCGACGTGCGCGGCGGCCGGGGCCGCCGACAGCAGCGCGGCGACCAGCTCGTCGTCCACGCCGCCGACGGCCACCTCGCCGGTCAGCACGCGCGCCTTGGCCGCCGCGTAGGCGTCCATGCCGCCGTGCCAGTCCAGGTGGTCCTCGGCCAGGTTCAGCAGCACGCCCGCCTGCGGGCGCACCGACGGCGACCAGTGCAGCTGGAAGCTGGACAGCTCCACCGCCAGCACCCGGTGCCCGGCCAGCAGCGCGTCCACCACGGGCAGGCCCACGTTGCCGCACGCCACCGCGTCCACGCCCGCCGCGCGCAGGACCGACTCCAGCATCCCGACGGTGGTGGTCTTGCCGTTGGTGCCGGTGACCGCCAGCCAGGTGGGCGGATCGGCCAGCTCGGCGGCCATCCGCCAGGCCAGCTCGACCTCGCCGACCACCTCGATCCCGGCCGCCGCGGCGGCCACCAGCAGGGGGTTGTCCGGGCGCCAGCCGGGGCTGGTCACCACCAGGTCCACCCCCGGCGGCGGCGTGGTCAGCCCCGGCACCAGCGCCACGCCGGGCAGCAGCTGCTCCAGCGCGGCCAGCCGCTCGGCCGAGCCGTCGGTGACGGTGACCGACGCGCCCGCGGCCAGCAGCGCCTCCGCGGCCGACCGCCCGGTCACCCCGGCGCCCGCGACCAGCACGGCGCGCCCGGCGAGGAAACCCATGCTCAGCTCCCGACCGCGGTCAGCCACTCGCTGTAGAACAGACCGAGGCCGAACATGCAGCAGATGCCCGCGAGCAGCCAGAACCGGATGATCACCGTGGTCTCGGCCCAGCCCGCGAGTTCGAAGTGGTGGTGGAACGGCGCCATGCGGAACAACCGCCGCCGCGACGTGCGGAACACCGCGACCTGCAGCACCACCGACATGACCTCGACCACGAACATGCCGCCGATCACGATCATCAGCAGCTCGGTGCGGGTGGTGATGGACAGTCCGGCCACCAGGCCGCCCAGCGCCAGCGAGCCGGTGTCGCCCATGAAGATCTTGGCCGGGGCCGCGTTCCACCACAGGAAGCCGATGCAGCCCGCCATCGCCGCGGCGGCCACCAGCGCCAGGTCCAGCGGGTCGCGCACGTCGTAGCAGCCCGCCACGGGCAGGTTGGAGCAGTTGTAGCGGAACTGCCAGAAGCTGATCACCACGTAGGTGCCCAGCACCATCGCCGACGTGCCGCCCGCCAGGCCGTCCAGGCCGTCGGTCAGGTTGACCGCGTTGGACCACGCGGAGATCGCCGCGTAGCAGAACACCACGAAGCCGACCACGCCGAAGGACACCACGGCGATGTCGCGCACGAACGACAGGTTCACCGACGCGGGCGTGAGGCCCTGCTTGTTCGGGAACTGGATGACCAGCACCGCGAAGATGATGGTGGCGACGAACTGGCCGACCAGCTTGGCGGTCTTGTTCAGACCCAGGTTGCGCTGCTTGCGGATCTTGATGAAGTCGTCGAGGAAGCCGACGATGCCCAGCGAGGTGGTCAGCATCAGCACCAGCAGGCCCGAGGCGCTGGGCGTCTGGTCCTGCGCCGAGGCCGACATCGAGTTCACCAGGTGCGCGCCCAGGTAGCCCGCCCACATCGCGACCAGGATCGCCACGCCGCCCATCGTCGGCGTGCCGCGCTTGGTCTTGTGGCTCTGCGGTCCCTCCTCGCGGATCTCCTGGCCGAAGCCCTGTCTGGAGAAGATCTTGATCAAGTACGGCGTGAGCATGATCGACACGATCAGCGCGATCGCCGCCGCGATCAGGATGCTCTTCACTTGCTGCCCGCCTCCAGGAGAGCCTCGGCAACCCGCCACAGGCCGTATGAGTTGGATGCCTTCACCAGCACGACGTCACCCGGTCGCACCTCGGCGCGCAGCAGCTCGATTGCCGCCGCGACGTCCGGCACCAGAACTGATTCCTCTCCCCATGATCCTTCCAGGTGCGCTCCCTGGTGCATCGCGCGGGCGTCGGGTCCCACGACGACCAGCTTGTTGATGTCCAGGCGGACCGCGAGCCTGCCGATCTCGTCGTGCGCGCGCACCGAGTCCCCGCCCAGCTCCGCCATCGCGCCCAGCACCGCCCAGCTGCGCCGGGCGGGCGTGGTGGCGCGGGACATGGCGGCCAGCGACTTCAGCGCGGCGCGCACCGACTCGGGGTTGGCGTTGTAGGCGTCGTTGATCACCGTGACGCCGTCCGCGCGCTCGGTGACCGCCATGCGGTGCGCGGAGACCCGCTGCGCCTGCCCGAGCCGGTCGGCGACCTCCTGGGGTGTCGCGCCCAGCTCCAGGGCGATCGCGGCGGCGGTGAGCGCGTTGCCGACCTGGTGCGGGCCGTGCACGCCCAGCCGCACCTGGGCCTCGCCCTTCGGGGTGACCAGCCGGAAACCCGCGCGGGCCTGCTCGTCGAGCACCACGTCCTCGGCGCGCACGTCGGCGCGGGGGTGCTCGCCGACCAGCACGACCTTCGCCCTCGTGCGCGGCGCCATGCCCGCCACCAGCGGGTCGTCGGCGTTGAGCACCGCGACGCCGCTTTCGGGCAGCGCCTCCACCAGCTCGCCCTTGGCCTGCGCGATCCCCTGGCGGGAACCGAACTCGCCCAGGTGCGCGCTGCCGACGTTGAGCACCGCGCCGATGCTGGGCGGGGCCACCTGGCACAGGTGGGCGATGTGCCCCGGCCCGCGCGCGGACAGCTCCAGCACCAGGTAGCGGGTGTCGGCGTCGGCGCGCAGCGCGGTCCACGGGTGGCCGAGCTCGTTGTTGAACGAGCCGGGCGGCGCGACGGTCGGCCCCATCGGGGACAGCACCTGCGCGATGAGGTCCTTGGTGGAGGTCTTGCCGGAGGAGCCGGTCACGCCGACCACGACCAGGCCGTGCTCGGCGGCCAGCCGGTCGGTCACGTGCCTGGCCAGCTTGGCCAGCGCGGCCAGCACGGCCGCGCCGTGCCCCTCGGTGTCGCCGGAGAGCACGTAGGCGTTGCCGCCCCGCCGCTCGACCGGCGGCACGACGACGGCGGGCCCGTCGACCTCGCGGGCCGCCAGCACGCCCACCGCGCCCGCGCCGACGGCCTGGGCGGCGAAGTCGTGGCCGTCCACCCGCTCGCCGGGCAGGGCGACGAACAGCCCGCCCCCGGTGACCTCGCGGGTGTCGAACTCGACGGAGCCGGTGACCACCGGGCTGCCGTCGGTGCCGTGCAGCCTGCCGCCGACGACCTCGGCGATCTCGGCCAAGCTCAACGGGATCACGGACGCGCTCCTCGGATCGCCTCGGACAGTGCCGCCACGTCGGAGAAGGGGTGCACCACGCCCGCGATCTCCTGGCCGGTCTCGTGCCCCTTGCCCGCCACGACCACCACGTCGCCCGCGCGGGCCAGCGACACCGCGTGCTCGATGGCCCGGCGCCGGTCGCCGATCTCCACGACCTCGCCCCGCTCACCGCCGGGCACGGCCAGCGCGCCGCGCAGCATCGCCGCGCGGATCTCCGCCGGGTCCTCGCCGCGCGGGTTGTCGTCGGTCACCACCAGCACGTCGCTGCGCCGCGCGGCCTCCTCGCCCATCAGCGGGCGCTTGGCCGTGTCGCGGTCGCCGCCGCAGCCCAGCACGGTGATCACCCTGCCGGTGGCGCGGGCGCGCACCGCGTCCAGCGCCAGCGCGACCGCGGCGGGCTTGTGGGAGTAGTCGACCACGGCGGTGAAGTCCTGGCCCTCGTCCACCCGCTGCATCCGGCCGGGCACCTGGACCCGCGCAAGGCCGCGGGTGATCGCCCCCGGCTCGACACCGCGCGCGTGCAGGCAGGCGATCGCCAGCAGCGCGTTGGCCACGTTGAACGAGCCGGGCAGGCGCAGCTCGACGGGCAGGGTCAGCCCGTCCGGGCCGTGCGCGGTGAACGACTGCTCGCCGGTGGGGGTGACGCGCACGTCCGAGGCGGTCCAGGTGGCCTCGCCGGTGGTGGACCCGGTGGCGGACACGGTCACCGTGCCCGGCTTGACCAGGCGGCGGCCCCACTCGCCGTCCACGCAGACCACCTCGGTCCGCGCGCGGCCGTCGAACAGCAGCGCCTTGGCCTGGAAGTAGTCCTCCATGTCCGGGTGGAAGTCCAGGTGGTCCTGCGACAGGTTGGTGAACGCGCCCACCGCGAACCCCACCCCGCCGACCCGGCCCAGCCGCAGCGCGTGGCTGGAGACCTCCATCGTCACGTCGCTGACCCCGCGCTCGACCATGACCGCGAGCAGGGCCTGCAGGTCGGGGGCCTCGGGGGTGGTGAGGGCGCTGTCCAGCCGCTCCCCGGCGATGCGGGTCTCCACCGTGCCGATCACCCCGGTCTCCAGCCCTGCGGCGCGCAGCGCGGACTCGACCATGTAGGTGGTGGTGGTCTTGCCGGAGGTGCCGGTGACCCCCCACACCGCCAGCTTGGTCGACGGGTCGCCGTAGACGCGGGAGGCCAGCGCGCCCAGCACGCCGCGCGGGTCGCGGTGCACCAGCACCGGCACGTCGCGCAGCGCGGCGCGGGACGCGCCCGCCTCGTCGGTCAGCACGGCCACCGCGCCGCGCGCGAGGGCTTCGTCGGCGAAGTCCGCGCCGTGCGCGCGGGCACCGGGCAGCGCGGCGAACAGGTCACCGGGCAGCACGTGCTGGGCGCGCAGCGTCACCCCGCTGACCTGGACGTGCGCGTGGGCGGGGGCGGTGAGGCGGGCGTCCACGGCCGCGGCCAGCTCCGCCACCGCCACCGGGGAGGTGCGGGAAGGGCGAGGCGGGGCGGTCGCGACCTTGCCCTCTAGCTTGGCAGGCACGCGCGGAAGGCTACCGGCGCACGCAGAGTGGTCGGTCATGACGTCCATTCCGGACCGGGTGTCCCAGTTCCAGGGGTGTCGCGCCTGCGCTCACCGGACCAGTTCCACCACCGGGCTCGGCTCGGCCGACATCGGCACCTGGTAGCGCTGCGCCAGGTAGGAGGCGATGTCGTGGAACAGCGGCGCCGCGGACTGGCCGACCAACCCCTTGCCCTGGTCCGGCGCGTCGAGCATGAGGCCCACCACGAACCGGGGGTTGTCGGCGGGGAAGATGCCCGCGAACGTGATCCAGTACTGCGACATGCTGTAGCACTTGCACTTCTCGTCGACCTGCTGCGCGGTGCCCGTCTTGCCGGTGACCTGGTAGCCGGGCAGCGCGGCGGCGGCGCCGGTGCCGGTCTGCCCAGGGGCGCTCTGCGTCACGGCGCGGAACATCTCGCGCACCGTCTTGGCCGTCTGCGGGCTGACCACCTGCACGCCCTGCGGGCGGTCCAGCTCCTTGCGGGCGCCGTTGGCGTCGACCTCGGCGCGGATCACCCTGGGCGGGATGCGCAGCCCGTCGTTGGCGATCGCCTGGTACATGCCGGTCATCTGGAGCAGGTTCATGCTCAGGCCCTGACCGATGGGCAGGTTGCCGAACGTCGAACCGGACCACTGGTTGCGCGGCGGCACGTAGCCCGCCTCCTCGCCCGGCAGGCCGGAGCCGGTGCGCTGCCCCAGCCCGAACTCCTCCAGCAGCTTGGCGAACCGGTCCTGGCCGACCTCCTGCGCGGTCATCAGCGTGCCCACGTTGGAGGACTTGGCGAACACGCCGGTGAAGGTCATGTCCTGCGGCGGGTGCGGGCTGGCGTCGTTGATGACCCGGTCGGCGATCCTGATGCGGTCGGGCACGTGCAGCACGCTGTCCGGCTGGTAGACCCCGTCCTCGATGGCCGCGGCGGCGGTGATCACCTTGTTCACCGAGCCCGGTTCGAACACCGACGCCACCGCCGTGTTGCGCAGCTCCTGCTCGGTGGCGGAGCCGAAGTCGGTCGGGTCGAAGGTCTTGTCGTTGGCCATGGCCAGGATCTCGCCGGTGCGGCTGTCCAGCACCACCGCGGACCCGTTGCGCGCGCCGGAGCGGGCGGTGTAGTCGGTGATCATCCGCTGCACCGCGTGCTGGGTGTCCAGGTCCAGCGTCAGCTCCAGGCTCTTGCCCGGTGTGGCGGCGGCCAGCTCCCGCGACCGGTCCGGGCCGGGGATGACCACGTTGCCGCCCTGCATGGTGTCCACGATGCGCCGCCCGTTGCGGCCCGCGAGCAGGTTGTCCTGCGAGGTCTCCAGGCCCAGCAGGCCGTGCGTGGCGGGCGGCTGCTCGTTCTTGCGCCAGTTCGCCGCGCCGACGATGTTGGCGGCCAGCCGCCCGTTGGGGTAGACGCGCACCGCCCGGTACTCCGAGCCGATGTCGGAGTACTTGTCGGTGATCACCTCGGCCTTGGCCGGGTCCACGTTGTCCACCAGCTCGACGTAGGTGGTGTCCCTGGACAGCATGTCCAGCATGGTCCGCTGGTCGGTCTTCTGCCCGGCGACCTCGGGGCCCAGGGTCTGCTCGATGAACGCCGCGATGGCCTTGACGTGATCGTCGAAGGAGCCGATGTCCGGGTTGGACTCGGCGGCGATGTCCCACCTCTCGCGCATCAGCTTGGGCACCGCGTACAGGGCGCGCGCCTCCACGCTGAAGGCCAGCTGGTTGCCGTTGCGGTCGGTGATCGAGCCGCGCGCGGCCGGGATGTCGATGGGCGTGGCGCGCTGCTTCTCGGCCAGCGCCGACCACTCCTCGGCCTCGACGACCTGGACCTGCACCAGCTTCAGCCCCGCCGCCACCAGCGCCGCGACCAGCAGGACCCGGCCGACCACGACGCGCACCCGGTTGTTGGCGCCGCGCCGCCGCGCGGGCTCGGCTCCGCGCACCGACAGCGGACGACGCGGGGGCCTGCCCCGCGAGGGCCCCGGCATGGTTTACCTCCTGGTGCCGGATGGCGGGAGCGCGGGCCACCGGGGGGTGGACCGCTGCCGCCCGCGGCCCTCCGGTCGGGTCGCGGGCCGGGTGGCCGGGCTGTCGACCCACCACCCGCCCGGCGGTGTCACGTGCTCAGTTCTGCGGCTGGTCCTGCTGGCCCTGCTGCTGACCCTGCTGCTGGCCCTGGTCCTGCTGCTGACCCTGACCCTGGTCCTGCTGCTGACCCTGCTGTTGCTGCTGGTCCTGCTGCTGCTGGCCCTGCTGGTCGGTCTGCGGCGGGGCGCTCGGGGTCGTGGACGGTGTCGGCGACGGCACCGGGGACGGCTTGCCGTGCACCTCGACCGAGCCGTCGGGCAGCTTGCGCAACCGGGCCGGATCGCCCGCCGGGACCAGCCCCAGCTTGGCCGCGGCCTCGGCCAGCGACAGCGGGGACTCCGCCATCGCGACCTCCCGCCGCAGCTGCTCCACCTGCCGCGCCAGCCGGGTCTCCTCGGCCCGCGCGTCCTGCAGCCGGTAGGAGTCCGCGGTCGCCTGGGTGGACAGCCACATGATCGCGGTGATGCCCGCGCCCAGCACGAGCATGACCATCATCACGAACGGCGCCCTCGGCCCGTCGGAGAGCTGCCTGGTCACCGCGGCCGCGCCGCGGCCCTGCCTGGAGCGCTGGGCGCGGCGGGCGTAGGCGCGCTCCACCGCCGCCGACCGGGGCCGACCGGTGCGCTCGGGCACCGAGCGCAGGGCGCGCTCGCGCGGCCTGGCCTTGGGGGCGGGCGTGGTCGAGCCACCGCCCACCCGAGCGGGTGCGCTCACGTCGCCTCCCCGATCCGTTCCGCCGCCCGCAGCCGCACCGGCGCGGCTCGCGGGTTCTCCTCGACCTCCTGCTCGGAGGCCACTTCCGCACCCCTGGTGAGCAGCTTGAGCTGCGGGCCGTGGCCGGGCAGCTCCACCGGCAGCCCCGGCGGGGTGCGGGAGACCGCCAGGTCGGCGAAGGCCCGCTTGACCATGCGGTCCTCCAGCGACTGGTAGGACTCCACGACGATGCGCCCGCCCACCGCCAGCACCGACAGCGCCGCGGGCAGCGCCCGGCGCAGCGACTCCAGCTCCTGGTTGACCTCGATGCGCAGCGCCTGGAAGGTCCGCTTGGCCGGGTGGCCGCCGGTCCGCCTGGTCGCCGCGGGCACCGCCGCGTACAGCAGCTCGACCAGCCTGCCGCTGGTGGTGAACGGCTCCTTGGCGCGCTCGCGCACGACCGCGGCGGCGATCTTGCGGGCGAACCGCTCCTCGCCGTAGTCGCGCAGCACCCGCGTCAGGTCGTCAGCGGAGTAGGTGTTGAGCACGTCCGCCGCGGTCGGGCCGGTGCCCGCGCTCATCCGCATGTCCAGCGGGGAGTCCCGCGAGTAGGCGAAGCCGCGCTCCTCGGCGTCGAGCTGGAGCGAGGACACGCCGAGGTCCATCAGGATGCCGTCGACCTTGGCGCCGCCGACCGCCTCGGCGATCCGGTCGTAGGTGACCTGGACGAACTCGACCCGGTCGGCGAAGGGCGCCAGCCGCCGCCGGGACAGCTCGATGGCCTGCGGGTCGCGGTCCAGCCCGATCAGCCGGACGCGGGGGTGAGCCCGCAGCACCGCCTCGGAGTGCCCGCCCAGTCCGAGCGTGCAGTCCACGAACACGGCGTCGCGGTCGGCCAGCGCCGGGGCGAGCAGGCCCAGGACGCGGTCGAGCAGCACCGGCACGTGCCGCGCCCGCTCTGCCATGTCCACTCCAATGACCTCGAACTCCTCCCCACAACGCGAATCGGGTGTCGTCAGGTCCCCGCCCGCCCGTCGGACCTGGCGCCGGGGAAGGTGCGCCAGGGCCGAAAGCCGAGCGGACCGAGGCCTCACGGCACCCGAAACCACAAAGCGATCCGGCCGATCAGAACACGCCGGGCAGCACCTCCTCGCGGGCCTCGGCGTAGCGGTCCTCGTGCTCCTCCAGGTAGCGCTGCCACGCCTGCGCGTCCCAGATCTCCAGCCGGTTGATCGCGCCGATGACCACGCACTCCTTGGTCAACCCGGCGTAGCGGCGCAGCTCCGGGGCGATCAGCACCCGGCCCTGGCCGTCCGGCCGCTGCTCGTCCGTGCCCGCGAACAGGTAGCGCTGGTAGGCGCGGACGGCTTCGTTGGTGAAGGGAGCCTCCGCGACCTTGCGCGCCATCTGCTCGAACTCGGCCCGCGGGAACACGTAGAGGCAGTGGTCTTGGCCCTTGGTGACCATCAGACCCCCCGCTAGCGCGTCGCGGAACTTCGCAGGCATCGTCAGCCGGCCCTTGTCGTCCAACCTCGGGTGGTGCGTGCCGAGGAACACGGCGCCCCACCTCCCGTCGCTGGACCCGCGACCGGCAGTGAGGCCCCCGTCTGCCCCACCGGCCGCCACAGTACCCCACTTTTCACCACAGTCAACGCTGAAACGGGGCGTCAAGCCGTCAGGCCGGAGACGTTTATGCTGGTAGAAGCGTTGCGGTCAGCGGGGATGGTGGTGGGGGAAGCGAGCCACCTCCACCTCTGCGAGTGAGTCTGAGAGGCCAGATCTTCACTCGAACGGAGTAGCAAAAACGGCCAAAACAGGTTCACGTCCGCGCCAGGTGGGGAATCGTGGAAGGAGGTGGTGAACCGGTCCCCCGAGTCGCCCGTGGAAACCTGCGAGCCGAATCTGTTCAATCGGCGCGGGGCTTAGCCCCGTTTTGACACACTTCGTGAAACGCTCACCACCTCCGCGAACCGGTCGAGGGTGGGCCCCGCCCCAGGAGGTCGAGTGACTCCGAGTACCCAGCCAGCCGCACTACCCGAGCACGCCTACGGCGGGGGCGGGACGCACAACAACGGCAACAGCAACGCGGCCCACCCGCAGGGCAGGCCGGAGGAGCTGCTGGGCGAGCTGCACGCGGTGGTCGGGCGGATCGCCGCCAACGTCGAGAAGGTCATCGTCGGCAAGCCCGAGGTGGTCCGGGTCGCGCTGGTCACCCTGCTGGCCGAGGGCCACCTGCTGGTCGAGGACGTGCCGGGGGTCGGCAAGACCTCGCTGGCCAAGGCGCTGGCCCGGTCCATCGACTGCACCGTCAGCCGCATCCAGTTCACCCCCGACCTGCTGCCCAGCGACATCACCGGGGTCTCGATCTACAACCGGCAGGACAACGACTTCGAGTTCCGCCCGGGCCCGGTGTTCGCCAACATCGTGGTCGGCGACGAGATCAACCGGGCCTCGCCCAAGACGCAGTCCGCGCTGCTGGAGTGCATGGAGGAGCAGCAGGTCACCGTCGACGGCAACACCTACCCGCTGCGCGCGCCGTTCATGGTGATCGCCACCCAGAACCCGATCGAGATGGAGGGCACCTACGCGCTGCCCGAGGCGCAGCGGGACCGGTTCACCGCGCGCGTGTCGATCGGCTACCCCGACCCGGCCGCCGAGATGGCCATGGTCGACGAGCACGCGGGCCACGACCCGCTGGCCCAGCTGCGCCCGGTCTCCGACGGCGAGCAGGTGCACAAGCTGATCAAGGCGGTGCGCCGGGTGCACCTGTCGCCGGAGGTCCGCCGGTACGCGGTGGAGCTGGTCGGCGCCACCCGGCGGCTGCCCGACCTGCGGCTGGGCGCCTCACCCCGCTCGACGCTGCAACTGGTGCAGGCCGCGCGGGCGCAGGCGGCGCTGGCGGGCCGCGACTTCGTGGTGCCCGACGACATCCACGCGGTGGCCGTGCCGGTGCTGGCGCACCGGCTGGTGCTCACCGCGGAGGCCCAGGCGGCCCGGCGGTCCGCCGCCGACCTGGTGCGCCACCTGCTCCAGCGGGTGCCGGTGCCGCAGGCGGCGCTGGACCCCACCGGGCAGTTCCTGCACAACGTCAACCCCAACCGCTGACATGCGCGGCGCCCTGTCGGGGTTGACCACCCGCGGACGCTGCCTGCTGGCCGCGGGGTTCGCCGCCGCGCTGTGCGGGGTCGTGCTCAACGAGCGCGATCTGCTTCGCGTGGCGGCGTTCGTGGTGGCCCTGCCGCTGCTGGCCGCCTGGCTGGCTCAGCGGGCGCGGGTCGGCCTGCACGCGACGCGGCTGCTGTTCCCCGGCCGGGTCCAGGTCGGGGCGGCCAGCGAGGTGCGCGTGGAGCTGCGCAGCACCGGGCGGCTGCCCACCGGCGGCCTGCTGCTGGAGGACTCCGTGCCCTACGCGCTGGGCAGCAGGCCCAGGTTCGTGGTCGAGCGGCTGCCCCGCAACACCGTGACCGCGCTGCGCTACCAGCTCAAGCCGGTGATGCGCGGCGTCCAGCAGGTCGGCCCGCTGCTGGCGCGGATCACCGACCCGTTCGGCCTGGCCGAGTTCGACCGCGAGATGGCCGGGCGCAGCAGGCTGGTCGTGGTGCCCAGGGTGGTGCCGCTGACCGGGCTGCCCAGCGGCTCGGGCATGGGCGCGGGCGACGACGGGTCGATCCGGCTGCGCGCGGGCCAGGGCGAGGACGACGCGGTGGTGCGGCCCTACCGGCACGGCGACGACCTGCGCAAGGTGCACTGGCGCTCCACCGCCCGCCGCGACGAGCTGATGGTGCGGGTCGAGGAGCGGCCGTGGCGCGGCGGCACCACCGTGCTGCTGGACCACCGGCTGGTCGCGCACCGCGGCGGCGGCCCCGGCGCGAGCCTGGAGTGGGCGGTGTCCTTCGCCGCGTCGGTGTGCCTGCACCTGCACCGGTTCGGCCACCAGGTGCGGCTGGTCGGCGAGGACGGCCGGGTGCTGGCGGGCGGCTCCGCCGACGGCGGGCACAGCGACGGCGTGGTGCTCGACGCGCTGGCCGCGCTGCAGCCCTCGCACCGGCGCGAGCCCGCCGCGGGCCTGGACCCCGGCGCGGGCCAGGAGGTCATCGCCGTGCTCGGCGCGTGCACGCCCGCCGCGGTGGACGCGATGGCCCGCAACCGGCCGCGCGGGATGCGCAGCCTGGCCGTGGTGCTGGACGTCAAGGCGTGGGCCGGGCCGAACGAGGACCCGGCGCCGGACCCGGCCGAGGCCCAGCGGCTGCTGGGCGCGGCGGGCTGGGGCGTGGCCGTGGCGACGCCCTCGACCCCGATGAACCAGGTGTGGCAGCAGCTGTGCCACAGCGCGGGCAATCGCGGCCCGGTGGTGCGCACGGAGGTGGGCTAGTGGCAGGCAACACCGCCGCGACGGGCGAGAACTGGGCGGTGACGGCCACCCCCGCCGTCGCGGGCCTGGCCACGCTGTGCGCGGCGACCGCGCTGTCGAGCGTGATCGCGGGCGTCCTGTGGCTGGTCTACGTGGCCGTGGCGGTCATGGTGGTGGCGGGCACCGGCGTGCTGCTGCGCACCACGCGGCTGCCCACGCCGGTGGTGTTCCTCGGGCAGCTGCTGGCGCTGCTGTGCGTGCTGGTGACGCTGTTCACCCGCAGCGGCGTGCTGGTGGTGCTGCCCGGACCGCAGGCGCTGCAGGACCTGGTGGGCGTGCTGGCCGAGGCGTTGAGCGAGGTGCAGACCGGCGTGCCGCCGGTGCCCGACAGCAACGCCATGCGCTGCCTGGTGATGGTGGCGATCGGCCTGGTCGCCGTCGCGGTGGACACCCTCGCCGTCGCCGCGGCCGCGCCCGCCGCGTCGGGCCTGGTGCTGCTGTGCGTGTTCGCGGTGCCCGCCTCGCTGGCCGAGGAGATGCTGCCGCTGTGGACGTTCGTCGCCGGCGCGGTGGCGTTCGCGCTGCTGCTGGCCGTGGACGGCCAGCACCGGCACAGCGCGTGGCGGGGCAGGGGTGGCGGCGGCGCGGGCGGGTCGGGACCGGCCGCGGCGGGCGTGGCGGGGCTGGCCGTGGTGGTGGCGCTGGTGGCGGGCGCGAGCCTGACCCCGGTGGGCACCGTCGGCAGGCTGCCCGGCGCGGGCGACCAGGTGGGCGGCGGCGCGGGCGGGCTGGGCATCGACCCGATGACCGAGCTGCGCGGGATGCTCAACCAGGGCGCCAGCCGCGAGCTGTTCCGGGTGCGCGGGCTGGACCGGTCGTCGTACCTGCGGGCCATGACGCTGCGCGAGTTCGTGCCCAACCAGGGCTGGCAGCTCGGCGAGGACCTGCCCGTCGGCGTGCCCGCGGGCGGCGACCTGCCGTTCCAGCCGGGCGACTCCGGCGACGGCGAGCGCACCAAGGTCAGGATCGAGCCGGTGGGCTGGCTGGACAACTGGCTGCCGGTGTACGGCAAGCCGCGCCGCATCGACAACGTCGACGACAACTGGCGGTTCGACCCGGCCCGCGGCATGGTCTACAGCGTCCGGGCGCGCAAGGCGGGCGAGTACGAGCTGGACACCGTGCTGGCCACGCCCCCCGCCGACGCGCTGCGCCGGGCCACCGGCTCGGTCGGCGAGGTCGACCGCGCCTACTTCCAGGCCGACGGCGTGGACGACCGGGTGCGCGCCCTGGCGCTGGAGCTGACCAGCGGCGCGACCAACCAGTTCGACAAGGCCACCGCGCTGTACGAGTACTTCACCGACGGCACCAACGGCTTCAAGTACACGACCGAGACCAGCGGCGACACCAGCGCCGACGCCCTGTTCGACTTCGTGTTCAACGGCAAGACCGGGTTCTGCGAGCAGTACGCCTCCGCCATGGCGATCATGGCCCGCTCGGTCGGGATGCCCGCCCGCGTGGCGATCGGCTTCACCGCCGGGTACCCGGTGTCGGACTTCCAGTCGATCACCACGCAGGACGCGCACGCCTGGGTGGAGATCTACTTCCCCGGCTACGGCTGGATGGTGTTCGACCCGACCCCGCTGTCCGACGGGCGCGGCGTCGTCCCGCCCTACATCGCGGGCCAGAACCCCGACGGCGAGGAGAGCGACAGCAGCACCAGCGCGACGACGACCACCACGACCACCACCGCGCCGGGCGCCGAGAGCTCGACCTCCGCGGCGCCGGAGAACCTCGGGCAGGGCGAGGCGGGCGCGGCGGAGTCGGCGGCGCCGACGTGGCACGTGGTGTCGCTGTGGACGGCGCTGGGCGTGGCGGTGCTGATGGCCCTGGTGCTGGCGCTGCTGCTGCGAGCCGCCGGGAAGGGGCCGCGCACGATGTCGTGGCGGCGTCCGGGGCCGACCGGCCTGGCCTCGACGGTGGCGGCGGTCTCCGGAGCGGTCTCGGCGGCGGTCGCGCTGGTCCTGCTGGTGGCGCTGCTGTCGTGGTGGCTGGTGGTGCCGCTGGTGCTGCTCGTGGCCGCGTTCGCCCCGGCGGCGGTGCGCGAGTACCGCAGGCGCGGCAGGCTCCGGGCGGTGGCGGCGCTGGGACCGGACGCGGCGGGCGCGGCGTGGCAGGAGCTGCTGGCCGAGTCGGTGGACCGCGGGACGCGGGTGCCGAACACGGAGACGGTGCGGGTCGCGGCGCGCCGCCTGGCGCGGGAGCACAACCTCGACGACCGGGGGCGCGACGGGCTGCGGGCCGTGGTGGGCGCGGTGGAGCGGTCCTGGTACAGCGCGCACGGCGGGGCGGACCCGGCGCTGCCCAAGGCGGTCGCCGACGTGCGGGAGAGCATGAGCCGCAACGCGCCCCTGGCGCTGCGGGCGAGGGTGCTGCCGCGGTCGGTGCTGCGCCCCAAGCCGCCCGTGGAGCCGTCGGAGGACTGACGTGCTGCGGGGGCCGGGCTCGGTGCTCGGCCCCCGCAGGACGGCTAGGTGCGGAACTGGACGCGCGGCCCGCGGGTCGTCCCACGGGTCACGGAGCGCGCAACACAACCCACGGCCCGCCCTGGGCGGGCGGGCCGTGTGTGTCGGGTCGGGCTGCTACTCGTTCTCGAAGCGACGACGGAAACGTTCTTCCATCTTCTGCGAGAACGAGCTGCGGCTGGGCCTGCTTCCCTCGTCGTTGGGCTCCTCGGCACCCTGCTCACCACGACGCAGCGTCGTCATGGTGAACAGCACGCCGAAGAACATCAACAGGAAACCGACCACGCTCACCACCGGGATACCAGCGAGCTTCGGCAACATCACACCTGTCACCAGCAGCGCCACACCCACGGCGAACAACACGATGCCGTAGATGCGCCGACGTCGGGACGGTTTGCGCAGCTTGGCGCCGCGCACGGTGGATGCGAACTTCGGGTCCTCGGCGTAGAGCGCGCGCTCGATCTGGTCGAGCAGTCGCTGCTCGTGCTCGGAGAGTGGCATGGCTCCTCCTCCGGCACAGCGGTCGCGGGCGCCGGGTGGTCACGGTTGCCGCCGGTCCCGGCGGACGCCCCGCCCTGGGGGTGTCACGACCAGGATACGATTCGCGAGCCTCCGCGACTACCCAGTCCGCCTTCCTGGGCGGTCTCTTCGGTCACCATCATCCTCACGGGGCAACGGTCAGACCTCCGTGAGGTCCAGACGACCCGTCCGCACCCCCTCCCCCGCCGCCACCGCCGGACGCGGACGCGCCCGTGCCGCGGCCAGCGCGCGCAGCAGGTGGGCGCCCACCGCCTCCGGAGCGTGCCGCAGCTCCCGCGCACTGGTCTGGACGACCACCACGCCGGTCGCCGCCAGCGCCCGCGAGCCCGACGGCGGGGTGCGGAACTGCCACGCCACGCCGAACTCGTCCCACCAGGCGTCGGCGGACCCCAGCGCACGCCCCTCCGCCGAGCGCAGCGGCACGCCCCAGCGCGGCGGGGGCACTCCCGACCGGTCCAGCAGCCGCCGGACCGGAGCAGGCGGCTCGACGCGGCGAGGTGGTCGCCGACCGGGCGCGCCCGGCCCGCCCCGGTCGAGCTCGGCCAGGACGCGGCGGGCCCCCTCGCAACCCCGGCGCAGACCCGCCCTCAGCTCCGCCACCGCGACACCGGCGCGGACGGCTTCGGCGAGCAGCGCGCGGACGGCCTCGTGGCCGGGCAGGAACCGGACGGCGTCGGCCACCGCCCTGGGCAGCGGGGCGGTGGGGAACCCCTTGCGCAGCACGAGCGCGGGCAGCGCTCGCGCGCGGGTGACCCGGACCCGGTCGACGGGCGGGGCGCGGCGGGTGGCCAGCACGTGCACCGGGCCGACGGCGGGCAGCACGTGCAGGCCGTGCAGCAGCACCGCGTCCAAGCCGGTCAGCAGGGCGCCCGGTCCGGCGTGGCGCAGGGCGGCCTGCGCGAGTTGCCACCGGGTGGGCGGTGTGCGGTCCAGCAGCAGGACACCGGGCAGCAGAAGCTGCCACGGGCCGCCGGGGCGGCAGCGGTCCAGCAGCACCCGGCCGGACAGGCCGAGGTGGATCAGCTCGGAGACCTTGGCGACGCGGTGGGTGAACAGGTGTCCCAGCGCGTCGAGGTCGACGGTGGCGCGGTTGGTGTGGCGCATGCGTCCACTGTGGTCGGTCGCGCTCGCCCGGTCGAGCCGGTGATCACGACCTGTGGACAACTGGGTGGGCTGTGGACAACTCGGGGGTCGAGACCCCGCCGGTCCTCTCCGGAGCGCGTTCCGGAGGGGACCGGCGGGCGGCGGCGGCCACCCCTCGAAGACCGCCGCGAGCTCACTGGCGCACCAGCTCCCCCGGCTCGACCGACGCCTTCTCGGCGCGCTTGACCGGGTGGACCTCGCGCCACGCGTCGTGGACGGCCAGCAGGCCGCCCGCGGCCAGCACCGCCACGGCCAGCGCCTGCGCGCCCCCCACGTCCAGGCCGACCAGGACGAAGACCACCGCCCACAGCTGCACCGCGGTGAACACCACCGCGCAGACCAGGTGCTCGATGGACCGACGGCGGGACTTCCCGTGCTCCTCGTTGTGGTTCATGACTCCCCCTCCGGGCTCCGACGTACCTCATTTGTAAGAGGCCGGGGACGCCGGGTCTGCGTCAGATGACGCACTCCGGGGAATCAGCTGGTGAACTCGTGGAGGCGGTCCACGTCGTGGATCTCGATCTTGCGCCTGCCGGTGCTGATGATGCCCTCGTCCCGCAACGAGCGCAGCACGCGCACCAGCGATTCGCGCGACGTGCCCGCGATGCCCGCCAGCTCCTCCTGGCTCAGCGACACCGCGCCCCCGTCGGCGACGCCGCGCCGGAGGGCCACGTCGACCAGCACGGCCGAGACGCGCTGGGTGGCCGTGCCGCTGAACTGGACGCGCTGCCGGTCGGTGTCGCGCTGGCGGCCCACCACCACGGTCAGCACGGCCCAGGCGATGCGCGGGTGCCGCTGGCACAGCGCGGCGAACGCCGCCGCCGACACCACCAGGGCGCGCACCGCGCTCAGCGCCCGCACGGTGGCCGACCTCGGCAGCCCGTCGACCGCCGACCGCTCCCCCACGATGTCACCCGCGCCCCGGACCGCCAGCACCCTCTCGTGGCCGTGCGCCGAGGTCGCGGTCACCCTGAGCAGGCCGCGCAGCACGACCAGGACGTGCGCGGTGACCTCCCCCTCGTGGCAGACCACCGAACCCTGCGGGTAATCGCGCTCGACCCCGCTGCCGCTGAGCAGCGCGTGCTCCGCAGGCGTCAGCAAGGTCCAGAAGCGGTCCACACCCCCAGGGTGCCGGGTGTTCGCCGAGCGTGGTCGAAATGGGTTCGGATGACACCCGAACGGCTCGATCAGCGGAGCTTCCGCCTGGCCAACAGCGGCTCGGTCAGCATGACCAGCGTGGCCGCCGCGGCGAGCAGGCTGCCCGCCAGCGCCGTCGCAGGCAGGCCAGGACCGTCCACCAGCACTCCGCCCAGCCAGGAGCCCGCGAGGATGCCCGCGTTGTACGCGGTCGAGCTCCCCGCAGAGGCGATGTCGGTGCTCAGCGGCGCCACCCGCAGCACCCGGCCCTGCAGCGCGGCCGCGAACCAGCTGCCCGCCAGCGCCAGCAGCGCGACCGCGACGACGGCGGCGGGCAGCCACCGCCCGGCCAGGAACAGCAGCAGCATCGCCGCGGCCATCGTGGCCAGCGGCACGACGAGGCTGATCAGCGGCCTGCGCTGGACCAGCCGCCCGCTGATCAGCGCGCCCAGCACGCCCGCGGCCCCGGTGCCCAGCAGGACCACGCCCAGCGACTGCCTCGGCAACCCGGCCACGTCGAGCAGCTGCGCGGTGATGTAGGTGTAGGCGCTGAACAGGCCGGTGATGCCCAGCGCGGTGACCACGACCAGGCAGGCGTAGCGACGGGCGTCGGCCTCCTCCCCGGCCGCGCTCCGCTCGCTCCCGCCCCCGGCGGGCAACAGGGCGATCACCACGACGCAGGTCGCGGTCACGATCGCGGCCAGCGCGAGGAACGTCGCCCGCCAGCCCACCTGCACGCCCAGCCAGGTGCCCGCCGGGATGCCCAGCACCGGGGCCAGGGAGCTGCCGGTGAACAGCGTCGAGACGACCGCGCCGTGCCGGTGCGCCGGGAACATCCCGGTCGCGACGGGCGCCACCACGCTCCAGAACAGGGCCTGCGACAGCGCGGTGACCAGCCGGGCCACCAGCAGCAGCTCGAAGGTCGGCGCGAGGGCCGAGGCCAGGGTGGCCACCGCGAACACCGCCAGCAGGCCGCCCAGCAGGGTGCGTCGGGGCAGGTCGCGGGTCAGCCTGGTCAGCGGCACCGACGCCAGCACCACCACGGCCGCGTACGCGCTGACCAGGGAGCCGATCGTGGTCAGCGACCGGTCCAGGTCCTCGGCGATCAGCGTGAGCAGGCCGATCGGCGCGGCTTCGGTGGTGACGAAGCTGAACGTGCCCACCGAGAGCGCCCCCAGGGCGGCGATCCGGCGCCAGCGGCTCGTGCCCGACGGGTCGGTGATGATCGTCTGCTGTGTCACGCGGCCAGCCTGCTGCACGGCCCTGAGCACGCCAAAGGAATATCGGCGGAGGTCACGGCCCGCCCGGCTGGTGCGCCGGGGGCGGTGCTCCTCCCCGGTCGGGTTTCGGCCGGTCCTCGTCCGCGCGCCCCGGCCGCGCGCCGAGCAGCGACGCGGGGCGGACCGCCGCCGTGCCGAAGCGGGTCCTGGCCTGGTCCGCCGCCTGCTCTGCCTCGCGCCAGCCGCGCTCCGGGGCGTCGAGCACCAGCTGCTCGCCGTCCTCGCCCTGCACCAGCTGCTCCACCCGGACGCCGATCAGCCGCACCGCGCCCGGCGGGACCTGCTCGTCCAGCAGGGTCGCCGCGGTGCGGTAGACCTCCCTGGTCACGTCCGTGGCCACCCGCAGGGTCTTCGCGCGGGTGATCGTGGTGAAGTCGGCGAACCGGACCTTGATCGACACCGTCCGCCCGCGCAGCCCCCTGGCCCGCAGCGTCGCCGAGGTCCGCTCGGACAGCCGCAGCAGTTCCCGGCGCAGCAGCTCGCGGTCGTGGTGGTCGACCTCGAAGGTCTCCTCCGCGCCGATCGACTTCTCCCGCGTCGAGGGCACCACCGGCCGGTCGTCGTGCCCCCTGGCCAGCGCGTGCAGGTGGTCGGCCAGCGCCCCGCCGACCACCCTGCGCAGCCGGGGCAGCGGCATCGCCGCCACGTCGGCCACCCGCTCCAGCCCGACCCGCTCCAGCTGCTCGGCCGTGCGCTTGCCCACGCCCCACAGCGCGGACACCGGCAGCGGGTGCAGGAACTGCAGCACCTCGGCGCGCGGGACCACCATCATGCCGTCGGGCTTGCACATGCCCGAGGCCAGCTTGGCCACGAACTTGGTCGGGGCCACGCCGACCGAGCAGGTGATGCCGTGCGCCCGCTCGACCTGCTCCCGGATCGACCGCGCCACCGCCGCCGGGGTGGCGCGCAGCCGCCGCAGCGCGCCGCTGACGTCCAGGAACGCCTCGTCCAGGCTCAGCGGCTCGACCAGCGGCGTGATGTCCCGGAAGATCGCCATCACCCCGCGCGAGACCTCCTGGTACCGGGCGAAGTTCGGCGGCACGAACACCGCGTGCGGGGCCAGCCGCCGCGCGTGCGCGGTGGGCATGGCCGAGCGGACGCCGAACTCGCGCGCCAGGTAGTTCGCCGAGGCCACCACGCCCCGGTGCGCCGTGCCGCCGACGACGACCGGTCTGCCCGCCAGCTCGGGCCGGTCCCGGATCTCCACCGAGGCGTAGAAGGCGTCCATGTCCACGTGCAGCATCGGGCAGCCGGTGTCGTCGGGCCACTGGTCGCCACGTGCCAGGAAGCGGTCGAGCAGACCGCGCGGCAGGTCCGCGCTGCGTCCCACGACCACCTCCGGAAACGATCTCGAACAGCTGTTCGACACTCTAGTCCAGCCGGTACGCGCGACGCGCGTTCCCTCCTCCTACCAGGTGACACACCCGTTCCGCGTCCGACTCGGTGAAGGCGCCCCGGCGCAGGCCGTCGACCAGGAAGTCCGACAGCGCCCGGCGGAACAGCAGCGCGCCCAGGTAGTACAGCTCCGCCAGCGCGAAGGCGTCGGTGGAGAACAGGAACTTGCCGAACGGCACGACCTCCAGCGCCTCGGCCAGCACCCGGCTCGCCTGGTGGCCCACGGCGTGGGTGGCCAGGCCCAGGTCGGCGAACACGTGCGGGAACACCTGCGCCAGGTACCCGGCGTGGCGGTGGAACGGGTAGTTGTGCAGCAGCAGGATGGGCACCCCGCGCGACCGCGTGGCCCGCAGCAGCGGCGTGAGCAGCAGCGGGTCGCAGCGGTGCAGGTCGACGTCGGAGTCCCCGTAGCCGACGTGGAACTGCACCGGCAGCCCCCGGTCGACCGCCTCCCACACCAGGAACCGGGAGAGGACCTCGTCCGCGCACCGCGAGGACCCCGACCCCAGCCACCGCCGGGCGGCCGCCTCGACCTCGCCGTCGGACGGCCGCGCCGGGTCCAGGTCCAGCCCCACCCGGTAGGCCGCGATCGACTTCGCCGCCACCGCGTCGCGGGCGGCCAGCGCCGCGCGCACCCGGTCCGGGAACCCCCGCGCGCCCGCCACCACCACGTCCTCGGCCAGCGCCTCCAGCCGCACCACGTCGAAGGACCGCCCGGTCCACGACGCCGGGTCGGCGAAGCCGTCCGGCCAGATGCCCGCGTCCACCAGGAAGTCGTCGATGCCCGAGGCGACCAGGAACGCCCGGTTGACCTCGGCCGCACCCAGCGACCGGCGCCGCCGCACGTACTCGTCGGGCGCGCAGTGCGGCGGCAGGTCCAGCACTGGCGCGCACCACCGCAGCACCGCCAGCCCGATCGAGGAGTCGAACAGCGTCGTGCCCAGCGGGCCGACCTCCGCCGCCTCGGTCAACCGCTCCTCGAACCCGGCGCGGTCGAGGTCCGCGGCCAGCACGCCGTGGCAGTGGTGGTCCACCAGCCGGGCGCCTGCCGCGCAGGGCAGCAGCGAGTCCACTTGTCCGAGGGTAGTGAGCGGGTGTACCCAGCACCTCATGGACGCTGCCGAGCGGGACCGCCGGTACCAGCGGGCGCGCGACCTGGTCGGCGAGCTGGCCGACCGGGACGTGGTCGCGGTCGCCATCACCTGGGTCGACCACAGCGGCATCACGCGGGTGAAGTCCGTGCCGCTGGCCGGGCTGCCCGAGGCCGCCGCGCGGGGCGTCGGCGCGTCCCCGGTGTTCGACGCCTTCCTGCTGGACGACTCGATCGTGGCCGGGCGGCACGCGGGCGGCCCGGTCGGCGACCTGCGGCTGCACCCGGACCTGGACCGGCTCACGCCGCTGGCGGGCCAGCCGGGCTGGGCGTGGGCGCCCGCGGACCGGTACGACCAGGACGGCGGGCGGCACCCGCAGGACGAGCGCGGGCTGGCCCGCGCCGTGGCGGACCGGCTGGCCGCGCGGGGCCTGGAGGCGCTGGCCGGGTTCGAGGTGGAGTGGGTGGTCGGCCGCACCGGCACCGACGAGTTCGTGCCCGCTGCCCTCGGCCCCGCTTACGGGCACGCCCGGCAGGTCGAGGTGTCCGACTACGCCGCGGACCTGCTCGCCGCGCTGGCCGACCAGGGCGTCGAGGTGCTGCAGCTGCACCCGGAGTACGCGCCCGGCCAGTTCGAGGTGTCCACCGCGCCGGAGGACCCGGTGGGCGCGGCCGACACCGCCGTGCTGGTGCGCGAGACGATCCGGGCGATCAGCTCCCGGCACGACCTGCGCGCCTCCTTCTCGCCCAAGGTGCTCGCCGACGGCGTCGGCAACGGCGGGCACCTGCACCTGAGCCTGTGGCGCGACGGGCGGCCGCTGTTCGCGGGCGGCGACGGTCCGTTCGGCCTGACCGCCGAGGCCGAGGCGTTCGCCGCGGGCGTGCTGCGCGGGCTGCCCGCGCTGTGCGCGATCGGCTGCCCCTCGGTGGCCAGCTACCTGCGGCTGGTGCCGTCGCACTGGGCGGGCTGCTTCGCCGCGTGGGGCCTGGAGAACCGGGAGACCGCGCTGCGGCTGGTCGCGGGCCGATCGCTGGAGGTCAAGTGCTACGACCTGACCGCCAACCCCTACCTGGTGGTGGCCGCGACCCTGGTGGCGGGCCTGGCCGGGATGGCCGACCGGGCCCGGCTGCCCGAGCCGCTGGCGGTGGACCCGGCGACGCTGCCCGACGTGCCCCGGCTGCCCACGACGCTGGCCGAGGCGGTGGCCGCGTTCGAGGCCGACGAAGTGCTCCGCGAGGCGTTCGGGGCCGAGTTCGCGGCGACCGTCGCCGACGTGCGGCGGGGCGAGGTCGCGCTGTTCGAGGGGGTCGGCGCCGAACAGGTCGCCGCGGCCACCCGCTGGCGGCACTAGCCGCTGTTCCGGGCACGAGTCGAGCGTCCAGGCACCCCGAACCGCGCACTCGCGCACCCCGAACCGCGCTTTCGCGGAGTCGGGTAGTAGTCAACGGCCCTCGCGAGCACGTCGGGTAGTACTTGCAGGCGCTTGTCAGGCCACCGGGTGCTCCTGTCGCGTCAGCGCCTTCTGCAGCTTGGCCAGCGCCCGGTGCTGGGCCACCCGCACCGCGCCCGCCGTGGACCCGACCGCCGCGGCGGTCTCCTCGGCGGACAGGCCCACCACCACGCGCAGCACCAGGATCTCCCGCTGCTTGTCCGGCAGCAGCCGCAGCAGCCGGGCCATCCGCTCGGTCAGCTCGCCCTGCACGACCCGCTGCTCCGGCCCTGCGGCGGTCTCCGGCCCGTCGGGCACCTCCGACACCGGCTCGGCCCGGTTGCGCGCGGCGTGGCGGTGCGCGTCGGCCACCTTGTGCGCCGCGATGCCGTAGACGAACGCCAGGAACGGGCGGCCCTGGTCGCGGTAGGTGGGCAGCGCGGTCAGCACCGCCAGGCAGACGTCCTGGGCCACGTCGTCGGCCGAGGCGAAGGACCGCTCCCGGCTGCCGACGCGGGCGCGGCAGTACCGCACCACCAGGGGGCGGATGGCCGACAACAACTGCCGCACGGCCGCGCGGTCGCCGGCCGCGGCGGCTCTGACCTGCTCGGCGGTGCAGCGGACCGCGGTCGGTAAAACGGGTTCGGGTGCGTCGACTCCTGCCATGCCACTCCGCTCAGCCTGGACGGCGGGCCAGCACGTGCAGCCGGGCGGCCACGTCGCGCAACGGCGACCGGGCCGCGGCGGCCAGTTCCAGCTCCGCCAGTGCTTCCGCCGCGCCGGGATTCGCCTCCAGCACGGCCCCTGGCACCAGATCGGCGACGATCCCGTGCCCTTGGAGCAGTTCTACCTCCAGGCCCGCGGCGCGGACCAGGGTCTCAAGACCCTGCGCGTCGAACCTGCGGGGCAGCGAGTGCGCAGCGTCGTCGAGCAGCTTCCGCGCGTCGTCGAACCGGCCCGCGACGGCCCGCTGGAGCACCGCCGCGTAGCGGTTGGCGACCAGCACGGACACCGCCGCGCCGGGGGCCGCCGCGGCGGCCAGCGCGGCCAGCGCCGCGGCGGCGTCGTCCACGACCTCCAGCAGCCCGTGGCCGAGCACCAGGTCGGCCGCGCCGTCGACGGCGACCTCACCCAGCGCGTCCGCGTCGCCCTGCACCGCGGTGATGCGCTGCGCCACGCCCGCTTCCTCGGCCCGGCGGTGCAGCGTGGCCAGCGCGTTCGGACTGGGCTCGATGACGGTGACCGCGCAGCCCGCCGCGGCCAGCGGCACGGCCCACACCCCGCTGCCCCCGCCGACGTCGAGGACCCTGGGCGGTTGGCCGCCTCGGCGCTCCCGCGCGGCGGCGAGCTCGGTGTCGAGCACCCTGTGTACGGCGTCCGGTCGCATGGCACAGCAGCCTAGAGACCGTAGGCTGCACATCGTGCATACGGTCGCGGTGCTCAGCCTCAAGGGTGGCGTAGGGAAGACCACGGTCGCGCTCGGCCTCGCGTCGGCCGCGCTCCGACGCGGGGTCCGGACGCTGGTCATCGACCTGGATCCGCAGTGCAACGCCACATCGACGCTGGAGCCGGGTGAGACCTCGGGCAGCATCTGCGACGTGCTGGAGGACCCCACGCCGGACAACGTGCGGGCCGCCATCGCGCCCAGCTCCTGGGGCGAGTCGGTGGACGTGCTGGCGGGCTCGGAGGACGCCGAGGCGCTCAACCACCCCGATCCGGGC
This sequence comes from Saccharothrix coeruleofusca, assembly GCF_017876325.1. Lineage (NCBI taxonomy): Bacteria > Bacillati > Actinomycetota > Actinomycetes > Pseudonocardiales > Pseudonocardiaceae > Saccharothrix > Saccharothrix coeruleofusca. The sequence continues at coordinate 5,087,945 of NZ_JAGINV010000001.1, forward strand.
GAGACCCGGCTGGGCAGGCTGCGCGAGGCGCTGGCGCTGCTGGCCGACGACTACCAGCTGGTGCTGCTGGACTGCCCGCCCTCGCTGGGCCAGCTGACCCGGTCGGCGCTGGTCGCGGCGGACCGCGCGCTGCTGGTCACCGAGCCGACCATGTTCGCGGTGGCGGGCGTGCAGCGGGCGTTCGAGGCGGTGCAGGCCGAGCGCGCCCACAACGCGGGCCTGCAGCCGCTGGGTGTGGTGGTCAACCGGGTCCGGCCGCGCTCGCACGAGCACCAGTTCCGCATCGAGGAGCTGCGCGACATCTTCGGCCCGCTGGTGATGCCGGTGGCGCTGCCGGACCGGCTCGCGGTGCAGCAGGCGCAGGGCGCCTGCATGCCCATCCACGAGTGGGGCACGCCGGGGGCGCGCGAGGTGGCGCTGGCGTTCAACCTGCTGCTGGCGCGCATCCTGCGGATGAGCCGCAGCCGTCGCCGCCCGGCGCACCCCGACTTCGACGACGAGGAGATCCAGGAGGCGATCGAGGCGTGAGCGCGCTGGCCGAACGCGGTGCCCGAGGGTGACACCGTCTTCCTGGCCGGGCACCGCCTCGACGACGCCCTGGCCGGGAAGACGCTGCTCAGGGGCGAGCTGCGGCACCCCCGCCTGGCGACGGCCGACCTGTCCGGGCGGGCGGTGCTCGGCGTCCGGTCGGTCGGCAAGCACCTGTTCACCCGCTTCTCCGGCGGGCTGAGCCTGCACAGCCACTTCCGGATGGACGGGGCGTGGCACCTGTACCGGCCGGGCGAGAAGTGGCGGCGGCCCGGCCACCAGGTCCGCGCCGTGCTGGCGGTGCCCGACCGGGTGGCCGTGGGGTTCGCGCTGCACGACCTGGAGCTGCTGCCCACCGAGCAGGAGGACAGGCTGGTCGGCCACCTGGGGCCGGACCTGCTGGCCGAGGACTGGTCGGACGCGCACGAGGCCGAGGCGGTGCGCAGGCTGACCGCCGACCCGGACCGCGAGCTGGGCTTGGCGCTGCTCGACCAGCGGGTGGTGGCCGGGGTGGGCAACCTCTACAAGGCCGAGGTGTGCTTCCTGCTGCGCGTGTCGCCGTGGTCCCCGGTGTCCGCGGTGGACCCGCGCGAGGCGGTGCGGCTGTCCCGCAAGCTGCTGCTGGCCAACGCCTGGCGCCCGGAGCAGAGCACCACCGGGGTGCTGGCGCGCGGGCGGCAGCACTGGGTGTTCGAGCGGACCGGCAAACCGTGCCTGCGCTGCGGCACGCGGGTGCGGGTCGGCGGGCAGGGCGAGGGGGTGCTGGAGCGGGTGGCGTACTGGTGCCCGAAGTGCCAGCCGGGGCCGATCGCCTAGGGTGTGCCCCGTGGTCTACCGGCAAGTGGTGCGCAGGGCGTTGTTCCGCCTGCACGGCGGGGACGCGGAGCGGGTCCACGAGACCACCCTCGGCGTGCTCGCCCGGCTGAGCCCGTTGGCGAAGGTCAGCGCGGCGGTGCGGCACCCGTCGCTGGAGCGGACGGTGTTCGGGGTGCGGTTCCCCAACCCGGTCGGCCTGGCGGCGGGCCTGGACAAGGACGGCCGCGCGCTGCCCGCGTGGCCCGCGCTCGGGTTCGGGTTCGTCGAGGTCGGCACGGTGACGCGGCACCCGCAGCCGGGCAACCCCCGGCCGCGGCTGTACCGGTTGCGCGCCAGCGAGGCGATCATCAACCGGATGGGCTTCAACAACGAGGGCGCCCAGGAGCTGGCCAACCGGCTGGAGCGGCTGGGCGGGCTGTCCGTGCCGCTGGGCATCAGCCTGGGCAAGTCGAAGGTGACGCCGGTCGAGCGGGCGGTGGAGGACTACCGCGCCTCGCTGCGGGCGCTGCACCGGCACGGCGACTACTTCGCGATCAACATCAGCTCGCCGAACACCCCCGGCCTGCGCGGCCTGCAGGACCGGGCGGCGCTGACCGAGCTGCTGTCGGCGTTGAACGAGGAGATGGCGGCGCTGGGCGCGCGCAAGCCGCTGCTGGTCAAGATCGCCCCGGACCTGACCGACGCGGCCATCGGCGAACTGCTCCAGGTGTGCGCCGAGCACCGGGTGGACGGCCTGATCGCCACCAACACCACGCTCTCGCGGGAGGGCCTGGCCCCGGCCGACCGGGCGCTGGCCGAGCAGGCGGGTGGCCTGAGCGGCAGGCCGCTGGCGGCGCGGGCGCGCGAGGTGGTGCGGTTCGTCAGCCGCGAGACCGCCGGGAAGCTGCCGATCATCGGCGTGGGCGGCATCGCCGGGCCGGACGACGCCAAGCGGATGCTGGACGCGGGCGCGAGCCTGCTGCAGGTCTACACCGGCTTCATCTACGAGGGCCCCGGCCTGGTCCGCCGCATCAACAAGTCCCTCATCCCCTGACACCTGCAAGTACTACCCGACACCCCCGCGCGGGCCGGTTGCTACTACCGGGCTCGTCGAACGCGCGATCGCAGGCACGCGCGGCCACAGGTCGGGTAGTAGTTATGCGCCTCGGTGGTGAGAGCGGGTAGTACTTGCAGGCGTCAGGCGCCGCGGGCGGCGCGCATCCAGCGCAGCACCGGGTGCAGGATGACCACCAGCAGCGATCCCCACACCAGGCCGCCCAGCTCCAGGTCGCCGAGCACCAGGGTGAGGTTGCCCACGCCCGCGACCAGCGCCGCGCCGCCGACCAGCGCGTTGCCGGGGTTGGTCAGGTCCACCCGGTTGTCCAGCCAGATCCGCACGCCGACCAGGCTGATCAGGCCGAACAGCACCAGCGTCGCGCCGCCGAGCACCCCCGGCGGGATGCTGGCCAGCAGCACCGCGGCCTTGGGCGAGAACGACAGCAGCACCGCGGCCACCCCGGTGACCGCGAACGCGGCGGTGGAGAAGACCCTGGTCACCCCCATCACGCCGATGTTCTCCGAGTACGTCGTGGTGCCGGTGCCGCCGCCGACCCCGGCCAGCGCGGTGGACAGGCCGTTGGCGATGATCGAGTCGCCGACGCTGCCGTCGAGGTTGCGGCCGGTCAGCGCGGCCACCGCCTTGACGTGGCCGACGTTCTCGGCGACCAGCACGATCACCACCGGCAGCACCATCAGGGTCACCGACGGGCGCAGCTCCGGGGAGTGCATCTCCGGCAGCCCCCACCAGGCGGCGCGGGCCAGCGCGGCGGTGTCGACCAGGTCCAGCGCGAAGCCCAGCGCCCAGCCCACCACCACGCCCAGCAGCACGGAGAACCGGAAGAACAGCCTGCGGCCCAGCACCCCGCACAGCAGGATGACCCCCATCGTCACCGCCGCCAGCAGTGGCTGCTCGGCGAACGACGCGGTGGCGCTGTGGGACAGGTTCAGCCCGATGAGGATGACCACCGCACCGGTGACCACGGGCGGCATCACCGACTCCAGCATCCGCACGCCCAGCGCCTTGACCGCCACCCCCACCACTACCACCAGCAGGCCCGCCGCGAGCACGCCGCCCAACTGTGCCGGGACGCCCTCGCTGCGCGCGGCGGTCAGCGGGGCGATGAACGCGAAGGAGGCGCCCAGGTAGCTGGGCACCCGGTTGCGGGTGAGCACCAGGAACAGCAGCGTGCCCAGGCCGGAGAACAGCAGCGTGGTGCTGACCGACAGGCCGGTGCTGGCGGGGACCAGGACGGTGGCGCCGATCATGGCGGCGAGGTGCTGCGCGCCGAAGCCGATGGTGAGCGGCCAGCTCAGCCGCTCGTCGGGCGCGATGGCGTCACCGTCGGTGGTGCGCCCGTCACCGTGCACGGTCCACAACGCCACTCAATGCCCTCCCGACCGCCGTGCTCGACCACCGGGCTGTGGCCGATGTCGAATCCTGCCACGCCATGTAGTGGGCAACGCTATATAACGGTCTGATAATCACACTATTGCAGCAGTGTGGAGGGGCGCGACTCGATCACTTGTGTGACTCGATGACGCTGAGTGAAAGAGTGGCGTTCGCGCAGGTGTGAACGTCAGCCGGAGAGGTCGCGCAACGCCGAGGCCAGGCCCGCCAAGTGGTCGGTGGCGTCACCCAGGATCTCACGGGGGTGGGCGGCGCTGCTCTCGGCCAGCACGCGGCCCGCGGCGGCGACCAGCCCGCAGTAGCCGTCCACGCCCTCGTCGAGCTGGGCCCGCAGCCTGCGCACACCCTCGACCAGGGGACCCCGCTCCAGCGGGGGCGCGGTGTCGCGCGCCCGCTCCACGGCTTGCAGCTGCATGGACACCGCGCGCAGCGCCGAGGACGCCTCCCTGCCGGTGGCGCGGGCCTGGGCGACGGAGTCGGCGGGCACGGAGGTCAGCGCGGCGGAGTCGAGCTGGCCCAGCAGCTCGCCCAGCGCGTCCTCGGCGTCCCGCAGCCGCTCCATCGGCTCCCTGGCGGCCGAGGCGCGGGCGGGCAGCGGGGGGCGGGGCGGCGGCGTGGTCAGCACGAGCCGTTCGCGCTCGGCGTTGAGCTGCCGCATCCTGACGCCGGTGCGGGCGGCGAGCACGCCGGTGCCCGCGATGCCGATCGCGGCGGCCACGCCCGCGGCCACCGGCACCGCGCCGACCAGGGCCAGCACGCCGAGCGCGGACAGGATGGCCAGCACGATCAGCCAGAAGGTCAGCACGCGGCTCGACCGGCGGTAGCGCCGGTCGAGCTTCGCGCGCGGGTCGTTCCAGGCGGCGACGCGCCGCCTGACCTGGTCCGCGAGTTGTCCCTGCAGCTGGGCGCCGACCACCTGGGCGATCTCACCGGCCACCCGTCGCCGGGGATCCATCGCGGACGCCATGTCAGCCCTGGCTCGCGGGCGGGTTCTGCTGGGTCTGCTGCTGGCTCTGCTGCACCCGCTGCTGGATCTCCTGCTGGATGCTCGCGGCGGCGCTGCCGGGCTTGGCGCCCGCGATCTCGCCCGCGACCGAACCGCCCTTCATCGACGCGCGGATCTGCTCCAGCCGGGACGAGCCCGCCATCTGCGTGGTCGACTGCTGGACCTCCAGCATCCGGCCCTGCACCGAGTTCTGCGCCAGCTCCGCGGAGCCGAGGGCGGTGGTGTACCGCTTCTCGATCTTGTCGCGGACCTCCTCCAGCGAGGGGGTGTTGCCCGGCGCGGCCAGCTCGGTCATCTGGCGCAGCGAGTTGGACACCTGCTCCTGCATCTTGGCCTGCTCCAGCTGGCTGAGCAGCTTGGTCCGCTCGGCCAGCTTCTGCTGCAGCACCATCGCGTTGCGCTCGACGGCCTGCTTGGCCTGCGCTGCGGCCTGCAGCGACTGGTCGTGCAGCGACTTGAGGTCCTCGATGCCCTGCTCGGCGGTCACCAGCTGGGTGGCGAACGAGGTCGCGGCGTTCTCGAACTCGGCCGCGCGCTGCTCGTCGCCCTTGGCCCTGGCCTCGTCGGCGAGCACGAGCGCCTGCCGCGCGGACGCCTGCAGCTTCTCGACCTCACCCAGCTGCCGGTTGAGCTTCATCTCCAGCTGGCGCTGGTTGCCGATCACCGCGGCGGCCTGCTGGGACAGGGCCTGGTGCTGCCGCTGCGCCTCCTCGATGGCCTGCTGGATCTGCACCTTCGGGTCGGCGTGCTCGTCGATCTTGGACGAAAAAGCCGCCATGAAGTACTTCCACGCCTTCACGAAAGGGTTGGCCATCTCTCCTACGCCTGCCTTCTCCGCACTTCCCTGGCTCGCGCTCGTGATTGGCAACGACCCGGTGCCGGTGTTGGTTCCATCGTCTCAGTTGTGCCCCGCCGCTTCCACCGGCCTGGGGAGATATCCGGGATCACCCTGATCCACCCCGGACCTTCCCCCGATCGGCAGTGGCCATCCTCCCCGCCCGCCGCGCCGGGGCCGCGCGCACCCCGCACTCGGTTGCCAAGTCGTTGCACGCGAGAAGCCGAGCCGGTGACCGGCTCGGCTTCACGGTGGAGTCGAACGACGTTCAGGCGGCCACCACGGCGCCGCGCGGCTCGCCCAGCGATGTGGACAGCCGGTGCGACAGCACGGGCTGCAGCCTCAGGTCGGACAGGTCGTTGCCGATCACCGCGGGCACCAGGGTGCCGCCCTCCAGGCTCGGGGCCGCCGGCTCCACGCGCTCGGTGAGCTCGGCCGTGCTCGGCACCGGCTGGACCGCGCCGATGTCGGACGCGACCAGGTGCAGCAGTTCGGACAAGGGCAGGTCCAGCGCCTCGCAGATCGCCGCCAGCAGCTCGCTGGACGCCTCCTTGCGGCCGCGTTCCACCTCGGAGAGGTAGCCGAGGCTGACGCGTGCGGTCCTGGAGACCTCGCGCAGCGTGCGGCGTTGGGTGGTGCGGGCATGGCGGAGCCGATCACCGATCGCCTCGCGTAGCAGCACGGTCATCGCGCGCCTCCTTCCGGCCGGCCGTGCCCACCACGTTACCGACCCGTCCCCTCGACGGGCAGCGACTTCCCGGCACGTCCTCCAAGAGCGAACGGGTGAACGGGCCGGGAAGTTCCCGCGCCCGCATTCGGGTGTGACCGGAATTGCCCAGTTCAGCTCATCCGGCGGCGACCGGGAGGTGATCGAGCAGGAGGTCGAGGGCGGCCACTGTGGACCTCGCGCGGACCGCGGCGCGATCTCCGCCCACCGCGATGGTGCGCACCGCCGAACCGGACGGACCGGACAAACCGAGGTGAACGGTGCCGGGGGCGACGCCGTCCTGGGGGTCCGGCCCGGCCACGCCGGTCAGCCCCAGGCCCCAGGTGGCCCCGCAGCGCGCCCGCGCGCCCTCGGCGAGCTGGCGGGCCACCTCGGGGTGCACCGCGCCGTGCTCGGCCAGCAACCCGGCGTCCACCCCCGCCAGGGCGTGCTTGAGGTCGGTGGCGTAGACCACCAGCCCGCCGCGCAGCGCGGCGCTGGCACCGGGGACGGTGGCCAGCTCGGCGGCGACCATGCCCGCGGTCAGCGACTCGGCGGTGGCCACGGTCTCCCGGCGGGCCAGCAGCCGCGCCACCACCTCCCGCGCGCTCACGCCCCGGCCACCGCCCGCTTGCCCCTGGCGCGCAGCCGGAACGCGCGCACCACGTAGTCCACGCCGGTCACCGCGGTCAGCACCACCGCCACGCCCATGGTCACCGGGGCCAGCGGCTCCAGCCAGGCGGGCAGCGGCAGCAGGTACAGGCCGATCGCCAGGATCTGCGCCAGCGTCTTGGCCTTGCCGCCCCGGCTGGCGGGGATGACGCCGTGCCTGATCACCCAGAACCGCAGCAGCGTCACGCCCAGCTCGCGCACCGCGATGAAGACCGTGATCCACCACGGCAGCTCGCCCAGCAGGCTCAGCCCCACCAGCGCGGCGCCGGTCAGCGCCTTGTCCGCGATCGGGTCGGCGATCTTGCCGAAGTCGGTGATCAGGCCGTGCTTGCGGGCGAGGTTGCCGTCCACGTGGTCGGTGACCGAGGCCACCGCGAACACCGCGAACGCCGTCAGCCGCCACCACGAGTGGTGCCCGCCCTCGGCGAACAGGGCGTAGAGGAACACCGGCACGAGCGCCAGCCGGGACATCGTCAGCACGTTGGCGATGTTCAGCACCGGCACGCGCGCGGGTTCGGTCACCGCGGGAGCACCTCGATCGCGGAGACCACCAGGTCCACACCCTCGGCGGCGTCGACCCGGCAGCGCACCAGGTCGCCCACGCGCAGCCCCTCGGAGTTGGTGATCACGCACTCGCCGTCGACCTCGGGCGCCTGGTGCGCGGCGCGGCCGACGCAGTCGGACTCCTCGTCCTCCTCGTGCTCGACCAGCACCACGACCTCGTCGCCGACCCGGTCCTCGGCTCGCTGCGCGGTCAGCTCCTCCACCAGCGCGGACACTCGCGCCACCCGCTCGGCGACGGTGTCGGGGTCCAGCTTGCCCGGCAGCCCCTCGGCCTCGGTGCCGTCCTCGTCGGAGTAGCCGAACACACCCACCGCGTCCAGCCGGGCCTCGGTGAGGAAGCGCTCCAGCTCGGCCAGGTCCTGCTCGGTCTCGCCGGGGAAGCCGACGATCACGTTGCTGCGGATGCCCGCCTTGGGCGCCAGCGCGCGGATCTGCTCGACCAGCGCCAGGAACGACTCGGTGGAGCCGAACCGGCGCATCCGGCGCAGCACCGGCTCGCTGGAGTGCTGGAAGGACATGTCGAAGTAGTCGGCCACACCGGGGGTCGTGGCGATCGCCTTGACCAGCGACGGCTTGGTCTCGGCGGGCTGCAGGTAGGACACCCGCACCCGGTCGATGCCGGGCACCTCGGCCAGCCGCCCGATCAGCTGCTCCAGGCCGCCCAGCTCGCGCGGCAGGTCCTTGGCGTAGGAGGTGGAGTTCTCGCTGACCAGGAACAGCTCGCGGACGCCCTGCTCGGCCAGCCACATCGCCTCGGCGACCACCTCGTCGGGGTGGCGGGAGACGAACGCGCCGCGGAAGGACGGGATGGCGCAGAACGAGCACCGCCGGTCGCACCCGGAGGCGATCTTCAGCGGCGCGACCGGGGTGTCCTCCAGGCGGGTGCGCAGCACGCGCGGCCCCCACCCGTGGCCGGGCACCTGCACCTCCTCGGCCGCCTTGGGCCGCTGCACCGGGGTCAGCGGCAGCAGCGTGCGGCGGTCGACCGGCTTGTGCGACTCCAGCACCTTGCCCGCGACCACGTCGTCGAGCCGCTCGGCCAGCTGGGCGTAGTGGTCGAAGCCCAGCACGGCATGCGCCTCGGGCAGGCTCTCCGCCAGCTCCGCGCCGTACCGCTCGGCCATGCACCCGACGGCGACCACCTTGGCCCCGCTGTCGGCGGCGGCGAGCAGGGTGTCCACGGAGTCCTTCTTCGCCGACTCGACGAAGCCGCAGGTGTTGACCACGACCACGTCGGCTTCCTCGTCGACCAGCTCCCAGCCGCCCGCGGTGAGCCTGCCCGCCAGCTCCTCGGAATCGACTTCGTTGCGGGCACACCCGAGGGTCAGCATGGCTACGCGCTTGGACGTGGTGGGGGAAGACACCGCCCCAGGGTAACCGCCCCCGCCGGGGGCTCCCGCACTCAGCGGTTCAAGGCCGCTTCGACCAGCCGCCAGACGCCGGTGGAGGGGTTGCCCGGCGGCAGCGCCCTACCCCGTGGTGGCCAGGCCCCGCCGGAGCGCGACGGCGTTCCGCGTCCGCTCCCGAACTCCTCACGCCGGGGAGTCCGCGCCGCCTCGCACGGCCCTGTCGAACAGCTCCTCGTGCAGATCGGGCACCGCCCCGTACGCACCGGACAGGTAGCGGCGTTCCAGGTTGTCCCCGGTGTCAGGTCCGAATTCGGTGAGGGGGTGGAGGGTGCTCGCACCGGTCGGCCCCTTCTCCACGAACCACACCTCGTCCCGGTCCAGCACCCGCTCGGCGAGCGGTGGGTGCAGCAGCGTGGCGTCGTGGGTGGTGAAGATGAGCTGACCGCCCCCGGTGTTGCTGCCGGAATCGCGGAAGAGGGCGATGAGCCGGGCCGCGAGCAGTGGGTGCAGGGTGGCGTCGATCCCGTCGACGACCAGCGTTCCCCCCTCGGCCAGGACGGTCAGCACGCTGGGGAGCAGGCTCAGCCAAGCTCGTGTTCCCGCCGACAGCTCGGCCCACCGGAGGCGTTTCCCGGCGCCGCCGGCAGTGCGGAGCAGAAGGGAGCCTCCACGAGGATCGCCCTCACCGACCACCTCGACATCCGAAAAACCCAGGTCCGCCGCGCGCGACAAGGCAACGACCCGTGCCCGCTCCCTCTCGCTCGACAGGAGGAACTCCACTGTCCGCCGGTCGACGTCCACTGGGGGAATTCCCGACTGGAAAGTCAACCGGTGCACGAACCAGCGGTACGCGGGCATGAGCGCCACGACATTCGCACGAGCGGCCAGACCGAGGAACAGCGCATCAGGTCGCAGCAGATCTTTCAGCGCGTTCATCCCGCTGGTCGCCCCGGTGAGCGTTTTGCCGAACTCGACCTGCTCGTCGGCACGCTCGAACAGCAGCCTGCGGCTTCTCCCCTGGTAGCTGTACAGCCACTCGGAGCGGACCCGCCGATCACCCACCTCGAAACCGTACGTGTACCGGTCACCGTTCTCGACCACTTCGACGACGAAGATCGAGGGCTCGTGCTCGGCGAGCGGATCGAGCTTGAACGGCCGCCGGGAAATGCCATTCCCCGGATACCGCGGACCGGGGGAATCGCCAACCGTATCGGCCATGAATCGCAGGCCGTCGAGGAGGTTCGACTTCCCGGAGGCGTTCGCGCCGTAGACGGCCGCCACGGGCACGACCAACCGGGCTTGCGCGTGGAGGGGCATCAACAGCAACTCCTGCTCCGCGCGGAACGACCGGTGGTTGCCCACCCGGAAACTCCGAAGCACGTGACACCCCGTTCCAGGACACCGCAGGCAGTTCCGGACGAGTAGACCGCAGGACCGGGCGCACGCAGCCGCTCTCCGGCGAGTTTCACCCTGTGGAGTACCGATCAGCGGGTGCCCGCGCGCGAAGACTACGTTTGCGGTGTGAACGACCCGATCAACGTGCGGCGGGCTCGCACCGGTGACGTGCGGGCGATGAAGGCCCTCATCGACCACTACGCGGGCAAGGTGCTGCTGGCCAAGCCGCTGGTCACCCTGTTCGAGGACGTCCAGGAGTTCTGGGTGGCCGAGGAGGACGGCGAGGTGCTGGGCTGCGGGGCCCTGCACGTGCTCTGGGAGGACCTGGCGGAGATCCGCACGGTCGCGGTCTCCCCCACCGCCGTCGGTCGAGGGATCGGGCACCGCATCGTGCGCAAGCTGATCGAGACGGCGCGGGAGCTGCAGCTGGCCCGGATCTTCGTGCTGACCTTCGAGACCGAGTTCTTCGGCAAGCACGGGTTCGTGGAGATCGACGGCACGCCGGTGTCACCCGAGGTGTACGAGGAGATCATGCGCTCGGCCGACGAGGGCGTGGCGGAGTTCCTCGACCTGTCCTACGTGAAGCCGAACACGCTGGGCAACTCCCGCATGCTGCTGCACCTGTAATTATTCGAGCCAGAACTCGAACAGTGTTGACTGCTCTAACGCCGACCCGTCACGATGGGCGGCGTGGAGCAGCTGACGGTGGACGAGCTGGCGGTGCGGGTGGGCCTGCCCGGCAGCACGATCCGCATGTACCAGACCAAAGGCGTGCTGCACGCGCCGCGCAGGCAGGGCCGGGTCGCCTACTACGACGCCTCGCACATCGAGCGGCTGACCCTCGTGCAGCGGCTGCAGGCGCGTGGTTTCTCGCTGCCCGCGATCGCCGAGCTGGTCGCCGCGCGGGAGCGGGGCGCCACGGTCGCGGCCGTGCTCGGCGTCGGCGACAACGAGGGCCCCGACGACTGGGTGCGGGTCGGCCTGCGCGACATCACCAAGCTGGTCCCCGTCGGCCACATGCGCCCCAGCGTGCTGCGCCGGGCCGTGCAGCTGGGCCTGCTGCGGTGGCGGCGCGGCAGGCCGTACGCGCGGCGCTGGGCGCTGGAGTGCGGCCACCGGCTGTCCGGCATGGGCGTGCTCTGCGACGACGCGCTGGACCACTTCGCGCTGCTGCGCCGGTCGACCGACGCGATCGCGGCGGACTTCGTGACCCTGTTCGAGCGCAGGCTGTGGCCGCAGCTGGCGGACAAGACCGACCAGGACGACCAGCTCGACCGGATGCGCGCGCTGCTGGTCGAGCTGACCTACACCGCCGAGACCGTGGTCGTCGGCACCCTGCGCGAGTCGATCCGCGAGGCCGCCGAGGGGTTCGCCCGCAAGCACGGGCTGCTGCCCGGCGGGGAGTTCCACCCGGCGTGGGTGGCGGAACCCCTGCCCATCGCCGAACGTCTCATCAGCGCCCCGGAGGACGCCGAGGTCCCGGACGAACCGGCGATCCAGCGCTTCCTCGACCGGGCCGACGAGCCGGAGGAGTCCATCCGGTGACCGCGCCGCCCCCACGTGCCCGGCGCCGGTCGAGCGGTTCGAGCCGGTGAGAGGGGTTCGGCTCGCCCGCTCCACCGCCCGCTAGCCGGGCGCCCGCCGCCCGGCGGACACCGGTCCCGTATGGGAGCCGAAGTCCGCCGGGCGGTGCGCGGCAAACGCTTGCCGCGCCGCGAGGACAGGGGGCGGAGGCCACCGCATGGGTCCGATCGGACCTGTCCGCCCTTCGCCACCACCCGGTATGAAGCTCCCACACCAACCACGAGGGGGAGCACCGTGAGGTCCTTGCGCACCGCCTTATCCGTCGTCGCCGCCTCGGCGGGCCTGCTGCTCGGCGCGGGCACCGCCCACGCCATCGACGCGCCCGCCGTCACCGACGACTACCTGTTCACCAAGACCCTGGCCCAGTTCAGCTCCATCCGCGCGAGCCAGCCCAACGCCGACCAGCTCGACTGGTCCTCGGACGGCTGCTCGTGGTCGCCGGACAACCCGTTCGGCTTCCAGTTCCTGCCCGCCTGCCACCGCCACGACTTCGGCTACCGCAACTACAAGCGGCAGAGCCGGTTCAACGAGACCACCAGGCTCACGATCGACGACAAGTTCAAGGCCGACATGTACCACCAGTGCGGCGGCAACTGGGCGTGCCAGCGCGTCGCGGACCTCTACTACGAGGCCGTGCGCGAGTTCGGCGCGAGCTGACCGGAACCCGCGGGTCGGGGCGGGACGCGGCGGATCGGCTCCGGGCTGTTCCTATTCCTCCTCCGGAGCCGGACCGCCGCGGATCAGGTGCACCACCGAGTCCAGCTCGTCCGGCTTGATCAGCACCTCGCGCGCCTTGGAGCCCTCGGACGGGCCCACCACGCCCCGCGTCTCCAGCAGGTCCATCAGCCTGCCCGCCTTGGCGAAGCCCACCCGCAGCTTGCGCTGCAGCATCGAGGTCGAGCCGAACTGCGAGGTCACGATCAGCTCGGCGGCCTGGAGCAGCAGCTCCAGGTCGTCGCCGATGTCGGCGTCGATCTCCTTCTTCTCGCCCGCCTTGGCCGCGGTGACCCCGTCGGTGTACTCCGGCTGGGCCTGCCGCTTGGTGAACTCGACGATCTCGGCGATCTCCTCGTCGCCGACGAACGCGCCCTGGATGCGCACCGGCTTGCCCGCGCCCATGGGCAGGTAGAGCCCGTCGCCCATGCCGATCAGCTTCTCCGCGCCCGGCTGGTCCAGGATGACCCGCGAGTCGGTCAGCGACGAGGTGGCGAACGCCAGCCGCGACGGCACGTTGGTCTTGATCAGACCGGTCACCACGTCCACCGACGGCCGCTGGGTGGCCAGCACCAGGTGGATGCCCGCCGCGCGGGCCTTCTGGGTGATCCGCACGATCGCGTCCTCCACGTCGCGCGGCGCGGTCATCATCAGGTCGGCCAGCTCGTCGACGATGGCCATGATGTAGGGGTAGGGCCGGTACACCCGTTCGCTGCCCGGCGGGGCGCTGATCTCGCCGCTGCGCACCTTGCGGTTGAAGTCGTCGATGTGGCGCACCCGGTTGACCTGCATGTCCTGGTAGCGCTGCTCCATCTCCTCCACCAGCCAGGCCAGCGCCGCGGCGGCCTTCTTCGGCTGGGTGATGATGGGCGTGATCAGGTGCGGGATGCCCTCGTACGGGGTCAGCTCGACCATCTTCGGGTCGATCAGGATCATCCGGACCTCGTCCGGCGTGGCCCGCGCCAGCAGCGAGACCAGCATCGAGTTCACGAAGCTCGACTTGCCCGAACCGGTGGAGCCCGCGACCAGCAGGTGCGGCATCTTGGTCAGGTTCGCGGTGACGAAGTGGCCCTCGATGTCCTTGCCCAGGCCGATGACCATCGGGTGGTTGTCCGCCACCGTCCCCGGCGAGCGCAGCACGTCGCCCAGCCGCACCATCTCGCGGTCGCTGTTGGGCACCTCGATGCCCACCGCGGACTTGCCGGGGATCGGCGCGAGCAGCCGCACGTTGTCGGTGGCCACCGCGTAGGCGATGTTCTTGGTCAGCGCGGTGATCTTCTCGACCTTCACGCCGGGGCCCAGCTCCACCTCGTACCGGGTGACCGTCGGGCCGCGGGTGAAGCCGGTGACCTGCGCGTCGATGGAGAACTGGTCGAGCACGCCGGTGATGGCCTCGATCATCAGGTCGTTGGCCTTGCTGCGGGCCTTGGGCGCGTCGCCGTCCTTGAGGATGGTGGGCGGCGGCAGCTGGTAGTCGCCCTCCACCGCGCGCACCGCCAGCGCCTCGACCCTGGCGGTGCGCTCCGCGGGCTTCTCGGCGGTCCGGTCGGGGACCGTCTCGGCGGCCCGGTCGGGGGGCGGCACGGCGGCCCTGGCCTGCTTGATCGGGCGCGTGGGCGGCGGGGGCACCTCCTCGTCCAGCGGCAGCTCGGGCTGCCCCTCGGGCGCGGCGGCCTGCCTGCGCCGCGACGGCCTGCGCAGCCGGGCGGGCTTGGGCTCCTCCTCGAGGTCCTCGAGGTCGTCGAGGTCGATGTCCTTCTCGAAGCCGTCGAGCTGGTCGTGCCCGCGGTGCACGTGCTCGCGCAGCCAGGGCGCGATCTGCCGGACCGGCAGGTGCATCAGCACCAGCACGCCGTAGCCGAAGATCAGGAACAGCAGCGGGCCCGCCACCCACGGCGTCAGGCCCTGCGCCAGGAACCCGCCGGACAGGTAGCCCAGCGCGCCGCCCGCGCCGCGCCGCGCCACCGGGTCCGACGGCAGCCCGCCGATCAGGTGGAACATGCCCAGGAAGCCCACGGTGACCAGCAGCCCGCCGATCACCAGCCGGGGCCTGGCCTCCGGCGTCGGGTCGGTGCGCATCAGCGTGATCGCGATCGCCAGCAGCACCACCGGCAGGATCATCGCGGGGGCGCCCACCGAGCTGCGCACCGCCACGTCGACCCACTGCCCGACCGGGCCGCCCGCCTGCCACCACACGCCCGAGGCGGTGATCACCGCGAGCGCGATCAGCACCAGCGCCAGGCCGTCGCGCCGGTGCGCCGGGTCCAGCTCCTTGCCCCGGCCGACCGCGCGGACCACCCCGCCGACGCCGCGGCCGAGCAGACCCCAGGTCCGGCCGACGAGGCCGAGCCCGGAGGACCGGCGCGCGGCGGGTCTCCTGGCCGCCGGTCGCTTCGCCGCGGGTCGCTTGGCCGCGGATCGCGCCCTGGACGCGCCTGCCCGCGGCTTCGACCCGGTCCTGCTGCGGGTCGTGCCCTTGCGCGAAGTCCCAGTCCGGCCGGCCATGGCTCTAACGGTAGTCCCTCGTGTCCCACCCGCCCCACGAGTCACCGGGGACGTGACGTGCGCTGCTCGACGCCCATGGTTGCCCGGAACCCGGTGCGCCGACACCTCGACACGCCGTAGCCTGCCCGCTGTGCCGAATCCTGCGTCCACCCCGCCGCTGTGGCGCGCGCTGACCGCCGTCGACCGGGCCCTCGTCGGGTTGAGCGGGCGCCTTGAGGTCACCGGTGACATCCCGGAGGACCTGCGGGGCCGCCCCCTGCTGCTGGTGTCCAACCACATCGGCAACCTCGACCCGTTCGTGCTGATCGCCGCCTGCCACCGGATCGGCGTCGCCCCCCGGTTCCTGCTCGCGGGCGGGCTGCTCGACACACCGGTCATCGGACCGGTCCTCAAGGCGTGCGGGCACCTGCGGGTCGACCGGGCCGCGGCCGACGTGGGCACGGCCTACCACCGCGCGGTGGAGGTGCTCGGCCGCGGCGGCGACCCGATCGCCCTCTACCCCGAGGGCCGGATCAGCCTCGACCCCGGCCTGTGGCCGGAGCGGGGCAAGACCGGCGCGGCTCGGCTGGCGCTCAGCGGCGGCGTGCCGGTGGTCCCGGTCAGCCAGTGGGGCGCGCACGAGGCGGTCTGCTGGGGCAACACGCACGTGCGCGGGTGGGCGGACTTCAAGCCCTACCTGACCTCCTACCTGCGCGGACTGCGCAAGCGACCGACGTTCAAGGTGCACTTCGGAACGCCGGTGGACCTGTCGGACCTGCGCGACGGACGTGCGGGCGACGCGCGGCGGGCGCACGAGCGGATCATGCGGGCGATCACCGCTGGTCTGGTCCCGCTGCGCGCCGACGAGCCGGACCTGCCCAAGTTCCACGACCCGACCCGCCCCACCACCGGCAGCAGCCCCTGGCGACCGGCGGGCGACCGGACGGTGTCGTGACCCGTGCCGCCAGGGGCACCGCGCCTGCGCTGCTGTCGTCGGCCGCGTTCGGGCTCTCCGGCGCGCTCGTCCGACCGGCGAGCAACCGCGCCCCCACCACCCCAGCCGCCGAAGTCACACCGACAAGGTGACCCCCACGCGAGGCCGCGTCGGCAGGCCGACTTCCGGGCGGCCGAGCCTGACCCGGCGGAGCCGGGTCAGTCCTACACAGGCAGGATCGTGGGCACGATCATCGGGCGGCGGCGGTAGGTCTCGGCGACCCAGCGGCCCACCACCCGGCGCACCGCCTGCGCGATGCGGTGCGAGTCGGTGATGCCTTCCGCTTCGGTGCGCGACAGCTCCATCTCCACCAGGGAGACGGCCTGGTCCAGCGCCTTGGGGTCGTCGGAGAAGCCGCGCCCGGACACCGTGGGCGGGGCGACCGCGCGACCGGTGCTGGAGTCCACGGCGACCGTGATGGCGATGAAGCCGCCCTCGCCCAGCACCAGGCGGTCGGACAGGGTGGACTCGCCCACGTCGCCCACGGACAGGCCGTCGACGTAGACGTGGCCGACCTCGACCCGGCCGCTGATGGCGGCCTTGCCGTCGACCAGGTCCACCACCACGCCGTCCTCGGCGATCACCACCCGGTCCTCGGCCACACCGGTGGCCACCGCCAGCGCGGCGTTCGCGCGCAGGTGGCGCCACTCGCCGTGCACCGGCATGACGTTGCTGGGGCGCACCGCGTTGTAGAGGAACAGCAGTTCACCGGCGGGTGAGTGGCCGGACACGTGCACCTTGGCGTTGCCCTGGTGGATGACCGTCGCACCCAGCTTGACCAGGCCGTTGACGACGCCGAAGACGGCGTTCTCGTTGCCGGGGATCAGCGAGCTGGCCAGCACGATGGTGTCGCCCGCGCGGATGGAGATCTGCCGGTGCTCGCCGCGCGCCATCCGCGACAGCGCCGACAGCGGTTCGCCCTGCGAGCCGGTGGAGACGAACAGCACCTCGTCCTCGGGCAGCCGCATCGCCTCGTCGAGGTCGACGAACAGGCCGTCGGGCACGTGCAGCAGGCCCAGCTCGGCCGCGATGCCCATGTTGCGCACCATCGAGCGGCCGACCAGGGCCACCCGGCGGCGGTACTGGACGGCCACGTCCAGCACCTGCTGCACGCGGTGCACGTGCGAGGCGAAGCAGGCCACGATCACCCGCTGGTTGGCCTTGCGGATGACGTTCTCCAGCACCGGACCGATCTCCCGCTCGGGTGCCACGAAACCGGGCACCTCGGCGTTGGTGGAGTCGACCAGGAACAGGTCCACGCCCTCGTCGCCCAGCCGGGAGAACCCGCCCAGGTCGGTGAGGCGGCCGTCCAGCGGCAGCTGGTCGAGCTTGATGTCGCCGGTGTGCAGCACCAGGCCCGCGGCGGTGCGGATGGCCACCGCCAGCGCGTCGGGGATGGAGTGGTTGACCGCGAAGAACTCCAGGTCGTAGGGGCCGAACGAGCGGCGCTCGCCTTCCACGACCTCGACCAGGGTGGGGTTCTGCCGGTGCTCCTTGCACTTGGCCGCCAGCAGCGCCAGGGTGAACTTCGAGCCCACCACCGGCAGGTCCGGCCGCTGCTTGAGCAGGAACGGCACGGCGCCGATGTGGTCCTCGTGCCCGTGCGTGAGCACGAGCGCGTCGATGTCCTCCAACCGGTGCTCGATCGCCCTGAAGTCGGGCAGGATGAGGTCGACGCCAGGCTGGTCGTCCTCGGGGAACAGGACGCCGCAGTCCACCACGAGCAGCCGTCCGGCGTGCTCGAAGACGGTCATGTTGCGGCCGACCTCGCCGATGCCGCCCAGTGCGACGACGCGCAGTGCTCCGTCGGGCAGTGCGGGCGGGGGTGAGCTCGGGTTGATCACGCGTTGACTCCCGGTTCGGCCTCGAGGGCCTCAGTGATGTAGTCGATGTCCTCGGGGGTGGCGGGGACCAGCGGCAGCCGCGGGTCGCCCACGTCGATGCCGCGCAGCCGCAGCGCCGCCTTGGTGTAGGTGACGCCGGGCATCCGGCCGAACGGCCGCAGCAGCGGCAGCAGCGACCGGTGCACCGCCTTGGCGGTGGCGACGTCGCCGGACTCGAAGGCGTCCAGCATGGTCAGCAGCCGGTCGGCCGCCACGTGCGAGAGCACGCTGACGAAGCCGACCGCGCCCACCGACAGCCACGGCAGGTTCAGCGGGTCGTCGCCGGAGTAGTAGGCCAGGTCGGTCTCGGCCATGACCCGGCTGCCCGCCGCCAGGTCGCCCTTGGCGTCCTTGACCGCGAGCACGCGCGGGTGCTCGGCCAGCCGCAGCAGGGTGTCGACCTCGATCGGCACGATGGAGCGCGGCGGGATGTCGTAGAGCATCACCGGCACGTCCACCGCGTCGGCCACGGCGGTGAAGTGGGCCAGCAGGCCCGCCTGCGTGGGCCGCGAGTAGTAGGGGGTCACCACCAGCAGGCCGTGCGCGCCCGCGTCCTGCGCCTTGCGGGCGACCCCGACGCTGTGCGCGGTGTCGTAGGTGCCCGCGCCGCTCATCACGGTCGCGCGGTCGCCGACCGCCTCGACCACGGCGCGGATCAGGTCCAGCTTCTCGGCTTCGTCGGTGGTCGGGCTCTCGCCGGTGGTGCCGTTGACGACCAGTCCGTCGCTGCCGAGCTCGACCAGGTGCTTCGCGAGGTGCTGCGCCTTGTCCAGGTCGACGGCCCCCTGGGCGTCGAACGGGGTGACCATGGCGGTGAGCACGCGGCCGAAGGGGCGGCCGGGCGAGGCGGTAGGGCATCCGGTCATGGCCAAACGCTACCGCGTCACCCTCAGCGAGCAGCGACTACATACTCCGGTCGAGGGTCTTGACAGCGCGCACGGCGTCCGGGTCGCCGTCGAAGTCCACCTGGACGCGGTCGCGGCCGGACGCGACCAGCAGCAGTTCCGCGACCTGCCCGTTCAGCACCACGGGGTTGGGCCCGGACTTGGCGGTCACCGCGTCGCCGTCGGGGCGGCGCAGGATCACGCCCACCGGGCTGCGGCGGTAGGTCCTCCTGGCGACGCGGCCCACGTGGCGCCACAGCACCGCGTCGCGCGCGGGCTCGGGCGAGCGGGGGCTCCAGCCGTCGACCGCGCGCCGCACGTCCTCGTGGTGGACGAAGTACTCCATCGCGTTGGCAGGCTCGTCCAGCGGCCCGAACGGCGACCACCGGGGTGGGCCCTGGCGGACCAGGTCGACCAGCTCGGCCCACGGCTTGGCCGCGTAGGCGTCCTGGACGCGCCGGGTGTGGCCCGCGAGGGGTTTGAGCATGATGCCGGGCGCGGCGTCGAGCCTGCGCTCGCGCAGGACCAGGTGCGCGGCCAGGTCCCTGGTGCGCCACGGGTCGCACAGCGTCGGCGCGTCCGGGCCGACCTCGCCGAGCAGTTCGACCAGCAGCCTGCGTTCGTCGCGCGCGACACCCATGCGCCCACGTTACTGGGTGGTCACGACTACTTCGCGATCACCCGCTCGGTGAGCTGGCTGCGGTCCTTGTTCCACAGTACGCAGGCGATGCCGCGCGCCCCCTTGCCGTCGGCCTCCACCTTCCACTCCCCCGCGGTGGGCACGACGGCGGCGTAGAGCAGTTGGCTGTCCTTGCTCGCCAGCGGCACGCGCTCGGACTTGAAGTGCAGGGTGCAGAAGTCCAGCGCGTAGGCGCGCAGCCACTCGTCGCCGGGGTAGGGGATCTTGTCGACCGAGCCGAACGGCGAGCCCTCGGCGAAGACCTCCACGGCGTGCTCGTCGGCGCAGTCGGTGTAGCCGACCTGCACGTTCTGCCCGAGGAAGTTGTCCCCGCACTGCCCCTGGTCCAGCTTGAACTCGCGCATCGCGCCGCCCGCGCCGAAGGTGACCGTCTCGGCCAGTGCGACGGGCGGGGTGTCGGTGAACAGCCAGCGGCCCGTGAACACACCCGCCGTGAACAGCGCCAGCGCGGCCACCACCGCGCCCGCGACGGCCAGCTTGCGGGCGGGCGGCTTCTTCGCGGCGGCCGTCGGCTGGGTGTGGCTGACGGTGACCTGCGACGGGCCGAAGCCGTGCGGCGGGGTGGGCTGGGCGGCGGCCCGCTCCAGCATCGCCCGCGCCTGGGGGCCGGTCAGCCGGGCCGCCGGATCGGGCATCAGCAGGCCCGTGATCACCGCGGCGAGCGTGCCGTGCGCCCGGCTCAGCCGGGGCACCTCGGTCATGATCGCGTTCAGCGTGGCGGCGGTGGTCGAGCGCTCGTAGGGGTTGGCACCCTCCACGGCGTAGCACAGCGTCGCGCCCAGCGCCCACAGGTCGGAGGCGGGCGACGCCTCGTGACCGTGGAGGCGCTCGGGCGCCATGTAGGCGGGTGAGCCGATGATGCTGCCGCTGGTGGTCAGCCGCGGGTCGTCGACCGCTTGGGCGATGCCGAAGTCGGTCAGCTTCACCCGGCCGCCGGGGGTGACCATGAGGTTGCCAGGCTTGACGTCGCGGTGCACGACACCCGCCTGGTGCGCGCAGTCCAACGCGGACAGCGCCTGCAGCGCGATGGAGGCGACCCGGTCCGGCGGCAGGGGGCCGTGCCGCTCGATGAGCGTGGACAGCGTGGCCGCCTCGACCAGCTCCATCACGATGTAGGTCATGCCGTTCTCGGCGACCACGTCGAACACGGTGACCACGGCCGGGTCGTTGAGCCTGCCCGCGGTGCGCGCCTCGCGCAGCACCCGCTCCTCCAGGACCCGGCGCTCCTGCGGCGCGATGCCCTCGGGCAGGTGCAGCTCCTTGATCGCCACCTGGCGGCCGATCACGGTGTCCTGCGCCCGCCACACCACGCCCATGCCGCCGCGCCCCAGCTCGACGAGCAGGGTGTACCTGCCCGCGATGACGCGCGGCTGCGCGGCCAAGCCCTGCTGTCCAGTCACCGTGGCACTCCTCAAACCCCAGCGGGCGTCGAACCCCAGTGGGCGTCGAACGCTACTTCAGACCGCTCGACGCCCGTCCCGGTTTCACGGTTTCGTGACTTCGTGCCCCGACTGCCGCAGCGCCTGCACCGCGCGGGCCAGGTCGACGGCTTTGACCAGCAGGTGGTCGGTGTCGTAAGTGGACAGCGCGAACAGGCTCACCCCGGCCGCGGCGAGCTCCCCGGACAGCGCGGCCATGATGCCGGTGAGGGTGAACTCCAGCGGTCCGCGCACGGTCAGCAGCCGCCACCCGTCCTGCGTCCGGGCGTCGGCGGGCGCGTGCTCGCTGGGGCACACCACCGACAGCTCGTCCGGCGTGCGGGTGACCGACACCAGCCCCTCGGCGTCCAGCAGACCGGGCGGCACCGGCGCGTCGGCGGGCAGCCGCGCGACGGTGTACTCGCCCGGCCGGACGTCGACCACGAGCCGCTTCACGGCTAGCCCTCGCTGACCAGCGGGCTGGAGGCCACCTCGGTGCCGTCGGGCAGCGCGGAGATGGCGAAGTCGGCGAACGCGTTGGGCGCGGCCTTCTGCAGCTGACGCAGGCACTCCACGGCCAATGCGCGGATCTCCACGTCGGCGTGCTCGGTGGCGCGCATGGCGATGAAGTGCCGCCAGGCGCGGTAGTTGCCGGTGACCACGATGCGGGTCTCGGTGGCGTTGGGCAGCACGGCGCGGGCGGCCTGGCGGGCCTGCTTGCGGCGCAGCGTGGCGCTCGGCACGTCGGAGAACTTCTCCTCCAGGCCCTTGAGCAGCTCGTTGTAGGCGTTCACGCTGGCCTCGGCGGCGGCCACGAACTTGGCGTGCAGCTCGGGGTCGGCGGCGATGACGTCCGGCTCGACCATGGCGGCGTCGCGCTCGGGCACGTACCGCTGGGACAGCTGTGAGTACGAGAAGTGCCGGTGGCGGATCAGCTCGTGGGTCAGCGAGCGGGAGATGCCGGTCAGGTAGAAGCTGACCGAGCCGTGCTCCAGCACCGACAGGTGGCCGACCTCGATGATGTGGCGGAGGTAGCCCGCGTTGGTCGCGGTCGCCGGGTTGGGCTTGGTCCACGACTGGTAGCACGCGCGGCCCGCGAACTCGGCGAGCGCCTCGCCGCCGTCGGCGTCGGTGGACCACGGCACGTCCGCAGGCGGGAAGAACTCCGTCTTCGCGATCAACTGCACCTTCGGCGACACCGTCTCAGCCATGGCCGAACCCTAACCGCCGTCCCGCGCCGAGCGAAAACGCCCATGGTGGGAATGTCCGCCACCAGTGAACGCATCACGCTGACGCTTGACTGACGCCAGATATGACGTCATGGTGGTGTCATGGATCTGTCACCGTACATCGCAGCACTGCGCGAGGACTTCGCGACCGCGGCGTCCGCGGGCGACGAGGCCACCCGCCGGGCCGCCGCCGCGCTGTCCGCCGCGCTGGAACCGGCCGCCCGGTTGGCGGTCATGAACGCGCTCTCCGACATGGCCGCCGAGGTCACCGCCGCGCTCGACGGTCCGGTGGTGGAGGTCCGGCTGGACGGCCGGGACGTCCGGGTCGTGGTCACCGGGGCGGCGCCCCAGCAGGAGCCCGAACCGGAGCCGCAGGAAGTCCCCCGGCCCGCGGGCGGTGACGCCACGCGCGTCACCCTGCGACTGCTGGACGAGCTCAAGGCCAAGGCGGAACAGGCCGCCGCCGCCCAGGGGATGTCGCTGAACACCTTCGTCGCGCAGGCCGTGCAGGGCGCGGTCGGCGGGCGGCGCGGGCCCAAGGGCGGCCCCTGGGGACCGCCGAAGGACCACGGCGGCGGCCCGTCGTCGCGGGTGCGCGGCTGGGTGCAGGGCTGAGGAGGGGGAGCGGTGGAGAGCACGGGATCGGACCTGGTCCGCAGGCAGGACTTCGACGCCGAGGGGCCGGTGGAGGTCGACGTGGCCCTGCTCGCGGGCCGTGTGCAGGTGCACCTGGTCGACGAGCCGGGCGTGCACGTCGAACTGCGCCACGACCCCGGCGCGGGCGAGTCCTGGACCGCGGGCCTGTCAGGTCTGCTGACCTGGGTGAACGACCAGTTCGGCAGCAACCGCGGCCAGCAGGCCGGGCCGACCGAGGCGGTGCGCGACGCGCAGGTCGAGTTCACCGGGCAGCGACTGGTGGTGCACGCGTCCAAGGCGCTGCCGCTGCGCGCGGTGCCGCTGGGCGTGGTGGTGCGGGCCCCCAACGGGTCGCACGTGACGACCAAGACCGGGTCGGCGGACGTCACCGTGACCGGCGCGGCCGGGCGGCTGGACCTCAACACCGGCACCGGGAGCGTCAACGCCGACCGCGCGGACGGCGCGGCCCAGGTCACCACCGGCTCGGGCAAGGTTCGCCTGGGACCGATGCTGGGCGGGCTGAAGGCCAAGACCGGCAGCGGCGACATCGAGGTGTCGTCCATCGGCGGCAACACGACCCTCTACACCGGCACCGGGGACGTGTGGCTCGGCGCGGTGCAGGACGACGTGCAGGTGCGCACCGGCAGCGGTGACGTGACCGTGGCCGACGCCGCCTCCGGCCGCCTCCACATGGGCACCGGTTCCGGCGACGTCCGCGTCGGCGTCCGGCCGGGCGTGGCGGCGCAGATCGACCTGGCCTCCAACTCCGGATCGGCGCGCAGCGACCTGGAGGTGTCGAAGACCCCGCCCGAGGACGAGCCCTCGCTGTTCGTCACCGGCCGCACGAGCAGCGGCCACGCCCTGGTCACCACATCGGCGAGCTGACCGACCCCGGCGGAGCCCCGAGGCCCGCGGCCCGCGCACCGGCGGGCCGCGGGCTCACTCGCTCGACCGCAACCCTGACACCACCAGTGACACCACGGCGTCGAACGCGGCCCGGATGTCCGGGGACACCCAATCCGCCGCGTGCGACGGGTTGTGGAAGCGGCTCGTGGCGTCGAAGACGGCCCGTGCGGTCGTGCGCGGGTCGCGGGGCGCGAACTCGCCGCTGGCCACACCGTCGCTGATGATCCTGGTCAGCTCCTCCTCCAGCTGGCTGACGTGGGCGGCCGCCACGCCGCTCCGCTTGTCGACCAGCACGGAGAAGGTGGCGAACAGCTCGGGGTCCTCCGCCGCCTTCCTGCGCTTGGCCTCGAAGAGCGCGTTCAGCCAGTCGCGCAGTCGCCGGGACGCCGGGGCGTCACCGGCCGCCAGCTCGGCCAGCTCCGCGCGGCCCCGGTCGAGCCAGCGCCGGGTGACCGCCTCGCGCAGCGCGACCTTCGTCGGGAAGTGCCGGTAGACGCTGCCGTGGCTGACCCCCAGCGCCCTGGCGACGTCCACCACCGTCGCCTTGGCCGGGCCGAAGCGGCGCAGGACCTCTTCGGCCGTGTCGAGGATGACCTCGGGGGTCAACGCGCCTTCCGCCACGACGGTCTCCTCTTGGTGCTCGCGGTACTGGCGGGACCATTGTGCGGGTCTGGACCACTCCGAGCGCCGGGGACCGGCCCACCGCGTGGCAGGCAGCCGCCGCCTCCGGCACGCGCCGCGTCGTGGTCTCGGTCATGCCTCCATCATCGGCCTTGTGCTGACAATTTTCACCCCTTGTCACCTGATGGTGTGGACCGCGGCGCCGAGCGCGAGCGCCAGGTCGCCCCTCGGCATCACCACCACGTCCTCCAGCTCCAGCCAGTCGGCCATGTGGCGCAGCTCGGCCGCCAGCTCGGCCGCCACCCGGCCGGGCTCGGCGCCGGGTTCGACGTAGGCCCCCTGCACCCGCAGCGCCCCCACCGCGCGGTCCGCCTTCAGGTCGACCCTGGCCACCAGCTCCCCGTCCAGCAGGAACGGGAAGACGTAGTAGCCGTGCACCCGCTTCTCCTCCGGCACGTAGATCTCGATGCGGTACCGGAAGCCGAACAACCGCTCGGTGCGGGCCCGCTCCCAGATCAGCGGGTCGAACGGGCACAGCAGGGCCCGACCGGCGACCTTGCGCGGCGCGGCGGCCGCCACGTGCCGGTACGCGGGCGCGGACCACCCGTCCACCTGGACCGGGACCAGCACGCCCTGCTCCACCAGCTCCGCCACCGCGCGCCTGCTGTGGCCGGGCTGCAGGCGGTAGTAGTCGCGCAGGTCCGGCTCGGTCGCCACGCCCATCGCCACGGCCGCCCTGGCGACCAGCTCGCGCGCCCCCTCCGCCGCGTCCACCCGCCGGGACAGCACCTGCGCGGGCAGCACCCGCTCGGTCAGGTCGTAGAGCCGCTCGAAGCCGCGCCGCGACCCCGTGGCCAGCTCCCCCAGGCCGAACAGGTACTCGCACAGCTGCTTGACCTCGGAGCGGTCCCACCACGGACCCCGCGCCCGCGGACCGCCGCCGGTCAGCTCCCGCTCGATCGTCCCGGCGCCGACCGGGCCCAGCTCCTTGACCACCGCCAGGATGTCGTCGACCAGCTGCGAGGACCGCTGCGCGTGCACGCCGTAGTTGCGCCACCAGCCGGGCTTCTTGGCCCCGGAGTGCAGCAGCGGCCAGTCCTCCACCGGCACCAGGCTCGCCTCGTGCGCCCAGTACTCCACCAGCAGCCTCGGCTTGCGGGCGCTGTGCGACCACGCCGCGTCGTCCACCAGCGAGGGCGCGTAGGAGCCCAACCTGCTGAACACCGGCATGTAGTGGGCGCGCACGGCCACGTTGACCGAGTCGAGCTGGAGCAGCTGGACGCGCGAGAGCACCCGCTGGAGGTGGCGGCGGGTGGGTGGGGAGAGGGGCCGGGGATCGGCGAACCCCTGTGCCGCCAACGCGATCCGCCTGGCTACGTCTGCGCTCATCCTCTGCACGGGTGAGATCGTGCCGGCAGGGTCCGACAGTCCCGACGGACGCCGATCCCCTAGGGTGCCCGGCATGGCCGACGCCGCCGTCCGCACCGCCGGGCCCGAAGACGTGGCGGAGATCGCCCGCATCCACCGCGACACCTGGCGCACCGCCTACGCGGACCTCCTGCCCCCCGAGGTGCTCGCCGACCTCGACGTCTCCCGGACCGCGCCGAGGTGGGCCGAAGCCGTGGCGCACGGCCAGGTCCTCGTCGCCACGGAGGGCCGCTGGATCGTGGGGTTCTGCCTCGCCGGGCTCGCCCCGGACGAGGAGGTGGCCGCCGCCGACGGCACGCTGCCCGAGGACGCGGCCACCACGGCCCTGGTGTCCACGCTGCTGGTCGAGCCCCGGTGGGGGCGACGCGGACACGGCGGCAGGCTCCTCGCCACGGCCGCGGAGGCGTTGCGGGACAGGGGCGCGACGCGCGGCATCGCGTGGATCCCCGAAGCCGACAAGGCTTCCACCGCCTTCTACCGCTCCGCGGGCTGGACCGCGGACGGAACGGTGCGCACCTTGGACGCGGGCGGGCGACCGCTGCGCGAAATAAGGGTTTCCGGGGTGCTGACCCTACTGCTGCGGCGCTGAGTCGTTGCTAGCCTCGGCCAGGTGCTCGGCTGGCTGATCTTAACCTTCGGCGTCGCGGTCGGTTCCGCGATCGTCCCCCTCATCAGCATCGAGGTGTTCGTCATCGGCTTGGCGACCCAGCAACCGGGCATCTCGTGGTGGTGCATCGGCATCGCGGTGGCGGCGGGGCAGGTCCTGGGCAAGCTGCTGTACTTCCTCGCCGCGCGCGGAAGCCTGCACCTGCCCGCGTTCCTCAAGCGCAAGGAGCGGCCGGAGCGGACCTCGGCGTGGCGGGTCAAGTGGAAGTCGCGCTTGGAGTGGGTCCGCGAGCGCTGCCACCGGCACCCGCACTGGATGTTCGGCACGCACGCGGTGAGCTCGGTGGTCGGCATGCCGCCGTTCATGTTCACCACCGTGCTCGCCGGTCTGGCGGGCATGTCGACCACGCTGTTCCTGACCACCGGCGTGGTGGGCCGGTTCGCCCGGTTCAGCCTGCTGGCGGCGTCCCCCGCGGCGGTCGCGGGCTGGCTGCACTGACGCAGGCCGCACTGACGCTGGCCGCACTGACGCTGGCCGCGCCGACGCCCGCCGCGCGCTCGTGCCGCACCAGCTGCTCGTCGGACGCGGTGAGCCGGTAGTGGTCGTGCACCCGCGCCACGTCCAGCGAGTCGCCCTGCGCCGCAGGGGCGCCCTCGACCTCGTGCTTCTCGATCGGCAGCACCAGACGGCGCTCGCGCACCTGCCCGCCGCGGACCGGCACGAGGACCTCCGCGCCGCCGATGCCCACCACGGCCCATCTCGGCACGCCGCTGCCCGCCGCCAGCCACAGCCCGCGCAGCGACCCGATGCGCTGGCCGTGCCGGTCGAGGACTTCGCAGTCGTAGAGGCGTTCCACAGCTGAGGGGTACATGGTCTCGCGATACCCCTCGACGAGCGGGGTCGCACCCGGTCTCACTCAGGCGAGGGACTGGAAATCGCCTGCCCGAGGTAAGGGACGGTCGCGACGACGCGGCGGGTGACGCGGGACCGACCGCTTCCCCCCGGACCTACGGCTGATCCGCCGAGGACTGGAACAGCTCGATGGCCCTGCGCATCGTCTCGCGCGCCCGGCCGCGGTCCCCGGCGAGGTCGTAGGCCTGCGCCAGCAGGAACCACTTCCGCCAGTCGCCCCGGTCGGCCTCCACCTCGGCGCGGCGCTGGTCGAACCACGCGTCGGCGGCCTGCCGGTCCACCCGCCCGGACGGCCTGCGCGGCAGGTCGGAGAGGTCCGGCAGACCGCCCTCCGCGTCCAGCAGGCGGGCCATCCGCTCGGTGACGAACCCGAACCGCAGGTTCGTCCACACGATCCACGCGCCGATCAGCGGCAGCAGCAGGACCCCCACGCCAAGGCCGATCCCCACCGGGTCGCCGGTGCCCAGCAGCACGACCGCCCGGCCGCCGAGCAGCACGAAGTACACCACCAGGGCGGCGGTGATCAGCAGGGCGGTGGTGCGGGTCCTCATCTGTCATCCGATCTGCTGAACACGGGCCTGCGCGGCCACATCGTTCGAACACTTGTTCTACAGTCGATCACGGGCGACCGCCGGAGGGCCCCCGGCGGCGCGGGGCGAGTCCACCGACGCGACGACAGGAAGGAGACGCCTATCGACACCAGCGGCCGACGTCGCGGTCCCCGGTGAGGAGGGTGGCGCCCCCACCCCACCGAGGACCACCGCCTCAGAGGTCGAGGTACTTGTCCAGGCCGACGGACAGGCCGGGGTGGTCGAACACCGACCGCACGGCCAGCAGCACACCCGGCATGAACGACTTGCGGTCCAGCGAGTCGTGCCGCACGGTCAGCGTCTCGCCCTCCGTGCCGAACACGACTTCCTGGTGCGCGATCAGGCCGGCGATCCGCAGGGAGTGCACCCGCACGTCGCCCACCAGCGTGCCCCGCGCGCCGGGTGCCTCCTGGGTCGTCGCGTCCGGCATGGCCGCCAGTCCCGCCGCCTCGCGGGCCTGGGAGATCAACCGGGCGGTGTGCGCGGCGGTGCCCGAGGGCGCGTCCGCCTTGCGCGGGTGGTGCAGCTCGATGACCTCGACCGACTCGTAGTACCGAGCCGCCAGCTCGGCGAAGCGCATGGTCAGCACCGCGCCGAGGGCGAAGTTCGGGGCCACGAGGACGCCGAGGTCCGGCTTGGCCCGCAACCACTCGGACACGGTCGACAGCCTGTCCGCGTCGAAGCCGGAGGTGCCGACCACGGCGTGGATGCCGTGGTCGACGCAGAACCGGAGGTTGTCCATCACGACGCCGGGGTGGGTGAAGTCGACCACCACCTCGGCGGCCGCGTCGGACAGGGCGGACAGCCGGTCGTCCGCGTCGACCGTGGCGACGACCTCCATGTCCTGCGCGGCTTCGACGGCGCGGCACACCTCCGCGCCCATGCGGCCGCGGGCGCCGATCACGCCCACCCGGATCGGCTCGTCGGAAGAACGCTGGGTCAAGAGATCACCTCGTGCACCTGGGGCGGCAAGTCGTCGGCGTGAGCGTAAGGGCCGACCACCGCGGCGGCGACGGGACGTCGGAGCAACTCCGCGGCCAGGGCGGCCACGTCGTCCGCGGTGACCGCCTCGATGCGCTCAAGCGTCTGCTCGACCGACAGGTAGTCGCCGTAGTTGAGCTCGCCCTTGCCGATGCGTGACATCCGCGAGCTGGTGTCCTCCAGGCCCAGCACGAGGCCGCCGCGCAGCTGGCCCTTGCCCCTGGCCACTTCGGCGTCGGACAGCCCCTCCGCGGCCACCACCGACAGCACGTCGCGGATCACGCCCGCCACGTCGCCGAGCCGGTCGGGCTGGCAGCCCGCGTACACCGACCACGTGCCGGTGTCCGCATAGGACCCGACCGACGAGTACACCTGGTAGGCCAGGCCGCGGCGTTCGCGGACCTCCTGGAACAGGCGGGAGCTCATGCCGCCGCCCAGTGCCGCGTTGAGCACGTTGAGCGCGAACCTGCGCTCGTCGTGGCGGTCCAGGGCCTTCACGCCGAGCATCAGGTGCGCCTGCTCGGTGTCGTCGCTGTGCAGCACGAGCTTGCGCGACGAGGCGATCCGCGCGCGACCCGCGCGCGGGGCCACCGGCGTGCCCGTGCGGGCGAGCCGGTCGCCGATCTGCTTGCGCGCCAACCGCATCACGTGGTTGTGGTCGATGTTGCCCGCGACCGCGAGCACCATCCGCGGCAGCGTGTAGCGACGCCGGTAGAACCCGTACAGCGCGTCGCGGCTCATGTCCCCGATGGACTTCTCGGTGCCCAGCACCGGTCGGCCCAGCGGGTGGTCTCCCATGAGCGCGTCGAGGAAGGCGTCGTGCAGCAGGTCCTCGGGGTCATCATCGCGCATGGCGATCTCTTCGAGCACGACGCCGCGCTCGGTCTCGAAGTCGCGGGGCTCGCACAGCGCTTCGAACACCACGTCGCACACCAGGTCCACGGCCAGCGGCAGGTCCTCGTCCAGGACGTGCGCGTAGTAGCAGGTGTGCTCCTTGGCGGTGAACGCGTTCAGCTCGCCGCCGACCGCGTCGATCTCCTCGGCGATGACCGCCGCTGAGCGCCGCGCGGTGCCCTTGAACAGCAGGTGCTCCAGGTAGTGCGCGGCACCGGCCACGTCGGCGCGCTCGTCGCGCGAACCGACCTGCACCCACAGGCCCACCGAGGCCGACCGCACGCCGGGGATCCGCTCGGTGATCACCCGCAGGCCGGAGGGCAGCACGCTGCGGCGCACCGTCACGCCCGCGGCGCTCTGCTCCAGCACCCGCGTGCTGCCGGGCCGCTGGAGGTGGCCCGGTCCGCCCCGAGTCCTGTCCCGGGTCCTGCCAGGGGTGCTGTCCTGGGCCCCGTTCTGACGCGGACGGCCGCGGGTGCCCGAAGCACCCGCGGCCGTCTCGTTGACGCTGCTGGTCACTGCGCCGGGGACTCGGCCGGGGTCTCGGCCGGGGCCTGCGCGGGGGCGTCCGCCGCCGGGGCGGCCGCCTCGTCCTCGTTGACCAGGACCAGGCTGATCTTGCCGCGCTGGTCGATGTCGGCGATCTCGACGCGCAGCTTGTCGCCGACCTTGACCACGTCCTCCACCTTGCCGATGCGCTTGCCGTTGCCCAGCTTGGAGATGTGGATCAGGCCGTCCTTGCCCGGCAGCAGGGACACGAACGCGCCGAAGGCGGCGGTCTTGACCACGGTGCCCAGGAAGCGCTCGCCGACCTTGGGCAGCTGCGGGTTGGCGATGGCGTTGATCAGGCCGATCGCCGCCTCGGCCGAGGGGCCGTCCGCCGCGCCGACGTAGATGGTGCCGTCGTCCTCGATGGAGATGTCGGCGCCGGTCTGCTCGGTGATCGAGTTGATCATCTTGCCCTTGGGCCCGATGACCTCGCCGATCTTGTCGGTGGGGATCTTCACCGAGGTGACGCGCGGCGCGTAGGGGCTCATCTCGTCCGGGACGTCGATGGCCTCGGCCATGACCTCCAGGATGGTCAGCCGCGCGTCGCGGGCCTGGCTCAGCGCCGCGCCCAGCACCTCGGAGGGGATGCCGTCGAGCTTGGTGTCCAGCTGCAGCGCGGTCACGAACTCCTTGGTGCCCGCCACCTTGAAGTCCATGTCGCCGAACGCGTCCTCGGCGCCGAGGATGTCGGTCAGCGCCACGTACTCGGTCTTGCCGTCGACCTCGTCGGAGACCAGGCCCATGGCGATGCCCGACACCGGCGCCTTGAGCGGCACGCCCGCGTTGAGCAGCGACATCGTGGACGCGCAGACCGAGCCCATCGAGGTGGAGCCGTTGGAGCCCAGCGCCTCGGAGACCTGGCGGATCGCGTAGGGGAACTCATCGCGCTTGGGCAGCACCGGGATCAGCGCCCGCTCGGCCAGCGCGCCGTGGCCGATCTCGCGCCGCTTGGGCGAGCCGACCCGGCCCGTCTCACCGGTGGAGAACGGCGGGAAGTTGTAGTGGTGCAGGTAGCGCTTGTGCGTCTCCGGCGACAGGGAGTCGATCTGCTGCTCCATGCGCAGCATGTTCAGCGTGGTGACGCCCAGGATCTGGGTCTCGCCGCGCTCGAACAGCGCCGAGCCGTGGGTGCGCGGGATGACCGCGACCTCGGCGGACAGCGAGCGGATGTCGGTCAGGCCGCGGCCGTCGATGCGCACCTTGTCGCGCAGGATGCGCTGGCGGACCAGCTTCTTGGTCAGCGAGCGGAAGGCCGCGCCGACCTCCTTCTCCCGGCCCTCGAACTGCTCGGCCAGCTTCTCCAGCACCGAGAGCTTGACCTCGTCGATGCGGTTCTCGCGCTCCTGCTTGCCCGCGATGGTCAGCGCCTGGGCCAGCTCGCCCGCGGCGGCCTGCTCGACGGCCTCGTAGGCGTCGGGCTGGTAGGCCGGGTAGGTCGGGAACTCGCCGGTCTCCTTGGCGGCGACCTCGGCCAGCTTGGCCTGGGCCTCGCACAGCACCCGGATGAACGGCTTGGCCGCCTCCAGGCCTGCCGCGACGACCTCTTCGGTGGGGGCCTGGGCGCCCTCGCTCACCAGGTCGATCACGTGCTCGGTGGCCTCGGCCTCGACCATCATGATCGCCACGTCGTCGCCGACCACGCGGCCCGCCACGACCATGTCGAACACGGCCTTCTCCAGCTGCTCGTGGGTCGGGAACGCGACCCACTGGCCCTCGATCAGCGCCACCCGGACGCCGCCGATGGGACCGGAGAACGGCAGGCCCGCCAGCTGCGTGGACGCCGAGGCGGCGTTGATGGCCACCACGTCGTACAGGTCGGCCGGGTTCAGGCTCATCACCGTGATGACGACCTGGATCTCGTTGCGCAGGCCGTCCACGAAGGACGGGCGCAGCGGCCGGTCGATCAGGCGGCAGGTCAGGATCGCGTCGGTGGAGGGGCGGCCCTCGCGGCGGAAGAACGAGCCGGGGATGCGGCCCGCGGCGTACATGCGCTCCTCGACGTCCACCGTCAGGGGGAAGAAGTCGAAGTGCTCCTTGGGCTGCTTGGACGCCGTGGTGGCGGACAGCAGCATGGTCTCGTCGTCGAGGTAGGCGACGACGCTGCCTGCCGCCTGGCGGGCCAGGCGGCCGGTCTCGAAGCGGATGGTGCGGGTGCCGAACCGACCGTTGTCGATCAGGGCTGAAGTCTCGTGGACCTCGATATCGGTCATGCGGTGCTCCTCGTCTGCGGGCCGCAGCGCGCTCGGGCGCGGGATCGCGGTTCGGACGAGGCCGGTCTTCGATCGAAGTCCCCTGGTTGGCTGTGCCAGGGGGCCACTACCGAGGACCGGCGAACTGTCGTCCCGTGCGCCGCGCGTGCGTCCCTCGTCTTTTGTGCTTTCGGCTGCGCCGAGGGGGAGTGACCGGCCAGGTCACTCCCCCTCGGCACGGCTCACCTGCGCAGGCCGAGCCGCTGGATCAGCGACCGGTAGCGCTGGATGTCCACCTTCTGCAGGTAGTTGAGCAGCCGCCTGCGGCGGCCGACCAGCAGCAGCAGGCCGCGACGCGAGTGGTGGTCGTGCTTGTGCTGCTTGAGGTGCTCGGTCAGGTCGGCGATGCGCTTGCTCAGCAGCGCGACCTGGGCCTCGGCGGAACCGGTGTCCGTGTCGTGGACGCCGTACTCGGCGAGGATGGACTTCTTCTGCTCGGTGGTCAGTGCCACTGCGGTGCTACTCCTTGTGCCTGTCGGTTCCGTGCGGCCCCTCGAAACTGCCGGGGTAGACGGTGCTGGCCGCCACGGACCGCAGCCAGACCCAAATGTCGAGGCTACCAGCCCTCGTCGCGTTCAGCCGTTCGACGTGCTCAGGAATACCCGGTCCAGCACGGTGTAACCACGGCCGAGATCACTGCGCACCAGCGCCACCTCAGCGGCGGTCCACTCGCGACCGGTGAACTCCAGGCGGGGCCAGCGCTTGGCGTGCCGGGAGCGGGCCACCGTCAGGTGTGGACGCCAGTCCGGGCCCGCGCCCGCGGCGGTCCCGAGCGGCTCCAGCGCCCCGGTCACGCCGACCCACAGCACGCCGGGGAAGTGACCGGTGTCGCGCAGCCTCAGCACCGGACCGGCCAGTCCCTCGAACGGGGTCAGCTGGTCGGCGGGCTCGGTCTCCCCGAAGAAGCGCAGCGTGATGTGCCAGCGGGCCGGGTCGACCCAGCGCAGCTCCGGGTACCGGGCGTGCAGCGGCGCCAGCGCGGCGGCCAGCTCCTCGACCGCCTCGGGCGGCGGGAACAGCGCCGTGAACAGCCTCACCGGCCCTTGCCCGCCCGGCGCAGCAGGTCGGCCAGCGCCGGGAAGTCCTCGCCCAGCACGTCGGCGGCCTGGGACAGCTCCGCGCGGTCGGCGACGCGGCGCAGCACGGGGAACACCACGGCCTCGTCGTCGGCGCCGTTGACCGGCAGGGAGTCCCGGCTCACCGTCGGCTTGGAGTCGCGCACCTCGTCCAGCGCGCGTTGCAGCGCCTCGGGGGCGCCGGTGGCCACGTCGGGGGTGAGCACCTTGCGCTCCAGCATGATCATCCGCGCCAGCACCGACGGGTTGCCGATCTTGGCGCGACGCCCGCTCATCACCTGGCTGAGCATGGGCGCGCTGATCCCCAGCACCTCGGCGAGCTGGGCCTGGGACACGTTGAAAGCGACCACCAACCGGCGCACCCGGTCCCCCAGGGGCTCCCCGTACCACTCCCGCTGCAAAGCGAGGTTGCGCTGGACGATCTTGTGGTCCTCCACCTTCGCCTCTCCCCTGGGCCTGCCGACGTGCCCGCATCCTGCCAGGTCGTCGGCTGTCACACGGGCGGTTCCACCCACCTGGTTCAACCGGTCACATACCGGGTTCGGCCAGCACGTCCCTGGTCTCCGCCACGTCGCGGTGCATCTGGTCGATGAGCGCGTCGAGGCTGTCGAACTTCTCCATGTCGCGCAGCCGCGCCACGAAGTCCAGGGCCACCCGCTGGCCGTAGAAGTCCTCGTCCACGTCGAGCACGAACGCCTCCACCCGGCGTTCGCGCCCGGAGAAGGTCGGGTTCGTGCCGACCGACACCGCCGCGCGCAGCCTGCGCCCGCTGCCGTGCACGAACCAGCAGGCGTACACGCCGTCGGCGGGCACCGCGGCGAACCGGGTGGTGGACAGGTTCGCGGTGGGGAAGCCCAGCTCCCTGCCCCGGCCGTCGCCGCGCACCACGATGCCCTCCAGCCGGTGCGGGCGGCCCAGCGCCACGGCCGCCGCGGCCACGTCGCCCGCGTCGATGCAGGCGCGGATGTAGGTCGAGGAGTAGGTCACGCCGTCGTCGGTCACCAGGTCCGCCCCTTCGGTCACGAAACCGAACCGCTTGCCGAGCGCGTGCAGCAACTCCACGGTGCCCGCCGCCTTGTGGCCGAACGTGAAGTTCTGGCCCACCACCACCGCCGCCGCGTGCAGCCGCTCGACGATCACCTCGTGCACGAACTCGTCGGCGGGCATCCGGGACAGCTCCACGGTGAAGGGCAGCACGCAGAACACGTCCACCCCCAGCGCCTCCACCAGCTCCGCCCGCCTGCGCAGGCCGGTCAGCTGGGCCGGGTGGCTACCGGGCCGCACCACCTCGGACGGGTGCGGGTCGAAGGTCATCACCACCGAGGGCACGCCGCGGTCCTTGGCCAGCTCCACCGCGCGGCCGATGAGCGCCTGGTGCCCGCGGTGCACCCCGTCGAACACGCCGATGGTCACCACGCAGCGGCCCCAGCCGCCGGGAAGGTGTTCAAGACCTCGCCACCGTTGCACGGGTGAAGCCTACGTGGCCGCCATGATCGGCTCGCGCGGGAACCGGCTCACGCGCCGGGGTCGTGGCGCAGGTCCCTACCGGCCTGGTGCACGGTGCCGCCGTCGCGGGCCACCGCGTTCTGGTTGACGGTGAGCGGGCGGTTCTCGTGGTAGGCGCCGATGGTGCCCGCCTGCACCACCGTGCCGTACACGGGGCTGGACACGCTGTTGTGGACGGCGCCGCGGGGCGCCGGGGGCTCCTGCTCCCGCTCCGGTTCCCGCCCCGGCCGCTCGGCGGGCTGGGCCAGCAGGGCCACCAGCACGCCGACGGCGGTGAGCAGCGCGACCACCGCCCAGGCCCACCAGCTGGTCTTCAGCTCCGTCGCCAGGTTGACCACCACTCCGGTCGCCGACGCCAGCACGCCCGTCGCGGTCGGCCACACCCATCTCGCCATGCCACCACGGTAGGCCGCGCGCGCCGGGTGGACGTACCCCCTGACGGGTTCACCGACGGGACTAGCCCGCCGGGGTGAGCACCACCAGCGGCTTGGCCACCGGGCCCTCGTCCTTGGCCAGCGCCACGACGTGGCCGTCGGGGCCGAACACGCCGTAGGTGCCGTCCAGGCCGCCCGCGGCCAGGCGGCGGCCGTGGGACAGCGCGGCCACCTCGCGCGGCGCGATCTGCCGCCGGGGGAACGCCGCTGCCACGGCCGCGTCCAGGTCCAGCGACAGGCCGGGCTCGGCCTCCAGCTGGGGCAGGGTCCGGGCCACCCGCAGGTCGAACGGGCCGACCCTGGTGCGGCGCAGCGCGGCCAGGTGGCCCCCCACGCCCAGGTCCGCGCCGAGGTCGCGGGCCAGCGCCCGGACGTAGGTGCCGGAGGAGCACTCGACCATCACGTCCAGCTCGGTGGCGCCCTCCTCGCGGCGGATCGCCAGCACGTCGAACCGGTGCACGGTCACCGCGCGGGCGGGCAGCTCGACCGCCTCACCGGCGCGGACCCTGGCGTAGGCGCGCTTGCCGTCCACCTTGACCGCGCTGACCGCGCTGGGCACCTGCTGGATCGGGCCGGTGAGCCTGGCCACGCCCGCCCGGATCGTCTCCTCGGGCACCGCGGAGGCGTCCGCGGTGGTCAGCACCTCGCCCTCGGCGTCGTCGGTGGTGGTCGACGAGCCGAGTCGGATGGTCGACAGGTAGGCCTTGCTGTCCAGCGCCAGGTGGCCCAGCAGCTTGGTGGCCCGCTCCACGCCGAGCACCAGCACACCGGTGGCCATCGGGTCCAGCGTGCCCGCGTGGCCGACCTTGCGGGTGCCGAGGATGCGGCGCACCTTGGCCACGACGTCGTGGGAGGTCATGCCGTCGGGCTTGTCCACGACGACGAGACCGGGCGGAACTGCGGGGCGAGGAGAAGCGGGCACGACCGAGCATCTTAGGCGTCGGCCAGCACGTCCCAACGGCGGCGGCGGATCTGCACCGGCACCTGCTCGCCGCGCTCCTCCGCGGCGAACACCGCGGCCCGCGCCCGGCGCCACCACACGGTGGTCCGCCACACGCCGAGCAGCAGCGCCGCGGCCACGGCCAGGAACGCGACGCGGTAGGCCGACGCGGCGGGCATGGGCTCGACCAGGTCCAGCAGCACGCCCACGACCAGCGCGCAGACGGTGATCGCGGCGAACCCGCCGACGTTGGCCACGCCCGTGGCGGTGCTCACCCGGTGCAGCGGGTTGTAGTCGCGGACCAGGGCGAACGCCACGCCGGACGCCGGGTTGCCCAGCGCCAGCACGGCGAAGACGGCGACCAGCAGCGGCACCGGCAGCACCCCGCCCGGCCAGCCCAGCAGCAGCGCCCAGCACACCACCGCGACGACCAGGTAGGCCACCACGATCGGCATCCGCCACTCCGGCTTGCGGGCGATCACCGCGCCCATCACCGGACCGGTGACGATCGCGACGACCACCAGCAGGCTGAGCACCGCCGACGCCTCGGGACGGGCCATGCCCTGCGCCTCGACCAGGTACGGGAAGCCCCACAGCAGGCCGAGCAGGGCGGGCGTGGACATCGAGGTGTAGTGCACCCAGAAGCCCAGCCGGGTGCCCGGCACCCGCCACGCGGCGGCGACCCGCCTGGCGATCGTGCGCAGCGGCACCGACTCCGGCTCCGGCTGCGGCACGCCTTCGGGGACTTCGCGCACCCGCAGCGCCACCAGCGCCGAGTACACGGCCGTGGCCGCGCCCGCGACCAGGAACGTCGCCGCCCAGCCCGCGTTGTCCAGCAGCAGCGTCAGCGGCACGGTGGCGACCAGGTTGCCCGCGCCGCCCAGCGCCGCGGACAGCGACATGACCAGGGTGAACCGGCGCGGCGGGAAGTGCGCGGCGGCCAGCCGCAGCACGCTGACCCAGGTCATCGCGTCGCCGACGCCCAGCACCGCGCGCGCGGCCAGGCCCAGCGGGTAGGAGTGGGCCAGGGCGAACAGGACCTGCCCCAGGCCCATGAGCAGCGCGGCGGCGGTGAGCACGCGGCGCGGCCCGAACCGGTCGACCAGCAGGCCGGTCGGGATCTGCATGAAGGCGTACAGGCCGATCTGGAGCACGGTGAAGGTGCTCAGCGCGGCCGGGCCGACGCCGAACCGCTCCGACGCCTCCAGGCCGGCCACGCCCAGCGAGGCGCGGTGGAACACGGCGGCGATGTAGACGGTGACGGCGGTGGCCCAGATCAGCCACGCTCGCTTGGTGGTGCGATCGACCGGCAACGCAGGGGTCCCCTCGGCTCGGTGCGGTGGCATTCCGTACATCGGAAACACTTGCCCTGTGTTAACGATTCCGGGCGTAATCCTCACCACAGCCGCCGTCGTCACCGCACGGCCACGCCCACCACCGCCCAACCGCCCGAGCGGGTCCGCACCAGCAGGCTCACCAGGCGCAGCACCATGAACGCCGACAGCCCGGTCCAGATCCCCGCCAGCCCCCAGCCGAACGCCAGCGACGCCCAGATCAGCGGCAGGAACCCGACCGCCGCCGACACCAGGGTCGCGGTGCGCAGGAACGCCGCGTCACCGGCCCCCAGCAGCACGCCGTCCAGGGCGAACACCACCCCGGCCACCGGCTGCAGCGCCACGAAGAACCACCACGCGCGCGGCACCTCGGCCAGCACGCCCGGATCGCTGGTGAACACCCCCGGCAGCACCCCGGACAGCGCGGCGAACAGCACGCCCAGCGCCGCGCCGAACGCCAGCCCGTACCCGGTCACCTGCCACGCGAAGCGCCTGGCCTCGGCCCGCCGCCCCGCGCCGAGGAACGCGCCCACGATCGACTGCGCCGCGATCGCCAGCGAGTCCAGCACCAGCGCCAGGAACGTCCACAGCTGCAGGACCACCTGGTGCGCGCCGACGGCCGACACCGACGTCCGAGCCGCCACCGAGGCCGCCGAGAGGAAGCACGCCTGGAACGCCAGGCTGCGCAGCACCAGGTCGCGCCCCATGCCCAGTTGGGCGCGCATCAGGTGCGGGACGGGGCGCAGCTGGACGCGCTCGACGATCAGCGCGCGGAAGAAGAGGCAGGCGGACAGCACCTGGGCGACCACGTTGGCCACCGCGGAACCCTCCAGGCCCCACCCCGCCACGTGCACCAGCAGCGGGCACAGCACCGCCGACAGGCCGTTGCCCAGCAGCACGTACCGCAGCGGGCGCACGGTGTCCTGCACGCCGCGCATCCACCCGTTGCCCGCCATCGTGACCAGCACGAACGGCGCGCCGAACAGGGCGATGCGCAGCCAGCTCACCGCGGCGGCGGCCACCGGGCCCTCGCCCGCCAGCAGCCGCGCGGCCGGTCCGGCCAGCAGCTGGCCCAGCACCACGACCAGCGCGCCCACCGCCAGCGCCAGCCAGGTCGCCTGCACGCCCTCCTCGACCGCCTCGGCCCGGCGGCCCGCGCCGAACAGCCGGGCGGTGCGCGCGGTGGTGCCGTAGGACAGGAAGGTCAGCTGGGTGGCGACCTGGGTGAACAGCACACCGCCCAGCGCCAGGCCCGCCAGCGGCAGCGCGCCGAGGTGGCCCACCACCGCCGT
This sequence comes from Saccharothrix coeruleofusca, assembly GCF_017876325.1. Lineage (NCBI taxonomy): Bacteria > Bacillati > Actinomycetota > Actinomycetes > Pseudonocardiales > Pseudonocardiaceae > Saccharothrix > Saccharothrix coeruleofusca. Next base: position 5,127,107 of record NZ_JAGINV010000001.1, read on the forward strand.
GTCGACCAGCACGTACAGCGGCTCGGCCGCCAGCACGCCCAGCGCGGGCACCGCCAACCCGACCACCCTGCGCGCGGGCACCCGCTCCGCCACCGCCCGACCCCCGTCCACGTGGAATGCCACCAGCCAAGCACAGGGGTCCGACAGTTCGGTGAACTCAGCCGGCCACCCCGGCCAACGCCGCCTTGATGTCGGCCACGACCGCCTCCGCCGGGCCGCCCGCGGTGAACCCGGCCGCCAGCCGGTGCCCGCCGCCGCCCAGCAGCTGGGCCACCCGGCCCACGTCCACCGCGCGCACCGCGCGCAGCGACACCGACCACGTGCCCGGCCGCAGCTCCTTGAGCACGGCGGCGACCTCGGCCTCGGCGGTGGTGCGCACCAGGTCGACCACGCTCTCGACCTCCTCGGGGCGCAACCCGGCGGAGTCCTCGCGGGTCACCACGGCGTGCACCAGGCCGCGTCCGCCCGCCGCCGCGCGGTCCAGCTCCGCCCGCGCCAGCACCTTGGCCACCATGGCCAGGTAGCCGAACGGGTGGGCGTCCATCAGCGGCCGGACCACCGCATCCGGGTCCACGCCCGCCTCGATCAGCCGCGCGGCCACGCGGTGCGCCGCCGCGCCCGCGTGCCGGAACGAGCGGGTGTCGGTGACCAGCCCCGCGTACAGGCAGCGGGCCACCGGCTCGTCCAGCTCCACGCCCATCGCGTCGAGCACCCGCAGCACCACCAGCGTGGTCGCCTCGGCGCGGGCGTCGACCACGTTGACCGTGCCGAAACCGGGGTTGGACACGTGGTGGTCCAGCACCACGACCTGCCCGGCGGTGGCCACCCGGTCGCCCAGCGGGCCGAGCCGGTCCACGCTTGCGGTGTCCAGCGCCACCAGCAGCGGCGGCGCGGCGGGCACCTCGGCGGCCGGGACGAGCAGTCCCGCCGCGTCCAGGCCGCGCAGCGTCTCGGGCACCTCCTCCGGCGCGCCGAAGGACACCCGCACCCGCGCCCCGCGCCGGTGCAGCACCAGGCCCAGGGCCAGGGCGCTGCCCAGCGCGTCGGCGTCGGGGTTGACGTGGGCCAGCAGGGTGACGTCGGCGGCGTCCGCCAGCACGCGGGCGGCGGCGTCGACGGCCGCGCTCAGGTCGGCGGGCGGGTCGGCGGTCAGGTCGTGGGACACGCCCCGGAACGCTAGTCCGATTCCTCGGTCTCGCGCGGCGGCTTGTACGGGTCGGCCTCACCCGCGGGTTCGGCCCCCGAAGCGATCCTGGCCACCTCGGCGTCCGCCTCGCGCGCCTTGGCCAGCAGCTCGTCCATCCGCCGCGCCTCGTCGGGCACGGTGTCGGTGACGAAGGACAGGGTCGGCGTGAACCGCACCCCGGTCTGCTGGCCGACCATGGTGCGCAGCACGCCCTTGGCCTTCTCCAGCGCGGCGGCGGCCCCGGCGAAGTCCGGCTCGGCGTCGAGCTTCTCGCCGAGCACGGTGTAGTAGACGGTGGCGTCGTGCAGGTCGCCGGTCACCTTGGTGTCGGTGATCGTGACCCTGGCCAGCCTCGGGTCCTTGACCTCGTGCTCCAGCGCGGAGGCGACGATCTGCGAGATCCGCTTGGCCAGCCTGCGAGCCCGTGCCTGGTCGGCCACGGCGCTCCCTCCTCTTCCTACTCGTCCTCCGGCCCGACCAGCCTGTGGTGGGCGGAGAGCAGTTCCAGTTCGGGTCGTCCGGCTACCAGCCGCTCGCAGGCGACGAGGACTTCCCTGACATGCTCGGCGTCCGCGGCCACCGCCGCCACTCCGATCAGGGCGCGGCGGTGCAGGTCCAGGTGCCCGGCCTCGGCCACGGCCACCTCGAACTTGCGGCGCAGCTCGGCCACGACCGGTCGGACCACCGACCGCTTCTGCTTGAGCGAGTGGACGTCGCCGAGCAGGACGTCCAGCTCCAGTGCTCCCACGAACAAGTGATCACCGCAGGTGTGCGCTCATGGGCACGGGGCCGCCACCAGGACGGCCCCGTGCACCGGGTGGGACGATCAGGCGCGCGGCTTCTCGCGCATCTCGAACGTCTCGATGACGTCGCCGACCTTCAGGTCGGCGTAGTTGCCGAGCGTCAGACCGCACTCGAAGCCCTCGCGGACCTCGGTCGCGTCGTCCTTGAACCGCCGCAGCGAGCTGATCGGCAGGTTCTCCTGGACCACGTTGTTGTCGCGCAGCAGGCGGGCCCGCGCGTTGCGGCGGATCTCGCCCGAGAGCACCATGCAGCCCGCGATCGTGCCGACCTTGGAGGACTTGAAGACCTCGCGGATCTCCGCGCGGCCCAGCTGGACCTCCTCGTACTCCGGCTTGAGCATGCCCTTGAGGGCCTGCTCGATCTCGTCGATCGCCTGGTAGATCACCGTGTAGTAGCGGACGTCCACGCCTTCGCGGTTGGCCAGCTCGGTGGCCTTGCCCTCGGCCCGGACGTTGAAGCCCAGGACGATGGCGCTACCCGCGACGGCGAGGTTGATGTCGCCCTCGGTGATGCCACCGACACCGCGGTGGATGACCCGCAGCTCGACGTCGTCGCCGACCTCGATCTTCATCAGGGCGTCTTCCAGGGCCTCGACGGTGCCCGAGTTGTCGCCCTTGATGATCAGGGTGAGCTGGCTGGTCTCCTTCAGCGCGGCGTCCAGGTCCTCCAGGCTGACGCGCTTGCGCTTGGCGGCGTTCTGCGCGTTGCGGGTGCGGGCCTGGCGGCGCTCGGCGATCTGCCGGGCCACCCGGTCCTCCTCCACCACCAGGAAGGTGTCACCGGCGCGCGGCACCGACGTCAGACCGATGACCAGCACCGGCCGCGACGGGTACGCCTCGGTGACGTCCGCGCCGTACTCGTCGACCATGCGGCGGACGCGGCCGTAGGCGTCGCCCGCGACGATCGAGTCGCCGACCCGCAGCGTGCCGCGCTGCACCAGCACCGTGGCCACCGGGCCGCGACCGCGGTCCAGGTGCGCCTCGATGGCGACGCCCTGGGCCTCCATCTCGGGGTTCGCCCGCAGGTCCAGCGACGCGTCGGCGGTCAGCAGGATCGCCTCCAGCAGGCCGTCGATGTTGATGCCCTGCTTGGCCGAGATGTCCACGAACATGGTGTCGCCGCCGTACTCCTCGGCGACCAGCCCGTACTCGGTGAGCTGCTGGCGGATCTTGGCGGGGTTGGCCCCCTCCTTGTCGATCTTGTTGACCGCGACCACGATCGGCGCGTTGGCCGCCTGGGCGTGGTTGATCGCCTCCACCGTCTGCGGCATCACACCGTCGTCGGCCGCCACCACGATGACCGCGATGTCGGTCGAGTTGGCACCGCGGGCACGCATGGCGGTGAACGCCTCGTGACCCGGCGTGTCGATGAAGGTGATGAGCCGGGGGGTGCCCTCCAGCTCGGTCTCCACCTGGTAGGCGCCGATGTGCTGGGTGATGCCACCCGCCTCGCCCTCGGCCACCTTCGTCTTGCGGATGGTGTCCAGCAGGCGCGTCTTGCCGTGGTCGACGTGACCCATGACGGTGACCACCGGCGGGCGGACCTGGAGGTCGCCCTCGTCACCCGCGTCCTCGCCGTAGGTGATGTCGAAGGTCTCCAGCAGCTCGCGGTCCTCCTCCTCGGGGGACACGACCTGCACGTTGTAGTTCATCTCGGAGCCGAGCAGCTCCAGGATCTCGTCGGAGACGGACTGCGTCGCGGTGACCATCTCGCCGAGGTGGAACAGCACCTGCACCAGCGAAGCCGGGTTGGCGTTGATCTTGTCGGCGAAGTCGGTCAGCGAGGCGCCGCGCGGCAGCCGGATGGTCTCGCCGCTGCCCTTGGGCAGGCGGACGCCACCGACCGAGGGCGCCTGCATGTTGTCCATGTACTCCTGGCGCTTCTGGCGCTTGGACTTGCGCCCGCGCCGCGCCGGACCACCGGGACGGCCGAACGCGCCCGCCGTGCCGCCGCGACCACCGGGGCCACCGCCGCCGGGACGGCCGCGGAAGCCGCCACCACCACCGGCCGGGGCACCGCCGCCACCGCCGGGACCGCCGCGGAAGCCACCGCCACCGCCGCCGCCACCGCCGGGGCCACCGCGGAAGCCACCGCCACCGCCGCCGCCACCGGGACCACCGCGGAAGCCGCCGCCACCGCCGCCGGGACGACCGCCGCCACCGCCGGGACGGCCACCGCCGCCACCGGGGCCGGGACGACCGCCACCGCCACCGGGACGCGGACCGGCCGGGCGGCCGGGCATCATGCCGGGGTTGGGCCTGGGCGGCATGTTGCCGGGGTTGGGCCGGGGCCCGCCGGAACCGGCGGAGCCGCCGGGACGCGGGGCCGGACGCGGGTCACCGGGCTTGGGCGCCGGGCCGCGCTCGCCACCGGGACCGCTGGGCGCGGCCGGGCGCGGGGCGCTGGGCCGCGGCGCGGGGGCGCCGCCGCCGACGCCGAAGGGGTTGTTGCCCGGACGCGGCGGACGCGGGCCCTGCGGCTTGGGAGCCTGGGGCCGGGGCGGCACCACGGACGGGTTCTGCTGCGCGGCAGCGGGCTGCTGCTGCGGACGCGGGCCGGGCCGGGGGCCTGCCGGCTTCGGCGCCTGGGGCGCCGGGGCCTGCGAACGCGCGGCCGGAGCCTGCTGCTGCGCGGCGGGGGCCTGCGGCTGCGCCGCCGGGGCCGGAGCCTGCTGCTGCGCGGCCGGAGCCTGCGGCTGAGGCGCCGGGGCCTGCGGACGCGCGGCCGGGGCCTGCGGCTGGGCCGCCGGAGCGGGCTTGGGGGCCGGCTTCGGGGCCTGCGGGCGCGGGCCGGGCATCGGGCGCGGACCGGGCTTGCCCACCGGCGCGGACGGCCGGGGCTGCTCGGGACGGGCACCGGGCTGCGCGGCAGCGGGCTGCTGCTGCGGGGCCTGCGGCTTCGGGGGGGCCGGGCGAGCGCCGGACTTGGGCTTCGCCTCGGACTTGGCGTAGGCGTCGCGCAGTCGACGGGCCACCGGGGCCTCGACGGTGCTGGACGCGGACTTGACGTACTCGCCCTGGTCGGCGAGCTTGCTCAGTAGTTCCTTGCTGGTGACACCGAGCTCTTTCGCGAGCTCATGCACACGGGCCTTGCCTGCCACTGCTCTCCTCAGGTGATGAGGTCGGCGGCAGTCCCGTCGACCTCGTCTTAACGTCGCGCGTTCATGGCTTCAGCTTCACGGCTGACTCATGACGGGTCGACCTGCTTCCTTGCTTCGTGCCGGTCGCGGGGCGATCCCGCTACCGTCTTCCCGAACCGCTCCACGTGCTCGCGCACACCCTCCACGTCGAGCGCCCCCTGGGCCCGCAGGGCCCTCGGGAACGCCCGCCGCTTCTCGGCGTTGCGGAGGCACTGGGGATCGGGGTGCAGCCATGCTCCCCGCCCCGGCAGCCGTCGGCGCGTGTCCGGGATCACAGTCCCGTCCACGGCCACCACGCGCAGCAGCTCAGCGTACGACGTCCGAGCGCGGCATCCGATGCACGTGCGAACCGGGCCGTCGTGCGTGAAAACCGATCCCCGACGTCGAACCACTGAGAAGTCTATCCCCTGATCGTCATTCAGCCGAACCGGATGTCGCCGCGCCCGCCGGAGCGGACCCACCCGCCTCGGCGTCGCTGCGGATGTCGATGCGCCAGCCGGTCAGCCGCGCGGCCAGCCGGGCGTTCTGCCCCTCCTTGCCGATGGCCAGGGAGAGCTGGAAGTCCGGCACCACCACGCGCGCTGTCTTGGCCCGCTCGTCGAGCACCCTGACCGAGACAACCTTCGCGGGCGACAGGGCATTCCCGACGAACGTGGCCGGATCGTCGGAGTGGTCGATGATGTCGATCTTCTCACCGGCCAGCTCGCTCATCACGTTGCGCACCCGCGCGCCCATCGGGCCGATGCAGGCGCCCTTGGCGTTGACGCCGGGCACCGTCGAGCGGACCGCGATCTTGGACCGGTGGCCCGCCTCGCGCGCCACCGCGGGGATCTCCACGGTGCCGTCGGCGATCTCCGGGACCTCCAGCGCGAACAGCCTGCGCACCAGGTTGGGGTGGGTGCGCGAGAGGGTGATCTGCGGGCCGCGGGCGCCGCGGGAGACGCCCACCACGTAGCACTTGATCCGCGAGCCGTGCTCGTAGCTCTCGCCGGGCACCTGCTCGGCGGGCGGCAGCACGCCCTCGGTGTCGCCGACCTGCACCACGACCATGCCGCGGGCGTTGGCGCGCGCGTCGCGCTGCACCACGCCGCCGATGATCTCGCCCTCCTTGGCGGCGAACTCGCCGAAGGTGCGCTCGTGCTCGGCGTCGCGCAGGCGCTGCAGGATGACCTGGCGGGCGGTGGTCGCGGCGATGCGGCCGAACCCCTCGGGGGTGTCGTCCCACTCCTCGGTGACCGCGCCGTCCGGGCCCAGCTCCTGGGCCAGCACGCGGACCACGCCGGTCTTGCGGTCGATCTCCACCCGCGAGTGCGGGTGGTGGCCCTCGGTGTGCTTGTAGGCGGTCAGCAGGGCGGTCTCGATGGCTTCGAGCACGGTGTCGAAGGGGATGTCCTTGTCCCGTTCGATCGCCCTGAGCGCGGCGATGTCGACGTTCACTCCGACTCCTCCTCCGAACCTCGGCCGCCCAGGAGCGCGAGCTCCTCGGCGGGCGGTTGCTTGAACTCCACCTCGACCACGGCGCGCTCGATGTCGCGGTACTCCACGCGGCGCAGCTCGCCCTTGACCAGCAGCACCACGCCGGTGTCGTCGGCGTCGCCGACCCGGCCGAACCACTCCACCCGATCGGGCTGCTTGACCTTGACCAGGCGCAGCCGGGCGCGCCGCCAGTGCCTCGGCCTGGTCAGCGGCCGGTCCGCCCCCGGAGAGGTGACCTCCAGCGTGTAGGAGCCCGCGATCAGGTGCTCGTGGGCGTCCAGCGCGGCGGAGATCGCGCGGCTGGCCTGCGCCACCTCGTCCAGGCCGATGCCGTCCTCGCCGTCCACGACCACCTTCACCAGCCTGCGGCGCCCAGCCTGGTTCACGTCGAGCAGCTCCAGGTCGAAGCCGATCGCCTCGACCGCCTCCCGCACGACGGGTGCTAGCTGCGCGGCGAGTTCTCCGCGCGGCGGGCTGGACACGTTGACTTCTCCTCGGGTGTCGGTGGTGCAGTCCGGCTGGTGGGCACGACGACCCCGGTCGACGCTGCACTCGCCGGCCGTGGTCGCCCAGACTATCCCCTCCGGCGGGGTCGCACGTGCCACGGCCGACCACCGGGGGTCTGGCAGGATCGGTACACGTGATCGGGAGAACGGCGCTCAGCAGGCGCGGCGTGCTGCTCGCGGTGGCCTCGGCGCCGCTGGCAGTCGCGTGCACCACACCACCACCGCAACCCCCGCCCCCGGACCCGCTGGCGGAGCTGGTGCGGGCCGCGCGGGCGGACTCGGCGCTGGCCTCGGCGGTGGGCGCGAACGAGGTGGCCTCGGCGCGCGCCGAGCACGCCGAGCGGCTGCAGGCCGAGGTGGACCGCGCCGCGCCCGCCGTGCCGTCGGCCTCGGCCGCGCCGTCGGGCACCCCGCCGGTCTCCCCGCCGCCGAACCCGACGCGCGAGCAGCTGGTCGCGGCGCTGCAGGCGGCCCAGAAGCAGGCGGGCGAGCTGCTGCCGTCGCTGCCGACGCACCGGGCCGGCCTGGTGGGCTCGGTGTCCGCCGGGTGCGCGAGCCTGCTGGAGGCGATGCGGTGATGCAGCCGACGACCCATGACGCGGTGCAGGACGCGCTGGCGGCGGAGCACGCGGCGGTGTGGACCTACGGCCTGGTCAGCGCGTTCCTCCAGCAGCAGGCGGCGGACGTGGCGGAGGGCGCCAACGCGCACCGGGCGCGGCGGGACGCCACGGAGCGCTGGCTGCGCGACGCGGGCCAGCAGCCCGAGCCGCCCGCCCCGGCCTACCTGCCGCCCGAGCCGGTGGACAGCGCGTCCTCGGCCGTCGCGGCGCTGGTGGTGGCCGAGAACGACGCCTGCGCGGCCTGGCGGGGCGTGCTGGAGCGCACCGACGACGCGGCGCTGCGGCGGACCGCGCTGGACGCGCTGACGGTCTCGGCGGTGCGGGCGACGCGGTGGCGCAAGGTGGCGGGTCTCACGCCCGTGTCGATCGCCATGCCGGGCGCGGCGGGCTGATCGGCCGGGCGCGGCCGGTCAGCCGAGGTCGGCGGCGAGGCGGAAGGCGTCGGTGCTGATCCGCTTCATCAGCGCGTTGTGCGCGGCCTCGTCGCCGCCGTGCCGGGCGGTGTCGGTCTCGACGATCACCACGTCCTGACCGCGCTGGACCGCGGCGAACCCGCCGTTCGCCAGCGTGCGCAGCCCCTCGACCTTGACCGCGCCGTCCTTGACCAGGTCGTTGACGTTGCCGGTGCCGTCGCGGGCGGTCAGCTCCTTGAGCTTGGTCGCGTCCTGCTCGCTCTTCATCCGCACCACGGAGACCGAGCTGTAGGCGGTCCTCCCGTCGGGCGTGGTGGTCGTGTAGAGCCCTCGGGTGAGCTGCTGGCAGGGCGTGGCGGTCAGGAACTCCTTGGTCTGCCCGTAGGCGTGCTCGGCGCAGCGGCTGTCCTTGACCGGCTGCGGGACCTCCGGCGCCTTGGTGAAGGTGAACTCGCCCGCGGGTTTGGGCGTGGACGTGGGCGCGGCGGTGTCGCGCTCCTCACCGGGCCGCAGCATGAGCCACACCAGGCCGGACACCACGGCGACGCCCACCAGCGCCAGCCCCTTCCACAGCAGCCCGCCGCGCGACGGCCGGGGCGCTCCCTGCTGGGGCGCCCCAGGGCGGGGACCGGGCCGGGGCGCGGGGTGCGGGTGGAACGGGGGCGGCGGCGGGGGGCCGCCCAGCAGGGCGTCGAGGTCACCCATGCGGGCAGGCTCGAACCGCGCGGTGCCCGCCGGTCCGGGGCCGGGCGGTATCCGCGGAATCCGCTGTGTCACCTCTTCAGGCGATTCTGGTGGAACCGTCACGGGGACTCACGGTAACGGACCGCTCTCATCCCAGCGCCTCCAGTACAAGATCGACATCTTCGGCGGTGTTGTAGAGGTGGAACCCCAGCCTGCTCCGCCCGGCGCGCGCGGCGGCGCGCACCCCGACGCGCGCCAGCCGCTCCCCCGGCACGTCCAGGGACACGATCGCCGACCCGGCGGGCGGCAGGTCCAACGCCTTGCGCAGCCCGTCCGCCAGCCCGGTGGTGTGCGCCCGCACCGCCTCCGCGTCCAGCGAGGCCAGCCAGGGCAGCGACACCGACGCGCCCACGTGCGCCCACCAGACCGGGGACAGGTCCAGCCGCCGGGCGTCCGCGGCCAGCCGCAGCGGCAGGTCGTAGACCGTGGTCCACGGGTCGTCCCCGGCGTACCAGTTGGCGGCCAGCGGCGCGGTGCCCGCCAGCGCCCGCTCCGAGCCCGCGAGCCAGGCCGCGCCGCGCGGCGCCAGCAGCCACTTGTACCCGGCCGCGACCACCCAGTCCGCCCAGTCCAGCGCCAGCGGCAGCCAGCCCGCCGCCTGGGTGGCGTCCAGCAGCACCGGCACCCCGGTGGCGCGCAGCCCGTCCAGGTCGACCAGCCGCCCGTCCGCGGACTGCGCCACGCTCACCGCCACCAGGTCGTGCCCGTCGACCGAGGCCACCAGCTCGTCCAGCTCGACCTCGGTCACCCGCAGCCCGCGCGCGGCGAACGGGAACGTGACGCTGGTGAACTCCCCGCGCGCCACCAGCACCCGCGCGCCCTCCGGCAGGCTGCCCGCGACCAGGGCGACCAGCTGCGAGACCGACGCGCCGATGGCGACCCGCTCGGCGGGCACGCCCACGATCCGCCCGAACGCCGCCCGCGCCGCCGCCACGGGCCGGTCGAACGAGGGCGCGTGGTCGGCGCCCGCACCCCACCGCCGCACGGACTCGGCGACCGCCGCGACGGCGGAGGCGGGCGGCACGCCCACGCTGGGGGAGTTCAGGTAGCCGGTGGGGACGTCGAAGGACTCGCCGAACGCTGTGCGCATGCCCCCATCAGACTGGTTCGCCCACCGGCCCGTCCACCGCGCCGCGGTTCTTGCGGCGGGCGTAGACCTGCTTGCGGACCCGCGCGACGACCTCGCCGCCCTCGTCCACGACGTCGGTGTCGAACCAGACCAGCCCCTTGCCGCCGCCCTCGGTCAGCGCGCGCAGCTCGGCCAGGTGCTCGTCGGTGAGCCGGAACTCGGCCTCGACGGTGCCCCGGCCGGGCCGCACGAACTCGATCTCGGCCGCCCGGTCCCACACCACGTGGTCGCGGCCCAGGTTGTGCATGACCAGCAGCATCCAGAACGGGTCGGTCATGGCGAACAGCGAACCGCCGAAGTGGGTGCCCACGTAGTTGCGGTTCCACCAGTGCAGCCGCATCCGCACCCGCGCGCGGCGGTAGTCGTCGGACAGCTCGACCACGCGCACGCCGGCGAACAGGAACGGGGGCCACAGGTTCATGACCCGGCGGAGACGGGAAGCCTTCATGGCGCACATGTTACCCACGGGTAATTTCAGTGCAGGGTGATGACGTTCCCGGTCACCCGCCCAGCCGCCTCGGTGCACAGGAACGCCACCACCGACGCCACCTCCTCCGGCCGCGCCACGGCGGTCGCCGCGCGCACCGCGTCGTTGACCCAGCCGGTGTCCGTGGCGGGCGGCTTGACCATGTTCGCCGTGACGCCGTGCGGGCCCAGCTCGGCCGCCGCGGCCATCGTGTAGTTGTCCAGCGCCGCCTTGGCCGCCCCGTAGGACACCTCGCTGGGGAACCCCTGCGGCCCGCCCGAGGTCAGCCCGACGACGCGGCCCCACGTGCCGCCGCGCGCCAGGTGCCTGCGGGCGAACTCGGCGATCATCAGCGCCCCGGCGCGGGCGTCCACGGCGAACTGCGCGTCGAACGTCTCCGCCGTCACCGGCCGCAGCACGCGGCCGAAGCCGTCCCGCTCCGCCGCCAGGAAGGTGTCCTGCACCCACCCGGAGGCGTTGTTGACCAGCACGTCGACCGGGCCGAAGACCTCCTCCGCGACGTCGAACAGCCGCGCCGGGGCGGTCGGGTCGGTCAGGTCCGACTCGACCGCGTGCGCCCGCCCGCCCGCCGCGGTGATCGCGGCGACCACGGCGTCGGCGCCGGACTCGCGGGCGGTGAAGTACTCCTCGGGCAGGCTGGGGTCCTCCGGCGGGGTGTAGCGCAGGAAGGTGATCAGGACGTCGACCCCCTGCGCCGCCAGCGCCTTGGCGACGGCGGCGCCGATGCCCTGGTTGGCCCCGGTGACGATCGCGGTGTGCGGCACGCGGTGATGCTGCCCCATCACGTCGCGAGCGGTCAGCCCGTTTTCCGTACCCTCGGGTGATGCGCAGCGTGGAGATCGAGATCCGCACCGGGGCCAGCGAGGTCGTGCACGACCTCACCGGCGAGTGCGAGCGGTTCCTGTCCGATGTGGACGGCGACGGGCTGCTGCACGTGTGGGTGCCGCACGCCACCGCCGGACTGGCCGTGCTGGAGACCGGCGCGGGCAGCGACGACGACCTGCTGGCGGCGTTGCGCGAGCTGCTGCCCCCGGACCGCCGGTGGCGGCACCGGCACGGCACGCCGGGCCACGGCCGCGACCACGTGCTGCCCGCGCTGGTGCCGCCGTACGCGACCGTGCCCGTGCTGGGCGGGGTCATGGCGCTGGGCACCTGGCAGTCGGTGTGCCTGGTGGACACCAACGTCGACAACCCGGTCCGCAAGGTCCGCCTCAGCTTCCTCCCCGGTTAGCGCCTGCAAGTACTACCCGCCACCCCCGCACGCGCCGCTTGCTACTACCCGAGCCAACTCGGGTAGTAGCAAGCGGCGCGTCGACGGGGCCCTGGTAGTACTTGCCGACGCGTTGGGGACTGGTGGGGGTGGCGGGGTGGCGGGGTACCGTTGCGCCGTGACTTACCCAGGTGACGGGCAGACCGGCTGGGGTGGCCAGCCCAACCAGGGCGACTGGAACCAGGGCGGCTACCCCCAGCAGGGCGGGTACCCCCAGGCGGGCTTCCCCCAGCAGGGCTACGGCGGTTCCTATGGCGGCCTCGGCGTGTTCTCCGGCGGTGACGAGCCCCCGCCCAAGAAGAGCAGGACGACGCTCTGGGTGGTCATCGGCGCGGTCGTGCTGCTGGTCGCGGGCGGCGTGACGACGTACGTGCTGACCCGCCCCGACGACCAGCAGCAGGCCGGGGGCAGCCCCACCAGCAGCAGCACGCCGCCGTCGAGCACCAGCCGCGAGGTCCCCCCGACCACCGAGCCCGAGGACCAGCCGATCACCTGCGAGCCGGTCAAGTCGGGCTGGAACTGCCTGCCCGTCGAGGCGCTGTCCTACAGCTACGACGTGCCCAAGGGCTGGTCCCGGCGCGACGGCTCGGCCACCATCGACGGCATCCCCGACGCCAGGCTGACCGGCCTGACCGCCTACGGCGTCTACGACTGCGAGGGCAAGGGCTTCAACCGCGGCAGCACCGGCGGCGCGGTGGTCCCGCAGACCGACCTGGGCGCGGTCGCCAAGCAGTTCGCCCAGAAGCTGGGCGAGGAGTTCTACAGCTCCGCGCCGCAGGCCGAGGTCAAGGTCGGCGAGGTCAGGCCGGTCAAGATCCCCTACGAGGCCGACGGCAAGAGGACCGACATCGAGGGCGCCCAGGCGGACGCCACCATCACCACCTCGGGCAACAAGTGCCTGGCCACCAAGGGCATGGTGAAGGTGCTGGTGCTCAAGGGCGACAAGAGCTTCCACGTGTTCATGGCCAACGGCGACCTGGAGGGCGGCCCCGCCGACCCCGCCCCGGTCGCCGAGGCCGACCTGCAGGCCATGGTCGAGTCGGTCAAGCCCCTGCCGGTGAGCTGACCCGTGCGGACGCTGGTGCTCTGGGACATCGACCTGACCCTGGTGGACGCGCACGGCCTCGGCCGCGGCTGGTACCGCACCGCGCTGCTGGCCGCCGCCGGGCTGGAGATGGTGCACACGCCCAGCTTCGCGGGCCGCACCGAGCGCGCGATCACCGCCGAGCTGCTGACCGCGCACGGACTGGAGCCCACCGAGGAGCTGGTCACCAAGCTGCACGCCGAGCTGATCGCGATCGCCGGTGCCGAGCACGCGCTGCTGGCGCGGCGAGGCCGCGCGCTGCCCGGCGCCGCCGAGGCGCTGGCCGCGCTGGCCGCGCGCGGCGACGTGGTGCAGAGCCTGGTCACCGGCAACCTGGTGGAGATCGCGCGGTACAAGCTGGCCGCGTTCGGCCTGGACACCCACCTGGACTGGGAGATCGGCGGCTACGGCTCGGTCTCCGAGCACCGGCCCGCGCTGGTGGCCGAGGCGGTGCGGCTGGCCTCGGCCAAGCACGGCCTGACGCCGTCGTCGGTGGTGGTCATCGGCGACACCCCGCACGACGTGGACGCGGCGCTGCACCACGGCCACGTCGCCATCGGCGTGGCCACCGGCCGCAGCAGCGCGCGGGAGCTGCGGGAGGCGGGCGCGCACGTGGTGCTCGACGACCTGTCCGACACCTCCGCCGTGGTGGCCGCCGTCCTCAGGTGAGCTCGCCCCCCGACCGGGGTCCGGAACCCGTGGTCGGGGGAGCGGGTGGTCCCCACCCGCTCCCCGACCGCGGGGCTCAGCCCCGGACGACCTCGACCAGGTGCCGCACCGCGTCCGCCAGCGGCACCTCGACGCGCTCGCCGGAGCGGCGGTCCTTGACCTCCACGACCCCGTTGGCCAGGCCGCGGCCCACCACCAGGATGGTCGGCACGCCGATCAGCTCGGCGTCGGCGAACTTCACGCCGGGGCTGGCCTTGCGGTCGTCCAGCAGCACCTGCAGCCCGGCCGCCGCCAGCTCGCCCGCGAGCTGCTCGCCGCCTTCGAGCAGGGCCTGGTCCTTGCCCGCCACCACCACGTGCACGTCGGCGGGGGCCACGGCGCGGGGCCAGACCAGGCCGCGCTCGTCGTGGCTCTGCTCGGCGATCGCCGCGACCAGCCGGGACACGCCGATGCCGTAGGAGCCCATGGTGATCCGGATGGGCTTGCTGTCCGGGCCCAGCGCGTCCAGCGCGAACGCGTCGGCGTACTTGCGGCCCAGCTGGAAGATGTGGCCGATCTCGATGCCGCGCGCGGCGACCAGCATACCCCTGCCGTCCGGCGACGGGTCGCCCTCGCGGACCTCGGCGACGTCGATGGTGCCGTCGGGGGTGAAGTCGCGCCCGCAGACCAGGTCCACCACGTGGTGGTCGGCCTTGTCCGCGCCGGTCACCCACGCCGTGCCGCGCACCACGCGCGGGTCGACCAGGTACCGCACGCCGTTGGCCTGCAGCGCCGCCGGGCCGATGTAGCCCTTGACCAGGAAGGGGTGGCGGGCGAAGTCGGCCTCCTCCAGCATCGCCACCTCGGCGGGCTCGACGGCCGCCTCCAGGCGCTTGAGGTCCACCTCGCGGTCGCCGGGCAGGCCGATGGCCAGCAGCTGCCACTCCCGCTCACCGGGCTGGCGGGTCTTGACCAGGACGTTCTTCAGCGTGTCGGCGGCGGTGAACCGCCGCTCGCCCATGCCGTTGAGGAAGGCGACCAGCGTCTCGATGGTCGGCGTGCCGGGCGTGTGGTGGACCTGCGCCTCGGGCTTGTCCTCGACCGGCTGCTCGGGCGGCGCGGGCGTGGTGACCGCCTCGACGTTGGCCGCGTAGTCGGACTCCGTGCTGCGCACGAAGGTGTCCTCGCCGGTCGCCGCGACCGCCAGGAACTCCTCCGAGGCCGAGCCGCCCATCGCGCCGGAGGTGGCGGAGACGATCACGTACTCCATGCCCAGCCGGTCGAAGATGCGGATGTAGGCGTCGCGGTGCTGCTGGTAGGAGCGCGTCAGGCCCTCGTCGTCCAGGTCGAAGGAGTAGGAGTCCTTCATGACGAACTCGCGGCCGCGCAGGATGCCCGCGCGGGGGCGCGCCTCGTCCCGGTACTTGGTCTGGATCTGGTAGAGCGTGACCGGGTAGTCCTTGTAGGAGCTGTACTCGCCCTTCACGGTGAGCGCGAACAGCTCCTCGTGGGTGGGGCCGAGCAGGTAGTCGGCGCCCTTGCGGTCCTTGAGGCGGAAGAGGTTCGGGCCGTACTCGGTCCACCGGTTGGTGGCCTCGTAGGGCTCCTTGGGCAGCAGCGCGGGGAACTGGATCTCCTGCGCGCCGAAGGCGTCCATCTCCTCGCGCACCACGCGCTCGATGTTGCGCAGCACCCGCAGGCCCAGCGGCAGCCACGAGTACCCGCCCGGCGCCACGCGGCGCACGTATCCGGCGCGGACCAGCAGCTTGTGGCTGGGGACTTCGGCGTCGGCCGGGTCCTCGCGCAGGGTGCGCAGGAACAGCGACGACATCCTCGTGATCACGGTGGGCGCTCCTCGTGGCGGGGTAGTCCGCAGAAGGGTAGTGAACCCGGTCCGCCCAGTTCCAACGGGTTACGCCCAGCGTGGCACGGGGTGCCGCCGAGCCCGGCCCGGACGGTGCCTGCCGACCCGGGGGCGACCGGTTCCGCGTCGGCGGGTGGGCCGGGCCGCCCGGTAGGCTCGCCCCCCGTGCTGGTGCTGCTGCCCCCGTCGGAGACCAAGGCGACCGGTGGCGACGGCGCGCCGCTGGAGCTGGAGCGCTTGTCGCACCCGGAGCTGAACCCGGTGCGCGACAAGCTGGTGGACGCCTTGGTCGAGCTGGCTTCGGACGTGCCCGCGGCGCTGGCCGCGCTGGGGCTGTCGCAGCGCCAGGCGGATGAGGTGGCGCGCAACGCGGAACTGCGCCGCTCGCCGACCACGCCCGCCCTGCACCGCTACACCGGGGTGCTCTACGACGCCTTGGACGTCGCGGGCATGACCGGGGCGGAGCGCTCCCGCGCGGCGGGCAGGCTGGCGGTGGCCTCGGCGCTGTTCGGCGTGGTGGGCGGCGCGGACCCGATTCCGGCCTACCGGCTGTCGGGTGGTTCCGCGCTGCCCTCCACGGGTCCGCTGGGCCCGTTGTGGCGGCCCGCGCTGGAGCCGGTGCTGGCTGGCGTGGACGACTTCGTGGTGGACCTGCGGTCGGGGCCTTACGCGTCGTTGGCGCGGGTGCCGCACGCCGTGGTGGTGCGCGTGGTGACCGAGGACGGCGCGGGCAGGCGCAAGGCGGTCAGCCACTTCAACAAGGCGCACAAGGGTTTGCTCGCCCGCGCCATCGCCCGGTCGCGCTCCGAGCCGGGGACCGTGCGCGGGCTGGTGCGGCTGGCCGCGGCGGCGGGGCTGCGGCTGGAGCCGGTCACCGCGACCGCCCTGGACCTCGTGGTCGCCTGAGGGTGGTCGCCTGAGGGCGGTTCACCTGAGGTGGTCAGGCCGAGCGGACCGAGAGCCTGGGCCGCCCGTCGCGCCGCGCCCCAGGGCGCTCGGCGACCGGGTGCAGTTCCGCGCGCACCCTGGGCAGGTCGCGGTCCTCGACGTCGCAGCTGCCCGCCAGCCGCGTGCCGGGCCGGGTGTTCCTGCTGTGGTTGCGCTCCAAGCCGTAGACGACCAGTGCCACGACGGCCAGTGCCAGGAAGATCGCTGTCATGGCGCTAACTATGCGATGAGCAAGAAGCTGCCACCACTGGCAGAGAAGTCGTTGTTCGTCAAAATCCCGCCAGCTATCCTCGACCCGTGCTCACCTCCGCGGCCGTGGTGCTCGTCGACGGCGTCGCCCCCTTCGAGTTCGGCGTGGTCTGCGAGGTCTTCGGCATCGACCGCAGCGACGACGGCGTGCCCCGGCTGGACTTCCGGGTCTGCGCCGAGCGCCCCGGCGAACCGGTGCGCAGCGGCGTCGGCGCGGCGCTGATCGCCGACCACGGCCTGGACGGGCTGGTCGGCGCGGACCTGGTCGCCGTGCCCGCGTGCACCGTCCGCGACGAGTACCCGGAGGCGGTGCTGGCGGCCATCCGCGCGGCCCACGCGGCGGGCAGCACCGTGCTGTCGGTGTGCAGCGGCGCGTTCCTGCTCGGCGCGGCGGGCCTGCTCGACGGCAGGCGCTGCGCCACCCACTGGCGCTACGCCGACGCGCTGGCCGAGCGGTTCCCCGCCGCGCGGGTCGACCCGGACGTGCTGTTCGTCGACGACGGGGACGTGGTCACCAGCGCGGGCACCGCCGCGGGCATCGACGCCTGCCTGCACGTGGTCCGCCGCGAGCTGGGGTCCGCCGTCACCACCGCCATCGCCCGCCGCATGGTGGTGGCCCCGCAGCGCGAGGGCGGCCAGCGCCAGTTCGTCGAGCTGCCCGTGCCGGAAGCGGGCACGCTGCAGCCGCTGCTGGCCTGGCTGCTGGAGAACCTCGGCGTCGAGCACACCGTGGGCAGCCTCGCCGAGCGCGCCGCGATGTCCGAGCGCACCTTCGCCCGCCGCTTCGCCGCCGAGACCGGCACCACCCCGCACCGCTGGCTGACCACGCAGCGCGTGCTGCGCGCCCGGCAGCTGCTGGAGGAGACCCGGCTGGGCGTGGAGGACATCGCCCGCGAGTGCGGCTTCGGCACCGCCGCCCTGCTGCGGCACCACTTCAACGCCTTGGTGGGTATCGCGCCCAAGGATTACCGGCGTTCCTTCGCCCACCGCTGATTCCCCCTTTTGGGGTGGAATTTCCGAATTCGCGGAACGTCCGCGTGCCATCGCACCGACATGCGACATAGAACCGGTTGTGAACCGGTGTCCACAGCGCCCGCGGAGGCGCCCGAGTCGGTGAGGTTGGTTGCCGGGTGGTGCGCATGTCTGAACGGCACACGGGGGACGGCCGTCGGTTACCCGATTCCGACGCCAGGCTGCGTGATCTGCTGCTGGCCGAGGGCTGTTCGGGACCGGTGTGGCAGCGCTTCGCGACCGAGTTGGCCCGCTACGGCTACGCGGTGCTCATGGCGTGGCTGCGCTCGGAGGTGATCTTCACCAAGTGCGCGGAGAAGGGCTGCTGGCCCGGACCGCCGCCGCCGTACTGGGAGCACGACGACCGGGCGGCGCTGGCCGTGGACACGGTGGTCAAGGCCATCAGCGAGTTCCGCCGCAAGGCGCTGCTGGAGGGCGGGTGGAGCCCCGACGGCGGCACCAGCCTGAAGAGCTACTTCACCACCACGTGCGTCTACGCCTTCCCCAACCACTACCGCCGGTGGCGCAGGGAGTTCGACCGGCGGCAGGAGCTGGGCGCCCGCACCGTGCGCACCGAGGACGTGGCCGACCGCCCCGCGCCGGGGCCGGACCCGGCCGAGCTGGTGGTGCGCAGGCTGGAGGTCAGGCAGGGCCTGGCAGGCATCCCCGACGAGCGCACGCAGCGCGCGGTGGTGCTGCGGGAGGCGGGCTACAGCGTCGTGGAGATCGCGGAGCTGCTGGAGACCACCCCCGGTGCCGTCAAGGGGGCGCTGGAGCGCCTGCGGAAGTCCGGCGGCGGCAGGTCGACCGGCAGCGGAGGTAGCAATGTCTGAACCAATCGGCACGTCCGGCCACGACGTGGACGCCGTGGCCATCCTGATCGAGGAGTCGTCGTTGGGCACCGAAGCCGCGCGGGAGTTGCGCAAGCGGACCTCGGACGAGGTCGCCGCGGCCGTCATGGGTCGCGTGGAGATGCTCGACAGCGCGGCGGGGCACCGGCCCGGCCGCCCCGGCCGCTGGACGGCCGCGCCGGCGGCGGGCGCCCCGGCGGGCGCGGTGCTGGGCCAGCTGGCGCTGCGCGAGAACGCCGAGCCCGCCGCCGGGCCGTCCCCGTCACCCTCCCCCGGTTCCTCCGGGTCCTCGTCGGGGTGGCCGCCGGACAGCCTGCTGGACCGGCTGACCGACCGCACCCGGCAGGAGCTGCTGCACCTGGGCACGGTGGTGCGCTACGGGGGCGACCGCGAGGTGATCGAGCAGGACGCCACCGACACGCACGCGCTGCTGCTGCTGGAGGGCGTGGTCAAGGTGCAGACCACCGACGAGACCGGCGACACCGCGCTGCTGGCCATCCGGTCCGCGGGCGACCTGGTCGGCGAGATGGCCGCGCTGGACCGCAAACCGCGCTCGGCGGCCGTGGTGACCTGCGGGGAGGTGGTGGCCAAGCTGATCCCCAGCGGGGAGCTGCTGGCGTTCCTGCACCGCCGCAACGAGGTGTTCGTCGAGCTGATCGCGATGGTCAACGACCGGCTGCGCTGGTCGATCCAGCGCAGGCGCGACTTCCTGTCGCACCCGGCGGCCGAGCGGGTGGCGCGGGTGCTGGCCGAGCTGGTGCAGACCTACGGCAGCCGGGAGCGGCACGGCTGGTCGCTGGGCATCCCGCTGACCAAGGTGGAGCTGGCCTCGATCGCGGGCATGAAGCCGAGGACCGCCGAGAAGGCGTTCAGCGACCTGCGCAAGGCCGGGGTCGTGGTCAGCCACCTGCGGCGCCAGGTGCTGGTGCCGGACCTGGCGGCGCTGCGGGAGTACGCCGGGTTGTGAAAGCGGTTGCCCGCGTGGTGGGAGCGCGGCATGCTGTTCGGCGACCGAGCCGACTTGAGGAGGTGCGCGATGACGATGACCGTCCTGGACGCGGCACCAGCCCGTCCGCTCGCTCCCACCGGCTGACCACCGCCGGTCCGCGCCGGTGGGGCGATCACCTTCTTCCGCAGGGAGCCCCGCAGTGCGCGAGCAGTACCCGAACCTGGAACCCGACTACGAATCCGACTACGACCACGCCGACGACCTGCGCTGGGTGGCCAAGCGCCGCGCGGGTCGCGGCGGCGCCGGACCGACCCGCCGGGGCAGGCTGACCGAGGAGGCCAGGCAGCGGCTGGCCAGGCAGCGCGAGGACGGCGTCGAGCCGCCCGCCGCCGCCGACCGCTGGTCGACCTGGGCCGAGGCCGAGCGCGGCCCGAAGCCGCACCCGTCCTGGCTGGTCACCGACCTGGCCGCGGTGGACCGCGAGCTGGGGGTGGTCAAGACCGGCAAGGAGGCCGACGTCTTCCTGGTGGAGCGGGCCACCCCCGAGCGGTCCTGCCTGCTGGCCGCCAAGCGCTACCGCGACAACGACCACCGGCTGTTCCACCGCGACGCGGGCTACCTGGAGGGCCGCCGGATGCGGCGCTCCCGCGAGATGCGCGCGATGAGCAACCGCAGCGCCTTCGGTCGCAACCTGATCGCCGAGCGGTGGGCGGTGGCCGAGTTCGCCGCGCTGACCAGGCTGTGGCAGCTGGGCGCGCCGGTGCCCTACCCGGTGCAGCGGGTGGGCACCGAGCTGCTGCTGGAGTTCATCGGCGCGGACGGGGTGGCCGCGCCGCGGCTGGCGCGCGCCCAGCCCGACCCCGACCAGCTGCTGGACCTGTGGCGGCAGCTGGTGGACGCGCTGGTCGTGCTGGCCTCGGCGGGCCTGGCGCACGGCGACCTGTCCGCCTACAACCTGCTGGTGCACGACGACAGGCTGGTGGTGATCGACCTGCCGCAGGTGGTGGACCTGGCGGCCAACCCGCGCGGGCCGGAGTTCCTGGCGCGGGACGTGCGCAACGTCGCGGGCTGGTTCGCCGCGCGCGGCCTGCAGCCGGAGCTGGCCGACCCCGAGGAGGTCACCGGGCTACTGCTGGAGGTGGCCGGTCTGCGCTGAGCAGCGGCCAGACCAGGTCGAACACCTCGGCGGCCGGTCGGGCCCGGTCGGTGGCCAGCCAGTGGTAGACCAGCGGGCCGAACAGCAGGTCGCGCACGAGCTCCGGGTCCAGGTCGGCCCGGAGCTCGCCGCGCGCCACGCCGCGCCGCACCACCCGCGCGACCATGGCGTGCCGCTCGGCCAGGAAGTCCGCGACCGGACCGGAGGCGCGCCTGACCTCGGCGTGCACCGCGAGCACCACCCACGACAGGCCGTCGACCAGCGCTCGCGCCAGCGCCAGCAGGTCGTCGCGGGCGCTGCCGGTGTCCGGGTCGGACATCGGCGCCGCGGCGGTCAGCAGCACGTGCGCCACCAAGTGCAGCTTGTCCGGGTGCCGCCGGTACAGGGCGGGTCTGCTCACCCGCGCGCGGGCCGCCACGGCGTCCAGGGTCAGCGCGTCGAACCCGACCTCGTCGAGCAGTTCCAGGGTCGCGTCGGCCAGCGCGCGGTCCACGCGGGCGCTGCGGGGTCGTCCGGCCACCCGAATACGATACAAGATGTAACGTATTGGCATGGTCAGCAAGAAGGTCACCTGGGGCCTGCTCGTCGCCTGGTTGGCGCACGACGCCGAAGAGCTCGCCACCACGTCCTGGTGGACCCGGCGCCAGGCCGGTGTCCCCACCGTCACGCCCGCCCGCTCGGCCGTCGCGATCGGCGTGGTGGGCGCGGTCATGGCCGCCGCGGCGGCGGACGGCGCGCGCACCGGCGGCCGGTCGCGGTTCTTCCAGGCCGCGCTGACCGGCTTCGGGCTGCACTCGATCACCCACGTGGCGGGCAGCGTCGTCTTCCGCGGCTACACGCCCGGCGTGCTCACCGCCCCCACCGTCGTCGCGCCGTTCGCGCTGTGGGCGCGGCGGCGGCTGCGCCGCGCGGGCGTCGCGGCCCCGACCGACCCGAGGGCGCTGCTGTGGTTCCCCGTCGTGGTCGGCGCGGCGCACGCGATCGCGCACTTCACGACCCCTGTGCGCCAGAACACCACGCGGATTCGGCCCTCCCGGCCGTGATCGGCTAGACTGGATGGCGCACCGTCCGGTGGCGCCACCGAAGCGCCCCTCAGGTCACCCACGTGCGACCCGGTGCTCCCACCCACCATCGGCGCGAACGAGCGCCGGGCCCGTCCTCGCGATCGCGCCTGCCCAGCAGAGCAATCCCCGTGACGTGCCGTGTCCCGGAGGTTGTGCTTTGCCACCCTTGTCCGAAGGCCGTTCCGAGCGCCCGCAGTTCCGCAAGTCCCGCAGCAGGCGCCCTGGCCAGGGCAACACCCGCCGCCCGCTCACCGCGGAGGCGGTTCCCACCACCGTGCCCGACCACGTCGAGAGCACCGTCCCCGAGGGCCCGCTGCCCTCGTTCAGCGAGCTGGGCCTGTCCGAGGAGCTGGTGCGCGCGCTGACCTCGGCGGGCATCGCCGAGCCGTTCCCGATCCAGGCCGCCACCCTGCCCGACGCGCTGGCGGGCCGCGACGTGCTCGGCCGGGGCCAGACCGGCTCCGGCAAGACGCTGGCCTTCGGCCTGGCGCTGCTGTCCCGCCTGGCGGGCGAGCGGGCCAAGCCGCTCAAGCCGCGCGGCCTGGTGCTGGTGCCCACCCGCGAACTGGCCATGCAGGTCGAGGAGGCGCTCTCGCCCTTCGCCCGCGCGCTGGGCCTGTGGTGCCGCACGGTCGTCGGCGGCACGTCGTTCCCCCGCCAGATCGACGCGCTGCGCCGCGGCGTCGACCTGCTCATCGCCACCCCCGGCAGGCTGTCCGACCACGTCCGGCAGGGCACCGCCGACCTGTCCGAGGTCATGTTCACCGCGCTGGACGAGGCCGACCAGATGGCGGACATGGGCTTCATGCCGCAGGTCCGGGCCATCCTCGACCTGACCCCGCGCGACGGCCAGCGGCTGCTGTTCTCCGCGACGCTGGACGGCGACGTGGACAAGCTGGTCCGGCAGTACCTGCACGACCCGGTGGTCCACTCGGTCGCGCCGCCCACCGGCAGCGTGACCACCATGGAGCACCACCTGCTGTTCGTCTCCGCCGAGGACAAGCAGTCCGTGGTCACCGAGGTCGCCGCGCGCGAGGGCCGCACGATCATGTTCGTGCGCACCAAGCACCACGTGGACCGGCTGGCCAAGAAGCTGCGCTCGGTCGGCGTCCAGGCGGGCGCGCTGCACGGCGGCAAGGCGCAGAGCGCGCGGACCCGCGTGCTCGGCCAGTTCCGCGAGGGCACCACGCCGGTGCTGATCGCCACGGACGTGGCCGCGCGCGGCATCCACGTCGACGACGTGAGCCTGGTCGTGCACGTCGACCCGCCCGCCGACCCGAAGGACTACCTGCACCGGGCGGGCCGCACGGCGCGCGCGGGCCAGTCCGGCACGGTCGTCACCCTGGTCACCCACGACCAGCGGCGCGCGGTGCAGGGCCTGACCGCGCGGGCGGGCATCCGCCCGGCGTCGACCAAGGTCCGCCCCGGTGACGAGGACCTGATCCGCATCACCGGCGCCCGCGAGCCCAGCGGCATCCCGGTGGCCGAGCCCGAGGTCCCGGTCCGCGCCCGGCGCGGCGGCGGTGGCGGCGGTCCCCGGCGCAGCGGCGGCCAGTTCCGCGGCGGCCGGTTCGACCGCGACCGCGAGCGCGGCGGCGGCAGCGGCCGTCCCCGGCGGGTCGCGCAGCACTGACCCCGGCACGTGAAGCGCCCCTCCCCCGTGCGGGGAGGGGCGCTTCGCCGTTCGCGGGAGGGTGACGGGGGCCAGCCCCACCGCGCAACGGCCCGCCTGCTCCAGTGAGAACGCCGCCGGGAGCGCGCAGGCTCTCAGCCATGACCAAGACCTGGCACCGGCCGACGCTGTGGCTGGCGGTGGTGATGACCGCGCTGACCGCGGTGGCCCTGGGCGGCCTGCTGCTCGACGACCGCGTGCTCCAGGACTCGCCGGTGTGGCTCAAGCCCTTCAAGTTCGCCGTCTCGCTGGCGCTGTACTCGATCACGCTGTCCTGGCTGCTGTCCTTGCCCCACAAGGGGAAGCGCTGGACCTCCGGGCTGGCCACGACGATCGCGGTGATCATGCTCCTGGACGTGGGCCTGGTCGCGGCGCAGGCCGCGCGCGGCCAGTTCAGCCACTTCAACACCTCCGACGACCCGTTCACGCGGCTGGTGCAGGCCGCGTTCGCGACCACGATCCCGGTGATGTTCCTGGCCAACGTGGCGCTCGCGCTGATCATGGCGGGCCAGCGCTTGGGCGACCGGTCGCTGGCGCTGGCCGTGCGCGGCGGCCTCGGCCTGGCCGTGCTGGGCATGGCCTCGGGCTACCTGATGGTGTTCGCCAACCGCGGCAGGCGCAGCGCGGTGCCGGACGCGGCGGGCAACGTCGTGCAGCTGTCCGGCGGGCACACCGTGGGTGCCCCGGACGGTGGCGCGGGCCTGCCGGTGACCGCGTGGAGCACCACCGGGGGCGACCTGCGCATCCCGCACTTCGTCGGGATGCACGGCCTGCAGGTGGTGCTCCTGCTCGCCCTGGGCCTGACCGCGCTGGGCGTGGCCGAGCGCACCAGGGCGCGCCTGGTGCTGGTCGCCGTCGCCGGGTACACCGGGTTGTTCGGCCTGCTGACCTGGCAGGCGCTGCGCGGCGAGCCGCTGCTGCGGCCCGGCGCGGCGGTGCTGGCGGCGCTGGTGGTCCTGGCCGCCGCGACCGCCGCGGGCGTCGCGTGGGCGCTCAGGGACGCGGCGGCAGCTCCTGGGCCAGTCCGGCCACCGGTCCTACGACGATGATCGCCGGAGGACGGACCCCGTGCGCCACCACGTCCGCACCGAGCGAGTCCAAAGTGGACCGGATGACGCGCTGCGCGCGGGTGCTGCCCTCCTGGATCACCGAGACCGGGGTGTCGCCGGGGCGGCCCGCCCGCAGCGCGGCGGCGAACGCCCCGGCCCGCTCGACGCCCATCAGGATCACCACCGTGCCGCGCAGCCGGGCCAGCGCGTCCCAGTCCACCAGCGAGCGCTCGTCGTCGGGGGCCACGTGCCCGGACACCACGACCACCTCGTGCGCCACGCCCCGGTGCGTCACCGGCACGTCGGCCAGCGCGGGCACGCCGAAGGCGCTGGTCACCCCCGGCACCACGGAGACCGGCACGCCCGCCTCGGCGCAGGCGATCAGCTCCTCGAAGCCCCGGCCGAACACGTACGGGTCGCCGCCCTTGAGGCGCACCACGAACTTCCCGGCCTTGGCGTTGTCCACCAGCGCGGTGTTGATGAACTCCTGCGTGGCCGCGCGGCCGTACGGGATCTTGGCCGCGTCCACCACCTCGACGTGCGGCGGCAGCTCGTCCAGCAGCTCGCGCGGCGCCAGCCGGTCGGCCACCACCACGTCCGCCCGCGCCAGCAGCCTGCGCCCGCGCACGGTGATCAGGTCCGGGTCGCCGGGCCCGCCGCCGACCAGCGCCACCCCGGCGGGCTGGTCGTGGTGGTCGGCCAGCGAGCCGTCCCGCAGCGCCGCCAGCAGCCCGTCCCGCACGCCCGCCGACCGGCGGTGCTCGCCGCCCGCCAGCACGCCCAGCAGCAGCCCGTCGTGCTCGCCCACGGCGGGGGTCACCGCGGTGCCCTTCACCGCCACGTCCGCGCGCACGCAGAACACCCGGCGCCGCTCCGCGTCGGCCGCCACCGCCGCGTTGACCTCCGGGTCGGAGGTGCAGGCCAGCACGTACCAGGCGCCGTCGAGGTCGCCCTCGGCGTAGCGGCGCGGGTGCCACACCGCCTCACCGGCGTCGACCACGCCCTGGACCGCGGGCGTCACCTCGGGCGAGACGACCTCGACCCGCGCCCCCGCCGCGACCAGGCGCGGCAGCCGCCGCTGGGCGACCGTGCCGCCGCCGACGACGACCACGCGCTTCCCGGTCAGGTCCAGGCCCACGAGGTAGTGCTGTTCACCGTGCATGGGTAGAAGCATCCACACCGGGGGAGCCGGGTCCAAGCGGCGTGGTCCACATCACCGGCGACCGCCGTGCCCGCTGTCGCGCGGCGGGCACGGCGGCACCCGGCTCAGGAGCCGATCTGGGCGGTCAGCACGTCGTAGTAGGGCGCGATCCGGGCGTAGACGCCGGGGTAGTTCGCCAGCGCGCAGCCACGCCCCCACGAGGTGGCGCCGATGAGCTTGCCGCCCGCGACCATCGGGCCGCCCGAGTCGCCCTGGCAGGTGTCCACGCCGCCCTCCGGGCGACCGGCGCACACCATCGAGGTGTTGCGGTACTGCGCGTACGCGGTCCGGCAGGTGGTGTCGGAGGTCACCGGCACGGTGGCCTTGAGCAGGTAGCGGGACGTCGAGCAGCCCGAGCAGGTGGTGCCCCAGCCCAGCACCGTGGCCTGGGTGCCCTCCGCGTACAGGTCGGTGTCCTCGGGGGTGGCCAGCGGCAGGTAGTCGGAGGTGATCCCGGCGGTCAGGGTCAGCACCGCCACGTCGTAGCCCGCGGTGGCGGTGGTGTAGCCGGGGTGGACCCAGATGCGGCTGACCGCGGCCACGGTGCCCGCCGTGCTCTGCTTGTCCTCGCGGTTCCACACCACGCGGGTGGAGGCGGCGGACCGGCCGGTGACGCAGTGCGCGGCCGTGACCACCTTGTCGGCCTTGACCAGGGTGCCGCCGCAGAACTGGCCGCCCGAGGTGGTGGCCAGGTAGACCACCCAGGGCGTCTCGGCGATGGTGGCGCGGGTGCCGCCGACGACGTAGGGGGAGACGTCGGCGGCGGAGGCGGGAGCGGTGGTCGTCAAACCGACCGCCGCGACGGCCGCCGTGAGAGCGATGGACTTCACCAGGCGACGCAGGGTTTTCGCCATAGCGCGGTTCCTCTCCGTGCAGGGGTGAATCCCCACAGCTACGACTCCGGCGCGACCGCGACAACCCCCATCAGGTTCGGCGAAGCGGTTTCACAGTTGACGGGCCACACCTGTCACGCGCACGACATCCGCGTGTACCGGACCTGCAACAACCGGCCCCGCGTCGGGCCCCACGAACGCCACCGCGGCCCCGGACTCGGCCAGCCCCACCGCGCCGTCGGCGCGCACGCGGGTGCCCGGCCGCAGCAGGTGCCGCACCTGGTCCACGCACTCGGCGGGACCGACCACGACCGAGGCCCGCCGCAGCTCGGCCTCCGCGCGCGGGGTGCGCTCGTCGGCCCGGCCCGACCCCAGGCCCACCAGCGCCAGCCGCCCGCGCGGCAGCACCCGCGCCGCGGCCACCGTGACGCCCGCGCCCTTGACCTTCTCCGCCGCGATCTCCACCCGGCCGCCGCCGGACAGCTCCGCCGCGCCGCGCAGCGCGGCGGCCTCGGCCACGCTCGGGATGCCGATGGCCAGCTCCACCGGGTTGGGCACCGGGATCACCGCCAGCTCCTCACCGGGGTAGCTCAGCAGCGGCGTGGTGGTCGAGCCGTGCCAGAAGCCCCAGTCCTCCAGGGCGTCGGCGATGCCCTGCTCGGCGACCTTGCGGTCCAGCGTGGCGAACGCGCGGATGGCCCGCAGGTCCAGCTTGCCCCGCGCGCCCAGCTGGTCCAGCGCGGAGGACACCGCCGAGGCCGCCACGCCCGTGCTCGACCCGACGCCGACCACCAGCGTGCGCGGCACCAGCCGCACCAGGCGCTCCGCCCGCTTGGCGGGCACCCGGTCGTCGATCAGCACGGTCCAGGCGCTCTCGTGCCCGTGCTCGACCACGTTGTCCGGCAGGGCGGGCAGCGGGAAGCCCAGCGGGTTGCTCAGCCGCACCGGCTCGCCCGCGCGCAGCGCGGCCCCGCACGCGGCCAGGTCGCCGTCCACCGCGGCGTCGAGCAGCTCGACCAGCTCGTCCAGCGGGGAGACCGCCGCGGCGGCGGTGACCACGGCGGTGGCGCCGAGCACGTCGGCGATCCGCTCGGCCAGCGCCTGCGCGCCGCCCAGCAGCGCGACGGCGAACCCGCCGTCCACGCACACCACGCCGGGGTCCGAGCGCTCGTCGCGCAGCAGCGGCGCGACCAGCCGCACCACGGACTCGGTGCCGGAGAAGAACACCGCGGCACCCAGCCGGGGCCACAGCCCGCGCAGCGCGGGCCCCACCGGCCCGTCCGCCACCACGGCGTCGGGGCCGAGGAACCCGGCCAGGTCGGCGGCGGCCCGGCGGCCCCGCTCGGTGCCCGCGAACAGACCGATCACGTCGTCTTCTCCCTGCGGTTCCCCGCTGTGTTCCGCGCTGTGTTCCCGGCTGTGCTCCGCGCTGTCAGCCCTGCCGGGTCGCCCAGAGCACGGTCACCGGGTCGACCGCGCGCAGCGCGCCCCCGTCCAGCCTGGCAGCCGAGAGCTGACTGCCCCGCACCAGGTACCCGGCTTCGGCCAGCGCGTGCCGCGCGGGCACCACCCGGTCCAGGTCGGCGGTGGCGACGACCACCCGTGCGGCGCCGACCCTGGCGCACGCCCGCACCACGTCGGGTCCGCCGCCGCCCGCGAACACCGCGTCCGGGCGCGGCAGGTCCGCCACCACGGCCGACAGCTCCGACTCCACCACGCGCACGTCCACGTCGTGCGCGGAGGCGTTGGCGATGATCCGCACGCACTGCACCGGGTCGCGCTCCACGGCGACCACCGCCGCGCCCAGCCGGGCGCACTCGACGCCGACCGCGCCCGGTCCCGCCGCCACGTCCCACACCAGCGTGCCGAGCCGGGGCTCGAGGCGGGCCAGCACCAGCGCGCGCACTTCCGCCGTGGCCACCATGCCGTCGCCGCGGTGCGCGAAGTCGTCGTCGGGCAGCGCCCAGCCGGTGCTCGCGCGCCCCCGGCCGCCCTCGGCCAGGCACAGCAGCGCGGTGGGGTCGACCCAGCGCCGCACCACCGCGTCCGCCGGGTCCACAGTGGACAGACCGGAGGCGTCGGCGACGACCAGGGTGCGCCGCCACCCGGCCAGGTCGCGGGCCAGCTCCGCCGGGTCCGCGCCGGAGACCACCACGGCGGGGCGGGCCCGGCAGGCGTTCACCGCGTGCCGCGACCCGACCGCCGCGGCGTCCACGACGGTCACCTCGTCCCACGAGCGGCCCGCCTGGGTGACGAACCGGTGCAGCGCGACGACGTCCACGTCAGTTGGCGCGCTTGGTCTTCTTGGTCCGCGCGGCGGGCTTGCGCGGTGTCGTGCTGGCCTGCACCGACCCCGGCTTGCGCCTGCTCGCCGCGACCACCTTCGGCTTCACCACGGCCTGCTCTGCGCCCTGCTCGGCGGGTGTCTCGGCGGGCGTCTGGGCGGGGGCTTCCGCAGCGGCCCCGGCGGGGATCTCGGGGACCAGCTCCAGCGTGGGCTCCTCCGCCTTGGGCTTGGTCGCGGCGCGGCGGGCGCGGGCGGTCTCCTGCCAGTCGTGCACGGCCGACCACACCGCCTCGGAGCGGGACTCGCGGTGCGTGCGCGCCGACCACCTCGACCGGCGGAACCCGCGCACCGGCTCGTCGCCCTCCAGGACCCCGCGCCGCGACGGCGCCTTGAGCACCTGGCCGACCAGGAACAGCGTGGTGCGGTAGAGCTTGTGCTCCTTGACGCACGCCTCCAGTTCGCCCAGCGTGGTCTGCGCGACCGTCCCGTCGGGCAGGGACACCTTGTAGGCCACCACGACGGGCGTGTCGTCGGAGTAGCCGCCCGCGCGCAGCTGCTCGACCAGCAGGGAGACCCGCGCGCCGGAGGCGGAGATCGCCATCGTGGTGCCGTGCGCGGCGAACTCGCGGACGTGCTCGGCGGTGTCCGGCCCGGTCAGCACCAGCGACTGGGCGACCTCGGAGGTGGTCAGCTCCCGGCCGATGGCCGCCGCGGCCGCGGAGATCTGCGACACGCCCGGCACGACCTCGATCACCATGCCCAGCCGGCGGCAGGTGTCGTGGTGCTCGCGCAGCCCGCCCCACAGCGAGGGGTCGCCGGGGTGCAGCCGCACCACGTTGAGCTTGCTCGCCGCCGCGCGCCGGTAGACCTCCACCACCTCGGCGTCGCCCACACGGGAGAAGTCGACCAGCTCGGCGTCGGGGCGGGCGTGCTCGCGGACGCACTCGACCTCCACCACCGCGGGCGCCCACAGCACCACGTCGGCCTCGGCGATGCGCTTGGCCCCCCGCAAGGTGATGAGATCGGCGGCACCCGGACCGGCGCCCACGAACGTCACCCGACCGGTCATCGCTACCTGCTCCCCACGCTGTGTTCGATCTCGCTGGGCAAGGACCGTACCGCGCACGGGCGATCCACTATCGAGTGGCCTGACGGGATGTGGCGCAGGCCCGCACGAAGCGGCCGACCGCCTCCGGCGCGGCCGCCGGGTGCGTGTGCAGGTACGACGCGTGCACCCCGCCCACGACGAACCCCTCGGCCACCGGGCGCTGGTCGTGGCCGCGCCAGTGCCAGGCCGGGCGGTGGCCGTGCGGGGCGGTCAGCGCGGTGCGGTGGAACTCGTGCCCGGTGATCCGCGCGCCCGCGACCCCCAGCACCGACTCGCCCGCCGCGACCGCGTCCCGGTAGCCCAGCACCAGCTTCGAGGTCATCGCGCCGTCGGCGTCGACCACCCCGCACATCGGCACGCCGTCCAGCGAGCGCGCCAGGTACAGCAGGCCACCGCACTCGGCGTGCACCGGCGCGCCGGAGGCCGCCAGTCGGGCCACCGCGGCGCGCAGCGGCTCGTTGGCCGACAGCTCGGCGGCGTGCTGCTCGGGGAACCCGCCGGGCAGCACCAGTCCCGCCGTGCCCTCCGGCAGCTCCTCGTCGCGCAGCGGGTCGACCACCGCGACCTCGGCCCCGGCCGCGCGCAGCAGCTCGACGTGCTCGGCGTAGCCGAAGGTGAACGCCGCCCCGCCCGCGACCGCCACCACGGGCCTGCCCGGCACCGGCTCGACCTCGGCGTGCGGGTCCCACGCGGGCACCGCCTGCGACGGCGCCCGCGCGGCCAGCGCGCGCACCGCGGCCAGGTCGACGTGCTCGGTCACCGCCTCGGCCAGCGCGTCCACCGCGGCGACCGCCTCGTGGCCGTGCTCGGCGGCGGTGACCAGGCCCAGGTGCCGCGACGGCAGGCTGAGCCCGGCGTCGCGCGGCAGCACGCCCAGCACCTCCAGGCCCACCTCCGCGCAGGCGGCGCGCAGCACCTCCTCGTGCCGCGCCGAGCCGACCTGGTTGAGCACCACACCGCCCAGCCGCACGGTCGGGTCGTAGCCCCGGAACCCGTGCAGCAGGGCGGCCAGGCTGCGGCTCTGCCCGCGCGCGTCGACCACGAACAGCACCGGCGCGGACAGCAGCTTGGCCACGTGCGCGGTGGAGCCGACGCCCTCGGTGCCCACCCGCCCGTCGAACAGGCCCATCACGCCCTCGACCACGGCGATGTCGCAGCCGCGCGAGCCGTGCGCGAACAGGGCGGGCACCCGGTGCTCGCCCACCATCACCGGGTCCAGGTTGCGGCCGGGGCGACCGGCGGCCAGGCCGTGGTAGCCGGGGTCGATGTAGTCCGGGCCGACCTTGAACGGCGCGACCCGGTCGCCCGCCCGGCGCAGCGCCGCCACCAGCCCGGTGGCCACGGTGGTCTTGCCGCTGCCGGAGGCCGGGGCGGCGACCACCAGCCGGTTCACCACTCGATCCCCTTCTGGCCCTTCTGCCCGGCGTCCATCGGGTGCTTGACCTTGGTCATCTCCACCACCAGGTCGGCGGCGTCGAGCAGCGCGGGCGGGGCGTAGCGGCCGGTGATCACCACGTGCTGGTGGCCGGGGCGCTCGCGCAGCGCGGCCACCACCTCCTCCACGTCGACCCAGCCCCAGTGCATCGGGTAGGTGAACTCGTCGAGCACGTACAGCCCGTGCCGCTGCTCGGCCATGCGGCGGGCGACCTCCCGCCAACCCTCCAGCGCGGCGGCGGCGTGGTCGGCCTCGGTGCCCTGCTTGCGGGCCCACGACCAGCCCTCGCCCATCTTGTGCCACTCGACGGGGCCGCCCTCGCCGGTCTGCTCGTGCAGCCTGCCCAGCGCGCGGAAGGCGGTCTCCTCGCCGACCTTCCACTTGGCCGACTTCACGAACTGGAAGACCCCGATGGACCAGCCCTGGTTCCAGCCGCGCAGGGCCAGGCCGAAGGCGGCGGTGGACTTGCCCTTCATCTCGCCGGTGTGCACCACGACCAGCGGCCGGTTGCGGCGCTGCCGGGTGGTGAGCCCGTCGACGGGCACCGAGGACGGCTGTCCCTGAGGCATGGCGTTCCCCTCTCAGGCGGCGCGCGCGGCGCGCACGACGCCGGCGACCTGGTCCGCGGACAACTCCTCCAGGCGCAGGCAGACCCCGCCCAGCGCGGCGGCCACGCGGGCCGCCATGCCCAGCCGCACCGGGCCGCGCTCGCAGTCCACCACCACCGCCGCCACGCCGTCGGCGGCCAGCAGGCCCGCCGCGCGCAGGGCGTCGGCCGCCGGGTCGCCGCCCGCGCCGGTGGCGGTCGCGCGGCCGTCGGTCAGCAGCACCAGCAGCGGCCTGCGCCGGGGGTCGCGGACCCGTTCGGACTCCAGCACCCGGCGGGCCCGCAGCAGGCCGTCGGCCAGCGGGGTGCGGCCCCCGGTGCGCAGGGCGCGCAGCCGGGCCGCCGCCGCGTCGACCGAGCCGGTGGGCGGCAGCGCGACCTCGGCCGCCGCACCCCGGAAGGTGATCACGCCGACCTTGTCCCGCCGCTGGTAGGCGTCGCGCAGCAGGGACACCACCGCGCCGCTGACCGCCGACATGCGCTGCCGCGCGGCCATCGAGCCGGAGGCGTCGACCACGAACAGCACGAGGTTGCCCTCCTTGCCCTCGCGCACCGACCGCCGCAGGTCCTCGCCGCGCAGCACCAGTCCGGGGCCGCTGCGGCCGCGCGCGGCCTGGTGCGGCGCGGCCGCGCCGAGCGTGCCGACCAGGTGCAGGCCGCCGCCGTCCGAGGCGGACGGGCGGACCACGCGGCCGGTGCGGGCCCTGGCGCGGGAGCGCTTGCCCGGCGCGCCCTCGCCGACGCCGGGCACCTGGAGCAGCCGGGCGCGGAACGCGGGGGCCGGGGCGTGCGTGCGCTCCCCCGAGCCGGAACCCCCGCCGTCGGGCCGTTCAGGGCTCGGACCGTCCGAAGTGGACTCCTGGGCGGATTCCCCGGTGGACTCGCCGCCGCCTCCGGGTCCGTCACCGCCGCCGTCGGGGTCGTCCTCCGGGTCGGGGTCCGGCTCCTCGGCGTGCTCCGCGCCCTGGCGCAGCGCGTCGGCGAGCTGCTCCTCCTCCAGGCCCGGTTCGTCGAACGGGTCGCGGCGCTTGCGGTGCGGCAGCGCCAGCCGCACCGCCGCCTCCACGTCCTCCTCGGCGACCTCGGCCGCCCCGCGCCACGCCGCGTGCGCCGCGGCGGTGCGCGCGACCACCAGGTCCGCGCGCATCCCGTCGACCTCGAACGCCGCGCAGACCGCCGCGATCCGGCGCACCTCGGCGTCGGGCAGCCGCACGCCCGGCAGCGCCGCCCGCGCCGCCGCGATCCGGCCCGCCAGCTCGGCGTCCCGCTCGGCCCAGCGGGCCGCGAAGCCCTCCGGGTCGGCCTCGTAGGCCAGCCTGCGCCGGATCACCTCGGTGCGGGTGGCCACGTCGCGGGCGGCGCGCACCGACACGGTGAGGCCGAAGCGGTCCAGCAGCTGGGGGCGCAGCTCGCCCTCCTCCGGGTTCATCGTGCCCACCAGCAGGAACGACGCCGGGTGGGACACCGACACGCCCTCCCGCTCGACGTGCGCGCGGCCCATCGCGGCGGCGTCGAGCAGCAGGTCCACCAGGTGGTCGTGCAGCAGGTTGACCTCGTCGACGTAGAGCACCCCGCGGTGCGCGGCGGCCAGCAGTCCGGGCTGGTAGGCGCGCACCCCCTCGGTCAGCGCGCGCTCCAGGTCCAGCGAGCCGACCAGGCGGTCCTCGGTCGCGCCGACCGGCAGCTCGACCAGCCGGGCGGGCCGCCGCTCGACGCCGCCGCCGTGCGGGCCGTCGGGGCAGTCCGCGGGCGCGGCCGGGTCGCAGCCGAAGCGGCAGCCCGCCGCCACCTCCAGCTCGGGCAGCAGCGCGGCCAGCGCGCGCACCACGGTCGACTTGGCGGTTCCCTTCTCCCCTCGGACCAGCACTCCCCCGATACCGGGGTGCACGGCGTTGAGCAACAGGGCCAAGCGGAGGTCGTCGTGGCCGACGACAGCGGAAAAGGGGAAACGCGCGCCCATGCGGCGGTGTCCTTCCTCGGGTGTCCACGCCCGTGTCCGGTTCGGTGACTCGGGGGCCGAGTTCCTGACTCCCGGCGTCACCCGGTCACAGTGGCGGGACCGTGCCGGACTCTCACCGGCTTCCTCGCGCACCCCTCACAGCCCAGGCATCGTCGCACCTCGCCCGGCTGCGACCAAGTCCCCGCCCTGCGAACCACCGGGAACGTGACGGCGCTCTCGTCTGCAAGTACCACCCGCCCCCGTCCCACGGGCCGCTAACCACTACCCGCGTCCGCGTCCACCGACGCGGGTAGTGGCCATGCGCTCGCTACGGCCGCGCTGGTGGTACTTGCAGGTGCGGAGCGCAGGCGGCGAGGCCGTCACGCTGCCGGACACCGACTGCGGCAGGTGACGACTCCCGTCATCCGAGCAGCGGACCGGACGTCATGCGCTGACTGGCCTCGTGGGGAATCCCGTTGACCCTGAACCAGGACGGCGTGCTCACTTGGCCGAGGCGGTCGAGGATGTGGGGCATGGCCGCCGTCAGACCGGCCACCCAAGCGGCCATGAGCTTGAGCCCACCCACCGAGGGTTGGCGCACTCCGATCCAGTGCACTCCGCAGTCGTGGAGGGCTCGCCGCTCGGCGTCGTTCGCACGAACCTGCCTGGCGTCCTTGGTGATGATCGCGGTGAAACCGCCCGCGCTCAGCACTTGGAACAACGGGATGTCCTGAACCCCGGTCAATCCCTCACTGTGGCAGGAATGAAATCCGTGCTCGCGGAAGAGCACCCCGAGGGGACCGACAAGACTGTGGGGAAGGTTTTCATCGATGAAGAACTTCACGCCGCGCCGCTCCTGGCCGCGGCTACCGAATCGGCGAAGCTCACGGCGTCGGGAACAGCTTCCACGGGTACGGACGGGTAGTAGTGGTGCACGTCCTCCGCGGTGAGCGAGCCGTCCTCCACCAAGGCGGCCACGGTGTCGAACCCGATGCGCGTGCCCTCGATCGCGGGCCAGCCACCGAGCAGGTTCGCGTCGACGCGAAGATGTCCGCGCGGCCGCGTGAAGTCGACGACTTCCCGGCCGTTGCGCGTGGTGAACGGCTGAAACACCTCGGCCAGGGTGAACATGTGCGTCTGCCCCGGCTTGCGCACCAAATCCGTCCACCGCTCGTCGTCATCGCGCACGGCGATGGTGTCGCCGTCGGTGCCGAACCGGTACGAGGCCGGGTGGTCGGTGAACCGGTAGGCCCTCAGGTTGGCGAACGCCTTTCGCACCCTCTGCAAGGTCGACTCCGTGCGGAGCCACATGACGATGCGCAGGGCGACCACGTCCTGGTAGGAGTACAGAGCCGGATCGTCCGCAACACCGGGGACCACCAGCCCGGTATTCCGCCAGTGCCTGAGCTGCCCCATCGACGCGCCGCTGAGCACGGATGCGACATCGGCCGGGAACACCATTCACACCACCCCCGCGTTCATCGCGACCTCGACGACAGCATGACAGGTTGTGGCGCGAATACCTCACTGATCGAAAGCCGGACGGACATCGTTACCCGATCCTGTGACTATGACGCGCCCACCGCGTCAATGATCCGCCGCTGCCCGGCCGTGCCCCGCCCGTCCAGCACCACCGGCACGCTCAGCGGGGCGCGGAACGACAGCAGGCCCAGCATCGGCGGGGACTGCGCGGAGGCGAGGCGCAGCGCGGGGAAGCGGCGCGCGGTCTCCCGCAGCACCACCTCCGCCTCCAGCCTGGCCAGCCCCGCGCCCAGGCAGAAGTGCCTGCCGTGGCCGAACGCCAGGTGCTTGCGCGCGTCGGACCGGGCCGGGCAGAACGACTCCGGGTCGGTGAAGACCTCCGGGTCCGAGCCCGCGCCCGCCAGCATCAGCAGCAGGTGCGCGCCCGCCGGGACGTCCACCCCGGACAGCGTCGCGGGCCGGGCCGCCACCCGCCGCCACGTGGTGACCGGCGGGTGGCGGCGCAGCACCTCCTCGACGCAGCGCGCGGCCATGCCGGGTTCGGCCGCACGGGGCCACAAATCGTGCCGCAGCACCGCGTCGAACACCGCGCACAGCAGTTGCGTGGTGGTCTCCTGCCCCGCGATGAGCAGGAAGTAGCACAGCCCCGCCGCGTCGCGCAGCGGCACGCCGTGCGCTCGCAGCGCGCCGAACAGGTCGTCCCCGGCCGGGTCGGCGGCGGAGATCCGCGCGGTGAGCCACTGGTGGAACGCGGCGGCCGAGGCGACCAGTCCGCGCTGCCTGGCCGGGTCCGGCTCGCCCCAGAACAGCTCCAGCGACGCGGTGCTCCAGTCCTTGAGCGCGGCCACGTCCACGTCGCGGATGCCCAGCACCTCCAGCAGCACCAGCGCGGGCAGGTCGCGGGCCAGCGCCGGGTGCAGGTCGGCGGTCGGGCCGGTGATCCGGTCCAGGCGCTCGGCGGCCAGCTCCGCGATGCGCGGCTCCAGCGCGGCGACCCGCGCCGGGGTCAGGAAGCGGGCGACCAGGCGGCGCAGCCCCGCGTGGGTGGCGGTGCCGTTGTTGGCCAGCGTCGGCGGCAGCGAGAACCCGGCCCGCGCGAGCACCCGCAGCAGCGGCCGGGGGATGGGCGTGATCGCGGTCAGCGCGTTGTCCGGGTGGAACGCCGCCGGGTCGGCCAGCACCGCCCGCACGTCGCGGTGCCTGCTGAC
This sequence comes from Saccharothrix coeruleofusca, assembly GCF_017876325.1. NCBI lineage: Bacteria > Bacillati > Actinomycetota > Actinomycetes > Pseudonocardiales > Pseudonocardiaceae > Saccharothrix > Saccharothrix coeruleofusca. Next base: position 5,163,526 of record NZ_JAGINV010000001.1, read on the forward strand.
CAACCACAGCCCGGTGCGCTCGTCGCGGTGCACCGGGGCGTCCTCGCGCAGCGCCCGCAGTTCGGGGTGGCCGAGCCGGAAGAGGTCCACGCGGGCGACGTTAGCGCCGAATGCGACACTGCCGGAGTGAGTGCGCGCACAGGCGAATCGGTGTTCGACTGGATCGACACCCGCGCGGAGGCCCGCGCGAAGGCCGGTCTGGCCCGGCGGGTCCGCCCCCGCCCGGCCACCTCCACCGACCTGGACCTGGCGGGCAACGACTACCTCGGGCTGGCCCGCGACAAGCGGGTCACCGGCGCCGCGGCGGCGGCCTCGCTGCGCTGGGGCGCGGGGTCGACCGGCTCGCGGCTGGTCACCGGTTCGACCGAGCTGCACACCGAGCTGGAGTACGAGCTGGCCAACTTCTGCGGCGCGCAGTCGGCGCTGGTGTTCTCCTCCGGCTACGCGGCCAACCTGGGCGCGCTGACCGCGCTGACCGGGCCGGGCACCGCGATCGTGGCCGACCAGCACATCCACGCCTCGCTGATCGACGGGTGCAGGCTGTCCAAGGCGGACGTGGTGGTGGCCGGGCACTGCGACCTGCCCAAGGTGGCGCACGCGCTGTCCACTCGGGGCAAGCGCCGCGCGCTGGTGGTGACCGACTCGGTGTTCTCCGTGGACGGTGACCTGGCGCCGCTGGCCGAGCTGGCCGCGACCTGCCGCGAGCACGACGCGGCGCTGGTGGTCGACGACGCGCACGGGCTGGGCGTGGTCGGCGAGGGCGGCCGGGGCGCGGTGCACGCAGCGGGCCTGGCCAAGTCGCCCGACGTGGTGACCACGGTGACGCTGTCCAAGGCGCTGGGCGCGCAGGGCGGCGCGGTGCTGGGGCCCAGCCGGGTGATCAGGCACCTGGTGGACACCGCGCGCACGTTCATCTTCGACACCGGTCTGGCGCCCTCCAGCGCGGCGGCGGCGCTGGCCGCGCTGAAGGTGCTGCGGGAGGAGCCGGAGCGCCCGGCGCGGGCGCTGGAGGTCGCCGCGGAGCTGGCGAACCGGTTGCGGGAGAACGGGTTTCGGGTCAGCACGCCCGCCGCGGCGGTGGTGTCGGTGCTCGCGCCGTCGCCGGAGGCGGCGTTCGGCTGGGCCGAGGCGTGCCGCGCCCAGGGCGTCGTGGTGGGCTGCTTCCGGCCGCCGTCGGTGCCCGACCAGATCTCCCGGCTGCGGCTGACCGCGCGCGCCGACCTGACCGAGGCCGACGTCGAGCGCGCGGTGCGGGTGATCACGGAGACCGGCGCATCCGCAGGTGCGGTATCCCGTCCTCGATGAACTCCGCGCCCTCCGGCTGGAAGCCGAACGAGGCGTAGAAGTCGACCACGTAGGTCTGCGCGTCCAGCACGCACTCCCGGTCGCCGACCTCCACCAGCGCGGCCTCCACCAGCCGCCTGCTGCAGCCGCGACCGCGGGCGGCACGGGCGGTGCAGACGCGGCCGATGCGGAAGCCGCCGTCGGCCTCCTCCAGCAGGCGCAGGCACGCCAGCGGGTCACCGCCCTCGGCCTCCAGCCAGAAGTGCCGGGTGCCCGGCTCCAGGTCGCGGCCGTCCAGGTCGTTGTAGGCGCAGGACTGCTCGACCACGAACACCTCGCCGCGCAGTCTGAGCAGGCCGTACAGCTGCGCGGGGGTCAGGTCGGCCGACCACTGCCTGCGCAGGGTGGCCTGGAGCGGTTGTGGGCGCACCGTGAGTTGGTACCACAGTCCCAGAACCGATCGCTTCAGAACCGCCCGCTTCAGAACCGCCCGCCGAAGTGGCTGAGCCTGGTGTAGACGCCGGGTTGGCCGGGCCGGGCGCAGCCGAACCCGTAGGAGACCACCCCGACCAGCGCGCCGCCGACCACCAGCGGTCCGCCGGAGTCGCCCTCGCAGGCGTCCCGGCCCCCTTCCGGGTGGCCCGCGCACAGCATCGCGTCGGCCCGGTAACCGGGGACGGCCGCGGCGCACTCGGCGTCCGCGCGGACCGGCACGTCGGCCCGCCGCAGCCGGGGCGACGGGGCCGCCCACTCGCCGGTGCGCCCCCAGCCGAGCACGGTGGCCACGTCCCCGGCCCGCGCGCGGCCGACCGCCACCGGGTGCGGCAGCCCGCGTTCCAGGGTGAGCACCGCCAGGTCGTCGCCGCCGGTCACGTCGCGGAACTCCGGGTGCCGCCAGACGCCCACCACGCCCACCTGCTCGCCCTCGCGACCGCGCAGGTCGGTGCGGCCCACCACGGCGGTGATCGACTCCGGGGCGCGGTCGCGCGGACCGAGCAGGGAGCGCTCCACCACGCAGTGCGCGGCGGTGACCACCCGGTCCGGGGCGACCAGCGCGCCGCCGCAGAACAGCCGCCCCCCGGTGTCCTGGAGCGCCACGACCCACGGCGGCGCGGGCGTCTCCTCCCCGCCGACGACCGCCCGCGCGGGCGCGGAGGAGGCCACGAGCGCGAGGACGGCCAGCAGGAGGGCACTGCGGCGCATGGCGCACCTCTCTACGACAGGTGGACGACCGGTCACCCACCGTAGCGGCGAGGCACCACCGGATCAAATCAGGAGATTCTCCTGTTAGAGTGGCGTGCCGCCGAAGATTTATCGGCATATGGCACAGATCACCCCGATCTGTCCGGATCATGAGGGAGGTTGTCGATGCACTTGGATTACAGCCAGTTCCCGGCGTTCCTGATCGCGTGCGCCGTGGTCGTGCTCACCCCCGGCGTGGACGCCTTCCTGCTGCTGCGCACCTCGATGCGCTCGGGGACGCGCGCGGGCCTGCTGGCGCTGGCGGGCATCCACACCGCCGCGGCGACCCAGGTCGGCCTGGTGATCGCGGGCCTGGGCGTGGTGCTCGCGCGCTACCCGCTGGTGCTCGCCGCGCTGCGCTGGATCGGCGCGGCCTACCTGCTCTACCTCGCCGCCACCATCGCGCGCGACCTGGTGCAGCGGCGCGGCGCGGTGGACCACGCCGAGGAGGTGGTCGCCGACCGGCCGTTCCGGCGCGGGTTCCTGACCAACATCACCAACCCGAAGATGCTGCTGTTCAGCCTGGCGTTCCTGCCGCAGTTCATCGGCACCGGCGACCCGTCGGCCCAGCTGGCCGCGCTGGCGCTGGTGTTCCTCGCGCTCGCCGCGCTGTGGGAGCTGGCGATCGTGCTGGCCGCGGCCACCCTGGGCCGCAGGCTGCGCAAGCCGGGCGTGACCACCGCGCTGGACGCGGTGTGCGCGGCGGTGTTCCTGACCATGTCGGTGGGCCTGGTCGTCTGACCGGTGGGGTGCCCGCCAGAGGGCACCCCCACCTCCACCCCGTCCTACCGCAGCGCCGGGGACCGCGCCCCGATCTGCTCGGCGAGCTCGCCCAGGTACGCCCGCACGAGGGTGTACACGCCCGGCTTGCCCGCACGGGCGCAGCCCTCGCCCCACGACGTCACGCCCACCAGCGCGCCCCCGACCACCAGCGGACCGCCCGAGTCGCCCTGGCAGGTGTCGACCCCGCCCCGCTCGTAGCCCGCGCACACCATCGACCTCTCGTCGTACTGCGGGTACGCCTTGGCGCAGTTCTCGTCGGACACCAGCGGCACGCTCGCGCCGAGCAGGTACCGCGACGGGGCGCCCTGCTCGCCGGTGCGGCCCCAGCCCAGGATGGTGGCCCTGGTGCCCGCCGGGTAGTCGCGGTCGGCCAGCGGCAGCGGCTGGTACGGCAGCGCCTCGGCCAGGGTGAGCACGGCCAGGTCGTCGCCGCGGTCGGCGGTGATGTAGCGCGGGTGCACCCAGATGTCGGTCACCGCCACCACGACGCCCCGCCTGCTCTGCTTGTCCTCGCGACCGGCGACCACCCGCGTGGCGCGGGCGGTCAGCCCCGCCGCGCAGTGCCCGGCGGTGAGCACCTTCCTCGGCGCCACGATCGTCCCGCCGCAGAACTGGTACCCGCTGGGATCGGCCAGGTAGACCACCCAGGGGTGGTCCCCGATCGACACCCGCTGCCCCCCGACGATCCGGGGGTCGTCCGCCGCGGCGGTCCCCCCGCCCAGGGCGAACAGCACCAACACGAGCGCGACTAGGCGCATAACTCCTCCTCGATCAGCACGCTGCTACGAGGAGATTAGTCAGAATGACGCAGAGTGCTAGGCCATTCAGCCTAGCGTGCACCCCCGACCCTGTCCCTGACCCGCCCGGCGGCCCCCGCCAGCACGTCGCCCAGCTCGTTGAACACCTTCATCAGCGGGTCCTCCGACTGCGCGGCGGACTCCTTGTAGGAGCGCGCCGCCGACTTGATGTCCTCGGTGAACGCGCTGGTCGGCCGGTCGTCCTCGCGGCGCGGGTAGTCGCCGGTCAGCACGGCCCGGTACTCCTCCCCCGCCGCCCAGCGCTGCAGCTCGGCGGCCCGCACCACGGCCATCGGGTGCGTCAGCGGCCAGGTCCGGACCAGCTTGAGCACGCTGTCGCGGACGTCCTCGACCTGCTCGTACTCCTTGGCCTGGCGCAGGAACTCGGCGGTGTCGACCTGGCTCAGGTCCATCCCGCCCGCCATCGCCACGTGCGCCCGCAGCGCGGCGGCCGGGTCCTGCCCACACAGCAGCCCCGCGCGGTCGCAGGACAGCTCGGTCTTGCGGTACCACTCGCACAGCGCCGCGATCACCGCGCGGATCGCCCAGTAGCCTGCGGGCATCCAGCCCAGGCCGTGCTGCAGCTGCATCAGCCGCTGCAGGATCGTCTGGTGCAGCGCGTGCCCGGACAGCACGTGCCCCATCTCGTGGCCGATCACGAACCGCAGGCCGTCCTCGTCGAGCAGCTCCACCAGCCCGGTGGTGAGCACGATGAAGGGCTTGTCGATGCCCAGGGTGGAGGCGTTGGGCGTCGGGTCCCGCTTGACGAACACCTCCGGCACCGGGTCCACGTCCAGCGCCGCAGCCGTCTCCAGCAGCAGCCGCTCCAGCCTGCCACTCCCCGGCGGGTTGCTCTCCCGGAACGGGGGAACCGACGTGCACACTTGCCGCCGTGACCCCGGACGTGCTCGGCGACGACTACCAGACCCGCACCCTGCCCCTCGGCGGCGACCTGGCCGCGACCCTGGTGCGCAGACGCGCGCCGCGCGCGGACCGCGGGGCGGTGCTGTACGTCCACGGGTTCGCCGACTACTTCTTCCAGCGGCACGTGGCCGACCACTTCGCCGCGCGCGGCTACGACTTCTACGCGGTGGACCTGCGCGCGTACGGCCGCTCGCTCAAGCCCGGCGAGGTGGCCAACTTCGTGGTCGACCTGGCCGACCACTTCGAGGAGATCGACGCCGCGGTGCGGGTGGTCCGCGAGGAGGACGGCCACCGGCGGCTGGTGGTGATGGGCCACTCCACCGGCGGGCTGACCACCAGCCTGTGGGCGCACGAGCGGCGCGCCGACGGCGTGCTGGACGCTCTGGTGCTCAACAGCCCGTGGCTGGAGCTGGCCGAGCCGTGGCTGCTGCGCACGCTGGGCACGGCGGCGATCCGCGCGCTGGGCCGGGTCGCGCCGAAGCTGGTCATCCGGCCCGGCCTCGGCCCGGTGTACGGCCAGAGCATCCACCGCGACCACCACGGCGAGTGGGACTTCGACACGGCGTGGAAGCCGATCGAGGCGTTCCCGGTGACCGCCGGGTGGCTGCGCGCGGTGCGGCGCGGCCACGCGCGGCTGCACCGCGGGCTGGACGTGCGGGTGCCGGTGCTGGTGCTGCGGTCGGGCCGCAGCCACCTGCGCGCCAAGCGGTGGACCCCGGAGGCGATGACCGCCGACACGGTGCTGGACGTGGCGCACATGCAGCGGTGGGCGCCCAAGATCGGCCGCGACGTGACCGTGGTCCGGGTCGACGGCGGGCTGCACGACCTGTTCCTGTCCGCCCAGTCGGTGCGCGAGCGCGCACTGGCCGAAGTGGACCGCTTCCTCGACACCTGACACCCCCGAGTACCACCCGACCCGCCCTCCGGGGCCGTTCTCCACTACCCGACGGGCGACACCGCTACCGGCCCTCTCCCGGTTTCGGGCGGTGGTGGACGTACTCCACCACCGTGCCGTCGGGGTGCCGGGCGGTGAAGCCCACCCCGGTGGGCACCTCGACCGGCGGGTCGGTGATCTCCGCGCCCGCCGCCACCAGCCGGTCGTGGTAGCCGGTCACGTCGTCCACGAGCAGCGTGCCGTGCGTGGCGCGGAACGGCTCCACCGTCTCCTCGTCGCCCTCGATCAGCAGGAACGCGCCCACGGTGGCGATCGACAGCCCCTTTTCCGGGTAGGGCGCGCGCAGGTCCACCGGCGTGCCCAGCAGCCGCTCGTAGAAGGCGATCGCGTCCTCCATCCCGCCCGGCGGGACGTAGGCGCGGATGTAGACGCGGGGTTCGGTGCGGTGGGAGGAATCCGGATCGGTGCGCCACAAGGTCATGCCCCGAGCCTGTCCCGGCGCGGCCCACGGGACGAGACAGGCGTTCGTGCTGTGAGTGGCGGTAATAGGCTCGGCGGCATGTCGACCAGGCAGGAGTTGGGGCGGTTCCTGCGGGCGCACCGGGAGCTGCTGGACCCGGCCGAGGTGGGCCTGGCAGCGGGGTCGCGGCGGCGGCGCACGCCGGGGCTGCGGCGCGAGGAGGTCGCTGCGCTGTCCGGTGTGGGGCTGGCCTGGTACACGTGGCTGGAGCAGGGCCGGGTGGAGACCTCCCGGCAGGTGCTCGACGCGGTCGCGCGGGCGCTGCGGCTCGACGGCGACGCGCACCGGCACGTGCTGGCGCTGGCGGGGCTGCGCCCCTCGGAGGCCGCCCCCGCCCCCGACGACCCGACCGGCCTGCTGGCGGGGCTGCCCGCGGCGGCCGTGCTGGACCGGTGCTTCGACGTGGTGGCGGCCAACGCCGGGTTCGCCGGGGTGGGCCTGCCCGGCGGCAACCTGGTGCTGGCGCTGACCGATCCGGCGTGGCGGGCGCGGGTGCCGGACTGGGAACCGCTGGCGCGCCAGGTCTTCCGCCAGTTCCGCGCGCACGCCGACCGGGCCCCGGACGACCCGCGGGTGCGCGGGCTGCTGCGGCGGCTGACCGCCGAGCGGCCGGACCTGGCGCCGTGGTGGGGCTGCCGCGAGGTGCGCGAGTTCCGCTCGGCGAAGGCGACCGTGGACGGCCTGCCCCGGACGTTCACGCTGCTGCGCCCCGGCGGCGACACCGATACCGGGGTGCTGGTGCTCAGCGCGGGGTGAGCCTCAGAGCAGCCCGGCCCGCGCGGCGGCCAGCGCCGCGCGGGCGCTGCGCTCGGCCACCTCCCGGTCGACCGGCTCGCCGGTGACGAAGACCCGGTAGAACAGCGGGGCGCAGGTCAGCCGGATCAGCTCGACCGCGTCCGTGGTCGCCGGGAGTTCCCCCCGCGCGACGGCCCTGCTCACCACCTCGGCCGCGCGCCGGTGGCGGTCGGCGTAGAAGCGGGCCATCGCCTCGCGGGCGCGGCTGGACTGCAGCGCGGCGGCCACCACGGCGACGGGCGCGGTGCGGCGCGCCGGGTCGGCGAAGGTCCGCGCCACGTCGTCGGCCACCGCGATCAGGTCACCCTCGACCGAACCGGTGTCCGGCACCGGCCAGTCCGCGTCGCGCGAGTGCTCCAGGGCGTCGGCGATCAGCTCGTCGACGGTGCCCCAGCGCCGGTAGACCGTCGTCTTGTGGACGCCCGCGCGGGTGGCGACGTTCTCCACGGTGAGCCGGAGGTAGCCGCCCTCGGCCAGTTCGGCGAAGGTCGCGTCGATGACGGCGGCGCGCACGCGGGCCGAGCGCCCACCCGGTCGAGCAGTCACAATGCAACTCCAGTTGCGTTAAGGCGGTCCGAGCCGCCATGCTAACGCAACCGAAGTTGCGATAGGAGTGCCCTTGACCCCCGACCCGACCGTGCTCCACCCGATGCCCGAGCACCCGCGCGTGGTGCTGCTCAAGCCGCTGATCACCTCACCCACCATCGAGGTGGGCGAGTACACCTACTACGACGACCCCGAGCACGCGACGGAGTTCGAGACGCGCAACGTCCTCTACTCCTACGGCCAGGAGAAGCTGGTCATCGGCAAGTTCTGCGCGCTGGCCGCCGGGACGACGTTCATCATGGCGGGCGCCAACCACCTGACCTCCGGCCCGTCCACCTTCCCCTTCACCATCTTCGGCGGCGAGTGGGCGCGCAAGACCCTCGACCTCGTGGTCGACGCCCCCACCCGCGGCGACACCGTGGTCGGCAACGACGTCTGGTTCGGCTACCGCAGCCTGATCATGCCGGGCGTGCGCATCGGCGACGGCGCGATCATCGCCGCCGGAGCCGTGGTCACCTCCGACGTGCCGCCCTACACCGTGGTCGGCGGCAACCCGGCGCGGCCGGTGAAGCAGCGCTACCCCGACGAGGACGTGCGGCTGCTGCTGCGCGCGGCGTGGTGGGACTGGCCGACCGACCTGATCACCGAGCACGTGCGCACCATCATGTCCGGCACCCCCGCCGAGATCGCGCGGATAGTTGGGCTGGACTGACCCGTGTCGGACGACCGCTGCCGTGGGGCGACCGGGTCCAGCCGATCGGCCTAACGCGCGCGGGGTGATCCGCGCGATCATGGTCGGTGGGAGGGCGCCATGCCGGACGACTTCGACCAGTACTGCGACCTCACCATGCGCGGCGGGACGACCAGCGGGGTCGTCTACCCGTTGGCGGTGGTGGAACTCGCGCGGCACTACCGGTTCCGCTCCCTCGGCGGGGCCTCCGCCGGGGCGATCGGGGCGGCGTTCACCGCGGCGGCGGAGCGGGGGCGCGACAGCGGCGGGTTCCAGCGGCTGGAGGAGGTCGTCGACTGGTTCGCCGACGGGCGGTGGCGGCTGGCGCAGCTGTTCCAGCCCAGCGACCGGACCCGCAAGCTGTACCGGATCGTGGCGGCGTCGATGCAGCGGCGCGACACCACCGGGCGCAGTGCGCTGACGTGCACGCTGCTGGCGCTGCTCGGGGCGATCGGGGTGCGCGCCAAGGCGGCGCTGGCCCTGGTGCTGGCGCTGTGGTTGGCCGGGCCGACGCTGTGGGCGGGCGCGGTCGACTGGCGCGGCACGCCGCGCTGGGTGCTCGTCGCGGTGGTCGTGGCGGTGGCCGTGGTCGTGCCGTGGGTGCTGGCCAACGTCCTGCCCAGGGGTCGGGACGCGGTGCTGCGGCGACTGGGGACGGCGGTGCTGCTGGCGTCGCCCCTGGTGCCGGTGGCGATCAGGACGCGGTGGACGGCGGAAAGCCTGGCGTCGGCGGCGACGGCCGTGGTGTGGTGGCTGGTGCTGGGGTTCGCGTTCGTCAGCGCGGTCGCCCTGACCTACGGGCTGGGCGCGCGGCGCTTCCTGGCGCGGGAGGCCCGGTCCCTCCACTTCGGACTGGTACCCGGCACCGGGCGGTTCCGGCCGGGTTTCTGGGACCGGCGGTGCGGCGTGCCCGCCTCGACCGGCGTGCCGCCGCTGAGCGACTGGATCGCCGAGCGGCTCGACGACCTCTCCGGCGTGGCGGGGCTGCGGTTCAGCGACCTGAACACCAACCTGGTGCTGATGACCACGGACCTGTCGGAGGGACGTCCTTACCGGTTGCCGTTCAACGACACCGCGGACTCGTGGTCGTACTGCGCGCGGTGCCTGGGAAACGTTGTGCCGCAACGAGTCGTGGCGCAGCTGGGGCAGGAGCCCGGTGAACACCGGTGCCCGCTGCACCCCGAGGAGCCCCTGCGGGCGCTGCCGCGCGACCTGCCGGTGGCGCTGGCGGTGCGGATGAGCATGCCGCTGCCCGGCCTGATCGCGGCGGTGCCGCTATGCCGGACCGAGCCGGAGCCGCGGGTGCACTGGTTCTCCGACGGCGGCATCACCAGCAACTTCCCCATCCACTTCTTCGACAGCCTGCTACCGCGCTGGCCCACGTTCGGCTTGAGCCTGCAGGGCTACCCCGGCCCCGGCGCGCCGGAGGTGTGGCTGCCCGAGCAGGACGCGTCGACCGAGGGCGCGCCGTGGCGCGGCGTCGACGGGGTGCGGGGGTTCGTCACGGCGATCCTGGACACCATGCTGGGGTGGCGGGACACCATGCAGTCGGCGCTGCCGGGGTACCGGGGGCGGATCGCGCACGTGCGGCTGCGCGGGGACGAGGGCGGCACCAACCTGTTCATGCGGCCCGAGACGATCCGGGCGCTGGCCGAGCGGGGGCGGACCGCGGGGGTGCTGCTGCGCACCCGCTTCACCTCGGACGGCGGCACGCGGACCGACCGGTACCGGTGGATCAGGATGCGCATGGCCATGCGCGAGTACCAGGAGCTGGCGGCGCAGGCCGCGCAGCGCGGGCAGCTGTACCGGGAGCTGGCGGCGAACTACCCCATCCCGCCCGACCTGCACGGGTGGTTCGCCTCGCCGCCCTCCGGCGCCGACCCGCACGCCGCCGACATCGCGCTGACCCTCGACGCGCTGGGCAACGTCGTGGCGGGCCCCTTCGACGGCGCTCCGCCCGTCGACCCGGACCTGCGGCTGACCCCGCCCGAGTGATGCGCGACCGGGGTGGCGGTGTCAGGGCTTGCGGCCGACGCCCACGAGGGCGCTGATGTAGCCGTCGTCGCCGTCGGGGTGCCACTCGGGGAGCATGACCACGCCGGGCTCGACCAGGTCCCAGCCGTCGAAGAACGGGACGACCTCCGCGCGGGAGCGCAGCACCAGCGGGCTGTCGGTGCGCTTGTAGACGTCCTGGACGCGCGCGGTGTCCGCGTGCCCCTCCACCTGCACGCCCTCCAGGCTGCCGTGCGAGATCACCAGGTAGCTGCCGGGCGCCAGGGCCTCGCGGTAGCGCGCGACCGCGCCCGCCGGGTCGTCGGCGTCCTGCACGAAGTGCAGCACCGCCACCATCAGCACGCCGATCGGCCGCTCGAAGTCGAGCAGCTCGCGGACCTGCGGGTGCTCCAGCACCGACGCCGGGTCGCGCAGGTCGGCCTGCACCGCCAGGGCGCGCGGGTTGCCCTGCAGCAGGGCCGTGCTGTGCGCCACGGCCACCGGCTCGACATCCACGTAGACCACGCGGGCCTGGTCGGCGATCTCGTGCACGTTGCCCACGGTCGGGATGCCCGAGCCCAGGTCGAGGAACTGGTCGATCCCCTGCGCCAGCAGGTAGCGCACCGCGCGCCGCAGGAACGAGCGGTTCGCCCGCGCCGCGCCGGCCATGCCGGGGTAGATCTTCTCCACGGCCTTGGCCGCCTCGCGGTCGACCGCGAAGTTGTGCGAGCCGCCCAGGTAGTAGTCGTACATCCGGGCCGTGCTCGGCCGGTCCACGTCAACCGACGCGGGAACCCAGCTCGCCTGCTCCATCGCGGCTCTCCTCGTGTGGTCGAGAACGGCGCGATCGTGCCCCCCTGGGGGGTGCGCGCACAAGTCACGCCTTGCGGCCGACCCCGGCGTAGGCGCTGATGAAGTCGTCCTCGGAGTCCGGGTGCCACTGCGACAGCGCGACGACCCCCGGCTCGACCACGTCCAGGCCCGCGAAGAAGGCCGCGACCTCGGCGTGCGGGCGCAGCACCAGCTGGCTGTCGCTGCGCTGGTAGATGTCCTGCACCTGGCGCCCCTCGACGACGTGCTCGGGGGCGACGCCGTCGAGGGTGCCGTGGGAGATGGCGAGGTAGCTGCCGCCGGGCAGGGCCCGCACGTACCGGGCCACCGCTTCGTGCGGGCCGTCGGAGTCCGGGACGAAGTGCAGCACCGCGACCATGAGCAGGCCGATGGGGCGGTCGAAGTCCAGCCACTCGCGCACGCGCTCGTGCCCGAGCACGCCTTCGGGATCACGAAGATCGCCCTGGATGGCGGTGACCCTCGGGTTGTCCCGCAGCAGGGCCGTGCTGTGCGCCACGGCCACCGGCTCGACATCCACGTAGACCACGCGGGCCTGGTCGGCGATCTCGTGCACGTTGCCCACGGTCGGGATGCCCGAGCCCAGGTCGAGGAACTGGTCGACGCCCCGCGCCACCAGGTAGCGCACCGCGCGCCGCAGGAACGAGCGGTTCGCCCGCGCCGCGCCCGCCATGCCGGGGAAGATCTTCTCCACGGCCTTGGCCGCCTCGCGGTCGACCGCGAAGTTGTGCGAGCCGCCCAGGTAGTAGTCGTACATCCGGGCCGCGCTGGGGCGGTCCAGGTCGACCGACGCCGGCACCCAACTCGCCTGTTCCACGGGCCGATCGTTCCGGTCCGGCCGCGCGGGCACAACCCCTGTCGCTCGCTCAGGGCGAACAGCGCGCGGAAACAAAGCCCCGCTCAACCTGGTTGAGCCTGACGGACTCAACTTTGGAGGAAGCTGATGGGCGAGACGTTGGCGCTGCCGCTGCTGCCGCTGGACGACGTGGTCGTGCTGCCCGGCATGGTCGTGCCGATCCGGCTGACCGGGTCGGACGCCCGCGCCGAGGCGCGCGCCGCCGTCGAGGCCGCGAGCGCGGCGGCCTCCGACGGCGCGAAGGCCAGGGTGCTGCTGGTGCCGCGGCTGGACGGCAAGTACGCCAAGGTGGGCACGCTGGCCGTGATCGAGCAGGTCGGCAGGCTCTCCGGCGGTGAGCGCGCCGCGGTCGTGCGCGGCGAGAGCCGGGTGCGCATCGGCACCGGCACCACCGGGCCCGGCGCGGCGCTGTGGGTGGAGGCGACGGTCGCCGACGAGAGCGCGCCGGACGAGCGCACCCGCGAGCTGGCGCGCGAGTACCGCGGCCTGGTCACCACGATCCTCCAGCAGCGCGGCGCGTGGCAGGTGGTCGACTCGGTGCAGCAGGTCGACGAGCCCTCCGCGCTGGCCGACCTGGCCGGGTACGCCTCGTACCTGACCGACGAGCAGAAGGTGTGGCTGCTGGAGACCAGCGACGTGGCCCAGCGGCTGGAGAAGCTGCTGGAGTGGGGCCGCGAGCACCTGACCGAGCTGGACGTGGCGGAGACCATCCGCAAGGACGTCAAGGAGGGCGTGGAGCGCCAGCAGCGGGAGTTCCTGCTGCGCCAGCAGCTCGCCGCCATCCGCAAGGAGCTGGCCGAGCTGGACGGCAGGCCCGCCACCGAGGAGCAGGACTACCGGGCCCGCGTCGAGGGCGCGGACCTGCCCGAGCACGTCCGCGCGGCCGCGCTGGCCGAGGTGGACAAGCTGGAGCGCACCGCCGAGCAGTCCCCCGAGGTCGGCTGGATCCGCACGTGGCTGGACACGGTGCTGGAGATGCCGTGGAACAAGCGCACGGAGGACTCCTACGACATCGCGGGCGCGCGGGCGGTGCTGGACGCCGACCACGCGGGCCTGGACGACGTGAAGGAGCGCATCACCGAGTACCTGGCGGTGCGGCGCAGGCGCGCGGACCGCGGCATGGGCGTGGTCGGCGGGCGGCGCAGCGGCGCGGTGCTGGCGCTGGTCGGCCCGCCCGGCGTGGGCAAGACCTCGCTGGGCGAGTCGGTGGCGCGGGCGATGGGCCGCGAGTTCGTCCGGGTCGCGCTGGGCGGCGTGCGGGACGAGGCCGAGATCCGCGGCCACCGGCGCACCTACGTCGGCGCGCTGCCCGGCCGGATCGTGCGGGCCATCTCCGAGGCGGGCTCGATGAACCCGGTGGTGCTGCTGGACGAGATCGACAAGGTGGGCGCGGACTACCGGGGCGACCCGACCGCGGCGCTGCTGGAGGTGCTGGACCCGGCGCAGAACCACACCTTCCGGGACCACTACCTGGAGGTCGAGCTCGACCTGTCCGACGTGGTGTTCCTGGCCACCGCCAACGTGCTGGAGGCCATCCCGGCGCCGCTGCTGGACCGCATGGAGCTGGTGCGGCTGGACGGCTACACCGAGGACGAGAAGGTCACCATCGCGCGCGACCACCTGCTGCCCCGGCAGGTCGAGCGGGCGGGCCTGACGCCCGAGGACGTCTCGGTCACCGAGGGCGCGCTGCGCAAGCTGGCGGGCGAGTACACCCGCGAGGCGGGCGTGCGGCAGCTGGAGCGGTCGCTGGCGCGGGTGCTGCGCAAGATCACCGCCAAGGTCGCGCTGGAGCAGGCGCGGCTGCCGGTCTCGGTCGACGTGGCCGACCTGCGGGGCTACCTGGGCTCGCCCAAGTTCACCCCGGAGTCGGCCGAGCGGACCGCGGTGCCCGGCGTGGCCACGGGCCTGGCGGTCACCGGCGCGGGCGGCGACGTGCTGTTCGTCGAGGCGTCGCTGGCCGAGCGCGGCACCGGCGCGTCCGGGGTCACGCTGACCGGGCAGCTCGGCGAGGTGATGAAGGAGTCCGCCCAGATCGCCCTGTCCTACCTGCGCTCGCACGACAGCGGGGCGGCGGAGCTGGCCGAGCGGGGCGTGCACATCCACGTGCCCGCGGGCGCGGTGCCCAAGGACGGCCCGTCGGCGGGCGTGACCATGACGACCGCGCTGGCGTCGCTGCTGTCCGGCCGCCCGGTGCGCTCGGACGTGGCGATGACCGGCGAGGTGTCGCTGACCGGGCGGGTGCTGCCGATCGGCGGGGTGAAGCAGAAGCTGCTCGCCGCGCACCGCGCGGGCATCACCACGGTGCTGCTGCCGCGGCGCAACGAGCCGGACCTGGACGAGGTGCCGGAGTCGGTGCGCGAGGCGCTGACCGTGCACCTGGTGGGTGACGTGCGCGAGGTGCTGGAGCTGGCGCTGGAGCCCGCCGCCGCGGCCACCGCCGCGGCCTGATCGGACCGGGGCGGGGGCTCCGCGCGGAGCCCCCGCCCCGCCGTCTCTCAGTTGTGGCCCACGTCGATCACGACGCGGGTCGGGTTGTCCAGCACCAGCACCCGGTGCCACGAGTCGTCGCGCATCCCCAGCCCCACGGTCAGGTGCCCCTCGAAGTCACCGGTGATCGCCACGGCCTGGACGTTGGCCAGCGAGGGCGTGGTGAACTGGTGCGGGCCGTGGTAGCTGGGGTTGCCGCTGTCGTCGTGCGCCGCGGCGGGGGTGGACGTGACTTGCAGGAAGTGGTTGCCGTCGATGACCACCGGCAGGCCGGACCCGTCGTAGAAGAGCTGGTCCACGGAGCGGATGAAGAACTCCGGGCGGCGTCCGTCGAGGTCGAGCACGACCCGGTCGAAGGAGGCTTGCCTGCCGACGCGGATGTCGGTGAGCAGCGGCACCTGGGGCGTCGCGCCGCCTGCCGAGGCGGCCGGGAGCAGGACTGCCGCCGCGACGCAGGCGAGCGCGAGCGACACAGCGCGTTTCACTCGGTTGTTCACGGTATCCCCCGAGGCCACCCCGGCGAGGACGGGTTCCCCGCTCCCCCTGGCCTCTGCCACTGCAAGGACGCGCCACCGGCGCGCGGGTTGCCCCGCCGGTGAGCTGCGCCGGTCGGGGCCCGGCGATAGGGTCGGCCGGGTCAGCCAAGATCACTCGTGGAGGACTTGATGAGCCTCGAACGCCCGGTGGCCCCGGACCCCTACTCGCTGCTCCCGGCGGTGCCCTCGTTCCGGGTGAGCTCCACCGACGTCCAGGACGGCGAGCCCCTGCCGCAGGCGCAGGTGTTCGAGGGCGGCAACACCTCGCCGCAGCTGAGCTGGACCGGGTTCCCCGAGGGGACCAAGAGCTTCGTGGTGACCTGCTTCGACCCGGACGCGCCGACCCCCTCTGGCTTCTGGCACTGGGTCGCGGTGAACATCCCGGCCTCGGTGACCTCGCTGGAGACCGGCGCGGGCGCGAGCGACGACACGCTGCCCGGCGACGCCTTCCACGTGCGCAGCGACTACGGCACGGCGGCTTTCGGCGGCGCCGCGCCGCCCAAGGGCGACCAGGTGCACCGGTACTACTTCGTGGTCCACGCCGTGGACGTGGAGAAGCTGGACGTGACGCCGGACTCCTCGCCCGCGGTGGTCAGCTTCAACCTGGCCTTCCACACGCTGGCGCGCGCGATCATCGTCCCCACCTACGCCCACTGAGCCGGGAACAAGTGCCTCGCGCCGCGAGTTGGAGCACGGTGTGAGGCACTTCGACCTGGTCATCATCGGCACCGGTTCCGGCAACTCGATCGCCAACAAGCGGTTCGCGAGCTGGGACATCGCGATCGTCGAGAAAGGCGCGGTCGGTGGGACCTGCCTGAACGTCGGGTGCATCCCCACGAAGATGTTCGTGCACACCGCGGACGTCGCGGGCACGCCCGCCGCCGCCGCGCGGCTGGGCGTCGACGCCCACTTGGACGGCGTGCGCTGGACCGACGTCCGCGACCGCATCTTCGGCCGCATCGACCCGATCGCCGAGAACGGGCGCCGCTGGCGCGCCGAGCGCAACGCCAACGTCACCTTCTACCAGGGCACCGCGAGGTTCGTCGGCCCCAAGACGCTGGACACCGGCACCGGCGAGGTGATCACCGCCGACCGGTTCGTGCTCGCCGCGGGCGGCAGGCCGGTCGTGCCCGACGTGGTCGACCTGGAGTCGGTCGGCTACCACACCAGCGACACGGTGATGCGGCTGGACGCGCTGCCGCCCCGGATGACCATCCTCGGCAGCGGTTTCGTGGCCGCCGAGTTCGCGCACGTGTTCTCCTCCTTCGGCGTCCAGGTGACCGTGATCGCGCGGTCGGACCTGCTGCTGCGCCACGAGGACCACGCCATCGCCTCCCGCTTCACCCAGCTCGCGTCGGGCAAGTGGGACGTGCGGCTGAGCCGCAAGGCGGTGCGCGCCGAGCGGGTCGGCAGGGTGGTGCGGCTGCACCTGGAGGGGCCGGACGGCGCCGAGGTCGTGGAGTCGGAGGAGCTGCTGGTGGCCGTGGGCCGCAAGCCGAACTCGGACCTGCTGGACCTGCCCGCGACCGGCGTCGAGACGCACCCCGACGGGCGCGTGGTGGTCGACGAGTTCCAGCGCACCTCGGTCGAGGGCATCTACGCGCTGGGCGACATCAGCACCGACTACCAGCTCAAGCACGTGGCCAACCACGAGGCGCGCGTGGTGCAGCACAACCTGCTCAACCCGGACGCGCCGATCGCCGCGGACCACCGGTTCGTGCCGTCGGCGGTGTTCTCCTCGCCGCAGATCGCCTCGGTGGGCCTGACCGAGCAGGAGGCCACCGCGCGCGGGGTCCGCTTCGTGACCGCCGAGCAGGCGTACGCGTCCATCGCCTACGGGTGGGCGATGGAGGACAACACCGGCTTCGCCAAGGTGCTGGCCGACCCGGCCACCGGGCAGATCCTCGGGGCGCACATCATCGGCCCGCAGGCCCCCACGGTGATCCAGCCGGTCATCCAGGCCATGAGCTTCGGCCTGGACGCGCGCTCGATGGCCCGCGGCCAGTACTGGATCCACCCGGCCATGCCGGAGGTCCTGGAGAACGCCCTGCTGAACCTCCCCCTGGACTGACCCCTGGACTGCCCCCCGAGACACCACGAGGCCCCCGGAACGGCTCCGGGGGCCTCGTCGCGTCTGCAAGTACTACCAGGCCCCCGTCGCCGGGCCGCTAACTACTACCCGTGCCCGGCGGGGCGGGTAGTAGTTAGCGGCCCATGGGAACGGGTCGGGTAGTACTTGCAGGCGTCAGAGGGTGCGGGGGCGGCCCGCCAGCGCGCCCAGGGTGGTCAGCAGCACCAGGACGGCGGTCAGCACCAGCATCGACACCGTCCACGTACCGGTGGCGCCGCGCAGCACGCCGAACGCGAACGGGCCGGTGGCCGAGATCAGGTAGCCGACGCTCTGCGCCATCCCGGACAGCGACGCGGTGTCCGCGCTGGAGGCCGTGCGCAGCGAGATGATCACCAGGGCCAGCGGGAACATGCCGCCCATGCCGACGCCGATCAGCACCGCCCACAGGCCGGGGGCCGCCAGCGGGGCCAGCGCCAGCCCGAGCACGCCCGCCACGGAGAACGCGCCCAGCACCACCACCAGGGCGGACTGGCCCGCCCGCCGGGTGGCCAGCGGCGGCACCATCAGGCTGACCGGGACGCCCAGCACCATGGTGATCGCCAGCAGCAGGCCCGCCGTCGAGCGGTCCACCCCCGCGTCGCCCATGATCTCCGGCAGCCAGCCCATGACCGTGTAGGCCAGCAGCGACTGCAGGCCGAAGAAGACGGTGACGACCCACGCCAGCGGCGTGCGGAACAGCGAGCGCCGGGGCGCTTGCGGCCGGGGCGCGGCGGAGGTGGCGGCGACGCCGTGACGCGCGCCCGCCGTCCAGACCAGCAGTGCCGCCAGCGACAGCAGCGCCCACGCGCCCACCGCGCCGCGCCACGAGCCCAGGAACGACTCCAGCGACGGGGTCAGCGCCGCGCCCGCCGCCGCGCCCGCGGCGAGCGCCGCGGTGTAGACGCCGGTGACCGGACCGACCTTGTTCGGGAAGGAGTCCTTCACGACCACGGGGATCAGCACGTTCGACACCGCGATGCCCGCGCACGCGATGAACGTGCCGCCCAGCACCACCCACGGGCCGTCCAGCACGCGCAGCACGAGGCCGGCGGTCAGCACCGCCAGCGAGGCACCCACCGCCCTGGCCGTGCCCAGCTTGCGGCCGAGCAGGGGCGCGGCGAACGCGGCGAGGCCGAAGCACACCGTCGGGATGGCGGTCAGCAGGCTGGCCCACGTCGTGGACACGCCCAGCGAGGCGCGCACGTCGCCCAGCACGGAGGCCATGCTGGTGACCGCGGGCCTGAGGTTGGCGGCGGCCAGCGCAACGCCGATGGCCAACAGGGTGGTGCCCACCAGGGCCACTTGGCGGTTGCGCGCGGGCGGTTGTCCAGCGGGTGCCGCCGGATCCGCCCGGACCGTCGCACCGGGACCGCGATCAGTGGCAGTCTGGACGGTCACAGGTGTCCGGTCTGGCTGGGTGTGCTGGATCGTCACAGGACTACTGTCGCAGACATAGGATGTTCGGATGAAAGGATGGCGTTGTGCCGTTGGCCACTACTCGACGGGCAGGGCTCGTCGACCAGGTGATCGACCAGATGAGAGGCGCGATCGCCAGCGGTGAATGGCCGGTCGGCCAGCGCATCCCGCCGGAACCGGAGCTGGTCACCGCCCTGGGGGTCGGCCGCAACACCGTGCGGGAGGCGGTGCGCGCCCTCTCGCACGCGGGCCTGCTGGAGGTGCGCCAGGGCGACGGCACGTTCGTGCGCGCGACCAGCGAGCTGTCGGGCGCGGTGCGCAGGCTGTGCGGGAGCGAACTGCGGGACGTGCTCCAGGTGCGCCGCACGCTGGAGGTCGAGGGTGCCAGGCTGGCCGCGACCAACCGCACCGACGAGGAGCTGCTCAAGCTGGAGGCGCTGCTGGCGGAACGGGACGCCGCGCTGGCGGCCAAGGACTGGGAGCGGCTGGTGGAGCGGGACGCGGCCTTCCACGCCCTGCTCGTGCAGTGCTCGCACAACGCGCTGCTGGCCGAGCTGTACCAGGGCCTGACCGAGGCGGTGCGGGCCAGCATCACCGCGACCGTGCGCACCGAGCACGACGACGACCAGGTCTCGCACACCGGGCTGCTCGAAGCGGTCCGCGACCGCGACCCGGCGCGCGCCGCGATCGAGGCGAGCGGTTTCCTGGAGGAGCTGCTGGAGCGGCACCGCGACTGACCCCGCCGGGTGTTCGCGGTCCGGCGGACCTCAGGCGGTCTCGCGCTCGTCCCAGCAGGAGCGCAGCGCCGCGACGGTGGCCGACACCGCGGGCCTGCGCGCCGCCTGCGTGCGCCAGACGGCGAACACCCGGCGGGTGGGCGTGGGCAGGAACGGCACCGCCCGCACGCCGGGCGGCAGCGCGCCGCGCCCCAGCCGGGGCAGCAGCGCCACGCCCACGCCGCGGGCCAGCAGCGCCAGCTGCGTCTGGTACTCCAGCACGCGGTAGGCCAGGTCCGGCTCGTGACCCGCGCCGCGGAAGGTGTTGACCAGCCAGTCGTGGCAGATGGTGCCCTCCGGCTGGCAGATCCAGCGCTCCCCGGCCAGGTCCTCGGGCACCAGCGAGGCCCGGTCCGCCAGCGGGTGCGCCACCGGCAGCAGCACGTCGGCGACGTCCTCCCCCAGCCGCGTCCGCGACACCTGCTCGGGCACCGCCAGCGGCGCGTTGACCCAGTCGTGCGTGACGGCCACGTCCAGCTCACCCCTGGCCACCGCGCCCAGCCCGTCCGGCGGGTCGAGCTCCACCAGCCGGAGGTCCAGCGCCGGGTGGTCGGCGGCCAGCCGCACCAGCACGGCGGGCAGCAGGCCCCTGGCGGCGGTGGCGAAGGCGCCGACGCGCAGCTCGCCGACCGCCTCGCCGCGCTGCTCCTCCAGCGCCACCTCGGCCCGCTCCACCAGCGCCAGCACCTGGCCCGCGGTGCTCGCCAGCAGGTGCGCCGCGTCGGTGAGCACGACCCCGCGCCCGCGCCGCTCCAGCAGCGTCGCGCCGGTCTCCCGCTCCAGCTTGGCGATCTGCTGGGAGATCGCGGACGGCGTGTAGCCCAGCGCGGTGGCGGCGGCGCCGACCGACCCGTGCGTGGCGACCGCGTGCAGGGCGCGCAGCCTGGCGAGATCGAGCATTCAGTCATGCTAAACGAAACCCTTCAGCACATTTCGCTAGTGCTAAACGATCGTGCCGCCAACACTCGACCGCGTGAAACCACGTCACGTCGCGCTGGCCGTGCTCGTCGCGACCATCTGGGGGGTCAACTTCGTCGTCATCAAGGTCGGGCTGCGGGACTTCCCGCCGCTGCTGTTCTCCGCGCTGCGGTTCCTGGCCGCCGCGGTGCCCGCGATCTTCTTCGTCGGCCCGCCGAGGGTGGCCTGGCGGTGGGTGCTGGCGGTCGCGCTGTTCCTCGGCGTGGCCAAGTTCGGCCTGCTGTTCATCGGCATGGACGCCGGGATGCCCGCCGGCCTGTCGTCGCTGGTGCTGCAGAGCCAGGTGTTCTTCACCATCCTGTTCGCCGCGGTGGTGCTGCGCGAACGACCGCGCCCGGCGCAGCTGGCGGGCATGGCCGTCGCGGCGGCGGGCGTCGTGCTGATCGCGGTCGACTACGGCGTGGGCAGCCCGATCTCGGCCCTGCTGCTGGTGATCGCCGCCGCGGCGGCGTGGGGCGTGTCCAACGTGGTCACCCGCTACGCCCGGCCGCCGGACGCGCTGAGCTTCATCGTGTGGGTCAGCGCGGTGGCCGCGCTGCCGCTGTTCGCGCTGTCGCTGCTGGTCGAGGGCCCGGCGGCGGACCTGGCCGCGCTGCGCGGGATGGACGTGGGCAACGTCGCCGCCATCGGGTTCATCGCCTGGGTCTCCACGCTGCTGGGCTTCGGGCTGTGGGGCTTCCTGCTGCGCGAGCACGACGCGGGCGCGGTCGTGCCGTTCGCGCTGCTGGTTCCGGTGGCCGGGATGCTGTCGGGCTGGCTGCTGCTGGACGAGCCGCTGACCCCGGTCCGCCTGGCCGGGGCGGCGCTGGTCGTCGCGGGCATGGCCGCGGCTACGGTGATCCGAGCCCGCCAGCCCGCTCCGGTTGACCAACCGGTGCCCGTGAGCTGAGCTGGGAGGCGTGGAGCACCGGGTCCTGTCCGCGCGGACGATCGTCGCGTGGGGAGTCGGCCTGGTGCTCCTGGCCGTGGCGTCGGTGGTGCTGCTGTGGGTGTTCGCGGGCTCCGGCAATCCGCAGGACGGCGTGCGGCTGGACGCCGTGCGCACCGCGTCCAGCATCGTGCTGGGCACCGGCGGGGCGGCGGCGCTGCTGCTGGCCGCGCGCAAGCAGCGGTCCACCGAGCTCGACCTGGTGCAGAAGGACCACGACGCCACCGAGCGCCGCGTCACCGAGCTCTACGGCAAGGCCGCCGACCAGCTCGGCAGCGACAAGGCCCCGGTGCGGCTGGCCGGGCTCTACGCGCTGGAGCGGCTGGCGCAGGGCAACCCCGCGCACCGGCAGACCATCGTCAACCTGGTGTGCGCCTACCTGCGGATGCCGTTCACCCCGCCACCGGAGGTCCGGGCGCGGCTGACCCCCCGCGACGCGGGCAAGCTGCAGGAGCTGGAGGTCCGCCAGACCGCCGCCGGGCTGCTGGCCGCCCACCTGCGCCCGGACCGGCCGGAGGCGTTCTGGGACGGCATCGCGCTGGACCTGTCCAACGCCACGCTGGTCAAGCTGACCCTGACGCACGCGCGGGTGCGCTCCGCGTCGTTCGCGGGCACCTCGTTCGTCGGGCCCGCCACGTTCCGCGGCACCGAGTTCACCGGCGGCGCGGACTTCCGGGACGCCCGCTTCCACGGGCTGGCCGACTTCCGCCGGGTGCGGTTGCCGGAAGCGGCGTTCCGGGGCGCGCGGTTCGAGGGCGAGACGGACTTCGGCGTGCACACCGCCGCGGCGCTCGCGGGCGCGCGCACCCGCACCGACGCGGGCGTGCGTCGCAAGTGGCCGGACGGCTGGACCGAGCGGCCCGAGGAGCCCGGCTGGGCGTCGTTGCACCGTTCGTGACACGCCTCTAGCCCGTTCGGGGGTTGGTATCCCCTCCCCCTGTCCCGGTACTTTCACAGCATGACGACAGGAGCGCTTGACGAGCGGAGGTGGCAGGTGACGTACATACGCATCTCCCTCCGCTGCCACGCGTTCTCGTAAGCGCCCAGCGCTCGCGCTCATAAGCGCCCAGCGCTCGCGCAGCGGACTTCCGAGTGCTCCTGTCCCAGGCAGCCGTGCGATCCGCGCGGCCACCGGTCCGAACGAGGTGACCCGCTCCGACTTGGCGGTCGGCGCGGCCCGCGCGCAGGACCCGGCGGCCCGGTGCGGTCACGGCTCGGCCAACCGGTGAACCCGCGCGACTTGGCGGTCGCGCGCACCGCACCACCGGTCGAGGTCACACGAGGGTCGGGGCTCCCGCGGGTGGGACCACTCGGAGGTCACTCGGCGCACCGCGCTCCAGCAACCCCCACACCGCGTCGGTGTCCAGGTGCTCGGTGACCAGGTCGCCCAGCAGGTCCAGCTGCGCCGTCCGGCGGGCGGCGAAGTCCACGTCCGGCGCGGGCTCGAAGCCGTCGCGCCCCGCGTGCGCCGCCGCCCAGCGCAGGAACGCGCGCCGGAAGGCGTCGTTCTCCAGCAGGCCGTGCCAGTGGGTGCCCGCCACCCGGCCGCGCAGCGCGCCCTCCGGCGCGCCGTCGGGCAGGGTGACCAGCCCGGCCAGGTCGTCGGCGCGGCGGACCACGCGGCCGTGGTGGATCTCGTACCCGGTGACCGGCTCGCCCAGCGCGCTGCCGCGCGGCCGGTCCAGGGTCTTGTCCGGCTCGAACCGCACGTCCACGTCGAGCAGGCCCAGGCCCGCCACCTCACCCGCGCCGGACTCCACCGCGTCGTGCACGCGCGCGCCGAGCATCTGGAACCCGCCGCAGATGCCCAGCACCGGGCCGGGGTGCGCGCGCACCGCGTCGGCCAGGCCGGTGCGGCGCAGCCACGCCAGATCCCGCACCGTGGCCTTGGAACCGGGCAGCACCACCAGGTCCGCGTCGGCCAGCCGGGAGGGCTCGGTGACGAACCGCACCGACACGCCGGGCTCGCACGCCAGCGCCTCGACGTCGGTGGCGTTGGAGATCCTCGGCAGCCGCACCACCGCCACCCGCAGCCACTGCCCGCCCACCGGCGGGGCGGGCCTGCCGATCACGCCGTCGGCGGTGTAGGACAGCGAGTCCTCCGCGTCCAGCCACAGCTCCTCCCGCCACGGCAGCACCCCGTGCACCGGCCTGCCGGTCAGCTCGCGCAACTGGCGCAGCCCCGGCTCCAGCAGCGCCGGGTCGCCGCGGAACTTGTTCACCACGAACCCGGCGACCAGCGCCTGGTCGGCCGGGTCGAGCAGGGCCAGGGTGCCGAACAGGTGCGCGAGCACCCCGCCCCGGTCGATGTCGCCGACGACCAGCACCGGCAGGCCCGCCGCGCGGGCCAGACCCATGTTGGCGATGTCGTCGGCCCGCAGGTTGATCTCGGCGGGCGAACCCGCGCCCTCGCAGATCACCGCCTCGTAGTCCGCGCGCAGCCCCTCCAGCGTGGCCAGCACGGTCCGCAGCAGCTCGGCCTTGCGGGCGCGGTAGGACAGCGCGGACACCTCCCCCACCGCGCGGCCCAGCACCACCACCTGGGAGCTGCGGTCCCCGCCCGGCTTGAGCAGCACCGGGTTGAACCGCACGCTCGGCGCCAGCCCGCACGCCGCGGCCTGCACCGCCTGCGCCCGGCCGATCTCGCCGCCGTCACCGGTGACCACGGAGTTGTTGGACATGTTCTGCGCCTTGAACGGCGCCACCCGCACGCCCTGGCGGGCCAACCAGCGGCACAGGCCCGCGGCCAGCACGCTCTTGCCCGCGTCGGAGGTCGTCCCGGCGACCAGCAGCGCACCGCTCACCTTCGGTGAAGTCCCCTCGTTGTCGGTTCCGGCTGACATCATCCACGTCATGGTCGACGTCCCCGCCACCGCGGTCCTGGTGCACAGCCCCTACCTCGGGCCCGCGAGCCTGCGCCCGCTCGCCGACGCGCTGACCGCGCTGGGGCACCCGGTGCAGCTGCTGGACCTGCGGGTCACCGTCAACGCGGCCCCGGTGCACCAGCGCATCATCGGGGTGTTCGTCGACGCGCTGGAGGACTCGCCGGTCGAGGGCGAGCTGGTGCTGGTCGGGCACAGCGGGGCGGGACCGCTGCTGCCCGCGTTCGCCGACGCGCTGGAGACCCCGGTGCGCGGCCTGGTCTACCTGGACGCGGGACTGCCCACGCCGGGCCGCAGCTGGCGCGACGACGCGCCACCGGAGCTGGTGGCGCGGCTGAAGTCCCTGTCGCGGGAGGGGCTGATGCCGCGCTGGGACCGGTGGTCGCCCCCGGAGGAGCTGGCCGGGCTCGTGCCCGACGCGGCGCTGCGCGAGGAGATCACCGCCGAGGCCCCGGAGGTGCCGCTGGCGTTCATCAAGGAACCCCGGCCGACCGTGGCGTGGACCGGCCGGGAGGCGTACCTGCGGTTGAGCACGGCCTACGCGGCCGAGGCCGCCGCGGCGCGGGAGCGCGGGTGGCCGGTGGTCGAGCTGGACGCCGACCACCTGGCCCCGGCCACCGCGCCCGAGCCGGTGGCGCGGGCGCTGGCCGAGCTGATCAGCAGGTGGTGAGGATCTCCGCGCCGTCGTCGGTGACCACCAGGGTGTGCTCGAACTGGGCGGTCCAGCTCTTGTCCTTGGTGGTGACCGTCCAGCCGTCGTCCCACATGTCGTGCTCGATGCCGCCCAGGGTGATCATCGGCTCGATGGTGAAGGTCATGCCCGGCTCGATCACCGTGGGCACGTGCGGCGCGTCGTAGTGCAGCACGACCAGGCCGCTGTGGAAGGTGCGGCCGATGCCGTGGCCGGTGAAGTCGCGCACCACGCCGTAGCCGAACCGCTTGGCGTAGGCCTCGATGACCCGGCCCACCACGTTGAGCTGCCTGCCCGGCTTGACCGCCTTGATCGCCCGCATGGTGGCCTCGTGGGTGCGCTCCACCAGCAGGCGCACTTCCTCGCTGGCCTCACCGGCGATGAAGGTGGCGTTGGTGTCGCCGTGCACACCGCCGATGTAGGCGGTCACGTCGACGTTGACGATGTCGCCGTCCTGCACCACCGTCGAGTCCGGGATGCCGTGGCAGATGACCTCGTTGAGCGAGGTGCAGCAGGACTTGGGGAACCCGCGGTAGCCCAGCGTCGACGGGTAGGCGCCGTTGTCGCAGAGGAACTCGTGCACGACCGCGTCGATCTCGTCGGTGGTCACGCCGGGGACCACGACCTTGCCCGCCTCCTGCAGCGCCTGCGCGGCGAGCCTGCCCGCCACCCGCATCGCCTCGATCACCTCGGGCGGCTGCACCCAGGGGTCGGTGTTGCGCTTGGGCTCGGGGCGGTCGACGTACTCGGGCCGCTCGATCTCGGCGGGCACCGGACGACGCGGGGAGAGCACCCCTGGCTTGAGGACGGCACGAACGGACATGCCCACCACATTACGGCGGGGCGCGATCGGGACGCGAACGCCCTGGGGACTCGGCGTCGGCCGGGTCGGGTAGTAGTGAGCTGCCCTGGTGAGGGGGTCGGGTGGTACTTGCCGGTGTCAGCCCAGGGCGCGCAGGAAGCGGCCGGTGGCGTCCACGGCGGGGGTGGAGGCGTTGGTGCCCAGCAGCAGGGTCGCGAACGCCACGTCCCCCCGGTAGCCGACGAACCAGCCGTGCGAGTTGGTGCCGTCGCCGAACTGGGCCGTGCCGGTCTTGCCCCGCACGTCGCCCAGGTCGCGCAGCTGCGTGGCGGTGCCGTACTCGACCACCTCGCGCATCATCGCGCGCAGCGGCTCCAGCACCGCGGGCGGCGGCGCGGCGGGTTGGTGGTCCACCTTGGTCTCCTGGCCGCGCAGCAGGTTCGGCGTGGGCATGGCCCCCCTGGCGGCGGTGGCCGCGACCAGCGCCATGCCGAACGGGCTGGCCAGCACCTTGCCCTGGCCGAACCCGTCCTCGGCGCGCTCCACCACGTCGGTGGCGGGCGGCACCGAGCCGGTGATGGTGGTGATGGCCGGGACCTCGAAGTCGACGCCGAGGCCGAAGCTGTCCGCGGCGCTGGTCAGCGCGTCGGCGGGCAGCTCGGCGGCGAGCTGGGCGAAGGTGGTGTTGCAGGAGAACGCGAACGCCGAGCGCAGCGGGATGGTGCCCTTGTCGAACTCCTTGTCGTTGGGCACGACGCGCCGCCCGTCGATGGTGGTCTTGCCGGGGCAGGGCAGCGGGCTGTCCGCGCCCGCCTTGCCCGCCGCCATGGCCGCCGCGGCGGTGACGATCTTGAACGTGGAGCCGGGCGGGAAGTTGCCGGTCAGCGCGATCGCGCCCTGCGCGTCGGCGGCGGCGTTCTGGGCGACGGCCAGCACGTCGCCGCTGGAGGGCTGGATCGCCACCAGCATCGCGGGCTGCTGGACCGGCTCCAGCGCGTCCTCGGCGGCGGCCTGCGCGGTCCGGCTCAGCGCCGTGGTCACCGCCTCGGCCGGTTGGGGCCGCTCCTCGTGCAGGGTCTCCACCTCGCCGCCCGCCGCGTTGACGGTGTAGACGCGCAGCCCCGCCAGGCCCGCGGCCTCCTCCTCCACGGCCTTGCGCACGGCGGGCAGCACCTGCGAGCCGAAGTCGCGCGAGGGGGCCAGCAGGCTGGTCCGGGTGGTGAAGCGGACGCCGGGCAGCTCGTAGATGCGCGGCTTGACCGACTGGTAGTCCGCGTCGCGCAGCGCGGCCACCTGGTAGACCTGCCCCTCGGGCACCTTCCCCGCGCCCTCGGCGATGGACTGCGGGGTGATCGACTCGTCGATGGGGTTGAGCGCCCCGGCCAGCGCGGTGGCCACCGCGTTGAGGTCACCGGCCTCCTTGCGGTCCAGCAGGACCGACACGACCTGTTCGGGGGCCAGCAGCGGGGTGCCGTCCCGGTCCAGCACCGGGGCCAGGTCGGGCTGCACCTCGGTCAGGCCGATGCCCTGCTGGGCGGCCAGCTTCGGGTGCACCACCGAGGGCGCCCAGCGCACCTTCCAGTCCTCGGCGTCGCGGCGCAGCTCGAACTCGGCCCGGTAGTTCCAGGAGCGGTCGTGCGCCAGGGTCCAGTCCAGCTTCGCGGTGGCGCCCGCCGCGGTGTCCTCACCCGCCGAGCGCACCTGGTCCAGCGAGTGCGCGACCTTCACGGGCTTGAGCGCGTCGTGCACCTTCGCCAGCAGCTCCTTGGCGGCGGCGGGGTCGTCGGTCAGCGCCGCCGCGCCGTCGAGGTCACCGCCGCTCCAGCGCGCGAGGAAGTCCCTGGCCACCTCGTCCGGCCCCGGCCCCGATGAGAACAGGCCGCACCCGGCCACCAGGACCAGCGCGCAGCTCAGACCCGCCAGCTTGCGAAGGATCACCGTCGCAGTATGCCCCGTGGCCCCGCCACCCCGGACGACGTGTCGACATCCCCCGCCCGCAAGTACTACCCGACAGGTCCGTGCGGGCCGCTGACCACTACCCGAGCGCCGGTTCGCGGGTCAGAACAGGACGGTGGCGTACTGGCCGACCTGGGTGAAGCCGATGCGCCGGTAGACGGCCTTGGCCGCCTCGTTGTAGCTGTTCACGTACAGGCTGGCGGTGCGGCCCAGGCCGCGCACCAGCCGCTCGGCCACCGCCGCGGTGCCGCCGGCCCCGAGCCCGTGGCCGCGCCGGTCCGGCCGCACCCAGACCCCCTGGATCTGCCCGACCTGCTTGGACATGGCGCCGATCTCGGCCTTGAACACCACTTCGCCGCCCTCGAACCGAGCGAACGCCCGCCCGCTCGCGATCAGCTCCGCCACCCTGGCCCGGTAGCTGATCCCGCCGTCGTCGGCGCACGGGTCGACCCCGACCTCCTCGATGAACATGGCGACCGCCGCGGGCAGGTACCGGTCCAGCTCCTCGGGCCGCACCGGGCGCACCAGCGGGTCCGGCGGGATCGCGGTGGCCCCGCCCAGCGCCATCAGCGGCTGGTCGCCGCGCACCTCGCGGGCGGGCCCCCAGTCCGGGGCCAGCTCCTCCCACAGGCCGAGCACCTGCTCGGCGGGCCCGACCAGCGACGAGCACATCCGGCCGCGCCGCCGGGCCCGGTCGGCGAACCCGCGCAGCGCCGAGGCGTTGCCGCGCAGCGGGATCAGGTTCGGCCCCGCGAAGCACAGCGCGTCCAGCCGGCCACCGCGCAGCGAGCGGTGGTCGTAGGCCCAGACCTCGCCGCCCAGCCGCCACGGGTCGAGGCCGACGGCCTCGACCCGCGCGGCCACCATGCAGGTGGCCACGGGGTCGGCCGCCAGCGCGGCGAGGACCTCCGGCAGGTCCCGCTCGTCGAGCAACCTCGCTCCGGCCAACCTCAGCACGGGTCAAGACTGCCAGATGAACCGGGTACCGCGCGCGTCCACCACCCGCTCAGCCGACGGTGACGACCGGCTCGCCCGGCGCGTCGCCCATCTCCTCGGCGATGCGCATGGCCTCCTCGATCAGCGTCTCCACGATCTGGTGCTCGGGGACGGTCTTGATCACCTGCCCCTTGACGAAGATCTGGCCCTTGCCGTTGCCCGAGGCCACGCCCAGGTCGGCCTCCCGCGCCTCACCGGGCCCGTTGACCACGCAGCCCATCACCGCCACCCGCAGGGGCACCTCCATGCCCTCCAGGCCCGCGGTGACCTGCTCGGCCAGCGTGTAGACGTCCACCTGGGCCCGCCCGCACGACGGGCACGACACGATCTCCAGCTTCCTCGGCCGCAGGTTCAGCGACTGCAGGATCTGCTGGCCGACCTTGACCTCCTCCACCGGAGGAGCCGACAGCGAGACCCGGATCGTGTCCCCGATGCCCTGCCGCAGCAGCGCGCCGAAGGCCACCGCGGACTTGATGGTGCCCTGGAACGCGGGCCCCGCCTCGGTCACGCCCAGGTGCAGCGGGTAGTCGCACTGCTCGGCCAGGATCTCGTAGGCCCGCACCATGACCACCGGGTCGTTGTGCTTGACCGAGATCTTCAGGTCGTGGAAGTCGTGCTCGGCGAACAGCGACGCCTCCCACAGCGCCGACTCCGCCAGCGCCTCCGGGGTGGCCTTGCCGTACTTGGCCATCAGGCGCGGGTCCAGCGACCCGGCGTTGACCCCGATCCGGATGGGCGTGCCGTGGTCGCGCGCCGCCGCGGCGATCTCGCGCACCTTGTCGTCGAACTTCTTGATGTTGCCGGGGTTGACCCGCACCGCCGCGCACCCGGCCTCGATGGCCGCGAAGACGTACTTGGGCTGGAAGTGGATGTCCGCGATCACCGGGATCTGCGACTTGCGCGCGATCGCGGCCAGCGCGTCCGCGTCGTCCTGCGACGGGCAGGCCACCCGCACGATGTCGCAGCCCGCCGCGGTCAGCTCCGCGATCTGCTGCAGCGTCGCGTTGACGTCCGCGGTCACGGTCGTGGTCATCGACTGCACCGAGATCGGGAACTCCGAGCCCACGCCGACCGAGCCCACCATCAGCTGCCGGGTCCGACGCCGCTCGGACAGCACCGGTGGCGGCATCGCCGGGAGACCGAGCATCACGCCGTCACTCATGCACTAACACCTCTCACTGGCCGAGCCTGATCGGGTTGACGATGTCCGCGGTGACCGTCAGCAGCGTGATGGCGCCGCCGACGAAGATCACGAAGTAGGTCAGCGGCAGCAGCCGCAGGTAGTTCACCGGAGCCCCGGCGGGCTTGCCGCGGAGCTTCCTCACCCAGTTTCGCACCCGCTCGTACAGGTTGACGGCGATGTGACCACCATCAAGCGGGAGCAGGGGCAGGAGGTTGAACACACCGATGAAGAAGTTCAGCCCCGCCAGCATCAGCCAGAACAGCTCCCACAGGCCCTGCTCGGCCGCGTCGCCGCCGATGATGCTCGCGCCGACCACGCTGACCGGGGTGTCCAGGTCGCGCGGGGCCCCGCCGATGGCCTTGACCACCGCCGGGATCTTCTCCGGGAAGTTCATCAGCCCTTCCCAGGTGTTGGCGAACATCGTCCCGGTGAACGAGGTCGCGCCGCCCAGGGCGCCCAGGGCGCTGTAGTGGAAGATCGGGGTGCCGACGATGCCGATCGCGCCGACTTCCTGGGTGTAGCGGCTGCCGTCCTGCCGCTCGAACTCGCGGGCCACCCGCGCCACGTCGACGGTGAGGGTGACCTCCTGATCGTCGCGCAGCACCTTGAACTCGGTCGGGCCGGACCGCTCCCTGGTCCTGTCCAGCACGTCGCGCCAGGTGGGGGT
Source organism: Saccharothrix coeruleofusca (assembly GCF_017876325.1). Classification (NCBI taxonomy): domain Bacteria; kingdom Bacillati; phylum Actinomycetota; class Actinomycetes; order Pseudonocardiales; family Pseudonocardiaceae; genus Saccharothrix; species Saccharothrix coeruleofusca. The sequence continues at coordinate 5,194,147 of NZ_JAGINV010000001.1, forward strand.
GCCGGTGCCCGCGACGGCGACGATCTGGTCGCCCTGCCGGAAGCCCGCGTCCCTGGCCGGGGCCGGGTCGCCCGCGGCGCACTGGGCGCGCGGGTCGGCGGGCACGCACTGGGCGACCTCGCTGACCAGCGGGGTGTCCTTGAGGTTGGGCAGGCCCATGGTGGCGGCCATGCCGTAGAGCACGACGAAGCCCACGATGAAGTGGGTGATGGAGCCCGCGGACAGCACCACCACGCGCTTCCAGGTGGCCTGCCGGTAGAACGCGCGGGGCTGGTCCTGCGGCGCCACCTCGTCCAGCGCGGTCATGCCGGTGATCTCGCAGAAGCCGCCCGCCGGGATGGCCTTGAGGCCGTACTCGGTCTCGCCGCGCCGGAACGAGAAGATCCTGGGCCCGAACCCGATGAAGTACCGGGTCACCTTCATCCCGAACATCTTGGCGGTGGCCAGGTGGCCCAGCTCGTGCAGCGCGATCGAGATGCCGATGAGGAGCGCGAAGAACACGATCCCGAAGACGAAAGCCACCTTCTCAGTCCCTTCCCGATCGCACCGCGGTGGCGACCAGTTCCCGCGCCCTGGCCCGAGCCCAGCGCTCGGCCTCCAGCACCTCGGCGACGTCGGCGGGCTCGCGGGCCCACTCCCCCGCCTCGTCCAGCACCCGGCTGACGGTGTCCACCAGCGAGGTGAACGACGTGCCGTCGTCGAGGAAGACCGCGACGGCCTCCTCGTTGGCCGCGTTGTAGATCGCGGGCAGGCAGCCGCCCGCGGTGCCCGCCTGCCTGGCCAGCCGGACCGCCGGGAACGTCTCGTGGTCCAGCGGCTCGAACGTCCACGCGGTCGCCATGTCGAAGCTACACGCGGCGGCGGCGCCGGGGACGCGGTCGGGCCAGCCCAGGCCCAGCGCGATGGGCAGGCGCATGTCCGGCGGGCTGGCCTGGGCCAGCGTGGAGCCGTCGGTGAAGGTCACCATCGAGTGGATGATCGACTGCGGGTGGACGACCACGTCGACGCGCTCGTAGGGCACGCCGAACAGCAGGTGCGCCTCGATCAGCTCCAGGCCCTTGTTGACCAGGGTGGCCGAGTTGATCGTGATGACCGGGCCCATCGACCAGGTCGGGTGGGCCAGCGCGTCGCGCGCGGTCACGCCCGCCAGCTCGGCGCGGGTGCGGCCGCGGAAGGGGCCGCCGGAGGCGGTCAGCACCAGCTTGGCGACCTCGTCGGCGGTGCCGCCGCGCAGGCACTGGGCCAGCGCGGAGTGCTCGGAGTCGACCGGCACGATCTGGCCGGGCTTGGCCGCGCGCAGCACCAGGGGGCCGCCCGCGACCAGCGACTCCTTGTTTGCCAGGGCCAGCGTCGCGCCGGTGGCCAGCGCGCGCAGCGTCGGCTCCAGGCCGATCGAGCCGGTCATGCCGTTGAGCACCACGTCCACCGGGGTGGTGTCGATCAGCTCCACCACGGCGTCCGGGCCCGCCAGGATGCGGGGCAGCGCGAACTCGCCGCGCGCGTAGCCCCGCTTCTGCGCCTCGGCGTAGAGGGCCAGGGTGAGGTCCTCGACAGCGGTGGCGCGGGCGATCGCGACCGCCTTGACGCCGTGCTCGACGACCTGGGCGGCGAGCGCGGCCGGGTCGCCGCCGCCCGCGGCGAGGCCCGCGACGGTGAAGCGGTCGCGGTTGGCGGAGACGACGTCGAGCGCCTGGGTGCCGATGGACCCCGTGGAGCCCAGGACCAGGACCGTGCGTGGTGTGCTCATCACCGCCCATTCTTCCGGACCGGAGCCGGCCGCCCCGCAGCGCGGTACTTGGATAACGGAATCATAACGAGCGCGTGAGATCACCCGGCCCTGGGCACTCCTGGATCAAGCGCCCCGGCGGATCGGCCCGCCGGCGGCCGGCAGGAAGGAGTGCCCCCGTGGGCATCTTGGGTTGGATTGTCCTGGGCCTGATCGCGGGTGCCATCGCCAAGGCCATCATGCCTGGTCGGGACCCCGGCGGCATCATCATCACGATGCTCCTCGGCATCGTCGGCGCCATTCTCGGCGGGTTCATCGGCAGCGCCATCTTCGGCACCGGTGTCGATGAGTTCTTCTCCCTGAGCACCTGGTTGCTGGCCATCCTCGGCTCGCTCATCGTGCTCGGCATCTACCGGCTCGTGACGGGCAGGCGGGCGCACGTCTAAAGCGCCCCCGCCCGACCGGGGAGCCCCGCGCCAACGACGGCGCGGGGCTCCCGCGCTTTCGCCCTCAGCCCGCCAGTCCCGCGTCCCGCGCCAGCAGCGCCGCCTGCACCCGGTTGGTCAGCCCCAGCTTCGCCAGCAGCCTGCTGACGTAGGTCTTCACGGTCGCCTCGCTCATGTGCAGCCGCTGTCCCACGTCGGCGTTGGACATGCCGAGGCCCAGCAGCGACAGCACCTCCACCTCGCGCTCGGTCAGCCCCTCGACCTGGCGCCTGGCCTCCTGGCGGCGCGGCTGCCCCGCCTGGGCGACCATGCCCACCACCCGGCTGGTCACCATCGGCGACAGGTACGCCTCGCCCGCGTGCACCGCGCGGATCGCCCGCAGCAGCTCCTCCGGCGCGGAGTCCTTGAGCAGGAACCCCGCCGCCCCGTCGGACAGCGCGCGCACGATGTTGTCGTCCTCGCCGAACGTGGTCAGCACCACCACCCGCACCGACGGCGCCGCCGAGCGCAGCTCGCGGGCCGCGCCGAGGCCGTCCAGCTTCGGCATCCGGATGTCCAGCACGGCCACGTCCACCCGCCGCTCCAGCGCGACGCGCACCGCCTCCCGCCCGTCACCGACCTCGGCGACCAGCTCGATGTCGTCGGCGGTGCCGAGGAGAGCCTTGATGCCCGCGCGCATCAGCGGCTCGTCGTCGGCGATGAGGACCTTGATCACGCTCACGTCTCCTGCAGGTGGGTGTGCTTCTCCACGAGCTTGCCGTCCGCGAAGCAGAACCGCACGACCTTCTGGCCGCCGGAGGTGTAGCTCTGCTCGTCGGCCACCAGGTAGACGCAGCGCGAGCCGGGCGGCTCGGGCGGGGCCTGGCTGGACAGCTCCCCCACCGGCGGCTCGGCGCCGCCGGGCAGCAGCGCCATCACCTCGGCCTCGGGCTGGCCCACCCGCACCGAGTCGTACAGCTCGGCGCTGACCACCCTGGTCACCGACTGGGTGCCGACCCACACGTAGCCGCCCACCACCACCAGGACCACCGCGCCCGCCAGCACCATCGAGCCGATGCCCGCCCACCGGCGCGCGGGGCGCGCGGGCTCGGCGAGCTGCTCCTCTTCTTCTTCGACGGGCTCGTCGTCGGCCGCGGCGGTGTCCTCGTAGGGCAGCACGGCGGCGATCCGGAAGCCCCCGGAGGGCAGCTCGCCCACGTGCAGCAGCCCGCCCGCCAACCGGACCCGCTCCCCCAGCCCGATCAGGCCGAACCCGGACCCGGCGGGCTTGCGCACCCGCGGCGGGTTGTTGCGCACCTCGACCACCAGCGCGTCCGGCTCGTACTTCACGCTCACCCGCACGCTCGCGCCGGGCGCGTGCTTGTTGGCGTTGGTCAGGCCCTCCTGGGCGATCCGGTACGCGGCGTGGCTGACCTTGGCGGGCAGCGGGCACGGCTTGCCGCCGCGCACCAGGCTCACCCGCACCCCGGCCCGCCGCGCGCCCTCCACCAGCTCGTCGATGGCCTCCACGGTGCGCCGGGCCGGGTCCTCGTCCGGCTCCACGTCGCGCCGCAGCACGCCGATGACCCCGCGCAGCTCCTCCATCGCGCTCAGCGCCGTGCTGCGCAGCACCCGCACCGCCTCGCGCTGGTGCTCGTCCAGGCCGCTGTCCATCGCCAGCGCGCCCGCGTGCACCGAGATCAGGCTGAGCCGGTGCCCGAGGCTGTCGTGCATGTCCTGGGCGATCCGGTTGCGCTCGCGCAGCCGGGCCTGGCGGGTGATCATGCGCCGCTCGTTGACCAGGCGCTCCTCGCGCTCGCGCATGGTGCTGACCAGCTCGGCGCGCTGCGCGGCGTACCGGCCCACCAGGAACGGCAGCGCGATCATCATCCCGTACACGGTCAGCATCACGAACGAGCCGAACGGGCCGCTCAGGCCCGGCGAGCCCACGTCCCAGGCGAGGATGTGCAGCGCCAGCGCGACCACGGCGGTCAGCAGCGCCCGCTGCCAGGGGGCGATCCGGTAGCCCGCCGCGTAGGCCAGCACGATGATCGTCGCCACGCCGCCGTGGTCGCCGCTGAACACCAGCCACGTGCCCACCAGCAGGGCCACGGCGGGGAACAGCAGCCGCAGCTCGTACAGCCCCAGGTAGACCGCGCCCCACCAGGCCGCCGCCCAGCCCGAGTGCTCCTCCAGCCAGCCGGGCCAGCCGTCCAGCAGCACGATCAGCACCGCGCCCAGCAGCTCGCGTCCGACCCGCCACCGGGTCAGCGCGCGCAGCCGGTCGGCGTGGGTGCGCAGGAAGCCCCGCACCGCTTCCCTCGGGTCCGGGAATCGCAGGCGGCGCGGGACGGAGCTCACAGCGGACAACGTAAGCCGGCGGTGGGGCGGCTGTCCGCGCTCAATGGTCGCGAGTCGGTTCGACGAAAGTTGACGCCCGCGCCCGCCAGGCCGCCACCAGCACGCCGACCAGCAGCAGTGCCGCGCTGACCGCCACCATCAGCGTCGACAGCGCCACGATCTCCGGCGACACGCCCCGCCTGCCCGCCTGCGCGTAGACGAACACCGGCAGCGTGGTCGAGCCGACCCCGGTCAGGTAGCTGGAGGTCACCACGTCGTCGAAGGACAGCAGGAACGCGAACGCCGCCCCCGCCGCCACCGCCGGGGCCACCAGCGGCCAGGTCACCGTGCGGAACGCCACCAGCGGGCTCGCGCCCAGGTCGGCCGCGGCCTCCTCCAGCCGCGCGTCCATGCCCGCCACCCGCGCCCGCACCACCACGACCACGAAGCTCAGCGAGAACGCCACGTGCGCGGCCAGCAGCGCGCCGAAGCCCAGCGGGATGCCCGCCAGCTTCACGCAGAAGCCCAGCAGCGCCACGCCCAGCACCACCTCGGGCACCACCAGCGGCACGCTGAGCAGCACCGTCCACACGCCGCGACCGGGGAAGGCCCGGCGCAGCCCGAACGCGGCCAGCGTGCCGATCGCGGTGGCGACCACCGCGCTGGTGCCCGCCAGCCGCAGCGTCAGCCCCAGCGCCTCCAGCACCTCCGCGTCGTCGAACAGCCGCGCGTACCAGCGGGTGGACAGGCCGGTGATGCGGCTCAGCGACCGCGAGTCGTTGAACGAGACCAGGGCCAGCCACCCGATCGGCGCGTAGAGGAACGCCAGCACCAGCGCGGCGACCGCGCCCAGCGCCCAGGGACGGCGGCTCACAGCACGTCCTCCCCGCGCCGTCCGCGCAGCACCAGCACGACCACCACGAGCACCAGCAGCAGCACCGCCATCGCCGAGCCCAGCGGCCAGTTGTTGCCGCCGCGGAACTGGTCGTCGATCACGCTGCCGAAGGTGGACTGGCCCACCCCGCCGAGCAGCTTGGGCGTGACGAAGTCGCCCGCCGCGGGCACCAGCACCAGCAGCGACCCGGCCAGCACGCCCGGCGCGACACCGGGCAGCACCACCCGCAGGAACGTCGAGACCCGGCCGTGGCCCAGGTCGTAGGACGCCTCCACCTGCCGGTGGTCGAACCGCTCGCAGGCCACGTACAGCGGCAGCACCATGAACGGCAGGAACCCGTAGGTCAGGCCGAGCACCACCGCCCCGTGGGTGAGCAGGAACCCGCCGTCGCGGTCCAGGCCGACCGCGCCCAGCAGCCGGTTGACCAGGCCGTCGCCGTCCAGCAGCGCTTTCCAGGCGTAGACCCGCGCCAGGTAGCTGGACCAGAACGGCACCAGCACGGCGGCCAGCAGCGCGGTGCGGAACCGGCCCGCGTGCCTGGCGATGAACCAGGCCAGCGGGAAGCCCAGCAGCAGGCACAGCGCCGTGGTCACCGCCGCGTAGGCCAGGGTCCGGCCGAAGATCGGCAGGAATGCCGGGTCCAGCGCGGTGGCGTAGGCGTCGGTGGTCCAGGGCAGCACCGCCCGCGCCACCCCGGTGTCGCGGGTGGCGAAGCTGAACTGGACCACCAGCGCCAGCGGGGCCAGCAGGAACAGGCCCAGCCAGAGGCCGGTCGGGGTGAGCAGGCCGGTGGCGACCAGCCAGCGGGGTGGACGTCGCGCCATCAGCCCGTCTTGACCTTGGTCCAGGCGTCCGCGTAGCGGGCCTCCGCCTCCGCGCCCAGGTCCTTGGTGAACGGCAGCTTCGCCAGCTGGTCGGCGGAGGGATAGACCAGCGGGTCGTCCAGCAGCTCCCGGTCGATCATCGGCTTGGCGGCCTCGTTGGGGCTGCCGTACCGGATCGCGTTGGCCAGCGCCGCGCCCACCTCGGGCCGCAGCACGTAGTCGATGAACCGGTGCGCGTTCTCCGCGTGCGGCGCGTCCTTGGGCACGCACAGCAGGTCCACGTAGGACAGGCCGCCCTCGGTCGGGATGGCGTAGGCGATGTCCTCGTTGGTGTCGCCCGCCTGGAAGGCGTCGCCGGAGTACGCCTGCGCCAGCGGCACCTGCCCGGAGGTCAGCGGCTCGATCACGTCCGAGGTGATCTGCCCGATCTTCTTCTTCAGCTCCAGCAGCACCGCCACCGCCTCGTCGAGCTGCTTGGCGTCGGTGGTGTTGGGGTCGTGGCCGAGCTTGAGCAGGCCCAGCGCCAGCGCGTCGCGCGCCTCGTCCAGGATCGTGCTGCGGCCCTGCGCGGCGGCCAGGTCGTAGGCGGACAAGCCGGTGACGTCCTGGCCGAGCTGCGACTTCGAGTAGGCCAGGCCGGTGGTGCCCCACGCCCACGGCACCGAGTACCGGTTGCCGGGGTCGTAGTCGGCCTCGGTGAACCGCTTCTCCAGGTTCTTCAGGTTCGGCAGCAGGTCGTGGTCCAGCGGCTGGAGCAGACCCGAGCGCAGGAAGCGGCGCAGGAAGTTGTCGCTGGGCACCACCAGGTCGTAGCCCGCGGCCCCGGAGGCGATCTTGGCCTCCATCTCGTCGTTGGTGCTGAAGTTGTCGTAGGTGACGTCGATGCCGCTGGCTTCCTTGAAGCCCGACAGCGTGTCCGGCGCGATGTAGTCGGTCCAGTTGTAGAAGTTCAGCTTGGGCTCGCTCACCGCGTTGGTGGCCTTGGCCCCCGACGACGGGGCGGCGCCCGTCCCGTCGGGCGCGGAGCCCACGCCGCACGCGCCGGTCGCGGCCAGTGCGAAGAACGCGGTGGAGCGCAGCATCGTCCGGCGGGTCACCCGAGCGCTGTCGGTGTCCCAGAGCCGGGCGATCCGGAGGTTGTCAGTCATCGGCGTTCTCCAGCAGCACGGTGAAATCGGGGTCCCAGGCCATCCGCACGGGTTGCCCCGGCGAGCCCGCGTCGTCGATGCGGCGGGTGTTCTGCACGAACGCGACCAGCACGTCGCCACCGGGCACGTCCACCACGTACTGCGTGGACACGCCCGTGTAGACCACGTCGCGCACGGTGCCGGTCAGCGCGCACCAGCCCGACGGCGGCTCCTCGGCCAGGTCGTACAGGTGCACCTTCTCCGGGCGCACGGTCGCCGCGACCCGCTGCCCGTGCCGGACCTCGCGCTGCACGGGGGCGCGCAGCCGCGCCACCCCCGGCGCCTCCAGCTCCACCCAGCGGTCCCGCACGCCGGAGACCTTCGCGTCCAGGATGTTGGAGGTGCCGATGAACCCGGCCACGAACCGGGTCGCGGGCCGCTCGTAGACGTCCTCCGGGTAGCCGACCTGCTCCAGCCTGCCCGCGTTCATCACCGCGATCCGGTGGGAGAGCACCAGCGCCTCCTCTTGGTCGTGGGTGACGTAGAGGAAGGTGGTGCCCACCTCGCGCTGGATGCGCATCAGCTCGATCTGCAACTCCTTGCGCAGCACCGCGTCCAGCGCGCCCAGCGGCTCGTCGAGCAGCAGCAGCTGCGGGCCCGCGGCCAGCGCGCGGGCGATGGCCACGCGCTGCTGCTGCCCGCCGGAGAGCTGGGCGGGGCGGCGCTTGGCGTACTGGGACAGCCGCACCAGCTCCAGGTGCTCGCCGACGACCTTCTTCAACTGCGCGCCGCGCACGCCCTTGCGCTTGACGCCGTAGGCGACGTTGTCCCACACCGACATGTGCGGGAACAGCGCGTACGACTGGAAGACGGTGTTGACGTCGCGCCGGTAGGGCGGCACGCCCACCATGTCGACGCCGTCGAGCTCGATCCGGCCCTCCGTCGGGTCCTCGAAGCCCGCGATCATGCGCAGCAGGGTCGTCTTGCCGCAGCCGGAGGGGCCCAACACCGAGAAGAACTCGCCCTCGTGGACCTGGAGCGTGATGTCGTCCACCGCCACCTGGTCGGAGAAGCGCTTGGTCACCCCGTGCAGGCCCACCTCGACCGGCGCGTGGGTGTCGGGGGTCTGTTCCTCGGCAGGCCGGAAGCCGTGTCCGTCCAACTGGTCGCCTTTCGGGCAGCGCGGTACCTCGTGGGTTCCGGGCGGCGTGGTGCGACGCGAACGCGTGCTGGGTGAGGGTAAACGCCGCCGGCGGTGCCGCGCACCTCACGTCCCGCCCACAGGGGCGGTGTGCGACGATTGCCACGCTGGTGAACGTGATCGAGCAGGAAGGTCGTGCTGCTGTGTCTTCGTCCTCTGAGCTGGACAAGCGTTCGGCGCTGGACAGGCGTTCGGCGGTCGACGTGCACGACGAGCCGTCGGCCGACTGGGGTTGGCACGGCACCTTCCCCAAGGGCATCAAGATCGCGGGCTGGCTGTCGACGCTGGCCGTGTTCGCCCTGCTGATCGGCAACCACCACGGCCGCACCGAGGACATCTGGGTGATCGGCACCGGCGTGGCCATGGCCGCCGGGCTGATCTGGCTCCAGGTGCGCGACCGCACCCCGTGGCGGCGCAAGCGCTGACCCAGCGCGCAACGGCTGTCATCCGGTCGGCTCAGCGGCGTTCCACCAGGTGAACGCCGTTGCGGGTCCGTCCCGAGCCCAGTTGGCTCGGCGGGGAGCCCAACTCCCCGCAGGAGAGGACCCGCAGCCATGTCCGTCACCGACGAACTGCTGGCCAACAACGCGGCCTACGCCGCGCGGTTCTCCGGCCCGCTGCCGCTGCCCCCGTCCAAGCACGTGGCCGTGGTCGCGTGCATGGACGCGCGCCTGGACGTCTACCGGGCGCTGGGGCTGAACGAGGGCGAGGCCCACGTCATCCGCAACGCGGGCGGCGTGGTGACCGAGGACGAGATCCGCTCGCTGGCGATCAGCCAGCGGCTGCTGGGCACGCGCGAGATCATCCTGATCCACCACACCGACTGCGGGATGCTCACCTTCACCGACGACGAGTTCAAGCGGTCGATCCAGGACGAGGTGGGTGTGAAGCCGCCGTGGGCGGCCGAGGCGTTCAGCGACGTGGAGGAGGACGTGCGCCAGTCCGTGGCGCGCATCCTCAACAGCCCGTTCGTGCCGGTGAAGGACTCCGTGCGGGGGTTCGTGTTCGACGTGGCCACGGGGAAGCTGAACGAGGTCCGATAGCCCCGGTCACAGCCCGAGCACCCGACGCAGCCCGGCGTCCACGTCGCGCATCAGCGCCGGGGGCACCTTGCCCGCCCGTCCGGCGAGGTCGGTCTTGTTCACCGTGACCAGCGCGGTCACGTTCGCCACCGAGTCCTTGGGCAGGCCCGTGGCCGAGGTCGGCAGGAACACGTTGCCCGGCGCGGCGGCCAGCTTGGTGTTGGAGGTGAGCACCGCCACGAGCACCGTGGCCAGGCGGCTGGCGTTGTACGGGTCGGCCTGCACCACGAGCACCGGGCGGCGTTTGGCGGGTCGCGAGCCCTCCGGCTCACCGAGGTCGACCCAGTGGATGCTGCCCCGCTCGATCACCACTCGTCGTCCGCGAGCACCTGCCTGCCCGCGCCGACGGCCGCCGAGGCGGAGTCGTCGTCGCCGACCAACTCCAGGGCCGCGTTGATCTCGTTGGTCAGCGACTGCTGTTCCAGGTGCTCCAGGTAGTACCGCGCGGCGCGCGAGTAGAACTCGGAGCGGGTCAGGCCCAAGCCCTTGGCACTGCGCTCCACCTGGGCGAACGTCTCGTCAGGTACCGATATCGCGGTCTTCACGCAACCGAGTATAACCCGGTATTACCGCAGGTGGGGCACCGCGCGCCCACGCGCCGCCCCACGGTCAACCCGTCGGGCTCGACGTGCCCGCTCGGGCGTCGACAAGGCCATCCCTGCCCGAATGGACCTGTTCGATAGTTGAAAGTTGTACCTCCTGCGGGCCGCTGCTAGCGTCGAATGGTCCGACCTTTCCCTGGAGGAGGCATTTAATGCGGTTGAGGTTCCGAGTGCTCGCTACCCTGCTCGCCGCAATTGCGAGTCTCACCGCTTTCACTCCGGCCGCTTCGGCGGAACCCGCGGGGAACTGCCCGGAAACGCAGTTCTGCCTGTGGGACGTCTGGGTCAACCCCGGCGGCGAGGACGCGCGGCCGACGCTGGTCACCGACACCGACTGGACCGGCGACGCGACCGCGTTCCGGGTCTACAACGGCACCCGCCGCTACGCGCTGGTCGAATACCAGGAGACGCTGCCCGACGGGTCGGTGCGGAAGTACACCGACGGCTGCTTCGTCGGCCCCTGGGGCTACTTCACCCGGCACTTCACCGTCACCAAGGTGACCTTCCACAAGACCCGGCCGGTGTCGTACTGCTCGTAATCCCGCCGCGGTGCGGCCCCGGTCCCTGCAACGGGGCCGCACCCTCGTGACAAGCCCGACTCTCTGCCGAATTCGCGATTCCACGCCGATTCAGGACATCGCGAATCACGCCCGCCGCGTCAGCCCTCGGCCGCCAACTGCCCGCAGGCCGCGGCGATCTCCTGCCCCCTGGTGTCCCGCACGGTGCACTCGACACCCTGCTCCTTGACCCGCCGCACGAACTCCCGCTCCACCGGCTTCGGCGAGGCGTCCCACTTCGAGCCCGGAGTCGGGTTCAGCGGGATCAGGTTCACGTGCACCAGCTGCCCCAGGTGCTTGCGCAGGGTCTTGCCCAGCAGGTCCGCCCGCCACCCCTGGTCGTTGACGTCCCGGATCAGCGCGTACTCGATCGACACCCGCCGACCGGTCTTGTCCGCGTAGCCCCGAGCCGCCTCCAGCACCTCGGAGACCTTCCACCGGGTGTTGACCGGCACCAGCGTGTCCCGCAGCTCGTCGTCCGGGGTGTGCAGCGACACCGCCAGCCGGACGTGCAGGCCCTCCTCGGTCAGCTTGCGGATCGCGGGCACCAGGCCGACCGTGGACACCGTCACCGACCGCTGCGAGATGCCGAGGCCCGACGGGGCCGGGTCGCAGATCCGGTGCACCGCCTCGACCACGCGCTTGTAGTTGGCCAGCGGCTCGCCCATGCCCATGAACACGATGTTCGACAGCCGCCCCGGCCCGCCGGGCAGCAGCCCGTCGCGCATCGCCGCGGCGCCGCGGCGGACCTGGTCGACGATCTCCGCGGTGGACAGGTTGCGGGTCAGCCCACCCTGCCCGGTGGCGCAGAACGGGCACGCCATGCCGCAGCCCGCCTGGCTGGAGATGCACAGCGTGGCGCGGTCCGGGTAGCGCATCAGCACGCTCTCCACGAGCGTGCCGTCGTGCGCGCGCAGCAGCGTCTTGCGGGTGGTGCCGCCGTCCGCCTCGACGCTGCGGACCTCGGTCCACAGCGGGGGCATGAGGTCGGCCACCAGGCGCTCGCGCGCGGCGGAGGGGATGTCGGTCATCGCGTCGGGGTCGACGGTCAGCCGGGAGAAGTAGTGGTTCGACAGCTGGGCGGCCCGGAAGGGCTTCTCACCGAGCGCGGCCACGGCCTCTCGACGCTGGTCGGCGGAGAGGTCGGCGAGGTGGCGCGGCGGCAGGCCGCGCTTGGGCGCGTCGAAGACGAGGGGGAGGGCAGTCATAGCACTTCCAGTGTCCCACGCCCGGCGGGGTGCGGGACCGCGCGCTCGCTCACCCTCGGCAAGACAGATCGCCGTTGCATCGCGATAGCTTCCGATATATCGTCGATAGCGTCATACCGATACGACGAAGGAGCACGAGATGCGCTTCCACCACGAGCACCACGCCCGCAGGCACCACCGCGACCACGGCTCGGGCGACCCGCGCCGCGGCTTCGGCGGCGGTTTCGGTGGTTTCGGCGGTTTCGGCCCGCCGCTGGTCCCCCCTGGTCCGCCCGGTCCTCCCGGCCCCTTCGGCCGGGGCGGGGGACGTGGCGGCGGGCGGCAGCGCCGGGGCAACGTCCGCGCGGCGTTGCTGGCCCTGCTGGCCGAACGGCCGATGCACGGCTACGAGATGATCCAGGAGATCGGCCAGCGCACCGACGGCCTGTGGCGGCCCAGCCCCGGCTCGGTCTACCCGACCCTGCAACTGCTCGCCGACGAAGGCCTGGTCTCCGCCAGCGAGGAGCCCGGCGGCAAGAAGCTGTTCACCCTCACCGGGACGGGCCAGGCCGAGGCCGCCAAGCTGGCGGGCGCGCCGCCGTGGCAGCAGGTCAACGACGAACTCGACCAGCACGTCGCGAAGCTGCGCACCGCCGCGATGACGCTGAACGCGGCGATGATGCAGGTGGCCCGCGCGGGCAGCAGGGACCAGCAGCACCGGGCCGTGGAGATCCTCAACGAGACCCGGCGCAAGCTCTACGCCATCCTCGGCGAACTGGACGCCGAAGAAGACGACCTGGAGTGACCCCCGGTGGGGGCACCTCCCCGAGGTGCCCCCACCCCTCCCCCGAGCCCCACCCCCAGACACCACGAACCGAGCGTTCGCGGTGCCGGGTAGTGGTTACCGACCCTGCCAGGCGGGTCGGGTAGTACTTGCAGGCGTGGCGTCAGCGGCGGTCGAAACGCCCAGCGGCGGCCTGCCCGAGGAACGCCTCGAAGGCACCGCCGGGGAAGACCAACACCGGCCCGGCCGGAGCCTTGCTGTCCCGCACAGCCGTACCCACCGCAAGACACGCCAACTCGACGCACTGCGGGTCATTGCCTCCGCTGGTGTAGCTGCTCTTGCGCCACCGGGCACCTCGCAGCGCTGTGGCTTCGCTCCACATGCTCCGCCCTCCTAGCCGTCAGCGAGGTCAGCGATCCTGCGCTCAAGTATCACCACCGACTCCTCTTCCGAAGAGGCCGGATTCCAAGCTTGTTCGAAGGCCGCGACGTAGGGCGCGGTGGCTTTGATGTAGTCCGGCCGGGTCAACGACGACACGTACGCGAGCGTCTTCCCCGGCTCGACGTGCAGCAGCGTGAACGGGCAACTCAGGGCGGGAACGATGCCACTCGTGGTCGACCTGGCCAGCACCCGGAAGCGCACGTTCGGCATCCGCGCGACAACGTGCAGGTGCTCGAGTTGGCGCAGGAGCACATCCGGCCCACCGCTCGATTCGACGACCAACGCCAGCGGGGCCGTGGTTTCCTCGTGGATCAAGCTCCGAGGGCCGAAACGGCTTCCGGCACCGCGAACGCTCGGTTCGCGGTGCCGGAATGCTCAGTTCGCAGTGTCCGAACGCTCGGTTCGGGGGTTACCAGCGGTCGTGGACCAGGGGGCGGATGAGGTCGTCGTAGACGGCCTTGACCTCGGCGTGCGACTCCAGCGGGGCGAGGTCGGCGGCGGAGGCGTTGGCGCGGGCCTGCTCGGGGTTGCGCGCGCCGGGGATGACCACGGTGACGCCGGGCTGGTCGACGACCCACCGCAGCGCGAACTGCGCCATGGTCGCGCCCTCGGGCACCAGCGGGCGCAGTCGCTCCACCGCCTCCAGGCCCACCTCGAACGGCACGCCGGAGAACGTCTCGCCCACGTCGAACGCCTCGCCGTGGCGGTTGTAGTTGCGGTGGTCGTCCTCGCCGAACGTGGTCTCGCGGGTGTAGCGGCCGGACAGCAGGCCCGACGCCAGCGGCACGCGGGCGATGATCGCCACGCCCGCCTCGGCCGCCGCGGGCAGCACCCGCTCCAGCGGCTTGAGGCGCAGCGCGTTGAGGATGATCTGCACGCTGGCCACACCCGGCCGGGCGATGGCGGTCAGCGCCTCCTCGACGGTCTCCACGCTCACCCCGTAGGCGGCGATCCGCTCGGCCTGCACCAGCTCGTCGAGGGCGTCGAAGACCTCGTCGCGCGAGTAGACCGGGGTCGGCGGGCAGTGCAGCTGGACCAGGTCGATGGTGTCCACGCCCAAGTTCTGCCGCGAGCGGTCGTTCCAGGCCAGGAAGTTCTCGCGGGTGTAGTTCTCCGGCACCTGCTCGACCCGGCGACCCATCTTGGTGGCCACCGTGATGCCCGCGTCGCCGCGCTCCCGCAGGAACCGCCCGACCAGCGTCTCGCTGCGCCCGTCGCCGTAGACGTCGGCGGTGTCGAAGAAGGTGACGCCGGTGTCGGCCGCGGTGTGCAGCACCGCGAGCGCGTCGGCCTCGTCCACCTGGCCCCAGTCCGCGCCCAACTGCCAGCAGCCCAGCCCGATGACGCCGACTTCCCTTGCCAACCTGCGCGCGCTCCGCTTTTCCACGCCGTCGATCCTAGGTCGCGCGTTCGGCGGTCGCGCCCTCAGCCCAGCAGCAGGCCGGCGGGCTTACGCCGGGTGTGCACGCGGTAGCCGACCGGGAAGGACAGGCCGGGCGTCTCGGCGATGGCCCGCTCGGCGACCGGCGCGGAGAACTCGATGCGCAGCACCGCCTCCAGGTCGGCCCGCCGCTCGAACCGCCACAGCGCGGTGACGCGGCGCAGCTGGAACCCCTGCGCGTCGAAGAACCGGGTCACGTCGGTGGGCTTGTAGCGCGGCTCGTCGGCGCACAGCCACGGCCCGTACGGCGGCGCCTCGCCGTCGAGGTCCACGATCGCCAGCGTCCCGCCGGGGCGCAGCACCCGGTCGGCCTCGCGGATGCCCGGCTCGCAGCCGGGGCCGAAGAAGTAGGCGGTGCGCGCGTGCACCAGGTCGGCGCTGGCGTCGGGCAGCGGCAGGCGCTGCGCCGGACCCGCGACGACCTCGGCGTTGCCCAGCTCGGCCACGCGCGCCCTGGCCCTGCGCACCAGCGGCGGGTGCGGCTCGACGCCGACCACCCGGCGCGCGTCGCGGGCGAACACCGGCAGGTGGAAGCCGTCGCCGCAGCCGACGTCGACCACGTCGCGCCCGGCCCAGTCGCAGCTCTCGCGCAGGACCCGCCAGATGGCCCCGTCGACGTCCTGGGCGCGGTTCTCCACCTCGTAGACCTCGGGCCAGTGCCAGATGTTGGGGCTGGGCAGGACGTCCGCGAGGCGGACGGCGGTCAACGCGGCTCGGACGAAACCCTTCACGGGACGACTGTAGAGCCGTAGCGTGATCACCCCCCGCATCGCTTGGAGGTCGCGGTGACGATCGTCCCGAACTCCCCCGCCCTGGCTGATCTCCACCCCGGCGCCCCGGTCTGGGTGCAGCTGCCGGTCGACGACCTCCAGGCCACCAAGGACTTCTACGCGGGCCTGTTCTCCTGGCACTACGCCGAGGACGGCGCGGGCACCGTGGCCATGGTGGACAACCTGCCGGTGGCCGGGTTCTGGCCCCACGACCGGCACGGCGCCTGGGTGCCGTACCTGAACACGCCGCACGCCCGCGCCACCGCCGAGAAGGCCCAGGCGCTGGGCGGGCGGATCGCCCGCGAGCCCACCGAGACCAGCACGCTGATCGTCGAGCCGGGCGGGGTGCTGACCGGCTTCCGCAGCGTGCCGCCGGACTGGCTGTTCGGCACCGACGGCCACGGCATGTACGCGTGGGCGGAGCTGAACACCCGCCAGGGCGAGGTCACCGACGAGTTCTTCCGCCAGCTGTGCGGGTTCGAGGTCGTGCAGATCGGCGACGGGCTGACGCTGGACTACACGCTCTGGTCGGCGGCGGGCCACACCGTGCTGGGCAGGCAGGAGATGGGCCGCGCGTTCCCGCTCAGCGAGCCGCCGCACTGGATGGTCTACTTCACCGCCGCGCCCGAGATCGGCACCGACTCGGTGGCCGCGCGGGTGCTGGAGCTGGGCGGCCGGGTGACCGTGGAGCCCTACGACACCACGGTCGGCCGCATCACCGCCGTCACCGACCACGCGGGCGCCGTGTTCTCCGTCATCGACCCCTCGCGCAAGGTGCCGCTGGAGGAGATCGGCGCGCCCGTGGACGACCCGTACGACGAGTGACCCGCTACGCGGGCACGAACAGGTGCAGCAGCAGCCAGGACACCACGGCCGAGGGCAGCAGCGAGTCCATCCGGTCCATCAGGCCGCCGTGACCGGGCAGCAGCGTGCCCATGTCCTTGAGCCCGAGGTCCCGCTTGATCAGCGACTCCACCAGGTCGCCCGTGGTGGAGGTCAGCACGATCGCCGCCCCGAACAGCACGCCGTGCCACCACTGGCCGCCCAGCAGCAGGCCCACGGTCAGCACGCCGCCGACCACGCCCGCCGCCATCGACCCGGCGAAGCCCTCCCAGGACTTCTTCGGGCTGATGGCGGGGGCCATGGGGTGCTTGCCGAACAGGACCCCGGCCACGTAGCCGCCGGTGTCCGACAGCACCACGCCGATCAGGAAGGCCAGCACCCGGAACACGCCGTCCTCGGGCACGACCAGCATGACCGCGAAGGAGGCGAACATCGCCACGTAGGCCACCGTGAACACGGAGGCGGTGACGTCCCGCAGGTACCCGTCGGCGCCGTCCTTGAGCCGCCACACCAGGCACACCAGGATCGTCACGACGAAGGCCGTGAGCACCCCGCCGCGCTCGTAGGGCCACGCCAGCCACACCACGGCCTGTCCGCCCGCGAGCGCGGGCACCAGGGCGACCCGGATGCCCGCCGCGCGCTTGAGCGCGCCCGCCAGCTCGTACATCGCCACGCCGACGGCCGCCGCGACCACCACCACGAACAGCTGCCGCACCAGGAACAGCGACACCAGGATGACCGCACCCAGACCGACGCCGACCGCGATGGCCGCGCGCAGGTCACGCCCCGCCCTGCCCTGTCGGGACGGCGCGGGCGCGTCCTGCTCACCGCCGCCTGCCACCTGTGCTCCTGTCACGACCCGCCACCGGACGGGTCCACCACCGTGCCGGGGACCCGGCCGTACGCGATCGCCACCTCAGACCTCGAGCAGCTCGGCTTCTTTGTGCTTGACCAGCTCGTCCACCTGCGCCACGTAGCGGTGGGTGACGTTCTCCAGCTCCTTCTCCGCGCGGACGCCCTCGTCCTCGCCCACCTCGCCGTCCTTGACCAGGCGGTCGAGCTCCTCCTTGGCCTTGCGGCGGATGTTGCGGATGGAGACCTTGGCGTCCTCGCCCTTGCCCTTGGCCACCTTCACCATCTCGCGGCGGCGCTCCTCGGACAGCTGCGGGATGACCACGCGGATCACCGCGCCGTCGTTGCTGGGGTTGACGCCCAGGTCGGAGTCGCGAATGGCCTTCTCGACCGAGTTCAGCTGGCTGGTGTCGTAGGGCTTGATGACCGCCATGCGCGCCTCCGGGATGGCGACGCTGGCCAGCTGGTTCAGCGGGGTCGGCGAACCGTAGTACTCGACGACGATGCGCGAGAACATGGCCGGAGTGGCGCGACCGGTGCGCACCGCGGCCAAGTCCTCCTTCGCCACCGACACCGCTTTTTCCATCTTCTCCTCGGCGTCGAGGAGGGTTTCGTCGATCACGGCTGGCTCCCTAGTGTTCGGATCGAATCCCAGCAGGTTCTAGAAGGACGGGCGACCACCGGGGGTGCTCACCAGGGTTCCGATCTTCTCACCGCGCACGGCCCGCGCGATGTTGCCCTCGGTCAGCAGGTTGAACACCATGATCGGCATGTTGTTGTCCATGCACAGGCTGAAGGCCGTGGCGTCGGCGACGTTGAGGCCGCGCTCCAGCACTTCCCGGTGGGTGATGTTGTCGAACATCAGCGCGTCCGGGTCGACCTTGGGGTCCGCGGTGTAGATGCCGTCCACGGCCTTGGCCATCAGGACGACCTCGCACCCGATCTCGAGCGCGCGCTGCGCGGCGGTGGTGTCGGTGGAGAAGTAGGGCATCCCTGCGCCGCCGCCGAAGATCACCACGCGGCCCTTCTCCAGGTGGCGCATGGCGCGGCGGGGGATGTAGGACTCCGCGACCTGGCCCATGGTGATGGAGGTCTGCACGCGGGTGTCGATGCCGTGCTCGCGCTCCAGGAAGTCCTGCAGCGCCAGGCAGTTCATCACGGTGCCCAACATGCCCATGTAGTCGGCGCGGCTGCGGTCCATGCCGCGCTGCTGCAGCTCGGCGCCGCGGAAGAAGTTGCCGCCGCCGATGACCACGGCGACCTGCACGCCTGTTCGGACGACCGCGGCGATCTGGCTGGCGACGGTCTGCACGACGTCCGGGTCGACCCCGACCCCGCCGCCGCCGAACATCTCGCCGCCCAGCTTCAGCATCACCCGGCGGTACCCGCCCGCCGCTTCGGCCTGCTCTACCCCTGCGCTCACCACGGGTCCTCCTCTGGACACGGCAAGGGCGGGGTTGCCACGCGACGCAACCCCGCCCTCACGCGGATCAGGCCTGGCCGACCTCGAACCGGGCGAAGCGGGTCACGGTGACCCCGGCCTCGTCCAGCACGGCCTTGACGGTCTTCTTGGACTCCGTCACGGAGGCCTGCTCCAGGAGCACGACGTCCTTGAAGAAGCCGTTCACGCGGCCCTCGACGATCTTGGGCAGCGCGGCCTCCGGCTTGCCCTCCTCGCGAGCGGTCTCCTCGGCGATGCGGCGCTCGTTGGCCACCAGGTCGGCGGGCACCTCGTCGCGGGTGAGGTAGCGCGGGCGCATCGCGGCGATCTGCATCGCGGCGCCGCGGGCGGCGTCCTCGTTGTCGCCGGTGTACTCGACCACGACGCCCACGGCGGGCGGCAGGTCGGCGGCGCGGCGGTGCAGGTAGGTGGTGACCGTGCCGTCGAAGACGGCGACCTTGGCCAGCTCCAGCTTCTCGCCGATCTTGGCGGAGAACTCCTGGACGACCGCGTCGACGGGCTTGCCGTCGAGGTCGGTGGCCTTGAGCACCTCGACGTCGGCCGGGCGGGTGGCCTTGGCGACCGCGACGATCCGGGCCGCGAGCTCCTGGAAGTCGGCGTTCTTGGCCACGAAGTCGGTCTCGCAGCGCAGCTCGATCATCACGCCGTCCTCGGCGACGACCAGACCGTTGGAGGTGGTCCGCTCGGCGCGCTTGCCGACGTCCTTGGCGCCCTTGATGCGCAGGATCTCGACGGCCTTGTCGAAGTCGCCGTCGGCCTCCTCCAGCGCCTTCTTGCAGTCCATCATGCCTGCGGCGGTGAGCTCGCGGAGGCGCTTCACGTCAGCGGCGGTGTAGTTCGCCATCGTGCGGTTTCCGTTCCTTCTGCGGGGTACGCGCGGGTGGTTCTGTGCGCACGCCGCGCCCGCTCGGTCAGCGGGCGCGGCGTTGCGGCGGATCAGGACTGAGCGGCCTCGGAGCCCTCGGCGGGCTTGTCGCCCGCCTCGGCGGCGGGCACGAGCAGCTCCTGCTCCCACTCGGCCAGCGGCTCGCCGGTGGCGACACCCGGCTCCGGCTTCTCGTCGGCGTTACCGCCCGTGCGCACGCCGGAGCGGGCCATCAGACCGGCGGCGGCGGCCTCGGCCACGACCTTGGTCAGCAGCGCCGCGGAGCGGATCGCGTCGTCGTTGCCGGGGATCGGGTAGTCGACCTCGTCCGGGTCGCAGTTGGTGTCGAGGATCGCGACGATCGGGATGTTCAGCTTGCGCGCCTCGCCGACCGCGATGTGCTCCTTCTTGGTGTCCACGATCCACACGGCGCTGGGCACCTTGGACATGTCGCGGATACCGCCGAGCGTGCGCTCCAGCTTGTCCTTCTCGCGGTTCATCATCAGGATTTCCTTCTTGGTGAAACCCTGGAAACCGCCGGTCTGCTCCATCGACTCCAGCTCCTTGAGCCGCTGGAGGCGCTTGTGCACGGTGGAGAAGTTCGTCAGCATGCCGCCCAGCCAGCGCTGGTTCACGAACGGCATGCCGACCCGCAGGGCCTCGTTCGCGATGGCTTCCTGCGCCTGCTTCTTGGTGCCGATGAACAGGATCGACCCGCCGTGCGCGACCGTCTCCTTGACGAACTCGTAAGCCCGGTCGATGTAGGTCAGCGTCTGCTGCAGGTCGATGATGTAGATGCCGTTGCGCTCGGTGAAGATGTAGCGCTTCATCTTCGGGTTCCAGCGCCGGGTCTGGTGCCCGAAGTGCACGCCGCTGTCGAGCAGCTGCTTCATGGTGACGACGGCCATGGCCGGTATCGCACCTCTTCGATCAGGCGCGCCCGCCGGGCGGGCACGCGGTGTCCGGTTGCACGCGGCGGACCGGGTGGCCCACCGCCCTGGTGCCCCGCCGCCGTCCGAACCGGGGGTCGAACTCACCCCCGGACCGCCGGACGCCGTGACTCGACCGCGGAAGGAACAGGTCGGATCTGCGTTGGCACGCGAAGTCGCCCCGCGCTCACACGGGCCGCGCAAGGAGTGTACGCCCGGAGCCCGCGCGACCACGAACCGACCCCGCGAGTTGTCCACAGGCGGGTGGGTTGTCCACAGGCGGGCCGTTCGCGCTGGCAGGCACGTGCCCGCGACGGCACGGTGGGCCCGTGACTCCCACGATGCGAACGCTCCTGGTCATGGCCTTGACACTGCTGGTCGCGCCACCCGCCGCGGCGGCCCCGGCGCGGTTCGGCTGGCCGCTGGCACCCCCGCACCCGGTGGTGCGGCCGTTCCAGCCACCCGCCACCCCGTACGGCCCCGGCCACCGCGGCGTCGACCTGGGCGCGCCGCCGGGCGCGCAGGTGCTGGCGGCGGGTGACGCGGTGGTGGTGCACGCCGCCGTGCTGGCCGACCGCCCGCTCGTCTCCCTGCTGCACGCGGGCGGCCTGCGCACCACCTACGAACCGGTGCACCCCACCGTGCGCCCAGGCCAACGGGTGAACCGAGGCACCCCGATCGGCACCCTGCGGCCAGGCCACCAGGGCTGTCCCACCGCGGCCTGCCTCCACTGGGGCGCCACCAGGGCAGCACTCGGAACAACCCCCAGGAGCCGCGACTACCTCAACCCCCTGCGCCTGCTCACCCCACCCCGCGTCCGCCTACTACCAGTCACACCAACTAGGCAACCCCCACCCGAAGCCACCCCAACCAGGTGACCACCACGCGAGGCCGCGCAGGCCAGGTGACCACCACGCGAGGCCGCGTCGGCCTGTCGGCATGCCTTTCGGAAAAATCACGCCCTTCGATTTTTCCGAAACGCGTGCCGATGGGCCGACTTCCAGGCGGCCGAGCCCGCCGCGCCGGAGGCGCGGCAATTCAACTCAGCTCGTTGAGCTTGGTGCGCAGTCTCAGCACGGCGCGGGTGTGCAGCTGGCAGACCCGTGATTCGGTGACGCCGAGGACCTTGCCGATCTCGGCGAGGGTGAGGTTCTCGAAGTAGTAGAGGGTGACCACGACGCGGTCGCGTTCGGCGAGCTGGGCGATGGCGTCGGCGAGCTGGCGGCGGCTGTCCTGGTCGACGAGGGTGGCCACCGGGTCTTCGGCGTCCTCGTCGGGCAGCGATTCGGCCAGCGAGGAGCCCACGCCGCCCGCGCTGCGCCCGGCGGCGATCAGCTCGTCCAGCGCCACCACGCTGGTGAGCTGGAGCTGCGCGTACAGCTCCCGCAACTCGTCCAGGCCGATCCGCAGTTCGGCGGCCAGTTCGCGGTCGGTGGGGGTGCGCTGGAGCTTGGCGCCGAGGCGTTCCAGCGCCCGCTCGACGTCGCGCGCCCGGCTGCGCACCGATCGGGGAACCCAGTCCTGGGAGCGGAGGTCGTCCAGGATCGCGCCGCGGATGCGCTGCATCGCGTAGGTCTCGAACTTCAGGCCGCGTTCGGGCTCGAACTTCTCGATGGCGTCGACCAGGCCGAAGATGCCGGACTGGATCAGGTCCGACACGTCGATGTGCGCGGGCAGACCGGTGCCCACCCGGCCCGCGACGTACTTGACCAGCGGCGCGTAGTGCAGCACCAGCCGGTCGCGCAGGGCGTTCTCGCGCGAGCGGCCGTAGGTCTGCCACAGCGCGATGATCCCGGCTTCCACGTCGTCGGTCGTGCGCGAGTCGGCGGCCGGGTGCGCGGGCCGCTGGTGGCCGTTGAACACCGCCCCACCGCCGGCATGATCGTCCGCCCCCGCCGGGGCTTGCGCCTGCGACGGGGTCCCCGAGCGTTCGGCGTGCGGGGAGGTCACGGTCGCGGTCCGCGAACGTCCCCCGGCGTCGTCAGGAACGGGGGTGGGTTCGGTCATGGATCGCCTTCAACCGTTCGACGGTGACGTGGGTGTAGAGCTGGGTCGTCGCGAGCGTAGCGTGACCGAGGAGCTCTTGGACGGTGCGCAGGTCGGCTCCCCCTTCCAACAGGTGCGTGGCCGCGGAGTGGCGCAGGCCGTGCGGTCCGGTGTCCGCCGGGTCGGGGACCGCACCCATGACATCGTGGACAACCCGCCTGGCGGTACGCGGGTCGAGCCTGCCGCCGCGCGCGCCCAGGAACAGCGCCCGCTGTGAACGGTCGCTGACCAGCGCGGACCGCCCGTGGTCCAGCCACTGCCGCAGTGCGCGTTCGGCCGGGATGCCGAACGGCACGGTCCGCTCGCGACTGCCCTTGCCCAGCACTCGGATCACCCTTTGGGAGTAGTCCACGTCGTCGAGGTCCAGACCGCACAGCTCGGCGACCCGGACGCCCGACGCGTAGAGCAACTCCACCACGGCCCGGTCACGCAGCGCAACCGGATCGTTCTGCTCCGCAGCCGCCTCGGCGGCCTCCAGGGCGGCGCGCGCCTGGTCCGGTCGCAGCACCGTCGGCAGGGTGCGGTGCCTGCGCGGGGCGGTCAGCCGCAGCCCGTGGTCCTCGCCGAGCAGACCGGCGCGGACCGCCCACGCGGTGAACGTCCGGGCGGCGGCCGTGCGGCGGGCGAGGGTGGTGCGGCTGGCGCCCGCCGCGTGCTGGGCGGCCAGCCAGGACCGCAGCCCGGCCAGGTCGACCGACTCCACGGTGGCGTCGGCGGGCGTGCCGCCCGAGAGGTGGACCAGCAGGGACACCGCGTCGCCCAGGTAGGCGCGGACCGTGTGCGGGGACAGGGACCGCTCCATCGCCAGGTGGCGCTCGTAGGCGGCCAGGGAGCCGCGCACGTCGTCGGGCAGCTCACCGCGCAGTCGGACGAGGTCTGCGCGGCGAGCCCTGGCTGGCGACGGGGACATAGCGTCAAACGCTGCGCCTGTCGGCGCTCCTGGTCAAGCATCGCCACGCCCTGTCGTGCGTTGGGAACGCTTCCAACCTGCGGCGTCCCGCTCGGCGAGGCCCACCAGCTCCAGTTCCGGCAGCAGGGCGCGCACCCTGGCCAGCTCGACGCCGGACTCCACCGCGATGGCCTCGGCGCTGCGCCCGCCCGCCAGGCCCAGCGCTTCGTGCACCCGCATCGCGTCGCCCTGCGGCGGTCCCGGCCCGTCGCACCGCCCCGCCCGCACCAGGTCGTCGCCGAGCCGACCGGTCGACTCGATCACCTCGGCGACGCTGCCGACCGCGACCGCCTCTCCGGATCTGAGCAGCTCGTGGCAGCCCTGCGAGCTGGCGGAGGTGATCGGCCCCGGCACGGCCATCAGCACCCGCCCCAGCGCCGCCGTCGTCGCGGCGGTGTTCTTGGCGCCGCTGCGCCTGCCCGCCTCCACCACCACCGTGCCGTCGCCCAGCGCCGCGATCAGGCGGTTCCGGGTGAGGAAGCGGTGGCGGGCCGGGGTGTGGCCCGGCGGGTACTCGCTGACCACGAGCCCCTGCCGCGGGATGCGCTCCAGCAGCGCCTGGTGCCCTGCCGGGTAGGCGACGTCCACCCCGCACGCGAGCACCGCGATCGTCCGCCCGCCCGCGGCCAGCGCGCCCCGGTGCGCCGCGCCGTCGATGCCGTAGGCCGCGCCGGAGACCACCGTGACACCGGCTTCGGCCAGCCCGAAGCCGAACTCGGCGGCCACGTGCTGGCCGTATCCGCTGGCCGCCCGGCTGCCGACCACGGCGACCGCCCGCTCGACCAGTCCGGCCAGGTCCGCGTCGCCGCGCACCCACAGGGCCAGCGGTGCCAAACCGCAGCGCAGGCCGTGCGAGGCGGCCACGGACAGGGCGGTGAACGGCCAGGCGGGCCACTCCTCGTCCTCGGGGACCACCAGCCTGCCGCCGATCCGGGCGACCCGCCGCAGGTCGTCCTCGGCCCGGTCCTCGGCGCGGCGGGCCGAGGTCTGGCTGTCCACCGCCGGGGGCACCTCCCCCCGGCGCACCAGTTCGGCCGCCCGGACCGGGCCGAGTTCCGCGACGAACGACGCCAGCGCCGGGGCCGGTGGCTCGGCCACGCGCGAGAGGTAGGCCCGCGCCAGGCGCAGCGCCCGCTCACCCCCGCTCACCCCGCCCTCCGCTCGCGGAACTGCAGGGCCGCGGCGACGTGGTCGGCCTCCGGTCGGTCCGCGCCCGCCAGGTCCGCCAGCGTCCACGCCACCCGCAGGCACCGGTCCGCGCCCCTGCCGGTCAGCGCCCCGACGGCCAGCGCGCGGTCGAGCAGCGCGGTGGTCGCCCTGGGCAGGGCGTGCTCGCGGCGCAGCACCGGGCCGGGCACCTCGGCGTTGGTCCGCCAGCCGTGGGCCGACCAGCGGGCCGCCGCCCTGTCCCTGGCCGCCAGCACCCGAGCGCGGACCACCGCCGTGGACTCCGGCTCGGCCACGTCCGCGCCGCTCATGGCGGTCAGCGGCCGCATCGTGACGCGCAGGTCCACCCGGTCCAGCAGCGGACCGGACAGCTTGCCCTGGTAGCGCCTGCGCGCGGCGGGCGGGCAGACGCAGTCGACCTCCTTCGGCGGGGCGCACGGGCAGGGGTTGGTCGCCAGCACCAGCTGGAATCTCGCGGGGTAGCGGACGATGCCGTCCCGCCTGGCCAGGCGGACCTCCCCCTCCTCGAGGGCGGTGCGCAGGGCCTCCAGCTTGCCCGGCCCGAACTCGCACGCCTCGTCCAGGAACAGCACGCCGCGGTGGGCGCGGCTGACCGCGCCGGGCCTTGCCAGCCCCTGCCCGCCGCCCACCAGCGCCGCTGGTGAGGCCGAGTGGTGCAGCGAGACGAACGGCGGGGTCGCCACCAGCGGGGACTCCGGGGTCAGCAGACCCGCCACGGAGTGCACCGCCGTCACGCCCAGGGCCTCCTCCGGTGACAGCGGCGGCAGCAGGCTCACCAGGCGTTGGGCCAGCATGGTCTTGCCGGTGCCCGGCGGCCCGGCCAGCAGCAGGTGGTGGCCGCCCGCCGCGGCCACCTCCAGCGCCCACCTGGCCTCGGGCTGGCCGATCACGTCGGCCAGGTCCAGCCCCTCGGGCACCGCCGCGACAGGCGCCGGGCCCGGCTGCGGCAGGACGTCGTCGCCGTCGAGCCAGGCGATCACCTCGGCCAGCGAGGCCGCGCCGAGCAGTTCCACGCCGTCCACCAGCGCCGCTTCGGGCAGGGAGTCGGCGGGCACCACGGCTCGGCGCAGGCCCGCCCGGCGGGCCGCCAGCAGCGCCGGGAGCGCTCCCCGGACGGGGCGCACCCGGCCGTCCAGCGCCAGCTCGCCCAGCAGCGCGGTGCCCTCCAGGCGCTCGGCGGGCACCGCGCCCGCCGCCGCCAGCACCACGCAGGCCAGGGCCAGGTCGTAGCCGGAACCGCCCTTGGGCAGCGTCGCGGGCGACATGCCCAGCGTCACCCGCTGGGTGGGCCACTGGTGCCCGCTGTTGCGGACCGCCGCCCTGACCCGGTCCTTGGACTCGTGCAGCGCCGCGTCGGGCAGGCCGAGCAGCTGGGTCCGCACCACGCCGACGCCGACGTCGGCCTCGATCTCCACCGGGACGCCGTCGACCCCGAACAGCGCCACCGACCACGCGCGTGCCAGCGCCATCACACGCCCCTGACGTGGCGCAGCCGCACCGGTCCGTCCGGCGGCCACTCCACCGCCACCACGTCGAAGCGCAACCGCACCCAGCCGACCCGGTACTCGGTCAGCCAGCGCAGCGCGACCCGCCGCACCCGGTCCAGCTTCTCCGGGGTCACCGCCTCGACCGGGTCGCCGCGCCCCGATCCGGACCGGCACTTCACCTCGCACACCACCAGCTGCTCGCCGTCGGTGGCCACCACGTCCAGCTCGCCCTCGCGGCAGCGCCAGTTGCGCGAGAGCACCACCAGGCCCTGCTCCTCCAGGTACCGGCAGGCCACGTCCTCGGCCTTGCGGCCCAGGTCGGCGGCGATCGCCTTGGCCGGTGCGGTCATGTCCCCTCCTCGGGTCAGTCGGTGATCCGACTGTGCCCACCGGGGGCGAGGCGATCCAGCGGCGGTCGCGCGGCTGTGGACAACCGGGGTGGCTGTGGACAACTCCGGGGACGACTCCGGCCGGGTCAGCCGGAACTGTCGGTGGGGTGTGCTAACGCCGGAAGGGGGTTCCTCCGCGGAGGAACCCCCTTCCGGACGACGAGCACTAGGAGTTGAACGGGCCGTCCTCCGGCAGCCGCAACTCGGGCTTGTCCAGTTCTTCGACGTTGACGTCCTTGAACGTGATCACCCGGACGTTCTTCACGAACCGGGCGGGACGGTACATGTCCCAGACCCACGCGTCGGACATCCGCACCTCGAAGTAGACCTCGCCGTCCGCGTTGCGGACCTGCACGTCCACCGAGTTGGCCAGGTAGAACCGCCGCTCGGTCTCCACGACGAACGAGAACTGGCTGACGATGTCGCGGTACTCCTTGTACAGCGACAACTCCATCTCGGTCTCGTACTTCTCGAGATCCTCTGCACTCATTACGCCTCCGCGCGGGTGCTCATCGAATCCGCGCCCCTCCTCGTCGCGAGCCTGCCACCGCCGATCTGCGGGGGTCCTCCATTCTGGACCACGCCGGCGCTGATCACCCCGCGCGCCACCCGGTGCGGTGGTTCCACGCCATGTCGAACCGCCGCAGCCGCCACGTTCGCATACGACCAGCGGTGTTGCGCACTCGGGCCGTGCTCCAGCAGCGCGGCGGTGTGCTCGGCGGTGCTGTAGCCCTTGTGCACGTCGAAGCCGTAGACCGGGAACTCCTCGTGCAACCCGGTCATGATCCGGTCCCTGGTCACCTTGGCCAGCACCGACGCCGCCGCCACGCAGGCGGCCACCCGGTCGCCCTTGACCACCGGCGTGCTCGGCGCGGTCAGGCCGGGCACGGGGAAGCCGTCGGTCAGCACGTAGCCGGGGTGCTCGGACAACTGGGCCACCGCCCGCCGCATCCCCTCGATGTTGGCCACGTGCACGCCGATCAGGTCGACCTCACTCGCCGGGACGACCACCACCGCGTAGTCGACCGCGCGCTCCAGCAGCAGGTCGTACATGCGGTCGCGGGCCGCCGCGGTGAGCAGCTTGGAGTCGGTGAGCCCGGCGAACCTCGCGGCGTCACCGGGTCTGAGCACGCAGGAGGCCACCACCAGCGGACCGGCGCAGGCGCCCCGACCGGCCTCGTCCACCCCGGCGACGGGTCCGAGGCCGCGCCGGTCCAGCGCGGCCTGGAAAGCCCAGATGCCCGCGGTCTGCCGAACCTGGGCGCGCGGCGGCTTGCGGATCACCCCACGACCCTATCCCAGCCTGGACCGCCGCAGCTTGGCCCGCGCGCGCTTGCCCAGCAGCAGCACCGGCCACGCCGCGGCGAACCCCACGCCCGCCGGGGCCAGGTCCTGCCACGCGGGCGCGCCGATGGCCTGCGCCTGCGGGTTGTGGTCGCTCACGGTCTGCCAGCGCGACGGGGGCAGCACCACCACGCGCGCCTTGCCCACCACGTTGTCCACCGGCACCAGGCCGCCCTCGCGCCCGTCGCCCTGGCAGCGCGAGTCGCACGAGTCGTTGCGGTTGTCCCCCAGCACGAACAGGTAGCCCTCGGGGATCTTCAGCTCGGCGAAGGACTCCTGGACCGTGCTGCGGCCGGGCTCCCAGTACAGGTACGGCTCCTCCAGCGGCTTGCCGTCCACCACCACCCGGTTGCGGGCGTCGCAGCACTGCACGGTCTGCCCGCCGACGGCGATGACCCGCTTGACGAAGTCCTCCTCGTTGGCCGACGGCAGCCCGATCAGCGTGCCGAGGCCGTTGAAGAACCTGGCCACCGGGCTGGTCGGCTCCTGGGTCACGAAGTCCTGGTTTACCCACGTGTCGGGCCCGTGGAAGACCACCACGTCACCCGGCGCGGGCTCGCTGAAGTCGTAGGTGATCTTGTCGACCAGCACGCGGTCGCCGTAGCAGTTCGCGCAGCCGTGCAGCGTCTGCTCCATCGACTCCGACGGGATCATGTAGACCCGCGCCAGGAAGGTCTGGATCAGGAAGGCCAGGCCGACCGCCACCACGACCAGGATCGGCAGTTCGCGCCAGAACGAGCCCTTGCGCTTGTGCTTGCCCGCCTTCCGGGCGCGCCTGCGCCACGCCTCGACGGCCTCCTCGTCGGAGGAGCGCTGGGGGTCCTCGTCGGACGAGCCACGGGACGGTGCGACGTCTACCACTCCCCCAGCGTACCGATCAGGTTCGGGAGGGGCCGGTCAGCCGCTTGCGCAGCCGCCGACCGAGGAACAGCACCGGCCACGCGGCGAGCACGCCCGCGCCCGCCGGGACCGCGCCCTGCCAGGCGGGCGCGCCCATGGCCACCGCCTGCGGGTTGTGGTCGCCGATGCCCTGCCAACGCGACGGCGGCAGCACGATCACGCGGGCCTTGCCGATGACGTTCTCCTCCGGCACGGTGCCCGCCTCGCCACCGCCGCCCTGCTTGCGCGAGTCGGTGGAGTTCGTGCGGTTGTCACCCATCACCCAAAGGTGTCCCTCGGGGACCTTCACGGGCGCGAACGGCTCGTGATCGGCCGGGGAGGTGCCGGGCTGCCAGTAGATGTACGGCTCGTCCAGCGGCTTGCCGTCGACCTTGACGCGGTGCTGCTCGTCGCAGCACTCCACGGTCTGCCCGCCGACGGCGATGACCCGCTTGACGAAGTCGCGCTCGTCCGGCGGCGCGAGGCCGACCAGGGACAGCACGGTCTGCAGGCCGTGCACCACGGGGTTGTCCGAGCGCTGGGAGACGAAGTCGTTGCCCCAGGCGTCCGGGCCGCGGAACACCACGACCTCGCCGGGCTCGATCTCGCTGAAGTCGTAGACCAGCTTGTCGACCAGCACCCGGTCGTTCGAGCAGTCGGGGCAGCCGTGCAGCGTCTGCTCCATCGACTGCGAGGGGATGACGTACACCCGCGCCAGGAAGGTCTGGATGAGGAACGTCAGCACCAGGGCGGTGGCCGCCAGCACGAGCAGCTCGCGCCACAGCGGAGGCTTCTTCTTCGCCTCGCCCTGGTGCTGGGCGGCCGAGTCCGCTGGGGACTCGGCCGCGCCGGGACGATCCTGGTCGCCTCCGTCGGCGGAGGGGCGCACGGGGTCTGCCACGTGGGGCAGACTATCCGTGTCGCGTGAACCCGCCGTCAGGAGGCCGGCTTCGCCTCGCGCTTCTCCTTGATCTTGGCGGCCTTGCCGCGCAGGTCGCGCAGGTAGTACAGCTTCGCCCGGCGGACGTCGCCGCGCGAGGCGACCTCGATCTCGGCGATGTTGGGCGAGTGCACCGGGAAGGTGCGCTCCACGCCGACGCCGAACGAGACCTTGCGGACGGTGAAGGTCTCGCGGATGCCGCCGCCCTGACGGCGGATCACGACGCCCTGGAACACCTGGACCCGCTCGCGGGAGCCCTCGATGACGCGGACGTGGACCTTCAGCGTGTCGCCCGGCCGGAAGCTCGGGATGTCGGAGCGCAGCGACTGGGCGTCAAGAGCGTCCAGGGTGTTCATCGGTGGTCCGTCCTCGTCCTCACGTGTATTGCGTACTCCCCCAGGGCGCGTTCCATGTCAACTACCAGCTTGGGGGCGGGCTTGCGGCGCACGCCGGACGTACCCGGCTGCAGCAACCTGTCCAGTGTGCCAGACGACCAGCGTCCGCACGAAATCGGGTGCTGGGTGAACCGGCGACGCCGGGTAGTGGTTAACGGCCCCGCGGCGCGGGTCGGGTGGTACTTGCTTGCGTTCGGGTGTCGAGCAGCTTGCGGTCGTGCTTGTCCAGCGCGTCCTCGGGGAGGGCGGCCAGCAGGTCGGGTCGCCGCTCCAGGGTGCGCAGCAGCGCCTGGTCGCGCCGCCAGCGGTCGATGGCCTTGTGGTTGCCCGACCGCAGCACCTCGGGCACCGCCAGGTCGCGCCACACCTCGGGCCGGGTGTAGCTGGGGCCCTCCAGCAGGCCGTCGGAGAACGAGTCCTGCGCGGCCGAGGCCGGGTTGCCCAGCACACCGGGCAGCAGCCGGGCCACGGCCTCCACCATCACCAGCACCGCGACCTCGCCGCCGACGAGCACGTAGTCGCCGATGGAGACCTCGTCCACGCGCATCCGGCGGGCCGCGTCGTCCACCACGCGCTGGTCGATGCCCTCGTACCGGCCGCAGGCGAAGACCAGGCGCGGCTCGGCGGCGAACTCGTGCGCCAACTCCTGGGTGAACGGCCTGCCCGCGGGGGTGGGCACCACCAGGCGGGGGGTCTGGCCCGCGCACACCTCGTCCAGCGCCTCGCCCCACACCTGGGGCTTCATCACCATGCCGGGACCGCCGCCGTACGGGCTGTCGTCCACGGCCTTGTGCACGTCGTGCGTCCAGTCGCGCAGGTCGTGCACCTCGACGCTGATCAGGCCCCGGTCGATGGCCTTGCCCAGCAGCGCGGCGCGCAGCGGCTGGAGGTACTCGGGGAAGATGGTGACGACGTCAATCCGCATCGAGCAGGCCCTCTGGCGGGTCCAGGACGACGCGGCCACCGGCCACGTCCACGGTGGGCACGATCTCCCGCACGAACGGCACCAGCGCCTCGCCGCCGCCCTCGCGGCGCACGACCAGCAGCTCGCCGCCGGGGCCGTGCACGATCTCCAGGACGGTGCCCACCTTCGTGCCGTCGGCCAGCTCTGCCGACAGGCCCTCCAGCTCGTGGTCGTAGAACTCGTCCGGGTCACCGGTGGGCGGCAGGTCCTCGGTGCGGCCGAACAGCAGCGTGCCGCGCAGCAGCTCGGCCACGTCGCGGGTCAGGACTTCCTCGAAGCGCACCAGCAGCCGCCCGGCGTGGTGCCGGGCGGCTGCGACGGTGAGGTTGCGAGACGTGCCGTCGCGCAGCTTCGCGACCAGGACCGAGCCCAGCGCGAACCGCGTTTCCGGCGAATCGGTGCGCACGTCCACGGCGAGCTCGCCGTGGATGCCGTGCGCCTTGGCCACTCGGCCGACGACGACGTCCATGCGTGCGCTCAGCGGTCGGTGTCGACCACGTCGACGCGCACGCCACGACCCCCGATGCCCGCCATCACGGTGCGCAGCGCGGTCGCGGTGCGGCCGCTGCGGCCGATCACCTTGCCGAGGTCGTCCGGGTGGACGTGCACCTCGAGCGTGCGACCGCGACGGGTCGTGACCAGGTTCACCCGGACCTCGTCCGGGTGGTCGACGATGCCCCGAACGAGATGTTCCAGGGCGTCAGCCAACAAGCTCACGCCTCGTCCTTGGCTGCCTCGGCGGCGGGCTCGGCGTCGGCCTTCTTGGCGGCCTTCTTCTTCGGGGTGGTCGCCTCGGTGGTGGGCTCCTCACCGGCGGCGGCCAGCGCGGCGGCGAACAGGTCCGCCTTGCTCGGCTTGGGCTCCTTGACCTTCAGGGTGCCCTCGGCGCCGGGCAGGCCCTTGAACTTCTGCCAGTCGCCGGTGATCTCCAGCAGGCGCTGGACGGACTCGGTCGGCTGCGCGCCGACACCCAGCCAGTACTGGGCCCGCTCGGAGTCGACCGCGATGAACGACGGCTCCTCCTTCGGGTGGTACTTGCCGATGGTCTCGATGGCCTTGCCGTTGCGGCGGGTGCGAGCGTCGGCGACGACGATCCGGTAGTACGGCTGACGGATCTTGCCAAGCCGCTGCAGCTTGATCTTGACGGCCACGGGTGTGGGTGCTCCTCAGGCTCTCGTTTTGCTCACGTGCGGGCACTCCCTCACCCGAGTGGGGCACGGGTGGTGAAAGCCCAAATGTCTGGGCGCCACGGCACGGTGAGAGGGACCGGCCTCGGCGAACAACCAGCCATTCTGCCAGACGTGGCTAGTCCGCGACGAATCGGCCCGGCACGACGCCCGCCTCGACCAGTGCCGCGCGGACCGCGCGGGCGTGCCGGACGGCGCCGGGGGTGTCCCCGTGCAGGCACAGCGAGTCGACCTCGACGGGCACCGCGGAACCGTCCACGGCGATCAGCTCCCGCCGCTGGGCCAGCCGCACCGCCCGCTCCACCACGGCGTCGGTGCTGGTCAGCAGGGCGCCCGGCTGGGAGCGCGGGACCAGCGTGCCCTCCGGGGTGTAGCCGCGATCGGCGAACGCCTCGCGCACCGCGCGCAGCCCGGCCCGCTCGGCCGCCTCCAGCAGCCGCGAGCCGGGCAGGCCCAGCACGGGCAGCTCGCCGAACGCCCGCACCCCCGCCACCACCGCCCGCGCCTGCGCCTCGTGGTGGACGGTGGCGTTGTAGAGCGCGCCGTGCGGCTTCACGTAGAGCACCCGCGTGCCCGCCGCGCGGGCGCACGCGTCCAGCGCCCCGATCTGGTAGAGCACCTCGTCGGCCAGCTCGGCCGGGTCGGCGTCGATGAACCGGCGGCCGAACCCGGCCAGGTCGCGGTAGGACACCTGCGCGCCCACCGCGACGCCGCGCTCGGCCGCCGCCGCGCACACCCTCCGCATCGTCGACGGGTCGCCCGCGTGGAACCCGCAGGCCACGTTGGCGCTGGTCACGACGTCGAGCAGGGCCTCGTCGTCGCCCAGCCGCCAGATGCCGAAGCCCTCGCCGAGGTCGCTGTTGAGATCCAGGTTCACGCGGGCATCGCCCCCAGGGTGACCAGCAGCAGGGTGAGACCGGGCAGGAAGTTGTTGATCACGTGCGCCACCACGCTGGCGGTGAGCCTGCCGGTGACCAGCCGGGCGATGCCGATGGGCAGCGCGATGACGATCAGCAGCGAGGTGCGCAGCGGCTCCAGGTGGCTGGCCGCGAAGATGAGCGTGGTCAGCACGAACGCCGCCCACCGGCTCCAGCCCTGCCGCTCGATCGCGCCCCACAGCAGGCCGCGGTAGATGATCTCCTCGCACACCGGCCCGACGAAGCAGACGTAGAGGAACATCGCGACGGCCGCGCCCAGCGGCAGCGACGCCCCGTCCACCAGCTCGCCGATGGCCGAGGTGGCGTTCTGGTCGCCGACCAGCCGGGACCAGGCCAGCGCGGCCACGTAGGTCAGCGCCAGGCCGAGCAGGCCCAGCTTGAGCCCGACCTTCACGTCCGCCCAGTCCCAGCGCAGCCGCAGGTCGGTCAGCGGCCCGTTGCCGCGCAGCCGGGTGATCACCACCGCCACGGCCGCGGCCAGCACGGTGGGCACCATCGAGCCCACCAGGATGAAGGTCACCGACGAGCCGATGTCGGTGCCGGAGGTGCGGGCCAGCGCGGTGATGAACACCGCGGACAGCACGAAGACCGCCTCCACGAGCAGGAAGGCGCCGAAGCCCCAGCGCTGCCCCGCCCGCTGCTGCGGTTCGCGGCCGACCGCGCGCACGCTGGCGATGAGCCCCGGTGGCGGTTCATCCGGTGGGTTCACGAGCCATCACCCCAGTCAGGAAGCGCCTGCGTACAGGTAGGCCGCGGGCAGCAGGTTGTTGGTGGCGTGGGCGATCACGCTGGCCGGCACCCGGCCGGTGATCAGGCGGGCCGCGCCGATCGCCAGGCCCTGGGCGAAGAGGCTGACGGTCCGCCACGACTCCTCGTGCAGGAACGCGAAGATCAGCGCGGTCAGCCCCAGTATGGCCAGCGGGGGGACGCGGTGGTGCTCCAGTGCGCCCCAGAGCGCGCCGCGGGTGAGCAGCTCCTCGGTCAGCGGAGCGCCGACGACCACGAACAGCGCCGCCAGCGCGAGCCACACCGACTTCCCGCCCGACAGCGCGCCGATCTCCTCCAGCGGGCTGCTGGTGTCGCGGCGCAGTCGGAGGAGCACGACCCCGAGTACCCACGCGGCCAGCAGGGACAACCCCCCGCAGGCCAAGCCGACCTTGACGTCCCGCGCGGTGGGGACGACGCCGAAGTCGCGGCGCGGGCCCCCGCCGCGCCACCAGGACAGCACCACCGGCCCCAGCCCCAGCAGCGCGTTGGGCACGAACAGCAGCAACAGCAGCGGGCCGAGCACCGGCGGGTCGGCGATGTCGATCTCGGCGAAGCGGTCGGCGCTGACCGCCGTGATCAGCAGGGTGGCCAGGTGGTAGCCGCCCAGGCCCGCGAAGAAGGCAGGGAAACCCCAGTGCGCCAGAGCGGTCCGCCGCGGTTCCTCCACTCGACCGAACGTACTGGCACGCCCGCGCGGGGTGGCCAGCAGGACCGCACAAGATCACCCTGACGGCCGCACCCCGTGCGCCGTCAGTGGATTCGGCCGCGCAGCATCACCAGGTCCGGGTGGCGCAGCACGCCGAGGTCGCGGCGCGGGTCCTCCCGGTAGACGACCACGTCCGCCGCCGCGCCCTCGACCAGCGACGGGAAGCCCAGCCACTCCCGAGCCGCCCAGGAGGCCGCGCCGATGGCCAGGGTCGTGCTCATGCCCACGCCGTGCAGCGCCGCGATCTCGTCGGCGATGCGGCCGTGCGCGATGCCGCCGCCCGCGTCGGTGCCCGCGAACACCGGCACCCCGGCCTCGACGGCGGCGGCCACCGTGGCCCGGTTGCGGGCGTGCAGGTCCAGCATGTGCCGGGCGTACACCGGGTACTTCTCCGCGTTCGCCGCGATGCCGGGGAACGTCTCGATGTTGATCAGCGTGGGCACCAGGGCGGTGCCCGCCCTGGCCATGGCGGCGATGGCGTCGTCGGTCAGGCCGGTGCCGTGCTCGACGCAGTCCACGCCCGCCGCCAGCAGGCCCGGCAGCGCGTCCTCGCCGAACACGTGCGCGGTGACGCGCGCCTTGGCCTCGTGCGCCACCTTCACCGCCTCGGCCAGCACGTCGTCCGGCCACAGCGGGGCCAGGTCGCCGGTGGACCGGTCGATCCAGTCGCCGACCAGCTTGACCCAGCCGTCGCCCTCGGCGGCCTGCTCGGCCACGACGGCGGGCAGCGCGGCCGGGTCCTCGACCTCCACGCCCACGTACCGGGTGTACCGCTTGGGGCGGGCGATGTGCCTGCCCGCGCGGATGATCCGGGGCAGGTCCAGCCGCTCCTGCAGCGGGCGGGTGTCGATCGGCGAGCCGCAGTCGCGGATCAGCAGGGCGCCCGCGTCCCGGTCCGCCAGCGCCTGGTCGACGGCCTCGGGCAGCTCGACCGCGCCCTGCGGGCCCAGGCCGACGTGGCAGTGCGCGTCGACCAGGCCGGGCAGCAGGTAGCCGCCGTCGACCACGGTCCGCGCGCCGGGCACGGGCCGGGTCCGGATGCGCCCGTTGACCACCCACAGGTCGCGCGGCTCGTCGTCGGGCAGCACGACGCCGCGCAGGTGCAGACCGCTCACTTGCCGAACTTCAGCTTCGACGGGTCGAAGTCGGGCGGCAGCTGGTCCAGCGAGCCCAGGCCGGGCGGCAGCTGGGGCATCCCGCCGCCGGGGCCGCCGGGCACGCCGGGGAACATGCCGGGCGGGAACCCGCCGCGCACCTTCGGCGGCGTCGGGCCGCGCCCCTTGCCCTTCTTGCCCTTCTTGCCCTTGGCGCCCTTCTTGCCCTTGCCGCCGCCCGGCAGGCCGAACCGGCCCGCCATCTGCGACATCATCTTGCGCGCCTCGAAGAAGCGGTTGACCAGGTCGTTGACGTCGCTGACGCGGACACCGGAGCCGTTGGCGATGCGCAGCCGCCGGGAGGCGTTGATGATCTTGGGGTCTTCGCGCTCCGCGGGCGTCATGCCCCGGATGATCGCCTGCACCCGGTCCAGGTGCTTCTCGTCCAGCATGGCCAGCTGGTCCTTCATCTGGCCCGCGCCGGGCAGCATCCCCAGCAGGTTCGCGATCGGGCCCATCTTGCGCAGCGCGAGCATCTGCTCCAGGAAGTCCTCCAGCGTCAGCTGGCCGGACCCCATCTTCACCGCGGTGGCCTCGGCCTGCTCGGCGTCGAACGCCTGCTCGGCCTGCTCGATCAGGGTGAGCACGTCGCCCATGCCCAGGATGCGCGAGGCCATCCGGTCGGGGTGGAAGACGTCGAAGTCCTCCAGCTTCTCCCCGTTGGAGGCGAACAGGATCGGCTGGCCGGTCACCTCGCGCACGCTCAGCGCGGCACCGCCGCGGGCGTCGCCGTCGAGCTTGGTCAGCACCACGCCGGTGAAGCCGACGCCGTCGCGGAACGCGGTCGCGGTGTTCACCGCGTCTTGGCCGATCATGGCGTCGACCACGAACAGGACCTCGTCGGGCTGGACGGCGTCCCGGATGTCGACGGCCTGCTGCATCATCTCCTCGTCGACGCCCAGCCGTCCGGCGGTGTCGACCACGACCACGTCGTGCTGGGCCCGGCGGGCCTCGTCGATGCCGCGCCGCGCCACCGACACCGGGTCGCCCACGCCGTTGCCCGGCTCGGGCGCGAACACCGGCACGCCCGCGCGCTCGCCGACCACCTGCAGCTGGGTGACCGCGTTGGGGCGCTGCAGGTCGCAGGCCACCAGCAGCGGGGTGTGCCCCTGCCCGCGCAGCCACCTGGCCAGCTTGCCCGCCAGCGTGGTCTTGCCCGCGCCCTGCAGGCCGGCGAGCATGATCACCGTCGGCGGGTTCTTGGCCAGGTTCAGCCTGCGGGTCTCGCCGCCGAGGATGCCGACCAGCTCCTCGTTGACGATCTTGACGACCTGCTGGGCCGGGTTCAGCGCCTGGGAGACCTCGGCGCCCTTGGCGCGCTCCTTGACCTTGGCGATGAAGGCGCGGACGACGGGCAGCGCGACGTCGGCCTCCAGCAGCGCCACCCGGATCTCCCGAGCGGTGGCGTCGATGTCGGCCTCGGACAGCCGCCCCTTGCCCCGCAGGTTCTGCAGGACCGAGGTGAGCCGGTCGGAAAGGGTGTTGAACACGGTGCCGCCAGACCTCGCACGTCGTCGGTGATGAGCCACCCGCCAGGGTAGCCGCCCGTCCTCACCGGGGTGGCACGGACAGCCGCAGCCGGTCTCCGCGGGTGAGCACGGTCAGCCCCTGCCAGCCGCGCGGCGGGACGCCGCCGGAGAACCGGGCCCGCAACCGCTCGGCCCGCCGCACGTGCCGGGCGAACGAGCGCGACCGCACCAGCCTGCCCCGCTCCACCTGCCCCTCCAGCGCCTCCTCGGGGCTGGCGTCGAGCCACAGGAAGTGCCGGGGCCTGCCGGTGAGCGCGCCCAGCCCGGCCAGCGCCGCGCGTGTGGTCGCGCGGGTCGACGGCTCGTGCACCAGCACCAGGCCGGGGGCGGAGAGCGCCGCCCAGGCGATGCGCGACCGGTGCAGCAGGTGCACCAGGGGCCGGTAGCAGCGGTAGGGCAGCCCGCGCGGCAACGCCGCCTTGAGGGAACCGCGCACCTGGTCGGAGTCCAGCA
This sequence comes from Saccharothrix coeruleofusca, assembly GCF_017876325.1. Classification (NCBI taxonomy): domain Bacteria; kingdom Bacillati; phylum Actinomycetota; class Actinomycetes; order Pseudonocardiales; family Pseudonocardiaceae; genus Saccharothrix; species Saccharothrix coeruleofusca. Next base: position 5,231,816 of record NZ_JAGINV010000001.1, read on the forward strand.
CGACCGCCTTCGCGCCGCCGGTGTCCAGGTCGGCGAGCAGCGTCGTCTTCCCCGCGCCGGGCAGCCCCGCCAGCACGACCAGCGAACGCGGGCCCACGGCAACGGCGGTCATCGTCTCCATAGTAAAGAGACGTACGGGACGCGCAGGAGTTCCGCGATCCGGCGTGATGTGCGTCCGGGGGCGGCCCCATCCCCTCAGCGGGCCACCCCCGGACAACCCCCGTGGCGGCGCTTCCTCCCCGCGCGCCACGAGGGCAAGCCTGCCCGGCGGGCACGGCGGGCGGCAGCGCAAGCACCCCCGGCCCGCCGTGCGTAGACCTACTCAACCCACCGGCTCGCCCCACCGGCCCGCTCACCCGGTCGCGGCCAGCACGGCGCGCTCGACGCCCTTGCGCAGCCCCGCGTCCAAGCCGCCCTCGGCGGCCAGCGCGAAGGAGTCGATCACCGTTCCGCCCACTGTGGACACCCGCGCCCACAGCACGTCCACACCGGACTGCTCCAGCGCTCCCGCGACGTGGTGCAGCAACCCGATCCGGTCCGCCGCGCGCAGCTCCAGCACCACCGCGCCGGTGGACTCGTCGTCGAACCACAGCACCTTGGGCGGCGGCGGGTCCTGCGGCGGGCCGCCGTAGTCGCGCTCCTTGGCCGCCAGCTTCTCCGCCAGCGGCAGCGAGCCGTCCACCGCCCGGCTCAGCTGCTCGCGCAGCAGCGCCACGTCCGGCAGCGAGCCGAACCGGGGCGAGACGGTGAACACGTCCACCGCGGCCACCCCCAGCGCGGGGTCGCGGTGCGAGCGCACCGCCGCCGCGTGCACCTCCAGCGAGTTCAGCGCCAGCACGCCCGCCGCGCGGGACAGCAGCCCCCGCCGGTCCGGCGCGACCACGGTGACCGTGGCCGACTGGCCCGCCCCGGCCACCAGCACGTCCGGCTTGCCCGACGCCAGCACCGCCGCGGCCAGCTCCCGCTGCCGCTGGTCCAGCGGCTCCGGCTCGGGCAGCGCCTCGCCCGCCATCACCGCGCGGCAGCCCGCCACCAGGTCGCCGACCAGCGAGGACTTCCAGCCCGACCACACGCCGGGGCCGGTCGCCAGCGCGTCGGCCTCGGCCAGCGCGTGCAGCAGCTCCAGCAGCACCGGGTCGCCGCCCAGGGTGTCGGCCACCCGCCGCACGGTCGCCTCGTCCCGCACGTCCCGCCGGGTCGCGGTGTGCGGCAGCAGCAGGTGGTGGCGCACCAGCGCGGTCAGCGTCAGCACGTCCTGCGGCCACAGCCCCAGCCGCTCGGCCACCTGCCTGGTCAGCGCCGCGCCGACCTCCGAGTGGTCGGCCTGCCTGCCCTTGCCGATGTCGTGCAGCAGCGCGCCCAGCAGCAGCAGGTCCGGCCGCGACACCCTGGTCACCAGCCGCGCGGCGTGCGCGGTGGCCTGCACCAGGTGCCGGTCCACGGTCCACACGTGCGCCGCGTCGCGCGGCGGCAGGTCCCGGACCGCGCCCCACTCCGGGAACAGCCTGCCCCACAGGCCGGTGCGGTCCAGCGCCTCGACCACGTCGACCAGCCCCTGGCCGCTGCCCAGCAGGGCCAGCAGCTCCTCGCGGGCCTCGCGCGGCCACGGCTGGCGCAGCTCCGGCGCGGAGTCGGCCAGCCGCGACAGGGTGCCCGCGGCGATCGGGTGCTTGCCGCGCGCCGCGGCCGTGGCCACCCGCAGCAGCAGCGCCGGGTCGCGGCTGGGCATCGCGTCGCGCGCCAGCGCCACCTCCGTCCCGTGCAGCACCACGCCCTCGTCCAGCGGGCGGCGGGTGGGCGCGCGGCGCAGCGGCGAGCGGGCGAACACGCCCAGCCCGCGCCTGGGCACCGCGGCCCGCGCCGTGCGCATGGCCACGTCCACCGAGTACACGACCGTGCGCGCGGCCGACGACATCGCCCGCGCCAGCGCGAACCGGTCGGGCAGCCCCAGCGCGGCGGCGACCTCGTCGCCGTCCTGCGCGCGCAGCACGTCCCTGGGCTTGCCCGCCACCCGGCGCAGCTCGGTGCGCACGTCCAGCAGCAGCTTGCGCGCGTCGCCGACCTCGGCCCCCGGCCGGTCCACCAGCTGCGCCGCGGACAGCGCGTCCAGCAGCGTCACGTCCCGCAGCCCGCCCCGGCCGTGCTTGAGGTCGGGCTCGACCCGGTGCGCGATCTCCCCGCTGCGCGCCCAGCGGCGCTGCGCGGCCTCGGCCATCTCGTCCAGCCGGGTGCGCACGCCCGAGCGCCACGCCTGCCGCGCGGCCTCCGCCAGCCGCCCGCTGACCTCCTGGTCACCGGCCAGGTGCCGGACGTCGAGCAGGCCCAGCGCGGTGCGCAGGTCCTCCCCGGCCACCCGCAGCGCCTCGCCGACCGTGCGCACCGAGTGGTCCAGGCCGATGCCGGAGTTCCACAGCGGGTACCACAGGCTCTCCGCGACCCGGTCCACGCCCTTGTGCCCGTTGTGCACCAGGACCAGGTCCAGGTCCGAGTAGGGCACCAGCTCGCGCCTGCCCAGTCCCCCCACGGCGACCAGCGCCAGCCCGCTGCCCGCCCCGCCCACCCCGGCGGTGGCGGCGTGCGCGGTGAGCCAGAACTCGTGCAGGTCCACCAGCGCCTCGCGCAGCGATTCCCCCGTCAAGCGGCGACGACCCGGCGCGAGCAGCCGATCGCGTGCCCGCACCAGGTCGTCAGCCGTGACGACGGCCGTTGCCTCGTGGTCCATACGGCCGTCCCCCATCGCTACAGGGCGTCCGTGCCGCGCTCCCCGGTGCGGACCCGGATGACGGTCTCGACCGGGGTGACCCAGACCTTCCCGTCCCCGATCTTGCCGGTGCGCGCGGCCTCGACCACCGCGTCCAGGACCTTGTCCACCGCGGCGTCGTCGATCAGCACCTCGACGCGCAGCTTGGGCACGAAGTCCACGGCGTACTCCGCGCCGCGGTAGACCTCGGTGTGGCCCTTCTGCCTGCCGTAGCCCTGGACCTCGCTGACCGTCATGCCGAGGACGCCGAGCTGCTCCAAGGAGGTCTTCACGTCGTCGAGCGTGAACGGCTTGATGATCGCCGTGACCAGCTTCATGACTAGTTGCTCCCCTCAAGGACCGCGGAAGCGCCCGCGGCGACACTGGGCTTGGCGGAGCCGCGCGACCCGGCCAGTCCGCTGCCGAACTCGTACGCGGTCTCCGCGTGCTCGGCCTCGTCGATGCCGCCGACCTCGGCCTCCTCGTCGGCCCGGAAGCCGACGGTGAGCTTGACCAGGTAGCCCAGCACGAGGCTGAGGACGAAGGAGTAGGCGAGCACCGCCGCGGCGCCCACGACCTGCCGCCACAGCTGGTCCACGCCGCCGCCGTAGAACAGGCCGTTGATCCCGGCGGGCGCGGCGTCGCTGGCGAACAAGCCGATCAGGACGGTGCCGGACAGGCCGCCGACCAGGTGCACGCCGACCACGTCGAGCGAGTCGTCGAAGCCGAAGCGGTACTTCAGGCTGACCGCCAGCGCGCACAGCGCGCCGGTGATCGCGCCGACCGCGATCGCGCCCAGCGGGGTGACCGACGAGCAGGCCGGGGTGATCGCGACCAGGCCCGCGACCACGCCGGAGGCGGCGCCCAGGGTGGTGGCGTGGCCGTCGCGGACCCGCTCGACCAGCAGCCAGGCCAGCATGGCGGCGGCGGTGGCGACGGTGGTGTTGATGAAGGTGACGCCCGCGGTGGAGTTCGCGCCCAGCGCGGAACCGGCGTTGAAGCCGAACCAGCCGAACCACAGCAGACCCGCGCCGAGCACGACCAGGGGCAGGCTGTGCGGCTTCATCCGGTCCTTCGGCCAACCGACGCGCTTGCCGAGGACCAGTGCCAGCGCCAGGCCCGCCGCGCCCGCGTTGATGTGCACGGCGGTGCCGCCCGCGAAGTCGATCGCGAGCAGGTCGTTGGCGATCCAGCCGCCGGGGTCGACGACGTTGCCCGCCTCGTCCTTGCCGTCGAAGTCGAACACCCAGTGCGCGACCGGGAAGTAGACCACCAGCGCCCACAGGCCCGCGAACAGCAGCCACGGGCCGAACCGCGCGCGGTCGGCGATCGCGCCGGAGATCAGCGCCACCGTGATGATCGCGAACATCGCCTGGAAGGAGACGAACACGGTGGTCGGGATGGTGCCGGACAGGGACTCCTTGCCCAGCAGGCCGTCAAGGCCGAAGAACTCGAACGGCTTGCCCAGCAGGCCGGCGCCGACGTCGGTGCCGAACGCGGTCGAGTAGCCGACCAGCACCCAGAGCACACCGACAACGCCGATCGCACCCAGGCTCATCATCATCATGTTGAGCACGCTCTTCGACCGGACCATGCCCCCGTAGAAGAAGGCAAGTCCGGGGGTCATCAACAGCACCAGCGCGGAGCTGGCGAGCACCCAGGCGGTGTCCCCTGTATCCACGTCGACCTCCACTGCACGTCGGTTGCAGGGAGCATCGAGATGTCCTGTTTCGACCGGCCGCGCCTCAGGTTTCGCGGTGGTGAACTGTCCGAGCCCCGGTGTTACGGGCGCGTTTCCCGCTTTTGAAGGAAGGGTGGCTTCCCGCGCTCGCCGGGCGTCGCGTCGCGGTGTGCGGTGACGGACCGTGCTGCCGGTCCCACCCGAGCGGCGGGTGCGGTGCGGCGGTCGTGAACGCCCACAACGGTGGGTCACCACCCGTCGAACCCCGCGCCTGCAAGTACTACCCGACCCGCTCGCGAGGGCCGGTAACCACCCCCCGGCAACGCCAACGCTCGGTTCGTGGTGCGCGAACGCTCGGTTCGCGGGAAAAAGGGGAGGGCCGGCCCCGGTGGGGTCGGCCCTCCTGATTACCAGCGGTGGTGCTAGATCAGCCAGCCGGGCAGGCCGGGCTTCGGGCCCGCCGGACGGTCCGCGCCGCCGACCGAGGCGGTGCCCAGCGCGGGCGGCTCGACCGCGGCGCACCGGGTGCCGTCACGCGGCACGGTCAGGTTGATCAGGTAGGCGTCGGTGGTGCCGCGGGTGCACTCGCTGCGGTCGTACACGCCGTGACCCCAGCCTTCGTAGGTCAGCAGCACGGTGGTGTCGCGGCTCTGCCGGTGGGCGTTGACGGCCCACTCGTAGCCGGTCGCCGGGTCGTGCAGCGCGTTCATCATCAGGATCTTCGGCGCGTTCTTGATCCGCAGCCGGTGCTGCGGGTTGTTCGCGTCGTCGGTCAGGCCGACGCAGCCCGCGATGGCCGAGTGCCCCAGCGAGGAACCGCGCATGTTCGGCGCGATCTGCTCGGCCCGCCGCGTCAGCGCGGACATCTCCCGGTAGCTCTTGACCCGGATCTGCCAGTCCTGGCAGAACACCGCCGGGAAGGGGTTGTGCACCAGCTGCTCCTCGGCGAAGCCCGCCGCCCGCGCCGACGGCTCGGAGCCGCCCAGCGCGACCAGCCAGTCGGCCAGCGGCGCCCAGCTGGGGCCGTAGAACGCGCCGAACGCCTGGCCGATGATCACCTCGGAGGTGATCTTCTCGTCGGGGAAGTCCGGGTCCACGATCTCGCCGCGGTCGGCCCGCTCCAGCAGCAGGTTCCAGTACTTGACCACGTCCTGGCCGTGCAGCGCGCAGGACTCGGTGCGCTCGCACCACTTGACGAACTCCTCGAAGGAGTCCTCGGCGGTGGCGGCCTCGGTCTCGTTGAACGCCCAGGTGTCCAGGCTGTGGTCCATGTTGCTGTCGATGACCATGGACCGGATGCGGTGGCCGTAGCGCTCGGCGTACTGCTGGCCGATCAGCGTGCCGTAGGAGATGCCGTAGTAGTTGATCTTGCGCTCACCGAGCGAGCGGCGCAGCGCGTCCATGTCGTCGATGACGCCAAGGGTGTCGGCGTGGTCGTACATCGGCCCGGTGTGCTCGCGGCAGTCCGCGGCCAGCTCCCGGTTGTACTGGCCCAGCGCCTCGAACTCGGCCTGGTTGGCGGGGTAGGTCGAGGGCTGCGCCAGCAGCTTGTCCAGCGAGCACCGCACCGGCTGGCTGCGCGCGACACCGCGCGGGTCGAAGCCGATGATGTCGAAGCGCTGCTGCACCTCGGGGCTGAAGTAATTGTTGGCGCTGTAGGCGAAGTCCACGCCCGAACCGCCGGGGCCGCCGGGGTTGATGAACAGCACGCCGACGCGCTTGCTCGGATCGGTGGCCTTGCGGCGCGCCACGGCGAGGTCGAACTTCTCGCCCTCCGGCTCAGCCCAGTCGATCGGCAAGCTGAGCGTGCCGCACTCGACCTCGGCGACCTCCGGGCACGGCGCCCAGCTGATGGTCCCCGCGTACCCCCGGTCCTGGTCGCGCTGCCCGCTGTCCTGCGGGGCGGCGGCGGCGACGCCGGTCCCCACGACGAGCGCCGCGGTGGTGGCCACACCACCCAACGCCCTGATGATGGTTCGCACAGGTACCTCCCTTGTTCCCTGTCACCCATGCGGGTGCCGGAAGGGTTCCAAAGGGTGTAACTGCGCCACAACCGACTGAAGTCGGATGCCGATGTCCTCTTCAGGACGAGGAAGTCGCGGTCAAAACCTGGTACTGGCGCACGAGATCGGACATCCCATCATCGGTCAACGAGCCGAACAGCCGCAGCCGCGCCATACCGCCGTCGGGGAACACCTCCAGCCGCGCGTGGGTCGCCTCGGGCGCGGCGTCGAGGCGGAACCGGTGGCGCGTGTCGGGCTGCAGCCGGGTGCGCGGGAGCAGGTCGAACCACCGGTCCGGGGCCACCCGCGCGTCGCGCCCGCGCACCGCCGCCCAGCCGGGCGCGTTGCCCTTGAAGTGGCTGGTGTCCAGCTCCGCCAAGCGCACCACGCCCGCGCCCGCCAACCGGACCTCCACCCAGTCGTGGCCGTCGTCGCGGCGGCGCGCGGTCTCCCAGCCCTCGCCCATCACCGCGGCCTGTCCGGGGGCGATGAGGTTGTTGGGCGAGCTGTAGAACATGTCGCTGCACCCCACGACGGCGGCGCCGTTCTCCAGCGCGGCCAGGTCGACCGCGCCGGGCAGCAGCAGCCCCGGATCGGGCACCGGCTCCCCGTGCACGCGCAGCCGCGCCACCCCGCCGTCCGGGTGGATGATCAGCCGCACGTGCGTGAACCGGCGCCGCACCGCCACGTCGAAGTGGTGCTTCCGGTCGCCCCGCAGCGGCGACCTGGGCACCACGACCTCCCACCCGGCCAGCTCCTCCGGGCTCGGGTGACCGACCGCCGAGGTGGCCTCGACCGTGGCGAACGGCGGGTAGTTGCCGGTGAAGAACGCGGTGTCCACCACGACCCCGCGCACCACCCCTGGCAGCCCGAGCCGCACCACGGCCGCGTCGTCACCGGGTTCGCGGCGGCGGCGGGTCTCCCACCCGTCGTAGACCTGGCCCTTGTGGCCGAAGGTGCCCGCGCGGTGGACCGGCTCCGCCCGGCTGATCAGGTTCTCCCGCTCGGCGAAGGACTCGTCGTTGGCCCACACCACGCTGCCGCCCACCCCGCGCGAGGCCAGGTCCGGCAGGTGGACCCACTCCGGCACGCCGCTCATGCGCCTCCTCCGCTCAGCAGCCGCCCGCGCGGCCGCTCCCCGTCGACCTCGTGCCCGCGCAACCACGTCCGCCGCACCACGCCCGCCAGCGGGCGGCCGTGGTAGGGGGTGACGGGGTTGCGGTGGCGCAGCCGCGCGCGGTCGACCACGAACGCCTCGTCCGGCGCGAAGGCGCACAAGTCCGCGTCGGCGCCGGGCGCGATGCGCCCCTTGTGCGGCAGCCCGACCAGGTCCGCGGGGCCGGAGGCCATCCACCGCACCACGTCGGTCAGCGCGTGGCCGCGCCGCCGGGCCTGCGTCCAGACCGCGGGCAGGCCCAGCTGCAGGCTCGCGATCCCGCCCCAGGCGGAGGCGAAGTCGCCCGCCTTCAGCTCCGGGGTGCACGGCGAGTGGTCGCTGACCACCACGTCCACGTCGCCGTCGGCCAGTCCGCGCCACAGCAGCTCGCGGTTGCGCGCCTCCCGGATCGGCGGGCAGCACTTGAACTCGGTGGCCCCGTCGGCGATCTCCTCGGCGGTGAAGGTCAGGTAGTGGGGGCAGGTCTCGGCGGTCACCGCGACGCCGTCGCGGCGGGCGGCCCGCAGCACCTCCAGGCCCCGCGCGCTGGACAGGTGCAGCACGTGCACCCGCGCGCCGGTCTCCCTGGCCGCGTCCACGACGGTGGCGATGGCGCGGGACTCGGCCTCGTGCGGCCGGGAGGCGAGGAACCCGGCGTAGGAGCCGCCCGCCTCGGTGACGCTGTGCGGGTCCTCGGCGTGCACCACCACCAGCGCGCCCGCCTCGGCCAGCGCGGCGCGCAACTGGTCCGGGCCGACCGGCGGGAACTCGTCCACACCGGAGTGGACCAGGAAGCACTTGAACCCGAACACCCCCGCCTCGCGCAGCGGCCGCAGGTCGGCCAGGTTGCCGGGGACGATCCCGCCCCAGAAACCGACGTCGACGTGCGCGCGGCCCCGCGCGGCGGCCCGCTTGACCTCCAGCGCGGCCACGTCGGTGGTCGGCGGCAGGCTGTTCAGCGGCATGTCGACGATGGTGGTCACGCCCCCGGCCGCGGCGGCGCGGGTGGCCGTCTCGAAGCCCTCCCACTCGTCGCGGCCGGGATCGTTGACGTGCACGTGCGAGTCGACCAGCCCCGGCAGCAGCACCTCGTCGGGCGCCAGCTCCACCACGCGCGCGGCACCGCCGATCCGGGGCTCGACGGCGGCGATCCGCCCGTCGAGCACCCCGACGTCGGCGGCGACCTCGCCTTCGGGCGTGATCACGCGGCGGGCGCGCAGCACCAGGTCCACGCCGCCCACTGTGACAGCGGGCGGTCCCCGGCGCGAGGGGCTGTTGACACGCCAAGGGGCCGCTCGTAGCGTCCCCCGCAGGTGGAATCTCCCCCGCCACACGGGAAGCGGGTGCCAGCGTGCCGGATCTGGAGGGGTTCAACACCGCACCGGCGCGGGAGCTGCGCCCGCTGCTGCTGGAGTGCCTCGCGGTGCCCCGCTGGGCCGACGCCGTGCTCGCCGACCGGCCCTACGCCGACGTGGACGCCCTGCTGGCCGCGTCCGACGCCGCGGCGCGGCTGAGCGACGACGAGGTGCGCGCCGCCCTCGCGGGTCACCCCCGGATCGGCGAGCGGGCGGGGCACGACGGCGTTTCCGCGCGGTGGTCGGCCGCCGAGCAGTCCGGCGTGGAGTCCCCCGCCGACTTCCTCGCCGCCGCCAACCGCGCCTACGAGGAGCGCTTCGGGCACATCTACCTGGTGTGCGCCAAGGGGTTGAGCGGCGATCAGGTGCTGGCCGACCTGGCCGGGCGGATGGCCAACCCGCCCGAGGTCGAGCTGCGCGTGGTCAACCGCGAACTGGCCAGGATCGCCGCCCTGCGGCTGCGCGAGGTGGTGGCGTGAGCACCCTGTCGACGCACGTGCTCGACGCCGAGGCGGGGCGTCCGGCGGTCGGCGTGCCGGTGCGGCTGGAGCACGAGGGCCGCGTGCTGGCCGAGGACCGCACCGACGACGACGGCCGCGTCCGCGCGCTGGGCGCGGACCTGCCGGTGGGGGTCTACCGGATCGTGTTCGAGGTCGACGGGCCGTTCTACCCGGAGGTCGTGGTGGCCTTCCGGGTCACCGAGCCCGGCGCGCACTACCACGTGCCGATCCTGCTGAGCCCGTTCGCGTTCACCACCTACCGAGGGAGCTGACGATGGGCATCGTGCTGGGGCCCAACCAGTACGGGAAGGCCGAGACGCGGCTGGTGGCGGTGACCCGCGAGGGGGACGTGCACTCGATCAAGGACCTCACGGTCAGCACCGCGCTGCGCGGCGACCTCGCCGCCACCCACCTCACCGGCGACAACTCCGAGGTGCTCGCCACCGACACGCAGAAGAACACCGTGTACGCCTTCGCCGAACAGGCGCCGGTCGGCGAGATCGAGGACTTCGCGCTGCGGCTGGCGCGGCACTTCGTCGGCGCGGGACGGGCCATCACCGGCGCGCGGGTGCGCGTCGACGAGCACCCGTGGTCGCGCATCGGGGGCAACGGCCACTCGTTCGTCCAGGCGGGCAACGAGAAGCGCACCACCGAGGTGGTCGTCGAGAGCGACCGCGCGTGGGTCACCTCGGGCGTGCGGGACCTCGTGGTGCTCAAGACGACCGGTTCGGAGTTCCGCGGGTTCCCGCGCGACCGGTACACCACCCTGCCGGAGACCGACGACCGCGTCCTGGCCACGTCGGTGACCGCGCGGTGGCGCTACCAGGGCGACGGGATCGACTGGGCGGACAGCGCCACCGCGATCCGCGCGGCGCTGCTGGACGCCTTCGCCACCAAGCACAGCCGGTCGCTGCAGCAGACCCTGTACGCGATGGGCGAGGCGGTGCTGCTGGCCCGCCCCGAGGTCGCCGAGGTGAGCCTGTCGCTGCCCAACAAGCACCACTTCGCGGTCGACCTGAGCCCGTTCGGCCTGGAGAACCGCAACGAGGTCTTCCACGCCGCCGACCGCCCCTACGGCCTCATCGAGGGCACCGTGCTGCGGGAGGACGCCGAGCCCCCCGCCCCCGCGTGGCTGCCGTGACGCGGCTCAGTCCGCGATGCCCAGCCGCTGCGCCCGCCACCGGTGGAACAGCTCGGTCTCCATGTACCACTCGACCGTCCTTGGCCGCCGCGCGGTGACCATGAACTCCAGCAGCACCCTGCGGAACACCTCCAGCGGCAGCCCCACGCCGGGCGGGAAGTCGGTGTACGCCTCGTTGACGCACGGCGCCTCCGGGTCGCCCTTGGGCCAGCCGGAGAACCCCTCGTCGACGAAGTTGAGGTAACCCCACCGGCCCCGCACGGCCAGCACCACGTTGTGGTCGCACTCCCCGTCCGCGTCGGTGTCCCGGTCGAAGTGCTCCAGGCTGCCGTCGTTGCACTCCGGCCGCGCCAGCGCGGCGATGAGCGCGTCCACGTCCGCCACGGACGCCACCACCTGGTAGCGGTGCTCGGCCCGTTCGGGGTCGGGCAGACCGGTCCACAACCCGGCTCTCATGGTCATGAGCACCACCCTGGACGCTGCCCGCGCCCACGGCCCCCCTCACCGCCGAGGATCACCCCATCCAGCGAACCCGGCGCGAGCCCTCACCGACGGTCCGCCAGCGCGCGCAGCTCGGACACCCCCAACCCGGTGATGCCGCGCACCTCGTCCGGGTCCAACGCCCCGCAGTCCAGCGCCCGCAGGAACGACGACGACAGCGCCCGCGCGGTGGCGGGCTCGTCCAGCACCGCCCCGCCCGCCCGCGCCACGTAGGCCCGCAGCCGCCGCGCGTCGGCCTGCGCGCCCTCCCGGTAGAAGGCGTGCACGGCGGCGTAGCGGGTGACCAGCTGCGCCGGGTGCAGGTCCCAGCCCTGGTAGAAGCCGTGCGCCAGGGAGCGCCGCACCAGCCGGTAGTGGGTGCGCCAGCCCTCGTGCAGGTGCTCGCCCACCGGCAGCTCGTTGGTCGAGCCGTCGGACAGGGCGACCCCGGTGCCCGCCGCCGAGACCTGCATGACGTGGCGGGCGAAGTCGCACGCGCCGTGCGCGAGGTGCTGGTGCGCCGCGCCGAGGCCGCACCCGGCGGTGTAGTCGTAGGTGCCGAAGTGCAGCCCGACCACCCGGCCCCGCCCGGCCGCGATGAAGCGCGGCAGGGCCAGCGCGCCGGACGGGTCGACGATGGATCGGGTGGTCTCCACCTGGATCTCGAACCGCAGCGGCAGCCCGAACAGGTCCAGCACGTCGCCGAGGACCTCGACCTGCTCGACCGAGGTGACCTTCGGGAAGGTGATCACGAAACCGGGCGGGGCCTCGCCCAGCTCGGTGAGGAAGACGTCCAGCGTCCGGATGCCCCGCTCGCGCAGCGCCCTGGTGTCGAACGACTTCATCCGCAGCCCGAAGCGCGGCGGGGCCACCCCGTCGCGCAGCCACGTGCGCACCACGGACGCGGTGCGCACGGCGTCGGCGTCCTCCTCGTCCTCGTCGCGGACGCCGTAGCCGTCCTCGAAGTCCACCCGCAGGTCCTCCACCGGTTCGGCGACCAGCTTCGCGCGGACCCGCGCGTGCACCACCTCCGCCAGCCCGTCCGGCAGGCCCAGCACCCCGGCGAGCTCGGCGGGGCTGTGCGCGTCCAGCGCCGCAAGCGCTTGCCCGCCCCAGTCCCGCAGCACCGAAGGCGTCACCCGGTCCGCCGGGACGTAGCAGGTGTGCACCGGCTGCCGCCCCACCGGCTCGCGCGGCTCCACGTCCACCAAGCGCGCGGTGACCGCCCGCACCGCCTCCGCGGACAGGGAGGTCCGCGGCGTGTCAGGCGATCCGCTCATACGCGGGCAGCGTCAGGAAGTCCACGAACTCGTCGGCCAGCGCGACCCGCTCGAACAGCCGCACGGCCTGGTCCAGGTGCTCGCCCTCCAGCCGCTGCGCGGTCCGCGCCAGCACCGAGCGCACCAGCTCCGCGGTGACCGGCGTGCCGTCGTCGAGCACCACGCCGTTGTGCACCCACTGCCACACCTGGGAGCGGGAGATCTCCGCGGTCGCCGCGTCCTCCATCAGGTTGTGGATCGCCGCCGCGCCGTTTCCGCCCAGCCACGACAGCAGATACCGCACGCCGACGTCCACCGCCGACTCCAGGCCCGCCATGGTCGCCCGGCCGCCCGCCGAGCGGAAGTCCAGCAGCCGCTCGGCGCTCACCGACACCTCGGGGCGCAGCACGTGCAGCTGGTTGGGCCGGTCGCCGAGCTTGGCGTCGAAGACCTCCCGGCACACCGGCACCAGGTCCGGGTGCGCCACCCAGGAGCCGTCGAAGCCGTCCTCGGCCTCGCGCCGCTTGTCCTCGCGCACCTTGGCCAGCGCCCGCTCGGTGACCTCCGGGTCGCGCCGGTTGGGGATGAACGCGGCCATGCCGCCGATGGCGAACGCGCCCCGCTTGTGGCAGGTGCGCACCAGCAGCTCGGTGTAGGCGCGCATGAACGGCGCGGTCATGGTGATGCTGTCGCGGTCGGGCAGCACGTGGTCCTCGCCCGCGTCGCGGAAGTACTTGATGATGCTGAACAGGTAGTCCCACCGGCCCGCGTTGAGCCCCGACGCGCGCTCGCGCAGCTCGTAGAGGATCTCCTCCATCTGGAACGCGGCCGGGATCGTCTCGATCAGCACGGTGGCGCGGATGGCGCCGCGCGGGACGTCCAGCGCGGCCTCGGCGGCGGAGAACACGTCGTTCCACAGCCGCGCTTCCAGGTAGCTCTCCATCTTGGGCAGGTAGTAGTAGGGCTTGCCCAGCGCCGCGTTGTGGAAGAAGTGCAGGCCGAAGTCGACCAGCGCGCCGATGGCGGGCCTGCCCTCGATCTCGATGTTGCGCTCGGGCAGGTGCCAACCGCGCGGGCGGACCACCACGGCGGGCCTGGCCACGTCGTCGCGCAGCGCGTAGTGCTTGCCCTCGGGCGAGGTGAACTCGACCTGGTCGCGCGCGGCGTCGTAGAGGTTGACCTGGCCGGAGATCACGTTGCGCCAGTGCGGGGTGTTGGCGTCCTCCAGGTCCGCCAGCCAGACCCGCGCGCCGGAGTTGAGCGCGTTGACGGTCATCTTGCGCTCGGTGGGGCCGGTGATCTCCACCCGGCGGTCGCGCAGCGGCTCGGGGGCGGGCGCCACCCGCCACTCGCTCTCCCGCACCTCGGCGGTCTCCGGCAGGAAGCCCAGCGGGTGCCGCTCGGCGCGGCGGGCCAGCAGCTCGTCGCGGGTGGCCGCGAACGAGCGGTGCAGCATGGCCAGGAACTCCAGCGCGTCCGGCGTGAGGATCTGCTCCCCGCGCTCAACTTCGCCCCCGAGGACGCGGATACCGGACATGGAGGCCACCTCTTCCGCAACGCCTGGTTCTACTTCGCGGACTATAGTTCTCGCATCGCGGAACAGCAACGAATGGAGTTGGTCCCGGTGGCGGGCGAGTCCACGGGCGGTGTGCAGTCGCTGCGGCGCGCCTTCGAGCTCCTGGAGCGCCTGGCCGACGCGGGCGGCGAGGCGAGCCTGTCCGAGCTGGCCGCGATCACCGGGCTGCCGCTGCCCACCATCCACCGGCTGATCCGCACCCTGGTGGCGCTCGGGTACGTGCGGCAGAACAGCAACCGGCGCTACGCGCTGGGCGCGCGGCTGATCCGCCTCGGGGAGAGCGCGAGCGGCCAGTTCGGCGCCTGGGCCCGGCCGTTCCTGGCGCGGCTGGTGGACCTGGTCGGGGAGACCGCGAACCTGGCCGTGCTCGACGGCGACGAGGTGGTGTACGTGGCGCAGGTGCCGTCGCCGCACTCGATGCGCGTGTTCACCGAGGTGGGGCGACGGCTGCTGCCGCACGCCACCGGCGTGGGCAAGGCGATGCTGGCCCAGCTGCCCAGGCAGGAGGCGCGGGCGCTGCTGGAGCGGACCGGGCTGCCCGCCCGCACGCCCAACACGATCACCGACCCGGAGCGGCTGCTGTCCGCGCTGGACCGGATCGCGGCGCAGGGCTACGCGCTCGACGAGAGCGAGCAGGAGCTGGGCGTGCGGTGCGTCGCGGTGCCCCTGGTGGGCGGGCCGACGCTGGCCGCGGTGTCGGTGTCCGGGCCGGAGGGGCGGCTGACCAGGGAGGCGCTGGCGCGCATCGTGCCCGCCGTCGTGGAGACCGCCGAGCGGCTCTCGCACGAGGCGGCCAGGACCTGATCCCACTCCATCGTGTGATGCGGTCGGGCCTGTCGGGATGGGCCGGGGGAAGATCGACGCCGTGGCAACGCACTACGGACGCACGCTGACCTTGTTCTGGGACGACCGGCACGTGGTGGGCAGGTGGTGCGACGGCGGGGAACTGGAACCCGTCCGCGCCGCCGAGCCGGCCGACCGCGTGCAGTGGCTGGTTGAGCTGATCGGGTCCTACCAGCGCGCCTACCCCGGCGCTCGGGTGCGGGCGACCAACCGCCCCCGCTGGCGCGAGCCCGAGCGCGGGTCGTTCCGCCTCGCCGCCCCCGAGCCCGTGCCCGCCGCCGAGGCGCTGGCGCCACTGCACTTCCACGTGCTGCCCGGCAGGCGGGTGGCCAAGGAGTGCTGGCACCTCTGCGCCAACTGACCCGCGTCTGCAAGTACTACCCGACCCCGGTCGGGTAGTACTTGCAGACGCCTTCGGAGCCGCTAGCCGAGCAGGGCGTCCACGAACGCCTCGGGCTCGAACGGGGCCAGGTGGTCCGCGCCCTCGCCGAGCCCGACCAGCTTCACCGGCACGCCCAGCTCGCGCTGCACCTGGAACACGATGCCGCCCTTGGCGGTGCCGTCCAGCTTGGTCAGCACGATCCCGGTCACCGCCACCACCTCGGCGAACACCCGCGCCTGGGTCAGCCCGTTCTGCCCGGTGGTGGCGTCGAGCACGAGCAGCACCTCGTCCACCGCGGCCTGCTTCTCCACCACCCGCTTGACCTTGCCCAGCTCGTCCATCAGGCCGGTCTTGGTGTGCAGCCTGCCCGCGGTGTCCACCAGCACGGTGTCCACGCCCTGCTCCACGCCCCGCTTGACCGCCTCGAAGGCGACCGACGCCGGGTCCGCGCCCTCCGCGCCGCGCACGGTCGTCGCGCCGACGCGGGAGCCCCACGTCTCCAGCTGGTCCGCCGCCGCCGCGCGGAAGGTGTCCGCCGCGCCCAGCAGCACGGTGCGGCCGTCGGCGACCAGCACGCGGGCCAGCTTGCCGGTCGTGGTCGTCTTGCCCACGCCGTTGACGCCCACCACCAGCACCACGGCGGGCTTGCCGGAGTGCGGCAGGGCGTTGACCGAGCGCTCCATCTCCGGGTGCAGCGCGTCGACCAGCACCTCGCGCAGCAGCGCGCGGGCCTGCTCGGGGGTGCGCACCCCGCGGGCGGCGATCTGCTCGCGCAGCGCCGTGACGACCTGGTCGGTGATGGCCGCGCCCAGGTCGGCCAGCAGCAGGGTGTCCTCGACGTCGGTCCACGAGTCCTCGTCCAGGTCACCCGCGCCGAGCAGGCCAAGCAGGCCCGAGCCGAACGCCGACCGGGACCGGGAGAGCCTGCCGCGCAGCCGCTCCAGCCTGCCCTCGGTGGGCTCGATCTCCTCGATCTCCGGCGCCTGCTCGGGCAGCTCGACCTCGACGAAGCCGCGCTTGACCGAGTCGCGCGGCACGGCCGCGTCGTCGCCGACACCCGGCTGCCCGTCGACCTCGGTCCGGTCGACCACCGGGTGCTCAACCGGCTCCGGCTCCCGCACCGGCGCCGACTTCGGCTCCGGTTCCGCCTCGACCTCCGGCTCCCGCACCGGCGCGGGCTCCGGCTTCGGTTCCGGCTTCGGTTCCGGCTTGGGCTTCGGTTCCGGCTTGGGCTTCGGTTCCGGCTTGGGCTTCGGTTCCGGCTTCGGCTTCGGCTTCGGCGCGGCCTTGGGCTCCGGCTTGGGCTTGGGCTTCGGCGCGGTGCGCGGCTCGGGCACCTTCTCCGGAGCCCGCGCGGGCGGTGGCTCCGGCGCCGGTCTCGTGGGCGCGGACAGCGAGATGCTGCCGCCCGCCTGGTACCCCTTCGACGGCTGGTCCGGCTTCTCCTCGGTGAGGCTGATCCGCCTGCGCCGGGACAGCGCGACACCCGCCACGAGGGCGACCGCGAGCAGCACCGCGACGACGACGACGATCCAGATCAGGGTCGTGGTGGACACGCGGCAATCCTCGCACGCCACGCATTGTGATCAATCAACGAACCAGGTGGATTTACCGCAACTTTCCCACCATTCCCCTTGCGCGGGCGTTCGGTGTGCAATAGACCACAAACCGTGAGGGTGATCGGTCTCATTTCGGGCACGTCGATGGACGCCGTCGACGTGGCCGTCGCCGACCTGTCCCTGGACGGCGCCATCGTCGTGCTCGAACCGGTCGAGCACCACGAGCACCCGTTCCCCGAGGAGCTGCGCACCGCGCCCACCAGCGCCGCCGAGGTGTGCGCGCTGGACACCCGGCTCGGCAGGCTCTTCGGCGCGGTCGCCGCCCGCTACCCCGGCGACCTGGTCGCCTCGCTGGGCCAGACCGTCCACCACTGGGTGGAGGACGGCCGGTGCCTTGGCACGCTGCAGCTCGGGCAGCCCGCGTGGATAGCCGAAGCGACCGGGCTGCCCGTGGTGGCCGACCTGAGGGTGCGCGACGTCGCCGCGGGCGGCCACGGCGCCCCGCTGGCCAGCACCCTGGACGCGCTGTGGCTGGCCGGGTTCGCCGAGGAGGGGCCCGCGGTGGCGCTGAACGTCGGCGGCATCGCCAACATCACCGTGGTCGCCCCCGGCGAGCCGGTCACCGCCTACGACACCGGTCCCGGCAACGCGCTCATGGACGCGGCGATGACCGTGCTGACCAACGGGCTGCGCACGCACGACGTGGACGGCGAGTTCGCGCTGCGCGGCCGGGTGCACGCCGAGCTGCTCGACCGGCTGCTGGCCGACCCGTACTACGCACTGCCCGCCCCCAAGTCCACCGGCAAGGAGCACTTCAACCGCGCCTACCTCGACCGGGTGACCGAGGGGTTGGTGCTGCCCGCCGAGGACCTGCTGGCCACGCTGGTGGAGCTGACCGCGCGCACCGTCGCCGCCGGGTGCGCGGGCGCGGGCCTGGTGATCGGCTCAGGAGGCGGGATGCGCAACCCCGCGCTGGTCGCCGCGCTCCGACGGCACCTGCCCGACCTGCGCGGCAGCGACGAGCTGGGACTGCCGGTGGACGGCAAGGAGGCCTACCTCGCCGCCCTGCTCGGCTTCCTGACCTGGCACGGGCTGCCCGCCAACGTGCCCACCGCCACAGGCGCCTCCGGGCCGCGCCTGCTCGGCAGCATCACCCCCGGCCACGAGCCGCCGCGCCTGCCCCGACCGGTGACCACCGCCATCACCGGCCTGCGGATCAGCCACCAGAGGCGGCCGGAGGACGGAGGAAGCCGTGCGCGCACTTGATCTCGCCATCATCGTGCTGTTCCTGGTGGGGATGCCGCTGCTGGGGGTGTGGATCGGCGGCAGGCAGCGGTCGGCCACCGACTACTTCGTCAGCGAGCGCCGCATCTCCTGGTGGGTGGTCTGCGTGTCGGTGGTGTCGGCGGAGACCTCGACGCTCACCGTGCTCAGCGTGCCGACCGTGGCCTACCTGGCCACCCCCGCCGCGGGCGGCATGACGTTCCTGTCGCTGGCGATCGGCTACCTGATCGGGCGAATCGTGGTCTCGTTCGTGCTGCTGCCCAAGTACGTCGCGGGCGACCTGATCACCGCGTACGGGTTCCTCGGCAAGCGGTTCGGCGGCGGCCTGCAGAGCACCGCGTCGGTGACGTTCCTGCTCACCCGGCTGCTCGCGGACGGCCTGCGGCTGTTCGCCACCGCCATCCCGGTCAAGGTCGTGCTCGCCGCCTACGGGCTCGACGCCTCGTACTGGGCGATCGTGCTGGTGCTGGGCATCGCGATGGTGGTCTACAGCTTCCTCGGCGGCGTGCGCGCGGTGGTGTGGGTCGACGCGATCCAGATGCTCTGGTACGTGCTGGGCGCGGTCGCGGTGATCGCGGTGCTGGCCGGGAAGCTGCCCGACGGGTGGTTCTCCGGCGCGGCGGACGCGGGCAAGTTCCAGGTCCTCGACTTCGCCGCCAACCCGCTCACCAGCCCCTACGCCATCCTCACCGCGTTCATCGGCGGCGCGGTGCTGTCCATGGCCTCGCACGGCGCGGACCAGCTGATCGTGCAGCGGCTGATGGCCACCAGGGACGTGCGCGCCAGCCAGAAGGCGCTGATCGGCAGCGGTGTCGTGGTGATCCTGCAGTTCGCCCTGTTCCTGTTCATCGGCGTGATGCTGTGGGCCTTCTACCGGGGCGTGCGGCCGGTGCAGGACCTCGGGCTGAACAACAACGACGAGCTGTTCGCGCACTTCATCGTCAACGACATGCCGTCCGGGCTGTCCGGGTTCGTCATCGCGGGCATCCTGGCCGCGGCGCTGAGCTCGTCGCTGGGCGCGCTGGCCTCCTCCACGGTCACCGACGTCTACCAGAGGCTGGTGCGCCGCCCGCTCAGCGAGGCGGAGGTGTTCAAGCAGGGCCGGATCTGGACCGTGGTGTGGGCGGGCCTGCTGATCGTGTGCGCCGGGCTGTTCGCCTCGTTCACCCGGCGCGGCAACCCGATCGTCGAGCAGGGCCTGTCCATCACCGGGTTCACCTACGGCGCGCTGCTGGGCGCGTTCCTGCTGGGCCTGCTGTTCCGCCGGGCCAGGCAGAGCGACGCGATCGCGGCGTTCCTGACCACCGTGGCGGTGATGGCGCTGCTGATCCTGGGCGTGAAGTTCGTCGGACCGGACCTGGCGCTGACCGTCGACTTCAGCGCCGCCGCGCCCGCCAAGCAGGTCTTCGCGCTGGCCTACCCCTGGTACACGCCGCTGGGCGTGCTGGTCACGTTGCTGGTGGGCGGGCTGCTGTCGTTGCGGCACAAGGGCTCCGCGCCGCCGGAGCTGGAGGAGCCGGTCACCGCGAAGGCCGTGTGACGCCGGTCGGGGCCGGTGCCTCCCGCATCGGCCCCGACCGCTCTCCTAGGCCGCGGGGCGCATCCGGTAGGCCACCAGCTCGGTGTGCAAGTGGAATCCGAGCCGGGTGAACATGCGCACCGACAAGGAATTGCCCTCCAGCACGGCGGCGGCCGCCTGCGGTCGTGCACCGAACCGCTCGGCGAGCTTCCACACCAGTTCGGTCACCAGCGCCGCGCCCACGCCGCTGCCGCGCAGCCCCGGTTCCACGGCGACGAAGTCGACGTAGTACTCCCCCGGCTCGGCTTTGCCCGCCGCGTAGCCGAGCACGGCGTCGCCGTCCATCGCGACCACGACGGTGTGCCCCCGCGAGCCCTCCACCAGCTGCCTGCCGGACAGGTAGGTCTTGGGGAAGCAGCGCTCGTGCAGCACCGCGACGGCCTCGTGGACGGCGGCGTCGGTGGGCAGCACGCGCATCTCCCGCGCGGGTCCGGTGCGGGGGCAGTCGACGTCGTGCAGCAGCAGGCCGCGCAGCGCGTCGCCGTCGGCGAGGTAGACGCCGCTGGCCCGCCCGGCGGTGAAGCCGTGCCGCTCGGCGAACGCGGCGAGCCTGCGGTGGTGGGTGTGCCCGAACACCTCGCGGTCGGCGATGCCGTCGAGCAGCGGTGCCACGGCGGCGTAGAGGGCGTCGGCGTTCTGGTCCCAGATGCGGCTGCCCGCGGGGTGGTTGACCGGCACGTCCACGAACGGCCCGTGCAGGAAGGCGCGGCCCAGCTCGCGGTCGACCTCGACGCCGAGGAAGCCGCACAGCCGTCCCGAGTCGTCGGTGGCCACCACCGTGCGCGGCTCGAACCCGTCCAACTCCTCGCTGAGCTCGCCGAGCGTCTCGCCGAGGTAGCCGATGTGGTGCGCGGTGTCGGCCTGCAGCCGGACGAGCAGGTCCAGCACGTCCCCGAGGTCTTCCGGGGCGGCGAAACGGATGTCGTACATGCCCGAATGGTCGCCCGCGGGCGGCGGGAAGGCGAGGGAGTTTTCGTCCCGTGTGACCCTGGTGTCCCCCTCTGGGCTTGCCGCCGGGCTGAGCGTGGTAGACCCTGCTGGGGTGAGTGAGGAAACGATCCAACTGGAGCTCAACGACAGCGGGGTGGCGGTCGACCTCCCGATGCCCGCCAACCAGCGGGACCAGGTCCAGGAAGTCCCCTACCGTCCGGTGGAGTTCCGCGACGACGATCTGCCCGCCGCGTTGGAGCGGGCGGCGTCGTGGCTGCGGCAAACCCAGGAGTGGCTCGGTGAGGCGGTGGACGTCATCGCCGTCCACCTCGACTACGACGACACGAAGGGTTCGCCCTACTACGCCTTGAAGCTGCTGTGCAACGAGGAGGACCTGGCAGGCGTGCCGAAGGTCGTCCGCGAGCACGAAGGTGGCTCTCGCCAGTAGCACCCCGCGAGTACAAGGCCCCGCCCGTCCGGTACGGGCGGGGCTTCCCACGTCGTGGTCGGGACGAGCGTGTTACCGCTCAGTAACGTAGAATTCGGTCATGCCCGAACTCGTGTACCCCCCGGTGATCGCCGCCGCCAAGCTCGCGTTCCGCCTGCTCGACCTGCGCATCACCATGGAGGGCACGCAGCACGTGCCGACCTCCGGCGGCGCGGTGCTGGCCAGCAACCACGTCAGCTACCTCGACTTCATCTTCGCGGGCTACGGCGCCGACCCGTCCGGGCGGCGGGTGCGCTTCATGGCCAAGGACGCGGTGTTCAAGCACCGCGTGTCCGGTCCGCTGATGCGTGGCATGCGACACATCCCCGTCGACCGCTCGGCGGGCCAGGAGTCCTACCAGCAGGCGCTCGCGGCACTGCGCTCCGGCGAGGTCGTCGGCATCTTCCCCGAGGCGACCATCAGCCGCTCGTTCACCGTGAAGCCGGTCAAGAGCGGCGCGGTCCGCCTGGCCACCGAGGCGGGCGTGCCGCTGCTGCCGGTGGCGGTGTGGGGCACCCAGCGGCTGTGGACCAAGGGCCACCCCAAGCACCTCACCCAGCGCCACGTGCCCATCCGCATCATCGTGGGCGCCCCGATGACCCCCACCACCGACGAAGACCTGCGCACCGCGATGCAGGCCCTGCTCGACCGCGCCCAGCGCGAGTACCCGGAGTCCGGCGAGGGCCAGTGGTGGCAGCCCGCCCACCTCGGCGGCACCGCCCCCACCCCCGCCGAAGCCGCCGCCCTCGACGCCCACTGACCCCCGCGAGTCGAACGCTCAGTACCCCTGAATTCAACGCTCAGGACGCCCACGCCCGCCCCCGGCCTCACCTGATCATGGGCGTGTCGGGCGTGTCGTCCCCGCGAGTCGCGCACCCAGACACCACGAACCGGGCGTTCAGCCGCCCCGACCCGCACTTTCGCGCTCTCATCCGCGCTCGCGCCCTCCACCCCGCGCTTCCCGCCTCGGGTAGTAGCTACCGGCCCTCCCACGCCCCTCAGGTAGTACTTGCCGACGCGCCAGAGGGCGCAGCGGGCCCCAGCGACCCGCCATCCTTGGCGACCTGCCGCGCGGCGAGCGCCGCTTTGCTGGACAACCCAACCCGAACGACGAACTCAGGGGTCCCGAACGTTCGACTCGCGGTACCTGAGCGTTCGACTCGCGGGCTCAAGAAGGGGTGGGGGTGGTGTCGCGGCCGCGCAGGCGCTGGGAGATGACCTGGCTGATGCCGTCCCCCCGCATGGACACGCCGTACAGCGCGTCGGCGATCTCCATCGTCGGCTTCTGGTGCGTGATGATCAGCAGCTGCGACCGCTCCCGCAGCTGCTCGAACAGCCCGATCAGCCGGTGCAGGTTGGTGTCGTCCAGCGCCGCCTCGACCTCGTCCATCACGTAGAACGGCGACGGCCGGGCCCGGAAGATCGCCACCAGCATGGCCACCGCGGCCAGCGACTTCTCCCCGCCCGACAGCAGCGACAGCCGCTTGACCTTCTTCCCCGGCGGACGGGCCTCCAGCTCGATGCCGGTGGTCAGCATGTCCTCCGGCTCGGTGAGCACCAGCCGCCCCTCGCCGCCGGGGAACAGCACCTTGAACACGGTCTCGAACTCGCGCGCCACGTCGTGGTAGGCCGACGTGAAGACCTCCAGGATCTTGTCGTCGACCTCCTTGACCACGGTCAGCAGGTCGCGCCGGGTGGCCTTGATGTCCTCCAGCTGGTTGGACAGGAACTTGTAGCGCTCCTCCAGCGCGGCGAACTCCTCCAGCGCCAGCGGGTTGACCTTGCCCAGCAGCGACAGGTCGCGCTCGGCCCGCTTGGCCCGCCGCGCCTGGGTGTCGCGGTCGTACGGGATGGGCTGGGGGGCGGTCACCGCCTCGCCGCGCTCCTTGGCCGCCTCGTACTCGGCCACCTCCGCCTGGGACGGCGGGACGGGCACGTCCGGGCCGTACTCGCCGACCAGGTCGTCCAGGCCGATGCCGAAGTCCTCGGCGATCTTGGTCTCCAGCTGCTCGATGCGCAGCCGCTGCTCGGCCCGCAGCACCTCGTCGCGGTGCACGGCGTCGGTCAGCTTCTCCAGCTCGCCGGACATCTCGCGCACCAGGTTGCGCACCTGGGTCAGCAGCGTCTCGTGCCGGGTGCGCCGCTCCTGCGCCTCGTCGCGCTCGCGGGCGGCCCGCGCCAGCGAGGTCGCGATGCGCTCCAGCGCCGCTTCGCCGCCGCGCACGACGGCTCTGGCGACCACCGCGCCGCGGGCTCGCGCGGCGTGGGCGCGGGCCGCGCGCTCCCGCGCTTCGCGTTCGGCCCGAGCGGCGCGGCGCAGCCCTTCGGCCTTGCCCTGCAACGCCCTCGCGCGCTCTTCGGCGGTGCGCAGGCCGAGCCGGGCGTCCATCTCCGCCTGCCGGGCGGTGGCCAGTTCGGCGGCGGCCTCGTCGCGGTGGGAGGTGTCCGGCTCGTCGTCGAGCTGCTGCTCCTGCGCCACCAGCAGGCGCTCCTCCAGCTCGGCGAGCTTGAGCAGGTTCTCCTCGCGCGCCGCTTCGACCTTCTCCCGCTGCACGCGCGCCCGCTCGACCTCGGCCTCGGCGGAGCGCACCGCGGCGCCGAGCCGGTTGAGCCGCTCCGAGGAACGGGCGCGGCGCACCTTGGCCTCGTTGAGCTGCTCCTTGAGCGCGGCGACCTCGGCGCGGCGGGACTGCTGCTCGGCCCGCGCGCCCTCCAGCGCGGCGGCGGACTGCTCCAGCGCCCGCTCGGCCAGCGCCAGTCGCTCGCTGGCCTCGTCCACGGCGGCCTGCACCTCGATGACGCTCTGGCTGCGGCCGGACCCGCCGACCGCCCAGTCCGCGCCGAACAGGTCGCCCTCGCGGGTCACCGCCCGCACCTCGGGGTGGGCGCGCACCAGCTCCCGCGCGGCGGCCAGGTCGTCGACCACGGCCAGCCGGTCCAGCGCCCGGTGCAGCGCGGGCCGCAGCGCGTCCGGCGACCGCACCAGCTCCACCGCCCACCGAGCGCCCTCACCCAGCGCGGGCCACCCCGCCCGCTCCGGCGGCTCGCCGCCGCCGACCAGCACGCCCGCGCGGCCCGCGTCCTGCTCCTTGAGCAGCTCCAGCGCGGCCAGCGCGTCCTCGCCCGATTCGACGGCCACCGCGTCGGCCACCGGTCCCAGCGCGGCGGCCAGCGCGACCTCGTAGCCCGGTTCCACGGTCAGCAGCGCGGCCACCGACCCCAGCAGCCCCGGCAGCCGCGACGCCAGCAGCGCGCCCGCGCCGTCCTTGCGGGTCAGCCCGAGCGACAGCGCGTCCACGCGGGCCTTCCACGACGCGATGTCCCGCTCGGCCGCGCGCTCGGCCTTGACCAGCTCCTCCACCCGCCGCCGGGCCGCCTGGTCGGCCTCCACGGCGAGCCGGTGCCGCTCGTCCAGGCCCTCGTCGTCCTCGTCCTCGGTGCCGGTGACCTCGCGGGCCTCGGCCAGCTCCTGCCGCGCCACCTCCGCGCGCTCCACGGCCTCGGCCAGCGCGGCGGACAGCCGCTCGATCTCCTCGGCGGTGGCGTTCGTCTTCGACCGCAGCGCCTCGACCTGGCCGGACAGCCGGGCCAGTCCTTCGCGGCGGTCGGCGATCGCGCGCACGGCGGCGAGGTGGGCCTTCTCCGCGGCGGAGACGGTGCGCTCCAGCTCGGCTCGGGTCTCCACGGCTTCGGCCAGCGCGACGCGCGCCTCGGTCACGCCCTCCTGCAGCTCCAGCTCCAGCGCCGCGGTCTGCTCGGCCTCGGCTTCCAGCTCGTCGGGGTCGCGCCCGCCGCGCGGGGCGTCCACCGCGGCGGACAGGTGCCGCTCGCGCTCCACGGCCAGCCGCACGGTGCCGCGCAGCCGCTCCTCCAGCGCGGACAACCGGTACCAGGTGTCCTGGGCCTGCTGGAGCCGGGGCGCGTCGGCGGCGACCAGCTCTTCCAGCTCGTTCTGCTGCAGCTGCGCCTGTTGCAGCGACTTCTCCACCTCGGCGCGGCGGGCGCGGGCGGCGGCCTCGTCCTGCTCCTCGCGGGCCAGCGCCTCGCGCTGGGTGACCAGGTCGTCGGCCAGCAGGCGCATCCGGGCGTCGCGCAGCTCGGCCTGCACGACCTGGGCGCGGCGGGCGATCTCGGCCTGCTTGCCCAGCGGCTTGAGCTGGCGGCGCAGCTCGGCGGTGAGGTCGGTCAGGCGGGTCAGGTTCGCCTGCATCGCCTCCAGCTTGCGCAGCGCCTTCTCCTTGCGCTTGCGGTGCTTGAGGACGCCCGCGGCCTCCTCGACGAACGCGCGGCGCTCCTCGGGCTTGGACTCCAGGATCGCCGAGAGCTGCCCCTGGCCGACGATGACGTGCATCTCGCGGCCGATGCCGGAGTCCGACAGCAGCTCCTGGATGTCCATCAGCCTGCAGGAGTTGCCGTTGATCTCGTACTCGGTGGCGCCCTCGCGGAACATCCGGCGGGTGATGGAGACCTCGACGTAGTCGATGGGCAGCGCGCCGTCGGAGTTGTCGATGGTCAGCGTCACCTCGGCGCGGCCCAGCGGCGCGCGGCCGGAGGTGCCCGCGAAGATGACGTCCTCCATCTTGCCGCCGCGCAGGTCCTTGGCCCCCTGCGTGCCCATCACCCACCGCAGCGCGTCGAGCACGTTGGACTTGCCGGACCCGTTGGGACCGACCACGCAGGTGATGCCGGGCTCGAAGCGCAGCGTGGTAGCCGAGGCGAAGGACTTGAAGCCCTTCAGCGTCAGGCTCTTGAGGTGCACGCCGGGCAGCGTACCCGTGCCGGTGCGCGACCCACCCCAGGCGCGCTGACCAGGGCGATCGCGGTTTCGCCGATCACGGTTTCACCGAGACCAGGACCTTCATGTCGACCACCACGTCGAGCCGCTCGATGTCGGGGTAGGCGAACGAGGTGGAGCCGGGGATGCGCGCGTCCTCGGGGTGGTCGGTGCCCCACCAGCCGCCGATCTCGGTGCGGCCCGCCCGGTCGTGCACGACCAGCTTGCACCGGGCGCCCTTGGGCATCCCGCGCGTGGACACCCGCAGCTCGGTGCCCCACGACCTGCCCACCAGCTCCGCGCTGGCCGCCACGCCGCTGGCCGCGTCGGTGGCGGTCCAGGTGGCCGCGGTGCCCGCGGCGGGCGCGGGGTCGCCGGAGCGCTCCAGCAGCCGGGGCGCCACCAGCACGGCCGCCAGCAGCACGACCACCAGCGCGCCCGCGCCCACCAGCAGCGGCCAGCGCCTGCGCGGGGCGGCGGGCGGCGGGGGCGGTGCGGGCTCGGCGACCTGCCTCGGCGGCAGCGGCAGCAGGTCGGGCGAGGGCTGCGGGTCCTCGAAGGGCAGTTCCAGGTCGGTCAGCCGGACCTGGCTGAGCAGTCCGGGCAGCGGGGCCAGCCGCAGCATCTCGCGGCGGCACGGGGCGCAGGCGCGCAGGTGCCGCTCGAAGTGGGAGCGCTCGGCGGGGTCCAGGGAGCCCAGCAGGTAGGCGCCGAGTTCGAGGGCGTGCGAGCAGCTCACGGTTCGGTCACCCCCCGCTCCTCCAGCGCGTCCCGCAGCGCCCGCAGCGCGTAGAAGCAGCGCGACTTGACCGTGCCCGCCGGGATGCCGAGCACGGCGGCGGCCTCGGCGACCGTGCGGCGTCGGTAGTACAGCTCCACGACGACGTTGCGGTGGTCGGCGCTGAGGGCCCGCAGCGCCTCGGCCACCTGCCAGCTCTGCAGGACGTGCTCCACCTCGTCGGCGACCGGCGGCAGGTCGGCGGGCTGGATCGGCACCTCGGAGTTGCGCCCGCCGCGCCGCCGGAACCCGGAGATGACCAGGTTGCGCGCGACCGTGTAGAGCCACGGCCCGGCTTGGGCCGGGGTCAGCTCGTCGGCGTGCTTCCAGGCCCGCAGCAGCGTCTCCTGGACCACGTCCTCGGCTTGCTGGTGGTCTCCCCCGACCAAGCGCAGGACGTAGCCGTGCAGCGGGCCGCGCCAGCGGCCGTAGAGCTGCCTGACGACATCTTCGCCACGGTCCACGGGGTTAACTACGCCACGCGGGGCCCGCGCGTTCAACGCTCCGCGAAACCGGTGAGGCCGCCGCGGGCCCGCGACCAGCGCTCGACCACGGAATCCACCCGTCCGGGGGTAGCGCCCGAGCGCAGTGCCGCGACCAGCGCCCGGCACGCCTCC
The DNA here is from genome assembly GCF_017876325.1 of Saccharothrix coeruleofusca. Classification (NCBI taxonomy): domain Bacteria; kingdom Bacillati; phylum Actinomycetota; class Actinomycetes; order Pseudonocardiales; family Pseudonocardiaceae; genus Saccharothrix; species Saccharothrix coeruleofusca. The sequence continues at coordinate 5,258,940 of NZ_JAGINV010000001.1, forward strand.
TCCGGGCCTTCGGCGTTGACCTCCACCCGACCGTCCCGCAGGTTGGACGCGGAGCCGACCAGTCCCAGCTCCAGCGCCCTGGCTCGGGTCCACCACCGGAAGCCGACGCCCTGGACGTGCCCGCGCACCCAGGCCGTGACGCGCACGCTCTGCTCCGGTTCAGTCACTCTGCCATCCCGAGATTTCACTCATTAGTGGTACGGTGCGCGACCGTGACTGCACGGCGCGGTAAGCGATCGGTCGCCGGTGTGCTCGTCGGGCTGCTGCTCGGGGCCGCTGGAGCCACCGGGGTGGCCTTCGCGAGCCCGGTCACGCTCGCCCGGCTCACCCCGGACACCACAGCACAGGACGGCGGCTCGTTCAACATCGGCCTGGGCGGCATCGGCGGCATCGGCGAGCCCGCCACGGAGGGCGGCGGCACCCCCACCGGGGGCGGCGACCGGCCCCCCGCCTCGTCCGCCACCACGACGACCACGACCACCACCACGACGACCTCCTCCACGACGACGACCACGACCACCACCGCGGAGACGACGAGCGCGGAACCGTCCTCCTCGCAGGCCGCGCCGCAGGCGCAGGCGACCACCACCACGCCGAGCAGGGCGGTGGACGCGAGCCAGGCGCAGTGGGTCGTGCAGCTGGTCAACGAGGCGCGCGAGGCGGCGGGCTGCAGGCCGTTGAAGGTGGACGACCGGATCACCGCCGCGGCCAAGGCGCATAGCACGGACATGGCGACGCGGGGCTACTTCTCGCACACGACCCCCGAAGGCGTGGACTTCGCCACGAGGATGCGGGCGGCGGGCTACTCCCGCCCCGGTGGTGAGAACATCGCCAAGGGCCAGCGCAACGCCGAGGACGTCATGAAGTCGTGGATGAACTCCGACGGGCACCGGCGCAACATCCTGGACTGCTCGTTCGTGGCCATCGGGGTGGGCCTGGACACCCGCGGCTGGTACTGGACCCAGAACTTCGGCCGTTAGACCGTCAGAGGAGAGCGCGTGACCGACGGGCAGTACCAGACCCCGGAACCCGACCGCCCCCGCCCTCGGGTGTCCCCGCACGTGCTGCTGGCGGCCTCGGGCGTGGTCGTGGCGACGATCTTCGCCTCGGTCGCGGCGATCGCCGGGGGCACCACCGAGGAAGCCGCCCCCTCCCGGCCCACGCCACGCGAGGACGTGGTGTCCCGCAACAGCCTGGTGACCGGCCCGTCCGGCACCTCGGTGGTGTCGGTGACCACCACGGCGGCGGAGTCGTCGTCCTCGGGGGCGAGCACGTCGACCACCACCACGACCACGAGCACCTCACGCCGGGTGCGGGTGACCACGGTGACGCGGGCGGACGGCACCACCACGACGACCACCGTCGAGGACACCACGCAACCGGCCGTGCAGCCGTCGAACCCGGTGGCCCCGACCACCACCCCGAAGACGACGACCACCACCACGACGCCGCCCACGCAGTCCTCCTCGTCGAGCACCCCGACCGAGCCGACCACCCCGTCCTCGACCGAGCCGTCGTCCGGGGCGTGAACGAGGAGCCGGTCGCCAGGTGACGGTGATCCACACGAAGGTGTGGATAGTTCCGCGATAAATCCGGTGACCGGCGCTCGCCGCCGATAACTCGAACACCCGACCCGGCCCTCCAGGGAGATGGTGTGTTCGAGGAAGATCAGCCCGAGTCGCCGACGAGGAAGCTGTCCTCCGCGGTGCTGCTCACCGCGGGCGGCGCCGTCGTGGCCACCGCGGGCGTCGTGCTGACGGCGCTGCTGGTCACCAAGCCGTGGGCGAAGCCACCCCAGCCGGAGGGCGAGGTGGTGGTGGTCCCGCAGACCAGCACGCGGCTCGTCGTCGGTCCGGGCGGGCGGACGTCCACCGTGGTCGTGACGGTGTCGGGGTCGGTGACCGTCGGCCGCTCCGCCGCGCCCCCGGTCCGCAGGCCCGCGGAGCAGCCCCAGCCCGCCGAGAAGACGGCGCGGGGCACGCAGGCCGCGGCGACGACGACCACGACGGCCCAGCCCGCGCTGACACCGCCCGCGTCGCAGCCGCCGAGCAACCCGCCGACCTCCTGGGAGCCGGTCACCTCGTCGTCCTCGTCGACCACCACCACGACGACGACCACCACCGCGGTCACCACGACGGCGGCGCCCGAAGAAGGATGACGAGCGCCACTGTCACGTTCCCCCGTCCCCCCTCGCTCTTCATGTCACCGAGGCGAGGAGGACGGGGACATGGCAGAGCGCATCGTGGTCGTCGGCGCGGGGTACGCGGGGTTGGCAGCGGCGAAGCTGGCCGCCCGGTGGACCGGGGCGCGGGTGACGCTGGTCAACGAGCGGGACCGGTTCGTGGAGCGGGTGCGGCTGCACCAGCTCGCCGCGGGCCAGCGGCTGCGCGATCTGCCGCTGGCCGAGCTGCTCGCGGGCACCGGTGTGGAGCTGGCGGTGGACCGGGTGACCGCGATCGAGGCGGCCACCCGCAAGGTCGAGCTCACCGGCGGCGCCCTGGGCTACGACCGGCTGATCTACGCGCTGGGCAGCCGCGCCGACCTGGGGTCGGTGCCCGGAGCCGCCGAGCACGCCCGCGCCGTGGCCACCCTGGAGGATGCCGAGCGGCTGCGCGAGGACCTGCGCGACGCCCGGACCGTCGCGGTCGTCGGCGGCGGGCTGACCGGCGTCGAGGCCGCCGCCGAGCTGGCCGAGTCGCGGCCGGACCTGCGGGTGCGGCTGGTCACCGGCGGCGAGCTGGGCGGCGCGCTGTCGGTGAAGGGCCGCCGCCACGTGCGCGCGGTGTTCGACCGGCTCGGCGTTCAGGTGCGCGACCGGGTGCGGGTGGCCGAGGTCCGCGCCGACGGGCTGGTGCTGGCGGGCGGCGAGGTCGTCCCGGCCGACGTCGTGGTGTGGGCGACGGGGTTCCGGGTGCCCGAGCTGGCGCGTGAGGCCGGGTTCGAGGTCGACGGCAGCGGGCGCCTGGTGGTGGACGAGGCGCTGCGGTCGGTGTCGCACCCGGAGGTGCTCGGCGTCGGCGACGCGGCGGCGATCCGCAGGCACGACGGGCTGGAGCTGCGGATGGCCTGCGCCACCGGCGTGCCGACCATGCAGCACGCGGTGCGCGTGCTGGCCGGGCGGGAACCCGAGCCGCTGGGCTTCCGCTACTTCAACCAGTGCGTCAGCCTGGGCAGGCGGGACGGGCTGATCCAGTTCGTCGACGCCGACGACAACCCGCGCGAGGCGGTGCTCACCGGACGCCTCGCGGCGCGCTACAAGGAGGCCGTGGTGCGCGGCGTGGTGCTCTACCAGCGGCGCCCGCAGCTGTTCGCCCGGCGGTGAACCCACCTGCGGCCCCAGCGGGGCTTCAGCGGCGTTCTCAGCGGGGTTTTCAGCGGGATCTTCAGGGCTCGAACCGGTACCCCATCCCCGGCTCTGTCACCAGGTGCCGGGGGCGGGACGGCTCGGGCTCCAGCTTGCGGCGCAGCTGCGCCAGGTACACCCGCAGGTAGTGGGTCTCCTTGGCGTACGCGGGGCCCCACACCTCCTGGAGCAGCTGCTTCTGCCCGACCAGCTTGCCCCGGTTGCGGGCCAGGGTCTCCAGCAGGCCCCACTCGGTGGGGGTCAGGTGCACCTCGGCGCCGTCGCGGTGCACCTTCTTGGCCGCCAGATCCACGGTGAACGACGCGGTGCGCACCACCGCCTCCTCGCCCTCGGCGGACACCGCCGCCCGCCGGACCGCCGCGCGCAACCGCGCCAGCAGCTCGTCCATGCCGAACGGCTTGGTCACGTAGTCGTCCGCGCCCGCGTCCAGCGCCTCGACCTTGTCGGTGGAGTCGGTGCGCGCGGACAGCACGATGATGGGCACCGAGGTCCAGCCGCGCAGGCCCGCGATCACCTCGGTGCCGTCCACGTCGGGCAGGCCCAGGTCGAGCACCACCACGTCCGGCTTGCCCTCCGCGGCGGCCTTGAGCGCGGCGGTGCCGTCGGGCGCGGTGAGCACCTGGTAGCCCCTGGCGGACAGGTTGATCCGCAGCGCCCGCACGATCTGCGGCTCGTCGTCGACCACCAGCACCCTGGTCGTGTTCACCGGTCCATTGTCCGCATCTCCCGCAGCGCCTCTCGCGGCCGTCGTCGTCCGCAGTGTGCCCCCGCGATTCATCCCGAAGTGGCCCTCTGCCACTCTCTTGACGGCAGGACCCATCGCATTTACGCAACTTTGACGGAGATGTCTCCGCATTGGTGCGGAGACAGCGGAGTACATCCGGGTGCGAATAGTGAATAAGCCTGGACACCGGTAGTTCTTCAGTGCGAATGTCCTGTCCGAATTAGGACAACCGCTCACTGTGGGTGAGCCACGAGGAGGCCCTCGATGACCACCAGTGTGACGAGCCAGGACGCCTTACAGCTCGTGGTCGCCGTCCACCGGCTGGTGCGCAGCCTGCGTCAATCGGCACCGATGCGGCGGTTGCAGCCGACCCAGCTCCTCGTCCTCGCCGAGCTGTCCAGCCACGGGCCGATGCGGATCGGCGAGATCGCGGTGCGCGCGCTGTGCTCCCAGCCCACCGCGACCACCGTGGTCACCGGCCTGGAGTCCAGCGGCCTGGTGCGGCGGGAGGCCGACCCGGCGGACGGGCGCGCGACCATCGTGGTGCTCACCGCGGCCGGGCGGGAAACGGTGCTGTCGCTGGCGCACGGCGAGGCGGAACTGCTGTCCGAGCGGCTGTCCCGGCTGTCCGGCGAGGAGCGCGAGCGCATCCGCTCGGTCACCCCGCTGCTGCGCCGCCTGGCCGACCCCGAAGTCCGCTAGCGCGCCATTCGCAACATTTTCGCATTCCTGGGCGCGAATTCGGAGATCCTGGCGGTTCGCCTCGCGCTAGCCGGAAGTTCGACTCGCGCGGGGGCGGGGTTGGCAGCGAGGGCAGGAGTAGGACGAGCGGTTCATGAAGGGCTCGCGGACGATCGGGGTGCCGCAGCGGCGGCAGGGGCGGTCCTCCTGCCCGTAGACGGCCAGTGAGCGGTCGAAGTAGCCGGACTGGCCGTTGACGTTGACGTAGAGCGCGTCGAACGACGTGCCGCCCTCGCCCAGCGCCTCGTGCATGACCGCGGTGGCGTGCTCCAGCAGTTCCGCGACCTTGGCCTTGGTGAGCTTCCCGGTGGGCCGCAGGCCGTGCAGCCGGGCGCGCCACAGCGCCTCGTCGGCGTAGATGTTGCCCACGCCGGAGACCAGCGTCTGGTCCAGCAGGGCGCGCTTGACGTCGGTGCGGCGGGACCGCAGCGCGCGTACCGCCGCGTCCGGGTCGAACCGGGGGTCCATCGGGTCGCGGGCGATGTGCGCCACGGGCTGGGGCAGCGGCGTGCCGTCCACCTCGACGACCTCGGCCAGCGCCAGGCCGCCGAACGTGCGCTGGTCGACGAAGCGCAGCTCGGGACCGCCGTCGTCGAAGCGCAGCCGCACCCGCAGGTGCTTCTCGTCGGGCGCGTCCGGGGGCTGGACCAGCATCTGGCCGCTCATGCCCAGGTGGGCCAGCAGCGCGTCACCGCCGGACAGGTCGACCCACAGGTACTTGCCGCGCCTGCGGGCGCCCTCCATCCGCTGACCGGTCAGGCGCAGCGCGAAGTCCGCCGCCCCCGGCAGGTGGCGGCGGATCGCCCGGTCGTGCAGCACCTGGACCGAAGCGACGGTCCGACCGGCGACGTGCGCGTGCAGCCCCCGGCGGACCACTTCGACCTCGGGGAGTTCGGGCACGTGCGGTGATCAGTCCTCGGTGGTGGTGTCGCCCTCGCGCTCGGCCCGCTCCAGCTCCTCCAGGAGCTCGTAGGCGGCGGCCTGCGGCTTGGTCGGCTTGAGCATCCACCCGCCTGCCTGCGCGGTGTCGCGGACGAGGACCAGACCCTGGATGCCGCCGTTGCGGGCGGCGCTCAGCGGGCGGGACGGGCGCCGCGTACGCGGGCGCCGGTTCGTCCGTACGTTCGTGGCATACATGTCGGCGTCAGTCTTCCTCGGTCTGTGAGGTGTGCTTGTTCGCCGAGTTGGGGGCGTGCCCGTTGCCGGACGCGGCCGACTCCTGTTCGGCGCGGACCCGCTCGGACAGCACGCGGTAGGCGGCCTCGGCCGCCTTCTGCTCGGCTTCCTTCTTCGTGCGCCCGTTACCGGAGCCGTGGGGCAGACCACCGACGAACACCGTGGCGGTGAACTCCTTGCGGTGGTCCGGGCCCTGGTCGTCCACCCGGTACTCGGGGACACCCAGGCCCGCCGATGCGGTCAGCTCCTGCAGGCTGGTCTTCCAGTCCAGGCCCGCGCCGCGCAGCGGCGCCTCGGCCAGGAGCGGGTCGAACAGCCGGTGGACCAGCTGGCGCGCGGTGTCGATGCCGAACTGCAGGTACACCGCGCCGATGACGGCCTCCAGGCCGTCGGCGAGGATGCTCGCCTTGTCCCTGCCGCCGGTCAGCTCCTCGCCCCGGCCGAGCAGCAGGTACCCGCCCAGCCCGTCCTCGCCCAGGCCGCGGGCGACCCCGGCCAGCGCGTGCATGTTGACCACGCTGGCGCGCAACTTCGCCAGCTGCCCCTCGGGCAGCTCGGGGTGCTTGTTGTAGAGGTGGTCGGTGACGACGAGGCTCAACACCGCGTCGCCGAGGAACTCCAACCGCTCATTCGGCGGCAGACCGCCGTTCTCGTACGCGTACGACCGGTGCGTCAGCGCGAGCACGAGCAGCTCGGCGTCCAACGGGACGCCGAGCGCTTCGAGCAACGTGGCGCGGTCGGTGGACCGTCCGCGCGGCGGCCTACCCCCCACGGTTCTAAGTTACCTTCGCCAGGGAGATCAGGCCGGCTGGACGACCTGGCGGCCGTCGTACTGACCGCAGTTCGGGCAGGCGACGTGCTGCGGCTTGGGCTGGCGGCACGCCTTGTTCTGGCAAGCGACCAGGTGCACGGCAGCGGTCTTCCACTGAGCGCGGCGCGAGCGCGTGTTCGAGCGCGACATCTTCCGCTTCGGGACGGCCACGACTAGTTCTCCTCTGGATTGTCACGAGTCCCGCCGAACCGCTCCTGCAGAGCGGCCCAACGGGGGTCAATCGTCTCATGCCCGTGGTCGGGGCCGAGATCGGCCAACTTCCCGCCGCAGTCGACGCACAGCCCTTGGCAGTCCGGCGAGCACAGCGGCACCTGCGGCAGCGCGAGCACGATCGCGTCGCGCACCACTGGTTCGAGGTCGATCAGGTCGTCGGTGATCCGGCTGACCTCGTCTTCCTCGGTGGTCTCGTCGGTGGTGCTGTCCGGGTAGGCGTACAACTCGGTCAGCTCCACCTCCACCTCGGCCGACAGCGGTTCGAGGCAGCGCGAGCACTCCCCCTCCACCACCGTCGACGCGGTGCCCGTGACCAGCACGCCCTCGACCACCGCTTCGAGCAGGAGGTCCAGTTCCACGCTGCCGCCCTCGGGCACGGCGATCACGTCCCGCAGGCCGAGACCCGCTGCGGGCACCGTCCTGCGGTAGGCGCGGCTGGAGCCCGCGCGACGACCGAGGTCCCTGGTGTCGATGATCCAGGGCCCGGCTACTGGGGGACGCGCGGCGGCGTGACGGTACTCGGACATGATGTGTGGGTGGCTGCCGGGCGACTTGCCACGGCCAGCCTGTCAAGGGTACGGGACAACCCGCCCGGTCGTGAAATCGGTGGTCGAACCGCAGGTCAGTCGTGGTAGTCGAACGGCGCGGCGGCGCTGGCCACGGCCGGGCCGCGCAGGTGCGAGCGGCCCTTGCCGACGCTGCGCAGGGTGTGCGCGAGCAGGTCCTCGAAGTCGGCCAGCTTGCCGTCCACGTAGGCGTCGCACTCGCTGCGCAGCCGGATCGCCTCGGTCTGCGCGGCGTCGAGCACGCGGGCGGCCTCGGCGTGCGCGGCCTGCACGACCTCGGTCTGGTCGACCAGCCGCGCCTGCTCCGCCCGCCCCTCCTCGATCGCGCGCTCGTAGTTGGCCCGGCCCGCCTGGACCATCCGGTCGGCCTCGGCGTGCGCCCGGCCCACCAGGTCCTCGTACTCCTGGCGGCCCGCGGCCACGGTGCGCTCGGCCTGGTCCTCGGCCTCGCCCACCACGCGCTCGGCGTGCGCCCGCGCCTCGGCCAGCATCCGCTCCGCCTCGCGCTGCGCCTCGGCGACCAGCCGCTCGGCCTCGGCGCGAGCCTTGCCCACGCTCTGCTCGGCCTCGTGCTGCGCCTTGCCGATCAGCTCGTCGCGGTGGTCGAGCACGTCCTGCGCGTCGTCCAGCTCCGCGGGGATCGCGTCGCGCACGTCGTCGAGCAGTTCGAGCACGTCACCGCGCGGCACGACGCAGCCGGAGGTCATCGGCACCCCGCGCGCCTCCTCGACGATCGTGACCAGCTCGTCGAGGGCCTCGAACACCCGGTACACGTCACACTCCTCGCGCCCGTCGCACACGTACCCGTCCTAGTGTGCCCTGCCGATCTCGCGCGGGTGGGGAGATCGGCAGGGCGTGTCCGCCTACCGGCCGATGTCGACCAGGACGAAGGTGGCGTAGTGGTCGGCGGTGTAGAAGTACAGCTTCGGGCTGCCGTTGCCGGTGACGATCCGGCGCGCCCCGCGCGTGGCCGAGCCGGGCGTCTTGACCGTGTACTCGCGGTAGTAGCCGGTCGAGCAGCTGGGCAGGACGCCCTCGCGGTTGTGGAAGGTCTGGTTGTCCTGCGGATACGGGTACGGGCCGCCCGCGCGGATCAGCCTGGTGGTGTCGGCGGCCTGGGGCGGCAGGGAGGACAGGGCGACCTTGCGGAAGCCCGAGGTGTCGCCGCAGGCGGCCTGGGCCGAGGTCGCCGCGACGGCCCCCGGCGCGATGCCGAGGGTGGCGGTGAGGGCCAGCAGCAGGGAGAGCAGCACCGAGGCGGTGCGCGAGGTAATCTGGCTCATGGTGATCGACAGTAATCACACCGAGTGATCAGGTCACCACTTGCGCGTTAACCGCGGGTGACGGTCAGCGACCTTCGGCGAGCCGCTGCTGGAGCCGGGTCATGATCGAGGGGGGCAGCAGGGCGGCGACGTCGCCACCGTAGGTGGCCACGTCCTTGACCAGCGAGCTGGCCAGGAAGCTGTAGATCGGGTTGGTCGGCATGAACAGCGTGTCCACCCCGCTGAGCTGGTGGTTCATCTGCGCCATCTGCAGCTCGTAGTCGTAGTCGCTGACCGCGCGCAGGCCCTTGACGATGGCCCTGATGTCGTTCTCCCGGCAGTAGTCGACCAGCAGGCCGTGCCAGGAGTCCACGCGCACGTTGGTCCACTGCGCGGTGACCTCGCGCAGCATGTCCGTGCGCTCCTCGACGGAGAACAGGGTGCGCTTGTTCTTGTTGATGAGCACGGCGACGACGACCTCGTCGAAGAGCTTCGCCGCTCTGCCGATGATGTCCAGGTGTCCGTTGGTCGCCGGGTCGTAGGAGCCGGGGCACACGGCACGTGTCATGACTCCGGACGGTAGCACCCGATCGGACGCGCCCAGACCGGTCGTGGCCCGCATCACCCGGCGGCGCGCACCCGCTCAGCCCAGTGCAGCGCGGTGTCCCCATAACGCTTGCCGCGCAACGATTCCAAGCCACTTGGCCACTGCGGCTCGGGGCTGCGCGCGGCCCGTTCGACCACCACCACGGCGCCCTCGGCCAGCCAGCCCGCCGCCACCAGCCCGGCCAGCACCGAGGCCAGCCGCTCGTCGGCCACGTCGTAGGGCGGGTCGGCGAGGACCACGTCGCACGGGTGCTCCGGCGGGGTGCCCGCGACCGCCTCGGCGGTGCGGTTGAGCACCGTCGCGCCGGGCAGGCCCAGCGCCCTGGCGTTGGCCTTGAGCACCTCGGCGGCCCTGCGGTCGGACTCCACGAAGGTGGCCCGCGCCGCACCCCTGGACAGCGCCTCGAACCCCAGCGCCCCCGAGCCCGCGTACAGGTCCAGCACGTGCGCGCCGTCCAGGTCCACCCTGGCCTCCAGCGCGCTGAACAGCGCCTCGCGCACCCGGTCGGAGGTGGGGCGCGTCCCGCGCGGCGGCACCTGGAGGCGCCGCCCACCGGCCACCCCCGCCACGATCCGAGTCACGCCGCCATCCTCTCACCCCGCGCCCGCCCGCTGCCGCGTCCACATCGGACGCGCCGCCGGACCGGTCAGACCAGCGCCTGCCACCAGCCGTCGACCGACGGCGGGGCCGCCACGTCGATGCGCTCCCCCGGTCGCGGCACGGCCAACGGCACGTCGTGCGCCTTGGCCTCCCGCCACACCCGGTCCACCGGCTCGGTCCAGTCGTGCATCGCCAGGTTGAACGTCGCCCAGTGCACCGGCACCAGCAGCCCGCCGCGCAGGTCGCGGTGCGCCGCGACACCCTCCTCGGGGGTCATGTGGATGTCCGACCACCGCGCGTTGTACGCGCCGATCTGGATCAGCGAGGCGTCGAACGGCCCGTGCTCCCGACCGATCCGCTCGTAGCCGTCGAAGTAACCCGTGTCGCCGCTGTAGTAGACGCGGTGCCGCGGTCCGGCGATCACCCACGACGCCCACAGCGTGTTGTCGCGCTGGAAACCCCGGCCGGAGAAGTGCTGCGCGGGCGTCGCCGTCAACCGGACGCCCGCGACCTCGTGCGACTCGTCCCAGTCCAGCTCGACGATCCGCGCCTCCGGCACCTTCCAGCGGCGCAGGTGCTCCCCCACGCCCAGCGGCACCACGAAGACCGCGTCCTGGCCGCGCGTGATCGCCCGCACCGTGGGCAGGTCGAGGTGGTCGTAGTGGTCGTGCGAGATCACCACCGCGTCGACCGGACCGACCTCCTCCAGCTGGTGCGGCACGGGGTGCAACCTGCGCGGGCCGACCAAAGAGGAAGGTGAGCAGCGGTCGCTCCACACCGGGTCGATCAGCACGCGCGCGCCGTCGATCTCCACCAGCGTGGAGGCGTGGCCGTACCAGGTCAGGTGCAGGCCCTCGGTGCGCGGACCGCCCTGCGGCCCCACCAGAGGCACCGGACCGGCGGGGTGCCGCCGCTGCTCGCCGAACAGCATCTCGCGGAACATGTTGGGCGCGTCGTCCGCGGTCAGCGTGCGAGCGGGCCGGGGGTTGCGGAACTTGCCGTCCCGGTACTGCGGCGAGCGCCGCAGCCGCTCCTCGCGCGGCTTGCCGCCCAGGGCGGCGGGCACGTCCCGCACCGCCCACGCCGCCGCACCCACCGCCGCGGCGGCCACCAGACCGGTCACTGTTCTCATGGCCGGTCCAACGCCGGGGCCGGACAGGGGGTTCCCACGCGGTCGCCGGTGCTGAGAACACCCACGCCGTCCCAAGCCAGCCACACGTCCGCGTCGTACTCGTCTTCGCCGTCCTCGGCGACCCGGCCCGCTTCGGCGACGTACAGCCCCATCTCGCACCGATGCGCGGCGAGCCTCTCCACGGCCCAGTCGGCCAGCGTGAGACCGTCCTCAGTGGACTCCTACTCCAGTCGCTCGACCACGTGGAAGCCCGCCCGCCCGCCGTGACTCCTCCGGACCTCCGACAACTGGAGCAGGTATGACACGCTGATCACTCGCTGTTAGCCTTTGACACTCTCTGAACACGGGGAGCATAGGTTGTGAGCACAATCTTTGAATACATATCGATCGGGTGATCCATGACCAACCCTCACCGCAGCGCCGCGCGCATCCAGATCGGCACCACCCTGCGCAGGCTGCGCGAGGAAGCCGGGCTCCCGCGCGAGCGCTCGGCCGAGGTGCTGAACTGCACCAACACCAAGATCGGCAACATCGAGACGGCGGTCAGCGGCATCAAGCAGGCCGAACTGGAGAAGCTGCTCGACCTCTACGAGGTGGACGAGGCCACGCGGGAGGACCTGCTCGCGCTCAACTCGGAGGCCCACCGCAGGCGCCCCAAGAGCAAGATCGGCGGACTGATCGCCCCGTGGCTGCGGCGCGTCCTCGACGTGGAGGCCAGCGCCGTCGAAGCCGTCTACTCGTCCTTCGAACTGGTGCCCGCCGTGCTCCAGACAGAGGCGTACGCGCGAACGCTGATGACGAGCATCGGCCTCGCGGGCGAAGTCCTGGAGAAGAACCTCCGACTGCGCATGGACAGGCGGTCACTGCTGACCGACCGGGAACCGCCGCTGAGGCTGTGGGCGGTGATCGCGGAACCCGCGTTGCGAGCCAACGTCGGCGGCCCGGAGGTCATGCGGGAGCAGATCGCGCACATCCTGGCGATGACCGAACTGGAGCACGTCAACGTGCAGGTTATGCCGGAAGGAGCAGGAGCGCACCCGTTGCTCGGCACTACACTCACGCTGTTCCGGCTGCCCGACAAACTGCCGTCGCTGATCAGCGTCGACACGCCTTTCGGTGACCACTTCCTGGACCGACCCGAGCAAGTGGAGAAGGTCGCTCGCTGGTTCGAGTACACCCGCGCGAAGGCGCTGGGAGTGGACGAGAGCCGCGAACTCCTGAGTCAAATCACGGAGGGAACCAGATGACGCTGAAGTCGTACGAGTGGACCAAGTTCAGCGGCGGCGGCTCCAACTGCGTGGAGGTCATGCGCACCGCCGACGAAGTCCTCGTCCGCAACTCCAACCGCCCCGACGAGCCTCCGCAGCGCTTCACCCACACCGAGTGGGCCTACTTCACCCAGGGCGCCAAGCTCGGCGTCTTCGACCTCGACTGACCCACGCCGCGAACCGAGCGGCCGGAACGCCGGGTAGTAGTTACCGGCCCTCTCAGAGGTCCCGGGTAGTACTTGCAGACGCAGTAGACGGAGCGGGCGCTCCTCTTTGTGCTACTTTGCGGAGCAAGTGCTCCGGATAACGAGGGGACGCCATGTCCGATCCATCCACGACCACCCCTGGCTGGAACGAGCGGATCGTCGCCGAGGTCCGGGCCAACGCCGGGTACGCCCCCTGGAGCACCGAAGAGGAGTTCGCCGCCGGACGCCCCGTGCCGCCCCGGATGCCGGGGTTCGACGAGCGGGGCATGCCGCTGATCCTGGTGCACCACACCGGGGCCAAGACCGGGCGCGAGCGGATCAGCCCGCTGTTCTTCCAGCCGGTCGGCGACAACTGGGCCGTCTTCGGCACCCACGGCGGCAGTCCGCGTCATCCGGCCTGGTACCTGAACCTCATGGCGAACCCGCGAGCCGTGGTCGAGGTGGGTGCGGAACGAGTGCCGGTCGCAGCCCGGCTCGCGCGGGGCGCGGAGCGCGAGCGGCTCTGGGCCAAGGAGGTCGCGCTCGTCCCGAAGTTCGCCGAGTTCGAGGCGGCGTCGGGCAGGCAGATCCCCGTCGTCGTGCTGGAGCGCGTTCCCGCCTGAGCCCCGCCCCGCCCACCGCCGGGTAGTAGTCACCGGCCCCTGTGGACGTCTCGGGTGGTACTTGCAGGCGCGGGGCCGGGCACCACGAGGGGTGCCCGGCCCCGGTCGGGTCACTCCAGCACGGCCAGCAGGTCGCCGCCCTCCACCTGCTGCACGCCCCGCACCGCCAGCCGCTTGACCCGGCCGGACTTGGGCGCGGTGATCGCGGCCTCCATCTTCATCGCCTCGATGGTGGCGATCGTCGCGCCCGCCTCGACCTGGTCGCCCTCGGCCACGTTGGGCGTGACCACGCCCGCGAACGGCGCGGCCACGTGGTCGGGGTTGCTCCGGTCGGCCTTCTCCGCGGCGGGCACCTCGGCGGCGACCTTCCGGTCGCGCACCTGGATGGGCCGCAGCTGGCCGTTGAGCACGGCCATCACGGTGCGCATGCCGCGCTCGTCGGCTTCGCCGATGGCCTCCAGGCCGAACAGCAGCCGCACGCCCGGCTCCAGGTCGACCGAGTACTCCTCGCCCGGCTTGAGGCCGTAGAAGAAGTCCTTGCTGCTGAGCGCGCTCGTGTCGCCGTAGGCCTCGCGGTGCGCCCGGAACTCCTTGGTGGGCGCGGGGAACAGCAGGCGGTTGAGGGTGGCCCGCGTGTCCTCCTCCAGGCCCTTGCGGTCCTCGTCGGTCAGCTCGGACACGCCCTTGGGCGCGGACCTGCCCTGGAGCGCCTTGCTGCGGAACGGCTCCGGCCAGCCGCCGGGCGGGTCGCCCAGCTCGCCGTGCAGGAAGCCGATCACCGACGCCGGGATGTCGTACTTGCCGGGATCGGCCTCGAACTCGGCGGGCGAGACGCCCGCGCCGACCAGGTGCAGCGCCAGGTCGCCGACCACCTTGGACGACGGGGTGACCTTCACCAGCCTGCCCAGCATCCGGTCGGCCGCGGCGTACATCGCCTCGATCTCCTCGAACTTCTGCCCCAGCCCGAGCGCGACGGCCTGGGTGCGCAGGTTCGACAGCTGGCCGCCGGGGATCTCGTGCCGGTAGACGCGGCCGGTCGGGCCGGGGATGCCGGACTCGAACGGCGCGTAGACCTTGCGCACCGACTCCCAGTACGGCTCCAGGTCGCACACCGCCTGCAGGTCCAGGCCCGTGGCGTGGTCGGTGTGGTCGGTGGCCGCGACGATCGACGACAGCGGCGGCTGCGAGGTGGTGCCCGCCATGGACGCCGCCGCGCCGTCCACCGCGTCCACACCGGACTGGATGGCCGCCAGGTAGGTGGCCAGCTGGCCGCCCGCGGTGTCGTGCGTGTGCAGGTGCACCGGCAGGCCGAACTCCTTGCGCAGCGCGCTCACCAGCCGGGCCGCGGCGGGCGGGCGCAGCAGGCCCGCCATGTCCTTGATGGCCAGCACGTGCGCGCCCGCGCCGACGATCTGCTCGGCCAGCTTGAGGTAGTAGTCCAGGGTGTAGAGGCGCTCGTCGGGGTTGGACAGGTCGGCGGTGTAGCACAGCGCCACCTCGGCGACCGCCGTGCCGGTCTCGCGCACCGCGTCGATCGCGGGCCGCATCTGCTCCACGTCGTTGAGCGCGTCGAAGATGCGGAAGATGTCGATGCCGGTCCTGGTGGCCTCCCGCACGAACGCGGTGGTCACCGCCTCCGGGTAGGGGGTGTAGCCGACGGTGTTGCGCCCGCGCAGCAGCATCTGCAGCGCGATGTTGGGCACCGCTTCGCGCAGCGCGGCCAGCCGCTCCCACGGGTCCTCGGCCAGGAACCGCAGCGCCACGTCGTAGGTCGCGCCGCCCCACGCCTCCAGCGACAGCAGCTGCGGCGTCATCCGCGCCACGTGCGGCGCCACGGCCAGCAGGTCCTTGGTGCGCACGCGGGTGGCCAGCAGCGACTGGTGCGCGTCGCGGAAGGTGGTGTCGGTCACCCCGACGGCCTTGCTCTCCCGCAGCCAGCGGGCGAAGCCCTCCGGTCCCAGCTCCAGCAGCCGCTGCCGCGACCCGGCGGGCGGCTCGGCGTTGAGGTCGACGGCGGGCAGCTTCACCCTCGGGTCCACCACGGCCGGGCGCGGGCCGTTGGGCTGGTTGACCGTCACGTCGGCCAGGTAGGTCAGCAGGCGGGTGCCGCGGTCGGCGGAGGTCCGCGCGGTGAGCAGGTGCGGGCGCTTCTCGATGAACGAGGTGGTGACGCGGCCCTCGTAGAAGTCCCGGTCGTCCAGCACCGCCTGCAGGAACGGGATGTTCGTGGACACGCCGCGGATGCGGAACTCGGCGACCGCGCGGCGGGCCCGCGCCACGGCGGCGGCGAACGTGCGGCCCCGGCAGGTCAGCTTGACCAGCATGGAGTCGAAGTGGGCGCTGATGGCCGTGCCCGCGCCGGTGGTGCCGCCGTCGAGCCGGATGCCCGAGCCGCCCGGCGAGCGGTAGGCGCTGATCATGCCGGTGTCCGGGCGGAACCCGTTGGCCGGGTCCTCGGTGGTGATGCGGCACTGCAGCGCCGCGCCGCGCAGCTGCACGGTCTCCTGGCTCAGCCCCAGGTCGTCGAGGGTCTCGCCGCTGGCGATGCGCATCTGCGACTGCACCAGGTCCACGTCGGTCACCTCCTCGGTGACCGTGTGCTCGACCTGGATGCGCGGGTTCATCTCGATGAAGACGTAGTTGCCGCTGGGGTCGAGCAGGAACTCGACGGTGCCCGCGTTGCGGTAGCCGATGTGCCGGGCGAACCGGACCGCGTCGCCGCAGATGCGCTCGCGCAGCTCGGGGTCGAGGTTGGGCGCGGGGGCGATCTCGATGACCTTCTGGTGCCGCCGCTGCACCGAGCAGTCCCGCTCGAACAGGTGCATCACGTTGCCCTCGCCGTCGGCGAGGATCTGCACCTCGATGTGCCGGGGCTCGACCACGGCCTGTTCCAGGAAGACGGTCGGGTCGCCGAACGCGGACTCCGCTTCCCGCGAGGCGGCCTCCAGCGCCTCGCGCAGCGCGGCCGGGTCCTCCACGCGCCGCATCCCGCGCCCGCCGCCGCCCGCGACGGCCTTGACGAACACCGGGAAGTCGATCTCCTCGGCGGCGGCGAGCAGGGCGTCCACGTCGCTCGACGGCGCGCTGGACTTCAGCACCGGCAGGCCGGCCTCGCGGGCCGCGGCGATCGCGCGGGCCTTGTTGCCGGTCAGCTCCAGCACCTCGGCGGGCGGGCCGACGAAGGTGATGCCCGCCTCGGCGCACGCCTTGGCCAGCTCCGGGTTCTCCGACAGGAAGCCGTAGCCGGGGTAGACGGCGTCCGCGCCCGCCTTGCGGGCGGCTTTGATGATCTCCTCGACGGACAGGTAGGCCCGGACCGGGTGGCCCGGCTCGCCGATCTCGTAGGACTCGTCGGCCTTCAGGCGGTGCAGCGAGTTGCGGTCCTCGTGGGGGAAGACCGCGACGGTGCCCGCGCCCAGCTCATAGGCAGCGCGAAAAGCCCGGATCGCGATCTCGCCGCGGTTGGCGACAAGAACCTTGCGGAACATTCGGCGTTCCCTCCCGGTCACGTGGGGGCAATCAAGGCACGTTAGCGTGCGCGTCCCGCGTTTCGGGAGTTCCATCTCACGTGACGGACGTCATTCCGGCGGTTCGCCCTCCCCGCCGGGACAACGCCCCTGACCTGCGGACGCGCCAGGGGATTCTCCCTTGTCCGGGCGGCTCGCGCAGCCCCTGGCCGGTGTGGTCCGGTTAGCGCTGGATCACCGCCCCCTCACGCTGCGTTCACTGCATCGGGTGACAGCCCAGGTCGGCTCCTCGGTAGTGTTGGGCATATGGCCGGGGCTGAAGGGACTGGGCAGCCTGCTGCCCGCACTCCTCATTTCGACGTCGTTCTGCGCGGGTACAACCAGCGGCAGGTCAACGAGCGCGTGACCAGGTTGGAGTTCGACCTGAAGAACTCCAACCGCAGTCGCGACGCCGCCGCCGCGCAGGTCGCGGAGCTGACCAAGGCCCTCACCAGCACCAGGGCCGAGCTGGACAAGGTCAAGGCCCAGCTGAGCAACCTGGCCAGCAGCCCGGTCAACGCCTCCAACGTCACCGAGCGGGTGCGGGTGATGATGGCGCTGGCCGAGGAGGAGATCGCCGACATCCGCAAGGCCGCGCTGGACCAGGCCAACGCCACCCGCGCGGAGGCCGAGCGCCAGGCCGCCGAGGGCAAGGCGGCCCACCAGCGGGCCATGGGCGAGCTGGAGGACCGGCGCAGGCAGCTGGAGGCCAACCTCAAGCAGCGCACCGCCGAGCTCGACCGCAGGCACGAGGAGCGCCGCGCCGAGCTGGAGCGCTCGCACGAGGAGCTGCGCGCCAAGCTGACCGCCGAGCACGAGGCGCTGATGGCCGAGGCGCGCGCCGAGCGCGAGCGGGCCGCGGCGGAGTACGAGGCCAAGACCGCCGAGCTGGAGAAGCGGCGCGCCGAGCTGGAGCAGAAGTACAAGGGCTACCACGACGACCTGGACAAGGAGTACGACGAGCTGCGCGCCACGCTGCGCAAGGAGCATGAGGCGCACGTCGTCGAGGCCAAGGCCGAGGCGTCCCGGCTGCTGGCCGCCGCCCGCGAGGAGGCCGCCGCGCTGCGCGCGGAGACCGAGAAGCAGATCGCCGAGCTGGAGTCCGACGCGCTGGCCAAGGCCGAGCGGGCGGTCCGCGACGCCGACGCGCACGCGGCCAGGCGGATCACCGCGGCCGACCAGAAGCTGGCCGAGCTCAAGCAGCTGCACAAGTCGCTGACCGAGCAGTTCGCGGCGGCTCAGGCGGCGGTGGCGCAGGCTGTGGGATCGCTCACGCCGATCGAGGAAGCCCCCGAGGACCAGCCGACCAAGCAGCTGCCCAGGCCGAAGGTGCAGCCCAAGTCGGGCGACAAGGCTGCCCCCGAGGCGGAGGCCGCCAAGTCGGCCCCAGAGAACGCCCCCAGGAACGCCCCCGAGAACAAGGGCGCGGCCAAGAAGGCGTAGCCCCCGGAGGTCACCGCGAGGGGAGCTGGTCGGCCGGGACGACCTCGGCCTCGGGCGGCACCGGGATGTCGATGGGCTGCCCCCAGTCGCGGAACCGGGTGGCGGACCGCTTGACCACCTTCCCGTCCAGCTCGAACCGGTACTCCGCCTGCAGCGGCGCGCCGGTGGCGTCGACCCGGACGGTGGCGCGGATGGCCACCCCGTGCTCGGCGAGCTGGGCGTGCTGGAGCTGGATGTCCGGGTCCTCGATCACCTTGGCCATCTTCACCGGGTCCACCACCAGGTCGTAGCGGGTGACCGGGGTGCCGTCCAGCTCCTCCTCCGCCTTGCCGACGATGGCCGCCGCGCGCGGCTGCACGTAGTCCAGCTCCGCGCCGACGGTCGACCCCGGCCCGAACCCGCGCAGCAGCGCGGACAGGTCACCGCTGTTCTGCTCGGTGTAGTAGCCCCACTTCTTGCCCTCGGGCATCGGCGCGCCCGCCACGCTGACGTACATGCCGTCGCGGACGATCACCAGGTCGATCCGGCGCGACTGCCCGCCGGTGGTGACGTCCATGCTCATGCTGCCGACCAGCCCCTCGGGGTCCTGCCGCAGCGCCCCGTCCACCACGTTGCCGACCTCGGTCGCCTCGCCGTCGGAGGCGAACCCCTCGGTGTGGAACCGGGCCGTCCTCAGCTCCGCCCGGCGCGCGTCGACCTTCTCCGCCAGCGCGGCCAGCTCGTCGACCACCGCGGACGTGGGTGCGGGCGGCGCCTGCTCGGCGGAGCAGGCGAGCAGCAGGAACGGCACGAGGAGCAGCAGCAGGCGGCGCACAGTCGCACGACGATACCCGCTACGCCTTCTCCAGGTACTCCGCCCGCTCCTCGTCCAGCAGCCCCGCCACCAGCGACGCCAGACCGGGGTGGGCGCGCAGGTCCGGGTCCTCGTCCACGACCCGCTGCGCCACCGCGCGGGCCGCGGTGATCACGTCCTCGTCGCGCAGCAGCGACAGCATCTTCAGCCCGCTGCGCGTGCCCGACTGCGCGGCGCCCAGGATGTCGCCCTCCCGGCGCAGCTCCAGGTCCAGCTGGGCCAGCTCGAAACCGTCCAGCGTGGACTCCACCGCGCGCAGCCGCTGCATCGTCGACGTGCCCTCGGGCACCTCCGTCACCAGCAGGCACAGCCCCGGCGCGCTGCCCCGGCCGACCCGCCCGCGCAGCTGGTGCAGCTGGCTGACGCCGAACCGGTCCGCGTCCATGATCACCATGACCGTCGCGTTCGGCACGTTCACGCCGACCTCGACCACGGTCGTGGCGACCAGCACCTGCACCTCGTTCGCCGCGAACGCGCGCATCACGGCGTCCTTGTCGTCCGGGGCCATCCGGCCGTGCAGGATGTCGACGCGCAGCCCCTTCAGCGGCCCGGCGGCCAGCCGGTTGGCCACGTCCACCACCGCCAGCGGCGGGCGGCGGTCGTCCTCGCCCTTGGGCGGCTCCTCCCCGTCGGACTCGCCGTCGCCGATGCGCGGGCACACCACGTACACCTGGTGGCCCTTGGCCACCTCCTCGTGGATGCGCTGCCACGCCCGGTCCAGCCACTGCGGCTTCTCCGCCACCGGCACCACCGACGTGCTGATCGGCGAACGCCCCTGCGGCAGCTCGCGCAGCGCGGAGACCTCCAGGTCGCCGTAGACCGTCATGGCCACCGTGCGCGGGATCGGCGTGGCCGTCATCACCAGCACGTGCGGGGTGACCCCGCCCGCCCGGCCGCTGAGCGCCGCCCGCTGCTCGACGCCGAAGCGGTGCTGCTCGTCCACCACGACCAGCCCGAGGTCGGCGAACTCCACCTTGTCCTGGATCAGCGCGTGCGTGCCGACGACGATGCCCGCCTGCCCGGTCACGATCTCCAGCAGCGCCTTCTTGCGCTGCGCGGCGGGCATCGAGCCGGTGAGCAGCGTCACCCGCGTGGCGTGCTCGGCGCCGCCCAGCTCCCCGGCCTGCGCCAGGTCGCCCAGCAGGTCGCGCAGCGAGCGGGCGTGCTGCGCGGCCAGCACCTCCGTGGGCGCGAGCATGGCCGCCTGGCGGCCCGCGTCGACCACCTGCAGCATGGCCCGCAGCGCCACCATCGTCTTGCCCGAGCCCACCTCGCCCTGCAGCAGGCGGTTCATCGGGTGCTCGCCGGACAGGTCGCGGGCGATCTGCTCGCCCACCTCGCGCTGCCCCGCGGTGAGCTGGAACGGCAGCCGCGCGTCGAAGGCGTCGCGGATCAGGCCATCGCGCGGCGGGCAGGCGGGCGCGGGGCGGGCGGTGGCGGAGCGGCGGCGCTGGGCCAGCGCCAGCTGCACGGCCATCGCCTCGTCCCACTTGAGCCGCTGCTGCGCCACCGCGACGGCGGCCCAGCCGTCCGGGCGGTGGATGTCGCGCAGCGCCTTCTCCAGCGGCACCAGCCCCCGCTCGGCGCGCAGCGACGGCGGCAGCGGGTCCTGCTCGTCGGGCACGCCGTCCCACACCGCCAGCACCTGCTCGACGCAGCGGGCGATGTTCCAGGACTGGATGCCCTGCGCGGCCGGGTAGACCGGGATGAACGCCTCGGCGAACTTCGACGCCGCGGCGTTGTCCGCGCCGCTCGCCGCGCCGCCCTCCGCGCCGCCCTCCGCGCCGTCGAGGATCTCGTAGTCGGGGTGGGCGAGCTGGAGCTTGCCGTTGAACACGCCGACCTTGCCCGCGAACATGGCCTTGCGGCCGGGCAGCAGCTCGCGCTCGACCTTGCGCGAGCCCCGGCCGAAGAAGACCAGGTGCAGGTCGCTGGTGCCGTCGGTGATGACCGCTTCGAGCAGCTCGCCGCTGCGGCTCTTCATCCGGCGCTGCCGGGCGCTCTTGACCTTCGCCTGCACGGTGACGTGCTCGCCCAGCTCCAGCCCGGCGATCTCGGTGAGCTTGCCCCGCTCGTCGTAGCGGCGCGGGTAGTGGCGCAGCAGCTCACCGACCGTGGTCAGGCCGAGCCCGGCCTCCAGCGCGTCCGCGCTCTTCTTGCCCAGCAGCGGGACCAGCTTGTCGTCGAAGGTCGTCATCGCGGCCCATTCAACTACTCGACACCGACAATCAGCAGCGCGTCGGCCTGCCCGCCGGGGTAGCGGACCAGCTCGACTTCCGGGTGGGCGGCGCGCAGGTGCTCCTCCAGCGCGCGGTCCAGGTCTTCGGGGGCGTCCGCGCCCAGCAGCGCGGTGACCAGCTCGCCGCCCGCCGCCAGCATCCGGTCCACCAGCAGGCGGGCCAGCCCGGCGACGTCGGCGGGCTCGGGCTGGACGCGCACCACGTCGCCGTCGAGCACGGCGAGCAGGTCGCCGGGGCGGCAGCGGCCGACCCAGGTGATCGCCTCGCTCTGGCAGACCTCGACGCGGCCCCAGCGGGTGGCGGCGGCGGCCTCGGCCATCGCCACCACGTCGTCGCCCGCGCGCCGGGCGGGGTCGTGCACCGCCAGCGCGGCCAGCGCCTGCACCGGGGAGGCGGTGGGCACCACGACCACGTCCTGGCCCGCCGCGACGGCCTGGGAGACGGCCTCGTCCAGCGGTGCGCGCACGCCCTCGGCGCAGGGCAGGACGGTGACGTGGCGGGCGCGGGTGCCGGTGATCAGGGCGAGCAGGTCGGCGGGCGGGACCGGGCCGTCCGGCCGCAGCACGGCCGCGCCCTCCGCGCGGAACAGCTCGGCCACGCCGTCGCCCTCCACCAGCGCCACCACGGCCCGGTCGCGGGAGAAGCGGGCGGCCTGGGCGGCGACCTGGTCGGCGAACCTGGCCACGGTGATGCGGTGCGGCCTGCCCGCCTCGACACCCGCCTCGACGGCCGCGCCGATGTCGTTGCAGTGCACGTGGACGGTCCACAGGCCGTTGCCGTCGCCGACCACGGAGACGCAGTCGCCCAGCCCCTCCAGTGCGGTCCTGAGCGGCTCGGGATCGTCCAGGCCGTCGAGCAGGTACATGACCTCGTACTCGTAGTCGGCCGACCCGGCCTCGCGGGCCGTGGTGAGGGCTTCGGGCGGGCGGGGCAGCACCGGCGTGACCGGCGGCGGTGGCTGCTCGCGGCCGGTGATGACCGAGGCGAGGGTGTCCAGCAGCACGACCAGGCCGCGCCCGCCCGCGTCGACCACGCCCGCCTTGGCCAGCACCGCGAGCTGGCGCGGGGTCTCGGCCAGCGCCGCCGCGCCCGCCTTGGCCGCGGCGGTGACCACCTGGTCCAGGTCGTCGGAGCCCGCGTCGCGGGCGGCCTCGGCGGCGGCGCGCAGCACGGTCAGCACGGTGCCGGGCACCGGCCTGGACACCGCCGCGGTGGCCAGCTCGTCGGCCCTGAGCAGGGCGTCGCGCAGCGCAGCGCCGGAGGCCGTGGACGCGCCCTGCGCCGCCTCGGCCAAGCCGCGCAGCACCTGGGACAGGATCACCCCGGAGTTGCCCCGCGCGCCCGCCAGCGCGCCCCGCGCCAGCGCGGCCAGCGCCGCGCCCACCGAGTCGCCGGGGGTGCGCAGCAGCGAGTCCAGCGCGCTGCGCATGGTCTGCAGCAGGTTCGTGCCGGTGTCGCCGTCGGGGACGGGGAAGACGTTGATCCGGTCGATGTCCTCCCGGTTCGCGTCCAGCGAGCGCACGCAGGCGTTCGCCCACTGGCGCACCGCGACCGCGTCGAGAGCCTGCACAGCGGGCAGGGTATTCGAACCCGGTTTGGTGGCCGCGCGGCCCACCGGCTAGTCTGTCCAGGTTGCCATGCCCGGCTGAGGCTTGTGCACGCTTGCGCGCCCGCCGGGGCGTGAGTACCGCTGGAGAAACCTTAAGGAGTGGCTGACGTGGCTGCCGTGTGCGACGTCTGTGGCAAGGGGCCGGGCTTCGGCAAGTCGGTCTCGCACTCCCACCGGCGCACCAACCGCCGGTGGAACCCGAACATCCAGACCGTGCGCGCGAAGGTCTCGTCGTCGACGCGCCAGCGGCTGAACGTGTGCACCTCCTGCCTGAAGGCGGGCAAGGTGGTGCGCGGCTGAGACCGCGTCACGCGTAGCGAAGGGCCCCGGAGCGTGCTCCGGGGCCCTTCGGCTTTCCCCTGCCTTCCCGCGCTCAGGCGAAGAACTCCGCGAGCCTGTCCACCAGCCGGCGCGGGTTGCCCGCGCCGAGGCAGTGCGCGCTGCCGAGCACGACGTCGGCCCGCACGTCCAGCGCCGCCCGCCGCGCCCCGGCCAGCAGCGGCTCCTGCGGCAGGCCGTGCTCGCCGTTGAGCACGAGCACCGGCATCGGCAGCGGCGGGGTCGCGCGGATCGCCGCGCCGTCCTCCAGCAGCGTCGCGTAGTGCTGGAACCCGCCGCGCATCCCGCCCGGCGCGCGGTAGGCGCGCAGCTGCTCCTCGGCGTCGGGCACACCGCCGGGCGCCATCAGCGCCCACATCCGCTCCAGGTAGGCGGCCTCCTTGCCCTCGGTGAGCTGCTCGGCCAGGTCCACCTGCATGTGGAAGCCGAAGTGCCAGTAGCCGCCGGTGGCCGGGTTCATCGCCTCCTCCAGGCCGTAGCCGGGCAGGACCGACTCGGCCAGCACCAGCCGCCGCACCTCCTGCGGGTAGGCGGCGGCCCAGGCGTGCGCGACCATCGCGCCGATGTCCGCGCCCACGACGCGCACCGGCCCCAGCCCCAGCTGGTGCAGGTCCTCGGCGACCTCGCGCTTGGTGTAGCCGGTGGCCGGTTTCGCCGAGTCGCCGATGCCGCGCAGGTCCGGCGCGACGACCGTGAAACCCGCCTCGGCCAGGAGCGGCATCGTCGGCCGCCACTCCCGCCAGGTGAACGGCCAGCCGTGCAGCAGGACCACCACCGGCCCCTCCCCGCCGATGACGTAGTGCAGGCGGGTGCCGTTGACCTCGGCGTAGCGGTGCGCGAACCCCGGCATCCCGTCGACCTGGCTTCCGTCGGCAGGCGTTGCGTCGGCCGGGGTCATGAGGCGGCCCAGGCCCGGTAGTAGGTGTCGACGTCGGCGAGCACCCCGGCGTGGCGCGGGGTCCAGCCGAGCACCTCGCGGGCCTTGGCGCTGGTCATCACCTCGTCGTGGTCGGCGGCCCGGTCGAGCCACCCGGCCTGCTCGATGGGGGCGAACTCCACCGGTCCGGTGTGCCCGGCGGCGCGCACGCACGCGGTGAACACCTCCAGCGCGGTCGGCGGGTTCTCCTCGCCGACGCAGAAGACCTCGCCGGAGGGCAGGCCGCCGCCGATGCCCGCCACGACAGCGGTGTACGCCTCGGCGAGGTCGTCCACGTGCACCCAGGTCCACGACTTGGCGCGGTCGCCGTAGAACACCGCGCGGCCGGAGCGGCCCGCGGCGAACCAGTTGCCCGCCTGCGAGGTGCGCGCCTCGCCGCCGTAGATGAAGCCCGGCCGCAGCACGGTGTGCGGCAGACCGCTCGCGGCCAACCGCTGCTCCAACTCCAAGCGGAAGTAGAGCGCTCCACCGGGGTTGCCGGGGGTGTTCTCGTCCAGCACGGGCGCGTCAACGCGGCCGTAGGAGGAGCACCCGGTGGTGTAGACGAGGTGGGGGCCGCCCGCCGCTTCCAGTTCGGCGAACAGCGCTAGGTCCGCCCCCGCCGGGTCGTTGGTGTCCATGCTCAGGTGCACCACGGCGTCGACTTCGCGCAGGTGGGAGCGGTAGCTCGCGGGGTCGGCGAGGTCGCCCGCGACCGGTCGCACCTCCGCGGCGGTCAGCGCCGTCGCGCGGGCGCTGGTGGTGTCGCGGGTCATGCCCAGCACGGAGTGGCCCTGCCTGCGCAGCGCGGTGGCGACTTGGCGGCCCGCGTAGCCGGTGGCGCCGATGACGAGGATCTGCACTTCGGTTCTCCTGACGAAGGATACTTGCCTGCGCAGGCAAAGTTATAGGTACTGGTTTGCGCAGGCAAGTTCTTTGCGCCAAGCTGCCCCCATGACCGAGGTGCGGGAGCTGTCAGCCGACGAGGACGCGCTCTGGCGCGCGCTGGGGCGGGTGGTGCACGTCCTGCCACGCCTGCTGGACGAGGACATGACCAAGGCCACCGGCCTGTCCATGACCGAGTACGCCGTGCTGCACGTCCTGGCCGAAGCGCCCGAGCACCGGCTGCGGATGACCGAGTTGGCGAGCGCCACCGCGCTGTCGGCCAGCCGGATGACCCGCGTCGTGGACGGCCTGGCCCGCTACGGCCTGGTCACCAAGGAGAAGCCGCCCGGCGACGCGCGCGGGTCGGCGGCCGTGCTCACCGGGGAGGGCCTGCGCCGCCAGCGGGAAGCCGCTCCCCGGCACACCGCCAGCGCCCGGCGGCGGGTGCTCGACCACGTGCCCCCCGAGGACTTGGCCGCCGCGGTCCGAGTCCTCCAACGCCTGGCCGACCACACCTCCGGCAGCTGATCCGGAGACACCGCGAACAGGCGCGGGCGGCATCTCCTCGGAGGACGACGACGCCAGCTGTGGCAGGCGTCGCAGCCTGCCGCCGGGAGAGCTGTACGAGTTGAGCGCGGCGCTGGACGCCCCGCGCGCGCAGGCCATCGCGGATCTGCTCCGCGACCTGGTCGCGGGGTGCGGGCGAGAAGAGCGGGAGTCACTGCGCCCGGTTCTGGTCCGGGCAGCGGAAGAGGGAACGACTTGCTGGAAGTGCGTGATCTGACAAGGCGGTTCGGGACCGTCACGGTCCTGGACCGGATCTGCTTCACCGTCGACGGCGGTCAGGCGGTGGCGGTGGTGGGGCCCAACGGCGCGGGGAAGAGCACGCTGCTGCGCTGCCTGGTCCAAGCCGACCGCGCCGACAGCGGGGAGGTGCTGCTGGACGGCGAGCCGCTCGACGAGACCGACCCCCGCGTGCGGGCCGCGGTGGCTTGCGCGTTGGACGACGCCGACTTCTTCCCCGACCTGTCGGTGCGGGAGCACGTCGACCTCCTCGCCCGCGCCCACGCGAGCGAGGTCGACGTCAACGCGCTGATCGCGGAGGTCGGACTCGGCCAGGCCGCCGACCAGTTGCCCGTGGCCCTGTCCAGCGGTCAGCGCCAGCGGCTGGTCCTGGCGTCGGTGCTGGCGCGCCCGCGGCGGCTGCTGGTGCTCGACGAGCCCGAGCAGCGCCTCGACACCCGCTCGCGCGGGTGGCTGGCCGACCGGCTGCGCGCGGAGAAGGCCGCTGGTGTCGCCATCGTGCTGGCATCGCACGACCGCGACCTGATCGACGCGGTAGCCGACCGGCTGGTCGACATCTCCGGGCCCGCGCGGGCCGATCGGTGATCCGGCTCGGTGCGGGCTGGCGCGACCGGGACCAGCGGGCGGTCCTGATCGGCCTGATCGTCATCGGCTCCGGCATGGCCGTCCAACTCGTGCGCTCCGCGCTGGCGCGGCCCCCGGCGGGGGCTTCCGACGTCCCGCCCGGATGGCTGTCGCTGGCCACCGCCGCGTCGCTGATCGGCGTCGCGACGCTCGTCCTCACCGCGACGGGTCCGCTGGTGGCCAGTCCCGCCACGGTCACCTGGCTGCTGACCACGCCCCTGGACCGCCGCGCGGCGGTGAAGACCTGGTACCGGGCTCTGACGGCGGTCGGCGCGCTGGCGGGCGTGGCTCTCGGCCTGGTCCTCAGCCTGCTCTTCCACCTGGGCACGGGATGGGCCGCGCTGCTCGGCGGGGCCGTGGGCGGCGGGCTCGTCGCACTGGCGGCGCTCGCCCAGATCCGGCGCGAGCCCTGGCGGTGGCTGCCCGGTGTCACGCTCACCATCGGCGTGCTCAGCGCGCTGGCCGGTGTGGTCGCGGAACGACTGGGGGATGCGGCGCGCGACCTGGTCGGCGGGATCGGCGCCAACGCGGGTTCGGTTCTGCCCGCCGTGGCCGCCGTGGCCGCTCCTGCCGCGATCGTGCTGATCGGCGTCGTCGACCGCAGGCTCGGCGAGCTGGCACGGCCCGAGCTGACCTCGGGCGCGGCGGTCACCGCCGCGGCGGCCACGGCGGGCACGTTCCTGGACGTCACCCTGCTCACCGGGGTGCTGGAGGTGCGGCGCTGGCAGCGGAGGGGCCGAGTGCGGTCCCGCGGCCTGCCCGCCGGGCGCACCCGCGCGCTCCTCGTGGCCGACCTGCGGCGGATCTCCCGCTCCCCCGGCATCGCGTTGTCGTGGCTGCTGGTCGCACTCGTCCCGTACGTGGTGGTCGTGGAGGTCCCGCAGTGGGCGGCGCAGGCGCAACTGGTGACGGCCTGCGTCGCGAGCCACCGGCTCGCCGGGGGCCTGCGCGCGGTGTGCCGGTCCGCGGCGCTGCGCCGTGCGCTGGGCGGAACCGACGCGAGCCTGCGCGTGACGCACCTCGTCGTCCCGGCGGCCGGAGCGCTCGTGTGGTGCGCGCTGACCGCCCCGGCGACCTGGGGCGCTCACCCATTGGGGTGGCTCGTCGCGGCGGTGGGGGCGGTGGCGACGACCTACCGGCTGGCGACCCGCCCGCCGATGGACTACCACGCGACCCTGCTCGACATCGGCTTCGGCGTGATGATCCCGTGGGGTCTGCTCCGCCAGCTGTTCCGGGGTGCGGGAGTCCTGCTGCTGTTCTCGATTCTGATGAGCCTGCTGACCGGCACGCCGTGAAGCGGACCTGCTGTGGGAGGCAGCTTCTGCTGCGGCACCACCCAGCAGACCCACCTACCCGCTGGAGCCCTCCGGCGTTGTGCTGGAGACGGCCCACGTGGTGCGGTCCACGCAGACGATGGTGCTGACGGGCACCATCGGCGTCATGGCAGCTTCCAGTCCACCGGGTCCGCGCCCTGCTTGACCAGCAGCTCGTTGACCTTGCTGAACGGGCGCGAGCCGAAGAAGCCGCCCGCCGCCGACATCGGGCTCGGGTGCACGCCCTCCACGCAGGGGTAGGGCTCCAGCAGCGGGCGCAGGTTGCGCGCGTTGCGGCCCCACAGCAGGCCCACCAGCGGCTCGCCCCTGGCGGCCAGGGCGCGCACGGCCTGCTCGGTGACCGCCTCCCAGCCCTTGTTCTGGTGGGAGTTGGAGCTGCGCGGGCGCACCGTGAGGACCCTGTTGAGCAGCAGCACCCCCTGTTGGGTCCACGGCGTGAGGTCGCCGTTGGACGGCATGGGGTGCCCCAGGTCGTCCACGTACTCGCGGAAGATGTTCTGCAGGCTCTTCGGGATGGGCTTGGTCTCCGGGGAGACCGAGAAGCTCAGCCCGACCGCGTGTCCCGGCGTGGGGTACGGGTCCTGGCCCACGACGAGCACCCGCACCTCGTGGAACGGCTGCTGGAACGCGCGGAGCACGTTCTCGCCCGCGGGCAGGTACGTCCGCCCCGCCGCCACCTCGGCCCGGAGGAACTCCCCCATTTTCGCGATCTGGTCGGCCACCGGCGCCATCGCCCGTGCCCAACCCGCTTCCATGATCTCTTCCAGCGGACGCGCCACGGCGGGACCTTATCTCAGTCCAGGCGGCGCAGTTCCTTGCGGTACACCTCGATGTTCTTCACGTACTTGTCCACCGCGAACTGCCACGCGCCTTCGGGGACCACGTATCCCTCGCGCACCTTCGCGGGCACGCCGAGGGCCATCGACCGCGAGGGCACGTGCCCCTCGAACGGCACCACCGCGCCCGCGCCGACGATCGCCCCGGTCTCCACGACGGCGCCGTTGAGCACCACCGACCCGGAGGCGATCAGGCACCGGTCGGCGATGGTCGCGCCCTCGATGTGCACGTTGTGGCCGATCACGCACTCCTCGCCGACCAGCGTGGGGTGCACTTCGGTGCAGTGGATGACGGTGCCGTCCTGCACGCTGGTGCGCGCCCCGATCTCGATGCGGCCGTAGTCACCGCGCAGCACCGCCCCCGGCCACACCGAGGCGTGCGCGTGGAGACGGACGTCGCCGATGACGGTGGCGTCCGGGTGCACGTAGGCGTCCGGGTGGATCACCGGCACGTAGTCGCCCAGCGCGTAAATCGCCACCGAAGTCCTCCTACAGGCGCTTTCCGAAACAAAGGCTTTCCGGATGATGCCGGTAGACCCCGAAGTTGTCGATGCGCGCGTATCCGCTGGTTTCGTAGAGGCGGATGGCTTCCGGCTGGCGGAGGCCGGTTTCCAGGACCATCCGGGTGCGCCCGGCCTCGGCCGCGGCGCGCTCCAGCGCCGCCAGCACCACGCGGGACAGGCCCCGGCCGCGAGCGCTGTCGACCACGTACATGCGCTTGATCTCCGCGTCGCCGGGCAGCAGCGGCTCCTCCGGGTCCTCGTCGTGCGCGCGCCAGCCGCCGCAGGCGACCGGGACGCCGTCGAGGTAGCCGACCAGGAAGTGCCCCAGGGGCGGGGCGAACTGGGCGGGCTCCACCGGCGTGATGTCGCCGTCGCCGTAGCGGTCCACGTAGACCTGCTGGAGATCGGTGATCAACTTCACCGCGTCCGGATGGTCATACGGGACTGTGCATAGTTCCACGGGAGGTCAGGTTACCTAGCGCCAGTGCTCCCAACCAGGTGGTTTCTCGTACGCCCTGCCGTCCACGGTGACCCCGCTGCCGTGTCGGACCGTCCCGATGGTCTGCCAGCCCTCGGGCACCGCGGCGGGCTCGGGGAAGGTCGCGGCCAGCGCGTGGTCCTCGCCACCGGTCAGCGTCCAGTGCCGCGCGTCCGCTCCCAGCGCCGCGGCCACGTCGATCAGCCGGGGGTGCACCTGCAGCAGCTCGGTGCGGATGTCGATGCCGATGCCGGACTCCTCGGCGATGTGGCCCAGGTCGGCCAGCAGGCCGTCGGAGACGTCGATCATCGCCGTCGCGCCCGCGGCGGCGGCCTGCGGCCCGGCGGCGTACGGGGGTTCGGGGTTGCGCTGCGCGCCGACCACCGCCACCGGCGAGCGGAACCCCCGGCCCAGCACCGCCAGTCCCGCCGCCGCCCACCCCAGCCTGCCGCACACCGCCACCACATCACCCACTTGCGCACCCGAACGGGTGACCGGCTCATAGCCGCCCATGTCGCCCAGCGCAGTAACGGAGATCACCAGAGTCGCGGAGCTCACCATGTCACCGCCCACCACGCCCGCCCCCGCCACCACGGCCTCCTGCCACAGCCCGGCGGTGATCCCCTCCACCACCGACGTGGGCGTGTCCGCCGGGCAGGCCAATCCGACCAGCAGCGCCGTGGGCATCGCGCCCATCGCCACCACGTCGGCCAGGTTCACCGCGGCGGCTTTTCGGCCCACCTGCTCGGGAGAAGACCAGTCGAGTCTGAAGTGGACGCCCTCGACGAGCACGTCGGTCGAGGCCACCACCCGGCCGTCCGGCGCGGCCACCACGGCCGCGTCGTCACCAGGGCCCAGCAGGGTGCTGGGTGGCTGCGTCCGGCCTGCCGTCACCCGGCGGATGAGACCGAACTCACCCACTTCAGCGACCGTGTCCGCGTTCTGCGGCGGCTCCGGACGCAAGGTTGCCTCCCACTCTGAGCATTCGGAACCCCAACTGGGGTACGTTGCTGACCACGTTCCTACCCCGACCTAACCTGTCGCGACGAAGGGGCACGCCGTGGTGCACGCATACATCCTCATCCAGACCGAGGTCGGGAAGGCAGCCGCCGTGGCGGCTGAGATCTCCGGCATCCCCGGCGTGGCCACCGCGGAGGACGTCACCGGCCCGTACGACGTCATCGTCCGCGCCGACGCCGACACCGTCGACCAGCTGGGCCAGCTCGTGGTCGCCCGCATCCAGAACGTGGAGGGCATCACCCGAACGCTGACCTGCCCGGTGGTGCACCTCTAGCGTCGTGCTGTCATAACCGGGTGGCACAGGAACCGGAACCCACCTCCCCGCTGCCCAAGCCGCTGCTCGCCCTGGCCATCGGCCTGCCGGCGCTGCTGGCGGCCGGGGTCGCGGCCGTCGGGCTCTTCCTCGGGGCGGGCAAGGACGACCCCGCCGCCCCCGCCGCCGACCACACCGGTCCCCTGGCGCTGGTGCCCGTGCCCGCGCCGCAGGCCGAGTCCGAGCGGTGCCAGGCGCTGCTGAGCGCGCTGCCGATGCAGCTGGTGTCGAACGGGGACACCCTGCCGCGGCGCGAGCTGGCCGCGCCCGCCCCGGCGGGCGCGCTGGCGTGGGGCGACGCGGAGCACGAGCCGCTGGTGCTGCGCTGCGGCCTGGACCGGCCCGCGGACCTGACGCCGACCTCGGAGCTGCGGGAGATCTCCGCCGTGCGGTGGCTGGAGGTCTCCGAGGGCGGCCAGTCCACATGGTACGTCGTGGACCGCGAGGTGTACGTGGCGCTGACCGTGCCCTCCGAAGCGGGCACCGGCCCCCTGCAGGACATCTCCACCACCATCCGCGACACCCTCCCCCAGGCCCGCTGACCCCCTCGTCCGCGAGTCGAACGCTCAGGTACCGCGAGTCGAACGCTCAGGTACCGCGAGTCGAACGCTCAGGTACCGCGAGTCGAACGCTCAGGACCCCTGAGTTCTACGTTCGGGTTGGGTGAGTTCGCCGTTGGGGTTGGGTTATCCAGCAAAGGGTGCGCTCGCCGCGCGGCAGGTCGCCAAGGATGGCGCTCGCGGGCACCCCACTGCGCGCGCTCCGCGCGCCCCCCTGGTGCGTCGGCAAGTACTACCCGGCGAGGGTGGGAGGGGCGGTAACTACTACCCGAGGGGCGCGGAAGCGCGGACCAAGGCGCGGAAGCGCGGTCCGGGGCGCGAAAGTGCGGGCGGGGTGTCCGAACGCTCGGTTCGTGGTGTCGGAACGCGCGACTCGCGGGGGCGACACGTCCGACACGCCCATAGGTGGGTGGCACCGGGGGCGGGCGTGGCCGTCCTGAGCGTTGAACTCAGGGGTCCTGAGCGTTCGACTCGCGGAGAGGGTGGGGCCGCGCCGGGGAGGCGCGGCCGTCCCGGGTCAGCGCAGGCCGGTGCCGCGGGCCAGCGCGGTCTCCACCAGGGTGGTCAGCAGCGTGGGGTAGTCCACGCCGGTCTCCGCCCACATCCGCGGGTACATCGAGATCGGCGTGAAGCCGGGCATCGTGTTGACCTCGTTGATGACCAGCCCGCCGTCCCCGGTGACGAAGAAGTCGACGCGGGCCAGGCCCTGGCAGTCCAGGGCGCGGAACGCGGTGACCGCCATCTCGCGCAGGTCGCCGGTGATCCGGTCGTCCAGCTCGGCCGGGATGTCGAACTCGCACACGTCGTCGAGGTACTTGGCGTCGAAGTCGTACCAGTCGACCTCGCCGCCGACGACGCGCAGCTCGGCGGGCAGCGACGCCTCGACCCGGCCGTCGGGGAACTCCAGCACCCCGCACTCGACCTCGCGGCCCACCACGGCGGCCTCGACGATCACCTTGGGGTCGGTCTTGCGGGCCAGCGCGATCGCGTCGTCGAGCTGCTCCCAGGCGGTCACCTTGGAGATGCCGACCGAGGAGCCCGCGCGGGCGGGCTTGACGAACACCGGCAGCCCCAGCCGGTCGCGGTCCTGGTCCGACAGCGTCTCCTGGTCGCGGCGCAGCACCGCGAACCGGCCCACCGGCAGGCCCACGCCCTGCAGCAGCCGCTTGGTGAACTCCTTGTCCATGGCGACCGCGGAGGCCAGCACGCCGGGGCCGACGTAGGGCAGGTCGGCCAGCTCCAGCAGGCCCTGCACGGTGCCGTCCTCGCCCCACGCGCCGTGCAGCAGCGGGAACACCACGTCCACGTCGGCCAGCGCCTCGCCGGGGGCGACCGGCACCAGCGCCCCGCCGGAGGCCGGGACCAGCGCGTTGACCGTGGGCAGCTGCCGGTCGCGGACCTCCAGCGCCTTGGTGTCGTCGGCCCCGATCACCCACCCGCCCTCGGGCGTGATGCCGACGGGCACGACCTCGAACCGGTCGCGGTCCAGGTGCGGCAGGACGCTGCCCGCCGACAGGCACGAGACGGTGTGCTCGCTGCTGCGCCCGCCGAACACCACGGCGACTCTGGTCTTGCGCTGTGTCATGGCTCCGGACACTACCTGCACGGACTGCCGCCCGGCCCACCCTCGCGCGCCCCACGGGTGGTGAGAAGTTCCACCAGTACCGGCAGCGCCGCCGCCAGCTGCTCCCGCGAGCACGCGCCGTACCCGATGGCCACGCCGTGCACCTTCGGCCTGCCCGCGTGGTGCCGGGCCAGCCCGTCCACGCGCAGGCCGCGCGCCTCCGCCGCCGCGAGCAGGTCGCGCTCGGCCCGCGCGGTGGGCAGCGGCACCACGACGTGCGCGCCCGCGTCGTCGCCGAGCACCCGCAGCCCGGCCGCCGACAGCGCCTCGGCCACCAGCGCGCGCCGCTCGGACAGCTCGCGGCGCAGCCTGCGCAGGTGCCTGCCCAGGTCGCCGTTGCGGGCCAGTTCCACCAGCACCCGCTGCCCGGCGGGGGCCGGACCGGTGCCGGTGCGGTCGCGGTGCGCCAGCACGGCCGCGGCGACG
Source organism: Saccharothrix coeruleofusca (assembly GCF_017876325.1). Classification (NCBI taxonomy): domain Bacteria; kingdom Bacillati; phylum Actinomycetota; class Actinomycetes; order Pseudonocardiales; family Pseudonocardiaceae; genus Saccharothrix; species Saccharothrix coeruleofusca. The sequence continues at coordinate 5,292,546 of NZ_JAGINV010000001.1, forward strand.
GGTTCCGGGGCGACCATCCAGCCCGCGCCCAGCGTGGGGGTGAGGATCTTGCTGGTGGTGCCCAGGTGCACCACCACGTCCGGGGCCAGCGCCGCCAGCAGCGGCAACGGCGCCACGTCGTAGCGCAGTTCGCCGTCGTAGTCGTCCTCCACCACCAGCCAGCCGTCCCGGCGGGCGCGTTCCACCAGCGCCACCCGCCGCCCCGCCGACATGCGGCCGCCCATCGGGTACTGGTGCGCGGGCGAGCAGTAGACCCCGCGCACGCCCCTGGGCACCGCGTCGACGAGCATCCCCTCCTCGTCCACCGGCGCGGGCACCACGCGCAGCCCGGCCGCCCGCAGCGCCCACACCGCCCGCTGGTAGCCCGGTTCCTCCACGGCCACCACGTCGCCCGGTTCGAACACGGCCGCGCCCAGTTCCACCAGCGCGGCCGTGGTGCCGCCGGTGGCCAGCACCAGCTCCTCGTTCAGCCCGCCGCGCACGGCCAGGCCGCGGTGGCGCAGCAGGTGCTCGGCCACCACCGCGCGGTACTCGGGCAGGCCGCCGCGCTGGGGCCGGAACAGCGGCAGCGCGTCCGCCGCCGCCCGCCACGCCCGCCGCCACGCGGCGCGGTCCAGCCCGCCCGCCCACGGGGCGCCGGGCGCGAGGTCGACCACTTCCGGGGCGGGCGCGGCGGGCGCGGACCGGCGGGCGGGGGTGCGCAGCGATCCCGGCGGCGTGGTGGTGACGTAGGTGCCGGAGCCGTGCCGCCCGGCGATCCAGCCCTCGGCGTGCAGCTGCTCGTAGGCGGCGGCGGTGACCGTGCGGCTCACGCCGAGGCGTTCGGCCAGCGCCCTGGTCGAGGGCAGCCGGTCGCCACTGCGCAGCCGCCCGTCGGCCGCCGCCGCGCGCAGGGCGTCGGCCAGCTGCACGGCCAGCGGCTCGGGCGAGGCGCGGTCCAGCGAGACCGGCAGTGCCGTCTCGGACAAGTGGACTCCTGAATTCAGCGATAAATGGCCCTTGAATGATGCCACTTCGCGGATGACGGTGGGCGCATGACACTCCAGCCGACACCCCGCAGCACGGTCAAGCGCGGTCGCAAGCGCGCCGTGGTCGAGCGGGAGGCCCTGCACGCGGTGCTCGACGCGGGCCTGGTGTGCCACCTGGCCGTGGTCGTGGACGACGCGCCGGTGGTGCTGCCGACCGCCTACGGCCGCGACGGCGACACCCTGTACCTGCACGGCTCGACCGGTGCCCGGACGCTGCGCGAGGCGTCCGCCGGGATGCCGGTGTGCGTGGCGGTGACGCTGGTGGACGGGGTGGTCTACTCCCGCGCGGCGTTCGACTTCTCGATGAACTACCGCTCCGCGGTGGTGCACGGCACGGCGGAGCGGGTCACCGACCCGGAGCGCAAGCTGCACGGCCTGCGCGTGCTCACCGAGCACGTCGCGCCCGGCGCGTGGGACCACGTCCGCCCGCCCAGCGCCAAGGAGCTGGCCGCGACCAGCGTGCTGGCGCTGGACCTCACCGAGGCGTCGGTGAAGATCCGCACCGGGCCGCCCGGCGACGAGGACGAGGACGTGGCCGCCGGGGTGGCGTGGGCGGGCGTGCTGCCGCTGCGCACCACGTGGGGCGAGCCCGAGCCGTGCCCCCGGCTGCCCGAGGGCACCCCCGTCCCCGAGCACGTCACCACCCGCCTGTAGCGCCTGCAAGTACTACCCGTGCCCCGTCGCGGGGCCGGTAACTACTACCGGAGCCGGGTAGTAGTTACCGGCCCTGTGAAGCGGGTCGGGTAGTACTTGCAGGCGTCAGTCGAGGAGGAAGTGGCGGGGGCGCATGGTGCGCCCGCCGTCGCGGTAGACGTGGATGGTCACCGCCGGGTCGGGCCCGTCGTTGCGCACCTGATGCGCGTAGTCGGGCCCGAACACGCGGGACTGGCCCGCGTGCAGGTGGTGCAGCACCTGCCTCGACCCCACCGCGACCACCTCGGTCAGCGCACCGCTGACCACGGTGAACGCGCCGGTGGCCGGACCGTGGTCGTGCAGGTCGGTGCCCTGGCCGGGCAACCAGCTCAGCAACCACACCTCCTGCTCGTCGGTGGCCTCGATCAGGGCGGAGAAGCGCTGGTCGGGGTCGTAGCGCAACCGGTGCGCCCACAGCTCGCGGCGGGCGGCGGTGTCCAGCGCGATGCGCACGGGGTGCAGCGCGCCTCGGGTCTGCGGCAGGGCGATCGTGTTCTCCGGAACGGCGAACATGGTTCCTTCTCGGGGTGCTCGGGAGTGCGGGCGTCAGCGGCCCGCCGGACGCGAGTCGATCACCGAGGGAGACACAGCGCGCTGGCGACCAGGCGGAGGTCGATGTGACCCCGCCCGTCGATCATGGCGCGGAAGGACATGCCGTCGAGGGTGGCAGGCCGCCCGCGAGCGGGCAACCGAGTCCCACGAAGTGGACCCGAAACGACATCAGGCCAGCGCCGCCAGCACGTCGGCCACCAGGTCCTCGGTGTCCTCGCAGCCGGCGGACAGCCGGACCAGCCCCTCCGGCACCGGGTCGCCCCACTGCGCGCGCCGGTCCGCGCTGGTGTGCAGGCCGCCGAAGCTGGTGCTGGCCGCGACCAGCCGCGACCGCGCCAGGAACTCCGCCACCGCCGCCTCGTCGGCCAGCACGAACGTCAGCACCCCGCCGAAGCGCCGCATCTGCCGCGACGCCACCTCGTGCGCCGGGTCCTCCGGGGCGCCCGGCCAGCGCAGGCCGGTCACCGCCGGGTGCTCGCGCAGCGCCCGGTACAGCGCCGCCGCGTTCTGCGCCTGCCGCGCCAGCCGCAGGTCCAGCGTGCCCAGGCCGCGGTGGGCCAGCCACGCCTCGAACGGGCCGGGGATCGCCCCGCTGGTGGTCCGCGCGGTGCGCACCCGCTCGGCCAGCTCGACGTCCGCTGTGGACATGTGCCCCAGCACCAGGTCGCTGTGCCCGGACACGGCCTTGGTGTCGCTGCTGAGCACCACGTCCGCGCCCAGCTCCAGCGGCTTCTGCCCCAGCGGGGTCGCGGTCGTGTTGTCCACCGCCACCAGCGCGCCCGCCGCGTGCGCCCGCGCCGACAGCTCGGCGATGTCGCACACGTCCAGTCCGGGGTTGGACGGCGACTCCAGCAGCACCAGCCGCACGCCGTCGAACGGCGGGTACGGCCCGGCGGTGGGCGCCTCCAGCACCCGCACCGGCATCTCGGCCAGCAGGGTGCGGGTCAGGTAGTAGCCGTCGCTGGGCACCACCACGGTGTCGCCGGGGCTCAGCACCACGCGCAGCAGCGTCGAGATCGCCGCCATGCCGGACGGGAACAGCACGCACTCGCCGCCGTCCAGCTCGCCCAGCGCGGCCTCCAACGCGCGCCACGTCGGGTTGTGCGCGCGCCCGTAGGTATCCGCGCCGCCCAGGTGGTACGGCGCGGCGAACACCGGACCGGCCAGGAACGGCTCGCCCTCCGAGGTGGGCGCGGAGTGCACCACCCGCGTCCCGTCGCCCCGCGCGGTCACTGCCGCTCCGCCTTCGGCTCCCGGCCCAGCAGCGCCGCGGTGAGCACCCTCGGGTCCAGCCCGTCGTGGCACACCCGGTGCACGCCGTCGGTGATCGGCATGTCCACTCCCTTCCTGGCGGCCAGCTCCCGGATGGACGAACAGGACTTCACGCCCTCCGCGACCTGGCCGTGCGCGGCCCGCTGCGCCTGCGCCAGCGACTCACCGCGCCCCAGCCTCTCGCCGAACGTCCGGTTGCGCGACAGCGGTGACGCGCACGTGGCCACGAGATCACCCAGTCCGGCAAGGCCCGCGAAGGTCAGCGGGTCCGCGCCCAGCGCCGCGCCCAGCCGCGCGGTCTCGGCCAGGCCGCGGGTGATGATCGAGGCCATGGTGTTGTCGCCGAAGCCGAGCCCGGCGGCCATGCCGCAGGCCAGCGCGATGACGTTCTTGCACGCCCCGCCCAGCTCGCAGCCGATCACGTCGACGTTGGTGTAGGGCCGGAAGTAGGAGTTGGTGCAGGCCAGCTGGAGCTGCACGGCGCGGTCGTGGTCGGTGCACGCGATGACCGTGGCGGTGGGCTGCTCGGCGGCGATCTCCTTGGCCAGGTTCGGCCCGGTCACCACGGCCACCTGGTCCTCGGGCACGCCCGCGACCTCGCGGATGACCTCGCTCATCCGCTTGAGCGTGCCCAGCTCCACGCCCTTGGCGAGGCTGACCAGGGTCGCGTCCGGCGGCAGCCACGGCCGCCACGCGGTCAGGTTCTCCCGCAGCGTCTGGCTGGGCACGGCCAGCACCACGGCCCGCGCGCCGTCCAGCGCCTTCTCCGCGTCCGAGGTGGCGGTGAGGTTCGCGGGCAGCGACACGCCCGGCAGGTAGTCGGGGTTGGCGCGGGAACCGGCGATGGCGTCGGCCACCTCGGGGCGGCGCGCCCACAGCACGACGTCGGTGCCGGAGTCGGCGAGCACCTTGGCGAAGGCGGTGCCCCACGACCCGGCACCCAGCACGGCGATCCGGTCCACGTCAGACCTTCTTGCCGTAGAAGCCGTCGGGCGCCTGCTCGTGGCGGATGTCCGCGAGCAGGTCCTTGACCCGGCCCATGATCAGGTCGGTGGTCTCCCGCAGCAGCGCCAGGTTCTGCGGCTGGGCGCGCAGCGCGTCGAGGTCGACCGGCTCGCCGACCGCGGTGACCACGGTCTTGCGGGGCAGCGGCCGGAACTTCTTGCGGTAGTGGTCGTAGACGTCCCTGGTGCCCCAGCGGGCGGCGGGCAGCACCGGCACGTCGTGCTCCAGCGCCAGCCGGGCCACGCCGGTGCGCGCGGCCATCGGCCAGCCGTCCGGGTCGCGGGTGATGGTGCCCTCCGGGTAGATCACCACGACCTTGCCCGCCTCCAGCGCCTCGTGCGCGGCGCGCAGCGACTGCTGGGCGTCGGCGCTGCCGCGGTAGACCGGGATCTGCTGCGCGCCGCGCAGCACGCTGCCCAGCACCGGCACCTTCCACAGGCTGTGCTTGGCCAGGAACCGCGGCACCCGCTTGCTGCGGTGCACCAGCACCGCGTCGTAGACCGGGTCGAGGTGGGACACGTGGTTCATGACCAGCAGCACGCCACCGGTTTCCGGGATGTGGTGCGCGCCCTCGGTGCGCCACCGCGTCATCAGCGCGGTGGCCGGGTAGAAGACCGCCGCGGCGAACCCCACCCAGAAGCCGCCCTTCTCTCTGGCCACGTGCTCTCCCTACTCGTCGTGGACCTGGAGTCTTCCCCGGAGCCCCCGGCCAGGTCCAGCCGGCATCGGGGAGTATGGCGGGGTGCGCGCGGACGTGGACCTGGTGGTGCCGGTCAAGACCCTGGACAGGGCGAAGTCGAGGCTGCGCGGGGTGACCGCGGACCGGCCCGCGCTGGCGCTGGCGTTCGCCTTGGACACGATCCGCGCGGCGCTGCCGGTGGTGCGCAGCGTGGTGGCCATCACCGACGACCCGGTGGTGGTGGCGGAGCTGGCGGTGCTGGGCGTGGAGACCACCCCCGGCCCCGAGGGGCTGAACCCGGCGCTGCGGCACGGGGCGGCGCTGCTGCGGTCGCGCGACCCGCGCTCGGTGGTCGGCGCGCTGCAGGCCGACCTGCCCGCGCTGCGCCCGGAGGAGCTGCGGGCGGCGATCGCGGCGGCGGACGGGCGGGCGTTCTGCCCGGACCGCCAGGGCACCGGCACGACGCTGCTGCTGTCCGAACCGGGCGGTGACCTGGCGCCGGAGTTCGGCGTGGGCTCGGCGGCGGCGCACGAGGCGGCCGGGGCGCGACCGCTGGTGGGGCCGTGGCCGACGCTGCGCTGCGACGTGGACACCGCGGAGGACCTGGACGTCGCCGCGGCCTTCGGCTTGGGCAGGCGCACGCGCGCCGCGCTGGCCCCGGTCTGCTGACCGCGTCTGCAAGTACCACCCGACGGGGGTCGGGTGGTACTTGCAGACGCCGGTGTCAGCAGCAGGCGGAGCCGGAGCCGCAGCCGCGACCCACCAGCATCGGGCAGGCCGAGCCGTAGACGGGGTCGGGGGCCAGCGGCAGGCGCTCGCGCGGATTCTCCAACGGCCGGAACGACACCGACACCGGTCGGGTCCTCAGCGTCACGGAGGTCCCGGACGCCTGCGCGTCGTAGGCGCCCTTGGTGAGCTTGAGGATTTCCACCCCGCGAGCCAGGTCGGCCAGGAACACCCGGCCCCGGTGCCAGTACGGCGCGAACGACACCGCGCCCTCGGGCCGCCAGTAGCCGACCTGGCGCGGCGCGGTCGGGTCGGTGATGTCCAGGAACCGCGTCCCCTGCTGGTACCAGGAGTAGGCCACGATCCGCCGGTGCACGTCGAAGTAGTGCGCGGAGCAGAACGCGTCGGGGCCGGGCAGCGTGCCCTCCTGGTCGTCCGGGCTCCACACGCCCACGGTCCTGAGGTGGAACGGCCGCTCCGGGGTGGCCCGCCAGGACTCGCCGTCGCGCGAGCCCTCCAGCGAGGAGATCACGAACCGCCCCTGGTCCTCGCACGTGGGCGAGCCGAACGCCTCCTCCGTGTGCAGCAGCAGCGACCCCGCCGGGTGCTCGCGGGTCGGTCGCGGCCCGTCCGCCAGGGTCGCCCCCACCGGCCGGAACGAGTTGTGCGAGAACGACGTGGGCATGTCCGGCGGGGGCGCGGCCCCGCCCGCGTACGGCACCGGGTCGACCGCCGTGGCCTGGCGGACCCGTCCGGTCAGCGGGTCGCGATGCCAACCGCGCGTGTGGTACCCGCGCGTGCCGCCGGTGCCCGCGACCCAGGCGACGCCCTCGGCGTCGACCTGCACGTCGTGGGTCATGTGCGTCTCGCCCTGGTTGCGGTGGAGGTCCACGTGCTGGTCCAGGGTCCGCGGGTGGCGCGGGTCGCGGATGTCGGTGACGAAGACCTTGCCGGAGATCCGGTAGGGATCGGGGTCGGTGGAGGGCGTCCCGTCGTAGCCGGTCGTCCACAGGTACGAGCAGTCGTTGACGCACGTGGTGATGTGCCCGGTGCCCATCGGCGCGAAGCTGAGCAGCTCCAGGTGCGCCGGGTCCGCGGCGGAGACGAAGTAGACGCCGGTGGGCTGCCCCTCGCCCTGCTCCCGCCCGAACGCGCTGCGCTCCCGCGCCAGGAACACCAGCTTGCGCTTGGGATCGACGTCGACGTCCTCGTTCTCCCAGAAGCTCTGCTCCGGGTCGTCGCCCGGCAGCGCCAGCTCCCGCTTGGTCAGGTGGTCCAGCGGCACCGGCGCGTCGAGGTCGGTGACGTCGAAGGTCTTGAGCCCGAACTCGCCGCTGAGGAACATGACGTCCCGGTCGCGGTAGCGCAGGAAGTTGATGGAGATCGCGCCCTCGGTCTCCGGGATCGCCGCGCGCAGCTCGACGTTCCTCGACGCCGCGGGCAGGCCCGGCCGCCCGGTCTCCGCGCGCGGGGCCGCGTCCGCCGCGCCGTGGCCGGTGAAACCGACCAGCACGGCGGTGATCCCTGCCAACACCCTCATGGTCGCTCCCTTCCGCGACGGCGTCACCGCGCAGCGTGGCAGGCGGACGGGCGGGCGGACTACTGCCGATCGGCTGGCGTCGCACTGCCGATCGGCTAGCGTTGCCCGCGTGGCAGAGGCACCCCGTCCCGAGCAGGCGACCGTCAGCGCGCACCACCCGGACGGCTCCGCCACCGTGCTGCGCGACGACGGCGTTCTGGTGGAGGTGCCCGCGCGGGCGGTGGCGGCGGGCGGGTGGCGTTCGCTGCGCCCCGGCCAGCGGGTCACCCTGGAACGCGCCGAGGGTGGCCGGGTGGACGCGCTGCGCCCTCCGGTGTGACCGGGAGTTCACCTCCAGGACGGTTCCGATCAGCGCGTGCATCCCCGATCTGGGGGACAATGCCACCGTGAGCACGGACAACAGCGACCAGCAGCCGAAGCCCGCGCGACGCGCCAGAGCCCCCCGGACCACCACCTCCGCAGCAGGCGCACCGCGCAGGCGCCCGCGCCCGGCGGCCCGCCGCGGTGCGGTCCGGGATTCCTCGCAACCCGCTGCTCCCCAACCGGCCGACCCCCCGGCGGCGCCTTCGGTGGTGCACCCGGCGGCGCCCCCGGCCGTCGCCGAGGCGCCCGCCCGCGCGTTCCCGAGCTCACCGCCCGCCGAGACCGCCGCCGAGGTCCCCGCGGACCTGCCCGACGACCGCTACTTCAACCGGGAGCTGTCCTGGTTGGACTTCAACGCGCGGGTGCTGGCGCTGGCCGAGGACCCGTCCCAGCCGCTGCTGGAGCGGGCCAAGTTCCTGGCCATCTTCGCCTCCAACCTCGACGAGTTCTACATGGTGCGCGTCGCGGGCCTCAAGCGCCGCGCCGAGACCGGCCTGTCGGTGCGCAGCGCGGACGGGCTCACCCCGCGCGAGCAGCTGGCCAACATCTCCAAGCGCACCCAGGAACTGGTGGAGCAGCACGCCCGCGCCTTCCTCGACCACGTGCGGCCGGAGCTGGAGAAGCACGGCATCAGCCTGGTCACCTGGGCGCAGCTGACCGACAGCGAGCGGATGCGGCTGTCCGGCTACTTCACCGACCAGGTCTTCCCGGTGCTCACGCCGCTGGCCGTGGACGCCGCCCACCCCTTCCCCTACATCTCCGGGCTGTCGCTGAACCTCGCGGTGAGCGTGCGCGACCCGGAGGGCGGCACCGACCGGTTCGCCCGCGTGAAGGTGCCCGACAACGTGCCTCGGCTGGTGCGGGTGGAGACCGACCGCTCCAGCAGCACCGCGACGTTCCTGCCGCTGGAGGAGCTGATCGCCGCGCACCTGGGCGAGCTGTTCGCGGGCATGCAGGTCATCGAGTGCCACGCCTTCCGGGTCACCCGCAACGCCGACCTGGAGGTCGAGGAGGACCGCGACGAGGACCTGCTGCAGGCGTTGGAGCGGGAGCTGGCGCGCCGCCGGTTCGGCCCGCCGGTGCGGCTGGAAGTCGCCGACGACATGACCGAGGACATGCTGGAGCGGCTGCTGCGGGAGCTGGAGGTCGACCCGCACGACGTGGTGCAGGTGCCCGGCCTGCTGGACCTGTCGTGCCTGTTCCAGCTCTACGGCCTGGACAACAAGCAGCTCAAGGACCGGCCGTTCGTGCCGTCCACGCACCCGGCGTTCGGCGAGCGGGAGACGCCCAAGAGCATCTTCGCCACCCTGCGCGAGGGCGACGTGCTGGTGCACCACCCCTACGACTCGTTCTCCACCAGCGTGCAGCGGTTCGTCGAGCAGGCCGCCGCCGACCCGCAGGTGCTGGCCATCAAGCAGACGCTGTACCGCACCTCCGGCGACTCGCCGATCGTCGACGCGCTGATCGACGCGGCCGAGGCGGGCAAGCAGGTCGTGGCGCTGGTGGAGATCAAGGCCCGCTTCGACGAGCAGGCCAACATCAAGTGGGCGCGGGCGCTGGAAAAGGCTGGCGTGCACGTGGTCTACGGCCTGATGGGCCTCAAGACGCACTGCAAGACCGCGCTCGTGGTGCGCCAGGAGGGCTCGACGATCCGCCGCTACTGCCACATCGGCACCGGCAACTACAACCCGAAGACCGCTCGGCTGTACGAGGACATCGGCCTGCTCACCGCCGAGCCCACCATCGGCGCGGACCTCACCGACCTGTTCAACGTGCTGACCGGCTACGCCCGCCAGGACCACTACCGCAGCCTGCTGGTGGCGCCCTACGGCGTGCGGCGCGGCATCGTCGAGCGCATCGAGCGCGAGATCGAGCTGGCCCGCGAGGGCAAGCGCGCGGGCGTGCGCATCAAGGTGAACTCGTTGGTGGACGAGCAGGTCATCGACTCGCTGTACCGGGCGTCGCAGGCCGGTGTGCCGGTGGACGTGGTGGTGCGGGGCGTGTGCTCGCTCAAGCCGGGCATCAAGGGGCTGAGCGAGAACATCCACGTCCGCTCGATCCTGGGCCGGTTCCTGGAGCACTCGCGGGTGTTCCACTTCGTCGGCTGCGGCGAGCACTGGATCGGCAGCGCGGACATGATGCACCGCAACCTCGACCGCCGCGTCGAGGTGCAGGTGCGGGTGACCGACCCGAAGCTGACCGCCCAGCTGGACGAGGTGCTGGACTCCGCGCTGGAGCCGACCACCCGCTGCTGGGTGCTGCGCCCGGACGGCGAGTGGGAGGCCTCGCCCTCCGACGGCAGCCGCGTCCGCGACCACCAGACCGATCTGCTGCGCAAGCACCGCGCGTTGGGGTGAGCATTGGGTTCCACGATCCGCGCGGCCGGTGCCGTGCTGTGGCGCGACGACCGCGTCGCGGTGGTGCACCGGCCCAGGTACGACGACTGGTCGCTGCCCAAGGGCAAGCTCGACCCCGGTGAGACCGTCGCGGCGGCGGCGGTCCGCGAGGTGCTGGAGGAGACCGGCTTCCACGCCGTGCTCGGCCGCCACCTCGCGCAGGTCCGCTACACCGCGTTCGGCAAGCCGAAAACGGTGGACTACTACAGCGCCCGCGCCACCTCCGGCGAGTTCGTCCCCAACGAGGAGGTGGACGAGCTGCGCTGGCTGCCCGTGCCGCTGGCGCTGCGGCTGGTGACGCGGGACGAGGACCGCGAGGTGCTGCACGCGTTCGCGGCGGCCCCGGCGGACCTGCGGACGCTGCTGCTGGTGCGGCACGCCAAGGCGGGCAAGCGGGACCACTGGCAGGGCGACGACGACCTGCGACCGCTCAGCCCGGCGGGGTGGCGGCAGGCCGAGGCGCTGCGGTCGATGCTGCCGCTGTGGGGCGTGACGCGGGTGCACGCCGCCCCGCGCGTGCGGTGCGCGCAGACCGTGCAGGGCGTGGCGGAGGACCTGTCGGTCGAGGTGGCGCGGGAGCCGAGGCTGAGCGAGGAGGGCTACTGGCCCGACCGCGACGCGGCACTGGTGCGGCTGCTGGAGATCGCGGGCGCCGGGGGCGTGCCGGTGGTGTGCAGCCAGGGCGGGGTCATCCCGGACCTGGTGTCGGCGCTGGCCGAGCTGGGCGGCGTGAAGCTGGACGACGGCGTGCCGTGCAAGAAGGGCAGCGCGTGGGTGCTGGCGTTCCGCGAGCGGGCAGGCGGGTGGTCCACTGCGGACGAGCCGCGGCGGTGGCCGCAGCTCGTGGGCGCGCACTACGTGCCGACGGCGCTGGGCAGGCCCGGCCCCTGAGCGAGCCCCGCAGGCCCGCTCACGGGCCCGCTGGAGGCCGTTTTCGCCTCTGACGAGTTGAGGGCCCGGTGCGCGTCCGCACCGGGCCCTCGACGTGTCGGCGGGAATCGTGCCCGACCGGAATTCCGGTTCGCGCCGCCCCGCACGTCCTCCCCCGGCCTCTCGCACCGCCGGGGTTCACCGCGCCCACCCGAGTCCGCGCTCGGGTGGAATGACCGGCCCACCGGAACCGGGGTGCGCCGCCCCGATTCCGCACCCGCCCGCCGAACTCCATTCGACGGGCGGAACGGGCCACCCCTTCCGCCACCGGAACGGGATTCCCGGCGCGGCGCACGCCATTGCGGCGCCGACCGCGACCGCTCCCGCCCGTGTCGCGGGCGGTTCGGGAACCGCTTCTCCCACCGACTCCCGAACCACGGGTCAGACCGCTTTCCCGGTTCCACCGGCATCGCGCCGCGGAACCGGGCAGGCGGGTCACTTCGCCTTGGCCGCCGTGGTCTTCCTCGCCGCGCTGGTCCGCTTCGCCGCGGGCTTGGCCGCCGGGGTGGCGGCGGTGCTGTCCGCGGTGGTCGTGGTGGCCGCGGTGGCCGCGGTGGACTTGGCCGCCGTCGCCTTGGCCGTGGTGGTCCTCTTGGCCGCGGGCTTGGCAGCCGCGGGCTTGGCCGCCGTGGTCTTGGCGGCCGTGGACTTGGCCGCGGTCGCCTTGGCGGCCGTGGACTTGGCCGCGGTCGCCTTGGGCGCCGTGGTCTTCGCCGCGGTCGCCTTCGGCGCGGTCGCCTTGGGCGCCGTGGCCTTGGCCGTGGTCTTCGCCGTCGCGCCCTTGGTGGCCGGGGCCTTGGTGGCGGTGGCCGCGGCGGTCCGGCGGGTGGCCGGGGCCTTGGTCGCGGCGGCGGCGGCGCGCGTCGTGGTGGTGGCGGTGGTGCCGCGCGCGGCGCGCGCCGTGGTGGCGCGGGTGGCAGGCGCCTTCGCCGAGGCGGCCTTGGCGCCCGCCGAAGCGGCGGACTTGGCGGCCGTGACGCGCGGCAGCTTCTTGGTGCCGCTGATGACGTCCTTGAACGTCGAACCCGCGCGGAACGCGGGAACGTTGGTCTTCTTGACCTTCACGGTCTCACCGGTGCGCGGGTTGCGAGCGGTGCGGGCCGCGCGGGCGCGCTTCTCGAAGACACCGAAGCCGGTGATGTTGACCTTCTCGCCCTTGTGGACGCTGCGGACGATGACGTCCACGATGCCGTCGACAGCGGCAGCGGCGTTCTTCTTGTCGCCAAGGCGCTCGGCGAGCGCCTCGATGAGCTGGGCCTTGTTCACCTTCAGTCCCTCCCAGGACGCTCACGGCCCTAGTCGGGCCGACTGATGGCCACGGTAAGCCCATGTGGAAGGAATTACCAATCGCCACGCCAGATTTTTTGTTGTGGCGTGGGCAATTGCGCCCTGTCGAGGGACGGGTGCGCGGGCCGGAGGAGCCGGGAGGGGGCCGGATTCCCGCTGTTCGAGGGGGAATCCGGCCCTTCGGATCAGCGCGCCGGAACCGGTTCGGTGGTCGGCAGCCAGCCGGGCCTGCGCCGCTCGAACTCGGTGATGTCTTCGGCGTGGCGCAGGGTCAGCGCGATGTCGTCCAAACCCTCCAGCAGTCGCCAGCGGGTGTACTCGTCGATGGTGAAGGGGGCGGTGAAGTCCTTGGCCGCAACCGTGTTGTTGGTCAGGTCGACGGTGACCTCGGTGCCCGGCTCGTTCTCCAACAGCTTCCAGAGCAATTCGACATCGGACTGCTCGCACTGGGCCGCGACGAGTCCCTGCTTGCCCGCGTTGCCCCGGAAGATGTCGGCGAACCGCGAGGAGATGACCACCCGGAAGCCGTAGTCCATCAGCGCCCAAACGGCGTGCTCGCGGGAGGAGCCGGTGCCGAAGTCCGGGCCCGCGACCAGCACGCTGCCCGCCCGGAACGGCTCCTGGTTGAGCACGAAGTGCTCGTCGCCGCGCCAAGCGGCGAACAGGCCGTCCTCGAAGCCGGAGCGGGTGACCCGCTTGAGGTAGACGGCCGGGATGATCTGGTCGGTGTCCACGTTGGACCTGCGCAGCGGGACACCGACCCCGGTGTGCGTGGTGAACGCTTCCATGTTCCCTGTTCCTCTTCTCAGACCAGGTCGGCGGGCGAGGACAGCGTGCCGCGCACGGCGGTCGCGGCGGCCACGAGCGGGGACACCAGGTGGGTGCGGCCCCCCTTGCCCTGCCTGCCCTCGAAGTTGCGGTTGGAGGTGGAGGCGCTGCGCTCCCCCGGCTTGAGCTGATCGGGGTTCATGCCGAGGCACATGGAGCAGCCCGCCTGACGCCATTCCGCGCCTGCCGCCAGGAACACCTCGTGCAGCCCCTCGGCCTCGGCCTGGGCGCGCACGCGCATCGAGCCGGGCACGACCAGCATCCGCACGCCGTCGGCCACCTTCTTGCCGCGCAGCACCTCCGCGGCGGCGCGCAGGTCCTCGATGCGGCCGTTGGTGCAGGAGCCGAGGAAGACCGTGTCGACGTGGATGTCGCGCAGCGGGGTGCCCGGCTCCAGCCCCATGTACGCCAGCGCCTTCTCGGCCGCCACGCGCTCGTTCTCGTCGACGATCGCCTCGGGGTCGGGCACCCGCTCGCCCAGCGGCAGGCCCTGTCCGGGGTTGGTGCCCCAGGTGACGAACGGCGTCAGCTCGTCCGCGTTCAGGTGCACCTCGGCGTCGAACTCCGCGTCGTCGTCGGTGCGCAGGGTCCGCCAGTACTCGACCGCGGCGTCCCAGTCGGCGCCGGACGGCGCGTGCGGGCGGCCCTTGATGTAGTCGAACGTCGTCTGGTCCGGCGCGATCATCCCGGCGCGGGCGCCCGCCTCGATCGACATGTTGCAGATGGTCATGCGGGCTTCCATGGACAGCGCCTCGATCGCGCTGCCCCGGTACTCCAGCACGTAGCCCTGCCCGCCGCCGGTGCCGATCTTGGCGATGACGGCCAGGATGACGTCCTTGGCGGTGACACCGGGCCGCAGCGCGCCGTCGACGTTGATGGCCATGGTCTTGAACGGCTTCAGCGGCAGCGTCTGCGTGGCCATCACGTGCTCGACCTCGGAGGTGCCGATGCCGAAGGCGAGCGCGCCGAACGCCCCGTGCGTGGAGGTGTGGCTGTCGCCGCACACCACCGTCATGCCGGGCTGGGTCAGCCCAAGCTGCGGCCCCACCACGTGCACGATGCCCTGCTCGGCGTCGCCCATCGGGTGCAGCCGCACGCCGAACTCGGCGCAGTTCTTGCGCAACGTCTCGACCTGGGTGCGCGACACCGGGTCCGCGATCGGCAGCTCGATGTCGACCGTCGGGACGTTGTGGTCCTCGGTGGCGATGGTGAGGTCGGGACGGCGGATGGGCCGCCCGGCGAGGCGCAGGCCGTCGAACGCCTGCGGGCTGGTCACTTCGTGCAGCAGGTGGAGGTCGATGTAGAGCAGGTCGGGTTCAGCGCCACTCCCGTGGCGCACCACGTGTGCTTCCCACACCTTCTCCGCGAGCGTACGGCTGCGGCTCATCGCTAACTCCCAGGATCTGGACTGCCGATAGATCTGGACTTCCCAGACAGTGGGAAGTTAGTATCGGCTTGTGGGACAGCATAGCGGGATCGGCGTGCTGGACAAGGCAGTGGCCGTCCTCAACGCCGTGGCGAAAGATCCGTGTGGGCTGGCGGAGTTGTGCAACCGCACCGGTCTGCCGAGGGCGACAGCGCACAGGTTGGCCGTGGGACTGGAAGTCCACCGCCTCCTGCGCCGGGGCTCCGACGGCCGCTGGCGGCCCGGCGCGGCGCTGGCCGAGCTGGCGGGCGGCGCGACCGACCCCCTGCTCGACGCCGCGGGCTCGGTGCTGCCCCGGCTGCGGGACATCACCGGCGAGAGCGTCCAGCTCTACCGCCGGGACGGGATGCAGCGCGTCTGCGTCTCGTCGGCGGAACCGCCGAGCGGCTTGAGGGACACCGTCCCGGTCGGCGCGCGACTGCCCATGACGGCGGGCTCCGGCGCCAAGGTCCTGGCCGCGTGGGCCGACCCCGGCACCCAGCGCTCGGTGCTGGCCGACGCCGTCTACGGCGAGCGCACCCTGCTGGAGGTGCGCCGCCGCGGCTGGGCCCAGAGCGTCGCCGAGCGCGAGCCCGGTGTGGCCAGCGTCTCGGCGCCGGTGCGCGACAGCACGGGGGCGGTGGTGGCCGCCATCTCCGTCTCCGGCCCCATCGACCGCATGGGCCGCCGCCCCGGCGCCCGCTGGGCCGCCGACCTCCTGGCCGCCGCCGAAGCCCTCCAGTCCCGCCTCTGACCCTCCCCCGCGAGTCGAACGCTCAGGTACCGCGAGTCGAACGCTCAGGACCCCTGAGTTCTACGTTCGGGTTGGGTGAGTTCGCCGTTGGGGTTGTAAAAGCGCGCTCGCCGCGCGGCAGGTCGCCAAGGACGGCGGGTCGCGCCGTCCCCGTATGACCTGCCGGAGGCGAACCACACGCGTCAAGGGGCCCCGGTTCGTGTCCAGGGTTGGTTTCTGCGTTCAGGGCCCCTTGACACGTGCGGTCGGGACGAGCCCAGGTCATACGGGGACGGCGCTCGCGGGGCCCCGCTGCGCGCGCTCCGCGCGCGCCCCCTGCTGCGTCGGC
Organism: Saccharothrix coeruleofusca; assembly: GCF_017876325.1. Classification (NCBI taxonomy): domain Bacteria; kingdom Bacillati; phylum Actinomycetota; class Actinomycetes; order Pseudonocardiales; family Pseudonocardiaceae; genus Saccharothrix; species Saccharothrix coeruleofusca. The sequence goes on from NZ_JAGINV010000001.1 coordinate 5,308,332, forward strand.
AAGTACTACCCGAGGCCGCCGCAAGGGCGGGTAACTACTACCCGAGGGGCGCGACAGTGCGGGTTGGGGTGCGCGAATGTTGAGTTCAGGGTGTCTGAGCGTTCGACTCGCGGGGGCGACACGCCCGACACGCCCATAGGTGGGTGACGCCGGGGGCGGGCGTGGCCGTCCTGAGCGTTGAACTCAGGGGTCCTGAGCGTTCGACTCGCGAGAGGCGGGAGACGGGGCGGAGCCCCGCCAGGGGGTGCAGGGGGCGGAGCCCGCCTGCACGGGGTTTGGGGGCCGTACCCCCAATGCAAAATGCGAAAGATCCCTGTGCGGTCACACCGCACAGGGATCTCCCGGATCTGTAGCCCCGATGGGATTCGAACCCACGCTACCGCCTTGAGAGGGCGGCGTCCTAGGCCGCTAGACGACGGGGCCCTAGGGTTTCGCTCGGTCTTGCTGAGCTATTCGATTTTCTCTTGCGGCGGTAGCTTACCACACTCTGTTTTCTACCGCTGCAGCTGGGGTACCAGGACTCGAACCTAGACTAACTGAACCAGAATCAGTCGTGCTGCCAATTACACCATACCCCATTGGCTTTCCGATCATCTCCCCTCCAGCCGGGCTGGAGAGGGGCTGTCCGTTCCGCCGAGAGAAATACTAGACCACACCCCCGGCGGAACGGAAATCGGGGGTCAGGCGGAGGCCGCCGACAGCTCGCAGACGAGGAGTTCGGGCAGCTCAGAGAGGCTGCTGATGGCTGAGATGCCCGCGGGCAGCGCCCCTTCGCGCGGCCCCTGCCGGTTGAGCCAGACGCCCCGCATCCCCGCGTCCCTGGCCCCGATCGCGTCGGCGTGGAGGCGGTCTCCCACGTGGACGGTCTCGCTCAGGGGGACGCCGAGGTGGGCGCACGCGGTGTCGAAGATCACTCGGTCGGGCTTGGCCGCGCCGACTTCGCCCGCGATCAGGACGGTGTCGAAGTACTGGGACAGGCCGAGCGTGGCGATCTTCACACGCTGGTGCCTGCCCGAGGCGTTGCTCACAGCCGCCATCGGCAGGCCGGTGGCGCGCAGCCACTCCAGGCACGGGACGACGTCGGGGAACAGGCGCCAGCCCGACGCCAGCACCTCCTGCCGCCGCAGCTCGCGGCGGGTCGCCTCGGCCTGGTCCAACTCCTCCCCGAGCGCGGCGAAGAAGGCGCGTGTCCTGATGTTGCGCATGGTCTCGTACTCGAGTTCGCCCGCGAGCAGGCGCGCGCAGTGCTCATCGGTGATGCGCTGCCACAGCGGCCACGCGTCGGCGTTGCCGACCATCGCGGCCAGCGCGGCCCGCGACGATGTGCTGTAGTCGACGAGCGTGTCGTCCACGTCCAGGCACACCGCGCGGATCTCGCCGGTTCTCCGAGGGGTGAAAGTCGGGGCTGCGGTTGTCACCCCGTGAGGCTAGGTGCGAGCCCCCCTCGGGCGACTCGACCAAGGAGGTGATTCCTCGCGGTTCTTGCACGGTCAAGCACCGCCGGAACACCCCGAACGGGGCAGTCAGATTGCCCCGAGCGCCCGTCGCAATCGCCCGATCGAGCGATCCCGACCCAGCAACTCCATCGACTCGTACAGCGGAGGCGAGACGGTACGGCCCGTCACGGCAACCCGCACGGGGGCGTACGCCTTGCGCGGTTTGAGGCCCAGGCCGTCCACAAGGGACACCTTCAGCGCCTCCTCGATGCCTGCCGCGGTCCACTCGCCGAGGCCCTCCAGCGCCTCGATCGCCGCGTCCAGCACGGGGGCCGCGTCCGCGCCCAGCGCCTTGGCCGCCGCGTCCTCCTCCGGCGCGAAGTCCTCCTCCGCGGTGAACAGGAAGCGGACCATCCCGGCGGCCTCCGAGAGCACCACCAGCCGCTCCTGCACCAGCGGCGCGACACCGCGCAGCACGGCCAGCTGCTCCTCGCTCGGCTCGTGCGGCAGCACGCCGTCGGCGGCCAGGTACGGCAGCACGCGCTCGACGAAGGTCTCCACCGGCAGCGCGCGCAGGTGCGTGGCGTTGATCGCCTCGGCCTTCTTCAGGTCGAAGCGGGCCGGGTTCACGCTCACCTTGGACAGCTCGAAGGCGGCGACCAGTTCCTCGACCGAGAAGATGTCCCGGTCGTCGGCGATGGACCAGCCGAGCAGCGCCAGGTAGTTCAGCAATCCCTCGGGCACGAATCCGCGGTCGCGGTAGAGGAACAGGTTCGACTGCGGGTCGCGCTTGGAAAGCTTCTTGTTCCCCTCGCCCATCACGTAGGGCAGGTGCCCGAACTGCGGCGTGAAATCGGTCACGCCAATTCGCCGCAATGCCGAGTACAGCGCGAGCTGCCGCGGCGTGGACGGCAGCAAGTCCTCTCCGCGCAGCACGTGCGTGATTCCCATGAGCGCGTCGTCGACCGGGTTCACGAACGGGTAGAGCGGGTCGCCGTTGGCGCGCACCAGCACCGGGTCCGGCGTGCTGCCCGCCTTGAACGTGATCTCGCCGCGGACCAGGTCGTGCCACGACAGGTCCTCGTCGGGCATCCGCAGCCGCAGGACGGGCTCGCGGCCCTGCGCGCGGAACTCCGCCTTCTGCTCCTCGGTCAGGTCGCGGTCGTAGCCGTCGTAGCCCAGCTTCGGGTCCTGGCCCGCGGCCTTGCGCCGCGCCTCGACCTCCTCGGGCGTGGAGAACGACTCGTACAGCTCGCCCGCCTCGAACAGCCGCTTGGCGATGTCGGCGTAGACGTCGCGGCGCTGGCTCTGCCGGTACGGCGCGTGCGGGCCGCCGACCTCGGGGCCCTCGTCCCAGTCCAGGCCCAGCCACCGCATGGCTTCCAGCAGCGCGAGGTAGGACTCCTCGGAGTCCCGCGCGGCGTCGGTGTCCTCGATGCGGAAGACCACCTTGCCGCCGGTGTGCCGGGCGTAGGCCCAGTTGAACAGCGCGGTGCGGATCAGCCCCACGTGGGGCGTGCCGGTCGGCGACGGGCAGAAGCGGACGCGGACCTCTGGGGATGCGGATTCGGTGCTCATGGCCCGGTCAGCGTATCCGCCTTGACCCCAGGCCACCGCAGGAGCATCCTAGGCTTATTCAACTAGTGTTGAAAACGGGGTGAGGACGATGGAGAGGACCACGGTGGCCGTCGTCGGCGGCGGTCCCGCCGGGATGGTGCTGGGCCTGTTGCTGGCCCGCGCAGGCGTCGAGGTCACCGTTCTGGAGAAGCACGCGGACTTCCTGCGGGACTTCCGCGGCGACACGGTGCACGCGTCGACCCTGACGCTGCTGGACGAGCTGGGGCTCGGGCCGTCGTTCGCCGACGTGCCGCACCAGCTGATCGACCGGGTCCAGGTGATGCTGGACAGCGGGGTCACCACGATGGCCGACCTGTCGCGGCTGCCCGGACCGCACAAGCACATCGCGATCGTCCCGCAGTGGGACTTCCTGGACCTGCTCGCCGACGCGGCCAAGCAGGAGCCGACCTTCACGCTCCGGATGAACGCCGAGTTCACCGGGCTGGTGCGCACCGGCGGCGGCAGGGTGACCGGGCTGCGCTACCGCACGTCCGACGGCGAGGTCCGCGAGCTGGCCGCCGACCTCGTGGTCGCCGCGGACGGCAGGCGCTCCGCGGTGCGCGAGGCCGCCGGGCTGGCGGTCCACTCGTTCGGCGCGCCGATGGACGTGTGGTGGTTCCGCGTGCCGCGCAGGCCCGACGACCCGACGGGCGGCCTCGGCCGGTTCTCCAGCGGGTCCGGGCTGGCGATGATCCCGCGCGGCGACTACTTCCAGTGCGCCTACCTGATCCGCAAGGGCACCGACCGGCGGCTGCGCGCCGAGGGGGTCGAGGCGTTCCGCGAGCGGGTCGCGAAGCTGGTGCCGTGGGTGGCGGACCGGCTCGGCGTGATCGAGTCGCTGGACGACGTGAAGCTGCTGGACGTGAAGCTGGACCGGCTGCGTCGCTGGCACGCCGACGGCCTGCTGTGCGTCGGCGACGCCGCGCACGCCATGTCGCCGATCGGCGGCGTGGGCATCAACCTGGCGGTGCAGGACGCGGTGGCCGCGGCGCGGGTCGTCGCCGGTCCCGCCAAGCTGGGCCGGATCACGCCCGCGGTGCTGGCCAAGGTCCGGCGGCGGCGGTGGTTCGCCACCGTGGTGACGCAGAACATCCAGCGGTTGGTGCAGAACGCGTTCCTGCGCCGCACGCTGGACGGCGGTTCGACCGTCGCGCAAGGGCGCACGCCCCGGCCGGTGCGGTTGATGCGGCGGTTCCCGCCGCTGCAGGTGGTGCCCGCCTACCTGGTGGCGATCGGCCTGCGGCCCGAGCACGCCCCGGCGTTCGCCCGGCGCGAGCCCGCCAGGGTGCCGCGCACCTGAGCCCGCACGCCGTCCGCGAGCACCACCCGACGGGGGGCCGGGTGGTGCTCGCGGACGCGGTTTCAGCGGTTGGCGACCTGGTTGGTGAGGGTGCCCAGGCCCTCGACGGTGACCGACACCGTCTGGCCCGCCTTCATCGGGCCCACGCCCGCCGGGGTGCCGGTGAGGATCACGTCCAGCGGGCGCAGCGTCATCACCGAGGAGATGTACTCGATCAGCGCGGGGATGTCGTGCACCAGCATGGAGGTCCGCGCGTCCTGCTTGACCTCGCCGTCCAGCTCGGTGCGGATGCGCGCGTCGGACGGGTCGAACTCGGTCTCCACCCACGGCCCCAGCGGGCAGAAGGTGTCGAAGCCCTTGGCGCGGGTCCACTGGCCGTCGGACTTCTGCAGGTCGCGAGCGGTCACGTCGTTGGCGATGGTGTAGCCCAGCACGGACTGCGCGGCGCGCGAGGCGGGGATGTCCCGCCCTCCCACGCCGACCACCACGGCCAGCTCGCCCTCGAAGTCCACCCGCTCGGACACCGCGGGCAGCTTGATCTCCGCGTTCGGCCCGATCACCGCGGTGTTGGGCTTGAGGAAGATCAGCGGGCTCTCGGGCACCTCGTTGCCGAGCTCCGCCGCGTGCTCGGCGTAGTTGCGGCCGACGCAGACGATCTTCGGCGGCAGGAACGGGGCCAGCAGCCGCACGTCGGCCAGCGGCCAGCGGCGGCCGGTGAACGTCGGCTTGCCGAAGGGCTCGTCGGCGATCTCGGCGGCGACCAGGTCGTCGCCCTCGCCTTCGATCGCGGCGAAGGCCAGGCCATCTGGTTGGGCGATTCGGGCAATGCGCACGGACTTCACCCTAACCGCAGGCCCGCGCGCTCACGAGCCCACCAGGTCGGCGGCGGCCCGCATCGCCTTGTGCGCCAGCGCGTCGCACAGCGCCAGCCAGCTCGCCTCGACGATGTTGCCGTGCACCCCCACCGTGGTCCACTCCCGCTCGCCGTCGGTGGACTCCACCAGCACGCGGGTGACCGCGTCGGTGCCGTGCTGATCGGTGAGGATGCGCACCTTGTAGTCGTTCAGCTCCACCCGGTCCAGCCAGGACAGGTGCGGCAGCAGCGCCTTGCGCAGCGCCGCGTCCAGCGCGTGCACCGGGCCGTTGCCCTCGGCGGTGGCGATGACCCGCTCCCCCGCCACGTGCACCTTGACCGTGGCCTCGGACACGATCAGGCCGTCCGAGCGGTGGTCCAGCACCACCCGGTAGGACTCCAGGGCGAACGGCGGCGAGTCCAGTTCGGACAGCTCCCCGCGCAGCAGCAGCTCCAGCGAGGCGTCGGCGGCCTCGAACGACCAACCGCCCGCCTCCAGCTCCTTGACCTTGCGCACCGCGCTGCTCAGCGCCTCCGGCTTGCGGGCCAGGTCGATGCCGAACTCGCGGCCCTTGAGCTCCAGGCTGGCCCGCCCGGCCATCTCGGTGACCAGCACCCGCATCCCGTTGCCGACGGCCTCCGGGTCGATGTGGTTGTACAGCTCCGGGTCGACCTTGATCGCGCTCGCGTGCAGCCCCGCCTTGTGGGCGAAGGCCGACGACCCGACGTAGGCCTGGTGGGTGTCGGGCGCGATGTTCGCGATCTCGGCCAGGGCGTGGGACACCCTGGTCAGCTCGGGCAGCGACTCGGCGGGCAGCACCGGCATCCCGAGCTTGGTCACCAGATTCCCCACGACGGCGAACAGGTCCGCGTTGCCCGCCCGCTCGCCGTACCCGTTGGCGGTGCACTGGACGTGGGTCGCACCCGCTTGCACCGCCGCGATGGTGTTGGCCACCGCGCAGGAGGTGTCGTCCTGGCAGTGGATGCCGACCCGGAAGCCGGTGCGGGCCACCACGTCGGCGACCGTCCGCGACAGCCCCAGCGGGAGCTGGCCGCCGTTGGTGTCGCACAGCACCACCACGTCCGCGCCACCTTCCACAGCGGACTCCAGCACGCGCAGCGCGGTGTCCGGGTCGAAGGCGTAGCCGTCGAAGAAGTGCTCGGCGTCGAGGAAGACCCGCCTGCCCTCGCCCACCAGGAACCGCACGGTGTCCTTGACCATCGCGCAGTTCTCGGCCACGTCGGTGCGCAAGGCGCGCTCGATGTGCCTGCGGTCGGACTTGGCCACCAGCGTGACCACTGGGGCGCGGGAGTCCAGCAGCGCGCGCACCTGCTGGTCCTCATGGACCTTCGCGCCCGCCTTGCGGGTGGCGCCGAACGCCACCAGCTGCGCGTGCTTGAGCTCCAGGTCGCCCGCCGCGGCGCGGGCGAAGAACTCGGTGTCCTTGGGCAGCGCGCCCGGCCAGCCGCCCTCGATGAAGCCCACCCCCAGCGAGTCCAGCAGGCGGGCCACCACCAGCTTGTCGTTGACCGAGTAGGAGATGCCCTCGCGCTGCGCGCCGTCCCGCAAGGTCGTGTCGTAGACGTGGAAAGAATCGCCGAGGGTGGTCACGGGGGCTCCTGGGGCTTTCGGGTCGCGGGGTGGTGGGGGTGGCGGAAAAACAAAAAGACCCCCCGCAGGGATGCGAGAGGTCGGCGCGCCGGGTGCTCGGGGAGCTTCAGCCGGCGCGCTCGTCGATAATGATCGCGGTGTGGTGGGCCACGCCAGGGATAGTGCCACACCCCGCCCGCCCGTACCAGTCCACGGGCGGGCTGTCCCACATTCTGGTTACGCGCCCGCGAGGTAGCGGGCCAGCGCCTCGATCGCGGCGGGGTTGCGCGGCCCCTCCACCAGCGCCGCGTAGGGCAGGGCGAAGAACCGGCCCTCGCGCACCGCGGTGACCCCGGCCAGCGGCGGGTAGGAGCGCAGGAACGCCTCCTTCTGCTGCGGCGTGTCGGCGTCGCCGTCGGCGTAGTCGTTGATCAGGACGACCTCGGGGTCGCGGGCCACCACGGCCTCCCACCCGACGGTGGTCCAGCTGTCGTCGAGGTCGCCGAAGATGTTGTCCCCGCCCGCGTGGCCGATGATGTCCTGCGGCGCGGCGTTGCGGCCCGAGGTGAACGGCTGGTCCAGCCCGCTGTCGTAGAGGAACACCCTGGGGCGCGGCCTGCCCGCCATCAGCTCGGCGGCGCGGGCGACCTGCGCCTGGTACTCGGCCACCAGCCGCTCGGCCCGGTCGCTCACGCCGAAGATCCGGCCGAGGTTGCGCAAGTCGGTGTAGAGGGCCTCCAGCGGCGGCATGATGCCGCGCTGCTTGCCCACGCCGTTGCGGCACGCCTCGGTGAGCTGGTAGGTGGCCACGCCCAAGTCCCGCAACGAGTCCGGGGTCAGGCCGGTGCTCTCCGAGAAGCCGTAGTTCCACCCGGCGAACACCAGGTCCGCGCCCGCCCCCTGGACGACCTCCTTGCTGATCCGCTCGGCCAGCTTGGGCACCCGGTCGAAGTCCGCCTTCCACGGCGAGGTCTCCACGTCGCGGTGCTGGCCGGGACCGACCACGTACCCCACCACGCGGTCGGCCAGCCCCAGCGCGAACATCAGCTCGGTGATGCCGGTGTCGTTGGTGACCACCCTCGTCGGCGTGCGGTAGGACACCTCCTGGCCGCAGTTGGTGACCGTGGTGGTGACGCCACCCTGCTCCTGCGCGACGGTCGCGCCGCAAGCCGTGGTGAGCAGGACGAGGCCGAGCGCGGCGAACCTTCTCACGGGGTTTCCTCCTGGAGGTCGAACAGCAGTTGCGGCGCACCGCTGACCGGGTGCCGCACGACGTGGGCGCGCACCCCGAAGACGTCGGCGACGAGATCGGGGGTGAGCACGTCGGCGGGCGTCCCGCTGGCCACCACCCGCCCCCGCGCCAGCACGTGCACCCGGTCGCAGTGCGCGGCGGCGAGGTTGAGGTCGTGCAGCACGGCCAGCACGGTCACGCCCAGCCCGCGCACCAGGCGCAGCACGGCGAGCTGGTGGTGGATGTCGAGGTGGTTGGTCGGCTCGTCGAGCACCAGCACCCGCGGCTGCTGCGCCAGCGCCCGCGCGATCAGCACCCGCTGCCGCTCACCGCCGGACAGCGTCAGGAACCCCCGGTCCGCCAGATGCGCGGCGTCCACATCGGACAGCGCCGTCTCGACGACCCGCCGGTCGTGCGCCGACTCCCTGGCGAAGCCGCGCTGGTGCGGCAACCTGCCGGTGGCGACCACCTCGGCCGCCGTGAAGTCGAACTCCAGGCTGCTGTCCTGGATCAGCGCGGCCAGGTGCCGCGCGATGTCCCCGCGCTCCTCGCCGTCCAGCAGCACCCGGCCGGCGCTGGGCTTGAGCGCCCGGTAGACGCAGCGCAGCGCGGTGGACTTGCCGCTGCCGTTGGGCCCGACGATGCCGTGCACCTCGCCGCTGCGCGCGGCCAGCGTGACGCCGTGCAGGATCGGCGCGTAGTCCAGGTCCTGGATCTCGACGTCCATCAGCGTCCCCCGAAGACGTAGCCGCGACGGCGCATCAGCAGCACGAAGCACGGCACGCCCAGCGCGGCGGTGATGACCCCCAGCGGCAACTCCTCCGGCGCCGCCAGCAGGCGCGCGGCGACGTCCACCCACACCAGGAAGCAGGCCCCCGCCAGCGGAGCCACCACCAGCACCCGGCGGTGGTCCGCGCCCACCAGCAGCCGCACCACGTGCGGCAGCACCAGCCCCACGAAGCCGACCGCGCCGCTGACCGCCACCAGCACACCGGTCATCGCCGCGGTGACCACGAACAGGCCGCGGCGCAGCCGGGTCACGTCCACCCCGAGCGTGGTCGCCGCCTCGTCCCCCATCGCCAGCGCGTTGAGCACCCTGGCCTTGCCCAGCAGGAACGCGATCCCGGCCGCCGTGGTGACCGCGGCCACCGGAAGCGCCGCCCAGGTGACCCCGCCGAGGCTGCCCAGCAGCCAGAACATCGCGGAGCGGGCCGCCTCGCCCCTGGGCGCCTGGAACACCAGCAGCATGGCGATGGCGGAGAACCCGTACGCCATCGCCGTCCCGGTCAGGACCAGGCGCAGCGGCGTGAGGCTCCTGGCCACCAGGTACACCAGCGCCATGGCGGCCAGGGCGGACAGGAACGCCGCGGTGGACAGGGCGTAGATCCCCAGTGAGGCGAACAGGCCGAACGCGGCCACGGCCGTCGCGCCCACGCTCGCCCCCGAGGAGATGCCCAGGACGTACGGGTCCGCCAGGGGGTTGCGCACCAGCGCCTGCACCGCCACGCCCACCGTGGACAGCCCGGCGCCGACCACCGCGGCCAGCAGCACCCTGGGCAGGCGGATGTCCCAGACGATCCGGTAGGCGCCCGCCTGGGAGACGTCGATGGTGTCGCCGACGACGGCGGCCCGCAGCAGGGCCAGCACGTCGGGCAGGGGAATCCGCACCGGGCCCAGGGCGACCCCGCAGACCAGGGAGAGCGCCAGCAGGGCGGTGAGGATCAGGCAGGTCCGGGCGGTGCCGGGTGCGGCGCGGGTCACCGGTCGCCTTTCGGGCGGGTGGCCACGGCCGGTGGACGCGCGGGAGCGGCGCCGTTCCGTCCCGCAGACCACGGCGGGAGTGGAGTCTCGTGCACCGCCCGCGGGTGATCGGGCTCGCCCAGCCGTCGCTGGGCCTACCGTTGCGGGTCAGCGCCGGACTTCGACCGGACTTCCCCCACGGGGCGGCACCCAGACCCTACGTCCCCACGCCGCGAGTCGAACGCTCAGGCACCCCGAACTCAACGTTCGCGCATCCCAAGCCGCACTTTGCGCACGTCAGGTAGTAGTTACCGGCCCCCGCGCGCCCCTCGGGTAGTACTTGCCCACGCACCAGGGGCGCGCGCGGAGCGCGTGCAGCGGGACGGCGCGACCCGCCGTCCTTGGCGGCCTGCCGCGCGGCGAGCGCGCTTTGCTGGACAACCCAGCACGAACGACGAACTCAGGGGTCCTGAGCGTTCGACTCGCGGAAAAAGGGGGAGCCGAGCGCCCCGGAGGGCGCTCGGCTCCGTCGGGGTCAGGCGCCCGCGCGGGCGTTGGACGACACCAGGGCCGCCAGGCGGTCGCCCACCGCGTAGGTCGCGCCGGGCGAGTTGTGGTCGCGGGTGGCCAGGTCGAACGCCACCGACGCCTCGATCCGCCGGGCCGCCTCGCTCTCGCCGAGGTGGTCCAGCATCAGCGCCACCGACAGCACCGCCGCGGTCGGGTCGGCCACGCCCTGGCCCGCGATGTCCGGCGCGCTGCCGTGCACGGGCTCGAACATGCTCGGGTTGCGCCGGGTCACGTCGAGGTTGCCGCTGGCCGCCAGGCCGATGCCGCCGGTCACCGCCGCCGCCAGGTCGGTCAGGATGTCGCCGAACAGGTTGTCGGTGACGATCACGTCGTACCGGCCGGGGTCGGTCACCAGGTGGATGGTGGCCGCGTCGACGTGCTGGTAGGCCACGGTCACGTCCGGGTGCTGGAGCGAGACCTCCTCGACCACGCGCGACCACAGCGAGCCCGCGTGGGTGAGCACGTTGGTCTTGTGCACCAGCGTCAGGTGCTTGCGCGGCCGGTTGGCCGCCCGCGCGAACGCGTCCCGGACGACCCGCTCCACGCCGAACGAGGTGTTGATGGACACCTCGGTGGCGATCTCGTGCGGGGTGTCCTTGCGCAGCAGGCCGCCGTTGCCCGCGTACAGCCCCTCGGTGCCCTCGCGCACCACCACCATGTCGATCTCCGGCGGGTCCGCGATGGGGCTGCGGACGCCGGGGTACAGCCGCGCGGGCCGCAGGTTCACGTGGTGGTCGAGCTCGAACCGGAGCCGGAGCAGCAGACCCCGCTCCAGGATGCCGCTGGGCACCGACGGGTCGCCCACGGCACCGAGCAGGATCGCGTCGTGCTGGCGCAGTTCGCCCAGCACGGACTCCGGCAACAGCTCACCTGTGGCGTGCCAGCGCGCCGCACCGAGGTCGTAGCGGGTGATCTCGGCCGCCGGGACGACCTCCCCCAGCACCTTCAGCGCCTCGGCGACGACCTCGGGCCCGATCCCGTCTCCTGGGATCACTGCGAGCCGCATTAACACACCTCCCAGGTATCAGTCCCATTTCTCGGGACTAGTTTCCATTGCGAAAGGCTACCGGCCCGGTGGTGCTCCGCCGCACCCGGAACACGCCCGAGTGGGGATATCTCCCGGACTGCGGGACACCCGAACGGTCCAGAACCCCCGTTCGGCCGTCACCCGAAGCGACTAAACAGCTCTGGCCGGCCGGGAGCAACCCCGGCCGGCCAGAGCGGCGCATCGGATCAGCCCGCCGAACGGCCGCCCGCGCCCCTCACCTTGACCACGTCGGCCTTGTCGCCGGTGGCGTTGTGGTGGTTGAGCACGAGCAGGCTGTCCGCGCTCGTGCCCGGCGTCCGGTTGACCACCAGGGCCGTGCCCGGCCGCGCCAGGTAGGACAGCGCGGCGTCGCCGCCGCCCTGCGCCCACAGGCCCGGCTTGAGCGGGTCGTAGGACAGCGTGCCGGTGTTGTCGACCACGGCGGCGCTGTTGCCCGGCGCGATGTAGAAGCCCGTCGTGCCGACCTGGTAGGACAGCTTGGCGGTGTCGGCCTCCGGGTCCAGGCCCAGCGCGGTCAGCAGCACCGGCAGCACCACCACGTTGGTGTCGAAGACGTTGGTGTCCACGTCGCCGAACTGGCCGTTGACCGGCTGGATGTCGACGGTCTGCTCGGTGGCCAGGTTCTGCGTGACGGCGACCAGCAGGTCGGTGTCGGCCAGCTTGGTCGCGTAGGTCTCGAAGTCCGGCACCCCGTCACCGGTGGTGTCGATGTCGACGAACGGGATGGTGTTGTTGCCGAGGTTGTACCAGTTGCCCCAGGTCGCCAGGCCGAACGCGAGCAGCGACTCGTGCGGCTTGCCCTGCGCCCTGGCCAGCGGCGCGGTCGACGCGGCGCCGACGTAGCGCAGGTCGCCGCCCTTGGCGGTGTCGTTGAGCGTGCAGCCCGAGGTCACCTGGCGGCGGCACTCGGGCAGCTTCGGCGAGGTGGCCTGCAGCTCCAGCACGCTCACCAGCGAGCGGTACGCGCCCTGGTCGACGCCGCGGCCGGTCAGGTTCAGCACGGCCTGGTCGGCGCCGCGGGTGAACTTGACGTCGGCGGGCACGTTGATGTCCGACACCGGCTTGGGCGCGGAGTGCACCGGCACCCGCAGCGGGACCGAGGAGCCGCTCTTGGGCGTGAGCACCACGCGACCGGAGGCGTCGGCCAGGAACTGGCGCGGCGTGTCCAGGTGCAGCGGCTGCACGGTCGGGTCGACGGTCTTGCGCAGCTCGCTCGGGTTGTCGATCTTCAGCGTCACCTTGACCTTGGCCACGCCGCGCGGGCTGAGCCGCACGGTGTTGGCCGACAGCTCGTAGCGCACGCCGGGGATGGTGGTCAGCGCCTCGTAGCCGACGGCGTAGTCGACCCACTTGGTGCTCTTGTTGACCACCTTGATCGTCTTGGACAGCGCGACCTTGCCGGAGACCTCGACCACGCCGAAGGACGCGCTGACCGCGCCGGGGTCGTCCTGCACGTAGGCCAGGACCTGGTTGTCCAGGGCGGCCTTGCCGTCGACGCGGCCGGAGCCGACGCGGTTGGGCGCGTAGGTCCTGCCGTCCTCCTTGACGTCGGCGTTCGCCGAGTTCATCACGGCCGCCTTGACCTCTTCCGGCGTCCAGTCCGGGTGGGCCTGGCGCACCAGCGCGGCGATGCCGGTGGTGTGCGGCGCGGCCATCGAGGTGCCGCTGGCGGCCATCACGCCGTTGCCGGAGCCCACCAGCGCCGAGGCGATGCTGTCGCCGGGGGCGGCCACGTCCGGCTTCACGGCCGGGCCGCGCACCCCGCGCGAGGTGAACGTGCTGGGGGTGTCGGTGATGGACTGGTCGTAGGTCGGCAGCGAGGTGCGCAGCTCGCCCGCCTGGCGCACCACCAGGGTGCCCGCGGTCAGCGCCGGGCGCAGCGCCGCGGTGGCCGAGCTGGTGAGCTGGAACACCGGGATGGCGGCGTTGCCCGCGATGCCCGCGTTGAAGTGCTCCAGCGACGAGGTGAACAGCGCGCCCGACGCGCCCGCGGCGGTGGCGTTGTTGGCGCGGGCGCCGGAGCCGCAGCGGCGGCTGGCGTCGTTGTCGTCCCACTCCAGCCACACGAACTTGCCCGCCACCGCGGCCTGGTCGGCGGCCGAGAACGGCTGGCAGCCGTCCGCGTTGGACGGATCGGTCAGCGCCACCACCGGCGCGGTCGCGCTGAAGCCCTGGTAGTCGAAGTTCTGGCTGTACTGGCCGGGTTTCCCGCCCGCCGCGCCGGGGGGCGCGGTCACCTCGACCGCGTCGCGCAGCACGTAGGCGTCGCGGGTGCTGGCCACGGTCAGCGCCTCGGGGGTGCTGCCCGGCGAGCCGCCGATGTCGTAGAGGTCGCCGCCGTTGCCCGCGGCGAACACGGTCAGCACGCCGGAGGCGTTGAGCTTGCGGACGAACAGGCTGTCCGGGTCGTCCGGGGCGCCGTAGTCCGAGCCCAGCGACAGGTTCACCACGTCGAGGTGGTCGGAGAAGTCGCCGTCGCCGTCGGGGTCCAGCGACCAGTCCAGCGCCTGCGAGGTGACGCTGGTGGAGCCCTCGCAGCCGAACACCTTCAGCGCGTACAGCAGGGCCTTGGGCGCGGTGCCGGGGCCGATGCGCATGGCGTTGAGCGCTTCGGGGGTGAGTCGGGTGTAGTCACCGGTGAAGGTGGACCCGTCGGCGTTGACGCCGAAACCGGCCGCGGTGCCCGCGACGTGCGAGCCGTGGCTGTTGCAGTCCAACGGGTTCGGGTCGGGCTTGGGGGTGTTGACGGCCGGGTCTTCGCTGTCGGCGTCGTAGGCGTTGCCGACGAAGTCGTAGCCGCCGACGACCTTGGCGGTCGGGAAGTACGACGGGTCGACCTTGGTCTCGTCGATGGCCTTGAACGCCTCGGGGGTGCCGGGGCCGCCGAAGTCGGCGTGGGTGTAGTCGATGCCGGTGTCGATGACGCCGACCCGGACGTCCTCGCCGAGCCTGCCGTACTGCTGCCACGCCTTGAGGGTGTTGGTCAGCTGCACGGCGCTGGAGTTGGTGCTCTTCTTGGGCACCACGGTGCGCACGGACTTCACGTCCGGGCGGGCGGCCAGCTCGCGGACCCGTGCCGCGTCGGCGGTGACCACCACGCCGGGCACGCCGTTGGCGGTCCGGTAGACCTCCTTGGTGCTCGCGTCCTTGCCGCGCAGCTCGCCGACCACCCGGTCGACGACCTTCGCGGTCTCGTTCTTGGTGGCCTTGGCCGCGTCCTTCGCCTGCTGCCTGCTCGCGCCCTGGCCGGTCTTCTCCGCGTAGGCGTCGACGGCGGGCTTGGCCGCCAGCTCGACGAACGCGGTCACCCTGCCCTGGGCGGTGGACAGCCGCGGCGCGATCTTGGTCCGCAGCGCGGCGGCGTCCATGCCGCGCGCGGCGGCCACGGACTGCGCCAGTGGGTCCTCGTCCGCCAGCGCCGTGCCGGGAACCGCGCTCACGACGAGCATCGCGGCCAACACCGGTGCGGCTGATCTGGCGACCACACGGGATCTGCTCACAACATGCCCCAACCGAGGTCGGGTACGACCCTGCGGCGGCGGACCGGGAGTGGGAACCGAGTGGGGAGCTGCCCGCGTGGCGCCGTGCCCTCTACGGCGCCGGGTCGACCTCGTGGGAGGCAACCTAATCCGTTCACCGTTTCGAGCGATTAGTCCGACAGGGTGATGACGCCCACAGATTTAACACCTGACCGTGAACTGGAACGCCGTCGGGACCTGCGGCGATATTCACCGCAACGGTCCCGACGGCGTTAACCCGTTCGGGGAATCCGGCTCAGTCGAAGTTGACCGAGCGGACGGTGCGCGCGCCCACCGCCGCACCGATCGGGTTGAGCACCGCGGTGTCCACCGGGCGGTCCACGCGCAGCAGCATGAAGGCGTCCGCGCCGTCCTTGGTCTGGCTGATCTGCGCGGCCTCGACGTTGACGCCCGCCTCGCCGAGCAGGGTGCCGACGGTGCCCATCACGCCGGGGCGGTCCGGGTACTCCAGCAGCAGCACGTTGCCCTCGGCGCGCAGGTCGAAGCTGCGGCCGTTGACGCCCACCAGCTTCTGCACCTGGTCCAGGCCGGTCAGCGTGCCCGACACCGACAGCACCGCGCCGTCGGCCTGCACCGCGCGCACCGTCACCAGGCTGCGGTGGTTGGCGCTCTCCGGCTCCTTGACCAGCTCGACGGTCACGCCCAGCGAGGCGGCCAGGCTCGGCGCGTTGACGAAGGTGACCTGCTCCTCCACCACGCTGGAGAACACCCCGCGCAGCGCGGCCAGCGGCAGCACCTCGACGTCCTCGTTGGACAGCTCGCCGCGCACCTCGACGGTGACCGAGGTCGGGGCCTTGGCGCTGAGCGCCGCCACCACCGTGCCCAGCTTCTGCACCAGCGGCAGGTAGGGCCGGACCTCCTCGCCGACCACGCCGCCGCCCTGCACGTTCACCGCGTCCGGCACGAAGTCGCCCGCCAGCGCCAGCAGCACCGACTTGGCCACGTCGGTGCCCGCGCGGTCCTGCGCCTCGCTGGTGGACGCGCCCAGGTGCGGGGTGACCACCACGTTGGGCAGGCCGAACAGCGGGCTGGCCGTGGTCGGCTCGGTGGCGAACACGTCGATGCCCGCGCCGCCGACCTGGCCGTCCTTGATGGCCTGGGCCAGCGCGTCCTCGTCCACCAGGCCGCCGCGGGCGGCGTTGACGATGATGACCCCGCGCTTGGTCTTGGCCAGCTGCTCGGCGCCGATCAGGCCCTTGGTCTCGGGGGTCTTGGGCAGGTGGATGGAGATCGCGTCGGCGCGCTCCAGCAGCTCCTCCAGGCTGACCAGCTCGATGCCCAGCTGGGCGGCGCGGGCCGGGGCCACGTACGGGTCGTAGGCGATCAGCTGGGTGCCGAACGCGGCGAGCCGGGCCGCGAACAGCTGGCCGATCTTGCCCAGGCCCACCACGCCCACGGTCTTGCCGTTGAGCTCGACGCCGTTGAAGGAGCTGCGCTTCCACGCGCCGCCGACCAGGCTGGCGTGCGCGGCCGGGATCTGCCTGGCCACCGACAGCAGCAGCGCCACGGCGTGCTCGGCGGCGGAGACGATGTTGCTGGTCGGCGCGTTGACCACCATGACGCCGCGCGCGGTGGCCGCCGGGACCTCGACGTTGTCCAGGCCGACGCCCGCGCGGGCGACCACCTTCAGCTTGGTGGTGGCCGCGAAGACCTCGGCGTCGACCTTGGTGGCGGACCGGACGAGCAGCGCGTCGGCGTCGGCGACGGCGGCCAGCAGCGCGGGGCGGTCGGTGCCGTCGACGTGGCGCACCTCGATGTCGTCGCCGAAGACGTCGAGGACGGAGGGCGCCAGCTTCTCGGCGATCAGGACGACGGGTCGGCTCGTGTTGGTCACGGACGTGGCTCCCGGTGGTGTGCTGGTGGGTGGGAGCGCGGGCCAGCGGGGACACCCGCGCCAGCCGGCCACGGCAATGTGTCCGGGTTGTTAACAGGATAGCTGGCCGGGGTCGGCGTCCGTGGCCGGGTGGGGCAGTTCACCTGCGCATTTCCACATCGCGGCTATATTGGCCCCGCTGTCCGGTTCGTCACCGAACGAAATTCAGATTTCCCCACCGCCCAATCCCCGCGTCCGCAAGTACTACCCGTGGGGTCCGGTCGAGCGCATAACTACTACCCGTGCCGGTGGAACGTGAGCCGGGTAGTAGTCAGCGGCCCATTACGACGGGTCGGGTACCGGGGTTTGATTATGGGGTTGATGGGGTGGGGTCGAGGGTGAGGCCGGTGTGGGTGAGGAAGCCGGCGAGCAGGGCGGGGTGGCGTTGGATGTGGCGTAGTCCGCGGCGGGCGGCGTGGGTGAGTTCGGGGAGACTGCGGGCGGCCAGGTTGGCCAGGCTGGTGTTTTTCAGGTGTGCCCAGACGCCTTCGGTGGGGTTGAGGTCGGGGGCGTAGGCGGGCAGTTGGACCACGGTCAGCCAGGCGGTGTTGTCCTTGGTGTATTGCAGGGTCTTGCCCGACAGGTGTGCCGAGAGGTTGTCCCAGATCAGCACGATGGGGGCGTTGAGGCGGCGGTGCAGTCGGGTGAGCAGGGCGGGGAAGGTGGTGTTGGTGAAGCTGTGCTCGCGGGTGGCGTAGAGCAGTACCGGTGCCCGGTCGGGGTGGTAGCAGCAGATGCCGGCCAGGCTGATGCCGTTGCGATGTCGTCCGGCGATGCGCAGTTCGGGGGTGCGGCCCACCGGGGACCAGGTGCGTCGGGTGGGTGGGGTCATCGAGGCGCCCGCTTCGTCCTGGAAGCAGATCCACGCTGTCTGGCCCGCGGATGTTTTACCCGCGGCCACACCTCGGTGCGCCAGGCGGTGATCACCTCCTCGTTGCGTTCCAGGGCGCGGGTGCGGGGCATCTGCCAGGACCAGCCGATGCGGCGCAGCAGGCGCCAGATGCCGTCGGGGGCGGCATAGACCACGCCGGTGGTCTCGGTGATCACCCGGCCGATGCGGGCCAGGGTCCAGCGCTGGTCGGCCCAGCCGTGCGCGGCCGGGCCCTTGTCCAGTTCCCGCAGCACCGTGCGGATCTGCTCGTCGTCGAGGTAGCACCGCGCACCCGACGGGCCTGCCGAGAGCAGCCCGTCGACACCGTGTTCGGTGAAGTGTTTGCGCCACTGCGACACCGCCTGCGGGCTCACGCCCAGCAGGCGGGCGATATCGGCCTGGGACATCCCCTGGTCGAACAGGTCCGCCGCCCTGAGCCGGACCTGTTCACGCTCCTGACGCTCCGGGCCGGTCAGACCACCACCCAGCCTCATCGTCCCGGCTTAACACACCGACGGCCATTCCGCGACCGCAACCAGCCACATCAACCCCAAAAACAAACCTCAGTAGTACTTGCACGCGCGGTGGGACAGGGGGGCGGGGCTACCAGGGCTCGTCGAACTCGCCGTCCTTGACGCCCAGGATGAACGCCTCCCACTCGGCCGGGGTGAACACCAGCACCGTGCCGTCCGGCTGCGCCGAGTTCCGCATCGCCGTGTAGGTCACGCCGTCGGTGTGCTCGACGAACGCGATCTCGACGTGCTCCTCTTCCTCCTCCGCGCCCTCGTCGCTGCGAATCCACTTCGCCCCCGAGAGGTCGAGGTTGCCCCGCACGTGGGCCTTGTCGTCGTAGATCGGCGCGCTGTCGGTCATGTGCCAGGTATACCGGAGCCCGCGGCGTCTGCGACAGCCGCGGGCTCCGTTGCGGGAAAAGCTCGATCAGGCCGTTTCGGTGATCGGCCGGTCCACCCACGACATGAGTCCGCGCAGCTTCTTGCCGACTTCCTCGATCGGGTGCTGCTCGCCCTCCTGCTGCAACTTCTTGTAGTTGCCGCGCCCCGCGTCGTCCTCCTTCACCCATTCGGTGGCGAAGGTGCCGTCCTGGATCTCGCCGAGGATCTTGCGCATCTCCTCCTTGACCGCGGGCGTGATCACGCGCGGACCGCGGGTGAGGTCGCCGTACTCGGCGGTGTCGGAAATCGAGTACCGCATCCGGGCGATGCCGCCCTCGTACATCAGGTCCACGATCAGCTTCAGCTCGTGCAGGCACTCGAAGTAGGCCACCTCGGGGGCGTAACCCGCCTCGGTCAGCACCTCGAAGCCCGCCTGCACCAGCGCGGAGGCGCCGCCGCAGAGCACCGCCTGCTCGCCGAACAGGTCGGTCTCGGTCTCCTCCTTGAACGTGGTCTTGATGACGCCCGCGCGGGTGCCGCCGATGGCCTTGGCGTAGGACAGGGCCAGCGCCTGCGCCGAACCCGAGGCGTCCTGCTCCACCGCGATCAGCGCGGGCACGCCCTTGCCGTCGACGAACTGGCGGCGCACCAGGTGGCCGGGGCCCTTGGGGGCGACCATGGCGACGTCCACGTTGGACGGAGCCTCGATCAGGCCGTAGCGGATGTTGAACCCGTGGCCGAAGAACAGCGCGTCGCCGTCCTTGAGGTTGGGCGCGATGTCCTGGGCGTAGATGTGCCGCTGCGCGGTGTCCGGCGCCAGGATCATGATCAGGTCGGCCTCGGCGGCGACCTCGGCGGGCGTGCCCACCGGCAGGCCCTCCTCCTCCGCCTTGGCGCGGGACTTCGAGCCCTGGGGGAGGCCGATGCGGACGTCGACGCCGGAGTCGCGCAGGCTCAGCGCGTGGGCGTGGCCCTGGCTGCCGTAGCCGATGACCGCGACCTTGCGCCCCTGGATGATGCTCAGGTCGGCATCGTCGTCGTAGAAGATCTCGACGCTCACTGGTGGGTACTTCCTTCCTGGTTCCGGAAAATCAGCGCACCGCGGTCGCGGTGATGGAGCGGGCGCCGCGGCCGATGGCGACCATGCCCGACTGGACGATCTCGCGGAGCCCGTAGGGCTCCAGCATCCGCAGCAGCGCGTCGAGCTTCTCAGACGTGCCGGTGGCCTCGACGGTGACCGCCTCCGGGGAGACGTCGACGACCTTCGCGCGGAACAGCTGCACCGTTTCGAGCACCTGGCTGCGCACGGTGGCGTCCGCGCGGACCTTGACCAGCAGCAGCTGCCGCTGCACCGCGGCCGACGGCTCCAGCTCGACGATCTTGATGACGTTGACGAGCTTGTTCAGCTGCTTGGTCACCTGCTCCAGCGGCAGCTCGTCGACCGAGACCACGATGGTCATCCGGGAGATGTCCGGGTGCTCGGTGCGGCCGACGGCCAGCGACTCGATGTTGAAGCCGCGCCGGGAGAACAGGCCCGCGACCCGTGCGAGGACACCGGGTTTGTCCTCGACCAGAACGCTCAGGGTGTGCTTGGTCATCATCAGGTCCTAGACGTCGTCTTCGTCGAACAGCGGGCGGATGCCTCGGGCGGCCATGATCTCGCTGTTGCCGGTGCCCGCCGCCACCATCGGCCACACCTGGGCGTCCTTGCCGACCACGAAGTCGATGACCACCGGGCGGTCGTTGATCTCCATGGCCTGCTGGATCACCGCGTCGACCTCCTCGCGCGACTCCGCGCGCAGGCCCGCGCAGCCCAGCGCCTCGGCCAGCAGCTTGAAGTCGGGGATGCGGTGCTTGTGGGTGCCCAGGTCGGTGTTGGAGTAGCGCTCCCCGTAGAACAGGGTCTGCCACTGCCGGACCATGCCCAGGTTGCCGTTGTTGATGACCGCGACCTTGATCGGCAGGCCCTCGATGGCGCAGGTGGCCAGCTCCTGGTTGGTCATCTGGAAGCAGCCGTCGCCGTCGATGGCCCACACCTGCGACTGCGGCACGCCCGCCTTGGCGCCCATCGCCGCGGGCACCGCGTAGCCCATCGTGCCCAGGCCGCCGGAGTTGATCCAGCTGCGCGGGCGCTCGTACTTGACGAACTGCGCCGCCCACATCTGGTGCTGCCCGACGCCCGCGGTGAACACGGCGTCCGGCGGGGTCAGCGCGCCGATGCGCTCGATGACGTACTGCGGGGACAGGGTGCCGTCGTCGGGCCAGTCGTAGCCCAGCGGGAAGGTCTCCCGCCACGAGTCGATCTGCGCCCACCACGGCGCCAGGTCGACCTCGCGGGTGGCGTTGTCCCTCTCCGCCTTCACCGCGTCCACCAGCTCGGTGATGATCTCCTTGCAGTCGCCCACGATCGGCACGTCCGCGCGGCGGTTCTTGGAGATCTCCGCCGGGTCGATGTCGGCGTGCACGACCTGGGCGTCCGGCGCGAAGGTGGAAAGCTGGCCGGTGACCCGGTCGTCGAACCGCGCGCCCAGGGCGACCAGCAGGTCGGCCTTCTGCATCGCGGCGACCGCGGCGACCGTGCCGTGCATGCCCGGCATCCCCAGGTGCTGGGGGTGCGAGTCGGGGAACGCGCCGCGCGCCATCAGCGTGGTGACCACCGGGATGCCGGTGGACTCGGCCAGCTCCAGCAGCTGCGCCGAGGCGTCGGCCTTGATCACGCCGCCGCCGACGTAGAGCACGGGCCTGCGGGCGGTGGCGATCAGCTTCGCGGCCTCGCGCACCTGCTTGCCGTGCGGCCGGGTGGTCGGCCGGTAGCCGGGCAGGCGCAGCTCCGGCGGCCAGGAGAACGAGGTCATCTCCTGCAGCACGTCCTTGGGGATGTCCACCAGGACGGGGCCGGGGCGGCCGGTGGCCGCCAGGTGGAACGCCTCGGCGATCGCCCTCGGGATGTCCGCCGGGTCGGTGACCAGGAAGTTGTGCTTGGTGATCGGCATGGTGATGCCGCAGATGTCCGCCTCCTGGAAGGCGTCCGTGCCGATCAGCGGGCGGGTCTGCTGGCCGGTGATGGCGACCACCGGCACCGAGTCCATGTTGGCGTCGGCCAGCGGGGTCACCAGGTTCGTCGCGCCGGGGCCGGAGGTGGCCATGCACACCCCGACCCGACCGGTGGCCTGGGCGTAGCCGGTGGCCGCGTGGCCCGCGCCCTGCTCGTGGCGGACCAGCACGTGGCGGACCTTGGTGGAGTCCAGCAGGGGGTCGTAGGCGGGCAGGATCGTGCCGCCGGGGATGCCGAACACCACTTCGCAGCCCACGGCCTCGAGGGAGCGGACGAGGGACTGGGCGCCGGTCACGCGGACCGGGGCGCCGGTCGGCGGGGCCGGTTTGGGCCGGGGTCCTGGGCGGGGCGACGGCGTCTCGCCCGCCGCCGGTCGCGAGGTTGCGCTGGTCATCTGTCTGCCTCGTGGTGTGTGGGAACGCACGGTCCGGGCACGAAAAAACCCTCGTCGGCCCAGGGAACGGGTCGTACGAGGGTCGCGCGTCGACGCAAGCTTGTTCTTGGCCCTAGGCGTCGACGCGCCTGGGAAGTACGAGAACGAGGTTGCGCCGCATGGGCTGAAGGTAGCCCTCCAACGAGGGCAGCGTCAACTCTGCGGGACGGCTCTCCCGGATGGTGGACTCCCGGTGCCGCCGAACGGCACCTGGGCGAGCCCGTCCGGCGGATGCCTGGGAGCATCTGCGACGTGTCCAAGCTGGTGTTCCGCATCCCCGCCACGGCCCTGCTCGCGGCCGGTCTGACCGTCATCGCGGCCACCCCGTTCGCGTTCTCCGCCCCCGGCCTGCAGGTGGTGTACCTGCTGCCGCTGGGCTTCGCGTGGTGGGTGTGGCGCAACCGCACGACCGTGGACGAGGAGCGCATCGTGGCGCGCGGCACGTTCGGCACGCGCGAGGTGCCGTGGTCGGAGGTCAAGGCCATCAAGGTCGAGAGCCGGGGCTGGCTGAGCGCGCTGCGCTCGGACGGCACGCTGGTCCGGCTGCCCGCGGTGCGCGCGGGCCACCTGCCCGCGCTGGCCGCAGCCAGCGGCGGGCGGGTCGCCGACCCGAGCGCGACGCCCACGGCCGGGTCGGTTGACGGGGAGCCAACGGACCCGCCCGTAGAGTCCGACGGGTGACGTCGAACACGCGGGTCAGCAGCCTCGTCCTGTCCCTGATCGGCCTCGCGGTCTCGGTCTACCTCACCATCTCGCACTACTCGACCGGCCTGCTGGTGTGCGCCGAGAGCAGCGTCGTGGACTGCGCCACGGTCACCTCCAGCGAGCAGTCGGAGCTGCTGGGCGTCCCGGTGGCGCTGCTGGGCGCGCTGTTCTTCCTGTTCCTGACCGCGCTGTGCCTGCCGTGGGCGTGGCGGCGGCGCGAGCTGGACTGGGTGCGGCTGGGCGCGGTCGGGGTGGGCGTGCTGTTCGTGGTCTACCTGGTGGCCGCCGAGTTCGTGCTGATCGGCAAGATCTGCCTGTGGTGCACGGTCGTGCACGTGGTCACCCTCGCGCTCGCGGGCGTTCTGGTCACCGGGGCGTTGCGGCGGGGTAGCCTCTAGGCACCGCTCCCGGACCTCGGCGCCCACGACGCGCCCGCCGCGACACCACGTAAAGATCCTGGAGGAGCCGTGCCACCGCTCCGTTCCCGCACCACCACGCATGGCCGCAACGCCGCGGGCGCCCGCGCCCTCTGGCGCGCGACCGGCATGACCGACTCGGACTTCGGCAAGCCGATCGTGGCCATCGCCAACTCCTACACGCAGTTCGTGCCGGGTCACGTGCACCTGCGTGACCTCGGCGACATCGTCGCCGAGGCGGTGCGCGAGGCGGGCGGCGTGCCCCGCGAGTTCCACACCATCGCCGTGGACGACGGCATCGCCATGGGCCACAGCGGCATGCTGTACTCGCTGCCCTCGCGCGAGATCATCGCCGACTCGGTCGAGTACATGGTCAACGCGCACCAGGCCGACGCCATCGTGTGCATCTCCAACTGCGACAAGATCACGCCGGGGATGCTCAACGCGGCCATGCGGCTCAACATCCCGGTGGTGTTCGTCTCCGGCGGGCCGATGGAGGCGGGCAAGGCGGTCGTGGTGGACGGCGTGGCCGTCGCGCCGACCGACCTGATCACCGCCATCTCCGCGTCCGCGTCGCCGGAGGTGGACGAGGCCGGGCTGACCGAGGTCGAGCGCTCCGCGTGCCCCACCTGCGGGTCGTGCTCGGGCATGTTCACCGCGAACTCGATGAACTGCCTGACCGAGGCGCTGGGCCTGGCGCTGCCGGGCAACGGCTCCACGCTGGCCACGCACGCCGCGCGGCGCGAGCTGTTCGCCGAGGCGGGCCGGGTGGTGGTCGAGCTGTGCCGCCGCTACTACGGCGAGGACGACGAGTCGGTGCTGCCGCGCTCGATCGCCAACCGCAAGGCGTTCGAGAACGCCATGGCGCTGGACATGGCCATGGGCGGCTCCACCAACACGGTGCTGCACATCCTGGCCGCCGCGCAGGAGGGCGAGGTCGACTTCACGCTGGCCGACATCGACGCCCTCAGCCGCCGGGTGCCGTGCCTGGCCAAGGTCTCGCCGAACTCCGACTACCACATGGAGGACGTGCACCGGGCGGGCGGCATCCCCGCGCTGCTGGGCGAGCTGCGCCGGGCCGGGCTGCTCAACGAGGACGTGCGCACCGTGCACTCCGAGACCATGGCCGAGTGGCTGGACGCCTGGGACATCCGCGCCGCCTCCCCGTCGGAGAAGGCCGTCGAGCTGTTCCACGCCGCCCCCGGCGGGGTGCGCACCACGCAGGCGTTCTCCACCACCAACCGCTGGTCGAAGCTGGACACCGACGCCGCAGGCGGCTGCATCCGCGACGTCGAGCACGCCTACACCAAGGACGGCGGCCTGGCCGTGCTGCGCGGCAACCTGGCCGAGCGCGGCGCGATCATCAAGGCCGCCGGCGTCGACGAGGACCTGTGGCACTTCGAGGGGCCCGCGCGCGTGGTGGAGTCCCAGGAGCAGGCCGTGTCGGTGATCCTGAACAAGGAGATCCAGCCGGGCGACGTGCTGGTGGTCCGCTACGAGGGCCCCTCGGGCGGGCCGGGGATGCAGGAGATGCTGCACCCGACGGCGTTCCTCAAGGGCGCGGGCCTTGGCAAGAAGTGCGCGCTGATCACCGACGGCCGGTTCTCCGGCGGCACGTCGGGCCTGTCCATCGGCCACGTCTCGCCGGAGGCGGCGGGCGGCGGCGTCATCGGCCTGGTCCAGGACGGCGACCGGATCGTCATCGACGTGCACGAGCGGCGGCTGGAGCTGCTGGTGGACGAGGCGGTGCTGGCCGAGCGGCGGGCCAAGATGGAGGCCTCGGAGCGGCCGTGGCAGCCGGTGGACCGGGTCCGCCCGGTGACCGCGGCGCTGCGCGCCTACGCGCGGATGGCCACCGACGCCTCGACCGGCGCGGTGCGCGACGTGAACAAGTAAGAGGCGACGCTCTCACCCGGCCGGTCGGCTTCCGTCGACCGGCCGGGTGATTTTTTCAGCGGAAGACGTACAGCGTCGCGGCGCTCGCGCCCGCCGCGACGAGCAGGCAGAGGAAACCGGACAGCAGCGGGTGCCGGAACCAGGCCCGGTTGTAGTCCAGCGCGGCCCGGCCGGGACCGGCGAACAGCACCGCGAACGCCATCGCCGCGAGCACCGCCTCGAACTCCACCCCGTCGGGCAGGAAGAACCCGTTGCGGTGGTTGAGCACCAGCACGTTGGCCATCACGCCGAGGATGCCCGCGGCGGCCAGCGGCGTGAGCAGGCCGAGCACCAGCAGCGCGCCGCCGCCCAGCTCGGTGACGCCGGTGACCCAGGCCAGCACGCGCGCCTCGCGGAACCCCAGGCCTTGCAGGTAGTTCGCGAACCCGTCGATGCCCGGCCCGCCGAACAGGCCGAACACCTTCTGCGCCCCGTGCAGGACGAACACCCCGCCCAGGGCCAGCCGCAGCGCCAGCAGGCCGAGGTCGGCGCTGCCGGTCCAGCCGAACGGCTTGCGCTCGTCCACCTCGTCCAGGGGCGACGAGGACTGGTCGAGCGAGGCGATCGGGGTGTAGCCCGAGGTGTCGAAGCTGCTGGTCCCCTTGTCGAACGCCGGGATGGCGTCGTCGAAGTGGTGCGCCCCCACGGCGGTGCCACTCGGGGAGTAGGGACCGTCGTCGGGGAAGTCGCCCGCAGCCTTCGAGCGATCGTCGTGAGTTGCCACGAACCCGCACGCTAGGAGGTTCGGTCGACCACCGCGAGCGTCCGTTCCGCCGCGTGGCTTCACCCGAACGGAGTAGCCGGCATCGGGTCAGTACTCGCCGCGCACCAGGTTGCGCGGCTGCTCGCCGCGCGCGAACCGGGCCAGTTCCTCGGCCACCACGCGGTAGGCGCGCCCGCCGCTGCCCGTGCAGCTGCCCGCCACGTGCGGGGTGATGAACAGCCCCGGGACGGTCCACAGTGGATGGTCCGACGGCAGCGGCTCCGGGTCGGTCACGTCCAGCGCCGCGCGCAGCCGCCCGGATTCCAGCTCGGCCAGCAACGCCGGGGTGTCCACCACCGCGCCGCGCGCGGCGTTGACCAGCACCGCGCCGTCCTTCATGCGGGACAGGAACTCCGCGTCCACCATCCGGGTGGTCTCGGTGGTCAGCGGCACCACCATCAGCACCGCGTCGAAACCGCCCAGCAGCTCGGGCAGCTCGGACACCGCGTGCACGCCGTCCCGCGCGCTGCGCCCCACCATGGTCACCGAGGCCCCGAACGGCTCCACCCGGCGGCGGAACTGCTCGCCGAGGTCGCCCGCCCCCACCACGAGGATCTCCTTGTCCTGCAACGTCTCCGTGGGGTGGAAGTCCCAGCGCCGCTCCTGCCGGGCCCGCTCGAAGGCGGGGAAGTCCCGGTAGACCGACAGCAGCGCTCCCACCGCCCACTCCGCGGTGCTGCCGCCGTGCGCGCCCCGGCAGGTCGACAGCAGCACGCCCTCGGGCACCCGGCCGACGAACCGCTCCGCGCCCGCGCTGAGCAGCTGCACCAGCCGCAGCTTCGGCAGCTGGGCGAACACCTCGGCGGGATCGGCGCCCTGGAGGAACTTGGGCACCAGCACCTCGGCGTCGCGCCCCTCGGGCGGGATCGGCTCGCCGGGCTCGTAGCGCACGGGGAGCAGACCGTCCACCTCGGACAGGACGCGGAGGCCGAGATCGTCGGGGACCAGCACGGTGAGCGTCACGCCTGCACGTTACGGCACACTTGCGACCATGCGGGAACACGACGTCCTCTCCCCGGACGGGACGCGCATCAGGGCTTGGCGGGTGGACGCGGACGGCCCGGACGTGCTGCTGTGCCCCGGCCTGGGGTTCGCCGCGCGGGCGTGGCCCGCGTTCCCGGCGCGGGTGCACAGCTGGCACCACCGCGGCACCCTCGGCTCGGCGCGGCCCGCCGACGAGTCGCGCGTGGAGGTCGCCGACCACGTGGCCGACGCCATCGCGGTGCTCGACGCGGCGGGCGTGCGGCGGTGCGTGGTCGCGGGCTGGTCCACCGGCGTCACCCTGGCCGCCGAGCTGGCGCTGCGCCACCCCGAGCGGGTCAGCGGGTTGATGCTGGTCGCGGGCCCGGCGGGCGACTCGTTCGCGGCGCTGCCCGGCGTGCCCGCCGAGCTGGGCAGGCTGCTGGGCCGCTCCGGCGCGGCGGCGCTGCGCGCGGCGGGGCCGCTGCTGGACGCGGTGCTGCACCGGGTGCCGCTGCCCGCGACGAACATCGCCTTCCTGGAGACGCTGCGCCCGTTCCTGCGGCACGACTGGCGCTGGTACTTCACCCTGGCGCTGGCCTTCGGCCGCAGCCCGCGCCTGGACCTGACCGGGGTGACCTGCCCCACGACCGTGCTGGCGGGCCGGTACGACCCGCTGACCGCGCCGTCCAGCATGGTCGGCCCGGTGTCCGGGCTGCCGCAGGCCCGCGTGCGGATGCTGCCCAACACCCACTTCCTGCCGCTGGAGTCGCCCTCGGTGCTGGTGGAGGAGCTGGTCCTGCTGCTGGAGCGGGTCAAGGGCGTGGACAGCGCGGTCGAGGACCTGGCGCTCACCGCGCGTTCACGGCCGCGCGCCTAACCTTGGTCCTCGTGTCACGACTCCGTGCGGCGCTGATCGGCTCGGTCGTCGGCCTGCTGGCCGTCGGCTGCGCCAGCTTCCCCGAGCAGCCACCCCCGGCGGGGTGGAGCGAGCAGGTGCAGCTCACGCCGCAGGCGGGCCCGCGACCCGAACTGCCCGGCGAGCTGCCCCAGTCCCCCGGCCAGGCCCAGCAGGGCCAGTCGCCGCCCTCGGTGCCGCCCCCGCAGGGGTGCAAGGACTTCAACCCCCTGGTGATCGCGACGTGCCTGAACCCGGTCTCCGGGGTGGCGATGACCGACGTCACGCAGGCGGGCGTGGTGACCGCGCTGGCCACCGAGCGCACCACCGGCAGGCTGCTGCGGGTGACCAAGGACGTGGACCCGGTCGTCCTGCACACCATCGCGGTCGACGCCGCCTCCGACGGCGGCCTGACGGGCCTGACCCTGTCGCCGACCTACCCCGAGGACCAGCTGGTCTACGTGTACGCGACCACGGCCACGGACAACCGCGTGCTGCGCATCGCCCCCGGCGACGCGCCCAAGCCGATCCTGACCGGCATCCCCAAGGGGCCGTCGGGCAACCGCGGCGTGCTGGCCTACGACCGCACCGGCGCCCTGCTGGTGGCCACCGGCGACGCGGGCAACCCGGCGCTGGCCGCCAACCCCGAGTCGCTGGCGGGCAAGGTGCTGCGCATCGACGGCGCGGGCCAGCCCGCGCCCGGCAACCCCACTCCCGGCTCGCGGGTCTACGCCAGCGGCCTGCGCTCGCCAGCGGGCCTGTGCGTGTCCGGCGACGGCTCCAAGACCTGGGTGACCGACGCGGGCGAGACCGCCGACCTGCTCTACCGGGTCGAGGCGGGCAAGGCGCTGACCAGCGCGGCGTGGTCGTGGCCGGACAAGCCCGGCATCACCGGCTGCGCGTCGCTGTCGGACGTGATGTGGGTGGCGACGGCGAACGCGCCGGGCACCCAGTTCCTGCCGATGAACCAGGACGGCAGCTTCACCGGCAAGCCCGAGCCCTCCCACCAGGGCGAGGACGGCTTCGGCCGGATCGGCGCGCTGGTCGCGCTGGACGACCGGACGGCGCTGATCGGCACCGTGAACAAGGCCCCCGGCGGGGCGCCGGTGTCCAGCGACGACCGGGTGGCGATCCTCATCCGGCCCGAGTCGGCGGGCAGCAAGGACTAGCGCGAGGGGGCGTGATGACCTTCTTCACCGAGGAGTCGCACGAAGCGGACGAACCGGAGTTCGAGGAGCTGCGCGCCCGTCCGGCGGACCTGGCGGCACCGCCCACCGAGTGGGTGCTGCCGGTGACGCTGCCATGGCAGCGGGTGCTCGGCGAGGGACCGCACGCCCGCGTCGTGCTGGAACGGCTCCAGTGCTGGCCGGACGGGGTGGGCCTGGACCTGCTGGTGTTCCTGCGGAGGTCCCCGCGCGACCGGCGCGGCCACGCCTCGATCTTCCACCACCACCCGGACAGGCGTCCCCCAGCGGGCGGACTGCGCTTCGGGGTCCTCTACGCCGACGGACGCCGGGTGACCAACCTCGACAGCGCTCGGTCCGACGGGCAGCCCGCGCTGGTGTCGCGCGGGGGCCACGGCGGGCAGTTCCACTTCCGGCACGAGGTGTACCTGACGCCGTTGCCCCCTGAAGGGGCGGTGACCCTGTTCGTGGCGTGGCCGGACCAGGACATCCCCGAGACCGCCGTGGAACTGGACGCGACCGCCATCCGCGCCGCCGCCGCCCAGGCCCAGGAGATCTGGCCCGACCTCCCGCCCGCACAGCCCGGCTCCAGCAGCCGCACCACCCGAACCGTCTCAGCCACCGCCACCGCCTCCCGCCTTCCCACCGCCTCCCGCAAGTCGACCCCCTGAGTTCAACCTTCAGAACGGCCACGCCCACCCTCAGCGTCACCCACCTATGGGCGTGTTGGGCGTGTCTCCCCCGCGAGTCGAACGCTCAGACACCCCGAATTCAACATTCGCGCACCCCGACCCGCACTTTCGCGCCCCCGCCCCGCGCTTCCGCCTCGGGTAGTAGCTACCGGCCCTCCCAACCCCGTCGGGTAGTACTTGCCCACGCACCAGGGGGGCGCGCGGAGCGCGCGCAGCGGGGTGCCCGCGAGCGCCGTCCCCGTATGACCTGGGCTCGTCCCGACCGCACGTGTCAAGGGGGCCTGAACGCACCACCAACCCCAGACCCGACAACGGCCCCCTTGACGCGTGTGGTTCGCCTCCGGCAGGTCATACGGGGACGGCGCGACCCGCCGTCCTTGGCGACCTGCCGCGCGGCGAGCGCTCTCTTTGCTGGATAACCCAACCCGAACGTAGAACTCAGGGGTCCTGAGCGTTCGACTCGCGGTACCTGAGCGTTCGACTCGCGGGGGCGGCTACTGCCGATGCGCGTTGAGCCGGGCGGCTTGGCGCGTCAGGTGGTCGCGCTCGGCCAGGTTGGACGCCTTGCGGGCCGCTTCGGCGTACAGCCGCGCCGCCACCGCCAGGTCCCCGTCGCGCTCGTGCAGGTACGCCGCCACCGCCGCGTAGCGGGGCAGCGAGTCGTCCAGCTCCGCGAGCGCCGCCAGTCCCGCGCGGGGGCCGTCGGCCTCGCCGACGGCCACCGCGCGGTTGAGCCGCACGACCGGACTCCCGGTCAGCCGCACGAGCTCGTCGTACCACTCGACGATCTGCACCCAGTCGGTCTCCTCTGCCGTGAGCGCGTCGGCGTGCAACGCCGCGATGGCGGCCTGCGCCTGGAACTCCCCCAACCGATCACGGGCCAGCGCCGCCTGCAGGATCTCCACGCCCTCGGCGATCATCCGGGTGTCCCACCGGCCGCGATCCTGCTCGGCCAGCGGCACCAGGCTCCCGTCGGGCGCGGTCCGGGCCGCGCGCCGGGCGTGGTGCAGCAGCATGAGCGCGAGCAGCCCCGCCACCTCCGGGTGGTCGGTGGCGGCGGCGAGCTGCCGGGTGAGCCGGATGGCCTCCACCGCGAGGTCGACGTCCCCGGTGTACCCCTCGTTGAACACCAGGTACAGCACCCGCAGCACGGTCGAGACATCCCCGGCCTGGTCGAACCGCACCCCGGACACGGTGCGCTTGGCGCGGCTGATGCGCTGCGCCATGGTCGCCTCGGGCACCAGGTAGGCCGCGGCGATCTGGCGCGTGGTGAGCCCGCCGACGGCGCGCAGCGTGAGCGCGACCGCCGACGATGGCGTCAGCGACGGGTGGGCGCACAGGAAGTAGAGCTGGAGCGTGTCGTCCACGGCGGGCGCGGGCTCCGGCGCGGGTTCCTCGTCCACGACGTCCTCGCGCCTGCGGCGGGCGGCGTCGGCGCGGGTCGCGTCGAGGAACCGCCGCCAGGCCACGGTGACCAGCCAGCCCTTCGGGTCGCGCGGCGGGTCGGTCGGCCACACGCGGACCGCCTCGACCAGCGCGTCCTGCACGGCGTCCTCGGCCGCCGCGAAGTCGGCTCCGCGGCGGACGAGGACGGCGAGCACGCCCGGCGTGGTGCTCCGGAGCAGGTTCTCGTCCAACTGGGACGTCACTCCGTGATGGTGGGCGGACCGCTCAGGAACGGCCGCAGCTCCAGCCACTCGTGGATCGGCTTGCCACCCGCGCCGGGGGCGGCCGACAGCTCCCCGGCCAGTTCGACGGCGCGCTCGTAGCTGTCGACGTCGATCACCATCCAGCCCGCGATGAGGTCCTTGGTCTCGGCGAACGGGCCGTCGGTGACCGGCGGGCGGCCCTCGCCGTCGTACCGGACGAACGTGCCCTCGGGGGCCAGCGCCTGGCCGTCGACGAACTCGCCGGTCGCCTCCAGGCGGGCCGCGAAGTCGCGCATGTACTGCATGTGGGCCGAGATCTCCTCGGGCGTCCACTGGTCCATGGGCACGTCGTTGACCGCCGCCGGAGCGCCCCGGTAGTGCTTGAGCAGCAGGTACTTGGCCATCGTGGTCCTCCTCGGTACCGACGCGACCCCATTGTCGTCGCGTTCACCACGGGGACGGAGCCGGACACGGGTTCTCGACATCGCCCGCCGAACTTTTTCCCGGAACTTTTCCCGACCTCCCGTCAGCCCGAGCCGAGGCACACGAACGGGCGACGCAACGGGTCCACCGCCACCGCCTCGGCCAGCGCCACGGCGGGTGGCGCGCCCGTCGCCAGGGCGCGGTGGAAGTCGGCCATCGCCGCGGCCGACGGCTGGTCGCCCACCTTGCTCGACGCGGCGATCACCGTGCGCGCCCCACCGGCCAGCAGCGCGCCCGCGAACCCCAGCGGCTCGTCGCCGGGCCGCACGCGGTTGAGCGCCAGCTCGCAGGCGGCCAGCACGACCCGCTCCGGGGGCCGCCGCACCCGGCCGACCTCGTGCGCGAACAGCGCCCCGTCGACCAGCTCCAGCCGGGAGAACAGGGCGTTCTCCGGCTCGTGCTCGCCGTGCGCGGCGATGTGCGCCAGCTCGACGCCGTCCAGCGCCTCCAGCACCGACACCACCCTGGCCTCCTCCACGCCCAGCAGCTTGGCGTCCCGGTGCAGCACGGCCAGCCGCTCGATCTCCCCCTGCGCGGCGGCCAGCCCCGGGCCTCGGACCAGCACCACGCCGCTGCCGTGATCGCGGTCGACGCGGCTGCTCGACAGCCAGGCGGTGGCGGAGGGCACCACGGTCGTCGGGCGGGAGGCGCAGGTGGGCAGCACGCCCCAGGGCACCACGTACAGCGCGCCGGTCGGCACGACCACCAGCTCCCGGTCGCCGATCATGTCGGCCAGCGGGCGCAGCAGGGCGGCGTCCAGCTTCCGCGCCTCGCGGCAGGCGGACGCGGAGATGACCTCGACCAGCGGGGGCGGCAGGTGGTCGGGGGCCAGCGCGTTCAGGTCGGCGTGCAACTTGCGCGCGGCCTCGGTGGCCACCTCCACCGCCCCCAGGCGCACCATGCGCACCCGGCCGTCCACCACCACGACCGCCACCAGCTCCTCGTCGCACGAGGCGAAGCTGATCAGCGCGCGGTCGCCCAGCCGGGCCGCCACCTCGTCGGCGGTGGCCACGGGCCGGGGCTTGCCCCACGGGCTCGCGCTCCAGCCCAGCTGCATCGCGGCGCGCTGGCCCGCGGCGTAGCGCTGCTCCAGCTCGGCGGTGGGCGCCCCGTCCAGCCGGGCGCGCAGCAGCAGCCTGCTCAGCTGCCGGACCTCGGCGATGCGCTCGCCCAGCGCCGCGTCCACGGTGGACTCGACCGGGTCGTAGCGGTACATCTGCGCCCTGGTGCGCTCCAGCCAGGTGAACAGCCGCTTGGCGTTCGCCGGGGAGTCGCCCGCCGCCAGCACCAGCCGGACTGCCAGCTCGCCCAGCTCGCGGCCGTGCAGCGAGGTGCCGGACAGCAGTTCCAGCCCGCCGAGCTGGTCGCGCATCCGGCCCAGCTCGGCCAGGCCCGCCTGCGCCTGGGCCAGCGCCGCGCGCTGGTTGCCCTGGGCCAGGGCGAGTTCCGCCCGGCACAGCCGCAGCAGCATCCGGTGGTCGATGGGGCTGAACCGGCGCGACTTGGGCACGCTGCGCAGCAGCTCGGCGGCGCGGTCGGTGTTGCCGCGCCGGACCTCCAGCCGGGCGGCCAGCACGTGCGCCAGCGCGGCGTGCTCGTGCAGCTTCAACGCGGCCAGCTCGGCCGCCAGCGACAGCGCCCGCTCGACCAGGCGCGCGGGCGGGCGGTGGGTCGGGCGGTGGGTGCCGATGGCGCACAGCGCCCTGGCGCGCAGGATGATCAGGCTGGCGATGGCCGCCCACGCGGGGCTGCCGCGCTGGGCGAGCTTGCGCTGCGCCGCCTTGGCCATCCGCTGGGCGGTGATCAGGTCACCTTCGTGCAGCGCGGCGATGGCGCGGAACATCTCCGCCTCGGCGATGTCCTGGCCGACCCGCTGGGCGCGCAGGTCGGGCAGCACCGCGTCCAGTTGTCGGCCCGCCTCGTCGGCCAGCCCGACGGCGATCATCGCCTCGGCCTGGTCGATGCGCAGCCGCAGCAGCAGGCCCGGTTCGACCTCCTGGAAGGTCTTGGCCGCTTCACCGTAGCGGCGCAGCGCCGCGGTGACGTCCCCCGCGCGCAGCAGCACGTTGCCCAGGGCGTGCGTGGCGATCGCCGCCCGCATGGGCATGTCGTACTGGACGGCCAGCTCCGCCGCGCGGTTGAGATCGCGCACGGCCTTGTCGAACTGGTAGATCTCGCCGAAGGCGTTGCCCCGGTTGGACAGCGTGGTGACCAGCGAGTTGACCACGGGTGTGGGGTCGTCGGTGGTCTGGGCGAGCTTCGCCTCGTGGTAGGCCACGTCGAGATCGACGTAGCGGATGCCCTCCCAGATGCGGCCCACCCGGAACAGCAGCACCCCGTGGACGCCGTTGGCCAGGCTCTCCAGTTCGTCGCGCAACGCGCCCGGCGGCATGGCCGACAGGCTCTCGCGGGTCACGGCGATCTGGTTGAGCCCCTCCTCCAGACCGCGCGTCTCGGCGACGCAGAACGAGAGGGTGATCAGCAGCCGGACGCGGACTTCCAGGCTCTCCACCGAGTTCACACCCGACGCGTCGAGGCGGGCGATCCCCTTGCGCAGCAGTCGCGACGCGGCCGGGTAGTGGTTCGCCGACGCGGCGAGCTTGCCCTTCCGGTGCAGTTCGCGGGCGTCCCGGACAGGATCGGCGTTCTGCGGGGGCACAGGCATATCAGAGCACAAACGAAGTGACCGCACTGCCAGCCGTCCGGCTGGCAGTGCGGTCGTCACGCTCAGTTCCTCGCCACCGCGGGGTCGTCCGAATGGGTCTGGTACGGACCACCCATGGGCTGCATCGGCGTGGCGGGCGCCTTCGGGTCCGGCTCATGCGGCTGGTAAGGGCCACCGGTCGGGTCCGTGGGCTCGCCGTGCGTCTGGTAAGGACCGCCGTTGGTCTCCACGCCGCCGTCCCCGGCGAACAGCGCCAGCGGGCTCTCCTCGACCTTGGCGGCGATCTCTTCGATCTCCTCGACCAGCTCGGGGTCGGTCCTGGTCTTCGAAGGGTTCATGCCAGCAGACATCGTTGTTGCCCTCCCCTGCAACGGCACCCGCGCGGGGTGCGTGGTGCCTCTGTTGGAGTCAATCCGGTAGGCCCCCCGGCCCTCCGAACGGCTCAAGCCTGACACAGATGGCGGCAAGATTGAGGGGGTTTTTTACTGTGCGCAACGATCGACTACGGCAAACGGGCTCTGACCAGGGGCAACAATGCCACCCGACAGTGGATACCACACGAATGGGCTAACGCATTAACAGTATTCCGTCACTGTGAATACCCGTTTTCTGCGGACGTTCGCCCTGGCAGTGGCGCTCTCACCGAGAAGAGTGAACAAGGAGTAGCGCTCACTTCACCACGCGCGAGCATTCCATGATCAATTGTCAAACCGGCCTGATTTGACAGCTTCCAGAAAAGCACGCCAGACGGCAGGGGCGTACTCGGAGATCGAACCGGTCGCGTTCTTGGAATCGCGGACGGCGACCACCCCGGTGATCCGCACCTCGACGCAAGCGGGACCGTTGGCACTGCTGCGAACGCTCTTGAACCAGCCGGTGTCGCGAGGGCTCACAGTTCCTCCAACAGCTCGCGGATGAACCGCTCGGTTCCCGGCTCGGTCGCGGCGAGTTCCCAGACGCGCTCGAACGCCAGCGCCAGGGCTGCGGTGTCGGCCGGGTCATCGTAGTAGGCGGAGTGCCCCGCGATGGCCTCCGAATAGCCGACCGCAGGGGCCTTTCCCTTGAAGTCGAACAGGATCAGGGCTCGACCGCGCAGCGGGTTGGGGTGGGTGTCGTTGCGCAGCAAGCGAATCGCCGGCCCCGGCCGCCCGTCGCACAGGGACAGCAGGTGCCGCAACTGCCCCCGCATCACTTCGGGCGCGCCGAAGTCGGCGCGCAAGCTGTCCTCGGTCAGGACGAACCGGAGGTCTTTCGGCTCTCCCGCGCCGAAGACGACCGCCTGGCGGTCGAGCCGGAAGGAGATCCGGTCCTCGCGACCGGGGTCCGCGCCGTCCCACCAGATGCCGTCGCCCTCTTCGATGACCGCGCGGATGTAGTCCGATGACTGGAGCAACCCCGGCACGATGCCCGGCTCGTAGGTGCTGATCCGCGCGGCGTTGGCCTCCAGGTCGGCGAACCGCTGGTAGGAGTTGGGCAGCAGGTCCACGTAGGTCCGCCCGCGCTTGCGACGGCGGGCCTGCGCGCCGAGGGCGAGCATCGCCTCCCGCTCCGCACCGGACACCGCGTAGTAGTCCAGCAGCCGCGCCAGGTCGTCACCGCTGAGGGTGCCGTTGCCCTCCTCCAGTTCGACGACCTTGGTCCGCGACCGGCCGATGGCCTCGGCCGCCGCCTTCTGGGGCACGCCCTTGTCGAGCCGGAGCCGCCGCAGCGCCAGGCCCAGTTGCCGCCGCTCGAAGGTCTGCCGAGCCCTAGCCACAGGCGCTCCCCGTTTCTCACCCGATCAGGTTCTGGGTCAAGCCACACCTGTCTCGCTAGCCTAAGCGAGACAGGTTGCCCTTAAGAAGGAGATGTCATGCCGCTGCACCAGTACTCCGACGTGTCGGTCGAAGCCTGGATCGAGATGTCCGGGGACGTGTCCGTCACCGCCGACGTCAACGCCGACGACGACCGCGTCACGCTGACCTTCGGCCACAACCGCGAGTACGTGATGGTCATGGACCACCGGACCCTCACCAAGGTCGCCGAGGTTTCCGGGCAGGCCCTCGGGGAACTCGCGGTGCACACCGGGGAGTGAGCCCGAACCCACTCCCCGGTCCACCGGTCCCCGCCCCGCAGGTCCCCGCTCAGCAGGTCCCCGCTCAGGAGCAGCGGGCGATCACCAGCTCGCGCACGCGCTTGGCGTCCGCCTGCCCCTTGGTCGCCTTCATGACCGCTCCGACGATCGCGCCCGCCGCCGCCACCTTGCCGTCGCGGATCTTCGCCGCCACGTCCGGCTGCGCCGCCAGCGCCTCGTCCACCGCCGCCTCCAGGGCCGAGTCGTCCGAGACGACCTTCAGGCCCCTGGCCTCGATGACGGCCTCCGGCTCGCCCTCGCCCGCCAGCACGCCCGCGACGACCTCGCGGGCGAGCTTGTTGGTCAGCTCGCCGGAGTTCACCAGCGCCACGACCCGCGCGATCTGCGCGGGCGTGATCGCCAGCTCGGCCAGCTCGACGCCCCGGTTGTTGGCCTCCTTGGTCAGGTAGGCCACCCACCACGAGCGCGCCTCGGCTGGCGTCGCGCCCGCCTCGACCGTGGCCGCCACCAGGTCCACCGCGCCCGCGTTGACCAGGTCGCGCAGCTCGGCGTCGGTGAGGTTCCACTCCTGCTGGATGCGCTTGCGGCGCTCCCAGGGCAGCTCCGGCAGCGTGCCGCGCAGCTCCTCCACCCACTCGCGCGACGGCGCGACGGGCACCAGGTCCGGCTCGGGGAAGTACCGGTAGTCCTCCGCGGTCTCCTTGGTGCGCCCGGAGGAGGTGCTGCCGGTGGACTCGTCGAAGTGGCGGGTCTCCTGGGTGATCTTGCCGCCGCCCGCGAGCACCGCGGCCTGGCGGGTCATCTCGAACCGCACCGCCCGCTCGACGCTGCGCAGCGAGTTGACGTTCTTGGTCTCGGTGCGGGTGCCGAACTCGGTGGTGCCCTTGGGCATCAGCGACACGTTGGCGTCGCAGCGCAGCGAGCCCTGGTCCATCCGGACGTCGGAGACGTCCAGCGCCTTGAGCAGGTCCCGCAGCGCCGTCACGTACGCGCGGGCCACCTCGGGGGCCCGCTCGCCGGTGCCGGTGATCGGCTTGGTGACGATCTCGATCAGCGGCACGCCCGCGCGGTTGTAGTCCAGCAGCGAGTGCTCCGCGCCGTGGATGCGCCCGGTCGCGCCGCCGACGTGCAGCGACTTGCCGGTGTCCTCCTCCATGTGGGCGCGCTCGATCTCCACCCGCACCACCGTGCCGTCGTCCAGCGCGACGTCGAGCCAGCCGTTGAACGCGATCGGCTCGTCGTACTGCGAGGTCTGGAAGTTCTTCGGCATGTCCGGGTAGAAGTAGTTCTTCCGGGCGAACCGGCACCACTCGGCGATCTCGCAGTTCAGCGCCAGGCCGATGCGGATCGCCGACTCCACCGCCTTGCCGTTGACCACCGGCAGCGCGCCGGGCAGGCCGAGGCAGGTGGGGCACACGTGGGTGTTGGGCTCGCCGCCGAACAGGTTGGCGCAGCCGCAGAACATCTTCGTGTTCGTGTGCAGCTCGACGTGGACCTCCAGGCCCAGCACCGGGTCGTAGCGCTCGACGACCTCGGCGTAGTCCATCAGCTCGTCGACCGAGGTCATGCCTTCCCGTCCTTCCGCATCGCCCGGATCGCCAGCGCCAGGCCGGTGATCGCGACGATGGCACTGCCCAGCGCGTTGGCCAGGGCCAGCTTGTCCTTGTCGCCGCGGGCGGCCTTGAGCGAGGAGAACGCGCTCGCCGCCGACGCGCCCGCGCTGAGCAGGCCGAACACACCACGGGTCTTCTTCATCGCGCGGCTCCTTCCAGCTGCGGGACCTGGCTGATGACGGTGTGGCCGAGGGCGGCGTCGCGGGCCGCCTCGTAGGCCGCGGCCACCCGGTACATGCGGTGGTCCTGCAGGGCCGGGGCCATGATCTGCAGGCCCACCGGCAGACCGTCCTCGTCGGACAGCCCGCTGGGCACGCTCATCGCGGCGTTGCCCGCCAGGTTGGCCGGGATGGTGCACAGGTCGGCCTTGTACATGGCCATCGGGTCGCCGGTGCGCTCGCCGATGCGGAACGCGGTGGTCGGCGTGGTCGGCGAGACCAGCACGTCCACCGTGGCGAACGCGGACTCGAAGTCGCGCGAGATGAGCGTGCGCACCTTCTGCGCCGAGCCGTAGTAGGCGTCGTAGTAGCCCGAGGACAGCGCGTACGTGCCGATCATGATGCGGCGCTTGACCTCCGCGCCGAAGCCCGCCTCGCGGGTCAGCGACATGACCTCCTCGGCGCTGCGGGTGCCGTCGTCGCCGACGCGCAGGCCGTAGCGCATCGCGTCGAAGCGGGCCAGGTTCGACGACGCCTCGCTCGGCGCGATCAGGTAGTACGCGGGCAGCGCGTAGTCGAAGCTGGGGCAGGACACCTCGACGATCTCCGCGCCCAGCTGCTTGAGCTGCGCCACGGCCGCCTCGAACGAGCGCAGCACGCCCGGCTGGTAGCCCTCGCCGCTGAACTGCGTCACCACGCCGACGCGCACGCCGGTCAGGTCGCCGTTGGCGCCCTCGCGGGCCGCGGCGACCACGGGCGGCACGGGCGCGTCGACGGAGGTGGAGTCCAGCGGGTCGTGGCCCGCGATGATCTCGTGCAGCAGCGCGGCGTCCAGCACCGTGCGCGCGCACGGGCCCGCCTGGTCCAGCGAGGACGAGAACGCCACCAGGCCGTAGCGGGACACGCCGCCGTAGGTCGGCTTCACGCCGACGGTGCCGGTGACCGAGCCGGGCTGGCGGATCGAGCCGCCGGTGTCGGTGCCGATCGCCAGCGGCGCCTCGAACGCGGCCAGGCTGGCGCTGGAACCGCCGCCGGAACCGCCCGGAATCCGGTCCAGGTCCCACGGGTTGCGGGTCGGGCCGTAGGCGGAGTTCTCGGTGGAGGAGCCCATCGCGAACTCGTCCATGTTCGTCTTGCCCAGGATGACCACGCCCGCTTCCTTGAGCCTGCGGGTTACCGTGGCGTCGTAGGGCGGGCGCCAGCCCTCCAGCATCTTCGAGCCGCACGTGGTCGGCACGCCCTCGGTGGTGAAGACGTCCTTGAGGGCCAGCGGGACGCCCGCCAGCGGGCTCGCGGGCGCGTTGCCCGCGGCGACGTCCTCGTCGACCCTGCGGGCCGCGGCCAGCGCGCCCTCGGCGTCGACGTGCAGGAACGCCTTCACCGAGCCGTCGACCTCGGCGATGCGGTCCAGGTGCGCCTGCGCGACCTCGACCGCGGAGACCTCGCGACTGGCGATCTTGGCCGCCAGCTCGGCGGCGGTGCTGCGGATCAGGTCGCTCATGCTTCCTCCCCCAGGATGCGGGGGACGCGGAAGCGACCGTCCTCGGCGGCGGGGGCGCCCGCGAGCGCCTGCTGCTGACCGAGGCTGGGACGCACCGCGTCCTCGCGGAACACGTTGGTCAGCGGAACGGCGTGCGAAGTGGGCGGGATGTCCGCGGTGGCGATGTCGCCCACCGTGGCCACCGACTGCAGGATCACGTCCAACTGGCCTGCGAAAAGGTCCAGCTCGTCGTCGGTGACGGCGAGCCTGGCCAGGCGAGCCAGGTGCGCGACCTCGTCGCGGGAGATGCTGGGCACCTCGTCAACCCCCGTGGGTCGGTTTTTCGGATCGGGACCCGACGAGTCTATTGGCTGGTCAGGGTGGGGCCCGAGCGGGCC
Organism: Saccharothrix coeruleofusca; assembly: GCF_017876325.1. Taxonomy (NCBI): domain Bacteria; kingdom Bacillati; phylum Actinomycetota; class Actinomycetes; order Pseudonocardiales; family Pseudonocardiaceae; genus Saccharothrix; species Saccharothrix coeruleofusca. Next base: position 5,348,455 of record NZ_JAGINV010000001.1, read on the forward strand.
GACCGGGAGTGCGGGATTTTACCGGCGCGCAACCGCGCGCGTCGGTCGGAAAGCGAAGCCGCGTCTGCGACAATCATCGGCCGGCGAGTCGACCGTTCGGCAGTACCTCAGCATGGAGGCGTGCACGTGTCCTTCCTGATCCGGGTCCAGCTCCCGGACCGTCCCGGCACCCTGGGTGCGGTCGCCTCCGCGCTCGGCGCGATCGGAGCCGACATCCTCAGCGTGGACGTGGTGGAGCGCGGCTCGGGCCTGGCCATCGACGACCTGGTGGTGGAGCTGCCCTCCGGGCGGCTGCCGGACGTGCTGATCACCGCCGCGGAGTCCATCGACGGCGTGGAGGTCGACGCGGTGCGGCCGTACGCGGGCGTGCTGGACACCCACCGCGAGCTGGAGCTGGTGGAGGAGGTCGCCGAGGAGCCCGCCAAGGGCCTGGCGGTGTTCACCGAGGGCGTGCCCAAGATCATCCGCGCGGGCTGGGCCGTGGTCGTGGAGCGGGGCAAGGCCGGGGTGCACCGGGTGACCGCGTCCACGGCCGCCCCGGAGACCCGCCTGGTGGACCCGCCGTGGTTCCCGCTGGCGCGGGCCACCGTGCTCGACGGCGAGGACGGCTGGGTGCCCGAGACGTGGCGCGAGCTGGGCACCGAGCTGGCCGCGACCCCGCTGGGCAGGCCCGACCGGGTGCTGCTGGTGGGTCGTCCCGGCGGGCCGATGTTCCGCGCGGCCGAGGTGGCGCGGCTGGCCCACCTGGCCGGGATCGTGTCCGTGGTGCTGCCGGACTGACCGCCGCCGGACCGACCGCTGCCGGACCGACCGCTGCCGGACCGACCGCTGCCGGACCGACCGGCTGTTAGCGGACCGGCCTGCCGCTAGCGGACCGACCGGCCGCGCACGATCCGGCGGGCCTGCTCGACGAGCTGGGCGTTGTTCGCGGCCGGGCGGCCGTCCGGGAGGGTGAGCACGTCCTCCAGGCCGACGCGGGTGTCCAGCTCCAGGCGGGCGGCGTGGCCCAGCACCGGCCAGGCGCTGTCGTCCTCGCCGTGCAGCAGGACCGGCACGCCCAGCGGCTCCAGCAGCGCGAGCAGCCGCTCGGCCTCGGCGACGCCCTCGCCGGGCTGGACCTCGGCCAGCAGCCGCACGGTCCCCTCCGGCACCCCGGCGGCGAGCAGCCGCCGGGCCGCCTCCTCGTGGAACACGCCCACCTCGACGCCGATCCCGGCCTCGCGCAGCGCCCGGCACACCTCCAGCCAGCCCTCCTCGTGGGCGTTGACCGAGGCGAAGTCCGGCTTGCCCGCCGCCAGGCCCGCCCAGCCGCGCACCAGCTCGGCCCGCCTGCGCGGGTCCGGCTCGATCCACGCCCCGGTGGTGACGCCGATCGCGGCGCGCGGCACGGCGGCGCGCACCACCGAAACCGCGGTGGCCACCTCCGGGCCCGCGAGCACCTCCGCGCCGGTGATGTCGCGCGGGTGCAGGTGGAACGAGGTGACCCCGAGCCGGGCCACGGCGACCGCGTCGGCGGCCAGCTGCTGGGGGGTGATCGGCAGGGCCGGGTGGCTGCCCGCCGGGCGCGCGCCGTTGGAACAGACCTGGAGCACGCGACCCACCGAACCACACGGTGTTGGATACCGCCATGTCGACGCTCACCTCTGCCCTGTTGCGGCACCGCGCGGGCCACAAGTCGTACTGGCGCGGTCTGGCGTACCGCGATGCCGTGGTGTCCCTGGAAGTGCATCCACGCCACGTGACGGGGGTCGTGGTGGGCACAGCGGAGTACGAGGTGTCGTTGGCGTGGGACGCCGAGGTGCTGGTGGGCTCGTGCTCGTGCCCGTACGGCGCGGAGGGGTTCTTCTGCAAGCACTGCGTGGCGGTCGGCCTGGTGCTGCTGGCGCGCGGGCTGACCGTGCCGCCGCCGGACGCGGAGGACTCGGCGCTGCGCGCCCGGCTGGCCGAGCTGCCGCCGGAGGTGCTGGCGGACTTCCTCTACGAGCAGGCCGCGCGCGACCCCGCGCTGCGGGCCAGGGTCATGAGAGCTCCAGTCGGAAGGCGATGAGGTCCACGCCCGGCTTGGGCCGCCAGTCCCGCTCCGGGCTGCGCGCGAAGCCCAGCCGCCGGTACAGGCGCAGCGCGCTGGGCATCCGCTCGGAGGTGCTCATGACCAGCCGCGCGGCGCCCACCTCGCGGGCGCGCCCGATCGCGGCTCGGACCAGCGCCTCCCCGATGCCGCGGCCGCGCGCGTCGGGGCGCACGGCGAGCATCCGGAACTCCAGCTCGCCCTCGCGGCAGGTCTCGGCGTAGGGCGAGCCGGGGTGGACCACCGAGATGGTGCCCAGCACCGCGTCCCGATCGTCCACCGCGACCAGCAGGTCGGCGTGCCGGGCCCGGTCGCGGGCGTCGGCGAGCTCGGCGGCGTAGTCGTTGACGGGACCGGTGAGGTAGCCCTCCGCCCGGTAGGCGGCGACGGTCAGCGCCCCGACCTCGTCCCACTCGTGCTCGTGCGCGGGCCTGACGACGACGTCGGGCATCGCTTCCCCTTCCTGGTCGCGGTTGCCCGATTATCGACCAGGAAGGGGGCCGCGATCATGCGTTCCGGGTGACCGGCTCAGGCGTCCTCAGCGTTCGGCTCGCCGACGGTGGCCAGCGGGGTGGCGGCCTCCGGGCCGTCGGCGAGGAGGGTTCGGAAACCCGCCTCGTCCAGCACCGGCACCTTCAGCTGCAGCGCCTTGTCCGCCTTGGAGCCGGGGTTGTCGCCCACCACCACGAAGGCGGTCTTCTTCGACACCGAGCCGACCGCCTTGCCGCCGCGGGCCAGGATCGCCTCCTTGGCCTCGTCGCGGGAGAAGCCCTCCAGCGAGCCGGTCACCACGATCGACAGGCCCTCCAGGTTGCGCGGGACCGAGGTGTCGCGCTCGTCGACCATACGCACCCCGGCCGCCCGCCACTTGCGCACGACCTCCTGCCGCCACGCGGTCCCGGCCCACTCCCGCACCGCCAGCGCGATCGTCGGCCCCACCCCCTCGGCGGCGGCCAGCGCCTCCTCCGACGCCGAGGTGATCGCCTCCAGCGAGCCGAACTCCCGCGCCAGCGCGCGGGCCGCGGTCGGCCCCACGTGCCGGATCGACAGCGCGACCAGCACCCTCCACAGCGGACGCTGCTTCGCGGTCTCCAGGTTGTCCAGCAGCTTCACCGCGTTGGCGGTCAGCTCGCCGTGGATGGTGCGGAACAGCTCGACCTGCCCCAGCTTGTCCGCGTCGAGGGAGAACAGGTCGCCCTCGTCGTCGTAGACCGGCGAGTCGACCAGGGCGGCGGCGGCCTCGTAGCCGAGCACCTCGATGTCCAGCGCCGACCGGGAGGCCAGGTACGCCAGCCGCTCCCGCAGCTGGCCGGGGCAGCGCGCCGCGTTGGGGCAGCGGATGTCGACGTCGCCCTCCTTCATCGGCCGCAGCGCGTGCCCGCACTCGGGGCAGGTCAGCGGCATGACGAATTCGCGCGCGTCGTCCGGGCGGGCGTCGATCACCGGGCCGAGGACCTCCGGGATCACGTCGCCCGCCTTGCGGATGACGATGCGGTCGCCGATCAGCACGCCCTTGCGCTTGACCTCCGAGGCGTTGTGCAGCGTCGCCCGCGCCACCGTGGACCCGGCCACCTTCACCGGCTCCATCACCGCGAACGGCGTCACCCGACCGGTGCGACCCACCTGGACCTTGATGTCCAGCAGCGTGGTGGTCGCCTCCTCCGGCGGGTACTTGAACGCGATGGCCCACCGGGGCGCGCGCGAGGTCGTGCCGAGGCGGCGCTGCAGCGGCACCTCGTCGACCTTCACCACCACGCCGTCGATCTCGTGCAGCGCGTCGTGCCGGTGCGCGCCCCAGTGCTCGACGTGCTCGCGGGCCTCCTCGAACGAGCCGACCACCTTGGTGTGCGGCGACACCGGTAGCCCCCACGCGCGCAGCGCCTCGTACGCCTCGGACTGGCGGGTCAGCTCGAAGCCCTCCCGCTTGCCCAGGCCGTGGCAGATCATCCGCAGCCTGCGAGAGGCGGTGACCTTGGGGTCCTTCTGCCGCAGCGACCCGGCCGCGGTGTTGCGCGGGTTGGCGAACGGCGGCTTGCCCGCCTCGACCAGCTTCGCGTTGAGCTCCAGGAAGTCCTCGACCGCGAAGAACACCTCGCCGCGCACCTCGACCAGCTCGGGCACCGGGTGCTCGTCGGTGCCGGTGAGCACCTCGGGGATGTCGTCGATGGTCCGGACGTTGAGCGTCACGTCCTCGCCGGTGCGACCGTCGCCCCTGGTCAGGGCGCGGACCAGGCGGCCGTCGCGGTAGAGCAGGTTGATGGCGAGGCCGTCGATCTTCAGCTCGCACAGGTAGTGCGTGCCCGCGCCGACCTCCTTCTCCACCCGCTTGAACCACTCCTGGAGCTCGTCGAGGTCGAAGACGTTGTCCAGGCTGAGCATCCGCTCCAGGTGGTCGACCGCGGTGAACTCGGTCGAGAACGTGCCGCCGACCCGCTGGGTCGGCGAGTCGGGCGTGGCCAGGCCGGGGTGGGCGTCCTCCAGCTCCTGCAGCGAGCGCAGCAGCGCGTCGAACTCCCCGTCGCTGATGGTGGGCGAGTCCAGCACGTAGTAGCGGAACTGGTGCCCGCGCACCTCCTCCGCGAGCGCCTGGTGCCGCTCCCGCACGTCGGCGGGGACGTCTTCGACACCTTCGACCGGGGTGGGTTCATCGCTGCTGGTCACGGGGTGAGCCTAGCCGGCGGGTCCGACAGTTTCAGGAGGACGGCTCGGCTTGGGACTGGTCGAGTCCGCGCACCAGTTCGCGGAACTCCAGCAGGCCGATGGTGGCCGCTGGCTCGGTCGTGGCGGTTTCCACCCGACCGAGGCGCTCACCCGCCAACCGCTCACCGAGGGTGACGTCCAGCGGGAGGAACGTCATGGTCCGCCGCTGCTCCTCGTCCAGTGCCGCGAACTCGGGGTGGTACACCGCCACGTCCACCAGGCCGTCGTTGACCTGGGCGACCACCCGCACGTCGGCCAGCGGGAGCCTGCGCGCGCCGAGGTTGACGGTGACCTCGGTCGGGTCGGGCACCGGGGGCACCGAGTCGTGGTACTCCCAGATCATGTCCTCCGGCGGCGCGGCGGCCTTCCAGGCGTCGGTGTAGGGGCGCAGCCTCGGGTCCTCCTGGCCGCTGATCACCAGCGCGTAGATGGCCCGGTGCCCGCGGTCGACGGTGAAGTGCAGGTCCGGGTGGATGCCCGCGACCAGCTCGCACAGCTCGTTCTCCACCCGGTGCGGCTCGCGGTCCCCCAGCGCGGCGCTGACCTGCGGCAACAGCTCGAACCAGCGCTCCCAGAACCGCTGCGCGGCCTCCTCCGGGTTGGGCAGGTGCCCGCTGGGGTGCGCGGCGGGTCGCGGCGGCTCGGGTCGGTTGCGGCGGAACCAGCTCATGCCCCCATCCTCTCGCGAATCGCGCGTTCGGACACCGAGAACCGAGCGTTCCGGCACCCCGAACCGAGCGTTCGAGCACCTGGGCGTCCCCTGTGGACAGATCCGTCCACAGGGGACAGCCCGGTCACCAGCCCTCGGGCGGCTCCACGAACGCCTTGCCCAGGTCGCGGGTCAGCGACAGCGCCCGGCGGACCCACCCCGCGCTCGCGCCCGCCAGCCCGCAGGTCGGCGTCGGCACCGCCTGGGCGGCCAGCGTGGAGCGGGCGAAGCCCAGCCGGTCGACCAGCTCCAACGCCGGACGCGCCAACGACTTCAGGTCCACCGGGGCACCGGGGGCCGTGCTGGGCACCAGCCCCAGCAAGAACACCAGGCCCTCCTGCCACGCCTCGCCGATCTCGTCCAGCATCCGCTGCTCGATGATCGTGGCGTCCAGCGACACCGCCCGCGCGCCCGCCTTGCGGATCAGCGACACCGGCGGGTTGGGCGCGCAGCAGTGCACGACCACGTCCGCGTCCACCGCCTCCACGACGGTCCGCAGCACCGCCTGCGCCTCGGGTTCGGGCACCGCGGGCACCGTGCCCAGCTTCGACGGCGTGGGCAGCAGGCCGCGCAGCACGGCGGGCAGCGCGGGTTCGTCCAGCTGCACCACCACGCGGGCGCCGGTCCGCTTGGCCACCTCGGCCACGTGCCCGCGCAGGCCCTCGCACAGCGACTCGGTGAACTCCCGCAGCGCGCCGGGGTCGGTCATCACCCGGTGGCCGCGCGGCAGCTCCACGGTGGCGGCCAGCGTCCACGGCCCGGCCGCCTGCACCTTGACCACCGCGGGCCTGGTCGCGGCGGCGGCCTCCTCCAGCGCGTCGAGGTCCCAGCGCAGCAGGTCCACCGCCCGCCGGTGGTCCCGGCCGGGGCGCGCGGCGACCCGGTAGCCGGAGGGGACCACCTCCACGGGCAGGTCGACCAGCAGGGCGGCGGTGCGGCCGGTCAGGTCCGCGCCGACCCCGCGCGCGGGCAGCTCGGGCAGGTGGGGCAGGTCGGGCAGCTCGCCGAGGACGAGGCGGGCCGCCTCGTGCGGGTCGGTTCCGGGCAGCGAGCCGATGCCGGTCGCGGTGCCTTCGGGCCAGGGGGCAGGGTCCACGTCACCAGTTTCCCACCGCCCCCCGCGCACGCCCCGTTGACCGGTCGAAGACAGAAAGGTCTAGACCCATTGACGGTCCGGCGCGGGCCACATACGGTTACCTCGTCGGTGCGGACGGTTATCGCACCGCCCAGAACGTGGTGCGGGGGTGTGACGCGCCCCATGCCCTCGCGCCACTTCCACTCCCCCGAGCGCCGCGCGAGCCGTCCGTGACTCCCCCTGTCCGCCACGGACGGCGAGCGCTCATGGTCGCGGCGGCTGATCGCCCGAGTAGCCCAGGTCCGCCAGGTAGTCCGCCAAGCCGCGCTTGGCGGACCCCTCCTCCTCCGGGGCGCAGGCGGGTTCCACGCCGACCACGAAGGCGGACGGTGCCGCGCGCCGCAGCCCCAGGATCAGCGAGGCGCGGGTCGGAGCGGGACGATCAGCGCCGTCGTCGACGTCGCCGGAGGCACCGAGCGCGTGCGTCATCGCAATTCCCTCACTTGTTCCAGTGGGTGCCCGGCGCTGCGCGGGCCGGGCGGCGCTGCCTCCACGGTCCAGCAAGAACCACATCGGGGACAGAGCCATCCGGGCTCATCTCGGGCCCGTCTCAGCCCGCTCCGGGCCGTCCTCACGCCGACCGGCGCAGCCCCAGCACCTGCAGCGCGATGAACCCGGCCACCGCGACCGCCTGGGCCACGACCACCGCGACCCCCAGCGGCGTCACCTCGAACCAGCCCGCGAACGCGGTCAGGAAGCTGTCCACCACCCACAGGAAGTTGCCCAGCACCACCACCCCGACCAGCGGTCGGATCGGCTTGGTCCCGAGCAGGAAAACCCCGATCCCGTAAACCACGAGGAATGCGCCCAGACCGATCACCAGCCCCCTCGGCAAACCCAGCGGAGCGTCGATCAGCAGGGCCAGGACCCCCAACCCGCCCGAGGCGACACCGTCGAGCTTGAGAGCGAAGCGGAGCAGGCCGTCATTGCGAACTTGATTCGTCGTCATGGCCATGAAGCTAGGTCCGCCGGAACTGCCAACGCCACGCCGAACGCTGCCAACGCCTGCCAGTCAGCGGTCCGCGACCTGGGAGAACAGGTCGGCTGCCACCAACTTGGCCCCCGCGTTCTGCCAGTTGTGCAGGGTCCGCTCGGGCACCTGGTTGACGAACCAGGCGAGCGCCTTGCGCGATTCCGGGTCCAGGTCCTCGCGTTTCGTCCGACTGCTGTAAGGACGAATTCCCACCACGTAGTAGAAGTACAGCGCGTTGTAGTGCCGCCATTCATCGCTGGTGCCGAAGTCGCCGTCCTTGGGCTTGAGCCGGGAAATGCCCTCCAGCAGCAGCGACTTCAACTCCGCCGCCCGTTCCAGCGGCTGGTCGGCCGCGCCTCGGGCGGCCAGCCGGGCGTCGATCACCGGCAGCCGCGTCAGCGGGCTGGCGACCAGCTTGGCCAGGTCGCCGTAGTGGCTCAGGGCCCGCCGGGTCAGCTTGGCGAACTCGACCTCGTCCACGTCGGCCAGCGGCGGGCGCTTGGGCAGCGCCTCCGCGGCCTCGCGCAACTCGGCCCGCTCGGCGGCCACCGCGGGCAGCGCCACCCGGTCCACCGCCGCGGCCAGCGGGTTGGCCAGCACCTGCACCGCGACGGCGGCGGCGACCGTGCCGAACAGCAGCGGCACCAGCCGCTCGTCCAGGAACAGCGCCACCTGCGCCCCGAACACCAGCGCCGTGCCCGCCGACACGGCCAGCGAGCGCACCATGTCCGCGCGGACCGCCTCGCCCTCGTCGAACGCGTCCGCCGCGGCCACCAGCACGCCGAACAGCAGCAGGTCCACCCCGATCGAGGTGACCATCAGCCAGGGCGGCAACCAGTCGACTCGCAGCAGCACCGCCGCCGACCCCAAGGTGAACATCAGCGTCACCACGCCCGCCAGCGCCCGGTCCCGCCGAGCGCGCAGGAGCAGCGCGAACGCCGCGGCCAGCGGCACCAGCACCACGGCGGGCGCGAAGTGCGCCACCACCAGCAGCGGCACCGCGCCCAGCCGCCACCAGCGCTCGTAGCGCTCGGGCAGCCAGCACGCGATCACGCCCGTCCACGCCACGGCGGGCGCGGCCAGCAGCACCGCCGGTGGGTGCGGTAGCGCCAGCGCCACCGCGTAGGCGAGCAGTCCCGCCGCCGTGCGGTGCAGCAACGGCTTTCGCGGGTCGCGCGCCAGCAGGTACAACCCCAGCCACCAGGCCAGGCCGAACACCACCACCGATACCCCGATCACCCGCCGATCCTAGAGTCGACCCGAACGGGGGTGGTGAGGATTGTCATGCAGCCCTACAAGTGGCCGCCGGGTTGAGGGGATGCTGGCGGCATGGACGTCGCCGCGGCCGCTGACCGCATCCGCCCCCACATCCGCCGCACCCCGCTGCTGCGCACCGAGGTCGACGGACGGCCGCTGGTGCTCAAGCTGGAGCACCTCCAGCTCACCGGCTCGTTCAAGCTGCGCGGGGCGCTGAACACCCTGCTGTCCGGGGAACTGCCCGACCGGGTGGTGACCGCGTCCGGCGGCAACCACGGGCTGGGCGTGGCGCGGGCGGCGCAGCTGCTCGGCGTGCCCGCGACGGTCTACGTCCCGCTGGGCGCGCCGGAGGGCAAGGTGCGGCGGATCGAGGCGGTGGGCGCGAAGCTGATCCGGCACGGCGCCACCTACGCCGAAGCCGCCGCGGCGGCGCGGCAGGTGCCGGGGGTGTACGTCGAGGCGTACAACTCCCCCGAGGTCATCGCCGGGCAGGGCACCGTGGCCGCCGAGGTGGTGGCCGACGCGCCGGACGTGGACGCCATCGCGGTGGCGGTCGGCGGCGGCGGGCTGATCGCCGGAACCGTGCTCGGGGCGGGCGGCAGGACCGTCGTGGGCGTCGAGCCGGAGCGCTGCCGGGCGCTGCACCGGGCGCTGGAGGCCGGTGAGCCGGTGGACGTGGAGATCGACTCGGTGGCCGCGTCGGCGCTCGGGGCGACCAGGGTCGGCGAGCTCCCCTTCGCCGTGGTCGCCGAGGCGGGCGTGCGTTCGGTCCTGGTCAGCGACGCCGAGCTGCTGGCGGCGCGGGACCGCCTGTGGGAGGAGTTCCGCCTGGCCGTGGAACCCGCCGCGGCGGTGCCCTTCGCGGCGTGGCTGCACGGCCGCGTCCCCGGCGACCTGCCCTGCGTGGTCCTCTGCGGCGCCAACACCGACTGGACCCCCGCCTGACCCGCGAGTCGAACCTCCAGAACCCCCGAGTTCAACGCTCAGAACAACCACGCCCGCCCCCGGCGCCACCCGGTCGCGGGCGTGTCGGGAGTGTCGCCCCCGCGAGTCGCGCGCCTGGACACCACGAACCGAGCGTTCACGCACCTCGGGCGGTACTTACCGGCCCACACACACCCGCCGGGTAGTACTTGCCCACGTACCAGGGCAGCGCGCGCTGCGGGGTGCCCGCGAGCGCCGCTTTGCTGGATAACCCAACCTGAGCGTTGAACTCAGGGGTCCTGAGCGTTCGACTCGCGGGTCAGCGGGTGGTGGTGATGGTGGCGCTGGCCAGGACGAGGTCGCCCGCGGTGGGGTCGGGGCGGTAGAGGGCAACGGCCTGACCGGGGGCGACGCCGCGCAGCGGCTCGCGCAGGTGGACCACCACCGAGCCGTCCACCAGCTCGGCCACGGCGGGCGCGGTGCCGCCGTGCGCCCGCACCTGGGCCACGCACTCCACCGGGCCGTCCCACTCGATCCGGGACACCGGCCGCTCGGCGACGATCTCGGTCACCGCGAGCTTCTCGGCCGAACCCACCCGCACGGTGCCGCTGACCGGCTCCAGCGACAGCACGTAGCGCGGCCTGCCGTCCGGGGCGGGCGCGTCGATGCCCAGGCCCTTGCGCTGACCCACGGTGAACTCGTGCACACCCGCGTGCCTGCCCAGCACCGCGCCGGTCTCGTCGTCCACCAGCAGGCCCGGCTGCTCGCCCAGCCGCCGGGTCAGGAAACCGCGCGTGTCGCCGTCGGGGATGAAGCAGATGTCGTGGCTGTCCGGCTTCTCCGCCACCGACAGCCCGCGCGCCGCGGCCTCCTCGCGCACCGCCGCCTTGGTCGACCCGCCCAGCGGGAACATCGCGTGCGCCAGCTGCTCGGCGGTCAGCGACGCCAGCACGTAGGACTGGTCCTTGCCGTCGTCGGCGCTGCGCCGCAGCTCCACTCGTCCGTCCACAGTGGACAGCCGCGCGTAGTGCCCGGTGCACACCGCGTCGAAGCCCAGCGCCACCGCCTTGTCCAGCAGCGCCTCGAACTTGATCCGCTCGTTGCAGCGCAGGCACGGGTTGGGCGTGCGGCCCGCGGCGTACTCGGCCACGAAGTCCTCGACCACGTCCTCGGTGAACCGCTCGGCGAAGTCCCACACGTAGAACGGGATGCCCAGCACGTCCGCGGCGCGGCGGGCGTCGTGCGCGTCCTCGATGGTGCAGCAGCCGCGCGCGCCGGTGCGCAGCGTGCCCGGCTTGGCCGACAGGGCCAGGTGCACGCCGGTCACGTCGTGCCCCGCCTCGACCGCGCGCGCCGCCGCCACCGCGGAGTCCACGCCGCCGCTCATCGCCGCCAGCACCCGCATCCCGGTCACACCTCCGCCTTCCGCCGCATCCCCGCGATGCCCGCCGTGCGGGCGCGCTCCACCACCGGTCCGATCGCCTCGGCCAGCTCCCGCACCTCGTCCTCGGTGGACGTGTGGCCCAGCGAGAAGCGCAGCGAGCCGCGCGCCAGCGCCCGGTCCACGCCCATGGCCAGCAGCACGTGGCTGGGCTGCGCCACGCCTGCGGTGCACGCCGAGCCGGTGGAGCACTCGATGCCCTTGGCGTCGAGCAGCATCAGCAGGCTGTCGCCCTCGCAGCCGGGGAAGGTCAGGTGGGCGTTGCCGGGCAGCCGGTGCACCGGGTCGCCGTTGACCACCACGTCCGGCACGGCCGCGCGCACGGCCGCGACCAGCTCGTCGCGCAGCGCGGACAGCCGGGCGGCGGTGGCCTCCTGGTGGGTGACCGCGTGCCGGACCGCCGCGGCCAGCCCGACGATGGCGGGCACGTCCAGGGTGCCGGAGCGCACGTCGCGCTCCTGCCCGCCGCCGTGCAGCACGGGGGTGGTGGGCACGTCGCGGCCCAGCAGCAGCACGCCCACGCCGTAGGGGCCGCCGATCTTGTGGCCGGACAGCGTCATCGCGCTCGCGCCGGAGGCGGCGAAGTCGACCGGCACCGCGCCCAGCGCCTGCACCGCGTCGGTGTGGAACGGCACGCCGTGCTCGGCGGCGACGGCGGCCAGCTCGGGCACCGGGTTGAGCGTGCCGACCTCGTTGTTCGCCCACATGGCGGTGACCAGCGCCACGTCCTCGCCCATGGCCTCGCGCAGCGCCTCGGGGCGGACGCGGCCCAGGCCGTCGGGCTCCAGCCAGGTGATCTCGGCGCCCTCGTGGTCGGCCAGCCACTGCACCGCGTCGAGCACGGCGTGGTGCTCGACCGAGGAGGCGACCACGCGCTTGCGCCCGCGCGCCCAGTAGACGCCCTTCACGGCCAGGTTGTCGCTCTCGGTGCCGCCGCTGGTGAAGATCACCTCGGACGGCCGGGCGCCCAGCGCGTCGGCGATGTCCTCCCTGGCCTCCTCGACCGCCCGCCGCGCGCGCCTGCCGGAGGTGTGCAGCGACGAGGCGTTGCCCGTGCTGGACAGCGCCCGCGTCATGGCCGCGATCGCCTCGGGGAGCATGGGCGTCGTGGCGGCGTGGTCGAAGTAGGCCATCAGTGCTCCAGGGTAGCCCGGCAGCGCGGTCCGGTGAGCGCGGCACCGACCACCGAGACCGCCGCCATCAGCAGGTCGAACGGGATCACCGCGGCGGTGGGCGCCTGCGCGGAGGCCAGCGCGGAGACGAGCACCCCGCCCAGGCCGACCAGCAGGGCCGAGCCGAGCATGTCGCTGATCTGCAGCGCGGAGGAGTTGAAGCCCCGGTCGGCGTCGGTGGAGGCGGCCAGGGTGAGCACGCTGAGGCTGGACATGGCCAGTCCCATGCCCGCGCCCGCGAGCGCCCACAGCGCGGGGGTGGCCCAGGCCGGTCCCCAGGCCGGTGCGATGAGCGTCACGCCCGCGATGCCCGCCGCGTTGAGCAGGAAGCCCCAGCGGACCAGCTTCTCGCGGGGGATGTCGGGCTTGCGGGACTGCCACATGGCCGCGCCGGACCAGCCCAGCGCGCTGAGCGTGAGCGGGATGCCCGCGGCCAGCGCCGAGTAGCCGTGCACGGAGGTCAGGGTGAGCGGGATGAACGCCTCGGCGGCGAAGAACGACCCGGCGAGCAGGCCGCGGGCGAGGATGGTCACCGGCAGGCCGCGCCGCGCGGTGAGCGTGCCCTTGGGCAGCAGCACGCGCAGCGACGGCACCAGGACGACCAGGCCCGCCAGACCCAGCGCCAGGTCCAGCGCGCCGGTCGGGTGCTGGGCGGCCCAGCTCAACCCCACCACGCCCGCGCTCGCGCCCAGCGCGGCCAGCGGCAGACCAGGTCGGGCGGGGGCCTCGCCGCGCTGCGGCGGCAACGCGCGCAGCACCGGCACCAGCAGCAGGAAGCCCGCCAGCACGAACGGGGCCAGACCGAGGAACACCCAGCGCCAGCTCAGCTGCTCGGTCAGCCACCCGGCCAGCGCCGGGCCGACCAGGGACGGCACCACCCAGGCCGCGGAGAGCAGCCCGAACACCGCCGGGCGGTCGCGTTCCGGGTAGACCAGGCCGATCAGCACGTACACGGCCACGATCTGGGTGCCCGCGCCCAGCCCCTGCAGGAACCGGCCCAGCAGCAGCACCGGCATGTCCCCGGCGACGCCCGCGACCAGCAGGCCCGCCACGAACAGCGCCGGGCCGACCAGCAGCGACGGCCGGGGCCCGCGCCGGTCGCTGAACCGTCCGGACAGGACGGTGGCCACCACGCTGGCGGCCAGGAACGCCAGGAAGGGCCAGGCGTAGAGGTCCGCGCCGTCCAGCTCGGCGACCATGCGGGGCATGGCCGTGCTGACGCCCATGGCCTCGAAGGCCAGCAGGGTCACCAGCAGCACGATCCCGACCGTGGGCCCCCGGTGCTCCGGCGACCACAGTCGGGACCTGGCTTCCGCTGCTGCTCGGGCTGCGCTCACGCCCCCATCGTCCAACCTCCACCCTGGTCGAGGTCAAACCGGTATGCGAGCACTCCTCGGATTGGGGGCGGTCAGACGAGGGCGGCGTGCGTTCCCCACGCCGGGACCCCGTCGCGGGCAGCGCGCTCCGCCGCCCGCTCCGCCGCCCGCTCCGCCGCCCCTTGGGCCAGCGCCGCCAGCTCCCGGCGGTCGGCCGCGCGGCCGGGGGCGATCTCGTCCAGCACGTGCACCTCCACCACCAGGCCGCGCAGCCGCAGCACCCGCCGCAGCGAGTCCACCAGCGTGTCCGCCCCCACGAACGCCGTCCGCGTGGTCGCCGCGCCGTCGCCCGCCCGGTACCGCAGCACCACCGGGCGGACCGGCACACCCGCGTCCAGCGCCGCCTGGAACAGCGCGGGCCGGTAGCGCCCCGACGCCAGGCCGCACCACGTGGTGCCCTCGGCGTGGATGCCCACCGCGGCGCCCTCGCGCAGCGCGCGGGCCAGCTCGGCGACCGTGCCGGGCAGCAGGGACAGCCGCTCCCGGTCCAGGTACACCGTGCGCGCGGCGGTGACCAGCCTGCCCAGCACCGGCCAGTCCTTGATGTCGCGCTTGGCCACCATGCGGATCGGCTGCACCGCGTCGATGGCCAGCTCGTCCAGCCAGGACACGTGGTTGGCCACCACCAGCACGCCGCGGCCGGGGGTGGCCTGGAACCGGTCGGGGCCGACCACCCGCAGCCGCGCCCCGAACGCCCGCACCAGCGCCCGGAACCACCGGCGCAGCAGCGCCTCCCGCACCCGGCCTCGGGTGGCCAGCGCGCCCAGCACCACGAACCCGCCGCACAGCAGGACGGTCAGCGCGGCCACCGCGCGCAGCAGCGCCCGGACCGCGCCCACGGTGGCGGAGGTGTGGTCGACGCAGCCGTCCCCGCACGGGGAGGTCGGCATCCACGGGTGCGCGCTCATGCCGTCTCCCCCAGGAAGAACCTCAGGTAGCGCCGGTCGATGCGGTCCATGCCGAGCAGGATGAACAGGTCCGCCACGCCGAAGTCGGCGTCCAGCGCGGGCCTGCCGCACACCCAGGCGCCCAGCCGCAGGTAGCCCTTGAGCAGCGGCGGCAGCACCGCCCGCGCGGGCCGGGCGACCTCGTCGACCCGCCACGGCGTGCGGGGGTGCACCCGGTACCGCTCGGGCGCGTAGTGCTTGGCGCGCACCTGGTCCCACACGCCCGCGGCGAACGAGCCGCCGTCGTGCAGCGGCACCGAGGCGCAGCCGACCAGCCAGGAGTGGCCCGACAGCAGCATGTAGCGGGCGATGCCCGCCCACACCAGCGACACCACGGCCCCGTTGCGGTGGTCGGGGTGCACGCAGGAGCGGCCGGTCTCCACCACGCTCGGCCGCAGCGGCGCCAGCGCGCCCAGGTCGAACTCGGTGTCGGAGTAGAGCTTCCCGGCCTCGGCCGCCCGCTCCGGCGGCAGCATCCGGTAGGTGCCGACGATCTCGCCGGTGCGGTCGTCGCGCACCACGAGGTGGTCGCAGAACTCGTCGAAGGGGTCGACGTCGTGGCCCGGCACGGGCGTGTGCAGCACCGCGCCCATCTCCTCGGCGAACACCCGGTGCCGCAGGTGCTGCGCGGCCACGACCTCCGGGCTGTCGCGGGCCACCAGGAGGGAGTAGCGCGGCGCTCCGGCGGCGGTCTCCCCGGTGCTGACAAGCAGTTGCGGCTGCGTCATGCCACTGGTCTACCGACCCGTCGGCGACCGACAGCAGGTCGTTCCGGTGACACGTCAGTGGCAGGTCGGTGAAGCGGCGGTGCGCCCGCGAACGCCAGGAGGGCCGCCCCGCGAGCGGGACGGCCCTCCTGGTGGTGAGCTGCGAGGATCAGCCCTTGCGCTTGCCGACCTCGTCGGTGAGCTGGGGGGCGACGTTGAACAGGTCGCCCACCACGCCGAAGTCGGCGATCTCGAAGATCGGCGCCTCCGGGTCCTTGTTCACCGCGACGATCGTCTTCGACGTCTGCATACCGGCGCGGTGCTGGATCGCGCCGGAGATGCCCAGCGCGATGTAGAGCTGCGGCGAGACGGTCTTGCCGGTCTGGCCGACCTGGAACTGGTGCGGGTAGTAGCCGGAGTCGACCGCCGCGCGGGACGCGCCCACGGCCGCGCCGAGGCTGTCCGCCAGCTTCTCGACGACCTCGAACTTCTCCGCGCTGCCCACGCCGCGGCCGCCGGAGACGACGACCGACGCCTCGGTCAGCTCGGGGCGGTCGCCGCCCGCCACCGGCTCGCGGCCGGTGATCCGGGTGGCCTTGGCCGGGTCGGTGGCGGGCAGCTCCACGGCCTGCTCGACGGCCTCGGCCGGGGCTTCCTCGGCCTCGACGCCGCCGGGGCGCACCGCGATGACCGGGGTGCCCGCGCTGACCTTGGACTTGACCACGTAGGCGCCGCCGAAGACCGACTGGGTGGCCACGCCCTCGCCGTCGAGGTCGACGGCGTCGTAGACCAGGCCGGAGCCCAGGCGCACGGCCAGCCGACCGGCGACCTCCTTGCCCTCCAGGGTGGCCGGGACCAGCACGGCCGCCGGGGACGCGGTGCCCGCGAGCGCGGCCAGTGCGTCCACCTTCGGCGTGACCAGGAGGTTGGCCGCGTCGTCGGACTCGGCGGCGTAGACCTTGGTCGCGCCGTAGCGGCCCAGCGCCTCCCTCACCTTCGCCGCGGTGCCGGGCGATCCGACCACCACCGCGGCCGGGTCGCCGAGACGGCGCGCGGCGGATAGCAGCTCATAGGTGACCTTCTTGACCTCGCCGTCGACGTGGTCGACGAGGACCAGGACCTCGGACATGTGTTCCCTCCCCGCCCTCAAATGAGCTTCTGGCCGACCAGGTACTCGGCGATCTTCACGCCGCCGTCACCCGAGTCCTCGACGCGCTGACCGGCGCTGCGCGGCGGCTTGGGGGCCGCCTCCAGCACCTGGCTGCGCGCGGCGCCCAGGCCGACCTCGGCCGCGTCCAGGCCCAGGTCGGAGATGGTCAGCGTGGTCACGGGCTTCTTCTTGGCCGCCATGATGCCCTTGAAGGACGGGTAGCGCGGCTCGTTGATCTTCTCGGTGACGCTGACGATGGCGGGCAGGCTCGCCTCCAGGTGCGCCACGCCCTCCTCGGTCTCGCGCTCGGCCTTGACCGTGGTGCCCTCGACGGTGACCTTGCGGACCTGGGTGACCTGCGGCAGGCCCAGCAGCTCGGCCAGCATGGCGGGCACCGCGCCCGCGCGGCCGTCGGTGGCCTCGTTGCCCGCGATGACCAGGTCGTAGCCCTCCACCGTGCCGATGGCCTTGGCCAGCACCTTGGCGGTGGTCAGCGCGTCGGAGCCGTGCAGCGACTCGTCGGAGACGTGGACGGCCTTGTCCGCGCCCATGGACAGCGCCTTGCGGATGGCGTCGGTCGCGCGGTCGGGGCCCATCGCGACGACGGTGACCTCGCCGCCGTGCGCCTCCTGGAGCAGCAGCGCCTCTTCGACCGCGCGCTCGTTGATCTCGTCGAGGACGGCGTCCGCGGCGTCGCGGTCGAGGGTGTGGTCGGTGTCGCGGAGCTTGCGCTCGGACCAGGTGTCAGGCACCTGCTTGACCAGGACGACAATGTTCATAGGTCCTCTTCGACCTCCTGCGGACGGGGCTGCGGCGTGACGGGGCGGCGGGAGTGGGACGGGTTCCGCCGGGGTCGTTCGTGACCCTGCCACGTCATCGCCGCGGTGGCACGGTGGTGTCGACCACCCCGATGTTACCCGCCAGTAGCCCAGGTGCAAGCCGCAGCAAGCACCGCCCGCGCGTGACGATGCTCACGGGAAACTCTGCCCGAGCTGCACCGAACGCCGTTAGGGGCCAACATCCCCCACCCCCTATCCGGCTAGGTTCGATCTCATGATCCGGCGAGTTGCGATCATCACCGACTCCACCGCGTGCCTGCCCGACCAGCTGGTCGAGAAGCTGGGCATCGTCGTGGTGCAGATCCAGGTCCGCGTCGGCGACCGGGTGGACGACGAAGCGCGCGTCCCGGTGCCCGAGCTGGTCGACGCCATGCGGCAGCGCCTGGACGTGGCCACCACCCCGCCCGACCCCGGCGCGTTCTTCTGGGCCTACCAGGAGGCCGCCTCGGCGGGCGCGGAGGCGATCGTGTCGCTGCACGTGTCCTCCGGGCTCTCGCGGACCGCGGAAGCCGCCCGCGCGGGCGCGGCGCAGGTGCGCATCCCCGTGCATGTGGTCGACACGGGCACGTGCGGGATGAGCCTGGGCTACGCGGTGGTGGCCGCGGCGACCGTGGGGCAGATCGGCGGCGACGCCGAGCAGGTGGCGGCAGCGGCGCGGCACAGCGCCGCCCGCAGCACCGAGCTGATCTACGTCGACACCCTGGAGTACCTGCGGCGCGGCGGGCGGATCAGCGCCTCGGCGGCGTTCCTGGGCTCGGCGCTGTCGATGAAGCCGCTGCTGACCGTGTCCAAGGGCCTGATCTCGCCGCTGGAGCGGGTGGTGGGCGCGGAGCGCGCGATGCGCAGGCTGGTCGACGTCGCGGTGAAGCGGGCGGGCGAGCAGCAGGTGGACATCGCCGTGGAGCACTTCGACGCCGCCGAGCGGGCCCAGGCCGTGCTGGAGCAGCTCACCGAGCGGCTGCCCCGCGCGCGCCGGGTGCTGCTGACCCCGGTGAGCACCGCGATCGGCGCGCACGTCGGCCCTGGGGCGCTCGGGGTGACCGTTTCGCCGGTTTAGGAACTCCTCGCCAGGTTTGCGCGTTGAGCGGACGGGGAAGGAGGTAGTCATGGCATCGCTGTTCAGCAAACTCGCGGCGTTCGCACGCAGCCCCCAGGGACGCCGGGTTACCGAAAAGGTCAAGTACGCCGCCCAGGACCCGCGAAACCGGGCCAAGGCGCAGCAGCTGCTGCGCAAGTTCAAGAAGCGCTGAGGGACCCGATCTAGGTCGACGGTCTCCGCGCCACCCCGGTCCCCGGCTCCGGCTCCGCCGCGCTCTCCGGCGGCGGTTCCGGAGCCTCTTCCGGCGCCTTCCGCACGGTCGCCTCCGAAGTCGCTTCCCAAGGCGCCTCCGCGAGCTCCTCGCCCGCCGGGCGCACCGGCAGGCCGACCACCGGGTTGCGGAAGATCGGCCGGGTGGCGAAGTCGTCCTCCGGCCAGCGCAGCTCCAGCCGTTCCCCGTCCGGTTCCGGGGCGGGCGCGGGCTGCGGCGGCGCGGGCTCCGCGGGCGCGGGCTCCGTCACCATGCCGTCCTCGCCCTCCTCGGCTCGCTCGACCTCCTCGGCCTCGGTGCGCCTGAGCATCACCGCGGTGAGCACGCAGCCGACCGCGAACGACAGCGCGCACAGCCCCAGCACGACGGCCGCCGTCACGCTCATCGCCCGCCGCCCACCTTGCCCCGGCGCCGCATCAAGCACCCACCCGCTGGTCGACCAGCCCGGTGATCGGCGCGGGCGCCTCCGGCGCGACGCCGCCCGCGCGCAGCCGTCGCAGCTGCGCGGCGGCCAGCCGCGCCTCGGCGATGTGCCGCCGCGCCCGGCGCGCGGCGACCTCGACCACGAAGGCGGCCCGCACCCTGGTCAGCTCCTCCTGCTCGGCCAAGCGCCGGACGGTTTCCGCGCGTCTGCGGATCATGGTGCGCTCGAACGCCTCGCGCTCGTGCTCGCGCCGCGAGCGGGACTCCTCCTCCAGGTGCCTGCACCGCTCGGCGGTCTCCCGCAGCACCCGGTCCACCTGCCCGCGCACCCGGTCCGCGTGCGCCCGCAGCCGCCGCTCCTGCTCCCGCTGCCTGCGCGCCAGCTCGGCCTCGCGCCGGTCCAGCTCCGCGGTCCGCCGGGCGGCGGCCTCGCGCAGCTCGACGGCCTCCCGCACCAGCTCGCGGCGCAGCTCGGCGACCTGGGCGGCGACTTGGGCGGCGACCTCCGGCGCGGGCGTCCCGGCATCCGCCCGGTCCGGGCGGGTGGCCTCCAGCAGCTCGCGCAGGTCCGCCACCCGCGCCAGCGCCGAGCCCCGGTCGGGGTCGGCGCGGCGCAGCTCCTCCTCCAGCCGGTCGACCCGGTCGAGCAGCTGTCGCCGGCGGAAACCCCGGAAGGCGATGCCGAAATCCGCGCGACGCGGAATGGTCCCCGACTCTTTCGCACCCATGCCCGCCCCATCGGCTCCGGTTATCAAGATTCGCCGAGGATAGCGACGCACTGATCAGTCGTCCTGAACGCCGTATGAACCCGCTCATGGGTAAAGTCACCCGTTAGAGTGGATTTTTTCCGACAACTTTCCGAAACTACCCCAACAGAACGTTACTTCTCATCACCCGATGAGGCTAATTATGGTAAAAAGTGTGGGGTACGAAAAAATGTGTGTTGCAGCAAACAATCAGTTGACCGGCATTCGGGATTCACCCGAACCGGTGACATGCGGACCGGACGGCCGGTGCCTACCCGCCAGTAACGGGCAACTACCCTGGGCCGGGTGACCGTCGAGCCACTGCCCCTCACCGGTGAGCGGACCGTGCCGGGCGTCCCGCAGGAGAACTACTGGTTCCGCCGCCACGAAGCCGCCTACCTCGACCTGGCCCCCCTGTGCGCGGGCGCCGAGGTGCTGGAGGCGGGCTGCGGCGAGGGCTACGGCGCCGCCCTGCTCGCCAGGGGGGCCGCGCGGGTGGTCGCGCTGGACTACGACGAGCTCACCGCCGCGCACGCCCACCGCGCCTACCCCGAGCTGGCGGTGCTGCGCGGCAACCTGGCCGCGCTGCCGCTGCGCGACGCCTCCGTGGACGTGGTGGCCAACCTCCAGGTCATCGAGCACCTGTGGGACCAGGAGGGCTTCCTGGCCGAGTGCGCGCGGGTGCTGCGCCCCGGCGGCAGGCTGCTGGTCACCACCCCCAACCGGCTCACCTTCTCCCCCGGCCGCGACACCCCGCTCAACCCGTTCCACACCAGGGAGCTGGCCCCCGACGAGCTGGCCGGGCTGCTGGTCGGCGCGGGGCTGCGGGTGGAGCGGCTGGCCGGGCTGCGGCACGGCCCCCGGCTGCGCGAGCTGGACGCGGCCTTCGGCGGCTCGCTCATCGACGCCCAGGTCCGCGTGGTCGTCGACGGCGGCGGCCGGTGGCCCGCCGACCTGCTGGCCGCCGTGAGCGCGGTGCGCGGCGACGACTTCGAGATCACCGACGACGGCCTCGACACCAGCCTCGACCTGGTGGCCGTGGCGGTGCGCCGGTGACCGGGCAGGGGTCCGAGGGGACGTTCTGCCTGGTGCTGCACAGCCACCTGCCCTGGCTGGCGCACCACGGCGCCTGGCCGGTCGGCGAGGAGTGGCTCTACCAGGCGTGGGCGCACTCCTACCTGCCGGTGGTGGACCTGCTGCGGCGGTTCGCCGACGAAGGCCGTGAAGACGTGCTCACCCTCGGCGTGACACCGGTGCTGGCCGCCCAGCTGGACGACCCGTACTGCCTGCGCGGCCTGCACGACTGGCTGGGCAACTGGCAGCTGCGGGCGCACGGCGCGGCGCGCGGGCTGCCCGACCTGGCCGCCCGCGAGCACCGCGCCTCGCGGTGGGCGTTGGAGGAGTTCGAGACCCGCTGGCGGCACGGCTTCTCGCCGCTGCTGCGGTCCCTGGTGGACTCCCGCGTGGTCGAGCTGCTCGGCGGACCCGCCGCGCACCCGTTCCAGCCGCTGCTGGACGAGCGGCTGCGCGCGTTCGCGCTGCGCACCGGCCTGGACGACACCCAGCGGCGGATCGGCACCCGCCCCGAGGGCATCTGGGCCCCGGAGTGCGCGTACGCGCCGGGCATGGAGGCCGGGTACGCGGCGGCGGGCGTGCGGCGGTTCGTGGTGGACGGTCCGTCGCTGCGCGGGCAGACCTGGGCGGGCCGCACCGTCGGCGACTCGGACGTGGTCTGCTTCGGCCGCGACCTTGAGGTGTCCTACCGGGTGTGGTCGCCCAAGGTCGGCTACCCCGGCGACCCGGCCTACCGCGACTTCCACACCTACGACCACCCCAGCGGCCTCAAGCCGTCGCGGGTGACCGGGGTGCACGTGGACCCGCGCGACAAGAAGCCCTACGACCCCGACCTGGCCGCGGCGGCGGTGCGGCGGCACGCCGAGGACTTCGTCGACGTCGTGGTCGAGCGGCTGAGGTCGCTGCGCGAGCGGCACGGCCGCGCGCTGGTCGTGGCCGCCTACGACACCGAGCTGTACGGGCACTGGTGGCACGAGGGCCCGGCCTGGCTGGAAGCCGTGCTGCGCGCGCTGCCCGAGGCGGGCGTGCGCGTCACCACGCTGCGCGGCGCGGTCGAGGCGGGCCACGTGGCCGGGCCGGTGGAGATCCCGCCGTCGTCGTGGGGCGCGGGCAAGGACTGGCACACCTGGCACGGCCCGCAGGTCAGCGACATCGTGCACGGCAACGCCGAGGTGCAGCGGGAGCTGCTGGAGCTGGACCTGTCCGGCCCGGTCCGCGACCCGGTGGCCGACCAGGCGGTGCGCGAGGCGCTGCTGTCGCTGTCCAGCGACTGGGCGTTCATGGTCACCAAGGACTCGGCCGCCGACTACGCCCGCTACCGCGCCAAGGTGCACGCCGACCGGTTCGCCGAGCTGGCCGCGCTGTGCCGCACCGGACGGGGCAGCACCGGGCGGGGCCACGAGCGGGCCGCCGAGCTGAGGCGGGTGGACGGCCCGTTCGGCCACCTCGACGCGCGGTCCCTCTGATGCCCGCCCACCGGGAATGGGAGGATGCGCCATGCGCGTGCTGATGTTGTCGTGGGAGTACCCGCCGGTGGTCGTGGGCGGTCTGGGCAGGCACGTGCACGCCCTGGCGGCGCACCTGGCGCGGCAGGGGCACGAGGTGGTGGTGCTGTGCCGCCAGCCCGCGGGCACCGACGCCATCACCCACCCGACGACCGACGAGGTGTCCGGGGGCGTGCGGCTGATCCGCGTCGCCGAGGACCCCGCGCACCTGGTGTTCGAGCGCGACCTGGTGGCGTGGACGCTGGGCATGGGCCACGCGATGATCCGCGCGGGCCACGCGCTGCTGCGCGACTGGCGGCCGGACGTGGTGCACGCCCACGACTGGCTGGTGACGCACGCGGCGGTGGCGCTGGCCGAGGCGAGCGGCGCGCCGCTGGTGGCCACCGTGCACGCCACCGAGGCCGGGCGGCACAGCGGGTGGCTGTCGCACGTGCTCAACCAGCAGGTTCACTCGGTGGAGTGGTGGCTGGCCAACCGCGCCGACGCCCTGATCACCTGCTCGGCCGCGATGCGGACCGAGGTGGCGCACCTGTTCGACGTGGACCCGGCGGCGATCACCGTGCTGCACAACGGGATCGAGCCAGGGCGCTGGCGGGTGCGGCCCGCCGACGTGGCCGCCGCGCGCGAGCGGCACAGCCCCGACGGCGCCCCGCTGCTGCTGTTCTTCGGGCGGCTGGAGTGGGAGAAGGGCGTGCAGGACCTGATCGCCGCGCTGCCCCGCGTGCGCCGGTGGCACCGGGGCGCGCGGCTGGTCGTGGCGGGCGAGGGCACGCACCGCGACTGGCTGGTGGAGCAGGCGCGCAAGCACAAGGTGCGGCGCGCGGTGGACTTCGTCGGCCACCTGTCCGACCGGGAGCTGGCCGGGGTGCTGGCCGCGGCGGACGCGGTGGTGCTGCCCAGCAAGTACGAGCCGTTCGGCATCGTGGCCCTGGAGGCCGCCGCGGCGGGCGCGCCACTGGTGGCGTCCACCGCGGGCGGGTTGGGCGAGGTCGTGCTGGACGGCCGGACCGGCCTGTCCTTCGCGCCCGGCGACGTGGACGCCCTGGCGCGGGCGGTGCGCTCGGTGCTGGCCGACCGCCCCGCCGCCCAGCGCCGCGCCCGCGCCGCCAAGGCCCGCCTGGCCACCGACTTCGACTGGTCCCGCATCGCCGCAGGCACCGCCGAGGTCTACCGCGCCGCCACCCCCGGCCCGCCCCGCGCGCTGGGCCGCCCCAAGATCGCCACCGGCAACGCCTTCCTCTGACCCGCGAGTCGAACGCCCAGCACCCCCGAGTTCAACGCTGAGGACCCCCGAGTTCAACGCTCGCGGGTTGCGCGCGTCAGGCGAAGCTCCGGACCCAGGCCCGCTGCCACGGCGTCTCCACCGCGCGGTGGTTCAGGTGCTCCCGCGTCCACGCCACGGCCTCGTCCGCGGGCACGCCGGACAGGATCGCCAGGCACGCCACCACCGTCCCGGTCCGCCCCACGCCGCCCCCGCAGGCCACCTCGACCCGCTGCCCGCTCTTGGCCCGCTCGTGCAGGTCCTTGATCAGCGCCACGGCGGCGGCGCGGTCGGTGGGCAGCAGGAAGTCCGGCCAGTGGACCCACTCGTGCGGCCAGGTCAGCCGGTCGTCGAACTTGCGGCGCAGCGTCTTCCCGCCCAGGTAAAGGCCGTAGTCGGGGACGCCGTCGGCGGTCGAGCGCTTCAACCCGCGACCGCGCACGCGGGTGCCGTCGGGCAGTTCTATCGCGCCTGGCAGGGTTTTCACAGGTTGCTCCCGTTCCGTGCTCGTTCCAGGGCTTCACGGGCCTTGCGGGCCATGTCCTCGACGGCGGCGCGGCGCACCGCGTCCGCCTCGTAGTCCTCGCGCCGGTCGCGCACCACGCGCGCGGGAATCCCCACCGCGACCTTGTAGTCCGGGATGTCCCCCCGCGCCACCGCGTGCGCGCCGAGCACGCAGCCCCGGCCGATCCTGGTGCCCCTGGTGACCGTGACCTTGGTGCCCAGCCAGCAGTCCGGGCCGATGCGCACCGGCGACTTCACGATGCCCTGGTCCTTGATCGGCCGGGTGATGTCGGCGGTCACGTGGTCGAAGTCGCAGATGTAGACCCAGTCCGCGACCAGCGTCGCCGCGCCGATCTCGACGTCGAGGTAGCAGTTGACGGTGTTGTCCTTGCCGAACACCGCCTTGTCGCCGATGCGCAGCGAGCCCTCGTGGCAGCGGATGGCGTTGCCGTCGCCGATGTGCACCCACCGGCCGATCTCCAGCCGCCCGTAACCGGGGCGGCAGTGCAGCTCCACCTTGCGGCCCAGGAACACCATGCCGCGCAGCACCACGTGCGGGTTGGCCAACCGGAACTTCAACAGCCGCCAGTAGCGGACGAGGTACCACGGAGTGTACGCACGGTGGCGCAGCACCCAGCGCAGCGACGCGAGGGTGAGGAAGCGGGCCTGCGCCGGGTCGCGGCGGCTGCCGCGCCACCTGGTCCACACGGGAGCACCCCACATGCTGGTCATGCCGGCACCCTAACCAGCGCGCCACCGCCGGACTCGACGAACCCGTGCCGCAGGTACAGCGCCAGTGCGTGCCGGTTGCCTTCGGCCACCCGCAGCACGACCCGCCTCGGCGCGGCCCAGCGCACCACCGAATCCACCAGCGCGTCGCCCACGCCGCGTCCGCGCGCGGACGGCGCGACCCACAGGGAGATCAGCTCCACGTGCTCGTCGTCGGGCATCCCGCTGACCATGCCCACCGGCTCGCCGCCCAGCCGCGCGACCGCGTTGTACGAGCCGGTCAGCCGCTCCCGCCAGCGCCGTTCACCCGCGTCCTGCCAGTCCGCCAGGGACGAGCCGAACGCCTCCGGGGCGTCCCGCAGCGCCGCCAGCCGCAGATCGCGCCACAGCCGCCAATCGGCCACCTCCAGCGCGCGCACCTCGATCACCCGTCCAGGATGGTGCACATGACGACCCCGCTCATCATCGACACCGACCCCGGCGTGGACGACGCGTTCGCGCTCGCGCTGGCGGTGGCCAGCCCGGAGGTCGAGCTGCTCGGCGTGACCACCGTGTTCGGCAACGTCGGCCTGGAACGCACCACGCGGAACGCGCTGCGGCTGCGGGCCCTGCTCGGGCGCGAGGACGTGCCGGTGGCGGCGGGCGCGGACCGGCCGCTGGTGCACCCGCAGCCGCACCTGTCCACCGCGCACGGCTCCGACGGGCTGTCCGGCTTCGCCCACACCCTGCCGGAGCCGACCACCGGCGTCGACGAGCGCGACGCGGTCTCGCTGCTGCGAGAGCTGCTGGAGGCCGCCGACCGGCCGGTCACCGTGGTGCCCATCGGCCCGCTGACCAACATCGCCGCCCTGCTGGCCGCGCACCCCCGGCTGAAGCCGAAGATCGGCAGGCTGGTGATCATGGGCGGCGGGATCGGCGGCGGCAACGTCACCGCCCGCGCGGAGTTCAACCTGTGGAGCGACCCGGAGGCGGCGCGGCGGGTGCTGGTCGAGGAGGACGTGCCCACCACCCTGGTCACCGTGGACCTGACGTGGCGCTGCGCGGTGGACGGCGCGTGGCTGGAGCGGGTGGGGCGCGCGGGCGCGGGCCGGGCGCTGGTGGGCCTGACCCCGGACTACCGGGAGTCCTACCGGCGGTCCCTGGGCTGGGACGGCATGGCGCTGCACGACGCCGTCGCGGTCGCCGAAGCGGTGCGGCCCGGCCTGCTGCGGACCACCCGCTACCCGGTCGAGGTGGACTGCGCGTTCGGCCCCAGCCGCGGCGGCCTGGTCGTGGACCAGCGGCTGACCACCGACCAGGCGAAGAAGGTGGACGTGGCCACGGACGCCGACCTGGACGAGGTCCGCGCGTTCATCCTCGACCGCCTGACCACCCTTTCCTAACCCCTCCCGGCGAGTCGAACGCTCAGGTACCGCGAGTTCGTCGTTGGGGTGTGGTGGGGGTGCGCTCGCCGCGCGGCAGGTCGCCAAGGATGGCGGGTCGCGCCGTCCCCGCTGCCCTGAGGCGTCGGCAAGTACCACCCGACGGGGGCGGAGAGGTCGGTAGCTACTACCCGAGGCACGGAAAGCGCGGGGTCGGAGGGCGCGAAAGTGCGGGTCGGGGTGCGCGAATGTTGAATTCGGGGGTTCTGAGCGTTCGACTCGCGAGGGCGACACGCCCGACACGCCCATAGGTGGATGACACCGAGGGCGGGCATGGCGCGTCCTAGGTGCGCTCGGCGTGGGTGAGCAGGTACACCGGGCGCCTGCCGACGCGGGTCAGGGCCACGGTCGCCTCGGCGGAGCCGGACGGCTTGAGCCTGCGGCGCAGCGCGTTCGGGTCGACGTCCAGGCCGCGCACCAGGATCTCCAGCCTGCCCACGTCGTGCGCGCGCAGCACGGACCGCAGCGCCTTCTCGGTGTAGTGCCCGTGCTCCACCACCCGGAACGCGCGCACGCCCGGCGGGGGCTCGGGGCCGGTCAGGTAGGCGATCCGCTCGTCGAGCTGGGCCAGGCCGAACCGGGCCGCGTAGTGGCGCACCAGACCGGCCCGCACCACCGCGCCGTCCGGGTCCACCAGCCACTCCCCCGGCGGCGTCACCGGGCAGTCGTCGGGCTCGGCGTCGGTGATGGTCCACGCCGGGGCCCCCGAGCGCAGCACCGTGGCGCGGCGGGACACCCCCGGCGTGGCCAGGCCGCCGGTCCACAGGCACGCCTCGCGCACCTGCCCGTCCAGCGACACCAGCTCCACCTCGTCCGCCCACGGCGCGACGGCGAAGTCCACGCCCGGCGCACACTTCACCGCCAGGTCGCGGCCCCGGTAGGCGGCGGCCAGCTCGTCCAGCGGGGGCGCGAAGTCCTCCGGCCGCCACGTGCGGCGGCCCGCCGAGTCGCGGCGGGCCGGGTCGGCCAGCACGGCTGTGCCGCGCGAGACGGGGCGCAGCGCGTCGGCGCGCAGCAGCACCTTGTCCGGGCCGAGGTTGTGCCGGGCCATGGCCAGCCGCACCGGGTCGAGGTCCGAGCCGAGGGAACCCTCGGGCAGCGCGGCCAGGTCCGCGCCGATCGAGCACGTCACGTCGTGCACGACGCGGCCCGCGAACCGGGCCGCCCGGTGCCGCGCCACCTCGGCGGCGGTCGCCTGCTGGAGCGCCTCGTCGGTGAACAACCCGTCCGCGAAATCCACTTTGGACACGGCTTTTCGGCGCAGCAGCAGGGTTTCCAGCACCGCCGCGAAGTGGTCCGGGGCGACCCGGCGGGCGGCGGCCACGTCCGCCAGCCGGGACTCGGGCGTCAGCGGCAGGTCAGCCAGCGCCGACAGCGCGGCGCACCCGGCGTCGGAACGCAGGTACGCCACGTCGTCGAGGCTGAAGCCGTAGCCCACTACAGCGGCTTGCGGCCGGTCACCGACACGTTGTAGAAGACCTCTCTGGGCAGCACCTTGGCCAGCACGTTTTCGTCCAGCCAGGACAGCCGCTGCCAGGTCCGGTAGGCGAACATCGCCCAGCCGAAGCCCAGCTTCTCCCTGGGCACCGCGGCCTCGAAGGTGCGCACCGGCCAGCCGAACAGCGCCGCCGACAGCTCCTCGGTCACCGCGCGCACCTCGACCGCGCCCGCGCCGCGCGCGGTGCGCTCCAGCTCCGACGGGTCGAAGGTGTGCAGGTCCACCACGGCCTCCAGGGCCGCGGCGCGGGAGGACTCGTCCAGCTCGGCCTGCGGACGCCGCCACGAGTTCAGCGCGGGCACCTGCTTGGTCACGTTGGTGGTCAGCCACCAGGTGAGCTGGCCGAGCTTGCGGGCGTAGAAGTTGCCGATGTTGGTCGGGTCGCCCGCGAAGACGAACCGGCCGCCCGGCTTGAGCACCCGCAGCACCTCGCGCATCGCGGCGGGCACGTCCGGGATGTGGTGCAGCACCGCGTGCCCGACGACCAGGTCGAAGGTGTCGTCGTCGTAGGGGATGCGCTCGGCGTCGGCGACCCGGCCGTCCACCGGCAGGCCCAGGTTCTCCGCGTTGCGCAGGGCCACCTCGACCATGCCCGGCGAGAGGTCGGTGACCGAGCCCTTCTCGATGACGCCGCCCTGCATCAGGTTGAGCAGGAAGAACCCGGTGCCGCAGCCGAGTTCCAGGGCGTGCTGGTAGGGGCCGACGCCGCCGGAGACGGCGCGGAAGCGGTCCGTGGCGTAGGTGATGCAGCGCTCGTCGTAGGAGATCGACCACTTCTCGTCGTACGTGCCCGCTTCCCAGTCGTGGTAGAGCACGTTGGCGAGCTTGGGGTCGGCGTAGGCCGCCTGGACCTCCTCGGCGGTGGCGTGCGGATGCGGCTTGGGGTCACTTTCCACTGAACTGCGCCTTCCCCGGACCGTTCTCGATGAACGACTTCATGCCCGCCTTCTGGTCCTCGGTGGCGAACATCGCCGCGAACAGGTGGCTCTCCAGCTTCAGCCCGCTGCCCAGGTCGGTGTCCAGCCCGCCGTCGATGGCGGCCTTGGCGGCGGCGTAGGCGCGCGCCGGGCCGTTGACGAACTGGCCCGCCCAGCGCTTGGCGGCCGCGTACACGTCGTCGGGGGCGACGACCTCGTCCACCATGCCGATGCGCAGCGCCTCCTCGGCGCCGACGAACCGGCCGGTGTAGATCAGGTCCTTGGCCCGGCTCGGGCCGATCAGCCGGGGCAGCCGCTGCGTGCCGCCCATGCCGGGGATGACGCCGAGCAGCACCTCCGGCTGGCCGACCTTGGCGTTGTCGCCCGCGATGCGCCGGTCCGCGCACAGCGCCAGCTCGAACCCGCCGCCCAGGGCGTAGCCGGTGATCGCGGCGACGGTCGGCTTCGGGATCTCCTCGACCGCGCGCAGCGCCGAGCTGAACGCGCCCGCGCGGGCGGCCATCTCGGCGTAGGACAGCTCGGCCATCTCCTTGATGTCCGCGCCCGCGGCGAACACCTTCGGCCCGCCGTAGACGATCACGGCGCGCACGTCGTCGCGCTGGGCCGCCTCCTGGGCGGCGGCCCGGATCTCCTCCTGGACCTGCCGGTTGAGCGCGTTCATCGGCGGGCGGTCCAGCCGGATGGTGCCGATGCCGTCCTCGACTTCCAGCCCCACGAACTCGGCCACGGGTCCTCCTCGACCTCTCGGGCGGTGCGCCCCGCAGGTTACTACTGGGTAGGGGCGGCGCCGTCCTTGCGGCGGGCGAAGTAGCGCTCACCCGACCGGGTCAGCTCCAGCGGCTGGTTGAACGTCTTGGACAGGTTGTCCTCGGTGAGCACGTCGTCGAGCAGGCCCTGCGCGACCACACCGCCCTCGCGCAGCAGCAGCGCGTGGGTGAAGCCCGGCGGGATCTCCTCCACGTGGTGGGTGACCAGCACCATCGCGGGCGCGTCCGGGTCCAGCGCCAGCTGCGACAGCCGCGCCACCAGGTCCTCCCGGCCGCCCAGGTCCAGCCCGGCCGCGGGCTCGTCGAGCAGCAGCAGCTCCGGGTCGGTCATCAGCGCCCTGGCGATCAGGGTGCGCTTGCGCTCGCCCTCGGACAGCGTGCCGTAGGCGCGGTCGGCCAGGTGCTCGACGCCCAGCGCGCCCAGCAGCTCCCTGGCCCGGCCGGTGTCGAGCTTGTCGTACTCCTCGCGCCAGCGGCCCAGCACCGCGTACCCGGCGCTGACCACCACGTCCACGACCTTCTCGTCGGCCGGGATGCGGCCCGCCAGCGCCGCCGAGGACAGCCCGATGCGCGGGCGCAGCTCGAACACGTCGGTGCGGCCGATGCGCTCGCCCAGCAGCGACACCCTGCCCTTGGTCGGGTGCAGCTCGGCGCCCGCCAGGCGCAGCAGGGTCGTCTTGCCCGCGCCGTTGGGGCCCAGCACCACCCAGCGCTCGTCCAGCTCCACGTCCCAGTCGACGTCCCCGACCAGGGTGGTCCGGCCACGTCGAACGGACACACCCTGCATGTGGATGACCAGATCCTCGTTTTCCACGCCTGCCCTGCCTCGCCCCGTC
This sequence comes from Saccharothrix coeruleofusca, assembly GCF_017876325.1. NCBI lineage: Bacteria > Bacillati > Actinomycetota > Actinomycetes > Pseudonocardiales > Pseudonocardiaceae > Saccharothrix > Saccharothrix coeruleofusca. Next base: position 5,378,865 of record NZ_JAGINV010000001.1, read on the forward strand.
GACGCCACGACGAGGGCCATTGTTTCCGACCCGCCCGGAGACCGGGGACGGCGGGGCAGGTGTCGGGGAACACGTCCGCCGCGCGGGCCGCGCGGCGCTGTGCGCGTCGGTCACCCCTGCCAGGATCAAGGGCATGGCTCACGACTCCACGGTGCTGGCAGGTCGACCGTTCCCGCTGGGCGCGCACCCGGAAGCCGGTGGCGTGCGCTTCGCCGTGTCCGCGCCCCCGGCCGAGGCGGTCGAGGTGTGCCTGATCGGCGAGGACGGCTCCGAGGAGCGGGTGGAGCTGCCCGAGCGCACGTTCGGCGTGTGGCACGGCCTGGTCCCCGGCGTGACCCCCGGTCAGCGCTACGGCTACCGCGTGCACGGCCCCTACGACCCCTCGCGCGGCCTGCGCTGCAACCCGGCCAAGCTGCTGGTCGACCCGTACGCGCGGCGGGTGGAGGGCAAGGTCACCGACCTGGACGCGGCGCTGGGCTACCTGGACGACCCGATGCTGGGCCCGCCCTCGCCGGTGGACACCCTGGGCAAGGTGCCGCTGTCGGTGGTGACCTCGCCGGGCGGGCCGGACACCGGCGCGAAGCCGGAGGTGCCGTTCGAGGAGGCGGTGATCTACGAGCTGCACGTGCGCGGGTTCACCAAGCGGCACCCCGGCGTGCCCGAGCACCTGCGCGGCACCTACCTGGGGCTGGCGCACCCGGCGGCGGTGGAGCACCTGGTGCGGCTGGGCGTGACCACGGTGGAGCTGCTGCCGGTGCACGCCTTCATCGACGAACCCGCCCTGGTCCGCGGCGGCAGGCACAACTACTGGGGCTACTCGACGCTGAGCTACTTCGCCCCGCACCCGGACTACGCCGCCGAGCCGGGCAAGGAGGTCGAGGAGTTCCGCACCATGGTGGCCGCGCTGCACGCGGCGGGCATCGAGGTGGTGCTGGACGTGGTCTACAACCACACCTGCGAGGGCGGCCCGGACGGCCCCACGCTGTGCTACCGGGGCTTCGACGCGCCGGGCTACTACCTGCACATCGCGGGCGGCGGCACGCTGGACATCACCGGCTGCGGCAACACCACCGAGGCGGGCTCGCCGCAGGTGGTGCGGCTGGTGACCGACTCGCTGCGGTACTGGACCACCGAGATGGGCGTGGACGGGTTCCGGTTCGACCTGGCCTCCACCATGGGCAGGCCCGGCGGCGGCTGGTTCGACCGCTCCTCGGCGCTGCTGACCGCGATCACCTCCGACCCGGTGCTGTCCCGGTGCAAGCTGATCGCCGAGCCGTGGGACGCCACCGGCGACGGCTACCGGGTGGGCGACTTCGGCGTGCAGTGGGCGGAGTGGAACGGCCGCTACCGCGACACCGTGCGGGACTTCTGGCGCGGCTTCACCGGCGTGCGCGACCTGGCCTACCGGCTGTCCGGGTCCTCCGACCTGTACGCGGGCGACCTGCGCAGGCCGTGGCAGTCGATCAACTTCGTCACCGCGCACGACGGGTTCACGCTGCGGGACCTGGTGTCCTACAACGACAAGCACAACGAGGCCAACGGCGAGGACAACCGCGACGGCACCAACGACAACCGCTCGTGGAACTGCGGCGCGGAGGGCGAGACCGACGACCCGGCGGTGCTGTCGCTGCGGGCGCGGCAGGCGCGCAACCTGCTGGCCACGCTGCTGCTGTCCACCGGCACCCCGATGCTGACCGCGGGTGACGAGATGTGGCGCACCCAGGGCGGCAACAACAACGCCTACTGCCTGGACGACGAGACGTCGTGGGTGGACTGGAAGCTGTCCGACGAGGCCGAGTCGATGCTGGCGTTCGCCCGGCGGGTGATCTCGCTGCGGGCGACCAGCCCGGCGCTGCGGCAGCCGGAGTTCTTCGAGGGGCGCTCCACCCCGGACGGCGCGCCGGACCTGGTGTGGTTCCGGGCCGACGGCGAGGAGATGGCCGAGACCGACTGGTTCGACGAGGGCAGGCGGTTCCTGGGCATGTGGGTCGACGGGTCGACCAGCCTGTCGCGCACCCGCGAGGGCGAGCTGGTCTCGGACGACTCGTGGCTGCTGCTGCTGCACGCCGGGGCGGACCCGGTGCCGGTGGTGCTGCCGGGGCCGGAGTACGGCCACCGGTACGAGCCGGTGATCGACTCCACCACGGCCGACGGCGCGCCCGCCACACCGGGGGCGTTCACGCCCGGCTCCACCCTGACCCTGCCCGCCCACTGCCTGCTCCTGCTGCGCATCCCCGGCTGAGACCGTCCGGGATGGATCGGGGTCGGAGGCAATCCTGGCTGGTGGGAGGAAGTGCGGGCGGCCGGTGGCCGTGCCACGATCCGAGGGGTGAACCGCCCGTTGCTGACCTGGTGCGACCGGACGATCGACCTCCTGCTGGTGGCGTCGTGCGGGTGTAGCCGGACGCGACGCGGCCGTTGAAAGCGCACCGAAGCGCACCGCCCTCCCAGTGCCGTGTCGCGTCTTGATCGCTACCCCGAACCCGAGTAGCCATCCGGAGCGACCTCACCATGACCTCCACCCTCATCCGCGCCGACCTGCACCCCGCGCTGGACGGCGCGCCGCTGCGCGGCCTGGTCCACCCCGAGCGCGACCTGTGGACGCCCCGCCAGCTGCGCGAGCTGACCTCCACCGTGGCCCGCGAGCTGGCCGCCCCGCTGCACGAGATCCTGCGCTACGACCCCGACCGGCGCTGGTGGGCCCGCCTCGGCCTGACCGAGGGCGTCGAGCTGTGGCTGCTGTCCTGGCTGCCCGACCAGGGCACCGAGCCGCACGACCACGGCGGCTCGTCCGGCTCGTTCGCCGTGCTCACCGGCGCCCTCGACGAGGACTACCGCTACCCCGGCGGCCCGATCCGCAGCGCCCGGCGGCGGACCGGCGCGGCCATCGGGTTCGGCGCGGGCCACGCCCACCGGGTGCGCAACACCGGCCGGGTCGGCGCGGCCAGCGTGCACGCCTACTCGCCCCCGCTGGTCCCCACCCGCGAGTACCCGAGCTTGGCCGACATCCCGGCCGAGATCCCACCCCTGCCCGCGCTGCGGCTCCCGCTGGAGCGGCTGCGCGAGCTGGCCGACCAGGAGGGGCCGTGACGGTTCTGGACGAGGTGCTGGCGCGGGCCCGCGCCGGACTGCGGCGGGTGGCGCCGCGCGAGGTGCCCCAGCTGCGCGACGCGCTGCTGGTGGACATCCGGCCGCACCACAACCGGGTGGCCGAGGGCGAGATCCCCGGCTCCATCCCGGTGGAGCGGATCGTGCTGGAGTGGCGGCTGGACCCGCACGGCGAGCACCGGCTGCCCGGTTTCACCGCCGACACCACGGTGGTGGTGCTGTGCAACGAGGGCTACGCCTCCAGCCTGGCCGCCCGCGACCTGCAGCGCATCGGCCTGCGCAACGCCACGGACCTGGACGGCGGGTTCCGCGCGTACGCCGCCGAGGGCCTGCCGATCCGCGCGGGCGGCACCACGCCGGTGACCTGAGCCGGTAGCGTCTCCAGCTCCGTGTGGAAGGTGCTGACGGCGGCGGTCCTGGTGGCGCTGCTGGTGTGGGAGCCGCGTTCGTTCCCGGTCGGGCTCGGCGGGGCCGCGTGCGGCCTGCTGGCCGCGCTGACGGCGTTGCAGGTGGGCCAGGTGCTCGGCGCGCTGCTGTTCCGCGTGCGGGTGTCGCTGCTGGTGATCGGCGTCGGCGGCGAGCTGCGCACGTGGAACGGCCCGCGCAGGCGGGTGGTGCTGCGGTCGGTGCCGCTGCTGATGACCGTGGGCCTGACGTCGGTGCGCGCGCCGGTGCGGCCCAGGCTGTGGCTGACCGCGCTGGTGTCGGTGCTGCTGACCGCGCTGCTGGTGGCGGCGAGCTGGCTGCCGGGCGGCCCGTTCTGGCGCGGGTTCGCCGTGGCCGGGACCGCGGTGCTGGTCAACGCGCTGGTGCCGCGCCGGGGCGCGGGCACCACCTCCCCCGGCTGGTTCCTGTTCGCGCTGCCCCGGCTGACCGGGCGACCGGTGGCCGAGCTGGAGGCCACGCCAATGGTCAACGAGGTCTCCGACGCGCTGAACGCGGGCGAGCTGGACACCGCCGAGCGGGTCGCCGAGCAGCTGCTGCGCGAGCACCCGGACCTGCTGGTGGCGATCGGCTCGCGGATCGGCGTGCTGACCCTGCGCGGCCGGTACGCCGAGGCGCTGCGGGCGGTCAGCGCGCTGGCCGGGCGCACCGACCTGGACCAGCGGGACATGGCGTTCGTGATGGCGGAGATGGCCAGCTCGGCGGCCAACGCGGTGGAGGCGGGCCAGGTGCCCGCCGAGGTCGGCCTGCCCGCCGCCCAGCGGGCCGCCGAGGGCGCGCTGCAGCTGGGCTACCCGACGCACCGCTTCGCCGGGACGCTGGCGCAGCTGGCCCTGCTCGGCGGCGACCCGGCCCGCGCCGAGGAGCTGGCCAGGCAGGCCGCGTCGGCCAGCGAGAGCGGGCTGAGCCGGGCCGACGCGCTGGCCACCGTCGCGCGGGCGCAGATGGCCTCGGGCGACAACGCCGCCGCCCGGCGGACCCTGGTCGAGGCGGTGGAGCTGGCCGGGTGGTCGCCGCGCGTGGCCGAGACCAACGCCCGCCTCACCATCGACTGACCCCACCCCGAACCGAGCGTTCGAGCACCGCGAACCGAGCGTTCGGGCCTTCGGGTGGTACTTACCGGCCCGCGACGGCGTGCCGGGTGGTACTTGCCGACGCACCCAGCCGGGCCGGTAGTGGTTACCGGCCCGGCGGAGGGTGTCGGGTAGTACTTGCAGACGGGGTTAGTTGGCCAGGACCACTCGGCCGAGTTCGGCGCGGGAGGCGAGCAGGTCGTGCCGGGGCAGCACGCGCACGGTGTAGCCGACCGAGCCCGCGTGCGGCAGCGGCACCTCGACCTCGTAGTTGCCGTTGCCGACGTAGCGCATGGTCTCCGCCACCGCGTCGTGCAGCTCGTCGGAGTCGCCGACCCTGCCCAGCACGGCCTGCACGTCCACCTCGGACGGCTCCAGCCCGGCCAGCTCGACCCGCGCCCGCACCCGCACCGGCGCGCCCAGCAGCGGCGTGGCCGAGCCCTCCGGCTCCAGCTCGGAGTCCAGCACCCGCACCCGCGTCCAGGACGCGCGCAGCCGCTGCCGGTACGCGGCCACCTCCTTGGCGCCCCGGTAGCCGTCGCCGACCACCGAGGCCGCCGAGGCGGCGGCGGGCGCGTACAGGTCCTGCACGTACTCCCGCACCATCCGGGTGGCCTGCACGGCCGGGCCCAGGGTGGTCAGGGTGTGCCGGACCATGGCCAGCCAGCGGGTCGGCACGCCGTCCTCGCCCCGGTCGTAGAACAGCGGCGCGACCTGGCTGCCCAGCAGGTCGTACAGCGCCGCGGCCTCCAGGTCGTCGCGCCGGTTCGGGTCGCCGACGCCGTCCGCGGTCGGGATCGCCCAGCCGTTGCCGCCGTCGTACAGCTCGTCCCACCAGCCGTCCCGGATGGACAGGTTGAGGCCCCCGTTGAGCGCGGACTTCATGCCCGAGGTGCCGCACGCCTCCAGCGGGCGCATCGGGTTGTTCAGCCACACGTCGCAGCCCCAGTACAGGTAGCGGGCCATCGACATGTCGTAGTCGGGCAGGAACACGATGCGGTGCCGCACGCCCGCGTCGTCGGCGAACCGCACGATCTGCTGGATCAGCGCCTTGCCGCCGTCGTCGGCCGGGTGCGACTTGCCCGCCACCACCAGCTGCACCGGCCGCTCCGGGTGCAGCAGCAGGGCGCGCAGCCGCTCCGGGTCGCGCAGCATCAGGGTGAGCCGCTTGTAGGTGGGCACCCGGCGGGCGAAGCCGACGGTGAGCACGTCCGGGTCGAACACCGAGTCGGTCCAGCCCAGCTCCAGGGCGGAGGCGCCGCGCTGCAGCCACGAGGCGCGGGTGCGCCTGCGGACCTCGTGCACCAGCTTGGCGCGCAGCCCGTTGCGCAGCTCCCACAGCCGCTGGTCGCTGACCTCGTCGCCGCGGCCCTCCCCGAACAGCTCACCCATCTCGGTGGCCGCCCAGGTGGGGCCGTGCACACCGTTGGTGACCGACCGGATCGGCACCTCGGCGGCGTCGAAGCCCGGCCACAGGCCGCGGAACATGTCCCGGCTGACCGCGCCGTGCAGCTTGGACACGCCGTTGGCGCGCTGGGCCAGCCGCAGGCCCATGTGGGCCATGTTGAACAGGCCGGGGTTCTCCTCCGCGCCCAGCGCCAGCAGCCGCTGCGTGTTCACCCCCGGCACCAGGGTCTCCGCGCCGAAGTAGTGCTGCACCAGGTCCACCGGGAACCGGTCGATGCCCGCGGGCACCGGGGTGTGGGTGGTGAACACGGTGCCCGCGCGCACCGCCGCGAGCGCCTGGTCGAAGTCCAGGCCCTCGCCGGTGATCAGCTCGCGGATGCGCTCCAGGCCCAGGAAGCCCGCGTGTCCCTCGTTGGTGTGGAACACCTCGGGGGAGGGGTGGCCGGTCAGGTCGCAGAACGTGCGCACCGCGCGCACGCCGCCGATGCCCGCCAGGATCTCCTGGCGGATGCGGTGGTCCTGGTCGCCGCCGTAGAGCCGGTCGGTGACCCCGCGCAGGTCCTCGTCGTTGCCCTCGACGTCGGAGTCGAGCAGCAGCAGCGGGACGCGCCCCACCTGGGCCTTCCACACCTTGGCCCGCAGCACCCGGTCGCCGGGCATGGCCACGTGCACCAGCACCGGGGCGCCGGAGGACTCGGTGAGCAGCTCCAGCGGCAGGCCCTGCGGGTCCAGCACCGGGTAGTGCTCGATCTGCCAGCCGTCCAGCGACAGCGCTTGGCGGAAGTAGCCGGAGTGGTAGAGCAGGCCGACCGCGATCAGCGGCACGCCCAGGTCGGAGGCGGCCTTGAGGTGGTCGCCCGCCAGCACGCCGAGGCCGCCGGAGTAGTTGGGCAGCGCCTCGGTGACGCCGAACTCCATCGAGAAGTAGGCGACCGCGCCGGGCAGCGGGGCCGCGTCCGGCTCGCCGTGCTCGCGGCGCTGCCGCAGCTCGTCCTGGCGCTGCTGGTACCAGCGCGGCTCGGTGGTGTAGCGGTGCAGGTCCTCGGCCAGCCCGCGGACCCGCCCGAGGAACTCCTCGTCGCGGGCCAGCTCCTCCAGCCGTCCCCGGTCGACCACGGACAGCAGCCGCAGCGGGTCGCCGCTGTCGGCCCACGCCGCGGCGTCCACCGACGCGAACAGGTCCTGCGTCGGCTGGTGCCAGGTCCAGCGCAGGTTCGTGGCGAGCGCGCCCAGTGCGGACAGCGGCTCGGGCAGGCTGGCTCGGACAGTGAACCGGCGAAGTGCTCGCATGGCGTCGGACCTTATCCCCCATCCAGCGGTGCGAAGCAACAGTCACCCGAACCGATGCAGGGACCGATCCAGTCCGACCTGCGGAAACACCGTGATCACCCGACCGGCGCGACAACTGTGAAGCACCGCCGGGGCCCGCCGCCGACGCTGCTCCACCCGCGTGACGCGGTCGCCCGCGCGCGGGAGTTCGCGGTCCGATCGAGGAACCTTCATGATCAGCGGGTGTGAGATTCATCCGGACGGGGTAGGAAGAGCAGTGATAACAGTCCCCGGTGGCGCACGCCTTGATCGAAGAGGGCAAGATTTGACCAGCAAGCGTCACACCAGGTGGAAGGGGCGCTGCCGATGAGCGGCCGACTCGGCATCGACGATGTCTCCCCCGCGGTCAGCTGCGGCCGCTACCCGGCCAAAGCCGTGGTGGGCGAGCACATCCCGGTCCGCGCGACGGTGTGGCGCGAGGGCCACGACGCCGTGGCCGCCACGGTCACCTGGCGCGGTCCCGGCGACCGCGTCGCCAGGCAGACCAGGATGACCCCGGACGGGGCCGGCCTGGACCGCTGGGCCGCGTTGATCGTGCCCGACGCGGAGGGCGAGTGGACCTTCCGGGTGGACGCCTGGAGCGACCCGTGGGCCACCTGGCTGCACGCCGTCGAGGTCAAGATCGCCGCCGGGCAGGGCCCCGGCGAGCTGGCCAACGACCTGGAGACCGGCGCGCGGCTGCTCGACCGCGTCTCCCGCAGGCCCGACCGGCGCAAGGACAAGCCGCTGCTGGCCAACGCCGCCGCCGCGCTGCGCGACGAGGACCGGCCGCTGGCCGAGCGGGTCGCCCCCGCGCTGGCCGCCGACGTGCGCCGGGTCATGCACGAGCACCCGGTCCGCGAGCTGGTCACCAAGGGCAGGCCGCAGCGGGTCTGGGTGGACCGCAAGCGCGCCGCCTTCGGCTCCTGGTACGAGTTCTTCCCCCGCTCGACCGGGGGCGTGGACGAGTCGGGCGTGCCGGTGCACGGCACCTTCGCCACCGCCACCAAGGAGCTGGACCGGATCGCCGCGATGGGCTTCGACGTGGCCTACCTGCCGCCGATCCACCCCATCGGCCGGGTCAACCGCAAGGGCCCCAACAACACGCTGACCGCCACCGAGGACGACACCGGCTCGCCGTGGGCGATCGGCGCCGACGAGGGCGGCCACGACGCGATCCACCCGCAGCTGGGCACCATCGACGACTTCGACGCCTTCGTGGCCCGCGCCCGCGAGCTGGACCTGGAGATCGCGCTGGACCTGGCCCTGCAGTGCGCGCCGGACCACCCGTGGGTGCTCAAGCACCCGGAGTGGTTCACCACCCGGCCCGACGGCACCATCGCCTACGCCGAGAACCCGCCCAAGAAGTACCAGGACATCTACCCGGTCAACTTCGACAACGACCCCCAGGGCATCTACAACGAGGTGCTGCGGGTGGTCCTGCACTGGGTCGAGCACGGGGTGCGGATCTTCCGGGTCGACAACCCGCACACCAAGCCGCCGGACTTCTGGGCCTGGCTGATCTGGACGGTGAAGGACGCTCACCCGGACGTGCTGTTCCTGTCCGAGGCGTTCACCCGCCCGGCCCGGCTGTACGGCCTGGCCAAGCTGGGCTTCACCCAGTCCTACACGTACTTCACCTGGCGCACCACCAAGGAGGAGCTGACCGAGTTCGGCGAGGAGCTGGTCCGGCACTGGGACGAGGCCCGGCCCAACCTCTTCGTCAACACCCCGGACATCCTGCACGAGTCGCTGCAGCACGGCGGCCCCGGCATGTTCGCGCTGCGCGCCGCGCTGGCCGCGACCATGTCCCCCACCTGGGGGGTGTACTCCGGCTACGAGCTGTTCGAGCACGAGGCCGTGAAACCGGGCAGCGAGGAGTACCTGAACTCGGAGAAGTACCAGCTGCGCCCGCGCGACTACGCGCGCGCGGTGGCCGAGGGCAGATCCCTGGAGCCCTGGCTGCGCAAGCTCAACGCCATCCGCCGGGCGCACCCCGCGCTGCAGCAGATGCGCACCCTGAAGTTCCACCACGTCGACAACCCCGCGCTGATCGCCTACTCCAAACAGGACCCGGAAACCGGGGACACGGTCGTCGCGGTGGTGAACCTGGACCCGCACAACGCCCAGGACGGCACCCTCTGGCTCGACCTGCCCTCCCTCGGCCACGACTGGCACGAGCGCTTCATCGCGCACGACGAGGTCACCGGCGAGACGTGGGACTGGGGCCAGGCCAACTACGTCCGGCTGGAACCCTGGCGCGCGGCGGCGCACGTCGTGGGGTTGCAGCGCAGGTTCAGCAGCTAGTCCCATTCCGGATCTGACCGGTCCCCGCGTCCACCAGGTGCGCGGGGGCCGGTCGAACGTACCCCCGACGAGGTGGGGCGAAGGTGGAGCACATGCAGGAAGAACCCCGACCCGACGCGGCGCTCGGCCTCACCGGCGTGCCGCACACGGGTGAGGCCGTCGGCGCCGACGGCCTGCTGGTCGAACCCCAAGCGGAGGACTTCCGCTCCGCGAGCCTCGTCCCGCGCGACCCCGCCTGGTTCAAGGGGGCGGTGTTCTACGAGGTCCTCGTGCGGGCCTTCAGCGACTCCAACGGCGACGGCACCGGCGACCTCAGGGGCCTGGCCTCCCGGCTGGACTACCTGGAGTGGCTGGGCGTGGACTGCCTGTGGCTGCCCCCGTTCTACGCCTCGCCGCTGCGCGACGGCGGCTACGACATCTCCGACTTCCGGGCCGTGCTGCCGGAGTTCGGCACCGTGGAGGACTTCGTCTACCTGCTCGACGAGGCGCACCGCCGGGGCATCCGGGTGATCACCGACCTGGTGCTCAACCACACCTCCGACGCCCACCCCTGGTTCCAGCAGTCCCGCGCCGAGCCCGACGGCCCGTACGGCAACTTCTACGTCTGGAGCGACGACGACTCCCGCTACTCCGACGCGCGGATCATCTTCGTCGACACCGAGACCTCCAACTGGACCTACGACCCGGTGCGCGGCCAGTTCTACTGGCACCGCTTCTTCTCCCACCAGCCGGACCTGAACTACGAGAACCCCGACGTCCAGGAGGCCATGCTGGACGTGCTGCGGTTCTGGCTGGACCTGGGCATCGACGGGTTCCGGCTGGACGCGGTGCCCTACCTGTTCGAGCAGGAGGGCACCAACTGCGAGAACCTGCCGCGCACCCACGACTTCCTCAAGCGCTGCCGCAAGGTCGTCGACGACGAGTACCCCGGCCGGGTGCTGCTGGCCGAGGCCAACCAGTGGCCCTCCGACGTGGTGGAGTACTTCGGCAACCCCGAGGTCGGCGGCGACGAGTGCCACATGGCCTTCCACTTCCCGCTGATGCCGCGCATCTTCATGGCGGTGCGCCGGGAGTCGCGCTTCCCGATCTCGGAGATCCTGGCGCAGACCCCGCGCATCCCCGACGGCTGCCAGTGGGGCATCTTCCTGCGCAACCACGACGAGCTCACGTTGGAGATGGTCACCGACGAGGAGCGCGACTACATGTACGCGGAGTACGCCAAGGACCCGCGGATGAAGGCCAACATCGGCATCCGCAGGCGGCTGGCCCCGCTGCTGGAGAACGACCGCAACCAGCAGGAGCTGTTCACCGCGATGCTGCTGTCGCTGCCCGGCTCGCCGGTGCTGTACTACGGCGACGAGATCGGCATGGGCGACAACATCTGGCTGGGCGACCGGGACGCGGTGCGCACGCCGATGCAGTGGACCCCCGACCGCAACGCCGGGTTCTCCGGCTGCGATCCCGGCCGCATCTACCTGCCGGTGATCATGGACCCGGTCTACGGCTACCAGGCGCTCAACGTCGAGGCGCAGCTGAACAACCAGTCCTCGCTGCTGAACTGGACCCGCCGGATGATCGAGGTGCGCAAGCAGCACCACGCCTTCGCCGAGGGCGACTTCGACGACCTGGGCGGTTCCAACCCGAGCGTGCTGGCCTACCGGCGGCGCTGGCGCAGGCCCGACGGGCAGGAGGACGTCGTGCTGTGCGTCAACAACCTGTCGCGCTTCCCCCAGCCGGTGGAGCTGGACCTGGCCGAGCACCGCGGCGCGCGACCGGTCGAGCTGACCGGCGGGGTGCGCTTCCCCACCATCGGCGAGCTGCCGTACCTGCTGACCCTGCCGGGGCACGGCTTCTACTGGTTCCAGCTCGTGGACTCCGGCGACGACGGCGAGGGCAGGTGAACGACGTGACCGACGCTCACGACCTGGTGAAGAAGGTGCTGGCGGAGCTGCCCGCCTGGCTGCCCGCCCAGCGGTGGTTCGGCGGCAAGGACCGTCCCGTCACGGGGGTGCGGGAGCTGACCTCCACCGTGCTCAACGCCGAGGACCCGGTGCTGGTGCACCTGGTGGTGGAGGTGGAGCAGCAGGACCGCCGCGCCCCCTACCAGCTGCTGGCCACCGACCAGGTGGAGCACTGCGACGCGACCGCGGACCTGGAGCTCAACGGGCGCCTGCTGGACCTGGTGGCCCGCGACGCGCGGATCGGCGACCTGCGCTTCGAGCGCGAGCCGGGCGTGGAGATCCCCACCGGTCTGCGGGGCAGGCCGGTCACCTCCGAGCAGAGCAACACCTCGCTGGTCTACGGCAGCCAGTACATCCTCAAGCTGTTCCGCAAGCTCACCCCCGGCCCCAACCCGGACCTGGTGCTGCAGCGCGCGTTGCAGGAGGTCGGCTGCGAGCACATCGCCCGCCCGCTGGGGTCGATCACCGGGGTGCTCGACGGCCGGGAGACCACCGTCGCGATGCTCCAGCAGTTCGTGCCCGACGCGGTCGACGGCTGGGCCATGGCCACCACCAGCGTGCGCGACCTGATGGCCGAGGGCGACCTGCACGCCTACGAGGTGGGCGGCGACTTCGCGGGCGAGGCCAGGCGGCTCGGGCAGGCCGTGGCGACGGTGCACGCCAACCTGGCCGACGCGCTGGGCAGCCAGCGCGCGGACGCCGACGACATCGAGCGCTCGGTGCGCGCGATGGGCGAGCGGCTGGACCGCGTGGTGGCCTCGGTGCCCGAGCTGGAGCCGTACGTGCCCGCCCTGCGCGAGGCGTTCGAGCAGGCCCGCGACACCCCCGGTGGGGTGGTCATCCAGCACATCCACGGCGACCTGCACCTGGGCCAGGTGCTGCGCACCGTGCACGGCTGGCTGCTGATCGACTTCGAGGGCGAGCCCGGAGCGCCGATCTCCGAGCGCACCGCGCTGCGCTCGCCGCTGCGCGACGTGGCCGGGATGCTGCGATCCTTCGACTACGCGGCGCACCAGCTGCTGGTCGGGCAGCCGGAGGACCACCAGCTGGCGGTGCGCGCGCTGGAGTGGTCGCGGCGCAACCGCGCGGCGTTCACCGAGGGCTACGCCGAGGCCGCGGCGGAGTCGGTGGGCGACCCGCGGCAGCGCGGCTACCTGCTGCGGGCGTTCGAGCTGGACAAGGCGGTCTACGAGGTGGCCTACGAGTACGCGAACCGGCCGGAGTGGTTGACGGTCCCGCTGTCGTCGATCGCCCGGATCACAGGAGAGGGAGCGTGAGCGGCAAGTGAGTGCCATCCAGCCCCACGACGTCGACCGGCTGCTGGCCGGCTCGCACCACGACCCGCACTCCGTGCTCGGCGTGCACCACGTGCGCGAGGGCGTCGTGGCGCGCGCGCTGCGGCCGGGCGCCCGCGCGGTGTCGGTGATGGCGGGCGACAAGCGGTTCGAGCTCGACCGGGTGGCCGACGGGCTGTTCGCGGGCGAGCTGCCCGACCACCCCGGCGACTACCGGCTGGAGGTCGACTACGACGGCCACCTGGTCGAGGTCGACGACCCGTACCGGTGGCTGCCCACGGTGGGCGAGCTGGACCTGCACCTGATCGGCGAGGGCCGCCACGAGCGGCTGTGGGACGTGCTCGGCGCGCACGTGCGCAGCTACGACACCCCGAACGGGGAGGTGCGCGGCGTGTCGTTCGCGGTGTGGGCGCCGACCGCGCGCGGCGTGCGGGTGTGCGGCGACTTCGACGGCTGGGACGGGCGGGCCAACCCGCTGCGGTCGCTGGGGTCCTCGGGCGTGTGGGAGCTGTTCATCCCGAACCTGCCGGTGGGGTCGCGGTACAAGTTCCGCATCCTGGGCCAGGACGGGGTGTGGCACGAGAAGGCCGACCCGATGGCGTTCGCCACCGAGACGCCGCCCGCCACCGCGTCGGTGGTGACCGAGTCGTCCTACCAGTGGGGCGACGACACCTGGCAGGCCCGGCGCGACGCCACCCAGTGGGTCAACGCGCCGATGAGCGTCTACGAGGTCCACCTGGGGTCGTGGCTGCCCCAGAAAGACGGGCGCAGCCTTGGCTACCGGGAGCTGGCCACCGAGCTGGCCGACTACCTGGAGGAGACCGGGTTCACCCACGTCGAGCTGCTGCCCGTCGCGGAGCACCCGTTCGGCGGGTCCTGGGGCTACCAGGTGACCTCCTACTACGCGCCGACCTCCCGGTTCGGCTCGCCGGACGACTTCCGGCACTTCGTGGACGTGCTGCACCAGCGCGGCATCGGCGTGATCGTGGACTGGGTGCCCGCGCACTTCCCCAAGGACGCCTGGGCGCTGGCCCGCTTCGACGGCACGCCGCTGTACGAGCACGGCGACCCCCGGCGCGGCGAGCACCCCGACTGGGGCACGCTGGTGTTCGACTTCGGCCGCAACGAGGTGCGCAACTTCCTGGTGGCCAACGCGCTGTACTGGATCGAGGAGTTCCACGTCGACGGCCTGCGGGTCGACGCGGTGGCCTCCATGCTGTACCTGGACTACTCCCGCGAGGAAGGGCAGTGGCTGCCCAACCAGTACGGCGGCCGGGAGAACCTGGACGCGGTGCGGTTCCTGCAGGAGCTCAACGCCACGGTCTACAAGCGGCACCCCGGCGTGGTCATGATCGCCGAGGAGTCCACCGCGTGGCCGGGCGTGACGCGGCCGACCCACCTGGGCGGGCTCGGGTTCGGCTTCAAGTGGAACATGGGCTGGATGCACGACACGCTGCACTACCTGTCGCGCGAGCCGGTGCACCGCTCCTACCACCACAACGAGATCACCTTCTCGCTGGTGTACGCCTGGAGCGAGAACTTCGTGCTGCCGCTGTCGCACGACGAGGTGGTGCACGGCAAGGGCTCGCTGTGGCAGCGGATGCCCGGCGACGACTGGAACAAGGCCGCGGGCCTGCGCTCGCTGCTGGCGTTCATGTGGGCGCACCCCGGCAAGCAGCTGCTGTTCATGGGCGGCGAGTTCGGCCAGCCGCAGGAGTGGTCGGAGTCGCGGTCGCTGGACTGGCACCTGCTGGACGCGCCGCTGCACGCGGGCGTGCGCAGGCTGGTGTCCGACCTCAACGCCGTCTACCGCGCCACCCCGGCGCTCTACAGCGTCGACGACCGGCCCGAGGGCTTCGAGTGGATCGACGCCAACGACTCGGGCGGCAACGTGCTGAGCTTCCTGCGCCGGGGCCAGGACGGCTCGCTGCTGGCGTGCGTGGCCAACTTCGCCGGGCAGCCGCACCACGACTACCGGGTGGGCCTGCCGCTGGCGGGGCGGTGGCGCGAGGTGGTCAACACCGACTCCGGCGACTACGGCGGGTCCGGCGTCGGCAACATGGGCGCGGTCGAGGCCGAGGAGCGGCCGTGGCACGGCCGCCCGGCCTCCGCGGTGCTGCAGCTGCCGCCCGCGGGCGTGCTGTGGCTGGTGCCCGAGGCCAAGCCGGTGGCGGCGATCCCCGAAGAACCGTCGACCCTGCTGTGAGCCGGTCGCGGGGCGGTGTCCGCCTGGCACCGCCCCGCCGCGGTCCTCAGCCGCCGGAGCAGGTCGCTGAGCGCTGCGATCGGCTTCACCCACCGTAAGATCAGCTCATGGCGCTGGCCGACGACGAACTCAACGCCCTGCTCGCCGACCTCGAATCGGATCGGGTGGAGCGCAAGGAGTCCGCGGGGAACACCGACAAGATCGCCCAGGCGATCTGCGCGTTCGCCAACGACTTGCCCGGCCACCGCGAGCCCGGTGTGCTCTTCGTCGGCGTCAAGGACGACGGATCGCCCGCGGGCACACCGATCACCGATCAACTGCTGCAGAACCTGGCCTCGTACCGCGATCAGGGCAACATCCTCCCACCCCCTTCGATG
The DNA here is from genome assembly GCF_017876325.1 of Saccharothrix coeruleofusca. NCBI lineage: Bacteria > Bacillati > Actinomycetota > Actinomycetes > Pseudonocardiales > Pseudonocardiaceae > Saccharothrix > Saccharothrix coeruleofusca. The sequence goes on from NZ_JAGINV010000001.1 coordinate 5,394,351, forward strand.
GCGGTGCGGAAGGTGGAGCTGCCCGGCGGCGAGGTGGCCGCCGTCGAGGTCCAGCCCAGCAACTCCCCCCCGGTTCGGTACAAGGGGCAGATCTGGGTCCGCGTCGGTCCTCGGCGCGGCGTCGCCAATTCCGAGGACGAGCGGATGCTCAACGAGCGCCGCCGGTCGCTGGACCTGCCGTTCGACAGCAGGCCGATCAACGGCGCGACCCTCGACGACCTCGACCTCCAGCTCTTCCAGGAGGTGCTCATACCGCAGTTGGTGCCGCCGAACGTGCTGTCCGCCAACGGTCGAACGGTCCACCAGCGCCTCGCCGCGCTGCGGTTGACCTCACCGGACGGCACCCCGACAGCGGCGGGGATCATCACGATCGGCAAGGACCCCCTGCAGTGGGTGCCCGGCGCCTGGGTCCAGTTCCTGCGGATCGCGGGCACCACGCTGGCCGATCCGGTGAAGGACGAGAAACGACTCGACGGCCCGCTGCCCACCGTCCTCCGCCAATTGGACGAAATCCTCGGCCTCAACATCAGCTCGGTGGTCGACTTCACCTCCGAAGCAACTGAACGGCGGGTTCCCGACTACCCGATAGCGGCGCTCCAGCAGGTTGCGCGGAACGCGGTCATGCACCGCAGCTACGAGCACACCAATTCCCCGGTGCGCATCACCTGGTACGAGGACAGGGTGGAGGTCGTGAGTCCGGGGGGACCGTTCGGCGCGGTCACGGTCGACACCTTCGGCAGCGGCATGACCGACTACCGGAACCCGACGTTGGCCGAGGTGATGCGCGGACTCGGCTACGTCCAGCGCTTCGGCGCGGGAATCCCCACGGTCTTTTCGAGCCTGGCCAGGAACGGCAACCCCGAACCGACTTTCAGACCGACCGAGTCCTACGTGGCAGTCGCGCTGAGGAGGCGGTAGTGAGTGCTCCGGTGATCGCCTTCTTCAACAACAAGGGCGGGGTCGGGAAGACGTCACTGGTGTACCACTTGGCCTGGATGCTGGCCGACCTCGGCAACCGCGTCGTGGCGGCGGACCTCGATCCCCAGGCGAATCTCACCTCGGCTTTCCTCGACGAGGAGCAGTTGGAGGAACTCTGGACGAGGCCGGGACCGCGGCAGACCGTCTGGGGGAGCATCCAGCCGTTCCACGCAGGCGAGGGCGGCATCGCACCCGTCGAGCCCACCCCCACCGCGGAGGAACGGCTGAAGCTCCTACCGGGTGATCTCGACCTCTCCTCGTTCGAGGACGACCTCAGCAGCGCTTGGCCGAAGTGCCTGGACGGGGACGCGCGCTCCTTCCAGGTCATCTCCGCTTTCTGGACGATCGTGCAGGAAGCGGCGCGCGCGCACCGGGCGGATCTGGTCCTGGTGGACGTCGGGCCGAGCCTGGGAGCCATCAACCGGGCCGCTCTGGTGGCGTCGGACCACGTGGTCGTCCCGGTGGCCCCCGACCTGTTCAGCTTGCAGGGGTTGCGGAACCTCGGTCCGGCCCTGCGCTCCTGGCGGTCCGGGTGGCAACAGCGACTGACCGCCCGCCCTTCCTCGGCCGCCGCATCACCGGCGGGGCGGATGAACGCACTCGGTTACGTGGTGCTGCAGCACGGCATACGCCTCGACCGGCCGATCAAGGCGTACCAGAGGTGGATGGACGAAATCCCGCGCGAGTTCCGCTCGGCGGTTCTGGGCAGCACCGGCGAAGCGCCCGCCATCGACGTCGACCCGCAGTGCCTGGGACAGCTGAAGCACTACCACGGCCTCATGCCGCTGGCTCAGGAGGCGAGAAAACCCATCTTCCACCTCACCAGTGCGGACGGCGCGTTCGGCGGGCACTTCCAAGCGGCTCTTGACGCGTACGGCCATTTCGAACAACTGGCGCGGAGGATCGCCGCAGAGGTGCGGGCACAACCCCCGTCGCCGTGATCACCTCCGCCGACAGCCCGCACGCAGGGGGTGCCGCGGGGCACAATGGACCGATGCGGCGCGCTTCGGCTCGGCTGGTCAACGCGGTGGTGCTGGTCGCCCTGGTGGTCTCGGGGTGCACCCAGGCGGTCCGGGGCTTCCCGGTGGCGGGTTCGGTGATCACCAGGGGCGAGGTGGACACCGGGTTCATCAAGGGCACCGACGGCGGCCCGATCGACCAGCTCGCCGCGACCGCCATCACCGACGTGGAGGACTTCTGGGAGCAGGCGTTCCCGGCCACGTTCAACCAGCCGTGGCGCCCGGTGTCCGGCGGCATCTACTCGGTCGACACCGCCGACCCGGCCGCGAAGCCGCCGCCGTGCACGGAGAAGGCCAGCGACGTGGAGGGCAACGCGTTCTACTGCCCCAGCGCCGACGCCATCGCCTGGGACCGCGCGGCGCTGCTGCCGGTGCTGCAGGACCGGTTCGGCGACACGGCCGTGGTGATCGTGCTGGCCCACGAGATGGGCCACGCGGTGCAGCGCCGCATGGGCATCACGCCCGAGGCGGAGCGCCGCGACCCGCAGCGCTACCCGACCATCCTGACCGAGGCGATGGCGGACTGCTTCGCGGGCTCGTTCCTCAAGTGGGTCAACGACGGCAAGGCCGAGCACCTGGACATCGGCGCGGACACGCTGGACTCGGCGCTGGGCGCGCTGGTCGACTTCCGCGACCCGGTGGGCACCTCCCCCAACGACCGGTCCGCGCACGGCAACGCCTTCGACCGGGTGTCCGCGTTCCAGGACGGCTACCAGCAGGGCGCCAAGTTCTGCGCGGGCATGACGGTGCAGAACCGGGCGTTCACCCAGCAGTCGTTCACCACCGCCGACGACCGCGACCGCGGCGGCAACCTGCCGTTCGACGAGATGCTGACCTCGATCACGCCCGACCTGAACACCTACTTCCAGGCGCTGGTGACCACCTCGGGCGGGACGTGGGCCCAGCCGAGGGCGACCACCACCGAGCAGGAGCCGGACTGCTCCGGCGACCAGGGGCCGGTGGCGTTCTGCCCGACCGACAAGGCGGTGGAGATCGAGGTGGAGGAGGACCTGCCGGAATTGCACGCCAGGATCGGCGACTACGCCACGGGCGTGCTGCTGGCCAGCCGGTACGGCCTGGCCGCGATGGCCGCGCTGAACAAGGACCTGCGCGGCGAGGACGCCGCCGCCACGGCGCTGTGCCTGGCCGGGGCCTACACCAACGAGGTGTTCACCCGGCAGCAGGGCTTCGGCCTGTCCCCCGGCGACCTCGACGAGGCCGTGCAGGTGCTGCTGGCCTACGACTACGCGGCGCGCGACGCGCAGGGCGGCTCGGCGATCGAGCCGGGCTTCAAGCGGGTGGAGGTCTTCCGCGGCGGCGTCCTCGAAGGCCCCAAGCCCTGCGGCCTCACCTGACCCCGTCGGCAAGTACTACCCGACGGGGTCGGGAGGGCCGGTAACTACTACCCGAGGTGCGGCAGCGCGGGGTGGGAGTGCGCGAAAGTGCGGGTCAGGGTGTCCGAACGCTCGGTTCAGGTGTCGGAACGCGCGACTCGCGGGGGCGACACGCCTGACACGCCCATGAGTGGGTGACACTGAGGGGCGGGCGTGGCGGTCCTGAGCGTTGACCTCGGGGGTGCCGGGGTCCGACTCGCGAGGTGGGGATGGGGCGGCAGGTCAACGCAGTAGTGTTCACCCCGCAGGAGCGGCACGGATCTGGACGGGGCTTGGTGATGGCTCGACGGGCTTGGGGTGGCGCGGCGCTCGTCGCGGCGGTGGCGGTGCTGCTCAGCGCGTGCACGCAGAGCGTCCCCGGGGTCGCGCGGTTCGAGCGCCCCGACGTGAGCAAGGTGGCGGGGCTGGAGATCACCACCGGGGAGAGCGGGCCCAAGCCGGGCGTCCCGGACGCCGACCTGGCGGTGGAGAACGGCGACGGCGGCGAGATGGACCGGCTGGCGATCAACGCGCTGGCCGACGTCGAGGAGTACTGGACCGAGCAGCTGCCCGCCAACTTCGGCGGCAAGAAGTTCGAACCGGTCAAGCGGCTGGTGTCCTACGACTCCACCGGCCGGGGCGTCGACATCTGCCGCACCAACACCGCGGGCGTGGCCAACGCGTTCTACTGCTCGCTGGACGACAGCATCGCCTGGGACCGCGGCGACCTGCTGCCCATGCTCAACGACGCGTTCGGCCCGATGTCGGTGGTCACCGTGCTGGCGCACGAGATGGGCCACGCGGTGCAGTACAAGCTCGGCTCCGAGGGCGGGGTCACCCAGGCCACGCCCAGCATCATCAAGGAGCAGCAGGCCGACTGCTACGCGGGCAACTTCTTCCGCTGGGTGGCCGAGGGCAAGTCCCGGCACTTCCGCATCTCCACCGGGCCGGGCCTGAACCAGGTGCTGGCGACGATGTTCTTCATCCGCGACGCGGCGGGCACCAGCGCGGAGAAGCAGGGCGCGCACGGCAGCGCGTTCGACCGCGTGGCGGCCTTCCAGTTCGGCTTCGCGGGCGACCCCAAGCGGTGCGCGCAGATCGACGACGCGGAGATCAAGGCGCGGATCACGCAGCAGGCGTTCGACGCGGACGACAAGGACACCGGGCAGGGCAAGGGCAACCTGGCGGTGGACGACCGCAGGTCGCTGGACCTGCTGGAGGACAGCCTGCGCGACGCCTACAAGCAGAGCGGCGCCACCCCGCCCGCGCTCAAGGAGGGCGCGGCGGAGTGCGCCGACGCGCAGGAGACCTCGCCGGTGTCCTACTGCCCGGCCACGAACGTGATCGCGGTGGACCTGCCGGAGCTGGTCCGGATCGGCACGCCGCCCAAGCGCGGGCAGAAGGGCGGCATCGGCGACTTCGCCGCGTTCGCCGAGATCGCCTCGCGGTTCGCGCTGTCGATCCAGAAGGCCACCGGCTACCCGCTGGAGGGGCCCGCCGCCGGGCTGCGGACCGCGTGCCTGACCGGCGCGTGGGCCGGGACCACGACCAAGCAGACCGCCCGGCTGAAGCTGTCCTCGGGCGACCTGGACGAGGCGGTGGCCGAGCTGCTGGCCGACAAGAGCCTCATCGCCGCGGACGTGAACGGCACCGTGGTGCCCTCCGGCTTCGCCCGCGTCGAGGCGTTCCGGGACGGCTTCTTCGAGGGTTCCGGCCTCTGCACCCGCAAGTACTCCGGCTGAGCCGGGGGCTGCCCCTGGGGCAGCCCCCGCGCCGGGGTCAGAACAGGGCGCTGGCCAGGTTGCGGCGGGCGGCGGCCACCCTCGGGTCGTCGACCGGGAACAGCTCGAACAGGCCGACGAGGTGCTCGCGGACCTTGTCCCGGTCCTCGCCGAAGACCCGGCGCACGGTGTCCACCAGGCGCTTGAACGCCTGCTCGACCCGCTGGTCGGCCACCTCCGCGTCGGCCGCGGCCAGCTGGGCGTCCACGTCGTCGGGGTTGGCGTCGGCCTTGGCCAGCACGTCCTGACCCAGCTGCTCGGCGCGGGCGGTGAACCGGACCTGGGCCAGCGCGGCCTTGGCCTCGGCGTTGCCCGGCTCGGCGGCCAGGATCGCCTCGTAGGCGGCCTCGGCGGCGGCGTAGTCGCCCAGCTCGAACGCCTCCTCCGCGGCCTGGAAGCGCGGGTCCTCCGGCTCGGGCTGCGGCTCGCCCCGGTTGGCCTCGGCGGCCCGGATGCCGGGTAGGCGGTCGCGCAGGGCGTCCAGCAGCCGGTTGATCCACTGGGTGAACTCCGCCTCGGGCAGCGGCCCGGCGAAGGCGTCCACCGGCTGGCCCGCGGCGACCGCCACCACGGTCGGCACGGACTGCACGCCGAAGGCCTGGCCGATGCGCGGGCTGGCGTCCAGGTCGACCCTGGCCAGCAGCCAGGCGCCGCCGCCCGCGCGGGCCGCGCGTTCCAGCACCGGGGACAGCTGGCCCGCCTCGGGGCTCCACGACGCGGTCAGCTCGACCACGACGGGGATCTCCAGCGAGCGCTCCACGACCGACTGGAAGGTGGCCTCGGTGACGTCGAGGACCCAGGGGCTCGCGCCGGAGTCACCCGGCGCCGAGCTCGGCGGCGGGGCGGCGGCGCGTTGCCGGGACGCTTCGGCCCGAGCCTTCAGCGCGCCGAGGTCGACCGCCCCGGACAGCGCGGCGGACAGTGCTGCGGTCTTTCGAGGGTCTGGCCTTGTCACTCCCCCATCCTGGCACGAGTGCCAGCCCGCTAGCTCGCGGACCGGCCCCATCGCCACCGGGGCGGGATCACCCCCGCGCCAGGTGCTGCTCGACCCGCTCGACCTTGGCGGTCAGTTGCCCGGTGTGGCCGGGCCGGATGTCGGCCTTGAGCACCAGGCTCACCCTCGGCGCGGTGGCCTGGACCGCCTCGGTGGCCTTCCTGACCACCGCCATCACCTCGTCCCACTCCCCCTCGACCAGCGTGAACATGGCGTTGGTCTCGTTGGGCAGCCCGGACTCCCGGACCACCCGCACGGCCTCCGCGACGGCCGCGGCCACGCTGTCGGATTCCCCGCCGAGCGGGCTGACGCTGAACGCGACGAGCACTGTCGCCTCCTGGACACATCGGTTGGTACCCACTGGTAGCTTCGCCGCATGACGCCCCAACCGCTGCCGTTCGACCCGATCGCGCGCGCCGCCGAGCTGTGGGAGAAGCGGATCGGATCGTCAACGGCGATGGCGGCGGTCACGAGTGTCATGCGGGTACAGCAAATCATCCAGTCCGCCGTGGACGCCGCGCTCAAGCCGCACGGGCTGACCTTCGCCCGGTTCGAGGCGCTGGTGCTGCTCACCTTCTCCCGCACGGGCAGCCTGCCGATGCGGGTCATGGGCGAGCGGCTGCAGCTGCACCCGACCAGCGTGACCAACATCGTCGACCGGCTGGAGGGCGACGGCCTGGTCCGCCGCACCCCGCACCCGACCGACCGGCGCACCACCCTGGTGGAGATCACCGAGGCCGGGCGGGAGCGGCGCGAGGCGGCCACCGAGGCGGTCACCGCCGTGGAGTTCGGCCTGCGCGGCCTGACCGAGCGGCAGACCGAGCAGCTCACCGACCTGCTGGCCAAGGTCCGCCGCGCCGTGGGCGACTTCACCGACTGACCCCGGCCACCCACCACTGCCATCCCACCCCGCCCCACTGCGTCGGCAAGTACTACCCGACCCGGCCATCAGGGCCGGTTACTACTACCCGGCACGGCGCACGCCCGGCCGAAAGCGGGCCACGCGCGGGCCATGCGCGGTCTGGACGCTCGGTTCGCGGTGTCCGGACGCTCGGTTCGTGGTGCGCGAACGCGCGACTCGCGGGTGGGAGCGCTCTCGCGGGGGCGGGTAATTCGGTTGGCGAGTGGGGGTGGGGCGGGAAGGGTGGTGGGGTGCGCGAGGTGAAGGCGTTGGTGACCGTGGGCGGCCGGTACGTGGGGTCGACCGCGTTCACCGTGGACAGCCCGTGGTGGAACGACGTGGAGCCGGTGACCGAGCACCTGGACCGGGCCCTGGGGGTGACCACGGCGGTGCTGCGCCTGGTCTCCACCACCGGCGAGGGCGGGCGCGACGGCGAGGTGGTCTACCAGGTGGAGGCCGACCGCGTCCCGGCAGGCCTGTCCACCGGCGAGCACCACGAGTTCCCCGACGCCCCCAAGCGGCTGCCGTGGGCCCGTCCCGGCGGGCCCGCGGAACTGGTGGCCTGGGCGGACCGGCACGTGTCGCGCACCGGCAAGGCGGTGCAGGTCAAGACGTGGAACCTGTCCTGCCTCTACCGCCTGCCGGTCGGCCGGGCGGTGGTCTGGGCCAAGGCCACGCCGCCGTTCATGGCCGACGAGGGCCGCGTCGTGGGCATGGTGGCGGAGGTGGACCCCACCCTGGTGCCGGAGGTGCTGGCCGCCGAGCCGGGCAGGCTGCTGATGGCGGACGCGCCCGGCCGCGACTGCTGGCACCCCACCGAGGACGAGATCACCCGCGTCGTGCCCCGCTGGGTGGCCGCGCAGGCCGCGCTGGCCGGGCCGCCACGACTGCGCGCGCACGGCGTCGAGGTGCCCGCGCACGGCCTGCCGGACACCCTGCTGCACGGCGACTTCCACCCCGGCAACTGGCGCTCCGGCGGCGTGGTCCTGGACTGGGCCGACGCGCACTGGGGCCACCCCGCGCTGGACGCCGCCCGGCTGCTGGGCTTCACCGCCCCCGAGGCGCACGCCCTGATCGAGCGCGTGTGGACCCAGGCGTGGCTGGAGCACCGACCGGACAGCGATCCGGCCGGTGCGCTGCGCCACGCCCGCCGCGCCGTGCACCTCGTGGGGGCCAGGATCTACCAGGAGTTCCTGGACAACATCGAGGACAGCGAGCGGGTCTACCACGAGGGCGACCCGGAGGCCGAGCTCGCGCGGGCTCAGTCCGTGGTGGTCTGAGGGGCGGCCTGCGGGGCCTGCTCGTCGAGCCTGCCGGTCTTGAGCGCCCAGCGCTCGAAGACCACGGTCCCGAACGGCGGGACGCTGGCGACCAGCGCGAGGAAGGTGGTGCGCCGGTCCCACCGGTGCGCCAGCATCAGCGTCACGAGCACGTAGCCGACGAAGATCGCGCCGTGGATCGGCCCGAAGACCTTCACGCCGATCTCGTTGCCGACCACCACGTACTTGAAGAACATGCCGATCAGCAGACCGGCCCAGGACACCGCCTCGGCCAGGGCGAGGAGGCGGAAGCGACCCACGGGGCTGGTGAACATGTCCCCATTGTCCCGTTGTGACCGGCTTCACCGGGCGTCGGGGTCAGTCCTCCCAGCGGAACACCTTCGCCGCGACGAACCCGACCACGAGGGTGAACCCGAGCAGCACCGCCGAGGGCAGCAGCAACGCCTCGACGCCCTTGCCGCGCACCAGCACGTCCAGCATCCCGTCGTTCATGTGCCGCAGCGGCAGCGCGTTGGACACCGTCCGCAGCCACGCGGGCGCGTCCTCCAGCGGGAAGAACGAGCCGGACAGGAACGCCATCGGCATCACCAGCAGGTTGGCCGCGCCGTTGGCCGACTCCTCGGTCCTGGCGAACGCCCCGACCAGCATCCCGATGGCGAAGAACGCGGTGGTGCCCAGCACCAGCAGCGGCACCGCGAGCCACCACTGGCCGTTGAGCCGCAGCCCGAACGGCGGGGTCAGCGCGACGCCCACGAACAGCGCGCCCTGCACCAGCGCCGTGCCGACGCTGACCAGCACCCGCGAGCTGAGCACGGTGGTCGGCCCCACGGGCGCGAGCCGGATGCGCCGCAGCACCTGCTTCTTGCGCCACGCGGCCAGCGTCAGCGCCGCCCCGGACACGCCGGAGATGGACACCGCCCAGGACAGGATGCCGGGGGCCAGGAACTGGATCGGCTTGAGCGAGGCGTCCTCGACCGACCAGGCCCGCAGCGAGAACGTGGGCGGGGCGCCGGTCGCGGCGAGGTTGGCCTTGTCCACCACGCCGGACACGATGCCCACGACGGTGCCCGACGCCACCTGGTCGCTGGCGGCGTAGACGACGCCCACGTCGTGCCCGCGCACGACGACCGCGGCGGGCAGGTCGCCGTCGCGGACCTGCCGCTCGGCCGCGTCGGGGTCGTCGAACCGCCGCAGCTCCAGCACCCCGGCCTGCTCCAGGGCGGTCACCACGGGGCCGTCGCCGACCACCGCGACCCCGGTCCGGTCGCCGCCCCCGCCGTTGAAGATCAGCCCGAAGACGACCAGGAACATCAGCGGGAAGAGGAAGGTGAAGAACACCGCCATGCGGTCGCGGAGGAAGCCCTTGACCATGGCCGTGGCCAGGCTGGTGAAGGCGGTCACGCCCGGTACTCCCGTCCGGTGAGGTGGAGGAAGACGTCCTCCAGGGTGGCCGTGCGCACCTGGAGGCCGTCGAGCGTGCCCCGCTCGGCGAGCGCGGACAGCACGGGCGCGGGCTTGCGCGTGGAGATGGTCAGCGACACGTCGTCCTCGTAGGCGTGCTCGACGCCGTTGATGGCGCGGGCCTGCTCGGTGCTGATCGCGCCGCGCTGGAGCACGACCTGCGTCGGCGCGTCCAGCCCGCGCACCAGCGTCGCCGGGGAGTCCATGGCGAGGATGCGGCCCCTGTCCATGATCGCGACCCGGTCGCACAGGATCTCGGCCTCGTCCAGGTAGTGCGTGGTGTAGACGATCGTCTTGCCGCGGGCCTGGATCTCCCGCAGCACGTCCCACAGGTTGCGCCGCGCCTGCGGGTCCAGCGCCGCGGTCGGCTCGTCCAGGAAGACCACGTCCGGGTCGTGCACGAGGGCGCAGGCGATGGACAGCCGCTGCCGCTGGCCGCCGGAGAGCCTGTCCTCCCGCACGTCGGCCTTGTCGCCGAGGCCGACCAGTTCCAGCATCTCCATCGCGGTGGTGTCGCCGACGCCGTACAGGGAGCCGAAGGTCAGCAGCTGCTCCTTGGCGGTCAGCTTCTCGAAGAAGCTGGACGCCTGGAGCTGGACGCCGATCCTGGGCAGCAGCGCGGGGTTGCGCGGCCACGGGTTCTCGCCCAGCAGCGTCACGTGCCCGGAGTCGGCCTGGCGCAACCCCTCGACGATCTCCAGCGTGGTCGTCTTGCCCGCGCCGTTCGGCCCCAGGATGCCGAAGAACTCCCCCTCCGCGACGGTGAACGACACCCCGTCCACCGCGTTCAGCTCGCCGTAGCTCTTGCGGATGTCCGCGGCCACGACGGCAGGCATTCTCACCCCAGTCATGGGCTGGAACGTAGATGGCGGACCCCGCATTCGAGCGGTTTTCACCAGATCGCGAACCGAGTCGAGACCTTGGCGCACCGGATGGCGACGCTGCGCGGTCGGTCCTCCGCGCAGCGTCGCCGATCCGCCAGTATCCACCCGGAGAGCCGATCACTTGGTGAGGCGCCAACGATCCCGGCGCGATGCGCGCCGGTGGCCGCAGCCGTCCGGAGTGGACAGTCGTGCGCGGGGCGGCGGGACCGCCCGGAGGAGCCGCCACCCGCGCGGGGCCACGCAGGTTCCGCGAGGCCGCCACCGGGGGTTTGTCCTGTTCCGGACAGGGTCGACCGTTGACATCACCGGACCGGCGGTGTGTGATTCGGCCATTATGACAACGTTGTCCCCGAACGGTGCGGCAGGAGGCCGCAAAGTGCGGCGCGCCACGATGAACGACGTGGCGCGGCTGGCGGGCGTCAGCATCAAGACCGTCTCCCGCGTGGTGAACGACGAGGCGGGGGTGCACCCGGCCACCGCGGAGCGGGTGCTCGCGGCCATCGACCAGCTCGGCTTCCGGCGCAACCTCAGCGCCCGCAACCTGCGGCGCGGCTCCTCCACCGGCACCATCGGGGTGGTCCTGGAGGACGTGGGCAACCCCTTCTACTCCGGGGTGACGCGCGCGGTGGAGGAGGTCGCCCGGCTGCGCGGCAGGCAGGTGATCACCGGGTCCTCCGACGAGGACCCCTCCCGCGAGCGGGAGCTGGCGCTGGAGTTCTGCTCGCGCCGGGTGGACGGGCTGCTCATCGTGCCCGCCGGGCTCCAGCACGGCTACCTGGTGCCGGAGATGCGCGCGGGCACCCCGGTGGTGTTCCTGGACCGGCCCGCGGGCGACGTGGTCGCCGACACCGTGCTGGTGGACAACATCGGCGGCACCGCCGAGGCGGTGCTGCACCTGGCCGCGCACGGTCACCGGCGCATCGCCTTCCTCGGCGACTCGCCGGACATCTTCACCGCCAACGAGCGGCTGCGCGGCTACCGCGAGGGCTGCGCGCGGGCGGGCATCGGCCTGCACGAGTCGCTGGTGGTGATGGGCCCGCACGACGAGGACTCGGTGCGCCGGGCGCTGCACCACCTGCGGCGGGCCGCCGAGCCCGCCACGGCGGTGGTCACCGGCAACAACCGCATCACCGTGCACGCGCTGCGCGCGCTGGCCGGTGCGGTGCGGCGGCCCGCCCTGGTGGGCTTCGACGACTTCGAGCTGGCCGACCTGCTCACGCCACCGGTGACGGTGATCGCGCACGACGCGAGGGCGCTGGGCAAGGCGGCGGCCGATCTGCTCTTCGCCCGGCTGGACGGGGACGGCGCACCGCCGCGCCGCGTCGTGCTGCCGGTGCGGTTGGTGGCAAGGGGATCAGGGGAGGTTCGCGCGTGAGTTCCGGGGACAACCGGCCGGTCGCGCTTCCGGCAAACCAGCCCAAGCAGTTCTACCGGGGTGGCGCGTCGATCGCGGCGCTGCGGGGCGAGCCCGCGGCGGAGTACGGCCCGGAGGACTGGGTCGCGTCGACCACGACGCTGTTCGGCAGGGACGAGGCGGGCCTTTCCCGCCTGCCCGACGGGCGGCTGCTGCGCGACGCGGTGCGCGCCGACCCGGTGGCCTGGTTGGGCGAGCGGCACGTGGCCGAGTTCGGCGCGGACACCGCGCTGCTGGTCAAGCTGCTCGACGCCGGGCAGCGGCTGCCGGTGCACTGCCACCCGTCCAACGAGTTCGCCGCGCGGCACCTGGGGTGCAGGCACGGCAAGACCGAGGCGTGGATCGTGGTGGGCACCACCGGGGACGACCCGACCGTCTACATCGGATTCCGCGAGGACGTCTCCCCCGAGCTGGTCGCCGACTGGGTGTCCACTCAGGACAGCGAGGCGATGCTGGCCGCGCTGAACCCGGTGCGGGTCTCCCCCGGCGACGCGGTGTTCGTGCCCGCGGGCCTGCCGCACGCGATCGGCGAGGGGGTGTTCATCGTCGAGCTGCAGCAGCCCACCGACTTCTCGATCACGCTGGAGTGGAAGGGCTTCCTCAACGACGCCGACGCGGGCCACCTCGGGCTGGGCTTCGACACCGCGCTGGGCTGCGTGGACCGGCACGGCCGGGCCGGGTCGCTGGACGAGCTGATCCGGCGCACCGGCGACCGCGCCGACGCCTCGGTCGACCTGCTCGGCCCCCAGGCCGCGCCGTTCTTCCGGGCCGACCGGCTGCACGTGGCCGGGCGGGCCGCGCTGGAGCCGTCGTTCGCGGTGCTGGTGGTGCTGGAGGGCTCCGGCGAGCTGGGCGGGCTGCCGCTGCGCCGGGGCAGCACCGTCGTGGTCCCGCACGCGGCCGGGGAGCAGGTGCTCACCGGTGACCTCGTGGCGGTGCGGTGCAGGCCGCCGCTGGTGGAGGGCTGAGACTGGAGGCTGACATGGGCGAGCCGTTACTGGAGGCGCGCGACCTGGTGAAGACCTACGGCAGCGTGGAAGCGCTGCGCGGGGCGTCCTTCACCGCCTACGCGGGCGAGGTCGTCGCGCTGATCGGGGACAACGGCGCGGGCAAGTCGACGCTGGTGAAGTGCCTGTCCGGGGTGGAGCAGCCGGACTCGGGCAGCGTCCTGCTCGACGGCGAGCCGGTGCGGCTGGACTCGCCCACCGCCGCGCGGGCGCTGGGCGTGGAGACGGTGTACCAGGACCTGGCGGTGGCGCCGGACCTGGACCCGGCGGCGAACCTGTTCCTGGGCCGGGAGCTGCGCAAACCCGGCCCGCTGGGCTGGTTCGGCGTGCTGGACGACAAGGAGATGCGGCGGCGCGCCGCCGAGTCGTTCCGCGACCTGGGCGTGTCGCTGCAGAGCGTGGACGTGCCGATCGGGGCGCTGTCGGGCGGCCAGCGGCAGAGCGTCGCGGTGGCCCGGTCGGTGGTGTGGGCCAGCAGCCTGGTGTTCATGGACGAGCCGACCGCCGCGCTGGGCGTGGTGCAGCGCGAGCGGGTGCTCGACGTGGTCCGGCGGGTCCGCGACCAGGGCATGGCGGTCGTGCTGATCAGCCACAACATGCCCGAGGTGCTGGCCGTGTCGGACCGGGTGGAGGTGCTGCGGCTGGGCAGGCGGGTGGCCCGCTTCACCACCGCGCGGACCACCGTCGAGGAGCTGGTCGGGGCGATGACCGGCGCGCTGTCCCAGGAGGGCGCATGACCTCCCTGGCGCGCAGGCTCGCGAGTGCCAACACGCTGTGGATCGGCCTGGTGCTGCTGGGGCTGATCGCGGTGTTCGGCGCGCTGCGGCCGGACGCGGTGCTGACCGTGTTCACCCTGCAGACCACCCTGGTGGAGACCTCGGTGCTGCTGGTGCTGTCGGTCGGCATGACCTACGTGATCATCACCTCCGGCATCGACCTGTCCGTGGGCTCGGTGCTGGTGTTCTCCGGCGTCACCTCGGCGATGACCATGAACGCGCTCAACGGCGGCGACGCCACCGGCGCGGGCTGGGGCACCGTCCTGGTCGGGCTGGCCGTGGCGCTGCTCAGCGGCGCGGCGTGGGGGCTGCTCAACGGCCTGCTGGTGGCCAGGGCGGGCATCCCGCCGCTGATCGTCACGCTCGGCTCGTTCGGCGCGGCGCTGGGCGCGGGGCAGCTGCTGTCCGACGGCTCCAACGTCAGCGGCGTCCCGGACGTGCTCGGCGAGGGGCTGGGCACCGGCACCTGGTTCGGCGTGCCCAACCTGGTGCTGCTGGCCGCCGCGGTCACCGCGGTGGGCGCGCTGGTGCTGGGCACCACCCGGTTCGGCCGCCACACCTACGCCATCGGCTCCAACGAGGAGGCGGCGCGGCGGGCGGGCATCGGGGTGACCGGGCACCTGGTGCGGGTCTACCTGCTGGCCGGGGTGCTGGCCGGGCTGGCCGGGTTCATGGCGCTGGCCTACTTCCGCGTCGCGTCCGTCACCGGGCACGACACGGACAACCTCAACGCCATCGCCGGGGTGGTGCTGGGCGGCACCAGCCTGTTCGGCGGGGTGGGCTCGGTGGTCGGCACGGTGCTCGGGGTGTTCATCCCCGCCGTGCTGCGCAAGGGGTTCGTGATCGTGGGCGTGAACGTGTACTGGCAGCCCATCGCGGTGGCGCTGGTCCTGGTGGCCGCCGTGTGGTTCGACCAGTCGCGCAGGAAGGCGCGCAACCAACGCTGAGAACGGGAGGGACCATGTCGACGAGGACATCCGCGGTGCTGGCGGCGTTGCTGCTGAGCCCGTCGCTGCTGGCCGGGTGCGGCGGCGGTGGGCAGATCGGCGACTCCGGCGGCTCGGCCGACGCCAAGAAGATGGTGCTGATCCCCGGCGTGGCGGCGGAGCCCTTCTACACCTCGATGGAGTGCGGCTTCCGGGAGGCCGCCGCCGCGGCGGGCTACGAGGTCGACGTGCAGGCGCCCGCGCGGTTCGAGTCCACGCTGCAGACGCCGATCGTGACCGGCGTGCTGGCCGACAAGCCGGGCGCGGTGCTCATCGCGCCCACCGACGACAAGGCCATGGCCGGGCCGATGAAGCAGCTCAAGGACGCCGGGATCAAGGTCGTCGAGGTGGACACCAAGCTGCAGGACACCTCGGTGGCGGTGTCGTCGGTGTCGTCGGACAACGAGCAGGGCGGGCGGTTGGCCGCGCGGACGCTGGCCGAGCTGGTCGGCGGCGGCACCGGGTCGGTGCTGGTGCTCAACACCAAGGCGGGCACCTCCACCACCGACGCCCGCGCCAAGGGGTTCGAGGAGGAGGTCGGCAAGTACCCGAACCTGAAGTACGTGGGGCAGCAGTACACCGACAACGAGCCCGACCAGGCCGCGTCCAAGGTGACCGCCACGCTGGCCGCCAACCCGGACCTGATCGGGGTCTTCGCCACCAACCTCAACACCGGCGAGGGCGCGGCGACCGGGCTGCGCAACGCGGGCCGCACCGGCGCGGTGAACCTGGTCGGCTTCGACGCCAGCCCCAAGCAGGTGGAGGACCTGCGCTCGGGCGTGGTGCAGGCGCTGATCGCGCAGGACCCGGCCACCATCGGCCGGACCGGGGTGGAGCAGGCGGTGGCGGCCATCGAGGGCAAGCCGGTCAACCGGGACGTGGAGACCGACCTGGTCGCGCTGACCAAGGCAGACATGGAGGCCAACTCGAAGTACTTCTACAAGCAGCGGTGCTGATCCGAAGGGACGTCGGGTAGTAGCCAGCGGCCCGCGCGAGCGGCTCGGGTGGTACTTGCAGGCGGTCAGAGGTACTTGTTGGCCAGTTCGGAGTACTCCCGCTCCAGGTCGTCGGCCAGGTAGGCGACGTAGGACCACGGCACGTCGTGCACGTGGTCGCGCATCCCGATCAGGTGCCGCTTGGCGCGCGGCGCGTCGTCGGCGAGCGCGAACGCCGCCGCGAACAGGTTGTGCGCCTGCAACGCGCGCGGGTGCGGGCGCTGCGGGACCGCCTCCCACTTGTCCGCGGCGGCGGCGATCTCGTCGTGCACCCGGCTGAAGTAGCGCAGCTTGAGCGTGGCGATCTTCAGCGCGCTGCGCGCCCGCACGGCCTCCTCGAACTCCTCCAGGAAGATCTCGAAGTGGGCCAGCGGCAGCATCGCCACCACCGGGTCACCCTCGGGGGCGTGGTCCGCGCTGCCCTGCGCGAACGCCATCATCTCCTCCGCCGAGCCGCCCCACTTGGCGGCCAGTATCTGCAACCGGGTCCAGTGCGCCGGGTACAGCGTCGGGCAGCGCGCCACGATCTCGCGCCACACCTCGTCCTTCTGCTCCCGGCTGACCTGCAGCCCCATCCCGGCGGTCTGCAGCTGCGCCCACGGCACCGCGTCGCGCGGCAGCAGCTTGGCCGCCTCGTGCAGCGGCGCGACGGCCTTGCGCAAGGTGGCGAAGAAGACCTTGAAGCGGTCCTTGCCCACCGCGTCGGCCCGGCCGGAGCCGCGAACGGCCCACGCCTCCCGGATGAACGCGGTGCCCGCCAGCAGCCACAGGTCCGGGTCGCCGTTGGACTTGGCCAGCTCCAGCAGCTCGTCGGCATGGCCGATGGCGTGCTCGCCGAGCACCTCGACCCGCAGCGCGCGGACCTCGGGCTCGTCCCGGCACTCGGCCAGCACGGTGGTGGCCGCTCTCAGGTGGCCCGCGTCCATCTCCTCCGCGGCGATGTCCAGGATCGCGTCGTCGTAGGTGTGGTCGCGCACCACCGCGCGGGCGACCGTGGCGGGCCGCCTCCTCCGGAATATCCCCACCCCACCGACCTTACTTACCGCCGGGCTTCGGTGGCCCGGTTCCCGATTGCTCTTGTGGCGCCGGGCACACCTGCGGTGGAGTACGACTTCACGCCGAAGGGGGAAACCATGAGGACCACCGCGGCCATGGCCGTGACCGCAGCCCTGCTCTTATCCGGCGCTCCCGCGTTCGCGCAGGACGCCCAGCGGCTCCACGGCCAGTTCCTCGACCAGCGCATCACCTGGTCGCCGTGCGCCGAGCCCGAGCTCGAAGGGCTGGAGTGCGGCACCTTCGCCACGCCGTTCGACTGGCGGCGGCCCGGCGACGAGCGCGCCATCACCATCGCGGTGAGCAGGTCGCTCCCGGCGGGCGGCCAGGCCGCCAGGGGCAGCGTGCTCACCAACCCCGGCGGCCCCGGCGGGGCCGGGCGGATCCTGCCCCGGCTGTTCCAGACCCGGCCGAGGGTCGCCGACAACTTCGAGGTCGTCGGCGTCGACGTGCGCGGCACCGGCGCGAGCGACAACGTCACCTGCGGCGGCTACAGCTGGTTCGGCCTCGCCGACCCGCGCGACCGCTCCCGCGCCAACCTGGACCTGCACTACGACGCCGCCGAGCTGCAGGCCACCGCCTGCCAGGTCCGCTCCGGCGAGCTGGGCCGCGTGGTCGACACCGAGCAGACCGTGCGCGACCTGGACCTGCTGCGGCACCTGCTGGGTCGGGAGAAGGTCAGCTGGATCGGCTACTCCGGCGGCACCTGGCTGGGCGCGCACTACGCCACCCACTTCCCGCAGCGCGTGGACAAGTTCGTGCTCGACTCCGTCGCCGACTTCACCGGCACCTTCCAGGACGTCTTCGACGACTTCGGCATGGCCACCGAACGCCGCCTGCGGGTGGACTTCCTGCCCTGGGTGGCCCGCCACGACGCGGTCTACCACCTGGGCGACACCGCCGACGCGGTGTGGCGGTCCTACGAGCGCACGCGGGCGGCGCTGGCGGCCGAGCCGATCGCGCTGCCGGACGGCTCCTGGCTCAACGGCGCCATCCTCGACCTCGTCGTCCGGCGGGGCCTCTACAGCAAGCTGACCTTCCCGGACATCGCGGAGTCACTGGCGGCGCTGGCTTCCGGGGCGGCCGCCGCGGCGGCCCTCGCGGACATCGGCACCGCGGCGCGGTTCGCGGACGCCGAGTCCGCCACGCTCTACACCGTCACGTGCAACGACACGCCGTTCCGCGGCGACCGGTCCGACCTGGCGCGGCAGGGCGACCGGCAGGGCAAGCGGTACCCGTTCTTCGGCCACCACCAGGTCCTCGCGCCGTGCGCGTCCTGGGACCGCCCGCCGCTGCGGCTGAAGACCCCCGACGGCGAGGGCGTCCCGCCGGTGCTGATGGTGCAGTCCGTGCGCGACCCCGCCACGTCGCTGGAAGGCGCGCGGCGGGCGCACCGCGGGTTCGCGGGCTCCCGGCTGATCACCGTCGAGGACGAGGGCGACCACGGCATCTACGCCGTCGGCAACGCGTGCGTCGACGACCTGGTGGAGTCGTTCCTCGTGGACGGCGTGGTGCCCGCCGCCGACCTCACCTGCCCCGGCACGCCGCTGCCCGAGCCCACCGCGGCCCGGTCCGCGCCGCTGCCGCTGGGGTGGCCGCTATAGGCCGCCCGCCTGGCGCCTGCGCGCGGCGTAGACGCCCGCCTCGGTGCGGCGGTCGAAGCCGAGCTTGTGCAGCAGCGAGGAGACGTAGTTCTTGACCGTCTTCTCCGCCAGGTACAGCCGACCGGCGATCTGCCGGTTGGTCAGGCCCTCCGCGATCAGGTCGAGGATCCGCCGCTCCTGCGGGCTCAGCGCCGCGTAGCGCGGGTCCTCGACCGGGCCGCCGCGCAGGCGCTGCAACACCGTGGCGGTGACCCCGGAGTGCAGCAGCGACCCGCCGTCGGCCAGCGTGCGGATGGCCGAGACCAGGTCGTTGCCCGAGACCTGCTTGAGCATGTACCCGGCGGCCCCCGCCATGATCGCGCCGAACAGCGCCTCGTCGTCGGAGTACGAGGTCAGCATCAGGCACGCGGGCGGCGGCTGGACGGTGGAGCGGATCTCCCGGCACACCGTCACGCCGTCGCCGTCGGGCAGCCGCACGTCGATGATCGCCACGTCCGGCCGGTGCTCGGCGGCGGCGGTCACCGCGTCGGTGGCGGTGCCCGCCTCGCCGACCACCGTGATGTCCGGTTCCACGTCCAGCAGTTGGTGAAGACCGCGCCGCACGATCTCGTGGTCGTCGACGAGCAGCACCGAGATGGCCATCCAGCTCCTCCTACCCCGCTACCAACGGTGCGGACCACCGGACCGTCACGCCGTGGCCCGCTCGTGAGGAGACCTCGCACGACCCGCCCCACCGCGTGGCGCGGGTCGCCATGTTCGCCAGGCCCCCGGTGTGCCGCGCCCCGCCCTCGGGCAGGCCGTTGCCGTCGTCGCGCACGACCAGCTCCAGCAGCGTGCCCGCCCGGTCGACGGTCACGTCCACGTGCACCTTGCTCGCCCCGGCGTGCCTGCCCACGTTGGCCAGCGCCTCGCGCAGCGTGGCCAGCAGGTCCGGCCGCACCTCGTCGGGCACCACCGAGTCCAGCGGCCCGTCGACCGCCAGCGTCGGCTCGAAGCCCAGCAGCCGGGTCGACTCCTGCACCACGCGCAGCAGCTGCGCGGGCAGGCTGAGGTTGCCGGTCGCGGGCTCCCGCAGGGAGAAGATGGTGCGCCGGATCTCCCGGATGGTCTGGTCGACCTCGTCGACGAAGTCGGCCAGCCGGGTGGCCACCACCGGCTGCTCCACCAGCCCGTTGAGCCCCTGCAGCGCCAGCCCGAGGCCGAACAGCCGCTGCACCACCAGGTCGTGCAGGTCGCGGGCGATGCGGTCGCGGTCCTCCAGCACCGCGATGCGCCTGCTCGCGCCCTGCACCCTGGTGAACTCCAGGATCAGCGCCGCCTGCCGGGCGAACGCCTCGACCAGCGACACGTCCGAGGGGGTGAACTGGGGCCGGTTCCGCGCGCGGGCCACCAGCAGCACGCCCAGCACCCGCTCCCCCGCCGCCATCGGCACGATCACCACCGGGCCGATCCGCTCGAAGTGGCCGGGCAGCCCGTCGAGCACCCGCGGCGTGCCGCTGGAGAACACCTCGCGGCTGGCGCTGCCCTCCCGCGACACGGTGAACCCCGGCAGCGGCCCGTCCATCACCCGCACCTCCAGCTCGCCGCGCGCGTCGGGCAGCGCCAGCACGGCGCTGACGCCGTCGGCGGCCAGCCTGGCGCGCACCGCGACCTGGTGCAGCGCGTCGGGGTCCGGGGTGCCGGTCAGCAGCGCGCGGGTGACCTCGTTGGACGCGCGCAGCCACACCTCGCGCTGCCGGGACTCCTCGTACAGGCGGGCGTTCTCGATCGCGATGCCCGCCGCGGCGGCCACCGCCACCACCACCTCGTGGTCGGCCTTGGTGAAGTCGGCGCCGTTGTCCTTGTCGGTCAGGTAGAGGTTGCCGAAGACCTTGCCGCGCACGCGCACCGGCACGCCCAGGAAGCCGGGCCCGGTCGGGTCGAAGGCGGTGCCGTCGAAGTCGGCGCGGTGCTCGCCGTCGCCGTAGGCGAACTCCAGCAGCTGCCGGTTGGGCCCGACCACGGCCAGCGCGCCGTAGCGGGCGCCGACCAGGCTGCACGAGGACTCCACGATGCGGCGCAGCACGTCGGGCAGGGACAGGTCGCTGGCCAGCGACACCACCGCGCTCAGCAGCCTGCGCATCCGCTCCTGGGACAGCACGACCTCGGCGGTGCGGTCGGTCAGCTCGCGCAGCAGGCCGTCCAGCCGCGTCGCGCCGCCGTCCGCCGAACCCGTCACCCGACCCACCCTCCCAGCAGGCGAGCTTCGAGGTTAGCGCCTGGCGGGGGTACCGCCCTAGGGGGCGTGAGTGGGACACGATCAGGGGATACGTCTGGGGAACGCACCCGGTGCGGCTAGGGAATGCGGCGGCCGGTGAGCAGCTCCAGCTCGACCACCAGGTAGTGGTCGCCGCCGCCCCAGCCGCGCGAGGGCAGCCCCAGCCCGTCCAGCCGGGCCAGCTCGCAGCGGTCGGACACCTCGGACACGTGCCCCACCGCCAGCACGCTCCAGCCCTTGGACAGGTCGTGCGCCAGGTCGTCGATCTCGAACGCCACGACGGTGTCGCGGGCGGTGAGCGCGGCGCTGCCCTCGGGCAGCCGCATCACCACGGACTCGCCGTCCAGCGCGTACACCACGGGGTGCGCCGCGGGCAGCGCGCGGTCGGTGAAGACCAGCCTGCCCACGGGGGTGCGGGCGAGCAGCCGCAGGCACTCCTCACGGGACAGCACCTCCAGACCAGCCGCGTCGTACATTGGCGCCTCTTATCCCCCAATTGCCGTACCCATACCGTCGGCTGTGTGGTCGTCGCTGCCTAGAGTCGGAAGTCCCGGCTTCCTTTTACCACCCGCTTGGGGGAATTTCCGTGCGAATCCTCGACGTGCCGGCTTTCCTGCGGAGACTCGGCGTGACGGAGGCAGAACCTCCCGGCGTGGCGGCGCTGGGGCGGCTGCACCGGGCCTTCGTCGAGCGCGTGCCCTACGAGGCGGTGGAGATCCAGCTGGGCCGGTTGACCCCGCTCGATCCGCTGGTCTCCGCGGACCGGATCGTCCGGCTGCGCCGCGGCGGCTACTGCTTCCACCTCAACGGCGCGCTCGCCGAACTGCTGCGCGCCCTGGGCTACCGGGTGGCCCTGCACCCCGGCGGCGTGCAGGGCCACCCGGACTCGCCCGCCGGGGTCGGCCACGGCCACCTCGCGCTGACCGTGCGGGACTTGCCCGACTCCGACGAGGTGTGGCTGGTCGACGCGGGCATGGGCGACGGGCCGCACTCGCCGCTGCCGCTGCGCGAGGGCGTCCACCGGCAGGGACCGTTCACCTTCCGGCTGCGGCGCTCGGAGGTCACCGACGGGTGGCGGTTCGACCACGACCCGCGCGGCGGCTTCCACGGCATGGACTTCTCGACGGCGACCGCGCGGATGGCCGACTTCGCCGACAAGCACCTGGAGCTGTCGACGTCACCGGAGTCCGGCTTCGTGCGGACCTTCGGCGTGCTGCGGGTCGACGGCGGCGGGCGGGACGTGCTGCGCGCGCTGACGCTGTCGCGGATCTCCGGGACGACGACGAGCACGGTGCTGGAGCGCGAGGCGGACTGGTCCGCCGCGCTGGCCGACGTCTTCGGCCTCACCTTCCCCGCGCACGAGCGGAAAATCCTGTGGGCCAAGGCGGTCGCCCAGCACGAGGCTCACGTGAGCCCGACGGTGAACCCCTCGTCCTGAACACCTCGGTACAGGCGCGGCGCGTAGCGGGTGGCCGCCCGGTCCAGCACCGGCACCAGCCGGGCCGCGTCGCCCAGCGGCACCCGGTACCGGCCGTCCGGGCGGGCCAGGTGCGCCATGCCGGGGTGCCGGGCGCGGAAGGCGTTCGGGTCGGCGGGGAACAGGTCCAGCCGCACCATGGTCTTGCGCAGCAGCAGGGTGGCCAGGCTGGTGACGCGCTCGCGGGTGCGCGAGACCGACACCGCCGAGAGCTCGTGCCACGGCACCGCCCACGGCGTGCCCTGCGGGTCGTCCCACCGCACGCCGGGCACCTCCAGCACCAGCAGGCGCGGCCGGGAGACCTTCTTCCAGGACACCAGCACCAGCACCGGGATGGCGGTCAGCACCAGCCCGATGACCAGCGCGACGCTCCCGCCGACGGGTTCGCCGTCCCGGAACGCGATGACCGCGCCCGCCAGGCCGGACAGCCCGAAGAACAGGGCCACCACACCGCCCACCACCACCCGCCTGCTGTCGCGGGTGCCGATGTCCACCACGACCTGGTCCACGTCTCCCCCTTCGCCGCCGGTCCGCCCGGCAGTCAACCACTTCCGGGGGTCAGCGGTCCGGCGGACCCGCCAGCAGCCGGTCGGCCGCCGCGTACGGGTCCAGCTCGCCCGCCGCCACCCGCCTGGCCAGCGCCTCCAGCGCGGCCCCGCCGACCCGGCCCGCGAAACCCGCCCGCAGCCGCGCCACCGCGATGGCCTCCACCTCGCCCGCCGCCCGGCGCGTGCGGCGGCGCTCCAGCTCGCCCCGGCCGACCAGCCAGTCCCGGTGCGCGTCGATCGCCGCCACCACGTCGGCCACGCCCTGGCCGGTGGCCGCGACGGTGCGCACCACCGGGGGCCGCCACAGCCCGGCCTCGCGCTCGCGACGACCGAGGGACAGCGCGTGCTTGAGGTCGCGGACGGTGGCGTCGGCGCCGTCGCGGTCGGCCTTGTTGACCACGAGCACGTCGGCGATCTCCAGGATGCCCGCCTTGGCCGCCTGCACCCCGTCGCCCATGCCCGGCGCGAGCAGCACCACCGCGGTGTCGGCCAGCGCGACCACCTCGACCTCGGACTGGCCCACCCCGACCGTCTCCACCAGCACCACGTCGAAGCCCGCCGCGTCGAGCACCCGCAGCGCCTGCGGCGTGGCCCAGGACAGCCCGCCCAGGTGGCCCCTGGTGGCCATGGAGCGGATGAACACGCCGGGGTCGCCCGCGTGCTCGCCCATCCGCACCCGGTCGCCCAGCAGCGCGCCGCCGGAGAACGGCGAGGACGGGTCCACCGCCAGCACCCCGACCCGCTGGCCCCGCGCGCGCAGCGCCCGGACCAGCGCGGAGGTGGAGGTGGACTTGCCGACGCCGGGGGCGCCGGTCAGGCCGACCACCCTGGCGCGCCCGGTGAACGGCGCGAGCGCCCGCGCGACCTCGCGCAGCCTCGGCCCCGCCTGCTCGACCAGGGAGATCAGCCTGGCGACCGCGCGCGGTTGTCCGGCACGCGCGCGGTCGACCAGTTCCGCCACGTCAGCGGTGCGGGCCACCTCAGCCCTTGGGCACGCGCACGATCAGCGCGTCGCCCTGGCCGCCGCCGCCGCACAGGGCCGCCGCGCCCACGCCGCCGCCGCGGCGCTTGAGCTCCAGGGCCAGGTGCAGCGCGATGCGGGCCCCGGACATGCCGATCGGGTGGCCCAGGGCGATCGCGCCGCCGTTGACGTTGACCTTGTCCTCGGCGATGCCGAGCTGCTTGGTGGAGACGACGCCGACCGCGGCGAACGCCTCGTTGATCTCGACCAGGTCCAGCCGCGCCGGGTCGATGCCCTCCTTGGCGCAGGCGGCCTTGATCGCGTTGGACGGCTGCTCGTGCAGGCTGGCGTCCGGGCCCGCCACGACGCCGTGCGCGCCGATCTCGGCCAGCCAGCTCAGCCCCAGCTCCTCGGCCTTGGCCTTGCTCATCACGACCACCGCCGCCGCGCCGTCGGAGATCTGCGAGGCCGAGCCCGCGGTGATGGTGCCGTCGGCGGCGAAGGCCGGGCGCAGCTTGGCCAGGGTCTCCGCGGTGGTGTCGGGGCGCACGCCCTCGTCGGTGCTGAACAGCACCGGCTCGCCCTTGCGCTGCGGGATGGCGACCGGGGTGATCTCCTCGTCGAACACGCCGTTCCGGGCGGCCTTGGCGGCCAGCTGGTGCGAGCGCGCGGCGAAGGCGTCCTGCTCCTCGCGGGTGACGCCGTAGCGGGCGTTGTGCTTCTCCGTGGACGCGCCCATGGCGACCTGGTCGAACGCGCAGAACAGGCCGTCGTGGGACATGTGGTCGAGCATGGTGACGTCGCCGAACTTGAAGCCGCCGCGCGACTTGGGCAGCAGGTGCGGGGCCTGGGTCATGGACTCCTGGCCGCCCGCGACCACCACGTCGAACTCGCCCGCGCGGATGAGCTGGTCGGCCAGCGCGATGGCGTCGAGGCCGGACAGGCACACCTTGTTGATGGTCAGCGCGGGCACCGTCATCGGGATGCCCGCCTGCGCCGCGGCCTGGCGGGCCGGGATCTGGCCCGCGCCCGCGGTGAGCACCTGGCCCATGATCACGTACTGGACCTGCTCGGGGGCGACGCCCGCCCGCTCCAGCGCCGCCTTGATCGCGACGCCGCCGAGCTGGGCGCCGGAGAAGTCCTTCAGCGAACCGAGCAGTCGACCCATCGGGGTGCGGGCCCCGGCGACGATGACGGAACCGGACACAGCGGCCTCCACGCGAGTGTGAGCGGTTGTTAACCTGTCACGATACCGAGCGTTACCGCCCGGTAGCCTGTGAGGCGCCGCACAGCGTGGCCTGCACCGATTCGGTGGCTAGGGTGCCGGGACATGGAGCAGCTGCACGAGTTCGTCACCGCTGTCGACCACGTCGGGATCGCCGTGCCCGACCTGGACGCCGCCATCGCCTTCCACGTCGAGCACTTCGGCCTCGAAGTGGCGCACGAGGAGGTCAACGAGGAGCAGGGCGTGCGCGAGGCCATGCTGCGCGCGCCGGGCGACCCCGAAGGGACGGCGATCCAGCTGCTGGCGCCGCTGACCCCGGAATCGACGATCGCCAAGTTCATCGGCCGGTCCGGTCCCGGTCTGCAGCAGCTCGCCTACCGGGTGTCCGATGTGGAGGCTGCCGCGGAGGCGTTGCGCGCCAAGGGGTTGCGCCTGCTGTACCAGTCCCCTCGGCGGGGCACCGCGGGCAGCCGGGTGAACTTCGTGCACCCCAAGGACGCGGGCGGCGTGCTGGTCGAGCTGGTGGAGCCCGCCGCCGGGCACTGACCGGCCAGTGCGTTGGCTCACAGCGAGGATCTCTGAATCGGTTACCCGTGGGTAACCTCCGGCAACTCAACGCACCCCCCAGTGGAGGGAACGCCGTGCAGAAGATCCTCGACGCGATTCTCGGTGACGAACCCGAAGCCCTCGCCTCGCTGCCCGTCCCCGAGAGCTACCGGGGCGTGACCGTGCACGCCGACGAAGCCGACATGTTCCGCGACCTGGCCATCAGCGACAAGGACCCGCGCCAGTCCCTGCACGTCGACGAGGTCCCCACACCGGAAGTGGGGCCGGGCGAGGCGCTGGTGGCGGTGATGGCCAGCGCCATCAACTACAACACGGTGTGGACCTCGATCTTCGAGCCGCTGCCCACGTTCGCCTTCCTCAAGCGCTACGGCGGCAAGCACGACCGGCCCTACCACGTGGTCGGCTCGGACCTGGCGGGCGTGGTGCTGCGCACCGGGCCGGGGGTGGGCGCGTGGCAGCCCGGTGACCGGGTCGTGGCGCACTGCCTGGACGTGCGGCTGGAGCACCCGGACGGGCACGGCGACACCATGCTCGACCCGGAGCAGCGCATCTGGGGCTTCGAGACCAACTTCGGCGGACTGGCCGAGCTGGCGCTGGTCAAGGCCAACCAGCTGATGCCGATGCCGCGCCACCTGACCTGGGAGGAAGCCGCCTCCCCCGGCCTGGTCAACTCCACCGCCTACCGGCAGCTGGTCTCGGTCAACGGGGCGAACATGAAGCAGGGCGACACGGTGCTCATCTGGGGCGCCTCGGGCGGGCTGGGCTCCTACGCCACGCAGTTCGCGCTCAACGGCGGCGCCACGCCGGTGTGCGTGGTCTCCTCGCCGGAGAAGGCGGAGCTGTGCCGCCGGATGGGCGCGGAGCTGGTCATCGACCGGTCGGCGGAGGGCTACCGGTTCTGGAAGGACGAGCACACCCAGGACCCGGCGGAGTGGAAGCGCTTCGGCGCGCGCATCCGGGAGCTGACCGGGGGCGAGGACCCCGACATCGTCTTCGAGCACCCTGGCCGGGAGACCTTCGGCGCCAGTGTTTACGTGGCCCGCAAGGGGGGCACGATCGTGACGTGCGCTTCGACCAGCGGGTACCTGCACCAGTACGACAACCGCTACCTGTGGATGAACCTGAAGAGGATCATCGGCTCGCACTTCGCCAACTACCGGGAGGCGTGGGAGGCGAACCGGTTGATCGCCAAGGGTCGCGTTCACCCCACACTGTCCAAGGTGTACTCGATGGAGCAGACCGGGCAGGCCGCCCACGACGTGCACCGCAACGCCCACCAGGGCAAGGTCGGCGTGCTGTGCCTCGCCCCCGAGGAGGGGCTGGGCGTGCGCGACCCGGAACTGCGCGCCGCGCACCTCGCGGAGATCAACCGCTTCCGCGGCGTGTAAAGGAAATCGCACCGATGCGCGACCTGCCAGTGCCGGTCGCGCGTCGGGAGCGGGTAGCGTGAGCGCCATGGGCCTCGCCGACGACCGTGACCTTGTCCCCCTGGGCTCCGGCTTCGACATCGTCAAACGCGGCTACGACCGCGGGCAGGTCGAGGACCACCTGGAGCGCCTCGACTCGGACCTGCGGCTGCTGGCCGCCGACCGCGACGCGGCGGTCTCGCAGACCAACGACCTCGCGCGCCAGCTCGAAGCGGCCCGCTCGGAGGTCGCGGAGCTGCGCGGCCAGGTCGAGCGGCTGTCCCTGCCGCCCACCACGCTGGAGGGCCTGAGCGAGCGGCTGCAGCGGATGCTGCGCCTGGCCCAGGACGAGGCCACCGAGATCAAGGCGCGCGCCGAGGCCGAGGCCGGGCACATCAGGACCAAGGCCGAGACCGACGCGAGCGCGCTGCGCGCGCGGTACGAGCAGCTCATCGCCGAGCAGGACCAGCGCCGCACCGAGATGGAGGCCGAGCACCGGGGCGTGCTGGAGAAGGCCCGCGCCGAGGCCGAGCGCATCGTCGGCGAGGCGCGCGACGCGGCGGCGAAGCTGGACGAGGAGTCCCAGCAGCGGCGGGCCACCGTCGAGGAGGACTTCGAGATCGCGATGGCGGCCCGCCGCGTCGAGGCGATGAAGTCGCTGGCGGAGCAGGAGGCGTCGAGCAAGGCCGAGGCGGAGCGCAGGCTGCGCGAGGCCACCGACGAGGCCGCCCGCATCCGCGCCCAGGTCGCGCAGGAGCAGGCCGCCGCCAACGCGGAAGCCCAGCGGCTGGTGCGCGAAGCCACCGACGAGGCCGCCCGCATCCGCGCCCAGGTCGCGCAGGAGCAGGCCGCCGCCAACGCCGAGGCCCAGCGGCTGGTGCGCGAGGCCACCGAGGAGGCCAACCGCAGGCGGCACGACTCCATCAGCGAGGCCACCGCGCGCGTGCAGGAGGCGACCGACGAGGCCAACCGGCGGGTCCGCGAGGCCACCGAGGAGGCCAACCGCCGGGTCACCCAGGCCACCCAGAAGGTGGACGCGCTCAAGCAGCTGCGCAACCGGCTGTCGCAGCAGCTGCACTCGGTCCGCGCGGCGCTGCACGACGTGACGCCGCTGCTGGACCCGCTGGAGGAGGAGCGCCCCCAGCCCACCAGGAGCCAGGCCCCGGCCGCCCAGTCGCCGACTGGCCAGGCACCGACTGGCCAGGCACCGACTGGCCAGGCACCGACTGGCCAGGCACCGACTGGCCAGCCCCAGGCCGCCCGGCCCGCGCCCGCCGCCAAGCCGCAGCCCAAGCAGGCTCCGGCCCAGGGTGCGACCCAGGGTGCGGCCCAGACTCCTGCCGCGCAGCCGTCGGAGGTGGGGGCCACCGTGGAGCTGGAGACCCCCCGCGCCAAGGCCGACCCCAAGACCGACGCCAAGACCGAGGTCAAGGCCGACGCCAAGACCGAGGTCAGGCCGGGACCGGACGGGCCGACCCAGAAGATGCCCCGCCCGACCCCGCCGAAGGCTCAGAGCGCCAAGCGCTGACGCCAGTCCAGCACCGCGTCCGCGAAGGCGTCCGGCGCTTCGACGGGTGCCAGGTGCCCGGCTCCCGGCAGCTGGACGAGCTCACCCCGCAGCAGGTCCGCCAACTCGCGGGCCTGCCGCGGCGGCGTGAGGCCGTCGTGCTCGCCGACCACCACCAGCGCGGGCACCCGCGCGGCCCGTAGCAGCTCGGTGGAGTCCGGTCGCGCGGCCATCGCGCGCTGCGCCCACGCCACGTCCGCCGGGTCCTGGTCGAGCACCCAGCCCCGCACCCGTGAGCTCACCTCTTCGGGTGAAGTCGGGGCGAGCAGCGCGGGCACCGTCCCGGCCAGCCACTCGCCGACGCCCTCCGCCTCGGCGCGCTCGGCCACCGCGAGCCGGTTCGCCCTCGCCTCCTCGGTGTCCGCGCCCGCGCGGGTGTCCGCCAGCACCAGGCCCGCGACCCGCTCCGGTGCCTGCCTGAGCAGCGCCATCGCCACGTAGCCGCCCATCGAGCAGCCGCCCACCACGGCCCGCTCGATCCCGCGCTCGTCCAGGTGGTCGAGCACCCGCCGGGCGGCGGCGGCCAGGTCCGGCTCGCCCTGCGCGCGCTGGTCGGGCGTGATCGGGTCGAGTCGCTCGCGCACCCCGTCCCACATGCGCGAGTCCAGCGGGAACGCGTGCAGCAGCACCAGCGGCAAGTCCATGCCCCGAATTCTCGCCTGCAAGTACCACCCGACGCCTCCGCCGGGGCTGGTAACTACTACCCGGCATCCTGAAACGCTCGACTCGTGGAGGAAGTCCGTTGGGAAGTGACGAGGCCCGCCCAGGGCTGGCACCGGGTTCTCACGGGGTCGCGGGAACCCTGTTCGCCGCGCTCTACGGCGAGCTGACGCCGCGTCCCGACCGGGTTCCGGACACCGATCGCGACCCCTACGGCCAGTTCCACGACCGGGCGCTGGCGATGGGCTGGCTCGACAGCCTGTGGGGCATGAACGACGCCGGGCGGGAGCACCCCCTCGCCGCGCCGGGGTCCTCGCTCGTCACGTGGTTCCAGGTGGGGGTCGACTCGGTGCCCGGCGACAGGCCGTTGCCGGTGCAGCCGTTCCTGCGCTGCGCCGGTGACGTCACCGCGCGGCTCGGCGCGCTGAGGCTCCAGTCGGCGCAGGTGCTGCTGCCCGCGCAGAGCCTGGACGTCTCGGCCCGCCCCCAGCACGCCCGGATGCCGTCGCTGTCCACCGCGGCCTGGTTCGACGACGTGCGATCCGCGACGCCGGTGCACGTCACGCTGGACAGCGGCCAGGACCCGGTCGTCCCCGCCGTGGCGCGACGCGTTCACCGCCTGCTGGCCGAACTGGACCAGAACGTCTTCCGGTGCGAGTCCCTGGCCGAACGGGTTCCGGCGCCTCCGCCCCTGCCCGACACGGTCTGGTCCGGTCCTCCGCGTCACCGCGTGACCTTCCGGGGCACGCTGAGCGAGTGGTCGCTGGACGCGATCGGCTGGCTCGGTGGTTTCCTCGCCGACTTGGCCGCCCGGGAAGGCGCGGGCGTGCCGCTGCTGCTCACCGTGACGTCCCCGTGAGGCCGGTGACCACCGCACGGCTGCCCGACCGGGGGGTTCAGGTGATCAGGGTGGCCTGCCGCAGTTGGCGGACTAGGTAGAACGCGAGGACCCACGGGATCAGGGGGTCCTCGAAGGTGGTGGTGATCGTGTCGACCGCTCGGGGGACGCCGAGAGGGGATCGGCCCCACAGGGTTCCGCGCACTCCCACGAGAGGTGCGCTGCGCACGCGAAGCAGGACGTGACCTCTGCGCAGGGCCGGGCACGAGCGGGCGGCCAGGGCGGTGCACTCCTCGCACACGGGTGGTTCCGTGCAGGCCATGCCAACGGGCCAGCCGGACCAGTCCGCCCGGTGGTCCTGGAGCAACCAGAGCGTGCCCCCTTCGTCGGTGTCCGCCGGGTTGCCGCACACCTGGCAGAGGAGGTGCGACATGGCGTGGCGCTGACGAGCGGCGTGGACGACGCCGAACTCCGGTTTGCCCCGGTTCGGCGCGTCAGGGGTGCGTTTGAGCAGGACACCCCGCTCGTCGCGGTCCAAGGGCGTCTCATCGCGGTAACCGATCCCCTGGCCGTCGGGGAGGAGGACCACGGCGGAACTGTCCACCTCCTCAGCCGACCACGCTGTCACGTAGGGCACGGGCAGGCGGCTGACGTACCGCCCCCGGTTGTCGGCGCGGCCGATCGACAACGGCGGTGTTGACGCGGTTGTCCTCATGACTTCCTCCCACTGGAGCGCTGAGCGCCATCCGATTCGCGGCGGCTCCTCCGGCACTCCTCTTCACCCGCCACCACGAATTTCTTTCAGATTGACGCCGGCCGTTTCCGATTCCACTCGACGGGGACACTAGGACCGCTTTCCGCGACGCCCCCAAATATCTTTTGGGCTTCCTTTCGGCTAGTCGAGAATGGGTATCCTCGACTCATGCGGCCGGACACCGAGGCGACCGTGGGCGAACGCATCGCCTACTACCGCAAGCGGCAGGGGATGACCCAGGAAGTGCTGTGCGCCCTGGTCGGGGGGCGCACGACCGAGTGGCTCAGGCAAATCGAGAACGGCAAGCGCGAGGTGGACAAGCTGTCCACCATCGTGACCGTGGCCGATGCGCTGCGAATTCCCCCGTCGACGCTGCTGCCAGGGCCATTCCGGGCAACGGCGAAGCGGGAGGACTCCCTCGGCACCGCCCCGAGCGTCGTTCCGGCCATCGAAGCCGCGATGCTCCGCTACAACGGAATAGCCACGCTGATCGGTGAACCCGACCGAACACCCGTTTCGCCGGAGCACCTCCGCATTCGCGTGGAGAAAGCGTTCGCGCACTCGCAGACCGAGCGGTGGTCCGAGATGGCCCCGCTCGTTCCGGACATGATCGCGGACGCCTGGCACTTGGTGCACTCCGCCGAGAACGAGGAGCAGAAGCGCACGGCCACCAAGCTCCAAGCGCTGGTGTACCGGGTGACCTCCGGAATGCTGGACCGGTTGGGCGAGCCGCACCTGCCGTGGATCGCCGCCGAGCGCTCGATGCACGCCGCCGAGGAATCCGGTGATCGCCTCTTGGTCGCGGGCGGGGCGTGGCGACTGGCCGTCGTGCTGCGCCACACGGGCCGCCTGACGGAATCGATCGACGCCCCGGTCGCGGCGGCGGACGCCCTGCGCCCTCACCTCGATTCCCCGCAGTCCTACAGCATGTACGGATCGCTCATGCTGAAAGGCGCCGTCGGGGCGGCCACGCTGGGCGACCACCGGGCGGCGCGGGACTACCTGGCCGAAGCGGCCCGCGCCGCGGAGAAGACCGGGGACCGGAATGACTTCTGGCTCGCCTTCGGCCCCACGAACATCGCCATTCACCGCGTGTGGTTGGCCCTCGAACTGGGCGACCCGAAAGCGGCCGTCTCGGAAGCCGAGCGCGTGCCGCACGACGACCTGCCCGAGGAGTTGTCCGAACGGCGGACCTCGCACCTGATCACCGTCGCCTGGGCGCACTACCTGCGACGGCGCGACCGCGAAGCGCTGGACGCGCTGAACCTGGCCAGGGCGTCCGCTCCCGAACAACTCCTCTTCACCGGGCGGGTCCACTCCATGCTGCGCGGAATGCTCCGGCGCGAACGACGCTCGGTGAAGGGCGACCTGCGCAGGCTCGCGGACTTCGTGGGCGTGTAGCGAGAGTGGCGTCGCTCAAGGAGGTCACCGCACGCATTCGGGCCGCGTGTTCGAAGGGCATCCAAGCGCGGGTGGCGTTGGAACAGGTGGAAGACCTGACCCGAGAAGCACACGACATGGTGGCCCGCGCGTTGGCGGGCGCGCGTTGCCTCGAACCCGACATGGCGCAGGTCCTCGCCGCGTTCCAACGGGTAGTGGACGGGTGCAAGGGCCATCTGTGGCCACTGCTCAACGCGGCTGTGAAAGACGCCGAGAACATCGCGGACCGTTTGTCTGCCGACAACAGCGCGCCTCGACAACCGCAACCGCCCTCGGTTCGACAGCCGGATAGCGGCAACCCACCCGCAGTTCCTGTGGAACAGGTCGAGCGACTGCGGCGTGAACTCCCGCCACCCGTCATGCCCGGAACGGGCCAGAAGACGTGCGGTTACCTGCTGGGCGCGGACGGCACTGCGCAACCGGTTGTCAGCGGCCGTGACGATGATGCCGCTGAGGCGGACAGACGGCTACGCGACATGGGGATGCCGCGGAAGTCAGCCAGGACCGGAGACGTGGAGATCAAACTCGCCGCACGCATGGTCCGCGATGGAGTCCGGCACGCGACGGTCCTGATCAACAACGAGCCGTGCGCCGGTCCTTTCGGCTGTGACACCCTCGTGCCGATCCTGCTCCCGGAAGGAGCGACGATCACCGTGCACGGCACGACCGAACAAGGGGAACCCATCCGCAAGCGATACGCAGGAGGTGCTCGCCCGTGGTGGCGCTAGACGCCTGGTACGACCGGAAAGCCACCGGGCCTACGGTCGTCCGCACCCCGGCCGAACTCGATGCCGTGCTGGACACCGTCGTCGGGTGGAACGCGCCCATCACCGTCCAACTGCTCGTCCACGGCGATCCGGGCCACGCCATCCTCGACGTGGGGCTGGACGCCCGCACCAGTCGCGGAGTCCTGTACTACTCAGGCCCCGACGCCCCTGACGCCTGCGTCAGCAGGGGACCGGACACCGCCGAGCGCCCTCCCCTCTACTACTTCACCGGTTCGGACACCGAATTCCCGGTGGACGCGGAGATCCCGCTCGCCGAAGCACGCCGGGCCGCGCACGAGTACATGAATTCCGGGGGTGGACGGCCGACCGGCGTCGAGTGGCAACCCAGCTGGAATTAGACCGCACCCACCCCCGAACTGCGCCTGCAAGTACTACCCGACACCTCCGCCGGGGCCGGTAACCACTACCCGGCATCCCGAACGCTCGGTTCGCGGTGTCCGGACGCTCGGTTCAGGGGGTGTGGATGGTGACCTGGCGCCGCTCGCACGGGCCGGACCAGGTGCGGGGCAGCGGGGTGGGCACCTGGGGCAGGACGGCGGACACGATCGCGTCGAGCACCTCCTCGGCCCGCCCCACCATGAGGTGCTTCGCGCCGGGGAAGTCGACCACCCGCGCGGTCGGGAGGTCCGCGCCGAAGCGGCGGCGGGCGGGCTCCGGGGGCAGGTGGGAGTCGTGCTCGGGCACCAGGCACACCACGGGCTTGCCCGAGCGCGCCCACGCGCGCAGGTGCTCGGGACCGCTCCACCGCAACGGGGGCGAGATCAGCACCGCGCCGCGCACCGCCGGGTCGCACCCGTGCATCAGCGCCAGGTCGGTGCCGAAGGACCAGCCGACCAGCCACACGTCCGGCAGGCCCAGGCGCGTCACGTGCGCCAGCGCCGCGGCGACGTCCCACCGCTCGCCCACGGCGTCGTCGAAGCGGCCCTCGCTGCGCCCCGCCTCGCTCGCGGTGCCGCGCGTGTTGAACCGCAGCACCGCCACCCCGGCGAGCGCGGGCAGCCGCCAGGCGATCTTGCGGTGCAGGTGGGAGTCCATCATGCCGCCGCGCGTGGGCAGCGGGTGCAGCAGGACCAGCGTGGCCAGCGGCTCGCGCCCCAGCGGCAGGGACAACTCGCCGACCAGCCGCAACCCGTCCTCGGTGAGCAGGGTGACGGCCTCCCGCCGGGCGGGCAGGACGGTGTTCGCGGTGATCGGGACCGGTTCGCTCACGGCCCGCCTACCAGCGGCGGCTGGTGGGGCCGCGACGGCCGCGCGCGGACCAGCAGCCCTGGTGCCAGTGCCTGCGGTCCTCGACCGACCCGTACTCCGCCGCGGGCCAGGCCACGACGTGCGGGGTGCCGGGCCGGATCTCGTGGTCG
The DNA here is from genome assembly GCF_017876325.1 of Saccharothrix coeruleofusca. Lineage (NCBI taxonomy): Bacteria > Bacillati > Actinomycetota > Actinomycetes > Pseudonocardiales > Pseudonocardiaceae > Saccharothrix > Saccharothrix coeruleofusca. The sequence continues at coordinate 5,428,703 of NZ_JAGINV010000001.1, forward strand.
CAGCCGGGGCACCGGTAGGTCTTGGTGGTCGCCGCACCGGAGACGGTCCGCACCAACCACTCGCCGTCGGCGGCGGACTCGGCCCGCGCCCAGCCGTGCCCGCCGGGCGGGGTCGGTTCGGCGGTGCGCTTCGGGCGGTTGCGGCGGGGCACGGGACACCACGGTAGCCCGCGCACCGGCGGTGATCGCCACCGTCCCGCGGCGTGAGCGCCCGCACTGGCGTCGGCGGTCGGTCAGCGGGGAAAATACCGCCGTGCCGACCTACGAGTTCCGCTGCCGGGCCTGCGGGTCCACCTTCGACGTGCAGCGCCCCATGAGCGAGTCCACCGCGCCCGCCACCTGCCCCCACGGCCACGACGACACGGTCAAGCTGCTGTCCATGGTCGGGCTCGGCGGCAAGGCCACCGCGCCCAGCGGCGGGGGTGGCGGGGGCTGCTGCGGCGGTGGGTGCTGCGGCGGCTGACCGGTCCCGGTCAGCCGTTGGGCTCCTTGGCCAGCAGCACCTCGGCGACCTTCTTGCCCTGGTCGCAGATCGGGCCGAACCGGGCCGAGCCGTCGATCACGATGATCCCGACGCCGCCGCCCGCGTAGTCCATGACCAGCACGCAGGAGGGCTGCACGCTGGGGTCGGTGGTGCGGTCGAAGTAGGTGACCTTGCGGTCGCCCACCTGGAACTCGCCGTTGCTCTGGTCCAGCGAGATCGGCCGTCCCTCGCGGAACCGCAGGGTCACGCCCACGTCCAGGTCGCCCACGCTGGTCTGCCACTTGCACGACTGGTCGAACGTCGCGTCGTAGTCGGTCTCGGTGGGCTTGGCGTTCTTGTCCCGCACGTCGTAGGGCAGGTCGCCCCACCCGACCAGCGAGCAGATGTCGCCGACCGACCCGTTCCCCGCCGGGCGCTTCGTCGTGCTGGGCGCGGACGGCTGCGACGAGAACGGGGGGTCCACGTCGAGCGCCTTCGCCGAGACCGGAGTGCCGTTGACGGTGTAGGAGCAGGCGCTCGTCACGCCGAGCGCCGCCACCAGGAACGAGATCACCACACGCCGCATGGGTCCACGATGTCAAACGCCCCGGCGGGCCCGCGCATCAGGTGTGGTCCCGGAAGCCCTTGCCGGTCTTGCGGCCCAGCCGCCCGGCGGTCACCAGGTGCTCCAGCAGCGGCGCTGGCGCGAACCCCGGCTCGCGGAACTCCAGGTACAGGGTGCGCTGGATGGCCAGCGAGACGTCCAGGCCCACCACGTCCAGCAGCTCGAACGGCCCCATCGGCAGGCCGCAGCCGACCTTCATGGCGTTGTCGATGTCGTCGGCCCCGGCGTAGTGGGCCTCCAGCATCCGCACCGCGTCGTTGAGGTAGGGGAACAGCAGCGCGTTGACGATGAAGCCCGCGCGGTCGCCGCAGTGCACCGGGTGCTTGCCCAGGTCGAGGCACACCCGCCGGGCGGTGGCCACCGCCTCGGGGGCGGTGGAGATGGTCTCCACCACCTCGACCAGCTTCATCACCTGGGCGGGGTTGAAGAAGTGCAGGCCCACCACGTCCTCGGGGCGCGAGGTGGCCGCGGCGCACTCGATGACCGGCAGCGAGGACGTGGTGGTGGCCAGCACCGCGCCGGGCTTGCACACCTCGTCCAGCGCCTGGAACACCGCCCTCTTCACCGCCAGGTCCTCGGCGACCGCCTCGACCAGCAGGTCGCAGTCGGCCAGCCGCTCGAAGTCCGCGGCGGGGGTGATCCTGGCCAGCGCGGCGTCCCGGTCGGCCGCCGTCAGCTTGCCCCTGGTCACCGCCTTGTGCAGGGACTTGCCGACCTTGGCCACGGCGGCCTGCGCCTTGGCCTCGGTGCGGGCGCGCAGCACCACGTCGTAGCCGCGCTTGGCGAACACCTCGGCGATGCCGGTGGCCATCGTGCCGGTGCCGACCACGCCGACCCGCCGCACCTCGCGCGCCGGGACGTCCTCCTCGGCGGCGACGGGGGTCAGCGCGTCCGGCACGGCGGTGGGCGAGTCGACGCCGTCGTAGGTGTAGAAGCCGCGCCCGCTCTTGCGGCCCAGCAGGCCCGCGGTGATCATCTGCTTGAGCAGCGGCGCCGGGGCGTGCAGCCGGTCGCGGGACTGGTGGTACATCGTGTCGAGGATCTCGTAGGCGGTGTCGAGGCCGATGAGGTCCAGCAGCGCCAGCGGCCCCATGGGGTAGCCGCAGCCGTGCCGCATGGCCGCGTCGAGGTCCTCGCGCGTGGCGTAGCGCGCCTCGTACATGCGCACCGCGTGGTTGAGGTAGCCGAACAGCAGCGCGTTGGCGATGAACCCGGCGCGGTCGCCGATGACCACCGGGCTCTTGCCCAGCCGCTCGACCAGCGCCACCACGTCGGCGACCACGTCCGGCTCGGTGACCACGGTCTTGACCACCTCGACCAGCTTGAGCACCGGGGCCGGGTTGAAGAAGTGCATCCCGACGACCTTGTCGGGGCGTCCGGTGTGGACGCCGAGCTCGGTGATCGACAGCGAGGAGGTGTTGGACGCCAGCACGGTGTCCGGGCCGCAGACCCGGTCCAGCTCGGCGAAGACGCGCGCCTTGAGCTCCATCCGCTCCGGCACCGCCTCGACGACCAGGTCGCAGCCCGCCAGCGCGTCCAGGGAGGTGCCCCAGGTGATGCGCCCCAGCAGCTCGGCGCGTCCCGCCTCGTCCAGCTTGCCCCTGGCGACCGCGCGTCCGGTGGACTGCTCCAGGTGGCACCGGCCGCGCGTCACGCCCTCGTCGTCCACGTCCACCGCGACGACCGCCAGCCCGGTGCGGGCGAACACCTCGGCCATGCCCGCGCCCATGGTGCCGAGGCCGACGACACCGACGGTGCCGAACTGACGTGTCATGGCGATACCTCCCACTCGGACGGAGTGGCTACCAGGCGGTAACTTCAGGCGACTATCGCACGGTCGTCACGTTGCGCAGCCGTGAGCTTCACCATCGGTATCGAACAAGTGAACGATGCAGGGAGCGCGAACCGCGCGTCCAGGAGGCCGGTGGTAGTTACCGGCCCGCCTGGAGGCGTCGGGTAGTACTTGCAGACGCGGTCAGCGCCAGTGGGCGACGGTGTCCCGGACGTAGTCGCGGAACGAGCGCGGCGGGTGGCCCAGCAGTTCGGTGACGGCCCGCACCTGGGCCGGGTCGGTCGGGATCGGCGCCGAGCCGAGCACTTCGAAGCTGCTGATCCAGTCCGTGAGCTTGCGCCCGGACAACCGCGCCACGAGCGCCTCGCGCCAGTTCGGGTCGTCACCGGTGTAGCGCACCGGCCTGCCCAGCTCCTCCGCCCAGATCCGCGCGCTCTGCTCGCCGTTGAGCGACTCCGGCCCGACGACGTCGTAGGAGCCCGCGGGGAAGTCCGGGTCGGCCAGCGCGGTGACGACCACCTCCGCCGCGTCGCGCAGGTCGACCCGGTTGACGCCGCCGGGGTGCAGCGGCGTCGGGAAGACGCCGTTGAGGATGTCCTCGCGGAAGATCTCGTCGTTCTGGGCGAAGTTGGTCAGGTTCACCAGCACGGGCCGGGTGTCCGAATCGGCGAACGCGGCGGCGATCCGCAACTTGGGCTCGTACGCGGGCATGGCACGCGCCGCCGCCTGGCGCTGGTCGGGGTCCTGGACGTGGAAGCCCGCGAAGACCAGGCGCGCGCCCGCGCGCTCGACCTCCTCCTTGAAGATCGTCCCCAGCTCGACCTCGTCGGCCTCGTGCGGGGAGACGTAGAACGCCGCCCGCGTGCCCCGCAGCGCCTCGCGCACCGCCTCGCGGTCGCTCAGGTCGCCTTGGACCACCTCCACGGCGTCGGACAGCCCTTTCGCCCGCTGCTTGTCGCGCACCAGCACGCGCACCCGGACACCTCTGCGCAGCGCCTCCTCCAGCACCAGGCCGCCGACCGTGCCGGTGGCGCCGGTGATCAGGACTTCGGACATCGCCGTCTCCTTTGTTGACTTCCAATCAGTGACTTGCGGTCAACGTAGCAGTCCGGCCACCGCGGCACCAGTACTCACTGACTGGGAGTCAATGACTGTTAGGATGACGGCCCGAGCACGCAGAGGAGCAGTCAGTGCCGTCCACCACGCCGACCCGCCGCCAGGCAGCCGCGGCGCAGACCAGGGAGAAGGTGCTCGCGGCGGCCAGGGAGCTGTTCATGGCCTCGGCCTACGAGGACGTCAAGGCGGCCGACATCGCCAGGGCGGCGGGCGTCGCGCACGGCCTGGTCTTCCACCACTTCGGCAGCAAGCAGGGCCTCTACCAGGAGGTGCTGTGCCAGATCGGCCGCGAGGTGCTCGCGCTGCACTGCGACGACCCCGAGATCCCGCTGGGCAGGCGGATCAGGCGCTCCCACGCCGCGCACCTGGCCTACCTGGCCGACCACCGGGACGTGGCGCTGCACCTGGTGCTGCGCCCGCCCGCCCCGGAGTCCGAGGAGTTCGACGACGTCCGCGACCAGGGGCACCGCGAGCTGTGCCGGAACCTGGGCCTGGACTTCGAGCGCCCGGCGGTCCGCCTGGCCGCCCGGCTCTACGCCACCGCTGCCGACCAGCTCGCCAGGGACCACCTGACCAGCGCGGACCCGCTGGACACCGACACGGTCGTGGAGATGCTCGTGGCGGTGCTGATCGGCGCGCTGCGCGCCGCGCGCACCGCCGATCCCGAACTGGACGTCGACCCGGTCATCAGGGCGCTGGAACTGCCCTGACCCGCTGCGGGGTCAGTCGTCGAAGCCGCGCGCGGCCAGTTCCTCGACCCGCCGCACCGCCTCGGCCGCGTCCGCGCCGGTCGCCTCCACCGCGACCCGCTGGCCGCCCACCGCGCCCAGCGCCATCAGCGCCATCACGCTGCGCGCGTCCGCCGACCGCTCCCCCAACCGCACGACCACCTCGGCGTCCAGCCCGGTCAGCGCCCGCACCAGCAGCGCGGCGGGCCGCGCGTGCAGGCCCACGTCGTTGGTCAGCAGCACCTCGGCCGTCACGGCCGTCGCGGCGGGCACCCCCGACGGCCCGTCGCCACCGGGAGCCGCACCAGCCGGAGCCGCACCGGTGGTGGCGGCTTCGGCCACGGCGGCCAGCGCGGCGCCGCCCTGCGCCGCGACCGCCGCCGCCACCGCGCCCTCGACCAGCGGCGCGTCCACCACGGCCACCTCGCCCGCGTGCTCCTCGGCGGCCATCTCCGCCACCATCCGGGCGCTGCCCAGGTCGAACAGCACCACCACGCCGTCGCCCGAGTCGGCCGCGCCGATCGCCCGGCCGACGTCGAGGAAGTCCGTGCCCAGCCCGCCCGAGCCGTCCCCGCCGGAGGGCTCGATCCGCACGTCCGGGGCCATCTGCCCGGCCAGCTCGGCCACGCCCCGCGCGAGCAGGGCGCTGTGCGAGACCACCACCAGCCCGATCACCCGGCACCCCCGGCGAAGGTGCGCAGCAGCAGTGACGTCGAGCGCGCGCCGGGGTCCAGGTGCCCCGCGCTGCGCTCCCCCAGGTAGGACGCGCGTCCCTTGCGCGCCACCAGGGGCACGGTCGACTCCGCGCCCATCTCGGCGGCCTCCGCCGCCGCGGTGAGCACGTCCCGCACCCCGCCGGACGCCGCCGCCCGCGCCGCGACCACGGCCGGGGTGAGCGCGTCCACCATGGTCTTGTCGCCCACCTCCGCCTTGCCGCGCGCCACCACGCCCTCCAGCGCCGCGCTCAGCGCCCCGGCGACGGCCTCGGCGTCCAGTTCGGCCGCGTCGCCCACGGACGTGGCGGCGCGCAGGAACGCCGTGCCGTACAGCGGTCCCGCCGCGCCGCCCACGGTCGAGATCAGCGTCGTGGCCGCCAACCGCAGCACGCCGCCGGGCGAGGCGGGCACGCTCTCGTCCAATTTGGACACCAGCGCGGCGAAGCCCCGGTTGAGGTTCTCACCGTGGTCGCCGTCGCCGATCTCCCGGTCCAGCCGCACCAGCTCGTCGCGGTGCTCGGCCACCACCCGCGTCGCCGCGCGCAGCGCGTCGGCCACGTCCGCCGCCGTGCACCCCATCAGACACCCCACCGCAGCGCGGGGGTGTGCACCGGCGCGTCCCACAGCTCCACCAGCTCGTCGTCCAGCTTCAGCAGCGTCAGGCTCATCCCCTGCATCTCCAGGCTCGTGACGTACGGGCCGACCAGGCGCCGCTCCACCCGGATGCCGCGCTCGGCCAGCAGCCGCTCGGCGATGCCGTGCGCCACGTACAGCTCGATCAGCGGCGTGCCGCCCATGGAGTTGGTGAACAGCAGCACCCGGTCGCCCTCGGCCAGCGGCAGGTCCTCCAGGATCGGCTCCAGCAGCGCCCGCACCATCTCGTCGGCGGTGCCCGCGGGCACCCGGCGGCGACCGGGCTCGCCGTGGATGCCGATGCCCAGCTCCATCTCGTCCTCACCGAGGGTGAAGCTCGGCTCGCCCGCGTGCGGCACGGTGCACGGGGTCAGCGCCAGCCCCATGGAGCGCACCTGCCCGACCACCCGGCGGGCCAGCGCCTCGCAGCCGTCCAGGTCGACCCCGCGCTCGGCCGCCGCGCCGACCAGCTTCTCCAGCAGCACGGTGCCGCCGACGCCGCGCCTGCCCGCGGTGTAGGTGGAGTCCTGGACCGCCACGTCGTCGTCGATCACCACGGTCCTGACCTCGACGCCGTCCGCGGCGGCCAGCTCGGCGGCGGTCTCGAAGTTCAGCACGTCGCCGGTGTAGTTCTTCACGATCAGCAGCGCGCCCGCGCCGCCGTCGGTGCGCGCCACGGCGTCCTGCACCTGGTCGGGGGTGGGCGAGGTGAACACCGCGCCGGGGCACGCCGCGTCGAGCATCCCGCGACCGACGAACCCGCCGTGCAGCGGCTCGTGGCCGGACCCGCCGCCGGAGATCACCGCGACCTTGCGGGGCACCGGGGCGTCCGCGCGGAGCACCACCGCCGGGTCGTGCCGCACGTCCAGCAGGTCGCCGTGCGCCGCGGCCAGGCCGCGCAGGGCGTCCGCCACGACGGTCGACGGATCGTTGATGATCTTCTTCAAGACGGCCTCCGATCGACTCTGATCACCTCCATTCCTACTCCACACCGGACACCCCCGAAAGCCGGAGTCGCCGTCACGAGCACGGCAAAACAGCAGGTCAGTGACCTGGAGTAGTGGAGTGGCACCGGAGTGTCGCGAAAGCCGACCCCGGCGCGGGTCAGCGGCCGTAGAGGACGCGGATCAGCCGCAGCACGTGGCGGACGGTGCGCGGCCCCCGGTCGTAGGTCATCGGGTCGAGCAGCGTGCCGAAGCGCTTGCGGGTCACCGCGTGCGCGTAGGTGAACTCGCGCAGGCCGTCCGCGCCGTGGATGCGCCCGAAGCCCGAGTCGCCCACGCCGCCGAACGGCAGCGCGGGCACCGAGGCGAAGGCCAGCACCGAGTTCACCGCCACCATGCCGCAGCGCAGCCTGCCCGCCAGCTCCTCGCCGCGGTGGCGGGAGAACACCGCCGCGCCCAGGCCGTAGCGCAGCGCGTTGGCCCGCCGGACCGCCTCGTCGGCGTCGGCGACCCGGTTGACCACCAGGGTCGGCCCGAAGGTCTCCTCGGTGACCGCGGCGGCGTCCTCGGGCACGTCCACCAGCACGACCGGCTCCACGTACGGCGGGCGGACCGACTCCAGCCCGCCCACCACGGCCCGGCCGCCGCGCTCCAGCGCGTCGGCCACGTGCGCGCCGATCACCTCGACCTGGCGCGGCATGGTGATCGGGCCGAAGTCGGCGTCCGGCTCCCCGCCGGGCCGCAGCGCGCGGGCCTTCTCGGTGACCAGCGCGATGAACTCGTCGGCCACCGCCTCGGCCACGTACACCCGCTCCACGCCCGCGCAGGTCTGGCCGGAGTTGAACATCCCGCCCCACACCGCGGCCTCGGCGGCGGCCCGGACGTCGGCGTCCTCGGCCACGATCAGCGGGTCCTTGCCGCCGCACTCGACCAGCACCGGGGTCAGCGACTCGGCGCAGGCGGCCATGACCCGCTTGCCGGTCGGCGTCGAGCCGGTGAACGCCAGCTTGTCCACGCCCGCCCGGCACAGCGCCGCGCCGGTCTCGCCGAAGCCGGTGACCACCTGCAGCACCGGGAACTCCGGCACCACCTCGGCGAAGGTCCCGGCCAGGAACTCGCCCACGCCGGGGGTGTGCTCGCTGGGCTTGAACACCACCGCGTTGCCCGCGGCCAGCGCGTAGGCGATCGACCCCATCGGGGTGAACGCGGGGTAGTTCCACGGCCCGATCACGCCGACCACGCCCAGCGGCCGGTACTCCAGCGTCGCCGCGTGGTTGTGCATCAGCAGGCCGGAGGCGACCTTGCGCCTGCCCAGCACCTTGGCCGCCTGCTTGGCGGCCCAGCGCAGGTGGTCCACGACCAGGCCCAGCTCGATCCGCGCGTCGTCGGCGGACTTGCCGGTCTCGGCGCAGACCAGCGACTGGAACTCGGCCAGCCTGCGCACCAACAGCCTGCGCCAGGCGTCCAGCCGCGCGCGGCGGCCGTCGAAGCCCAGCTCCGCCCAGAACGCGGCGGCGGACCGGGCGCGGCGCACCGCCTCGACGACCTCGGCCTCGGTGCGCACGGGGTGGTGGCCGACGACCTCGCCGGTGCGCGGGTCCAGCGAGGCGAACCGCTGCTGCTCGTCATCCGGTCGCGCGGTGCTGGCGGCAGCGGTTCGCGTCATGGGGCCCTCCTGGGGAGCACAGGGGTGTTACCCAACGGTAACGGGTGTTTCGGCGGGCTGTCAGCCCTCGATCACGCCCTGGGGATCTTCGCCGCGAGGGCCTGGGCGAACCCGACCGCCGTCGCGCAGCGGTCGAACTCGGTCTTCTTCGGCCCCGCCGACTTGACCTCGACCAGCTCGCCCTGGTTCCTGCCCGACGTGCGCTGCACCCACTTCACCGAGCAGGACGGGAACGCCCCGGTCTCCTGCACCTGGTAGCCCTTGAGCCCGCCGCCGAGGTCGACCTCGGTCTGCGCGTCGTCGAACTTGTTGTCCTCGGGGACGAAGCCCTGCCGGAAGTCCACGCCGAGCTCCCGGTCGCGGTCCTGGGCGACCCACGAGCAGTTGTGCAGCCCGTACGGGTAGTAGCGGAAGCCCGCGCCCACCGCGGCCTCGGCCGTCGCGCGCTCCGGCAGGGCGCACGGGTCCAGGGTGAGCAGCGAGCCCTTGGGCGCGGTCCGGGTGGCCGCGCGGGCCTTGATCCGCTGCACCACCGACTCGGCGACCAGCCTGCCCGGCGCGCAGGCGTCGCCGTCCTTGTAGCCGATCTGGACGGTGATGCCCAGGCCGGGGTTGTCCTGGGTGATCACCGAGACGAAGCAGGCGCTGCCGTCCAGCTCCTGCTCCGCGGCGCGCAGGCCGGCGATCTGCTTGTCGGCGTTGCGCAGCTCCACGGTCATGGTCTGGCCGACCTCGACGGTGACCGCGAGGTCCTTGCCCGCCTTGTCCTCCATGAAGTTGGAGCAGCGGCTGAACCCGCTGGGGGTCTCCTCCTGGGCCGGCTTGCCCAGGCGCTGGAGCACCTCGTGGTCGAGCAGCCCGCACGGGTCGGTCAGCCGCAGCCTGTCCGGCGCGAAGGCGGGGTCCGCGGGCTGGCCCGAGGCGGCGGTGGTGGCCGGAACGCCGGACGGGTCGCCCGCGTTCTCCGCGCCCGCCGGGATGGTGGTGCGCGGGAACCGCTGCTTGCTCAGGTCAGCGCCTGCGCAACCGGCCAGGACGAGCAGGGCGCCCAGCAGGGCGGCGACGAGACGGGGCACGACGTGCACGGTAGCGACCGGTTGCGCCATTCGTGGTCACAACCCCGTGTTCCTCCTCACGGTGGCCTTCGGGAACGATTCAGAAGGTCACTTCGCTGTACCGGGTGAAGACCCCGCGAGGAGAGGAGTTCCATGCGCACCCGAATCCGGCGCGCCATCCGCAGGCTCGACACCTGGACCGTCGAGGCCTTCAACCCGGTGTACCCGCACCACCCCCGCCGCGTCCGCTAGGACGTCCGCCGGGACTCGGCCTCCGCGTCGTCGGGGACCACGATCGGGCGCAGGGCGGTCCAGGCGGCGAACACCGCCGCCAGCGCCAGCATCCCCACCCCCGACCAGAGGTTGACGTTCCACCCGTCCGCCTTGGCCAGGTCGGCCTCGTCGGTGAAGCCGAGTCCGACCACCACCAGGACCACGCCGTACACGGCGAACAGCATCGCGATGACCAGTCGCAGGTCGAACAGCCCGGCTTTGCGCGCCACGATGACCTCCCTCAGCCGAAGATGATGTTGAGCACGGCGGTCAGGACCAGCACACCGCCGCCGAGCAGCGCGGGCGAGCGGTACCACCCGGCGTCCTCACCGGTGGTGGAGTGCTTGCGGTCCTCCTTGGGCGTGAGGCTGTAGACCAGGCCCACCAGCCGCTCCTGCGGCACCGGCCTGGTCACCATGGTCACCGCCACGCTGACCACGATGTCCACCACGAACGCCACGCCCGCGCCCAGGAAGCTGGCGCCCTGGCCGGGCAGGTCGAGCACGCCGGTCTCGGCCAGCACGAACACCAGCACCGCGCCCAGCGTGCCCGCCACCAGGCCCGCCCAGCCCGCCGCCGCGGACATCCGCTTCCAGAACATGCCCAGGATGAACGTGGCGAACAGCGGCGCGTTGAAGAACGAGAACAGCGCCTGGATGTAGTCCATGATGTTGCCGTAGCCCGCCGCGAGGAACGCGGTGAAGATGGCCACGATGGTGCCGCCGATGGTGGCCAGGCGGCCGACCCGCAGGTAGTACTCGTCCGGGCGGTCCTTGCGGACGTAGTCCTGCCACAGGTCGTAGGTGAACACCGTGTTGAACGAGGACACGTTCGCCGCGACACCGGCCATGAACGAGGCCAGCAGACCCGTGATGGCGATGCCCAGCATGCCGTTGGGCAGCAGGTCGCGGATCAGCAGCGGCAGGGCGTTGTTGTAGACCACCCCGGAACTGGCGTCGCCCGCCTTGAGCGCCTGCACCTCCGGCACCACCACCGCGGCGATGATGCCGGGGATGATGATGATCGCCGGGATCAGCGCCTTCGGGTAGGCGCCGATGATCGGCGTGCGCTTGGCCGCCGACATGCTCTTGGCCGACAGCGCCCGCTGCACCTCGGCGAAGTTCGTGGTCCAGTAGCCGAACGACAGCACGAAGCCCAGGCCGAAGACGATGCCGATGACGCTGAGCACCGGGTTCTGGAAGCCGGTCAGCTCGGTCGCCGGGTAGGCCGACAGCTGCTCGGCGCCGCCGGGGCCCGCGGTGACCTTGTCCACCAGGCCCTGCCAGCCGCCGACCTTGTGCAGGGCCGCCAGGGTCAGCGGGAGCAGCGCGGCGACGATGACGAAGAACTGCAGCACCTCGTTGTAGATGGCGGCGGACAGGCCGCCCAGCGTGGTGTAGGCCAGCACGATCGCCGCGGCGATGACCACCGACAGCGGGATCGGCCAGCCCAGCAGCAGGTTCAGCAGCGAGGCCAGCGCGTAGAGGTTGACGCCCGCGATGAGCACCTGGGCGGCGGCGAAGCTGACCGCGTTGACCAGGTGGGCGCCGGTGCCGAAGCGGCGGCGCAGGAACTCGGGGACGCTGCGCACCTTGGAGCCGTAGTAGAACGGCATCATCACCAGGCCGAGGAACACCATGGCCGGGATCGCGCCGATCCAGTAGTAGTGCACCGTCGGCATGCCGTACTGCGCGCCGTTGGCGGCCATGCCCAGCAGCTCGATCGCGCCCAGGTTGGCGGAGATGAACGCCAGGCCGGTCACCCACGCGGGCAGCGAGCGCCCGGACAGCAGGAAGTCCAGGCTCGTGGACACCGACCGGCGGGCCAGGAAGCCGATGCCGAGCACGACGACGAAGTAGACCGCGAGCAACGCGTAGTCCAGCGGTCCGGCGTCCAACCGGAGATCCGCCTCGGCCAGCACGGGCACCTTCGCCCACCTCCCTGTTCGCAGGATCGAACAACAAGCCCCAACAGCGGACATTACGCCACACCGATGTTGACCCGGCGCACCGGACCGTAGACCAGTTGGACGATCTCCGCCGGAGATGGCTACCCGCGCCTAAACCCCTGCTCACGGCACGTTCCCCCCACCGAGTGACCCTCCACCGCGCCCGCTTCCCCCACCCGCGAGTCGCGCGCTCACGCACCGCGAGTCGCGCGTTCCGACACCGCGAACCGAGCGTTCGCGACCTCCGGTGGTACTTGCCGACGCGACCTAGCGCCGCACCGGCCGCGCCACCAGCCGCACGTCGCTCCCGGACCTGGCCACGTCGACCAGCTCCAGCCGGAGGATGTCGGACATGCTGCGGATGCCCGCGTCCTGCAGGCCGCTCTTGCCCGAGCCCAAAAGCGCGGGAGCCACGTAGTTCACCACCCGGTCCACCAGCCCCCGCGCGATGAAGCTGCCCGCCAGCGTCGGCCCGCCTTCGAGGAAGACCCCGCGCACCCCTCGGGCGAGCAGTCTCGCCAGGACGTCGTGGAGGTCGAGCCCCCGGTCGGCGCGCCTGACCCGCAGCACCTCGGCCACCCCGTCCAGGTGCGAGGCGTCGGCGTCCTCGGCCACCACGATCAGCGTGGGCGCGGCGTCGTTGCAGACGTTGGCGTCACGCGGCGTCCTGGCATTGCTGTCGATCACCACCCGCAGCGGCTGCCGCTCCGGGTTGTCCACGATCGACAGGTCGAGTCGCGGATCGTCGCTACCGCGCACGGCGAGGTTGGGGTTGTCCGCCCGCTGGGTGCCGGAGCCGACCACCGTCGCGTCGCAGCCCGCGCGCAGCAGGTGCACCTCGGCGCGGCTCTCGGCGCTGGTGATCCACTGGCTGGTGCCGTCCTCGGCGGCGATCCGGCCGTCGAGGGTGGCGGCGAACTTGTAGACCACGAAGGGGCGTCGCCGGGTCTCGATGACCGACTCCCATTCGTCCCGGCCGACCAGCTCGTCAACGCTGAGCGTCCCCACCCAAGTCCCCTTCGCCACCAACCGCGCGGATGAACTCGTCGACGCTCGGGAGCGCCCGCCACCGGAGCATAAGGGCAGTGCCGGGTCCTTCGCGTCCGCCAATTTTCCACCCACTACCCCGACCATGGACACCACAACGAGCGTTCGTGGCCGAGAGCGACAGCAGCGAGGAGGAAGACCATGGGTGAGGCAGGTCTGTCGGGCGCGCCGTGGCGGAAGAGCAGCTACAGCGGCAACGGCGCGAGTTGTGTCGAGGTAGCTCCCGTCCACGGCGCGGTCGTCGCGCGCGACTCGAAGAACCCCACGGGACCGGTGCTGCGCTTCAAGCCCCGCCGGTGGGTGTCGTTCCTCCACGGGCTCGACAACGGTGCGTTCGAGCAGCAGTAGTCGCGACGGAGGAGGCATGTGCGGCTCAGAACAGGCGGAATTCGTCCGGTTCGATCCCGCGCAGCGCGTCGTAGTCCAGCACCACGCAGCGAATCCCCCGGTCCTCCACCAGCGTCCAACTGCCACTCAAGATTCTGACCAAGCGGCACTTCACCAGAACCCGCACCGGAGCAGGCAATTCGGATCACAGCCCGAGCGAAAGCCCTTTTATCCTGACTGTCCACTCAGACCCGCACTTTGCCAACTACATTTACCCGATCGGGTTTGCCGCATATTTCATCGCGGTAATTCTCGCGCATACACTGTTCGCATGACTGACGGCCTGCAGGTAACCACGACAACCGCCGACCGTGACTCCGCAGCAGACCTGGCTCGCTCTGCCGTGGCCGCCCGCCTGGCGGCAAGTGCCCAGGTGTCCGGTCCGGTGATGTCGTTCTTCTGGCACCTGAGCGAACAGGGCGAAGGTGAAGAGTGGCAGGTGACGCTCAAGACCACGACCGATCGCTACCCAGCGCTGGAGGCGCACCTTCGCCGTGAACATCCCTGGGACAACCCCGAGGTGACTGCCCTGCCGCTCGTCGCGGCCTCCGAGGACTACCTCGCCTGGCTGCGTCGAACGGTCACACCTGAGCAGTAGCCAGTAGACCTGCGGTCTCGATCGCGCTGAACACCATCGGCAACGAGCGGTGCGGCTTCAACCGCCGGACTAGCTTCTGGATCTTCTCAGCAGGCCGCACCGACCCCACTCCGCTTGCCAGTCGCGCGGCGCGCTCCGTGATGGTCGCGGCCTGCTCCACCTCCCCCGCATCGAGGTAGGCGTGAGCCAGCGACGTCAGGTACATCGCCTTGTCGCGAGCATGAGTGTCGCCGTAGCGGCTGAGCACATCCTCCAAGACGGGCACGGCGCGAAGCGGACGCCGGAGCTGCGTCCAACACCGACCGGCCATGATCTTGATCTCGTCTTCATCCACCCAGAAGACCCAGTCAGGTTCAGGGCGTTCATCCCGCTGGTGAACCACTTCGGCAGCTTCAGCCAAGGCACGATCAGCAGCGTCGGCTTGACCGGCGACAGCGTGCGTCCACGCCATCCGCTCCAGCAGGAGGGCTCGGACCTTCGGCGTGGCCTGCCGCTCCGCGATGGCGTACGAGGCGGTAGCCGTCTCGACGTTCGGCTTGTCCACGGTCACCTGTTGGTAGGCGAGGAACGCGAGGGCGTTGCCGGCTAGAGCTGCGTCCTCGGCTTCCTTGGCCGCCGCGAAACTGGTGGTGTAGTGCTGCTTCGCTACGTCGTGCATCCCGGCATCGAAGGCCGCCCACCCAGCGAGCTGCGCTTGCTCAGCGATGACTGCCGTGCACGCCTTGCGGACCGCAGTCGTACAACTGGCTTCGCGCACCAGCTTCGTGGTTGCCGCCAGCTCGGTGGCGTAGAGGTGAACGGTGTCGGCACCACCGAGGTAGTCGTCCAGGCGGCGGAGCCTGGCACTGCGCATGAGCATCATCCGCACGTCGCCCACGCCCAGTCGAGAGCCCACCTCTGACCGCGCAACACCTGGCAGGGTCACTGCCAACCCTGCCATCGCTCCAAGAAATTCTCGCCGCTGCACGTCATCTCCTCCGTGGTGCTCTCGCTGTTCAAGCCGACGCCTGGCCTTGGCGGCCGCAACCGCTCGCTTCACAATGCCCACGGGAATACCGAAGCTGTCGGCGTAATGCTGCTGCCAGTACGGCGTCAGCATCCGCTTTTCAGTCTCCCAGCGAGACACTTCATTGCGAGTGACCGCACGACCGGCACGTTCGGACAGCACATCGGCTTGCTCGCTCTGCGAGCGCCCAGCGCCAGCGCGAAGCCGGCGCAGCAACTCCCCGATGCTCGTCGGCTCGCGCATAGGATCATCCTGACGGGTGAGTAGGCGGGACGTCACCATTGTGGCCCCTGTTTCTGGCCACTCCTCGCCATATGGCCCCCTTTCCGGGCGACTCCGCCCGAACGGTCTAACGCCCACGCTGAGTCCGGTAGCGGTGTCGGACGATCAACACGGAATAGCGCACCGATCAGGTTGCGGTACACCGCGAAGCTTCGAACCGACATCCGCGGGCAGGTAGACGCCATTCAGCGCAACGCGCATCGACAACAGAAGGGCAAGCCGGTGCCGAACACGAATCCCGCTCGGAAGCGGCCGGTCGTCCCTGGAGCGGCTGGATGCGCTCCTACGCCGTGCGGAGGTCCGCACGTGAAAAAGCCGGGAGAGGACCCTGCCGAAGTAGCGGCACAACCGCTGTGCACCGAGGAAGAGTTCGCCCACATCATGCGCGTGATGGCCGAGGACCAGGCCCCCCGACTGTTCGCCATCGTGGAGGAGCACGGTGAACGAGCCGGTGGCAGGGTCGCGGGCTACGGCTTGGCCTACGGCGACCGCGTGGAGGTCAACTCGGTGGAAGGCGGCTTCCACCTGATCTCCCGCAGCGCGGAGCGCGCTTGCCAACTGTTCGAGATCTCCGCCGGGGCAAGGGGTGCGCGGACGCACCTGGTGTGGCTCAGAACAGGCGGAACTCGTCCGGCTCGATCCCGCGCAGCGCGTCGTAGTCCAGCACCACGCAGCGGATGCCCCGGTCCTCCGCCAGCGTCCGCGCCTGGGGCTTGATCTGCTGGGCCGCGAACACGCCCTTCACCGGGGCCAGCAGCGGGTCGCGGTTGAGCAGCTCCAGGTACCGGGTGAGCTGCTCCACCCCGTCGATCTCCCCGCGCCGCTTGATCTCCACGGCCACCGCCCCGCCGGAGGCGTCCCGGCACATCAGGTCCACCGGGCCGATCGCGGTGGGGAACTCGCGGCGGACCAGGGTCCAGCCCTCGCCCAGCGTGGTCACGTGCTCGGCCAGCAGCTTCTGCAGGTCGGCTTCGACGCCGTCCTTGACCAGGCCGGGCTCGGGGCCGAGTTCGTGCTTGGAGTCGTGCAGCACCTCGGCCAGCGTGATGATGAGCTTCTCGCCCGCCTTGTTCTGCACCACCCACATGCCGGGGTCCTCGATGAGCCAGCAGGGCGGGCTCATCCAGTTCAACGGCTTGTACGCGCGGTCGTCGGAGTGGATGGAGACCGACCCGTCCGCCTTGATCAGCAGCAGCCGCTGCGCCATGGGCAGGTGAGCGGTGAGGCGTCCGACGTAGTCGACCTGGCAGCGAGCGATGACGAGGCGCACGGCGGACAGGCTACGGGGTGCGGGCGCTCCGTGGCGGACAGGTACCGTCGGGGGTCGTGTCCCTGCTGAAACCCCTGCTGCGCACCAAGCCCGTCGGACAGCCACCCGATTCGCTCGACCGGCGCATGGGACTGCTGTCGCTGACCTCCCTGTCGATCGGCGCGACCCTGGGCACGGGCATCTTCGTGGTGCTGGGGCAGGCCGCGCCGGTGGCGGGTCCGGCGGTGGCGGTCTCCTTCGCGGTGGCCGCGCTGGCGGCGCTGTTCTCCGCGCTGTCCTACGCCGAGCTGGCGGGCGCGGTGCCGGTCTCCGGTTCGGCCTACTCCTACACCTACGCCACGCTGGGCGAGCTGGTGGCGTGGGTGTGCGGGTGGTGCCTGCTGCTGGAGTACGGCGTGTCGGTGGCCGCCGTGGCGGTGGGGTGGAGCGGCTACCTCAACGCCTTCCTGGACGCCACGCTGGGCGTCCAACTGCCCGCCGCGCTGTCCGGGGAGGTGGTGAACCTGCCCGCCGCGGTGGTGGTGCTGCTGGCCACCGCCGTGCTGCTGGGCGGGGTGCGCGAGAGCGCCGCGGTGACCACCGCCGCGACCCTGCTGAAGGTCGGGGTGCTGGTGTTCTTCGTGGTGGTGGCGGTGTTCGGGTTCCGCGCCGAGAACCTGGCCCCGTTCGCGCCCGCCGGGGTCGCCGGGATCACCGGCGCGGCCTCGCTGGTGTTCTTCTCCTTCATCGGTTTCGACGCGGCGTCGACCGCAGGTGAGGAGGCCCGCAACCCGCAGCGCGACCTGCCGCGCGCCATCGTGATCTCGCTGGCCGTGGTCACCGCGGTGTACGTGCTGGTGGCGCTGACCGCGGTCGCGGCGGTGGGCGTGGGGCCGCTGGAGGGCTCGGACGCCTCGCTGGCCACCGTGCTCGCGCAGGTCACCGGTCGCGGCTGGCCGTCGACGGTGCTGGCGGCGGGCGCGGTGGTGGCCATCGCCTCCGTGGTGCTGACGGTCCTGTATGGACAGACGCGGGTGCTGGTGGCGATGGCCCGCGACGGCCTGGTGCCCAAGCTGTTCGCCCGGCTGGGTTCCCGGCGGGTGCCGACGGCGAACACGCTGCTGGTCGGCGGGGCGGTCGCGGTGCTGGCCGCGCTGGTGCCGCTGGGGCAGCTGGCCGAGGCCACCAGCATCGGCACCCTGGTGGCCTTCGGGCTGGTCAACATCGGCGTGGTGGTGCTCAGGCGGACCCGCCCGGACCTGCCGCGCGGGTTCCGCACGCCGCTGGTGCCGCTGGTGCCGCTGCTGGGGCTGGGGATGTGCGTGCTGCTGGTGGCGGGTCTGGCTCCCGCGACGTGGATCGCCTTCGGCGTGTGGACGGTCGCGGGCTTGGTGGTGTACTTCGGCTACGGGCGGCGGCGCTCGGAGTTGGCACAGGGAGAGTGATCGTGGAAACGCTCGGATCGCGTCAGGTGTACGCCAATCCGTGGATGACGGTCCGGGAGGACCCCATCCGCCGGGCGGACGGCAGCACCGGGATCTACGGCGTGGTGGACAAGCCGGATTACGCGCTGATCATCCCGCTGGACGGGGAGCGGCTGCGGCTGGTCGAGCAGTACCGCTACCCGCTCGGCATGAGGCGGTGGGAGTTCCCCCAGGGCACCGCGCCGGAGCTGGCCGAGGAGAGCCCGCTGGTGCTGGCCGAGCGCGAGCTGCGGGAGGAGACCGGGCTGCGCGCCGGGAAGCTGGTGGAGCTGGGCCTGCTGGACGTGGCGCCGGGCATGTCCAGCCAGCGCGGCCGGGTTTTCCTGGCCACCCAGCTGGTCGAGGGCTTCCACGAGCGGGAGCACGAGGAGCAGGACATGCGCTCGGCGTGGTTCCCCCGCGCGGAGTTCGAGGCGATGATCACGCGCGGCGAGATCACCGACGCGCAGTCCATCGCCGCGTACACGTTGCTGCTGCTGCACGAGCACGCCCAGCCGTGATCGAGATCGCGGAACTGAGCCCCGCCGAGGTGTCCGCCCGCGCCGGGGAACTGGCCGACGTGCTGGACGACGTGGTCGCGGGCGGCGCGTCGCTGGGTTTCCTGTCGCCGCTGCGGCGCGAGGACGCGCTGGCGTACTGGCGCGGCCGGGCGGCCCCGGTCGCCGACGGCGCGGCCGTGCTGTGGGTGGCGTGCGTGGACGGCCGGGTGGTGGGCACCGTGCAGCTGCACCTGGCCGCCATGCCCAACGGCAGGCACCGCGCGGAGATCGCCAAGCTGATGGTGCGGCGCGACGCGCGCGGTCGCGGGGTGGCCGGTGCGCTGCTGGGGGCGGCCGAGCGGGGGGCCGTCGGGCGCGGGGTCACGCTGCTGGTGCTGGACACCCAGACCGGCTCGCCCGCCGAGCGGCTGTACCGGTCGTCGGGCTGGACCGAGGTCGGCGTGATCCCCGACTTCGCGACCGACCCCGGTGGCGTGCTCCAGCCGACGACCGTGTTCTACAAGCTGCTCCCCCGCGAGTCGAACCCCCGGAACCCCTGAGTTCCACGTTCGTGCGGCGCGTGCGCTGCCGGGTAGTGGTCAGCGGCCCCACTGGGCGTGTCGGGTGGTACTTGCCGACGCGGTTGGGGGTCAGTCGGTCCAGGTGGGTGGGCGCTTCTCCAGGAACGAGGACATGCCTTCCTCGGCCGCCGCGGTCTGGGACGCGGCGGCCATGACCTCCACGGCGATCGAGTAGGCGTCCGCCTCCGGGCGGTCGAGCTGGGCGTAGAGGGTCTGCTTGCCCAGCGCCTTGCTGGCCCGGCTGCCCCGCGTGGCGCGCGCCAGCAGCTCGTCCACCGCCTCGTCCAGCTCCGCCAGCGGCACGACGCGGTTGACCAGCCCCCACCGCTCGGCCGTGCGGGCATCCACGACGTCGCCGGTCAGCGCCATCTCCATCAGCCGCTTGCGCCCCACGCTGCGCGCCACCGGCACCGCCGGGGTGTGGCAGAACCAGCCGCCCTTGCCGCCCGGCAGGGCGAACCCCGCCTCCTCCGCGGCCACCGCGAGGTCGCAGGAGGCCACCAACTGGCAGCCCGCCGCCGTGGCCAGGCCGTGCACCCGTGCGACGACCACCTGCGGCACGGACTGGATGGTGCGCATCAGCTCCGTGCACAGCGTCAGCATCTCCCGCACGCCCTCCAGGTCGCGCGCGGCGACGTCGGCGAAGTCGTGGCCTGCGGAGAACACCGGCCCCTCGCCCGCCAGGACGACGCCTCTGGCGTCGGTCGCGGCGACCGCGCGGAACGCCGACAGCAGTTCCGCCAGGTGCGCGGTGGACAGCGCGTTGCGCCGCTCGGGGCGGTTCATGGTGATGCGCACGACGTCACCCGTGCGCTCGGCGGTGATGTGCTCAGGCATGTCCGAACCGTAGGCGCAACCCACCGGGGCGCGCGATCCGTCCTGGGGACGTGAGAGCGCATCTGCTGCTGGCCGTGTTGCTGCTGGCCGGGTGCGGGGTGAACGCCTCCGAGACGGGGCGGACGACAACCCCCGCGCCACTGCGACCGGTGGATTTCCCGGTCGACCGCCACCCTCGCCCGATCGTGCTGCTGGGCGAGCCGCTGGCCGTGGAACGCGGCTTCGCATCCAACGAGGAGAAGCTGTCGGGGCGCTACGAGCTGGTCGGCCCGCCTCCCGCGACACCGGAGCCCGGCGCGCTGCCGCTGATCGGCGCGGCGGAAGCGGTGGCCGCGATGTCGAGGCCCTCGGACCGGCCGCCGGTGAAGCTGGTGCGCGCCGAGTTCGGCACGGCGCGGTTCCGCACCGACCGGGGCGCGCTGGAGCTGCCCGCGTGGCGGTTCACCACCGAATCGGGCAGCTCACTGGCCCGGCAAGCGCTTGCGCCCAGCGCCGTGTGGCCCGCGCGCCCCTCGATGTACACCGCCACCGAGGACGGCCTGGAGCTGGAGGTGACGATGCTCGCCGCGCCTCAGGCGTGTCCCGGCCACGGTCCGGTGACCGCCGAGGCGGTGGTGGCGGAGTCCGCCACCAGCGTGGCGGTCGGCCTGCGGACGGCGGGCGAGCTCGGCGGGTGCCCCCGCACGGCGGACCTGCGGACGCAGCCCTACCGGGTGACGCTGTCCGCGCCGCTGGGCGCGCGGCTGCTGGTGGACGGGCAGGGCGGCGTCGTCGAGGTCACGAAGCGGTAGGCACCCGGAAGGTCCGCCGGTAGGCGTCCGGGGCCACGCCCAGCTCGTCGCGCAGCCGCCTGCGCAGGTTGGCGGGCGTGCCAAGACCGGACCGCTCCGCCACCCGGTGCACCGGCAGGTCCGTGGTCTCCAGCAGCCGCCGCGCCAGCAGCACGCGCTGCGCCCGCAGCCACCGGCCCGGCGTGCTGCCGGTGGCGGCCAGGAAAGCGCGGTGGAACGTGCGCTCGCTCATCCCGGCGTGCGCGGCCAGCTCCGCCACCCCGATCGGAGACGCCATCCTGGCCACCGCCCAGTCCACAGTGGACGACAAGCCCGCGCGGGGAGCATTGCCGCGCAACGGGGGTTCGACGTACTGCCGCTGACCGCCTTCACGGGCGGGCGGCATGACCAGCCGCCGGGCCAGCGCCGCGGCCACGTCCGCGCCGTGCGCCCGGCGCACCAGGTGCAGGCACAGGTCCAGCCCGCCCACCACCCCCGCCGAGGTGAGCACCTCGCCGCCGTCGGTGTAGAGCACGTCGCGCAGCACCTCCGCTCGCGGCGCGGCGCGCGTCAGGTCGTCCAGCAGCCGCCAGTGCGTGGTGGCCTCGCGGCCGTCCAGCAGCCCGGCGGCTGCCAGGGTGAACGCCCCCGAGCACAGCGCCGCCACCGCGCCCGTCGTCGAGCGCAGCGCCCGCACGGCGCTCGCGGGCACCGGCGCGAAGGGGTCCTCCCGTCCCGGCACCACCACCAGGTCGCAGTCCCGCAGCCCGGCCAGCCCGTGCGTGGCCGGGACGACGCCCAGCGGCGCGACCGGTGTGGCCGCCCGCCCCGGCGCGCACACCCGCAGCTCGAACGGGCCGACACCGGAGTCGGTCCGGTCCACGCCCCACACCTCGGCGACCACGGACAGGTCGAACATCCGGCTGCCGGGCAGCACGAGGACACCCACGACGCGCATGGCGGGACGGTAACCGCTCGGGCGATGATGGGACTCGGGGGGAACATGGCGGAGGTTCGGCTGCGCGACCACCGGGGGTTCGTCCGCTTCTGGGCGGCCGACGCGGTGTCGCTGCTCGGCACGTACGTGACCGCGCTGGCGTTGCAGGCGCTGGCCATCGAGGACTTGGGCGCCTCCGGCACCGAGGTGGGCGTGCTCGGTGCCGCCCGCTGGCTGCCGTACCTGCTGTTCGGGCTGGTCGCGGGGGTGCTGGTGGACCGCTACCGACGCCGCCCGGTGCTGGTGGGCGCGGACTTCGCCCGCGCCGCGGTGCTCGGGCTGATCCCGCTGCTGGCGGTGCTGGGGCTGCTGACCGTCCCGCTGCTGGTCGCGCTGGTGGCGGTGTTCGGCGCGCTGTCGCTGGTGTACGACGCGGCGCACCAGTCGTTCCTGCCGCGGCTGGTGCCCCGGTCGCTGCTGACCGAGGCGAACGCGCGGTTGGGGCAGGCGGGCGCGGTAGCCCAGGCGGTCGGGCCGGTGGTCGGCGGCTGGCTGGTCAAGGCGGTCGGCGCGCCCGTCGCGATCCTGCTGGACGCGGTGTCCTACCTGGTGTCCGGGCTCGTGCTGGCCACGCTGCGGGTGACGGAGCGGGTGGCCCCCGCGCCGTCCCGACACCTCGGCCGCGAGCTGCGGGAGGGGCTGGCGTGGTTGTACCGGCACCGGACGCTGGCCCCGTTGGCGATCAACTCGCACGTGTGGTTCCTGTTCAACAGCGTGGCGGTCACCGTCTTCCCGTACCTGGTGCTGGCCGACCTCGGTTTCGACACCTTCGCCCTCGGCACGGCCTACGCGCTCAGCGGCGTCGGCGCGGTGCTCGGCGCCTCGCTGTCCGGACCGGCGGCGCGGCGCTTCGGCGCGGGCCGGGTGGTGGTCGTGGAGCGGTGGCTGACGCCGCTGGCCTACCTGCCGCTGCCGTGGGCCGGGGGCGACGCGCGGGGGCTGGTCCTGCTGTGCGGGGCGCAGTTCCTGTTCGGCCTGGCGATCGGCCTGTCCGGGCCGGTCGAGCTGGCCTACCGCCAGTTCGTCACGCCGGACCGGCTGCTGGGCAGGACGAGCGCGACGATGCGGTCGCTGAACCGGGGCGCGATCGTGCTCGGGGCCCCGCTGGGCGGCGTGCTGATCGACGTCTTCGGCAGCCAGGTCGCGGTGTGGGTGGCCGTGGCCGGGCTGGCGGGCCAGGCCGTGTCGATCACCTGCTCGCCCGTGCGCGCGGCACGGCTGGAGTAGTGGCGGAAAAGTATCCCCGCGCGCCAGTCGTGCCACTCCCCCGCGCCGCCCCCGGCGGCCCAGACTCGACCGCATGACTTCCGCTCTGATCCTGATCGACGTGCAGCGCGGCTTCGACGACCCCTACTGGGGCAAGCGCGACAACCCCGACGCCGAGGCGAACATCGCCGCGCTGGCGGCCGGGTGGGACGGGCCGCTGGTGCTGGTGCGGCACGACTCCACCACCCCCGGCTCGCCGCTGCGGCCGGGGCGGCCCGGCAACGCCTTCAAGTCCGAAGTGGACGGACTCGCGGCGGACCTGGTGTTCGGCAAGGAGGTCAACTCCGCCTTCCACGGCGAGGTCGACCTCGACGGGTGGCTGCGCGAGCGCGGCATCACCGGGATCGTGCTGGCGGGCGTCCAGACCAACATGTGCGTCGAGACGACCGCGCGGGTGGGCGGCAACCTCGGCTACCGGGTGCGGGTGGTGCTCGACGCGACGTTCACGTTCGACCTGGAGGACCTGACCGCCGACCAGCTGGCCCACGCCACGGCGGTGAGCCTGCGCGGCGGCGGCTTCGCCGAGATCACCACCACGGCCGAGGTCCTCGGCCGCGCCTGAACGCTCGGTTCGCGTTGTCCGGACGCTCGGTCGGTGGTGCCCGGACGCTCGGTTCGCGGGGTCAGCGGACGTGCGCCTGGCGGATGACGGTGACGATCTCGTCCATGATCTGGGTGAGCTCGTAGTCCTTGGGGGTGAAGACCCTGGCCACGCCGCGCTCGCGGAGCTTCTCGGCGTCGCCGGGCGGGACGATCCCGCCGACGATGACCGGGATGTCCCCGGCACCTGCCTCGCGCAGCCCGTCGACCACGGCGGGCACGACCTCCAGGTGCGAGCCGGACAGGATCGACAGGCCCACCACGTGCACGTCCTCCTGCACCGCGGCGGCCACGATCTGCGCCGGGGTGAGCCGGATGCCCTGGTAGACCACCTCGAAGCCGACGTCGCGGGCCCGCACGGCGACCTGCTCGGCGCCGTTGGAGTGCCCGTCCAGGCCCGGCTTGCCGACCAGCATGCGCAGCCGCTCCCCCAGCTCCTCGCCGGTCTCGCGGACCCGCTCGCGCACCCGCGCGATCTCCGCGCCCACCTCACCGGAGGCCGACGCGGCGGACACCCCGGTGGGGGCGCGGTACTCGCCGAACGCCTCGCGCAGCGCCCCCGCCCACTCCCCCGTGGTGACCCCGGCACGCGCGCACGCGATGGTGGCCTCCATCAGGTTGCGGTCGCTGCGGGCCGCCGCGCGCAGTTCGTCCAGAGTGGACCGCACGGCCGCGTCATCGCGCTCGGCCCGCCACTTGCGGATCGCCTCCACCGCCCGGTGCTCCACGGCCGGGTCGACGGTCTCGATCGCGTTCGCGCCCTCGGCCTGCAGTGGCGAGGGCTCGGTGGTGTCGAACCGGTTGACCCCCACCACGACGTCCTCGCCGGTCTCCACCCGGCGGCGGCGCTCGGCCAGCGAGGACACCAGCCGCGACTTCAGGTAGCCGGACTCCACCGCGGCCACCGCGCCGCCCATCGCCTGCACGCGGTCGATCTCCTCGCGCGCCCCGGCGACCAGCTCGGCGACCTTGGCCTCGACCACCCGCGAGCCGGTGAAGATGTCCTCGTACTCCAGCAGGTCCGTCTCGTAGGCCAGCACCTGCTGCATCCGCAGCGCCCACTGCTGGTCCCACGGGCGCGGCAGGCCCAGCGCCTCGTTCCACGCGGGCAGCTGGATCGCGCGGGCGCGGGCGTCGCGGGACAGCGCCACGCCCAGCATCTCCAGCACGATGCGCTGCACGTTGTTCTCCGGCTGCGCCTCGGTCAGCCCCAGCGAGTTGACCTGCACGCCGTAGCGGAAGCGGCGGTGCTTGGGGTCGGCGATGCCGTAGCGGTCGCGGGTGATCTCGTCCCACAGCTGGACGAACGCCCGCATCTTGCACATCTCCTCGACGAACCGCACGCCCGCGTTGACGAAGAAGGAGATGCGGGCGACCACGTCGCCGCGGCGCTCCGCGGGCACCTGCCCGGAGTCGAACACCGAGTCCAGCACCGCGATGGCGGTGGACAGCGCGTAGGCCAGCTCCTGCACCGGGGTCGCCCCGGCCTCCTGCAGGTGGTACGAGCAGATGTTGATCGGGTTCCACCTGGGCGCGTTGGCCACCGTCCAGGCCACCACGTCGGTGGTCAGCCGCAGGCTCGGTCCCGGCGGGAACACGTAGGTGCCCCGCGACAGGTACTCCTTGATGATGTCGTTCTGCGTGGTGCCCGCGAGCGCGGCCCGGTCCGCGCCCTGCTCCTCGGCGACGCTGACGTACAGCGCGAGCAGCCACATGGCCGTCGCGTTGATGGTCATGGAGGTGTTCGCCTCGGCCAGCGGGATGCCGTCGAACAGCTGCCGCATGTCGCCGAGGTGGCTGATCGGCACGCCGACCTTGCCGACCTCGCCCCTGGCCAGCTCGTCGTCGGGGTCGTAGCCGGTCTGCGTGGGCAGGTCGAAGGCCACCGACAGGCCGGTCTGCCCCTTGGCCAGGTTGCGCCGGTACAGGGCGTTGGACGCGGCGGCGGAGGAGTGGCCCGCGTAGGTCCGCATCACCCAGGGGCGGTCGCGCTCGCGGTCGGCCGGGTAGGGCACGGCAACCTCCGATGGCCGGGAACGTCGTCGTCGTCGTCGCCCAGAGCGTACTGAACGGTAACTAACGCGCACCGTGCCGTTGCTCACTGGATCGGTCCTGGAGGACCATCTACCGCGTGACCACGTTCCTGCTGCTCGCGGTACTGCTGGGCCTGCTCGCCCTGGTGCTGCGCTGGGCCTTCGGCAACGACCGGCGGGCCGTGCCGGACTACACCGGGGACGACTTCGGCCTGCTCCGCGAGGTCGCCGAGGAGCCGACCGCCGAGGCCGCGCAGGCGCTGGCGGGGCGCCTGCGGGCCGCGGGCATCCGGGCCACCGTGGTCAGCCGGGGCGGCGCGCACCGGCTGATGGTGTTCCCGGCGGACCTGGCCGAGGCCAGGCTGCTGCTCAGGCGGTGACCCGGTCCACCGTCGCGCCCAGCTTGCGCAGGTTCTCCACGAAACCGGGGTAGCCGCGCTCGATGTGGAAGATCTCGTAGACCTCGGTGGTGCCGTCCGCGCACAGCCCGGCCAGCACCAGCCCCGCGCCCGCGCGGATGTCGGAGGCCCACACCGGCGCGCTGGACAGCTTCTCCACGCCTCGGACCACCGCGTGGTGGCCGTCGGTGCGGGCGTCCGCGCCCAGCCGGACCATCTCCTCGATGAACCGGAACCGCGCCTCGAACAGGTTCTCGGTGATCATCGAGGTGCCGTCGGAGACGCTGGACAGCGCGATGGCGAACGGCTGCAGGTCGGTGGCGAAACCGGGGTAGGGCAGCGTCACGAAGTCCACCGACTGCGGCCGGTCGTGCTGCACCACGCGGAAGGTGTCGTGGCCGGCGGTGGTGACCTCCGCGCCCGCCATCCGCAGCTTCTCCAGCACCAGGTCCAGGTGGTGCGGGTCGACCCCGCGCACGGTGATGTCGCCGCGGGTCATGGCGGCGGCGAAGGCCCACGTCGCGCCCACGATCCGGTCGCCGATCACCCGGTGCTCGGTGGGCCGCAGCGACTCCACGCCGTGCACGGTCAGCGTCGAGGTGCCCGCGCCCTCGATCCGGGCGCCCATCTGCTGCAGCATCACGCAGATGTCGACGATCTCCGGCTCGCGCGCGGCGTTGTCGATGACCGTGGTGCCGTTGGCCAGCACGGCGGCCATCAGGATGTTCTCGGTGGCCCCCACGCTGGGGAAGTCCAGCCAGATCTGCGCGCCGTGCAGGCCCTCGGCCTCCGCGACCACGCAGCCGTGCTCGATCTCGCTGCGCGCCCCCAGCTTGCGCAGGCCGCTCTGGTGCATGTCCAGCGGGCGCGAGCCGATCGCGTCGCCACCGGGCAGCGCCACGACCGCGCGCTTGCAGCGGCCCACCAGCGGCCCCAGCACGCACACCGACGCGCGCAGCTTGCCCATCGCCTCGGAGTCGGCGCGGTGGTTGAGCTCGGCGGGCGTGGTGATGGTGGCCACGTCGCCGTCGATGTCCACCTCGCAGCCGAGGCTGCGCAGCACGTCCGCCATCAGCGGGACGTCCAGGATCTCCGGGCAGTTGGTGATCGTGGTGGTGCCCTCGGCCAGCAGCGCCGCGGCCATCAGCTTGAGGACGCTGTTCTTGGCGCCCACCACGTCGACCTCGCCGACCAGCCGCGCACCGCCCTGGACCCGGAAGTGCTCACTCACCAAGGAACTCCAATCTGGAATGGCGTCATCCTACGGAGCGACTGAATCGGGACAGTGCCGGGCGGCCCGTAGGGTGCCGTCATGGCGGTTCACCTGACGAAGATCTACACCCGCGTGGGGGATGACGGCACGACGGGGTTGGGCGACTTCTCCCGCGTGCCCAAGACCTCCCCGCGCATCGCGGCCTACGCCGACGTGGACGAGACCGGGGCGGTGCTCGGCGTGGCGCTGGCGCTGGGCTCGCTGGAGCCCGAGGTCGTCGCGGTGGTGCGCAAGGTGCAGAACGACCTGTTCGACGTGGGCGCGGACCTGTCCACCCCGGTCGTGCCGGACCCGCAGCACCCGCCGCTGCGGGTGACCCAGGCGTACGTGGACCGGCTGGAGCGGTGGTGCGACGAGTTCAACGCCCGGCTGGGCAAGCTGGACTCGTTCATCCTCAGCGGCGGCACCCCCGGCGCGGCGCTGCTGCACCAGGCCCGCACCGTGGCCCGGCGGGCGGAGCGCAGCACGTGGGCGCTGCTGGAGGCCGAGCCGGAGACGACCAGCGCGCTGCCCGCCAAGTACCTCAACCGCGTGTCGGACCTGCTGTTCATCCTGGCGCGGATCGCCAACCCCGAGGGCGACGTGCTCTGGCAGCCCGCCGACAACGCCTGACCCCCGGTTGAGGCTTTTACCGCGATGTCGTCCCGCTTCGCGGCAAAAGCCTCAACCGACGTTTCAACGATACGGTTGAATCCCATGAGTCAGGACATCCGGGACTTCACCACCGCGCCGTGCACCCTGCTGGCACTGGGCGAGCCGACCCACGCGGAACCGGCCTTCGCCCAGGTCCGCAACGAGCTGTTCGCCCAGCTGGCCGCCGAGGGCTTCCGCTCGATCGCCCTGGAGACCGACCGCGCCGCCGCGCTGGTCGTGGACGACTACGTCCGAGAGGGCGCGGGAACCCTCGACCAGGTGATGGCCGAGGGCTTCACCCACGACTTCGGGAGCATCGCGGCCAACCGGCGGCTGGTCGCCTGGATGCGCGAGCACAACGCGGACCTCCCGCCGCGGGAGCGCCTGGCCTTCCACGGCTTCGACATCCCCACCGAGACCATGAGCGCCCCCAGCCCCCGGCGTCACCTGGAACGCGCCCGCGACTACCTCGGGCTCGACCTGGACCTCACCGGCCTGCTCGGCGACGACGAGCGGTGGAGCCGCACCGAGGCGGTCCTGGACCCCGCCGAGTCGATCGGCGCCACGCCCGAGGCCGTGCGGCTGCGCGCCATCGCCGACGACATGCTCACCGAGCTCTACGCGCGGGCCCCGGAGCTGATCGCCGCGACCTCACCCGCCGAGTGGTCCCGGACCAGGACGCACCTCGCCGCCGGGATCGACCTGCTGCGCTACCACCACCGGTGCGCGCAGCGCGTGGACCGGCGGGTGCGGCTGCGCGACCTGACCGCCACCAGGGACGCCCTCATGGCCAGGAACCTGCTCGACATCCGGGAGGCCGAGGCCGAGCGGGGCCCGACCCTGGTCTTCGCCCACAACCTGCACCTGCGGCGCACCCCCGGCACCATGCGCGTGGGGGACGTGGACGTCACCTGGTTCGGCGTCGGGGCCGTCATGGCGTCCCTGCTGGGCGAGCGGTACCGCGTCGTCGTCGGCAGCCTGGGCCGGGGCAAGGCGTTCGAGCTGGGCGAACCCGAGCCGGACACCTACGAGGGTTACCTCCAGCACCGCGCAGGCACCTGGAGCCTGACCCCGACCAGCGCGATCCCCGACGCCCGCCCCCGCGCCGACAACACCACGAGGCACTACTTCCCCCTGGAGCGGGACGTCCTCGCAGGCTCCGACGCCGTCCTCCACCTCCCCTAACAACGTCGGCAAGTACTACCCGTCCCCCGTCGTCGAGCGCGTAACTACTACCCGCCCTCTGCGGGACGCACGGCGGGTAGTAGTCAACGGCCCGCTGCGGCGGGTCGGGTAGTACTTGCCGACGCGGTGGTTCTTAGCTGGCCCAGGGGATGGAGCGGCCGGGTGGGGCGGATTCGAGCCAGGACAGGAAGCCGGTGAGGGCGTCCGGGCCCATGGCCAGCTCCACCTCGCCGTCAACGGTGCGGCAACGCAGCACCTGGGCGCCCACGGGCATCGCGTACGCCTCAGGAGCGGTGGGCTCGCGGCGGGTGTCGATCTCGAACCCGTCGCGGTGGATCATGCGGTCCGGGCCGATCTTCAGGCTCAGCACCCGGAACCAGGCGAACTCGTCGCCCCGGTAGTGGCCCACGCCCAGGTGCCAGCCGCGCCCGCTCTCGTCCAACCGGGAGCGCAGCGCCACGTGCACGCCCCCGGCGCGCAGCAGGCGGATGCGGCGCCACGCGAAGTACGCGAGGACCACCACCGCGATGAACAGGACCACCCCGACTACTTCGGCGATCCCCACGGCGCTGCCCGCTCGTCCGCGTCCGCCGTCAGACCGTCTGCCCCGCGGCCCGCAGGCGCGCGTTGGCCCTGGCCCGCTCCACCTCGTCGGCGTCCTGGAGCGCCGAGCGCGCCTGCTCCACGTCGATCTCGTGGGCCAGTTCGGCGTCCTCGGCGAGGATGCTCACCCCGTCGGTGGTGACCGACAGGAAGCCGCCGTGCACCGCGGCGGCCACCAGGTCGCCGTCGGTGGTGCGGATGCGCACCACGCCCCCCTCGACCAGCTCGCCGAGCAGCGGCTCGTGGCCGGGCAGGATGCCGATCTCGCCCTCGGTCGTCTGCGCGACCACCGAGGTGGCCGTGCCGGACCACAGGCGGCGTTCCACGGCGACCAGCTGGACGGTCATCTCGGCCACGCGCATCTCCCTCGATCAGGCTGGGGTCGACTGCAGTCTAAACGGTCGCCGCGCGACCGCGCCGCCCCAGCCCGGCTCAAGCGGGTTCGACCCGGCGTTGCGCCGCTCGGGTGATGCCCGTGCGCGTGCCCACCGCCGCGACCGCCAGCGCGCCCAACGCCGCTACCAGCGCGAAGGCGTAGAAGCCCCAGGGGTCTGCCAGACCGGCGGTCAGCAGCGCGCCACCCAGCAGGGGACCGCAGATCGCGCCGACCCGACCGACGCCCGCGGTCCAGCCCAGCCCGGTGGCGCGGTTGCCGTCGCCGTAGGTGCGGCCGACGTAGGCGTAGACCAGCACCTGGGCGCTGAACACGAAGCAGCCCGCCAGCAGCACCGCCAGGTACACGCCCGCGCCGGGCAGCCGGACGCTCAGCAGCGCCAGGAACAGCGCGGAGCCGGTGAACCAGGCCAGCGTCGCGGGCCGCACGCCCACCCGGTCGGCCACCGCGCCCGCCACCAGCAGGCCGACCACCGCGCCCACGTTGAGCGTCAGCAGCAGGCCCAGCGCCGCCCCCAGCGGGTAGCCCGCCTGCCGCATGATCTGCGGCAGCCACGTGTTCAGACCGTAGACCAGCAGCAGGCCCATGAACGAGGCCACCCAGAACGCCAGCGTGGCGCGCAGCAGGCCGGGGGTGAACAGCGAGCCGACCACCCGCCGCGCGGACGTGCCGGAGAACCCGCGCGACTCGGGCAGGCGGCGCGCCATCAGCGGCACCAGCACCAGCGCGGGGGCCGCGCCGATGACGAACAGCGCCCGCCAGCCCCACGCCGGGATGACCACGATGCCCAGCAGCGCGGTGAGCACCGCGCCCACGTGGTAGCCGGTCATGATCAACGTGGTGGCGCGACCGCCGCGCCCCGGCCCGGTGAACTCGTTGACCAGCGCGATCGCGGTGGGCAGGCAGCCGCCCAGGCCCAGCCCGGCCAGGAACCGCAGCAGCGCGAAGACCAGCGCCGACGGCGCGAACGCGCACAGCAGGGTGCACGCGGAGAAGCCGGTGACCGCCAGGACCAGCGCCCTGCGCCTGCCGATGACGTCGGTGACGGTGCCGATGGCCAGCGCGCCCAGCATCATCCCGACCAGGCCCACCGTGGACACTGCCGACGCGCTCGCCGGGGTCAGCCCCCACACCCGGTCCTGGAGCAGCACCGGCAGCACCGTGCCCAGCACCACCAGGTCGAACCCGTCCAGCAGCACCGCCGTCCAGCACAGCGGCAGCACCCACCGACCAGCCGACATCGCGCCTCCCTCGGCCCGCGCACCGCGCCCAGCGTGGAGTGCGTCACACTGCGCGCGGCAGAGTCGTTTCCACTGACCGGGAGATGGGCCGATGCCGGTGCCGAAGTCCCTGCTGGGCCGGGCGTTCACCCTCCTGGGCGTGTTCAGCGAGCAGCGGCCGTCGGCCACGCTGTCCGAGCTGAGCAGGCTGTCCGGGCTGCCGCTGAGCACCACCCACCGGCTGGTCCGGGAACTGCTCCAGTGGCGCGCCCTCGACCGCGACGCGCGCGGCCGGTACTCGATCGGCCTGCGGCTGTGGGAGCTGGGGGCGCTCTCGCCGGGCAGCCTGGACCTGCGCGAGCGCGCCCTGCCGTTCCTGGAGGACCTGGTCGAGGTGACGCGGCACAACGCGCAGCTGGCCATCCGCGACGGCCTGGACGCGGTGTTCGTGGAGCGGCTGTCGGCCAGGGACGCGGTCAGCGTGGTCAGCCGGGCGGGCAGCAGGCTGCCGCTGCACGCCACCGGCGTCGGCCTGGTGCTGCTGGCGCACGCCCCCGCGCAGGTCCAGGAGCTGGCGCTGGCGAGCCCGCTGCGGCGGTTCACCTCCCGCACGATCTGCGCGCCCGCGCGATTACGGGAGGCGCTGGCCCAGGTCCGGCGGGACGGCTACGCCATCAGCGACCGGCAGATCGAGATGATCACCTACTCGGTGGCCGCCCCGGTGCGCGACGCGGGCGGCGAGGTGGTGGCGGCGGTGTCGGTGGTCCTGCCGACCGGGGCGCGCACCGACGCCGCCGTGTCCGCCGTGCGCACCTGCGGCCGGGCCATCTCGCGGGCCCTGGGCGCGCCCTGACCCCGTTGACACCGGCCCCGTGAACGCCGGAGGGCCGGAAACCCGCGCGCGGGTTTCCGGCCCTCCGGATCGGCTCTTCGAAATCAGCTCACTTGCCCGCGAGCTTCTTCGCGTTGGCCTCGACGTCGTCGAGCCCGCCGCAGGAGAAGAACGCCTGCTCCGGGTAGTGGTCGAACTCGCCCTTGCAGACGCGGTCGAACGCCTCGATCGTGTCCTTGATCGGCACGAACGAACCGGGCTGGCCGGTGAACTTCTCGGCCACGATGAAGTTCTGGCCGAGGAAGCGCTCCAGGCGACGGGCGCGGCCGACGAGGACCTTGTCCTCCTCGGACAGCTCGTCCATGCCCAGGATGGCGATGATGTCCTGCAGCTCCTTGTACTTCTGCAGGATCCGCTTGACCTCCTGCGCCACCCGGTAGTGCTCCTCGCCGACGATCGACGGCTCCAGGATGCGGGAGGAGGACGCCAGCGGGTCCACCGCCGGGTAGATGCCCTTCTGCGAGATCGGCCGGGACAGCTCCGTCGTCGCGTCCAGGTGGGCGAAGGTGGTGGCGGGCGCCGGGTCGGTGTAGTCGTCCGCGGGCACGTAGATCGCCTGCAGCGAGGTGATCGACTTGCCTCGGGTCGAGGTGATCCGCTCCTGCAGCTCGCCCATCTCGTCGGCCAGCGTCGGCTGGTAGCCCACGGCGGAGGGCATGCGGCCCAGCAGGGTCGACACCTCCGAGCCCGCCTGGGTGAACCGGAAGATGTTGTCGATGAACAGCAGCACGTCCTGGTTCTGCACGTCGCGGAAGTACTCCGCCATCGTCAGCGCGGACAGCGCGACGCGCATGCGGGTGCCCGGCGGCTCGTCCATCTGGCCGAACACCAGGGCGGTGTCGCCGAGGACGCCCATCTCCTCCATCTCCAGCAGGAGGTCGGTGCCCTCACGGGTGCGCTCGCCGACGCCGGCGAACACCGAGGTGCCGGAGAACTCGCGGGCGATGCGGGTGATCATCTCCTGGATGAGCACCGTCTTGCCCACGCCCGCGCCGCCGAACAGGCCGATCTTGCCGCCCTTGACGTACGGGGTCAGCAGGTCGATGACCTTGATGCCCGTCTCCAGGATCTCGGTCTTGCCCTCGAGCTGGTCGAAGGCGGGCGGGTTGCGGTGGATCTCCCACTGCTCGCCGTCGCGGCCGAGGCCCGGCTTGTCCAGGCAGTCGCCCAGCGCGTTGAACACGTGGCCCTTGACCACGTCGCCGACCGGCACGGAGATCGCCGCGCCGGTGTCGGTGACGGCGGCGCCGCGGACCAGGCCGTCGGTCGGCTGCATCGAGATGCAGCGGACCAGGTTGTCGCCCAGGTGCTGGGCGACCTCCAGGGTCAGCGTCTTGGCCACCGCTTCGTAGGTGATCTCGACGTGCAGGGCGTTGAACAGCTCGGGCACGGCGTCGCGCGGGAACTCCACGTCGACGACGGCGCCGATCACCCTGGCCACACGGCCGGTGCGGGTGGTGGTGGCAGTAGCGGTAGCAGTCATGTCATTCATCACTTCCTGCGCCACCGGTAAGCGCGGAAGCGCCACCGACGATCTCGCTGATCTCCTGGGTGATCTGGGCCTGGCGGGCCGCGTTCATCTGCCTGCTGAGCGTGCGGACCAGCTCGTTGGCGTTGTCCGTCGCGGCCTGCATCGCGGTCCGCCGGGCGGCGGACTCCGACGCGGCGGACTCCAGCAGCGCGGAGAACAGCCGCGTGTTGACGTACTTGGGCAGCAGCGCGCCCAGCAGGGTCTCCGGGTCCGGCTCGAACTCGTAGCCGGGCACCACCCCGTCGGGCTCCTGGCCGTACTCGACCCCGAGCGGCGCGATGCGCTTGGCGACCGGCTGCTGGCTCAGCATGGACTTGAACTCGGTGTAGACGACGTGGATCTCGTCGACGCCCAGCACCCCGTCGGGGCCGGGGGCGTCGCCCTCGTCGTCGCTACCGGCCAGGAACGCCTTGACCACGGCGTCACCCGCGGCCACGGCGTCCCGGTAGTTCGGCGTCTGGGAGAACCCGGTCCACTCGCCCGCCAGCTCGCGCCTGCGGAAGCGGAAGTACCCCACGCCCTTGCGGCCGGTCACGTACAGCACCGGCTCCTTGCCCTCGGAGCGGAGCAGCGAGATCAGCTCCTCCGCGGCCTTGAGCACGTTGGCGTTGTACGCGCCGCACATGCCCTTGTCGCTGGTGACGACCAGGACGGCGGCGCGCTTGGGCTGCTTGCGCGCCTCCAGCAGCGGGTGGTCCAGGTTCGCCGAGGCGCTGGCCAGCGCGGAGAGCACGCTGGTGATCTCCTCGGCGTAGGGGCGCGAGGCCGCGACCCTGCCCTGCGCCCTGGACAGGCGTGACGTGGCGATGAGCTCGTACGCCTTGGTGATCTTGCCGGTCGAGGTGACCGACCTGATCCGTTGGCGCAGCTCGCGAATCTGTGCGGCCATCGCCTACGTCACTTCTCGTTCGGGGCGGGACGGTTGACCTTCACCGACTCCTGCCCGACCTCGTCCGCGCTCATCGGCTCGGCGGGCGCCTCGCTGATGGGGGCGGCCGCGCCGGAGGCGGTGAACTGCTTCTTGAACTCCGCGACCGCGTCCAGGATGCGCCGCTCGGCGTCGTCGGACAGGACCTTGGACTCCACGATGCCCTGGAGCACGTCGCCGTGGTTGCGGCGCAGGCTGTCCTTGAACTCGGCCAGGAACCGGCGCACGTCGCCGACCGGCACGTCGTCCAGGTGGCCCTTGGTGCCCAGGTAGATCTCGACGACCTGCTCCTCGACCGGCACCGGCGAGTACTGGGCCTGCTTGAGCAGCTCCACCAGCCGGGCGCCGCGGTCGAGCTGGGCGCGCGAGGCGGCGTCGAGGTCGGAGGCGAACGCGGAGAACGCCTCCAGCTCGCGGAACTGCGACAGGTCCAGGCGCAGCGAGCCCGCGACCGTCTTCATCGCCTTGATCTGCGCGGCGCCACCCACGCGGGACACCGAGATGCCCACGTTGATGGCCGGGCGCACACCGGCGTTGAACAGGTCGGACTCCAGGAAGACCTGGCCGTCGGTGATGGAGATGACGTTGGTCGGGATGTAGGCCGACACGTCGTTGGCCTTGGTCTCGATGATCGGCAGACCGGTCATCGAGCCGCCGCCCATGTCGTCGGACAGCTTCGCGCAGCGCTCCAGCAGGCGCGAGTGCAAGTAGAAGACGTCGCCGGGGTAGGCCTCGCGGCCCGGCGGGCGGCGCAGCAGCAGCGAGATGGCGCGGTAGGCCTCCGCCTGCTTGGTCAGGTCGTCGAAGATGATCAGGACGTGCTTGCCCTGGTACATCCAGTGCTGGCCGATGGCGGAGCCGGTGTAGGGCGCCAGCCACTTGAAGCCCGCGGGGTCGGACGCCGGGGCGGCCACGATGGTGGTGTACTCCATCGCGCCCGCCTCCTCCAGCGCGGCCTTGACGCCCGCGATGGTGGAGCCCTTCTGGCCGATGGCGACGTAGACGCAGCGGACCTGCTGCTTCGGGTCGCCGCTCTCCCAGGCCTTCTTCTGGTTGATGATCGTGTCCACGCAGACCGCGGTCTTGCCGGTCTTGCGGTCGCCGATGATCAGCTGGCGCTGGCCGCGGCCGATCGGGGTCATCGCGTCGATGGCCTTGATGCCGGTCTGCATCGGCTCGCTCACCGGCTGGCGCTCCAGCACGG
Organism: Saccharothrix coeruleofusca; assembly: GCF_017876325.1. Taxonomy (NCBI): domain Bacteria; kingdom Bacillati; phylum Actinomycetota; class Actinomycetes; order Pseudonocardiales; family Pseudonocardiaceae; genus Saccharothrix; species Saccharothrix coeruleofusca. The sequence continues at coordinate 5,464,539 of NZ_JAGINV010000001.1, forward strand.
TGGCCGCCTGCAGCTCCAGGGCGCGCTGGCCCTCGGCCGCGATCTCGCCGAGGCCGTCGATCGGCTGGCCGAGCGGGTTGACCACGCGACCCAGGAAGGCGTCGCCGACCGGCACGGAGAGCACCTGGCCGGTCCGGCGGACCTCCTGGCCCTCCTCGATCTGGTCGAAGTCGCCCAGGATGACCGCGCCGATCTCGCGGACCTCCAGGTTCAGGGCCACGCCGAGCACGCCGCCGGGGAACTCCAGCAGCTCGTTGGTCATCGTGCCGGGCAGACCCTCGACGATGGCGATGCCGTCGTAGGTCTCGGCGACGACACCGACCTCTTCCCGGTTGACCTCCGGGGAGTAGCTCGAGACGTACTTCTCGATCGCACTGCGGATCTCGTCCGACGAGATCGTCAGCTCCGCCATGTCGTTCCTGCTCTCACTTCGTTCATGGGAAAGGGGCTAACTGCGGTCAGCCTGCGAGGTCGCGGCGGAGGGCCGCCAGCCGACCCGCCACGCTGCCGTCGATGACCTCGTCGCCGATCTTGATCAGCAGGCCGCCTGCCAACGAGGGGTCCACCTCGACGTGCAGTGCGATCGGTCGTGAGTAGATCCTGGTCAACGTGGCGACCAGGCGGTCCTGCTGCTCGACGGACAGCTCAACAGCAGAACGCACGTGGGCCACCGAACGTTCCCGGCGCTTGGCGGCCAGCTCGGCCAGCCTGCCCAGGCCCGGCACCACGCCCAGCCCGCGCGGGGTGCGCACCAGCTGGGTGGCCAGCACGCGGGTGACCTGCTCGACCTTGCCCGAGATGAGGCTGTCGAGCAGGGCCAGCTTGCCCGCGGTGTCACCCGCCGGGTCGGTCAGCACCCGCTCCAGGTCGGTGTCGCCCGCGATGATGCGGCCGAGCCGGAACAGCTCGTCCTCGACCGCGTCGAGGCGGCCGTCGCGCTCGGCCCGGACCAGCAGCGCGGTGCGGGCCAGCGACTCCAGGCCGTCGACCAGCTCGCGCGGGCTGGACCACTTGGCGGTGACCACGCTGACCAGCACGGTCAGCGTCGGGTCGGACACCTTGCCGCCCAGCAGGGTGCGAGCCAGCCGCTCGCGCCCGGCCGGGTCGGACGAGGAGTCGCCGAACGCGCGCCGCAGCTGCGGCTGCGCGCTCAGCAGGTCGACCACGGAGAACAGCTCTTCACCGAGCGCGGTGAGCGCGTCGGCGCTGGCGGTGGCCTCGACCAGCTCCAGCAGCCGCAGTTCGGCGGCTGCCAGAGCGTCGCGACTCGCGGCGTGCAGCGTCATGGACCGTCCCTACTTGGTCGCCGGCGCCGCGGTGGCGTCCAGCTCGTCGAGGAAGCGGTCCACGGTGCCGCGGCGCCGGGCCTCGTCCTCCAGGGACTCGCCCACCACCTTGCCCGCGAGCTCGACCGCCACGCGGCCCAGGTCGGCGCGCAGCTCCGCGACGATCTGGGCGCGCTGCGCGTCGAGCTGGTGCTGGCCCTGCGCGACGATCCGCGCGGACTCGGCCTGGGCCTGCTCCCGCATCTCGTCGATGATCTGCTGGCCCTCGGCCCGCGCGTCGTCGCGGATGCGGGCGGCCTCGGCGCGCGCCTCGGCCAGCTGCTCCCGGTACTGCTCGAGCGTCCGTTGCGCCTCGGCCTGCGCGGCCTCGGCCCTGGCGATACCGCCCTCGATCTTCTCGGTGCGCTCGGCGAGCACCTTCTGGAAGAGCGGCAGCACCTTCTTCCAGAAGACGAAGCCGATGATCGCCAGGCAGACCGCGGACCAAACGATGTCGTAGACGGCCGGGACGAGGGGACTCGGAGTCCCCTCGGCCGCCAGGATCAGGCCGGTCATGGTGGTCACCGCCTTCTCTTATGGGTTCGGTCGATCAGGTGAAGAGGAAGCCGGCGACGAGACCGATCAGGGCCAGGGCCTCGGTGAACGCGATACCCAGGATCATGGTGGTGCGGAGCTGACCGGACAGCTCGGGCTGGCGGGCCATCGCCTCGACGGTCTTGCCGGACACGATGCCCACACCGATGCCGGGGCCAATCGCGGCAAGGCCGTAGCCGATGGCGTTGACGTTGCCTGCGACCTCAGCAAGGTTCATTTCTGTTCGTTCCCTTTCCGGTTGGCCCGTGCCGGGTGCTCCCGGCGCGGGTCGTCCCAAAACTCTGGGTCTCAGTGCTCCGCGTGGAGCGCACCGTCGATGTAGACGGCGGTGAGCAGGGTGAAGATGTAGGCCTGGAGGAACTGCACCAGCAGCTCGAAGATCGTGAAGACGAGCCCCATCAGCAGGGACACCGCCCCCACGGGCGCCAGCAGGAAGTTCCCGGCCTGGAACATCAGGAACCACGCGGCGCTGAAGAACAGCACCAGGGTCATGTGGCCGGCCAGCATGTTCGCCATCAGACGGATCATCAGCGTGCCGGGGCGGATGATGAACGTCGAGGCGAACTCGATCGGCGTCACGAGGATGTACAGCGGCTTGGGCACGCCGGGCGGGAACAGGTTCGACTTGAAGTACTGGCCCGCGCCCTGGGCCTTGATGCCCGCGTAGTTGAACGCCAGGTACGCGACGACCGCCAGGACCAGGGGCAGGCCGATGCGGGCGGTGGCGGGCATGTTCAGCAGCGGGATGACGCCCGAGAGGTTGGCCGCCCAGATCAGGAAGAAGAACGTGGTCAGCAGCGGCAGGAACCGCCTGCCGTTCTGCTTGCCCAGCACGTCTTCGGCGATGTTGACCCGGACGAAGTCCAGCGCCAGCTCACCCAGGTTCTGCACACCCCGCGGCACCAGCTTCGGACGGCGCAGCGCGATCAGGAAGAACGCCGCCAGGAGCACCGTCATGAGGATGCGGATCAGCATGATCCGGTCGACCTCGAACGGGGTACCTTCGAACAGCAGGGCAGGAGGGAAGAACTCTTCGATAGAGGGCTTGTGGAACTCGGCGCCCTCGGCAAGCACCAAGGTGTTCAGCGTGCTCTCCCTGCAGTCGCGGTCGGCGCTGCGTCAGCCCCGGCCGTGGCGTACATAGACGATGTAGAACCCCGTGACAAAGCCCACCGCAAGCCCGATCGGTGTCCAGACCCGGCTGTCGGTGGCCCTGTCGATGAGAAAGCCGATGCCACCCCAGACCGCGGGGCCGGACACCAGCGTGCCGATGATCGACCAGACAGCGCCGTCACCCCTTCGGGGTGTTTTGTCTGACTTGTCACTCATCTACCCCGCACCCTACCAACCAGTCGTCCCACGTCCGTACACGGGGGTTAACGGGCATCGCTCTGACCAGTGCCGGAGGGGTCCACGTACAGCATCCTCGCCTTGAGCACCACCCGCGTCTCGGCGGCCAGGACCACCACGATCGAGACCAGGACGACGACTCCGAAAACGGTCTTGGAGTAGAACGTCAAGTCCCTCAACAGGGCTAGAGCGGCGATCACGATGATCACTTTGAGCAACCAGCTGCCCATGATGGCCCCGCCCGTCACCACCGGCGTCGCCTTGACCGTGAGCAGCACCGACAGCAGCGTGACGAGCAGGAAGCTGCCCGCGATGGCGCCCCCGAGCAGCGCGCCCCACACCCCGGCCGCGCCGGAGGTGAACCAGCCGACGACGGCCGCGATCACCACCACCGGCACCAGCACGAGGAGGGACTGGCGCAACGCCTTGCGCGTCACGTCGGCGGCGTCGAGGGTTCGAGTCACGGGTCCATTGTCGCTGGTCGCCCCGACCAACCAGCCACCGGGTGGCAGCGGGTGGCAGCGCTTGGCAGCGGAGGCGGGGGTCGCCGCTACCGCCGCGCCTCGCGCAGCCGGGGCACGGCCGAGACGAAGAACGCCAGCAGCAGCCCGATGCCCAGGCACCACACCACCACGACCACGTCGAACACGGTCAGCGCGACCGCGCTGAAGGCCAGCACACCCGCCCACAGGTAGATCAGCAGCACGGCCCGCCGCTGCGAGTGGCCGATCTCCAGCAGGCGGTGGTGCAGGTGCATCTTGTCCGCCGAGAACGGGCTCTCCCCGCGCCTGGTGCGCCGGACCACCGCCATCAGCAGGTCCAGCAGCGGCACGAACAGCACCGCCGCCACCACCAGCAGCGGGGACAGCAGGCCCAGCACGTCGGTGGCGCCGAGGCTGTCGTAGTTGAGCTTGCCCGAGGCCGAGGTGGTGGCCGCGGCCAGCATCAGGCCGATCAGCATCGACCCGGAGTCGCCCATGAAGATCCGGGCCGGGTTGAAGTTATGCGGCAGGAAGCCCAGGCACGCGCCCGCCAGCGTGGCGGCGATCAGCGCGGGCGGGTACGAGCCCACGTCGCCCTGGTTCTTGGCCAGCACGCCGATGCAGAACGCGCAGGTGGCCGCCGCGGCGATGAGCCCGATGCCCGCCGCCAGGCCGTCCAGGCCGTCCACGAAGTTCATCGCGTTGATCATGGTGACCGCGAGCAGCACGCTCAGCACCGCGCCCTGGTTCTGGTCCAGCGCCAGCAGCGCGCCCTTGTCCGCGCCCCACGGCACCCAGAAGAACAGCCACTGCAGGCCGAACAGCACCAGGATGCCCGCGGCGGTCACCTGGCCCGCCAGCTTGGTCAGCGAGTCCAGCTCGAACCGGTCGTCCAGGACGCCGACCAGCACGATGACCCCGCCGCCGACCATCACCGCGTACGGGTCGTTGGAGAAGTCGAAGGCCGAGCGCAGTACCGGCAGCTGGTGCGCCAGCAGCATCCCGCCCAGCACGCCGCCGTACATCGCCAGACCACCCATCCGGGGCATGGGCTTGACGTGCACGTCGCGTTGCCGGGGGTAGGCGACCGCGCCGATGCGGAAGGCCAGCAGGCGGACGAGCCCGACGAGCAGGAACGTCACCACCGCGGCGGTCAGCGCGACGAGGAGGTACTCCCGGACGGGGAGCACGGCGGAGGAGGCAGGCAACTGGCCCACTGGAGCTAGCCCCTCGGAGGTGGGGGTGGGAACACTGGGAGGAGCACCACGCTACCCCGTCGTCGAAGATCCACTAGCGGGCGACCTCGACTTCGACGCCCAGCGCCTTGGAGACCTCCGCGACCGGCACCGCGCCCTCGCGCAGCACCACCGCGTCCGGGCCGGTCAGGTCGACGATGGTGGAGGCGATGTTCTCCGTCGCGGGACCGCCGTCGAGGTAGACCGCGACGTCCTCGCCGAGCTGCTCCACGGCCTCGGCCGCGGTGCCCGCGGGCGGGAAGCCGGACTTGTTGGCGCTGGAGACGGCCATCGGGCCGACGTCGCGCAGCAGCTCCAGGGCCACCGGGTGCAGCGGCATCCGCAGCATCACCGTGCCGCGGGTCTGCCCGAGGTCCCAGGCCAGCGACGGCGCGTGCGGCAGCACCAGGGACAGCCCGCCCGGCCAGAACGCCTCGATCAGCGCGCGGGCCTGCCTGGGCACCGAGAGGACCAGGCCGTCGATGGTCGTCCAGGAGCCGACCAGCACCGGCACCGGCATGTCCGGGCCGCGCCCCTTGGCGGCCAGCAGCGAGCGCACCGCGGCGGCGTCGAAGGCGTCGCAGCCGATGCCGTAGACCGTGTCGGTGGGCAGCACCACGAGCCGTCCGGAGCGGACCGCAGCCGCGGCGGCGGCGAGGCCGGCCGTCCGATCTTCCTGGACCCCGCAGTCGTAGACCGTACTCACCCGGCGAATCCTGGCACAGCCCGTCCGGCGGCCTCCGACGGCCTCCGCCTCACCCGAAGTCCACTCGATCGGCCCAGGACATTCGGGACCGCTCCCCGCCCGTGCCGTCCAGAATGCGGGGTATCGCGTTCCCGGCCGCGGGGAGTGGATGACCGAATGCCCGAAAAAGACGGGGTGACCCGGTACCTGTGCGCGGCGGCGCACCTGGACCGCAAATTCGCCGACGACGCCATCCGCGAATTCCTGACCGAGCCGACCAGGGCGTTCGCCCCGTCGCCGGGGGTGGACGGCGGCGCGGTGCTGCGCGAGGCGGTGGCGGCCCGGACCAGGCGCAGGACGCGCGACGCCGTGCTGTGCGCGCTGGTGCTGCTGTTCGCCTTCGCCGCGCCGCTGACGACCCTGTGGTGGGCGGTGATCGCGGTGATCGCGGCGTTGCCCCGGTGGGGCGCCCGGCTGGCCAAGCCGAGCGACCCTCGAAATCCGCAGGCGAAAAGCGCTCCGCCCGCGCTCTTCGTGGGTTTGGTGGTGGCCGCGTTATACCTGCTCGTCCAAATCGTCATGTACACGACCGGTGAATCGCTGTTCGACAGCGGTTCCCGGTACGACTCCCGGTACGAGGAGGACCCCGAGCCCGTCCCGGTGGTTCCGTTCCTGATCGCGCCGCTGATCGTCCTGGTGGTCCTGCTGGACCGGCTGGCGGTGTGGTCGATGCTGACCACGAGCTTCCGCCGCGACCGGTTCCGGGCCCCCACCACCACCGACCGGTGGCTGGGCGAGCGGCGGGTGCGCAGCCTGGGCCACCGCGCCCACGAGGCCGAGCTGGCCGCCTGGGACGGCGGGGACGCCTCGGCGGGCGCCGGGCCGGTGACCACCGTCTACCGCGGCTACGACCCGTTCGTGGGCGCCGGGCTGAGCTACCAGCCGTGGTCGCTGGCCTTCCCCCTGGACCCGAAGGACCCGGAGCGGGCCGTCACCCCGTTCACCCTGGCCGAGCTGTACGACGCGGTGCAGCACGACCTGCTGTCGCTGGGGCGCTCCGCCGCGCTCTCGCCGAGCAACCGGCTCAGCGGGCTGACCGCCGTGGAGCGGGTGGTGGTGCCCGCGGACGACCTGGTGGCGCGCGTCGGCGAACCGGAGGCCGCGGCCGTGCTGCCGGACCCGCGCGGCAGGCCGAACCGCACCCTGCCCAGGGAGGTCGCCGACCGGGTGCTGGCGGGTCCGCTGGAGTGGATGCGGTACTTCCGGTGCTTCCAGGTCCAGACCTGGGACCTGGACCTGGTGGTGTCGTCCTACCTGCACCTGGGCTCGGACGAGCGGATGCTCTACGTCGAGTGGACGCCCTGCGTGCTGCTGCCGGTCAAGGACGGGTACCGGGCCATCGACCGCATGTCGCGCACGCCGTGGTGGCCGGTGGTGCGGACGCTGGGGGTGCTGGCGCGCCTGCCGGTGACGTTCTTCGGGCGGCTGTGGCACGCGACGATGCCGATCCTGCCCATCCGCGAGCAGCGCGGCCAGGTCCGGGCCGAGCGGTACGGCGCGCTGCGCAGCCTGCGGGAGATGGGCGCGGCCGACGACGTGCAGGACTACTTCCAGCGCACCGACCTGGAGCGCTACATCAAGCTCATGGAGGCCCGCCTGCTCCGGTCGATCGGCCGGTTCCTGGAGGAGCGGGGCATCGCGGTCACCGAGTTCATGGCCCAGGCCAACCAGGTGTTCAGCAAGAACGTGCACATCGAGGGCTCGGTCACCGGCAACGTGTTCGTCGGCGACCACAACAGGAGCGGGAACGTCTCGGCGACGGCCCGCCCGAACGGGTGAGGGGCGGTGCGGTGAACGACCACGGCATCCAGGTCGGCGGCGACGCGACCGGCAACTTCGTCATCGGCGACCACAACACCACCGGCGACGTCGTCACCGGTCCGCGTGCCGACGCCCTCGCCGAGGCGCGGGCCCTGCTGGCCGCGCTGCGCGCCGAGGTGGCGGCGAACCCGGAGGGCACGCCCGGCCGCGAGTCGGCCCTGGACACCCTCGACGACCTCGACGCCGAACTGGCCGAGCCGCGGCCCAGCCCGCCGCGCGCCCAGCGCCTGCTGGACCGGCTCTCCCAGCGGCTCACCGGTGGTCTCGCCACGGCCACCAGCGCGGTCGAGCTGGCCGAGAAGGTGCAGGCCCTGTTCGCCTAGCCCCCAGCGTCTGCAAGTACCACCCGGCACGCCCACGAGGGCCGCTGACCACTACCCGTGGGCGGAGCTAGCGCCTGCGGGCGGTGGCGAAGCGGGGGCGGCCCGCGAGGTCGCGGTGGTCGGCGGCGTCGGCCAGGTCCGGGTGGGCTGCCAGCAGCGCGGGGACGGACTCGCCCTGGGTGTCGTCGTGCTCGATCCCGACGTGGCCGCCTGGCCGCAGCAGGCGCGCCGCCAGGCCGACCACGTGGCGGATCACGTCCAGCCCGTCCGGCCCGCCGAACACCGCCTGGCGGGGGTCGTGCTCGGCCACCTCGGGCTGCACCGGCGTGTCGTCCGGCACGTACGGCGGGTTGCACACCACCAGGTGCACTCGCCCGTCCAAGTCGGACAGCACACCCGATGAGGTGACGTCGCCCTCGTGCAGGGTGATCGGGGGGTCGCCCGCCGCCACGCGGGCCTCGGCGTTGCGGCGCGTCCACCCCAGCGCCACCGGGTCGCGCTCGACCGCGTGCACCACGGCGTCGCGGCGGCGGTGCGCCAGGGCCAGCGCCAGCGCCCCCGACCCGGTGCACAGGTCGACCACCACCGGCTCCGGCACGCCGTCCACGGCGGACAGCGCCCACTCCAGCAGCAGCTCGGTCTCCGGGCGCGGCACGAACACGCCGGGGCCGACCAGCAGGTCGACCCCGCCCAGGTGCACCGAGCCGGTGAGGTGCTGCAGCGGGACCCGCTCGGCCCGCCTGCGCACCAGCTCGCGCAGCGCCTCCACCACCGGCGGGTCGACCTGGCCCACCAGCGGCAGCCGCGACCTCGGCACGCCGAGCACGTGGGCGGCCAGCAGCTCGGCGTCCACCCTCGGGCTGTCCACACCCGCCGCGGCCAGCACGCGCTCGGCTTCCAGCACGGCCGGGCGCAGCGGATGTCTGCTCATGCCCCGAACTCTAACCGCCTGCAAGTACTACCCGACCCACCGGAACGGGCCGCTGACTACTACCCGGCTCGCGGCACACCGGGCCGGGTAGTAGTTACGCGCTCGACGGGGGCGCACGGGTAGTACTTGCCGGTGCGTCAGAAGTTGATCATGTGACCGGCCAGGCCGTGCACGGCCTCCTTGACCGCCTCGCTCAGCGTGGGGTGGGCGTGCACGTTGCGCGCCACCTCGTGCACCGTGAGGTCCCACTGCTGCGCCAGGGTCAGCTCCGGCAGCAGCTCGGTGACGTCCGGGCCGATCATGTGCGCGCCCAGCAGCTCGCCGTACTTGGCGTCGCTGATCAGCTTCACGAAACCGCTCGGGTCGGCCAGGCCGTGCGCCTTGCCGTTGGCGGTGAACGGGAACTTCGCCACCTGGACGTCGTAGCCCTTCTCCCGCGCCTGCTCCTCGGTCCAGCCGAAGCTGGCGATCTGCGGCTGGCAGAAGGTCGCCCTCGGGATCATCGCGAAGTCCAGCTCCATGGTCTCCGCGCCCGCGATGGTCTCCGCCGCCACGATGCCCATCGACTCCGCCGCGTGGGCCAGCATCAGCTTCGCGGTCACGTCGCCGATGGCGAAGATGTGCGGCACGGTGGTCCGGCCGCGGTTGTCCACCGCGATGGCGCCGCGCTCGGTCAGCTCCACGCCGGTGTTCTCCAGGCCGTAGCCCTCCACCCGCGGCTGGAAACCGATGGCCTGCATGACCTTGTCGGCCTCCAGGACCTCCTGCTCGCCGTCCTTGGAGACGGTGACGCGGACCTTCTCGCCGCTGTCGTCGATGGACTCCACGCGCGTGGAGGTGCGCACCTCGATGCCCAGCCGCTTGTAGCGCTTGGCCAGCTCGGTGGAGACCTCGACGTCCTCCAGCGGCACCATCCGGTCGAGGAACTCGACGATGGTCACCTTGACGCCGTAGTTGTGCAGCACGTAGCCGAACTCGACGCCGATCGCGCCCGCGCCCGCGATGACGATGCTCTCCGGCAGCTCCTCCGAGAGGATCTGCTCCTCGTAGGTCACCACGCGGTCGGACAGCTTCGTGCCGGGCAGCAGGCGGGTCTTGGCGCCCGCGGCGATGATGGCGTGGTCGAAGGTGATGGTCTCGTCGCCGACCTGGATGGTGTTGGCGTCGGTGAACGTGCCGAAGCCGTTGTACTCCGTGATGCCGTTCTTCTTCATCAGGAAGTGCACGCCCTTGACGCGCCCGTCGGCGACCTTGCGGCTGCGCTGGAAGGCCGCGCTGTAGTCGAACCGGACCGTGCCGTCGACCTGGATGCCGAAGGTCTTCTGCTCGTGGGTGAACAGGTGCGCCAGCTCGGCGTTGCGCAGGAGCGCCTTGGACGGGATGCAGCCCACGTTCAGGCAGACCCCGCCCCAGTAACGCTCCTCGACGACCGCCGTCTTCAGCCCGAGCTGGGCCGCGCGGATCGCGGCGACGTACCCGCCTGGCCCCGCACCGAGGACCACGACGTCAAAGTGTGCGCTCATGCGCACAACACTAGGTCCCCAGCTGTTCGGAGAAGAACTCGATGGCCCGTCGCCACGCGTCCGCCCGCGCCGCGGCCGTCGCGGCGGGCGCACCGCCCACGAGGAAGGGCACGTCGGGGCCGGGGATCACCAGGTCGGTGGTCGGCCGGTGCGGCGGACCCGCGATCAGGTGTCCCGCTTCCGGGTACACCACGTGCTCGTACCGGAACGGGTGATCGTGCGCGGCCAACCGGCGCTCGGCGACCTCGCTCAGCTCCACGCAGGGCCAGCTCGCGTCCCGCCCGGATGAGAGCAGCAACACACCCCCGTTGATCCGCTCCACCGGGATCTCGGTCTCCTCCGGGATGCCGTCGGTGAGGTCGAACGCCAGCCCCAGCGGCACCGGGTCGCCGTTGACCACCCGCGCCCGCAGCTCGTCCGGGAGCGAGTAGGGCAGGTACGGCAGCGGGCGGCCCTGCCACGTCCACGACGCGGCCTCGCCGTCCAGCTTCTGCAGCAGCCTGCGGCCCGGCGCGATGCCCTGGGTGACCACGCCGCTGCCGACCACGCTGACCACGGCTCGGACCTGCGGGAACGTCGCCCCGACCAGCAGCGCCAGTTCACCACCGCGCGACCTGCCGATGACCCCGACCTCGCCCGCGCGCCCCTTGAGGTGCTCGATGCCCGCGCCGAAGTACTCCAGCGGGATGTCGACCAGGTCGTCGGGCACGCCCGCAGCACCGAAGTAGGCCAGCGCCAGCGCCGCGAACCCGTGCCCGGCCAGCAGCGCGGCGTCGAGCTCGTGCGACCCGCCCTCGGAGCCGCTCAGCACCACCACGCCGGGGTGGGTGTCGTCGTCGTCGGGTTCGAACAGCACGCCGACCAGGCCGTTGTCGCGGACTTCGGTCCTCCGCACGCCCCGGGGCACGGTTCGCCGGTCCAGCTCGACCTTGCCCACGCCCGCGACCTCCAGCAGGGTCGGTCCCGGTTCGTCGCCGGTCCGCTCCGCCGACCAGAACAGGCCCATCGGGTCGACGCCCTGGTAGCTGCCCTCCAGGGGCGCGTGCCGGGTTACGTCGACCACACCGCGCTCGTCGGCGGCGAACACCGCCTCAGCGGCCCAGTCGCCGGTGGTCAGGCGGATCGTGACGGCCTGGTCGGGGGTCAGCCCGGTGACCACGATGGACAGCTCGGCGTCCAGCGGCGCGCTCTGCGGGTTGACCAGGATGTCCGCCATCGCGCCCCCTCGGCGTGTGTCACCCGCCCGAGCGAGCGGGAGTCCTACCCCTCCATGGTGCGAGGTCCACCCTGCGTCCACAAGCGGACGATCTACCCCACCACCCCGCGAGTCGAACGCTCAGGTACCGCGGGGTGGGCGTGCGGGGTCAGGAGGCGGAGAGGCGGGCGGCGCGGTCGGCGGCGGCGAGGGCGTCGAGGACGGCGTCGAGGTCGCCGTCGAGGACCTGGTCCAGGTTGTGCGCCTTGTAGCCGACCCGGTGGTCGGAGATGCGCGACTCGGGGAAGTTGTAGGTGCGCACCCGCTCGGACCGGTCCACCGTCCGGATCTGCGTGCGCCGCGCGTCGGAGGCCTCCTGCTGGGCCTTCTCCTCGGCCAGCGCGGTCAGCCTGGCCTGGAGCACCTGCATCGCGCGGGCCTTGTTCTGCAGCTGCGAGCGCTCGTTCTGGCAGGAGACCACGATGCCGGTCGGCAGGTGGGTGATCCGCACCGCCGAGTCGGTGGTGTTCACGCTCTGCCCGCCCTTGCCGGAGGACCGGAACACGTCCACCCGCAGGTCGTTCTCGTCGATCTCGACCTCGACGTCCTCGGTCTCCGGGAACACCAGCACGCCCGCCGCCGAGGTGTGGATGCGGCCCTGGGACTCGGTCACCGGCACCCGCTGCACGCGGTGCACGCCGCCCTCGTACTTCAGCCGCGACCACACCCCGTCGGGTGAGTCGCCGCGGCCCTTGATGGCCACCGTGACGTCCTTGAACCCGCCCAGGTCGGAGTCGGTGCCGTCGAGCACCTCGGCCTTCCAGCCCTGCCGCTCGGCGTAGCGCAGGTACATCCGCAGCAGGTCGCCCGCGAACAGCGCGGACTCCTCGCCGCCCTCGCCGGACTTGATCTCCAGCACCACGTCGGCGGAGTCGTGCGGGTCGCGGGGCAGCAGCAGCTCGGTGAGCTTCTCCTCCAGCGCGGGCACGCGCGCGGCCAGCTCCTCGGCCTCGGCCGCGAACGCCGGGTCCTCCGCGGCCAGCTCGCGGGCCGCCTCCAGGTCGTCGCGCACCTGCTCCAGCTCGCGGGCGGTGCGCACGATCGGGGTCAGCTCGGCGTAGCGCTTGCCCAGCTTGCGCGCCCCCGCCTGGTCGGCGTGGACCGACGGGTCGGCGAGCTTGGCCTCCAGCTCGGCGTGCTCGGCGAGCAGGGTGTCCAGTGGCGCGGTCACGGTGGTGCTCCGGGGCTAGGAGGGGTCTGGAGACGACAAACGGCGCCCACCCAGCCGCGCTGGGTGGACGCCGTCGGAGCAGCTACTTGGCGCGCTTGCCGTAGCGGGCCTCGAAGCGCGCGACCCGACCACCGGTGTCGAGGATCTTCTGCTTGCCGGTGTAGAACGGGTGGCAGTTGGAGCAGACCTCGACGTGGATCGTGCCGGAGGACTTGGTGCTGCGGGTGGTGAAGGTGTTGCCGCAGCCGCAGGTGACCTCGGTCGTCACGTACTCGGGGTGAATGCCAGTCTTCAACGTCTTGTCCTGTTCTGCTGGGGTGGCCGCCGGGTCCTCCGCGGAGGTGAACGCGGGGGTGAACCGGAGCCGGACTCGACCTGACAGTCTGCCAGATCTGCTGACACCTGCTGCAACGCACCCGGCGCCCGCCCTGTTCCGTGGCCGAGCTCACTACCACTCGCCGATCGGCTGCGACCACTGGGCGCACGGGCACGGCCCCGTGGGGGCACGCCTGCTGCACCGGCGGCGTTTCGACCCCACACTGTGCCGGTGCTGTGCGTGACCGGGAGCCCGTTGCGGCTGATCACGTGGTTGGCGGTGCCGGTGCTGTTCATCAGCGCCGTGCTCGGCCTGGTCGGGTTGGCCTGCCTGCTGCTGGACCTGCCCGGCGAGGGGGTGGGGCTGTCCACCACCCTGTTCGGCGCCGCGACCGCGGTGACCGGTGTGACGGGCGGCGCGGTGACCTGGACCTCGGCCTGGCAGCGCAGGTGGCTGCGCCTGGCCTACCCGGCCGCGCTGCTGGTGGCGGGCGTGGCGGTGGACGGCGTGCGGCTGCCGGTCGCGGTGGTCGTCGCGGTCGGCCTGCCCTCGGTCGCCCTGCTGGTCGCGCGGTACTTCGTGGAGCGCAGGCGCACCGCCGCGCTGGTCGCGGCGGGGCGGCTGCCCCTCGGCGGCTGTCGCTGAAGAGCCCCTGGGAGCACGACGGCCCGCCAGGCGGGGAGCCTGGCGGGCCGTGCGCGGGGCGCCGATCAGTCGTTGTCGGAGCCCGGCGTCGTCTTCGCCACCTGCATCAGGAACTCGATGTTGGTGCGGGACTTGCGCAGCCGGTCCAGCAGCAGGTCGATGGCCTGCTGGCTGTCCAGCGCGTGCAGCACGCGGCGCAGCTTGTGCATGACCGCCAGCTCGTCCGGCGACAGCAGCAGGTCTTCCTTGCGGGTGCCGGACGAGTCCACGTCCACCGCGGGGAAGGTGCGCTTGTCGGCGATCTTGCGGTCGAGCTTGAGCTCGGCGTTGCCGGTGCCCTTGAACTCCTCGAAGATCACGCTGTCACCCGCGGACCCGGTCTCCACCAGCGCGGTGGCGATCACGGTCAGCGAGCCGCCGTTCTCGATGTTGCGCGCCGCGCCGAGGAACCGCTTCGGCGGGTAGAGCGCGGTCGAGTCGACACCACCGGACAGGATGCGCCCGGACGCCGGGGCGGCCAGGTTGTAGGCGCGGCCCAGCCGGGTGATCGAGTCCAGCAGCACGACCACGTCGTGACCCATCTCGACCAGGCGCTTGGCCCGCTCGATGGCCAGCTCCGAGATCGTGGTGTGGTCCGACGGCGGGCGGTCGAAGGTGGAGGCGATGACCTCGCCCTTCACCGACCGCTGCATGTCGGTGACCTCTTCGGGGCGCTCGTCCACGAGCACGACCATCAGGTGGCACTCGGGGTTGTTCTTGGTGATCGCGTTGGCGATCGACTGGAGCACCGAGGTCTTGCCCGCCTTCGGCGGCGACACGATCAGGGCGCGCTGGCCCTTGCCGATCGGCATCACCAGGTCGATGACGCGCGTGGTGAGGATGTGCGGCTCGGTCTCCAGCCGCAGGCGCTCGTTGGGGTACAGCGGCGTCAGCTTGGTGAAGTCCTGCCGGTTGCGGGACTCCTCCGGGTCGAGGCCGTTGATCTTGTCCACGCGCACCAGCGGGTTGAACTTCTGCCGCTGCTGCTCGCCGTCGCGGGGCTGGCGGACCGCGCCGATGATGGCGTCACCGCGGCGCAGGCCGTACTTGCGCACCAGCGACAGCGACACGTAGACGTCGTTCGGCCCCGCCAGGTAGCCCGAGGTGCGGACGAACGCGTAGTTCTCCAGCACGTCGAGGATGCCCGCGACGGGCAGCAGGACGTCGTCCTCGCGGACCTCCGTGTCCGTCCCGCCGCCGGTGCCCTCGCCCCGGCCGCCGCGGCGACGCCGGTCGCGGAACCTGCGGCCGCGACGGCCGCCGTCCTCGTCGTCGCCGTCGTCCGGGCCGTTCGCGCGGTCGCGGTTCTGGCCCCGGTCGCCCCGGTCGCCCCGGTCCTGCCGGTCGCCCCGGTTGCCCCGGTCCTGCCGGTCACCGCGCTCGGCACGGCCGCCGCGCTCACCGCGCTCGGACCGCTCCTGGCGCTCACCGCGCTGGTCGCCGCGCTGCTCGGACCGCTCCTGGCGCTCGCCGCGCTGGTCGGACCGCTGCTCGGCGCGCTCCGGCTGCTGCGGGCGCTCGGCCTGCGGGGCCTCGCCGCCCGTGGGCGCCTCCGGGCTGCCCGCGGGCCGGTTGGCGGAGCGGCGGCGGCGGTTGCCGCGACGGCCGCCCTCCTCCTCGGCGGGGCGCTCGGTGACGTCGAGCTGCTGCTGGGTCGGCTTGTCGACCGGCTTGTCAGCGGCGGGCTTCTCGACGACGGCCTTGTCCGCGACGGGCTTGTCGGCGGGCTTCTCGGCGGCGGGGGCCTCGGCGGGCTTCTCGGCGGTGGTCGCCTTGGCCTTCTCGGCCTTGGGCGGCGTCGCGGCGTTGCCCCGACCGGAGGTGCCGCCCTGCCGCTCCTTGATGGCCGCGATGAGGTCACCCTTGCGGAGCCCCGCGGTACCGGTGATGCCGAGCTGACCTGCGAGTTCGCGGAGTTCGGCCAGCACCATGCCGGAGAGGCCCGCGCGCTTGCGCGTGGGGGCGCTGCCGTTGGTAGGGGTGGTCAGAGCGGTCTCCTCGGCTCCGGAACTGGCAGCGGCGTTGGGAGCAGCAGGAGCTTCGCTGCTCAGCACATCAGTGTTGCTCACACATGTCCTTCCTGACCGGACCGCGCCTCCTACGCGGTCCAGCGGACCTGCCGTCCGACGAATCGCGGAACGGCAGTCCCATCCGGTGCAGGCGGATCTCGTGCGCACGAATGCGGAGCCCACCGACAGAGGACGGATTCTCGGTCACACGGCGATCGGGTGCCTTCCAGCGCCAACCCCGTCCGTACGGCACAGGGCTGAGCCACTGGAGGAATGCGTTCCGGAGCGACTGTCCGGGCACCACACCGGCGCCCGTGCGCGCGGTGACTGATGGCCCCGAGGGTAGACGCCGCTCCGTTCAGGTGCAACAACCGGTGCCCGGCGCGTCGCGCCCTCAGCCGAGTGGCGCAACCCGCGCGCCGTCGAGGTCCACCGGCACCGGTCGCACCGCGAACCCCGAGGTGTCCACCTCTTCGGGCAGCACCCCGCCGGGGGGCAGCGCCAGCGCGGTCGGCCCCGCACCCGACACCGCGGCGGGCACCCCCGCCGCCCGCAGCGCCGCCACCAGGCGCGTCGTCGCAGGCCAGGCCGGTTCCCGGTACGGCTCGTGCAGCCGGTCGTCCAGGGCGTCGAGCAGCAGCGACGGGTCGCGGGTCAGCGCGTGCACGGCCAGCGCGGACCGGCCCGCGGCGAACGCCGCGTCCTCGTGCGGCACCCGCGCGGGCAGCAGCCCGCGCGTGGTCCTGGTGGACGACTCCTGCTCGGGCACCAGCACCACCGGCGACACGTCGGGGTGCGGGTCGACCCGGACGGACCGGAACCGCCGCTCCTTCGACCAGGCGATGGCCACGCCGCCGAACATGCAGGCGGCGGCGTTGTCGGCGTGGCCCTCGAACTCGGCGGCCAGTTGCAACGCACTCGTGTCCGGTTCGCGACCGCCCAGCGCGAACGCCGCCGCCACGCCCGCCACCACGGCCGCCGACGACGAGCCCAGGCCGCGCGCGTGCGGGATGGTGTTGCGGCAGCGCAGCACCAGGCCGGGGACCTTCACGTCGAGCAGCTCGCAGCCCGCCCGGAAGGCCCGCACGACCAGGTGGTCCTCGCCGGTGGGGACGTCGGTGTAGTCCCCGGAGACCTCGACGACCAGCCCTTCCTCGACGACCTCGAACTCGACCACGTCGTGCAGGCCCAGCGCCATGCCCAGCGCGTCGAAGCCGGAGCCGAGGTTGGCGGTGGAGGCGGGGACGGTGACGCGGACACCCGTCACGCCAGCTCCAGCGCGTGGGCCACGGCACCGGGGTCGACCGGGACCGGCTCGACCTCGCCCATCCCCAGCAGCGCGGTGTCCGGGTCCTTCAGGCCGTGCCCGGTGACCGTGCACACCACCGTGGAGCCCTTGGGCAGCCTGCCGTCGGCGGCGGTGGCCAGCAGGCCCGCCACGCTGGTGGCCGACGCCGGCTCGACGAAGATGCCGTCGTGCCTGGCCAGCAGCCGGTAGGCGGCCAGGATCCGCTCGTCGGTGACCGCCTCGAACAGGCCGCCGGAGGAGTCCTTGGCGTCCACCGCGCCCGCCCACGACGCCGGGCTGCCGACCCGGATGGCGGTGGCGATGGTCTCCGGGTTGGCCACCGGCTCGCCCAGCACCAGCGGCGCCGCGCCCGCCGCCTGGAAGCCGAACATCCGCGGCGTGGAGTTGGTCACACCGTCGGCGGCGTAGTCGGAGTAGCCGCGCCAGTAGGCGGTGATGTTGCCCGCGTTGCCCACCGGCAGGCAGTGCACGTCCGGGGCGCGGCCCAGCACGTCGCAGATCTCCCAGGCTGCGGTCTTCTGGCCGACCAGCCGCACCGGGTTGACCGAGTTGACCAGGGTCACCGGGTACTCCGCGGCGGTCTTGCTGGCCAGCTCGAGGCAGTCGTCGAAGTTGCCGTCGATCTGCAGGATGCGCGCGCCGTGGGCGACCGCCTGGGCCAGCTTGCCCAGCGCGATCTTGCCGCGCGGCACCAGCACCGCGGCGGTCAGCCCGGCCTTGGCCGCGTAGGCGGCGGCGCTGGCCGAGGTGTTGCCGGTGGAGGCGCAGATCACCGCCGAGATGCCGCTGGCCAGCGCGTGCGTCATGGCCACGGTCATGCCGCGGTCCTTGAACGAGCCGGTCGGGTTCGCGCCCTCGACCTTGATGTGCACGTCGCAGCCGGTCAGCTCGGACAGGTGCGCCGAGTGGACCAGCGGGGTGCCGCCCTCGTGCAGGGTGACCACCCGCGCGCCCTCGGGCAGCGCGATCCGGTCCGCGTAGGCGTGGATGATGCCGGGCCACCCCGGTCGCACGCCCGCCTGGATCGTCATGACTCCTCGCCTTCCACGCGCATCACGCTGACCACTTCCCGGACCACGGGCAGCCCGGCGATCTTGTCCACGGTGGAGCGCAGCGCCGCGTCGGTCGCGGCGTGCGTGACGACCACCAGGCTCGCGTCCGCGACGCGCACCTCCTGCCGGACCGCGGCGATGCTCACGCCGTGGTCCGCGAACACCGCCGCCACCTGCGCCAGCACGCCCGGTTTGTCGGCCACGTCCAGGCTGATGTGGTAGCGGGTCGGGGTCTGCCCCATCGGCCGCACCGGCAGCGCCGCGTAGGCCGACTCGCGCGGCCCGCGACCGGCCACGACCCGGTTGCGGGCCACCGCCACCAGGTCGCCCAGCACCGCGCTGGCGGTGGGCGCGCCGCCCGCGCCCTTGCCGTAGAACATCATCTCGCCCGCCGCGTCGGCCTCGACGAACACCGCGTTGAACGCGCCGCCGACCCCGGCCAGCGGGTGCGAGCGCGGGATCATCGCCGGGTGCACCCGCGCCGAGACCGACTCCTCGCCACTGGCCGAGGTCACCCGCTCGCAGATGGCCAGCAGCTTGACCGTGCGGCCCAGGCCCTTGGCGGCGGCCACGTCGGCGGCGGTGACCGCGGCGATGCCCTCGCGGTGCACGTCGGCGGCGGTGACCCTGGTGTGGAAGGCCAGCGAGGCCAGGATCGCGGCCTTGGAGGCGGCGTCGAAGCCGTCCACGTCCGCGGTCGGGTCCGCCTCGGCGTAGCCGAGCCTGCTGGCCTCCTCCAGCGCCTCGCCGTAGCCCGCGCCGGTGGCGTCCATGCCGGAGAGGATGTAGTTGGTGGTGCCGTTGACGATGCCCATCACGCGGGTGATCCGGTCCCCGGCCAGCGACTCGCGCAGCGGCCGCAGCAGCGGGATCGCCCCCGCCACGGCCGCTTCGAAGTACAGGTCCGCACCGGAGGCGTCGGCGGCCTCGAACAGCGCGCCGGAGTGCTCGGCCAGCAGCGCCTTGTTCGCCGTCACCACCGACTTGCCCGCGCGCAGCGCGTCCAGCAGCAGGGTCCTGGCGGGCTCGATGCCGCCGATGACCTCCACCACCACGTCCACGTCCGAGGCGACCAGGCCCGCCGCGTCGGTGGTCAGCAGCTCGGCGGGCACCTCGCGGTGCTTGTTCGGCTTGCGCACGGCGATGCCCGCCAGCTCCACCGGGGCGCCCACGCGCGCGGTGAGGTCGGCGGCCTGGTCGGTGAGCAGCCGGACCACCTCGGCGCCGACCGTGCCGCAGCCCAGCAGGGCGACCCGGATCGGTTTGCCGTCGGGCAGTTTCTG
Organism: Saccharothrix coeruleofusca; assembly: GCF_017876325.1. Taxonomy (NCBI): domain Bacteria; kingdom Bacillati; phylum Actinomycetota; class Actinomycetes; order Pseudonocardiales; family Pseudonocardiaceae; genus Saccharothrix; species Saccharothrix coeruleofusca. The sequence continues at coordinate 5,483,908 of NZ_JAGINV010000001.1, forward strand.
GCCAGGCACGTCATACCTCCAGGCGGAACAGGTCTTCCTCGGTCTCCCGGCGCAGCAGCAACCGGGCCTCGCCGTCGAGCACCGCGGCCAGCGCCGGCCGGGAGAGCCGGTTGTAGTTGCTGGCCATCGAGTAGCAGTACGCGCCGGTCGCGGCCACCGCCAGCAGGTCGCCGGGGGCCAGGTCGGCGGGCAGCCAGCAGTCCCGCACGACCACGTCGCCGGACTCGCAGTGCTTGCCGACCACCCGGCACAGCACCGCCTCGGCGTCCGGCTCGGCGGGCCGCGAGACCAGCCTGCAGTCGTAGACCGCGTCGTACAGGGCGGTGCGGATGTTGTCGCTCATGCCGCCGTCGACGCTGACGTAGCGCCGCACGGCGCCCGCGTCGAGCTGGACGTCCTTGATGGTGCCCACGGTGTAGACGGTCACCATGCCCGGTCCGACGATGGCGCGCCCCGGCTCCACCGCGACCTTGGGCACCGGCAGCCCGGCGTGCTCGCACTCCTTGGACACGATGTTGTGCAGCTGCCTGGCCAGCTCGGCGGGTGGCGGCGGGTCGTCGTCGCGGGTGTAGGCGATGCCCAGGCCGCCGCCCAGGTCCAGCGTGCCGACCTGCTCCAGCAGCTCGTCGCCGTGCTCGTCGCGCAGCTGCGCCAGCAGCCCGACCACCCGGCGGGCGGCGATCTCGAAGCCGCTGGCGTCGAAGATCTGCGAGCCGATGTGGCTGTGCAGGCCGACCAGCCGCAGGCCCTCGGCCTTGAGCGCCCGGCGGGCCGCCTCGGCGGCGTCGCCCGAGGTCAGCGAGAAGCCGAACTTCTGGTCCTCGTGGGCGGTGGCGATGAACTCGTGGGTGTGCGCCTCGACGCCCACGGTGACCCGGATCATCACCGGCTGCACCCGGCCGCGCTCGCGGGCGATCTGGTCCAGCCTGGCGATCTCGAAGAACGAGTCGACGACCACCACGCCGATGCCCGCCTCGACCGCGGCCACCAGCTCGCCGTGGGACTTGTTGTTGCCGTGGAAGGCGATCCGCTCCGGCGGGAAGTCCGCGCGCAGCGCGATGGCCAGCTCGCCGCCGCTGCACACGTCGATGCTCAGGCCCTCCTCGGCGACCCAGCGGGCCACCGACACGGACAGGAACGCCTTGGACGCGTAGTGCACCAGCGACGGGTCGCCGAAGGCGCGGGCGTGCTCGGCGCAGCGGGACCGGAAGTCCGCCTCGTCCAGCACGAACAGCGGCGTGCCGTGCTCCTCGACCAGCGCGCGGACGTCCACGCCCGCCACCCGCAGCGCGCCGTCGTCGCCGCGCGCGGCGTTGCGCGGCCACACGCGGGGGTGCAGCTCGTCGAGCTCCTCGGGGGTCTGCGGGCGGACCCCGGCGGTGCTGCCGGGGATCAGGACGTCGGCGTGCCGGGGGCCGGCGGGGTGGGCGCGCATCACATCCGCTCCGGGGCCGAGACGCCCAGCAGGGCCAGGCCGTTGGCCAGCACCTGGCGGGTCGCCGCGCACAGCTGCAGCCGGGCGCGGTGCAGGTCGGTGGTCTCCTCGTCGCCGCGTGGCAGCACCCGGCACGCCTCGTAGAAGCGGTGGTAGGTGCCCGCCAGCTCCTCCAGGTAGCGCGCGACCCGGTGCGGTTCGCGCAGCTCACCGGCGGTGGCCACGACGCGGGGGAACTCGCCGATGGTGCGGATCAGGTCGCCCTCGCGGTCGTGGTCGAGCAGCTCCAGCGCGTCGCCGGGCTCGACGCCCAGGTCGGCGGCGTTGCGCAGCAGCGAGGCCAGCCGCGAGTGCGCGTACTGCACGTAGAACACCGGGTTGTCGTTGCTGCGCTTGCGCAGCAGGTCCAGGTCGATGTCCAGGGACGAGTCCACCGACGACCGGGTCATGGCGTACCGGGCGGCGTCCACGCCGACCGCCTCGACCAGGTCCTGCATGGTGATGACGTTGCCCGCGCGCTTGCTCATCCGCACCGGCTGGCCGTCGCTGACCAGGTTCACCATCTGCCCGATCAGCACCTCGACCGCGGCGGGGTCGTCGCCCAGCGCCGCGGCGGCGGCCTTGAGCCTGCCGATGTAGCCGTGGTGGTCCGCGCCCAGCATGTAGATGCACAGGTCGAAGCCGCGCGAGCGCTTGTCCACCAGGTAGGCGATGTCGCCCGCGATGTAGGCCGGGTCGCCGTCGCTCTTGATGACCACCCGGTCCTTGTCGTCGCCGAACTCGGTGGAGCGCAGCCACCACGCGCCCTTGTCGAAGTACAGCGCGCCGGAGTCCTTGAGCTTGTCCACGGCTGCGGCGACCGCGCCGGACTCGTGCAGCGAGTTCTCGTGGAAGTACACGTCGAAGTCGGTGCCGAACTCGTGCAGGTCCTTCTTGATCTCGTCGAACATCAGCCCGACGCCGATCCGGCGGAAGATCTCGTGGCTGTCCGGCGAGCTCAGCGCGCTGGGCTCGCGGCGGAGCACCTCCGCGGCGATCTCGCCGATGTAGGCGCCCGCGTAGCCGTCCTCGGGGGCGGGCTCGCCCTTGGCCGCGGCGATCAGCGACCGGACGAACCGGTCGATCTGCGCGCCCGCGTCGTTGAAGTAGTACTCGCGGGTCACGTCGCCGCCGTTGGCCGCCAGGATGCGGCCCAGCGCGTCGCCGACCGCCGCCCAGCGGGTGCCGCCCAGGTGGATGGGGCCGGTCGGGTTGGCGGAGACGAACTCCAGGTTGATCTTCATCTTGGCGAACTGGTCGCCGTGGCCGTAGGCCCGGCCCTGCCGCAGCACCTCGCGCACGATCGCGCCCTGGGCGTCGGCGGCCAGCCGCAGGTTGAGGAAGCCCGGCCCGGCCACCTCGGCCGAGGCGACGGCCCCGGTGCCGGTCAGCGCCTCGGCCAGCCACCCGGCCAGCTCGCGCGGCACCACGCCCAGCTTCTTGGCGGTCTGCAGGGCCAGGTTGGTCGCGTAGTCGCCGTGCTCGGGGTTGCGCGGTCGCTCGATGGTGACCGCCGCGGGCAGGGCGGCGGGGTCGAGGCCGCGGGTGGACAGCACGTCCACGGCCGTCGCACGGACCAGTTCAGCGAGCGCAGCGGGAGTCACCCGCCCAAGTCTAGGGAAGCGTTCCCGCTGGTCTCGACCGGGTTTACCGATCCCGGAGGCTGGGACGGCAACTGTTAACCAGCACACCGGGTGAACGGCAGTTGACGGCGACCAGACACCCAGTCCCTAGACTGGCTCCGGCACCGGCGTACGACTTCGATACCTGAGGCGGACATGACCAGCGGCAAGAAGACCAAGGCCGCGCGCTCCAGCGTGCAGGCCGCGCGTTCCTCGGTGGTGGCCAGCAAGCCGAAGCCGTGGGGCACCATCATCGCGGTGATCGCCGTCCTGGCGCTGGCAGGCACCGTGTTCACCTACGCCTACTCGCGCATCGCGGAGAAGAACGCCGCGGAGGCCGCGCTGGCCAAGTGGGTGCCCTCCGAGGAGAACAAGGACCCGTCCGAGCAGATCGCGGGCGTGGTGAAGAAGGAGTACCCGGCGGGCAAGCACGTCACCCCGGACCAGCGGGTGGCCTACGACCAGTCGCCGCCCTTCGGGGGTCCGCACGACCAGTCCTGGGCGGTGTGCACCGGCGTGGTCTACGACAAGGCCGTGCGCAACGAGAACATGGTCCACGCGCTGGAGCACGGCGCGGTCTGGATCGCCTACAACCCCGACCAGGTCAGCGGCGACGCGCTGGACAAGCTCAAGGCCAAGGCCGACGGCCAGCCGTTCACCATGCTCTCGCCCTACCCCGGCCTGGACAAGCCGATCTCGCTGCAGGCGTGGGGCCGCCAGCTGAAGCTGGACAGCGCCGACGACGAGCGGATCGACCAGTTCATCCGGTCGCTGCGGACCAACAAGTACACCTACCCCGAGCTCGGCGCGACCTGCGACTCGTCCACCTTCGACGTGGACAACCCGCCGCCGTTCGTGGCCGAGGCGCCGGGCGAGGGCGCGGTCCCGATGGAGGGCGGCACCGAGGACACCTCGGAGACCGGCAACACCGGGACGGCCCCGTCCACCCAGCCCAGCAGCTGATCGTGGAATCCCGTGGCACCACCACGGCGACGCGGGCGGTCGTCGTCAGCGTCGCCGTGGTGGCCGTGCTCCTGCTGGGCGCGGCGGTGGGCCTGCTGATCCAGCTGCCCGGCGCGGAGACCTCGTCCACCCCCGCCCGCGACTCGGTCGACGTGGGGTTCTCCCAGGACATGGCCGAGCACCACCTGCAGGGCGTGACCATGGCCCGCGCCGTCGCCGGCCGCACCGCCGACGACGCGATCCGGCAGCTGGCCTTCGACATCGAGGCCACCCAGCAGGAGCAGGTCGGGCGGATGAAGGGCTGGCTGTCGCTGTGGGGCTACGCCGAGCAGTCGCCCGACGGCACGCACATGGCGTGGATGGCGGGCTCGGGTGAGTCGCACCACGGCGGCACGACGGGTGCCACGGGGCTGATGCCCGGCATGGCCACGTCCGAGGAGCTGGCCAAGCTGCGCTCGCTGGCGGGCCAGGAGTTCGACGTGTACTTCCTCCAGCTGATGCTGCGGCACCACGAAGGCGGCGCGCCGATGGCCGAGCACGCGGCCAAGCACGCGGGCCAGCACGTGGTGCGCACGCTGGCGGAGAACATCCTCAAGTCGCAGACCGCCGAGGGCGACTACATGAAGCAGCTGCTCGGCCAGCGCGGCGCCGCACCCCTCCCCTGACCACCCGCGCCGAGCCGGGTAGTGGACAACGGCCCGTTCGGGGGCGTTGGGTGGTACTTGCAGGCGCACTGGTTAGTTACACGGGGCAGGTGTATGCGGGCGCGGCACCTGCCCCGTGCCACGGTCGGAAGGGGACCACGTCCCCCGTACTCCCCGTCCGACTCCCCTACTTCCACTTCTTCGGAAGGACACCGCCTCCAGGAGGAGGTTCCCGTAACGCTATGCCACTACCGGCCGGTTCACATTTACGACGATTGAGTGAATCCGCTGGTGAGGCCACCTCGACTACGCTCAGAGAGTAAGCGCTACTCGCGGTCAACCATCCCATCGGAATAACTCTCACCTGATCCGCTGAAGTTCGCCCCCGAGCCTGCACCGCCCGCGCGGGTAGATCTCTTGGAGCAGCGGGCGGACAGGTCTGCGGACAGAATGGGCGACCGATCTTGACAACGATGTCAGCCAAAAGTTTCGCTGGCCCGCGAATCGGCCCGGTAGTCGGGCCGGATCGGGGCGAAAGGCGTGCGCGATGGGGCACATGCGAAGCAGGAGATCGCTGGTCGTGACGACGACCGCTGCGGTGGTGCTGGCGGGGGTGGCAGGCTGGACCCCCGCGACCGCCGCACCGGGGGAGCCCGCCATGAGCGAGACGATCTTCGCGACCTCCTTCGAGGACGGGCAGCCGCAGCCGAAGTGGAGCAGCACCGTCGAGACGGGCCCGGACGGCGCGCCCAGGACCTCGGGGGTCGACGGCGCCGACTCCACCACCATCCCCGGCAACATCACCGACGGGGTCGTGGACGTGGCGGCGAACTCGGAGTTCGTCGAGGCGGGCGAGGTCAAGGAGAACCTCGTCGACGGCAACATCACCTCCAAGTGGCTGGCTTTCACCCGGACGGGATGGGTCAGGTTCACCTTCTCCGAGCCGGCCACGGTCAAGCGCTACGCGCTGTCGTCGGCCAACGACGAGCGCCCGCGTGACCCGAAGGACTGGACCCTGAGCGGGTCCAACGACGGCCAGAACTGGACCGCGCTCGACACGCGGGCGGGCGAGGCGTTCGCCGAGCGGCACCAGACCAACGTCTACGAGGTCCCCGGCAACACCACCGCCTACCGGCACTACCGGCTCGACATCACCGCCAACACCGGCGCGCCGGACGCCACCCAGCTGGCCGAGGTGCAGTTCTCCGACGGCTCGGACGCGCCGCCCCCGCAGAACATGCGCACCACCGTGGGCAGGGGCGCCACCGGCGGCTACAACGCCAAGGCGCGGGCGGGCTTCACCGGCGTGAAGGCGCTGCGCTACCAGGGCACGCACCGCGCCGAGGGCCGCGGCTACTCCTACAACAAGGTGTTCGAGGTGGACATCCCGGTCACCGCGCGCACCGAGCTGTCCTACCTGATCTTCCCGTCGTTCATCACCGACGACCTGAACTACCCCTCCACCTACGCCTCGGTGGACCTGGCGTTCTCCGACGGCACCTACCTCAGCGACCTGGGCGCCCGCGACCAGCACGGCTTCGGGCTGTCCCCGCGCGGCCAGGGCGAGTCCAAGGTGCTCTACACCAACCAGTGGAACCGGGTCGCCTCGGTGATCGGCTCGGTGGCCAAGGGCAAGACGATCAAGCGCGTCCTGGTCGCCTACGACAACCCCAAGGGCCCGGCCGCGTTCAACGGCTGGATCGACGACATCGCGGTGAAGTCCGCCCCCGCCACCGTCGACCGCGCGCGGCCCACCGACTACGTGCTCACCACCCGCGGCACCAACTCCAGCGGCTCCTTCTCGCGCGGCAACAACATCCCCGCCACCGCGGTGCCGCACGGCTTCAACTTCTGGGTGCCGATGACCAACGCGGGCTCGACCCGCTGGCTCTACGAGTACGCCAAGACCAACAACGACGACAACCTGCCGACCATCCAGGCGTTCACCGCCAGCCACGAGCCCAGCCCGTGGATGGGCGACCGGCAGACCTTCCAGGTGATGCCGTCCACCGGCACCCCCACCGCCGACCGCGCGGTGCGCGCCCTGCCGTTCAAGCACGAGAACGAGACCGCTCGGGCGCACTACTACGGCGTGACGTTCGAGAACGGGATGCGCACCGAGATCGCGCCGACCGACCACGCCGCGCTGTTCCGCTTCACCTTCACCGAGGACACCTCGAACCTGGTGTTCGACAACATCAGCAACGCGGGCGGGCTGACCCTCGACCCGGCCTCCGGTGTGCTGACCGGCTACTCCGACGTCAAGAGCGACCTGTCCGTCGGCGCGACCCGGCTGTTCGTCTACGGCGTGGTGGACAAGCCCGTCAAGGGCAGCGGCAGGCTCACCGGCGTGGGCCGCGACGACGTGGCGGGCTACTTCCAGTTCGACACCTCGGCCGACAAGACCGTGACGCTGAAGCTGGCCACCTCGCTGCTGGGCGTGGAGCAGGCCAAGAAGAACCTCGACCTGGAAGTGTCCACTTCGGACACCTTCGACTCGGTGCGCGACCGCGCGCAGCGGGCGTGGGACAAGGTTTTGAGCATGGTCGAGGTCGAGGGCGCGACCGAGGACCAGCTCACCACCCTGTACTCCAACCTCTACCGGCTCTACCTGTACCCGAACTCGGGCTTCGAGAACACCGGCACCGCGGCCGACCCCAAGTACCAGTACGCCAGCCCGGTGCAGCCAGCCGCCCCGAGCACGCCGACGCGGACCGGCGCGAAGGTCGTCGACGGCAAGATCTACGTCAACAACGGGTTCTGGGACACCTACCGGACCGCCTGGCCCGCCTACAGCCTGCTCACCCCGCACAAGGCCGGTGAGCTGGCCGACGGGTTCGTGCAGCAGTACCGCGACGGCGGCTGGATCTCCCGCTGGTCCTCCCCCGGCTACGCCGACCTGATGACCGGCACCAGCTCCGACGTGGCGTTCGCGGACGCCTTCGTCAAGGGCGTCGAGGACTTCGACGCCAAGTCCGCCTACGACGCGGCGGTGAAGAACGCCACCGTGGCGCCGCCGAGCGCGGGCGTGGGCCGCAAGGGCCTGGAGACCTCGATCTTCACCGGCTACACCTCGACGGCCTCCCACGAGGGCATGTCGTGGGCGATCGAGGGCTACGTCAACGACTACGGCATCGCCAACATGGCCAAGAAGCTGCACGAGCGGACCGGCGAGGCCAAGTACCTGGAGTCCTACGAGTACTTCACCAACCGGGCGCAGAACTACGTCCACATGTTCGACCCCGGCGCCAAGTTCTTCCAGGGCCGCAACCCCGACGGGACGTGGCGCGTGCCCGCCGACGAGTACGACCCGCGCGTGTGGGGCTACGACTACACCGAGACCGACGGCTGGAACATGGCGTTCTCGGTGCCGCACGACGGCCAGGGCCTGGCCAACCTCTACGGCGGGCGCGACGGGCTGGCCAAGAAGCTCGACGACTTCTTCGCCACCCCCGAGACGGGCAAGTTCACCGGCTCCTACAACGGCGTCATCCACGAGATGACCGAGGCGCGCGACGTCCGCATGGGGCAGCTGGGGCACAGCAACCAGGTGTCCCACCACATCACCTACATGTACGACTACGCGGGCCAGCCGTGGAAGACCCAGGAGAAGGTCCGGGAGATGCTGGGCCGCCTCTACACCGGCAGCGACATCGGCCAGGGCTACCCCGGTGACGAGGACAACGGCGAGCAGTCGGCGTGGTACCTGTTCAGCGCGCTGGGCTTCTACCCGCTGCAGATGGGCAACGACACCTACGCCATCGGCTCCCCGCTGTTCACCAAGGCGACCGTGAAAATGGACAACGGCCGCAAGCTCGTGGTGAACGCGCCGAAGAACAGCGACCGCAACATCTACGTCCAGTCGCTGAAGGTCAACGGCAAGAAGTGGGACAAGGCGTACCTGCCGCACTCGGAGATCGCCAACGGCGGCACCCTGGACTTCGACATGGGCCCCAGGCCGTCGAAGTGGGCCACCGGGGCGGACGCCGCCCCGCCGTCGCTGACCCCGGCGGGCGAGCCCGCCAAGCCGCTGCGCGACGTGACCGGCCTGGCGACGGTGACCGCCTCCGCCGACCCGGCGCGGGTGCTGGACAACACCTCCACCACCGAGGGCTCGCTGTCCTGGCTCCAGGTCGACCTGGAGGACAAGAAGGAGAAGGCCGAGTTCTACACGCTGACCTCGGGCAAGGCGGCGGGCGACCCGACCGGGTGGGTGCTCAAGGGCTCCTACGACGGCAAGACCTGGGTCACCGTGGACGAGCGCTCCGGCGAGTCGTTCACCTGGCGGCAGCAGACCAGGCCGTTCAAGATCGCCAAGCCCGGCCACTACCAGCACTACCGCCTGGAGTTCCCGTCTTCGGCGACCCTCGCCGAGGTCGAGCTGCTGGCCAAGCCGTTCGTCACCTGCGCGAACACCATCACCGACCAGCACACCGGCTCGCTGACCGTCCGCGAGGGCGTGACCTGCGTGGACGGCGGCACGGTGACCGGCCCCGTGGCCGTCACCCAGGGCGCGTCGCTCTACGTGTTCGGCGGGCAGCTGCGCGGCCCGGTCTCCGCGGCGGGCGCGGCGGCGGTCGTGCTGGTCGACACCGAGGTCGGCGGCCCGGTGAGCATCACCGGCACGCGCGGCGAGGTCTCCCTGGAGGCCACGTCGGTGGGCGGCCCGGTCACCCTGATCGGCAACCGGGGTGGCACGGCGCTGGCGGCCAACACCGTGGCGGGCCCGCTGTCCTGCGTGAGCGGCGAACCCGCGCCCGTGGACAACGGGTGGGCCAACGAGGTGCGCGGTCCCAAGCTGGGGCAGTGCGCCAAGCTGTGAGGTGAGGTCACCAGGGGATTTCGCGGCACTTGCGCGCGGAATCCCCTGGTTCGACCTGCAGCGTGGCGTGCTCGATGTGGTAGCGCCGCGCCAGCAGCTCCCGCGCCGACTCCAGCACCTCGGCGGGGTCGGCGTCCTGGCAGGTCGTCAAGTGGGCGGAGGCGACCTCCATGCCCGAGGTGAGCGTCCACACGTGCAGGTCGTGCGCCTCCTCCACGCCCGGCAGCGTGGCGAGGTCGGACTGCATCTCCGCCACGTCCAGCCGCTCCGGCGCGTGCTGGAACAGGATGCGCAGCGCGCCCGCCGCGAGCTTCCAGGTGCGCGGCAGCACCCACAGGCCGATCGCGACACCCATCAGCGGGTCGGCGTAGCGCCAGTCGAAGACCAGCGTGACTGCCCCGCTGACCAGCACGCCGACCGAACCCACCAGGTCGGCCAGCACCTCCAGGTACGCGCCCCGGACGTTGATGCTCTCCTTCGCGCCGTCCTTGAGCACGAGGAAGGCGACGACGTTGGCCACCAGGCCCGCTCCGGCGGCCAGCACCACCGGCAGGCCCGGCACCGCGGGCGGGTCGCCGAAGCGCCCCACGGCCTCGTAGACCACGTAAGCGGCCACCCCGAACAGCAGCACGGCGTTGGCCAGCGCGGCCAGCACCTCCGCCCGGTACAGCCCGAACGTGCGCCCCCGCCCGGTGGACGCGCGGCGCGCGGCCATGATCGCCGCCAGCGCCATCCCCACGCCGACGACGTCGGTGAGCATGTGCGCGGCGTCGGAGACCAGGGCGAGCGAGGAGGTCGCGATGCCGACGGCGAACTCCACGACCATGAAGGCCGCGCCGACCGCGAACGCGATCCACAGCCTGCCGACGTGCTTGGCGCCGCCGGAGGCGCCGTGCCCGTGTCCGTGCCCCATGAGCGGGAACATATAGTCATATGCGCATGAGAGCAACCCGCGAGATTCGGTCCGCGACCTCGTCGGGGTGGGTCACCGGCGCCCAGTGCTTCGCGTCCAGCCTGCTCCGCGTCAGGTTCGGCGCCCACGGCTCCGCGGCTTCCAGGTACCCGATCTTCACGAACGGGTCTCCAGTTAGCTCGATCTGGTGAACCCTGGTGGCGGTCCTGATGGGCGCGGGAGCCCTGCCCACGTTCGCCCGGTACAACTCCAGGCCGTTGATCAGCTCGCGGGTCCGCCGGCGCTGGGTGAGCCGCCACAGCAGCTCCGGGAGCACGGGGAGCAGGAAGCCCGCGATGTACCAGGAGTGGCGGACCTCGTTGAGCACCCTGAGCGGGTGACGCCTGTTGCGGTGCAGCCAGTCCGCGATGTGCCCCAAGGACGGGCCGGAGATGCTCGTGAAGCTCGCGAACAGCTCCGGGTGGCGCTCCACCGCGTGCCAGCCCTGGCAGGAGCCCCAGTCGTGGCCCACGAGGTGCACCGGCGGCTGGGCCGTCGCCTCGACCACCCGCCTGAGGTCGCTCGTGAGGTGGTCAAGGCGGTAGCCGCTCCTGGCGGCAGGCGCTTCGGAGCCGCCCGAACCGCGTGTGTCGTAACGCACAACATGGAAGTTGCCCTCCAGGCGGGCCGCCACCTCGTCCCAAAGCGCCGAAGTGTCCGGGTAGCCGTGCACCAGCACCACCGTCGGCGCGTCCGGGCGCCCCTGCTCCACGACACGAAGCCGCAGGTCATCGCCTTGCACGTAGCGCTCGCGGAGGGTGTGCATGACTTTGGAGGGTAGGGGGTGAAAGGCGCTTCGCGCAGTGCGCTAAGCTTCTCCCCGTAGCTACGGCCCCCGTAGCTCAGGGGATAGAGCACCGCCCTCCGGAGGCGGGAGCGCAGGTTCGAATCCTGCCGGGGGCACCAGCACAAAAGGCCCGCTGACCTGCATGAACGCAGATCGGCGGGCCTTTTGCCTGTCCGGCTGTGTCCGGTCAAAACCGGCCGTCTACGGGCGTCTGTACCGATGGTGTACCGACGAGACCCCGTCGAACTTGATCAACAGAGCCCGATCGGCCCCTGTCGCAGGTGACGTCGATCACGTCACTCCGCGTTGTCCTGAGCCCCCTCAGCCTCGCCTCTACCAGCGCGCGGATGGCGTCGTTCGAGCCGCTGAGCACGTGGGCGTAGATCCGGAACAGCACCTCCAGCGAGCGCCCCGCCCATTCGGCGCGGCGGGGTTCATGACCTCCTGGGTGAGCCGTGTAGCCGCCGCCCTCGGGTGCGGGGTCAACTCGGGGTTGGCTACAGCCGATCGGGGTCCGCGACCGCGCAGGCGCGGCCGGGACGGCGCCTGGCTGCGCACTCGGGCATCCCGGCGCACGACTGGTTGATCGGCTCGACGGACTCCTCCGACGCGGCTGCTTCACGCAGGTTTACGCAGGCGCGCGGGCGGTGGGCGGTTCCGCCACGCTGCGCCCACCGCCCGGTCCTGGCCGCCCCGATGCGGTCAGGCCGCGACGCGCTCCTTCGCGCGGCCGAACGGCTTGACCGGCTTGTTCGTCTTGTTCGGCTTGACCGTCTTGTTCGGCAGCGAGAGCCGGAAGACCTTGCGCCACGCCGAGAAGACCTGCTTGGGCAGCGATCCCGAGACGTACTCCAGGCCGTAGCGGTCGAACAGCTCCCGCACCTTCGGCGCGATCTCGCCGTAGCGGTTGCTCGGCAGGTCCGGGAACAGGTGGTGCTCGATCTGGTGCGACAGGTTGCCGGTCATGATGTGCATCGCCTTGCTGCCGCTGATGTTGGCCGAGCCGAGCATCTGCCGCAGGTACCACTGGCCGCGCGTCTCGCCGTCGATCGAGCGGCGCTCGAAGGTCTGCACGCCCTCGGGGAAGTGGCCGCACATGATCACCGAGTGGCTCCACAGGTTGCGGACCAGGTTCGCGGTGAACGTCGCGCCGAGCGTGGTGAGGAACGAGGGGCCGGACAGCAGCGGGTGGATGATGTAGTCCTTCAGGACCTGCTTGCGGATCTTCTTGCCGACCTCGCGGGCCCGCGCCCGGAACTCGGGGTTCTTGCGGCGGCTCTTGTGCAGGTTCTTGCCGAGCTCCAGGTCGTACGCGGCGATGCCGTACTCGAAGAAGCAGGCGTTGATGAAGTTCCACAGCGGCTGGCCCAGGTGGAACGGGTGCCACTTCTGGTCCTCGTCGACGCGCATGATGCCGTAGCCGAGGTCGTTGTCCTTGCCGATCACGTTGGTGTAGGTGTGGTGCAGCTCGTTGTGGGAGTGCTTCCACTGCGCGGCGGGCGAGACGTGGTCCCACTCCCAGGTCGTGGAGTGGATCTTCGGGTCGCGCATCCAGTCCCACTGCCCGTGCAGGATGTTGTGGCCGATCTCCATGTTCTCCAGGATCTTGGCCACGGACAGACCCGCGGTGCCGATCAGCCAGGCGGGCGGGAACAGGGAGAACAGCAGCACGCCCCGGCTGCCCATCTCCAGCTTGCGCTGCACCGAGATGACCTTGCGGATGTAGGCGGCGTCGCGCTCGCCCCGGCTGGCGATCACCTCGTCGCGCAGCGCGTCCAGCTCGCGGCCGAGCTGCTCGATCTGCTCGTCGGACAGGTGGGCGGTGGGATCGATGGCGGTCATGCTGGTCGCTCCTAGCGTTCGATCTCGCAGGCGCCCGCCGCGGCGGACACGCAGGTCTGGATGAGTACTCCGGGCTCGGCCGTGGTGACCTCGCCGGTGCGCAGGTCGCGGACGGCGCCCGCGCGCAGCGGCGTGACGCAGCCGAAGCAGATGCCCATGCGGCAGCCGGACGGCATCAGCACGCCCGCCTGCTCCCCGACGTCGAGCAGCGGCGTGGCCCCGTCTGCCTCGACGGTTTTGTCGGTGGTGGTGAACGTGACCGCGCCGCCCTCGCCGGTGACCAGCGCGGCGGGGCGGAACCGCTCGGTGTGCAGGCGGTCGGCGATGCCGTGCCGCGTCCAGTGCTCCTCGGCGGCGTCGAGCAGGCCCGTCGGACCGCACGCCCAGGTCTCGCGCTCGGCCCAGTCAGGCACGTGCTCGTCGAGGCGGGTGATGTCGAGGGTGCCCGCGGTGTCGGTGTGCCGCTCGATCAGCCGGAGCGCCTTGTCGGCGGCCAGGTCGCGCAGGTCGTCGCGGAAGATGACGTCCGCCTCGGTCGGCGCGGAGTGCAGCACGACCACGTCGGCGAGCGCGGTGTCGCGCAACATGCCCATCACGGGCGTGATGCCGCTGCCCGCTGTCAGGTAGAGCACCTTCGCGGGCTTGACGGCGGGCAGCACGAAGTCGCCGCTGGCCTGGTCGAGGTGGATGACCGTGCCCGGCTTGGCCCGGCGGACCAGGTGGTTGCTGACCTTGCCGTCCGGCATCGCCTTCACGGTGATCGTGATGCGGCCGTCGGCCCGGCTCGTGGGCGAGGTGACGGAGTAGGCCCGCCACAGCCGCACGCCGTCGACGTCCACGCCGACCCGGATGTACTGCCCGGCGACGTGGCCCTTCCAGCCGCGACCGGGCCTGATCACGATGGTGGCCGCGTCGCGGGTTTCGGGGTGGACCGCCTCGATGCGACCGCGCAGGTCGGCGCCCGAGCGCAGCGGGGCGACCAGGTCCAGGTAGTCCGAGGGGAGCAGCGGCGTCGTGACCATCTCCAGCAGCCTCAACGCCCTGGCGCGGAGGGCGACGCTTGTCATGCATCCAGCATGATGTGGCTTCGAGCGTAAAGTCCTGACCGCAGGACGTGAACTGTGTTCTTGGTTTTGTACTGGGAGAACAAATGAGTCGTGCCGTCGAGGGTGCTGCCGAGCTCGGCCTCGACCACGCCGCGATCGCGGCGCTGCGGGCGTTGCTGCCGGTCACGGCCGACGAGGTGGTCCAGGCGGTGATCGACGAGGTGCCCAGTTACGAGGGCGCGCTGTCGGGCCGGATGGGTGTCACGATCCGCCGCGCCGTGCGCACCGCGCTGAGCCACTTCCTGGACGTGGCGGACGGCGCGGACACCCAGGACGTCGCCACCGAGGCCGCCTACGAGCTGGGCCGCGGCGAAGTGCGCGACGGCCGCTCGATGGACGCCCTGCTCAGCGCCTACCGGGTCGGCGCGCGGGTGGCGTGGCGCAGTCTCGCCGCCGCAGCCGTGTCCTCCGGTCTGCCCGCCGACCGGATCGCCAAGTTCGCCGAGCTGCTCTTCGTCTACATCGACGAGCTGTCCGCCGCCAGCGCCGCCGGACACGCCGACGAACTGGTCGTCCGGGGCCGGGTGCGGGAGCGCTACCTGGAGCAGCTCTGCCGTGACCTGATCGCGGGCGAGAGCGAGGACGTGTTGCTCGCGAGCGCCGAACGGGCGGGCTGGACGCCTCCGGGTTCCCTGACGGCGGTGTTGCTGCCGTCCGCACATGCCCGCTCGGCGCATCGGCTGCTCGACCCCCGCACGCTGCTGCTGGAGGACCTGCCGGATTCCACGGCCGTGCTCCTGGTGCCCGACGCGGACCGCGAGCACGTGCTGCGGCTCATGGCGGACCGCTCCGCCGTGGTCGGCCCGGCCCGGCCGTGGACACGGGCGGCGTCGTCGTTCGCACGGGCCACGCGGGCCCGTGCGCTGTCCGAGGGCACCCTCGACACCGAGCGGTGCTTGGTCGACCTGGTGCTCAGCGCCGATCCCGAGGCCTACGCCGACCTCCGCGCACGAGTGCTGGCACCGCTGCGCGATCAGCGACCGGCGACCGCGCGGCGACTGGAGGAGACGCTGCGGGCGTGGCTGCTGCACCACGGACGGCGCGACGAGGTGGCGGCGTCGCTGTTCGTGCACCCGCAGACCGTGCGATACCGGATGGGCCAGTTGCGGGACCTGTTCGGAGATCTCACCTCGCCCGAGCGGGTCCTCGAACTCACGCTCGCACTGGCCAGACACTCCTGACGCAGCCGGCCCACGAAGGCGGAAGCAGGTTCGCATCGTGTTGGGCACCAGCGGAGGAGGCATCCCTGACGGACGCCTCCTCCTCCGCCTGTCCACCTCCGGGTCGATCAGGACACCGGCGAAACCCGGTTCTCCCAGAGGTCCGTCACTCCCCAGCGGTCCGCCCCCTGGGTGTCGAGCATCCAGCCGGGGTACTCGGGCGGCAGCTCACTGACCTCGTCCAACCGCCGGATCTCATCCTCGTTCAACACGACGTCGACCGCGGCGAGGTTGTCCTGGAGCTGGGAGAGCCGCTTGGCCCCCACGAGCACCGAGGTCACCGCGGGACGAGTGAGGAGCCAGGCGAGCGCGATCCGCGCCGGACTGCAGCCGTGCGCCTCGGCGATCGGCCTCAACACGTCCAGCACGTTCCACACCCGGTCCCTGTCGACCACGGGGAAGTCGAACCCCGAACGCCGGGCCCCGTCCGGCGACTGGTTGTCCCGGCTGAACTTCCCCGACAGCAGACCGCCCGCCAGAGGACTCCACACCAGCAGGCCCAAACCCTCCTCCTCCAGCAGCGGGACGATTTCGCGCTCAACGTCCCGCCCGGCGACGGAGTAGTAAGCCTGCACGGTGTTCAGCGGCGCGAGGCCGAGGCGTTCGCCGATCCCCAGCGCTTTCGCGATCCGCCAAGCCTGCCAGTTGGACACACCCACGTAGCGGACCTTGCCCTGCCTGACGAGATCGTCCAGAGCGCGGAGCGTCTCCTCCAACGGCGTCACCAGGTCGGTCGCGTGGACCTGGTAGAGATCGATGTGATCCGTCCGCAATCGGCGCAGGCTCGCTTCGACGGCATCCATGATGTGCCCCCGCGAGGCACCGACGTCATTGCGGCCCGGCCCCATCCGGCTGTACACCTTCGTCGCGAGGACGTACTCGTTCCTCGGAATCCCCAGCTCGCGGAACGCCCGCCCGAGAGTTTCTTCGCTTTCCCCGGCGGAGTAGACGTCGGCGGTGTCGAAGAAGTTGATCCCGCCGTCCACAGCGGCCTTGACGAGTTCGTTGGCGCCCGCTTGGTCGACGTTGCCGATGTGCTCGTACACACCGCTGGCCCCGCCGAAAGTCATCGTGCCCATGCAGAGCTGCGAGACTATCAGCCCGGTGTTCCCCAACCTCTTGTACTTCATGCCATTGCCTCCCGTTTCGTGACTTACCGGCCGGCACTGTCAACGAAGTTAGGGCGATCCGAGCCTCGCAGGGAGGGTGCGTCACACCCACCATGAGCAAGGCGTTCGCCGATCTCGTTCTCCGGAGGGGATTGGTGAGCCACAGGGGCATGAGCACGGCAGATGACGTTCGACGGCATCAGGAAGAACGGTTTGGATGATTTGAAGCATCACCGCCACGGGAACACGAACCGTTGATGCGGACGACCACCACCTCAACACCTGTTCGAGGACTATCTGGCACTGTTCGCCTCCGCTACCGTCGCCGACAAGCCAGAGGGCGCTATGCGACCCGCCCAACATGGCTTAAGACGGCAACAGCGCCCTGGTCCGGGACGACAAGGTTCCAGGGCAGTACCTCTCCGCCGACCTCCCCGGCCTTCTGAACGCGAGCAGGGCAGGTCGCTTCGACGTCCGACACCGCTGACGGGTCAGCGGCCGTCCTGCTCAAGCAGCGAACGGGCTGTCGAGAGAGTCTCAGGACTCGGTACCGGGCTTCTGGTAGCGAATTGGCATCTTCCTCCCGCGTCGCCGCACCGGCAGGACCGGGCCTGCCACGTGGACGAAGACGAACAGCCACAGGATGAAGTAGGGGAACAGCAGCACCCCGGCCAACCACGTGTACGGACGCTCGCTGGCGGTGATTTCCCGGTACCGGCGGGTGGTTTCCACGGCCACTTCGCGGCCGATGTGCTCGGGCGTCAGGAAACCCGCCTTCATCGTGCGGGTGACACCGTCGGCCAGCTGGGTCACCTTCGCCGTGCACGTGTACCAGTGGCCGAAGCCCTTGTAGGAGACGGGCCCGCGGCGCTCGCACGACTCGGCGACGGCGACGTAACCGGCCTTGGCCGGGTCGCCGACGTCGATGCGGTCCCAGAACGTGAAGAAGATCGTCGCCCCGAGCAGGTAGCCCAGGACCGGGAGCAGCAGGAACGCGACGAGGCGGTGGAGGATCTTCATCAGTCCTGCGCTTTCTTCCTCTCTTCTTCCCGCAACTCCTGCCAGCTCCGCCTGCCGAGGTTGTCCGGGATCTTCGCGCCCTCTTCGCGAACCCCGCCGAGCATCCCCGGGCCGGTGTCCTTCGGCAAGTCCGCCACGCCGTCGATGACCGCTGTCCCGATGTCCGCCCAGATGTCTCTGGCCATCGCGCCCAGCAGAAGTCAGCCTTGTTGCGTGCACGATCGCGGTCGGTACGCCTTCGGCGATGGCGGCCGCGACACCGGCCCCGTGCCAAGGAACTGCGGCGAACGTCGAACACGTGCATCGTGCACTGTGCATGAGGCACGTGTGCTGAAGACAGCCCTGTCCGAGATCGGCCGACAGGAAGTGCTGCGCGCGATCGCGGAGCACGACGAACTGGGTGCCGAGGAGTTCCTGAAGCGCTACGGCTACGGCTACGGCGAGGCGCGGGCGCTCCTGCTGGTCCATGAGGGGCGGCACTACCCGTCCAAGGCGATCGTCGGCGTCGCCCACGGCTTCCTCCCCGGCCGGGCAACGCTTCGGCCCAGGGACTTCACCGGCGGCATCGCCTCGGTGGTCCGGGTCCTGGAGGGCCTCGGCTTCACCGTGCGGGATCTGCGCGAGACAGGCGAGCCCGCCCCACCTGCGGAAGACCTCCTGTCCGGCCTGCTCGCGCTCGACTCCGCCACGCTCCACGAGCCACTCGCCCTGCTGTGGGCGATCAGCCGGGTCGAGAACAGCGATCGTCTGCACACCTTGGGGCGCTTCCGCTCCGAGGTCGGCGATGTGCTTGCCGAGTTCGGCGGCGACAACGCCCCCGACCCGGAACGCGCGTTCCACGAGCTGAGCCGGACAGGCGCGTGGGAGGTCGTCCAGTCCGGGGACGCGGAGCCGCGCGCGGGCTTCACGGCGTGGTCGCACGAGCGCCTGCGGGCTGACGTCGCCTTCCGGACCAGGGCGATCAACGCGATCCGCGCGCGCTTCCTCCACAGCATTGACGATCACGAGGCGCTGCTGGCATTCGTCGGCCTCGCCGACTACGCACGGGTGGACGCCGTAGGCACGTCGACACCCGGCAAACGTCCGCGCTCCGGCACCGCCACGGCGCGCGTGCGCGACGTGGCGAGGCACGTGAAGGCGTTGCACGACAACCAGTGCCAGTTCTGCGGCACGCGTCTGCGCACCGGCTTCGGCTTCCACAGCGAGGCCGCCCACATCGTGGGCCTCGCCGCCGTGCACGGCGGCGAGGACGTGCCCGAGAACGTGTTGTGCCTGTGCCGGAACTGCCACGTCCAGTTCGACACGTTCGCGCTCTACGTGGACGAGCACGACGTGGTCCGCTGGGTTCACGACGGCAGCGAGGCGGGCCGGTTGCGCCGCCACCCCGAGCACCACGTCGACCCGGCCCACCTCGCTTACCAGCGGAGCCTGTGCGCGATCGAGCCGAAGCCGGTCGACCACTCCTAGAGGTGTGACTGTGCGTGCGCGCTACCGCAGAACGGAAGCGCTCCCCCGGCTCCTCGACGAGTCGCTCATGGTGGCGCTGGTCGAGCGCCGACCAGATCAGCACGAGCAGAGTCCCTGACCAGCGCGAAAGTGGTCAGGAACCCTGCTCGTACTACGGCGTCCCGCTGGCCGGTGTCCTGGTCATCGGTGATCTGACACCTTGGGCAATCGCCATCGTGGTCGTGGTCGTGGTCGGACCGGTCCTCAGGTGCTGGAGGTCTCAGCACCTGTCGAGTGCTGGATCGCGAGGTCGATGGTTCGGAGCACGGTGTCGAGCGTGTCCTGGGACTCCCCGATCCTGGCGAGTTCGATGACGGGGTACTTCTGGACCACGACGTCGTCGGCGTGCAGCAGCGCGGCATCGAGGGTCGGCTGGGTGCGCAGCAGGGCGACCATGCGGTGCGCGAGCTGCGAACTCCTGGACCAGACGGGGTTGAGGTTCACCGTGATCACCGGGCGTTCAGCAGTCAAGTACAACGACCACAACGAGCGGCGCTTGCCCTCCAGCCAGTAGTAGAAGCCCGCGGACGGCTCGGCACCCGTCCCACCCTTGAACAACGCTTGGTTGTTGTCGGCGTGCGCCAGCAGTGCCTTGATCGCGGTACCGGCCGGGGTGTCGGCGAGCGCCGCAGTGGCGGCATCCACGTCCTCCCGCGTCCACCGCGGCTTCGCCTCACTGGCGTTGGGGTTCGCGATAGCGGGATCGCTGGGCGGCGGAGGTCCGATGACCGCGAGGATCGCCCCGCCCAGGCTTTCCAACCAGTCGATCACCTCGGTGACCTCGGCATCGGTGATCGGCACCCGGACGCCACCGGCGCGGTGATCGCGATCTGTTTCGTGCGCGATCCGGTTGCGCCGCTTGACGATCGACACCAGCCGATCCTGCACCGCCTT
The DNA here is from genome assembly GCF_017876325.1 of Saccharothrix coeruleofusca. Taxonomy (NCBI): domain Bacteria; kingdom Bacillati; phylum Actinomycetota; class Actinomycetes; order Pseudonocardiales; family Pseudonocardiaceae; genus Saccharothrix; species Saccharothrix coeruleofusca. Next base: position 5,503,869 of record NZ_JAGINV010000001.1, read on the forward strand.
GTGGTCCGTCCCGAGCTGCTTGCCCACCGCAGGCCACAGGGAGACGTCGCTGACGAACGACAGGGCGTCCTTGATCTTGCTCGGGTGCTGGAAGGACAGGTGCCCGAACTGCGAGCGCAGGTGCGACCGGAAGACCTCCTCCATGGAGGCCGAACCGTGCAGCACTGATTCGAGCAGCCCCATCGGCACTTCGATCCGCAGGTACTTGGCAGGCCGCTGCGCTGCGGGTCGCAACGCCAACGCCGTCGCCCGGTCGTACAGCTCGCGGTGAACCCAGTGGTCCAACGCCGACACGGCCTGGACCCATGCCGCGCGGTAGAGGTCCTCGACGTCGAACGCCCCCACCTGTAACCGCTGCAGGTAGCGTCCTCCACGCACCAAGCTGCGCGCGTAGTCGAGGTTCTGCCGCATTTCCTCGAGTGCCGGGGTGGTCTCGACCTCTGGCTCGGATTCGGTTTCCTCAAGCATGTTCTGGAGCATGCCGTACCGCTGCGTGCACACCGCAAGAACCCCCGCCGCCACACGAAGATCCAAGCAGGCCGAGCCGGGGCTGCCGCGATCGGCGACACGCCGAAGCTGTTGGAGTTGGACTTCGATGACATCGCCGAGTGACCGGTTGACCGGTCGGGAGCACGCCGAACTGCTCGGCCGTGCCCCCGGCCGGTACTGATCGTCCTGGGCGCTCAGTCCTGGGCGGGCGGTCGCGGTGGTTCGGGGACGCTGGTGAGGTACAGGTGCCCGGACCGGTGCAGCCAGCCCAGCTCGGCCAGGGCGCGACGCAGCCGCCACGTCCAGCTCCGCCCGGTCCCGTAGTGGTCGCAGATCGTCGTCAGCGCGGGCATCGCCAGCCCCGCCCCCTGCTCGCGGATCGCGTGCAGCACGACCGCCATGACCTCCTCCAGATAGGACTGCCGGTCCGGCGCGTCGAGGTGCGGTGGTCGCCTCGGCGGCTGGGGCAACCACAACTCGACCGGTTCGACGGCCGGCCGTGCCGTGGGCACGGTCAAGTGCCACAGCTCCGCGTCACAGCGGTGGACACCGTGTCCCCGCGCTGCCGGACCGCCGGCCGCCAGCAGTTGGGACCGCTGCCGGATGCGGTGTGCTTCCCCCATCGCGTGCCGCTTGTCCTCCCAGCCGAGCGCGCCGCACCTGATGCACAGCGTCGCCGCCGCCCGACCACTGCCCCGTTTCCTCCGTCGCATGCGGCGCCTATCGTTCGCCATGTCCGCCCACGCTGGCTCGCTGCCGACACTGCGGACTGGTGCAGTACCGCCACCTCACCGGCGGCACACCGCCGGAGAGCGGGGTCGCGGCGGCACCGCAGGCCGCGAACACGACCGCTACCGGCGACACGGACGGAACCGACTCCGCTTCGCCCCACGGCACGCTGACGGCACGCGAGCTGCCGTCGAACGTGTGGACGACCCGCCGGAAGTAGCCCGCCGCGAGCTGACCGGAGTACCAGGCCAGCCCGTGCGCCTGACGGATCGGCGGCATCGCGCGCGTCGGCTCGCTGCCGTGGACGTCGCCATCCTGGGCGGCGGGCCACGGGATGCCGGCGTGCTCCACGTCCGCCACGGCGATCACGACGACACCCGCGAACGCGGGGGCCGCGCGCGCAGCACGACCGTCTCCGATCCGCCGTTGCCGTCGCCCTGGGTGCCCGAGAGGTCATGGCCGTGCTCCAGCTCGGCACCGACCAGCTCGTACACGCCTGGGACGTCACGGTCGGAGCGGTCGCGGGCAGGACGGGTCGTGAAGCACAGTGTGACCCTGTTGTGCAGGCAGACCGGGAACGAAGTGCTGTGCCAGCGACCGTCGTAGGGCATGACCGTGCCGGCCGTCGCGCCGTCGTGGCCGCAGTCCGGACCGGCTGTGGTGGTCAAACGGGTGCCGGGCCGTGAGCGGCCGTGCCGACCGAAGTCGTAGGTCGCCCAGTACCTGTCGGAGGTCGAACACGGGTTCGCGGCGGCGAGTTCCGCCCGCTCGACGGGGATCGGGTTACGCCGCACACCGCACCCGGAGCGGCACGTGGCGGCCTGATCAGGATCGAACTGCGGAACGTCCCGGCCGAAGACGCTTACCCGGTGCGGCCCCGTGAGGTAGTCGCGCGGCCGTGCACGCCTGCCGCAGTTTCGGGACTCCCGGACGGGCTCGATCACGATGTCAACGGCCGTCGCCACACGACCGGACCTGCTGCTGGAGGACATGACGTCTCCACGTGGTGTGACTGGAGCAGCAGGCCTCGACCGAAGCCGGGGTCACCGACCGGACCGCTGCGAGGACGACCCGGAGCTGACGGCACTCGCCAGCGCGAAGCACCAAAGCCCTGGTCTACGGCGTGCCGATCACCGGTGGGGACACAGCACCAGCACGCTGATGTCCATAACATAAGCGTCTATAGCATAAGCAACAAGTGGCTAGATCGAGTGAGAGTGAGGATGATCTTCCGCTACTGACAGTGTTGGAGCTCGAGAGGACAGCGACGTGGAAGCGTTCCTCAGCCGTGAAGTGGCACGAGAGCTGATCCGCTACCAGCTCATCCACTGCCGACAACTGGCGAACGTGTCGCAGAAGGAAGCGGGTGCCGCCGTCGGTCTGAGCCAGCCGCACTACGCGCAGTTCGAGAGCGATCAGCGCAACCAACGTCGCCCGGACCAGGACAAACTGGAGCAGCTACTGCGCTTCTTCGGCGTGGAGGACCGGATTCCGATCTTGTCCGAGGTGCTGGAGATCGCCAGGTCGAGCAAGCCGGGCGGCAAGCACGTCATCGGCCCCATGATCAGCGATGTGCCGCTGTACTTCGCGTTGGAGCACTACGCCGCAAGCCTCGACGCCTACGAATCGAACGTGATCAACGGGCTGTTGCAGACGCCCGAGTACGCCCAGGTCCTCATCGAGTATGCCGCTACCCTGACCCCAGGTCTCGACCCCCGCAGCACTCTGGACCTGCGTATGGAGCGCCAGTCCCTGCTGACCAGCCGCAAGCCGACACCTCTGGCGTTGACGATGTACGTCGAAGAAGCTGTACTTCACCGACGCATCGGCGGTGCCGAGGTCATGGCCGCGCAACTGCGCCACCTGCTCAGCATGGAACGCCGACGCAACATCAAGATTCGAGTTGTCCCACAGTCGCTCGACCTCAGCCCGACCGGTCGCCGCCCGCTCAGCATGCTGCGGTTCACGGACGACTGGAGGGTCGGCTACACCGAGACCCCGCTCTCCGCGTACTACTACGACACGCCGGCGGCCATTGAGCAATGCGGGACCATCATGGGACATCTGCATCACCTGGCACTCGATGCAGACGAATCCCGGCGGCTCATCGGCGCCATCGTCCACAGGTTGGAGTCTGAGAAATGATCACTAACTGGCGCAAGCCCTCCCGCAGCGAGGGGAACGGCGCGTGCGTCGAACTCGGCTACGACGCCACGTCCTCCGGCGTCCGCGACAGCAAGAACACCACAGGCCCCGCGCTGCTGTTCCAGGGCCAGGCACCGGTTCTCGCCCTGATCTCCGCTGTGAAGGCGGGCAAGATCACCTCGGCACGTTGACGCACCTCGCACGTGAGGGTGCCCCTGCCAGAGGCGGTGGCCGGGACACCCTCACAGCCAAGCGCCCGTCACTCCGCAGTGGCGTCCGCAGCGGGGTGCCGGGGACCGTGGCCAGGCGGCGAGTCGTCGGTGCGGGCCTTGAGGCGCTGAAGGTCTACGCGGAGCCGGTCGGCACGCTGGCCTCCTACGGCGTCGCCAAGTACGCCGATCTCAACCGGGGATGGGAACGATGAGCGCAGTGATCTCGGTTCGGTTGGCGCCCGAGTGGGGCACCTACCCGCTGTGGGTGCGCAAGGGCGATGCCCCTATCCCGGCCAACTACTCCGCGGAACGGCTGGCGAGCGACTTCGGCGTGCCCACCGACCTCGTGGCCGCCATCGACGCCTGGGACGACGAGTTCCAGGCCGTGTACGACCCCGACGATCCGGCTTCGTCGGGCTTCCCCGACGAAGCCGCCACCACCGCGTGACACCAGCGGGGTGAGCGGCTGGCCGAACGACTGGCCGCCGCGCTGCGGGTGCGCACGGAATTCCACACGGCACGTGGGGATCGCGTTTTCGGCGGTTGAGCCCAGACCGATCGCCAGCCGTTCGTCCCGATGTCTCGGTCAAGCCGCGAAGGGCCCCGCGACACTGCCCGCCGGCCCGTCAGTGGGCGGTGAGGCCGCCGTCGACGACGAACTCCGCCTTCGACACGTTCGCGCTCTACGCGCACGAGCACGACGTGGTCCGCTGGGTTCACGACAGCAGCGAGGCGGGCCGGTTGCGCCGCCACCCCGAGCACCACGTCGACCCGGCCCACCTCGCTTACCAGCGGAGCCTGTGCGCGATCGATCCGGGACCGGGAGGCCCCGTCCCTCCGCCCGCACGCGGTGGCGTGCACACCGGATGGCCGGACGCTGGTCGTCGGGTTCGCGATCGGTGAGCAGGGCGATGCCAGGCGGATGCTCGCCGGCGCCACCTACACGGATCGGCCACCCCATACCGAGTCGTTTCCCGATGAACGTCAGCCTGGCCGATCAGCCGTCGAACCGACCGGTGCGCACTCCGTCCAGGAACGCCGCCAGCCGAGCCCGCTCGAACCGCAGCACAGGCCCGCTCGGGTTCTTCGAGTCACGCAGCATGTCCCGCGTGTGCGCCAATTCGACGCACTCCCCGCCGGAGTTTCCGCTGCGGGTGCTCTTGCGCCAGCGCAACGCCTCCTCCTTCCGCTGCGGGATCATCAGCCCCTCCTCTGCTGGATTCATGGTCGCGACAAGAGGCTATCCAGAAGGGCCAGGGTGTCGGCAGGGGTTGCGGAGGCATCGATCAGCTCGCTGAACACGCGCGCGTAGTGCTCGACTCGGCCGGCTTCATCGACCAGCAGGCCGTCCGTCAAGGTCTCCAGGTAGACCGTCGTCGGTCGGTCGCCCGAGGGCGTGAGGATGGTGAACGGGAAGTACAGCGCACCCGTCAGCCCGCGCCCATCCGGAACGACGCGGAAGGTGATGTTCGGGCGGTCGCACAGCTCCCGGAGGTGTCGGATCTGCTCGGCGCGGATCTCCTCATTGCCCACCGGAGCACGCAGCACGGACTCCTGGACCACCAGCGTGATCTCCGGCGGATTCGGACCATATAGGCGTTCTTACCGTACCAGCCGAGCACGAACCAGGCGTTCAACATCGTCGGACAGCAGCGTGCGGTTGGTCTGGATCACCGCTCGCGCGTAGCGCTCCGTCTGGACTAGACCGTGCAGCAGATCCGGCCGGTATGACTCGATCCGCCGCGCCGTCTCCTCGGTGTTGAAGAACTTCCGCAGCCGGTCGGGTATCGCCTTGCCCCAGTCCGTGGGCGGTCGCTTCCGCCTGCCCTCCTCGTTGAGGTGCTGGAGGTCGGCGCGTGCCTCACCACTGACACCGAGCAGGTCGAGGATCGCGGTCAGCTCCACCGGAGAAATCGAGGTGTCGCCGCGCACCAGCTTGCCCGCCTTGGACTCCGAGCAGCTCAACGCGCGTCGGATGTCGACGCGCGTGACGCCCTTCTGCCGCATCAGCTTGCGGATCTGCTCGGCCAGCGCCGCCCGGTACTCGGCGGGACTGCGGTCGCCGCTCATCGTCTCCCCTTCGCACGTGATCGCGGACAGTGTGCCCGAGCCGGGCGAGTCCGCATCTCACCCCAAAGTGGAATGGTCAAGTTGACCGGTCCGATTTACGGTCGTGTTGCTCCACCGACCGCTGCGGGGAGCCCCTACCTCGCATCACGTCACGGTCACCAGGTGCGAGGTAGGGCCACATCTCCAGCCCAGCAGGAGGTCACACGTGGACACCTGGACGGCCTTCAGCGCTCTGCTCGGCCTGTACCTGACCGCCGCCTGCGCGGCACTCGCGCTGGTCACCTACTTCATGGCCCTGACCGAGCGCCGCGCGCAGCCGGCGCGGGTCCGGGCCACCCCGCCGGCCCACAGGCCCGCCACAAGCCACCGCCGTGCCGCGCTCTCGCACAGCCGCGGCACGGCGGTCCGGGGTACCGCCCCCACCCTCGACGGGGGGCGGTGCCCCACCCCACGCGCCCGACACCGCCGGGCGTCATGACCGGGCACGTGGGGTGGCTCTGGCGCGCGTGCCTGGACGACGGCGTGACGCACCAGTACCCGGCCGGTCCCGGCCTCTCCCCCACCTTCTCCAGCCGCGCTGCCAGCGCTGCGCGGTCCCGGTTGGCGGTGGCTGCCGCCGCAGCACCTGCGCGCACCCATCTGGTGATGGGAAGCGCTCCTGTGGTCAGTGGGCGGTGAGGCCGCCGTCGACGACGAACTCCGCCCCGGTGACGAACGAGGACTCGTCGCTGGCGAGGAACAGCATCACCGGGGCGACCTCCTCGGGTCGTCCGGCGCGGCGCATGGGGGTGCGCACGATGTCGGGCTGCTGGTCGCCCATCTCGTCGAGGAGGTCCCCGATCATCGGGGTCGCGATGACGCCGGGGTGCACCGAGTTCACCCGCACGCCCTTGGTGGCGTACTCGACGGCCGCGGTCTTGCTCAGCAGCCGCACGGCGCCCTTGGTCGCCTGGTAGGCCGCGCCCGCGCCGCTGCCGATGATGCCGAGGACCGACGAGGTGTTGATCACCGATGCGTTACCGCTCTCGCGCAGCAGCGGCATGGCGGTCTTCATGCCGAGCCAGGTGCCGGTCTGGTTGACCGCGACGACCCGGTTCCAGGTGTCCTCCTCGGTGTCCTCGATGCCCGGCCAGTCGAGGATTCCGGCGATGTTGACCAGGACGTCGAGCCTGCCGAAGCGCTGGCGCGTCAGGTCGACGGTGTTCGCCCACTCCCGCGCCGAGGACACGTCCAGGCGTGCGGGCACCACCTCGGCGCCGGTCTCGGCCAGCCGCGCGGCCAGGGCGCGCAGCGCGTCCTCGGCCAGGTCGGTCACGACGAGGCGGGCGCCTTCCCGTGCGAAGAGTTCGGCGGTCGCCTGTCCGATGCCGCCGGTGGCGCCGGTGATCAGCGCGACCTTGCCCGTCAGTCGTCCTGCCATGGTTCTCCCTGTTCTCTCGTGCGGGGGTGGTCAGGCGGCGGTGTAGCCGCCGTCGGCGGCGACGATCGCGCCGGTGATGAACGAGGACCTGTCGGACGCGAGGAAGCCGATGACCTCGGCGATCTCCTCGGGGTGCGCGACCCGGCCCAGCGGGTGGGCGGGGCCGAAGGAGCGCAGGTACTCGCGGCTGTCGTCGCGGAAGTTGTCGAGCATGTCGGTCTCGACCACGCCGGGTGCCACGACGTTGGCGCGGATGCCGTGCGGGCCGCCCTCCAGGGCGAGGACCTTCGTCAGCTGCGCCAGCGCCCCTTTGGACGCGCTGTAGGCGGAGCCGCTGACGAGGCCGACGGTGGAGGCGAACGAGCCGACGGTGACGATCGAGCCGCCGCCGCGTTCCCGCATCACCCGGAACGCCTCGCGCGCGTGCAGGAAGACGCCGCGGGCGTTGATCGACATCAGCTCGTCCCAGTCGGCGGCGGTGGTCTCGGTGATCGGTTTGTTGACCGACCGCCCGGCGTTGCCGACCAGGATGTCCAGGCCGCCGAAGCGCTCCACCGCAGTGGTCGCCGACCGCACGGCCGTCTCCTCCAGCGACACGTCGCCGACGAGGGTCGCCACGCCGTCGAACTCGGTGGCCAGCTCCCGCACCTCGGGTCGCAGGTCGCAGGCGAGGACGTGCGCACCACGGGCGTGCAGCCAGGCGACGGTGGCCTTGCCGATGCCGCGCGCGGCTCCGGTGACCACGGCGACCCGGCCCGCCAGTTCGGCCCCCTGGTCGTGGGGTGGGGTGGGTTCTGCGTTCACGGCGGCTCCTCCCGGTCCGGTGCCGTGACGGGCGCTCGTGGTTCGGCCCGTCTCGTGCTACCGAGCTTGGGCGGTGGCGGGCGGACGTGGTAGGGCGTGCTGTGCCTGGGTGCGGCGCACCCGGGAACGTCGCGGGCGGGCTTCAGCCGCAGGGTTTCGCCGCGGAGTCGGCGGCACGGGTGGGGCGTTGGTCCTGCCGGTGCGGGGTCGAGGCTCTCAGCGGCCGTGGGGATCGGATGCAACGAAAGGGGTCACTCCCGCATTAGGGGTGCGGAATCGAGGTCGAGCCGACGATCGGGAGTGGCCGATGGAGTTTGCTGAGTACGTGGCGAGGCAGCGTCCCGCGCTGATGCGGTTCGCCACGGTCCTGACCTGCCGGACGTGGCTGGCCGAGGACCTGGTGAGCGACGTGCTGGGCCGGGCGTTCGAGCGCTGGGAGCGGATCTCGGCGATGGCCGAGCCGAACGCCTACGTGCGGCGGATGGTCGTCAACGAGTACCTGTCCTGGCGCAGAAGGCTGACCCGCGCGTCCCCGCGCGCCGGGGTCGAGCCGACGGTGACCCCCGACGGCGCGGACGAGCGGGCCGAGCGGGACGCGATGATCCGCCGCCTCGCCCGCCTGCCGAGGAAGCAGCGCGCGGCCGTGGTCCTGCGCTACTACGCGGGCTTGTCCGACAGGGAGATCGCCTCACAGCTGGGGTGTCGGGAACCGACCGTACGCAGCCAGATCCACCGGGCGCTCAACGCTCTGCGCATCGACCTCACCGCCACCGCCCCCGACTTCCAGGAGACCTCATGAGCGACCTGCGCACCCTCCACGATGCCTTCGCCGAGTTGGAGCGGCGCGCCGACGCCGCCGCTACGGGTATGGCCCCGGTGGCGCGGCCGCGCCGGGCCGTGCGGCTGGCACCTGTCGCGGCCACCGTCGTCGCGGTGGCGGTTCTGGTCGCGGGTGTGGTGTGGCTGGTGCCGGGCGGCTCCGGCACGCACGCCGCCGACCCGTCGACCACCTCGTCGTCGACCGCGCCAGCCACGACCACGGCGCGCGGCCCGGTCCCGACCTCGCCGGATGACCTGATCACCCGGTTCAGGGTGGTGCTCGGCGACACCGCGACGTTCGAGGCGACCACGAAAGCCAGCTTGCCACCCCCGTCCACGTCGAACACCCCGCAACCCCCGTCCCCGACGAATCCCCCGCGACCAGGAGCGGGATCGGTCGGGACACCGCAACTGGCGGACCCGGAGGTCTCCACCGGCGCGGTCATCGGCGGGACTCTGACCTCCGCGGGCTTCACCGGGGGCTTCGGCCTGATGGTCCACCCCAGCGATTCCGAGCCCCGCGAGTGGTGCGACTTCTCCCGCGTGGAGCACTGCGACGTCAGCACGCTGCCCGACGGCTCCCGACTGGCGACCGGGACCGCGCGACGAGCTCCCGGCGCGGTGTCGTACCTGGCATGCCTCAAGCGGCCCGACGGGACGATGCTCCTCATGCAGGTCAGCAACCAGGAGGACCCTGCGGGCGCCGTGATCGGCTCGCCGGGCGGCGAGATCTACTCACCGCAGCCGCCGCTGACCCTCGACCAGGTGAAGGAGATCGTCACCTCGGACAAGTGGTGACGAGGTTCGTGATGGCAGGCCACCTCGGTGACCTGCCATCAGTCATTTTCCGGCAAGGGGGGCGATCCGGACGCGGGGTGAGGCCGTTGTCGAGGGCATGGTGCTGACGCCTGACGCACCTTGCGCGCCGCTTTACAACTCGGACTATAGTTGTAAAGCATGTCAAGCCAACGAGGTGGTCGGGCGTCCCGGTGGACCGCTGACGACATTCCGAGCCAGCAGGGCCGGTCGGTGATCGTCACCGGCGCCAACACGGGCCTGGGGTTCCAGGCCGCGGCGATGTTCGCCGCCAAGGGCGCGGACGTGGTGCTGGCCTGCCGGGACGAGGCGAAGGCGGAATCGGCGGTCGCGCGGATCATGGAGCGCCTGCCCGTCGGTTCGGTCCGCGCCGCGCGGCTCGACCTCGCCGATCTGGACTCGGTCCGCGCCTTCGCCGACGACTTCGCCAACCGGCAGGACCGCCTCGACGTCCTGGTGAACAACGGTGGCGTGATGTGGCCGCCGCTGTCGCGCACGGCGCAGGGCTTCGAAGTGCAGTTCGGCACCAACCACCTCGGGCACTTCGCGCTGACCGGCCGCCTGCTCCCGCTGCTGCTGCGCACCCCCGCCGCGCGGGTGACGACGGTGACCAGCCTGGCCCAGGTCACCGGCCACATCGATTTCGAGGACATGCACTGGGACAAGCGCCGGTACTCGACGGGCGCCGCCTACGCGCAGAGCAAACTGGCCAACATGATGTTCGCGCTCGAACTGGACCGGAAGCTGCGGGCGGTGGGTTCGCACGTGGTGTCGACCGCGTCGCACCCCGGCTGGACCTTCACCGATCTCACCCGCCACTCGCCCGCCGTCCTGCGGAGGGTGAGCCCCTTCATCGGGATGCCCCCGGAGGTGGGCGCGCTGACCACGATGCGCGCGGCGACGGACCCGGACGCGCCCGGCGGCAGCTACTGGGGGCCGGCGCGGCTGTTCGGGACGAAGGGGCATCCGGCCCCCGCCCGCATCCCGCGTCGGGCGCGGGACATCGTGGCGGCGGCCCGGTTGTGGGCGGAGAGCACACGCCTGACCGGGGTGCGGTATCCCCTCGCGGCGTCGACCGGTTGAGGGAGCGGCAGCAGTGGACGACACCGCGGCGGGCGGCTCGGCGCGGCGCGAGGGCATAGTCCGCGCCGCCACCGGGGCCTTTCTGCGCTTCGGGTTCCGCAAGACCTCGATGGAGGACGTCGCCAAGGCGGCGGTGATCTCCCGGCAGGGCCTCTACCTGCACTTCGAGACGAAGGAGGCGCTGTTCCGGGCCGTCGTGGAGCAGATGCTGGCGGATCTGCGCAGTACCACGTGGGAGGCGCTGGACCGGGAGGACGTCGAGGCCGGGGAGCGCCTGGCGCGAGCCCTCGAAGCTTTTCACGGCGTCACGGTCGGCACGGTCAACCGCGAGGTCTACAGCGAGCTGCTGAGTTCGGCGCGGTCCTTCGCGCTGGACCGGATGAGTCGGATGGAGGAGGAGTTCGTCGCGGGCATGGCCGCTCTGCTGACCAGCACCGGGCACGCCGCCGCGTGGGAGGGCGCGGGGCTGTCCGCCGCCGAACTCGCGCAGAACCTCTTCGACGCCTCTGCGGGCGCCAAGCACGAATCCGGTTCGCTGGACGATTACCGCCGACGCGTCCGGGTCGCCACGCGGATCATCACCTCTCGACTGAGGGGTTAGCCGCATTTCACGATGACGGCGGCAGTAGGCGGGCCGGGGCGTGCGTGGTTTTCACCGCGCACACCCCGGCCCGTTTCACTGGGGCTATTTCGGAAATGGTCAGCAGCACCCGCAGGGTTTCACCGTCACGTTGTCGAGGACCGGTCCGTTGGCGCTGCTGGGTGTGGTGCTGGCGAATGTCAGCGTGGTCGTGGGGTTGGTCGCCACGAAGCTGAAGGCGCGGGTGACGTAGCCCATCGCCGCAGGCGTCCTGCCGGTGATGTCGAAGGTGAAGTCCTGGAAGTTCTGGCCGTCGACCAGCGCCCGGCCGGTCTTGACCACCGGGCCCGCCGCCGTGTTGCCCGCGATCGAGTAGCCGACGTCGTACCTGACACCGGGAATGGTGTCGAAGGTCTGCGACACCGCGCCCGGTTGCACGCCGTTGAGGTCGACGGACTGGTCGCCCTCGGCGGCCTGCCAGTAGCCCGCGCCGATCAGGTCGACGTTCCCGCCCGTCACCCGCCAGGGGCCGATGGCGCTCCCGGTTCCCAGGTTGGCGAAGCTGTTCTGGGGCGCCCTGGGGGTTTCGAAGCCGCCGTTCCCGAAAAGGGCGGCCACTCGGGCCGAGGCGGCGGCCCCGGTGGTCGTGCCCACGAGGAGGAGTCCGGCGGTGATGGCGACGATGAATGCGCGTTTGCGGCTCATGAACTTCCCTCTGCTTTGCGTCGGGCGGCAGTAGATCAAGTGCGGCGGTGACGTTACTCCGCCGAATAAGGCGCGTAAGCCGTCAAGCGAGGGACACACCATTAGGTGACTGCCTGGACGCGGGAGTTCCCGATACCGGTGTGAGAGGCCAAAAGGGTGATATTCCGGGGGTCCATTCACTCCGCCGGCCGCTCGTGAGCCGATACCGAATACGCTGTCCGCGCTTGCGGAGCGGGTGCGGCGGCGGGATCTCGCCGTCGAGGGCGAGGAGGACGACGTGGACCCCGAGGAGCGGGTGCGGTTCACCGAGCAGGAGGCTCTGGCCAACCTGCGCACCGTGCTCGAACTGTGCGCGGCCGGGGAGGTCAGGTGCAGCGACAAGACCAAGCGCCCGTCGGCCGCGACGATCCGGACCATCACCGCGCACCTGGCGCAGGGCGACTTCTACGACGACGAGCCGATTGCCGCGTTCGCCTGGCCGCTGCTGCTGCAGGCCGGTGGGCTCGCGGCGCTCGACGGCACCCGCCTGCGGTTGACGCCGAAGGGGCGCGCGGCGTTGGGGAAACCACCGGCGGAGGTGATCCGGGGGCTGTGGCAGCGCTGGCTCACCCACGCGGTGATCGACGAGTTCAGCCGGGTGGAGCAGATCAAGGGCCAGCGCGTCCCCAATGTCCTGACCGCGGCCAAGCCGCGTCGTCAGTCGGTGGCCAAGGCGCTGGCCACCTGCCCGCAGGACAAGTGGGTCGACGTGGACACGCTGTTCACCACCATGCGGCGCGGGAACATGAGCCCCACCATCGCGCGTAACGACAGGGCGTTGTGGAGGCTCTACCTGGTGGACCCGGAGTACGGCAGTCTCGGCTACGACGGCCACCACGACTGGGAGCTGCTGGAGGGCCGCTACACCTTGGCGGTGCTGTTCGAGTACGCGGGCACGCTGGGGTTGATCGACCTGGACTACGTCGACGCCGCAGGCGCGCGTGACGACTACATCGACAACTGGGGCGGCGACGACCTTGAGGCGCTGAGCCGCTACGACGGACTCGTGGCGATCAGGCTCACCGCGTTGGGCGCTCATGCCCTCGGCCTGACCGACGCCTACCGGCCCGCCGCCATCGGGACCCGGCCGCTGAAGGTGCTGCCCAACCTCGACGTGGTCGCCGTCGGCGAGGTCGGCGCGGCGGACCGGCTGGTGCTGTCCGCTTACGCGGAGCGGACCGCCGACCGGGTGTGGGCGGTGTCGGCGGGCAGCCTGCTCTCCGCGCTCGACAGCGGACGCGACCTCGACGAGTTCGTCGCGTTCCTCGGTGAGCGGACCGACCACGAGCTGCCCGCCGCCCTGCGCACGGTGGCCGAGGACGTGCGGCGGCGCAGCGGGCAGCTGGTCGATCTGGGTCTGGTCCGGGTGATCGAGTGCGCCGACGCGGCGACCGCCGCGCTGCTGGGCCGTGATCGCGCGGTGTGCCGCGTGATCGGTGACCGGCACATCGCCGTCCGGCCGGATCAGGAGCCGAAGTTCCGCAAGGCCCTGCTGAAGCTGGGCTACGTCATGCCGTCGCGCGAGGTGTCGGGCTGACGTGCGGAGGAGGTGCTCCCGTCACGGGGGGTGCGCTCGGCTCGGCGGGCATCGGGATCGCGCGGTGCTTGAATGGCGGCCATGCCGCTCGACGAACTGCGTGTGCTGCTGGCCAGGCACGCCCGGCCCGACCTGAGCACCGACATCGACGGCCTGCGCGTCTTCCGCGCCGATCGGCCAACGCCGCCGACGCCGACCACCTACGGCAAGGTGCTGGCCCTCGTCGCCCAGGGGGTCAAGCGGTTCGCGCTGGGCGACCGGCTGTACGAGTACCGCGCCGGGGAGTACCTCGTCGCCTCGGTCGACCTGCCGGTGACCGCGTACTTCGCCCGCGCCAGCCCGGAGGAGCCCGCGCTGGGCTTCGGCTTGGAGCTGCGCCCGGCCGTGGTCGCCGAGGTGCTGTTGCAGGTGGACCCCGCGCAGCTGCCGGAGCCCGGCCCCGGCGGGTCGGCCGGTCTGGTGGTCAGCACCGCCTCCGCCGAACTGCTCGACGCCGTGCTCCGCCTGCTGCGGCTGCTCGACCGGCCGCACGACATCCCCGTGCTCGCGCCCCTGGTCGAGCGGGAGATCGTCTGGCGGCTGCTCACCGGCGAGCAGAGCGGCGTCCTGCGCCAGTTCGGCTTGCCCGACAGCGGCCTGAGCCACGTCGCCAGGGCGGTGCGGTGGATTCGCGACAACTACGCCCTGCCCTTCCGGGTCGAGGAGGTGGCGCGGCGGGCGGGCATGAGCGCCTCGGCGTTCCACCGCAACTTCCAGGCGGTCACCTCGATGAGCCCCATCCAGTTCCAGAAGCAGATCCGCCTGCAGCAGGCCAGGTTGCTGCTCGCCGCGAACCCCGGCGACATCGCCGGGGTCAGCCGCCTGGTCGGCTACGAGAGCCCCGCCCAGTTCAGCCGCGAGTACCGCAGGCTCTTCGGTGGTCCGCCGCGCCAGGACGCGGCGCGGCTCGGCGGCGGCGCCCGGACCGGCACGCCGGTCGCCGGTCGCGGCGATTGACCAGAACTCGCGTTCTCTTGCTCGATCCTCCCCCTTGCGCGACGGGCGCTCCCGCGTCGCCTTCCGCTGGATAGCGTGCGGGACAAGGGCTTCTGGTTGCCCTGGAGGATTCAATCTCGACCGGCGGCCCGTGCACGGCAGCGGGCGCGCGGAGGACTGCGATGACCGACCACACGCGCAGCGGGATATCGCTGCGAGTCAACGACGTGTCCCACCGGTTGTCGGTGGACAACCGCCGGACGCTGCTCGACGCGCTGCGGGAGGACCTGGGGCTCACCGGGCCGAAGAAGGGGTGCGACCACGGGCAGTGCGGGGCCTGCACGGTGCTGTGCGACGGCAGGCGGGTGGTCTCCTGCCTGACCCTCGCGGTCGCCGCCGACGGCGCCGCCGTCACGACGGTCGAGGGGCTGGCCGCCGGGGGTGAGCTGCGGCCGCTGCAGGAGGCGTTCGTGCGCCTGGACGGTTTCCAGTGCGGCTTCTGCACTCCGGGGCAGCTCTGCTCGGCGGTCGGGGCGCTCGCCGAGCACGAGGCGGGCTGGCCCAGCGCGGTCACCGCCGACGACGACCCGGAGCGGGCGCCCGAGCTGGACGAGGCCGAGGTGCGCGAGCGGATGAGCGGCAACCTGTGCCGTTGCGGGGCGTACCCGTCGATCGTGCGCGCGGTGCTCGAAGCCGCCGCCCGCCAAGGGGGTGCGGCGTGAGGGAGTTCGCCTACCAGCGCGCGGCGCGGGTCCACGAGGCGCTCCTCGCGGTCGCGGGCGACAGGGGCGCCCGGTACCTGGGCGGGGGCACGAACCTGGTCGACCTGATGAAGTGCGGGGTCGAGCGGCCGACCCGGCTGGTGGACGTGCGGCGGCTGCCGCTCGACGGTGTCCACGTCGAGCCGGGCGGGGGCCTGGTCGTCGGCGCGACCACGACCAACAGCGACGCGGCCGCGCACCCCGAGGTGCGCCGCCGGTTCCCGGCGCTGTCGCAGGCCGTGCTGGCGGGCGCGTCCGGTCAGCTGCGGAACATGGCCACGGTGGGCGGCAACCTGTTGCAGCGGGCCCGGTGCGGCTACTTCGCCGACCTGTCCCGGCCGTGCAACAAGCGGCTGCCCGGCAGCGGGTGCACCGCGATCGCGGGGGTGCACCACAACCACGCCGTGCTCGGCCACTCCGCGCACTGCGTGGCCACCCACCCCTCGGACATGGCGGTGGCGCTCGCCGCGTTCGACGCGGTCGTGCGCTACCAGTCGCTCGACGGCGGCGGCGAGATCCCGCTGTCGCGGTTCTACCTCCCGGTGGGCGACCGCCCGGACCTGGAGACCGCGCTGCCGCCCGGCGCGCTGATCACCGCCGTCGCCCTCCCCGGCGTTCCGGGGAGCCTGCGCTCGCGCTACCGCAAGGTCCGCGAGCGCGCGTCGTACGCCTTCGCGACCGTCTCCGTCGCCGCCGCGCTCGACGTCCGCGACGGCGTGGTGCGCGACGTGCGCATCGCCCTGGGCGGTGTGGCGTCGCGCCCGTGGCGGGCCGGTTCCGCCGAGGCCGTGCTGCGCGGCGCGCGGCCCACCCCCGACCGGTTGCGGGCCTGCGCCGAGGAGGCGCTCAGCGGTGCGGAGCCGTTGCCCGACAACGGTTACAAGGTGCTGTTGGCGAAGAACCTGATCGCGGCCGTGCTCGGTGAGCTGGCCGCGGCGGAGGAGGTCGGATGAGCCCGGACCGCACTGCCGGCGCGGTCGGCGCGTCACGTCCCCGGATCGAGGGCGGGCTCAAGGTCACCGGCGCCGCCCGCTACACCGCTGACGTGCCGATGCCGGGGCTGGTCCACGGCCAACTGGTGACCGCCACGACCTCGCGCGGCCGGATTCGCGATGTCGACGCCTCGACCGCGCTGGGCATGCCGGGGGTGCTGGGCGTGCTCGACCACCGCAACGCGCCGCGGCTGAACCCGAAGGCGGGCAACTACTTCGGCCCCGACGGCAGTCTGCTGCTGTTGCAGGACGAGGTGGTCCCGTACGCGGGTTGGCCGGTCGCGCTGGTGGTGGCGGAGACGCCCGAGCAGGCCAGGGCCGCGGCGGCGGCGCTGCGGGTGACCTGCGACGCCGAGCCGCACGACCTGGATTTCGGCATGGACCACCCGGCCGCCCGTCCGGCGTCGACCGCGTTCGGCCCGGAGGCCGACACCGGCGACCTGGAGGCGGAGCTGGCGGCCTGCGCGGTCGTGGTCGAGGAGCGCTACCGCACCCCCGAGGAGAGCCACTGCGCCATGGAGCCGCACGCCTCGACCGCGTGGTGGGAGGGGGACCACCTGCACGCCCTGGACGCCAACCAGGGTGCGTTCAGCGTGTCGGAGGTGCTGGCCGCGCTGTGGTCGATCGACCGGGAGCGGGTGCACGTCCGCTCCGAGCACGTCGGCGGCGGCTTCGGCGGCAAGGGCGTCTGCGGTCCCCAGATGATCCTCGCGTCGATGGCGAGCAAGCGGTTCGGGCGTCCGGTGCGGATCGCCATGACCAGGGCGCAGGTGTTCGAGACGACCTCGTCGCGGCCCCGGACGGAGCAGCTGGTGACCATCGGCGCCGACGCCGACGGCCGCCTGCGGGCGGTCGGCCACCGGGCCGCCTACGCCCTCTCGCCGCTGGCCGAGTACATCGAGGCGTGCACCGAGCAGGCCAAGGTCCTGTACGCCGCGCCCGCGATCCGCACCCGGCTCACCGCCGTGCCCCTCGACGTCCTGCCGCCCGCCTCGATGCGCGGGCCGGGCGCGACGCCCGGCTCGTTCGCCCTGGAGTCGGCGATCGACGAGGTGGCGGAGCGGTTGGACGTGGACCCGGTGCGGCTGCGGCTGCGCAACCAGCCCTCGGTCGCGCCGGTGTCGGGGCTGCCGTTCAGCACCCGCCGCCTGGTCTCCTGCGTCCAGGAGGGCGCGCGCCGGTTCGGCTGGGCGGCGCGCGACCGGCGTCCCCGCTCCCGGCGCGAGGGTCCGCTGCTGATCGGCACCGGCATGGCCACCGCGTCGTTCAGCGCCGGGGTGTTCCCTTCGACGGCCTCGATCACCGCCGAGGTGGACGGGACGTTCACGGTGTCGGTCGGGGCGAGCGACATCGGCACGGGCGCCCGCACCGCGCTGACCGCGGTCGCCGCCGACGCGCTCGGGGTCGACGCGGGGCGGGTCCGGCTGCGCATCGGCGACAGCGACCTGGGCATGGCGTGGGGCGCGGGCGGCTCCCGTGGCACCACCTCCTGGTCCTTCGCCATCACCGAGGCCGCCAAGGAGCTGCGCGGGCGCCTGGGCGACCCGGCCCGGCCGGTGACCGCGACGGTGGACACCAGCGCGCTGATCGACTTCCAGCCTGGCCGGGAGCGGCAGACCTTCAGCGCGGTCTTCGCGGAGGTCGCCGTCGACCCGGCCACCGGCGAGGTGCGGGTGCGCCGCCTGCTGGGCGTGTTCGCGGTGGGGCGGGTGATCAACCCGCTGCTGGCGCGCGGCCAGGTGGTCGGCGGGATGGTCATGGGGCTGTCCATGGCCCTGCACGAGGAGAGCGTGCGCGACCCCCGCACCGGCAGGCTGGCCAACGGCGACTTCGCCGGCTACCACATCGCCGCGCACGCCGACGTGCCCGACGTGGAGGCCGACTTCGTGCCGGACTACGAGCCGTTGGACCCGTCGGGGTTCAACGGCCTGGGCGAGATCGGCACGGCGGGCACCGCGGCGGCGATCGCCAACGCCGTGTGGCACGCTACGGGCACCCGTCAGCGGACCCTGCCGATCCGCCTGGACCGCGTGCTGGAGCCGGTCGCCGCCGGGAAAGCCACCGAGGGAGCCACCGAGGGAGCCACCGAGGGGGCCGACCACGCCGTGGCCAGGGGTGCGTGACCTGCCCGATCGGATCGGGTCAGGCCAGCCGCGACCAGAAGCGGGCCAGGGTGGCGGCCCCGGCCAGCAGCACGTCGACCGACACCCGCTCGTCGCTGTCGTGCCAGCGGTCCTCGGGCAGGCCGGTGCCGAAGAACACCACCGGCGCGTCCAGGGTGCGGGCCAGCAACTCGGCCGGTCCCCCGCCCGCGTTGCCCATCCGCCCCGGCGGCGCGCCGAACCCCTCGGCCATGGCCGCCGCGAGCGCGTCCACCGCCGGGAGGTCCTCCGGGGTGCGGTAGGGCTCCTGGCCGCTGTCCTCGGAGACCGTCAGCTCGTAGTCGACGCGGTCGCTGATGTTGTCCGCGACCCAGCGCCGCACCTGCTCGGCCACGACGGCGACCTTCTGGTCGGGGACGGTGCGGATGCTCAGGTCGGCGCTGGCCACGGCGGGCACGGCGGCCCGCGACGCGCCGACCGGGTCGCCCGCGACCACGGTGAGCACTTCCAGCGCCGGGCGGGTCCACAGCCGCTCCAGCACCGTGTACCCGGCCTCGCCGCCGACGGTGCGGGTGTCCGACCTGGTCAGCCAGTCGTCCTCGGTGAACGGCAGCGCGGCCAGCTCCGCGCGCAGGCGCTCGGGGGCCTCGGCGACGTCGTCGTAGAACCCCGGCAGGGTGACCCGGCCCTTGTCGTCGTGCAGCCGGGCCAGCAGCCTGCTCAGCTCCTCGACGGGGTTGGGCGCGGGCCCGGACACCGCGCCGCTGTGCACGTCGCGCAGCGGGCCCAGGACCTCCAGGTGCGCCAGGACCAGGCCGCGCACGCTGGTGCAGATCGCCGGGTGGTCGGCCCGCCACAGCAGGGTGTCGGAGAAGACCACCAGGTCCGCGCCGAGCCGGTCGCGGTTGTCGTCGACGAGCCCGGCCAGGTGCAGCGAGCCGATCTCCTCCTCGCCCTCGACCAGGAACTTCAGGTTCACGGCGGGGGCGTCGCGGCCGGTGGCGGCCAGGTGCGCCCGCACGCCCCACACGTGGGCCAGCACCTGCCCCTTGGCGTCGGAGGTGCCCCGCCCGTAGAGGCGGCCGTCGCGCAGCGCGGGCTCGAACGGCGGGGTCTCCTCCCACTGCTGGTCCTTGGCCGCGCGCACGTCGTGGTGGCTGTAGACCAGGACCGTGGGCGCGTCGGGCGCCGCGCACCACTCGGCGTAGACGGCGGGCCCGCCCTCGGTCTCCCACACCTCCACGGTGGGAAAACCGGTTTCCCGCAGCACGCCCGCGAGCCAGTTGGCCGACCGGATCAGGTCGGGGTCGTGCTCGGGCAGGCCGGCGACCGAGCGCAGGCGCACCCAGCCGATCAGCTCCTCGATCATCCGGTCGCGGTGTTCGGTCAGGTAGTCGCGCACGTCCGCTACCGCGCGCTCCTCGTCCCGTGGTGCTGCGGTCATGGCGTTCCCCTGTTTGCCGAGTCCACGACGGCTACCCCGCCACAGCGGCCTCAACCTCTTTCCGGGGCGGGGGGCGGGAGTCCCGACCGGGCCGCCCGTCGGTCAGGGCCGACCGGGCGGCGGCCACGACCCGCGCCGCGAACGCCAGGGTGATCAGCACTTCGGCGACCGACACGGCGAGCAGGTCGGCGCGCACGGCGGCGGAGGTCCAGTAGAGGGTGGTCGACAGCAGCGACGGGACCACGAAGACCAGCAGGTCCACCACCAGTTGCATGACCTTGTCCAGCCGTCGCAGCGGCTCGTGCCGGTGGACGGACTCCCAGGTCAGCACCCTGGCCGCACCTTCGTCGACGGCTGTGAGCGCGGGGGCCAGGTGCCGGCGCAGGTACCCGCCGATGGCGGTGATCTTCTGGTCGTTGGCCAGGTGGGTCCAGCCCAGCACGACGCACACCACCGGCAGCAGCAGGAGCAGGTGCGGCCCGCCCGCCTGCTGGACCACCGGTGTCACCGTGGCCGTGAGCGCGGCGAGCGCGACGTACACCATCCGGTCCCGCGACGCGATCCGCGACTTCTGCTCGGCTTTGAGGGCTTCGTACTCCGCCAGCAGGACGTCCTTGGCCGCGCTGTCCGACGCGACACCGACTCGGTTTCCGCTCATCGTCCGTCCGCGCTCCTCCGGCGTCGAGTCGCCTTGGCGGAGTCGAGGTCAACCCCGGCACGACATTTATTGTCATGGTGACATTAAGTGTTCGCCACCACAAGTGGCTCCGCGAAGCCAATGTTCAGGTTGACAAAAACAGCCTCGAACGGCGGAGCGCGATCGGGTCGGACGAGCGCGACAAAGCCCTGCGGGGTGGGAGCGGAAGACCGCCGCCCACCCCGCAGGGCTGTCCGTGCGTCAACGGGCTCAGCGCCGCCCAGGGCGGTAGGCGTCGTTCACGTCGACCGGGCCCGCGCCGCCCACCGTGCCGCCACCGGGGATGTGGATGGTGCCGCCCACCGCGACGGCCGCCGTGCCGTGGCGCGGCACCGCCATGGGGGCGAGCCGCTGCCAGCTGTCGCGCGCCGTGTCGTACACCTCGTTCTCGGCGAAGACGCTGTGCGAGCCCTCGGCGGGGTTGCCCTCGCCGCCGAAGGTGTAGATCTTCGTGCCGACGGCCGCCGCCGCGATGCCGCCCCTGGCGGTCGGCATGGGGGCGCGCTCGGTCCACCGGCCGGTGCCGAAGTCGAAGGCGTAGACGGTGTCGCGGACGTTCACCTGGCCCCGGTCCCGGCCGCCGAGCACGTAGAAGGTGTTGCCCACGACGGCCCCGCCGACGTGGTCGCGGGCCTGGGGCAGGTTGGGCAGCGTCTCCCACCGGCCGGTCACCACGTCGTAGGACGACACGGTGTCCACCGTGTCCTGGAGGCCGCCGGGGCCGGGCGTCAGCGTGCGCATTCCGCCCGCGAGGTAGATCTTCGTCCCGCGCACGCCCATCGCGGCGCTGCCGCGCTCGGTTCCGGCGGGCATCGGGGCGAGCCGGGTCCACCGGTCGGTGCGGGGGTCGTAGACGTAGCTGTCGCGCATCGCCTGCCAGGAGTTCCCTCCCGACAGCGCGCCCAGGACGTAGATCCGGCCGCCGACGGCCGCGACGTTGGGGTGGTTCATGGGGACCGGCAGGGGGGCGGCTTCCGACCAGCGGTCACGCCGGGTGTCGTAGACCTCCACCCGGTGGGTGGTGACGACGCCGCCCCCGGTGCCGGGTTCGATGCCGCCGAGGACGTAGACCTTGCCGTTCAGGGCGGCGACGCTGTGCTCCTGGCGGGGGCCGCCCGCGATGGGGGCCAGCGGCTTCCAGCCGTTGCCGTAGGTGGGGGTGGTCGGCGCGGCGGGCGGGTTCGTCGGCGTGCCGTGGCCGGGGTGGGCCAGGGCCGGGCTCGCGGGGACCAGCAGCAGTGCCAGTCCGAGGGCCAGCGCGGTTGGTCGTCGCATCGGATCTCCATTCGCTCACGGCACCCGAGTTCGAGGTGTCGGGACTGCGCGTCGCTTTCGACCGTGACCGGAGCGGGAGCGGACAACCAGGGGTCCTTCAACCAGGGGACGGCATCCCCTGGTTGAAGGGCACCGCGGCGGGGCGTCAGCCGTTGTACTCGACCTCGACGTCGAGGACCCAGACGACGCCGAAGCGGTCGCGCAGCATGCCGTAGGCGGGGGCCCAGCCCGCCGGGCCCATCGGGACGACGACGGTCGCCCCGTCGGACAGCTTCTCCCAGTGCCCGGTGACCTCTTCGACGGTCTTGCCGCGCACGGAGACGAAGAACGAGTTCTCGCCCTGGTCGTAGCCCATCCGCGAGGGCACGTCGTAGGCCATGACGTGGAAGCCGTTCTCGGCGAGCACCTGACCCCACATCACCTGGTCGGCCTCGGACTCCTCCTGGACGTTGCCCGCGTCCTTGTACGTGACGACGGCGATGTGGCCGCCGAACACGGACTGGTAGAACTCCAGCGCCGCACGGGCCTGGCCGCGGAAGTTCAGGTGGGTGGTGGTGGTGACGGACAAGGTCGCTCCTCGACTCGGTGCCTGTTGTGGGGCAACAGTCGCAGGGGAAGCGGCCAGGGTGTGTCCTCTTCTCCGCGCCGGTCGGGCGGGGTTCAGCGGAGTTCGGCGACGGTCGTCCGCAACTCCTGGAGCGCCTGCCGGGCCAGTTCGCCGAACTCGTGGGGGTTGGCGGGGTCTGCCCAGCGCGAGTAGGCGTCGCCGAACGCGAGGACGCCCAGCCAGGCGGCGACGCTCGCGGGCCGGTCGGGGACGCCGCGGCGGCGCAGCGCCTCGGTCATGGCTTCGGCGAAGCCGGTGTACTTGAGCGCCTCGCGCTCGCGCAGCTCGCTGTTGGCCGCGATGGCCGCGAGGAGGGCGGGCGCGTAGTCGCGCCGGGCCGGGATGAAGATCGCCGCGGCGGCGGCGAGGGCGGCTGCCACGGCGTCGAGCGGGGTCGCGCCGTCGGGGGCGTTGGCGATGCCCTCGGCGAGGAGTCCGTTGAGGGTGTCCTGACCGCCGAAGAGCACTTCCCGCTTGTCGCGGAAGTGCCGGAAGAACGTGCTCTTGGTCAGCCCCGCCCGCTGGGCGATCTGGATGACGGTGGTGTCGTCGTAGCCCTGTTCGGCGAACAGGTCGAGCGCGGCGCGCAACAGCCGGTCCCGCGCGTCGGGTTCCCATCGGGCCATGCCCTCAGGATAGGCGATGGGACTTGGTCCCATCACTCTGCTACGGTGACGGGACCAAGTCCCATCACTTGTCCGGCACCGGACCGGACGGGGGCGGTTCCCAGGAGGCTTCCCATGCGTGTTCTCGTCACCGGCGCGGCGGGCTGGATCGGCTCGGCGCTCGTGCCCGAGCTGATCGGCGCGGGTCACCACGTCGTCGGGCTCATCAGGTCCAACCGCTCGGCCGCGGCCGCCGCCGAGCGGGGCGTCGAGGTGCTGCGCGGCGACCTGGCCGACCTGGACCTGCTGCGGGAAGCGGCGGCGGGCGTCGACGGCGTGGTCCACCTCGCGTTCGGCCACGACTTCAGCCGCTTCGAGGAGTCGGCGCGGGAGGAGGGGCGGGTCATCGAGGCGCTCGGCGCGGCCCTGGAGGGCTCCGACCAGCCGCTGGTCGTCGCGTCCGGGACGCCGGTCGTGCCCGGCGGGGTGGCCACCGAGCGCGACCGCGCCCAGGGCGAGGGGTTCGCGGTGCTGCGCGACGCCAACGCCCAGGCTGCGGTCGGCCTGGCCGAGCGCGGTGTCCGCTCCTCGGTGGTGCGGCTGCCCCGGTCCGTGCACGGCGAGGGTGACCGGGGGTTCATCAGCGCCCTGATCGGCATCGCCCGCGACCGGGGCGTCTCCGGCTACGTCGGCGACGGCTCCCAGCGCTGGCCCGCCGTGCACCTGCGCGACGCCGCGCGCCTGTTCCGCCTGGCGCTGGAGCAGGCCCCGGCCGGGTCGGTGCTGCACGCCGTCGGCGACGAGGGCGTGCCGATCCGGGAGATCGCCGAGGTCATCGGCCGCCACCTGGACGTGCCCGTGGCCGCCGTCCCGGCCGAGGGGTTCGGCTTCCTCGGCGGGCTGCTCGGGGTCGACCAGCCCGCCTCCAGCGCGCTGACCGGCGAACTGCTCGGCTGGCGGCCGGAGGGGCCGGGGCTGGTCGAGGACCTGGACGCGGGTCACTACTTCGCGTGACGCCCGACACCTTCGACTACCTGGAGTGGTGCGCATGACCGCCTCGGCGGTGGAGACGGCCGACGTGGTGATCGTCGGCGCGGGTCCGGTCGGCCTGATGCTGGCCGGTGAGCTGTGCCTGGCCGGGGTCCGGCCGGTCGTGGTCGAGCGGTCGCCCCGGCGCGTGCCGGTGCCGCAGGCGGGCGGGCTGGTCGGCCAGGTCGTGCGGCTGATGGACCACCGCGGCCTGTACCGGGGGCTGAGCGGGGACGCCGCGCCGCCCCGGCCGGTGTCCGCCTACCCCTACGGCGCGATCCCCCTGCTGCTGGACGGCTGGGCGGACAACCCGCTGCACGCCTTCACGATCCAGCAGTGGGAGCTGGAGGCCCGCTTGGAGGAGTGGGCCCTCGGGCTGGGGGCCGAGCTGCGCCGGGGCCAGGAGCTGCTCGGGTTCGAGCAGGACGACGACGGGGTGACCGCGCAGCTGTCCGGCGGGTCGCTGCGGGCCCGCTACCTGGTGGGCTGCGACGGCGGGCACAGCCGGGTGCGCAAGCTCGCGGGCATCGGCTTTCCGGGGGTGAGCGCGCGGCGGATGGTCGTCCGCGCGGCGGACGCGGTGCTGCCGGAGTCCGAGCGGCGGGCGCTGACCGACGAGCCGGTGTCACCGGGAGGGCTGACCTACCGGCGCACCGAGCACGGCGTGTTCGCGTCCGTGTCGATCGATCCGGGGGTGCACCGGGTCACCGCCCTGGAGTGGGACCGGCCCGAGGTGGCCGACGGCGAGCCCGTGACCTTCGAGGAGGTCCGGGCGGCCGTGGCCCGCGTGCTGGGCCGGGACGTGCCGATGGCCCGGCCGGGCGGCGCGGGCCCGCACGTGCTGCGGCGGCTGCCCGGTTTCAACACCCGGCTGGCCGACCGCTACCGGGTGGGCCGGGTGCTGATCGCGGGCGACGCCGCGCACGTGCACTCCTCGATCGGCGGGCCGGGCCTGAACGCGGGCCTGCAGGACGCCGCCAACCTCGGCTGGAAGCTGGCCGCCGAGGTCCGGGGGTGGGCCCCCGCCGGCTTGCTGGACACCTACCAGCGGGAGCGGCGGCTCGCGGGTGAGCGGGTGATGGTGTCCTCGCAGGCGCAGCTGGCGCTGCTCGCGCCGGGCAGCGAGGTCACGGCGCTGCGGGAGGTGTTCGGCGAGCTGCTGGCCGACCCCGCGAACGCGCGGCGCATCGCGGCGATGATGGCGGGCGCGGACGTGCGCTATCCGTCCACTGAGGACGACCCGCTCACCGGGCGGTGGGTGCCGGACTTCCCGCTGGCCCGCGCGGGCCGCCCGGTGCGGCTGGCCGAGCTGGCGCGCGCCGGCCGCCCGCTGCTGGTCGACCTGACCGGCGGCCCGGAGCTGGCCGGGGTCGCGGCGGGCTGGGCCGACCGGGTCGACCTGGTGGCCGCCACCTCCGACGCCGCCCCCGCCGCCGCGCTCCTGGTCCGGCCCGACGGCTACGTGGCGTGGGTGGGCGAGGACGCCGCTTCGCTCGCCGACGCGCTGCGGACGTGGTTCGGCGGGCCCCGCTGAAATCCTCTTGCAGGGGTGTCTACTCCGGGTTGGGGGCGAACTCCTGGGTGCCGATGACGGCGAGCAGGTCCAGCTTGTCGACGCTGTCGGTGCCCAGGGCGGGGGTGAACCACAGCAGGCGCTGCCGACCGTCCTCGCTGAACAGGTTGAGGCAGTTCACCTCGACCAGGCCGAGCACGGGGTGCTGCAGGCGCTTGCGGTCGTCGCGGCGGAACGCCACGTCGTGCTCGGCCCACAGCCTGGCGAACTCGGCTGAGCGGTCGAGCAGTTCGGCGACCAGCGCGCTGACCTCGGTGTCCTTGGCGTCCCGGCGGGCGGCGGCGGCCCGCAGGTCGGCGGCGAACGCCCTGGACTGGGCCGGGTGGTCCGCCTCGGGGTAGAGCCGCCGCGCCTCGGGCTCGGTGAACCACCGGTAGACGAAGGCCGCCCGCTTGCCCCGGAAGTGGGAGTGGTCGCCGAGCAGCGCGACGGCCAGCGGGTTCTGCACGAGCGTGACGTGCAGGTCGGTGATCACCTGCGCGGGCGTGCCGGTCAGCCGGGTGAGCAGGTCCAGCATTCCGGGGTGGACGTGCGAGCCGAGGCCGCCGTCGCGCGGCACCGGGCGGTTGGCCAGGTGGTAGAGGTGGTCGCGCTCGTCGGCGGTCAGGCGCAGCGCGCGGGCCAGCGCGGCCAGCATCTGCTCCGACGGCTGCGCGCCGGCGCCGCGCTCCAGCTCGTTGTAGTAGTCCGCGGACGCCCCGGCGAGCTGGGCGACCTCCTCGCGGCGCAGCCCCGGCACGCGCCGCCGCGGCCCGGCGACCAGGCCGACCTCCTCGGGCCGGATGCGCTCGCGCCGGGAGCGGAGGAACGCGCCCAGCTCGGCGTACTTCGACGAGTTCATGCCGTCCAGTCTGCGTCGGAACGGGCCGCCGACACAGGGGATGGCGTCCCCTGTCACCGTTCCGCGCGGTGCCGCACGGTAGGGGCATGACAACCACCGACCCCTTTGCCGGAGGGACGCGACGGGTCGCCGTCGTCACCGGGGGTTCGCGCGGCATCGGCCGCGCGGTCTCCCGCAGGCTCGCCGACGACGGCTTGGCCGTCGTGGTCAACTACGTCGGCGACGACGCCGCCGCGGCGGAAACCGTGGATGCGATCACCGCCTCGGGCGGGCAGGCGGTCGCGGTGCGGGCCGACGTGGCCGACGAGACCGCGGTGGCCGCGCTGTTCGACCGCGCCGAGACCGAGTACGGCGGCGTCGACGTCGTGGTCAACTGCGCGGCCCGGCTGGCCCTGTCCCCCATCGCGGAGCTGGACCTGGACGTGCTGGACCGGTTGCACCGCACCAACATCCGGGGGGCTTTCGTCGTCGCCCAGCAGGCGGCCCGGCGGCTGCGCGCGGGCGGCGCGCTCGTGGGCTTCTCGACCTCCGTGGTGGGCACGCAGTTCCCCGGCTACGGCGCTTACGTCGCCAGCAAGGGCGCGGTGGAGGCGATCACCCTGATCCTCGCCCGCGAGCTGCGCGGGCGCGACGTCACGGTCAACGCGGTCGCGCCCGGCCCGACGGCCACCGAGCTGTTCCTGGACGGCAAGACCGAGGAGCAGGTGGAGGCGCTGGCCAAGGCTCCGCCGCTGGAGCGCCTGGGCTCCCCGGAGGACATCGCGGACGTGGTCGCCTTCCTCGCCGGTCCCCGTGGCCGCTGGGTCAACGGCCAGGTGCTGCGCGCCAACGGCGGCCTGGTCTGACACCGCACCCACCGAGCAAGCACTCAACACAACCAAGGAGAAAACCCGTGCCATTCGCCAACTTCAAGGTCCCGGCGGACACGATCAGCGCTGAGGACAAGAAGAAGATCGTCGAGCGCACCACCGAGCTGTACGTGGAGATCTACGGGGAGCGCGCCCGCGCGACCACGGTCGTGCTCGTCGACGAGGTCCCGGACGGGGGCTGGGGCGTCGCGGGCAACGTGCTGACCGCGGCGATGCTCAACGGCGACGCCTGACGCGCGGGCGGGCGTGGCGGCCTCGACGGGCCGTCACGCCCGCCCGTCACGCCTGGGCGCGCGAGCGCCGCAGGCCGGTGAGCTGGAGGGCGGCGAAGCCGGTCACCCACGCCGCCCCGACCAGCACGAAGGCGACGCCCAGGCCGGTCAGCGGCAGCGCTCCGGTGGCCACGAGCAGGAGCATCGCCGCGCCGGAGACGCCGTTGCCCGCGACGGCGAGAGCGGCGGGCCGGGGCGGGATTCGCGGGTAGCCCGCGATGAGGCCGAGGGCGGCGGCTCCGCCCAGCATGGCGATCCCGATCGGGGTGAACCACCCGGCGGGCAGGCCGAGCGGGCCGCTGAGCCACCCCCCGCCCGCCAGCATGACGACGCCGAACACCGCGGTGCCCCAGGCGTCCGCGCGCAGGCTGCCGCGCAGCAGGTCCGATCCGGGCGCGGTGTCGGTGGCGGTGTCGGGAGCGGTGTTCATCGGCGTCTCCTCGGGTGTTCGGGCCGCTGTTCGCGGTGACCGTCGCACCGGGGCGGGCGCGGGTTCAATGACCTCGGAGGTCATGGCCCCGGTGATCCGGGGGTGGCTACCCTCCCGGCATGGACGCGCACGGGCCGGGGGCGCTGCTGCGGCAGTGGCGGCGGCGACGCAGGCTCAGCCAGCTCGACCTGGCCCTGCTGGCGGGCACTTCCGCGCGGCACCTGTCCTGTGTGGAGACCGGGCGCGCCCGGCCCAGCCGGGCGATGGTGCTGCGCCTGTGCGGCGCGCTGGAGATCCCCCTGCGCGAGCGCAACACGTTGCTGCTGGCCGCCGACTACGCGCCCGCGTACCGGGAGAGCGACCTGGACGACCGGGCGCTGGCGTCGGTCCGCTCGGCGCTGGACACCATGCTGGCCGCGCACGAGCCGTACCCGGCGGTGGTGGTGGACCGCCGCTGGGACGTGCTGGCGGGCAACCGGGCCATGCCCGTGCTCATGGACGGCACACCGGAGCACCTGCTGCGGCCCAGGCCCAACGTGTTCCGCCTGACCCTGCACCCCGAGGGGCTGGCCTCGCGGCTGGTCAACTTCCACCAGGTCCGGGCGCTGTTCCTGGAACGGCTGCTGCGCCAGGTCAACGCCACCGGGGACGCGGGCCTGCGCGAGCTGTACGAGGAGGTGCGCCGCTACCCGCTGCCCGGTGGTGTGCCCGAGGAGCGCGCCGACGACCAGCCGTCGGGGCCGATCCAGGTGCCGCTGCGGGTCCGCACCCCGCACGGCGAGCTGGCGATGTTCAGCACCGTGGCGACGTTCGGCGCGCCCGCCGACGTGACGCTGTCGGAGCTGGCGATCGAGCTGTTCTACCCCCTCGACGAGGTCACCGGGCGGGTGTTGCGCGCGCTGGCCCGGTGACCCGCGGCCCGCGTGGCGGTCAGGGACGCGAGGAGCTGGAGGCGTTCGGCGTCGGGGGTGCCGGGTTCGGCGGTGTAGACCAGCAGCAGCGGGCCGGGGTTGCCGGGCAGCGGGTAGGTGTCCCAGGTCAGGGTCATCTCGCCCGCCTCGGGGTGGCGGAACACCTTGGTGCCGTGGACCGACGCGCGCACGTCGTGCCGGGCCCACATCCGCCGGAACTCGTCGCTGCGGATGCTCAGCTCGCCGATGATCGCGGTGGCGCGCGGGTGGGTGGGGTCGGCGGCGAGGCCGGTGCGCAGCATCCCGATGTACTGGCGGGCGAAGCCCTCCCAGTTCGGGCAGCGCAGCCGGGACTCGGGGTCGAGGAACAGGCCGAGCAGCAGGTTGAGCCGTTCCGGCGGGTGGTCGCGCGGGCCGCCGAAGAGGGTTTCGGCCAGCGGGTTCCAGGCCAGCACGTCGAGGTGCCTGCCGACGACCAGCGCGGGGGTGGCCAGGACGTGCAGCAGGTTGCGGGTGCTGTCGGGGACTCGTTCCGGGCGGCGCGGCGGGGTGGGCTTGGGCCGTCGCGCCGCGCGGGCCAGGGCGAACAGGTGGGCGCGCTCCTGCTCGTCGAGGACCAGCGCGGCGGCGATGGCGTCGAGGACGTCGTCGGAGGGCCTGACCTCGCGGCCCTGCTCCAGGCGCTGGTAGTAGTCGGTGCTCAGGCCCGCCAGCAGGGCCAGCTCCTCGCGGCGCAGGCCGGTGACCTTGCGCCTGCCGCCCGGTTCGAGTCCGACGTCCTGCGGGCGCAGTCTGTTCCGCCGGGCGCGCAGGAAGTCGCCCAGCTCGCGCGCGTGCGGGTGCGGTTCGGCCATGTCGACCAGTGTGCGGGGTGGGCGGCGGGGGTGGGTAGGACTGCCACCCCCGGGGAAACGGGGACGAGGGAGGTCCGCCTGGGCCGACCTAGCGTCGGGAGGCGTTGTCCGTCCCTGACGAGGAGTCCTGATGCCCCTTCACCGCTGGAAAGCCGCGCGGCTGGTCGTCGCGGCGGCTGTGGCGCTCACCGCCGTGGCCGCCGCGCCCGCCGCGTCGGCGGCCCCCGCGACGTCCTCCCCCGCGCCGTCCTCCCCCACCGCCGGGCTGCCGCGACCGGACGACGACCCGTTCTACGCGGTGCCGTCGCGCCTGGGGGCCAAGCCCGACGGCGCGGTGCTGCGGTCGCGGCGGCTGCCCGCCGACGCCTTGGCGGTGCCCGCGCCCGCCGAGGTGTGGCAGCTGCTCTACAAGACCCGCGACAACGACGGGCGGGCGACGGCCACGGTCGCCACCCTGCTGGTGCCGACCGCGCCGTGGACCGGGGGCGGGCCGCGCCCGCTGCTGTCGTACCAGACGCCCGAGGACGGCCTGGCGACCTTCTGCGCGCCGTCCTACGTGCTGCGCTCGGGCGCGGCGGTGTCCCCGCTGGCCGAGCGGCAGGCCGGGTTCGACCGGGAGCAGGTGGCGGCGGCCGTGCGGCGGGGCTGGGCGGTCGTGGTGCCCGACTACGAGGGGCCGAAGTCGCAGTTCCTGGGCGCCTCCGCCGCCGCGCACGGCGTCCTCGACGGCATCCGCGCGGCCCGTTCCTTCGGCCCGGCCAGGGTGCACCGCCAGGCCCCGATCGGCCTGTGGGGCTACTCCGGCGGGGGCTTCGCCACCGCGTCGGCCGCGCAGAAGCAGTCCGGCTACGCCCCGGAGCTGAGGATCAGCGGCATCGCGCAGGGCGGCGTGATCACCGATCTCAACGCGAGCCTGCGGGCGGTCGGCGAGCAGTCCTCGGGCGGGTGGCTGCTGTTCGGGCTCGCCGCCCTGCGCGGCGCCTACCCGAAGGCGGGTGTCGACCGGTACCTGACCGCCTCCGCACGCGCCCAGGCCGACGCGGTGGCGCACGGCTGCCTGGGTGACGCCATCCTGAGCCACCCCGCGCCGGCGACGCTGGAGCGGTTCGAGGCGTGGCCGGGGTCGTTGACCTCGGGGTCCTTCGAGCGCTTCGCCCACGCCGTGAGCCCGCTCGGCTTCGGCGGCACGCCGACCGCGCCGGTCTACATGTACCACGCCACCGGCGACGAGCTGCTGCCCGTGGCCGGGGCGCGGCGGCTGGCGGCGCAGTACCGCGAGCGCGGTGCGGAGGTGGTGCTGGTGGAGGACGCCGCGCAGGACCACAGCAGCGAGCAGTCGCACGGCGTCCCCGGCGCCATCGCCTTCCTGACCCAGCGCTTCACGCAGTCCAAATAGGACTGCCGCGAGTCGAACGCCCGGGACCCCCGAGTTCGACGTTCACGCGCACCGGGTGGTGGTTAGCGGCCATCACGGGTGGGTCGGGTAGTACTTGCCGACGTCGTGGGAGGGGGGCCAGCCGGGGGTGCCGGTGGCGGCGAAGCGCACCCAGTCCGCGTGCACCTCCTTGGCCAGCTCGGACGGTGGCACGGCGGTGCCGAAGAGCTTGCCCCGACCGGACAGCGCGGGCAGGTGCGCCAGGTCGAACACGAACGGCAGCTCCATCGTGTGCGTGGCCCCGAGTTCCGAGGACTGCCAGGTGAACTCGTAGACGTAGGTGTTGTGCGCCGGGTGGGCGCGGGCCAGCGCCCGCGTGCCCGCGCCGAACAGGCCCTCGGCCAGCAGCCGCGAGCGGATCTGCCCCGCCGTCGCGTCCGGGTGGGCGCGGCGGCGGGCGGCGACCTCGGCCGCCGGGTCGGCCGACATCAGCGCGGCGGTGTCGTGCGCGTCCTGCCAGGTGCTGGTGGTGAACTTGCCGACCGGCACCAGGTAGAGGTGCCCCTCGTCGCTGTTGGTGCCCAGCACCAGGTCCACGTCGGCGGCGACGCCCCTGGCCAGCGCGGTCGCGGGCTGCTCGTCGGCGACCACGCTGAACGGGCTGAGCCCCATCAGCGGGTCCGGGGTGCCGTCGGCGGCCAGGTCGAGCCCGCCCAGCGCCGAGCAGGCGGCCACCAGGTCGGCGTCGGCCACGTCGGCGAGGGCGGCGGCGGTGCCGGGCACGCCCAGGTGCTCGGCGAGCCGCCGGGTGACGATCCCCGCCTGCGCCGGGGTGAACGCCCCGGTGCCGCTGCCGCTCTGCAGGATCGCGCGGCGCAGCAGCCCCTCGGAGCGCGGGTCGGCCAGCACCGCCCCGAGCAGGGTGGCCCCGGCCGACTGGCCGAACACCGTCACGTTGCCGGGGTCGCCGCCGAAGGCCGCGATGTTGCGCCGCACCCAGCCCAGCGCGGCCAGCACGTCGAGCAGGCCGCGGTTGTCCGGCGCGTCGGGCAGGTGCAGGAACCCGGCCACGTTGAGCCGGTAGTTGACGGTGACCAGCACGACGCCGTCGCGGGCGAACGCGGTGCCGTCGTAGAGCGGGCTGCGCGTGGAGCCCGCGGTGAAGCCGCCGCCGTGCACGAAGACCATCACCGGCAGGTCGGCGTGGCGTCCGGCGGGGGTGCGGACGTCCACGGTCAGGTACTCCTCGCCGGGCATCCAGCCCGGCCCGAAGTACGGGGACATGTCCAGCTCGCCGAAGGCGTCGCGCTTGGGCTGGGGCGCGGTGGGGCCGGGGCGGGTGGCGTCCCGGACGCCCTGCCACGGGGTGGGCGGCTGGGGCGGCGCGAACCGGGCCGCCCCGTGCGGCGCGGCGGCGTAGGGGATGGCGTGGAACACGGCGACGTCGTCGGCCAGGTAGCCGCGCACCGCGCCCGTGTCGACGGTGATTTCCTCGTAGCGCAACGGGATCAGTCCTCGGTCAGCTCGGGGGCGGCGAACGGTGCCCACTCGGCCAGTGCGAAGCCGTCGCCGCAGGCCCGCACCCGGAACCCGCCCGCGCCGCCGAAGTGCGCGGGGAAGACCAGGGCGTCCTCGTCGGCGGCGCGGGCCAGCAGCTCCCGCCGGGTCGCCCGAGCCTGCTCGGGGTCCTCGCAGAAGCAGCTGTTGGCGTGCGGTTCGAGCACCTGCGCCGGGGTGTGCAGCATGTCGCCGACGAACATCGCCTTCGTGCCGCCGGAGTCGAGCAGGACGGCGGAGGAGCCGGGCGTGTGCCCCGGCGCGAGGACCAGGCGCAGGTGCTCGTCGATGACGTGCTCGTCCTCCCACAGCTCGACCAGCCCGGCCCGGTGGACCGGGGCGACGCTGTCCTCGAAGACGTTCTGGTTGTGCGGG
Organism: Saccharothrix coeruleofusca; assembly: GCF_017876325.1. Classification (NCBI taxonomy): domain Bacteria; kingdom Bacillati; phylum Actinomycetota; class Actinomycetes; order Pseudonocardiales; family Pseudonocardiaceae; genus Saccharothrix; species Saccharothrix coeruleofusca. Next base: position 5,536,861 of record NZ_JAGINV010000001.1, read on the forward strand.
CCGCCCGCCGCGACGCGCCGGTGGACCGGGTTCCAGTACTCGAAGTCGCGCGCGGGCATCAGGTAGCGGGCGTTGGGGAAGGTCGGCACCCACTCCCGCCCTTCGAGCACGGTGTTCCACCCGACGTGGTCGTTGTGCAGGTGGGTGTTGACGACGATGTCGACGTCCTCCGGGCGCACGCCCACGGCGGCGAGGTGGTCCAGGTAGGCGGTCCGGCGGTGCGCCCACACCTGGGCGTAGGGGCGTTCCTTGCCGTTGCCCGCGCCGGTGTCGACGAGGATGGTCCGGCCGCCGCTGCGCAGCACCCACGTCTGCAGCGCGGAGCGGACGGTGCCCGAATCGGGGTCCAGGAAGTCCGGGGCGAACCAGTCCTCGTTGTCCCGCCACGTTTCCTGGCTCACTTCGGGGAAGAACTGCTGCGGGGGTATGTGGACCGTGCCGAAGTACTCCGGGACGCGCTCCAGGGTGACGGAGCCGAAGGCGAGGGCGGCGCGGCCCCGCTCGGTGGTCGTGGTCATGCTCGTGGTCCTCCTGGGACTGTGCGGACGGTTCCGCCGGAGCGGACCGGTCCACCGTCGCCCGAGGAGCGCGCGTCCAACCAGATCGCGTCTTTCCTACCACTGGCGTGGTCAGGTTCCGCGCGTGCGCGCGACGCATACTGGCGGTATGAGCGGATCGGGACAGCTCGCCGAGTACTTGCAGGCGTGTCGGGCCAGGCTGCGCCCGCAGGACGTCGGCCTGGACACCTACGGCGAGCGGCGCCGGGTGCCGGGGCTGCGCCGCGAGGAGGTCGCCGGCCTGGCCGGGGTCAGCGCCTCCTACTACATCCGGTTGGAGCAGGGCCAGTCGCTGAACGCCTCGAACGAGGTCATCGACGGCATCGCCCGCGCTCTGCGGCTGGACCCCGACGAGCGCGAGCACCTGCGCGCGCTGGCCCGGCCGCGCCGCCGGGCCGTGCCGCCGCCCCCGGTCGAGCACGTCGCGCCCGCCACCGCCGAGCTGATGGCGAGCATGGCGCACGTGCCCGCCGTGCTGCTGGGGCGGCGCACCGACGTGCTGGCGTGGAACCCGCTCGGGCACGCCCTGTTCGCCGGGCACCTGGACCAGGACGCCCCGCGGCACCCGGACGAGCGCCCGAACATGGCCCGGCTGGTGTTCCTGGACGCGCACACCCGCGAGCTGTACCCGCGCTGGGAGGTCAAGGCGCGGGCCATGGTCGGGCACCTGCGGCTGGTGGCGGGCAGGCACCCGGAGGACCGCGAGCTGAGCACGCTGATCGGCGAGCTGGTCACCGGCAGCGAGGAGTTCGCCGCGATGTGGGCCGACCACCGGGTGCGCGAGTGCGACAACACCGAGCACCGGATGCGGCACCCGCTGGTGGGCGAGCTGACGGTGAAGCAGCAGGCGCTGCTGCTGCCGCACGCCCCCGAGCACCGGCTGACCTTCGTCACCGCCGAGCAGGGCTCGCCGTCGCAGGCCGCGCTCACCCTGCTCGCGCGGGCGGTGGAAGGCCGGGCCGCGCGTACGATGTCAACGTGAAGGGCGCGGCCTACCACCACGGCGACCTGCGGGCGAGCCTGCTGCGCTCGGCGCTGGAGCTGGTGGAGACCACGGGTTCGGACCAGCTCTCGCTGCGGTCGGTGGCCCGCGCGGCCGGGGTGTCCCCGAACGCCCCCTACCGCCACTACGCCGACAAGGACGACCTGCTGGCGGCCGTGGCCGTGCACGGCTTCCAGCAGGTGGGCGCGCGGATCGCCGCCGCGGCGGCCCAGGCCGGGCCGGATGACCGGCTGGTCCGGGTCGTCTCGGCGGCGATCCACTACGCCATGGCCAACCCCGGCCTGTTCCACCTGATGGTGAGCCGGGTGTGCGGCACGAACGCGGCGGCGCGGGCCGCCGCCCGCGACGTCGTGGTCGCGGTCGCCGAGGCGCTGGAGGTCGACCTGGGCGAGCCGCAGGGCGAGGCCCTGTGCACCGGCATCTGGGCCGTGGTGCAGGGGATGAGCGTGCTGCTGGTGGACGGGGCCCTCAAGCCGCACGAGGGCCAGGACGTGGACGAGCTGATCGGCTCGGTCGTGCGCGCCACCTTCGGGACGTGGCCCCGTCCGTGACGCGGGCGGGCGTCACCGCAGCAGCGCCGCCAGCCCGTCGACCACCGCCAGGTGCAGGTTGACCAGCTCGTGCCCGGACGGGACCTCCCGGTAGCCGCGCAGGTCGTACCCCTTGTCCCGCAAGGTGTCGCGGAACTGGCGGGCGGAGCCGACCCACGTGGTCCCGGCCGCCACGCCGGGGTAGTCGACCGGGACGTCCTCCAACTGCCCCACCGTGAGGTAGACGGCGGTGGGGCGGGTGGGTTCCCGCTCGTACTGCCGGATCAGCCACCCGCTCGGCTCGTCGCCGGGGGCCGGGGTGTACCACAGCGCGCCGGACATGGGCAGCGCCGCACCGAAGGCGTCCGGCCGGGTGAGCGCGATGTGCGCGGTGGCCAGCCCGCCCAGGCTGAACCCCGCGATGACCCGCCGGGAGGCGTCCCCCGGCACGCCGTAGCGCTCGGCGAGGAACGGGATCAGCTCATCGGCCAGGGCGTCGGCCAGGGCGGGGTTGCACGACAGCTCGCCCATGCGGGAGGTCAGCGTCCGGTTGTGCCAGAACACCGCGCGCAGCGGCGGCAGTTCCCCGGTCGCGATCGCGGCGTCCAGCCTGCGGTGGACGCCGCCCCGGATGCCCACTTCCCCGTCGAGCACGACCACCAGCGGCAGCGCGTCACCGGGGGCGGTGCCCTCCGGCTGGTAGACGCTGATCCGCCTGCCGTCGAGCTCGTGCTCGTCCAGCGCGGGCGTCGGACCGTCGGCGGACAGGTGGACGTAGGGGCTGTCCGGCAGCACGAGCACCGAGTCGAACACCTCTTCGTCGCCGATGACGAGTTCCCTCGGCGCCCGGATCGGGTTGTGCGGGTCGGCGGTGGTGGCGGTCTCGCGGGCCAGCAGGTGCTCCCCGGCCCGCCGCTCGTCGGAGTACACGGCCAGCGCCTCGGCCGGGGAGGCGAAGACCGGCGGCGGGTCGTGCAGGAAGGAGTACGCGACGGCGGTGTCGGAGGTCGCCCGCACCGTCAGGTGCCACACGTCGGTGCCCTCGATCCGCCGCAGCGGCGCGTGCTCCTCGTGCGAGGGCAGGCGCAGCAGGGTGGTGCGCAGCGCCACCGAGCCCGCGTCGGCGACGTGCACGAAGGTCACGTCGACCTCCTCGGGCGAGACCCGCTCCACCAGCGGGCCACCGGCCGCCCGCAGGTCGGCGACCAGCCCGGCCAGCGCGGTGTCCGGGTCGGTGGCGGCGTCGGCCTCGAAGCGCCGCAGCCGGGCGCTGGTGAAAGCGCTTACCGGAGACGTGGCGGTCACGCCGCGTCCCGCAGGTTCTTCCGGACCCACTCCTCGAAGGAGGTGGTGGACAGGCCGAGCTCCCACGCGTACTCGGGGCGGGCGGGCTGGCCCGCCGTGTTGATCCACTCGTGCGAGGCGCCCATCGGGGGCATCCCGGCGGCCATCGCCTGCTCCAGGGTCATCTCCGGCGCGGTCAGCGGCTTGTCCAGCACGCGGGCGAGGACTTCGGCGATCTCGGTCATGGACAGGTGCTCGCCCGCCAGCTCCAGCTCGACCCGGTCGAACTTGTCCGGGTCGGCGATGGCCGCGGCGGCGGCCCTGCCGATGTCCTCCACGGCGATCAGGGACAGCCGGGTGTCCGGCTTGAGCACGCTGACGATGCCGCCGTCGATGCCGCGCGGGAACAGGAAGGCCATCGACGGCAGGAAGTTCTCCATGAAGAAGCCCGGCTTGAGCAGCGTCCAGTGTGGGAAGCCCGCTTCGCGCACCCGCTCCTGGACGGCGCTCTTGGCGTTCATGACGGGCTCCAGCACCGCCCAGCGGCCCTCGGCCCAGCCGGGGGTCTCGGTGTGCTGGTCCGCGCCGGTCACGGAGGAGTGCACGAACTGCGGCACCCCGGCGGCCTTCGCGGCCTCGATGAGGTTGACGCCGTGGGTGACCTCCATCGAGAAGTCGAAGCCGTCCGGGGTGAAGGCGGGCAGCGACACGGAGAACACCGCACGCGCCCCCTCCGCGGCCCTGGTCAGGGAGTCGCGGTCGCCCAGGTCGCCGGTGACCAGTTCGGCGCCCAGCGCCTCGACGGCCTTGGCCCGGTCGGTGGCCGGGTCGCGCACCAGGGCGCGGACGGGGATGCCCGCCGCGAGCAGGGCGCGGACCGTGGCGCCGCCCTGCCTGCCGTTGGCTCCGGTGACCAGGACGGGTGCGGAACTCGGCGTGGAATTGTGGGACATGGGTGCTCCTCGGGCACTCGGGAGCTAAATGGCGGGGTCCGCCGTTTAGCTCCCGCTACGATATGGCGGGCCCCGCCATTTAGCAAACACGGAGGTGAGCGCCATGCCGGACCGCCTGCGCGCCGATGCCCGGCGCAACTACGCGCGCATCCTCGCGGTGGCGGGCGAGGAGGTCGCCGCGCACGGCCCCAACGCCTCCCTGGAGCGGATCGCCCGCGTCGCCGGGGTCGGCTCGGCGACCGTGCGCAGGCACTTCCCCACCCGCCGCGCCCTGCTGGAAGCGGTGGCCAAGGACCAGATCGAGGCGCTGGGCGTCCGCGCGGGCGAACTGCTCGGCGAGGCCGACAGCCGGGAAGCGCTGCTGACGTGGCTGGGCGAGGTCGTCGCCTACTGCGTCGCCACGGGCGGCCTGGCCGCCGCCCTGGCCTACGACGCCGAGGCGGTGCACGACAGCGCCTGCGCGGCGGACCTGATGCGGGCGGCGGACCCGCTGGTGCGCCGGGCCGCGCGGGACGGCGTGGTGGCCCAGGACGTCACCGTCGCCGACCTGCTCACGCTGATCGTCGGCATCACCACGGCCACCGAGCGGCACCCCGACCCGGCCGCCCAGGCCGAGCGGCTGTTCCGGCTGGCCGTGGCGGGGGTGAGCCCCCTGACGGGTCAGCCCGGCTCGGTTCAGCCCAGCGCGTCGTAGACGGCCCGGACGTAGGCGGCGGTGCGCTCGGAGCCGATGAGGCCCTGCCCCATCCGGTTCATCACGTAGGAGAGCGTGATCCTCCGGTCGAGGTCCGCGATGACCACCGACCCGCCCCAGCCCGCCCAGAAGCAGACCCGGCCCTCGGGGAGCCACGGGACGGTCGCGGGCTCGCGCAGCCCGTAGCCGACACCCCAGCGCAGCGGGACGCCGATGCCCAGGTCCACGCCCGCCGCCTGCTCGTCGAAGATCAGGTCGATGGTGCCGGGGCCGAGCAGCCGCACGCCGTCGACCTCGCCGCCGCGCGCCAGCACCGACAGCACGCGCGCCACCGAGCGGGCGTTGCCGTGCCCGTTGGCCGCGCCGACGTCGGCCAGCCGCCAGGCGGGCGTGGCGGCGTCCTCGGCCTGCACGACGGGACCGGTGACGACCTTGAGCATCAGCTCGCCGCCCGACGCCAGCGCCGCGCGGTCGACCGGCGGCGGCGGCACCAGTTCCGCGATCCGGTCCCAGTCCCGCTCGGCCGCGCCGATCTGGAAGTCCGCGCCCAGCGGGCCCGCGATCTCCTCGGCCACGAACCGCTTGAGCGTCTTCCCGCTGACCCGCCGCACGACCTCGCCGACCAGGTGGCCGTAGTTGGTCATGTGGTAGCCGGAGGCCGTTCCCGGCTCCCACCACGGGGCCTGGGCCGCCATCCGGGCGGTGGCCTTGTCCCAGTCGTAGAGGTCCTCGACGGTGGCGGGCTGGTCCAGCCCGGCGACACCGGAGGTGTGCGAGAGCAGGTGGCGGACCAGGACGCGGTCCTTGCCGTTCTCGGCGAACTCCGGCCAGTAGCGGGCCACCGGCGCGTCCAGGTCGAGTTCACCTCGGTCGACCAGCACCAGTGCGGCCAGGCTGGTGACGGTCTTCGTGGTGGACCACACGTTGGTGATGGTGCGCTCGTCCCAGGCGGTGGTGCGGGCCGGGTCCCGGAAGCCGCCCCACAGGTCGACGGCGGCCTCGCCGTCGACGTCGACGAACAGGGAGACGCCCAGCTCCTCACCGGAGGTGAGGTTGCGCTCCAGCTCGGCGCGGACGGCGTCGAACCGGGGGTCGTTGCTGCCGTTGATGTTGGTCACGCCGCCAGGCTAGGCACGTCCGCGTCGGCGTGCGGGCGGGCGCGAGGGCATTCGATTCCGCCGCGCCGGGCGCGGTGGAATTTGTTTGCACGATCAATCGGGCACGTCTTTACCGGGTTCCCCTTCGGTCTTAATTCGACCGGGCGAACCGACTACCCGGCGTGCCGCGCATTCGCCTCGGGATCGGACTCCGCGCCGACGACGAGCACGGTGACTTCGGACAGCAGCAGCATCAGCGTCTGCCCCGTCCGATCGATTCTCACCGGAAAGGTGACCGCTTTCCAACTGCCCTCGTACGCGGTGACCGTGCCCGCGCGCCCGTCCCGCAGCAGCACCCGCGTGCCCGGCTTCGGACGCCCGCCCGTGCCCTGGTCGTAGTAGCTCCACCAGCGCTCGGACTGGGCCCTGGCGACCGACAGCGCGGTCATGGCCAGGCGGGGCGGCGGCCGGGGCGCGCCCCCGGCGGAACGTCGGTCATGCGAATAACGGGAATACTCATCAGGAACGCCCTTTCCGACAAGTGACGGTCTCGCCGACGAGCTCAGTAAAACACGCACCCGCGCAGCCCGACGCTATTCGATCGGGTGAAGTGCGCCCACGCAACGCTTAACCTGCGGCACGCGGGTGGGTGAGCCGGACACCCTATAGAAACGAAGGTGCCACGGCGGACCCGGCACGGCCACACGAGCCTTCGGGAAGGTGGCGAACAGTGCCCGATGAGGCAATGAGCACGAGTCGAACGGGTCTTCCGGCAGCACGCGGCGTCCCGCGTCGCACGCGGGCAGCACACGCTCCGCGAAATGTGCGGCCGGTCACATGGGTCCGAGGTGAGCATCCTTCTCGATCCGGCACACGTCTCTCCGGTTTGTAAAGCACACAACGACTCCCAGGAGCGCCGTGAGGAAACACGCTGTGCCGCGCCGTACCGGAGCGATCTCGCTGGCGGTCGTGGCGACGCTGGTGTTAGCAGGCCAGTCCCCCGCCGCCGCGGCCGGTCCGCCGACGCTGTCCATCATCGACAACGAGACCCAACCCGTCTTCTCCTACGCCGACGCGATCGTCGAGTCCCTGTCGGTCGAGACGGGGGAGGACACCGACGGCGACGGCGTGGTGGACCACGTCTACGTCGACCTCATGCGTCCCAGGGAGGGCGAACAGGGGCTCAAGTCGCCGGTCCTGCTCACCGCCAGTCCCTACAACGAGGGCTACGAGAACCCGGAGAACGAAGACATCCCGCTCCGTCAGGCCATCGGGGCGGGCCCCGGGTTCGCCTGGAGGATCCAGGGCGACGTCAGGACCGACCTGTTCGTGCCGCGCGGGTACGCCGTGGCGCAGATGCAGGTCCAGGGCACGGGCCGGTCCACCGGGTGCACGGACCTGGGCGGTCCGCACGACATCGCGGCGGTCACCGCGGTCATCAACTGGTTCGCGGGCTCCGGCAGGGCCTTCTACCTCGACGGCTCCCCCGCCACCGCCGACTGGAGCACCGGCGCGGTCGGCATGTACGGGCACTCCTACGACGGAACGCTCCAGGTCGGCGCCGCATCGACCGGCGTGCCCGCGCTCAAGGCCATCGTGCCCACCGCGCCGGTGGCCGACTGGTACAAGTGGGTCCGCACCAACGGCCTCACCAACTACTGGGCTGACATGCCCGGCTACGCCCAGAGGGTCGCGGGGCCGGCCGCCAAAGAGGTGTGCGCAGGCCGCGTCGCCTCCCTCGCCGCCGCTGAGGACGCCGCCAGCGGGGACCGCAACGCCTTCTGGGACGCGCACGACTACGTCCGCGACATGAGCCGGTTCACCGCCCCCGTGCTCACCACCTGGGCCCGTGACGACGCCAACGTCGACTCGGTGCAGTTCGCCGATCTCTGGAACGCGCTCGGCGCCAAGGGGGTCCCCCGCAAGCTGTGGTTGCTCAACGGTCACCACGGCTCCTCACCGTCGGACTGGCGGTACGACGACTGGAAGCGGACCCTGCGCAGGTGGATGGACCGCTGGCTGCTGGGGCTGGACAACGGCATCGACCGCGAACCCGCCGTCGACGCGCAGCGCCAGACCACCCCCGGACCTGGCACGCCCCCGGAGATCGCCTCCACCTGGCCCCGGCAGGACGCCACCCCGGTGCGGCTGCACGCCGGTGACATGGTCAACGGCTCCGCGCCGCTCACCACCGAGCCGTCCGCGTCGGCCGACTTCCACATGGTCCGCGACACCAAGGTGGGCCCGCTGCTCAAGACGCAGCCAGGGATCGAACCGCCGTACCGGATCTTCGGGGTCACCCCGCCCGCCGCGGCGGACACCCGCTTCTCCGGCACGCCCACGATGACCGCCACCGTCCGCCCCACCACCAGGAGCACCCCGCTCTCGGCCTACCTCGTCACCTACCGCGAGGGGGTGAAGGGCATGAAGGTGCTGTCCCGAGGGCTCATCGACCTCAAGAACAGGCACTCCCTCTACCGGCCGGAGCCCCTGGTCCCCGGTGAGACGCTGACGGTCACCTGGGAGATGAGCCCGCTCGACCAGACCGTGCCCGCCGGGCAGCGCATCGGGCTGATCCTGCTCGGCGACAACTACAGCTCCGACACCGTGCCCGACCCGGAGGCGGGCCCGATCGACTTCGACCTGACCAAAACGAGCATCACCGTGCCCGTGGTCGGCGGCCGCGCCGCGCTCACCTTGTGATACCGAACGCCTGAGCGGAGCGGGCCGTCTCCGATGAGCCCGCCCTGTCGCGGAGGTCGCGTCCACAATGGACGCGACCTCCGCCGGATCAGCCGTCGAACCGGCCCGCGCGCACCGCGTTCAGGAACCCCGCGAGCCCGGCCCGCCCGAACCGCAGCACCGGCCCGGCGGGGTTCTTCGAGTCACGCACCACGTCCCGCGTGTGCGCCACCTCGACGCAGCTCGACTCCTCGCCGGACCGGGATGACTTCCTCCACCGTGGTTCTTCCATCACCACTCCCTACTTGACGCACTTCGCGATAAAGGCGGCGCTCTTCTCCGGGCTCATCGCGCGCTCGTGGAGGCTGCTGGCGAGCGCGCGATACTCCTCCACGTCGTCGTTGTTGTAGAGGAACGTCCCAGAACGGTGGTGCTCCAAGTGCACGATCGGCGGATTGCCGTCGAACTCGTAGATGATGAATGGCCCCATCCGGCACGGGTGCCACTCGTGCCCCAGCGGCACGACCCGGATGGTGACCGTTTCGGTCTCCGCCATCGTCAGCAAGTACCGCAACTGGTGGTTCCGCACAGCGGGTGAGCCAATGCAGTGGCGGACGGCCTTCTCACCCAGGAACGCCGTCAACCGCAGCGGATTCTCGGCGCGGGCCAGCACGTCACGACGTCCGACGCGCAATGCCACGCGGGCATCGAGGTTGGGGACGTCGCCGCGTCGGCCGAGGATGGTCCTGGCGTAGTCACCGGTTTGCAGCAGCCCTGGCACTACGTCAGGTGCCCAGTCGATGGCCTGTTCGGCAGTGCGCTCGCACTCCAGCACGACTGCCAGTTGTTCGGTCACGCCGGGCTGCCCGCTGGTGAGCCAGTCCTGGTCGCGGGCGTGCTCCGTCAGCTCGCGAATTCGGCACCGTGCGACTTCGGGCACGTCGAGAGCTTTCATCAGTGCGTCGACCTGGTGCGGCTTCGGCACGAGCTTGCCGTTCGACCACAGGCTGATGGTGCCGTGGGAGACCCCAACGCGCTTTCCCAGTTCTCGCACGGGAATTCCCGAACCGGTGATCAGCTGGCGCAGTGCGACCGCGAGTGCGCGAGTACGTGGCGTACCGGCAGGTTTGCTCACGGTGAGCACTTTACGCAGCGGCGACTGTCGCGACACCACCCGATCAGGGCACTTATCCCATGTCCATTAAACGCCGATGGTCTAGTTGACATTGACGACAGGAGGTCAGTGGTGGACACGTGGACGGCCTTCAGCGCTCTGCTCGGCCTCTATCTGACCGCCGCCTGCGCGGCACTCGCGCTGGTCACCTACTTCATGGCCCTGACCGAGCGCCGCGCGCAGCCGGCGCGGGTCCGGGCCACCCCGCCGGCCCACAGGCCCGCCACAAGCCACCGCCGTACCGCGCTCTCACACAGCCACGGCACGGCGGTCCGGGGTACCGCCCCCACCCTCGACGGGGGGCGGCACCCCACCCCACGCGCCCGACACCGCCGAGCATCATGACCAGGCGTGGATGGAACTGGCGCGCATGCCTGGCAGACGGGATCACTCATCAGCACTTGGCCGGACCCGGCTCCTCCCCCACCCTGCCGAGCCGCTGTGGCCGCGCCGACGAGTCGCACTACATCGACCCCGGCATGGCTGCCCGCCGTACTGCCACCACTGCTACGCCGCCGCCCGCTCGGCGCCCCCAGTTCAACGCTCAGCACGCACACGCCCTTCCCAGCGTCACCCACCCACGGGCGTGTCGGGCGTGTCGCCCCCTGCGAGTCGCGCGTTCCGACACCACGAACCGAGCATTCGGACACCCGACCCGCACTTTCACGCACTCGACCCGCCATCCCGTGCCTCGGGTAGTAGTTACCGGCCCGCACACACCCGTCCGGTAGTACTTGCCGACGCACTGGGGGTGGGGTGCGAGGTGATCAATTTCGCCCGAGATGGACTTGTGCCACCTTCGGGGGAACCGGAGCGCGTGGCACCGGTCGACGGGGGCGGGATCAGTACCGTCTGGCCGGACAAGATCGCACTGCGCGCGATGGTTCGGGGTGGGTGGGTGAAGGAACGCGACACCGGCGACGAAGGCCGCGACGAGCGGTACTTCGACGCGGCCGACGAGTACGAGGAGGACGACTTCGGCGGGGGCGGCCTCTTCGCGGTGGCGGCGGAACCCCGGACGATCTGCCCGCTCTGCGGGGGCATCGGCTTCATCGCGAACCACGTGTTCGCCGCGGTCCGGGGTGCTCCCGGCACCGTGGACAACGGTCGGCAGTGCCCCCACTGCCGTGGGACGAGATCCTTCCCCGGCATGGTGATCCCCGTTTAGGCCCCGGTCGGGTCGGCACCCGGAGGGGACGCGGGGCGGTTGTGTCGTACCCCTGCTCTACGGTGCCCGCATGATCGATGATCTTCAGACCGAGCTGGACGAGTTGCGCGCCACGGCGATCGAAGAGGGCTTCGCCGCCGAGGAGGTGGACCGCTGGCTGGCCGCCACCCGCACCTGCCTGATCCTGGACGACGAAGGCGACGGGCCGGTGGTAGGCCGCTTCGGCGGCCCGATCCTGCTTCCGCCCGGCACGCCGACCCCCGATCATCCCTTCGTCGCCACCATCGACCTCGCCGCCCTGCCCGCCGACGCAACGGGCCTCGACCTGCCCGCCGACGGCCACCTGCTGCTGTTCGCCAGCCCCTGGTACACCGACGACCACGAGAACAAGGGCGCCGTGGTGCACGTCCCGGCCGGGGCGGAGGTGGAGGAGCGCGACAAGTACGGCTGGTCCCACTCCGACGACGAGGAGTACCGGGAGCAGTTCGAGGGCTTTCCGCAGAGTCCGTTCCGGGCGACGCCCGCGCTGTCGCTGTCCCCCCACGACGCCTACAACATCTCCGACGAGCTCGGCGAGTTCTGGGAGGAGCACTCCGACGGCGGGATGCTCCAGCTCGGCGGCTACGCCACGGAAGAGGCCATCAGCCCTGACGACCTGGTCGCCGAGATAGCGGAAAGCGCCGTGCACGCGGTGAAGGCGGGCCGCTGGGAGGGACCTGCCTCGGAGAAGGAGACGGACTGGGTGCTGCTGGCCGACTGGCACGTCCCCGTCACCGGCCTGGAAGGCGCCACCATCCACTGGGGAATCCAGCGCGACGACCTGGCCGCGCGGCGCTTCGACCGCGTCTTCACCACGCTCTACTGGAACCCCTGACCCGGCGGACCGGAGGCGTCCCGCCGCGCGCGGGCCGCCTCCGGTCGTGGGCTCGTCGCCGTTCATGCGGGGCGCGGGGCGGCCGGCATCATGGGCGGCATGTGCGCCTACGTCCTGGTGGCCGAGGACGAACCGAACCAGGCAGCGCTGATCGGGCGCTTCCTCGCCCGCGAGAACCACGCTTTCCTGCTGGTCGGCGACGGGCGCAGCGCGCTCGACGAGGTGCGCAGGCGGCGGCCGGACCTGCTGATCCTGGACCTGATGCTGCCCGGTGTGGACGGTTGGGACGTCTGCCGGGCGCTGCGCGCCGACCACACCGACCTGCCGGTGCTGGTGATCAGCGCGCGGGCGTCGGCCGACGACAAGCTGCTCGGGTTCGACCTGGGCGCGGACGACTACCTGGTCAAGCCCTACGACCCGCGCGAGCTGATGGCGCGGGCGCGGGCGCTGCTGCGCCGCTCCGGCGCGGGCGGCCCACCCGCCGCACCGCTGCTGCGGGTGGGCGACCTGGAGGCCGACCCGGTGCGGCACGAGGTGCGGGTGGCCGGGCGGCCGGTGGCCTGCACCCCGGCCGAGTTCCGCATCCTGTCCGTGCTGGCCGCCGAGCCGGGCCGGGTGTTCAGCCGGGCGCAGGTGCTGGACCGGGCCTACGGCCAGGACGGGTTCATCACCGAGCGGACCGTCGACGTGCACGTGCGCAACCTGCGCCGCAAGCTGGAGGTCGACCCGGCCGCCCCGGCCTACCTGCTCACCGTCTACGGGGTGGGGTACAAGCTGGTCGACGGGAGCGGTGGTGCCCGGTAGGCCGCGTGGCCTGCGGCGGCTGCTGCTGGCGGGCACGGTGCTGGTGTCGGCGTGCTCGATCGCGGCGACGACGTGGCTGTCGGTGCAGAGCACGACGGAGACGTTGCGCGCCGAGCAGGGCCGCGCCCAGGAGGGGTTGGCCCGCGTGCACGACGCCGTGCTCGGCTACGGGGCCACCCACCCCGCCTGGACCGGCGTCGCGCCGCTGCTGGCGGAGCTGAGCCGGGAGACGGGGCTGCGCATCCGGCTCACCACCCCCGAGCGGGTGCTGATCGGCGGGGCGTTCGGGCCGGATGACCCGCCGCTGGCCGAGCAGCCCTCGGCGGTGGTCGACCCGCTCAACGTGGACCTCCCGGCAGGCCGGGGCGGCGCGGGGGACCGGATCGACCCGCGCGCGGTCGGCCCGTTCCGGCTCACCGCCGAGGAGCGGGAGATCTCCCGGGCCCGCGCCCAGGAGGACGTGGACTGCGCGCGCGGCCGGGGTGTCGCGGCCGAGGTCCGCACGAACGAGGCGGGGCGCTCCTTCGCGTGGCCCACCACCGACGGGTGCGCGTCGTCGACGCGGACGACGGACACCGAGGAGAAGGCGTTGCGGCTGCTCAACGCCTACTCGCGGCAGTGCCACGCCGACACCGGGACGACGTACCACCCGGTGCTGCTCGACGTGGACGGCAGCCTGATGGCGCTGGTCGACGAAGGCGGGCAGCGGTCGCACGAGGAGTGCCTGGCCTCGGCCCGGCGCACCCTGCTCACCTCCTACGTCGCCCCGGCCGCGCTGCTGTTCGTGGGGGAACCGGTGCGCAGCCACACCGTGGTGGGCCTGCCCGCCGCCGGGGTCGCGCGGATCGCGCTGGCCGCCTCGCTGGTGCTGGTGCTGGCGGTCGGGGTGAGCTCCCTGCTGGCCGGGCGGGTGCTGCGGCCGCTGACCGCGCTCACCGAGGCGGCGCGGCGGATGCGCGCGGGCGACCTGTCGGCGCGGGCGCGGGTCGCGGCGCGCTGGGAGGTCGCCGAGGTCGCGGCCGCGTTCAACGACATGTCCGAGCACCTGGCGCGCGCCGAGGCGCTGCGCAAGAACCTGGTCAACGACCTGTCGCACGAGCTGCGCACCCCGCTGGGCACGATGCGCGGCTGGCTGGTGGCCGCGCAGGAGGGCGTGGCGGAGCTGGACCAGGACCTGCTGGACCTGCTGCTGCAGGAGACCCTGGTGCTGCAGCACCTGGTGGACGACTTGCAGGAGTTGGCCGCCGCCGACGCGGGCGAGCTGCGCCTGCGCCCGGAGCCGGTGGACGCCGCGGAGCTGCTGGCCGGGGTCGCCGCCGCGCACCGGGTCGAGGCGGACCTGCCGGACGGCGGCGGGCTGCCGCTGGTGGCCGACCCGGTGCGCCTGCGGCAGGTGGTGCGCAACCTCGTGGTCAACGCCGTGCAGCACACCCCGGCGGACGGGCGGGTGGTGGTGCGCGGTCGCCTGCGGGACGGGGAAGTCGTGCTGGAGGTCGTCGACAGCGGGCGCGGCATCGCGGCCGAGGACCTGCCGCACGTGTTCGACCGGTTCTGGCGGGCCGACCGCTCCCGCGCCCGCGCCACCGGCGGCCGTGGCCTCGGCCTGGCGATCGCCAAGCACCACGTGGTCGCGCACGGCGGCACGATCACCGTGACCAGCGAGGTCGGCAAGGGCACGACGTTCACCGTCCGGCTGCCCGCCGGGCGGCTGCCCGCGAAGGAATCCGACCAAGGAATCTGAACAGCGTCTTCTCAGGTTCTTCATGATCGGCCGGAATCCTGTCGGCCATGCGAATCCCGTTCACCACCGCCCTGCTGGCCACCGCGGTGGCCGCCGTGCTGACCACCGCGGGCTGCGCGTCGCAGCAGTCGCCCGACACGCGCGTGGACGCGCTCACGACCGAGCGGGCCGACGCCCGGCCGGTGGTCGCCGCCCCGACCGACCTGGCCGCCCGACCGCGCGAGCGGCTGGACATGACCACCGAGGAGGTCGACCGGCTCGCCGAGGACTACAACCGCTGCGTGGTCGAGCACAGCGGCGTGCGGCCGTCGGCGGCGGCCGTTCCGGGCGGCGAGGACCGGCCGGTGCCCGCTGCGCCGCTGAGCCCGCAGGCCGAGCGGGCGGTGGCCGAGGCCGAGGACGCCTGCCTGACGAAGAAGCCGCTGCCGCCGTGGGAGTACGACACCGCCAACCCCGAGGCCGCCGACTTCGCCCAGCGGGTGGTGCTCTGCCTGCGGGACAAGGGCGTGCGGCGGGTCGAGGTCGCGACCCCGGAGCCGGGTGAGGACCGCATCCCCCTGGCCCTGGGCGGCCCCGAGAACGACCCCGCGTCCATTCGCGACGGCCTGCGGCTGATCCCGGCCTGCGAGAAGGAGCTGTCCTCGGGCGGGAAGGGGTGAGGGCCGGTCGCGACCGCCGCCCTGGCGGGCGGGTGCCGCGCGCGTTCCTCGCCGCCACGGCGCTCGTGGCGGCCACCGCGTCCCCTGCCGCCGCGTTCCCGGCCACCGCGTCCCCTGTCACCGCGTCCCAGGCCATCGCGGGCGGCAAGCCCGCCGCGATCGCCTGGACGCCGTGCCCGGACCGGCCCGTGACCGAGTGCGGCACGCTGACCAGGCCGATCGATCCGGAACGGCCGGAGCTGGGCACGTTCCCGATGGCGCTGGCCCGCCACCGCGCGACCGACCCCGCCCGCCGCGTCGGCGTGCTGGTGGTCAACCCCGGCGGTCCGGGCCAGTCCGGTGTCGACTTCGCCTCCGGCGCCCGGTGGTACTTCAGCCCCGAGGTGCTGGCGCGGTTCGACGTCGTCGGCTTCGACCCGCGTGGCGTGGGCGACAGCCAGCCGGTGCGCTGCTCGGTCGAGCTGCAGTTCGGCGGCCCCGGCACGCACCCGACCGACCGGACCGGGTTCGAACGGCTGCGCGAGCACAACCGGCTGCTGCGCGAGGACTGCGCCCGGCACTCCGGGCCGATCATCGACCACGTCTCCACCGAGGAGGTTGTGGGCGATGTCGACGCGCTGCGCCAGGCGCTGGGCGAGGACCGGATCAGCTACTACGGCCTGTCCTACGGCACGGTCATCGGCCAGCGCTACGCCGAGCGTCACGGTGACCGGGTGCGCGCGATGCTCCTGGACTCGGTGGTGGACCGGGGAGTGGACGCCCGCGAGCACGTGGCCGCCTCCGCCCGCGCCGCCGCGGACGTGCTCGCGCGGTGGCTGCGGTGGAACGAGCGCACCGCGTCCTCCCCCCTGCACGGTCGGGACGCGGGCGCGCTGTGGGACGAGCTGATGGCCAGTGCCGCGCGCGGTGAGCTGGCCGATCCGGACGACCCGACCCGGCGGATCACCCCGCACGACCTGAGCGGCAACCTCACCGCCAGCGCGTACCTGCCCGACTGGGAGGGCTTCAGCGCCTGGGTGCTCGCCCTGCGCGACGGCGCTCCCGCCGCACGGGCGGCCTCCCGCGCCGCCGGCGGCGACCCGTCCCTGTTCGCGACCGCGTTCCAGGCCATCACGTGCGCCGACCTGGGCTTCCGGGTGCGGAGCCACGCCGAGTACGCGGCGCTGACCCGGCTGGAGAACCGGATCTCCCCGCGCACCGCCGGGTCCTTGCGCGGCAACACCGCCATGACCGGCTGCCTCGGCGTCCCCGACACCCGCACCCCGCAGCGGCCCGGCGCCATGCGCACCGCCGTGCCGACGCTGCTGCTCAACAGCGGGCACGACCCCTCGACCCCGCACGAGTGGGCGGTCGCCGTGCGGCGTCAGCAACCCCGGTCCACCGTGCTGGTGACCTACGAGGGCGACGGGCACGGCGTCTACGACCGCAGCGACTGCACCCGGCGGGTCGGCGACGACTACCTGTTGTCGCTCTCGCTGCCGTCCGACGGGACCACCTGTCCCGCAGTGGACGAGTAGAACCAGAACATCCGAGGAGCTGTCCACATGAGACTGAAAACGGTCCGAGCCCTGACGGCGGCGCTGGCCGTGCTGGTCGCCGCCCCGACGATCCCGGCCACCGCGTCCGAAAAGGACACCGGTCGCATCGAGTACACCCTGGGGGACACGGCGTTCAAGGTTCCGGGATTCCTCAACGCCGACCGCACGGCGGAAGCCGAGATCGAGCTGACCGGCGTCGTGCGCCACCCACGGCACTTCACCGGCAGGCGGCCGGTGGTGATGCTCGCGCACGGCCTGTGGTACTCGTGCGCCGGGGAGACCATGGGCTGGCCCTGCCCGGCGGGAACCGCCCCGACGCGCAGCTACCTCGGCTACGACTACCTCGCCGAGTCGCTGGCCGAACAGGGCTTCGTGGTCGTGTCCGTGAGCGTCAACGGCATCAACGCGGGCGAGCTGGGGCAGCCCGCAGACATGGCGCGAGGGGCGCTGGTGAACGAGCACCTGGAGATGCTCCGCGACGCGGACGCGGGCCGGGGACCGCTGGCGCGGCCCCTGCGCGTGCTGCGGAACCGCTTGGACCTGACCAACGTCGGCCTGGTGGGGCACTCGCGCGGCGGGCGGGGCGTGGTCTGGCAGGCGGCCGACATCCACGCGGGCGACCTGCCCCGAGGCGTGCGCCTGCGGGCGGTCGTACCCATCGCGCCCGCCGACTACTACGCGCCCGACGCCGAGTCACCCGAGAACCTCAAGTACCGCATCACCCGGATTCCGTTCGCCGTGCTGGCGGGCGACTGCGACGGCGGGGCCGCGATGAACCACCGCACCTTCGCCAGGAACGCCGCCGGGCACAACCTCGTCCCCTTCCACGAAGTCGACCTGGCCGGGGCCAACCACAACTTCTTCAACTCCGAGTGGGCCTACGACAACGACAGCGGCTGCGCCCCCGAGGACACCTGGACCGAGCGTGAGCAGCAGGACGTCACGGTCCGCTACATCAGCTCGTTCCTGCGGCTGCACATGCTCGGCGACACCTCCGCCGAACAGCTGGTCGTCAACGGGTTCCCAGGGGTCGAGGTCACCACTCACCGGCCGATCGGCTGAAACCTCTGCGGGCGGGTTGTGCCGTGCTCCTCCTCTGCGGTGGACGTTGTGATCGATGAGCTGCAGGCCCGGTTGAGCCAGTTCCGCGACGACGCGGTCGAGCAGGGGATCGCCGCCGAGGACGTGGACCGCTGGCTGGCCGCCGCCCGTCCCAGCGCGACGCTGGCGCGACAGGGGGACGGGCCGGTGGTGGGCCGCTGCTGCTCCCGGCCGACACCCCGGACCCGATCCACCCCTTCGTCGCCACCATCGATCTCGCGGCCCTGTCCACCGACGGCCACCTGCTGCTGGCCGACTGGCACCTCGACGTCACCGACGTGGAAGAGGCCACCGTGCACTGGGCGATCCAGCGCGACGACCTTGCCGCACGGCGCTTCGACCGCACGTTCGCCTCGCTCTACTGGAACCCCTGACCCGGCGGGTCGTGGCCGCGTAACCGTTGTGTCGTACCCCTGCCCTACGGTGCCCGCATGATCGATGATCTTCAGACCGAACTGGACGAGTTGCGCGCCACGGCGATCGAAGAGGGCTTCGCCGCCGAGGACGTGGACCGCTGGCTGGCCGCCACCCGCACCTGCCTGATCCTGGACCACGAAGGCGATGGGCCAGTGGCGGGCCGCTTCGGCGGCCCACCACTGCTCCCAGCCGACACCCCCACCCCCGACCACCCCCTCGTCGCAACCATCGACCTCGCCGCCCTGCCCGCCGACGCAACGGGCCTCGACCTGCCCACCGACGGCCAACTGCTGCTGTTCGCCAGCCCCTGGTACGTCACCGACTTCGACAATGTGGGCGCCGTGGTGCACGTCCCGGCCGGGGCTGCGGTGGAGGAGCGGGACAAGTACGGCTGGCGCTGGTCCGACGACGAGGAGTACCGGGAGCAGTTCGCGGAGTTCTCGCAGGGACCGTTCCGGGCGATCCCCGCGCTGTCCCTGTCCCCCCACGACGCCTACAACATCTCCGACGAGCTCGGCGAGTTCTGGGAGGAGCACGCGGACATCGGGATGCTCCAGCTCGGCGGATACGGCACGGAATCGGGCATCAGCCCCTACGACCTGGTCACCGAGATAGCGGAAAGCGCCGTGCACGCGGTGAAGGCAGGCCGCTGGGAGGGACCTGCCTCGGAGAAGGAGACGGACTGGGTGCTGCTGGCCGACTGGCACGCCGGCATCACCGGCCTGGAAGGCGCCGTCATCCACTGGGGAATCCAGCGCGACGACCTGGCCGCGCGGCGCTTCGACCGCGCCTACGCCACGCTCTACTGGAACCCCTGACCCGACGGGTCGTGCCCGCGGAACCGTTGTGTCGTACCCCTCCTCTACGGTGCACGCCATGATCGATGAGCTGCAGACCCGGTTAAGCCAGTTCCGCGACGACGCGGTCGAGCAGGGGATCGCCGCCGAGGACGTGGACCGCTGGCTGGCCGCCGCCCGTCCCAGCGCGACGCTGGCGCGACAGGGGGACGGGCCGGTGGTGGGCCACTTCGGCGGCCCGCTCCTGCTCCCGGCCGACACCCCGGACCTGATCCACCCCTTCGTCGCCACCATCGACCTCGCGGCCCTGCCCGCCGACGCGACGGACCTCGACCTGCCCGCCGACGGCCACCTGCTGCTGTTCGCCAGCCCCTGGGACAGCGACAGCGCGGAAAGCGCGGGCGCGGCGGTGTACGTCCCTGCGGGCACGGCCGTGCAGGAGCGGGACAAGTACCGCTGGCGCTGGTCCGACGACGAGGAGAGCCGGGAGCTGTTCGAGAGATTCCCGCAGGGACCGCTGCGGGCGACGCCCACCGTGTCCCTGCCCGAAGACCTCGGCTACAGCATCTCCGAGCGGCTCCTCAAGCTCTGGGGGGAGAACTGGGAGGGGACGGCGAGCTGGGGGATGCTCCAGCTCGGCGGGTACGGCACCGAGGCGGCCATCGGCGGGAACCCGGTCTCCGACGTCGTGTTCTTCGCCCAGAAGGCCATGGAAGACGGCCACTGGGAAGGACCGATCTCGACGGAGGTCTCCGACTGGGTGCTGCTGGCCGACTGGCACCTCGACGTCACCGGCCTGGAAGGTGCCACCATGCACTGGGCGATCCAACGCGACGACCTTGCCGCACGGCGCTTCGACCGCACGTTCGCCTCGCTCTACTGGAACCCCTGACCGGCCCGCCCCGCTCCCCGCGACCACGCGGGGAGCGGGGAGCTGGTCACCCCAGGTCGGCGAGCTTGCGCGCCAGCACGGCGCGCTCGCGGTCGTTGCCGCACAGCCGCGCGGCGCGCTCCAGCTCGGCACGCGCCTGCTCCACCCGTCCCAGGCGGGTGAGCAGTTCCCCCCGGACGGTCGGCAGCAGGTGCGAGCTCGCCAGCGCCCCGGCCGCCGCCAGCTCGTCCACGATCGGCAGCGCGGCGGCCGGTCCGTCGGCCATGGAGACCGCCACCGCCCGGTTGAGCTCGACCACCGGGGAGGGCGCGAGCCTGCCCAGCGCCTCGTAGAGCAGCACCACCCGCTCCCAGTCCGTCTCCTCGACCGACGGGGCGACGGCGTGGCACTCGGCTATCGCCGCCTGCAGGCCGTACGCGCCCAGGCCGCGCCCGACCTGCTGCGCGCGGACCAGCGCGGCCCGCCCCCGGCGGATCGCGGCCCGGTCCCACAGCCTGCGGTCCTGGTGCTCCAGCAGCACCGGTTCGCCGTCCGGCCCGGTGCGCGCGGGGAAGCGCGCCGCGGTCAGCTCCAGCAGCGCCAGCAGGCCGTGAGCCTCGGCCTCGTCGGGCACCAGCCGGGCCAGCACCCGCGCCAGGCGCTGCGCCTCGCCCGCCAGGTCGAACCGGATCAGCCGCTCGCCGGAGCTGGCCGTGGACCCCTCGGTGAAGATCACGTAGATGACGTTGAGCACCGAGCCGAGCCGCTCGGCGCGGTGCTCAACGGGCGGCACCTCGAACGGCACCCCCGCCGCCAGCAGGGTCTTCTTGGCCCTGGTGATGCGGGCCTGCACGGTGGCGGTCGGCACCAGGAACGCCCTGGCGATCTCGTCGCTGGTCAGGCCGCCGACCACGCGCAGGGTCAGCGCCACCCTGGCCTCCCGCGACAGCACGGGGTGGCAGGCGGTGAACATCAGCGCCAGCACGTCGTCGTCGATCTGGTCCGGGTCCCACGGCGCGTCCTCGGGCGCGCCGCCCTCGTCCAGGTCGCGGGCGAGGGCGGCGTAGCGCTCTTCGAGCGCCGAGCGCCTGCGGAAGGCGTCGATCGCGCGGCGCTTGCCCACCGTGAGCAGCCAGGCAGCCGGGGTGCGGGGCACCCCCTCGCGCGGCCAGGTCACCAGGGCTTCGGCCAGCGCCTCCTGCGCCAGGTCCTCGGCCAGCGCGAAGTCGCCGGTGTAGCGGGCGAGCGCGCCGACGATCCGCGCGGACTCGATCCGCCACACGGCCGCGACGGCTTCGCGGCCGGTGGGGTCGCCCGTCCCGGTCAGAGCTGGCCGGTCGCCTCGCGCCACGCCCGCTCCTTCTGAATCCACACGTTGTCCTGCGGGAACTCGTCGATCGAGGGGACCCGGCGGACCTCGGTCTTGAAACCGGGGCCCGGCACCGGCAGCCGCTTGGCCCACTCCACGGCCTCCTCCTTGGAGGCCACGTTGAGGATGTAGAACCCGCCGAACAGCTCCTTGGTCTCCCCGTACGGGCCGTCGGTGACCACGGGCGGCTCCGCCGAGTGGTCCACCACGACGCCCTGGTCGGCGTCGTCGAGCCCCTCCGCGGCGATCAGCACACCCGCCCTGATCAGCTCGTCGTTGAACTTGCCCATGATGTCGATCATCTCGTTGAGGTCGATCTCCCCCATCTTCGCCAGGCCCTCGTCGGTGGCGCGCATGATCAGCATGTACTTCACGGTCGTGTCTCCCTGGGCGGTCCGGGTCCCTTTCGGACCCTCTCACCTCACAGGTCGAACGGGGAACACCCCGATCGACACGCCCGCGGAACTTTTTTCAGCCCTTCGTGCCCGAGCCCGACAGCGACTGGGTGAAGTAGCGCTGGAAGAACAGCAGCACCAGCAGCGGGACCAGCGCGGTCAGCACCGCGCCCGCGAAGATGGCCCCGAAGTCCGCGCCCCGCTCGCCGGACAGCTGGGCGATGGCCACCGGCGCCACCTTCATCGCCGGTGAGGGCGCGATCAGCAGCGGCCACAGGTACGCCTGCCACTGGAACACGAACAGGATCAGCCCCGCGCCGACCATGGCCGGTTTGGACAGCGGGAGGTAGATCCGCCAGAAGATCCCCCACCAGCCCAGCCCGTCCACGTGCGCGGCCTCCGCCAGCTCCTTCGGCACCCCCAGGAAGAAGCCCCGCAGCAGGAAGACGGCGAAGCCGTTGCCCACGCCCGGCAGCACCAGCCCCAGGTAGGTGTTCTGCAGCTCGAAGTCCCGGAACAGGGCGCTCAGCGGGATGGCGATGGCGTCGAACGGGATGAGGAACGACACCACCATGACCGCGAAGACGGTGGTGCGGCCGGGGAAGCGCAGCACGGCGAGCCCGAACGCGGCGGTCGAGCAGATCGCCAGGCCCACCACCAGCGTCGCGGCCGTGACCACCGCCGAGTTGAGCATGGCCCGGCCGAAGCCGCCGTGGATCAGCGACGCGAAGTTGCCCAGCGTCGGCCGGCCGGGGATCAGCGTCCACAGCGACACCGGCGAGAGCGTGCGGAAGGTCTCCTGCTCCGAGCGCAGCGCGCCCGCCAGCGCCCACCACAGCGGCAGGAAGAACAGCAGCGCGATGAGCCCGCCGAGCAGCGCCATGCCCACCCGGCCGCCCCGCGCCCCGGCGGCCACGTCAGTCCTTCCCGCTGGAGAGCAGCCGGAACTGCACGACCACGATGGCCAGCGCGACGGCGGTCAGCACCACCGTCGCGGCCGCCGCCGCGCCCACGTCGGCCTCGGTGTAGGCGCGCTCGAAGATGTCGTTCATCAGCACGTCGGTGCTGCCGTCCGGGCCGCCCTTGGTCAGGATCTGCACCGGGGCGAACAGCAGCAGGTTCGACACCGTGTCGGCGACCAGCACGAAGGCCAGCTGCCTGCGCAGCTGCGGCACCGTGACGTAGCGGAAGCGCGCCCAGCGGCCCGCCCCGTCCAGCGCCGCGGCGTCGTAGAGGTTCGGGTCGATCTCCTTCAGCCCGGCGATGAGGAACATCATCCAGTAGCCGACGCCGATCCAGGAGACCACGACCACGATCGACGCCAAGGCCTGGCCGGGCGAGGTGAGGTAGCGCAGCCCGCCCAGGCCGAACAGCGCGAGCACCCCGTTGAGCGGCCCGTCCGGGCGGAAGGCGACCGCCCAGATCACCGCCGAGACGCTCTGCGGGATGGCCACCGGCAGGAACACCAGCGTGCGCATGAGGCCGACACCGCGGATGCGCTCGTTGAACAGCACCGCCAGCGCCAGCGCGACGGCGATCTGCAGCGGGTTGACGACGATGCCGAACAGGGCGGTGACCTTCAGCGAGTTGAGGAAGGCCGGGTCGGTGAACAGCCACCGGTACTGGTCCAGCCCCACCCAGGTGGTGGGGACGAGCCCGAACGGCGTGCTGCGCAGGCTGTCCCAGACCGCGCGCGCCGCTGGCCACAGCCGCAGCAGCACGGCGGCCAGCACGGCGGGGCCCAGGAAGGTCACCGCGATCGGCCAGTCGCCGAAGCGCCCCCGGCGGCCGACCGCGGTCCTCGGTGTCGCGGTGGTCATGCCCACCTCCTCGCAGGCGGGCGGCTACCCGCGGTACTTGGCCATGGCTCGGGTCAGCTCCGCCTCGGCCGCCCGCAGCCGCCGCTCGGGGTCCGAGCCGTTGCGGATGTCGGCGAACGCCTTGTTCATCGCCGTCTCGAAGGTCACGTAGCCGACCGTGCGGGGACGCGCCACCGCGTTGCTCGCGAGCTCGTGCGCCACGACCTCGGCCAGCCGCGCCGACCGGCCGCCCTGGCCGCGCAGCGTGCCCAGGTACCGCTCGAAGGCGTCGACCTGCACCGGGATGTTGCGCGAACTGGCCTCCCACGCGCCGGTCGGGTCGAGCGCCAGGTAGGCGATGAACTCCTTCGCCGCCTCCTGGTGCCGCGAGAAGGGGCTGACGCCCGTCGCCCACGAGCCGGTCGAGGACGCGGGCCTGCCGCCCGCGAAGACCGGGAAGGGCGCCACGTCGTAGTCCAGGCCCCTGGCCTGGTCGAAGGCGTCGGCGTTCCACGGCCCGCCGACGAAGAACGCCGTGTTGCCCGACGCGAACAGGGGCCCGGTCTGCTCGGGGCTGACGCCCCTGGGGGCCACCCCCTGCTCGAAGAGCGAGGCGTACCAGGTGAACGCCCGCACCCACGCCGGGTTGGCGACCTGCGGGGTGAGCAGGTCCGGGCCGGTCAGGCCGGGGCCGCCGCCCAGCGACTCGGGCAGCGGCTGGAGCTGGTAGTAGCGGTCGATCTGGTCGAAGGCCAGCCCCCACCGGGCGCCCGCGGCCTGCGCCGCGCGGCCCGCCGCCGCGACGTCCTCCCAGGTCATGGGGCTGCGCGGGTCGCCAGGAGGTGCCGCGACACCGGCTTTGCCCAGCAGCCCCCGGTTGTAGTAGAGCAGCTGGGTGGAGGTCCACCGGGGCAGGGCGTACTGCCTGCCCCGGTAGGTGGTGCCCGCCAGCGCCTCCGGGTCCACCCGCCCGCGCGCCCGCTCCCCCAGCTCGCCCAGGTCCACCAGGAAGCCGCGCGCGGCGAACGCGGCCAGGCGCGGCGCGTCCACGTCGAACAGGTCGACGCCGGGGTCCTCGGAGAGCAGCCGGTACTGCACCGCCGAGTTCAGGTCGTCGAACGGGACGACCTCCTGCCTGATCCGGATGCCGGGGTTGGCCCGCTCGAAACCGGCGATGACCTGGTCGAAGGTCCCCTGGTCCTGGGCGTTGACGAAGGTGAGCGTCGTGGTGCCGTCCCCGTCCGAGGCTCCCGCCCCGCAGCCGCCGGGCAGCACCGCCGCGACCACCGCGGCCAGCACGCGCCTGCGCGCAACCCCACGCGCGCGACACCGTCCCCGCCGGTCGGCGGCCCGGTCCGCTGTCGAGGTGGCCATGTCGTGCTCCTCACACCCGCCCCCACGCTAACCAGTGATCCGGCTCACCGCAGGACCGTCACCCTCCGTGAGAGTGACGGTCCGGTGCGACCCGCCCGCAGGAGACCGACAGCCGCAGGTCAGACTGGGTACCCGTCAGTGGAACGATGATGGGACGATCGGGGAGCGGCACGTGGCGATCCTGGACGAGAAGCTGAGCGACATCTACGACGAGGTGCTGCGGCGCAACCCCGGCGAGGCCGAGTTCCACCAGGCGGTGCACGAGGTCCTCGACAGCCTGGGCCCGGTGGTCGCCAAGCACCCGGAGTACACCGACGCGGCCGTGATCCGCAGGCTGTGCGAGCCCGAGCGGCAGATCATCTTCCGGGTGCCGTGGGTCGACGACTCCGGCACCGTGCGGATCAACCGCGGCTTCCGGGTCGAGTTCAACTCCGCGCTCGGCCCGTACAAGGGCGGCCTGCGCTTCCACCCGTCGGTCTACCTGGGCATCGTCAAGTTCCTCGGCTTCGAGCAGATCTTCAAGAACTCGCTGACCGGGATGCCCATCGGCGGCGGCAAGGGCGGCTCCGACTTCGACCCCAAGGGCCGCTCCGACGGCGAGGTCATGCGCTTCTGCCAGGCGTTCATGACCGAGCTCTACCGGCACATCGGCGAGCACACCGACGTGCCGGCCGGTGACATCGGCGTCGGTGGCCGGGAGATCGGCTACCTGTTCGGCCAGTACAAGCGCATCACCAACCGCTACGAGTCCGGCGTGCTCACCGGCAAGGGCCTGACCTGGGGCGGCTCGCAGGTGCGCACCGAGGCCA
Source organism: Saccharothrix coeruleofusca (assembly GCF_017876325.1). Lineage (NCBI taxonomy): Bacteria > Bacillati > Actinomycetota > Actinomycetes > Pseudonocardiales > Pseudonocardiaceae > Saccharothrix > Saccharothrix coeruleofusca. The sequence goes on from NZ_JAGINV010000001.1 coordinate 5,562,551, forward strand.
CCGGGTACGGCACGGTGTTCTTCGTCGAGGAGATGCTCAAGGTCCGCGGCGACTCCTTCGACGGCAAGAAGGTGGTCGTCTCCGGCTCGGGCAACGTCGCGGTCTACGCGGTGGAGAAGGTGCAGCAGCTGGGCGGCACGGTGATCGCCTGCTCGGACTCCAACGGGTACGTGGTCGACGAGCGGGGCATCGACCTGGACCTGCTCAAGGAGATCAAGGAGAAGCGCCGCGCGCGCATCTCCGACTACGCCGAGGCGCGCCCCGACACCGCCCGGTACGTCGAGGGCGGCTCGGTGTGGGACGTGCCCTGCGACATCGCGCTGCCCTGCGCCACGCAGAACGAGCTCAACGGCCACGACGCCGCGACGCTGGTCAAGAACGGGTGCGCCATCGTCGCCGAGGGCGCGAACATGCCCTGCACCCCCGACGCTGTGCGCCTGTTCACCGAGGCGGGCGTCCTGTTCGCCCCCGGCAAGGCGGCCAACGCGGGCGGCGTGGCCACCAGCGCCCTGGAGATGCAGCAGAACGCCTCCCGCGACTCCTGGGGCTTCGCCCACACCGAGCGGCGGCTGGCCGACATCATGCACGGCATCCACGACCGCTGCCTGGAGGCCGCCGACACCTACGGCACCCCCGGCAACTACGTCGCGGGCGCGAACATCTCCGGTTTCATCCAGGTCGCCGACGCGATGCTGGCGCTGGGCGTGATCTGAGGGTCGCGCGGTGAAGTACCTGATGCTGATCTACGGCAACGAGCAGCTGTGGACCGGTGTCGACGCCGACCGGCTCGCCGAGCTGATCGCGGAGGTGGACGCGTTCAACGCGGCCCTGCGGGAGTCCGGCGAGCTGGTCGACAGCCGGGGCCTGGTGTCCCGGCCCCGGTCGGTGCGGGTGGTCGAGGACGCGCCGGTGGTCACCGACGGCCCCTACCTGGAGGCCAAGGAGCACGTCGGCTCCTACTTCGTGGTCGACGTGGACAGCGAGCGGCGCGCCCTGGAGATCGCGCGGTCCTACCCCGCCCTGCGCCACGGCGGGGGCCTCGGCGGCGGCATCGAGGTGTGGCCGCTGATGGAGCCCGGCGGTAGCGACCTGTGATCGTGGGCGAGGACGCCGGGCACCTGCTGCGCGAGCTGACGCCGCAGGTGCTCGGCGCCCTCGTGCGCCGCTACGGCGACTTCGCGCGGTGCGAGGACGCCGTGCAGGAGGCGCTGGTCGACGCCGCGGACAAGTGGGGGCGCGACGGCGTCCCCGAGCACCCGCTGGGGTGGCTGACCACGGTCGCCACCCGCCGCTACGTCGACCTGGTGCGCTCCGACGCGGCGCGGGCCCGCCGGGAGCGGGCGGTGTTCGACGCCGTGCCGCGCGACCAGCTGCTCGCCGCGCCGCCGGACGCCGAGCCGGTGCGCGACGACCTGCTGGAGCTGCTGTTCCTGTGCTGCCACCCGGTGCTGACCCCAGCGTCGCGGATGGCGCTCACGCTGCGCGCGGTCGCCGGGTTGACCACCGCCGAGATCGCCGCGGCGTTCCTGGTGCCGGACAAGACGATGGGGCAGCGCGTCTCCCGCGCCAAGCAGCGGCTCAAGGAGGCGGGCGCCCGGTTCGAGCTGCCGCCCGAGGCGGAGCGGGAGCGGGCGCTCGGGGACGTGCTGCACGTGCTGTACCTGCTGTTCAACGAGGGCTACAGCGCCAGCTCCGGGCCCGCGCTGCGCCGCCCCGACCTCACCGCGGAGGCGGTGCGGCTGACCACGCGGCTGCACCGCGAGCTGCCCGACTCCGGTGAGACCGCCGGGCTGCTCGCGCTGATGCTGCTGACCGAGGCGCGCGGCGCGGCGCGCACCGGCCCCGACGGCGAGCTGGTCCCGCTGGCCGAGCAGGACCGGTCGCGGTGGGACCGGGCGGCCATCGCCGAGGGCACCGAGCTGGTCACCCGCAGCCTGGCCGCCCACCCGGCGGGCCCGTACCAGGTGCAGGCCGCGATCGCCGCGCTGCACTGCGAGGCGGCCCGCGCCGAGGACACCGACTGGCCGCAGGTCCTGGCGCTGCACGACGTGCTGCAGCGCCTCGCGCCCAACCCGGTCGCCGCGCTGAGCCGGGCCGTCGCCCTCGGCGAGGTGCGCGGTCCCCGCGCCGCCCTGGAGGCCGTCGCCGAACTGGAGCGGGGTCCGCTGGCGGGCCACCACCGGCTGCACGCCGTGCGCGCCCACCTGCTGGAGAAGGCGGGCGAGCACGCCGCCGCGAGCGAGGCGTTCCGGCAGGCCGCGCGCCTGGCGGGCAACGCGGCCGAGCAGCGGTTCCTGCTGCTGCGGGCGGCACGCCACGCGGACGCCGCTGAAGCCGGAAAAAATTTCTCGGCGTCGACGTAGAAACGTCGTCGTCGGCTCCGATCCCCTCCCGAGCGAGCCCGCCGGGCATCGCCGGGAGAGCAAGGAGCGCAGCACGATGACCAAGGTGACCGCACAGCTGTCGGTGTCCCTCGACGGCTTCTACGCCGGGCCCCGCCACGAGGGCGACGGCGACTGGATGGCGTCAGCGGAGGCTGCGGCGTTCTTCCGCCTCACCCGCTGGATGACCGGCGCGGCGGCGTGGCGGGAGCGGCAGGGCTTCGCCGGTGGCGAGCGGGACGTCAACTCCGAGGTCATCGGCGAGGCGTTCGAGGCCGCCGGGGCGTACGTGATGGGGCGGCGGATGGCCGACGGCGGCGAGGAGCCGTGGGGCGAGGAGCCGCCGTTCCGCGCGCCCGTGTTCGTCGTCACCCACCGCCCGCGCCCCACCCTCGTGCGCCGGGGCGGCACCAGCTTCACCTACGTCACCGAGGGCCTGGCCCACGCCGTGGAGCGGGCCAAGGACGCCGCGGGCGGCAAGGACGTCGCGATCGCGGGCGGCGGCAGCCTGGTGCGGCAGGTCCTCGCGGCGGGCCTGCTCGACGAGCTGGAGCTGCACGTGGTGCCGGTCGTGCTGGGCACCGGGCTGCGGCTGCTCGACGCCGACCTCGGCCTGGGCGAGCGGGAGGGCGTCGAGCTGGTCCCGACCAGGGTGCTGCACACCCCCGACGTGACGCACCTGCGCTACCGCGTGCGCGGTCGCGCCCCGCTCCTGGCCGACGGGGGCGGGAGCGGCACCGGGGAGTGACACCGGGGCGGTTCGGTGGCGAACGCGCGTGCGCAGCGCTTTCCAGCCCTCGGCACGCGGGCGGGGATCATCCGCCCGCGTGCTCCACGTCGAGCCGGGCGGCCCCGATCCGGGCGATCCGCCTGCGCCCCCAAGCACCCAGCGACTCCAGCGCCCCGTAGAGGGAGCGCCCCTGTTCGGTGAGCGAGTACTCGACGTGCGGCGGCACCACGGGGTAGACCTCGCGGTGCACCAGCTCGTCCTCCTCCATCTCCCGCAGCTGCCGGGCCAGCACCCGCTCGCTAACCCCCGGCAGGCCGCGGCGCAGCTCGCCGAACCGCCGGGCCCCCTGCCGCAGCTCCCACAGGATCAGCGACTTCCACTTGCCGCCCACCACGTCCATCGCGGCGTCCAGGCCGCAGACGTACGGACCGGTCCGAGGCGCCCCGCTCACCACAACCCCCATGCTGACCACGAAGTCAGTATTGGACTTCCAAGTGCGTACTTGTCCCCACCACAGTACGGCGAAAGCATTGCGGCAGCCCGAATCGACGACTTGAGAAGGGAACTGCCTTGTCCACTGCGACACCGGTCGCCGTGCTCGGCCTCGGCGAGATGGGACGCGCGCTGGCGGCCGCCCTGGTGAAGGCGGACGTCCCCACCACCGTGTGGAACCGCACGCCCGGCAAGGCCGACGAGCTGATCGCCTCCGGCGCGACCGGGGCGGCCTCCGCCGAGGACGCCGTCACCGCCGCGGAGGTGGTGGTCGTCTGCCTGTTCGACCACGCCTCGGTGCACGAGGTGCTGGACCCGCTGGCGCAGCGGCTGCGGGGCCGCGCGGTGGTGAACCTGACCACCACCTCGCCCGAGCAGGCGCGCGAGCTGGGCCGGTGGGCCGCCGCCGAGGGCATCGGCTACCTCGACGGCGGCATCATGGCCGTGCCCGCCATGATCGGCACGGCGGGGTCGGAGGTCTTCTACAGCGGCGACGAGCACGTTTTCCAGCGCCACAAGGAGATTTTCGACCACTGGGGCACCAGCACCTACTTCGGCGAGGACACCGGCCTGGCCTCGCTCTACGACCTGGCGCTGCTCGCGGCGATGTACGTGATGTTCGCCGGTTACATGCAGGGGGCCGCGATGGTGCGCACCGCGGGCATCTCGGCAAGCGCTTTCGCGGCTCGCGCGCAGAGCTGGCTGACCGCGATGACCGGGGGCCTGGCGGGCTTCGGCGCGGTCATCGACGGCGGCGACTACACCGTCCCCGGCCAGCAGAGCCTCGCCTTCTCCGACCTGACCAAGATGCTCGACGCCGTCGCCGAGCTGGGCATCGGCGGCCAGCCGCTCGCCATGGTGCAGGAGCTGATCAGGAAGCAGCGCGACGCCGGTTACGACGAGCACGGCTTCGCCCGCATCTACGAGAGCATCGCCGCTCCCCGCTGACCGCGCCGCCCGCCGCGCCGGTGCGCCCGGCGCGGCGGGCGGGCGGCTCCTCGTTCGCACCGGGGTCGCGGCACAGGCCGGGAGGAGTGGACGTGAGCCCCATCCACCAGACGGTCGCGCCACGCCGGGGCAGGCCCCGGCGCGACCGGCAGCCCCTGACCAGGCAGCGCATCGTCGCCGAGGCGATGGCCGTGGTCGAGGGAGCCGGGCTGGCCGGGTTGACCATGCGCGGGCTGGCCAAGCGGCTGGGCGTGGACACCATGAGCCTGTACAACCACGTCGACAGCCGTGACGCGCTGCTCGACGCGATCACCGGGGCCGTCTTCGCCGACCTGCGCCTGCCACCGGCCACCGGCGGGCTGCGCGCCGACGTGCGCGCCGCGGCGCACGCCTTCCGCGACACCGCGCTGCGCCACCCCCGCTGCGCGCACCTGGCGCTGACCCGCAGGCCGGACTCGCCGACCGGTCCGGGTCCGGTGGCAGCCGCGCTGGGCATCCTGCGCCGCGCCGGGTTCCCGCCCGCGACCGCCGTGCGCGTCCTGCGCACCGGCCTGGCCTACCTCGTCGGCGCCCTGCTGCGCGAGCTCTCCGCGATCCCCGCCTCCGACGACGCGGCCCGCCGCGCCGAGTTCGACTTCGGCCTCGACCTGCTCATCACCGCGATCACCGACGCGGACCGGGACACCGGCCGCGGGTGATCGCCGGGACACCCGCCTCGCGGGCTACTTCTCCTGCTTGCCCGCGACGAAGAGCACACCGATGATCGTGCTGGCCGAGCCGAGCACGCTCGGCAGGATCATCCTGGCCAGCTCGCTGCCGAAGTCCTGGGTGATCCACCCGAGCCCGACCGCCGCGAGCACGGCCAGCAGCGTGCCGAAGAAGGTCGCTCCCACGCCCCACAGGACCCTGCTCTGCATGGTCCACTTCTGGGTCTGCTCGGGCGTGGGCCGCAGGCTGATCAGCTCCCCGGTGCCCGCCCTGTCCTCGCGCCCGGTCCAGGTCCCCTCCGCCACGTCCGGCCCGGCGGGGGGCCGCGCGGACCCGCTCACCGGAGTTGCCCGACCTCGGCCGCCCCGGCGCGGCGGCCGGGCGGGGCTTCGAGGGCCTGGCTGAGCAGCACGTGCGCGTCCGGACGCTCCTCGTCGGCGTACCGGACCACCCGCTCCCCGGAGATCGAGGCGCTGGGTGTCGGGTCGTACCACGTCCCGTCCTGCTGGACGTAGTCCTTCCCGGTGTGTCGACGGGTCATCTGCTGGGACCCCCTTCGCTCGGGGAGGTGGACCGGGTTTTCGGCTGCCCCGAGTGGCCGGTCCACGCCGGCTGGTCCCAATATAACAGCGGGCGTGCGGGTTTAACACAACAAACCCACACCGCTCACACGTCTTGCGCACAGCTTCGACATGTGCGATGCTACTAATCGCTGGTGGGTTGGTGGCGGAGATGTTCAAGACCGCCACCGCCGCGCCGGACCGAGCACGAGGTGCCGAAGTTGAGCGCCACCGGGGCGCTCCGACGACCCGACCGGGGGAAGCCCCGGCGGCGGACGAGTGCGCCCACCAACCCGTCTCCTCGAAGGATTTCGCATGTCCCGTGCCGCTTCGACCACCGCCGACCGCGACGAGCTGGAGCCGTCCCGCGACCACGGCCGCCCCGAACCGAAGAGGATCAACGTGGCGGTGTCGCCCGAGACGGTGAAGGCGCTGCAGACCGTCATGGACCGGGAGGGCGTCAGCCTCACCGAAGCCGTGCGCCGACTCGTCGGCTTCGGGGACTTCCTCTACCAGGCCGCCAAGGTCGAGGGCGCCCAGGTGCTGGTGAAGCAGGGCGACACCACGCGCGAGATCGTGCTGATCTGAGACTTCCGGGACGGGGTGCGCCCCGCTCGTCAACGGTGCCCATCGACGTCACCCCCGGCCGGAACGCCATCCGGCCGGGGGTGACGTCGTTCCGGGCACCCTCACCGCCGTTGATCACACGCGGCGCGCCAGGTCGATACTTTCGTAAACCCGCGAAGAGAGTTGCGACCCACCAATGTGGGGTTTGCCTGCGGAGTTGCGTCTCTATTGGTGACGGATAGTCCTTGACCGCGCACATTCCGCAGCCTAGTTTACGAAAGCGTCACTCAAGTTCTCGAAAGTTTCGAAGCTCCGCCACGGCGGTGGCCCCACCGCGCCCCGTGCTGACCCGTTGGAGGAAGTGATGTCCGAAACTGCTGTCGCCGCTGCCGGCAGGCCGGTGACAAGAGGAGGGCCGCGACGCGTCGCGGTGGTGACCGGTGTGCTCGGGTTGCTGAGCGCGGCGGCCGTGGTGCTGCCGAACGTCGCCAGCGCGGGCACCACCCTGGCCGCGTCCGCGGCCGAGAGCGGCCGCTACTTCGGGACCGCCGTCGCGGCGAACAAGCTCTCGGACTCCACCTACGTCGGCATTCTCAACCGTGAGTTCGACATGGTCACGGCCGAGAACGAGATGAAGATGGACGCGACCGAGCCCAACCAGGGCCAGTTCAGCTACGGCAACGCCGACCGGATCGTCAACCAGGCGCGGAGTCAGGGCAAGCGGGTGCGCGGGCACGCGCTGGCCTGGCACTCCCAGCAGCCGGGGTGGATGCAGCGCATGGAGGGTTCGGCGCTGCGGCAGGCGATGCTCAACCACGTCACCCAGGTCGCCTCCTACTACCGGGGCAAGATCTACGCCTGGGACGTGGTCAACGAGGCCTTCGCCGACGGCAGCAGCGGCGGGCGCCGGGACTCCAACCTGCAGCGCACGGGCAACGACTGGATCGAGGCCGCCTTCCGCGCCGCGCGGGCCGCCGATCCGGACGCGAAGCTGTGCTACAACGACTACAACACCGACAACTGGTCGCACGCCAAGACCCAGGGCGTGTACCGGATGGTGCAGGACTTCAAGTCCCGCGGTGTGCCGATCGACTGCGTGGGCTTCCAGGCGCACTTCAACAGCGGCAACCCGGTGCCGAGCAACTACCACACCACGCTGCAGAACTTCGCCAACCTCGGTGTGGACGTGCAGATCACCGAGCTGGACATCGAGGGCTCGGGGTCCAGCCAGGCCGAGCAGTTCAAGGGCGTCACCCAGGCCTGCCTGGCCGTGGCGCGCTGCACCGGCATCACCGTGTGGGGCATCCGCGACAGCGACTCCTGGCGCGCCTCGGGCACCCCGCTGCTGTTCGACAGCGGCGGCAACAAGAAGGCCGCCTACAACGCCGTCCTCGAAGCCCTCAACGCGGGCGGCACGACGCCCACCACGACTACGACCACGACCACGCCGGGCGGTTCGGACTGCCGCGCGGGCTACGTGGGGCTGACCTTCGACGACGGCCCCAACACCGGCAGCACCCCGCAGCTGATCACCGCGCTGCGCTCGGCGGGCCTGCGCGCCACCTTCTTCAACGTGGGCAACAAGGTCCAGCAGAACCCCTCGCTGGCCAAGAGCCAGCGCGACGCCGGGATGTGGGTGGGCAACCACAGCTGGAGCCACCCGCACCTGACCCAGCTCAGCGCGGCCGAGATGAGCTCGGAGCTGAGCCGGACCCAGCAGGCGCTGCAGCAGGCCACCGGCGAGACGCCCAAGCTGTTCCGCCCGCCCTACGGCGAGACCAACAGCACGCTCAAGTCGATCGAGGCGCAGCTCGGCCTGACCGAGGTGCTGTGGAACGTCGACTCGCAGGACTGGAACGGCGCGAGCACCGCGCAGATCGTGCAGGCCGCGTCGACCTTGCAGAGCGGCGGCGTGATCCTGATGCACGACGGCTACCAGACCACGCTCAACGCCATCCCCCAGATCGCGGCGAACCTGAAGAGCCGCGGCCTGTGCGCGGGCATGATCTCCCCGTCGACCGGCCAGGCCGTCGCCCCCTCGGACAGCCCGACCACCACGCCGACCACCCCGACCACCCCGACCGGCTCCTGCACCGCCACCTACCGGACCAGCCAGCAGTGGGGTGACCGCTTCAACGGCGAGGTCACCATCCAGGCCGGTTCGACGGCGATCAGCGGCTGGACCGCCACGGTCACCGTGACCTCGCCGCAGAAGGTGTCGGCGACCTGGAACGGCACGCCGAGCTGGGACTCCAGCGGCAACGTGATGACCATGAAGCCCAGCGGCAACGGCAACCTCGCCGCGGGCGCGAGCACCACGTTCGGCTTCACCGTGATGGCCAACGGCCAGTGGGCCGCGCCGACTGTCAGCTGCCGCACCCCGTGACGGCCTGACGGACCAGGATGCGCCCTCCGCAGCGTCGCGGAGGGCGCATCCGCCGTCATCGGGCGCAGGTCCCGGTCTCCGGCACGCAGAACCCGACCTCGGGGTAGTGCGCCGACGGCCCGTCCAGCAGCGGCTGCGCCCTGCCGCGCAGGTGCAGGTCGAAGAAGGCCCGCACGTAGCGGCGGGTGATCTCGGTGCCGCGCGGCCCCGCCAGGTCGGCCCCGCTGGCCACGCCGAGCTGCTCCGCCAGCGGGCCGACGTCGGTGAACGAGGCGTGCGCCGCCCCTTCCACCACGAACCAGCGCTTCCAGCCGGTCATGCGCGCCCAGTCCCGCTCCCAGTCGGCGACCGGTCCGGGCGTGCCGGGGGTGTAGGTCGACTGCCTGCCCAGGAACAGGAACGGCCGCGACAGGCCGCTGTCCGGGATCAGGTCCTCGGTGGTGCCGTCGATGTCGATCCCGGCCCGGACGCGCGCGTCGGCGAGCATCGCCGGGATGGCGCTCGCGCCGCCGATCGAGTGGCCCGCCATCGCGATCCTGGACGGGTCGATCCGCCCCGCGCCGCGCCACTTCGGGTGCGCCCCGGTCAGCTCGTCGAGCACGAAGGACACGTCGGCGGCGCGGCCCTGGACCAGTCCCCGCCAGAACTCCGGGCTCCGGTCCCGCTCGCACGCGGCGCAGGTGGTGACCCGGCCGTCGGGGAAGGTGGTGGCGACGTTCTCGTAGGTGTGGTCGATCGCGGCGACCACGTAGCCGTCGCTCGCCAGGTCCTCGGCCAGGCCGCTCAGCGTGGCGCGGGGCTTGGTGAACCCCGGCGACAGCACGACCAGCGGCAGGCCGCGCCCCGCCGGTTCGGCGTCGCGGAAGGCGTTGGTCCGCGTCCCGCTCAGCACCTCGGGCGGCACGGTGGTGATCCCGCCGTCCTCCAGCAGCAGCCGCGACTCCGTGGGCGTCATGTACCGCGCGCGCTTGCCGCTGGGCGACTTCGCCGGGTACCAGAGGGAGACCATCAGCTCCCTGGCCCCCGCCTCGGGCACCCACGGGTCGGCGCGGCTGGTGTCGACCAGGTGCAGCGAGGTGGTGCCGACCGGGTGCGGGCCGGTCGGGGGGAGCAGGCGCGGCGCGTCGGGCGCGGCCGTGGCCGGGGCGGTGGCCGTCAGGGCGAGCAGGCAGGCGAGCAGGCCGCCGGTGGTTCTCCGCTGGCGCACGTATCTCCTCGGGTCGTCGTGTCCGATGTGGTCGACGCTAGGAGCATCCGCGAGCCGGGACATCGGTCGCGGGAGGCATTTTCCGGGACGACAGCGCTCCGGGTCATCCTCGTGGTGTAGTCGCGCGGTGCGGGGGTGTCACCGTTGGTCGCGGAGTCGGGTCAGCGCTTCGCGCGCGGCGGCGATCCAGTGCGGCGCTTGGGCTTTCTCCGCGACGCGCAGTGCCTGCCGGTAGTGCTCCACGGCTTCGCCGGGCCTGCCGAGCGCGGCGGACAGGTCGCCCAGGTAGTGCGCCACCGGGCCGAAGGTGAGCAGACCGCTGCCCGCCCCGGCGAGCTCGCCGGAGGCCGGGAGGAGCTTGGCGCGCAGGCGTTCCAGCGTCGGGCGGTCACCGGTTCGCAGCGCCGCCTCGGCGTGCAGGCACGTCCGCGCTTCGAGCAGGAGGTCCGGCGGTGAGTCCGGAATGGACTCACCCGGCTCAGGGCGCGCCCACGGCCGGTACGGACCCCAGTCGGCGTCGTCCGGAGCGCTGTCGTCCGCGGCGGCGCCGAGGCTGAGCAGAGCCAGCGGCAGGATGCCGTGCTCCAGGCCGGACATGCCGGTGCCCGCGAGCCGGGCCGCCGCCGCGCGGTAGGCGGCTCGCGCCCGTTCCCGCTGCCCCGCGACGGACAGGCGCAGCGCCGCGTACCAGTCGGTGAACACGCCGACCACGGGCAGGTCGTGGCGCTGGGCGAGGCGGTCGGCCTCGGCGGCGTGGCGGTCGGCGGCGGCGAAGTCGGCCAGCGCGCAGCGGGACTGGACCAGGACCAGGTGGCCCAGCACCTCCAGGGTCACCAGGCCGTGCCGCCGGGTCAGCTCGACCAGCTCCGCGCCGATCCGGGCGCGTTGCGGGGCCAGCCCGGCGCGCTGGAAGGTGTGCAGGTAGCGGGCGTTGAGGGCGAGGGCGAGCAGACCGGGGTCGGCCAGTTCGCGGGCGATGCCCTCGGCTTCCTCGGCCGCCCGGCCGCCGCGCCCGCCCGTGTCGGCGCGGCGCTCCATGGCGGTGGTGATCAGCAGCCGCGCGCGGTCGGCCCGGCGGTCGGCGGGCAGGGCGGCCATGGTGCGCTCGGCGGCGGCGGCCAAGCGCGCGGACAGCTCCTCGTCGTCGTTGGTCGTCCAGATCGCGGGCACGTCGAAGGAGCCGATCACCCCGGCGGTGAGCACCGGGTCGCCCAGGGACTCCGCCGCGGTGACGGCCTCGGCGCGGTGCAGGCGGGCCTGCCGCAGGTCGCCGATCACGGCCAGCGACCGGACCAGGCCCATCAGCGCTTCCAGGCGGGTCCGGGTGGTGTCGGCGCGGTCCGCGGTCTCCCGCCACAGGCGGGCCGCCTCGTGCGGGGCGAACCGGCGCTCCGCGCGCTCGGCCGCCGCCCGCGCGTAGTGGGCGGTGCGCGCCGCCGGAACCCGCCCGCCCGCGCGCAGGAGGTGGTGGGCGATCTCCTCCACGTCGTCGGGCCGCGCCCGCTCCACGATCCCGGCCGCGGCGGCGTGCCACCGGGCGCGGCGGGCGCGCGGGATGTCGGCGTAGAGCGTTTCCCGCACCAGCGCGTGGGCGAACCGCAGGCGGTCGCCGTCCTGCTCCACCAGGAACCCGGCGAGCAGGGCCGACTCGACCGAGTCCAGGACCGCCTCCTCGTCGCCCGCCAGCGGGACCAGCACGTCCAGGTCCACCTCCGGCCCCAGGACCGCCGCCTGCCGCAGGTGGGTCCGCGTCGCCTCGCCGAGCTTGGCCAGGCGGTGCCGGATGACCTCGCGCACCCCGGTCGGCACGGCCCGCAGGGCGGCGTCGCCCTCGCTCTCCCACAGCCGGGTCAGCTCCCGGACGAAGAACGGGTTGCCGCCGCTGCGGGCGTGCACGGCGCGGGTGTCCACCTCGCGGTCGGTCAGCGCCCGGACCACCTCCCGCACCTGCGGCTCGGTCAGTCCGCCCAGGTAGATCCGGGTCGGCTCGGCGCGGGCGGCCCGGCCCAGCGCCTCGGCCAGCCCCTCGGAGATCTCGGTCGACCGGTAGGTGCCCACGACCAGCACCGGGCCGGGGTCGAGGTCGGTGACCAGCGCGGTCAGCAGGGCCAGCGTCTCCTCGTCGGCCCAGTGCAGGTCGTCGAAGACCAGCAGCACCGGGGCCGCGCGGGAGAGCCCGGCCAGCGCGGCGGCGATGGCGCGGTGCCGGTGGAACCGCGCCGCCACCGGCTCGGCCACCCCCAGCTCCTCGCGCATCTGCGTCCACGGCCACGCCTCGGGCGCGCCGGGCAGTTCCGGGCTGGCTCCCCACGCCGTGGTCCACCCCGCCGCCGCCAGCCGCCCGGCCAGCGCACCGGCCAGCGCGGTCTTGCCCGCCCCCGCCTCCCCGGACAGCAGCGCCAGGCGCGGGCGGCCCGTGCCCAGCGCGGTGGCCGCGGCCTCCTCCAGCGCGCCCAGCTCCCCCGTGCGCCCCACGAACAGGGGCTCGGCCCGTCCGCGCGCGGGCGGGGGCGTCGCGGGGCGCGCGGTGACCAGGTGCGGGGCCTGGGCCAGGATGTCGGCCTCCAGCGCGCGCAGCTCCGGGCCGGGGTCCGCGCCCAGCTCGGCGCGCAGAACCTCGCGGGCCCGGCGCAGCGCGGCCAGCGCGTCGCCCTGCCTGCCCGCCCGGTACAGCGCCAGCGCCAGCAGCCGCCAGCCGTCCTCGCGCAGCGGGTGGTCCGCGACGTGCGAGCGCAGCTCCGGCACGGACTCGGCGGCCGCCCCCGCCGCCAGCGCCGCCTCGGCGCGGCGCTCCACGGCCAGCAGGCGCAGCTCGTCCAGCCGCGCCGCCTCGCCGCGCGCCCAGTCCTGGTCGGCGAACTCCGCGTACGCAGGCCCCCGCCACAGCGCCAGCGCCTCGTCCAGCAGCACCCGCGCCCGCTCGGCCCGGCCGCCCGCCAACAGCCGGGCGGACTCGGTGACCGCGGCCTCGAACCGCCAGGCGTCCACCGCCTCCGGCGCGGGGCGCAGCGCGTAACCAGGCGAGGCGGTGACCAGCAGCCGGGACGGCGTGCGGGGCGGGCGGTCCGGCTCCAGCGCCTTGCGCAGCGCGCCGACGAAGGTCTGCACGGCGCCCAGCGCGCCCTCCGGGGCGTCCTCCCACAGGTCGTCGATCAGCAGGCCGACCGGCACCACCCGGCCCCCGGCGACCAGCAGCCGCGCCAGCACCGCGCGGTGCCGCGGCCCCTTCAGGTCGACCGGCCCGCGCTCGTCCTCGGCCACCAGCGGACCCAGCACCCCGAAGCGCACCATCGCCGGACAACCTAACCGCGTCCCCGGCTGAGCCGCTGCTGACCGGGTGCTGATCGGCGGCCCGCACAGTGGGCACCGACCACGACCCACCGGAGAGGGCGACCATGTCACCGAAGATCACCGGGTTCACCCAGCAGCGCGTCACCGTCGCCGACGGGGTGGCGCTCAACGTCGCCGTGGGCGGCTCGGGCAGCCCCGTCGTGCTGCTGCACGGCTTCCCGCAGACCCACCTGATGTGGCGGCACGTCGCCGCCGACCTGGCCGCCGACCACACCGTCATCTGCCCGGACCTGCGCGGCTACGGCGACAGCGACAAGCCCGCCGACACCGGGCGGACCTACGCCAAGCGCACCATGGCCGCCGACGTGGTGGCGCTGGCCCGCGCGCTGGGCCACGACCGCTTCGCGCTGGCCGGGCACGACCGGGGCGCGCTGGTCGCCGTCCGCGCGGGCCTGGACCACCCCGACGCGATCACCCACCTGGCCGCGCTGGACGTCCTGCCCACCCTGGACATGTGGGAGGTGCTGCGCGGCGCGTCCGCCGCGGTGGCCTTCCACCTCTACCTGATGGCCCAGCCGCCGGGCCTGCCCGAAGCCATGATCAGCGGGGCGGCGGACGAGTTCTTCGGCCACTTCCTGGACCTGTGGGCCACCGACCCGAGCGCGATCCCCGCCGAGCACCGGGCCGCCTACCTCAAGGCGTCCCGCGAGGCGATTCCCTCGATCGTGGCCGACTACCGGGCGTCGGCGGGCGTCGACGTCGAGCACGACCGGGCCGACCGGGAGGCGGGCAACCGGCTGCGGATGCCGGTCACCGTGCTCCAGCAGGACTGGGGCGCCGCCCTCGGCTACGACGGCGCCGCGCTGTGGCGGGCGTGGGCCCCGGACCTGGACCACCGGATCGTCTCCTGCGGGCACTTCATGGCCGAGGAGGGTCCCGCCGAGGTGGTCAAGGCGCTGCGCGACCTGCTCACCCGGTAGGCGCGGCGGTGAGCGCGGCGGCGACCGAGAGGCTGTCCTCGTAGATGTGGTAGCGGGTGATCAGGCCGTTCTCGACGGTGAGGTGCAGCGCGAACATCGCGGTGTAGGACCGGCCGGTCGCCCGCGCCGTCTGCCCGATGCGCCCGAGCAGGACGGCGTTCCCGCCCTCGACCACGATCGCGGACACGGTGGTGGCGTTGCGCTCCGGGACGTGGTGCTCGGCCAGCGCGCGGAAGTGGTCGGCGACCTCCGCCCTGGTCGAGCGCGGGCGGATCCACGGGATGGCCGGGTGGCCCTCGTCAGGCCAGCTCAGCTGCCAGTCGACGGGCTCGGCGAACAGCTCGGCGACCCGGTCGGGGTCGCCCGCGGCCAGCCTGTCGAGGAACTCGGTGACGGTGGCCCTGGTGTCGCGAGGAATGCTCATGATCACGACCCTAGGCGTGATCGCGCCGGTCCGGGCGCGTTTGGCAGGAGTCGGCAGTGGTCGGCGGCAGTTCGCGGACCGGGCATGATGGGGGCGTGGAGTCCACCCGTGTGGACCGCTGGCTGTGGGCGGTCCGGCTGACCAAGACCCGCAACGACGCCGCGGCGGCCTGCCGGGGCGGGCACGTGCGGGTCAACGACCGCCCCGCCAAGCCCGCCACGGTGGTGGTCCCCGGCGACGAGGTGCGCGCCAGGGTGAACGGCACGACCCGGATCGTCGAGGTGGTGCGGGTGATCCAGAAGCGGGTCGGCGCGGCCGACGCCGCCACCTGCTTCCTGGACCGGACGCCCGCCCCGCCGCCGATCGCCGCCGCCCCGGTCGCCCACCGCGAGCGGGGCGCGGGCAGGCCCACCAAGCGGGAGCGCCGGGTGCTGGACAAATTCCGCACCGGCCAGCTCTGAGCCGCGCTAGGCTGCCGCCGTGAGTCGCAGCGCATCGACCCGGACCCGCCGCGCCTGAGCGCGGCGACGTGTCCCGCACCTCCGCCGCGCCCGTGTCGCCCCACTCCTGCCACGGGTTACGGAGACCTGCCTTGTTCACCCCTTTCGAAGACCTCGACGCCGTGCTGGCCGACCTCGTCGCCACGGCCCGCGACATCCTCGGTGACACCTACGTCGGCGCTTACCTGCAGGGCTCGTTCGCCCTGGGCGCGGGCGACGTCCACAGCGACTGCGACTTCATCGTCGTCACGACCGCCCCGCCCAGCGGCCCGGTCGAAGCCGGGCTGCGCGCCCTGCACGACCAGATCCCCACGCGCCGGGGCCACTGGAACCAGTGCCTGGAGGGCTCCTACGCCGACCTCGCGTCGCTGCGGGACGTCGCCGGGCTCGGGGTGCCGTGGCTGTACTGCGACAACGGGCACCGCGAGCTGACCTGGGACACGCACTGCAACACCCCGCACACGCGGTGGATACTGCGCCACCACGGCATCACGATGGACGGCCCGCCGATCGCGACCCTGGTGGACGAGGTGCCGCCGGAGGTGCTGCGCGACGCGATGCGCGCGGCGCTGCCCACCCTGCTGGACGACCTGCGGACGTGGGCGCCGTTCCACGTCGCCTGGACCCAGCGCTACGCCGTGTCGACCTACTGCCGCCTGCTCTACACGCTGCGCACGGCCGAGGTCACCTCCAAGCGCGGCGCGCTGGAGTGGGCGCTGGACCACCTCGACCCGAAGTGGCGCCCTCTGCTGACCCAGGTCCTCGAAGACCGGGCGCTGGGCTGGGACCCGACCCAGCCGCCGCGCCCCGGCAGCCTCGACGCCACCTTCGAGTTCGCCGCCTACGCCGCCGGCCTCCCCGCACCGGCAAGTACCACCCGAGGCCCCCGCGCGGGCCGGTGACTACTACCCGGTGCGCGGGGACGCTCGGTCCGCGGTGTCCGAACGCTCGGTTCGCGGTGTCGGAACGCTCGGTTCGCGGGGTGGGGCTACTCGTACCAGGCGCGGGACCAGCGCTCGCGGCGCTCCTGCTCCCGGACGATCCAGTCGCGGCCCTCGGACGCCACGGCCTCCAGGATCGGCAGCGCGCCCTCGATGCCGGAGGTCTGGAGGGCGACCAGGAACAGCTCCGACTCGTCCTCCAGGGTCGCGTCGCCCGCGCTGCGGAAGTTCTCCGCGACCATGGTGATGTGCTGGCCGTTGACCAGGGTCAGCCGGAAGGTGCGGCTGCGCAGGCGTTCCACCTCCCGGTCCCCCCTGGTGCCCCGGACGCCGCTCTCGGTGACGCTGGCCGAGGCCAGCGCGTCGTAGCGGAACAGGTTGCGCCGCTCGTTGCGCGCCTCGCCGGTCAGGAAGTCCAGCTCGACCCTGGCCTCGCGCACACCGCTGCGGGTGAGCAGGAAGATCTGCACCACGTAGGCGGAGTAGCGCGGCGGTCCGTGCAGCACGCGGGCGCGCATCGCGCCCTTGGCCCCCTCGGTCATCACCACGTGCGCCACCAGGTCGTGGTTGCTCAGCCCGGCCCGGCGGATGGCGTCGGTCTTCAGGTGGATCTTGTCCATCGCCAGCCAGCGGGCCATCTCCGCGTCCGTTGGCCGGTCCGCGAGCTTGGCCACCCACTCCTCGTAGGCGCGCATCTCCTCGGCGTAGAGCTGCTCGGCGTCCGCGCGCAGGAACCCGTCCACGCTGCGCAGGGCCCCGATGCGGGTGATCGCCTTGGCACCGAAGAAACCGCCCGCCGCGATGAACAGCGCCGCGACGCCCTGGCCGCTGCCCATCAGCACCAGCAGGCCCGCCACCGCGATGCCCGCGCCGACGCGGAACAGCGCCGCCGTGCCGCCGGACGCGGCCAGCGCCGCCTGGTACCGGAACAGCCCCTGCTCGCCCCACCCGGCGGCGACCCGCTTGGCGTGCCAGCGGATCAGCCAGTTCACCGCCGCCGCCGTCACCTGGGCGTTGCCGTAGAGGTCGACGAAGCGCTGCTTGAGGTGAGCGCGGATGCCCTCGGTGTAGGCGGGCCAGTCACCGGCGACGTGCGGCCGGGCGTCGCGGAAGCGCGCCTCGACCAGCCGGTGGATCTCGTGGACGAACTCGGTGGACACCCAGTGCCCCGGCGACTGCGGCTGCTCCGGCTCCTCGGGCGGCACGACCTCGCGCTGCTTGACCGCCACCCGCAGGCCCGCCGCCTCCAGCGCGATGCCCCTGCCCAGCAGCAGGTACCCGCCCAGCGCCACCAGGGCGGCCCCGAGCAGCGCGCCGACGCCGAACGCCCCCGAGGGCAGCGAGAGCACGCCCAGCAGCACGCCCGCCCCGCCCACGACGGCCCGCAGCCAGTCGGCCCGGTCGGCCTTCGACGCGGTGTGCGTGTACAGCCGGGGCTTGGCGGGCTCGGGCTGGAAGAACTTCCAGGCGCGGGCGGCGCGGCCCGGCCGCATCCGCTCGCTGACCACGCGGCGCGCGTACCCGGCTTCGAGCCGCTCCTGCATCACGCCGCCGATGACCATGTCCATGTGCAGCGCGATCTCGTCCTGCCGCTCGGCGGGCAGCGCGCCGAAGGCGGTCAGCGCCGCCCGCAGGTGCTCCTCGCCCGCCTCGCCGCCCGCCTCCAGCCGCATGTGCCGCAGCAGCCGCCACACCACGTCCAGCGCCTCGCGCCACATGTCCCTGGCCAGCGAGTCGCAGATCTTGCGGGCGTTGACCACCCCGGTGAGCAGCTCGCCGCGGATCTCGTGCAGCGACCGGTCGCTGAGCACGGACAGCACGTAGTAGTACGCCCGCTCGGTCGTGCCGTCGCCGTTCCACAGCAGTTCCCCGAACAGCTTCTCGGCGAACCGGGGTGTGCCCCCATTGAGGTGGTTGAGGGCCACTTCGTGCCTGCGCTCGGGCGGGTCCTCCTGGTTGACGTTGTAGACGTACGAGTAGTGGAAGGCGGTGTCGCTGTAGTTGTCGCCGTGCTGCACGCCGATCTGCTGACCGACGTGCGCGCCGTCGGTGGCCGTGATGTGGCTGTCCACGTGGGGGAAGTGATCGAACGACATGTCGCTCACCGGCCACCTCCCGGCCACCCGGCGCCGAAGTTGACGCCGATCTGCTGACCGACGTGGGCGTTGTCCCGCGCGACGCTGGTGCTCCGGATGGTCGGCAGCGTCGGGGCGTTCCCCGGCGCGCCGGCGGTCCCGCCGGGGGTCTCGTCGTCGTCCAGCGCCGCGGCGAGGGCGACGGCGAACGCGGCGGCGTTGCGGGCCGCGACGCGCTGGCCGCCCTCGCGGTCCGTGGTGGACTTCGTGCCGTCCGCGCGGTCGCTGATGGCGCGGACGGTCACCATGGGCACCTTGCCGCTGAGGTGGCCCGCGAGCGCGAACCCCGAGCTCTCCATCTCGATGGCCACGGCGTCGTTGAAGTTGCGGCGGATCTTCCGCGCCACCGGCGAGGTCGTCGAGTTGAGCACGACGTCGCCCGCGGCGATGGCCTCGAAGTGCACGCCCGGCGTCTCCGGCAGCGCGGCGGCCCAGGCGTTGTCGCGCGGCAGCCGCCTGGCCGTCTGCTCCACCGCGTGCGAGATCTCCCAGGCGCGCGGCCGGACCAGGAACTCCTCGTCCTCGCTGCGCCCGCCGTGGTAGGAGTAGACCTTGGTGGCCACGACCACGTCGCCGATCTCCAACCAGTCGCGCAGCCCGCCCGCGACGCCGACGAACATCATCGCCGAGGGCGAGAACTCCGCGAAGGCGCGCTCGGTCAGCGTGGCCGCGCCCAGCGCCCCCGGACCGGTCACGCCCAGCGCCACGCGCCGGTTCCGTTGGCCCGCAAGGGTTCCGACGTCGAAGATGGTGCCCGCCGCGTGCCGGTGCGGTTCGACGTCGACCAGGTGTTCCAACACGGCCCGCTGTTCGACCTGAAGTGCTGTCAAGATCACGATCATCGGTTCACTCCAACGCGGTCCGCCGGGGCGGTCCGCTTCGTCTGCCGAGGTGACGGCGGAGGGCGAGTCCGCGGGTACAGCCGGGGTCGATCCACTTGCGCAGCGCGCATCGCGTGGGGTGGAGCGGAAGAGGCGGGGGCGGGAACGGCGCCGCGGTGGGCAGACCGTAGCCGACACCCCGGTTTATCGTCAAACCGACGAAAATTGCGGACAAGAGGGCACCGCAACGTTGCGGGTAGAGTGTTGCGTGTGGACGGACGACCAGGACAGGTCACCGGAAGCGACGACACGTCCGACGAGGCGTGGGAGATCCCGCTGGTCGCACTGGCCGTGGATCTCGCGGTGCTCACCGTGCGCGACGGCGCCCTCCAGGTGATGCTGGTCGAGCGGGGGATCGAGCCGTACCGGGGGATGTTGGCCCTGCCCGGCGGTTTCCTCGCGGACACCACCGAGGACGTCGACCGCGCGGCGGCCCGCGAGCTGGCCGAGGAGACCGGGTTGGACGCCGCCGGTCTGCACCTGGAGCAGCTGCGCACCTACGGCGAACCCGGCCGCGACCCGCGCGGGCGCGTGGTCACCGTCTGCTACGTCGCGTTCGTCCCCGGCCTCGCGGCCCCCACCGCGGGCGGCGACGCCCGCGCCGCCGCGTGGACGCCGGTGGACGCCGTGCTGCGCCCGCGCGCCGAGCTGGCGTTCGACCACAAGCGGATACTGGCCGACGCGGTGGAACGCGCGCGGAGCAAGCTGGAGTACACCACGCTGGCCGCGGCTTTCTGCGCCCCGGAGTTCACCGTGACCGAGCTGCGCCAGGTCTACGAGACCGTGTGGGGCCAGGAACTGGACGCGCGCAACTTCCACCGCAAGGTCACCGGGGTGGCGGACTTCCTGGTGCCGACCGGCACCCGGACCTCGGGTCAGGGCGGTCGTCCCGCGGCGCTCTACCGCCGGGGGCCCGCCCACCTGCTGCACCCGGCGATGCTGCGCCCACCGGGCCCCAAGCCGCCAGCCGCCAGCCGAACCTCCTGAACACCGCGTCGCCGACGATGCGGCGGTGGTCGAAGGCCACCCGCGCGCCGGGCGCCATGAAGTCCAGCACGCCGACCCACCGGGCCGCGCGGGCATCGCTGCCTCCGGTCACGACGGGCGCACCCGCCAGGTAGCCGTGGTAGACCACGCTGACCACGTGCCCGCGCGGGTCGCGACCGGGCTCCCGGTAGCACCCCAGCCTGCGCAACCGCTCGCGCGGCAGCACGACACCGGTCTCCTCGGCCAGCTCCCGCACCGCCGCGTCCGGCGGTCGCTCCCCCGGCTCCACGAACCCGCCGGGCAGCGCGAGAGCCGCCCGGAACGGCTCCCCGCCCCGCTCCACCACCAGGACCGACAGCGCGCCGCTCCGCCTGGTGAACAACACCACGTCCGCCGCGAGCCTGCCGACGACGGGCCGCGTCCCAAGGTTGTCTGCCATGCCGCCAGGCTAGGTTGTTGTCATCTTGACATCAACCCCTGAGCGCAACTAATTTCCTTGACGCAGAGCCAATTGTCACTTTGACAAGATCGCTGGCGGACGGTGGGGGGGTGCGCTGCCCGCTCAAGCTCGACGCGCGCGCGACCGCTCGGCGTCCGCCGAGCGCGGCCGCATCATCGGCGGCGTCAGCGCGGTCGCGTCGCCCGCCCGGTAGAGGGCTGCGGGGCGGCCGTTGACCGCCGGGCGCTTGCCCCCGGTCGGCACCACGAACCCGGCCGCGTCGGTGACCTTGCGGTGGAAGTTCGGCTTGTCCAGCTCGACCCCCCACACCGCCTCGTAGACCTCGCGCAGCTCGCCGATGGTGAACTCCGCGCCGCAGAAGGCGGTGGCGATGGTGCGGAACTGCAACTGGTCCCTGGCCAGCTCCACCGCGTCGCGCAGGATCTCGTCGTGGTCGAACGCCAGGCCCAGCCGCCGCACCTCGGCCACCGGCAGCCACTGCGCGGACCGGGCGTCCGACCCTGCGGTGGGCAGTGGCAGGTCGGGGGCGATGGCCAGGTAGGCGCAGGTGACGACACGCGGCGTGCGCGGGTCGCGGTCGGGTGCCGAGTAGACCCCCACCTGCTGCAGGTGCAGGGCCCCGGCGTCCATCCCGGTCTCCTCGGACAGCTCCCTGGCCGCGGTCTGGTCCAGGCTCTCGTCACCGCGCAGGAACCCGCCCGGCAGCGCCAGCTCGCCCGCGAACGGCTCGTTCCCGCGCTCCACCACCAGCACGCACAGCCTGCTCTCCCGGATGGTCAGGATCACGAGGTCCGCGGTGAGCGTGACCTTCTGCCGGGCGCGGCTCATGTCGGCGAGGGTACCCAGCGCCCCCGCCGGACGAGTGATCGACCGGGATGGCTACTCGCAGGCGATGCCGTCGCCATCGCGGTCGAGGTCGTAGATGTCGTCGCCGATCACGCGGACCGGACCCGCCACGTACGCCGGGCCGTTGCCCTTGCCGTCCCGGCAGTCCACGTCGTCGGCGATCGGGACGCAATCGCTGTAGTTGGGGTCGCAGCCCGGCTGCGGCACGGGCGCGACCTGCGCCGTGGTCGTCCTCGGCACGGCCTGCTCTTGCGGAGGCGGGGGTGGCGGCAGCGGGGCGACCGTGGTTGTGGTGGTCGTGGTGGTGGTGGTCGGCTCTGCCGTCGTTGCCGTGGTGGTCGGTTCGGCCGTCGTCGTGGCGACGGCCGCGGTGGTCGTGGTCGTGGTCGCGGTCGTGGTCGCGGCCGTGCTGAGCGGGGCCGTTCCCTCCGGCGAAGTCCGCTCGTCGCATCCGCTCGCCGAGCCGACGACCAGGAGCAGCCCCACGACGGCGACGGCGATCCGCGCGGGCTCGCGGGCCGGGAAGGCGTTCCGCCCCCTGCGACCGCGCTGGACCACCGCCTCGCGACCGGGTCCGCCGCCACGCGAAGCCACCACGTCCCGGCGGAGCTCTTCCCCGGTCACCGGGACCGCGACTTCGGCCCCGAGCATCACCGGACCACTCGGCGAATTCTCGATCATGGCGCACTTCCGGCGTAGAAGGCGATCCATCCGCCCACGCGGGTGGAGGCCCCATGCTACGCCGATCGGACGAGCGCGGATCGGTGAAAACCATTGCGCCCCAACGCTGTCACGCCTGGTGCCCACCCGGTGGCGGCGCGTTCGCCGTTTGACATCCGCCAGGTGTGAGTGTGTACTCACATACATAAGTGAGTGACCAGACACTCACAAGATGGGAGAAGCAGGTGGAGACCACCCTGGAAGTCGTGCTGCCCGGCGTCGTCGAGCCGGACGGCCTGGTGCTGCGGCGGCGCGAGCTGCCCGCCCCCGAGCGCGGGCAGGCCCTGGTCCGGGTCGAGGCCAGCGGCGTCTCGTTCGCCGAGCAGCAGATGCGCCGCGGCAAGTACTACGACCAGCCGCCGTTCCCCTTCACCCCCGGCTACGACCTGGTCGGCACGGTGGCGCGGGTCGGCGGGGACGTCGACCCGGCGGTGGTCGGCAAGCGGTACGCGGCGCTGACCAAGACCGGCGGCTGGGCGGGCCACGTCGTGCTCGACGCGGCGGACCTGGTCCCGGTGCCCGACGGCGTGGACCCGGCCGAGGCCGAGACGCTGGTGGTCAACGGCATCACCGCGTGGCGGATGCTGCACCGGATCGCCCGCGTGCGCGCGGGGCAGACCGTGCTGGTGCACGGGGCCAACGGGGGCGTCGGCTCGACCCTGGTGCAGCTCGCCCGGCTCGCCGGGGCGCGGGTCATCGGCACCGCCTCCCCGCGCCACCACGACGCGGTGCGCGCCCTGGGCGCGACGCCGGTCGACTACCGCGACCCTGACCTGCCCGGCCGGGTGCGCGAACTGGCGCCGGGTGGGGTGGACGCGGTGTTCGACCACGTCGGCGGCCCCGGCATCGTGGACTCCTACCGGCTGCTCGCGCCGCGCGGCACGCTGGTCGGCTACGGCACCGCGGCCACCCGTGACGTCCAGGGCTCCTCGCGGCTGCCGGTGCTCAAGCTGCTCGCCCGCCTGATGTGGTGGAACGCGCTGCCCAACGGCCGCACCGCCACGTTCTACAACATCTGGGCGGGCAAGCGGAACGCCGCCCGGTTCCGCACCCGGTTGGCCGAAGACCTCGGCGCGGTGTTCGCCCTGCTGGCCTCGGGCGAGCTGCGGGCCCAGGTCGCCGCGCGGGTGCCGCTGGCGGAGGCGGGCGAGGCGCTCGCGCTGGCCGAGTCCGGTACGGTCACCGGCAAGGTCGTGCTGATCCCCTGACGCCGCTTCAGGACGCCACGCGGCCGATCCCACCGCGCGGCGCACCACACCCGGAGTGTGAGCCGCGTCACTGCGTTCAACGCCAGCGGCGCGTCCCGAGGTTTCCCGACCGCAACGGACACCTCGGCAGAAGGGGACGACGTGCCGGACGGGTACGAACAGTTCGTCGCCGATCGGCTGGATCGGCTTCTGCGGTACGCCACGGCGATGACGTGCGACCGCTACCTCGCGCAGGACATCGTGCAGGAGGTGCTGCTGCGCGCGCAGCGCCGTTGGCACCGCATCGGGGCGTTGGACGCCCCGTACCTCTACGTCAAGCGCATGGTGACCAACGAGTACCTGTCGTGGTGGCGGCGCAGAGCGGCCCGTGAGGTCACGTCGTCGCACAGCGCACTCGCGGAGGTCTCACCCCCGGTCGACGACCCGGCCGTGCGTCACGCGGAGCGCGACGCGATGCGCGCCAGGATCGCGGTGCTGCCCCGCAAGCAACGCGCCGCACTCGTGCTGCGCTACTACGAGGACAGCACGGACGCGGAAATCGCCGCGATTCTGGGATGCGGTGAGGGAACCGTGCGCAGCCACATCTCCCGTGCGTTGAAGACGTTGCGCGCCAACCAGAACACGAATACCTCATCCGCCGCGGAGGTGCTGCGATGACCGATCACGAAATGCTCATCCGCGAGGCAATCGCCGCCGAAGCGGCCCGAGCCGTACACCCTGGAGCCGTGTTGGCCGAGTTGGAGAAGAAGAGGGCGCGCCGCCGCCCCATGGCCCTGATCGCGGCGGGCGGGCTGACCGCCGTCGCGGCGGCGGTCGCCCTGGTCGTACCGCTGACCATGGGTCGCGGCACCCCGCCCTCGCCCGACGCGGCGGCGCAGTCGTCGGCCGCGGTGTCGCCGACGGCGCAGAACGTCCTGGTGTTCGGGCTGGACGAGGACGGCTACACCGACTCGATCGCACTGACCCGCTTCGGCGGCGACGGTTCTATCAGCGCCGTGTCGATCCCGCGCGACACCTGGATCGAGACTCCCGGCGGCACGGTCAAGGCGAACTCCGTCTACCGGGGCGCGGGCTCGGGCGTCGAGGGCAGCAAGGCCCTTGTGACCGCGGTCGAGGCGATGGCCGGTGTGCGGATCGACCACTACGCCGCGGTGGACATGACGGCCTTCACCGCCGTCAACGACGCGGTGGGCGGCGTCGAGGTGTGCCTGCGCAACGCCACCGAGGACGACTACAGCGGCGCCGATTTCCCCGCCGGGCGCCAGGTGCTGACCAGTGACCAGGCGTTGGCCTTCGTGCGCCAGCGCCACGGCCTGCCGCAGGGCGACCTGGACCGCGTGGTGCGCCAGCAGGCGTTCCTGCACGCCGCCGCGGCCAAGGCGCTGGCCGCCCCGGACACCCTGCCCGCGCTGGTGGGCGTGGTCCGCGAGCACGTCCGCGTGGACGAGGGCTGGGACGTGCTCGCCCTGGCCCGCGGTCTGCGACCGGACGCACCCGTGCGCACCGCGACGATCCCGGTGGGCGAGCAGACGAGCACCGAGCGCGGGACGGGGTTGTCCGTGGACCCCGCCGCCGTCCGCGCGTTCGTCGGCGAGTTCCTGGTGGACGCGCCCGCCGGGGGAGCGCCGGGGGGCGACGGCTGCGTGGCCTGAGCCGGTGGGGGTCCACGCGGCCCCCACCGCTTCACGCCAGGGTGGGCAGCATCCCGGCGAGGCGGTTGAAGCTGGCGTCGACGCCGTCGGCCATGCCGGTCGCCAGCACCGCGTCGCGGACCTCCTGAGAGGCGAAGCGGGAGGTCTGCACGACGGTGGTGCGGCCGTCGCGCTCGGTCAGCTCCAGCGTGACGACCGACTCGTTGCCCTCGTAGACCTCGGTGTTCACCACCCGCGAGGGCCGCGTGACCTCCCGGTACACGCCGCTCATGCCGAACTCCTCGCCGGTGCTGTCCCTGCGCCAGACCCAGCGCCACGCGCCGTCCACGCGCAGGTCGATCTCGCACACCGACATCACCCAGCCATCCGGCCCGAGCAGCCAGCGGGAGACGTGCTCGGGCCGGGTGAAGGCGTCGAACACCAGCTCGCGCGGGGCGTCGAACTCGCGCGAGATGGCGATCTCGACCTCGGACGGGGTGGTGACGACGGTGCGGGACTCGTTCGCCGTGGTCATGACGACCTCCTTGGATAACCGATTGGTTATTTAACCTTGCGGTTAGCAAACACCTCGGGGGTCGGCGCTGTCAACCCCTCCGCGAGGGCCGCCAGCGGTACGTCGACCGACGCGGGGCGCGGTGAAAATTCACCTGCCCCGCGGACCGCGATGTGCTTCACTGCGCCAAGCTTCACCACGTCGAGCGACCGACACCTCAGTCGGCCCGAGCGGTGGACCGCCGGTCGACGCAGCGACATCGCGCGACGGCACCGCGTTGACGCGCCCTGGACTCGCCCCGCCGGGGAACTCCCGGCGCCGCACCCCGGACTCGATCACCGGACGCGACCGCCGGACCGCTCGACACCCCACCACGACTCGGCCCTCCGGCCTCGGACCGGGGCGACGCCTGCCGCATCACCGACGACCGGTCCGCCGGGAGGGCTCCAGCGGAACAGGAGAACACCAATTCACATCACGACAACACCGTTACCCAGCACCAGCCGCACGGACTACGACGTGCTCGTGGTGGGGGCGGGTCCGGTCGGCCTGATGCTCGCGACCGAACTGCGCTTGGCGGGCACGCGGGTGCTCGTCGTCGAACGGCGGGAGGAACCCGACACCGCCGTCAAGGCGGGAGCCGTCAACACCGCCTCCGCGCTGGCCTTCGACCGGCGCGGCCTGCTCCCCGCCCTGGAAGCGGCGCTGCGGCGGTCGCAGCCCGAAGCCCCCCGCGCCGCGGGCTCTCGGCGACCGCCCTTCGTCGGGCACTTCGGCGGCATCCCGGTCCCGGCGGACCCCGTCGACCGGTCCGACCCCGACCTGCGCGACCGCGGTCGGACCGGCTGGTACCTCATGGTCCCGCAGGTCGAGGTGGAACGGGTGCTCGGCCTGCGCGCCGCAGAACTGGGCGTCGAGATCCGGCGCGGGGTCGAGGTGCGCGGGTTCGACGCGGACGGGGCAGGAGTCACCGCTCACCTGTCCGGCGGCGACGACGTGCGCGCGGCGTGGCTGGTCGGCTGCGACGGGGGCCACAGCCTGGTCCGACGCTTGGCGGGCTTCGAGTTCACCGGCACCGGCCCCGGCATCACGGGCCGTCAAGCGGTAGTCGCCCTGGAGGGGGGCGAGCGGTTGGGACAGGGGTGGCAGCACACCCCCACCGGGGTCTACGCGCACGGGCCGACGCCAGGTCGCGTGCGCACCGTCGAGTTCGACGGCCCGCCCGCGGACCGGCACGCACCGGTCACCGCGGCTGAGATCGAGGCCAGCCTGCGACGGGTCAGCGGCGTGGACGTCCGCGTGACCGAGGTCATCAGCGCCGCGCGCTTCACGGACAACGCGCGGCAGGCGAGCGACTACCGGCGCGGTCGCGTGCTGCTCTGCGGAGACGCCGCCCACGTGCACTCCCCCTTCAGCGGCCAGGGCCTGAACCTGGGCCTGGGCGATGCCGTCAACCTGGGCTGGAAGCTGGCGGCCACGGTGCGGGGGTGGGCGCCCGAGGGCCTGCTGGACACCTACACCGCCGAGAGGCACCCGGTGGGCGCCTGGGTGCTCGACTGGACCCGCGCCCAGGTGGCCGTGATGCGCGGCGACGCCGACACCCGCGCGCTCAGGGGAGTGGTCGCCGACTTCCTCGGCACGCGCGACGGCGCGACCCACTACGTGAAGCGGGTCTCCGGCCTGTGGCAGCGCTACGACCTGGGGGGCGGTCACCCCCTGGTCGGCGCGACGATGCCCGACCTGCGGCTGGACGACGGCACCCGGCTCGCCGAGCACGCTCACGGCGGCCGGGCCCTGCTCGTCGACCTTGCCGCGGACGACCGGCTGGCAGCCGCGGCGGAACCGTACGCCGAGCGGCTGGAGCTGATCCGGGGCGGTTCGCAGGGGAGCGGGCTGAGCGGCCTGCTGGTGCGTCCCGATGGGGTCGTGGCCTGGGCGTCGGCCGATGGCGACACCGCAGGCTTGGAAACCGCCCTGATCCGCTGGCTGGGGACGGGCACCGGTCGCCCCGGCTGAGCGCCGCCCCGACCGCGCGTCACCCGATCTTGCTAGCGGATTTCGATTGACAGACGAACAGGCGTTCGGTTCGATCGAACACAAGATCTGATCGAAAGGACCGTGCCATGAAGGCGGGCATCACCATCCTCCCCGAGTACCCCTGGGCCGAGGCCAAGCCGCGCTGGCAGGCCGCCGAGGCGTACGGGTTCGCGCACGCCTGGACGTTCGACCACCTGGGCTGGGGCAAACTGGTCGACGGCCCGTGGTACGGCTCGGTGCCGACCTTGGCCCTCGCCGCCGAGGCGACCTCGCGCATCGAACTGGGCGTGCTCGTGGCGTCGCCGAACTTCCGACATCCGGTGCCCTACGCCAGAGAGCTGACCACCCTGGACGAGGTGTCGGGCGGCCGGTTCACCCTGGGCGTCGGGGCGGGCGGCGTCGGCGGGTACGACCGCGCCGTCCTCGGCGGCCCGCCCCCGGCCAGCCCGGCGCGGCGGTTCGCCGAGTTCGTGGAACTGCTCGACCTGCTGCTCACCCAGGAGAAGGTGACCTGGTCGGGCGAGTACTACGCGGCCGTGGAGGCCCGCAACGCCCCCGGCTGCGTGCAACGCCCCCGGATTCCGTTCATCGTGGCGGCCAACGGCCCCAGAAGCCTGCGGCTGGCCGCCCGCTTCGGCCAGGGGTGGATCACCACGGGCGCCAAGCACGACACCCTCGACGCCTGGTGGTCCTCGCTGGCCGAGCTGTCGGCGCGACTGGACGACGTGCTGGCCGCGCAGGACCTGCCGCGCGACCACCTGCGCCGGTTCCTGCAAACCGACGCCGCCCCGGTCTTCTCACTGTCCAGTGTGGAGTGCTACCGCGACTTCCTCGGCCGCGCGGAAGAACTCGGCTTCACCGACATGGCGGCCCCGTGGCCGCGCAAGTCCGGCGTCTTCGCGGGCGACGAGCGCATCCTCGACACCGTGGCCGCGTTCATCAACTGACCCGGCTGCGCCGGGTCGGCTCGACCGCCTGGGAGTCGGCCTCGCGTGGTGCCCGCTTGGCCCGCGCGGGTTTGCGCGGGCCAAGCGGTGAGTTGCGGCGTGCGGGTCAGCGCTTGAGGGTGAAGGTGAAGTCGTGGGACAGCTTGCCGGTCAGTGCGGTGGCCGAGACGATCCCGCCTTCCGCGATCAGCCGTTCCACCTCGGCTCGTGAGAGGCCGCAGCCTTCGGCGATCAGTCGCGCGGGCCGGATGGGGATGCGGGCCGCGAAGTGGACTCGGACGTCGACCACCTCGTCGTCCTGGTGGTCCGGGCTGCCCCTGTCGAGCCGCCAAGTGGTGCCCCAGTCGAGGCTGACGCGGTTGCGGCGCAGGAGCGCGTCGTCCTGGAGCAGTTCCGCGATCAGGGCGGGATCGTTGTCGTTCAGGCGGCGCAGCAGTTCCGGCCGCACGGAGCGCACGTTCACCCGCTCCAGGACCGTGAGCTTCACGGTTCCCCGGCAACCGGCGCAGAGCACCAGGAGCCATGCGTCGATCAGCTTGTGGTTGGCGTTGACGCGGAATTTCCCGCTCGCCCGGAACCGCCCGGACGCGCAGGTGTGACAACGACGGAGGACTAATGGCAGGCAGGTGGGCACGACCACCCAGGTCCTGGGCACAGGAAGCACCGTTTCTGTGAGAAGTCCGCAGCAGGAAGAAGCGCGGCGCACAGGCGCGACCGCGCGACGATTCAGCGCTCGGGAGGTCTCACAGGGTGTACAACGGCACGTCCTCGACTGGGCGATGTGGTCCGACAGCACGGTAGAGGCGCCCGGCGGCGCTGTTCCACCGGTTTTCGGCGCCTCACCGCCGGCGGGCTCCTAGGCGCACGCCGAGGCGATGGCCGCGAAGGCGCGGTCGACGTCGGCTTCCCCGGTGCGCCAGTTGCTGAACGCCGCGCGCAGCGCGTGCTGTCCGTTGTAGACGGTCGGCGTCAGGAAGGTGTCGCCGGTGGCGGCGATGCGCCCGCACAGCTGCGCCACCCGCTGCGCCGTCGGCTCCTCGGCGAGGGTGAAGCACACGACGTTCAACCGCACGGGCGCCAGCAGGCGCAGGGCGGGAGTCCGCGCGATGTGGTCACCCAGCCGCCGGGCCGAGGCCACGCACCGCTCGACGATCTCCCGGTGCCCCGCGCGCCCGTAGGCGGTGAGGCTGAACCAGGCCGCCAGCGCGCGCAGCCGCCGGGAGTTCTCCGGGGTCAGGTGCAGGAAGTCCGGTTCCGCCGAGGGCAGCCCGAGGTAGGCGGCGGCGTTCTGGAACACCTTGACCTGCAGGTCCCGCCTGCGGGTGAACTGGACCGCCGAGTCGTAGGGCACGTTGAGCCACTTGTGCAGGTCGACGCACACCGAGTCGGCCTCGGCCAGTCCCGCCACCAGGTGCGCCAGTTCCGGCGACAGCGCGGCGAACGCCCCGAAAGCGGCGTCCACGTGCAGCCAGAACGGGTAGCGCTCGCGCAGTGCCGCGATGGCCCGCAGGTCGTCGAAGTCGACGGTGTTGACCGTGCCCGCGTTGGCGACCACCACCGCCGGGCGGCCGTCCAGCGCCGCCAGCGCCGAGGCCAGCGCGTCCGGGTCGACCGCTTCCCGGTCGGGCAGCGTGGGCACCGGGCGCAGGCTGTCGCGCCCCAACCCCAGCATCGCCAGCGCCTTGTAGGTGCTGGAGTGCGGTGCGCCGGAGAGCACCGCCACCGGCCCCAGGGCGGCGACGCCGGACTGCGCGACCGACACCCCGGCCCGCTCGCCCAGCCACTCGCGGGCCAGCGCCAGTCCGACGAAGTTCGACATGGTCGCGCCGGTGACGAACGCCCCGGTGTGGGTGTCGCCGAGGCCGAACAGCCCGGCCAGCCACCGCACGGTCTCGCGTTCCAGCTCCGCGGCGGCGGAGTCGACGCC
The DNA here is from genome assembly GCF_017876325.1 of Saccharothrix coeruleofusca. Lineage (NCBI taxonomy): Bacteria > Bacillati > Actinomycetota > Actinomycetes > Pseudonocardiales > Pseudonocardiaceae > Saccharothrix > Saccharothrix coeruleofusca. The sequence continues at coordinate 5,592,959 of NZ_JAGINV010000001.1, forward strand.
GGTCGTGGCGTTCTGGTCGAACGCGGAGGCCAGCCAGTCGCCCGCGAGCGAGGCGGGCGTCGCGCCGCCGGTGACGAAGCCGAGGTAGCGCGGGCCCGCCGAGCCGGAGAACCCCGGTTCCCACCGCCGGGCGAACTCGGCCAGTGCCCGGTCGAACCCGACGCCGCTGTCGGGCAGCTCCCCGCCGGGCACCGGCGGCCTCGACACGACGGGGCGCGCGTCGAGGCCGCCCAGCGCGTGGGCGGCGAACCTGCCGGTGGTCTCCAGCAGGTCCGGCAGTGCGGCGAGGTCGGCGGCGAGCACGGGGTCCACGGCTGCTCCCAGCGTCGAGAGGTTCTGGCGTAGGGGTCCTGGCGAAGGGGTTCTGCGGACCGGACACTAGGTGCGCGACCGGGCCGTGTCCCGGTCCACTTCGCCGAAACTGGCCACCTCGCGGGCGCACGAGTTGGGCGTTCGGACACCGCGAACCGAGGGCTCCGGGTGCCCGGTAGTGGTTACCGGCCCTCCCGGAGCCCTCGGGTGGTACTTGCCGACGCGGGTTAGGGGGTGGTGGGTCTTGGGCGCAGCACGTAGCCGGTGTAGCCGTAGTCCGCGCCGTGGGCGCGGCGCAGGTCGATCTCCCGCCGCGTCCAGGCCAGCGCCTCCGCCATGCCGGGCAGCGCCGGGTCGGCGGCGTCCGCCCGGCGCTCCAGCGGCGCGTAGTACTCGTCGAACCAGTCCCGGTCGGGCAGGAGGTAGGTGGCGGTGACGGTGTAACCGGCGCGCGCCGCCGCCGTGATGGTCTGCGCCGTGGTGCGCAGCGGGTAGGCCGCGTCCCAGAAGGCGCGGGCGGCCGGGGCCGGGTCGAGCGTGGTCCAGCCGCACTCGGTCACCACGAGCGCGCCGCCGGGCGCCAGCAGGCGCCGCCACGCCGACAGCGCCTGGTCGAACCCCATGAGGTACGCCGAGCCCTCGGCCCAGACCAGGTCGAAGGAGGCGTCGGGGTAGGGCAGGTCGGTCATCGACCGGTGCTCCGCGGTCACGCGCAGCCCCCGCCGGACGGCCGACCGGCGCAGCTGGTCGAGGAACGGCTCGTGCGTGTCGACCGCGGTGACCTCGGCGCCCGCCTCGGCGAGCACCAGCGCGGAGCGGCCGGGGCCGCAGCCGATGTCCAGCGTCCTCGGCCGGTCCGGCAGGGGACCGGCCAAGGCGAGCAGCAGCCGGGTGGTGGCGTCCGAGCCGGGCCCCTGGCGCGGCAGGTCGTGGTGCAGGGCGAAGAAGGCCTCGCTCATCCCCGCCCCCGCTCCCGGTAGAGCTTGCGCTGGAAGCGGGTGATCGCCTTGCGCTCGTTCTTGCGGGCCAGGCGCAGGCGCGCGTCGGTGCGCGAGGCGATCCACTCGTTCTCCCGCTGCAACGCGAGGTAGCTGTCGAAGCGGCGCTGCGACAGCTCACCGGACTCGACGGCGGCCAGCACGGCGCAGCCGGGTTCGCCGCCGTGCGCGCAGTCGGCGAACCGGCACCGCTCGGCCAGCTCCTCGATCTCGGCGAACGCCTGGCGCACGCCGGAGTCGGCGTCCCACAGCCCCACCGCGCGCAGGCCCGGCGTGTCGATGAGCACCCCGCCGTGCGGCAGGGCGAGCAGCTCGCGGTGCACCGTGGTGTGCCTGCCCTTGCCGTCCGCCGCGCGGACCTCGCCCACGGCGAGCCGCTCGGTGCCCAGCAGGGCGTTGCCGAGGGTGGACTTGCCCGCGCCGGACGGGCCGATCAGCACGATCGTGCCGGTCAGCACGGCCCGCAGCGCGTCGAGGCCGTCGCCGGTGGTGGCGCTGACCGCCAGCACGTCGGCGCCGGGCGCGGCGGCGGCCACCTCGGCGAGCGCCCGCTCGGTGTCGTCGGCGAGGTCGGCCTTGGTCAGCACGACCACCGGCCGCGCGCCGCTCTCCCAGGCCAGGGCGAGCATCCGCTCGACCCGGCCGAGGGCGAGCCGGGCGGCCAGGGAGACCACGACGACGACGGTGTCGACGTTCGCGGCCAGCACCTGGCCGTCCGAGCGGCGGGACGCCGACGAGCGGACCAGTGCGGTGCGGCGGGGCAGGACCTCGGCGAGGACGGCCTCGCCGGGGTGCAGGGCGACCCAGTCCCCGGTGCACGGGAACGGGGTCAGGTCGGTCGGGATGGTGGCGCGGGTCGGGCCGGTGCCGGTGATGAGGTCGCACCGGCCCCGGTCGACGCGCGCCACGCGGGCGGGCACCAGGCCCGCTTCGCGGTGCGGGGTGAACGAGGCTTCCAGCGCCTCGTCCCACCCGTAGTCGGACATGCCGGGAAAGACGTTGTCGGACAACGCGGGAACTCCTGGTCGCGAAGGACCCAGGGCGGCGGCGGCGATGGTGCCGCTACGGCGTCAGCCCTGGGGAAGGGAAAGGGGGGACCACCGCTCGTTGCGCACGGCAACGACAGGCCTGGCAGTCATACCCCACCTCCCCTTCGACTCCTCGCGCCGGAAACCTGGGGCGAAGCTAGCACACCAGGCCCGCGGGCGGCGAGAGGTTAAGCGCGGGCGGCGAGAGGTTAAGCGCGGGCCGCCAAGAACGCCATGTGACGCACAGTGCTCAAACCACTACTTGACTCCGGAGTAGGTAGTAGGCAGACTCCGCTGCGCAGCCTTCGGGTCCACAGAGGACTCCCACCGTCGCCGCAGGCGCGTCCGGCACCACCGCCACACGGGAAGAGCCTTGCCATGCAGATGAAAACCCCGTCCACCCACCGCGCTCCGAAGTGGACGCGAGCCGCCGCCGCGCTGGCCGCGACGGTCGCCCTCACCACGGGAGCCGCCACCGCGGAAGCGGCCGAGAACCCGTTCGAGCGCGGGCCCGCGCCGACCACGGCCAGCATCGAGGCCCTCCGAGGCCCGTTCGCCACCGCCCAGACCACCGTGTCGTCCCTGAGCGTGCGCGGTTTCGGCGGCGGCACCATCTACTACCCCACCAGCACCGCCGAGGGCACCTTCGGCGCGGTCGCGATCTCGCCCGGCTACACCGCCTCCCAGTCCAGCATCTCCTGGCTGGGCCCGCGCCTGGCCTCGCAGGGCTTCGTCGTGTTCACCATCGACACCAACTCCCGCTACGACCAGCCCGCCTCGCGCGGCGACCAACTGCTGGCCGCGCTGGACTACCTGACCGGCAGCAGCGCGGTGCGCGACCGCATCGATCCCGACCGGCTGGGCGTGATGGGTCACTCGATGGGCGGGGGCGGCTCGCTGGAGGCGGCCGAGGACCGGCCCAGCCTGCAGGCCGCGATCCCGCTGACGGGGTGGAACACCACCAAGACCTTCTCCACCGTGCGCACCCCGACGCTGATCATCGGCGCCGAGGACGACTCGGTGGCCCCGGTGGCCACCCACTCCGAGCGGTTCTACGAGGGTCTGCCCGCGACCCTGGACAAGGCGTACCTGGAGCTGGCGAACGCGAGCCACTTCGCGCCCAACACCTCCAACACCACGATCGCCAAGTACAGCATCTCCTGGTTGAAGCGGTTCATCGACAACGACACCCGCTACGAGCAGTTCCTGTGCCCCGCGCCGCGCGGCACGGCCATCTCGGAGTACCGCGACACCTGCCCCCACCAGGGCTGATCACACCGGACGCGCGCGATCCACGGCGGATCGCGCGCGTCCCCCTGCTTTCACAGAAAGTAAATCTGTCGCTACAGTGCGTTCCGGGAACGCTCCCAGCCCGGAGTGGCCCACATCCTCGACGAGGAGGAGAACGTGTCGCTCACGCGCAGACTCCTGAGCCTGCTGACGGCCGTGGCCGCCACGCTCGGGCTGGTGACCGCGGGCATCGCGGACGCGCACGGCTCGACCACCGACCCGCCGTCCCGCAGCTACGGCTGCTGGCAGCGCTGGGGCAGCGACCACCAGAACCCGGACATGGGTCTGACCGACCCCATGTGCGCGCAGGCGTGGAAGGCCGACCCCGACGCCATGTGGATCTGGAGGGGCGTTTACCGCAACGGTCTCGGAGGCGACTTCCGGGGCGCGATTCCCGACGGTCAGCTGTGCAGCGGCGGCAACGCCGCGAACGGGCGCTACCGGTCGCTGGACGCGGTGGGCGACTGGGTGATGGCGGACAAGCCGCGCCGGTTCGACCTGACCATCGACGACCAGGCCAAGCACGGCGCGGACTTCCTGCGGGTCCACATCACCCGCCAGGGCTTCGACGACGCCACCCGGCCGCTGGGCTGGGGCGACCTCGAACTGGTCACCTCCACCGGCCGCTACGAGCCGAGCGGCGTCTACACCACGCAGGTCGACGCGGGCAGCCGCTCGGGCCGCCACGTGGTCTTCGTGATCTGGCAGGCCAGCCACATGGACCAGGCGTACTTCCTGTGCAGCGACGTGAACTTCCGGTAGTTCCGCGAGGCGCGGCGGGACCACCCGCCGCGCCTCACGCGCTCGTCGTGGCGCGCACCGGAACGGCCCTCAGTGGACTCCCACCGGCCAGCAGCGCCGCCGCCCCCACCAGGCCCGCGTCCGCGCCGAGCTCAGCGGGCCGCAGTTCCACGCGGCGCAGGAAGTCCAGCCCGGCCCAGGTCCGCAGGGTCGCGGTGATGGCCGGTTCCAGCAGGTCCCACGCCTGCGCCACGCCGCCGCCGATCACCACCCGGTCGACCTCGCACAACGCCACGCACACCGTGATCAGGTGCGCCACCGCCGCGCCCGAACGCTGGAACGCGGCCAGCGCCACCTCGTCGCCCGAGCGGGCGTCGGCGGCCAGCGCCGCCGCGTCGGCCCGCGCCGCGTCGGCGGGACGCCAGCCCCGCTCCACGGCCCAGCGCACCATGGACGGCCCGCTGGCGATCGCCTCCGCGCACCCCCTCGCCCCGCACGCGCACTCCGGTCCCGCCGGGTCCAGCACGACGTGGCCGACGTGGCCCGCGTTGCCCAGCGCGCCCAGGTGCGGCTTGCCGTCGAAGACGAAACCGCCGCCCACGCCGGTGGAGACCACCATGCCGAGCAGGCACCCGCTGCCCCGGCCCGCGCCGTGGTGGTGCTCGGCCAGCGCCATGCACACCGCGTCGCCCGCGAGCCGGACCGGTAGCCCGCCCAGCCGCTGGGCCACCCGCGCGACGAGGGGGAAGTCGCGCCAGCCGGGGATGTTCACCGGGCTGACCGTGCCCGCGCGCAGGTCCATCGGGGCGGCGCTGGCGATGCCCGCGCCGCCCACCGGCCTGCCCAGCGCCACCAGCTCGTCGAGCAGCCCCGCCAGCGCCGGCCACACCGCCTCGGCGTCCCCGGCCGGGGTGGGCGTGGCCCGGCGGGCGGTCACCACGCCGTCCGGGTCGACCAGCCCGGCGGCCAGCTTCGTGCCACCGATGTCGATGGCGATCACCTCGGACGTCCGCCGCATGGCGGTAGTTAACCGATTAAGTAACCGCTGGTCAAGCACAGTGCGCCTGGCGCGGAGACGATCAACCGAAGCGCTTCACCAGGTGATCGCGGGGCTCACAGGTGCCGCTCGATCTCGGCCAGCTCCTCGGCGGTGAACTCCAGGTTCGCCGTGGCGGCCACGTTGTCCTCCAGCTGCCGCACCGAACTCGCCCCGACCAGCGCGGAGGTCACGTTGCGCAGCACCCACGCGATCGCCAGCTGCGCCAGCGTCTGCCCGCGCCGCCGGGCGACCTCGTTGAGCGCGCGGACCCTGCCCAGCTTCTCCTCGGTGATGTTCTCCGCGCTGAGGAACGGGCTCGCGCCCGCCGCCCGCGAGCCCTCCGGGATGCCGCCGAGGTAGCGGTCGGTCAGCACGCCCTGCGCCAGCGGGGAGAACGCGATGCTGCCCGCGCCCACCTCGGCCAGCACGTCGAGCAGGCCGTCCTCGACCCACCGGTTGAACATCGAGTACGACGGCTGGTGGATCAGCAGCGGCGTGCCCAGCTCGCGCAGCACCCGCGCCGCCTCGCGGGTCTGCTCCGCCGAGTAGTTCGAGATGCCGACGTAGAGCGCCTTGCCGGAGCGCACCGCCGTGTCCAGCGCGCCCATCGACTCCTCGATCGGCGTGTCCGGGTCCGGCCGGTGGTGGTAGAAGACGTCCACGTGGTCCAGGCCCAGCCTGGTCAGCGACTGGTCCAAAGAGGACAGCAGGTGCTTGCGGGAGCCCCACTCCCCGTACGGGCCGTCCCACATGTGGTAGCCCGCCTTGGTGGAGACCAGGATCTCGTCCCGGTGCGGCCGGAAGTCGCGGGCGAAGACCCGGCCGAAGTTCTCCTCCGCCGAACCGGGCGGCGGGCCGTAGTTGTTGGCCAGGTCGAAGTGGGTCACCCCGAGGTCGAAGGCCCGGCGCAGGATGGCCCGCTGCCCCTCCAGCGCCTTGTCGTGGCCGAAGTTGTGCCACAGCCCCAGCGACACCGCGGGCAGCTTGAGCCCGCTGCGGCCCGCTCGGCGGTAGGGCAGCTCGTCGTACCGCGTCGCCGCGGCGAGGTGGGACATGGTTCTCCTCGTGCTCGTTCAGACCGGCGGCGCGGTGCTCCCGCGCGCGACCAGCGTCGCCGACGGCGACCAGCGGTCGGCCACCGGGCCGCCGCCGACCAGCTCCAGCACGGACTCGGCGACGGTCACGCCGAACCGGTGCACGTCCACGCTCATCGTGGTCAGCGCGGGCGAGGCCAGCCTGCACAGGGTCGAGTCGTCCCACGCGACGACGCTGAGCTCGCGCGGCACGGCCACGCCCAGCTCCTTGGCCGCGCCCAGCCCGGCCACCGCCATCACGTCGTTGTCGTACAGGATCGCGGTGGGCGGCTCGCCGCCGCTCAGCAGCGCGGCGGTCAGCTTCGCGCCGGACTCCTCGGAGTAGTCGCCCTCCACCACCACCGGCTCGACCCCGGCGGCGGCGCAGCCCTCCAGCAGCGCCGCGGTGCGCGCCCTGGTGTGCAGCAGCGACTCCGGGCCGCTGACCCGCGCGATGCGCCGGTGGCCCAGCTCCAGCAGGTGCGCCAGCGCCGCGCGGACCGGGCCCGCGTCGTCGGTGCGCACCACCGGGAACGCCCCGGCGGGCTCGCCCACCAGCACCGCGGGCAGCCCCACCTCCCGCAGCACGGCGGGCCTGCGGTCCTCCACCGAGCGGTTGACCAGCACCACCGCGTCCACCAGCCGCCGCGCGCCCCACCGCCGGTAGGCCGCGATCTCGGCGTCCTGGGTGGCCACCACGTGCAGCAGCACCGACAGCTCGCGCTCGGCCAGCCGCTCCTCGATGCCCGCGATGAACTCCATGAAGAACGGCTCGACGCCCAGCAGCCGGGGCGGCCGGGCCAGCACCAGTCCGACCGCCCCGGTGGACGCGGTCACGTCAGCACCGCGCTCAGGCTGTTGGCCGAGCGCAGCACCAGGGGCCCGGCCAGCGCCGACGGGTCGGCCAGCTCGGCGGTGGTGCGCACGGTGAACGAGTGCCGCTCGCCCGGCAGCAGCGACACCAGCACGTCGTCCACCACCGCGTCCGGGGCCACGCGGTCGGCCAGCACCGCCACGTCGCGGGCGAAGGACGTGGCGCGCACGTCGACCCGGTAGCCGCCGGGCACCGCGACCACCTCGGCGGTCAGCGGCGCGGGGTCGTAGGCCAGCTCGCGGTCCTCCCGGAACGGGTGCACGGCGCGCGCGTCCGGCGTGGTCGCCACCAGCACCTCGGCCTCCGGGTCCGTCGGGGTCAGCAGGGCCTCCGCCAGACCGACCTCGGCGACGGAGCGGGCGGGCACCCGGAGCGGCAGTCTAACCTCCACCAGCACCTCACCCGCGAAAGTCAGCCTGCGCACGACCACTTCGGACGCCCACGGCCGGTCGTCGTCGTTCACCGCGACCAGCACGTCCGTCCCGCCGCGCGGCTGCACGGTGAGCAGGCGCGGCGCGAAGGCGTGCCGCAGCGCGTAGTACAGCGGCTTCTCCCGGCCGTCGCCGTCGATCGCCGACCACGACGTGACCGGCCAGCAGTCGTTGAGCTGCCACACCAGCGCACCCGCCGTGCGCGGCCAGTGCGAGCGGAAGTGCGCCACGCCGAAGGACACCGCGCGGGCCTGGTTGAGCTGGGTGGCCCAGTGCCAGTCCTCGAACGACTCGGGCACCGGCAGGTGCGGGGCCAGGCCGCGGTCGAGCTTGCCGTTGCCGTCCTCGGCCTTCTGGTGCAGCAGGAACGCGGGCGAGGTGGGCGTCAGCGGCTCGTCGCGCACCCACCGGGTCAGCGTCGCCCACGTGGGCGGGGCCTGGAAGCCGAACTCGGCGCAGAAGCGCGGCGCGTGGTCGCGGTAGCGGGTGTAGTCGACGCGGTTCCACACCTCCCACTCGTGCCGGGTGCCGTGCGCGTCGTCGTTGGGGTGGACCTCGCCGGGGCTGTAGGGGCTGCCGGGCGCGTACGGGCGGGTCGGGTCCAGCTCGGCCACGATCGCGGGCAGCAGCTCCCGGTAGTAGCCCAGGCCCCAGGTGCGGCCCTGGAGCTGCTCGGGCCAGCCCCAGTCGGCGTAGCCCCACAGGTTCTCGTTGTTGCCGTTCCACAGCGCCAGCGACGGGTGCGCGGTCAGCCGGGCCACGTTCTGCCGGGCTTCGGCCTCGACCTCGGAGCGCAGCGGCTCCTCCTCGGCGTAGGCCGCGCAGGCGAACGGGAAGTCCTGCCACACCAGCACGCCGCGCTCGTCGCAGACGTCGTAGAAGTCGTCGGTCTCGTAGATGCCGCCGCCCCAGACGCGCAGCATGTTCATGTTCGCCGCGACGGCCTGGTCCACCCGCCTGGCCAGGCGCTCGCGGGTGATCCGGGTCAGGAAGTGGTCGTCGGGAATCCAGTTCGCGCCCTTGGCGAAGATCCGCCTGCCGTTGACCACGAAGGTGAACGGGGTGCCAATCCCGTCCGGCTCGGTGTCCACGGTGATGGTGCGGAACCCGACGCGGCGCTCGGTGGAGTCCACCTCCTCCTCGCCCGCCAGCAGCGCCACCCGCAGGTCGTAGAGCGGGTGCTCGCCGTAGCCCGCCGGCCACCACAGCCGCGCCCCCGGCACCAGGACGGTGACCACGGCCCTGTCACCTGAGACGGCGACGCGCTCCCACCGACCGTCCACAGTGGCTACGATGGACAGATCAGCAGCGGCGACGGCGTCCACGTCCACGTGCACCTCGACCCGGCCGGTCCCGTCGGGGTCCACGGTGACCAGCGGGCGCACCCCGGCCAGCCGCGCGCTGTCCCAGCGCTCCAGCGCGACGGGCTTCCACAGCCCGGCGGTCTGCAGGTCGGGGCCCCAGTCCCAGCCGAAGGAGCAGGCCATCTTGCGCACCGCGTTGAACGGGTGCGGGTAGGCGCGGTCCCGCCAGCCCAGCTCCCGCTCGACCCGCTCGGCGTGGGCCAGCGCGGAGAACAGCGTGACCACCAGCTCGTTGTCGCCGTCGCGCAGCACCTCGCGCACGTCGAAGCGGTAGCCGCGGTGCATGTTCGCGGTGCGGCCCAGCAGGGTGCCGTTCAGCTCGATGGCGGCCACCGTGTCGATGCCGTCGAAGACCAGCTCGACGCGCTCGCCGGGCCGGGCGGCGTCGGCGGTGAAGGTGGTGGCGAAGCGCCAGTCCGCGCGGTGCGCCCAGGCCAGCTCGGCCTCGTTGCGGTCGAGGTAGGGGTCGGGGATCAGGCCCGCGCGGAGCAGGTCGAGGTGCGCGCTGCCGGGGACCTCGGCGGGCACCGCGCGGCCCGCGACCGCCTCGGGCACCGGCCCTCCCACCGCGCTCAGCTGCCACCCCTCGTGCACCGTCCGGCGGATCATGCGGTCCCCTCGCTCCCGAGTGGTGGCGCGTTCAGCGATGTGAACTCGCCGTCGGGCGATTCTTACGCCAGCAATTAAAGTAAGTCAACGGAGTTCACCGGCGGAGGGAGAACACCAAGTGGCGGACGTGACGCACCTGCGTGCGGCGGAGGTGAGCCTGGTGCTCGACACGTCGGGGGCAACGCTGCCCCGGGTCCTGCACTGGGGCGCGGACCTGGGCGAAACCGCCGACCTGGACGCCCTGCGGCTGCTGCGCGCTCCGCAACCCATCGGGTTCTCCGTGGACGGCCCGGTCCAGGTGGCCGTGCTGCCCGAGCAGTCCGCGGGCTGGCTGGGCACCCCCGGCCTGGTCGGGCACCGCGACGGGGCCGACTTCTCCACCGCCTTCCGCGTGGTGGAGGTCGACGGCACCACCTTCCGCGCGGTGGACGACACCGCCGGGCTGGCGCTGGAGCTGGTGGTGGAGCTGACCGACTCCGGCCTGGTGCGCCAACGCGCCACCGTGACCAACCGGGGGAGAACTCCCTTCACCGTGGACGCGCTCAACCTGACCCTGCCGGTGCCCGCCGAAGCCGTCGAGCTGCTCGACTTCACCGGCCACCACCTGCGCGAGCGCAGCCCGCAGCGGACCAGGTGGACCCACGGCCTGCGGGTGCGCGAGAACCGCACCGGCCGCACCGGCTACGACTCGGCCTACCTGCTGGCGGCGGGCACCGAGGGGTTCGGCAACCGCGCCGGCGAGATCTGGGCGGTGCACACCGCCTGGTCGGGCAACCACCGCACGTTCGCCGAGCGCACCTTCCACGCGGTGTCCCTGCTGGGCTCCGGAGAGCTGCTGCTGCCGGGCGAGGTCCGGCTCGCGCCCGGCCAGTCCTACACCTCGCCGTGGCAGTACGGCTCCCACGGCGTCGGCCTGGACCGGGTGTCCGCGCGCTTCCACGAGTTCCTGCGCGCCCGCCCGCACCACCCGTCCGGACCGCGACCGGTGGTCGTCAACACCTGGGAGGCGGTCTACTTCGACCACGACCTGGACCGGCTCAAGGCGCTGGCCGACGCCGCCGCAGAGGTCGGCGCGGAGCGGTTCGTGCTGGACGACGGCTGGTTCGGCGCGCGCCGCGACGACCGGCGGGCGCTGGGCGACTGGCACGTCTCCGACGAGGTGTGGCCGGACGGGCTGGGCCCGCTGGTCGACCACGTGACCGGCCTGGGCATGGAGTTCGGCCTGTGGGTCGAGCCGGAGATGGTCAACGAGGACTCCGACCTCGCGCGGGCGCACCCGGACTGGATCATGGCCACCGGTGGGCGGCTGCCCCGCCGCGCCCGCCACCAGCAGGTGCTGGACCTGACCAAGGCCTACGACCACATCCTGGCGCGGCTGGACGAGCTGCTGTCGACCTACCCGATCTCCTACCTGAAGTGGGACCACAACCGGGACCTGGTCGAAGCGGGCCACCAGCCGTCCGGCCGGGCAGGCGTGCACGAGCAGACCCTGGCGGTGTACCGGCTGCTGGACCAGCTGCGCGCGCGGCACCCCGGCGTGGAGATCGAGTCGTGCTCCTCCGGCGGCGGCCGGGTGGACCTGGAGATCCTCCAGCGCACCGACCGCGTGTGGGTGTCGGACTGCATCGACGCGCTGGAGCGGCAGTCCATCCAGCGGTGGACCAACGCGCTGATCCCGCTGGAGCTGATGGGCACGCACGTCGGCTCCGACGTCTCGCACACCACCGGGCGGCGGCACCCGATCGACTTCCGCGCGGGCACCGCGCTGTTCGGGCACTTCGGCATCGAGTGGGACCTGACCGCCGCCGCGCCCGAGGAGCGGGAGCGGCTCAAGCGGTGGGTGGCGCTCTACAAGGAGTTGCGCGGCCTGCTGCACACCGGGGTCGCCGTGCACGGCGACCACCCCGACCCGTCGATCCACGTGCACGGTGTGGTGGCGGCGGACGGCTCGGACGCGGTGTTCGCGATCGTGGCCACCGGGACCTCCGAGTCGTACCCGCCCGGCGCGGTGCGGCTGCCGGGTCTGGACGACGACCGGACCTACCACGTCCGGCCGCTGCCGCCCGGCGACGTGCCCGACGGCAACGCCCACCACTGGGGGGTGCCGCTGCCCTGGTGGACCCCGGAGGGCGTGACGGCCACCGGCCGGGTGCTCGCCGTCGCGGGCGTCCAGGCCCCCGTCCTGCACCCCGACCGCCTGGTCCTCCTCCGCGCCACCCCCGCGCCCGCAAGTACTACCCGCCGGAGCCCGCAGGGCCGGTAACTACTACCCGACGTGCCGGAGCGCGGGGCGGACGCCGTGAGCCGGGTAGTAGTTACCGGCCCGTTCCGAGGGCTCGGGTAGTACTTGCAGGCGTCGGGCGGAGGATGCGCCAGCAGAGGTAGGCGCAGACGCCTGCGGCGGGGGCGCCGCCCAGCAGGGTGGCGGTGACGCCCAGCGGAACCACCCACTCGGCCAGGTACAGCGGCACCAGCACGGCGGTGGCGACGGCGTACTTGGCCAGGAACAGCGCCGTGCACACCTGGTAGCGCCGCAACCGGGGGGCGTCCCGCCGCCAGCCGTGCCGCTCGCCGGGCCCGTGGTCGCGCGCCGCCTCCACCACCACGCCGACCAGCGGCCACCGCACCAGCAGCGACACCAGGAACACCACCCCGGCACCCGCCTGGAGGACCACCGACGGCAGGTAGAAGTCGGCCGCCTGCCCGGTGCTCCCGGCCAGCAACGCCGACAGCGCCACGATGACCAGCCCGAACGTCGTCTGCCAGCACTTGCCGCCGGTGAGCACCCGCACCGCCGCGAACAACACCACCGCGCCGACCGCCACCAGCGCGGAGGCCAGCACGTGGTCGGTGAGCAGGTAGGCGACCAGGAACAGCGCGCGGGACACGACCCCCTCGGCGATCGTGCGCCAACCTCCCACCGCGCCGAAGAAGGACAAGAACTTCCGGGTCAGCACGTTGAGGCTCATGTGGCCGCCTTCGCCGCGACAGTCGTGGAGGGCTGTTCCGGCGCATCGCGTCCGCCGTTGGACGTCCCAGCGCTACGTCCTGTTCGTACACGACCACGCCCGCCGCCGCCCGCCGTGACACGGGCGCCCCGCCCGGACGGGTGGCACCGCGATCACCCCGCCGTGCGAACGTCCTCCCACTGGCCGGTGGTGTGGTCGTACGCGGCGGCAGCGCCCGCGCGCTCCACCTCGGCCGGGTCCACGTCCAGCGCGCGGCCCCGCGCGTCGGGGTTCGGCGCGGCGGCGGCCAGCAGCTTGGTGTAGGGGTGCCGGGGGTTGAGGATCACGTCGTCGGCCGGGCCCCGCTCCACCACGCGCCCCTTGTAGAGCACCAGGACGTCGTCGGAGAAGTGGCGCGCGGTGGCGAGGTCGTGGGTGATGTAGAGCACCGCCAGCCCCTCCTCGCGTTGCAGGCGCGCCAACAGGTTCAGCACACCGAGCCGGATCGACACGTCGAGCATCGACACCGGCTCGTCGGCCACCACCACCTTCGCGCCCGGCGCCAGCGCGCGGGCGATGGCCACCCGCTGGCGCTGTCCGCCGGACAGCTCGTGCGGGCGGTGGTGGACCACGTCGCGGGCGGGCAGGCTCACCCGCTCCAGCAGGCGCAGCACCTGCCGCCAGGTCTCCTCCCGGCCCGCCGCGCGGCCGTGCAGCTTCAGCGGGCGGGCCAGGTGGTGCTCGACGGTGTGGAACGGGTTGAGCGAGGCGAACGGGTCCTGGAACACCATCTGCACGTGGTCGCGGTAGTGCCGGTCGGGCACCCGCGAACCGTCCGGCGCGGTGAGCGCGATGTCGCCGCCGCTGGGCTTCTCCAGCCGGGCGATCATCCGCGCGATGGTGGACTTCCCCGAGCCGGACTCGCCGACCAGCGCCACCGTGCGGCCCGGCACGAGGGTGAACGACACGTCGTCCACCGCGCGCAGCTTCACCCGGCGCAGCCCGACCCGGACGGGGAAGTCCTTGACCAGTCGGCGGGCTTCCAGCGTGGTCATCGGGCACCTCCGGACGGGGCGGGCTCGCCGGAGCGCACGAACGCGCCCCGTTCGCCGGTCAGGCTGGGGAAGGAGTCGAGCAGTCGGCGGGTGTAGGGGTGCCGGGGCTCGCGGTGGACCTGCTCCGCCGGGCCGTGCTCGACGATCTCGCCGTCCTTCATCACCGCGATCCGGTCCGCCAGCTCCAGCAGCAGCGGCAGGTCGTGGGTGATGAACAGGACCGCGAAGCCGATCTCGTCGCGCAGCCGCATGATCTCCCGCAGGATTCCGCGCTGCACCACCACGTCCAGCGCGGTGGTCGGCTCGTCCATGATCATCACCTGCGGGTCCAGCAGCAGCGCCATCGCGATCACCACCCGCTGCCGCATGCCGCCGGACAGCTCGTGCGGGAAGGAGCCGAGCCTGCGCAGGTCGACGCCGACGAGCCGGAGCACCTCCTCGCACCTGGCCCGACGCGCGGCCCTGCTCATCCCCGGCCGGTGCGTGATGAGCACGTCCTCCAGCTGCGCCCTGACCGTGATCACCGGGTTGAGGGCGTTCATCGCGCCCTGGAACACCACCGACAGCTTGGACCAGCGGAACGCGCGCAGCTCCTCGGGCCGCAGCGCCAGCACGTCCACGTCCTCGCCGTCGCGGTCGTGGAAGGTCACCGAGCCGCCGGTGACCTCGGCGGGCGGGCGGTGCAGCCGGTCGACCGCGTACGCCAGCGTCGTCTTGCCGCAGCCGGATTCGCCCGCCAGACCGAGGATCTCGCCCCGGCGCAGGGTCAGCGACACGTCCTTGACCGCGTGCACCGGCGTGTCCACCTGGTAGACCACGGAAAGCCGGTCGACCGTCAGCACCACGTCGTCGTCGGTCCGCGCGGCGGGCGCGGGTTCGCGGACGGCCTCCGCCCTGGCGCGGCGCGGGATGTCGCGCAGGCCGGGGTTGATGATCTCGTCGATGCTGAAGTTCACCAGCGCCAGGCCGCAGCCGAACAGCGCGATGACCAGCCCCGGCGGCACGAACCACCACCACGCCTCGCGCTGCAGCGCGAAACCGTTCTGCGCGTAGTAGAGCATCGTGCCCAGCGTCGAGGAGTTCGACGCGCCCAGGCCGAGGAAGGACAGGCCCGCCTCGCTCAGGATGGCGTAGACGACCGAGAACACGAACTGGGAAGCCAGCAGCGGCAGCAGGTTCGGCAGGACCTCGACGGTGACCACCCGCCACGGCTTCTCCCCCGCCACACGCGCCGCCGCCACGTAATCCCTGGTGCGCAAGGACAGCGTCTGCGCTCGCAGCACGCGCGCGGACGCCGCCCAGCCGGTGATCGCCAGCACCACCGCGACGGTCCACGACCCGCGCTGGTCGGCGGGCACGAAAGCGGAGACGACGATCACCAGCGGCAGGCCGGGGATCACCAGCATCACGTTGGAGAACAAGGAGAACGCCTCGTCCACGACCCCGCCGACGTAGCCGCCGACGATGCCGAACAGCGCGGACAGCAGCGTGGCCAGCACACCCACCAGCAGGCCGATGTGCAGCGATCCCCTGGTGGAGTGGGCCAGCTGCGCCAGGACGTCCTGGCCGGTCAGCGTGGTGCCCAGCGGGTGCTCGCCGCCGGGCGGGGTCAGGCCGAGGTCGCGGATGGTGGCCGGGTCGCCGACGAACAGCGGCCCCAGCACGCCGAACAGCGCGATCACCGCGATCAGGCCGAGGCCGACGCCCAGCTTGGGCGACCAGCGCGGCAGCATCGAGCGCCACCCCGCGCGGCCCCTCGGCGGCGCGACGGTGGCGGGGCCGAGATCGGTCACGGTTCCTCCCTCAGCCGCCTGCGCGGGTGCGCGGGTCGATGACTGCGTAGAGCAGGTCCACCACGAGGTTCGCGCCGAGCACGGCGACCGTGATGACCAGGAAGATGCCCTGCATCAGGGCGTAGTCGTTGTTCTGCACCGCCTGCAGCAGCTTGGAGCCGATGCCGGGGTAGGAGAACACCTGCTCGGTGATGATCGACCCGGCCACCACGAAGCCCAGCGAGATGGCGAACCCCGCCACCGACGGCAGCACCGCGTTGCGCGCCGCGTACCGGATCATGACGCGGGAGTCCTTGAGCCCCTTGGCCTTCGCGGTCAGCACGTAGTCCTCGGCGGTGGTGGAAACCATCATGTTGCGCATCCCCAGCAGCCACCCGCCGACCGACGAGATCACGATGGTCAGCGCGGGCAGCGTGCCGTGGTAGGCGGCGGAGCCGATGAAGTCCGCGTTCCAGCCGGGGTCCAGGACCACGTCGTAGCCGCCCATCAGCGGGAACCAGCCCAGCCCGGAGGCCAGCAGCGCCACCAGGATCAGCGCCAGCCAGAAGTACGGCACGGCCGCCAGCACGGTGGTGGCGGGCACCAGGCCGTCCAGCCAGGTGCCGCGCCGCCAGCCGACGAACGCGCCCAGCACCACGCCGAGCAGGAACGACAGCAGCGTGGCCAGGCCGACCAGCACCAGCGTCCACGGCAGCGAGTCCGCGATGACCTGCGACACCGGCGCCGGGAACGCACTCACCGACACGCCCAGGTCACCACGCGCCATGTTGCCCAGGTAGGACAGGTACTGCCGGAACAGCGGCTCGCTGGTGTCCGCGCCGAGCAGCAGCTCGTACGCCCGGCGGGCCGCCGGGTCCACCGTCCCGCCGCGCTGCGCGAGCTTGGCCATGAGGACGTCCACCGGGTTGCCCGGCATCAGCCTGGGGACGAAGAAGTTCAGCGTCAGCGCCGCCCACAGGGCGACCAGGTAGAACCCGAACTTGCGGGCGTAGTACCTCATCGACGCGCCGTCCCGGTCACCGGGACGCGGGCTTGAGTTTGAGGTAGATCTCGGAGTGCTCGGGCCGCGACCACACGGCCGGGAACGAGTACAGGTCGTCCTCGGTGGGCCAGCCGGTGAACTTCCTGGCGTTGTACTCGCTGGTGGTGCCCGCCGTCAGCAGCGGGATGTAGGGCATCAGCTCTTCGACGCGGGTCTGCACGGTGTCCAGGTGCGGCTGCCGGGCGGCGGCGTCCTCGAAGGGCACGCCCTTGAGCGCGGTCAGCGCCTGGTCGATGGCCGGGTCGCTGACGCGGGCGAAGTTCGGGTTGGCGATCTCGCCGACCCTGGCGGTGGTGGAGGTGCTGAAGAAGTAGCTGTAGGTGTAGAACGGGTCGGGCGCGGGGCCCTGGTACAGCGCGTCGATCAGCAGCTCGTACTCGCCGCGCCCGCGCGCGTCGGACCACTCGTTCCAGGACAGCTGCTGCGGCGTGACCCTGATGCCGACCGCCTGCAACTGCTGGCCGATGGCCTCGACGGCGGTGATGTAGTCGGTCCAGCCCGCGACGACCTTGACGGTCATGGCCAGCGGCTCGCCGTCCTTGGCGTAGATCCCGTCCGGGCCCTTGGCGTAACCCGCGCCCTTCAGCACCCGCACGGCTTCGGCCTCGTCCGGCTGCATGGGCGCGGTCTTCTCCCGCAGCTGGTCCGACACCTGGTCCCGGTCCCGCTCCGGCAGCGCGAATCCGGGCGAGATCGGGCTCGCGGTGTTCTCGAACGCCAGCGCGTTGACCTGCGTGCGGTTGATCGCGTAGTAGATCGCCCTGCGCACGGCCGGATCGGTCTGCGCGCCCTGGCAGCCCAAGGCGGCGTTGGAGCAGGTGAACAGGGCCGCCTGGTTCATCGGGACGGTGATGGCCCGGTAGCCGGGGTAGTTCTTCTCGACGTCGGCGATGTCCGGGACGGGGCCGGTCTGCCAGTCGACCTGGCCCGCCTTGAGCGCGTCCGCGCCCGCCTGGTTGCCCGACAGCGACAGGTAGCGGACCTTCTTCACGGCGGGCTCGCCCGCGTAGTAGCCGGGGTTGCTCTTGAGCGTGAACGCCTGCGGCTTGAACTCGTCCAGCTGGTACGGGCCGGTGCCGACGGGCTTCTCGACCACGTTGGTGGCGGGCGTGGCGAAGTCCTCCCATAAGTGCCGGGGCACCATCCAGATGCGCCCGAGGACCTGCGGAGCCTCCATGTAGGACGGTTCGTCGAACCTGATGGTGACGTGGGTGTCGTCGACCGCGGTGGCCCTGCCCTTGTACCCGGTGTTGTTCATGG
The DNA here is from genome assembly GCF_017876325.1 of Saccharothrix coeruleofusca. Taxonomy (NCBI): domain Bacteria; kingdom Bacillati; phylum Actinomycetota; class Actinomycetes; order Pseudonocardiales; family Pseudonocardiaceae; genus Saccharothrix; species Saccharothrix coeruleofusca. Next base: position 5,610,816 of record NZ_JAGINV010000001.1, read on the forward strand.
CCGGGTTCCTGCTGATCATGTCGAGGGTGAACACGACGTCCCGGGCGGTGAACCGCTCGCCATCGGACCACTTGGCGTCGTCGCGCAGCACCACCGACAGCTCGGTGCCGTCGGCGTTCCACCGGAAGGACTCGCCCAGGCGGGGGCGCGGCTCGGCGTCGCGGACGTTGTTGAAGAAGAACAGCGGCTCGAAGATGGTGCCGGGGCCCTCGACCGTGGTGGGCGAGAACGGGTTGAAGTTGAGCTGCCAGTCCCCCGACTGCCCGGTGTAGACCACCAGCGTGTCGGCGGCGGCGCCGCTGGAGGACGACCCGCCGCACGCGGTGGCGGCCAGGGCGACGGCCGTCGCGCCCGCCGCCGCGAGCCGCACCCGTGAACGCCTTGCCCTCAGGAACATCGTTGATCCTCTCGTGGCTGGTGGCCGCTCGTCGGGGTGGCGAGCCGCGCCGACTTGAGGCAGATTGTTAAGTCAATGAAGAAAGGAAGTCAATAGGCGTGGGACGCGCCCCGGTCGTCGGGCAGTCCCCGGTTGGTAGCCTCCGACCAGCGAACGAACGAAGTGCGGGAGCGAGCAGTGAGCGGACCTGCCAGAGCGACACCGCACGCCAGCAGCAAGGCCACCGTGCTGGACGTCATCCGCGCGGCGGGCACCATCAGCCGCGTCGGCCTGATCAACGCCACCGGGTTCACCGGGGCCACCATCTCCACCCTCGTCCGCAAGCTCATCGACGAGGGCCTGGTCGTGGAGACCGGGCGCGCCGAGTCCACCGGCGGCAAGCGCCGCGTGCTGCTCCAGCTCAACCACACCTCCCGGTACGCCGTCGGCGTGCACCTCGACCACGCGGGCATCACCTACGTGCTGACCAACCTGGGCGGGTCCGTGGTCGCCCGGCTGGCCCGCGCGGGCGCGGGCGCCGAGGACCCGCCGACCGTGGTGGCGCGGATGGCCGCGGAGGTCTCCGCGCTGATCGACGGCGTGGACGTGGAGCGGGATCGGGTGCTGGGCCTGGGCCTGGTCTCGCCCGCGATGCGGCAGTGGGAGGGCTACCCGCTGGACCGGGCGCTGGAGCAGGCCACCGGGCTGCCGGTGGTGCTGGACAACGACGCCACGGCGGCGGCGCTGGGCGAGCACTGGTCCGGCGGCATCGGCGGCACGGCCACCTCCGCCGCCCTGTACATGGGGACCGGCATCGGGGCGGGCCTGGTCATCAACGGCATCACCTACCGGGGCACCAGCGGCAACGCGGGCGAGATCGGGCACGTCTGCGTCGACGCGAACGGGCCGGTGTGCTGGTGCGGCGGGCGCGGGTGCGTCGAGGCGGTCGCCGGGCCCGCCGCCGTGGTGGCCTCGGCCCTGGCGCACCCGGAGCTGCGGCTGGAGTTGAAGGGCGTGTCGGTGGCGTCGGACTTCGCCGCCGTGAGCCGGGCCGCGCGGCGGGGCGAGGCGGCGGCGCTGGAGCTGCTGGAGAGGTCCGCGCGGTACGTGGCCGTCGCGGCGCGCACCCTGGCCAACCTGATGGACCTGGAAGTGCTGGTGCTGACCGGACCCGGCTTCGCCATCGCCGGGGCGGTGTACCTGCCCGTGGTGCGGGAGGAGCTGGAGCGGGCGTTCTTCTCGCGCGCCGCGCACCCGGTGGACGTACGCCTGTCCCGGTCGGCGTCCACCGCACCGGCCATCGGCGCCGCCGCCCTGGTCCTCCAGTCCGAACTGGTGCCGCTGAACGAGGGCCTGCGCCTGCCCGAGAACCTCGCCGCCGCCGAACCCGCCCCCCTCCCCCTCCCCTGACCCCCTCCCCCGCGAGTCGAACGCTCAGGTACCGCGAGTCGAACGCTCAGGACCCCTGAGTTCGTCGTTCGGGTTGGGTTATCCAGCAAAGCGGCGCTCGCCGCGCGGCAGGTCGCCAAGGACGGCGGGTCGCGCCGTCCCCGCATGACCTGCCGAAGGCGAACCACACGCGTCAAGGGGCCCCGGTTCGTGTCCGGGGTTGGTTTCTGCGTTCAGGGCCCCTTGACACGTGCGGTCGGGACGAGCCCAGGTCATACGGGGACGGCGCTCGCGGGCACCCCGCTGCGCGCGCTCCGCGCGCGCCCCCGGTGCGTGGGCAAGTACTACCCGACGGGGTTGGCAGGGCCGGTAACTACTACCCGAGGTGCGGAAGCGCGCGGCGGGGCGCGACAAGCGCGGGTCGAGGCCGCGAGAGTGTGGGTCGGGGTGCGCGAATGTTGAATTCGGGGGTTCTGAGCGTTCGACTCGCGGGGGCGACACGCCCAACACGCCCATAGGTGGGCGACGCTGAGGGTGGGCGTGGCCGTCCTGAGCGTTCGACTTGCGCGGGGTCAGGGGGTGGCGGCCCAGAGGAGGCCGCGCTCGATGATGGTGCGGACTTCGGGGATGTCCAGGTCGGCGGGGGCGTGACCGATGGTGCAGGCGAAGACGCGGCCCGCGCCCCAGCGGCGGGTCCACACGGCGGGGACGGTCACCGGTTCACGCCACGGGGTGTCGGGGCCGGGGGTGAAGGTGGTGGTGGCCAGGACGTCGTTGAGCCCGTCCGACAGCACCCAGTACTGCTCGGTGTGCAGGGAGAAGCCGTCGATGCCCTCCACGATCGGGTGAGACGACACCACCTCCACTCGGTGGTCGACGAACCCGCCGGGGTGAGCCACGAACTGGCCGCCGGTGAGCTGGAGGTAGTCGCGCGACGCCCGGAAGGCGTCCACGAGGCCGCCGTGCCAACCCGCCAGGCCCATGCCCCGGCGCACCGCTTCGACCAGGCCCGCCGACTGGGCGTCGGTCAACGTGCCGTCGCTCCAGCACTGGACCACCAGGTCGACGCCGTCCAGCGCCAGGTAGGCGTCCAGCGAGTCGGCCGTCTCCACGTCGAAGTGGTCGCGCAGGAACGGGACGAACCGGTCGGTGGCTTCCTCGGGGCTGTGGCCGGGCCACCCGCCCCGCACGATGAGCGCTCGCACGTCTCAAGGTCTACCAGCCAGACCCAGGCGGTGACGTGTCGTGGGGCCGGCGCGGTCCTCACGGGCGGCACCGCCCGGGCGCGCGGGCTACGTCAGCCAGACCAGGTGCGGCTTGACGTTCTGGGCGTTGGCGAAGCGGGCGAAGGTGGCGAGGGCGGCCTCTGGACTGGCGGAACTGGTGCGGAAGTCGCCTTCGGTGGAGACGACTTCGGCGCGGTCGCGGAACGCCATGCCGTAGGCGGCGATCCAGCCGTCGTGGCGGTCGCCGTACTCGTGCGCGATGGCGAACAGGCGCGGAGCGTCGTCCTGGGCCAGCCCCCGGAGGAATTCGGCGAACCCGGTCCGGTCCCACAGCGGTTCCAGGTCGGTCAACTCGGTCATGTGGCACGCCTTTCGGAAAGGGGTCAGGTAACCCGGCGGTGTTTGCCGCGTTGTCCTGTGTGGACGAAAGAAATCGATGGGCGCACGCCCCGGATGGCGGCTCGAACCTCGGCGTGGACGAGCCTTCGGACCCTGCGGACCGCGAGTACGGGGACGATCGTCGTGGAAACGGTGAAGCCCGCGATCATGCCCATCAGCAAAGTCACCCAGAACTCACCGTTCACCGCACCTCCAGGCCAATGGGGGTGGCGGGACGCCAAACCGCGTCCCACTGCCACTACTCCTCCGGCATTTCGCCGGAGCGCCCTGCTGAGCCTGCGGAGCGGCAGGGCTTCGCACCTCCCGCCCACCGCGTCGAGGTGCACAGGAAACCTATCGCAGGAAATTCCTACAGGCAGTTACCTGGACGAGTGAACCTGTGGACCACCGGACGTGGGCGCGCGGCAAGATAGCCCCGTCCGTCGAGTCGAGGAGACGACATGCCCCGGAAGCCAGGCCCGACAGTCCTCCGGTGGAAGCTCGGCCGCGAACTGCGCGAGCTCCGGGAGGCCGCCGGGGTGGTCCTGCGCGACGCGGCGAAGGAGATCGAAGTCCAGCCCGGCACCATGTCGAAGATCGAGGCGGGCAAGCAGGCCATCAAAGCGAGCTACGTGAAACTCCTCGCCGCCCATTACGGTCTGTCCGACGTCGAACGGGCCAGGCTGCTCGACTTGGTGGAAGCCGCGAACCAGCCCGGTTACTGGGTCACCTACTCCAAGCTCGTGCCGGACTGGTTCCGGCTGTTCCTCGGGTACGAGCACGACGCCAGCGCACTCCGCTCCTACGAGTCCGAACTCGTGCCCGGCCTGCTCCAGACACCTGCCTACGCGAGAGCGGTCGCCCTGGCCAACAAACCGAACTCGACCGCCGCGGAACTCGACTCCCAGGTCGAACTGCGCCGCGCGCGTCAACAGCGCCTCGCGGAACCAGAGCCGCCGACGCTGCACGCCGTGATCAACGAGGCGGTGCTGCTCCGCAAGGTCGGTGGAGCCGAGGTGATGGCGGAGCAACTCCGGCACCTCGCCGTCCTCGCCGAACTGCCGCACGTCACGTTGCAGGTCCTGCCGTTCGAGGCAGGCGCGCACCCGGCGATGACCGCGCCGTTCCTGCTCATGGCGTTCGACGCCGAACCGAGGATGAACACCGTCTACCTGGAGAACGGCAGAGGCTCGCTCTACTTGGAAAAACGCGCGGACCTGAACCGCTACCAAACCATGTTCGACCAGCTCGCCGCTATGGCGCTCACACCGGAGAAGACGGCGGATTTCCTGGATACAGTTGCCGCGAACCTGTGAGAGCGCGAAGGAGGCACGGGATGTCCCCAGCTCCGTCCCACGTTCTGTGGCGCAAGAGCGTCCGCAGCGGCGGCGAAGGCGGCAACTGCGTCGAGGTGGCGAACACGCTCGACGCGCTGCGCGACTCGAAGAACCCGGACGGCCCGGTGCTCACCTGGACGCCCGCAGCCCTGGCCGCGTTCTTCGCCGACGTGCGGAGCGGGCGGCTGGGCTGAGCCACCGCGCGCCCGAACGGTCAGTTCACAGATCCGCCGGTACCTGGCCGCGTTCGACCAGTTGGCCGCTGCCGCAGCCACTCCTGCGGAATCGCGCGACATGCTGGTTAGGGTTGTCGAGCAGCTGTGAGCCCGACCAGCGAGGAGGTCGCGGGCGATGACTCCGGTCCTTGAACCACCGAGGTGGAGCAAGTCGAGCCGCTCGAACGCCAACGGGGGTGATTGCGTCGAGGTGGCGAACACGCTCGACGCGCTGCGCGACTCGAAGAACCCCAACGGCCCGGTGCTCACCTGGACGCCCGCAGCCCTGGCCGCGTTCTTCGCCGACGTGCGGAGCGGGCGGCTGGGCTGAGCCGCCGCGCGCCCGAACGCTCGGTTCAGGGGTCTGGGCGTGCCGACGGGACGGCCACGGCCCCGGAATGGGTACTGCTGGTTCTCGGCGGTGGCCGTCGGGTAGCCCGTCGGGTGTGCAGACGTTCCTCCCGTGCCCGACGTTCGCCCGCAGCGCCGCCGTGCTCGACACCCGGCGGCTGGGCAAGCAGCGCGTGGAGACGATGCAGATCCTGCGCGCCCTGGTCTGGCCCTCGTACGGGTGGAAGAACCACCCGGCGGTGAAGATGTGGCGCGGCTTCACCCCGGCACTGGTGGCCTACGGGGTGGCCGTGTGCGACGAGTGGATCAGGCGCGGGCACCGCGACGGCGTGCGCGCCGCCCTGCTGCCCTACACCGGTGGCCGGGTGCCGGAGTGGTCGTGGTGCCTGCGGGAGGGGTTGCTGCCGCCGTGGCTGGGTGAGGAGGCGCTGCACCGCAGCCACCAGTCCGCGCTGGTGCGCAAGGACCCGGAGCACTACCGGCCGCTGTTCCCGGACGTGCCGGACGACCTGGAGTACTTCTGGCCGGACCCGGTGTTCCCGATGGAGGTCGAGGACACGCTCGGGCTGGTGGCGTGCTGGCTGGACCAGCCGCCGTTGCCCGATGAGCCGCCCTTGGAGGTGCCGCTGGACCACCGGCCCGGCCCGTCGCTGGCGCGGCAGCCCGACGAGGCGGACTTGGCCGCTATCCAGGCCGAGGCGGACGACCCGCGTCAGGTCCGCTTCTTCCGGCGCGGCCAGGTGCTGCCGCCTCCGACCAGGCGTTTCACCGTGTTCAAGAAATTTTGAGCGCGGATGTCGATCCGGCCCCTCCCCGTTCGTCGCATGGGTGAGACCACCGAGGAGGGGACCGAAGATGACCGACACGACCATCACCGCCACCACCGCCCGCGCCACCGGCAAGCTGAACGACCTGGTGCTCGCCGGGTTCCGGATCGTGGTGTCGTTCCTGTTCGCCTGCCACGGCGCGCAGGGGTTCGGGCTGTTGGGCGGGATCGACGGACAGGGCACCGCGGTGCCGTTCGGGGTGTGGCCGGGCTGGTGGGCCAGCGTGATCGAGCTGGTCGGCGCGCTGCTGGTGCTGGTGGGCCTGTTCCCCCGGATCGCGGCGCTGCTGTGCTCCGGCGCGATGGCCTACGCCTACTTCGTGGTGCACCAGCCCGAGGCGCTGCTGCCGCTGCACAACATGGGTGAGCCCGCCGCCCTATACGCGTGGGCGTTCCTGCTGATCGCCGCGCTCGGGCCGGGCGCGTTCACCGTCGAACGCGCCTTCCGCCGCTGAGCCCCGCTACGCCCTGGTGCCGGTGACGACCGTGGTGTGCCACTCGTCGGACTCGGTCACCTCCGGCACCAGCCCGGCCTCGGCCACCGCTTCGACGATCGTGGGCACCTGCCGACCGCCTGCCTCGAACAGCAGGTGCCCACCGGGGGCGAGCCAGTCCGGGGCGCCCAGCGCGACCCGGCGCAGCACGTCCAGGCCGTCCGCGCCGCCGTCCAGCGCCACCTTCGGCTCGTGGTCGCGGGCCTCCGGCGGCATCATCCCGATGGCGTCGGTGGGCACGTACGGGGCGTTGACCGCCAGCACGTCCACGCGCCCGCGCAGCCCGGCGGGCAGCGCCCGGTACAGGTCGCCCTCGTGGACCCGGTCCGGCCCCAGGTTGCGGCGGGCGCACCGCACCGCAGCCGGGTCCACGTCGGCGGCGTGCAGCTCGGCCACGTCCAGTGCGGCGGCCAGCGCCGCGCCGACCGCGCCGGAACCGCAGCACAGGTCCACCACGACCGGGTGCGGCGGGGCCAGCGCGACGGCCCGGTGGACCAGGAACTCGGTGCGCCTGCGGGGCACGAACACGCCGGGGTCCACGGCGACGCGCAGGCCGCAGAACTCGGCCCAGCCGAGCACGTGTTCCAGCGGTTCGCCGCCTGCCCTGCGGTCCACCAGTGCGGCGAGGTCGTCGGGGGTGCTCGCGGCGGCGAGCAGCAGGTCCGCCTCGTCCTCGGCGAACACGCAGCCAGCGGCGCGCAGCCGGGCGATGACGGAGGAGCGGGGATCAGGGGTCATGAGCGCCTTCCACGAATGCCGTGCGGGCGCTCCCCCTGCGGGTCTAGGCCGCGCTTCGGGGTGGGAGCACCCGACCTGAACTGGCGTTGATCGGTCCCACCTCCTCAAGCCGGTCCGGTTGACGGCTCAACGATAGTCCTACGGCCTCGTGGGCGTCCGAGCAGGCGGGTGGTGGTCAGCGGCCCGTGTGAGCGCGTCGGGTGGTACTTGCGGGCGTGGGGGACAGGTGGGTGTGGAGTTCGGCGGCGGCGGCCAGCATCGCGGTGCCGCGCCGGGTGAGGCGGTCGCGCCAGTCGGCGAGGGCGGCGTCGAGCGGGACCACGCCGCCTGCCTTGCGGACCTGGTCGAGCAGCGGGGCGATGCGGGCCAGCGGGTAGCCGCCCCGGCGCAGCTGGTGGGCCAGGTGGGCGTCCCGGACGTCGGCGGCGGTGTAGACGCGGTACCCGGTCGCCGGGTCGCGCTGGGGCCGGACCACCCCGGCCCGCTCCCACTTGCGCAGGGTCGCGGGCCGCACGCCCAGCTTCCCGGCCAGCGCCCCGACGAAGAACCGCCCCGACCGGGGTGTGGGCGGCGGGGACACGTCGCGCAGCGCGTCCTCGACGGCCGCCAGGGTCCGCCGGTCCTGCAGGAGCTGGGCGTGGCTCTCGTCGACCAGCGTCAGGGCGTCGTCGACCGCGCCCGCGTTCACGGCCCGCATGATCGCCGTCGCGGTCCGGTGGCCGTGGGCCGGGACCAGCGCCAGGAAGGCGCGCAGGGCGCGGGCGTGGGTCTCGCCGTAGACCCGGTAGCCGCTGGGCGTGCGCTCGGCGGGCGGCAGGACGCCCGCGTCCTCGTAGTTGCGCACCGCCTGCGTGGACAGGCCGTGGTCGCGCGCGAGGTCGATGGGCCGCATCTGCGCCGGCTTTCCCCTCGGTTGAAGCTTTTCAGGCATTAGCGCTCGAAAGCGCGGGAAGAGTTTAGACGAGTGGTTCAACGATACGGTAGAAGGTACCGAATCGCTGGGGAGAACCTTCACCATGACCGTTCCGCTTCAGGACGTGGGCCTGCCCTTCGCCACCGAGGACGCCGGTCCCGCCTTCGCCAAGTTCCTGCACTCGCTGCCCGACCGGCCTCGGCTGCTCGGCCTGGGTGAGGCGCTGCACGGCGCGGAAGCGCTGCTGCGGCTGCGCAACCGGGTGTTCCGCCACCTCGTCGAGCACGAGGGCTACCGGTCCATCGCGGTCGAGAGCGACTGCCTGGCCGGTCTCGTGGTGGACGGGTTCGTCGCCGGGGCACCGGGTTCGCTGGACCAGGTGATGCGCGAGGGCTTCAGCCACGGGTTCGGGCGGTCGCAGGCGAACCGCGAACTCGTCGCGTGGATGCGGGAGCGCAACCGGGGCCGCGCCGAGGCCGACCGGCTCAGGTTCTTCGGGTTCGACGCCCCGATCGAGATGATGTGGGCGCACAGCCCTAGGCAAGCGCTTACCGCGCTGCACCGCTACCTCTCCGCGCACGCGGTCCGCGTGCCGTGCGAGGAGGGCGTGATCGACCGGCTGCTCGGCGACGACGAGCGGTGGACCGACGAGGCGGCGGCCCTGGACCCGTCCCGCTCCGTCGGGGCCCGCGCCGAGGTCGGCGAGCTGCGCCTGATCGTGGACGACCTGCGGGCGGCCCTGGTGGCCGAGGCACCCCGCCTGATCGCGGCGACGTCGCGGCACGACTGGTGGGTGGCGTGCCTGCGCGGGCGCGCCGCGGCCGGGTTGCTGCGCTACCACGCGGGCATGGCCGACACTTCCGACGCCCGCCTGCCCCGGTTGATGGACCTGCGGGAGGCCATGATGGCCGAGAACCTGTGCTCCATTGTGGACGCGGAGTGGGAGCGCGGACCCACGCTGGTGTTCGCGCACAACCGCCACCTGCAGAAGGACCCGAGCCGGTGGCAGCTCGCGCGGCACGCGCTGGAGTGGTGGAGCAGCGGCGCGATCGTGGGCGCGCAGCGGGGCGAGCAGTACGCGTTCGTGGCCACCGCGCTGGGCACCGCGCCGGGCCAGGGGATCGGCGCTCCCCCGGCGGGGACGCTGGAGGACGTGCTGGCCCGCCTGCCCGGCGAGGCCCACCTGGTCGACTCGGCGAGCCTCGCCGCGACCCTGCGCGAGGCGGGCGTGGAACCGGCCGCGCGGGTCGGGACTTCCCGCGACCACAGCTACTTCGCCCTCGACCCGGCGCGGCTGGACGGCTCGGACGCGATCGCGTTCCTCAAGCGGCTCTGAGCGTTGAGCTCAGGGGGTCTGAGCGTTCGACTCGCGGGCGCGGGTGAGCAGGAGGGCGCGCTCGCGCTCGTTGCGGGTCAGCGAGGCCGCGCGCTCGAACTCGGCCTTCGCCTCCTCGTGCCTGCCCAGCTTCGCCAGCAGGTCGCCGCGGACGCTGGGCAGCAGGTGGTAGTCCTTCAGCGCGGGCTCGTCCACCAGCTCGTCGACCAGCTCCAGCCCCACCGCCGGGCCGAACGCCATGCCGATCGCCACGGCGTGGTTGAGCTCCACGATCGGCGAGGGGGCGACCAGGGACAGCGCCTCGTACAGGCCGGCGATCCTGGTCCAGTCGGTGTCCTCGGGCCTGCGGGCGCGGGCGTGGCAGGCGGCGATGGCGGCTTGCAGGGTGTACGGGCGGTAGGTCCCGCCCAGCGACTCGGCGCGCTCCAGCGCCGCCAGGCCGCGGCGGATCAGCAGCTGGTCCCACTTGGCGCGGTCCTGGTCGAGCAGCAGCACCGGCTCGCCGTCGGGGCCGGTGCGGGCGCGGGACCGGGACGCCTGGATCTCCATCAGCGCCACCAGCCCGTGCACCTCGGGCTCGCGCGGCATCAGCCCGGCCAGCACCCGGCCCAGCCGCAGCGCGTCCGCGCACAGCTCCGGCCGCATCCAGTCGTCGCCCGCGGTGGCCGAGTAGCCCTCGTTGAAGATCAGGTAGATGACGCCGAGCACCGAGGCCAGCCGGGCGGGCCGCTGGTCCTCGGCCGGGACCTCGAACGGCACGCCCGCCTTGGCCAGCGCCTTCTTCGCCCGCGTGATGCGCTGCGCCACGGTCGGCTCGGGCACCAGGAACGCCCTGGCGATCTCCTCGGTGGTCAGCCCGCCGAGCACTCGCAGGGTCAGCGCCACCTGCGCCTCGGTGGACAGCACGGGGTGGCAGGCGGTGAACACCAGGCGCAGCAGGTCGTCGTCGATCTCCCCGACGCCGTCGCCCGCGTCCGGCGCGTGCTCCTCGGCCAGCCCCCGGCCGACCTCCTCCAGCTTGCGCTGGTAGTTCTGCCGCCTGCGGATGCCGTCCACCGCGCGGTTCTTGGCCGCGGTCATCAGCCACGCGCCGGGGTTGCGCGGGATGCCCGTGCGCGGCCACTGCTCCAGGGCGCTGACCAGGGCGTCCTGGGCCAGTTCCTCGGCCGTGCCGAGGTCGCGGACCATGCGGGCCAGACCCGCGATGAGCCGCGCGGACTCGATCCGCCACACCGCTTCGACGGCGCGGCGCGCGTCGGGAGCTGTCACGACCGTGATGAGATCAGCCCCGACGCGCGCCGACAAGGGCGGGGTGGCTCAGCCCCGCTGCCGGGCGTCGAACTGCTCGCGCAGCTCCTTCTCCCGCTCGACCAGGCCCTCGGGGGCGTTGTCGGCGAAGTCCTCGGGGTCGAAGACCTGGCGGATCTCGATCTCGGACTCCTCGCCGGTGGGGTTGGGCACCCGCTTGACCCACTCGATGGCCTCTTCCAGCGACTTGACCTCCAGCAGCCAGAACCCGGCGACCAGCTCCTTGGTCTCGGTGAACGGCCCGTCCACGACGGTGCGCTTGTCGCCGGAGAAGCGCACGCGCGCCCCCTTGGAGCTGGGGTGCAGGCCCTCGCCCGCGAGCAGCACACCCGCCTTGATCAGCTCCTCGTTGAAGGCGGCCATCTCGGCCAGCATCTGCTCGCTGGGCATCACGCCCGCCTCGGACTCCGCCGTCGCCTTGACCATCACCATGAAGCGCATCGCTGTCCCCGTTCTTCGTCTTCGAGCCGGCTCATCCTGCCCTCTGCACGAGCGACGAACGAGCCGGCCTCCGGGACGACACCTCGGCCGAACTTTTTCCAAGATTTTTTACGACCGGTGTTCCCACAGGTCAACGGCCTGGTGTCAGCCGACGCGGTGGCGGACGGCCTCGCGGGCGATGTCGGTGCGGGAGCGGACGCCGAGCTTGGCCAGCACGTGCGAGACGTGGGTGGCCACGGTGCGGCCGGACATGAACAGCCGCTCGCCGATCTGGCGGTTGGACAGGCCCGCGACCACCAGCTCGGTCACCCGCAGCTCGGTGGGCGTCAGCGAGTCCCAGCCGTGCGCGGTCCGCCGGTGCTTGACGTGCGGGCCGCGCCGGATGCCGTGCTCGCGCAGCCGGGACAGCAGCAGGTTCACGTCCCACTCGGCCCCCAGCGCGGTGTGCGCCTCGACGGCCCGACCGAGCGCGGCGCGCGCGGACGCGCGCTCGCCCCGCGCCGCGAACCCCACAGCCGCGGCTCCCAGCGCCTGCGCCCGCAGCAGGGGGCGGCACGCCTGCTCGGCCACCGCCAGCAGGGCCGCCGGGTCGTCGTCGCACAGCGCCTGGCAGTACGCCGCCGCCGCGCGTCGGTGCGGCACGTCCAGCTCGTCGACCAGCTCCCAGGCGCGTGACCGGACCGCTTCCGCGATCTCCCGCTCCCCCAGCCGCACGGCCAGCCGCGCGGTCTCCGGCAGCAGGTCCTCCGCCGCCGGGTAGCCCGCGGCGAGCACCCGCAGCGCCTCGGCCGGGCGCCCGTCCTGCTCCAGCTCCAGGCTCCTGGCCAGCGCCAGCGAGCCGACGACGTGACCGGTGCCGTCGCGCCCGGCCAGGTCCAGGTGCCGCCGCGCCTCGACCGGCGCGCCCCGGTGCAGGTGGATCAGCGCCGCCACGCCGTGGTCGCAGCGGGACACCAGCGGGTGCTTGAGGTCGTCGGCCAGCAGGTCGACCTCGACCAGCGCCTCGTCCCAGCGGCCCGCGTCGAGCAGCAGCTGGCCCAGCGCGCTCTGCGCCTGCGCCAGCCGCACCAGGTTGCCCGCCCGGTCGGCGGCCTGCCTGACCTCGGCCGCGGCGGCGATCGCCTCCTCGCCCCGGTCCAGCTCGCCCAGCGTCACGGCCTGGTTGATCTGCAGCAGCAGCCGCAGGTCGGCGGTGGCCGGGTCGCCCATCGCGACCGCGAGCGCCCGCTCGAACAGGGGCAGCGCGTCGGCCATCCGCCCGCGCGCCATGCCCACGATGGTGCGCACGTGCAGTGCCCAGCTGGTGGCCCACCGGTCGCCGGTGCCGGTCGCCAGCACGGCGTCGGCCAGCCGCTCCGCGTCGTCGAGCTCGCCCAGGTCCCAGTGCGCCCGCGCGGCCAGCACCAGCAGCCGGGTCCGGTCGGCCTCGGTCAGGTCCGGGGCCTCCAGCGCCCGCCGCACCTCGGCCAGGGTCTGCGCGGAGCGGCCGGTGAGGCTGCGGCACTGCGCGAGCGTCCAGTGCAGGTCCACCGACGCGCCGTGCGCCAGCCCGGCCAGCGCGACGGCCTCGGCGCCGTGGTGGTCGCCCAGCCGGAACCGGGCCTCGGCCAGGTGCGACAGCAGCGCCGCGCGGCAGTGCTCCGCCTGCGGGGCCTCGACCACTCTGGTGAGCAGGTCGACCGCGGCCTCCGGGGCGTGCGCCACCAGCGTCGCGCCGTGCCGCACCACCCACGCCACCACCCACGGCGGCGCGTCGTCACCGCCCGCGAGCAGCTGGCGGGCCACCCGCCTCACCCCCGCCCCGCTGTCGACCAGCGCACGGGCCGCCTCCAGGTGCCAGGCGCCGCGAACGGCGACGGGCACGCTGTCGTACAGCGCGGTGCGCACCAGCGGGTGCCGAAACGACAGCCCTGCCGGGCCGTCCACCAGCACCCCGGTGACCGTCGCGTCCTGCAGCGCGGGCAGCAGGTCGACCACCCGCGCCCCCAGCACGGCGGCGAGGTCGGCGACGGGGAAGTCCACGCCCAGCAGCGCGGCGGCGGCCAGCACCCGGCGCACGCCCTCGCCCAGGAAGCCGACGCGGTCGGCGATGGCGGCCGACAGCGAGGCGGGCACGCCCGCGCCGGTGGACCGGGCGATGCCGGTCGCGTCCACCCGCACCGCGCCGCCGCGCAGCAGCGCCTCCACCAGCTCGACCAGGTAGAGGGGGTTGCCGCCCGCGCCCGCCGCCAGCCGCAGCAGCTCCCGGTCCGGGACGCCGCCGACCAGGTGCGCGACCAGCTCGGCCACGGCCACGTCGCTGAGCCTGCCCACGGTGAAGCGCGGCTCGCGCAGCGCGGCCAGCTCGTCGCGCCGGGGCAGCGGGCGCACCACGCCGATCAGCAGCAGGGGCAGCTGGGGCACCAGGCCCGCCAGCCGCCGCCACACCGCGATGGTCGCCGGGTCGGCCCACTGCAGGTCGTCCACCAGCAGCACGACCGGGCCGATCGCGCACAGGTCGTCCACGCGGGCCAGCAGCCGGTCCTCGGTGGCGGTGACCGGGTCGACGGCCGCGTCCTCCGCCCGCGCGGTGGCCAGCGCCTCCAGCAGCGGCAGCAGCGGCAGCGGCCTGCCCAGCTCGTCGCCCGCGCCGCGGCAGACCCGGAACCCGCGCGCCGCCGCGTTCTCGCACACCGCCCGCACCAGCGTGGTCTTGCCGATGCCCGGCTCGCCCTCGACGAGCAGCGCGGCACCCCGCCCCTGCGCCAGGTCCTCGACCCGTGCCAGCAGGCGTTCCAGCTCACGCTCGCGGCCGAGGAGGCGCAGGGTGACGGCGCGCATACCGGCAGGCTACAAGTCTCACTCGCTGTTAACAAGATTTCGGTGCGACGTGAATCGCTCGCCGATTCTTCTCCCGTTCACCCGCCGGGCCCCGCGTTTTCACCGGTTCCGCGCGGAACTGGTGACGTGAATCGTTCCACCGGCTCGCGGAGTCGCCCCGACGACCCGAGACGCCCGACGAAGGGACCGTCTACCAGGTCTTTCACGAAAAAGTGAGCGGCTGGAGCGGATGGCACGCCGCTGGACCGATTGATTCTGCAGGTTCTCCGCCAGGGGGTGTGCAACAATTCGGAATCGATCACACGTGGCCAGAACGGAATAATTCCCGGTCGCCGGGAATGCGCCATCAAGACCCGTTCGCCACCCCATCTTCGTCACTGTCCGTGTTCGACAGGGCGTTGACCCCGGTGGTGCCGACCACCGGACTCGCCCCATGCGTCGCGGAGCGGTCCTGGCGGTGGTCACGGCACCGGCGGCCGGATGCTGGTGCACCCCTTCGCCCCGCTGTCGCGCACACCCGAGCCGCACGTCAAACCCGAACTAGCGCCTGCACCTGCCGGTAGTCGGGCGCCTCGCCGACCGGCTCGCCGTCCCGCACGGCGAGCGCGGTCGCGACCGCCGCGCCCAGGGCGGCGCGGAACAGCAGCGAACCGGTGCTGACCCGCCGCACGCCCAACTCCGCCAAGGTGTCCAGGTCCAGTTGCGCCAGCACGTTCAGCGGCACGGGCAGCGCAGCGACGAGCGCCTCGATCGCCGAGGGCTCGCGCAGGCCGGGCACGAAGATCCCGTCCGCCCCGGCGTCGACGTACCTCAGCGCCCGGTCCAGAGTGGACGGCTGGTCCGCGTTCAGCCAGTAGGTGTCCACGCGGGCGTTGACGAACAACCCCGGCGCGCCCTCCTTGAAGCCGCGCACCACCCGCGCGTGCTCGGCCGGATCGCCCAGGGCGTCCTCCACGTTGACCCCGGCGACGCCGATCTCGGCCAGCCGCGCGGCCAGCTCGCGGGGATCGGCCCCGAAGCCGGACTCCACGTCGACCGTGACCGGCACCGGCAGCCGCACCAGCAGCCGGGCCAGGGCGAGGGTCTCCGCCAGCGCCACACCCTCGCCGTCGGGGAGGCCGTGCGCGGCGGCGACGCCGAGGCTGGTCGTGCCCACGGCCGGGAACCCGGCTTCGACCAGCGCCGCGGCGGAGGCGAAGTCCCAGGCGTTGGGCAGCAGCAGCGGCCGGTCGCCGTGGTGCAGGCGGTGGAACGCGGTCGCGCCCTCGGCGAGGGCGAGCGCGTGCGCGCGGCCGGGGCAGGCGTGCCTGCCCGCGCCGAACGGGCGTGCCGCGAGGTCGACCTCGACCAGCGAGCCGTCCGGCGCGACCCGGCGGGTGCGCGGGACCGGCGGGGTGTCGCCCCGGATCAGCGCGGCGGTGGCGTCGCGGGCCTGCACCAGCAGGCCGATCCGGTTGGCCGTGGTCTCGTCCCACGCGCCGCCGCAGGTGGCGACCAGCCGCGCCACCGCGGCGTCCGCCGCCGGGGTGGCCGGGACGTGCGGCTGGTAGCAGGCGGCGACCAGGGCTACGTCGGAGGTGACCGAGCGCGGCAGTCCCATCGCCTCGGCCAGCGCGGCGACGTGGTCACCCGGCTTGGCCAGCGCCGCCGGGTCTATTGTGGACAATTCGCGCAGCACGAGCGCGCGCCTGCGCTCGTGCGCCTCGCCTTCGCTGAACCGCGCCACGTGGGCGCGCAACCACGCCACCCCGGACGCGGCGTCGGGCACGGCGGGGACGGGGAGTTCCAAGGGGTCCATGGCGGCCACGCTAGGGCGGGGACGCTTCGGCGTGGACCGAACTGTCCTGGGCGCACAATGGCGGGGTGGTCGCCGAGGAGATCGCCCGCCTGGCCGGGCTGCTTGCCGAACCGAGCCGGGCGCGGCTGTGCCTGGCGCTGCTGGACGGCCGCGCCTGGACGGCGGGCGAGCTGGCCGCCGAGGCGGGGGTCGCGCCGTCCACCGCCAGCGAGCACCTGACCCGGCTGGTCGAGGGCGGGCTGCTGGTCCAGCGGCGGCAGGGGCGGCACCGCTACGTCCAGCTGGCCCGCCCGGAGGTGGCCGCGCTGCTGGAGGCGCTGCTCTCGCACGTCGGCCCGGTGCCGCCCCGGCCCGCCCTGCGCGCGGTGCGCGCCTCCGCCGCGCTGGCCGAGGGCCGCACCTGCTACGACCACCTGGCCGGGCGGCTGGGCGTGGCGATCACCGAGGCGATGGCGGCCAGGGGCCTGCTCGGCGACGGCATGGCGGTGACCGACGCGGGACACGCCTGGCTGGCCGCGCTGGGGCCGGTGCCCACCGGCTCCCGCCCGCTGGCCCGCGAGTGCCTGGACTGGACCGAGCGCCGCTCGCACCTGGCGGGCCGCGCGGGCGCGCACGTCTGCGCCCACCTGCACGCCGAGGGCTGGGTGCGCCGCGTCGGCGGCACCCGCGCCGTCCGGGTGACCCCCGAGGGCCGCGCCGCCCTGCGCGCCCTGCTCGACCTCACGCCCGAGGGGTGAGTCAGGCGGGCAGGACGTCCACCAGCAGGCAGGTGATGTTGTCCGGGCCGCCCCGCGCGTTGGCCGCCGCGATGAGCGCCTCCACCACCTGCTCCCGGTCGCCCTCCGCCGCCAGCAGCTCGGCGATCTCCGACGGCGCGACCACGTCGCTGAGGCCGTCCGAGCAGATCAGGTACCGGTCACCGGCGAGCACGTCCTGGAAGAACAGGTCCGCGTCGTACTCGCCGCCCGCCTGCAACGCGCGCAGCAGCATCGACCGGCCGGGGTGCTCGGCGGCCTGCTCGGCGGCCATCCGGCCCTCGTCGACCATCGCCTGGACCATGGTGTGGTCCCTGGTGACCTGGCTGAGCTGCCCTTCGCGCAGCAGGTAGCAGCGCGAGTCCCCGATGTGGCACACGGCGAACCGCTCGCCGTCCCACAGCAGCGAGGTGAGCGTGGTGCCCATCCCGCGCATGTCGGGGTTCTCCTCTGCCAGGTCGGTCAGCCGGACCGCGATCTGCCTGGTCGCGCCTGCCAGCTCGGTGAGCGGGTCGTCGGCGTCCACGTCGAGGTCGGCCAGCACCGCCACGGCGATCGAGCTGGCCACCTCCCCGTACGCGTGGCCGCCCATCCCGTCCGCGACGGCGAACAGGCGCTCGCCGCAGTGCACCGAATCCTCGTTGGCCTCGCGGCGCAGTCCGGGATCGGTGCCGACGGCGTAGCGGAGCGAATACATGCCACACAGTGAATCACCCGCGCGAACAGCGGCGACGGGCGCTGTCCCCTTCGCGGTCAGCGCGGACGGCCGTAGAACTCGCTCAGGACGAGCATCGCGGCCCCCGCCGCGACCACATCATCACCCAGAGGTGTGATACCGACGTCGACCGGCAGCCAGTCGTCCACCGGCATCCGGGCGCGCACCGCGGCGGTGTACGCCTCCGGTTCGGACAGCACCGCGCGCCCCGCCAGCACCACGTGGTCCACGTCGAGCAGCTGCACCAGGTCCGCCACGGCCAGGCCGACCACGGCGGTGGCCCCGGCCAGGTCGCCGCGGGCGGCGGCCAGGTTGTGCACGGCCTCCACGCACCCGGTCCGCCCGCACACGCACGGCGGCCCGTCGAGCTGGATGGTGGTGTGCCCGAACTCCCCGGCGTTGGTCCGCGCGCCCCGGTAGACCTGGCCGTCGAGCAGCAGCCCGACACCCAGCCCGGTGCCGACCAGCACCAGCACCGCGTCGCGCAGCTGCTCGCCGCGCCGCCACGACTCGGCGACCACGGCGGTGTTGGTGTCCTTGTCCACGACCACGGGC
Source organism: Saccharothrix coeruleofusca (assembly GCF_017876325.1). Taxonomy (NCBI): domain Bacteria; kingdom Bacillati; phylum Actinomycetota; class Actinomycetes; order Pseudonocardiales; family Pseudonocardiaceae; genus Saccharothrix; species Saccharothrix coeruleofusca. Next base: position 5,628,787 of record NZ_JAGINV010000001.1, read on the forward strand.
AGGCCCAGCCGCCGCTCGGCCAGCGCGCGCAGCGGCACGTCGTGCCAGCCGATCAGGCCGGTGGCGTCGTGCACCACGCCGGTGCGGTGGTCCAGCGGGCCGACGAACCCGATGCCCACGCCGAGCAGCCGGTCGGCGGGCACCGGCGCGCGCATCCGGTCGACCAGCTCGGCCAGCGCCTCGACGAACGTGGGCGGGTCGAAGCCGCGCGGCAGGGGGGCCACGGCGCGGTCCACCACGTCGCCCGCCAGGTCGGCCAGCACCACCCGCAGCTCGTCGCGCTCCACCTGGGCGCCCAGCGCCAGCCCCCGGTCGGCGACCAGCCGCAGCAGGGTGCGGGGCTTGCCCACGCCGACGTTGCGGGTGCCGGACTCGACCAGCAGGCCGTCGGCGATCATCCGGTTGACGATCTTGGAGACGGCCTGGGGGGTCAGCCCGCTGCGCTCGGCCAGCTCCACCCTGGTCACCGCGCCGGACCGGGTCAGGCCCAGCACCACCGCGTCGTTGTAGCCGCGCAGGAAGCGCAAGTTCGGCACGTGGGCATCATCGCACGTCTAGCAGTTAGTCAACAGTGTTGTTTTAATAATTCCATGTCCGTCCGAACTGGAATACTGGGTTACGGTATCGCCGGGAGGGTGTTCCACGCCCCCCTCATCGAGGCGACACCGGGAATGACCGTCTCGGCCATCGTCACCACCGACCCCGACCGCCGGGCCGCCGCCGCGGCGGCCCACCCCTCGGCGCGACTGCTGTCCACCCCCGAGGAGCTGTTCGCCGCCGGGGTCGACCTGGTGGTCGTCGCGGGCCCCAACCGCACCCACGTGCCGCTCGCGCTGGCCGCCGTCGAGGCGGGCATCCCGGTCGTGGTCGACAAGCCCTTCGCGGCCACCGTCGCCGACGCGCGGCGGGTGCTCAAGGCCGCCGAGCAGCGCGGCGTGCCGGTCACGGTGTTCCAGAACCGGCGCTGGGACAGCGACTTCCTCACCGCGCGAGCGCTGCTCGCCGAAGGCGCGCTGGGCCGGGTCGCCCGGTTCGAGTCCCGGTTCGAGCGCTGGACGCCGACGCCCGACGACGGCTGGCGCGAGCGCGCCGACGCCGACGAGGCGGGCGGGCTGCTCTACGACCTGGGCTCCCACCTGGTCGACCAGGCCGTGCAGCTGTTCGGCCCGGTGGCGTCGGTCTACGCCGAACTCGACCAGCGGCGGCCCGGCGCGCGGGTCGACGACGACGTGTTCGTGGCGCTGCGGCACCACAACGGCGTGCGGTCGCACCTGTGGGCCAGCCACACCGCCGCGCACCACGGACCCCGGTTCCGCGTGCTCGGCTCCGAAGCGGCGTTCGTCAGCCAGGGCCTGGACGGGCAGGAGGGCGCGCTGGCCGCGGGCCTGCCCTTCGGCGGGCTCACCACCCCCGCCGTGCTGGGCGTGGCGGGCGGGTTCACCCCCGTGCCCGGCGTGCCGGGGGCGTACTCGGAGTTCTACCGGCTGCTGGTCGCGGCGCTGACCGAGGGCGGGCCGCTGCCGGTGGCCCCGGAGTCGGCGGTGTACGCGCTGGGACTGATCGAGGCGGCCTTCGAGTCCGCCCGCACCGGAGAGGTGGTCGCGGTATGAGCGCGGAACTGCTGGCGGAACTGGCGGCCCAGGAGGAGCGGCTGGTGTTCACCCGCTTCGACAACGAGACCGCGCTGGCGCTCGGGCTGTTCCTGGTGGACGCGGCCCGCGCGCGGCGGCTGCCCGTGGTGGTGTCGGTGCGGCGCGGGCAGCAGCGGCTGTTCCACGCCGCGCTGCCGGGCACCTCGGCGGACAACGACGCGTGGATCGACCGCAAGAGCCGGGTGGTGGACCGGTACGGGCACAGCTCCTACCACGTCGGCACCAGCTTCCGGGTCCAGGGCAAGGAGTTCGACGCCGACTCCCGGTTGGACACCGACCTCTACGCGGCGCACGGCGGCGTGTTCCCGGTGATCGTGCGGGACGTGGGCGTGGTCGGCACGGTCGGTGTCTCCGGGCTGCCGCAGGCCGAGGACCACGCCTTCGTGGTGGAGCAGCTGGCGGCGTTCCTCCAGCGGTGAGCGCGGGGCGCCCCCGCACCGGGGGCGCCCCGACGTGCTCAGCAGAACACCTCGTCGAGCAGCTCCCGCAGCCCTTCCACCTCACCCTCGTCGGGGCCGCTGCTGAACGACACGACCAGGCGCGTCCCGGTGTCGGCGGTGCTCAGCACCGCCGACGAGTAGCCGAAGATGACCCCGTCGTGCCCCCACGCCGTCGTGCCGCACGACATCGGGTAGGCGGCGAAGCCCAGGCCGTACCCCTCGCTGAACGGCAGGGACTTCATCATCTCGGCGAGCTGGGCGGGCTTGAGCAGTTCCCCGCCCAGCAGCGCGTCCGCGAACCGGTCGAGGTCGGCGGTGGTCGAGATCATCGACCCCGCCGCGCCCGCCACCGACGGGTTGAACCGGGTGATGTCCTCGACCCGTCCGTCCAGGCGCACGTAGCTGTGCGCGTGCGGGCCGGGGATGCCCGGCCGGTCACCGGGCAGGAACGTGGCGCGCAGCCCCAGCGGACGCAGCACGCGGCGCTCGACCTCGACGTCGTACGACCTGCCGGTCACCTGCTCGATCAGCATCCCGGCCACGGCGAAGTTGGTGTTGGAGTAGTCGAACCGGGTGCCCGGCGGGAAGTTCAGCGGCTTGGCCGTGGACAGCGCGACCAGCTCCGCGGGCTCCCAGTGCTTGTAGCGGATCTTCAGCTGCTCCACCGGATCGCTCGGCAGCGATCCGGTGTAGTCGTGCAGGCCGCTGGTGTGCTGCAACAGCATCCGCACGGTGATCCGGTCGCCGTCGGGCAGCAGTCCCGGCAGGTAGCGCCCCACCGGCGCGTCCAGCTCGACCCGGCCCTCGCCGACCAGTTGCAGCACCACGGTCGAGACGAACGTCTTGGTGACGCTGCCGATCCGGAACCGGCCGTCCAGCGGCACCGGCCGCTCCCGCCCCCACTCGGCCACGCCGCTGCGGGCGGCGAACTGACGATTGCCTTCGGTGATCCGAACTTGGACACCCGCCGCGCCCGTGCGGGTCATGGCGTCCAGCGCCCGCTGCACGGCGGCGCGGTCGATCCGCGCCGCCGCGTCCGCTGACGTGTCCGCCGTCGCCGTCGCCGTCGCCGTCGCCGCGCCAGTCGCGCCGAGCACTAAAGCCGTGACGACCGCCGCGGCCCATCCCCTCTTGCCCATCGGTGTTCCCTCCCTCGGCATCGGGCCACCGAGTCTGGCCGTCCGGGGAGATCACCTCGTCCATCCCCGGTAGGGGTGAGGAATGCGACTCCCGTTTGATGCGATGCGCGAGTCGCTGTGCGTGAACACCCGACTCGCACCGCAGGGAGGGCCGAATGGCGGTCGGGAGCGCTTTCACCGGCCTGCCGTTACGCCGTTCGAGTGACAAAAGTGGTCTAGACCTTGACCGTGAACTGGTCTGGACCAGATCTTCTCCCCACCCTGCCTCCCCTCCTCCCCTGCAAGGAGCATGGATGTCGAGAATCCGATGGCACCTCACAGCACTGTCCGTAGCGGTGGCCACGGCGGCCGCCGGCCTGGCCGCCGCCCCGGCCGCCAGCGGCGCGGCGGGCGTCTCCGCCACGTTCACCAAGGGCGCTGACTGGGGAACCGGCTACGAGGGCAAGTACACGATCGCCAACGGCAGCGGCGCGGCCCTGTCCAGCTGGACCCTCGAATTCGACCTGCCCGCCAACCACAAGATCAGCTCGCTGTGGGACGGCGCCTACACCGCCAGCGGCCAGCGCGTGACCGTCAAGAACACCTGGAACGGCAGCGTCTCCCCCGGTTCCACGGTCAGCTTCGGCTTCAACGTGACCTACACCGGCTCCTACGCCGGCCCGACCAACTGCAAGCTCAACGGGGCGTCGTGCGACGCGGGCGGGACCATCCCGACCACGACCACCACCACGACGACCACAACCACGACCACGACGACCACCACCACCAAGACCACTGACAACCCGTCGGTGGGCAGCCGCAAGAACCTGGGCTACTTCACCCAGTGGGGCGTCTACGGTCGCAAGTACTACGTCAAGAACATCCACACCAGCGGTTCGGCCGCGAAGCTGACGCACATCAACTACGCGTTCGGCGACGTGAAGAACGGCCAGTGCGCCATCGGCGACGCCTACGCCGACTACGACATGGGCTACACCGCCGAGACCTCCGTGGACGGCGTGGCCGACAGCTGGGACACCGGCGCCCTGCGCGGCAGCTTCAACCAGCTGCGCAAGCTGAAGAAGATGTACCCGCACATCAAGGTGCTGTGGTCGTTCGGCGGCTGGACCTGGTCCGGCGGCTTCGGCCAGGCCGCGCAGAACCCGGCCGCCTTCGCCGAGTCCTGCTACAAGCTGGTCGAGGACCCGCGCTGGGCGGACGTGTTCGACGGCATCGACATCGACTGGGAGTACCCCAACGCCTGCGGCCTGACCTGCGACACCAGCGGCTTCGGCGCGTTCAAGGACGTGTCCAAGGCGCTGCGCGACCGGTTCGGCCCCGGCTACCTGGTCACCGCCGCGATCACCGCGGACGGCAGCGACGGCGGCAAGATCGACGCGGCCGACTACGGCGGCGCGGCGCAGTACCTGGACTGGTACAACGTCATGACCTACGACTACTTCGGCGCGTTCAACGCGCAGGGCCCGACCGCCCCGCACTCGCCGCTGACCTCCTACCCCGGCATCCCGCAGCAGGGCTTCGACTCCGACTCGGCGATGCGCAAGCTCAGGAGCAAGGGCGTGCCGGCTGCCAAGCTGCTGCTCGGCATCGGCTTCTACGGCCGTGGCTGGACCGGCGTGACGCAGTCCGCTCCGGGCGGCACGGCCACCGGCGCCGCTCCGGGCACCTACGAGGCGGGCATCGAGGACTACAAGGTCCTCAAGAACACCTGCCCGGCCACCGGCACCGTCGCGGGCACCGCGTACGCCCACTGCGGCAACAACTGGTGGAGCTACGACACCCCCGCCACCATCGGCGGCAAGATGAGCTACACCAAGGACCAGGGCCTCGGCGGCGCCTTCTTCTGGGCGCTGGACGGCGACACGTCCGACGGCGAGCTCATCACCGCGATGAGCAACGGCCTGCGCTGACCCCCGCAGCACCCGGAGGGCCCCGCGGACACGACGTCCGCGGGGCCCTCCGCCGTTGTCAGATCAGCCGTTGTCAGATCAGCAGGCTCCACGAGTCCAGGCGGCCGGTGTCGCCCAGGTACACGTCCTGCACCCGCAGCTTCCACTCGCCGTCGCGGGCCTCGCCGGAGAGGTTGACGGTGTAGGTCGCGTCGATGTTGTCCGTCCCGTCACCGCTGGCGGGCTTGAGCTGGTACACCGAGCCGTCCGGCGCGATCAGGTCGAGCACCAGGTCGCCCCGGTAGCTGTGCTTGACGTGCACCTCCACCTGCGAGGAGGCCGAGGCGTTGCCCGCGCAGCCGGTCACCAGCACCGAGCTGGTCACCGCCGCGCCCCGGTCCGGGATGACCACGTCGGTGTCGTTGACGCGCTTGTCGCACCCCGTGGGCAGCTCGGGCGCCGCGTACGGGGCGGCGGCCTTCTTGGCCGCGTACAGCAGCATCGGCTTGACCTTGGGCCAGAACGTGCTCTCCTGGCAGGAGTAGGGCGGGAAGAAACCGCCGCACGTGCCGCTGGACGGCCCGATCTCCCACACGAAGCTGGCCACGCCGAGGTCGTCGTAGACCCAGTCGTCCGTCGCGCCCGCGGCGTTGTAGAGCACCTCGCCGGGCTGCCCGTACTGCCAGCCGGAACCGGCCAGGCCCACCAGGTCCTGCGCCATCTTGCGCAGCGGCGCGTCGTTGCCCGTGCTGTACTGGGTCGTCCAGCCCCACGGGAACAGCACCAGGTTCGAGTAGCTGTGCATGGAGACCACCACGCCGGTGGTGTCGGCGGGCGCGGCGTCGGTGACCTTGGTGCCCCGGCGGTCCCGGTACAGGCCGCGCCAGAGCCCTTGCAGCGCCTTGGTCTCCGCCTCCGAGTTGGCGCTGGGGCCCTTGTAGCTCTGGTCGCACGGGTTGCTGGAGGTGCCGTCGCCGCCCCAGTGCGAGTCGGTGTTGCGGTTGAGGTCGACGCCGAGCTGGCTGCTGGACGTGCCCGAGCAGTTGGAACCGTTGGTGCCGTTGGCGTTCTTGCGCTGGTAGCGCGGAGAGTTGCCGCCCTGCTGCACGATCTCCACGCCGTCGGGGTTGGCGATCGGCACCACCCACACCTCGGTGCTGTCCAGCAGCGCCGTCACCTCGGCGTCGCTGCCGTAGCCCCGCGTCAGGTGGTCGATCCACCGCCACGCCACGTCACCGGTGGTCACCTCGCGCGCGTGCAGCTGCCCCATCACGAAGAACCTCGGCTTGGGCGCGTTCGGGTCCAGCGCGCAGTCGCCGTCGTTCTTCTTCGTGATGCAGACCGCCCGCAGGTCGTGGCCGCCCGCGCCCTGGGTCTTCTTCCACGAATCGCCGTAGTCCACCACCGTCGCCAAACCGGGGTACTGCGCGGCCACCTGGTCCAGGTGCGCCCAGTGGGCGTTGATCGTGCGGTAGCCGCCGTAGTACGTCTCGTCGATCGAGGCGGCCTTCGCCTCCCGCGCCGGGGGCTGCCACAGCGGCGGCGGCATCACCTCGTCCACGACGGCCTGGAACCCGGCCTCGCGCAGGCGCTGCCCGGTGGCCTGGTCGCCGAGCACGAACAGGTCCTCGCCCTCGCGGTGCTCCAGCACGTCGAAACCCCGGCCGAGCAGGTCCTGGGCGGCCTGCCCGAGGGGCGCGCGGACCTGGTAGACGTAGGTCGGGCCGGGCTGGTCGGCGGGCGGGGCGGGGGCCGGGCCCGCCGTGCTCGGCACGCCACCGGCGGCGACCGCCGCGGCGGCGACACCGGCGACGACCATGGTCACCACTGTTCGTCTGCTGGACTCCACGTGTTTTCCTTCCTCGCAGGGTGATCCGAGGATGGAGCACCCCGCCCCGCGCGCGACACCCGCCGAACGGCCACTCGTGCGCGTGTTTTGGTCACCGTGCGCGAGGTACCCGGAGGTTGCTCCGAACGGAGGTGGAACCACGTGACCGACGAAGAACTGGTCGCCCGGATCAACGAGCTGGTCGACGAGGAGCACAAGCTGGAGCGGTCCCGCACCGGCGAAGGGCTCTCCGACGACGACGCGCGGCGGCTGCGCGAACTGGAGGTGTCCCTGGACCAGACCTGGGACCTGCTGCGGCAGCGCCGCGCCCGGCGGGACGCCGGGCTGGACCCCGACGGCGCCCAGCCGCGCGACCCCGGCACCGTGGAGGGCTACCGCCAGTAGTCGCCGCGGTAGTCCTGGCGGCAGCGACTTGACCCTGCCCCTGGGGCGCGCCCCAAGCTCTCCGGCGTGGAGGATGTGCGGGTGGCGGAGCTGCTGGGGACCGGTGAGTTCGCGCGCCGGTCCCGGCTGTCGCTGAAGGCGCTGCGGCTCTACGACCGCCTCGGCCTGCTGGTCCCGGCGCGGGTGGACCCCGGCAACGGGTACCGCCGGTACCGGGCCGACCAGCTGCCGGTGGCCAGGCTGGTGGCGCGGCTGCGGATGCTGGACATGCCGCTGGCCACCGTGGCGCGGATCGTGTCCGCCCCGCCCGACGAGCGCGCCGCCCTGCTCGCGGCGTACTGGGACGGCGTCGAGCAGCGGGTGGCCGCCCAGCGGACCCTGGCCGCGCACCTCCGCGTGGTGTTGTCCGGAGGGAAGGGGCTGTTGGAGATGTACGAGATCGCGCAACGATCGGTCGGCCGCCAGGTGGTGCTCACCGAGCAGCGGCACGTCACGCCCGAGCAGTTGCCGGAGTGGATCGCCGAGGCGACGGACCGGCTGGAGAAGGCGGCACGGGCGCACGGGGGCGTGGCGGGCGCGTCGTTCGTGGTCTACCACGGCGACGTCAACGAGGACAGCGACGGTCCGGCCGAGGTGTGCGTGCCGATCGAGGCGGACGAGGCGCCCGCCGACGCGGCCGCGCGGGTCGAGCCGGAGCACCGCGAGGCGTACGTGCGGCTGACCAAGGCGCAGGTGCGGTACCCGCAGATCCTGTCCGCCTACGACGCCGTGGCGGAGTGGATCAAGGCCAACGGGCACGAGATCGCCGCCGCGCCGCGCGAGGTGTACTTCGCGGGCTGGGGCGAGAACGGACCCGACGACGCGGTGTGCGACGTGGCGTTCCCCGTGCGCTAGATCGCGCAGGCGAGCCGGTGGTCCAGCGCCGTGTGGCGCCGCCCGGCGCCCACGGTGCGGACCGCCTGCCCGATCGCCTTGCGCGAGCCCACCAGCACGACGAGCTTCTTGGCGCGGGTGACCGCGGTGTAGAGGAGGTTGCGCTGCAACATCATCCACGCGCTCGTCGTGATTGGGATGACCACGCATGGGTACTCACTGCCCTGTGAGCGGTGAATCGTCATGGCGTAAGCGTGGGTCAGCTCGTCCAGCTCCCCGAACTCGTAGTCCACGTCCTCGTCCTCGTCAGTCCGGACCGTCAGCTTCTGCTCCACCACGTCGAGAGCGGTGACCACGCCGAGGGTGCCGTTGAAAACCCCGTTGGCGCCCTTGTCGTAGTTGTTCCGGATCTGGGTCACCTTGTCCCCCACCCGGAACACGCGCCCACCGAACCGGCGTTCCGGCACGTCCTTTGTGGACGGTGTGAGAGCCTCCTGCAGCACCGCGTTCAGCGCTCCCGCGCCCGCGGGACCGCGGTGCATGGGGGTGAGCACCTGCACGTCGCGCCGCGGGTTCAGGCCGAACTTGCGCGGGATGCGCTCGGCCACCACGTCCACGGTGAGCGCCGCCGCCTCCTCGGCCTCCTCCACGGGGAACAGGAAGAAGTCCGGCAGCCCCCGCACCACCGGGTAGTCGCCGGAGTTGATCCGGTGCGCGTTGGTCACCACACCGGACTCCTGCGCCTGCCGGAAGATGCGGGTCAGCCGCACGTGCGGCACCGGGCTGCCCGGCGCCAGCACGTCGCGCAGCACCTCGCCCGCGCCCACCGACGGCAGCTGGTCCACGTCGCCGACCAGCAGCAGGTGCGCGCCCGGCGCGACGGCCTTGACCAGCTTGTTGGCCAGCAGCAGGTCCAGCATGGACGCCTCGTCCACCACGACCAGGTCCGCGTCCAGCGGCCGGTCCCGGTCGTAGGCCGCGTCACCGCCGGGCCGCAGCTCCAGCAGCCGGTGCACGGTGCGCGCCTCGTGCCCGGTCAGCTCGGTCAGCCGCTTGGCCGCGCGCCCGGTCGGCGCGGCCAGCACCACCTTGGCCCGCTTGGCCAGGGCCAGCCGGACGATCGAGCGGACCGTGAAGCTCTTGCCGCACCCCGGCCCGCCGGTCAGCACCACCACCTTGCGGGACAGCGCCAACCGCACCGCCTCGCGCTGCTCGTCCGCCAGCTCCGCGCCCAACCACGCGAAGGCCCGGTCCCAGTCCACGTCCTGGAACGCGGGCATCCGCTCGGCGTCGGTGCCCAGCAGCGACCGGAGCTGGTTGGCCAGCGAGATCTCCGCCCGGTGGAAGGGCACCAGGTAGATCGCGGGCTCGCCGTCGGGCAGCAGCTCGCGCACCACCCCCTCCTCGGCGACCAGCTCGGCCAGGCACTCGATCACCAGCCCCGCGTCCACCTGGAGGATCTTGATCGCCGCGCCGATCAGCTCGTTCTCCGGCAGGAAGCAGTTGCCGTCGCCGGTGGCCTCGGACAGCGTGAACTGCAGCCCCGCCTTGACCCGCTGCGGGCTGTCGTGCGGGATGCCCACCGCCTTGGCGATCACGTCGGCGGTGCGGAACCCGATGCCCCACACGTCGGTGGCCAGCCGGTAGGGCTCCTCGCGCACCACGTCGATCGACTTGTCCTGGTACTGCTTGTAGATCCGCACCGCGAGCGAGGTGGACACGCCGACGCCCTGGAGGAAGACCATGACCTCCTTGATCGCCTTCTGCTCCTCCCAGGCGGCGGCGATCATCTTCGTGCGCTTGGGCCCCAGCTTGGGCACCTCGATCAGCCGTTCCGGCTGCTGCTCGATCACGTCCAGCGCGGCCACCCCGAAGTGCGAGACGATCCGGTCGGCCAGCACCGGCCCGATACCCTTGATCAGCCCCGAGCCCAGGTAGCGGCGGATGCCCTGGACCGTGGCGGGCAGCACGGTCGTGTAGTCGTCCACGTGGAACTGCTTGCCGTACTGCGGGTGCGACCCCCACCGCCCGCGCATCCGGATCGACTCGCCCGGCTGCGCGCCCAGCAGCGCCCCCACCACGGTGACCAGATCACCGCCGCGCCCGGTGTCCACCCTGGCGACGGTGTAGCCGGTCTCCTCGTTGGCGTACGTGATGCGCTCCAGCACCGCTTCCAGCACCGCACCGCCACCAGCAGTCACCCCGCCACCCTAACCACGCCCCCCGACACCCACCCCTCCCCCCGCGCGTCGCCCCCGCACCCCCCCGTCCACCACCCACGCCCCCACCACGCCCTCCCCCGGTGTCGCCCACCTATGGGCGTGTTGGGCGTGTCGCCCCCGCGAGTCGAACGCTCAGACACCCCGAATTCAACATTCGCGCACCCCGACCCGCGCTTTCGCACCCCGACCCACACTCTCGCGGCCTCGACCCGCGCTTCTCGCGCCCCAGCCCGCGCCCGCTTCCGTGCCTCGGGTAGTAGTCACCGGCCCTCCCAACCTCGCCGGGTAGTACTTGCCGACGCACCAGGGGGCGCGCGCGGAGCGCGCGCAGCGGGGTGCCCGTGAGCGCCGTCCCCGTATGACCTGGGCTCGTCCCGACCGCACGTGTCAAGGGGCCCTGAACACCCGAACCAACCCACCACCCGAACCGGGCCCCTTGACGCGTGTGGTTCGCCTCCGGCAGGTCATGCGGGGACGGCGCGACCCGCCGTCCTTGGCGACCTGCCGCGCGGCGAGCGCCGCTTTGCTGGATAACCCAACCCGAACGACGAACTCAGGGGTCCTGAGCGTTCGACTCGCGGTACCTGAGCGTTCGACTCGCGGGGAGGGGGCGCACGGTGACGGAAGTCGCACGAAGGGCTGAGTTCGTCCGTTCGCGGGTACGCAACACCAGTCTGTACCCGCAAAAAGGAGGTGCCACACGTGCCCGCCCCCGTCACGGCGATCCTCACGTTCGCCGGATCGGTGCTGATCGCACTGCTCGTCGTCGCCTCGGTGCACCGGGTGGTCGCCCGCATCGGGCACCGGTCCGCCCTGTTCGCGGGCATCGCCCAGCACCTGCACCGGCCCGCGCTGGTGGTGGCCGTGCTGGTGGCCGTCCAGTTCTCGCTGGGGGTGGTCGCGCACGGCGACTGGCGACCGGTCGCGCTGCACGTGGTCGGGATAGCGCTGATCCTGGCCGGGGCCTGGCTGCTGGCGGCGCTGCTGGTGGTCATCGAGGACGCGACGCTGGCCCGCATCCGGGTCGACGTCTCCGACAACCGGCACGCCCGGCGCGTGCACACCCAGATCACCCTGGTCCGCCGGGTCACCGTGGTGGTGGTCGGCGTGCTGGCCGCCTCCGCCGTGCTGATGACCTTCCCCAGCGCCCGCGCGGCGGGCACGTCGCTGCTGGCCTCGGCCGGTGTCATCGGCGCCATCGCGGCGCTGGCCGCGCAGTCCCTGCTGGGCAACGTCTTCGCGGGCGTGCAGATCGCGTTCAGCGACGCGCTGCGGCTGGACGACGTGGTGATCGTGGAGAAGGAGTGGGGGCGCATCGAGGACATCACGCTGACCTACGTCGTGGTGCACCTGTGGGACGACCGGCGGCTGATCCTGCCCACCTCCTACTTCCTGCGCACCCCGTTCCAGAACTGGACCCGCACCCAGTCCGCGCTGCTGGGCACGGTGGAGCTGGACGTGGACTGGACCGTGCCGGTGGAGGACATGCGCCAGGAGCTGCGGCGGGTGCTGGAGGGCAGCGACCTGTGGGACGGCCGGGTCTCGGTGCTGCAGGTGACCGAGGCGGTCAACGCCTTCGTGCGGGTCCGCGCGCTGGTCTCGGCCAGCGACGCGGGGCACCTGTGGGACCTGCGGTGCCTGGTGCGCGAGCACCTGGTGAACTGGCTGCGGCAGCACCACCCGGCCGCGTTGCCGCAGGTGCGGCTGCGGGAGCTGCCGCGCACGGCGGGCCGGACGACCAACGGGGCGGTCAGCTCCGGCGACAACCGGGTCTTCGGCGACAGCCCGGACGGCGAGGAGCGGGTGCAGGCGTTCAGCGGCCCCGACCAGCAGCGCGGGTGAGCCCGTGCAACCCGCACGCGCGGACCGTCCGTCCTGGGGACGTGCGGAAGCTGCTGGTGGTGGGGTGCCTGGTGCTCGCGGGCTGCGGCGCGCGGGCGGAACACGCGGGTGAGGCGCCGGTCGCCGTCCCGCCCGCGTGGAGCGGGACGGCCACGTCGAAGGTGGAGGTGCCGGTGCCGCAGCTGAGCCCGGAGGGCAAGGAAGCGCTCACGCGGGCCCGCCGCGACGGGGCGGACTCGGTGGTGCTGCTGCTGTCCACCGCGCCGGGCGCGACCGAGCGGGTCGCCGCGCGACTGCGCGACCTGGGCGCTTCGGTCGAGGCGTCGGACGCGACCGTCGGCTACGTGCGGGCGTCCGTGCCGCTGGAGGCCGTCCAGCGCGCCACCACCGTCGACGGGGTGAGCCGGGTGGACGTGGACGAACCCGTCGACCGGGTCGAGCCGACCCCCTAGAACGGCGACGGGGCCACCTCCGCGAAGGAGGTGGCCCCGCTCATGCCCAACCGGTCGTCACACGACGTTCTCGACGATCACGACGCCACGACCGACCACGACGTTCTCCGCGGTCTGCACGGTCAGCTCGCCGCGCAGCACGCGGCCCGCGCCCGCCTGGCCGTTGGCGGTCACCGTGCCGGGCACCGTCCAGGACGCGCCCGGCGTGCGCTCGGCGTTGGTGTCGGTCACCGACACCGCGCCCAGGCTCGGCGCGACGTAGACGTCGACGTAGTCGTACTCCGTGGTGCCCGCGGGCACCTCGAAGCCCTCGACCTGCACCCTCCACGCGCCCGGCGCCGGGTTGGCCACCGAGGTCGACTCCTCGGAGTCGCCGTCCGCCTGCTGGGCCGCCAGCACGCAGGTGCCGGTGGTGCAGTTGAACAGCGCCAGGTCCAGGTCCGCGCCGACGTCGGCGGGCTTGCCGATGGTGGCGCTGAGCGAGGTCGCCCCCGCCGGGACCACCACGTCGAACGTCTGCGACGCCCCGTCGGCGACGCTGGGCCGGGCGGTGCGGGCGCTGCCCAGCGGGCCGCCGACCAGGCGGCCGTTGAACGACGCCAGCGCGTTGCTGACGGTGTAGCCGCGCTCGACGGGGGTGCCCGCGGTGGCCGACGCGATCACGTCGGGGTTCGGGCTGATCGCGGTGCCCAGCACCGCGGCGGTCACCGAGTACGGCGCCGAGTCGGCGTCGGAGGTGCGCCTGGCCTCGACCACGATCTCCCACAGGCCCGGCAGCGGGTTGGTCACCGTGCGGCTGGTGGGCGTGCAGCCCGCGCTCGCTTCGGGGTTGTAGCAGCTGGCGGAGCCTGTGGTGTCGAACGGCGTGCCGTACGGGTCGAAGCGCAGGAACCGCACCTGGCCCTTGCCCTTCTCCGCGCCGCCCGCGACCATGTCGACCTTCAGCGCGCTGGTGCCCGCGGGCACGTTCACGAAGAAGCTCTGCGTCTGGTTGCGCGCGATGCTGCCGGTCTTGGTGGCCGTGAACTTGCCCGCGGCGGTGAACTCGGCACCGGCGAAGACGGTGTTGAGGGTGAACAGGTCCACGCCCGGCGTGGCGGGGTTGTCCAGCTTCAGCACCGCCGAGTGCGCGCCCGCGGTCTTGGGCCGCACCTTGACGTCGAACTTCACCGGCGTGTTCAGCGGCAGGCTGACCAGCGACTTGGCCGAGAAGGTGCCGTCGTTGCCGTCCCAGTCGACCAGGAACTGCTGGTTGCGGTTCGGGCCGGTGGTGCGGGTGAGGGTGTAGGTGCGGGTGTACTCGCGGCCGACGGTCACGCCCTCGCGGTCGTGGATGCCCACGCCGGTGTCGGGGGTGGCCAGCAGGTTCGACAGCGCGGTGCGCACCGGCACCGAGGCGGTCACCGACTGCGGCTGCGGGCCGCGGTCCAGCAGCGACCACGCGCGCTTGACGTCGAACAGGCCCGCGCCCTGCTCGTAGGCGCCCAGGGTGGACACCCAGTCCGCGCCGGACTGGATGGCGTTGCGCAGCGCGGCGGCGTTGGGCCGCTCACCGCCGTGCTTGGCCTTGTAGGCGCTGACCAGCAGCGCGGCCGCGCCGGTCGCCTGCGGGGCGGCCATCGAGGTGCCGTTGAGCATGGCGTAGCCCGCGGGCAGCTCGTAGGTGCCCGGCACCGGGCCGGGGGTCTGCCACTGCGGCACGGTCGAGATCGCCGAGCCGGGCGCGACGATGTTCGGCTTGAACCCGCCGTCCTCGCGCGGGCCGCGCGAGGAGAAGCCGTGCAGGCTCTCCGCCTGCTTGGTGACCGAGCCGTAGTTGGCCAGCCAGGTCTCCTTGGTGATGTAGGAGCCGACGCTGACCGCGTCGGTGGCCACCGAGGGGTCGCCGACGGTGTTCGCGCCCGCGCCGCTGTTGCCCGCCGAGATGAACAGCTGCACGTTGTACTCGGCGATGGTGCGGTTGTAGAGCTCCGCGCGGGCGTTGTTGCCGTCGTTGAGCGCGGGCAGGCCGCCGATGGAGATGTTGACCACGTCGGCGCCGTTGCGGGCGGCGTAGAGCACGCCGTCGATCAGGCCGCTGGAGGTGCACGACGGGGTGGACAGGCAGACCTTGACCGCCATCAGCTTCGCGCCGGGGGCCGCGCCCGCCATCTTGCCGCCGAACAGCTTGTGCGCCGCGGTGATGCCCGCGACGTGGGTGCCGTGCGCGCTGCCCGCGATGCCGATGTTGACGTACGGGGTGCCGCCGTTGTCGTAGACGGACTTGTCCGTCTGCACCACGAAGGCCACGGTGTCCAGCACCGGCGTGGCCGGGTTGTCCGCGCCGAAGTGGCCGACGTCCTTCTTGTACTTGTAGTCCAGCATCGCGGCCTGGTCGGTGAAGTCGCCGTCCAGGTCCGCGTCCACCCGGACCTGCTTGGTGGAGATGTCCTGGAGCACGCCGAAGGTGTCCGCGCGGTCGCCGTCGCGGTTGATGTCGCCGCCGGTCTCGCTGTTGGCCAGGCCCAGGTCGCCCCCGCTCTCGCGGAAGGTGCCGAAGCTGTAGGGGCCGCCGGTGGCGGGCGCCTTGTAGGTGACGCCGCCGACGGTGAACGAGCCGGTGTGGCGGCCGGACATGGCCACCCAGGTGCCGTCGCCGGAGTTGGTGGCGTTGGCGTTGTACCAGTCGACGACCTTGCGCTCACCGGTGGTGGTGGTCGCCAGCGCCGGGTGGTCCAGGTCGACGCCGCTGTCCAGGATGGCGATGGTGGTGCCGCGGCCGTCCCACTTGGCGTGCTCGTCGGTGAACTGCGCCGCGTTGGTGTCCTGGGTCGGCATGTAGGGGTTCTTCTTGGGCGTCCTGGCGTCGGGCGCCTTCTGCGGCAGCGGGGTGACCGCGCCGTCCGGGCGCGGGTCGTCCAGCGCCACCAGGCCGTCGACGTCCACGGCGTTGACCGAGGCCAGCTTCGCGGCCTTCTCGGCCTTGTCGCGCGGCACGGAGACCTTCAGGTACTCGACATCGCGCTCGGTGGACTCGACCACGCCGCCCAGCGCCTTGAGGTCGTCGGCGGCGGCGTCGAGCCTGCCCTCCTCGGCCGCGACCAGCAGGGTGACGTTGGGCCTGCCCGCCTGCTCGGCCTCGGCCAGGCGGGCGAGGTCCTGCTTGTCGAGCTGCTTGTCAGCGGGGGCGGGGGAGCCCTGGGGGACCTCCTGCGCGGCGGCCGGAGCGGCGGCGAAGCCGAACCCCGAGGTGCCCAGCACGGCGGCCAGCACGGCCGCACTGGTCCGGTGTCTCCACCGGTTTCCCGAGTTGATCACGGCGCAAAACCCTTCGTGGGGAAAGATTGGCGCAAGCACATCTCCCCGCACCGGCTCCGACAATCGTGCGAACAGCCCAAGGAAGAAATCCACATTGGACCGAAAGGGCTATTGCGCGAGCACGCCGGAAATGCCGCGGAATCGCCGGAGGGCCGCGACAGGTCAAGTCAAGAGACGACCAGCCGGTATGTCAACCTCTGTCAACGGTGAACCGCGTGATCGCGGCCGCACCGGCTAACGAATCGCCCGCGCACCCGATGTCGAGCACACTGGTCGGCATTGTGGAGCCCGCGCCGATCGACCGGATAGCCGACGAGCTGTACGCCCTGCCGCCGGTCCGCTTCACCGCGACCAGGGACGCCCGCGCCCGCGAGGCCGCCGCGCTGGGCGACCGCGCGCTGGCCGAGCGGGTGGCCGCGCTGCGCAAGCCGACGCGGGCCGCGTGGGCGCTGAACCTGCTCGCCCGCGAGGCCGCCGACGACCTGGCCGAGGCCGCCGAACTGGGCGGGCTGCTGCGCGCCGCACAGGAGGAGCTGCGCGGCGGCGCGCTGCGGGAGCTGGGCGAGCGCAGGCGGGTCGTGCTGGGCGAGCTGGTGCGTCGGGCGGAGGAGCTGGCCGTCGCCGCCGGGCACCCGCTGGGCCCGGACGCGGTGCAGCAGGTGCGCACCACCCTGACCTCGGCGCTGGTGGACGCGGTGCTGGCGGCGCGGATCAGGGCCGGGCGGCTGGTGCGGCCGGTGGAGCGGTCCGGGTTCGGGCCGGAGCCCACCGGCGGCGCGCCCGTGCGCGACGACCTGGCGCCGCGCCGCGAGCAGCGGCGGGAGCGGTCGCTCACGCGGGCGCGGGAGGACGTGGTCGCGGCCCAGGACGGGCTCCGGCACGCGGAGTCGGCCGTCACCGAGGCCGAGGGCGTGCTGGCCGAGCGCCAGGAGCGCGCCGCCGAGCTGCGCGCGGAGCTGCGCCGGGCGCAGCGGGACGAGCACGAGGCGGCGACGCGGGCGGAGCGCGCCCGACGCCGCGCGGAGGTGGCGCGGAACAAGCTGGAACGCGCCCGCGAACGGCTGTCCGAGCTGCGGGGTGATGCCTGACACGCCGGGAACACCCGTTCGACACCACCCGTTCTACTAGTGGTCGGCGAGCGGACGCCGCGCCCGACGTCAGGCCCGCCGGGTTCTCTTCCCCCCAGGAACCCGAGCGGCACCTCTCCCCGAGACGTTGCCGGTGCGCCCGCACACGCCCGACCGCCGTCGGCCGAACGGAACCTCCCCCCATCCGGACGGCCGACGGCCCCATTACATGAAATCTTTTCAGATTCGACCTCGCCGCTCTAGACTCGCCCGATGGCACAGGACGCAGATGTCATCGTCGTCGGCGCGGGTCTCGCAGGGCTGGTCGCCACCTCCGAACTGGTGGCCGCCGGCCGCAAGGTGATCCTGGTCGACCAGGAGCCCGAAGCCTCGCTCGGCGGCCAGGCGTTCTGGTCCTTCGGCGGGTTGTTCCTGGTCAACAGCCCCGAGCAGCGGCGGCTGCGGGTCAAGGACTCCGCCGAGCTGGCACTGCAGGACTGGCTGGGCTCGGCCGCGTTCGACCGCGACGTCGACGCCTGGCCGCGCAAGTGGGCCGAGGCCTACGTCGACTTCGCCTCCGGTGAGAAGCGCGCCTGGCTGCACGCGCTGGGCGTGCGGTGGTTCCCGCTGGTCCAGTGGGCCGAGCGCGGCGGGTACCTGGCCTCCGGGCACGGCAACTCGGTGCCCCGCTTCCACGTCACCTGGGGCACCGGGCCGGGGCTGGTCGAGCCGTTCGAGCGGCGGGTGCGCGAGGGCGTCGAGCGCGGCCTGGTCACCCTGCGGTTCCGGCACCGCGTGACGTCCCTGCTCACCACCGGCGGCGTCGTCGACGGCGTGGCGGGCGACGTGCTGGCCGCCGACCCGGCCGAGCGCGGAGCGCCCAGCTCCCGCACCGCCGAGGGCGCGTTCGAGCTGCGCGCCCAGGCCGTGGTGGTCACCTCCGGCGGCATCGGCGGCAACCACGAGATGGTCCGCCGCAACTGGCCCGCGCGCCTGGGCACACCGCCCGCGCGGATGCTCTCCGGCGTGCCCGACCACGTGGACGGCAAGATGCTCCAGGTGGTCTCCTCGGCGGGCGGGGAGATCATCAACGAGGACCGGATGTGGCACTACCCGGAGGGCATCGCCAACTACGCGCCCATCTGGAGCGCGCACGGCATCCGCATCCTGCCCGGCCCGTCGTCGCTGTGGCTGGACGCCACCGGCGCCCGGCTGCCCATCCCCCTGTTCCCCGGCTTCGACGCGCTGGGCGCGCTGGAGCACATCGTCAAGACCGGGTACTCGCACTCCTGGTTCCTGCTCAACCAGCGCATCATCGGCAAGGAGTTCGCGCTCTCCGGCTCGGAGCAGAACCCCGACCTCACCGGCAAGGACGTCCGCCAGGTGCTCCGCCGCGCGCTGCCCGGCGCGGTGGCCCCGGTCGAGGCGTTCGCCCGCAAGTCCCCGGAGTTCATCTTCGGCTCGTCCGTGGCCGAGGTCGTCGCCGGGATGAACGCCCTGGTCGGCGAGGACCTGGTGGACCCGGTGGCGCTGGAGCGCCTGGTGGTCGAGCGGGACCGCCAGGTGCTGTCCGGGTTGGGCAAGGACATGCAGGTCAACGCCATGCGCGAGGCGCGGCACTTCCTGACCGACAAGCTGATGCGGGTGGTCGAGCCGCACCCGCTGCTGGACCCCAAGGCCGGCCCGCTGATCGCCGTGCGCCTGTCCGTGCTGACCCGCAAGACCCTCGGCGGCCTGCACACCGACCTGTCGTCGCGGGTGCTGCGCGCGGACGGCACCCCCCTGCCCGGCGTCTACGCGGCGGGCGAGGCGGCCGGTTTCGGCGGCGGTGGCGTCCACGGCTACCGGGCCTTGGAGGGCACCTTCCTCGGCGGCTGCCTGTTCTCCGGCCGCGTAGCCGGCCGCGCCGTCGCCGCAGCCCTCTAACCCCCCGCGAGTCGAAGAGCGTTATTCAGAGGGGTTGCCAGCCGAGGCGGTAGTACTCCAGGGTGGCGACGATGCGGATGATGTCGGGTAGTTCGGCCAGACGTGCCCGGTAGCCGGTGGCGAGGATCTTCCAGTTCTTCAGGTGGGATATGGCCTGTTCGACGGCCCAGCGGATCTGTTTGATGCCGGTGTTCCACACCTCGTCTTCGGGGGTGTGGGTCTTGTGTCCGGGGCGTTTGCGGCGGGGTCGGATGGCCGGGGTGCCCTGGTAGCCCAGGTCGCCGATGGTCGGGGTGTCGGCCGGCAGGGTGTCGTAGCCGGCTTCGGTGAAGGCCAGTCGGTCGTGGGTGCGTCCCGCCACCGGGGCGGCCACGTCGAGCAGGACGCCGTCGAGGGTGGCCAGTACCTGCACGCCCAGACCGGCCTTGTGGCGCTTGCCGTTGTAGTTGTGCTTGTGCCCGGCCCGGTTGCCGGTCGGGATCAACGTGCCGTCCACCAGCACCACCCGTCCGGTCAGCGCTGCGGGCAGGGGTGGAGTGTGCAGGCACAGCGCCTGCTCGATCAGGGGTGTGATGCGCCGGAAGACGCGGGAGACGGTGGGCTGGCTGACCCCGAACCAGTCCGCGGCCACGGTCTGGGACAGGTTCTGACGCAGCAGCACCAGGGTCAACTGCACCTGCCGGTACAGGCCCAGCAACGGCGGCCGCCCCACCGGCGGTTGGCGGGAGTGGACGAGCTGGTGGACACGGGCGACCAACTCCCGGATCTGATCATGGTCGAGCCCGGTCGTAGACTGGTAGCGCAACAGCCCTGCCTCGTGGTGGATCGTTTCTGTGGAAGGAAACCGACCCTACCCGGACAGGGCTGTTGCGCTACCAGCCCAGCTCAGAAGCTATGAATAACGCTCGAACGCTCAGCACCCCCGAATTCAACGCTCAGGACGCACACGCCCGCCCCCGGCGTCACCCGGTCGCGGGCGTGTCGGGCGTGCCGCCCCCGCGAGTCGGCCTCGGGTAGTACTTGCCGACGCACCAGAGGGGCGCGCGCGAAGCGCGCGCAGCGGGGCCCGGCGAGCGCCGCTTTGCTGGATAACCCAACCCGAACGACGAACTCGCGGTACCCGAGCGTTCGACTCGCGGGGGTCAGCGGGGGGCGGGGTGGAGGGGGTTGGGGTGGAGGGGGGTGGGGTCGAGGCGGCGGGCCAGGTCGTCGGCGTCGGCCAGGCGCAGGTCCCGGTACAGCCGCAGCGCCGACACCCAGTGCGGCAGCGCGGCCTCCGCGCTCTCCTGCTGCTCCAGCACGTCGCCGATGGCCCGGTGGCACAGCGCCTCCTGGTACCGGTCACCCAGCCGCTCGGCCAGGGCCAGCCCGGCCCGGTAGGACTCCAGCGCCTCGTCCAGCCGCCCCAGCCGCTGGTTGGCCGCGCCCACCGTGTGCAGCGTCGCGGTGTGCGCCTTCGTCGGCGCCACCGAGCCGAACAGGCCCAGCGCCTCGGTCGCGTGCCGCAGCGCCTCCTCCGGCCGGTCCTTGGCCAGCAGCACGTTGGCCAGGTTGTTCAGCCCGCTGGCCTGCGACCGGGTGTCGCCGACCTCGCGGGCCAGCTCCAGCGCCTCGGTGATGCGCTCCTGCGCCTCGTCGAGCCTGCCGTCGGCCATCAGGCAGTAGCCGAGGTTGGCCAGCGCGGCCAGCTCCAGGTGCCGGTCGCCGCTCGCCAGCCGGGCCGCGTCGGTGCACGCCCGCACCGCCTCCTCGATGCGGCCCATGTCGGCCAGCGTGGAGCCCAGCCGCAGCAGGAACGTGGCCTCGGCGTGGGCGTCGCCCAGCTCGCGCGCGGCGGACAGGCCGATGCGGCACAGCGCCAGCCGGTCGAGCCGGTTGCCGCGGCGGAAGTGGAACGCGTCCAGGCACAGCGCCAGCTGCCAGGTGCGCTGGTGCTGCCCGCCACCCTGCGCGATGTCCAGCGCCAGCCCCAGGTTGGCCTCCTCCAGGGTGAACCACTCCAGCGCGGCGGCGTGCGAGGACAGCTCCGGCGAGCTGGCGGGCCGGTGGGCGGGCGGGGCGAACGGGCGGACGTGGTCGGACAGGTGGGCCCGCGCCGCGTCGGCCACGTGCAGGTAGTAGTCCAGCAGCCTGCTGGTCGCCTCGGCGTTGTCCGCCTCGGAGTCGGTGGCCGCCAGCTGGTGGGTGAACAGGCGAACCAGGTCGTGCCGGGAGTACCGGTCCGGCATGGACTCGTGCAGCAGGTTCGCGTAGGCGAGGGTGCGCAGGTGCGTGCGGGCCGTCACCACGTTGATGTCCATCAGCGCCGCGGCGGTGTAGCTGTCCAGGTCCGTGCCGGGGTGCAGGCCCAACCTGCGCAACAGCCGCGCGGCGGCCTCGGGCAGCTCGCGGTAGCTCACCGCCAGCGCCGCGTGCACGCCGCGACCGGCCTCCAGCGACAGGCCCGACAGCCTGCCCTGCTCGTCGCGCAGCTCGTCCACCAGCGACTGCACGGTCCACCGGGGCCGTGACGCCAGGCGGGCGCCCGCGATGCGCAGCGCCAGCGGCAGCCGGTCGCACAGCTCCACCAGTTCGGCGACCGCTTCCGGCTCCTGCTCGATGCGCTGCCTGCCCAGCGCCGCGGCCAGCAGGTCCTCCGCGTTCTGCTCGGGCAGCGTCTGCACCTGCAGCGACGTCGCGCCCTCGGTGACCACCAGGTCGTCGAGCAGGTGCCTGCTGGTGACCAGCACCAGGCAGCGCGACGAGCCGGGCAGCAGGGGGCGCACCTGCTCGGCCGAGCGCGCGTTGTCCAGCACCACCAGCACCCGCCGCCCGGCCAGCAGCGAGCGGTACTGCGCCGCCTGGTCCTCCAGGTCCGCCGCGATCTGGGAGTCCGACAGCCCCAGCGCGCGCAGGAAGCCCACCAGCGCCGCGCGGGGGTCCAGCGGCTCGGTCTCGTCGAACCCGCGCAGGTTGACGAACAGCTGCCCGTCCGGGAAGTCGCCCGCGGCCCGGTGCGCCCAGCGCAGCGCCAGCGCCGTCTTGCCCACCCCGGCGGGCCCGACCAGCAGCCCGATCGCCGAGTCCTGGCCGGTCAGCGCCTCTTCGAGGGCGCACAGCTCCGCGTCCCGGCCGACGAAGCCGCGGTGCTCGCGGGGCAGCTGCGCGGGCACCGCGGTGGGCCGCTCCACCGGGGCGGGCGGGGACGGCGGCGGGGACGGCGGCGGCGCGTCGCCCGCCAGCACCGCCTGGTACGCCTCGCGCAGCTCGGGGCCGGGGTCCACGCCCAGCTCCTCGGCCAGCTGCTCGCGGGTGCGGTGGAACAGCTCCAGCGCCTCGGCCTGCCGCCCGGTCCGGTGCAGCGCCAGCACCAGCCGGGCCACCAGCGGCTCGCGCAGCGGGTGCCCGTCCACCGCCTCCCGCAGCCCGCTCACCGCCTCGCCCGCCCGGTCGAGCCGGAACAGCCTGCTGGCCAGGTCCTGCACGGCCACCAGCCGCAGTTCCTCCAGCCGCGCGGACACCGCCTCGCGCAGCTGGTCGGCGGGCACGTCGGCGAGCACCGGGCCGCGCCACAGCCGCAGCGCCGAGGTCAGCTGGGCCGCCGCGGCCTCGTCGTCGGCCTCGCGGGCGGCGGCGATGAGGTCTTCGAAGCGGAACACGTCGACCGCGTCGCGGTCGCCGGTGAGCACGTAGCCGGGTGCGCGGGTGACCAGGGAGACGCCGTCGTCGAGCACCTTGCGCAGCTGCGCGATGTGGCCCTGCAGGGCGGCCTTGGCCTGCGGGGGCGGCGCCCCGTTCCACACCAGGGCCAGCAGGCGGTCGCCGGAGACGACCCGGTTCAGCTCAAGGGCGAGCGCGGCCAACACCGTGCGGCGCTTCGCCGCGCCCACGCGAACAGCTTCCCCACCGGCCGAAACGAGCTCAACGGGGCCCAGCAGGTTGACCCGCATCAGAAGACCTTCCGGCGTTGTGAGCGTGTAGTCAGCGCGTAGTCAGCGTGTAGTCGCAGAGTTTCCCACAGCCGTTCGGGCTTTCGTCCCGGCCGCATTGGCGGCGCGTTGGCCGGGCGTTGGCGCGGCCGGGAAGGGTTGGTTCCGTCCACCATGCTGCCTCCGCGAGGGAAGCCGATGTACATCGCCGATGCAGGCAACGAGAACGAGGTCTCAGGCCAGCGCGTCCCCGCCACCGCCGCGAGCGTCACGGCCACCAAGGCCGCGCTGGGCGCGCAGGTCCAGGCGCTGCAGGAGACGGTGAACTCCGGCCGGGTCTCCCTCGACCCGGTGGTCGGCGAGCAGCTGCGCCGGATGCTGCTGGAGCAGATCGACCAGGTCGACTCCTGGCTGGAGCGCGCGGGCAGGCTGGCCCGCCCGGCTCCGCTGGGCGCCAACCCCGTCGGCGACCGGATGGCCCACAAGTTCGAGACCCGCGCCGACGGCGACCCGCTGTCGTTCGTGTCGGTGATGACCGCGTACCGCGAGGTGCTGCAGCAGACGCACGACTCCGTGCAGAGCGCGATCCGGAACTTCCAGCTGGTCGACGAGGAGCACGGCTCCGAGCTGACCAGGCTGAGCGGCAACTGAGAGGCGAGAGGGTCATGGCGGAGGAACTGGACCTGGTCCTGACGGACGCGCAGAACTGGGCGTCCCGCTCGCACCGCGAGCTGTACGAGGCGGTGCACAACAACAACGATCCCGGTCAGACCGGTGAGATCGGCTCGGAGTGGGGGCAGTTCGGCACCGAGCTGACCGAGTCCGCGCGGGTGATCAACGAGCGGGTCGCGTCGAGCGAGTCCGGCTGGACCGGTGACGCCGCGGACAGCGCGCGGGCCGCGATCAGGCTGCTGTCGGACTGGGTCACCAAGACCGCCGAGACCGCCGTGGTGGTCGGCACCAGGGTGCAGGCGCAGAGCCAGATCATGCAGAACGCGCGGGCCAGCATGCCCGAGCCGGTCGAGTTCAGCTGGGACCAGGCCACCGGGGTGTTCACCGCGGGCGGCATCTCGGGCCTGCTGTCCTCCGCCGCGGACGTGGAGGCGGCCAACAGCCACGCCCGCGCGCTGCACGAGCACGCCGTCACCGTGATGACGACGATGGAGAACGAGTCGCGCGGGGTCGACCAGACCACGCCGAAGTTCACCGCGCCGTTCAACCCGGTGACCGGCCGCACCGAAGAGCCGCAGCCGATGATGATGCGCACGCTGAGCGCGCCCACCCTGGGTGACGCGCAGGCCGTGTCGATGCCCAGCGGCACCACCTCGGCCTCGGCGGCCACCGCGTACGCGCCGACCCCGCAGAGCACGGGCACCCCGATGAGCGGCGCCGCGCAGCCCGCTGCCGCGGCCTACACCCCGCCGTCGGGCGCGGGCGCGTTCACCAGCAGCGCCCCGGCGGCGCAGCTGAGCCCGATGACCCCGGTCACGCCCGCCTACCGGCCGGAGGGCACCACGGCGGCGGCCGCGGCGGCCTCGGTGCCGGTGGCGAACCCGTACACCCCGTCCAGCTACACCCCGCCCAGCGGCGGCTACACCCCGCCCAGCAGCTACACCCCGCCGTCGAGCGGCTACACCAACCCGGCGGGCGGCGGCTACGTGCCGCCGTCGACGACGCCGAGCTACCAGCAGCCGACCCGGTCCACGAACCCCAACACCTACACCCCGCCGACCGGCGGCTACGTGCCGCCCGCGAACCGGCCCGTCACCAACACCCCGACGCAGTACACGCCGCCGCAGAACAAGCAGGGCGGCGGCTACGTGCCGCCGAACCCGCAGGGCGGCTACAACCCGAACATCAAGCCGCCGGTGCCGGGCAGCTACCAGGGGCCCAACGTCCCCGGCAGCTACCAGGGCTCCGGCGGGCCCGGTGTCCCCGGCGGCGGCGCGGGCGGTCCCGGCGGCGCCAACGCGGCGCGCTTCGGCGGCGGCGCGGGCGGCTTCGGCGGCGGTGCCGGTGGCTTCGGCGGCGGCGCCGGTGGCTTCGGCGGCGGCGCGGGCGGCTTCGGCGGCGGTGCCGGTGGTTTCGGCGGCGGCGCGGGCGGCACGGGCGGCCAGCTGGCCGCAGGCGGCTCGACGGGCGCGGTGGCGCCCAACCGCGGCCCGATGCCCACCGGCGGTTTCGGCCCTACCGGCCCGGCGGGTCCGACCGGCATGCCGATGGGCGCGGGCGCCCCGATGGCGGGCGCGCACGGCGGGCAGGGCGGCGAGGACAAGGAGCGCCGCTCCGCCGCGTACATCCGCGGCGAGGACATCTTCGAGGTGCCCGGCGAGAACCTGCCCCCGTCGGTGATCGGCGGCGCGAAGCCCAAGAAGAAGGGCGAGCAGTCGTGATCGAGCCCCAGTACCTGCTCACCCCGGTCCAGCTGGACGTGCTGTGGCACCACCTGGGGCTGGGCAGGCTGCCCTACCCGCTGGACGTGCCCAGCGTGGGCGAGACCGGCGAGGAGCGGGCCCGGCTGCGCGCCGAGGTGCTGGCCGAGCTTGGCGAGCCGGACGAGCGGCTGGTCGAGCTGCTGCGACTGCTGGCCGACCACCGGGTGGCGGTGGACGCGGTGGCGCACATCGAGCGCCCGGTGCGGGCGCTGGCCGCCGCGGGCGGCGACCGCGCGGTGCTGGCGATCATCGACAGCGGCAAGGTCGGCCTGGTGGAGATCCGGCCGACCGCGCTGGCCCGCGAGATCGTCGAGGTGCTGCCGGAGGGCACGGCCGGTCCGGGCAACGCGCTGTCGCTGCGGCTGGAGTCGCTCAGCGCCGCGGTGGCGTTCCAGCAGGAGTCCGACGAGGACGACGAGGACGACCCGTGGGGTTCCTCCTCGGACGTCGACGAGCGCACCGCGCTGCAGAAGGCCGGGCTGTCCCGCGACGACGCGGCGGCGGTCAGCGAGCTGGCCGCCAACCGGGTGGCGGGCGGACAGTTCGGGGTCAGCGTCGGCGGCGGCTACCGCAGCACGCGGGCGGGCACGCTGATCACCTGGTTCGACACCCACCAGGGCCGGTACCTGATGGTGCGCGAGGACGGCTGGCTCAGCCTGGCTCCGACCGACAACGACCGCATCGCCACGCGCATCGCGTCGGTGCTGTCGGCGGTGGCCTGACCACGCGGACCACGCGGACCACACGGCGTTCCGCCCCCGCGGATAGCCCCGACCGGGGTTCTCCGCGGGGGCGGACCGCTGTGCGGAGGCGAATTCCACACCCCCTTGAATAGGGCTGGCAGAGGCCAATCCGGCGCAGCATCCCCGCGCCATCCCCGCGCCACCCCCCGCGTCATCCGCCGAGCGGTCCGCATCGCCCCCCGAGCGGGTGAGGCGTGCTCGGGGTCAGCCAAAAGATCGCTTGCGCGCGCACGCACCGGCCCCAGTAAGCTCATCGCGACCAGCGGACCACAGCCGGTCAATTCGAGCGACAACACCGGAATGCGTGAGCGATCGGCCCCCGCAGAACTGAGTGAAGATGGTCGAGCAGGCAACAGCCGCACAGCAGTCGCGCGCGGAACTCGGGGCGTACGAACTCGCCCGCGAGGACTTCGCGCACCGCTGGGCCGCCGCCATCGGCTCCACCGTGCTGAGCGCGATGTCGCGCGAGGAGGTGGTGCGGCTGCTGGCGGGTTTCACCGACGAGCTGCACGCCGCGGTGGCGGGCGAGCACCCCGGCGTCGCCCAGGCGCAGGCCCTGGGCCGCGCGATGATCGAGAACGACTTCATCTCCACCGTGACGCTGGAGCGCACGCTGGCGTTCGTCGGCGAGCACCTGCTGCCCCACTTCGGCCTGCCCGCCGACCGCACGCACCGGCTGATGGCCGTGCTGGGCGGCATCGCCGCCGGGTACAGCGACGCGCTGCGCGACCGCACGCTGGAGCAGCAGGAGCTGAGCAAGAGCGCGGCCATCATGTCCATCCGCGAGGCGGAGGCGGCGCTGCGGGCCAGCGAGGCGAAGTTCCGCGCGGTGTTCCGCACCTCGGCGGTGGCCATCGCGGTGACCTCCCCGGACGGGACGCTGCTGGACTTCAACGAGGCGCTGCTGTCCCTGCTGGGCTACACCGCCGACGAGATCCGCGGGATGACCTCGCGCGACCTGGTGCACCCCGACGACCGCGGCGCCATCGACGAGATCGCGGGCACGCTGGCCACCGGCGAGCGGGACCACGTGCGAGTGGAGAAGCGGCTGGTGCGCAGCGACGGCGAGACCATGCCCGCGCTGGTGGCGATGTCGCTGGTGCGCGACGAGCTGGGCGAGCCCGCCTACCACGTCGCCATGATCGAGGACCTGGACGAGGTGCGCGCGCTGCAGACGCAGCTGCTCAAGCAGAGCCTCAACGACGCGCAGACCGGGCTGGCCAACCGGGCGCAGTTCCTGGGCTGGCTGGAGGGCGCCTCCGGCTCCCAGGGCCCGGACTCGGCGGCGCTGCTGGTGTTCAACGTCGACGGCTTCCGGGTGCTCAACGACGCCTTCGGCTACGAGGTGGGCAACCGCCTGCTGGCCTCGGTGGCCGGTCACCTGCGCGCGGTGTTCGACGGCGTCGGCGAGCTGGCCCGGATCGGCCCGGACGAGTTCGGCGTGCTGATCCGCGACCCGGCCGACCTGCGGTCGGTGATCGCGCTGGTCGAGGAGGTCGTCGAGCTGCTGGCCGAGCCGGTGTGGGTGGACGGCGCGCACGGCGTCGGGGTGAGCGTGAGCGTCGGCATCGCGGTGCGCCGGGGTCGCGGCTGGGACGCCGCGGAGCTGCTGCGCTGCGCCGACGTGGCGGTGGGCTGGGCCAAGGCCGACGGCAAGGCCCAGTGGGTGCTGCACGACCCCGAGCGCGACCAGCGCGACCGGGCCAGGTTCGCACTGGCCGCGTCCATCCCCGGCGGGCTGGAGCAGGGCGACTTCCGGGTCGACTACGCGCCGGTGCACTCGCTGGCCGACCGCTCGCTGGTGGCGGTGGAGGCCAAGCTGCGCTGGGACCACCCCGAGCACGGGCTGCTGGACCCGCACTCGCTGACCTCGGTGTGCGCCAGCAACGGGATGGCGGTGCTGCTGGGCCGGTGGGCGCTGGAGCAGGCGTGCGCCCAGGCCGGTCGCTGGCACGCCGCGCTGGGCGATGCCGCGCCCGCGCTGCAGATCGACCTGAGCACCCGGCAGTGCCAGGAGCCGGAGCTGGTCGGCAGCGTCCTGGAGGTGCTGCGGGCCAGCGGGCTGCCCGCGGCGAAGCTGCTGCTGGAGCTGAACGAGCACCTGATCCTGACGATCAACGACGAGCAGGTGGAGAACCTGGCGATCCTGCGCGAGCACGGCGTGCGGCTGCTGCTGGACCGGCAGGGCAGCGGCGCGCTGCCGCCGGAGCGGCTGCGGGAGCTGGGGCTCAACGGCGTGAAGTACCAGAGCTGGCCGGTCAGGAGCCTGGCCGCGGACGCCAACCGGCACGACGACAGCGCCGCCGTGGCGCTGTTCACCTGGGCGCGGACGCTGGGGATGCCGCTGTACGCGGCCGACGTGGACGACGAGCACAAGGCGGCCCGCCTGGCCGAGTTCGGGGTGCGGGCGGCGCAGGGCCCGCTGTTCGGCCCCGAGCTGCTGACCGCCGCCGAGGTCGACGCCCTGCTCGCCCTCCCCTCGTCCTGACGCCTGCAAGTACCACCCGCCCCCTCCCCGCGAGCGCATCGCTACTACCCGTCCCGACGAGCCCGCCTGCCGGGTAGTAGGAATGCGCTCGCGGGGGCGCCACGGGTGGTACTTGCGGACGTCAGGGCCAGGTGGGGCGCAGGGGCATGTGGGCGTCGGTGCCGTCCAGGCGGACGCCGAGCACCTGGTGCAGCTGGATGTCGTTGCGCTCGAACCCGAGCCGGGACACCGCCAGGTACAGCCGCCACACCCGCGCCCGACCCAGCCCCACCTCCTCGACCGCCTCGTCCCAGTGCTCGTCGAGGTTGCGCGACCAGGCCGCCAGGGTCAGCGCGTAGTGCTCCCGCAGGTTCTCCGCGTGCCGCACCTCGAACCCGGTGTCGTGCATCAGCGACACCACGTGGCCGGGGCCGACCAGCTCCCCGTCGGGGAACACGTACCGGTTGATGAACCCGCCGGTGCGCGCCCGCTGCCGGTTGTCCGGCCGGGTGATGCAGTGGTTGAGCAACCGCCCGCCGGGCCGCAGCTTGCGCAGCAGCGCGCGGAAGTAGGCGGGCAGCTTGGCCTTGCCGATGTGCTCGGTCAGCCCGATCGAGCTGATCGCGTCGAACCCGCTCTCGCGCACGTCCCGGTAGTCCAGGTAGCGCACCTCGGCCAGGTCCGACAGCCCGGCCTCGACGATCGCCTTCTGCGCCCACTCGGCCTGGTTGCGCGACAGCGTCACGCCCAGCGCCCGCACCCCGTAGTGCTTGGCCGCGTGCAGGACCATGCCGCCCCACCCGCAGCCGACGTCGAGCAGGCGCATCCCCTCGCGCAGCCCCAGCTTGCGCGCCACCAGGTCGTGCTTGGCGA
The DNA here is from genome assembly GCF_017876325.1 of Saccharothrix coeruleofusca. NCBI lineage: Bacteria > Bacillati > Actinomycetota > Actinomycetes > Pseudonocardiales > Pseudonocardiaceae > Saccharothrix > Saccharothrix coeruleofusca. The sequence goes on from NZ_JAGINV010000001.1 coordinate 5,658,245, forward strand.
ACTGGGCCTGCTCCAGGGTGGACTCGGCGGTCGGGTACACCGCGCAGGTGTAGGCCATGGACGGTCCCAGCAGCCACTCGTAGAACGTGTTCGACACGTCGTAGTGGTGCGCGATGGCCGCGCGGTCGCGCGTCTTGGAGTGCCGCAGGCCGCGCAGCCGCCGCTCCTGCGGCGGGGGCTCCACCCGCGTGCCGAGCCGGACGCGCCCCAGTTCCGCCAGCAGCGCCGCCCGCTCCGGGAGCGGGATCGCGCGCAGCGACAGCCCGGACAGCTGCGCCACCGCCTCGTGCACGTCGCCGACGATCTCCAGGTGCCCGGTCACGTAGGCCCGCGCCAGCCCCAGCTCCCCCGGCGCGGAGGCCAGGTAGGCCAGCGCTTCCGGCGAGCGCACCTCGATCCGCGTCGCCGCGTCGCGGGGGCCGGCGTGACTGCCGTCGAACGCGCTGAACCCGACGGCCGGTCCGCCGCCCGTCACCCGCTGGAACACCTCCGCCAACCGCAAGGCCCGGCTCCCTTCACCTTCGCAGGACACACTTGGCGTACAAGTCGGGCAACCGTCCCGCCGAGTCGTACCGGCGCTTGAGCGCGCGGTAGGCCTCGCCGTTGTAGTGCGCCCAGAACTCGTCCTCCGGGTAGTAGGAGTCCGAGTACAGCGACTTGTGCCCGCCGAGGGAGGAGACCCGCTCCTCGATCATCCGGTTGCGGCTGCCCACCGGCTCACCGGGACGCAGGTCCACTGTGGACCAGAAGCCGACGTTGACGTAGAGCACGTCCGGGTCCATCGGGTACAGCGGCCAGCCCGCGCGGTCGCGCAACCGCACCGGGCACAGCCACACCGGGCTGATGCCGATCTCGCGGTGGAAGAAGTCCAGGAACTCGGCCAGCCCGCGCACCGGGATCTCCACGTCCTGGATCACCGGCTCCTGCACCGCCCTGCCCAGCCGGGCGTCGAGCCGGGCGCTGAACCGGTGCCTGCGGTCCCAGGCGACGATCCGGCGGTACACGTCCGAGCGCAGGTACCGCTTGGGCACCAGCCTGCGCACGACCGGGTGCTGCACGCCGAACGCGCGGGAGCACCAGAACCAGTCGGTGTCCCAGCGCCACAGGTAGTCCCGCGCGGTGAGGTAGTCGGTGCCGCGCCGCTGGACCGACCGGTAGTAGATCCGGTTGCCGGTGTAGTCCGAGCGCCACGGCGCGGTCGCCACCCAGTCGCCCAACGTCAGGTAGTGCTCGGTGCCGCCGAACACCGCGCCGTCCACGAAGTCGACCGGTTCGCCCTGGTAGGACCGGTTAGCGCAGATCTCCGCGATGGCCTCGGCGCACCGGTCCGCGTCGCGGAAGGGCACGTGCCGCAGCCGCACGAACGGCTTGACCGGCTCCAGCTCGATGTCCAGCCGCAGGGCGTAGCCCAGCGTGCCGTAGGAGTTCGGGAACCCGCGGAACAGCTCGTCCTCCGGGCCCACCACGACCACCTCGCCGTCGCCGGTGAGCACCTCCAGCTCGCGCACCGACTCGTGCGGCAGGCCGTTGCGGAACGAGCTGGACTCGATGCCCAGCCCGGCCACCGCGCCGCCCAGGGTGATCGTCTTGAGCTGCGGCACGACCAGCGGCATCAGCCCGTGCGGCAGGGTGGCGTCGACCAGGTCCTCGTAGGTCGTCATGCCCTGCACGCGGGCGGTCCTGGTCTCCGGGTCGACCGCGAGGACCCGGTTGAACCGGGCCACGTCCAGCCCGCCGGGGCGCTGGTCGCGGAAGCGGAACAGGTTCGAGGTCGACTTGGCCAGCCGCACCGGCTCGCCCGCCCGCATCGCCGCGTACCGGCCGCGCAGCTCGGCCACCGCCTGACTGTGATCGCCCACCCGCACGACGGTAGGCCGCCGAAGCCCGCTGAGCACCCCCGAATTCGACGGTCCGCCCGGTTACCGACCGGTAGTACCCTGGCTGAATGACCCACGCCACGCACCGGGTGACCAACCAGGCCCCGCCGCTGGAGGGCCACGACGTCGCCGAGGACCCGGCGCTGCTGGACGGGCTGCGCCGCGGCGGCGCGGGGTGGGCCGAGCCGGAGCTGCGGGAGCTGGGCGTTCTGGCGGGCACCGCGCACGTGGCCGACCTGGCCAGGCTGGCGAACTCGCACCCGCCCGTGCTGCGCACGCACGACCGGTACGGCCACCGGGTGGACGAGGTGGAGTTCCACCCCGCCTGGCACGAGCTGATGACCACCGCGGTCGGGCACGGCCTGCACGCCGCCCCGTGGCGCGACGACCGGCCGGGCGCGCACGTGGCCCGCGCGGCGAAGTTCTACGTGTGGAGCCAGGCCGAGGCGGGCCACGGCTGCCCGATCTCGATGACCTGCGCCGCGGTGCCCGCGCTGCGCAGGAGCCCGGAGCTGGCCGCGCGGTTCGAGCCGCTGCTGGCCGCGCGGGAGTACGACTTCGGCCTGCGCGCCCCGGAGGGCAAGCGCGGCCTGCTCGCGGGCATGTCGATGACCGAGAAGCAGGGCGGCTCGGACGTCCGGTCCAACACCACCACGGCGGTGCGCGCGGGCGAGCACCACCTGCTCACCGGCCACAAGTGGTTCACCAGCGCCCCGATGTCGGACCTGTTCCTGACCCTGGCCCGCACCGAGCGGGGGCTGTCCTGCTTCCTGCTGCCCAGGGTGCTGCCGGACGGCACCCGCAACGCGATCTTCCTGCAGCGGCTCAAGGACAAGCTGGGCAACAGGTCCAACGCCTCCGCCGAGCTGGAGTACGACGGCGCGGTGGGCTGGCTGGTCGGCGAGGAGGGCCGGGGCGTGCGGACCATCATCGAGATGGTCAACTCCACCCGGTTGGACTGCGTGCTGGGCACCGCGGCCGGGATGCGGTTCGGCCTGACCCAGGCCACCCACCACGCCGCGCACCGCAGCGCCTTCGGGCGCCACCTCCTCGACCAGCCCGCGATGCGCAACGTGCTGGCCGACCTGGCGGTGGAGTCCGAGGCGGCCACGACGGTGGCGCTGTGGCTGGCGGCCAACCGCGGCAGGCTGGGCCTGGCGGTGACCAAGTACTGGGTGTGCAAGCGCGGCCCCGCGCACGCCGCCGAGGCGCTGGAGTGCCTGGGCGGCAACGGCTACATCGAGGACTCGGGGATGCCCCGGCTGTTCCGCGAGTCGCCGCTGATGTCGATCTGGGAGGGCTCGGGCAACGTGGCCGCGCTGGACGCGCTGCGCGTGCTGGCCCGCGAGCCGGAGGCGGTGGCCGCGTTCTTCGCCGAGCTGGACGCCGCCCGAGGGGGCGACCGGCGGCTGGACGCGGCGGTCGCGGCGCTGCGGGACGAGCTGGCCGACGCCGAGGACCTGGAGGTGCGGGCGCGCGGGCTGGTGGAGCGGATGGCGCTGGCGCTGCAGGGCGCGCTGCTGGTGCGGTTCGGCCACCCGGCGGTGGCCGACGCCTTCTGCGCCTCCCGGCTGTCCGGCCAGGGCGGCCTGGCGTTCGGCACGCTGCCGCGCGGCGTCGACTTCGCGGCGATCGTGGAGCGCGGGCGGCCGAAGTCGTGAGCGCGGTGCGGGTGGAGCGCTCCGGTCCGGTGTGGACGGTCCTGCTGAACCGGCCCGCCGTGCGCAACGCGGTGGACGGGCCGACCGCGCACACGCTGGCCGAGGTGTTCCGCGAGTTCGACGCGGACGACTCGGCGTCGGTGGCGGTGCTGCACGGCGAGGGCGGGGTGTTCTGCTCCGGCGCGGACCTCAAGGCCATCGGCACCGAGCGCGGCAACGACCCGGCCAGCCCGTCCGGGCCGATGGGGCCGACCAGGCTGCGGCTGTCCAAGCCGGTCGTCGCGGCGGTGTCCGGGCACGCCGTGGCGGGCGGGCTGGAGCTGGCGCTGTGGTGCGACCTGCGGGTGGTCGACGAGGACGCGGTGTTCGGCGTGTTCTGCCGCCGCTGGGGCGTGCCGCTGGTCGACGGCGGCACGGTGCGGCTGCCCCGGCTGATCGGCGCGAGCCGGGCGATGGACCTGGTGCTCACCGGGCGGCCGGTGCACTCCGGCGAGGCGCTGCGGATCGGGCTGGCCAACCGGGTGGTGCCCAACGGCACCTGCCGGGCCGAGGCGGAGCGGCTGGCGCGGGAGATCGCCGCGTTCCCCCAGGTGTGCCTGCGGCAGGACCGGCTGTCCCTGCTGGAGCAGGAGGGGCTGCCGGAATCCGAGGCGCTGGCCAACGAGCTGGCCCGCGGAATGGTCTCGCTGGCCGAAGTCGAAACGGGCCTGAGCCGTTTCCGAGCGGGCGAGGGCAGGCACGGCCGCTTTTCCTGAAATTCTTTCCGCTATTTCCGGCGCGGCCCGGCGGGGCGGGACCGCGTGGGCGGCCCCGCCCCGCCGGGAAATAACTCCGGCCAGCGGCGGATCAGAACATCACGACGGTGTGGAAACCCAGGTCGGTCAGCGTCCCCGCGGAGTTGTAGGTCTGGATGAACAGACCGTTGTTCGCGGTGACCCGGCCCACCACGGTGACCTCGCCGGGCGTCGAGGCGCCGACGTTGCCCGCGATGCCGATGGTCGCCACGTACGTGCCCGCGGTGATCACCTGGTTGAAGAACACCTCGTAGGTGCCGACGCCGATGCGGCTGGCGGCGGTGGCGCCGAAGCTCTGACCAGCGGCGAGGGTGCCGTTGGAGTTCACCACGGCGGACACCGTCTGGCGGAACGCCTGCGCGCTGACCTCACCGGAGGTGACGTTGGCGTGCTTGGCCGAGTCCGCGCTCAGCGGCGGCTGCTCGAGCACGCGGGTCTCGCCCTGCGCGCCCGACCCGGTCGAGGGACCGGCGCTGGCGATCTGCGCCGTGCCGACGACCAGGAGCGCGAGAACCGCGAGCGCGGCGGCGACGCGGGATCTCGCGGCGGTGGGGATGGACATGTGGGGCTCCCTTTCAAGCGGCGGATTGTGGAGCACCACGAGTTTGACCCCGCCAAACCTAATTCGGGGGTTTAGTTATCCACAGTAGTTTCACAGATGTGCCGCGACGTGGAATGGTCCGCGTTACAGGCCCAGTTCGCGGGCGATCAGCATCCGCTGCACCTCGCTGGTGCCCTCGCCGATCTCCAGGATCTTGGCGTCGCGGTAGAACCGGCCCACCGGGTACTCGTTCATGAACCCGTACCCGCCGAAGATCTGGGCGGCCTCGCGGGCGTTGTCCACCGCGGTCTCCGAGGACACCAGCTTGGCGATGGCCGCCTCGCGCTTGAACGGCTCGCCGCGCAGCATCTTCGACGCCGCCTGGTAGTAGGCCAGGCGGGCGGTGTGCACCCGCGCCTCCATGTCCGCGATCTTGAACCGGATCGCCTGGTACTGCCCGATCGGGTGGCCGAACGCCTCGCGCTCGCGCGCGTACTTCACGCACTCGTCCACGCAGCCCTGCGCCAGGCCGACCCCCAGCGCGGCGATGGCCACCCGGCCCTCGTCCAGCGTCTGCAGGAACTGCGCGTAGCCGCGCCCCCGCTCGCCGACCAGGTTCGCCGCGGGCACCCGGCAGTCCTGGAACGACAGCTCGCGGGTGTCGGAGGCGTTCCAGCCGACCTTGGAGTACTTCTTCGACACGCTGAAGCCCGGCGTGCCCGACGGCACCAGCACGGCCGAGATCTCCGGCCGCCCGTCGTCCTTGCGGCCGGTCACCGCGGCGACGGTGACCAGCGCGGTGATGTCGGTGCCGGAGTTGGTGATGAACGCCTTGGTGCCGTTGAGGACCCACTCGTCGCCGTCGAGCCTGGCGGTGGTGCGCAGCGCGCCCGCGTCCGAGCCGCCGCCGGGCTCGGTGAGGCCGAACGCGCCCAGCGCCTCGCCCGCGCACAGCTTGGGCAGCCACTGCCGCTTCTGCTCGTCCGAGCCGAACCGGAACAGCGGCATCGCGCCCAGCGAGACGCCCGCCTCCAGGGTGATCGCCACCGAGGAGTCGACCCGCGCCAGCTCCTCCAGCGCCAGGCACAGCGCGAAGTAGTCGCCGCCCATGCCGCCGAACTCCTCCGGGAACGGCAGCCCGAACAGGCCCATGCGGCCCATCTTGGCGACGATGTCGTGGGGGAACTCCTCGCGCTCGTAGAAGCCGCCGATGACCGGCGCGACCTCCTCGCGGGCGAACTCCTCGACGGTCTTGCGCAGCGCCTCGTACTCCTCGTCCAGGCGGAAGTCCAACATCGCTCACTCCTCGTGGGGCACGACGACGGCCAGGGTCTGGTCCAGCGCGACCTGTTGGCCCGCTCGGACGTTCACTTCGGCGAGCACGCCGTCCACGGGTGCGGTGACGGTGTGCTCCATCTTCATGGCCTCGACCACGAACAGCGCCTGGCCCGCGGTCACCGGCTCGCCGCGTGCCGCGCGCACCAGCAGCACGGTGCCGGGCATCGGGCTGGTCACCGGCCCGGCGGCGGCCTCGGCCCGCGCGCGGCTGGCGATGTCCCAGCGCTCGGTCTCGGCCAGCGCCCAGGACCGGCCCCCGGTGCCGAGCCACAGCACGTCGCCGTCGCGGGCCATCGCGTAGCGGCGGGTGCCCACGACGAGGTCGCCGTCGCGCAGGGCGGCCCGCAGCCGCATCGGCTCGCCGTCGCCCACGACGACCTCCTCGCCGCGCACGCGCACGTCCACGCCGTCGACGCGCCACCGCGCCCAGGCGTGCTCGCCGACCCGCCAGCCGCCGGGCTGGTCCCACGGGTCGTCGCCGCCCAGGGCGAGCTGCCGCTCCAGCGCCGCCGCCGCCAGCACCTCGTCCGGCACCCCGTGCTCCACCAGCCCGTCCAGCTTGCGCTCCACCAGGCCGGTGTCCAGCGCGCCCGCGCGGACGTCCACATCGGACAGCAGAGCGCGCAGGAACGGGATGTTCGTGGTGACGCCCAGCAGCACGGTGCGCCCGAGCGCGGCGTCCAGCCTGCGCAGCGCCTCCTCGCGGGTGGCGCCGTGCGCGATCACCTTGGCCAGCATGGGGTCGTAGTCGCTGCCGACGGTCAGCCCGACCCGCAGCGCCGAGTCCACCCGCACGTCGGTGGGCTCGCGCAGCGCCAGCACCGTGCCGCCGGTGGGCAGGAACCCGCGCGCCGGGTCCTCGGCGTAGACGCGGGCCTCCACGGCGTGGCCGGTGATGTCCACCGACGAGAACGCCAGCGGCTGCCCGGCGGCCACCCGCAGCTGCCACTCCACCAGGTCCACGCCGGTGACCAGCTCGGTCACCGGGTGCTCGACCTGGAGGCGGGTGTTCATCTCCATGAAGAAGTAGTCGCCGGTCTCGCCGTCCACGATGAACTCGACGGTGCCCGCGCCCCGGTAGCCGACGGACTTCGCCGCGTCCACGGCGGCCCGCCCCATCGCCTCGCGGGCCTGCGGGGACAGCAGCGGCGACGGCGCCTCCTCGATGATCTTCTGGTGGCGCCGCTGGAGGCTGCACTCGCGCTCGCCCAGGTGCACCGCGTTGCCGTGGGCGTCGGCGAGCACCTGGATCTCGATGTGCCTGGGGTTGCTGACGAACCGCTCGACCAGCAGCGCGTCGTCGCCGAACGAGCCGCGCGCCTCGCGCCGGGCCGACTCGATCGCCTCGCGCAGCGCGGCGGCCTCGCGCACCAGCCGCATCCCCTTGCCGCCGCCCCCGGCGGAAGGCTTGAGCAGCACCGGGAAACCGATTTCCTCAGCCGCCGCCGCCAGGTCGTCGTCGGTCATGCCGGGTTCGGTGCGCCCCGGCACCACCGGCACGCCCGCCGCGCTCGCGGTCAGCTTGGCGCGGATCTTGTCGCCCATCGCCTCGATCGCCTCGGCGGGCGGGCCGATGAACACCAGCCCGGCCTTGTCGCACGCCCGCGCGAAGTCCGCGTTCTCCGCCAGGAAGCCGTAGCCGGGGTGCACCGCCTGCGCCCCGGTGGCCAGGGCCGCCTCGACGACCCGCTCGATGGACAGGTAGCTCTCCCGCGCGGCGGCCGGACCGATCCGCACCGCCTCGTCGGCCAGCCGCACGTGCGGCGCGTCGGCGTCGGCGTCGCTGTAGACCGCCACCGACCGGATGCCGAACGCGCGCAGGGCGCGGATCACGCGCACCGCGATCTCGCCTCGGTTGGCCACCAGAACGCTGTCGAACATCCCCATCACATCCGGAAAACGCCGTAGCTGACAGGTTCCAGGGGCGCGTTGGCGGCGACCGACAGCGCCAGCCCGAGCACCGTGCGGGTGTCCATCGGGTCGATCACCCCGTCGTCCCACAGCCGCGCGGTGGAGTAGTACGGGTTGCCCTGCTCCTCGTACTGCCGCCGGATCGGCTCCTTGAACGCCTCTTCCTCCTCGGCGGGCCACTCGTCGCCGAGCTGGTCGCGGCGCACGGTGGCCAGCACCGACGCGGCCTGCTCGCCGCCCATCACCGAGATGCGGGCGTTGGGCCACATCCACAGGAACCGGGGCGAGTACGCCCGGCCGCACATCGAGTAGTTGCCCGCGCCGAACGAGCCGCCGATGACCACGGTCAGCTTGGGCACCCGCGCGCAGGCCACCGCGGTGACCATCTTCGCGCCGTGCTTGGCGATGCCGCCCGCCTCGTACTCGCGGCCCACCATGAAGCCGCTGATGTTCTGCAGGAACACCAGCGGTGTGCCGCGCTGGTCGCACAGCTGGACGAAGTGCGCGCCCTTGAGCGCGGACTCGCCGAACAGCACGCCGTTGTTGGCCACGATCCCCACCGGGTGGCCGTGGATGCGCGCGAAGCCGGTGACCAGGGTGGCCCCGTACTCCTTCTTGAACTCCTGGAACCGGCTGCCGTCGACGATGCGGGCGATCACCTCGCGCACGTCGTAGGGGGTGCGGCTGTCGGTGGGCACCACGCCGTACAGCTCGGCCGGGTCGACCGCCGGCTCGACGCTGGGCAGCACCTGCCACGGGCGCGGCGCGCGCGGCCCCAGCGTGCTCACGATCGACCGCACGACGCGCAGCGCGTGCGCGTCGTCCTCGGCCAGGTGGTCGGTGACGCCGGAGGTTCGCGCGTGCAGCTCGCCGCCGCCCAGCTCCTCGGCGGTGACCACCTCGCCGGTGGCGGCCTTCACCAGCGGCGGGCCGCCCAGGAAGATCGTGCCCTGGTCGCGCACGATCACCGCCTCGTCGCTCATCGCGGGCACGTACGCGCCGCCCGCCGTGCACGAGCCGAGCACGGCGGCGATCTGCGGGATGCCGCGGGCGGACATGGTGGCCTGGTTGAAGAAGATCCGGCCGAAGTGGTCGCGGTCGGGGAAGACCTCGTCCTGGCGGGGCAGGAACGCGCCGCCGGAGTCGACCAGGTAGACGCACGGCAGGCGGTTGTGCAGGGCGACTTCCTGCGCGCGCAGGTGCTTCTTGACCGTCATCGGGTAGTAGGTGCCGCCCTTGACCGTCGCGTCGTTGGCGACCACCACGCACTCGCGCCCGGAGATCCTCCCGACGCCGGTGATGATGCCCGCGGCGGGCGCCTCGTCGCCGTACAGGCCGCCCGCCGCCAGCGGGGACAGCTCCAGGAACGGCGAGCCGGGGTCCAGCAGCGTGTCGACCCGGTCGCGGGGCAGCAGCTTGCCGCGCGCCACGTGCCGGGCGCGGGCCTTCTCCGGGCCGCCGAGCGCGGCGCGGGCCAGCCGGTCGCGCAGGTCGGCCACCAGGGCGGCGTGCTGCTCGGCGTGCCGCCGGAACGCCTCGGAGGACTTGTCGGCGGCGCTGCGCAGGACGGGGGCGTCCATGGACTCCTCGCTGTTAGCAGTCGTTAACCACTGGCGATGCTAGCCCGCGCCGATCCACCGCGTCCACAACGAAGGCCCACAACGAAGGGCCGGGTCCGACCGGACCCGGCCCTCCCACTGGCTGGACGTCAGCTCGCGACGGCGTCCAGCTGCGGCAGGTAGCCGAGCCGCTGACCGTTGCGGTTGGGGTGGTAGGACTCCTCCACCGGCCAGCTCAGGCTGTTCAGCCACCAGTCCGACGAGCAGATCTCGTGCCCGGTGAACGCGCCGCGCACGTCGCGGTAGGTGAAGGACTTGGCCGACGCCCGGCCGGAGATGACGGTGTGCAGGGTGTCGGCGGCGGAGTTGATCGCCGAGCGCTTGGTGTTGCTCAGGCCCACCGAGCAGGAGCCGGGGACCTGGTACAGCCGGGGGTAGCCCAGCACCACGACCTGGGCGGACGGGGCGCGGGTGCGGATCTGCGCGTAGACGTTGTCCAGCAGGCCGGGCAGCGTCGTGGTGGCGTAGGTCTTGGCCTGCTCGACCCGGCTCACGCAGGCGGAGTCGGAGCTGAGGGTGCAGGTGGTGATGACGTCGCTGAAGCCCGCGTCGTTGCCGCCGATGGAGATGGTGACCAGCGAGGTGCTCGCGCTCAGCGCGCCGACCTGGTTGGCCAGCACGTCGCCGGTCCGGGCGCCGGAGCAGGCGACGAACTGGAACGACGCGGGCGCGTGCGCGGCGGCCCACAGCGCCGGGTAGGCGTAGGGGCTGCGCTTGCAACTGCCGCTGTCGCTGTAGTAGCTGCCGGTTCCCGTACCGGAGGAGTAGGAGTCACCCAGTGCGACGTAGTTCGCCGCGGCGGCCTCGGCGGGAACGGTGGTGACCAGGGCCGCGAAGGCCGCCAGCGCCGCGCTGGCGAGGATTCTGAACGAGCGCATCAATGCCTCCGGAGGGAGAGGGCAACGCAGGGTGTGATGCGGGGCACAGCAATTGTTACCAGCAGTTATGCCCACATAAAAAGAGCTGGTCAAAAGTTAATGAGTCATTTCGGAAACCCCTAAATGGTCCAGCCTGGCAGGCGCGTCCGAACGTGTGGTTAACGCACGTTTACGCAGGGTGGGCGCAACCTCTAGGATGGCGGTGTGTCATCGACCGATGGAGTGAAGCAAACCCGCCGTGACCAGATCCTGAGCGCCGCCGCGGAGCTGTTCGCGCGGCACGGCTTCCACGGGGTGGGCATCGACGACATCGGCGCCGCGGTGGGCATCTCCGGCCCCGCGCTCTACCGGCACTTCCGCAGCAAGGACGCCATGCTCGGGGAGATGCTGACCGCCATCAGCGAGCGGCTGCTCGACGGCGGCCTGCGCCGGGTGGAGGCCGCCAACGGCCCCGAGCACGCGCTGCGCGAGCTGGTCCGCTGGCACGTCGACTTCGCGCTGGACGACCCGGCGCTGATCACCGTGCAGATCCGCAACCTGGCCAACCTCACCGACGCCGACCGCCGCCGGGTGCGCGCGTTGCAGCGCCGGTACGTCGAGGTGTGGGTGGAGACCATCCGGCGGACCGTGCCGCGGGCCGACGAGCCCACCGCCCGCGCCGCCGCGCACGCGGTGTTCGGGCTGATCAACTCCACCCCGCACAGCGCCCACCTGGACCGCGAGCAGATGGCCGCGCTGCTGTCCCGGATGGCGCTGGCCGCGCTGACCACCGCGGGCGTGCTCGACCCGGCACTGGCCACCCCCTGAGCACCGGGACAGGGGGACCGACCGGTTGGCAGCGCCGAGTCCGATCCGTAACCTGAATCGCCGATGAGCGAACCGCAGGTGAACAGCATCGCGTGGTGGCCGGGACTGCGGTTGCTGTCCCGTTTACCCGCTTGGTCCCGATTCACGCTGGTCACCGTGGCCGTGTTCGTGTGCGGGGTGATCGCGTCCCGCCCGGCGGGCGCCACCGACGACCGGCCGCTGACCGGCGACGTCGCCGCGGCGGCCAGGGCGGTCGAGGCGATGGCCCACCCCCGCGCCGACCACGACCCGCGCGCGGACCTCCCGGCCGACTTCGGCGCCGTCACCCACCGCCGCCCGGAGGCGGTGCGCACCGCCGACGGCACGCTGCGCGCGGTCGACCCGAACGGCGGCTGCTCCGGACCGGCGGGCGACACCGAGTGGGACTTCGGCGCCGCCTGCCGCGCCCACGACCTCGGCTACGACCTGCTCCGCTACGCCGAGCACAAGGGCAGGCCGCTGGACCAGCAAGCGCGCCGGTCCCTGGACACCCGGCTGGCGCTGGACATGCACGCCCAGTGCGAGGCCAACCCGCGCGGCTCGCCGTCCCGCTGCCACGCCGTGGCCCAGCTGTACGCGGGCGGGCTGGCCTTCAACTCCTGGCGGCAGCGCTGGGGGCCGCCCGGCCACGAGCCGGTGCTGGCCTGGGGCTTCGGCAGCGCGGTGGTGGTGTTCCTGCTGCTGGCCCGGCTGCCGCGCAGGCGCGAGCAGCGCCCTGGACAGCCCACCCCCGGACCCCTGCACCCCGCCGTGGCCGACCGGTACGCCACCTTCCTGCGGCTGGCGGGCCTGGGGCTGGTGGTGGCGGGCCAGTCGCTGCTGACCGTGCTGCACTGGGCGGGCGTGAGCGCGACCTGGCTGTGGCTGCTGACCTGGGTGCTCCAGGCCATCCCCCTGTTCTTCTTCGCGGGCGGCCACGCCAACCTGCTGGCGTGGCAGGCGGTGCGGGCCGACCGCGGCGGCTACGGCCGGTACCTGACCAGCCGCGTGCCCTGGTTGCTGCGGCCGGTGCTGGCGTTCGTGCTGGCGTGGCTGGTGCTGCCGCTGCCGCTGGAGCTGCTGGACGTGCCCCAGGAGCGGGTGGAGACCTTCGGCAGGCTCATCGCCCACCCGCTGTGGTTCCTGGGCGTGTACCTGGTCGCGGTGGCCGCGACACCCGCGATGGCCTGGCTGCACCGCAACGCCCGGCTGGTCACCCCGCTGGCGCTGGGCGCGGTGATGATCGCCGTGGACGCCTGCCGGCTCGGCCTGCAGTGGCGCACCGGCGGCTACCTCAACCTGGTCCTGGGGGCGCTGCTGCTGCAACAGCTCGGGTTCGCCTACGCCGACGGCAGCCTGCTGCGGGTGCGGCGGCGGGTGTTCGGCGGGCTGGCGCTGGCCGCCGTCCCCGCCCTGCTGGCGCTGATCGTGCTCGGCGGCTACCCGCGCGCCATGATGGCGCTGCCCGGCGAGCGGGCGTCCAACCTCAGCCCGCCCACGGTGTGCCTGCTGGTGCTCGGTCTGGCGCAGATCTGCCTGGCGGTGCTGGCGCGCGACCGGGCGACGGCGTGGCTGGCGGGCGCCCGCCCGTGGCGCGTGGTCGACTTCGCCCGCACCGCCCCCATGACGGTCTACCTCGGCTACCTGACCGCGCTGGCCGCGGTGGTCGGCGCGCTGGGCCTGCTGGACGCGCCCACCTCGTTCGACTGGGCGCGGCTGGACTGGACCGGGTTCGACCTGGTGGCCAAGCCGCGCTGGCTGGTCCTGCTGGTGCTGCTGCTCCTGCCGCTACTGCTGGCGTTCCACCGGTTCGAGCGGGACACCCGGCTGTTCCCCTGCCGCACCAGGGAGACCCACCGCACCCGGCTGGCCGCCACCCTCGGCGTCGGCTACGGCGCCCTCGGCGTGCTCGGGTTCGTGGTCACCGGGTTCCCCGGCGACGCGGGCACCCTGGTGGTGTTCAAGGTCGACCCGCTGCAGAACCTCATCCACCTGCTGCTGGGCTGGTACCTGCTGCACGCCGCCAGGGCGGGCACCTGCCACGGCCGCCGCGCCTGGCTGCTGACCGCGCTGGCCTGCGTGCCGCCGCTGCTGGTGGTCGAGCCGACCGCCGCGATGATCGCGCTGCACGGCGCCACCATCGGCCTGGCGCTGCTGGCGGCGATACCCAACCAGGGCGAGGGCCACGCCGCCGAGCACGGGCAGCCAGGCGAGGCGCTGCAGCACCCATAGCGGGTCGTCGGGCGGGGTGTGCAGGCCGGGCAGCGGGCCGACCGCCGCGCCCGCCAGCACGACGACCAGCAGGGCGCTCTGGTGCAGCAGGAAGATCGGCAGCGCGCGGTCGTTGACCCAGCGGGCCCGGAACCCCGGCCGGACCAGCACGACCAGGCCGATCTGGGCCAGCGCCAGCGCCAGCGCGGCCGGGGACGGCGGGAACAGGTTCGACTCGGCCGCCCCCGGCACGCCGACCGCGCTGACCGGGTAGCCCGCGCTCAGCAGCAGCGCGAACGCCACCGCGCCGAGCACGAGCAGCACCGCGCCCCACGCCCGCCGGTAGCCGTGCCGCGCCGCGACCACGCCGAGCTGCCACGGCGCCCACCACACCGCCGCCACGTTGAGCCAGCCGACGTCCAGCGCCACCAGCGCGACCGGCAGCGGCACACCCCACCACCCCAACCGCTCGAACAGCGGCGTGCACACCCGGAGCACCACGTAGACGCCCAGGAACCACAGCGGTGACACGACCAGGGTGGCCACGGTCAGCACGGTCTGCTGCGGCAGCCCCCTGGCGGAGAGCCCGAGCAGCACCACCGCCCACGCGCCGAGCAGCAGCGCCACCGGCCGGACCAGCCGCCGCGGCGCGAACCGGCCCGCACGGGCCGCCGCGAACCCGCCGGTGAAGAAGAACAGGCCCAGCGTCTGGAACAGCCAGCTGACCGGAGCCAGCCCCGGCATCCAGCGCAGCGGGCTGTCCACCGCGATGCCGCCGCCGGTGAGCACCGGCGCGGTCACCAGCCAGTGCCCCAGCACCACCCCGACGACGGCGATGGCGCGCACGGCGTCGATGAACGGATCGCGCTTCACGGCCGCTCCCCCACGGCGATGCGGGCCAGGGCGCGCAGCGACGCCGTTCCCGGCCGGTAGTACTCGTCGTGCCCGCGCGCGGTGCCGGTGTCGAACACCCGCGCCCCGAACGCCGGGTCGACCGGGTCGCGGCCGTGCCCCAGGTCGCCGAAGCGCACGTCGGGCACCCACCGGGTCCAGTCGTCCTCACCCCGCGCCGCCCACACCCGCGCCGTGGTGCCCAGTTCGGCCACCGACCCCGCGCGCACGCCGGGACTGCCGGTGAACGCGATGTCGGCCACGTCGAGCCCGCGCGCGGCCAGCCCGCAGACCACCGAGCCGTAGCTGTGGCACAGCAGGTGCACCTCGCCGGGCAGGTCGCGGACGAACCGGGCCAGCGACCGCGCCCCGGCCCGCGCCAACCTGCCCGACGCCGCGTCCACCCCCACCCCGCTGGGCGTCCGGTACCCCAGCCACGCGACCACCGCGAGATCGTCCTGCCCGGCCTGCGCGTGCACCGCGCGAGCCATCTCGCCGACCGTCGCGTCGAACCGGCGTTCGTCCACATCGGACCCCGGTACCACCACCGCGACATGCCGCGCGTGCTTCAGATCCCCGTGCACCGCGACGCGCTCCACCGGTTCCGGGTCGCCCCCCGGCGTCACCGCCACCAGCAGCGCGGCCACCGCCACCACCCGCTTCACCATGGCGGCGACGCTAGGAAGGTGACTCCGCGCCGATCGTCACCCCGCGGTCCCCCTACCCCAGTCCTCCCTCGCGGGCCGAATATCCAGCAACCCGCCCGCTTCCAGCGTCACCCGCCTATGGGCGCGTTGGGCGTGTCGCCCCCGCGAGTCGAACGCTCAGACACCACGAACTCAACATTCGCGCACCCCAACCCGCACTTTCACGCCCTGACCGGCGCTTCCGTGCCCCTCGGGTAGTAGTTACCGGCCCTCCCAACCCCGCCGGGTAGTACTTGCCCGCGCACCAGGGGGCGCGCGCGAAGCGCGCGCAGCGGGGCCCCGCGAGCGCCGTCCCCGTATGACCTGGGCTCGTCCCGACCACGCGTGTCAAGGGGCCCTGAACGCACCACCAACCCCGCGCAAAAGCCTGGGCCCCTTGACGCGCGTGGTTGCCTTCGGCAGGTCATACGGGGACGGCGCGACCCGCCATCCTTGGCGACCTGCCGCGCGGCGAGCGCCCTCTTTGCTGGATAACCCAACCCCAACGACGAACTCGCGGTACCCGAGCGTTCGACTCGCGGTACCCGAGCGTTCGACTCGCGGTACCCGAGCGTTCGACTCGCGGTACCCGAGCGTTCGACTCGCGGTACCTGAGCGTTCGACTCGCGCGGGCGGGGTCAGCCGGGGACGACCAGGCCGGATTCGTAGGCGGCGATCACGGCCTGGGCGCGGTCGCGCAGGCCCAGCTTCATCAGCACCCGGCTCACGTGCGTCTTGACCGTCTGCTCGGCCAGGAACAGGTGCGCGGCGATCTCGGCGTTGGACAGCCCCCGCGCCACCAGCACCAGCACCTCGGTCTCCCGGTCGGTCAGCGCCGACAGCGCCGCGGGCCGGACCGCCCGCGCAGGCCGGGCCTTGACGAAGTCCTCGATCAGCCGCTTGGTCACCGAGGGCGCCAGCAGCGCTTCCCCGCGCGCCACCACGCGCACCGCGGCCAGCAGCTCGCTGGCGGGCGCGTGCTTGAGCAGGAACCCGCTGGCCCCGGCGCGCAGCGCCTCGTACACGTAGTCGTCGAGGTCGAACGTGGTCAGCACGAGCACCTTGACCGGGTCGTCGGCCAGCATCCGGGTGGCGGTCAGGCCGTCCACCTCGGGCATCCGCACGTCCATCAGCACCACGTCCGGGCGCAGCCCGCGCACCTGCCGCACGGCCGCCGCGCCGTCGCCGGCCGCGCCGACCACGGTGATGTCCTCCTGGGCGTCCAGCAGCGCGGAGAACCCCTCCCGCACCATCTCCTGGTCGTCCACCACCAGAACCCTGATCACCGCTCCCCCACCGGAATCCTCGCCCGCACCTCGAACCCCCCGTCGTCGGTGGGCCCGGCGGACACCGAGCCGCCGTGCACCCCCACCCGCTCGCGCATCCCCGCCAGCCCGTGCCCGCCGCCCCCGCCGCGCGAGGGCCCGCCCGCCGTGTTGCGCACGACGACCTCCAGCGCGCCGCCCACGTCGTCCACCCGCACCGACACCTCCGATCCCGGCGCGTGCCGGGCGGCGTTGGTCAGCGCCTCCTGCACCACCCGGTACGCGGTCAGCCCGACCGCCTCGGGCACCTCCACCCGCGCCACCTGCGCCTGCGGGGCCAGTTCCGCGACGTCGGCCAGGCCCGGCTGCGGGGCGCGGTCCGGCCGCTGGTCGGTGGCCCGCAGCACGCCGAGCAGCCGCTGCATGTCGGTGATCGCGGCACGGGCGGCCTCACCCAGTTCAGCGAATTCTTTCAGGCCGTCCTCCGGCAACCCGGTGATCCGGTAAGGCGCGGTCTCGCAGCGCACCACGACCAGCGACATGTGGTGCGCGACCACGTCGTGCATCTCCCGCGCGATCCGGGCGCGCTCCACCAGCGCCGCCCGCTCGTCGCGTTCGGCCTGGTAGCGCTGCTCGGCCCGGCCGCGCGAGCCGAAGGCGTAGGCGAGCAGGAGCACCACCAGCAGCAGGACCGCGGTGGACGGGAAGTAGCCGGGGTCGCCCATGGCCCCGACCAGGTACAGCACACCGCCGGTGAGCACCCCCACCACGAGCACCACACGACCGGAGTACACCAGCCCCACGGACGCCAGCACCGGCAGGTACCAGCACCACTGCCACGGCCCGAGGATGGCCGGTTCGGAGGTCAGCAGCACCCTGGTGACCACCAGTCCCGGCAGCGACAGCCGCCAGGCCAGCAGCGGCGAGCGCAGCACCATCAGCGCGAAGCTGCCCGCGACCACGCCGAACAGCAGCGGCCACCAGCCGTCGGGCTCGTTGTACTCGACGTAGTCGACGCTGACCAGGATGGACACGACCAGCGCGTACACCAGCACCAGCGCCTGCCACAGGCGGCGGAAGCGGGTGTCGACCAGCACCCGCGTGCGGTCGGGCAGCAGCACGACTTGGAGCAGGGCGCGGATCACGTCCAGATGCTAGGCGGGGGCGCCGCCGCGCACATGGGTCCGCGGTGCGTCATACCCGGGTAGCACTCCGGTGCCCCGGAGGACAACCCGTTGCGGCACCCGAAGCCCACGGGGTAGGCAGTACTGCAGAACTGTGCTCCCGTGCCCCCTGATGGAAGATGGCTGAATGCACCCGCAGCAAGATCCGGATCGCTGGGCACGGCTGCACGCCGTGGCCGGTGAGGCCCTGGCCGCCACCAAGGTCGGGGAGGACGCTGTCGCGGTCGACCTCGTGACCGGCTACCTCAGCGGTTCCCCGGAGGGGGACGAGGAGATCCGGGAGCTGGTGCTGCTGCTGTTCTCCGAGTGCAGCGGCATGGTCGCCGCGCTGGGCTCCGGTGGCGCGACCCCGGTGAAGATGCAGGTCTTCGACGAGGACGGCCAGGAGGTGCCGATCGACGACGCGGACCCGCCGGTGCGCACCGCGATCCGCACCCTGCTCGCGGAGGTGCACGGCGACCAGGAGGCCGCCGCCGAGCAGATCGAGATCGCGCTGGCCAACGGCGCTCCCCAGGAGCTGGCCACGGTGGTGCTCCAAGCGCTGCGCTGGACGGTGAAGCTGGCCCTGGAGTGCCAGGCGCGGGCCCTGCCGGTGACCCCGTGGATCGCGGTGGCGCTGGACGAGTGAGGGCCCGTCACCTCGGGCTGCCGACCTCCAGCAGCAGTTCCCGCAGCAGCGCGGCGACCTGCTCCACCTCCAGCAGGAAGGCGTCGTGGCCGTAGGGCGAGGCCACGACGCGCACGCCGTCCGCGCCCGCGATGCCCTCGGCCAGCTCCTCCTGCTGGGCCAGCGGGAAGAGCCGGTCGGAGTCGATCCCGGCGATGACGGTGCGCGCGGTGACCCTCGCCAGCGCCGCGCGCACCCCGCCCCGGCCGCGCCCGACGTCGTGGCCGTTCATCGCCTCGGTGAGCACCGCGTAGCTCTCCGGGTCGAACCGGCGCAGCAGCTTGTCGGCCTGGTGGTCGAGGTAGGACTCGACGGCGTAGCGGCCGTCGTCCTGCACCCGGCGGCCGAACCGGGCCTCCAGCTCGGCCCCGGTCCGGTAGCTCAGGTGCGCGATGCGCCGGGCCAGCCCCATGCCCGCCACCGGGTCCAGCCGCAGCGCGTGCAGCTGGGCGCAGCCCAGCGCGATCTGGTCGGCGGAGCAGGCCGCGGGCGCGGCCAGCACCATCAGCGAGCGCACCCGGTCGGGCCAGGTCACCGCCCACTCCAGCGCCCGCATCCCGCCCATCGACCCGCCGACCACCGCGGCCCACTCCCGGATGCCCAGCGCGTCGGCCAGCAGCGCCTCGGCGGCCACCTGGTCGCGCACGGACACGCGCGGGAACCGCGCGCCCCACGGCAGGCCGTCGGGCGCGGTCTCCCACGGGCCGGTGGTGCCCTGGCAGCCGCCCAGCACGTTCGGCGCGACCACGAACCAGCGGTCGGTGTCCAGCGCCTTGCCCGGCCCGACCAGCGCGTCCCACCAGCCCGGCGTCGGGTGCCCCGGCTCGGCCGGGCCCGCGACGTGGCTGTCGCCGGTGAGCGCGTGCTCCACCAGTACCGCGTTGGAGCGGTCCGCGTTCAGCGTCCCCCACGTCTCGTAGGCGATGCGCAGGGGCAGCCCCGGCAGGGCGCCGCGCAACCACCGCCGACGCCCCTCCGGGTCCCCCTCCCGCCAGCCGCCGCCGGCGGGAGGGGTCTTCCCCGGAGTGGTCCCAGCAGTGGTCCCAGCAGTGGTCCCAGCAGTGGTCCCCAAAGAGGTCCCGGAAGCGGTCACAGGGCGGCTTTGGCGGCCCGGAAGCCCGACTCCAGGTCGGCCTTGAGGTCCTCCAGGCCCTCCACGCCCACCGACAGCCGCACCAGGCCCGGCGTGACGCCCGCGACCAGCTGCTCCTCGGCGGTGAGCTGGCTGTGCGTGGTGCTGGCCGGGTGCACCACCAGGCTGCGCACGTCGCCGATGTTGGCCAGCTGGCTGAACAGCTCCAGCCCGTCGACGAACGCGCGGCCCGCCTCCACCCCGCCGTGCAGCTCGAAGGACACGATCGCGCCCGCCCCCTTGGGCAGGTACTTGCGCGCCAGCTCGTGCCACCGGCTCGACGGCAGCCCCGCGTAGTGCACCTTCGCCACCTCGTCGCGCTGCTCCAGCCACTCGGCCAGCGCCTGCGCGTTGGCCACGTGCCGCTCCAGCCGCAGCGACAGCGTCTCGATGCCCTGCAGCACCAGGAAGCTGGTCAGCGGGGCGATCGCCGCGCCGGTGTCGCGCAGGCCCTGCACCCGCAGCTTCGCCGCGAACGCCCCGTGCCCGAGGGCGGGCCAGTAGCGCAGGCCGTGGTAGCTGGGGTCGGGCTCGTTGAAGTCCGGGAACCGCTCGGCGTCGCCGAAGTCGAACTTGCCGCCGTCGACCACCACGCCCGCGATGGCGGTGCCGTGCCCGCCGAGGTACTTCGTCGCCGAGTGCACCACGATGTCCGCGCCGTGCTCCAGGGGCCGCAGCAGGTACGGCGTGGGCACGGTGTTGTCGACCACCAGCGGCACGCCGACCTCGTGGGCCAGCTCCGCCACCGCGGCCACGTCCAGCACGTTGCTGCGCGGGTTGGCCAGCGACTCGGCGAAGAACAGCTTGGTGTTGGGCCGCACCGCGGCCCGCCAGGCGTCCAGGTCGTCGGGGTCGTCCACGAAGGACACCTCGATGCCCAGCTTGGGCAGCGTGTAGTGGAACAGGTTGTAGGTGCCGCCGTAGAGCGAGGCGCTGGTGACGAAGTGGTCCCCCGCGCGGGCGAGGTTGAGGATGGTGGCGGTGGCGGCGGCCTGGCCGGAGGCGAACGCCACCGCGGCGACGCCGCCCTCCAGCGCGGCGATCCGCTGTTCGAGCACGTCCTGGGTGGGGTTGTTGATGCGGGTGTAGATGTTGCCCGGCTCGGCGAGGCTGAACAGCGCGGCGCCGTGCGCGGTGTCGCGGAAGACGAACGAGGTGGTCTGGTAGATCGGGGTGGCGCGCGCGCCGGTCGCCGGGTCGGGCGACGCTCCCGCGTGGATCTGCTGTGTTTCGAAGGACCAGGACATGGTTGTGCTCCTGAGGGTTTTCCGGCACGCCGGGTCGAGGGGGGCGGTTCAGCTCAGGCGACAGGCCATGCCGGCGACGCGCACGCGCCGCGCGTGCCGAGGTGCCACCAGGCGGTTCATGGGGCTGAACGTAGCCGCGCGCCACCACGTGCGACAGGGCGTCCACGACGTGGGACGCCTAGGGTGGCCGGCATGCGCACCGCACTGATCGGCTACGGGCTCGGCGGAGCCGCGTTCCACGCCCCGTTCCTGGCCGCCACCGAGGGCCTGCGGCTGTCCGCCGTGGTCACCGGCAACCCCGAGCGGCAGGCGGAGGTGCGCTCGCGCTACCCCGACGCCGAGGTGATCGCCTCGGTGGACGAGGTGTGGCGGCGGGCGGACGAGTTCGACCTGGTGGTGGTGACCACGCCGAACCGGTTCCACGCCGAGCACGCGCGCGCCGCGCTGGAGCACGGGCTCAACGCGGTGGTGGACAAGCCGTTCGCCGGGTCCGCCGCCCAGGCGCGGGCGCTGGCGGAGCTGGCCGCCGGGCGCGGGCTGCTGCTGGCGCCGTTCCACAACCGGCGCTGGGACGGTGACTTCCGCACGGTCCGGCGGCTGGTCGCGGAGGGCGCGCTGGGCCGGGTGCACCGGTTCGAGTCGCGGTTCGAGCGGTGGCGGCCGGAGGTGAAGGACTCGTGGAAGGAGTCCGGCGACCCCGCCGACCTGGGCAGCATCGTGTTCGACCTGGGCACGCACCTGGTGGACCAGGCCATCGCGCTGTTCGGCAGGCCGCGGTCGGTGTACGCGGAGGTGCGGGTGCTGCGGTCGGGCGCGCGGGCGGACGACGACGCCTTCCTGGCGCTGACCCACGAGGGCGGCGCGGTGTCGCACCTGTGGGCCTCGGCGCTGGCCAACGACCTCGGCCCGCGCTTCCGCGTGCTCGGCGACCGGGCGGCGTTCGTCTCGCACGGCATGGACCCGCAGGAGGACGCGCTGAAGGCGGGTGCCACGCCGGGCGGCCCCGGCTGGGGCGAGGCGGCGTCCCCCGCCTCCCTCGGCGGTACCCCCGTCCCCTTGGACCCCGGTGCCTACCAGGACTTCTACGCCGCCGTGGCGCAGGGCCGCAGCCCCGTCCCGGTCGCCGACGCGGTGACGGGCCTGGAGGTCCTGGAAGCCGCCTTCGAATCCGCGCGCACCGCCCGCACCATCTCCCTCTGACCGCAGGACCGCCTTCCAACATCTTGCGTGCCAAATCTCTTAGCTTCTAAGATTTTTGGCATGACAACAGACGAGCGCGTGCAAGTACTGGTCGTGGGAGCGGGGCTGGGCGGCCTGTCCGCCACCCTGTTCCTCGCCCAGCGGGGCGTCCGGGTCCTCGGGATCTCCAAGCACGGGGGCACCTCGACGCACCCCAGGGCGACCGGCCAGCACCACCGGACCATGGAGCTGCTGCGCACCGGCGGCGTGGCCGACGAGGTGCTCCAGGGCAGCGAAGGCGTGGACGGCCTGGTCATCAAGGTCGCCGAGAGCCTGCGCGGGCCGGTGCTGCACACCATCGTCCACGACGGCGAGGACCCGGCCTCGGCGCTGAGCCCGGAGCGGCCGGGCCTGTCCGGCCAGGAGCACGTCGAGCCGGTGCTGCTGGACCGCGCCCGCGCGCTGGGCGCGGACGTGCGGTTCCGGACCGAGCTGACCTCCTTCGAGCAGGACGGCACGGGCGTGACGGCGCGACTGCTCGACCGCACCACCGGCCGCAGCAGCACCGTCCGCGCCGACTACCTGGTCGCCGCGGACGGCGCGCACAGCCCGGTGCGGCAGGCGCTGGGCATCGAGCGCACCGGGCGGGGGCGGCTGTCCAGCCACATCGGCATCGTGTTCGACGCCGACCTCGACGACGTGCTCGCCCACGACCGGTTCACCCTCTTCTACCTCCGCAACCCCGCCTTCACCGGCGTGTTCGTCGCCTCGAACACCCCGCGCCGCAACGCGATGGCCGTCGAGTACGACCCGACGCGCGAGTCCCCCGCCGACTACCCGCCCAGCCGCTGCGCCGAGCTGCTGCGCGTGGCCACCGGCCTGCCGGACCTGGAACCGGAGATCGTCGAGACCACCACCTGGGAGATGGCCCACTGGGTGAGCACCCGGTTGCGCGACGGCCGGGTGTTCCTGGTCGGCGACGCGGCCAAGGTGACCCCGCCGACCGGCGGGCTGGGCGGCAACACCGCGATCGGCGACGGCTTCGACATCGCCTGGAAGCTGGCGGCGGTGCTGCGCGGCGAGGCCGGGCCGGGCCTGCTGGACAGCTACGACGCCGAGCGCGGTCCGTACGCGAGGCTGGTGGCCGACGGATCGCTGAACAACTACGTGCGGCGGATGGCCCCGCACCTGGCCGGGCCGGACATCCCCGACCCGGTGGACCCGCACCAGCTCACCCTGGGCTACCGCTGCCGCTCCCGCGCGGTCCTGATCGACGACGACGACCCGGCCCCGATGGAGGACCCGTTCCAGCCCAGCGGCCGTCCGGGTTTCCGCGCGCCGCACGTGCCGCTGGGCGACCGGTCCCCCGCGGACTTCTTCGGCGACTGGACGCTGATCACCCTCGACCCGGCGTGGCGGGACGCGCCGGTCCGCGTCCCCGAACTGGCCGACCCGACCGGGGAGCTGGCCCGCCGCTTCGGCATCGGCGCTCGCGGCGCGAGCCTGCTGCGGCCGGACGGCGTGGTCGCCTGGCGCACCGCCGAACCGCCCGACGACCCGGCGGGCGCGATCAGGGACGTGTTGGCTCGGCTGCTGGGGTGACCGCGCTCGCCTCCGGGCGGCGCATCGTCTCGCCGATCGCCAGCACGCACAGGGCGCTCACCGCGCCGCCCCCGACCAGGTACAGCGACACCGCCCACGAGCCGCCGCCCGCCCAGCCCACCAGCCAGGCCGCGACCACCGGCGACACCCCGCCGCCGAGCACCGCGCCGAGCTGGTAGCTCAGCGACACCCCGCTGTAGCGCACCCGCGTGCCGAACAGCTCGGCGTAGTAGGCGGGCATCGGCCCGAACAGCGCCGCCGACCCCGTGAAGGCCAGCACCATGGCCAGCACCACCAGCCCGGTCCGCTCCGTCTCCAGCAGCGCGAAGAACGGGAACGCGACGGCGGCCAGGAACACGCTGCCGCCCAGCATCACCGGCAGGCGGCCGACCCGGTCGGACAGCCGGGCGAACACCAGGATCGCCAGCGCCTGGGCGAACGCGCCGACCAGGCTCGCGGTGAGCAGCAGCTGGCGCGGCAACCCGAGCTGCCGGGTGCCGTAGGACACGGCGAAGGTCACCACCACGAAGATGAACATGTTGAACCCCAGGTTCACCCCCGCGCCGAGCAGCACCGAGCGCCACGACCGGCGCAGCACCTCGACCACCGGCACCCGCACGGTGCCCCGCTCGGCGCGGGCCCTGCGGAACACCGGGCTCTCCTCCACCGACAGCCGCACGTACAGCCCGACGGCCACGAGCACCAGGCTGAACAGGAACGGCAGCCGCCAGCCCCACGCCAGGAACGCCGGGCCGGACACCGCGGTCGCCGCGGCCATCGCGCCGTTGGCCAGCAGCAGGCCGACCGGCGAGCCCAGGAACGTCCAGCTGCCGTACCACCCGGAGCGGCCCGGCGGCGCGTGCTCGACCGCCATCAGCGTCGCCCCGCCCTGCTCGCCGCCGAGGAAGAAGCCCTGCACGACCCGCAGCAGCACCAGCAGCACCGGCGCGGCCACCCCGATCGACGCATAGGTCGGCAATAACCCGATCAGCGCGGTGCACACACCGGTCACGGTGAGCGTGAGCACCAGCATCGAGCGGCGGCCGATCCGGTCGCCGAAGTGGCCGATGACCACACCGCCCAGCGGGCGGGCCAGGAAACCCGCGCCGAAGGTGGCCAGCGAGAGCAGCACGCCGATCCTCGGGTCGAACGAGGGGAAGAACAGCTTGTCGAACACGAGCGCGGAGGCGGTGCCGTAGAGCAGGAAGTCGTACAGCTCCACCGCGTTGCCCGCCGAACTGGCCAGGGCCACCCTGCGCACTGCCCTCGTCTCGGTCGTCATCCCCCCACCTTGGGCCGGGCGCCGGGGTCTGACCAGCCGCTGACCGCGTGAACCCGATCAGGTTCACCGCCCCTCACACGATGCGGTGAGATCGCTGGAGCGGCGGCGCGGGGCGGGCCACTGTGTCCGCATGGTGCTACTTCCCATGGCCGCGGCCGCCGCCGCGCTGATCTCCGCCGTGCCCGTCCCGCAGTCCTCGTTCGTGCTGTCCGTGCAGACCGACTCGATACGCACCGCGCGGCTGCACTGCGAGCCCGCGGGCGGCGACCACGCCAACGCCGCCGAGGCGTGCGGCGCGCTGTCAGAGGTGGACGGGCGCATCGAGGACCTGGCGACCGAGACCGCGGTCTGCACGTTCCAGTACGCCCCGGTGCGGGTGACCGCCACCGGCACCTGGCGCGGCCGGGAGCGGACGTTCACCTCCGAGTACGCCAACTCCTGCCTGCTGCGTGCGAGCACCGGCCCCGTCTTCGCCTTCTGAGCCGCGCCCGGCTCCCGCCGCCCGGCTCTCGCCGCGCGGTCGCGCCGGGTCCGCGTAGGGTGGCGCCATGAGCGTCCTCGACATTCCCGCCCGCACCCTGTCCGGTGAGCCGACCAGCCTGGGTTCGTTGGGAGGCAAGGCTTTGCTGGTGGTCAACGTCGCCTCCCGGTGCGGCCTGACGCCCCAGTACGCCGGGCTGGAGCGGTTGCAGGAGCGCTACGCGGAGCGCGGGTTCTCCGTGGTGGGCTTCCCCTGCAACCAGTTCATGGGGCAGGAGCCCGGCAGCGCGGAGGAGATCGCGACGTTCTGCTCGACGACGTACGGGGTGACGTTCCCGCTGTTCGAGAAGACCGAGGTGAACGGGCCGTCCCGGCACCCGGTCTACGCGGAGCTGGTGGAGGTCCCGGACGCCGACGGCGAGGCCGGGGACGTGCAGTGGAACTTCGAGAAGTTCCTCGTCGCGCCGGACGGCAAGGTGGTCGCGCGCTTCCGCCCCCGCACCGACCCCGAGGACCCCGCCGTCACCGAGGCGATCGAGTCCGTCCTCCCCCACTGACCCCCGCGAGTCGAACCCTCAGAACCCCCGAGTTCAACGCTCAGGACGACCACGCCCGCCCCCGGCGTCACCCGGTCGCGGGCGTGTCGGGCGTGCCGCCCCCGCGAGTCGAACCTCCAGACACCCTGAATTCAACATTCGCGCACCCCGACCCGCCCTTTCGCGCCCCGACCTGTGCTTTCGCGCGGGTCGGGGTCGCGTGGGTCGGGTGTAGTTACCGGCCCTCCCGGCGGCTTCGGGTAGTACTTGCCCACGCACCAGGGCTGCGCGCGCCGTCCTTGGCGACCTGCCGCGCGGCGAGCGCACGCCCTTGACCCGTCCCGAACGTAGAACTCAGGGGTCCTGAGCGTTCGACTCGCGGTACCTGAGCGTTCGACTCGCGGGGCGGAGGGGGAGGGGGTCAGCACTCGATGACGTTCACGGCGAGGCCGCCTCGCGCCGTCTCCTTGTACTTGTCCTTCATGTCCTTCCCGGTCTCCCGCATCGTCTTGATGACCTTGTCCAGGGACACGAAGTGCGACCCGTCGCCCCGCAGCGCCATCCGCGCCGCCGTGATCGCCTTGATCGACGCCAGCGCGTTGCGCTCGATGCACGGGATCTGCACCAGCCCGCCGATCGGGTCGCACGTCAACCCGAGGTTGTGCTCCATGGCGATCTCGGCGGCGTTCTCCACCTGCTCCGGCGTGCCGCCCAGCACCTCGGCCAGCCCGGCCGCCGCCATCGAGCACGCCGACCCGACCTCGCCCTGGCAGCCCACCTCGGCCCCGGAGATGGACGCGTTCTCCTTGAACAGCACGCCCACCGCTCCCGCCGTGAGCAGGAACCGCACCACACCGTCGTCCGTCGCCCCCGGCACGAACCGCGCGTAGTAGTGCAGCACCGCGGGCACGATGCCCGCCGCGCCGTTCGTGGGCGCGGTGACCACGCGCCCGCCCGCCGCGTTCTCCTCGTTGACCGCCAGCGCGAACAGCGTCACCCAGTCCATCACGCGCAGCGGGTCGGTCGCGTAGTGCTCGCCCATCAGCCGCCGCCGCATGTCCGCCGCCCGCCGCCGGACCTTCAGCCCGCCGGGCAGCACGCCCTGCTCGGTGCACCCGCGTTCCACGCACTCCTGCATGACGTCCCAGATGTGCAGCAGCCCGGACCGCACCGACGCCTCGTCGCGCCAGGACAGCTCGTTGGCCAGCATGACCTCGCTGATCGGCAGCCCGGTCTCGCGGGTGCGGGCCAGCAGCTCGTCGCCGGTGCGGAACGGGTGGCGGACCGGGGTCGCGTCCGGTTTGATCCGGTCCGCCCCGGCGGCGTCCTCGTCCACCACGAACCCGCCGCCCACCGAGTAGTACACCGCGCGGTCCACCTCGGTGCCCGCGCTGAACGCGGCGAAGCTCATCCCGTTGGGGTGCAGCGGCAGCGACTTGCGCCGGTGCATCACCAGGTCGCGGTCCTCGGTGAACGGCACCTCGCGCTCGCCGCCGAGCAGCAGCCGCCCGGAGGACCTGATCCGCTCCACCCGCGCGCCCGCCGCCACCGGGTCGACCTCCTCGGGCCGGTGGCCCTCCAGGCCCAGCAGCACGGCCTTGGCGCTGCCGTGCCCGTGCCCGGTCGCGCCGAGCGAGCCGAACAGCTCGACGTGCACCCGGTCCACCGCCGCCAGCGGGCCGCGCGTGCGCAGCCGGTCGGCGAACATGGCCGCGGCGCGCATCGGGCCCACGGTGTGCGAGCTGGACGGGCCGATGCCGACGGTGAACAGGTCGAAGACGCTGATGGCCACGGCGTCAGTCCCCGGTCAGCTCGGCGTACCGGGCGGCGGTCAGCAGGCCCTCCGCCTCCTCCACGGCCACCTTGAACAGCCAGGCGCGGTACGGGTCGGCGTTGATCGCCGCCGGGTCGTCGACCACGGCCTGGTTGACCTCCACGACTTCGCCGCTGACCGGCGCGTACAGGTCGCTGACGGACTTGGTCGACTCCAGCTCGCCGCACACCTGCCCGGAGGTGACGCGGTCGCCGACCTCGGGCAGCTGCGCGAAGACGATGTCGCCCAGCGATTCGGCGGCGTAGGAGGTGATGCCGACGGGCACGGGGTCCTGGGTGCCCGGCGCCCAGTCGACCCACTCGTGCTCGGGGGTGTACAGCAGCTGATCGGGGTAGGTCACGGCAGCGCTCCTCAGGAGAAGTACGGGTTCCCCTGCTCTGTCCTGGGACCTGAGAGCTTCGCCGCGCGCGCGGCTTGCACCGTGGGTGCGCGCCGGGGCGCGCTTTCCAGAGTCGCCTCGCCCGGACGGTTCTCGGTGCCTGAGAGTGTGCGGGGTGCTTGCTCCTTCGGCGCTCCAGCTCGCCTGGAGGCTCTCCCGCCCGGGTTGCGGTGCCGGGTGGCACCACGGCCGATGTTCAGTTTGCCCTGATGGGCAGACGCTAGGTCCCCGCGTGCGCGGGTGTCAACGCGACCGACCTCCGCCGTTGTGCGGCCGGCACAACGCGGGTTCGTCCCGTTGGTGTTGGCCGCACGATGACACGGGTACCCCGCTCGCGGACCTTTGGCGTAACAGCAGCTGAAGGAGGCGACCGTGCGGATCGCAGTTCCCCGCGAGATCAAGAACCACGAGTACCGCGTCGCGCTGACCCCGGCGGGCGCCCACGAGCTGACCGCGCGCGGCCACCAGGTCTTCGTGGAGGCGGGTGCCGGCCTGGGGTCGGCCATCCCGGACGAGGAGTACCTCGCGGTGGGCGCGAAGGTGCTGGCCTCGGCCGAGGACGTGTGGGCCGAGGGCGAGCTGGTGCTCAAGGTCAAGGAGCCCATCGCCGAGGAGTACCCGCGGCTGCGCCGGGGGCAGGTGCTGTTCACCTACCTGCACCTGGCCGCCGACCGGCCGCTGACCAGGGCGCTGCTGGACGCGGGCACCACGGCCATCGCCTACGAGACCGTGCAGACGCCCGGCGGGGCGCTGCCGCTGCTGGCGCCGATGTCCGAGGTGGCGGGCCGCCTCGCGCCCCAGGTCGGCGCGTTCTCGCTGATGAGGCCCTCCGGTGGCCGGGGTGTGCTGCCCGGTGGCGTGCCCGGTGTGCACCCGGCGCGGGTGGTGGTGATCGGCGGTGGCGTGGCGGGGCTGAACGCCGCCGTGATCGCCTCCGGCATGGGCGCGGACGTGGAGGTCCTGGACACCAACGTCGACCGGCTGCGCCAGATCGACGCGCAGCACCGGGGCAGGCTGCGCACGGTGACCTCCACCCGCTACGCCGTCGAGCAGGCGGTGCGCGAGGCCGACCTGGTGATCGGCGCGGTGCTGGTGCCCGGCGCGAAGGCGCCCAAGCTGGTCGGCAACGAGCTGGTGGCCGACATGAAGCCCGGTTCGGTGCTCGTGGACATCGCGATCGACCAGGGCGGCTGCTTCGCCGACTCGCGGCCGACCACCCACGACGACCCGACCTACCAGGTGCACGGCTCGGTCTTCTACTGCGTGGCGAACATGCCGGGGGCGGTGCCGCGCACCTCGACGTTCGCGCTGACCAACGTGACGCTGCCGTACGCGGTGGCGCTGGCGGACCGGGGCTGGCGGGAGGCGCTGCGCGCGGACGCGGCGCTGGCGCTGGGCCTGAACGCGCACGACGGCGCGCTGACGAACCTGCCGGTGGCGCAGGCGCACGGCATGGCGCACACGCCGGTCGAGCTCTGAGGAACGACGCCTGAGGAACGACCCCCGAGGAACGAGGCCGGGGAACGACACGAGGGGCGTGCCCACCGCGGTGGGCACGCCCCTCGTCGTGAAAAGGCGACCCGCTCAACCAGCCTGGGGGTCACTGGGAGCGGGTCGCAGTGCAATCCTAGCGGGCCAGGGGCCATCCTGCCCAGCGGCCCACCGGACCGGCCCACCTCTCGCCGCCGCGACACCCACGCACAGTGATCGCGCCGTCAAGCTAACGAGTGAATGTCCTAGCTGCGGTTAAGACGGCGCACCGGGCCGGCCGATGGTCCAAGTGGGACGCCACGAGCACGCGGAGCTACCGGCGTCCCCTCAAAGCCCGCCGCACCCCCTGATCGGAGCGCACATGGCTGAATCGCAGGGCTGGATCGCCTGCCACGACCCGTTCGGGCGCGACCGCTCGATGACGGTCCTGGTCGAGGACCACCGGGTGGTCCTCGTCGCCCCACCCGGTGAGTCCGCCGTGATGTCGGTCACCCAGACCTGGCGCCTGCGCCAGCTGCTCGGCCAGGCCGCGGACAGGGTGTGAGGGCCGTGGAGGAGACGCTGCGCGACGCGGTGCTGCACCGGCTCGCCCTGCTCGACGAGGTCGCCGAGCGGGGCGAGGCCGAAGCGCTGGTGCCGCTGGCGCGCGCCGAGATCCACCGGCTGGCCGACGGCTGGCGGCTGCTGCTGACCGTGCACCAGCCCGACGCCGACGGGCGCTGCCGCGCCTGCCCCGGCGTGCTGCGGCACCGCCGGTGGCCGTGCCAGGTGTGGACCATGGCCCACCAGCACCTCATCGGCGACAGCCTGCCGCGCGGCGAGCGCCGGGGACCGCTGCGCAACCCGTTCGCCCGCCCGGCCCGCCAGACCCATCAGGCCCACCCGACCCACCCGACCCGTCCGACGTGGCCCGCCGAACCACCCGCCGAACCGCCCGCCGAGAGCCCCGCCGAGGTCACCACCGAGATCCCGGTGGTCTCGAAACCGCGACACGCCCTCCCGGACTGACCCCCCTAGGGCAGGATGGCGCCCGAGCAGCACACTCGGGAGGACGCGTGCACGACGGCAGTGGCCGCATCGTGGTGCAGGGCTTGACCAAACAGTTCGGTCCGGTCACAGCGGTGCAGAACCTCAGCTTCACGGTGGAACCGGGTTCGGTGACCGGGTTCCTGGGCCCCAACGGGGCGGGCAAGACGACGACCCTGCGCATGTTGCTCGGCCTGGTCACGCCGACCGCGGGCACCGGGTTGATCAACGGCAGGCCGTTCCACCAGCTCGGCAACCCGGCCCGCGTGGTCGGCGCGGTGCTGGAGGCGCAGGGCTTCCACGCCAAGCGCTCGGCCCGCGACCACCTGCGGGTCTACGCCGCCGCGATGGGCGTGCCGGACCAGCGCGCGGACCAGGTGCTGCAGCTGGTGGGCCTGGGCGCGGCGGGCGACCGCAAGGCGGGCGGGTTCTCGCTGGGCATGAAGCAGCGGCTGGCGCTGGCCACCGCCCTGCTGGGCGACCCGCAGGTGCTGGTGCTCGACGAGCCCGCGAACGGCCTGGACCCCGAGGGCATCGCCTGGCTGCGGCAGTTCCTGCAGTCCTACGCGCGCAGCGGGCGCACCGTGCTGGTCTCCAGCCACCTGCTGGCCGAGGTCGAGCAGACCGTCGACCAGGTGGTGATCGTCAGCCGAGGGCAGACCATGTACTACGGGCCGCTGGACAACCTGCGCCAGTCGCAGCGCAGCCGGGTGCTGGTGCAGCCGTCGGACACCGGCGCGCTGGTCACGGCGCTGCAGGCGGACGGGATTACCGCCATCGAGCAGGTGCCCGACGGCCGCATCGCGGTGACCGGCGTGGAGGCCAAGCAGGTGGCCGACACCGCCCTCAAGGCCGGGGTGTCCATCTACGGCATCCAGGAGGAGAAGGCCGACCTGGAGCAGCTGTTCTTCCAGCTCACCAACGGCCAGTACGCGGCGCCGGGCGTGGCCCAGTACCCGCCGCAGCAGCCGGGCGGCGGCAGCGGGTACTACGCGCCCCCGCCGGGTTACCAGCAGCCCGGCTACCCCCCGCAGGGCTACCAGCAGCAGGCGGGCAGCGGCTACTACGCACCGCCGCCCGGCTACCAGCAGGGCGCCCCGCAGGGCACTCCACCGGGCACCCCACCGGGCACCCCACCGGGCACCCCACCGGGCGGCTACCAGCAACAACCACCACCACCGGGCCAGCAGCAGCCGGGCCAGGGCGGCTTCGGAGGCGGCGCGTGACCGAGCAGATGAACTACCAGACCGGCCCGGCGGGCCCGGCCCCGCAGTACCGGCAGCCGTCGATGCTGGGCAACCTGGTCAAGGCCGAGTTCCGCAAGACCACCACCACCGGCCTGTGGTGGGGTCTGATGATCCCGACCGTGCTGATCGCGCTGGGCTGGGCGCTGGCCACCGGCGCCATCGGCAAGGGCCTGATGGACGTGGTCACCAGCGAGGACGCCGAGCAGCTGACCGACCTGATCGGCATCTCCCCGGACCAGTGGCAGGTGTCGCTGTTCGGCATGGCGCGCAGCATCAACGTGGCCACGATCTTCCCGATGATCTTCGGCGGCATGGCGATCTCCAACGAGATCCGCCACCGGACCATCACCACCACCTTCCTCACCGCGCCGACCAGGGTGGCCGCGCTGGGCGCGAAGATGCTGGTCTACGTCGCGTGGGGGGCCATCTACGGCCTGGCGATCGTGGCCGCGGTGAGCATCGGCATCGCGATCACCTCCGACGTGGACGCCCTGCCCTCGGCGGGCGGCTGGCTGGCCATGGCGGGCGTGGGCGTGCTGTCGTCGATCCTGATGACGATGTTCGGCGTGGGCGTGGGCGCGCTGATGACCAGCGTGGTGGGCACGACCGTGGTGCTGCTGCTCTACATGCTGATCATCGAGAACGGCCTGCAGCTGGTGCTGAGCACGCAGGGGCTGCCGGAGCTGATCGGGTTCCTGCCCAACGGCGCGGTCAACGGCCTGACCGGCTCGGTGGCGTCGTCGCTGTTCCTGTCCACGGCGGGCGTGGTGCCCACCGAGCTGGAGGACGTGCTGCGGGCCATCGCGGGCGCGCTGGGCGCGTTCGACTGGTGGCTGAGCGGGTTGATCTTCCTGGTCTGGACGGGGCTGTTCTTCCTGGGCGGCTGGGCCGCCACGCAGCGTCGGGACATCACCTGATCAAGTGAAGTTCGGCACACGAGGGCCGTCTTCCTCCCGGAAGGCGGCCCTCGTCGCGTGCTCGGCCCCCGGATGTGTCGGTGGCCCGACCTACTGTGGATCGGGTGAGGACCACCGAGAGCTGGATTCGCCGACTGGCCACCGCGTGCTGGGAGCACCGCAGGCTGGTGGTGTGGTCCGTGCTGGCCGCGGTGGTCGGGGTCGGCCTGCAGGCGGTCGGCCCGCTGCTGGTCAAGGTCGCGGTGGACGACGCGGTGGCGGGCCGCACCGACCGGCTGGCCTGGCTGGCCGCCGTGCTGGTCGGGTTGGAGCTGCTGACCTTCGGCACCGCGTTCGTGCGGCGCTACCTGGGCGGGCGGCTGGCCGTGGACGTGCAGCACGACCTGCGCCGGGCGGTGTTCGGCGCGGTGCAGCGGCTGGACGGGCAGAAGCAGGACGCGCTGCGCACCGGGCAGGTGGTGTCCCGGTCGATCACCGACCTGCAGCTGGTGCAGAGCCTGCTGTCGATGACCCCGCTGGCGTTCGGCACGGTGGTGTTCGCGCTGGCCGCGCTGGTGGCCATGTGCTGGCTGTCCCCGCTGCTGACGCTGGTCGCGCTGGTGGTCATCCCGGCGGTCGGGGTGGTCGCCGCGCGCAGCAGGCTGACGCTGTTCCCGGCCACGTGGTCGGCGCAGCAGCGCGCCGCCGACGTGGCGCAGCACGTCGAGGAGACCGTCACCGGCGTGCGCGTGGTCAAGGGCTTCGGCCAGGAGGCGCGCGAGGTCGCCCGGCTGGAGGAGCGGGCGACCTCGCTGTTCGCGGAGCGGATGCGGGCGGCCCGGCTGGCCGCCCGGCCGACCGCGACGCTGACCGCGCTGCCGTACGTGGGCCAGGTGGGGGTGCTGGCGCTGGGCGGGTGGCTGGCGCTGCGCGGCCAGGTGTCGCTGGGCACGTTCCTGGCCTTCGCGGGCTACGTGGCCAACCTGGTCGGCCCGACCCGGCTGCTGGCCAGCCTGATGGTGACCGCCCAGCTGGCCCGCGCGGGCGTGGAGCGGGTCTACGAGCTGATCGACTCGCAGCCCGACGTGGTGGACCGGCCGGGCGCGGTCGACGTGCCCGAGGGCCCGGTCGGCGTGGAGCTGGACGGGGTGTCGTTCGGCTACGCGCGCAGCGAGCCGGTGCTGTCCGGGGTGTCGCTGCGGGTCGCGCCGGGCGAGACGCTGGCCGTGGTGGGCACGGCGGGGTCGGGCAAGTCGACGGTGTCGCTGCTGCTGCCCCGGTTCTACGACGTGCACGCGGGCGCGGTGCGGGTCGGCGGGGTCGACGTGCGGGAGCTGCGGCTGGCGTCGCTGCGGCGGACCGTCGGGGTGGTGTTCGAAGAGGCCTTCCTGTTCTCCGACACGGTGCGCGCCAACATCGCCTACGGCCGCCCGGACGCGACCGACGAGCAGGTGGAGGCGGCGGCGCGGGCGGCCGAGGCGCACGGCTTCATCTCCGCGCTGCCCGACGGCTACGACACCGTGGTGGGCGAGCGCGGGCTGACCCTGTCCGGCGGCCAGCGGCAGCGGGTGGCGCTGGCGCGGGCGCTGCTGTCCGACCCGAGGGTGCTGGTGCTCGACGACGCCACCTCCGCGGTGGACAACGCCACCGAGGCGGCCATCCACCGCACCCTGGCCGCGGTCACCGCCACCCGCACCACGCTGCTGATCGCGCACCGCCGCTCGTCGCTGGCGCTGGCCGACCGGATCGCCGTGCTGGACGCGGGCCGGGTGGTCGACGTGGGCACCGACGAGGAGCTGCGGGCGCGCTGCCCGCTGTACCGGGAGCTGCTGGCCGGACCGGGCGAGGCGATCGAGCAGGTCGACCCGCGCGGGCAGGACCGGCTGGAACCGGGTCCTGACGGCGTGACGCCCGCGCTGTGGCCGGACACCGAGGAGGACGAGCTGGTCGTCCGGGCGGCCAACCGCGCCCCCGGGTCGGCGGGCGCGTCGCGCGGGGCAGGCGGCGGGCGCGCCACCTCCGCGCTGGTGGGCGGCACACCGCCGACGCCGGAGCTGGTGGAGCGGGTGCGCGCCCTGCCGCCCGCGCTGGAGACCCCCTCGCTGCCCGGCGAGGATCCCAGGGCCCCCGATCCGGGGTTCCGGCTGCGCACCCTGCTGCGGCCGGTGCGGTGGGCGATGCTCGCCGTGGGCGGGCTGCTGCTGGTCGACACCGCGCTGGCGGTGGCGCTGCCGAGCCTGATCCGGGTGGGCGTGGACCGGGGCGTGGGTGGCGGCTCGGCCACCGCGCTGTGGGTGGTCGCCGCGATCGGGCTGGCGCTGGTCGGCATGGGCTGGTGGTCGGCCGCCGCGGGCGCGGTGCTGACCTCGCGGGTCGGCGAGCGCCTGCTGTACCTGCTGCGCGTGCGCAGCTACGCGCACCTGCAACGGCTGGGCCTGGACTACTACGAGCGCGAGATGGCCGGGCGGATCATGACCCGGATGACCACCGACGTGGACGCGCTGTCCAGTTTTCTGCAGACCGGGCTGACCACGTTCGCCATCAGCGTGCTGACCGTGCTCGGCATCGCGGTGGCGCTGGTGGCCACCGACCCGGAGCTGGCGCTGGTGGCGCTGGCCGTGGTGCCGGTGCTGGCGGTGGCCACGGTGATCTTCCAGCGGCTGTCGTCGGTGGCGTACGCGGAGGCGCGGGAGCGGGTCAGCGCGGTCAACGCCGACCTGCAGGAGAACGTGTCGGGCCTGCGGGTGTCCCAGGCCTACACCCGCGAGGAGCGCTCGGCCGAGGCGTTCGCCGCGCGCAGCGACGCCTACCGCCGGGCGCGCATCCGGGCGCAGCGCTACATCGCGACGTACTTCCCGTTCCTGGCGCTGCTGTCCGGGGTGGCGCAGGCGGCGGTGCTGGTGGTGGGCGCGTACCGGGTGGCGTCGGGCGACCTGTCACCGGGCGTGCTGCTGGCGTTCGTGCTGTACCTGGGGCTGTTCTTCGCGCCGCTGTTCCAGCTGTCCGGGGTGTTCGACGGCTACCAGCAGGCGCGGGTGGGCCTGCGCCGCATCGGCGACCTGCTGCGCACCCCCACCACGGTGCCGCCGTCGCCGCGGCCGGTGCCGGTGGCGCGGCTGCGCGGCGAGGTGGAGCTGCGCGACGTCACGTTCAGCTATCCCGGCACCTCGACCACGGCGGTGTCCGGGGTGAACCTGCGGGTGCGCCCCGGCGAGACCGTGGCGCTGGTCGGCGAGACGGGCGCGGGCAAGTCCACGCTGGTCAAGCTGGTGGCGCGGTTCTACGACGTGACCGGCGGGCAGGTGCTGGTGGACGGGGTGGACGTCCGCGACTACGAGCTGTCGCAGTTCCGGGCCCGCCTGGGCGTGGTGCCGCAGGAGGCGCACCTGTTCGGCGGGGACGTGGCGGAGAACGTCGCCTACGGCAGGCCGGAGGCCACGCGCGCGGAGATCGAGCGCGCGGTGCGCGCGGTGGGGGCGCTGCCCGCCGTCGCGTCGCTGCCCTCGGCGTTCCGCCAGCAGGTGGGCGAGCGGGGCCAGTCGCTGTCGGCGGGGCAGCGCCAGCTGGTCGCGCTGGCCCGCGCCGAGCTGGTCGACCCCGACCTGCTGCTGCTCGACGAGGCCACGGCGGCGCTCGACCCGGCCACCGAGTCGGCCGTGCTGGCGGCGGGCGACCACCTCGCGGGCGCGCGCACCACGTTCGTCGTCGCGCACCGCCTGGCCACCGCCGCCCGCGCCGACCGCATCGTCGTGCTGGCCGGGGGCCGGATCGTCGAGGAGGGCACCCACGAGGCCCTGCTGGCCGCCGACGGCCACTACGCCCGCCTCTGGCACCAGGGCACCGCCACCCCCGCTTCCACCACCGCTTCCACCACCGCCGCCCCCCACCTCACCCCCGCCGCAGGCGACTGACCGCACCGGCAAGTACTACCCGACCCGCGCCCAAGGGCCGGTAACTACTACCCGGCACCCCGGAGGCTCGGTTCGCGGTGCCGGAACGCTCGGTTCGCGGTGCGAGAAGGCGTGACTCGCGGTGGGCGGGGTGGGGGTCGCACCGGCGGGTGGTGGGCCATGTGGGTTACCCCGAGTGGCTGCTCAGCCCTACGGGCGTCACCCGTCCAGGTCGTGTCGAGACGCCTACCAAGACCTCACACGCGGGCCGGTAGATCTGGTCGGGACACCCCGTCACGGCCTCAACCTCAAGGGTTGCTCAAGTGAGCCTAACGCGGGCGGCGTCCGTATCGATCCTGTGAGAGAGCACTCGGTGCGCAGGCCCGCCTGTGTGTGAACTGCACCAGACGGGGGACTAGCCTGACCATGAGTGAGTCAACACCAAGAGCGAGATGGATAGAGGCGAGCGCCAGCCGTGTCCAGCAGCAGCCCTGCTTCACAGTTCGGCCCCAACGAGTGGTTGGTCGAGGAGATGTACGAGCAGTTCCTCGCCGACCCGTCATCCGTAGACCCCGCGTGGCACGACTTCTTCGCCGACTACAAGTCGACGCAGCGCAGCAACGGGGGCACGGCGGCGGCGCAGGCGGAGAACGGCCAGAGCTCCAAGGCGACCCCGTCGGCCGCACCGGCAGCGCAGTCCACCACCGCCACGAAGGCCCCCGCGCCCAAGCCTGCCGCCCAGTCCTCGGCCGCCCAGTCCTCGGCCGCGCAGTCCTCGGCCGCGCCCGCCAAGCCCGCCGCCAAGGCCGCCCCCGCGGCGAAGGCCGCGCCCGCCGCGAAGCCCGCGCCCGCCCAGGCCGCGAAGGCCACGCCGGTGCAGCCGCCCGCCGGTGAGGAGCAGAAGCAGCTGCGCGGCGCGGCCGCCGCCATCGCCAAGAACATGGAGCTGTCGCTGACGGTTCCCACCGCGACCAGCGTGCGCGCGGTCCCGGCGAAGCTGCTGGCCGACAACCGCATCGTGATCAACAACCACCTCAAGCGCACCCGCGGTGGGAAGGTCTCCTTCACCCACCTGATCGGGTACGCGGTGGTCCGGGCGCTCCAGGCGTTCCCGAACATGAACCGGCACTACGCCGAGATCAACGGCAAGCCGCACGTGGTCACCCCGGAGCACGTCAACTTCGGCCTGGCCATCGACCTGCCCGGCAAGGACGGCAGCCGCTCGCTGGTCGTCGCCTCGATCAAGGGCTGCGAGAACATGACGTTCACGCAGTTCTGGCAGGCCTACGAGGACCTGATCCGCAAGGCCCGCTCGGGCTCGCTGACCTCGGAGGACTTCTCCGGCACCACGATCTCGCTGACCAACCCCGGCACCATCGGCACCAACCACTCGGTGCCCAGGCTGACCGCCGGGCAGGGCGCGATCATCGGCGTCGGCGCGATGGAGTACCCGGCGCACTTCCAGGGCACCAGCGAGCAGGCGCTGACCGACATGGGCGTCAGCAAGATCATCACGCTGACCTCCACCTACGACCACCGGATCATCCAGGGCGCGGAGTCCGGCGAGTTCCTGCGCCGCATCCACCAGCTGCTGCTGGGCGAGGACGGCTTCTACGACGACGTGTTCACGTCGCTGCGGCTGCCCTACGAGCCGATCCGCTGGGTCGCCGACATCCCCGAGGGCGCGGTCGACAAGACCGCCCGCGTCATCGAGCTGATCGACGCCTTCCGCACCCGCGGTCACCTGATGGCCGACACCGACCCGCTGAACTACCGCCAGCGCAGCCACCGGGACCTGGACGTGCTCTCGCACGGCCTGACCCTGTGGGACCTGGACCGCGAGTTCCCGGTCGGCGGCTTCGCGGGCCAGGAGCGGATGAAGCTGCGCGACATCCTGGGCGTGCTGCGCAACTCCTACTGCCGCACGGTCGGCGTGGAGTACATGCACATCCTCGACCCGGAGGAGCGCCTCTGGATCCAGGAGCGCGTCGAGGTCCCGCACGAGAAGCCCCCGGCCACCGTGCAGAAGTACATCCTGTCCAAGCTCAACGCGGCCGAGGCGTTCGAGACCTTCCTGCAGACCAAGTACGTCGGCCAGAAGCGGTTCTCGCTGGAGGGCGGCGAGACGGTCATCCCGCTGCTGGACGCGGTGCTGGACAAGGCCGCCGAGCACGAGCTGGACGAGGTCGTCATCGGCATGCCGCACCGCGGCAGGCTCAACGTGCTGGCCAACATCGTGGGCAAGCCGATCTCGCAGATCTTCCGCGAGTTCGAGGGCAACCTCGACCCCGGCCAGGCGCACGGCTCCGGCGACGTGAAGTACCACCTGGGCGCCGAGGGCAAGTACTTCCGGATGTTCGGCGACGGCGAGACCAAGGTGTCGCTGACCGCGAACCCGTCGCACCTGGAGGCGGTGGACCCGGTCCTGGAGGGCATCGTCCGCGCCAAGCAGGACATGCTCGACAAGGGCCAGGAGGGCTTCACCGTCCTGCCGGTCGCGCTGCACGGCGACGCCGCGTTCGCGGGCCAGGGCGTGGTCGCCGAGACGCTGAACCTGGCGCTGGTGCGCGGCTACCGCACCGGCGGCACGGTGCACGTCATCGTCAACAACCAGGTCGGCTTCACCACCGCGCCGGAGAACTCGCGGTCGTCGAAGTACTCCACCGACGTGGCGAAGATGATCGGCGCGCCGGTGTTCCACGTCAACGGCGACGACCCGGAGGCGTGCTACTGGGTGGCCAAGCTGGCGGTGGACTACCGGCAGGCGTTCCACAAGGACGTCGTGATCGACATGGTCTGCTACCGCCGCCGCGGCCACAACGAGGGCGACGACCCCTCGATGACGCAGCCCGCCATGTACGACGTGATCGACACCAAGCGCTCGGTGCGCAAGACCTACACCGAGGCGCTGATCGGTCGCGGCGACATCTCCGTCGAGGAGGCGGAGAAGGCGCTGCAGGACTTCTCCAGCCAGTTGGAGCACGTCTTCAACGAGGTCCGCGAGCTGGAGAAGCACCCGATCAAGCCGAGCCAGCCGGTCGAGGCCGAGCAGCAGATCCCGGCCAAGGTGCCCACCGGCATCGACCGCGCCACCATCGAGAAGATCGCCGACGCGCACGTCAACCTGCCCGAGGGCTTCACCCCGCACCCGAGGGTCAAGCCGGTGCTGGAGCGGCGCGCGAAGATGGCCCGCGAGGGCGGCATCGACTGGGCGTTCGGCGAGCTGCTGGCGTTCGGCTCGCTGGTGCTGGAGGGCCGCACGGTCCGCCTGGCGGGCCAGGACTCGCGGCGCGGCACGTTCGTGCAGCGGCACGCCACGCTGGTGGACCGCAAGAAGAGCGACGAGTACACCCCGCTGCAGAACCTGTCCGACGAGCAGGGCAAGTTCATGGTGTACGACTCGGTGCTGTCGGAGTTCGCAGCGCTGGGCTTCGAGTACGGCTACTCGGTGGCCAACCCGGACGCGCTGGTGCTGTGGGAGGCGCAGTTCGGCGACTTCGTCAACGGCGCGCAGCCGATCATCGACGAGTTCATCTCCTCCGGCGAGGCGAAGTGGGGCCAGGTCTCCGACGTGGTCCTGCTGCTGCCGCACGGCCACGAGGGCCAGGGCCCGGACCACACCTCCGGCCGCATCGAGCGGTTCCTCCAGCTGTGCGCGGAGGGCTCGATGACCATCGCGGTGCCGTCGACCCCGGCGAACTACTTCCACCTGCTGCGCCGCCACGCCCTGGACGGGGTGAACCGGCCGCTGGTGGTGTTCACGCCCAAGTCGATGCTGCGCCTGAAGGCCGCGACCAGCCCGGTCGAGGACTTCATCGAGGAGCGCTTCAAGTCGGTGATCGACGACCCGAGCGGCGTCGACCCGCAGGCGGTGAAGCGGGTCCTGCTGTGCAGCGGCAAGATCTACTACGAGCTGGCCGCCGAGCAGGAGAAGCGGGGTGTCAAGGACACCGCCGTGGTGCGGGTGGAGCAGCTGTACCCGGTGCCCGCGCGGAAGCTGACCGCGGCGCTGGAGCGCTACCCGAACGCCACCGAGGTCCGCTGGGTCCAGGAGGAGCCCGCGAACCAGGGCGCCTGGCCGTTCTACGGCCTGGCCCTGCCGGACCTGCTGCCCTCGCACCTGCGCCTGCAGCGCGTGTCGCGGCGGCCGATGGCCGCGCCGTCGGCGGGTTCGTCGAAGGTGCACGAGGTGGAGCAGCGCGAGATCATCGCGAAGGCGTTCGAGTAGGCCGCCGTGTACTTCACCGACCGGGGCATCGAGGAGCTGGAGTCCAGGCGGGGTGACGAGGAGGTCACCCTGGCCTGGTTGGCCGACAAGCTGCGGACGTTCGTGGACGCGAACCCGGAGTTCGAGACGGCGGTCGAGCGCCTGGCCACCTACCTGGCGCGCGACGACGAGGACGACCCCGAGGACTGACCCTCGCGACGTTGAGCCCGACTGAGCACGGCTGAGCACGACGGAAGGGGCACCCGCCACCCAGGCAGGTGCCCCTTCCCGCGTCTGCAAGTACTACCCGACGCCCGCGCCGGGGCCGGTGACTACTACCCGAGGGCGCGGTCCGCGACGCGAACGCGGAACTCGCGGTACCCGAGCGTTCGACTCGCGGTACCCGAGCGTTCGACTCGCGGGGTGCGGGTCAGGGCACGAGGACGAGGCGTCCGCGCAGGCCGCCCGCGGCGAGGCGTTCGTGCGCCTCGGCGGCCCGCTCCAGGGGCAGGGTGTCGGCGACGCGCAGGGTGAGCATCCCGGCGCCCGCCAGCGCGGACAGCTCCCACAGGCGCTTGCCGTCGGTGTGGTAGGCCAGGTCGACGGTGCGGACGGCCCGCCGCGCGAACGGGCTGGAGTTGAGCAGGGACACGTAGCCGCCGCCGTGGGCGACCGCGTCCAGCGCGGCCGTTCCGACGTTGGCGGCGTCGATCACGCCGTCCACCCCGCCGGGCACCAGCGCCCGGACGCGCGCGGTGAGGTCGTCGTCCCGGTCGACGAACGACTCGGCCCCGAATGACCGGACCAGCGGCTCATCGGCGGCACCGGCCTGGGCGAGCACGCGCAGGCCGCGCAGCCGGGCCAGCTCGGTGGCGAACCCGCCGACCGCCCCCGCCGCACCGGTGACCAGCAGCCGCTGCCCGCGCCGCAGGCCGAGGGCGTCGAGCGCCTGGTCGGCGGTCGTGGCGTTGAGCGGCAGGGTGGCGGCCTCGACGGCGGTGGCGCCCGCCGGGGCGGGGGCCAGCGCCCACTCCTCCAGCACCGCGTACTCGGCGTAGGCGCCCAGGGGCAGGTCCAGCCGCTCCTGCAGCCCGATCACCGCCTGACCGACGGCGAACCGGTCCACCCCCTCGCCCAGCGCGTCGACGGTGCCCGCGACGTCGCAGCCGACGCCGTGCCGGGCGCGGCCGACCGCCGCGCCGTACTGGACGTTGAGGCCCGTACGGATCAGCACGTCGGCGAAGTTGACGGCGGCGGCCCCGACCTTGATCCGCACCTCGCCGGGACCGGGGTGCGGGAGGGTGGTCTCGACGACCTCCAGGACCTCCGGTCCCCCGTACCGCCGAACGACGACC
This sequence comes from Saccharothrix coeruleofusca, assembly GCF_017876325.1. Lineage (NCBI taxonomy): Bacteria > Bacillati > Actinomycetota > Actinomycetes > Pseudonocardiales > Pseudonocardiaceae > Saccharothrix > Saccharothrix coeruleofusca. The sequence continues at coordinate 5,700,376 of NZ_JAGINV010000001.1, forward strand.
GCGCGCATGTGACCTCCTCGGTTGGCGGCGGGGTGGAGTCCCCGCCCGCCGGCGGCAGCTTCCGGCCGCCGCGCGGCACCGGGGAAGGGACGTCGCGACCGTGGGTCCGGCAGAACCAGGTTGGGCGTGGCCGGGACGGGCAGACTCGGTGGCATGGCTGATCCGCGCATCGCCGAGTTCCTGCGCAACCGGCGCTCCCGCGTGACGCCCGCGCAGGCCGGGCTGCCCGACGGGCTGACCCGCCGCCGGGTGCCGGGCCTGCGCCGCGAGGAGGTCGCCCAGCTGGCGGGCGTGAGCGTCGACTACTACACGCGGTTGGAGCAGGGGCGGGGCAAGCACGTGTCCGACGCGGTGCTCGACGCGATCGCCACCGTGCTCCGGCTCAGCCACGTCGAGCGGCAGCACCTGTGGAACCTGGCCAGGCCCCGCGCCACCGCGGGACCGCCCCCGGCGCGGGCGGTCCCGCCCGGCGTGCGGCGGATGCTGGAGCTGATGCCCGACGCCCCGGCCCTGGTCCTGGGCAGGCGGATGCGGGTGCTCGCCTGGAACCCGGCCGCGCAGGCGGTGTTCGACGTCGAGTCGATGCGGGAGCTGGGCTACAACGCCGCCCGGCACGCCTTCCTCGCACCTCGGGCGGCGGAGCTGCACGTCAACCGGGAGGAGGTCGCCGCCGCGATCTGCGCGCAGCTGCGGCTGGAGTCGGGCCGCCACCCCGACGACCCGGACCTGGCCGCGCTGATCGGCGAGCTGGCCATCCGCAGCGGGACCTTCCGCCGCCTGTGGGCGGCCAACGACGTCCGGCAGAAGGACTCCGGCACCACCGTGGTGGCCCACCCGGTCGTCGGACGCCTGGAGTTCGGCTACGAGACGCTGGCCCTGCCCGGCGCGGGGGACCAGTACCTCACCGCCTACACCTACCCCGCCGGGTCGGCCACCGCGCAGCGGCTCCAGCTGCTGCTGAGCTGGACCAGCGAACCCGCCCCGGTCGGCACCGCCTGAGCAGCGGGTCGGCCCGCACGGCCCAGTACATCGATCATCTCCGTCATGAGCCGCCCGCGGCTCCCTTCGGAGTCACCCCAGGCGCAGGGACGCCGCCGACTCGATCAGACCGGAGCGTTCCAGCTGCGCGAGCACATCATCGATGGTTTCCGGCGGGTTGACCCGCTCGTCAACGATTTGCTGCACGCAGGCGTAAACCACGCGGTCCTCGATCCCGATCAGGTCGAGGACGAACTCGTCGGGGCTCTTGGCTTCGATGTCCCACCGTGCGAGGTAGTCGGCCGGGAAATCGGCCAAGTTCGACGTCACGATCACCTGAGCACCCGCTCGGATGGCCGCGGCAAGTACGTGCCGGTCATCAGGGTCCGGCAGCTCCAAGCCCTGGATCAGGGATTCGTAACCCTCCACTAGGCAATCCGCCACCGATGCGTTGATCAATTGGCGGAGTCTGCGTCGCTTTTCCTCCGGAACACCACGCTTGTCCGCCAGCGCGCGGTCGAGTTCATCGAGGATTCGATCGGTCCACTTCGCTTGGACCAGCCGAGCACGGGCCACGCGGATGAGGAGGTTCCGGACGGTGTTGCCGTACAGGGCGCAGGCGTCGTATACGACGACGAAGGCCATCGATCAGTCCGTTCCCAACTCCTGGTCGAGGCGGGTCAGCTCGTCCACCGCCTGCTTGCGCTTGAGGTCGTCCCGCCGCATGTAGTCCATCAAGGCGTCGAACCGGACCCTCCGATGCCTGCCGACGAGCCGGTACTCGATCTCACCGCGTTCCAGCAGTCCGATCAGGTAAGGCCGGGAAACGTTGAGCAGCTCTGCGGCCTGCTGGGTCGTTAGCTCCGCGTTGACCGGCATGATCTGAACACCTTGGCCGTTTGCCATCGCGGCGAGGATGTAGGCGAACAGCTCGACGGCTTGGCGTGGCACCACCAGCGCTTCACCGGGTCGTCCCTCGACGAGGATCTCCAGTTCCTCGCGATCGGTGTCGGCCGACGCCAGGTAGTCCTTCACCCGGCGAAAGGCGCGTCCTGCGATCTCCGCGTCAACCACCCCTGGCGCCACCTTGGCGGCGTCTGCCTTGGTCGTCATCCCACTCACCCCCAAACGCATTATCCGCAACAGACGCAGCATGCGCAACACAGTCCGGCGACGTGACCGGGGTGGGGCACCCGCGCGCACGGGTGCCCCGCCGACCGCCTACCAGGCGTAAGCCTCCGGGGCGGGCTTGGCGCCGTTGGGCGCCGGGGCCGGGAACAGCTCGTCCAGCTTCCCCAGCACCTCCGCGTCCAGGGTGATCTCCGCCGCCCGCAGCGACCCGTCCAGCTGCTCCGCCGTGCGCGGCCCGATGATCGGGGCGGTCACGCCCTCCTGGTGCAGCAGCCAGGCCAGCCCGACGTTGGCCGGGTCTTCGCCCAGGTCCGCGCACAGCTTCTCGTACGCCTCGATGGACTCGCGGTGCTTCTCCAGCGCTTCGGCCGAGCGGCCGGAGTTGCTGCGCGACGCGCCGCCCTCGCGCTGCTTGCGCAGCACGCCGCCGAGCAGGCCGCCGTTGAGCGGCGACCACGGGATGACGCCGACGCCGTAGTGCCGGGCGGCGGGCAGCACCTCCAGCTCCACCCAGCGGTTGAGCAGGTTGTAGATGGACTGCTCGCTGACCAGCCCGAGGAAGTGCCGGGCGCGGGCGGCCTCCTGGGCCTGGGCGAGGTGCCAGCCCGCGAAGTTCGACGAGCCGAAGTAGAGCACCTTGCCCTGCTGGCGCAGGACGCTGAACGCCTCCCAGATCTCGTCCCACGGCGTGGAGCGGTCCACGTGGTGCATCTGGTAGAGGTCGATGTGGTCGGTCTGCAACCGCTTGAGCGAGGCGTCGCACGCGCGGCGGATGTTCAGCGCCGACAGGAACGTCTCGTTGGGCCAGTCGCCCATGCTGCCGTAGAGCTTGGTGGCGATCACGGTCTTCTCGCGCCGCCCGCCGCCGGTGGCGAACCACCGGCCGATGATCTGCTCGGTGATCCCCTCCCCCTTCTGCCAGCCGTAGACGTTGGCGGTGTCGAAGAAGTTGATGCCGTGCTCGTGCGCCCGGTCCATGATCGCGTGGCTGTCGGACTCGGAGGTCTCCGGGCCGAAGTTCATGGTGCCGAGGCACAGCCGCGACACGGACAGGCCGGACCGGCCGAGGTGCGTGTACTCCATGCTCCCAGCCTGCCCCCGTCCGGCCGATCCGGCCACGTGGAGCGGCTCCAGCCGACCGGGAGGGATTCCGCAGGACCGGTCTCCCCTCTCACTCGGTCGGGTGTCCCCCGAGCTGTGCTTGCCCCCGCCTCGGCACCGCGAGGCCGGACTCGTAGGCGGCGATCACCGCCTGCACCCGGTCGCGCAGTCCAAGCTTGCTCAGCACGTTGCTCACGTGCGTCTTCACCGTGTGCTCGCTGACCGTCATGGCCTCGGCGATCTCGGCGTTGGACAGCCCGCGCGCGATCAGCGCCAGCGTCTCCCGCTCGCGCGCGGTCAGCGCGGGCAGGAGGTCGGTGTCGTGCCCGGCGCCGTGGTCCGGGGTGGTGAAGCGGGCGATCAGCTTGCGGGTGACCGAGGGCGCCAGCAGCGCCTCCCCCTCGGCGACGACGCGCACGGCGTGCACGAGGTCGTCGCGGCGGACGTCCTTGAGCAGGAACCCGCTGGCCCCCGCCCGCAGCGCCTCGTAGACGTAGTCGTCCACGTCGAACGTGGTCAGCATGAGCACCTTCGTCGTGCCGCTGACCGCGCGGGCCGCCTCGATGCCGTCCACGCCGGGCATCCGGATGTCCAGCAGCACCACGTCCGGCCGGTGCTCGCGCACCGCGGCGACGGCCGCCGCGCCGTCGCCGGCCTCGGCCACCACCTCGATGTCCGGTTGGGCGTCGAGGATCATGGCGAACCCGGCGCGCACCAGCTCCTGGTCGTCGGCGACCACCACTCGGATCGTCATGCGGGCAGCTCCACCAGCACCCGGAACCCCCGCCGGTCAGGCCTCGGTCCGAGGACCGCGCTGCCCCCGCAGGCCACCGCGCGCTCGCGGATGCCGATCAGGCCGCGCCCGGCTCCCCGCGCCCCGGAGCCCCGCGTCCCGGAGCCCCGTGCCCTGGCTCCCCGCGCCGCCGCGCCCGGTCCGTCGTCGACGATGCTGATCACGAGCGAATCCTCCCGCCAGTCGAAGTGGACGTCGGCGCGGGCCGGTGCCGCGTGCTTGACGACGTTGGTCAGCGCTTCCTGGGTGATGCGGTAGGCGGCGACCGCCACGTCCGGGCGCAGCGGCACCGGGTCGCCGGTGGTGGTGCGCCGCACGTCCACGCCCGCGCCGCGGACCTGCTCGACCAGCGCGGCCAGGTCGTCGATGGTCGGCTGCGGGGCGCGCGGCCCGTCGTCCTCCTTGAGCACGGCCAGGATGCCCCGCAGCTGCACCATCGCGTCCCGCCCGGCGGCGGCGATGGCGTCGAACGCGGCCTCCGCGCGGGCGGGGTCGGCGTGCAGCACCACCGGTCCCGCTTCGGCCTGCACGACCATGACGCTGACCGCGTGGGACAGGATGTCGTGCATGTCGCGGGCGATCCTGGCCCGCTCGCGCTCGGCGGCCCGCTCGGCCTCCAGCTCGCGCTCGCGCTCCAGCCGGGCGGCGCGCTCCTCGGCCGCGGCGGTGGCACGGCCCAGCGCGTAGGCCGCGCCCAGCAGCGTCACCGCGCGCAACGCGGTCTCCGACGAGCCGACCGCCAGCAGCACGCCGCCGACGGACACCGCGAAGGCGGCGATCCTGGCCCGCGCGGACGAGCGGGCGGCCACCGCGTGCATCGCCACGATCCCGCCGTACCAGACGGGCTGGTCGGGGACCTTGCCGACGAAGTCGTAGAGCGAGGTGGCGACCAGGCTGGCGATCAGCGCGATGACCGGGAAGCGCCGCCGCCACACCACCGGGACGGCCGAGGCCACCACGACCGCGCACCCCCACCAGGAGTAGGTGAAGCCCCTGGCGAAGAACGGCCAGAGCTGCACCGCCGCCACCAGCACGGCCAACCCGGCGTCCAGGCGGTACTTGGTGGGCATGGGGGAGATCATCACACCAGGACCGGCCGGCGGGCCGCGCGGCGGGCCAGCGGTGCGAAGGAGACCAGCAGCAGGACCGCGCCGACCGGGATGAGGTCCTTGTCGATCAGCGGCATGACCAGGTCGGCGAGCACCAGCACGGGCATCCACGCCTTGACCACGCGGTGCGCGGCGAGCTGCACGACCAGGGCGAGCTGCCCCACGTAGAACAGGTAGGGGCCGAAGTCGTAGATCACCGGCCGGACGCCCGGCCATGACCGCACCTCGCGGGAGATCGCGACCAGCTCGGCGTGGTCGTCGGCCAGCAAGCCCGCCACCACGTCCACGGCGAACTGCCCGAACAGCGCGAGCGCGCCGAGTGTGGCGACGGCGGCCGTGGCCCTGGCCGGCGCGCTGGGACCGATCATCTCCCGCATCTGGTGGAAGATCCCGACGAACAGCACGAGCGCGGCGAGGAAGGCCAGGTGGCCGATGGTCCAGGCGGGGCCGGGCCCGCGCACGCCGTCGAAGCCGTCGACGATCCGGATGACGCCGTAGGCCAGGACGAGCAGCGGGGCCGCGATGAAGGCGGTGCGTGGGTTCATGCCGGCAATCCTGCGGATTCCGGCGGTCTTTGTGATCGCCCGTGCCGGCGGTTTCGCGTCTCCCCCTTGAGAGGGAGAGCGGTCACGCGGGCGACCCGATCCGCCGCCTCAGCTCCCGCGCCGCCGGGTCGTCGAAGTCGGCGAGCAGCTCGCGCGCCTCGGACAGCGCCGCCGCGCCCCTGTCGCCGCCCGCGGTCAGACCGAGGTTGACCAGGGCCCGCGCGAGCGGCCACCGGTTGCCCAGCACGCGCAGGGCCGCCACCGCCATCGCGTGGAACCGCGCCGCGTCCTCGGGCCTGCCCAGCTGCGCGTACGCCTCGCCCGTGGCGTCGATCGCGAGGGCTTCCCGCTCCAGGTCGCCGAGCCCGCGCTGCATGGCGGCGGCCCGCCGGCAGCACTCCAGCGCCTGCTCCGGACGTCCCGACGCCGCTTCCACGCGGCCGAGTTCGACCAGCCAGTACGCCTCCGCGACCGCGTGCCGCTCCTCGCGGGCGATGCGCAGCGCGGCCCCGATGGCTTCGGACGCCTCGGCCAGGCGGCCCCGCTCGCGCAGGACCCGGCTCAGGCCGTGCAGCGCGTTGCCCTCGCGCACGCGCTCGCCGGTGGCGCGGAAGACCTCCAGAGCACCTCGGAGCAGCTCCTCCGCCGCCTCCAGCTCGCCCAGCAGGCAGCGCGCGCTCGCGGTGTTGCAGGCCAGGACGCCGAGCCAGTACTCGCCGCCCTGCTCCACGGCGATGGCCCGCGCCCGCTCGAACGCGGCCAGCGCCTCGGCCAGCCGGTGGCCGCGCAGGAACGCCAACCCCAGCGCGTTGGCGGAGGCGAGCTGACCGGTGCGGTCCCCGATCCCCTCGCGGATGGCCAGCGCGGCGCGGTGCAGCTCCACCCCGGCGGCCAGCTCGCCCCGCTGCACGCGCGCCGTGCCCAGGCTCTCCAGCACAGCCGCCTCACCGGCCCGGTCGCCGGACCCGCGCGCAGCGCGCAGCGCGATCTCCCCGGTGGCCAGCCAGTCGTCGAACCAGTTGGTCCCGGCGTAGCACGCCGCCAGCACGGCGGGCAGCAGCCAGGCCAGGTCGTCCATCCCGGCCTGCTCGGCGGCGCGGGTCGCGGCGACCAGGTTGCCCCGCTCCTCCTCCAGCCACCGCACCGCCTCGGCTCGGGAGGTGAACGCCAGCGGCGCGACGCCGTCCGCCCTCGGCGGCTCCGGCACCCGCCTGGACGGGCTGACCAGCAGCGACACCGCCCGCGCCGTGTGCGCGTACCACAGCAGCAGCCGCCGCACGGCCGCCGCGGCGCTGGCCGGGGTCTCCTCGCGGTGGGCCTGGTCGGTGGCGTAGGCCCGCAGCAGGTCGTGGAACTGGAAGTGGGTGGAGTCGACCTGCTCGACCAGGTGCGCGCACACCAGGTCGTCCAGCAGCCTGCGCACCGGCCGCACGTCGGCCCCGGCCAGCGCCGCGGCGGCCTCGACGCCGAACTCGGCGCCGGGGTGCAGGCCCAGCAGCCGGAACAGCCTGCTCGCCGCCGCCGACAGCGCCCGGTAGGACCAGGCGAAGACGGTGCGCACCGCCTCGGAGTCGTCGCCGCCCGCCGGGGTGAGCGCGTCCCACAGCGTCGACTCGTCCCGCAGGTCCTCGATCAGCTCGCGCAGCGGGGTGTGCGGGCGGCTGCCCGCCCGCTCCGCCGCCACCCGCAGCGCCAGCGGCAGCCGCGCGCACAGCCGGGCCAGTTCGGCGAGCTGCTCCGGGGTGTCGGGCGGGCGGTAGCCCGCGGTGACCCCGCGCAGCAGCTCCACCGCCTGCTCCTCGGTCAGCACGCCGAGGCCGAACCGGTGCGCCCCGTCGCGGGCCACCAGGCCCGCCAGGTGGCTGCGGCTGGTGATCAGCACCAGGCAGCCCGCGGTGCCCGGCAGCAGCGGGCGGACCTGGGCCACGGTGGCGGCGTTGTCCAGCACCACCAGCACCCGCCTGCCCGCCAGCAGCGTGCGGTACGCCGCCGCCCTGGGCTCCAGGTCGGCCGGGACGGCCTCCGGCGGCACCCGCATCGCGCGCAGGAAGTGCTCCAGGGCCTGCGACGGGGTCACCGGCGGTCCTGGGTCGTAGCCGCGCAGGTTGACGTGCAGCTGCCCGTCGGGGAAGTGCTCCGCGACGCGGTGCGCCCAGTGCAGGGCCAGGGCGGTCTTCCCGACCCCCGCCGTGCCGACCACGATGCAGACCGCGGGCGACTTCGGGTCGTGCCGCGCGGCCAGGAACTCGTCCAACCGGGCCAGCTCGTCCACGCGGTTGACGTAGCCGGGGACGTCGGCGGGCAGTTGCCTCGGCGGCACCCACTCCGCGCGCTCACGCCCGTGGAAGTGCACCCCGCCCAGCACGTCCCGCGCCTGGACGACGTCCTCGGCGGGGCCGGAGATCTCGTTGCGCCAACCCGGCTGCTCGGCGATGTCGGACCTCCGTCACGGCCGCAGACCCGCGAGACGGCGGTCGAAGTAGTCGACCAGCGGCTCGGCCGCCGCGTACAGCTCCTCGAAGACGCCCCGCCAGCCGAGCACCTGCTCGCGCTCGGTGGACCTGATCGCGCCGACCGGGACGCCGTCCCCGGTGTAGAGCACCTGGTAGGCCACGCGGTCGTCGAAGCCGACGACGTCGGGCAGCCGCTCCCGCCGCTCCCGGTCCGCGATCCGGTCGGCTTCCAGGACGCGGACGGGCTCGCCGAGCCCGCTGCGCTGGCGGAGCAGGTTCAGCTCCCACAGCACGTAGGGGGCCAGCGGCTGCTCCACCACGCGGACCCGGCGGCGGCGCGTGCCGCGCGCGGCGACCCGGTCGTGGTACTCGCGCTGCCTCGGCAGGTCCTCCCGGATCAGCTCCAGCGCGCGTTCCCACTCGCCCCGCGCGAAGGCGTCGTAACTGGCGCTGCCCCGCTCCACGAAGACCTGGGTGCGCTCGATCTTCCAGAACTCGGCCGCGCCGACCTCCCACAGCCCGCGGCGGAAATCGCGGCGGTAGTCGTCCAGCGAAAGCCTTTCGCCGCGCACCCCCGGCAGCGCCCCGCTCCTCATCGCGGGTCCACCTCCGGGCCCCGCACCAGGCCGCCCGGAATGACCACCAGCCGCTCGTCCGCGCCGACGCGCACGCCCTCCGGCAGCCGCGAGGCGTACTGCGCGGTGAGGTCGCGCCCGATCACCGCCACGTCGCCGTTGTCCAGCTCCCACACGTCGGGACACGTCTCGTCGTCGGCGCAGGGGGGACCGGTCCGGCCGGACACCGCTGCGCCCAGTCGGCGGCGAAAAGCCGCCGACGGGTCGGCCTGCCACCGCTCCGCCATTTCACCCCCGCGCCGCTCCCATTCCGCCACCAGGCTATCCACGCGCGGAGCCCCTTTGTCCGCACAAAGCGTGCTCCTCCGCCGCGGCGTCCCAAAGAATGAAGTTTCCACGGCAGTTTCCGCAGCCGAAGAGGCGAATTCTGGATGACCGGTATTTTCCTCACTCGGTCGGGCGACCCCCAAGCCGGGTATGCCGCTGTCCTGGCACCGCCAGGCCGGTCACGCGGGCGGCTCGATCCGCCGCCTCAGCTCCCGCGCCGCCGGGTCGTCGAAGTCGGCGAGCAGCTCCCGCGCCTCGGCCAGCGCGTCGGCGGCCCGCTCACCGTCCGCGACGGCGGCCAGGTTCACCAGCGCCCGCGCGAGCTGCCACCGGTTGCCCAGCCCGCGCAGCGCGGCCACCGCCATCGCGTGGAACCCCGCCGCGTCGTGCGGCCGGTCGAGCTGGGCGTACACCTCGCCCACCGCGTCGAACGCCAGCGCCTCCCGCTCCACGTCGCCGAGCCCGCGCTGGAGGGCGGCGGCGCGCTGGTGCGCCACCAGCGCCCGCTCCGGTCTGCCCGACGCCGCTTCCACGCGGCCGAGCTCCACCAGCCAGAACGCCTCCGCCACCAGGTGCCCGCCGTCGCGGGCGATGTCCACCGCGGCCCGGATGGCGTCGTGGGCCTCCGGCAGCCGCCCGAGGGCCCGGTGCACCTGGCTCAGGCCGTGCAGCGCGTCGCCCTCGCAGATGCGGTCGCCCAGCTCGCGGAACACCTTCAGCGCCCGCCGCAGCCACCGCTCCGCCTCCGCGAACCGCTCCAGCTCGGCCAGCGCCGCCGCGGTGTTGCCCGCCGAGATGCCGTCCCAGTACCGGTCGCCGGTCTCGACCGCGATGCCCCTGGCCCGCTCGAACGAGGCCAGCGCCTCGGCGGGCCGGTGCTCGCGCAGGAAGGCGAGGCCGATCGCGTTGGCCGAGGCCAGCACGCCCCGGCGGTCCCCCAGCTCCTGCCGGATGGCCAGCGCGGCGCGGTGCAGCCCGATCCCCTCGGCCAGCCTGCCGCGCTGCACCTCGGCCTTGCCCAGGCTCTCCAGCACCTGCGCCTCGCCGCCGCGGTCGCCGAGCCCGCGCACCGCGCGCAGCGCGATGCCCGCGCTGGTCAGCCAGTCGTCGAACCGGTTGGTCTCGGCGAAGTGCGTGCGCAGCACCGCGTGCAGCAGCCAGGCGGCCTCGTCCACGCCGTGCCGCTCGGCCGCGTGGATCACCGCGACCAGGTTCGCCCACTCCCGCTCCAGCCACGCGGCGGCCTGCTCCCGCGCGGGGAACGCCAGTGGCGTCACCCCGTCGGCGGGCGGCAGCCGGGGCGTCCTGTCGTGCGGGTGGACCGCGCGGGCCGCCGCGGCGGCGCTGTGCAGGTACCACAGCACCAGCCTGCGGACCGCCGCCGCCGCGCTGCCCGAGTCCTCCTCCCTGCGGACCTGGTCGACGGCGTAGGCGCGCAGCAGGTCGTGGAACCCGAAGCGGTCCGAGCTGACCCGCTCGACCAGGTGGACGCCCACCAGGTCGTCCAGCAGCCTGCCCGCCACCCTCGGCTCCACCCCGGCCAGCGCCGCCGCGGCCGCCGGGCCGAACTCCGCGCCGGGGTGCAGGCCCAGCAGCCGGAACAGCCTGCTCGCGGCGGCGGGCAGCGCGCGGTAGGACCAGGCGAAAACCGTGCGCACGGCGTCCGCGTCGTCGTCCCCGGAGGTCAGCGCGTCCCACAGCATCGACTCGTCGCGCAGCTCCTCGACCAGGTCCCGCAACGGTGTGTGCGGGCGGCTGCCCGCCCGCTCGGCGGCGATCCGCAGCGCCAGGGGCAGCCGCGCGCACAGCCGGGCCAGCTCGCGCAGCTCGTCGGGGTCGTCCGGCGGCCGGTACCCGTCGGTGACCCCGCGCAGCAGCTCGACGGCCTGCTCCTCGGTCAGCACGTCGAGGCTGAGCCGGTGCGCGCCGTCGCGGGCCACCAGGCCGGACAGGCGGTTGCGGCTGGTGATGACCACCAGGCAGCCCGCGGTGCCGGGCAGCAGCGGCCGCACCTGGGCGACGCCGGAGGCGTTGTCCAGCAGCACCAGCACGCGACGCCCGGCCAGCAGGGAGCGGTAGGCCGCGGCGCGCGGCTCCAGGCCGTCCGGGATCAGCTCGGGCGGCACCCGCAGCGCCCGCAGGAAGTCGTCCAGCGCCTGCAGCGGGGTCACCGGCGGGCCGGGGTCGTAGCCGTGCAGGTTCGCGTAGAGCTGGCCGTCGGGGAAGTCCGCCGCGATGCGGTGCGCCCAGTGCACGGCGAGGGAGGTCTTGCCGACCCCGGCGGTGCCCGTGACGATGCACGGGCTGACCGAGCGGGACTCGCGCTGCGCGGCCAGTATCCGGTCCAGGTGTTCGAGCTCCTCGGTGCGGTTGACGTAGCCCCGGACGTCGGCGGGCAGCTGCCGGGGAGGTGTCCACCGCGCCGGGCGCGGGCCGTGGAAGTGCACGCCGCCGATGACGTCGCGCGCTTGCACGACGTCATCGGCGGCGCCGGAGAGTTCGTTGCGCCAGTGCGGCTGCTCGGCTATCAGTCCACCACCGCCTACGGGCGCTCGCCCGCCACCCGGCGGTCGAAGTAGTCGGCCACCGGCTCGCCGTCGGCGTACAACCGCTCGAACACCCCGCGCCACGCCGCCACCTGCTCGTGGTCGCGGGCCGCGACCGCGCCCACGGCCGCGCCCTCGGGGGTGTAGAGGACCTGGTAGGCGACCCGCTCGTCGATGCCGACCACGTCCACGACCGGACGACCCGCCCGCGCGAGGCTGGTCGCGTCCACGACCCGGATGCGCTCACCCAGCTCGGCCCGCTGCCGCAGGGAGTGCAGCTCCCACAGCACGTAGCCGGCCAGCGGCTCCTCCACCACCCGCACGCGGCGGAGGGTCACGCCGTGCTCGGCGACCCGCCGCTGGTGCTCCCGCTGCTCGTCGCGGCGCCGCTCGATCAGCTCCAGGGCGCGCTCCCAGTCGCCCGCCGCGAAGGCGTCGTAACTGGGGTCGTCCTCTTCCACGAAGACCTGCGTCCGCTCGATCTTCCAGCAGTCGGCCGCGCCCACCGCCCAGAAGTAGCGGTCGAAGTCGTCGGAGTACTCGTCCAGCGAAAGCCGCTCACCGATGACCCCGGCCGCCTCACCCATCACGTGTCACCGGCTTTCGCGGCCCGGAACATAGCACCGGGAATGACCACCAGCCGTTCACCGATGCCGATGTTCACCCCATCAGGAAGATTCCCGGCGTAGCGCGTGGTGAGGTCGTGCCCGATCACCGCGACATCGCCGTTGTCCAGTTCCCAGATGTCCGGGCAGGTCTTGGTGTTGTTGCACCGCTCCCGCCCGCCCCCCGCGCCGACCAGCGGGCGACTGAAGATCGCCGAAGGATCTGCTTTCCACGAAAATTCCATGCCAACCCCCTGTGCGGTGCACGACATCCCATCCCAGGGTATTGCCGCTCATCGCGGACACCCCCCATGGAGTGCGGAGAAACGCCGTTTCACTCTCCCGTAGCAGAGGTTGACCCGATATTTCAGATAAATCCCCTCGCGATCACCCGCAGTGAGAGTCTTTTCGCCGCTGCGCCCCCGGTCCAGGGGCCGTCGAGGCGGTACCCGCGGTATCTTCCGCCACCCCCTGTAAATCAGGAGCGCCCCGGTCCCGGTTCCGGTTCCGGTTCCGCGATCAGCACCGCGTACCCGTCCCGGTCCTCCCGCCTGATCAGCCCGACGCGCTCGGCGACGCGGATCGCGGCGGCGTTCCACGGCCGGGTCTCCACCAGCACCGGCCAGTCCGGACGCGCCTCACGGGCCGCCGCGACGGCCTCCCGCGCCACTTCCGTCGCGATGCCCTTCCCCCAGTGGGCGGGTGACACCCGGTAGTAGAGGTTCCAGCAGCGGCGGCCGTGCCAGAGCTTGGGCTGCACGCCGCCGAAGCCCACGACCTCGCCGTGGAGCAGGACGGTCCAATAGCCGAGCTCCCCGCGCTCCCACACGTCGGTGAACGCGGAGAGATAGCGGGCGGAGACCACGGCATCCGGGGTCCGCTCCGGCCGCAGGGACGCTTCGAGCGCCACGAAGGCGTCCAGGTCGTCCACGCTCACGCGACGCAGGCGCAAGCGGGCGGTGGTCCGTTCCGCAGCGGGCACGGGGGAGAAGCTAGCGACAAGGCAGTGAAGTCAAGGGATGGGCGCGGCTGTCCAGCCGGTTGGCACGGGCAACGGAGTCCTTGCCAGAACGGTGCCGACCAAGAGCACCGCACAGTAAGAACTCCGTTGAACGTCCGGTCTGCCATCACCCGCACGATCGCTGTGGCCGGGAGCCGGTCAGACCAGGGTGCGGGACCTGCCGCCCCAGGTCGTGATCTACCTCCTGCTGGCCAGCCTGCCCGGGACACGGTGGCACGGTGGCACGGCATGCTGGTCCGCGCGATCGACGGCACCACTTTGACCGTGCCCGACACACCGGCCGTGCCGACCCGCCTGACCAAGCGGCGAGGCAACCACGGCGGCACCGGCTACCCACAGCTCCGCCTGGTGGCCTGCGGCACCCGCACCCTGATCGACGCGGTGTTCGGCCCCAGCACCACCGGCGAGACCACCTACGCGGCTGCTTGACGACATCGCGGATCACCAGCTGAGTCGGCAACCGAGACCTCGCCGCCGACGCTGGTGGCTCCCTGCAACGATGGCGGCCATGGTGAGCTTCCACGCGCGGTACGTGTCCGGTGATCCCGACGACGTATGGCGCGACCTGCGTGGTCTTGGCCTGCGGGTCTTCGACGCCCCGTACCGCGAGGACGCCGAGGCGGTGGCGCGCGAGTTCGCCGACCGCGCCCGCAGGAACGTCGAGACGCTCGTTGAGCGGCTGCAGGCGCGAGGCTTCCGTGCGCAGGAGAACGACGACGAGAGGACGCCGTGCCGCGCCCACGTTCCCCCGTCACCGGGCGCGCCCGCGCTGGCCGACTGGCTGGAGGTGACGTTCGCGCCGTTCCCGATGACGATCAGCGCGTGGATCCGGCAGGTGGGCGATGTGTGGCTCGTCGGGGAGTTGCCGGGTTGGCCGGCCAGCGTGCTCGCGGATCCGTTGGTGGTGCAGTTCGAGTGGGCTGAGCGGGGCGGCTCGCGCTCCTACTACGAGGCCGAGCACGCCGCGTACCTCAAGGACACCGCGCACCGGGACGCCGGCATCCCGTTCAAGCTCGACTACGCGCCCGACGAACTTCACAAGGCGAACATCAGCGGCGACGCGCCTTACGGCATCGACCTGCCCGGCCCCGGAATCGACGGCAAGGTGGGGCCCGCGATCTGGTTCGTCGACGATCTCAACACCGCGTTCGCCGCCGGCGGCTTTCCCGGTGCGCTGTGGGACGAGGGCTACCAGGAGCCGCCCGCCGGATTGCGTGAGTCGCTCGCCGCAGGACTGCTGCGGCTGTGAGGCCGCCAGACGGCTGACCGGTCAGACCCGGTTGACTCATTCGGTTTTTCGTCCGCGCGCACCGCAACTACCGCAGCCAGGACTGTCGGGCGGGTCGGTACTGGGGGCCGGGCGCCACCATCACCATCTCCACGCGCGAAATCCCGCACACGTGGGACTGGGCGGACCGTCTGGACCCCTTCGGCTGCCTGCGCCCGTTCCTGAGTCCCGCCTTGGAAGCCACCGCGGCGGAGCTGAAGGCCGTGGTCCAGTCGTTCAACCGTCGCACCACCTGGATCACTCCGGGGCACGCCGGGCCGGAGACGATCGAGGTCAACCGACTGTTCGACTCCACTATCACCGGTTCCAGCAAGTCCTTCTACCGCTGGTACTGACGCCCCGGCCGAGGATCTCGGCCAGCTCTTCCGCGACCTCCCCGGCAGGGCGTCTCCCGGCCGATGCCGGTTGCGCGCCAGGCGCGCGGCTCGAGCAGGTGCGCCGCAGGCAGCAGGCCCCGCAGGTCCGGTTCGCCGCGCTCCGGCTGGAACCCCAGCGACGTCAGCGACTGCTCGGATCGGCGGTGGTACTGGAGGCCACCACCGAGCGGTGCATACCCCCTGGTGGTGCTGACCAACACCGACCAGCGGTCATCTCCGGGAAGCGCCGCACCACTGCCACGGCCGGACCGATCAGCCGAACCGGTGATGGTGTCGTTTCGGCTGGGATGATCTTTATTCGCGCCAAGATCGGCGGTGGTCTGGATCACGGCTGCCGCAGCGAAGGTCGCCGTGCCGTGCTGGATCGAAGGGGTGCGAGCAGCACCACCCCGGTTTCGCGATCGGTGTCGACGGAGGCACCCTGGCACCGAACGCAGAAGTGGCGAACACCGAGATCGGTTCACGTGACGCGAGGCTGATCAGCAAGGCGTTCCCCAGCGCGGCCTGCGCCATGGCGGTGGAGGTGACGTCCACGTCGCGCGTTGACGTCGGGGTGTCCGACAACTCATCTCCGGAAGAGGCGCGCGAGGCGGCGACGGATATCGCCATCAGCGGCGCACGCCGAGGCTTGCGCCCACAAGCGCAGTCCTCATCGAAGAGAATTACGAATTTTGCGGACAAGAATTCACTGCAACGAGTGTCTTATGTCGCGCTATTATCGTTTCCCGCCGCCGAAGAGGTGCGAGCCATGCTGATCTCGGTTGACGCCCTGGTGTCGAACGTCGTCAAGATCACCCCGCAGCTGGCGGGCGCGATCAGGAATTTCCGCGCCGAGGTCACCTACTGCAAAGGCGCCATGGACGCGCTCACCATCGGCCACACGCACCTGCGGAAAACCGGGTACAGGCACCACTCCCTGCATCCCGCTTACACAACCGAGGACGCCGTCACCCACCCGGATCACCTCGCGGCCGCAGCGGCCGTCCTGCACGACCGGGTGCGCGCGGTGAGGTCGCGGAAACCCGCCGAGGAGTGCGCTTCGCTGGAGGTGGCCACGGGGGACAGCGTCCTGCTGGTCGGCGGGCCTGCTTGGGAAGGCGTCACCCGCGCGGTCTTCGGCTACGAGCAGGCGGGCCGGGGACTGGCCTGCAAGGGCCTCGGCGTGGAGCTGCCGTACCGGTGGCACGTCGACGCGGAGGCGATCCACGCCAAGGCGGTCCGCTTCGTGAAGACGCCGAAGGGGTTCCGCACCGAGGAGGAGCCGAATTGGGGCATCGTCGGGCCGCGCGGCAGGCGCTACTTCCCCACCGTCGGGCACGACGGTTTCCTGGTGACCGACTACCTGCTGCTCACCAAGCTGCCGAACTTCCTGGGTGAGGAGTCCTACGGCAGCGAGCAGGTCATCGTGAACTTCGGCGGGGCGCACGGCATCGGCCAGCGCGCCGCCGAGCTGCTGCTGTCCCGGCGGGACGTGGTGCGCAAGGTCGCCGAAGTGCTCGACATCGACGTGCACCGGGCCGCCACGTGGCCCGCCGCGTATCAGGCGCTGTTCCGGGTGGGCGACATCAGCCACGGGGTGGTGCGCGGGTCGCGGGCGAGGGACATCGTCCTCGTGGACGCCGTCCGCATCACCGAGTCGCCCGAGTGGTGGCACACCTGGGCGAACGGGGTGCACGCCTCGTTGCGGCGGTGGAGCTGACGATCAGCGGACGCGGACTCCCTTCCGCCACACCGCGTGCGTCAGCGGCACTCCCGGCCGGTACGCGAGGTGGGTGACCGAAGGCGCGTCGAGCACGTGCACGTCCGCCCGCGCGCCGGGGGCGAGGTGGCCCACGTCGGTGCGGCGCAGCGCCTTCGCGCCGCCGAGGGTGGCGGCTGTGACGGCCTCCTCCACGGTCATCCGCAACTGGAGCACGGCGGTGGCGACGCAGAACGCCATGGACGTGGTGTAGGAGCTGCCGGGGTTGCAGTTCGACGCCAGCGCCACGGTCGCGCCCGCGTCCAGCAGGCGGCGGGCGGGGGCCGGGGCCTGGCGGGTGGACAGGTCGCAGGCGGGCAGCAGGGTGGCGACGGTGCCGGAGTCCGCCAGGGCGTCCACGTCGGCGGCGGACAGGTACGTGCAGTGGTCGACGCTGGCCGCGCCCACCTCCACGGCGAGACGTACGCCGGGGCCCTCGCCGAGCTGGTTGCCGTGCACGCGCAGGCCCAACCCCTTGGCGGCGGCGGCCTTGAGCACCGCGCGGGACTGGTCCTCGTCGAACGCGCCGGTCTCGCAGAACACGTCGGCCCAGCGCGCGTGCGGGGCCACCGCGTCGAGCATCTCGCCGCACACCAGGGACACGTACTCGTCGGGGTCCGCGCCGGGCGGGACGAGGTGCGCGCCCAGGAAGGTGACTTCGTCGGCGTGCTCGGCCGCGATCCGGGCGGAGCGCAGCTCGTCGGCGACGGTCAGGCCGTAGCCGGTCTTGGTCTCCACGCAGGTGGTGCCCTGGGCGGCGGCCTCGGCGACGTGGCGGCGCAGGGTCGCGGCCAGTTCGGCGTCCGTGGCGGCGCGGGTGGCGGCGACGGTGACCGCGATCCCGCCCGCCGTGTAGGGCTGCCCCGCCATGCGGGCCTCGAACTCGGCGGTGCGGTCGCCCGCGAAGAGCAGGTGGGTGTGGCTGTCGACCCAGCCGGGCAGCACGGCCCGGCCCTCGACGTCCACGCGCTGGTCGGCGGGCGGGGCGGCACTCGCCGACCCCACCCAGGAGACGTGGCCGTCGGTCAGGACGAGAGCGGCGTCGGTGAGCCGACCCAGGTCCGGGTCGTTGGTGGTCAGCTCACCGATGCCGGTGATCAGAGTGCTGGTCATCGGCGGGAACTGCCCACAACAGACACCCGGCCCACCTTTCGCCCGCGTTCGGCGATGATCCTACAAGCGGGCTGTCGCTGCCGACTCACACCGCCGCGCTCGGCAGGTCGATCGAGGCCGATTTGTCGCACGCCCCGATCGAGGCGCAGAGCGAGTCGATGATCGACGCGACGAACGCCGCCGCACCGGCGGCGAAGAACACGCTCACCGCCATCTTCGCCACCGCGCCGACCGTGAGCCCGGCGGCCCCGGCGAGCGACGCCACGGCGCTGGAGGTCTCCAGCACGGCGACCGCCCCGGCCGCCCCCACCGGCCCGGCCGCGATGCAGGCGGCGGCGACGGCCACGAACGCCGCCGCGGCGGCCCCAACGACGAAACCCTTGCACAGCGCGCAGTTCAGCCAGCCGCTCAGCGCCTCCGCGTCGGCGTCGGCCGGGAACTGCACGGTGTCGAGCCACGCCATGAACTGGGTGCAGCAGTCCGGCGCGCCGCCGATCTCCTGGCGGAGGTTCAGCATGGCGGACCGGGGGAACCCCGCCGCGTACATGACGGCCATCGGTTCGGCGTTCCACGCCGGGTAGAGGCTGGGCGCGGTGGACACCAGCGCCATGACCTGCCGCGTGATCGGACCGGTGTCGTCCATCTCCCGCAGCAGCGGGATGTCGAGCGATCCGAGTCCGCCGCTGATGTGCGCCACGTTCGCGGCGTCGATGGTGATCGCGAGCTGCCCCTCACCGGTGTAGAGGTAGTTCTGCTCGCCGTTCACCTGCAGTGCCCACGTGCCGGGGTCCGATCCCGCGCCCACGTCCTTGATGGTCAGCGAACCCAGGTCGCCCGCGGAGACCACGTAGGCGGCCCCCTCCGGACCGAGCCGGTCGCCCAAGGATCGCGGTCCCACCGAGTCCCCCATGCCTCCCCAGATCGCTCCACCTTCACCAGTCGGCGTGGTGATGCTGTTGACGTGCCACATCGCAGTTTCGCCTCCGCAGGGTGAGCCCGTGTATTTCCAGCATTTCGGAAGAGCATGGCGGCGAAGCCCTCGGCGAACCGCTCGCCGAGGTGATGACGGATCGCGCTCCGGCGGGAAGCAGGGATTTCCGGACGGGATCTCGCTCCACCGTCGCAGGCGTCCACCTCGTGCGCTACCGGATTCACCGAAATCGACTAGTGGTCGACGACCCCGGCGGTGCGGTCGCCTGCGAGGAAGGAGGCGGTGCCGGTGAGCCGACTCGGGGGACCGGGTCGGCTCACCGGCGCTGGTGATCAGGGCACTTGGTCACGGGCGCAGGAACCGCTGCCAAGAGGAAGCCGGGAAGGACAGCAGGCCAGCGTTCGGGTTCTTCGAGTCCCGCACGGCCACCGCCAGGTCGGAGAAGGCGACCTCAACGCAGTTTCCGTTGGTACCACCGCCGCTGTGACTGCTCTTGCGCCACGCCACCTCAACGCAGTTGCTGTTGTTGGCGCTTCCGCTGCGACTGCTCTTCCGCCACACCAGACTACGAATGTCCACCGTGGACATAAATCCACCCCTCATCCGTGTTCGGGAATGATCCGCTCGATCAGGGCCACCGAATCCTCCGGGGTGAGCGCCAGATCGAGCAGGTGGTCGAACAGCAGTGTAGCCCGACTGACCTTCTCCGGTTCCTCCCAGTGAGTCGAGCCGACTGGGTTTTCGACGTACAACATCGGTGGGTATTCCTCGAACTCCAAGAGGGTGTAGGCAGCGCCCTGACCGGGATGCGGGCCAAGAACCCTCGGTATTATCCGCAGACTGACCGTGGACAGCTCGGACATCATGATCAGGTGATTGAGTTGCTCGACCATGACCCCAGGGCTGTCGATCACTTGATGCAGGGCGATCTCATCCACTACCGCTGTCAAGCGCAACGGCTTCTGCTCTGCGGTCAATCGACGCTGCCTGATCTGCCGCACTTCGATCTGGGTGCACAACTCTTCCTCGCTGCGCTTGAGGAAGCTGGTCTGCAGAATCGCTCGGGCATACCCCTCGCTCTGAAGCAGGCCCGGGAGGTTGATGAGCGCGAGTTCACGCACCCGACCCGCCTCGGTCTCCATGTCGACATACCCGACGTCGTCGAGGTCGTAGCTGCGCCACCACGCCGGTTCCAGCGCTTCCCTGACGTGGTCGAGGAGGCCGGGGTCGTACACGTCGTAGATATCCATCATCGAGCGGGCCAGGTGCACGTCGAGCCGGGTTTCGCCCGCTTCGATGCGGTAGAGCGCGCCGCGCTGCTTCTCCAGCGCGCGGGCGGCCTCGTCGATGCTCATGCCCGCCTGCTCGCGCAGCCTGCGCACCCGGTGGCCCAGTTTCTTCCTGCGGAAAGTCGGTTGCTGCGGCATGGCGGGCATGGTCGCGAACGGGACCGACAACAATGGGAATCCCGCTACCCGATCAGGTGAGGGCATCCAAGAGCATCGGACCGATCTCGCCCCACTTCTCGTGCACCCCGTCGCGCGCCACGACCTGCCCGCCTGCCACGACCACCGCCACGTCGGACGCCGTGGCGGCCATCACCAGTTGCTCGGGCGCAACGCCCGCCGTCCGCGCCGAGTTCACCCGAACGGCTACGAAATCGGCCGGTGCGCCCGGTGCGATCCGCCCCGCCTCGGGCCACCCGATGGCCGCGTGGTTGGTCATCGCGGCGACCAGCTCGGACGGCCCGAAGCGACCGCGCTGACCAGTGCGCAAACGTTCGCCATGCTCCACCGCGCGGGCCTCCAGCAGCAGGTCGGTCACCGCGTGCTGGTCGCTGCCCAGCGACAGCGCGCACCCGGCGTCGGCCAGTTCGCGCGCCGGGCCGATGCCGTCCGCCAGGTCGGCCTCGGTGGTCGGGCACAGGCACACGCCCGTGCCCGAAGCGCCGAGCAGGGTGATGTCCTCGCCGGTCAGGTGCGTCGCGTGGACGGCGGTGGTGCGCGGGGTGAGGGCGCCCGCCTCGGCGAGCAGCCGGGCCGGCGTCATGCCGTAGGACCGGAGGCAGTCGTCGTTTTCCGCGGGTTGCTCCGAGAGGTGGACGTGCAGCGGCCGATCGGGGAATGCGTTCGCTACTTCCGACAGGGTTTCACGTGGCACCGCGCGCACCGAGTGAATGGCCGCGCCGATCCTGGTGTTCTCGTCCTCGCGCAGTTCGGCGACCCGCGAAGCCCACTTCTCCGCCGTTCCGTCGGAAAAGCGCTCCTGGACGCCTTGCACCGGTTGGCCGATTCCGCCCGCCAAATAGGCCGCGTCCAGGAGGGTGAGGCGGATTCCGGCGTCGGCGGCGGCGCGGCGCAGCGCCTCGCCCATCTCGTTGCCGCCGTCGTGCAGGTAGTGGAACTCCCCCACCGCCGTCACGCCGGTGACCACCATCTCGGCGTAGACGGCGCGTGCCAGGCGGTAGTACGACTCGGGCGTCAGGCTCGCCGCCAGCTCGTACATGCGCTCGCGCCACGTCCAGAAGGTGCCGCCGCCGTCGTGGGTCCGGCCGCGCAGCGCGCGGTGGAAGGCGTGCGAGTGGGCGTTGGCGAAACCGGGGAGCACCACGCCGTAGAGGCGTTGCGACCCCAGCGGAATCGTGTCCACTGTGGACACGGAGTGGATCACGCCGTCCTCGACGCGCACCAGCACCCTGGAGGCCATGCCCTCCGGCAGCACCGCCCGCTCGCACCAGAAGCTCTTCATCGCGTCAAGTGCTCCAGCGTCGTCGCCAGCGCGACGACACCCGCCGCGCAATCCTCGGCCTCGGCGAACTCCTCGGGCGCGTGGCTGACGCCGGTGGGGTTGCGCACGAACAGCATGGCGGTCGGGACGTGCGCGGCCAGCACGCCCGCGTCGTGCCCGGCCCCGGTCGGCAGCGCGGGCACCCCGCCCAGCGCCCCGGCGATGTCGTCGCGCAGGCGCGCGTCGAAGTGCACGGTGTCGCCGTACGACTCCTCGGTGACGCGCACCTGGCAGCCCTCCTCGGCGGCGAAACCGCGCGCGGCTTCGGTGATCTCCGCGACGACGGCCCTGGTCCGGCGGTCGTCGGCGGCGCGGGCGTCCAGCCACAGGTCCACCGACGAGGCGATGACGTTGGTGCCGCCGGGGTTGGGCACGATCCGCCCCACGGTGGCGCGCGCGCCGTCGCGGGCGGCCTTGCGCGCGGCCAGGACGACCCTGGAGGCGGGCAGCATCGGGTCGCGGCGGTCCTCGATCGGCGTCGCGCCCGCGTGGTTGCCCTCGCCGGTGAAGGTGAACCGCCACCGGCCGTGGGCGAGGATCGAACTGGCCACCCCGACCGGGACGTCCAGGCCGCGCCCCTGCTCGACGTGCAGCTCCACGAACGCGCCGACGCGGCCGAGCGCCTCGTCGTCGCGGCCCATCCGCCACGGGTCGAAGCCCGCCCGGTGCGCGGCCTCGCCGAAGGCGATCCCGTCCTGGTCCACCAGCCTGGCCGCGACCTCGGGCGCGGTCGCCCCGGTCATCAGCCGCGACCCCAGGCAGGCGACGCCGAACCGGCCGCCCTCCTCCTCCACGAAGACCACGATCGCCAGCGGCCGGGACGGCGTGAAACCGTTGGCGCGCAGCACGTCGAAGGCTTGCAGGGCGGAGACCACGCCGAGCGGGCCGTCGAACGCGCCGCCGCCGGGCACCGAGTCGAGGTGGCTGCCGGTGACCACCGCGCCGGGCCCCGGAGTGCCCCACCACGCCCACAGGTTGCCGTTGCGGTCGGGCCGCACGTCCAGCTCGCGCGCGCGGGCCTCGGCCGTGAACCACTCGCGCAGCTCCAGCTCGGCGGTGTCGAAGCCGTGCCGGGAGTAGCCGCCGCGGCGGGCGTCGCGGCCGATGTCGGCGATGTCGGCGAGGTCAGCCATCGGTGCTCATCGGAATCCGCACGCCCTTCGCCGCGGCCACTTCCCGCGCCCTGTCGTACCCGGCGTCCACGTGCCGCAGCACGCCCATGCCGGGGTCGTTGGTCAGCACGCGCTCGATCTTGCGGGCCGCGAGCTCGGTGCCGTCGGCCACGGTGACCTGCCCGGCGTGGATGGAGCGGCCGATGCCGACGCCGCCGCCGTGGTGGATGGACACCCACGTGGCCCCGGAGGCGGTGTTGACCAGGGCGTTGAGCAGCGGCCAGTCGGCGATGGCGTCCGAGCCGTCGGCCATCGCCTCGGTCTCCCGGTAGGGGGAGGCGACCGAGCCGCAGTCGAGGTGGTCGCGGCCGATCACCACCGGCGCGGACAGCTCGCCACTGGCGACCATCTCGTTGAACCGCAGGCCCGCCAGGTGCCGCTGGCCGTAGCCGAGCCAGCAGATGCGCGCGGGCAGGCCCTGGAACTCGACGCGCTCGCCCGCCATCCTGATCCACCGGGCCAGCTTCTCGTCGTCGGGGAACAGCTCCAGGATGGCGCGGTCGGTGGCGGCGATGTCGGCCGGGTCGCCGGACAGCGCGGCCCAGCGGAACGGGCCCTTGCCCTCGCAGAACAGCGGCCGGATGTAGGCGGGGACGAAACCGGGGAAGTCGAACGCCCGCTCGCAGCCGCCGAGCTTGGCCTCGCCGCGGATCGAGTTGCCGTAGTCGAACACCTCGGCTCCCCGGTCCAGGAAGCCGACCATCGCCTCGACGTGCGCGGCCATGGACGCGCGGGCGCGGTCGGTGAACTCCTCCGGCTTGCCCGCCGCGTACTCCTTCCAGTCCTCGATGGACACACCGATCGGCAGGTAGGCCAACGGGTCGTGCGCGGAGGTCTGGTCGGTCACCACGTCCACCGGCACCTCGCGGCGCAGCAGCTCCGGCAGCACCTCGGCGGCGTTGCCGATCAGGCCCACCGACAGCGCCCGCCCTTCGGCCTTGGCGCGCAGCACGCGCGCCACCGCGTCGTCCAGGTCGTCGGCGATCTCGTCCAGGTAGCGGGTCTCCACGCGGCGGCGGGCCCGCTGCGGGTCGACCTCGACGCACAGCGCGACGCCCTCGTTCATGGTCACCGCCAGCGGCTGCGCGCCACCCATGCCGCCCAGGCCCGCCGTGACGGTCAGGGTGCCCTTGAGCGAGCCGCCGAAGCGCTTGTCGGCCACCGCGGCGAAGGTTTCGTAGGTGCCCTGCAGGATGCCCTGGGTGCCGATGTAGATCCACGACCCGGCCGTCATCTGGCCGTACATGGTCAGGCCCTCGGCCTCCAGACGGCGGAACTCGGGCCAGTTGGCCCAGTCCGGCACCAGGTTGGAGTTGGCGATGAGCACGCGCGGGGCCCACTCGTGGGTGCGCAGCACGCCCACCGGGCGGCCGGACTGCACCAGCAGCGTCTCGTCCTCGGCCAGCGCGGCCAGCTCCCGGCTGATGGCGTGGAAGCTGGGCCAGTCCCGCGCGGCCTTGCCGGTGCCGCCGTAGACCACGAGGTCCTCCGGGCGCTCGGCCACGTCCGGGTCCAGGTTGTTGTGGAACATGCGCAGCGCGGCCTCGGTCGGCCAGCTGCGGGCGGTCAGGTCGGTTCCGCGAGCGGCTTTCACCATCTACAGCGCTCCACTTCGGATGAGGTCCTCGGCGGCGGCGATCTCGGGCGCGAGGTGGCGGTCCGGTCCGGGACCGGGGACCACCTCGCGCAGCTTCGCCACGGCCGCCGCGGTGGCGGGTGCGGGCTTGAGCGGCGCGCGCAGGTCCAGCGCCCGCGCGGCGGTGATCAGCTCGACGGCGAGCACCGTGCGCAGGCCATCGACCGCCTTGCGCAGCTTGCGCGCGGCCGACCAGCCCATCGACACGTGGTCCTCCTGCATGGCCGAGCTGGGGATCGAGTCGACCGAGGCGGGCACCGCCAGCCGCTTGAGCTCGGACACGATCGCCGCCTGCGTGTACTGGGCGATCATGTGGCCGGAGTCCACGCCGGGGTCGTCGGCCAGGAACGGCGGCAGGCCGTGCGAGCGGTTGACGTCGAGCATCCGGTCGGTGCGGCGCTCGGCGATGCTGGCCACGTCCGCGACCGGGATGGCCAGGAAGTCCAGCACGTAGGCCAGTGGCGCGCCGTGGAAGTTGCCGTTGGACTCCACCCGGCCGTCGGGCAGCACCACCGGGTTGTCGATCGCGGCGGCCAGCTCCCGGTCGGCCACGGTCTCGGCGTAGGCGACGGTGTCCCGCGCCGCGCCGTGGACCTGCGGCGAGCAGCGCAGCGAGTAGGCGTCCTGCACGCGGTCGCAGTCCGGACCCCGGTGCGAGGCCACGATCTCCGAGCCCGCCAGGATCTCCGCCATGCGCTGGGCGGAGCGGCCCTGGCCGGGGTGCGGGCGCAGGGCGTGCAGCTCGGCGGCGAACACGCGGTCGGTGCCCAGCAGCGCCTCCACGCTCATCGCCGCGGTGAGGTCGGCGACGTCGAGCAGCCGGTGCAGGTCGCTGATCGCCAGCACCAGCATCCCGAGCATCCCGTCGGTGCCGTTGATCAGCGCCAGGCCCTCCTTCTCGGCCAGCCGCACCGGCTCGACACCCGCCGCGCGCAGCGCCTCGGCGGCGGGCAGCAGCCGGTCGTCGGCGTCGCGGACCAGTCCCTCGCCGGTCAGCGCCAGCGCCACCGCCGACAGCGGGGCCAGATCGCCCGAGCAGCCCAGCGAGCCGAACTCGCGCACGACCGGCGTGATGCCCGCGTTGAGCATCGCCGCCATCGCCTCGACCGTGCCCAGCCGGACGCCGGTGTGCCCGGTGGCCAGCGTGCGCAGCCTGAGCAGCACCAGGGCGCGCACCACCTCGCGCTCCACCTCCGGGCCCGCCCCGGCCGCGTGCGAGCGCACCAGGGCCTGCTGGAGGGCGGCGCGGCGGTCCGGCGGGATGTGCCGCACGGCCAGCGCGCCGAACCCGGTCGAGACGCCGTAGGTCGGCTTCGCGGCGGCGGCCAGGCGGTCGACGTGCGCCCTGGCGGCGGTGACCGCCTCGCGGGCCGCGTCCGCCAGCTCCACCGGAGCGCCGCCTCGGGCCACCGCGTGGACGTCTGCGCGGGTCAGGGGCTTGGGCCCCACCTGCACGGGTTGCTGCATGTGCACATCTCAACCCGGAACCGCCGTCCGCACGACCCGTGAACCGGCATCGGTGTCTGGGATGCCAGACACCGACCGCTCCCGCTCGACGTGGAACCGCCTACGCGGACAGGAGCACCGCCGCGTGGCGGCGGAGCAGTCGCTTCGCCCCGTCCAGGTCGAGCCGTTCCGGGTCGACGAGCATCGTCAGGTGAACGCCGTCGATCATCACCAGCAGCTCGGTCACCCGATCGTCGACGGCGTCGTCGGGGATGTGCCCTTCCGCCGCGAGAACCCCCAACCAGCGGGTGAGCACCGTCGCGGACGCCTGCCTGCCGGAGAGCAGGAGTTCCCTGGCACCCTCGCTCGCCTCGGGGCCGTAGGACAGGCGGTAGTACTCGAGCCACCCGTGCAGTGCCGCTTCCACCTGGTCGGGAAGCGGGAGGAACTGCTCCAGGCATTCCGCCAGGCGCTCGGCCGGTGACCGCGACGCGTCCGCGATGTGCCGGTCGTCGAGGGTGAAGGTGACGATCTCCGAAGCCACCGCTTGGTGCAGGAGGGCTTGCGAGGGGAAGTAGTTGCGCAGGGTCGTCGCCCCGACGCCCGCGGCGGCGGCGACCGCCCGCACGCTCAGCGCCGCCAGTCCTTCGGCCTTCGCCAGTTCCACGGCGGCCCGCAGGATCTGCTCACGTTTGCCCGCGCTCATCACACCACTGTACCGCACACTGTGCCGCACACCGTTCCGCACAGTGTGCGGTACGGTGTGCGGCACACTGTACTTATCGCTTCTCCACCTCCCATGGAACAGGAGTTCCACCATGGTCAGCGCACACGACCGGACCACCCCTCCCACCGACGCGCGGCCACGGCCGGGCTGGCTCGAACTGGCCGTCGGCGGCCTGACCTACGCCACCGCGCTCGCCCTCGGGATCTGGTGGATCGACAGCATCCCGGTCGAGCGGAGCGAGCTGCGCGGCTACATCAGCTACTTCGTCTCCGGAGCGACCGGCGTGCTCGCCTTCGCCGCCGCGGTCGGCGTCCGCATCCGCGCGCTGGCGCCCTTCGGCATCCGCAGGATCAGCTGGAGGTGGGTCCTCGTCAGCCTCGTGGCAGCGGCGGGCGTCTACTGGGTCAACCAGTTCATCGCACTGGGGTACATCGCCGTCTTCGGCAACGACACCCCTCAGGGCGACTACCAGGCGGCGGCCGGGGCCGGCGCCCTCTCCCTCGCGGTGACGCTCGTCCTCGGAGGCGGCCTGACCGGGTTGGGCGAGGAACTGCTCTTCCGCGGCGTCGTCGCCAACACGCTGCTGAAGCACGGCGTCTGGACGGGCGTCGTGCTCAGCGCGCTGATCTTCGCCCTCGTCCACGGCCTCAACATGATCCTGCCGCTGGCCTTCGTCGTCGGTCTGGTCAACGCGACGCTGCTGCGCCGGAGCGGTTCGGTCTGGCCCGCGGTCATCGTCCACGTCGTCTACAACAGCGTGAGCAACATCGGCTTCATGTTCGCCTCCTGACACCGGCGACCAGCGAGGACCGGGGCGCTGAGCAGTGCTCGCCTCAGCGCCCCAGCCAGGACAGGTCCGGGTGCGGGTCGACCAGGGCCGCGTCCGCGACCTCGACCAGCTCCTCCACCGATGCCCGCCGGTTGTGCCCGGTCACCACCAGGTAGCGGTCCGGGGCGAGCGGGACGGCCAGGTAGCCCCACTCCGTCTCCCGGTGCACCGCGTCCCGCCCGCGCGCCCGCACGGTCGTCGGCGTCCCCGAGCCGCCATCACCCGTCGTGAGCGCGAGGGTGTAGCCGGCGCCTCCGCGCGTCGTGGTGACCTGCGCGCTCCAGGCGCCCCCCGCCGTGGTGAACGTGAAGTAGCCGCTGCCGTCCAGGGACAGCGGAGCGCGGACCTTCGTGGCGTCCGGGCGCACCGACTCGGCCACGCGCGTCGCCGAGGCGCGGAAGTCGACCACGCCCTGCCAGGACAGCGACACGTACCAGGAGGCGTCCGGCTGCCACAGCAGCCCGCTGCTGTCCCCGGTGAACACGGCGGGCCGCCCGTTGACCGTGGTCCGGTCCTGCGGCGCGGCGTTGGCGAGCACCACCGCCTCCGGGCTCTGCGGCGTGGCCGGTGCCACCCGGAAGGTGAGCACCTCGATCCCCCCGGCGCGCGGCGCCCAACGCCGGAACAGCCCGCCCGCCTCGTAGCTCCGCTCGAACTCGTAGTACCCCTCGGGCACCCAGCCGGGGCTGTGCGTCAGCGCGACCTCGGGCAGCGGCGGCCCGCTGGTCGTGGTCACAGCGGTGCTCACGGCGGTGGGCGCGGTGGACCCGGCGGGCAGGGTCGCCACCGGGCGGCTGACCACCGCGGTGGCCACGATCGCCGCGACCACCGCGGTGGCCGTGGCCAGTGCCAGCAGCAGCGGCTTGCGGTCGCGGCGGGGCCGGTGCAGCGCGGCCAGCACGGGTCCGGCGGGCGGCGTGCGCTCGGCCTGGCGCAACAGCGCCTCCCTGACGCGGTCCTCCATCACAGCGCCTCCTTCACCCGGTCCTGGGCGCGCAGGGTGGCCAGCGCGCGGGAGATGTGGCTGCGGACGGTGCCCTGGGAGCACCCCAAGTAGGCGGCGATCTCGGCGTCGTCGCAGCCCTCGTAGTAGCGCAGCACGATCGCCGCGCGCTGCTTGCGCGGCAGCCGCGCGATCAGCCGCAGCAGGGCGTCCCGCTCGTCGTAGCGGGCGGTCGGGTCCTCACCCGCCGGGTCCAACCCCTCGATGGACCCGGCGGGCCGGAGGCGCCTGCGCCAGGACAGGAACTCGTTGGTCACCATCCGCTTGACGTAGGCGCCGGGCGCGTCGAGGACGCCGATCCGCCCCCACCGCTGCTGGGCGCGCAGCAGGCACTCCTGCACCACGTCCTGCGCGAGGTGCGGGTCGCAGGTCAGCACCGTGGCGTAGCGCAGCAACGGGGTGACGTGCTCAGCCGCGAAGTCCTCGAAGCTGCTTGTCATACCCCTCCAATGCGCGCGCCCCCGGATTTGTTGACAATGAATTCGTGGGGCGCAGCAGCGACGTGCCGGCGTTGCGCCGGGGACTGGCGGTGCTCAAGCTGCTGGCCAGCCGCCCCGGTCCGCTCTCGGCCGCCGCCGTGGCGCGGGAGCTGTCGCTGCCCCGGTCCACCACCTACCACCTGCTGGCCGAGCTGGCCGAGGCCGGGTTCGCCACGCACTTCCCCGAGGAGCGCCGCTACGGGCTCGGCGTGGCCGCGTTCGAACTGGGGTCGGCCTACCTGCGGCACGACCCGCTGGAGCGGCTGGCGCGTCCGCTGCTGCGGCGGCTGGTGGACCAGGTGGGGCGGACCGCGCAGCTGGGCGTGCTGCACGGGGCCGAGGCGCTGTACCTGGTGCGGGAGCAGCCCCGGCAGCCGCAGACGATCGTGTCCGACGTGGGCGTGCGGCTGCCCGCGCACCTGACCGCGTCGGGCCGGGCGGTGCTGGCACGGCTGCCCGCCGCGCAGGTGCGGGCGCTGTTCCCCGGCCCGGCGGTGTTCGTGGACCGGACCGGGCGCGGACCGCGCGACCTGCCGTCGCTGCGGCGGCTGCTGGCGGTGGAGCGGCGGCGCGGGTGGTCGGTGGAGGACGGCTACGTCACCGCCGGGTTCGCGTCGGTGGCGGCGGCGGCGTTCGACCACGGGCGGCGGCCGATCGCGGCGGTCGCGGTGACCTTCCGGCACGTGTGCGACCGGGAGCCCGCCGGGGAGCCCGCCGGGGAGTGCGGCCTGACCTGGCCCGAGCTGGCCGCCGAGGTGGTGCGGACCGCCGACGCGCTCACCGAGCGCATCGGCGGCCACCGCGCCTGACCGCGCCTGACCGCGCCTGCAAGTACTACCCGTGCCCCCGAGCCGAGCGCATTACTACTACCCGAGTGCCGACGCTCGGGTAGTAGTTACCGGCCCCGTGGGAGGGGTCGGGTAGTACTTGCAGGCGTCAGAGGGAGACGGTCTTGAGGAAGTCGGCGGCCACGTTGGCCACCGTCTCCTTGTCCACGTCCACCCGCTTGACCAGCTCGGCCAGGTTCTGCGTGGTCAGCGCGGCGGAGACCTTGTCCAGCGCCTGCTTGCCCTTGGCGTCCACCGCGTCGGACCGCAGCAGCGGCACGACGTTCTGCGCCGGGTACATGTTCTTCGGGTCCTCCAGCTGCACGAACCCGTTCACCGCGATGTCGGCCTGCGTGGTGTAGAGGTTGGCCACCTGGGCGGTGCCGTTCTTCAGCGCGTCCACGGTGACCGGCCCACCCGCGTCGGTGGTCTTGATCTCCTTGAACGTCACCCCGTAGAGCTCCTTGATCCGGCTCTCCCAGCGCTGCGCCCACTCGCCCGCCGCGCCCAGCACGTACTGCCCGCTGCCCAGGTCGGCGATGGACTTCACGCCGCGCTCGGCGGTCTCCTCGGTGACCACCAGCACGTCCTTGTCCTCGGCGGCGGACTTCTCCAGCACCTCCAGACCGGCGGGCGTCTTGGCCTTCAACGCCGCGTAGACCTCGTCGGCGGTGGAGGTCGTGTTGGTCTTGTCGAAGTAGTTCAGCAGGTTGCCGGTGTACTCCGGCACCACGCCCAACGACTTGTCCTGCAACGCCTTCACGACCAGCTCGCGCGCGCCGATGCCGGACTTCACCGTCACCTTCGCGCCGGTCGCCTTGAGCGCGCCCGCGTAGATCTCGGCGAGGATCTTGTTCTCGGTGAAGTCGGCCGAACCGACCACCACCTCCCCCGAGTCGGCCTGCTGACCACTGCCGCCGAGGTCCTCCGCGGACCCGCACGCGGACAGGACCAGGGCTGCCGCCGCGACCGCGACGGCCAACGTGCGCTTCATGCCGTGCTTCCTCCTGCGTCTGGCTGGGCGGCGGCCGCCGCCAGCTCCACCCCGCGACGCCGGGACCCGGCGGACAACCGCAGCCCCCTCGGCACCACGAGCCTTCCCACACCCGCGAGCAGCGCGTCCAGCAGCACCGCCAGCAGCGCGATGAGCACCGCGCCGCCGACGAACTGCCCGTAGTCCAGCACCCGCAAACCGTCCAGCAGCGGACGTCCCAACGTCTCCACACCCACGTAGGCCGCGACCGACGCGGTCGCCACCACCTGCAACGTCGCGTTGCGCAGCCCGCCCACCAGCAGCGGCAGCGCGTTGGGCACCTCGACCTGCCACAGCCGCTGCGCGCCCGTCATGCCCATGCCGCGCGCGGCGTCCACCACGCCCCGGTCCACGCCCTGCACGCCCGCGTACGCGCCCGCCAGTATCGGCGGGACCGCCAGCACCACCAGCGCGATGAGCACGCCTGCCGGACCACCGCCCATCAGCAGGTACAGGAACGTCACCAGGCCCAGCGTGGGCAGCGCGCGCAGGGCGTTGCTGCCGCCCACCAGCAGCACGCCGCCGCGGCCGGTGTGCCCGATGAACAGGCCCAGCGGCACGGCGATGGCGGCGGCGCCGAGCACCGCGCCCAGGCAGTACAGCAGGTGCACGCCGACCCGCACCGGGATCGACCTGCCCCCGCTCCAGTTGACCGGGTCCACCAGCCAGGCGAACGCGTCCGCGAAGATCATGGCTTGCCCACCAGGGTCCACGGGGCGAGGCGGTCGCGCAGCCACACCAGCAGCAGGTCCACCACCAGCGCCAGCAGCAGGGTCAGCACGATGCCGATGACGATCGGGGCCAGGTAGCGCTGCCGGAACCCGTCGGTGAACAGCACGCCGAGGCCGCCGGTGCCGATCAGCGCGCCCACGCTGACCAGGCTGATGTTGCTCACCGAGCCGACCCGCACGCCCGCCGCCAGCACCGGCACCGCCAGCGGCAGCTCCACCGCCAGGAACCGGCGCACCGGCCGGAAGCCCATCGCGGTCGCGGCGGCGGTGACGTGCGCGGGCACCGCGTCCAGCGCGTCGGCCACCGGCCGCACCAGCAGCGCCGTGGTGTAGAGGGTGAGCGCGATGACCACGTTGGCGCTGTCCAGGACCTGCGTGCCGATCACCGCCGGGATGATCGCGAACAGCGCCAGCGACGGGATCGTGTAGAGCACGTTGGCGGTGCCCGCCAGTGCCGCCTTCGCCCACGGCAGCCGGTGCGCCAGCAGCCCGAGCAGCACCGCCAGCACGACCGAGACCACCAGCGGCAGCAGCGACAGGTAGACGTGCTCCAGCAGCATGTCCAGCAGCGCCGCGCGGGTTCCCGCGTCGCTGAGGTAGTCGACCACCTCACCCACGGCGGCCCTCGATCACATCGAGCACCTGCCGGGCGGTGACCACGCCGGCGAAGCGCCCCTCCCCGTCCACCACCACGCCCAGCCCGGACGGCGAGGACAGCGCCGCGTCCAGCGCGCCGCGCACCGGCGCGCCCAGCTCGTAGAGCGAGCCGCCGGGCACCGGCTCGCCGCCCGCGCCCGGCGCGAGCCAGCCCTGCGGGCGCTTCTCGCCGTCCACCACCAGCCGCCAGCCGTCGGCGGGCTCGACAGCGGCGCCCTCGACCACCGTCGGCACGTCGCCGACCCGCACGCCCACCGGGTCCACGAAGGACAGGCCCCGGTAGCCGCGGTCCTTGCCGACGAACCCCGCCACGAAGTAGTCCGCCGGGCGGGACAGCACCTCGGCGGGCGGCGCGTACTGGGCCAGCACGCCGCCCTCGCGGAACACCGCCACCTTCTCGCCGATCCGCACCGCCTCGTCGATGTCGTGCGTGACGAACACGATCGTCTTGTCCAGCTCCGCCTGCAGCCGCAGCAGCTCGTCCTGCAAGCCCTCCCGGACCACCGGGTCGACCGCGCTGAACGGCTCGTCCATCAGCAGCACCGGCGGGTCCGCGGCCAGCGCCCGCGCCACGCCCACCCGCTGCTGCTGGCCGCCGGAGAGCTGCACCGGGTAGCGCTTGCCCAGCTCGGCGGGCAGGCCCACCAGCTCCAGCAGCTCCGCGGCGCGGGCGCGGGCCGCGCGGCGCGTCCAGCCCGACAGCAGCGGCACGGTGGCCACGTTGTCCAGCACCGTGCGGTGCGGGAACAGGCCCGCCTGCTGGATGACGTAGCCGATGCCCCGGCGCAGCGTCGGCGGGTCCACGCCGCGCACGTCCCGGCCGTCCACCAGCACCGTGCCGGAGGTGGCCTCGACCATCCGGTTCACCATGCGCAGCGACGTGGTCTTGCCGCAGCCCGAAGGCCCGACGAACACCGTGATGGTGCCCGCCTCTACGACGAGGTCGAGGCCGTCGACCGCGACGGTGCCGTCGTCGAACCGCTTGGTGACGTCGCGGAACTCGATCACCCGAGGTCCTCCCTGGGCAGCTGGTGCGGGCGTCGATCGACCCTAGTCCGTTCCCCCGTTCGCGGCACGGAGTTCCACGGGTTGATCGCTGTGCTGGATTGCCGCTGCTCCGCAGACGGCGGCTCGGCCGCCGGGAAGTCGGGGCGGGCCGACCGGTGTCCGAATGCGTCCCGGCCGGGGCACCGCCTAGGCTGTTTCGCTTGTGGCAGCTCATGAGCCGATCGACCGCGTGCGCACCCTGCTGGCCCAGCGCGGGGCGCACGCGCGCAAGCTGCGCCGCGTGCTGACCCTGCTGGCGGAGGACTGGCACACCCTGGCCGAGCTGGTGCGGCTGCCCGCGGTGCCCCGCCGCACCGTGCAGGAGCTGCTCACCGCGGTGCAGGACGACCTGGAGACCAGCGGCGACCGGTTCCGCCTCGCCCCGGCCCGCGCCGCCGACTACGCGCCGCTGACCGTCGCCGAGCCGCTGGTGGACCCGCTGGACGCGCTGGCCGCCCGGCACACCGAGCACCTGCGCTCGGTGCTGGCCGACATCGCCGAGGTGCCCGCGCCGCTGGCCGCGCTGGACCACGTGCAGGCCACCGCCGAGACCGCGCTGAAGCGGGCGCTGTGGCTGGACACCACCTACGACCTGGCGGGCCGCACCCTGCTGTGCCTGGGCGACCACGACCTGACGTCGCTGGCGGTGGCCGCGGTCAACCCGGAGGTCGAGGTCGTCGTGGTGGACGTGGACGACCGGCTGCTGGAGTTCATCTCGACCCGCGCGGACGCCCGCGGCCTGCCCGTGCGCACCCTGCACGCGGACTTCCGCTTCGGCCTGCCGCCCGCCGTGCTGGAGACGGCGGACCTGGTGTTCAGCGACCCGCCCTACACCGCGGAGGGCATGGCGCTGTTCGCGGGCCGGGCGGTGGAGTGCCTGGCCGACACCGGCAAGGGCCGGGTGCTGCTGGCGTACGGGTTCAGCGACCGCACGCCCGCGCTGGGCCTGAAGGTGCAGCAGGAGCTGCAGCGGCTGGGGCTGGTGTTCGAGGCGATCCTGCCCGCGTTCCACCGGTTCGACGGGGCGCAGGCGATCGGCAGCGCCGCGGACCTCTACGTGTGCAGGCCGACCTCCCGGCGCTCGGCCGCCACCCCGCGCACCGCGATCTACACCCACGGCCCGCAGTCGGTCGAGACCTCCGGTCCCAGCCGGGAAGCCCTGGAAGCGCTGGTGGAACTGGCCCCGCGCCCGGAGTCGTCCCCGCCGCCGAAGCCCCGCGCGCCGGGCTGGGCCGAGCCGATCGGCCGCGGCGCGGCGTCGCTGGCCGTGGACCTGACCGGCGATCCCGGACCGTGGTTGCTGCGCACCCTGCTGGCGTGCTCGCCGGGGCGGATGGCGGCGCTGGTGCCCAACAACCACCCCGACGTGGCCTCGGAGAAGGGGCAGCGCGCGCTGTCGTCGTTGGTGGGCACCAGGTTCGCGCTGCGCTACCTGCGGTCCACGCCGGACGGCAAGCACTGCGTCGTGGTCGCCGACCAGGTGCTGGCCGGGACGCTGGACGTGGGCGGGCTGGCGGTGCGCGAGGTGCTCATGCGGGCGCACGGCAAGCTGGGCAACGTGTGGCGCGAGGCGCTGGTGACCGCGACGCGCGGGGCGCTGACCAAGCGCGAGGCGCGGGAGCGGATCGCCGAGCAGGTCGGCGAGGACGAGGACCTGGAGCTGAGGCTGATCGACCTGCCCCGGCACCGGATCGCCGCCCTCCTGCCGCTCATCCGGGCATCGGCGTCATAGGAACCGCCGCTTCAGCGCGGTCGCGGGCTTGCGCGTCAGGCGGGGCAGCACGATCACGTGCCCCAGGGCCAGCACGGCGTCCAGCGCCAGTTGGGCGGCCACCAGCACGGCCACCCACAGCGGTCGGCTCACAGGAATTCCTTCTCGATCTTCCGCCGCCGCGTGTCCACGGGCGGCCGGGTGACGCAGAACGCGACGAAGAGCAAGGCGAACAACGTCGTGCCCGCCACGGTCCAAGGCGCCACCGGGGTGACGTCCGAGGGCCGCACCGGTCGCAGCGGACCGGTGCGGTCGACGACGATCGACGTGCTCGCGCCGACCTTGCCGATCGGCTCCGAGGTCGAGCTCAACGGCTGGTAGTCGAACCTCCGACCACCGCAGTCGACCACGGAGACGCTGTAGGACGGGGCCGTGCGCTGCTTGACGGCGCGCTTGTCGACCACCTGGCACGAGGTCAGCACCTCGCCGTTGAACACCATCCACGCAGGCGCGGCGTGCTGAATCCCGACGATCATGCTCACGCAGGAGATCACGAACGCCACAGCCCCGAGGGCAGGCCGCTTGGTGAGCAGGCCCACCACGACCGGGAACCCGAGCATCCCGCCGAACAGCACGGGCGGCCCGACGGGGTTGTCGGAGTTGTAGAGCAGCCCCCAACCGGTGTCGCCAGCGCGCACAGCACCGCCAATGCGGCTGAGCACGACCTCCGACTCACAGGAATTCCTGTTCCACCTTCGGTTTCCCGGGCTCGGCAGGCCAGGTGGCGCAGAAGGCGATGAAGAGCAACCCCAGCAACGCCACGCCCGGCAGCGCCCACGCGCCGGTCGTGGTGAGGTCGGACGGCCGCACCGGGTTGATCAAACCGGTGCGGTCGAACACCAACGAGGTCCGCTCCCCCACGTCACCGATGTACTCCGACGCCGACTGGTACGGCTTGTACGAAACGACCCGATCACCACACCTGACCTTGGAAACGTCGTAAGACGGAGCCCGATCCCTCTCGACCTCCCACTCGTCGATCACCTGGCAATCGGTCCGCACCTCACCGAACACCGACATCCACAACGGTTGGGTGAACACGGCCGACACACCGATCGACGCGATCGTCATGAGGAGCCAGCCGAGGCAGGCCACCGGGCTCGACCACAGCTTGAGCACCCCGAGGAACAGCGCGACCAGCGCCATGCCGAGCGCGACCATCGCGAGCCAGTCCGCCGACCCCGCTGCCTTCAGCAACGGCGAGGCCATTCCGGCGAACAGCCCCACAACGGCCACCGTCACGCGCCACGGCTTCTTCACTCGTCCAGGTATCCCGTCTGCCGCTTGAAGGCCCGCTGTTGCTCCTTCTTGACGCCCTGCATCTCCAACTCGTCCTGCTTGGACGTCTCCCGGAGGACGTCCGCACCCATCTTGACCTGGAACCCGCCACCCATGACGTCGGGAACCGAGTGCGGTGAGACGTGCTGTCCGCGCTCCAGCGGCTTGAACGGCGCGTAGGCGTCGGTGGCGTTCCTCATCGACTGGGGGCCGCCTCCGATGTTCTCCGTGGCGCGGTTCCAGGTGTCGCCCGCGTTCCGGTAGCGG
The DNA here is from genome assembly GCF_017876325.1 of Saccharothrix coeruleofusca. Lineage (NCBI taxonomy): Bacteria > Bacillati > Actinomycetota > Actinomycetes > Pseudonocardiales > Pseudonocardiaceae > Saccharothrix > Saccharothrix coeruleofusca. The sequence continues at coordinate 5,736,697 of NZ_JAGINV010000001.1, forward strand.
CCGGGCGCGCCCGCCAGATCGCGCCCGGTCTCGCGGAACTTGGTGCCCACGTCACCGAGCGAGGGTCGGGCGTTGCCCCAGTCCTCCACGCGCTTGCCCGCGTTCTCCAAGCCCTGGAACCGGGGCGCGCCGGGCGCGTCCACCGCTCGGGCCGCCGCGGTGCTGGTGGTGCCGCCCGCCGCTGCACCGCCACGGCCGAAGCGGGCCAAGCCCTTGAGCATGTCGCCGACCTTGCCGAACAGACCCTTGAGCTTGCTCAGGATCTTCATGATCGCGCGCAGGAGCTTGGCGAGCTGCTGGGTGATCCTGCCCAGCACCACCGCGCCACGGCCGACCGCCCAGGCGGCGAACGCGGCCATCGAAGTGCCCAGGCTCACCACGGAGGACGCCAGGGCTATCACCGCGTTGCGGATGACCTCCCAGACGAACATGGCGATCAGGTCGCGGATCATGCCCCGGATCGCGGCGGTGATCGTGCCCGCCGTGGCGACCTGCTCGGCGACGCTCACGCACACCTTGCTCATCGCGGCGATCTCCTGCGCGAGCTGCCCCTGGCTGGCCCTGAACGCCTCGGCGGCCTGCTGCTCCCAGGAAGCGGCCTGGGCTTTCACCGCGTCGTGCTGCTGCTGGGCGATCTGGTCCAGCGAAGTGGCGACCTCGTTCCAGGTGCCCACCGCGTGCTCGATCTTGTCACCGTTGCCCGCGAGCCAGTCCAGCGGCTCGCGCAGGAAGCTGACGTGCTCGATCAGCCAGCCGATGCCCGCTGTGGCCAGTGCGCCCAACGGGTCCACAGCCACACCGAAGCCGTCCAGGAGCATGGCAGCGGCGTTCATGCCGAACTCGGCGTAGTCGCCTTCCTCGATCATCCGATCGGAGGAGTCGATGACCTGCGCGACCGACTCCGTCACCCCGCCGCCCGCGAAGTTGTCCGGGTCGGTCCAGCCTGGCGGCTCCTCGCCCGCCTTCTGCTCGGCGAACCCGGTCCAGAACCCGTCGCCGCTCATCCCGCACCCCCGCCGAAGCGCTGCTCGTTGCCCGTCTCTGTGTTCTGGTACTCCGTCGCGGTGGCCTTGGTGGTCGCCGCGGCCTCCCCCACGGCGGCGGCCAGCTCGCGGATGCCGTCGGCGGTCTGCCGGGCGAACTCCTCGGCCCCGTCGGCGAAGAACTGCAACAGCACGCCGAAGGTCTCGCCGCCGAGGTTCACCCCGTCGGCCTTGCTCGCGGCGGCTTCCAGCGCGTCCTGCCTGCCGAGCTGGTCGTCCGCGAACTTGTGCAGCTGCTCGGCCTGAACCTCGAACCCGGTCATCGCAGCACCGGTCCGAAGCCGTCCTCGTCGTCCGGGTCCGCCGCGTGGCGGGGCCGCGACGGCGGCGGGGGCGGGGCGGGCGCGGGCGGCACCGGGCGGGACGGCGGAGCGTCCCACGCCGCCTGCCGCAGCACGCTGCCCTCCTCGGCGGGCGGCGGGGGCGGCGGTTCCTCGGCCTTCGGGATGAAGCTGTTCAGGAAGTCCATCGCCGCCGTGCCGCCGAACTGCGGCTCGACCACCGCCGCGACCTGCTGCGCCGCCTGCACCTGCGCGCGCTGCACGGTCGCCATCACGGCCTGCCCCAGCTGCACGTGCGACAGCTCCGCCGCGCGCGGCGAGAACTCGATGTGCTGCAACGCCCCGTTCGGCGCGACCGTGACCGTCACCGCGCCGTCGGGCGAGCGCACCGTGGCCGCCGCGTGCTGGATCTGCTGCTGCATCTCCTGCGACCGCCGCGCCAGGTCCTGCGCCCTCGCCTCCAGGTCGGCGATCATCCGTTCCGGTTCCACCCCTGTGCCCTCCCGAGCTGCCTGCGAGGTCACCTTGGACGTGCCCACGACACGTGCCGGTTCCGCGACGGGGAGTATTCCGGGTCAGCCCGCTCTGGGCGCGCGCAGCGGCCCCAGCGCCAGCGCGGCGCGGAACTCCTTGGGCGGCACCGGCCGGGAGAACAGCCAGCCCTGGTAGGCGTCCACGCCGATGTCGCGCAGCACCTGGAACTGGGCCTCGGTCTCCACGCCCTCGGCCACGCACTTGCGGCCCATCGCCCGCGCCATGTCCACCACGGCCTTGGCCACCGCGAAGTCCGAGGAGTCGTGGTCCACTCCGGAGACGAACCTGCGGTCCACCTTGATGATCTGCGCGGGCAGGTCCTTGAGCCGGGCCAGCGACGAGTAGCCGGTGCCGAAGTCGTCCACGGCGAACCGCACGCCCCGGTCGACCAGCTCGGCCATCGACTGCCGCACCCGCGAGGGCAGGTCGACCAGCGCGGTCTCCACCAGCTCCAGCACCACCCGGTTCCACGGGATGCCCGACTCGGCGATGGCGGTGGCCACCGTGTCGACGAACTCCGGGTCACCGGGCACCAGGCCCGCCAGGTTCACCGCCACGGCCACCGGCTCGGGCCAGGTCACCGCTTCCCGCAGCGCGGTGCGCAGCACCCACCGGTCCAGCTCGCGCAGCAGGTCGCCCTGCTCGGCCACGGGCAGGAAGACGTCCGGCGGCAGCAGCCCCCGGTCCGGGTGCGGCCAGCGCACCAGCGCCTCGGCGGTCAGCACCGACCCGTCCTCGCCCACCACCGGCTGGTAGTGCAGGGCCAGCCCGTCGTGGGCCAGCGCGTCGCGCAACTGCCCCTCCAGGTGCACCTGCCGGTCGGCGGAGGCGATCAGCGCCGCGGAGGCCAGCGACACCCGGCCCGCGCCCGCGCGCTTGGCCTCGAACATCGCCGCGTCGGCGAAGCGCAGCAGGTCCGCGCCGGTGGCGCGGGAGCCGTTGGGCACCGCCGCGCCGATCGACGCCGACACCCGCACCAGCTGCCCGTGCACCGGCACCGCCGTGCGCAGCAGCCCGGCGACCTTGACGGCCAGGGCGTCCACCCCGCCCACCAGGTCGGTGTTCTCGCAGATGATCACGTACTCGTCGCCGGAGAGCCGGGCCGCGGTGCAGCCCTCGGGCAGCCCGCCCTCCAGCCGCCGGGCCAGCGCCACCAGCAGCTCGTCGCCCGCGTCGTGGCCCAGCGAGTCGTTGACCCGCTTGAAGTTGTCGATGTCGCAGAACAGCACGGCCACCTTGGACCGGTTCTCCGACTCCAGCAGGTCGCCCAGCAGCTCCTTGACCAGCGCCCGGTTGGGCAGGCCGGTCAGCTCGTCGTGGGTGGCCTGGTGGCGCAGCGCCTCGGCGGCGCGGCGGCGCTCGGTGATGTCCTGGAAGGCGATCAGCCAGAACCGGCGCCCGTCGTCCTGCACCGACAGCGAGATGTGCAGCTCGCAGTACACCCGCTCGCCGTCCGGCCGGACCAGGATGCGCTGCGGGACCTTGTGCGCCCGGTCCGCGCCGAACGCGGTCATCCTGCTCACCGACCGCAGCCGGTCCTCGTTGTCGTCGGGGTCGGTCAGCTGCTCGGCGGTCATCCCGCGCAGCTGCTCCAGGTCCATGCCCAGCAGCTTGCACAGCGCGTCGTTGGCGTCGACCAGCCGCTCGGACTCGTCGAACAGGCCGACGCCCACCGGGGTGAGCGAGACCAGGTCGGCGAAGCGCTGGCTGGACCGCTGCACCCGCGTCTCGGCGGCGCGCTGCTCGGTCACGTCCTGCGCGGTGCCCACCGCCAGCCGCCTGCCGTCCGGGTTCTTGAGCAGCACGCCGTTGCAGCGGAACACGCGCACCGAACCGTCCCGGCGCACCAGGCGGTGCTCGCACTCCACCGGGTCGCCGCCGTCGGCCAGCTGCCGCCACAGGTCGTCGACCCAGGCCCGGTCCTCCGGGTGCACCAGGTCCAGGTAGGTCCGGTAGCTGGTGCGCTCCTCGCGGGGGACGCCGAACAGGTCGACCAGCATCCCCGACCAGACCACCTCGCCGGTGTCCAGGTTCCACTCCCACACGCCCAGCCGGGCGGCGCGCTGGGCGTCGGCCAGCCGCCGCCGGTCGTCGCGCAGCTGGCGCTCCAGCGCCCGCGCCTCGGTGACGTCCTGGACGGTGCCGTGCAGCCGGGTGACCCGGCCACCGGGTTCCAGCTCGGCCCGCGCCCGGCAGATGTAGACGCGCTCGCCCCGCTCGCTGCGCACCTCGGCTTCGAAGGTGCGGTCGTCCTGGGCGTTGAGCAGCTTGCGCCGCAGGTCCTCCAGCACCGGGCGGTCGTCCGGGTGCACGCCCCGCATCAGGTCCGCGTCGGCGGTGAGGCCCAGATCCTCGTACATCTCCAGGAGGACTTCGCTGCGGTGCACCACGCGGGTGGCGACCTCGTAGCTCCAGCTGCCCATCCGCGCGATGCGCTGGGCCTCCAGCAGCCGGACCCGCTCGGTGGCCAGCGCGCGGTCGGCCTTCCACTGGTCGGTGATGTCGCGGATGTAGCCGGTGATGAGCTGGGTGCGGCCGTCCGCGCGCAGCTTGGCCTCGGCGACCCCCTGTATCCAGCGCAGCTCGCCGTCGGGGCGGATGATCCGGTAGACGATGTCTATCGGCGCGCCGGACAGCTCCCGGTTGGCCCAGTAGCCCGCGACCATCTCGTAGTCGTCCGGGTGCACCACGTCCAGCACGGCCTGCGCGCCCGGCGTCACCGAACCCGGCCGCAGGCCCAGCAGCTCGTAGTGGGTCTCCGACCAGACCGTGGCGCCGGTGGCCGGGTCGTACTCCCAGGAGCCGATCGCGGCGACCCGCTGGACGGCGCGCAGCCTGCGCTGCTCGTCGCGCAGCTCGTCGGCGGCCCTGGCCAGGTCGGACACGTCGACCAGGAGCACGGTGCGCAGGCCGGTGCCCGCGACCGGGGCGAGCGCCGCCCGGACCGGCACCTCGACGCCGTCGGCGCGGCGCAGCCGCAGGTCGGCGGCGTCGCCGACGAGCAGCTCGGCCAGTCCGCGGCCCGCCAGGTCCTCGGGGGAGGCGTAACCGGCCAGCACCGCCGCGGCGGCGTTGGCGCGCACGACCACGTCACGGGGGTCGCACAGCAGCGAGGGGGCGTCCGGCAGGCCGCTCCGGCCCAGGTCGGCGGAGCGCTCGGGGCGCGCGGTGGCCAGCGCCACCGGATCGCGTCCAACCCGCTTGGGCACGGTCCCACCTTCCCGTGTCTACCGCAGGGATGACCGGCCCGAGCGCCCGTGCACGTCGTCCCTCTCCACCGAGCATATGCACCCGGAGGAGAGGGACGCTATCGCTTCGGAGCGTTATCGCCCACCCCTCAACGGACTAACGATTCGCCTCGATCGGGGATTCGTTATTCCATGATGAGAACGGACTGACACGGCCAGAGCTCTCCCAACTCCGACAGGGGATCAGGCTACTCCGTCCTGGCGCGCTGCCAAGGCCACCGCGGCGGCGACTTCCGGCCCGACCCTCGGGTCCAGGGCGCTGGGCACGATCCGGTCGGCGGCCAGGTCGTCCGCGGCGACCGCGGCGATGGCGTCCGCGGCGGCCAGCTTCATGCCCTCGGTGATGCGCCTGGCCCCCGCGTCCAGTGCGCCCCGGAAGATGCCGGGGAAGGCCAGCACGTTGTTGATCTGGTTGGGGAAGTCGCTGCGGCCGGTGGCCACGATCGCGGCGTGCCTGCCCGCCACCTCCGGGTGCACCTCCGGGTCGGGGTTGGACAGCGCGAACACCACCGAGTCCGGCGCCATGCCCGCGATCAGCTCCTCGGGCACCTGGGCGGAGGAGACGCCCACGAACACGTCCGCGCCGCGCAGCGCCTCGGCGATCCCGCCGCGCAGCCCGCTGGCGTTGGTGACCAGCGCCAACTCCTCCTTGACCGGGTTGAGCCCGGCCCGGCCCGCGTGCACGATGCCGCGCGAGTCGACCACGGTGACCTCGCCGACGCCCGCCGCCACCAGGATCTTCGCGCAGGCCACGCCCGCCGCGCCCGCGCCGGAGACGACCACGCGCTGGTCGGCGGCGGACTTGCCGAGCACCGCGTTGGCGCCGCGCAGCGCGGCCAGCACCACCACCGCCGTGCCGTGCTGGTCGTCGTGCATGACCGGCACGTCCAGCGCCTCGACCAGCCGGGCCTCCAGCTCGAAGCAGCGCGGCGCGGCCACGTCCTCCAGGTTGACCGCGCCGAACGAGGGGCGCAGCCGCACCAGCGTCTCGACGATCTCGTCCACGTCGGTGGTGTCCAGCACCAGCGGGATGGCGTCGAGCCCGCCGAAGGTCTTGAACAGCGCCGCCTTGCCCTCCATGACCGGCAGCGACGCGCGCGGGCCGATGTCGCCCAGCCCCAGCACCGCGGTGCCGTCGCTGACCACCGCCACCAGGCGGTGCGCCCAGGTGTACCGGGCCGCCAGCGCGGCGTCCTCGGCGATGGCCCGGCTGACCTTGGCCACGCCGGGGGTGTAGGCGATCGACAGCGCCCTGGGCCCGTCGAGCGAGGTGGTCACGCCCAGGTCGAGCTTGCCGCCCTCGTGGGCGGTGAAGATCTCCTCGTCGGTGGGCTGGGTGGTGGGTTCGTTCAGAGCGGTCACGGGAGTCCTCCTGCGGTGCGCGTCCCTCGGCGCACCGCACCGGCGTTGTCACGCGGATCTGCGGGGCCTGACGATGCGGAACGGGCACGTCCCGCGTCGAGTTGCGACGCCCGGAACGGCCCGTGAACGGCGGTGTGGGATCAAGTGTGACAGCGTTCGGAAATGCTGTCTGCGGCGAGGATCACACCATCGTGGCAGGTCAGAGGCGGTTTTCACAGAACGTACGTCCGGTTTTCTGGACCGGCCGGTCAGTTTCCGCAGGCAGGATCGGTCAAGAAACGGCGCGCTCTACGCTGACCGTCATGCAGGCACGCGAGTTGAAAATTTCCGGCGCCTTCGAGTTCACCCCATCGGTCTTCCCGGACGACCGGGGGCTGTTCGTGGCACCCTTCCAGGAGGAGCCCTTCCGACGCGCCGTCGGGCACGGCCTGCGCGTCGCGCAGACCAACCACAGCGAGTCGCGCCGCGGCGTCGTGCGCGGCGTGCACTACGCGGACGTGCCGCCGGGACAGGCCAAGTACGTGCACTGCCCGCGCGGCAAGCTGCTCGACGTGGTGGTGGACCTGCGCGTCGGCTCCCCCACCTTCGGCCAGTGGGACACCGTGGTCCTGGAGCCCGCGAAGTTCAACTCGGTGTACGTGCCGGAGGGCCTGGGGCACGCGCTGATGGCCCTGGAGGACGGCACCATCACCTCCTACCTGTGCTCGGAGGGGTTCAACCCGAAAGCCGAGCGCGGCATCAACCCGCTGAGCCTCGACCTGCCCTGGCCCGCCGACATCACGCCGATTCTGTCGCTGAAGGACCAGGAGGCGCCCACCCTGGAGCAGGCGCAGGCCGACGGCCTGCTGCCCTCCTACGAGGAGTGCACCGCCTGGTACGCCAAATTGCAGTGACATGGCCCCGGCTCCGCCGGGGCGGCGAGGCCGCCCGGAAGTCGGCCTCGCGTGGTGGTCGAGCGGCAGGGCAGCTGATCAGGCCAACCGTCGCGGCCTCGGCCACAGCCGGAAGCGGATCACCCCCAGCACCAGCGCCGGCCCCAGCTCCCGCGAGTCGGTCGAGCCGAACGGGTTGTCCCCTTCGACGTGCCACCCGTCGCCCTCGGCCCGCACGGCCCGCTTGACCGACAGCTGCGCGGGCCTGCTGGGCCAGCGCACGAGCACCACGTCGCGCGGCGCGGGCGGGCGCTCGTAGTCCACCCAGACGACGTCACCGGTCTTGAGCGTCGGGGACATCGACGGCCCGATCACCCGCACCAAGTTGTTCACGATCACCTCCGACTGCTCCCGCCGAGGCCCGGGGGTAGGGTTCGGCCTGTCGGAGCATCCACTGTCAGGGAGGAACGATGCGACTTCTGTCGCGCATCCGAGAACTCCGCCGCCCGCTCCTGGAGGCCACCGCGCACTGCGACCTCCCGTGCGGTGTGTACGACCCGGCCCAGGCCCGGATCGAGGCGGAGTCGGTCAAGGCGATCCAGGAGAAGTACCAGGCGAACGAGGACCCGGAGTTCCGGGAGCGCGCGGTGCTCATCAAGGAGCAGCGCAGCGACCTGGTCAAGCACCACCTGTGGGTGCTGTGGACCGACTACTTCAAGCCGCCGCACTTCGAGAAGTACCCGGAGCTGCACGACCTGTTCAACCGCGCCACCAAGGCCGCGGGCGCGTCCGGCACCAAGGGCTCCATGGACCCCGCCAAGGGGCAGGAGCTGCTCGACCTGATCGCCCAGATCGACAAGATCTTCTGGGAGACCAAGCAGGCCGCCTGATCGCCTGCTGAAACATGGCGCTGACCAGCGGAAGCACCTTCCGCTGGTCAGCGTCGTTTTGCGTCCGCTGCCGCCGTCGAGCGTCCTCTGACGGCCCCAGGACGGCCCAAGTCAGTCCGCATCGGACACAACCCGCCTCGGCGATCCGCATATGACCTGCATTTGAACATCCTCATGAGGCTTTGAGCCGACTCGGCACGGAAACGTCAGGTCAGACTATTTCCACACAAATGCGGAATAACCTTCTCGTGTTATCAGTGCCTAACGACGTGCAATTTCAGAAATGACAAAGACACAATACCGGCTTAGCGTATGTTCCCGAACCGTTAAGCTCAACAAGTCGATGGCAGGAGATTTGAACCATGCCTTGACAAGCGTCCGTAGAAGGTGATATAGAGGCCCGCAAGGTCACATTCATATGTGAGTAACTCTCAAGTTAGAGGTCGCCGTGTCCACTCCGTACGAGTCGCTCAATGAGCACACCTTCCAGCAACTCGTGCAGGCACTTCTAGTAGCTGAAAATCCTAAAATTGTTAGCTTTCCGATCGGCATGCCAGATGGCGGTCGAGATGCAATGCTGACCGACCCCCAAACCGGCGGCTCTGTCGTATATCAAGTGAAATTTGCTCGCGATCCTGCGAAAATTGCCGACCCGTACGCGTGGCTCACCAAAGCGATCGACGGAGAAGTCGCTAAGGTCCAACTCTTGGCCGAGCGCGGAATTACCGAATACGTTCTTGTCACAAACCTAAAAGGCACCTCACATCTCGATGCAGGCCTAATGGATAAGGCCTTGAGCTATCTACGTAATCAACTGGGCGTGCCGTCTCGGATTATGTGGCGTGACGACTTGGACCGTCGTCTGGACAACAACTTCGGACTCAAGCTGCGATATCCACAGCTTCTAAACGGTCCAGATATCCTTCGCCTGTTCTGGGAAGCTCCAGACTTCGCGAAAGACGATAAGCGACGTAAAACTGCGCTTCAGGCTTACTTGCGCGATCAGTACGAGCGAGATCGCACCATTCGCTTCAAACAAGTCGAACTTTTGTCAAGTTCATTGCTCGATCTGTTTATCGACGTGCCCGCAATTCCTAGTCAGCATCGGAAAAGGATAGTTGACCTAGAACCGTTTCAGGAAGCTTCATACTCAATCTATCGCTCTAGCAAAGGGTCAAAGATTCGACCTGCAAACGTCATTGAAGACGGAGGCAATGCTAACGATGCTGACGATGAATTCTTCCGTTACACTACGTGGGGCGACCCCAAGCTAGCGGTAGGTGCAGCCGATCTACTAACTAATGCTGATTTTACCAACTCCGCTTCACGTATTGTCATCGAAGGCGCCCCCGGCCAAGGAAAATCGACGCTGTCGCAATATTTGGCACAGGTCCAACGTATACGTCTTTTGAATAAGGAGAGCGAACGTCGCTCTCTGCCAACTCCGCATTCCAATGCTCCAATCGCTCTTCCGATCAAACTCGAACTACGTGATGTAGCTGGCTGGCTACGCGGATTTGATCCGTGGACTCGTGAAGTAAGTAGTCAACATGGCGAAGCTCCCACGCTCGAAGCTGCCATCGCTGGCCATATCTCCCGCTTTTCAGGCGGACAGCAATTTACGGTGAGCGACCTAGTCGCCATAATGTCAGAGCGACCGGTAATTTTGATCCTGGATGCGCTCGATGAAGTCGCCGACCTGACCGATCGACAAGAAGTAGTCTCGCAGATCGAAGCTTTTGCAGAAAGGCATCAGGACAGGCACAATAAAATTGTCATTATTGTAACAAGCCGTCCGACTGCAATCTCTAATGCGCCAAGCCTGCCCTATTCGAAATTCTACCACCTTACACTTGGTGCGATTACGGGAAAAATCGCAACCGAGTACGCCCATAAATGGGCGAAAGTTCGCAGACTACCATCTAAGGATGCCCGTGAACTGATTGAGACCCTAGAGGATAAACTTCAATCGCCTCACATGGCTGAGCTTGCCAAGAATACTATGCAGCTCACTATTCTGCTCAGCTTGATGGTGGCGCGTGGGTCCAGCTTGCCCGATAAACGAACTGAACTCTATACCGCCTATCTCGAACAATTCCTTAATCGTGAATCAGAGAAGAGCCCCGATGTTAGGGACAACAGGGATCTCCTGCTTGATATCCACGGTTACCTGGGCTACTACCTTCATGCACAGGCTGAGAGCAGGCGTGGAACCGGCCGTATAAGTGTTACTGACCTGCGCGCGCTGCTTCGTGATTACCTTGCCAGGCAGAAGCATAAAGACGATATGGTCGATAAGCTTTTTAATGCCGTGGTTGGGCGTGTAGTAGCCCTGGTGCCTCGCATCGAAGGCACCTTCGAATTCGAAGTTCAACCTTTGCGCGAATATTTCGCAGGACGATACCTCTACGAAACTGCCCCCACTTCACCCCCCTGGGAGAAAGCTCGCGGAACACGTTCAGACCGATTCGACGGAATCTCGGCAAATCCGTACTGGTTGAACGTGACCCGATTCTTCGCCGGATTCTTCAGAAAAGGCGAGCTGGCAGACCTAGCACTGCGCGTGAAGGATCTCATTGAAGATCCCAGTCGCCGGGGACAATCTTATCCAAGAGAGCTCGCTTTCTCGCTGCTTCAAGACTGGGTATTCACACAATCACCAAGAGCCACCGAACTTGTCGTTTCAGCCATTTTCGAAGGCGAAGGCCTTTACTGGACAGCAGATACATCACTACGTATTCGCGGGCGCTTGACAGGAACAAGCTTTGCATTGTCAAAGGGTGCCGGAGCCGAAGAAGCGTTCGAAATTGTTTGGAATGCACTTGTAACGGCACCGCAGTCTCACCGAACGATTGAGTTTTGCCATCTTATCAAACTCTACGGAACTCCAAGTGAAATTTACACCAGATGGCTTCATGAGTACCAAGCAGCCACAGGCGACGAAAAAAGAATTTGGACGATTCTTGGCCTTCGGCTGGGGTGCTCGGATAGAGCCTCTAAAGAGCCCGGCCTCCACTGGCCAGTAAGTGACGCAACAGCCGATTCAATTGATCGTTCAATCACACTTGTGATAGCGGCGACTACACCAGCGCCATCGCGACTATTGACAACGGACCTTATTTGGGAATATGTAAAGACTGCTCTCGATGCCAGCGTTTTGCGCTCCCTGGCAGTAAGGCCAAACAGCGATATATACGCGACAATTCTAGCCGCTAGCCATCCCCATTTCTGGGGAACGTTGGTTTCTGCAGGAGATCACACGCGCTACAGGCAAGCGAGCCGCTTCCCGATCCCAAAGGATTTGAATAGATCCGACGATGCAGCCGCAGGAATTCTCAAAACGTTGTTGCGGACACATTCGGAGCGAGCGGCGTTTACATTGCAACCATGGTCTGACGCTATTACAGCACTTGAAAGCGTATATGGACGAACTGCCACATCTCTGCATCTCGGTGTGATGGCAGCGGGGATCACGTCAAGTACTGAGCGCGGCGGTCGTGCCAACCAGATTCTGTCAGAAGATTTCCCCTTGCCGAGTCGTATACGCTATGCTCGACGACAGGCGAAGTCGGTCGACTGGTGGACCAACCAATTCAGCGAAGCAAAGAGTGCGGCCGACTACGAACTCATCCTTACTGCGAGCACCATCTGGGCTAAGACCGAGGTACTGATCGCAATTCTCGAGCAAGTTGACGAGGCAGCTAAGAGAATTTCCTCATCTCAATTCACAACGTTCCTATCATTTATCGATGCCTACATTGTGCGCCCACCTCATATAGGTAAAGATGCAGACCTTTCGGCACTGGGCTCACGTCTAGCATCGAGTAGCACGCGTGCGGCACAGATTTTGCTCAGGCGAGTGAACCCAGCCCATCGTTGGAATATTATTGATAGCTGGATTCTCACATCCGAACCAGCCCCCGAGGTGCTCGCTGACGTGGCGACGGATATTGTCGCAGCGATGGCGGAAGGGCACATCGGCTCACAGAGAGCCCTTGACCTACTAGAGCGCGTTCCGTTTATACTCCCTGGTGCACCGCGCAGTTATCGTCTAGAGACATTTCCAAGCAGATCTGCTCTACGCAAAGCTCGAGTACCGATCACCGATATCATTGCACGCTGCCGAAATTTGCCGACTTATGTCAGCCAACTCGCATGGGAAGTCGGCAGAATGCGGATGAAGTCGCCCACCCCTGTCACGACAGTTGCAAAGAATCAGGCCTGGTTTAACGAATCATTCGACTGGTGAACCAAACCTACGCAATCCATGTTTGGAGGTCGACTAGCCTTTGAATACTTAGTTACGAGCAGGTCGAACGCTCGGCCGCTACCAGTCCGCCGCACCATACGAGGGGCTTCGTGTCATCCCGCCGACCTGGCTCGTCCCAACCACGCGTGTCAAGGGGGTGTCTTCCGCCTGGCGGACTGCTGGGCTGGAACTGCCCCCTTGACGCGTGTGGTTGCCCTCGGGGGAGGTCGGCGGGATGACACGAACCCCGGCCCACGCTGATAGCCGAACCGGCGGTGCGTCCTAGTCATCCTGCTGGCCTGCCGCGCGGCGAGCGCATTTTTTGATCTTTTGCGGTCTTCTTCGGGGGTCGCTGGCCGTTCCTCGCCGACGTCAGGAGCGGCGCCCTTCCTCGCGTGGCACGCCCGCGGGCCGCCAGGCCCGCTTGGGCGTGCCGCACTACAGGGGCGTCGGTCCTTCGGCGTCGGCCTGGCACCAACGGCCAGCGGCCCCCGGAGGGGGCCGCCTTGACGAAGAAAAGAAACTCTGAACACGCCAGCAGGTCGTCTGGTGCATGCCAAGCCGGTGCCCGTTGCGCTAGGTGGAGATGGATGGCGTAGGAGTAGGACATGGTGACTGCGGTGGTGTTCGACGTGGGGGAGACGTTGTTGGACGACTCGCGCGAGTGGGGTGCCTGGGCTGACTGGATCGGCGTGCCCCGTCACACCTTCTCGACGGTGCTAGGGGCTGTCACGGCGGCTGGACGGGACAACGCTGAGACGTTCCAGTACTTCCGGCCAGGGTTCGACGTGGCCCATGAACGGCGGTTGCGTGAAGAGGCCGGGCTCGGCGAGCGCATCGAGGACGATGACTTGTACCCGGACGTACGAACTGGCCTGGCGCGGCTGCGCGAGCTGGGCTTGTGGGTGGGCATCGCAGGTAACCAGACCGCCCGCGCAGCGGAGCTGCTGCGGGAGCTGGAGTTGCCGGTGGACGGGGTCGCCACCTCTGGTGAGTGGGATGTGGCCAAGCCTGCGCCGGAGTTCTTCGAGCGGGTCGTGAAGATGACACCTGCGGCTGCTGCCGGTGAAGTGCTCTACGTCGGTGATCATCGGGACAACGACGTGGTGGCGGCCAAGGCGTTCGGGTTGCGGACGGCGTTGATCCGGCGTGGGCCGTGGGGCTACCTGTGGGCTGATGATCCGCTGGTGCGTCGTGATGCCGATTGGGTGATCGACTCGTTGCACGACCTGCCGGAGCTGCTGAACGTGCAGTGAGCCAGGGTCAGCGTGCCCCGGCCCACGCGGCCAGGTCGAGCAGGCCGGAGCTGAGGGACGGGTGGGTGCGCAGCAGCACCGACAGGGCTTGGCGAACCTGGGGATGGGCGCGGGTGTGCTCGGGCGCGGCCTGGCGGGCGGCCTGCAGGCAGAGGTGGGCGTCTTCGTGGTGGCCGAGGTCGAGCTGGGCGCGGGCCAGGTCGATGTAGTAGTGCGAGCGACGTTCGGCGGGTAGTTCCTGCGGTGGGTGCCAGGTGGCGGCGCGTTGGATGCCTGCCGGGTCGCGCAGCTCGGCGGCCACGGCGAGTTCGTGGATGCGCAGGGAGGCCGGGCCGAAGGCGGTGCCGTGGTATACGCCTTCGGGTGCGGCGTGGGCGGCGTAGCGGGCGGTAAGCAGGTGGTCGGCGGCGATGTCGGCTTTGCCTGCTCGCGCGGCCACGACGGCGGCGCGCATGTGCAGGGCACCGAAGGCCGCGGCGACCGGGGCCTGTTTCAGGGCTCGGGTGGGGATCTGGTCGGCGGCCAGGTCCAGGGCGCGGGCGGCGGTGTGCAGGTCGCCGCTGGCGAAGAACGTTTCGGTGCGCACGTAGGACACCGCCGCTGGCAGCAGCGGGTCTTCGGACTCTTGGGCTGTGAGGCGCATGAGGTCGATCAGGCGGGCCGACAGGTCGAAGTAGTGGAACTTGTAGGCCACGCCATCAGCGGCACGCAGGGCGAGTGTCAACAGGGACGCGACGTGACGGCGGTCGGCGGCGGGCAGCAGTTGGCGGGCACGGGCCAGTTCGCCGATCAGGCCGGGTAGGTAGCGCACGAGTTCGCCATAGCGGGCTTCAAGGCGGTGCTCATTCATCAGCGCCACGTCGGCGCGCAGCTCGGCCAGGCTTCTGACGGGGCCGTCGTCGGGGAGGTCGAGGATGTCGAGCGAGCGGCGTAGGCGTGGGATGGCGACGTGGACTATGTCGAGTCCCTGCGCGGCGGCTGGTTCGCCTGCGTCACCCGGCGCCCATATCGGCTGAGTCGGGTAGGTGGGGCTCGGGTCGACGGCGCGGCTCGCGTACAGCTCTTGGACGTCGTGGACTTCCCGCACACCGCCGTTGAACCACCGCAGGTGCTGGGGCACGTGCAGGGCGTTACACCAGCGTTCGAGGCGTTCGAGGTCGGTGACAGGGCGGCGGGAGCGTTCGATTTCGCTGATGCGGCCTTGGGTGAGGTCAAGCCAGGCCGCGAGGGTGGCCTGCGGCAGCGTGGGGCGCTGGGCTTGGCGGTAGGCGCGGAAGACCTGGCCGATGTTGCGGGACTCGAACGCCTCGCGCAGGGTGGGCTGCGTCCAGAACTCCGGCGGCAACTTCGGGGCGTGCAGTGTCGAGGCCGCAGCGCACTTGCCGCACTGCGTACCTCGGTTGTCGCTGGCCAGCCAGGTGTCGCACGTGCGGCACCGCCGTCTGGGCGTGGTCACTGCGCCGTTCACCCCCTGCCCTCAGGTCCAGCTACTGCGGAGTGTAGCCCTGTGATTACGGCGCTGATCTGGGGTTAGTGGTCGCACCGATATCGCCAATAGTCATTTGTATGGGATGGATCTTCCGCGCGCGTGAATCTGGTCAGGCAAGTCCTGGTCTACGTGGAGGTGAAGTCGATGGGGTTGCACGTGCTTCTTCAACCAGAGGAAGACGCGGAGTCGTCGATGGTCGAGCGCGCGCAGGGACACCCGTCCTTGGTGATCCTGTCCGGTGATGCGCGGCTGACGGTGCAGATCGCCGGTCGTGAGGGCGGCGCGGAGATGGCCATCAAGTTCGCTCGGGAGCTGGCGGAGGCGGCAGAGGCGTTCGCCGACCGGTGCCAGGCGCTGACGCAGTTGGCACCGTTGGACTTCGATGCCTTGACCGCCGCGCTCGGGACCACGCCCGAGGAGGTCGCCAAGGCCACGGGTCGTCACGCACTCAATGAGCAGTGGCCGACCGAGGAGCAGTCCTCGGTGGTTGATCCGCCATGGTTCTCCGAAAGCGGCGCTGGTCAGCCAGTGTCGCCGAAGGACTCGGTGTGATCCTGGCGGTCGCCGAAGGGCTGACGGCCTTCGTCGTCACCTATGCGGTGATCGAGCTGGTCAGGCGGTATGCGGCACGAACGAACGATCAGCAGAAGTAACCACGAACGACCACGCACAACCAGGGGGCACGGTGTCCGGCGAGAACAAGTGGACGGAAGAGGACTGGCGGGACATGCGTGCCGTGACAGAGCTGCTGCTGGCGCGCCTGGAAGACCTCAACGACCGGTTGACCCGGATTGAGGATCGTCTGAAGTGGACCCGAAAAGCTCAGCCTCGACAGCGGAAACACGCTGGCTGAGGTCGTCCAACGCGCTGTTGATGCGCTCGAACATCTGCCGAAGCTCATGCGGTGAGGGGCCTTCCTCCTCCCCCGCATGGGCTTCCGGCTTTTTGACGATGATCGTCCCCTCTCCCTGACGGGAGAGGACCAGCCCTTCGGCGCGGAGCACGTCGAGTGCCTTCTGCAAGGTCATCACCGCGCGGCCGTACTTGGTCTGAAGCTCGGTCAGCGAGGGCAACTTGTCCCCCACCTGCGCCTCCTCGGACGCGATGAAGCGGCGGAGGTCGTCAGCGATCTGCTGGTACGCCGGTCGCGGGTCCGCCGCGTCGAGAGCCATACACCAACTGTAGCGACAAAGCTAGCACTGTTGATAGTCACTCGATCGGCCTAATGACTGTACTAGCTCTACTAGCTATGTTGGTTGCAGTGGATGAGCGGCGTCGGGTCGCTCTCACTGCTTGGAGGTTCGAGATGGCTCTTCAGGACTTGCCGGTGCTGCTCAACGGCTACCGACTGATGATCACGGAAGCGCCGGCGGCGAAGATGCGCGAAGCCGAGGACGGCTCGGTGACGCCGGTGGTCGACCGCGCCACTGGCGAGGTTCAGTACGTGGTGACGCTGTTCGCCAAGCCCGTGCCGATGGAAGGCCGCAGGGCTGGCAAGGGTGAGGAAATCCGCGTCAACCTGCCCGGTGACCCCGGCGAGGGGTTCGAGGAGGGCACGTACGTCGAGTTGGTCAACCCGGTGGTGAACACCTACGAGATTCCTGACCGCGTGGACCCGCGCAAGATCGCCTCGGCGGGCCTGTGGTTCAAGGCGTCGGGGCTGAAGCCCGCGGCGCGTCCGGTGCGCAGCGTCGCCTGATCGCTGCACTTTCTCGGTTCATCCCCTGAGTTAATCCAAGCCGTTTTCTGGGCTGCCTGTTCCTTGTCAATTCCACAGTGGGTAGAGCCATGCCTGAATCCGGCGCGTCCGCGTGATGTGCCGGGGTCTTCGGTGGCCCCAGAACCGTTGGCGGATCTGGGGTTCGCCGTGGTCCCCGATTCGGAGGTGGGTGATGGAGACCAGTGCGTTTCCGGTGGAGGTGCCACCGGGCGACGGTGACGCTCGGTTCACATTCGGGTTGATATTGGAGGTGGCATCAGTGTTGCGGCGGCACGGTTTCCCGGACGCGGCGGACAGCAGCGCGGACTTCGTGCACCTGCGCCAAGCCCTGTTCCGGTTCCTCTACAGCGCGGAGAGGTGGTGAGCATGTCCGGTACCAGCGGTAAGGCTGAGCAGCGGTACGCGAACCTGGTCAACTCGATCGACTTCGTGACAGAGCAGTTCGGGCCGCTGGACAAGCTGATCGCCAAGATGCGGGAGAACCCGGCCCCGCCTGGCTCGTGGCGGGTCACGCCTCCCGATGAGCTGAAGCGGTTGATGGACAAGGTCAAGCAGAACCTGACCACGTTGAAAGACCGGGCGGTTCGATATGAGACCGAGTTGAAGACCCGTGAGTGGAAGGTCTGATCGGCCATGTCTCAAGAGTTGATTACCGCTCTGGAATGCCTGGACAAGGCGATGGGGCAACTGCGGCGGGCAACGGTGGACATTCCGTTCCGC
The DNA here is from genome assembly GCF_017876325.1 of Saccharothrix coeruleofusca. Lineage (NCBI taxonomy): Bacteria > Bacillati > Actinomycetota > Actinomycetes > Pseudonocardiales > Pseudonocardiaceae > Saccharothrix > Saccharothrix coeruleofusca. The sequence continues at coordinate 5,754,361 of NZ_JAGINV010000001.1, forward strand.
CGCGAGGGCTTCAAGGCTGATCACAACGCGTTCGTGCGGTCGGTGGCGGTCCTGCGGACTTCGTTGTCCTACTCGCGCTCGCAGTTGGAACCGGCCTCCGCCCGGCGACGTCGGCGCGGCAGTCCGCGCAAGTAGTCCCACAACCACACCACGGCGACGGCCGATCACCGCATCCCTCGGGTGGTCGGCCGTCGCCGTGCCTGGACCAAGGAGAACCAATCATGGCGCAGGTGCCAACGGGCACGTCTCGACGTTCGGTCGGGTGGGAGTTCCGCACGGTGCGGTGGCTGGTGCGCCACCCCGGCGCGGTGGTCGGCCCCGGCGGGCTGGGGGCGTCGCTGGTCGAGTTCGGCCCTGAAGCGACCGGGGGCGCGCTGGGCGGCCTGGCTGCGGGGACGGCGGCCTGGTACCGCGCGCACCCGGACACCTTCGACGCTTGGGCCGCTCCGGTGCTGCGGGCGTGGCGGCGTCGTTGGGCCGGTGCCTACACCGGTCGGCGTTGGACCAACCTCATGGGCTCGTGCGGGCTCACCACGGTGCACCACCGCACCGGGGAAACCCTGGTGCCGCGCGTGCTGCGGGTGCGCTCGTGGTCGCCGTCGATCGACACGGTCCGGGTGCGCCTCGTACCCGGCCAGGCGCTGCGGGCCTTCGCCAAGGTGCTGCCCGAGCTGGCCGCGACCCTCAAGGCCGAGCGGGTCGCCGTCGAGCAGGGCAAGCCGGGTGAGGTCGTGCTGATCATCCAGTGGCGGGAACCGTTCGACCGGGTCATCCCCGCCCCGGCCATGCCCGAGTCCTCCGACGCCGTCGACCTGCGGTCGCTGTGCCTCGGGGAGACCGAGTTGGGTGGGGAGTGGCGAGAGCCGCTGATCGGCACCCAGCACCTGACGGCCGGTGCGACCGGCTCGGGCAAGAACTCCGTGGTGATGGCCAAGCTGCGGGCGGTCGCGCCGATGATCCGTGATGGTCTCGTGCGGCCGTGGGTGTGCGACCTGAAGCTGTTCGAGTTCGTCGCGCTCAAGCCGATCCTCGACGGCCGCTATGCCGACACACCAGAGGACTGCGCCGAGTTGATCGGTCGCTTCGTGGACAACATGGAGCGCAAGCAGAAGCGATTGCAGCGCAAGGGGAAGCGCTCCGTACCGGTGTCGCGTGAGCACCCGGTGGACTGGCTGATCCTGGACGAAGTGGGCTTCCTGATGGCCTACAACTCCGAGTACGCCCACGAGATCACCAATGCATGCGCGGTGATCTCCAGCATGGGCCGCGCGACCAACGACGTGTTGGACGTGTACGTGCAAGAGCCGTCCAAGGACGTGCTGCCCATCCGGGACCTGCTCCCTCACCGGGTGTGCCTGAGGGTCACCAGCGAGCGGCACCCGGACATGGTCCTGGGCGAAGGTGCCCGCGAGCGTGGCGCGATCGCTGACGAGATCGCGGCCGACGAGTCCAGCGCCGGTATCGGCTTCCGAGTGGACAGCCGTTCGCGCATCCCGCGCCGAGTACGCGCGGCTTACACCAGCGACCACGACATTGACGAGCTGGTCGCCTTCGTCAAAGCCGGTCCTGCCGACTCCGGTTCGAGCCTGCGCGTCGTCGCCTGACCTGCCTTCCCACCTGTCTCTTGGAGCTTTGCCATGCCTTCCAACAGCCCCCGATCGCTGGACCGGATCATCCGCACCCTGCGATCGCTGATCCGCACCAACAGGCTGCCCCGGCCGGACCGGTTGATCATCTCCACCCGGTCCGGCTCGGTGCACGCCGAGTTCACCTCCGGCACCGCGCCGGATCGCCTGGCGGCACTGCTGCTGTGGGTCTCCAGGCTCGACGGCGTCACGCTCACCTGGACGCTGCGCCCGGACCGCATGCTGACGGTGGCGGCCACCGCACGGAACCGGGCAGGGCTGGCGTTCGGCCTGACGGCCTCGGCGGCCGTGTCCGACCTCGACGCCACCCCGGTCGGCAAAGCCGCGGTGACCCTCGACGGCTCTTTTCGCCTGGTGCCGCTGGTGGTCGAGCCGGTGACCTTCGAAGAGGTCGCCCGCCTGGTCCACCTCGGTCGTGCGGTGTCCGCTCGGCGTGCCCGTGCTGCGGCATGACCAGCGCTGCGCCCGAGGATGCCCCGCGCGGTGAGACTCGGGCCGTGCGCAAGCTGCGCGCCCGTCTCGCCGAGTCCCACCAGCTGCACGGCCTGACCTCGGACCCGCTGTTGCACGCGGTCCGCTTGGAGCGCTTCCGCGTCTCCGTCACCCGCTCCATGTGGTTCTTCCTCGCACTGGGCCTGGGGTTCACCACCACGGGCGTGCACGAGTTTCTGGCTGGCCACCTGTCCCCGCTCGACGCGCTGTGGTGGGGTGCGTGGCTGGTCGAGCCCGCGTTGGCGGGCATCCTCGTCACGCTGCTGCGCTGGGAAGCCGAGATGCTGTCGCAGGGCCAGGCCGTCGACGCCGCACCGGTCGTCTGGCTCAAGCGGCTCCTGCTCGGCGCGACCCTGGTCACCAACGTGTGGTCCTCGCTGCGCCCGCCGTCCGGCTCGGTGGAGTACGGCGTGGTGTTCCTGCACCTGGTCGTCCCGCTGGTGGTGTTCCTCATCGCCGAGGTCATGCCGGTGATCCAGCACCGCTGCAACGCCGCGCGGGACCGGGTGATGGCCGACGCCAAGCCCGTCACCAACGCCACCACCACCCCGGCCGCGTCCGCTTCCACGTCGGCGCGGACACCGCTCAAGCTCCCAACGCACCTGCAAGCCGCGCTCGGCGCGAAGGTCGCTGAGGTGCGAAACCAGGGCCGCGTCATCACCCCGGCCGATGTGCGAGCGGCCGTGAACGTCCCTGACGACTTCGCCGCCGCGCTCGCCGAACAGTTCAACGCCGCAGCCTGACCGATCACCTGCGGGGCATGACCGAAACACCTGGTCATGCCCCGCTTTCCGTCTTTGACCACCACTACCGGAAGGGGGGAGCCCTCGTGGTCCTCACGCTGCAAGACCGCATCGCCGATCGGGTCCAACGGGCCGACTACCGGAACTGGAGGGACAAGGTCACCGCCATCGGCGGGTGCGCCGCGCCCATCCGCCTCTTCGGGGCCTGGCAGGTGCACAACCTCGACAGTTCCAAGGTGCTGGCGCACCTGGGCGGTGACGTCATGGTGCCCTGCGGCAACCGCCGTGCCTCGGTCTGCCCCGCCTGCTCCGACCGCTACGCGGCCGACGCGTTCCACCTGATGCGGGCGGGCCTGTCCGGCGGCAGCAAGGGCGTCCCCGAGTCGGTCGCCGAGAAACCGCGCGTGTTCGTCACGCTCACCGCCCCGTCGTTCGGCGCGGTGCACAACCGGCCCACCACTCCCGGCGGCAAGGTCCGGCCATGCACCGGGTGCGGGGAGTTCCACCACCCCGATGACCCGCGCATCGGCGGCCCCGTCGACCCGGACGGCTATGACTACGTCGGCGCGGTGCTGTGGCAGGCCCACGCCGGGAAGCTATGGCACCGGTTCACCATCGCCCTTCGGCGCGCCCTGGCCCGTGGGGCGGGGCTGACGGTGCGGGACTTCAAGCACCACGCGCGGGTCTCCTATGCCAAGGTCGCCGAGTACCAGCGGCGCGGCCTGGTCCACTTCCACGCCGTCATCCGCGTCGATGGACCCGAGGGCGCCGGTGACCGTGCCCCCGCGTGGGCGACGGTGGGCCTGGTGGACCACGCCGTGCGCACCGCTGCCCGGTCGGTACTGATCGAGTCCCACCGCCCCGACGGGAGCGTGCTCGGCCTGGTCTGGGGCAGCCAGGTCGACGTACGTCCCATCCGGGCCAGCGCGGCCAGTGAGGTGGAAGACGACGCGGGCGTGGTCAGCGACAGTCGCCTGGCGGCCTACGTCGCCAAGTACGCCACCAAGGGCACCGGGGCACGAGACACCCCCGACCGGCCGATTCGCTCGCAGCTCGACATTGACCACGTCAGGGTCAACGACCACCACCGCCGCATGATCCAAATGGCGTGGGACCTCGGTGACCTCGGCTTCTACGCGGAGCTGAACCTACGCAAGTGGGCGCACATGCTCGGCTTTCGCGGCCACTTCCTGACCAAGTCCAAGCACTACTCGACCACCTTCAAGCGCATCCGCGAGGACCGGCGTGCCTTCCGCGCGGCCGAAGTCCTCGACCGGCTCGGCATCGAGGCGGACTCGGTGATCGTCGTCAACGACTGGGCCTATGCGGGCTCGGGCTACGCCAACGACGCGGAGCGAGAGCTGGCGGCGGCACTCGCCGAACGCCTACGGGCGCAACGCCAACGCAAGTACACAGAGGAGGTAGCGGCATGACCAAGCTGTGGAGTGTCCAGGAACTGGCCGACTACCTCGGTGTTCCGGTCGCCACGATCTACAAGTGGCGTACCCAGAAGTACGGTCCTCCCGGTCGGCGGGTCGGCAAGTACGTTCGGTACCGCCCGGCCGACGTTGAAGCCTGGATTACGGCTCTTCCGTCTGAGGCTGCCTGATGGGCCATGTTCAAGACCGATGGTTCAAGGATGAGCCTGACCCGGACCGCCCCGGCAAGACCAAGCGCGTTCCAACCGCGCGTCACGGCGTCGGCAAGCGTTACCGCGCGAGGGTGGTCGGTCCGGAAGGGGAAGTCTCGGAGAGCTTCCCAGATGGCGAGTACAAGGCTGCTCGTGAGTGGATCAGGAAGACCGAGACAAGCATCTCCCTCGGCACCTGGGTAGATCCGAGGGGCAAGCCTGCCGCTGCCGATGGCGTCACAGTGGAGGTCTTCGGCAGCAAGTGGCTGGCTGACCTCGATGTGGACGAGGCGTCCCGCGAAATCATGGAGATGCGGTTCCGCAAGAACATCTATCCGCACCTCGGCGGCCAGGCGGTCACGGCCGTCAAGGCGTCGGATGTGCGGTCCTGGGACAGCAAGCTCCGCAAGCAAGGGCTGTCCGACCAGTACCGGCACACGCTGTTCAAGAACCTGGCAGCGCTGTTCAACGCGGCGGTTGATGACGACCTGATCGGCAAGAATCCGTGTAGCGGCAAGTCGGTCAAGACGCCGAAAGCCCCCAAGCACAAGGTGGTGCCATGGGCGGAAGCTCAGGTCTGGGCCGTTCAACGTGGGCTGCCCAAGCGCTTCCGGGTGCTGACCGACTTGGGTGCCGGGCTCGGGCTTCGACAGGGTGAGTGCTTCGCCCTGGGCGTCGATGACCTCGACGTGGACGGCGGGCGGGTGACTGTGTGCCGACAGCTCAAGACGGTGCGGAACCGGCTCGTGTTCGACCTGCCGAAGTACGACAAGGTTCGTGAGGTGCCGCTCTCCGGGCCGGTCAAGCAGGCTCTTGACCAGCACATGCGGGACTTTCCCCCGGTGGAGGTGACGCTGCCGTGGGCGGTGCCTGACGGCAAGCTGGTGACGGTCCGGGTGATCGTCACGTCCATGCGCGGGTTGCCGATCAGAGCCAACGACTTCGACCGGAACTACTGGAAGACGGCGTTGGAAGCCGCGGGCATGTCCTCCGGCCGCTATGAGAACGGGATGCACGACCTCCGGCACTTCTTCGCCTCGGTGCTCCTGGACCAAGGTGAGTCGATCAAGGCGGTCGCCGAGTGGCTCGGGCACGCTGACGCCTCGTTCACCCTCCGCACCTACACACACCTGATGCCGAGCAGCGATGAGCGGACGAGAGGCGTGATCGACGGGGTCTACGCCCGCCGCAACGGCCCGGACGGCCCGAGCACGGCCCGGAACGCTCCACAGAGCCGTTAGCGCCTGGTCAGGGCGGGCTTGTGGACAGATCGACAAGATCTTCTGGGAGACCAAGCAGGCCGCCTGATCGCCTGCCAAGACGCGGCGCTGGCCGGCGGAGATCTCTCCGTCGGCCAGCGCCGTTTCGCATCCCAGGTCGCTGTCGAGCGTTCTCCAATGCCCCACCTCAGTCCGCGTGCAGCAGCCGTACATCAATGCCCGACGTACCGCACCGCCTCAGCGTCTCTCGACGCGGACATCAGGGTGTGCCGGGCCCGAGAGGGGACGCACCGGCTCCCGTGCTGCGCCGCGCAGAACCCGGCGACCGCTTCTTCGGTCCGAATCGCCCGCGAACGTAACTCGTTCTGGTGATAGCCAAGCGCTGAAGCCCGGTTCGCCTCTCGTCTCGCCTAGCATGTGCGATGCACACAGTGATGCACAATCTGATGCTAGGCGGTGGTGCATGATGACGCGTACCTTGATATGCATGGAGACGAAGCGCATCACTGTGACCCTCGAAGGAGCGGAGCAGGCCGCGTTGTCGGTCTTCGCAGACCCGCAGCGCGCTGAACACGCCGCGTTGGAGGCGTGGGCCGCCGAGCACGGGTTGACCGTGCGCTCATCGGAGGCGGGCGTGGTCCGCGCCCTGCTGCGCGCAGGGGCCGAAGCACTACGGGAGAAGGCGTTGGAGCAGGGGTACGCGCACCTCGCCGAGGCACAGCGCGCGGACGAGGACCGGCAGGCCGAACGCAGCACCAAGAGGGCCCGCCAGGCCCAGCGCGACCGGAGGATGTCCGCGTGACGGTCATCCCTCTGCGAGGTCAGATCTACATGGCGGACCTGGGACACGGCGAGAAGCCCTGGTTGGTGATCAGCAACAACCAGCGGAACCGGAACCTGGACACCATTATGAGTGCGCGGATCACCACTACAGACCGCTACCGAGGACTGCCTACCGTGGTGCCGCTGACCTCCGCCGACCCACTTGTCGGGTTCGTCCTCACCGATGATCTGGAACAGCTCTACAAGGACGATCTGGTCCGGCCCTGCGGGGCGCTCAGCCCGCGCACGCTCACCGCTGTCGGCGAGGCGCTGAAAGTGGCGCTCGCGCTCCCGTAGGAGCACGGCTCGAAATCGTTCGCCACCCGCCCGCTCACTCGCAGCCGTCGATGCCCAGATGCCCATCGACATGTTCACCGATCCCGCCCACGACTCCCTGCGCCGTTCCAGGCCGACGAGCGCACCACACCCCTGGGTTTCCTCCGGCTCCACCGCACCGCGCCTTCGCGGAGGCAAGCCCACGAACCGATCAATGCCGCCGAGTCATCGAACTGTTCACAGGCACGGCAGCCGAGCACGCCGACCACCTCCTCCAGTAACCCACTTGACGCTTGTCCCAACTGCGCCACACACGCATTTAACTGGGAGCAACGGGCGAAGATCGCAACAAGAGCCGATCTTGGACGTTGCAACTGCCCAGAGCTTTGAAACGCCTAGATCACCCATTCGGACGCCTAGGCAAACAGTATGAACAAGTCACAACCACAACCGAGTGGCGAGTCTTTCTACTTATATGCCTACAGGGATATCCGTGCAGAGCTGCAGGGAACCGTCATGAAGATCGACCCCAACGGTGTGATCAGCGTGCCAGAGGCCAGCGCACGGGGAGTCTCGAAGCTTGTCAGCGAGGCGAGCAAGGGTCGCCGGCTCATCGTGTTCAAGAACAACCAGCCAGCCGCCGCCATAGTCGATATCAAGACCATGGAACGGTTGCAGTACCTCGAAGGACTGGAAGAGGATTTGAAGCTCACCGCAGTTGCCTGGGCTCGCGCCTTGATCGACTCCGGCGACCGGCACGACCTGGAAGACGTCGCGGCCGGGTTCGGTGTTGACCTGGACGGCGACGAGGACTGATTCGCATGGCCGAGATCGTTCTTACCAGTGATGCGCGTGCGGACTTGCGAGACCTGGACGGGTCGGCACGGAAGATCCTCCTCCTCCTGACAGTTTCCCGATCACCCGGCTCTCCAGTGACTGCTGCGCCAACGCGTTGACGGAGCCGTGGGCGAGTAATCGCCACCTGGCCCGGTCCACACGACCGACATCCGTCCGCGGATCACCCGTCCGAGTGATCAAGTAGCGGTGGTGGCGAGCCGACAACTCTGCATCGACACGTTGCCCGACCAGGCCCGCTCGGTGCCGTCCAGGGTGAGCTACCGGCAGTCACGTGGAGCAGGGGGAGGCGCACGTGGGGGACACCTTGGCGCCGATCGATGAACAGCTCGCCCTCCACGCGCACGAGGACATTCAGTCGCCCGCCCCGTCGCTCGGATCAGTGTGCGGTCAGTTGTACCGGTACAACGGCCACCAGCGCACGGCCGCGCTGCGCGACCGCCGAACCGGCAAGGTCGTCGCGCTGCACTTCCCGGCCGCGCTGGCCGCCACCGTTCGGCAAGCGCTCGGCAAGGAGGTCGAGACGTGGGGGCGGCTCACCCGGAATGTCCACGATCAGGTCGAATCGATCTCGGTGGAAGGACTCGCCGTGTTCGAGACCTCCGCACCGGGGATCGCGCTGGATGACGTGATCGGCGTTCTCGGCCCGGATTGGACAGAAGGCGTGGACTCGGTGGAGTGGATCGGACGACAGCGCGGCTGAGCCACCCCCGCCTCTTTCGTGCTCGCGAAGGTCGTGGGCTCCGCGAGGTCCGGTGCGGCGTCGCACCAGGCGGCCACCTGGGGCTCGAACCTGGCTGTCAGTCGTGCGGTGAGGTCGTTCACGGCCGAAACCTGCGAGGTCGGGCAACCGAATTGATCAGGTAGTGTGTGCACTAATGGTTAGCCCACAAAGTATCGACGACCCGCTGTCCCTGGAGCAGCAGGTCTGCTTCGCGCTCTCGGTCGCGTCCAGGAACGTGGTCGCGCTCTACCGGCCGCTGCTCGAACCCATGGGGCTCACCCACCCCCAGTACCTGGTGATGCTCGCCCTGTGGCAGCACGCCCCGCTGTCGGTCAAGGACCTGTCCGGCCTGCTGGCGCTGGAACCGGCCACGCTGTCGCCGCTGCTCAAGCGGCTGGAGGCGGTCGGCTACCTGCGCCGTGAGCGGGCGGCGGGTGACGAGCGGCAGCTCGCGGTCACGCTGACCGACGAGGGCGCGGCGCTGCGCGAGCGCGCGTTGGAGATCCCGCCCGCCGTGGTGGCGCGGCTGGGGATGCCGCTGGAGGAGCTGATGGGCCTGCACGCGGCACTGACCAGGGTCATCGAAGCAACGAAGAGGAGCCGGTCATGAGCACGCCCCCGCTGCCGCTGCGGTTCTGGTACCTGCTCGGCGGCAGGCTGCCCGGCCGGTACCGCGAGTGGGTCTTCCAGCAGGCGACCAAGCCGAGCTGGCTGGCGTGGTTCGCGGTGCGCTCGTTCCTGCAGGTGCTGCCGCTGACCGTGGTGATCACGCTGGTCCTGGTCTGGGTGGCGGGTTCGCCGGTGCCGCTGGCCATCGCGTGCGGGTCGCTGGGGCTGATCGTCGGCGTGTACTTCTCGCTGTCCTACGCCAGCGAGAGCACCGACCACCGGATGACCAAGTACGGCTACCCGGCCAACAGCGCCAGCGAGGCGCGCAAGGCCCGCAACAGCGTGCGGGACCAGGAGCGGCGGCAGCGCTACGAGCAGACCTGGCGCAGCTGAGGCGTGCTCCGGGGGCGACGCGGCGCGGTGCGTTCTAGGGCGCGATGCCGGGGAGGTCCTTGAGCTGGCGGCGGGAGCTGATCCCGAGCTTGCGGTAGATGTTGCGCAGGTGGGCGTCGACGGTGCGCCTGCTGAGGAACAGCCGGGAGGCGACCTCGGCGGACGTCGCGCCGGTCGCGACCAGGCGGGCGACGTGCGTCTCCTGCGTGGTGAGCCGGTCGTGCGCGTGCGGGGAGCGCTCGCGCGCGCTCTCGCCGGTGGCCTTCAGCTCGACGGCGGCTCGTCCGGCGAACGCCTCCAGACCGGCCGTGGACAGCAGGTCGTGCGCGGTGCGCAGGTGCGTGCGGCAGTCCCGCCTGCGGCCCGCGCGGCGCAGCCACTCCCCGTACAGCAGGTGCGCCCTGGCGCGGTAGGGCATCAGGGGACTGCTGTCGAGGTGGTCCAGCGCCTCCCGGTAGCAGTCCTCGGCACCGGTCACCAGTGCGCGCGCGTACGCCGCGACGCCGAGGCCGGTCGGCGTTCCGCTGGCCTCGGTCCGGTCGGTGAGCTCGGCGAGCGCGGCGGCGGCGACGTCGGGGGCGCCGCCGCGGACGGCGGCTTCGACGAGTTCGGGCAGGGCAAGGCCGGCGAGCACGAGGTCGCCGTGCTCGACCGCCCGGCGGGCGGCGGCCAGCGCCGCTGGGTAGTCGGTGAGGCCGTTGCCCAGGACCGCCTCGGCCCAGTGGACGTTGGCGATCAGGTGCCCGGCGCCCTGTCTGGTCGCCGTCGCCCTGGCGGTCTCGAACTGCTGGAGCGCGTCGTCGCGGCGGCCGCGCATCGCGGCCAGGTGCAGTCGGGGGTAGAGCATCGGGGGGCCGCCGATCGCGTCGGCGATCGCCTCCTCCTCCGCGACGGCCTCGGTCGCCCGCCCGAGGTTGCCCTGCAGCGCGTTGCAGGAGGCGACCTGGGCCAGGGCGAGCCGCAGCACGGGTGCCGAGCCGGTGTCCCGGCCGGTCTTCACCAGCCACTCGGTGATGTCCACGTGGGTGTGCGGGTCCCACAGCTCTCCGACGAGCATGACGGCGAGCGCGGGACGCTCGGTCCACAGCGCGCGGTCGTCGTCCACCAGGACCTTGCGCAGCAGCGGCACCGCCGCGCGGTGCCCCTTTTCGGCGAGCAGCACCAGGGCGTCGAGCACGTCCGGCACCGGCGACGGCGGTGCCTGCGGGACGGCGGCCAGCACCTCGGCCAGCACGCCGCTGGCCCGCCCCACGACCAGTGCCATCTCCAGGGCGTCCAGGTAGTGCGCGCGGGCCGCGGCGGGGTCGACGGCGGCCATCCGGGACGCGGCGCGCAGCATGAACGCCGGTCCGTTGCCGTCGTGGTGGGACATGAAGGCGAGCTTGCCGCGCAGCAGGTCGACCTCGGCCTGCCTGCGCGGGTCGGTGGTCGCCGGGATGGTGCCGAGGAGGGCGTTCGCGGCGGCGGTGGCGCCCGAGTCGAGTCGCGCCCGCACCGCCGCGAGCGCCCGGTCCACCCGCTTGGCGGGGTCGGGGGACAGCGCCGCCGCGCGCTCGGCGAACGCCGCCGCGGCCGCGATGCCGCCCCGTGACCGGGCGCGGTGGGCGGACCGCTCCAGCTCGGCGGCCACGTCCTCGTCGGGCCAGGCGGTGGCCTGCGCCCGGTGCCAGGCCCGGCGGTCCGGGTCGACGTCGGGGTCGGTGACCTCGGCCAGCGCCGCGTGCGCGCGGCGCAGCCACTCGCCCGTGGCGGCCCGGTAGACCGCGGAGCGGGCCAGCGGGTGGCAGAAGCGGACGCGGGTGCCGAACTCGACCAGGCCGGTGGCGGCGGCCGCGGCGCCCGCCGTGGACACGTCGATGTCGAGGTGCCCGGCCGCCGACCACAGCAGCCCGGCGTCACCGGTCGGGTCGGCGCTCGCGACCGTCAGCAGCAGCCGCGCCTGGTCGGGCAGGCCCGGCAGCCTCGCCTGGAAGCCGCGTTCGACGGCCGTCGGCACGGACCCCGCGCCCGGTGGCGCGAACCCGCCCGCAGCGGGCGGTTCGAGCAGGGCCAGCGGGTTGCCCCTGGCCTCCGCGAGGATCTGCTCGCGCACGTGCTCGTCGAGCGCCAGCGGAGTCCGCGCCGCCAGCAGCTGCCTGGCCTCGGCGTCGGCCAGCCCCCCGACCTCCAGCCGGGGCAGCTCGTCCAGCTCGGTGGCCGCTTCCCTGGGTCGGCTCGCGAAGACCACCGCGACCGGTTCGGCCGCGATGCGCCTGGCGAGGAGGGTCAGCGCCCTGGCCGAGGCCGCGTCCAGCCAGTGCGCGTCGTCGACCAGGCACAGCAGGGGCCTGTTCCGGGCGGCGGAGGTCAGCAGGTCCAGCGCCGCCAGGCCGACCCGGAACACGTCCGGCGCGCCGTCGCGGAGCCCGAAGGCGACTTCCAGCCCCTCGCGGTGCCGGGTGGGCAGGCGGTCGAGGTGGCCGAGCACCGGCACGCACAGCTGGTGCAGGGCGGCGTAGGGGAGCTCGTTCTCGAACTCCGCCCCGGACGCGCGGACCACCCGGAACCCGGACGCCACCCGCGCGGTCAGCTCCAGCAGCGCGCTCTTGCCGATGCCCGCCTCGCCGCGCAGGACGAGCGCGCCACCGCGCCCCTCGCGGGCGGCGGCCGTCAGCTCGGTCAAGCGCAGGCTCTCCTCCCGCCTTCCGACGAGGACGTCCTGCGCCGGGGCGCGGGTTCGCATGCGCTGAATCTACGTGCCCGCGTCTACGTACCCGTTGCCGACGCGAGGCCGCCCGCCGTCGCGGGACGGTTGCGCCGCACCGCGCCGCGGCGGCGCGGTGCCCGGTGATCCGATGACGAGAAGGGCCGTGCATGAGCGGGAGTGCGGAGCTGCCGTCCAACTGGGGGCGCTGGGGTGAGCGCGACGAGCGGGGCACCCTGAACCTGATCACCCCCGAGGTGCGGGCGCGGGCGGTGACCGAGGCGCGCAGCGGGCGGACCGTCTCGATCGCGCGCCCCGTGCCGACGTCGCCGTTGGTCGCGGGCCCCACCGCGCCCCTGGGCGCGGACTCGATCGGGGCGATGCAGGCCGCGCTGTTCACCGGCTCCTCCCCCGTGGGCACGGCCGAGCTGATCGTGATGCTGACGCACCACCCCGAGCTGACGCACTTCGACTCGCTGGTGCACCAGGTCGTGGACGGCAAGGTGTACCCGGGGGTCGCGCTGGAGGATGCCGGTGGTCCGGGGGGCTACCGGCACGGGTCCACCGCGGTGTTCGGGCAGGGCGTGGTGACCCGCGGCGTCCTGGTCGACCTGGCCGCCGACGGCCCGCTGCCCGAGGGCCACGGGGTGACCGGCGCGGAGCTGGAGGAGGCGTGCGCGCGGGCCGGGGTCGAAGTCCGCGCCGGGGACGCGCTGGTGGTGCGCGGCGGCTGGGACTACGCGGCCTGCCTCGACCGGCGCGTGCCGGGGATGACCCTCGACGCGGTGCTCTGGATGCACCGGCACGACGTGGCGGTCTACGCGGGCGACATCGGTGACGCGCGACCGCCCGTCGAGCCCGGCGTCTTCGCCCCGCTGCACCGCGTGGGCCTGGCCCGGCTCGGCATGCCCCTGATCGACGTGGCCGACCCCACCGGGCTGGCGGCCGCCTGCGCCGAGGAGGGGCGCGCCACCTTCCTGTTCGTCGCCGCTCCCCCTCGGCTGGGCGCGGCGAGCGGCGTGCCGGTCAACCCGCTGGCCATCTTCTGAGCCGCCGACGGCACTAGGATCGGGGGCGTGACGGCTCACGTGTACCTGCTGCGGCACGGTCAGACCGAGTGGTCGGAGAGCGGCAGGCACACCGGTCGCTCCGACATCCCGCTCACCGAGGTGGGCGTGCTCCAGGCCCGGCGCGCGGGCCGGGTGCTGGCCGCGCTGCGGGGCACCGACGAGCCGCCCGCGCTGGTGCTGAGCAGCCCCCGCCAGCGCGCCTGGCGGACCGCCGAGCTGGCGGGCCTGCGCGCGGAGCGCACCGAGGAGCTCGCCGAGTGGGACTACGGCGACTACGAGGGCCTGACCACCCCGCAGATCCGCGAGACCGTGCCGAAGTGGACGGTGTGGACGCACCCGGTGCCCGGCGGCGAGACGCACGACCAGGTGCACCGGCGGGCCAGGGGCGTGGTCAAGGCCGCCAGGGACGCGCTGGCCGACGGTGACGTGGTGCTGGTCGGGCACGGGCACTTCAGCCGCGTGCTCATCGCCACCTGGCTGAACCTGCCGCCCAGCGAGGGGGTGCACTTCGGGCTGGACCCGGCTGGCACCACCGTGCTCGGCGAGGAGCGGGGCGATCCGCAGGTGCGCAGGCTCAACGTGCCCGCGTGGGAGGTCGACGGTGGCTGACCCCCGCGTCCGCCGGGTCCGCGAGCAGGACGTGCCCGCGCTGGTCGGCTTCGCGCACGAGCTGGCCGCGCACGAGCGGTCGGCGGACCAGTGCCACCTGACCGTCGAGCAGCTGCGCGCGGCGCTGTTCGGCCCCTCCCCCGCGCTGTTCGGCCACGTGGCCGAGGTGGGCGGCGAGGTGGTCGGCATGGCGCTGTGGTTCCTCAACTTCTCCACGTGGCGCGGCGTGCACGGCATCTACCTGGAGGACCTGTACGTGCGGCCGGACCGGCGCGGCAGCGGGTTGGGCAAGGCGCTGCTGGCCGCGCTGGCGCGCGAGTGCGTCGAGCGCGGCTACGCCCGGCTGGAGTGGGCGGTGCTGGACTGGCTGGAGCCCACGATCGCGTTCTACAAGTCGATCGGCGCGGTGCCGCAGGACGAGTGGACGGTGTTCCGGCTGACCGACCAGGCCCTGGTGGACATGTCCCGAGTGGACGGTTGATCTCGAACGGCTCACGAAACGGCCAGAAAAGCCCACGTCGCCCGTTCGGGTGACACAGTTCCGCGCCGTGGACCAGTACCAGACTGACGCCTCCGTCGGCGTCGTACCGATCATCATCAGCTTGGCGATCGCGGTCTTCCTGATCGCGTCGATGTGGAAGGTGTACAGCAAGGCCGGGAGACCCGGCTGGGCGGTCATCGTCCCGATCTACAACATCTACGTGATGCTCAAGATCGCGGGCCGTCCCGGCTGGTGGCTGATCCTCTACATCATCCCGCTCGTCAACTTCGTCATCTCGCTCGTCGTCGCCGTCGACGTGGCCAAGTCCTTCGGCAAGGGCGCGGGCTTCGGCGTCGTGGGCCTGTGGCTGTTCAGCTTCATCGGCTACCCGGTGCTGGCCTTCGGCGACGCCCGGTACCGCGGCCCGGCCGCGGCCTGACCCCGCTCACCCCACCGCTCCCGCGTGCCCCGGCACGCGGGAGACCTGCCTGATCAGGCCGATCCACCACACCAGCGTGAACGCGATGACCGTCGGGTTCTTCACGAACAGCAGCGCCGCCAGGTAGGGCTGCCGGGCGGCCTCCGGCAGCAGCGCGCCGACACCGCGCTCCGCGCCGAGGTCGAAGACCAGGAACGCCGCGCACAGCAGCAGCGCCTGGGCCACCAGGCTGCGCCAGTGCTGCGAGGCGAACGCCCCGGCCGCCGCCCAGCTCAGCCGCTCGTCCCTCGTCGCCAGCCGCCACACCGCCACGACGAGCACCGCGCGGGCCGCCATGACGAGCACCTCCGAGGCGAGCGACCAGCCGCGCGGCAGGCCCCAGTTCACCACCACCAGCCGCTGCGCCGACGCGATCAGCGACAGGCCCGCGATCAGCGGGAAGTGGCCCAGGTAGAACCGCCACGCCCACGCGGGCACGTCCCAGGCCAACCTCAGCTCCCCCATGCTAACTCCTCAGTCGGCGAACATTTTAGTTCAGTGTACTGAAATATCAGGCGAGTTAGAGTCGGGGCATGAGCGGACGGGAGTTCGGGCGCGAGCTGAGCACCGCGGTGGTGGCCTTCCACGAGGCCGTGGGCGCGCACCTGGGCGTCACCGCGGTCGACCAGCGGGCGCTCGCGCTGCTGGCCGCCAAGGGCCCGATGACGGCGGGCGCGCTGGCCAGGGAGATCGCCCTGACCCCCGGCGCGGTCACCGGCGTGGTGGACCGGCTGGAGCGGGCCGGGCTGGCGCGGCGCGAACCCGACCCGGCCGACCGGCGGCGGGTGGTGGTCAGCGCCGTCGAGGACGCCTTCGGGGAGGTCTTCGCGGGCCTGGCCGCCTCGATGGCCGAGGTGGTGGACCGCTACGACGAGGCCGAGCAGCGCGCCATCGCGGACTTCGTCACCAGGACGGTGGAGGTGCTGCGGCGGGAGACCCGGCGGCTGACCGGGACCGGGGACGCCGGGTAGTGGTCAGCGGTCCCCCGACGGGTGGGGCGGGTGGTACTTGCTAGCGCTTGACGCCGACGGCGCCGTAGGCGACGGACTCGGCGCCGGTCTCCGGGCCGTCGTCGCGCCGCCAGCGGGTCGACATCACCAGGCCGGGCTCCAGCAGGTCGAAGCCCTCCAGCAGCCGCCGCACCTGCGCCTGGGAGCGCGCCACGATCGGCGTCTGCGTGCTGGCCGCCACGTCGAGCAGCTTGCGCACCAGGTCGGGCTGCGCGTCGTCGGTGAGGTGGGTGAGCACCAGGTAGCTGCCGGGCGCGATGGCGTCCCGGTAGGCCGTGACGACCTCGGCGGGCCGGTCGGACTCCAGCAGGTACGGCAGGATGGCGACCATCAGCACGGCGATGGGCTTGGTCAGGTCCAGCATGGCCCGGCACTCCGCGGAGGACAGCACCGCCTCCGGGTCGCGGACGTCGGCCTCCACGATCGCCGCGCCGGGGTTGTCGCGCAGCATGGTGCGGCCGTGCGCGACGGTGGCGGGCTCGTTGTCCACGTACACCACGCGGCAGGTGGGGTCGGCCTGCTGGGCGACCTCGTGCACGTTGCCCGCGGTGGGGATGCCCGAGCCGAGGTCGAGGAACTGGCGGATGCCCGCGGCGACGCACACGCGCACCGCCCGGCGCAGGAACGCGCGGCTGTGCTGCACCAGCTCGTCGGTGGGCAGGGACTTCATCGACTGCTCGGCGAAGGCGCGGTCGACCGCGAAGTTGTGCGCCCCGCCCAGGTAGTAGTCGTAGAGCCGGGCCACGTTGGGGCGGTCCAGGTCACCGCTCGTCGACACCCGTCTCGGGGGGTTCTGCACAGCGCACCTCACCCTGCCTGCTCCCGGAGCGGCGTGAAACGCCTGCCGAACCGTATCCGGCTACTCCGTTCGTGTCCATCCGCCAATCGTGAACACGAAGGGTGATTGCGTCTGGTGATCGCGCCGTGCGCCGAACGTGGAGGCCGCCGGGGCGGCAGGGTGCCCCGGCGGCCTCCGGTGGTGGTCAGACGCCCGCGTTGGACTGGATCCAGGAGCGGTAGCGCGTCACGTTGGTGTAGTACGACCGGGTGGAGCGGTCGCTGGTCGAGGCCACGCCGACCTGGTACGCGCGGCCGTCCACCGGGCTGGTGGCGAACATCGGGCCGCCGGAGTCGCCGCCCGCGGCGATGCCGTTGACGCGGGTCACCGCGATGGCGGTGCCACCCCGGTAGTCCTCGCTGCTGACCGAGGTCACCCTGGTGTCGGCGTACTTGAGGTAGCGCGACTGGCACTCGATCTCGGGCCGGTTGGTGCAGGTGGCGCCCCAGCCGTAGATCTGCACGGTCTGGCCGGTGCGCACCGCCGTGCTGGTGCCCAGCGGCGCGTAGGTGGCGGAGACGGAGCGGTCGATGCGCGCCAGCGCGAGGTCCGCCGACGGGTGCTGGATGATCCGGGTGGCGGTGACCACGGTGCCGCCGGTGGTCTGGTCCAGGCTGCCGACCCGGAAGGTGTAGGTGCCGGAGTTGGCCACGCAGTGCTGCGCGGTCAGGATCCAGGTCGGCGCGATGATGGTGGCCGAGCAGTTCTCCTGGCCGTTGTGGAACAGCCGGGCCGCCCAGGGGGCGTTGCTCGCGGTGCCGCCGCCGATGATGAACGGTTGGACGCCGCCGTCGGCCTCCTGAGCCGACGCCGTGGACGGCACGGCGGTCAGGGCGAGCGCGGCAGCGGCTCCGACCACCGCGGACAGGACGCGGGAAAGTCGCATGGATTCGTCACCTCAACGAACGCAGGGAGTGGTGAATTCACCACCCTCAGCTTCACTCGTTGGAGTGACATCCGGCACCCTCCGATGGTCGGGAGTAACCGGGGGTAGCCGCTCTACTCGTCCGGCTCGTCCAGGCCCAGCACCCACTCGCGGGCCGGGGCGGTGAACAGCAGCGCCACCACCGAGACCGCGTAGATGCCGATGAGCGCGCCGATCAGCTGCCTGCCCGACGGGCCGTAGGCGTACCAGGCCACGCCCAGCAGCAGCAGCTGGACCACCAGCGACGGCGTGCGCGCCCAGCGCTTGCCCAGCAGCAGCCCGACACCGGCGGCCAGCACGCCCGAGCACAGCACGACGAAGTAGGCGGCCTCGCCGAGCACCCGGCCCGAGTCCGCGTCGGCGCTGAACGCGCGCACCACCAGCGCGACCGCGAACCCCAGCCCGGCCAAGCCCTGCACGGCGGTCAGCGCGCCCGCCGCCCGGACCGCCCCCGGAACCGGCTTCTGCATCGTCACGCTGGGCCTTTCCTCACGGTGCGTACTCGTCACGCATCGTAGGCCACCCGGTTGGCGAGTCCCGTTCGACCGCCTCAAGAGCGAAGATCGGGGGGTCTTCGGCGAGCCGGCGGTCGGGCCGGGGTGCCTTGTCGCGGACGGTTCGGGAGCGGCTGCGCCGCGGTTCGCGCTGCGGCGCGGGAAGGAGATCTGGACCACTTCGACGCGTGTCCGCTGGTCCTGTCGGGTGAGGTGCGACCTGCCCGGCGTGGCCGGTTGTCCTACTCTGCGGTAGTGCGCGCACTCCTGGTGGTCAACCCGCAGGCGACGACAACGACGCCTGCCGGACGTGACGTGCTGGCGCACGCCCTGGCCAGCGAGGTGAAGCTGGACACCGTCCAGACCGCCTACCGGGGCCACGCGGCGGACGCGGCGGCCCAGGCCGCCGTGGAGGGCTACGACCTGGTCGTGGCGCACGGCGGGGACGGCACGGTGAACGAGGTCGTCAACGGGCTGCTGCGGGACGGCGCGGGATCGGGCGCGCCCATGCTGGGCGTGGTGCCCGGCGGCTCGGCGAACGTCTTCGCGGGCGCGCTGGGGCTGCCGCGCGACCCCGTCGAGGCGACCTACCGGCTGCTGCAGGCCATCGAGCACGGCACCAGCCGCCGGGTGGGCCTTGGCCGGGTGGCGTCCGCGGGCGCGGGCGGCGACCACGACCGCTGGTTCACCTTCAACGCGGGCGTCGGCTGGGACGCCGACGTGGTCGCGGGCGTGGAGCAGGAGCGCGCCAAGGGCCGGGAGGCCAGTCCGCTGCTGTACGCGCGGACCGCGCTGACCAGCTACGCCACCCAGCGCAGGCGCAACCCCGAGCTGACCGTGCAGATCCCCGACGAGGGGCCGTTCGAGCAGGTCAGGCTGGCCTTCGTGTCCAACACCGACCCGTGGACCTACCTCGGCGACAAGGCGATCCGGCTCAACCCGAGCACCTCGTTCGACGCCGGTCTGGGGCTGTTCGCGCTGCTCGGACTGGGTCTGCCGACAATTTTGCGGTATCTCGCGCATCTTCTGGCCACGGACGGGAACCCCCGTGGCGAGAACCTGCTGCGCCGCGACGATGTCGAGTACGTCCGAGTGACCAGCAAGGAGCCGGTCAACCTCCAGGTCGACGGCGACTTGCTGGGAGCGTGCACGGAGGTGGAGTTCACCTCCGCGCCGGGCGCGCTGACCGTCGCAGTGTGAGGCGTGGCGCGAGACGCGGCGTGATCGTGGCGTGACCGGAGCGCTACCGATCTGCGATGTTGCCGCCGGAGGCGGTGTCGCACGGCGAA
Source organism: Saccharothrix coeruleofusca (assembly GCF_017876325.1). Lineage (NCBI taxonomy): Bacteria > Bacillati > Actinomycetota > Actinomycetes > Pseudonocardiales > Pseudonocardiaceae > Saccharothrix > Saccharothrix coeruleofusca. The sequence goes on from NZ_JAGINV010000001.1 coordinate 5,773,648, forward strand.
ACCGCTGGTGAACGCTGTCGATCTTTCGGGTGAGTTCACTCACCGGGTCAGTGCTAACCCCTTGACATCCCAGCAGTTCGTGAAAGCATTCACAAGCACCCCAAAACCGACCGCTGACGAGTGGCGTGCCCACGCGCGCGCCTAGCTGAGGAGTAGTTCCAATGGACTGGCGCCACCGCGCGATCTGCCGCGACGAGGACCCCGAGCTGTTCTTCCCCGTGGGGAACAGCGGTCCTGCGCTCCTGCAGATCGCCGAGGCGAAGACCGTCTGCCGCCGTTGCCCCGTCGTCTCCGACTGCCTCTCGTGGGCGCTGGAGAGCGGGCAGGACGCCGGCGTGTGGGGCGGGATGAGCGAGGACGAGCGCCGTGCCCTCAAGCGCCGCAACGCCCGGACCAGGGCTCGCAGCAACGCCTGAGGCCACCCGGCCGACGATAGCGCGAAGGCCCCGACACCGTGCCAGGTGTCGGGGCCTTCGCTTGTTGCACACCCTCCCGCGTGACCACGTGACACTCCGCTGAGGTAGGTCGTCACGTGTGCACGGGATCAGTCTAACGCCGGGCCCTCAACGGCACGCGCAGGACCGCCTCAGTACCCCCGCGCGGGCGTCTGCGCAAGCTCAGCGACCCCCTGAGCTCGGACTCCACCAGGGTCCGCACGATCTGCAGCCCCAGCCGGTCGGTGCGCTCCAGGGAGAACCCCGGCGGCAGGCCGCGGCCGTCGTCGGCGATCACCACGTCCAGCCACTTCGCCGACCGCTCCGCGTGCACCACCACCTCGCCGCGCTGCCCGGCCGCGTAGGCGTGCTCGAAGGCGTTCTGCACCAGCTCGGTGAGCACCATGACCAGCGGCGTCGCCAGCTCCGCCTGCACGATCCCGAACGGGCCCTCGCGGCGCACCACCACCTGCGACTCGGTGGCCGCCACGTCGCTCATCATCGGGATGACCTTGTCCACCACGTCGTCCAGGTCGACCCGCTCGTCCACCGACATCGACAGCGTCTCGTGCACCAGCGCGATCGAGGTGACCCGGCGCACCGACTCGGCCAGCGCCTCGCGGGCCTCCTCGCTGCTGGTCCGCCGGGACTGCAGGCGCAGCAGCGCGGCCACGGTCTGCAGGTTGTTCTTCACCCGGTGGTGGATCTCGCGGATGGTCGCGTCCTTGGACATCAGCGCGCGGTCGCGCCTGCGCACCTCGGTGACGTCCCGGCACAGCACCAGCGCGCCCGCCGCGCTGCCCCTGGGCCGCAGCGGCAGCGCCCGGAACAGCACCGCCGCCCCGCGCCGCGACTCGGCCTCGATCCGCATGCTGGGCTGGCCGTCCAGCGCCAGCCGGATGCGCTGGGCGACCTCGGTGGCGTCGAACGGGTCGCCGATCAGCGACCGGGTCAGCGGCGCCAGGTGCACGCCGATCAGGTCCGAGGCGTGCCCCATGCGGTGGTAGGCCGACAGCGCGTTGGGGCTGGCGAACACCACCGCCCCGGAGGCGTCCAGCCGGATCAGGCCGTCGCCCACGCGCGGGCTGGTGTGCACGTCCGGCGACGGCTCGGTGGTCGGGAAGGTGCCGTCGGCGATCATCTGGCACAGGTCGGCCGCGCTGCCCAGGTAGGAGATCTCCAGCGGGCTGGGCACCCTGGGCACGGCCAGGTTGGTGTTGCGGCTGAGCACCGCGATGACCTCGGAGCCCAGCCGCACCGGGATGGCCTCCCGGCGCACCGGCACGCCCAGGTGCCAGCGCGGGTCCTCCTCGCGGCAGATCCGCACCTCGGTCACCGCCCGGCGCAGCTGCGGGTGCTCGTCGACGTCGGTGGTGCTGCCCACCACGTCCTCCGGGTGGGCGGTCGGCGCGGTGGTGGGCCGCGCCTGCGCCACGCACAGGAACTCGCGGTCGTCCAGCGGCACCCACATCAGGAAGTCCGCGAACGACAGGTCCGACAGCAGCTGCCACTCGGCGACCACCAGCTGGAGGTGGTCGACGGCGGCGCCGGAGAGCTTGGTGTGCTCGGCGAGCAGGTCGGTCAGCGTGGACAGGGCCGCACCACCGCGTCCAGGTCGCCCCGCCGGACGACGCCCTCCTCGACCATGCCCGTGCCCTCTCTCGTCGCCCCGGTCCGTGCCCCGCCATCCAACCACGGCGCCGCCCCGCGTCCGAGGTCGTCGGCCGTGGTCTGTCACACTGGGGCGAAGCAGTTCGAGCTGGAGGAGAACCCCATGTCGAAGCGTGCCCGCAAGCGCCGCGACCGCAAGAGGGGCGGCGCCAACCACGGGAAGCGCCCCAACACCTGAGTCGACACCAGGTGCGCGAAGGGCCCGCCGAACACCGTTCGGCGGGCCCTTCGGCCGTGTTCAGTCCCGCTTGCCCGCGGTGGGGACCCCGATCCCGGCGCCACCGGCGGGCTCGGCGCTGCCCCCGGTGGTCTCCCGGATGCGGGCGCGCAGCCGGGCCTTGAGCTCCTCGGGGGCCAGCTCACCGCCGCACTTGCGGGCCAGCAGCGCCTTGAGGTGCTCCTCCAGGTCGTACTGCTCCAAGCAGGGGTGGCACTCCTTCAGGTGCGTCTCCAGCAGCTGCCTGCGCTGCTGGTCGCACTCGTGGTCAAGGAACAGCCAGACCTCGGACAGCACTTCCGAGCAGTCGGTCTCGTGGTGCTCGCCGCAGCTCATTTGCCCGCCACCTCCCGGTGGCCGTCGCGGATGAAGCCGCGCTCGCGCGCTACGTCGGCCAGCTGCTCGCGCAGCTGCCTGCGGCCCCGGTGCAACCGGGACATCACGGTGCCGATCGGGGTGCCCATGATGTCTGCGATCTCCTTGTACGCGAAGCCCTCCACGTCCGCGAGGTACACCGCGATCCGGAACTCCTCCGGCAGGCGCTGGAGGGCTTCCTTGACGTCGCTGTCGGGCAGCCGGTCCATCGCCTCGACCTCGGCCGACCTCAGCCCGGCCGAGGTGTGGCTCTCGGCCTGGGCGAGCTGCCAGTCGGTGATCTCGTCGGTGGGCTGCTGGAGCGGCTGGCGCTGCTTCTTGCGGTAGCCGTTGATGTAGGTGTTGGTCAGGATGCGGTACAGCCAGGCCTTGAGGTTGGTGCCCTGGGAGAAGGACTGGAAGGCCGCGTAGGCCTTCAGGTAGGTCTCCTGGACCAGGTCTTCCGCGTCCGCCGGGTTGCGGGTCATCCGCAGCGCCGCCGAGTACAGCTGGTCCAGCAGCGGCATCGCGTCGCGCTCGAAACGCGCGGCGCGCTCGGCCTGCGTCTCATCTGTCGGAGTGACCTGCGTTCGGGTGGCTGGCACCGCGCTCCCCGTGGTTGATGCTGGCTGGAACGCGTTCGAGGATACGCGGCGGTCGCCGGGTCGGCTGACGGCCGCGCCACGGGGCGGCCGGGCCTTCTTCGCTCTGGTGACCTGCTGGTCCATCACCTCGGTTGCCACACCCGCGACAACGCGGTGGGGCGCGGGGGCATTCCCGGTTAGGGTGCGCGCTCATGGCCGGACGTGGAACGCCCGCCACCGCGTTGCTGGACAAGCAGAAGGTGGCGCACGCACTGCACGCTTACGAGCACGACCCCCGGCACGAGTCCTACGGGCTGGAAGCCGCCGAGGCGCTGGGGGTCGCGCCGGAGCGGGTGTTCAAGACCCTGGTGGCCGAGGTGGACGGCAAGCTCGCGGTCGGCGTCGTGCCGGTCACCGGGCAGCTGGACCTCAAGGCGCTGGCCGCCGCGCTGGGCGGCAAGAAGGCGAAGATGGCCGAGGTGGCCGCCGCCGAGCGGGCCACCGGCTACGTCGCGGGCGGCATCTCGCCGCTGGGGCAGAAGAAGCGGCTGCCGCTGGTGCTGGACTCCTCCGCCGAGGGCTTCGACACCATCTACTGCTCGGCCGGGCGGCGCGGCCTGGAGGTGGAGATCGCGCCCGCCGAGCTGGCCAGGCTGACCGCCGCGGTGGTGGCCCCCATCTCGGCCTGAGCCCTCAGACGACCTCCAGCGGGCGCAGGATGCGGCCCAGCCACTCGCCCACCACGCGGTGCAGGCCCTCCAGGTCGCCCTTGAGGTTGTGGTCGCCCGGCTGCACCACCACTTCCCGGTGGTGGCCGGGCGGCGGCATCCCGAACGGGTCCTTCTCGCCCTGCACCACCAGGCTCGGCACCTCCAGCGCGTCCAGCTCGGCCAGCCGCGACTTCTCCGGCCTGCCCGGCGGGTGCACCGGGAACGCCAGGCACAGCACCGCCACCGCCTGGCCGTCGGCCGCCGTCCGGCACGCCACCCGCGCGCCCGAGGACCGGCCGCCGAACAGCAGCGGCAGCGTGTCGAACGAGCGCGAGCCCAACTCCTCCGCCACCGCCAGCCAGGCCGCGTCCAGCTGCTTGGCCGGGGCCGGGGCCCGCCTGCCCGCCACCCGGTAGGGCTGCTCGACCAGCGCCACGTGCACGCCCGCGGCGACCGCCGCGCGGGCCGCCGCCACCAGGTCCGGGGCCAGGATGCCGCCACCCGCGCCGTGGCCCAGCAGCAGCGCCGCCCGGCCCTCCGGGGCGCAGTGCATCTCGACCCTGGCCGGGCCGTGCGGGGTGTCGACCAGCCTGGTGGTCATCTCGGCGCGGTCATTTCAGCGCGGTCATCTCAGCGGTCATTTCAGCTCGAACAGGGTGGGCTCCGGCTTCTCGTCCTCGGCCAGCGCGATCGGGTCCAGCAGGGACGGGTCGTTGTTGCGGATGCTGTTGACCCGAGTGGACACCGGGCGCAGCTCCAGGGCGTTGACCAGGTCCAGGTCCGGCTCCAGCAGGTGCTTCGGGTCGGTGCTGTCCGGGTCCAGCCAGGCCTCCCAGCGGTCGCGGGGCAGCACCAGCGGCATCCGGTGGTGCACCTGCGTCATCTCGCCGATGGCGTCGGTGGTCAGCACCGCGCACGTGACGATCGGCTTGCGCTCGTCGCCGTCCTGCTGCCACCACACCGACCAGATGCCCGCCATGGCCAGGCTGGAGCCGTCGCCGGGGGTGATGAAGTACGGCTGCTTGCGGCCCTCGCCGGGCTGCCACTCGTACCAGCCGTCGGCCGGGACCAGGCAGCGGCGCTTGGCCGCGGAGTCGCGGTAGGCGGGCTTGTCCAGCACGCTCTCCGCCCGCGCGTTGATCATCTTGGCGGCCGTGGACAGGTCCTTGGCCCAGTGCGGGACCAGCCCCCAGCGCATCACCCGGACGCTGCGCTCGGTGACCTCCGGGTCCGGCTCGCCGTCCCCGTCGCGCGGGTGCCGCTCGACCACCGCCAGCACCGGTTTGGTCGGCGCCACGTTGTAGTCCGGTCCCGGCGCCCCGCCCTCGGTCCCGTCCACCGCGTCGAACTCCGCCGCGAGCAGCGCCGGGTTCTTGGTCGAGGCGTACCTGCCGCACAAAACCGATCACCTCCGACCGCCATCGTCGCACGTCGCGACGCCCGGTGCGAGCCATCCGGAATCCGATGCGGGATCATCTGGCCATGACTCCGGCCATGACTCCGCAGTGGTCCGCTCCCACCGCCGACGGTCCCGTGCGCGCGACCGTGCCCGTGCCCGGTTCCAAGTCGATCACCAACCGGGCGCTGGTGCTGGCCGCCGTCGCCGACGCCCCCGCGACGCTGCACGCCCCGCTGCGCAGCCGGGACACCCTGCTGATGGCCGCCGCGCTGCGCGCGCTGGGCGTCGGGGTCGAGGACGGGCCGGACGGGTCGTGGCGGGTGACGCCCGCTCCGCTGCGGGGACCGGCGTCGGTGGACTGCGGGCTGGCCGGGACGGTCATGCGGTTCCTGCCGCCCGCCGCCGCGCTGGCCACCGGCGAGGTGCTCTTCGACGGCGACGAGCAGGCGCGGGTCCGGCCCATGGGGACGGTGCTGGGCGCGCTGCGCGCCCTGGGCGCGGACGTGGACGGCGACGCGCTGCCGTTCACCCTGCGCGGCAAGGGCGGGCTGCCCGGCGGCGAGGTGACCATCGACGCTTCGGCGTCCTCCCAGTTCGTCTCCGGGTTGCTGCTGTCGGGCGCGCGGTACGAGAGCGGCCTCACGGTCGTGCACTCCGGCAAGCCCGTGCCGTCGCTGCCGCACATCGACATGACCGTGGCGATGCTGCGCGAAGCGGGCGTAGCCGTGGACGACTCCACTCCGGACACCTGGCGGGTGCAGCCGGGACCGGTCGCCGGGCGGGATTGGCACGTCGAGCCGGACCTGTCCAACGCCACGCCGTTCCTGGCCGCCGCCGCGGTGACCGGCGGCGAGGTCACCGTGCCCGGCTGGCCCGCGTCCACCACGCAGCCCGGCGACGCGGCGCGGGACCTGTTCGCGCGCATGGGGTGCGTGGTGGAGCTGTCCCCGGCCGGGCTGACCCTGCGCGGCCCGGACCGGCTGATGGGCGTGGACGTCGACCTGCGCGACGAGAGCGAGCTGACGCCGACCGTGGCGGCGCTGGCCGTGCTGGCCGACGGGCCGACGCGCATCCGGGGCGTCGCGCACATCCGGGGCCACGAGACCGACCGCATCGCGGCGCTGGTGGCCGAGATCAACGGCCTGGGCGGCGCGGCCGAGGAGACCGAGGACGGCCTGGTGATCACCCCCGCACCGCTGCGCGGCGGCGTGTGGCACGCCTACGCCGACCACCGGATGGCCACGGCGGGCGCGATCATCGGGCTGGTCGTGCCCGGCGTGGTGGTGGACGACATCGGCTCCACCACCAAGACCATCCCGGACTTCCCCGGCATGTGGGCCGACCTGCTCGGGGTGCGCTGACGTGGCCCGCGGCGACTGGCGGCGGCTGGACGAGTCCGACGTGCGGGTCCGGCCGGGCAAGGGCACCCGGCCGCGCAGCAAGCGCCGCCCCGAGCACGCCGACGCCGTGGCGGCGATGGTGGTGGGGGTGGACCGCGGGCGGTGGACCTGCGCGGTCGAGGACGACCCCGGCAGGCTGGTCACCGCCATGCGGGCGCGCGAGCTGGGCCGCACGCCGGTCGTCGTGGGCGACCAGGTCGGCCTGGTCGGCGACACCTCCGGGCAGCCGGACACGCTGGCCAGGATCGTGCGGGTGACCGAGCGGCGCAGCGTGCTGCGGCGCACCGCCGACGACACCGACCCGTTCGAGCGGGTGGTGGTCGCCAACGCCGAGCAGCTGGTGATCGTGACCGCGCTGGCCGACCCGCCGCCGCGCCGGGGCTTCATCGACCGCTGCCTGGTCGCCGCCTACGCGGGCGGGCTGGAGCCGCTGCTGTGCCTGACCAAGTCGGACCTGGCGCCGCCGGACGAGCTGCTGGCCGCGTACTCGGAGCTGGACGTGCCGGTGGTGGTGACGCGGTCCGACGTGGACCCCGCCGAGCTGCGGGACCGGCTGGTCGACCGGCTCTCCGCGCTGATCGGGCACTCGGGGGTGGGCAAGTCGACGCTGGTGAACAAGCTGGTGCCGGACGCCAACCGGGCGGTGGGCGTGGTCAGCGGGGTCGGCAAGGGCAGGCACACCTCCACCCAGGCCGTGGCGCTGCCGCTGCCCGAGGGCGGCTGGGCGGTGGACACGCCGGGCATCCGCTCGTTCGGCCTGGCGCACATCACCCCGGACGACATCGTGGCGGCGTTCCCGGACATGAAGGCCATGGCCGAGGAGTGCCCGTCCGGGTGCGGTCACCTGGGCGCTCCCGAGGACCCCGACTGCATGCTGGACGAGCTGGTCACCACCGGCGAGGCGTCCCCAGGCCGCCTCGCCTCGCTGCGCCGCCTGCTCGCCTCCCGCGCCAAGCTCGACGAGTACGACTGACGCCTGCAAGTACTACCCGCCCCACCTCCCGGGGTCGCTAGCCACTACCCGGCAGGCCGCGCAACCACCGAACCGGTGATACCCGCGTACAGGGGATTCCCGCCATGAGCCGCCGGGGCCCGCGTCCGAACGGGTGCGTTCGAACGCCCGCGCACCGGCTCGACCGCGTCCGCCGCACCGGCGCGGCACGCGGTAGTAGCCTGCGCGACCGTGGCCAAGGTGACCGGAATAGGCGGGGTCTTCCTGCGCTCCCGCAACCCCGCGCGACTGGCGGGCTGGTACCGCGAGCACCTGGGCGTGCCGATGAGCGACCACGGCACCGTGACGTTCCACTGGGACGACTCGGCCACCGACGACCACCCCGGCACGACCACCTTCGCGCTGTTCGCCCAGGACAGCGACTACTTCGGCGAACCGGGCCAGCGGGCCATGCTCAACCTGCGCGTGGACGACCTGCACGACCTGCTCGGACGGCTGCGCGCGCGGGGCGTGGAAGTGCTGCCGGACACCGAGGACTCGGAGTTCGGCCGGTTCGGCTGGTGCGTCGACCCGGAGGGCAACCGCATCGAGCTGTGGGAACCCGCGCCCGGCATGTGACCGCCGGGCGCGGCTACATCAGCTCCAGCACGAAGCTCAGCTCCTGCGGCGCGTACCAGGCCAGCTCGTGGTCCTCCGCGCTGCCCATGGCGAACTCCGCGTCCGGGTCGCCCAGGTCCGCCTCGTCCACCACCTCGGCCGCCTCGCGCACCGCGTCCTCGGCCTCGGCGGTGTCCAGGTGGATCGCGGCGATCCGCTTCAGCGGCACCGCCCCGGACACCTTCACCACCGAGAAGTCCAGGTCCGGCCGGGGCGTCACGTCGTCCACGTCCACCGACACCACCGCGCGCCGCGCCGGGGCCTTGTCGTCGGCGGCCAGCTCGGCGGCCAGCAGGCGCAGCGAAGCCCGCGCCGCGTCCAGCATCGCGACGTACTCCAGCTCCTCGGTGTCGCCGGTGGCGTAGGACTCGCGCAGCGCCGGGGTCAGCGCGAAACCCGTGCCGCCCACCGGGACGAACTCGCCCCGCTCCACCAGCTCCCGCAGCGACGCCACGGTCGCGGGCAGGTAGACCCTCATGCGGACACCGTTCCCATCAGCTCCTCCACCGACTCCTCCACCATGGCCGCGAGCACGTCGACGTCCGGCATGGCGTCGCGGTCCGCGTTCAACCCGAAGTACACGCCGCCGTCGTAGGACGTCACGCCGATCGACAGCGCCTGGTTCTTCGCCAGCGGCACCACGGGGAACATCTCGATCATCCTCGCCCCCGCCGCGTACAGCGGCACCTGGGGGCCGGGCACGTTGGTCACCACCACGTTGAACAGCCGCCGGGAGAACGAGCTGGCCGCGCGGGCGCCCAGGGCGTGCAGCGTCGGCGGCGCGAACCCGGAGAACCGCACCAGCGTCTGCGCCGCCACCGACTGGCCCGACTCCTGGTGCGCCCGCATCGCGTGGCTGACGTGGTGCAGCCGCACCACCGGGTTCGGCTCCCCCACCGGCAGGTCCACCAGGTACGCCGCGACCTGCCCGCCCGCCGGGGCGCCGTCCTCGGCGCGCACCGACATCGGGGCCATCGCGCGCATCGTGGTGTGCGCGGTGACCGCCTCGCCCCTGGAGAGCAGCCAGTTCCGCAGCGCCCCGGACAGCACCGCCAGCACCCCGTCGTTGACCGTGCCGCCGTGCGCCCGGCGGATCGCGCGGAACTCGTCCAGCCGGGCCCGCGCCACCGCGAAGCGGCGCTGCGGCGAGATGCGCACGTTCAGCGGGCTGCCCGGCGCGGGCGTGGCCGCCGTGCGCACCACCGACGCCAGACCGCCCAGCGCGCCCGCCACCTTGCGCACCGTGGCCACCGTGTCCATCGCCGCCGAGCGCACGTTCTCCACCAGCTCACCCGGCCGCTGCACGGCCTCGGCCACCGCGTCGGCCACCAGCTGCACCGGGCTCGGCTCCGGCTGCGGCATCCACAGGTTCTCCACCGGCCCGCGCGGGGTCGCCGAGACGTCCAGCATCACCTGGCCGATCTCCGGCGCCCCCAACCCGTCCACCACCGCCTGGTGGGTCTTGGTGACCACCGCGGTGCGGTTGCGGGCCAGTCCCTCGACCAGGTAGACCTCCCACAGCGGGCGGGCGTGGTCCAGCGGCCGCGACATCAACCGCGCCACCAGCTCGTGCAGCTGCTGGTCGCTGCCCGGCTTGGGCAGCGCGGAGCGGCGCACGTGGTAGGTGACGTCGAAGTCCTGGTCGTCCACCCACACCGGGCGGGCCAGCCTGCCCGGCACCGGCACCACCTTCTGCCGGTAGCGCGGCACCAGCGCCAGCCGCTGCTCGATCAGGTCGACCAGCCGGTCGTAGTCGAAGCCCGTGCGGGGACGGCGGAACACCGCGACCCCTCCGACGTGCATCGGCGTCGTGGAATCCTCCAGGTACAGGAACGAGGCGTCCAGCGCGGAGAGTCGGTCGGGCATGAGGCCCAGGCTAGCCGGTGCAGCGGCGCACCAGCCTGGTCACGGCCGCCACCTCGGCGGCGTCGCGCTGCCTGCGGGCCAGCCTGATCCGCGCGGCGGCGGGCATCGCCTGCCGCACCTCGCCCCCCACCCCGTCCAGCAGCGAGCGCACCAGCCGCCCCCGCGCCCACCGGCGCAGCGGGCGCAGCGGGGCCACCGCCACGGCCAGCCAGCTCAGCGCCACGTCCACCCGCCGGTCCCCGCGCGCCGCGTCCGCCCAGTCGACCACCACCGGCCCCTCCGGGCCGAGCACCACGTTGCCGGGGTGCAGGTCCAGGTGCAGCAGCCCGCCCTCACCCGGCACGAAGTCCGGCGCGGGCACCTCGTCCAGGCCCCGGTGCAGCTCGGCGAGCTGGCGACCCAGCGCCGCCGCGCGCCACGGGCGCGCGTCCAGCTCCTGCGACATGCGCGGGCCGGGGACGTACTCCATGACCAGCTCGGTGCGGTGGGCCTCCTCGACCCTGGGCACCGGGACGCCGTGAGCGCGCAGGTGGCGCATCAGCTCGGCCTCGGGCCGCAGGTCGCGGTCCGCCCGACTGCGCTTGGCGAGCAGGCCGTCCGGCCGCAGGAACACATCGGCCTCCTGACCGCTGGCCAGGAGTCGATCACGGTGCGCGACGTTGCGCAGACGCGAGGTCATGTGACGATCATCATCATTGACAGCCGGAGCACAAGGGCCAAACGGGTGCGGGAGACTGTTCGGGTGGAGATCTCGCCCAAGGACAAGTTCGTCACCGTCTACGGCCGCAAGCCGGTGCTGGAAGCGCTGGACGACCCGCGCCTGGAGGTCGACAAGGTGCTGCTCGCCGAGGGCGCGCGCGGTCCGGCGGCCAAGGAGATCCTGGACGCGGCGGGGCGGCGCGGGGTGCGGGTGCAGCGGGCCACGGCGCAGCGGGTGAAGGTGCTGGCGGGCAACGGGCGGCACGACCAGGGCGTGCTGGCCGACGTGGTCGCGCCCCGGATGCGGCCGCTGGAACTGGCCCTGCGCGACCGGCCGCGCGGGGTGCTGCTGCTCGACGGGATCACCACGCCCGCGAACGTCGGCATGATCCTGCGGACCGCCACGGCGGCGGGCATGGACGGCATCGTGGTGCCGCGCCGCGGTGTCGCGTCGATCGACCCGCTGGTGGTGAAGTCCTCGGCCGGGGTCGCGTTCCGGGCTCCGGTGCTGCGCTGCGCCACGGCGGGTGAGGCGGCGGCGCAGCTGCGGGCGGCGGGCTACCCGCTGTTCGCCCTCGACGCCGGGGCGCGCGAGTCGGTGTACTCGTTCTCGCTGCCGTCGCACGCGGCGTTCGTGCTGGGGTCGGAGACCTCGGGCATCTCCGACGAGGTGCGCCCGCACGTGACCGGGTGGCTGTCCATCCCGATGGCGGCGGGCGTGGAGTCGCTCAACGTCGCCTCCGCCGCCGCCGTCCTCTGCTTCGAGGTAGTCCGCCGCCGCGGCTGACCCCGCGAGTCGAACCTCCGGACACCCTGAACTCGACATTCGCGCACCTCGGGCAGTAGTTACCGGCCCCCGCACACCCGTCCGGTAGTACTTGCCGACGCACCAGGGGGGCGCGCGCGAAGCGCGCGCAGCGGGTGCCCCGCGAGCGCCGCTTTTAGTTCTGAACGCTCAGTTCGCGGTGCTTGAACGCTCGACTCGCGGGGTCAGATGCCGAGGAGGATGTGGAGTTCGGCGAGGGTTTCGGCGGGGGTGCGGTGGTGGACGCCGACCATGCCCGCGGCGGCGGCGCCCCGGACGTTGACGGCCAGGTCGTCGACGAAGACGCAGTCGGCGGGGGTCAGGCCCAGGCGGCGCGCGGTCAGCAGGTAGATCCGCTCGTCCGGCTTGGCCCAGCCCGCCTCCCCGGAGGTGACCACGGCGTCGAACAGGTCCGCCCACTCCGGCGGCGGCGACCACCGGCCGTCCGCGTTGGACAGCAGCGCGGTGCGCAGGCCGTGCCGCCGGGCCGCCCGCAGGGCGCCCACCAGGGGCGGCTCCTCCCCCTGCTCGTGGTCGGTGAGGACACCGCCGTAGTCCAGGATCAGCCCGCGCACCCCTGCACTCTATGGGGTCACTCTATGAGGTGAAGCTTGACCGGATTCGCCGTCTCGGCGGTCGAGTGTTCATGTCACTTCGCATGTGGACGTTGCGGGAGTACTCGGTGGCGACCCCGGTCCGGCTGCCCCGGCCCCGCGTCGAGAACGCCTCGCCGGTGCTGCTGGACCCCCGGCGGCTGCTGTCGGCGGTGGTCGAGGCGGTCGACGGGCGGCGGTCGCTGGGGCAGTTGCGCGCCGTGCTGCGCGGCCCCGCCCTGGAGGAGGTCGGGCGGCTGTTCTCCCCCGGCGTCGGCGTGCGGCTGGGGACCGTGCGCCTGTGCTGGGTGTCCAACGGCGTGGCCGAGATCGGCGGGACGGTGCGGCAGCGCAGCCGGGTGCGCGGCCTGGCGGCGCGGGTCGAGCTGGTGGAGGGGGCGTGGCGGTGCACCCGGTTCCAGCTGCTGCCGTAGCGCGCGAACGCCCCCGGCGCGGGGCCGGGGGCGTTCGCGGTCCGGGGGCGTTCGGGGTCCGGGGACGTTCGGGGTCCGCAGACCCACAGGGCAACCGCGAGGTCAGTGACGCGGGGGCTTCTTGTTGCCCTTCGCCTGCGCCCTGGCCGCCGCGCGGCGCTCCTTGCGGGTGCCGCCCTGCTGGTCGCCCGCCGCCTGGCCGCCACTGGTCTCGGCGTCGCCGCTCTCCGACGGGCCGCTGTAGGTCAGCCGCTGCTGGCCGCCCCTGGCGTCCAGGCCCTTGCCGCGCAGGGCGGGCGGGATGGCGCTGCCGCTGGCCAGCTGGGCCAGCGCGGGACCGGCCGGGGCCTGCTGCCGCTGCTTGGCCTCCTGCTCGGCGGCGGCCGCCGCGGCGGCGCGCGCCCTGGCCCGGCTGCCGGTGAGCTGGCCCGCGCCGTTGCTGATGGACACCTGCACCGGGGGCTCCGGGGCGGGCTCGGGCTCGGCCGCCTCCACCTGGAGGTTGAACAGGAAGCCGACGGTCTCCTCGCGCAACGCGTCCAGCATCGCGTTGAACATGTCGAAGCCCTCGCGCTGGTACTCGATCAGCGGGTCGCGCTGGGCCATCGCGCGCAGGCCGATGCCCTCCTTGAGGTAGTCCATCTCGTAGAGGTGCTCGCGCCACTTGCGGTCCATCACGGACAGCAGCACGCGGCGCTCCAGCTCGCGCATCGCGCCGGGGCCGACGCGGCCGTCGATGTCGGCCTCGCGGGCCTGGTAGGCCTTGAGCGCGTCCTCCTGGATCTTGGCCTTCAGGGACTCCTTGCTGAGGTCCTCGTCGGCTTCCAGCAGCTCCTCGGCGTTCAGCGAGATCGGGTACAGCGTCTTGAGCGCCGTCCACAGCTGGTCGAGGTCCCAGTCCTCGGCGTAGCCGTCGGCGGTGGCGCCGTCGACGTAGTCGCCGACCACGCTGGTGATCATGTGCTCCACCTGCTCGCGCAGGTCCTCGCCCGCCAGGACGCGGTGGCGCTCGGCGTAGATCACCTTGCGCTGCTCGTTCATGACCTCGTCGTACTTGAGGACGTTCTTGCGGATCTCGAAGTTCTGCTGCTCGACCTGGGTCTGCGCGCTGCGGATGGCCCTGGTGACCATCTTGTGCTCGATCGGCACGTCGTCGGGCACCTTCAGCCGGGTCATCACCATCTCGACCATGGCCGCGTTGAAGCGCCGCATCAGCTCGTCGTTGAGCGAGAGGTAGAACCGCGACTCGCCGGGGTCGCCCTGGCGGCCGGAGCGACCGCGCAGCTGGTTGTCGATGCGGCGGGACTCGTGCCGCTCGGTGCCCAGCACGTACAGCCCGCCCGCCTCGCGGACCTCCTCGGCCTCGGCCTTGACCTCGGCGGTGACCTCCTCGATCAGCTTGGCCCAGGCGGCCTCGTACTCCTCCGGGTTCTCCACCGGGTCCAGGCCGCGCTCGCGCAGCTCGTGGTCGGCGATGATGTCCGGGTTGCCGCCCAGCACGATGTCGGTGCCGCGACCGGCCATGTTGGTGGCCACGGTGACCGCGCCCTTGCGCCCGGCCTTGGCCACGATCAGCGCCTCGCGGTCGTGGTGCTTGGCGTTGAGCACCTCGTGCGGGATGCCCTTGCGCACCAGCAGCTTGGACAGGTACTCCGAGCGCTCGACGCTGGTGGTGCCGACCAGCACCGGCTGGCCCTTCTGGTGCCGCTCGGCGATGTCCTCGGCGACCGCCTCGAACTTCGCCTCCTCGGTCTTGTAGACCAGGTCGGGCTGGTCCTTGCGCTGCATGGGGCGGTTGGTGGGGATCGGCACCACGCCCAGCTTGTAGGTCTGGTGGAACTCCGCCGCCTCGGTCTCGGCGGTACCGGTCATGCCGCCCATGCGCTCGTAGAGGCGGAAGTAGTTCTGCAGGGTGATCGTGGCGAGGGTCTGGTTCTCCGCCTTGATCTCCACGCCTTCCTTGGCCTCGATGGCCTGGTGCATGCCCTCGTTGTAGCGGCGGCCCGCCAGCACGCGGCCGGTGAACTCGTCGACGATGAGGACCTCGCCGTTGCGGACGATGTAGTCCTTGTCCCTGGTGAACAGCTCCTTGGCCTTGAGGGCGTTGTTCAGGTAGCCCACCAGCGGGGTGTTCGCCGCCTCGTAGAGGTTGTCGATGCCGAGCTGGTCCTCGATGAAGGCCACGCCCGCCTCGCTGACGCCGACGGTGCGCTTGCGCTCGTCGACCTCGTAGTGGACGTCCTTCTTCAGCAGCGGCGCGAGCCGGGCGAACTCCAGGTACCAGCGCGAGGACTGGTCGGCCGGGCCGGAGATGATCAGCGGCGTGCGGGCCTCGTCGATGAGGATCGAGTCGACCTCGTCGACCACGGCGTAGAAGTGGCCGCGCTGCACCGTCTCGTCCAGGCTCCACGCCATGTTGTCGCGCAGGTAGTCGAAGCCGAACTCGTTGTTGGTGCCGTAGGTGATGTCGGCGTTGTAGGCGACGCGGCGCTGCTCCGGCGTCATCTCCGCCAGGATCGCCCCGACGGTCAGGCCCAGGAAGCGGTGGATGCGGCCCATCCACTCCGAGTCGCGCTTGGCCAGGTAGTCGTTGGTGGTGACGATGTGGACGCCCTTGCCCGCGATGGCGTTGAGGTACGCGGGCAGCACCGAGGTCAGGGTCTTGCCCTCACCGGTGCGCATCTCGGCGATCTGGCCCAGGTGCAGCGCCGCGCCGCCCATCAGCTGCACGTCGAAGTGCCGCTGGCCCAGCGTCCGCTTGGCGCCCTCGCGCGCCACCGCGAACGCCTCCGGCAGCAGCTCGTCGAGGGTCTCGCCCTCGGCGTAGCGCTTGCGGAACTCGTCGGTCTTCGCGCGCAGCTCCGCATCGGAGAGGTCTACGACGTCGTCTTCGAGGTTGTTGATGTGCGCTGCGATGTTGCGCAGGCGCTTGAGCATCTTGCCTTCGCCTGCGCGCAGCAGTCGGGACAGCACCATCTCGGGTCGACCTCATTACCTCATCGCGACGCGCCCTCCCGGGGCGCCTTCCAGCGGCTCGTCGCGGGGCGCGACGGGCCTCAACACCACCCGCCATCGTAGGCAAGTCGTGAAGAGGTGTGCACGGACACACGGCGGAACCGGTGCGCACCTCGTGGCGAACGGCGGACAAGCCGTCCGGGTGATCATCGTCTGACCGGATCAGGTGGCCGGATGCCGCAGCGTGATACGCCGTTCGCCTTCCTCCCGCGGAACCGCACACCCGTGCCAGAATGCGCCCACGACGGCCTCGCCAATTTCCGCGCGGCCGGACGGACGCGATCACGACGCGCCTTGATCGGTTCGTGATACGTCTTGATCGATCCGTGATCGGGCGGACGGCCAGTGCGGCGGCCCGCGCGAAGGGAAACCCCGGCGCACAGGAGCGCCGGGGGTTCCGAGTCCGGATGGGGAGAAAGTCGGGAACGGGGATCAGGCGAGCCTGATTACGCCGTAGTCGAATCCCTTTCTGCGGTAGACGACGCTCGGTCGTTCGCAGTCGGCGTCGAAGAAGAGGTAGAAGTCGTGTCCGACCAGTTCCATCTCGTAGAGGGCCTGGTCGACGGTCATGGGCTTGGCCGCGTGCTCCTTCTCGCGCACGATCTGGCCGGGCAGTTTGTCCTCGACGTCGTCCCAGCGCTGCTGCGCGGGCACCTCGGCCACGCCCTCGTACTCGGGTTCCGGCTCGGCGGCTTCGAGCAGCGCCGTGCGCCCGACCCTGCGGCCCTGGGCCTGTCCCGCGGACGCGGCGGTGGTGACGTCCGCCAGTCCGCCGGTCGCCTCGGCGACCGATGTCGGGCCTCGTCGCCCGTGGTGCACGCGCCTGCGGTCGTGCGCGCGGCGCAAGCGGTTCTCCAGCTTGGCCGTGGCGACGTCCAGCGCGGCGTAGAAGTCGCCCGCGCACGCCTCCGCGCGGACCACCGGTCCGCGCCCCTTGGCGGTGATCTCCACCCGCTGGCAGTTCTTGGACTGCCTGCGGTTGGGCTCGTGGAACAACTCCACGTCGAAGCGGATGACCTTGCGGTCGTAGCGCTCCAGGCGAGCCAGCTTGTCCGTCACGTGCACCCGGTAGTGATCGGGCACCTCGACGTTGCGGCCCTTTACGACGATGTCCATACACGACCTCCCTCGCGTTGCTGCGAGCTCTGCCTGTGGATCGTTTCGGCGCCGGTTCCGTGATCGTTGTCGCGGACAGTGGACGAGGGTTGCCCTCAGTTCTCCACCGGCGCCAGGGTCATGGGCTGTTCGCCTCCTCCCCGCGAGCCGGGAACGCTGATAGCGGTGCACGTTAGCCCGGTATTCGCCGATGCGACAGCCCCCGAGGCGGGGGAACTGGAAGAAATCTTCGCGGTGACACAGCGCGACAACAAGGCACCACCTGCGACGGACCCGGCGACCGAGCGCCGCCGGGATGCCCAGCCCGATTCACCCGAACAGCCCAGCGGTGCGCTGGTGACCGGTGGCAGGCCGGCTACGTCGAACGGCCTCCGCGAGGACCTCATGACCGGCCAACGGGCGGGAACGCGGTCGAGTTCCCGATCCGAATCACCCGTGTGGGCTAGATATGCGGGCACTCGTGAACGCGAGGATCGCGGTTACCCGAAAACCGGCCCCTTTTAACACCGAAGCGCATTCGGCGGCCGTGGCACCCGTGGTGACCACGTCGTCCAGCAGCACCACGGCGCTGCCGGGTGGCGGCAGCCCCCGGCGCGACAGGAGCACCCGACCCGCCAGGTTGGCCCTGCGCGTCGCGCCGTCCAGGCCCACGGAATCGCGTACGCCGGGGGCCAGGCGCAGCGCGTCGGCCACCGCGAGGCCGGACGCCCGAGCCGCTCCCAGAACGTGGGAACCGCCGCGGCGGCGGGCGGCGGCCCGCCGGGAGGGCGCGGGCACCAGCCAGCACCGCCCGGCCCCGTCCCAGCGCGCTCCCGGCAGCCGGGGCAGCGCCGCCGTCAGCAACCCGCCGAACACCGCGGCCAGGTCGCGACGCCCGCGCTCCTTGAAGGCGAGCACGAGCTGCCGGGCCGCCCCGGTGTAATTCGCCAAAGCGAACATAGGTGGCCCGTGACCGGGTACAGGGAAGGGAGGGCCGAACGCCGACAGGCACTTCGCGCAGGCGCGCACCCCGTCGGCTCCGCAGGCCGCGCACCGGGACGGGAACAGGAGGCTGAGCAGCATGGGACGACTCTCCCAGCGGGTACCGACGATTCCGGAGCCCCGGAGGCCCTCCTGGTGACTCCCGATCGGGTGAAGTCGATCAACCGGAGAAGACCATCCGTGTTTGATCGTCCGTGGTTGATCAACCGGGGTAGAACACCTGGGCCTCCGAGGAGACCTGCACCGGACTGGCCCGCCACACGTCGCCCAGGTCGCCCGCGCTCCACAGGCCGCTGCGGTCCACCGCGACCACGTTGCGCCCCGGCGCCGCGCTGACCGAGCCGACCGGGACGGTCAGGTTCGAGGTGTTGTAGCGCTCCAGGCGCAGGCCGTCCACGTTCACCTTGACGATCGGCCACAGCGGCAGGGACGTGCTGGCCACCAGCACGTCCTGGGCCAGCCAGTCCAGCGACAGCGCGCTGGTGCCCAGCACCGAGGACTGCAGCGCCCTGGGCTGCCGGATCGCCACCGACGAGTCCTGGGCGCGCACCACCGCGGCCACCAGCAGCCTGCCGCCCGCCACCGCCGCCACCCGCGTGCCGTCGCGGGACAGCCGCAGCTCGGTGATCGGGCCGAACACCGCCAGCTCCGAGGCGTTGACCGCGCTGGCCGTCCAGCCGCGCTCGGTCCGGATCACCCGCACCACGTTGGTGCCGTCCACGACCGTCCACACCTCGTCGCTGGGCTCCCCGGCCCGGCCGCTGAGCAGCCAGGTCGGCCTGGTCAGCGTGGTCGCGGGCAGGTCGACCACGGACAGCTCACCCTCCAGCTCGCCCACCCGCAGCCGCACCGAGCCCGACGCCAGCCTGCTGACCAGCGCCAGCTCCCCGCCGTCCAGCGACTGCGCGGCGCTGACCGCGTTGTAATCGCCCTCGCCCGCCGGACCGGGCACCGGCCTGCCGTCGGTCAGCTGCCGCACCTGCCCGCCACTGACCAGCAGCCCGTGCTGGTCGGCGTCCGGGATCGCCAGCGCCTCGCCGGTCTGCACGTCCGCGGAGCGCCACTCGGTCTGCTCGGTCAGGATCGGCTGGCCCTCCACCAGCACCCGGATGCGGCTGGTGGACACCCCCGCCAGCGACCGCACCACCTGCGCCACGATCTGCTTGCGCACCTGCACGGTGAGGTCGCCGACCTTGGCCAGGTCGACCTCCAGCGCCCCGTCGTCGTCCTCGTGGGTGTCCTGCCGCTGCGCCGCGCCCGCCGGGATCGCCGTGGCCAGCGCGCCGCGCATGGCGTCCGCCGGTCCGCGCAGCAGCAGGTCGGTCACCCGCCGGGGGACCGACGTGGACGGCGGCGTCACCACGTAGCGCGGGTCGGGCACCAGCACGCTGAAGTCCGGGCTCCAGAAGTACAGCGTGACCCGGCGGAAGTTCGCCTGGAACCCGTTGAGCGGCATGTAGATGCCCTCCGGCGGGTCGGAGATGCGCCACTGCCCCTCGTCGTCGCGCTCGACCCCGATGGGCGTGTTCAGCTCGCCCACGTGCTGCACGAACGAGTAGTCCTGGGTCTGCAGCCTGCCCACGTTGCGGCCCTGGAGCAGCACCGTGCGGGAGTCGCTGTCGGAGGACCCGGTGGTGGACTCCGCCGTCGGCGGCACGGTGTTGAACGTGGTCTCGATGATGGTCGGGGTGGCCTTGGTGTCCCAGGTCCGCCTGGCCTCCTCGGTCAGGTACGCCTTGGCCGCGGCGTAGTCGCCCTCCGGGTTGGCGGAGGCGTTGACGAACTCGCGGACCAGGTTGAGCGGGTCGATGTCCCTGGTCGGCGCGGGCGCCTCGGCCTGCGTCGGGCTGCCCGCCGACGGGTTGATCGGCACCGGCGAGGTCTGCGTCGGGATCGCCGCGCACCCCGCCAGCGCCAGCAGCGCGACCATCGCGACCACGGCGGCCACCAGCCTGCTCACCGGACCTCCTCCCGCTCCCCGTCCACCGGCTCCGCGGGCTGCCAGGCGAACTCCTGCTCGGCGGGCTCGACCTCCTCGACCGCGGGCTCGGGCTCCGACTCGGCCTCCACGGCGGGCAGGTCGGGCGGCTCCAGCGGTAGCGGGCTGTGCGCGAGCTCGTGCCCGCGCCTGCACGGCAGGGTCAGCCGGAACACCGCGCCGTAGCCGCGCTCGCCCCACGCCTGCAACCAGCCGCCGTGCAACCGGGCGTCCTCCAGGCTGATCGACAGGCCGAGGCCGGTGCCGCCGGTGCGCCGGTTGCGCGACGGGTCGGCCCGCCAGAACCGGTTGAACACCAGGTCCGCCTCGCCGGGGCGCAGGCCGACACCGTGGTCGCGCACGGTCACCGCGACCGCCTCGCCGTCGCTGCGCAGGGTCAGCTCCACCGGCAGGCCCTCCCCGTGGTCGACGGCGTTGGCCAGCAGGTTGCGCAGGATGCGCTCGACCCGGCGGGCGTCCAGCTCCGCGGTCACCTCGTGGTCGGGCAGGTCCATCACGATGGCGGACCCGCTGCTGGTGGCGATGGCGCGCACCGCGTCGTGCGCCCGCCGGGCCAGCACCCGCACGTCCACCACCTCCGCGGCCAGCTCCTCCACGCCCGCGTCCAGCCTGCTGATCTCCAGCAGGTCGCCCAGCAGCGACTCGAACCGGTCCAGCTCGTCCACCAGCAGCTCGGTGGAGCGGGCCAACCCGGCCGGGAACTGCTCGCGCGAGGCGTGCAGCACGTCCGCCGCCATCCGCACGGTGGTCAGCGGGGTGCGCAGCTCGTGCGAGACGTCGGAGGTGAACCGGCGCTGGAGCTGCCCGAACTCCTCCAGCTGGTGGATCTGGCGCTGGATGCTGGCGGCCATCTCGTTGTAGGACTCGGCCAGCCGCGCCACGTCGTCCTCGCCGACCACCGGCATCCGCTCGTCCAGGCTGCCCTCGGCGAACCGCTCGGCGATCTCGGCGGCCTGCCGCACCGGGCGGACCACCTGCCGGGTGACCAGGTTGGCGATCACCGCCAGCAGCAACAGCAGCACCAGGCCGCCGACCACCAAGGTCTGCTGCACCACCTCGGCGGTGGCCTGCTCGCCGGTCAGCGGGAACAGCAGGTACAGCTGCATCGGCCGGGCCGAGGAGTTCACCGGCAGGCCGACGGCCAGGAACGTGGTGGGGCCCGTCTCGCGGTCCACGGTGGAGATCTGGGTGCCCGCGTGGCCGCCCTCGACCAGCTTGCGCAGGCCCTCGGGCACGTCGACGTAGGGGCCGACGGCGTTGGTCTGGCCGTCCGTGCCGACCAGCGCCGCGTCGGCCAGCACCGGCTCGAACGCGCCCGCGCCCGAGCTGGCCGCCTCCTGACCGGAGGAGTTGATCTTGTTCAGCGCGGTGGTGAACCGCGCCTTGACGCTGTCCGGGCCGGGGTTGAGGCCGGACAGGTCCGGCTGGATCACCGCGGCGCTGGCGTTGGCCTGCCGGATCGCGGCATCGGTCTTGGTCTGCAGCAGCTGGTCGGTAATCTGCACCTGCAGCACCATGACCAGCACGAACACCACGGCCGACGACAGCGCGAGGGTGCTCACCACCACGCGCAGCTGCAACGAGCGCCGCCACAGCTCGCCGAACGCGCCCCAGTGCCGCCGCGCGCGCTCGACCGCGCGGCGCGCCAGGCGCACAACGGGGTCCAACGCGCGCGGGCTCATCCTCGGGTCTCCCCGATCACGGAGGACCCGCCTTGTAGCCGACGCCGCGGACGGTCAGCACGACCTCCGGGTGCTCCGGGTCGCGCTCCACCTTCGACCGCAACCGCTGCACGTGCACGTTGACCAGCCGGGTGTCCGCCGCGTGCCGGTAGCCCCACACCTGCTCCAGCAGCACCTCGCGGGTGAACACCTGGCGCGGCTTGCGGGCCAGCGCCACCAGCAGGTCGAACTCCAGCGGGGTGAGCTGGATCGGCCTGCCCTCGCGCAGCACCTCGTGGCCGGGCACGTCGATGGTCAGGTCGCCGATCTGCAGCACCTCGGCGGGCTCGGCCTCGGTGCGGCGCAGGCGGGCGCGGATGCGCGCCACCAGCTCCTTGGGCTTGAACGGCTTGACCACGTAGTCGTCCGCGCCGGACTCCAGGCCCAGCACCACGTCCACGGTGTCGCTCTTCGCGGTCAGCATGACGATCGGGACGCCCGACTCGGAGCGGATCGCCTTGCAGACGTCGATGCCGTTCATGCCCGGCAGCATCAGGTCCAGCAGGACCAGGTCCGGTTTCAACTCACGCAGGGCGGGCAGCGCGCGAGCGCCGTCGGCGACCACCGCCGTGTCGAAGCCCTCGCCCCGCAGCACGATGGTCAGCATCTCCGCCAGAGCGGGGTCGTCGTCCACCACCAGCACGCGTGCCTTCATGCCGAACATCGTCCCACTAGCGGTCCGGTGCCCCCGCACCACCCAGTGATCATCACTGCTGGTCATCACGCGGGTCCGATCCGCAACCAGCCGCTGTCGCCGTTCCACGGGCCCACCTCGCCGTCGCCGCCGCGCTCGTCAGCGACTCATCGGCGGGGGTGTCTCGTTTCGTTACCGCGGTGGTAACCAGGTCGCTCTAACGGGTCAGCAGGCGCTCCAGCAACGGCTCCACCCGCAGGTCCGCGGTGCCGTCGAGGACCTCCCACGGCGACAGCCACCCGGCGGCGGCCAGCTCGTCGTAGACCGCGCCGCAGCGCTGCTGGAGCCCGCCGTCTGACTCGTAGACGTCCCGGTCGCGGTCCTCGGTCGCCTCGCGGTGGGCGGCGCGGTCGGCGGCCACCTCCACGGGCACGCGCAGCAGCAGCTGCAGGTCCGGCAGCGGCAGCCGGAACCGGTCGACCTCCAGCGCGCGGACCCACTCGACGAACCCGCCGTCCGCCCGCTGGCGCAGCCTCGCCGCGCCGTAGGCGGCGTTGGAGGCGATGTACCGGTCGAGCAGCACCACGTCGTAGGAGTCGAGGTCGGCGCGGATGCGGTCGGCGGCGCCGCGCCGGTCCAGCGCGTAGAGCACCGACATGCCGTGCACCGAGTCGGTGAGGTCGCCGAGCCTGCCGTGCAGGGCGTCGTCCACCAGGTCGGCGTGCACGTCCTCGCCGTAGCGCGGGAACGCCCCGGTGGTGACCCGCGCCCCGCGCGCGGCCAGCGCGTCGGTCAGCGCCTTGGTCAGCGTGCGCTTGCCCGCGCCGTCCAGTCCTTCGATCACCACGAGCTTTCCCACGGCGCTCACCCTAAAGCGACCACCCTGAGGGGCACCCATTGCCCGCCATCAGGGGCACAGGTAACCCATACGGGTGATCGCCAGTCCTGTATGAGTGACTACGGTGGACGCACCTTGGGGCCCTGCGGAAGGTGGTGCCGCGGTGACCGCGGATTCCGGGCACGCCGGGCCGGTGGACGAACCGGTCGGCCACCCGACCGGGGAACTCCCCGGCACTCTCGCCGAGACCCTGCGCTACGGCCCGTTCCACCGGGCGCTGCGCGACTCCATCGCCCACCGCGGCCTGTCGCTGGCCCGCCTGCGCGCCCGGCTGGAACGGCTCGGCGTGCCGGTCGGGCAGTCCACGCTGAGCTACTGGCAGCGCGGCCTGCGCCACCCCGAAGTACCACGGGCCGTGCCGACCGTCCGCGCGCTGGAAACCGTGCTGGAACTGCCGCCGGAATCGCTGGTGGCGCTGGTCGAACCACAGCCCCGAGCACGCCCGCGGCACGTCGCGCCCCCGTTTGCCGGATCGACGGGGGCGTGGGCTGACCCCGCGCCGCTGCTGGCCGAGTTCGAGGCCGTGCCGCGCAGCGCGCGGTCCAACGCCGACCTGGAAGTGCTCGCCGTGCACGACACCGTGCTGGTCGGCGCCCAGCGGGAACAGCGGGCGATCACCACGCGGATGGTCGTGCGCGCGCTGCGCGCCGGACCCGACCGCTACCTGGCGGTGCACCAGGGCGACGAGGGCTGCCTGATCGACAAGGCGCTGGTCCGGCCCGCCGAGGGGTGCAGGCAAGGGCGGGTGCGCAGGCAGAGCGCGTCGCGCGGGCTGGCGTTCGAGCTGCTGTTCGACCGGAAGCTGGCCGAGGGCGAGGAGCACGTGTTCAGCTTCACCGTGCTCGACGACACCGGCGGGCCGACACCGGGGCACCACCGCACCTTCCGCGACCCCTGCCGCGGCTACCTGCTTCAGCTCGCGTTCCACCGGCGGTCGCTGCCCGCGCGGTGCACCAAGCAGTTCCGCCAGGAACCCGAGGCCACCCCCGTCGAGGTGGGCGAGCTGGTGTGCGGGCTGGGCGGGGTGGTCAGCGCCTACTTCTCCGACGTCGGTCCCGGCCTGGCAGGCGTCACCGTCGAGTGGACCTGACCCCCGAACTCCGCGCGCTCCGCGCGCGCCCCCTGGTGCGTCGGCAAGTACTACCAGAGGGATGTGCGGGGGCCGGTAACTACTACCCGAGGGGCGCGGAAGCGCCGGTCAGGGCGCGAAAGTGCGGGTCGGGGTGCGTGAACGCTCGGGTCGGGGTGTCGGAACGCGCGACTCGCGGGGGCGACACGCCCAACACGCCCATAGGTGGGTGGACACCGGGGACGGGCGTGTGCGTCCTGAGCGTTGAACTCAGGGGTTCTGAGGGTTCGACTCGCGGGGAAGGGGCGTGGGCGGGATGGGCCCGCCCACGCCCGCCCACGCCGGGAGGTCAGTAGCGGTAGTGCTCGGGCTTGTAGGGGCCCTCGACGTCCACGTCGATGTACTCGGCCTGGTCCTTGGTCAGCTTGGTGAGCTTGCCGCCGAGCGCCTCCAGGTGGATGCGGGCGACCTTCTCGTCCAGCTTCTTGGGCAGCCGGTACACCTCCTTGTCGTACTCCTGGTACTTGGTGAACAGCTCGATCTGCGCGATCACCTGGTTGGAGAACGAGTTCGACATCACGAAGCTGGGGTGGCCGGTGGCGTTGCCCAGGTTCAGCAGCCTGCCCTCGGACAGCACGATGATCGAGTGGCCGTCCGGGAACACCCACTCGTCGACCTGCGGCTTGATGTTGATCCGCCGGATGCCGGGGTAGCGCTGCAGCCCGGCCATGTCGATCTCGTTGTCGAAGTGGCCGATGTTGCCCACGATGGCCTGGTGCTTCATCGCGGCCATGTGCTCGATGCGCACCACGTCCTTGTTGCCGGTCGTGGTGATGATGATGTCGGCGCGGTCGAGCACGTCCTCCAGCCGCTGCACGTCGTAGCCGTCCATCGCCGCCTGGAGCGCGCAGATCGGGTCGATCTCGGTGACGATGATCCGGGCGCCCTGGCCGCGCAGCGACTCCGCCGCGCCCTTGCCCACGTCGCCGTAGCCGCAGATGACCGCGACCTTGCCGCCGATGAGCACGTCGGTGCCGCGGTTGATGCCGTCGACCAGCGAGTGCCGGATGCCGTAGCGGTTGTCGAACTTCGACTTGGTGACCGCGTCGTTGACGTTGATCGCCGGGAACAGCAGCTCACCGGCCGCGGCCAGCTGGTACAGCCGCATCACGCCGGTGGTGGTCTCCTCGGTCACGCCGCGGATGCCCTCGGCGATCTTGCTCCACTTCCCGGAGTCCGCCGCCAGCGACCGGCGCAGCGTCTCCAGGACGATCTGCCACTCCTCCGGGTCGTCGTCCTCGGGCTGCGGGACGACACCGGCCTTCTCGTACTGCGCGCCCTTGTGGACCAGCAGCGTCGCGTCGCCGCCGTCGTCCAGGATCATGTTCGGGCCGCCACCGTCGGGCCAGGTCAGCATGGACTCGGCGGTCCACCAGTACTCCTCCAGCGTCTCGCCCTTCCAGGCGAACACCGGGACGCCCTTGGGCTCCTCGGGGGTGCCGTGCGGGCCGACCACGACCGCAGCGGCGGCGTGGTCCTGGGTGGAGAAGATGTTGCACGAGGCCCAACGCACCTCGGCGCCCAGCGCCACCAGGGTCTCGATCAGCACGGCGGTCTGCACGGTCATGTGCAGCGAGCCGGAGATCCGGGCGCCCTTGAGCGGGTAGACCTCGGCGTACTCGCGCCGCAGGGCCATCAGGCCGGGCATCTCGTGCTCGGCGAGCCTGATCTCCTTGCGGCCGAACTCGGCCAGCGAGAGGTCTGCCACGGCGAAGTCGATGCCGTTGCGCGTCTGCAGCCTTTCGGCGGTCATCGAGGATTCCTCCATCTCGGGGTTCATCCGACACTACCGCCCGCCACGCCGGTCGGTCCGGGTCGTCCGCAACTCGGCGCGAATACACCACTATGGCCACCTCGGACCCGAGGTTCGCGGGAGGACCAGTGCTGATACCCGGCCCCGACACGCGGGTGGTCGAACTGCGGGTGCACGGCGTGCAGGGCACCACCGCGCAGTCGCTGGTGGACGCGGTGGCGGCGGTGGACGTGGCGGGCGACGGCCTCGGCCGCCTGGTGCGGCCCGCCGACCGGCTGCGCAGACCCGCGCCCGGCCCGGTGCTGCAGGCGGGCGGGCGGCCGGTGCCGCGCGTGGTCGAGGGCTACGTGTGGGGCCGGATGACCTCCGGCGGCTGGGCCAAGGCCACGTGGGCGCTGCTGTTCCCGTTCAGCCTGGCCAACGTGGCGCACTGGATGCTGCCGCCGGTGCCCGAGCGCAACCTGCCCGCCCACCTGCTGGGGATCTGCCTGCGCGCGCTGCTGCGGCTGGCCGCGCTGCTGCTGACCGCGCTGCTGGTGACGCAGCTGGCGGTGATCAGCCTGGACCTGGTGGCGGCGCAGTGCCTGGCGCCGAGGTCGGCCTGCCTGCTCGGCCAGGACTGGGCGCACCGGGTGCCGTGGGTGCGGGCGGTGGTCGGGATGCTGCCGGTGGCGCTGGCCGTGCTGGTGCTGCACCGGGTGTCGAGCGTGGACTGGCGCATCGAGCGCCCGGCCTCCGCCCCGACCGCGCCGTCGGTGCTGCCCGGCGCGCACGTGGCCACCGACCCGGACACGCCGTCGCTGCGGGTGCTGCACCTGGTCGCCGCGCTGGGCACGGGCGCGGTGATCGCGCTGGGCGGGCCGCTGCGGTCGCTGGCCGCGCCCGGCTGGCACGGCGCCGCGATCGAGGTGTGCAGGCTGCTGGCCGTCGCGCTGGTCGGCCTGGCCGCGCTGGGCGCGATGCTGCTGGACGACCCGACCGGTGGCGCGCCGCACCGGGGCGGGCGGTGGCTGCGCGCGGCGCTGTCCGCCGGGCCGCGCCGGGTGCTGCACGCGGCGGCGTGGGCGGTGTTCGCCGCCGCCACGGCCCTGCTGACCAGGTTGCCCGCGCGGCTGCCCGGCGCGGACGAGGGCGTGCAGCTGGTCGCCGCGCTGCTGACGCTGGTGTGCCTGCTGTTCGGGGTGCTGCTGGCGCCCGCCGCGCTGCTGGCCCGGCGCACCTGGTCGGAGCTGCCGCGCGAGCTGCGGCCGTGGGCGGGCGGCTGGATGGCCGCGCCGGTGCTGGCGCTGGCCGCGCTGGTGGGCGGCGGGTTCGGCGCGGGCATCGCGCTGACCCTGCGCCGCCTGCTCGGCCACGGGGCGCTGCCGCGCGGCTACGACTACATCGCGCTGCTGTGGGGCGTGGCGGGGGTGCTGGCGCTGCTGTCCGCGCTGGCCGTGGCCGCCACCACCGGCATGGTGCGGTGGAGCTCGCTGCGGCGCGGCAAGGAGTGGGCGCGCGAGGCGGCGCTGCTGCACACCGGGCGGACGCGGGACCTGCGGGCCGCCGCGCGGGCGTGGTGGTGGGCGCGGTGGGAGCGCCACCACAGCCACCACGTGGTCCTGATCGGCGCGGCGGTGCTGGTGGTCGGCGCGGTGCCCGCGTCGCTGCTGCGGCTGCGCGAGGTCGACCCGCCCGCGTGGGCGCGGCCGGTCGCCGCGCTGGGCGTGGTGGTGCTGGCGGTGCTGGCGATCGGCCTGCTGCGCGCGGTGTACCTGGCCGCCCGGCGGCCCGACTCGGCGCGGCGGCTGGGCGTGCTGGCCGACCTGGCCGCGTTCTGGCCGCGCGAGGCGCACCCCGTGGTGCCGCCGTGCTACGCGCTGAAGGTGGTGCCGGAGCTGGTGGCGCGGGTGCGCGAGCACCTGGCCGACCCCGGCGCGCGGGTGGTGCTGGCCGGGCACAGCCAGGGCAGCCTGCTGGCCGCGGTGGCCGCGGCGCGGCTGCTGGAGCAGTTGCCGCCCGCCGACGCGGCCAGGCTGGGCCTGGTCACGGCGGGGGCGCAGCTGCAGTGGGCGTACTCGCGGGCGTTCCCCGCCGTGGTGCCGCACGCCTCGCTGGCCGCGCTGGCCGGTGGGCTGGGCGGGCGGTGGCGGGCGCTGTGCCGGGGCACCGACCCGCTGGGCGGCGCGGTGACCACGTGGCGGCGGCAGGTGTTCAACGGGGTGCTGCTCGGGGCGGGGTTCCGCGCGGACGGCACCAGCGGCGCGCTGCCGCCCGCGACGACGGGGCCGACCGGGGCGCTGGTGCTGGGCGGCGACCACTGGCTGCCGGACCCGCAGCGCGGGCCGTTCCCCGGTCGGCGGTGGGCTCCCGGCGTCAGCGGCCACGCCGACTACACCTCCGATCCGGAGTGGGACCGGGCGGTGGCCATCGCCGCCGGGCTGGAGGGGGTGACGCCCGCGCCGCCGGTGCTGCCCACCGCCCGCGAGGGTGGTCTCACCCTGCCCCGCCCGTCCGACCTGACGCCGTGAGCCGGGTGGTGGTTACCGGCCCGTGGGGGTGGGTCGGGTAGTACTTGCTGGCGCGGTCAGGTGGGTGGCGAGGAGGTGGTCGGCGGTGTGTGCGCGGCCAGTGGCGGCGAGCAGTCCGGCCGGGGCGAGCACGTAGCGGCGGTCCACCACGATCTCCGCCCGGCGCAGCACGGGGCGCAGCACCGGGTCGGAGCGGAGGGTCGACTCGACCGCCTCGGTGGACTCCGCGTGCCGGAAGACCCCGCCGGACAGCACGAGCAGCGTCGCGCCCTTCGGCCCCAGCCTGCCGTCCACCGCGCGGAGGTGGCGGCGGACGGCCAGCACGGCGGCGAGCGTGGCCAGCCGCTGGTCGACCTCCGGGTCTTCCGGCAGCCACGTCACGTCCTGGGCGCGGATCTCCGCCTCCCCGTGGAGGAACGCGGCCTCCGCCTTGTCGACCAGCTTCTCGGCGAGCGCTTCGGCGACCACGCCGGGAGCGGACCAGCGCACGCCGAGGTCGCCCTCCACGGTGCGGCGGTCCGGTGGCAGCGCGACCGTGGTCTCCACCTCGTCCACAGTGGACACAGCGGAGTAGACGTCCGTCGTGGCGCCGCCGACGTCCACCACCAGCACCGCGCCCTCGTGGTCCCGCGCGGCCAACCGGGACACCCCGGCGAGCACCGCGTCCGGCGTCACGGCGCGCACCAGACGGCGGAACTCGCGCCCCCTGGACAGGCCCTTGCCGCCGATCACGTGGCGCAGGAACACCTCCCGGATCGCGGCGCGCGCCGGTCCTGGGGCCAGCTGCCCGACATCGGGCAGCACGTTGTCCGCCACCGTGGTCCGCTTGGCGTTGAGCAGCGCCAACGCCTCCTCGCGCGCCTCGGCGTTGCCCGCCAGCACCACCGGGCGGCCGATCCGGGCGAGCTTGCGCGCGTTGTGCAGCAGCACCTCGCGGTCGCCGCCGTCGGTGCCGCCGACCAGCAGCACCACGTCGGGACGGGCCGCGCGCACGGCGGCGAGGTCGCGCAGCGGCCCCGCCGACACGTGCACCACCCTGGCCCCCGCCGACAGCGCCACCCGGTACCCGGCCTCGGCGCTGACCAGCCGCTCCTGCCCCACCACCGCCAGCCGCAGCCCGCCACCGGCCGACGAGCAGGCCAGCACCTCGTCCGGCTCGCCGAGGCGGACGCGCCGGATGCCGTCCATCACCTCCGGCGGCGTGGTCGGGTGCTGCGCGGTGGCCACCAGCTCGCCGTCCTCGCCCACCAGGGCGGCCTTGGTCCACGTCGAGCCGACGTCCAGGCACAGCACCGTCATGCCCGGCAAACTACCCCGGCACCCGACCGCGGCGGACACGGAATGTCGGGTCCGCCGGTGCCCCGGCTCCCTAGCGTCGGTGGCGCTACGGAGGAGGGAAATCCCAGTGCTGGAGCGGTTGAACGAGGCCATGGAGCACATCGAGCGCCACCTCGACCGGGAGGTCGACGTGGCCGAGCTGGCGCGGATCGCGCTCACGTCGGAGCACCACTTCCGGCGGATGTTCTCCGCGCTCGCGGGCATCCCGCTGTCCGAGTACGTCCGGCGCAGGCGGCTCACCGTCGCGGGCGCGGAGGTGCTGGCGGGCCGGGAGACGCTGCTCGACATCGCGGTGCGCTACGGCTACGGCTCGGGCGAGGCGTTCGCCCGCGCGTTCCGCGCCGTCCACGGCGTCGGCCCCGGCGAGGCCCGGCGCACGGGTGCGGCCCTGCGCTCCCAGCCGCGGATGTCCTTCCGCCTCATCATCGAAGGGAGCAGCACCATGCGGTACCGCATCGTGGAGAAGGAAGCCTTCCGCCTGGTCGGCAAGAAGGCGCGAGTGCCCCTCGTGCACGAGGGGATGAACCCGGCGATCGTGGAGTTCACCCGCGGCGTCGGCAAGGAGGCGCTGGAGCGCGTCAAAGGGCTGTCCAACGGCGAGCCCGCCGGTCTGCTCAGCGTGACCGACAACGCCGAGGGGGTCGAGGAGGGCAGCGAGCTGGACTACTACCTCGCCGTGGTGACCGGCGCCGCGCCGCCCGCCGACCTGGACACCCTGGACGTGCCCGCGGGCACGTGGGCGGTGTTCGAGGACTCCGGTCCGTCCCCGCAGTCGGTGCAGCACCTGTGGCGGGACGTCTACACCCAGTGGTTCCCGTCCAACCCGTACCGGAGCAGGCCGGGGCCGCAACTGCTGAGCACCCGGCTGTCCGAGGACGGCGCCGAAGCCGACTCGGAGCTGTGGGTCCCGGTGGAGCGGGACTGAGTCGGGTGTCCCCGAGGTCGGTGCGCACCGACCTCGGGGACACCCGGCGTCACGGCACCTCGTCCGGCTTCACCACGGGCTCGGCGGTCGCGCCACGGGTGCTCAGCACCGAGTGGCGGCGGCTGTAGGCGAAGTACACCACCACGCCCAGCGCCATCCAGACCAGGAACCGCACCCAGGTCAGCGCGGTCAGGTTCAGCATCAGCCACAGGCAGGCGACGATCGCCAGGATCGGCACCAGCGGCACCAGCGGCACCCGGAAGCCGCGCGGCAGGTCCGGGCGGGTCTTGCGCAGCACCAGCACACCGGCGGAGACCAGCACGAACGCGAACAGCGTCCCGACGTTGACCATCTCCTCCAGCTTGCCCGCCGGGAAGAAGCCCGCCGCGATGGCCACCAGCACGCCGATGATCAGGGTGATCCGCACCGGGGTGCCGTGCGAGCCGGTGCGGGCCAGGCCGCGCGGCAGCAGGCCGTCGCGGGACATCGCGAACAGCACTCGCGTCTGGCCGAGCATCAGCACCATCACCACGGTGGTCAGACCCGCCAGCGCGCCGACCGAGATGACCGTCGCCGCCCAGTCCACGCCGTTGTCGGCGAACGCGGTCGCCAGCGTCGCCCGGCTGCCGTCCGGCTGGGTCTTCAGGTTCTCGTAGGGCACCATGCCGGTGATCACCAGCGACACCGCCACGTACAGCACGGTCACGATCGCCAGCGAGCCCAGGATGCCGCGCGGCACCGCGCGCTGCGGGTCGCGGGTCTCCTCGGCCGTGGTGGCCACCACGTCGAAGCCGATGAACGCGAAGAACACCAGCGACGCCGCGGCCAGCAGGCCCAGCACCCCGTACGTGCTCCCGGAGAAGCCGGTGACCAGCGAGAACAGCGACTGCTCAAGACCCGTGCCGGTCTCCGGCCCGGACTGCGCGGGCGGGATGTACGGGCTGTAGTTCTCCATCTTGATGTAGCCGATGCCCAGCACGACGACCAGCAGCACCACGGCCACCTTCACCGCCGTGATCACCGCGCTCACCCGCGAGGACAGCTTGGTGCCCACGATCAGCAGCCCGGTCAGCACCGCCACCAGCAGCAGCGAGCCCCAGTCGACGTCCAGGCCGCCCACCTGGGCGGTGGTCTTCAGGTCCAGCCCCAGCTGGCCGAGCACCGTCTCCAGGTACAGCGACCAGCCCTTGCCCACCGCCGCGGCCCCGACCGCGAACTCCAGCACCAGGTCCCAGCCGATGATCCACGCCGCGAACTCGCCGAACGTGGCGTAGGAGAACGTGTACGCGCTGCCCGCCACCGGCACCGTCGAGGCGAACTCGGCGTAGCACAGCGCGGCCAGCGCGCAGGCGATCGCGGCCAGCACGAACGCCAGCGACACCGACGGCCCCGCCATGTTGCCCGCGGTGCTGGCGGTCAGCGTGAAGATGCCCGCGCCGATGACCACCGCGACGCCGAACACCGTCAGGTCCCACGCGGTGAGATCCTTGCGCAGCTTGGTGCCCGGCTCGTCGGTGTCCGCGATCGACTGCTCGACCGACTTAGTGCGCCACAACCCGTTCCCCGGCACGGTGCCCCTCCTCGTCGACGGTTGGACCGATCAGCCTAGAGGCAGCCCCGACCGGGTTACGACTTGGTCAGCGACCGGTCCAGGTCCGGCTCCAGGTAGATCAGCCGAGCGGCGGGTACCCGGTTTCGCACCCTCTGCTCGGCGTCATCGATGGCCTGCGCCACATCAGCGGCCGGAAGACCGGGGCTGAGCGCGATCTTCGCCGCCACCAGCAGCTCGTCCGGCCCGATGTACTGGGTGCGGATGTGGATGACCCGCTGCACCTTGCCCGCCGCCAGCTCGTCCACGATCAGGTCCAGCTCGGCCGGGGACGCGCCCTCGCCGATCAGCAGCGACTTCATCTCGATGATCAGGACGATCGCGATCACGCCGAGCAGCACGCCGATGCAGAGGGTGCCCAGGGCGTCGAACACCGGGTCGCCGGTCAGCGTGGCCAGCCCGACCCCCAGCAGCGCCAGCACCAGGCCGAACAGCGCGCCCGCGTCCTCCAGCAGCACCACCGGCAGCTCGGGGGTCTTGGACTGGCGGATGAACTGCCACCAGGTCGCGTCGCCCTTGATCGCCTTCGACTCGACGATCGCGGTGCGGAAGCTGTAGCTCTCCAGCGCGATGGCGACCACCAGGATGCCCACCGCCACCAGCGGCGAGGACAGCTCCTCGGGGTGCTGGAGCTTGTGGACGCCCTCGTAGATCGCGAACACCGAGCCGAGGCTGAACAGCAGCAGCGCGACCACGAACGAGTAGAAGTACCGGTCGCGGCCGAAGCCGAACGGGTGGTTCGGCGTGGCCTTGCGCCGCGAGGTCTTCTGCCCCAGCAGCAGCAAGCCCTGGTTGGACGTGTCGGCCACCGAGTGCACCGACTCGGCCAGCATCGACGACGAGCCGGTGATCAGGAAGCCGACGAACTTCGCCAGCGCGATCCCGGCGTTGGCCACCAGCGCGGCGATGATCGCCTTGGTCCCGCCTCCTGCTGACACTGTTGCTCCCTCTGGCACGCGAGTCCGAATTGTCGCTGTGACCCTAGTGTTTCCCGGACCGCGCAGCACCCCGGACCACCAAATCACCGCGAGTCGAACGCTCGGGTACCACGAGTTGAACGCCCAGGCGCCGGGGCAGGGGCTACTCGGCGCCCGCCGTGGCGCGGAACAGCTGCGCGGGCACGTCCGCCTCGACCAGCACCGGCGGATCACCGGCGGCCAGCCACACCGACTGGCCCCGGCGCAGCGCCTGACGCTCGCCCCGCGCGGTGGTCAGCACCACCTCGCCGCGGGTGCAGAAGAGGATCTGCGGACCGGTGTGGTCCACGCGGATCGGCACGCCCGGCCCCGGCTCCAGCCGGGACAGCTCGAACTCCGGGCACGGCGTGCGGTAGACCCACAGCCCCGGCGAGACCTCGTCGCCGCGCTGCACCGGCATGTCCCCGCAGCTGAAGTCCAGCACCCGCATCAGCTCCGGCACGTCCACGTGCTTGGGCGTCAGGCCGCAGCGCAGCACGTTGTCGGAGTTGGCCAGGATCTCCACGCCGGTGCCGTGCAGGTAGGCGTGCAGGTTGCCCGCGGGCAGGAAGATCGCCTCACCGGGCTGCAGCACGATCCGGTTGAGCAGCAGCGCGGCCAGCACGCCCGCGTCGCCGGGGTACGCCTCGCCCAGCTCCAGCGCCGTGCGGCACTCCGCGTCGAACTCGCCGCGCTCCTTGACGTGCAGCACGCACGCGTCGAGCACCTGCGGCAGCAGCGCGTCCAGCGCGGTCTGCGGCAGCGTGATCAGGGTGGTGAACAGCGCGCGCAGCCCGTTGGCGTCGGGCTGGACGGCCAGCAGCTCGGTGTAGGGCGCGAAGTCCGGCGCCTCCAGCGCCCTGAGCAGCTTCACCGTGCGGTGCGGGTCGCGGAAGCCCGCCAGCGCGTGGAACTCGGTCAGCGCGCAGACCAGCTCGGGCTTGGCCGACGGGTCCTTGTAGTTGCGCACCGGCGAGTCGATCGGCACGCCCGCGGCGTTCTCGGCGGCGAAGCCCAGCGCGGCCTGCTCGGCCGACGGGTGCGCCTGCAGGCTCAGCGCCTCCTCGGCGGCGAGCACCTTGAGCAGGAACGGCAGCCTGCCGCCCCAGCGCTGGGCGAAGCGCTCGCCGAGCTGGCCGCGCGGGTCCTCGGCGAGCAGGTCCAGCAGGGAGCGGACGGCGCCGTCGGGGCCGACGACCCTGGACGGGTCGCCGGGGTGGGCGCCCATCCACAGCTCGGCCTCCGGGTGCGGGGCGGGCACCTCGCGGCCCAGCATCTCGGCCAGCGCCGTGCGCGATCCCCAGGCGTACGACCGCACCGCGTTGTGCAGCACATCCACTGTGACGTCCACTCCCTCAGACGGCGGGCGCGTAGAGGCCGGGCCCGCCCAGCGTCCCCGCGGCCAGCCCCAGGTACAGCGCGGCCAGCTCGAACCGCAGCGCCAGCGCGGCGGCGCACACCGCGTCGCCGCCGGTCATCTCCTCCGCCGGTTCCAGCACGTCGGCGCCGGGCAGCGCGTCCAGCGCGGCCCGCCGGGCGAACTCCGCCTGCGGCCCCTGCCGCACCGCCAGCAGCACCACCCGCACCAGGCCGTCCTGCTCGTCGTCCGGGTCGGCGAAGATGTCCGCGCCGGACGTGCCGTGCACGGCCCGCCGGTGCAGCACCGACCTGGTCAGCGCCTGCGGGTAGGGCGTGACGTCGGACACCACGCCCGCGTAGCAGGCCAGCGCGCCCGCGCCGTGCTCGGCGACCGCCGAGGCGGGCTCGTCCAGGCCCCACAGCAGCGGGGTGCGCTCGGCCACCCGCAGCGCCAGCGACTTGGCCGGGTTGACGAACGACTCGTGCGCCGGGTGGTTCCGCTCGGCCTCCCGGTCCAGCTCGTCGGCGACCTGGGCCACGTCCACGCCGAGCAGCCCCAGCGCGTTGAGCGCCACCACCCAGGCGGCGAACGCGCGGGCGAAGCCGAAGCCCTGCGGCACCGGCACCCTCGGCGGCACCAGCAGCGCGTGCTGCGCCGCCGACGCCGCCACCGGGCCGTCCGGCTCGGCGGTCAGCAGCACGCGGGCGCCGCGCCGGGCCGCCCGGTCCACCGACTCGGCCAGCACCACGTCACCGGGGTCCTCGGTGTGCGCCAGCACCACGTCCAGCGCGCCCACCCAGCCGGGCACCTCCGCCGACACGACCACCGGCACCGGGCACTGCGGGCCCAGCAGCGCGGTCACCAGCCTGGCCACCGCGGACGCCACACCGGGCCGGGTCACCAGCACCAGCGCGCGGGGGCGGTCCTGCAGCAGCCGCCGCACGCCCAGCTCGTCGGCCACCTCGGCGGTGGCCCTGACCTGCGCGCCCGCGCGGGCCGCGGCGCGCAGCAGGCCGCCGGAGTCGGCGTCGACCAACCGGTGCTGGTCGTCGAGGAGGCTGTCGTCGAGCACGTCAGCTCACCCAGCCGCCCGCTCGACGGCCTCGTCGAGCAGCAGCACCGGGATGCCGTCCCGCACCGGGAACGAGCGCCCGCACGAGGTGCAGGTGAGGAAATCGGCCTCCGGGTCGGCGTCGGTGCCGACCTTCAGCGGCGCGTGCTCGGGGCACGGGCAGGCCAGGATCTCCAGCAGCTGGGGGTCGAGTTGGACGGCCACGACGTCATCCCCTCACGATCGCCAGGACCTCGTCGCGCAGCGCGGCGACGGCGGCCTCGTCGGCGGCTTCCACGTTCAGGCGCAGCAGCGGCTCGGTGTTGGAGGCGCGCAGGTTGAACCACGCGCCGTCGGGCAGGGCGACGGTCAGGCCGTCCAGCTCGTCGAGCTCGACGCCGTCGCGACCGCCGAACGCCTCCTTGATCGCGGCCAGCCGACCGGCCTGGTCCTCGACCGTGGAGTTGATCTCGCCGGAGGCGGCGTAGCGCTGGTAGTCGCTGGTCAGGGCGGACAGCGGACCGTCCTGCTCGCCGAGCGCGGCCAGCACGTGCAGCGCGGCCAGCATCCCGGTGTCGGCGCGCCAGAAGTCGCGGAAGTAGTAGTGCGCGGAGTGCTCGCCGCCGAAGATGGCGCCGGTGCGGGCCATCTCCTCCTTGATGAAGGAGTGCCCCACGCGGGTGCGCACCGGGGTGCCGCCGTGCTCGCGCACGATCTCGGGCACCGAGCGCGAGGTGATCAGGTTGTGGATGATCGTGCCGCCGGGGTCCTTGGCCAGCTCGCGCACGGCCACCAGGGCGGTGATGGCGCTGGGCGAGACCGGCTCGCCGCGCTCGTCCACCACGAAGCAGCGGTCCGCGTCGCCGTCGAAGGCCACGCCCGCGTCCGCGCCCTCCTCGCGCACCCGCGCCTGCAGGTCGACGATGTTCTTCGGGTCCAGCGGGTTGGCCTCGTGGTTGGGGAAGCTGCCGTCGAGCTCGAAGTACATCGGCACGACCTCGATGGGCAGGCCCTCGAAGACCTTCGGCACCGTGTGCCCGCCCATGCCGTTGCCCGCGTCGACCACCACCTTCAGCGGGCGGCTGCCGCTCAGGTCGACCAGTTCGCGCAGGTAGGCGGCGTACTCGGAGAGCATGTCGCGCTCGGTGACCTTGCCCGGCTCGACGCCCTCGGCGTCCGCGACGCCCTGCTCGACGTCGGCGCGGATCTGCCCCAGCCCGGTGTCCTGGCCCACCGGCGCGGCCCCCGCCCGGCACAGCTTGATGCCGTTGTACTTGGCCGGGTTGTGGCTGGCGGTGAACATCGCGCCGGGCAGGTCGAGCTTGCCCGAGGCGAAGTACAGCATGTCGGTGCTGGCCAGGCCGATGCTGACCACGTCGACGCCCTGGCGGGTCACGCCCTCGGCGAACGCGGCGGCCAGACCGGGCGAGGACTCGCGCATGTCGTGGCCGATGACGACCGCCGGACCGCCCACCAGGCGGGCGAAGGCCGCGCCGAACTCCCGCACCACGTCGGCGTCGAGCTGCTCGCCCACGACCCCGCGGATGTCGTAGGCCTTGACGATGCCGGACAGATCGCGCACGCCCACACTCCCATTCACGCTCTTGACACTGCGGTCCGCAGCCTACCGGCGAGCGCGTCGGGATCGCGCCGGGTCGCCCCGGTGTACCCGCTCAGTCCTCCCGCGGGTCGGGCAGTACCCGCAGGTGCCCGCGGCGAATGGTGCCCGCCGGCACCTCCGGCGGCTCGACCGGCCGGTCCGCCCGGCCCGCCTCGCGGACCGCCTCGGCCAGCGCGGTCAGGTCGTCGACGGTGGGCTCGGGGGGCCGGAACTCGCCCTGGTGCCGGACGACCTCCCAGCCGCGCGGCGCGGTCAGCCGCAGCGCGTGCTCCTCGCAGAGGTCGTAGCTGTGCGGTTCGGAGTACGTGGCCAGGGGGCCGACGACGGCCGTGGAGTCCGCGTAGGCGTACGTGAGCGTGGCGACTGCCGGGTTCGCGCACCCGGTTCGCGAGCACCGTCTCACGCTCCGCACGTCCGGGACGATATCGCGTCGCGCGTCGGCTGTGTTGGATTGCCCGCGGTGTTTCCCGACGAAGAGCGGGGTGATCCGCGGATCTCGCAGGTCGCGGCACTGGCCGACGGGCTGTCGGAGCGGCTGTCTAGGCTTGGGGGTGTGGTGATGGCTCGTGGTTCGCGACGGCAGGGCGCCCCGCGGCGGCGCAGGCGCGACCGGCACGGGCGTGGCCTGCGCGGTCCGCTGTACCCGGCGACGCTCCCGGCTGCCCGCAGCCGGGCGGAGCGGTTCGACGCCCTGGTGCTGGAGGCGCTGGAGCCGATCGAGGCGCGCTGGCGCACCGAGCTGACCCAGCTCGACGTGGCCGTGGACGACGTGCCGGACGTGCAGGCCGCGGGCGAGGACGGCGACGTGGTCGAGGACGGCAACGTGCCGCTGGCCCGGCTGGTGCCCGCGGGCGCGGACCGGCGAGCGCGGATCGTGCTGTACCGGCGTCCGCTGGAGGCGCGCGCCAAGGACGGGGCCGACCTGTCCGACCTGGTGCACGACGTGCTGGTGGAGCAGGTGGCCAACTACCTGGGCCTGGACCCGGACGTCATCGACGGCGACTGACCCCGTCGCAACTCCCCCATCCGCACGGCGTGTCGTGGTCCAGACCTCGCGAGTCGAACGCTCAGACACCCTGAACTCGACATTCGCGCACCTCGGGCAGTAGTTACCGGCCCCCGCACACCCGTCCGGTAGTACTTGCCGACGCACCAGGGGGCGCGCGCAGCGCGCGCAGCGGGGCCCCGCGAGCGCCGCTTTTAGTTCTGAACGCTCAACTCACGGTGCTTGAACGCCCACCTCACCGTGTCCGAACGCTCAGTTCGCGTGGTCGGGTGATCAGGGGTGGGGCGGCCATCCACACCGTCAGGAGGGCGGCGGCGGCTTGGAGGAGGAGCAGGAGGTCGCGGGTGGCGCCGGGGGCCTCGACGCGGACGTCGGCGGCGGTGGCGGGCACGGGGACGGCCACGAGGTGGCCCCAGGCGCGCACGACCGGCGCGGGGTCGCCGTCCACGGTGGCCCGCCACCCCGGTTCGTCCTCGGCGGCCACCACCAGCAGCCGCCCCTGCGGCCCCTCGGACACCCGCACCCCCAGCTCCGGCGGCCCGGCCTCAACTGACCCGGCCTCAACTGACCCGGCCTCGACCGGGGCGGTGCCCGGCGCGTCCTGGTCGGCAGGCGGATCGCCCCCGGTGCGCGCGCGGCGGGCCAGCTCGGGCGAGAGCAGCACCGCGCCGCCCGCCGCCTGCCGCACCCGCAGCACGGGCCTGCCGTCCGACAGCGGCGGGGCCTCGCTGACCAGCTCGCCCGCCGCGTCGCGCAGCCGCCGGGCGCTCTCCCGGTCCTCCGGCACCACGAACGCCACCCCGGACGCCGCCGCCTGGGTCAGCGCCACCCGCGCCGCCTCCGCCGAACCGCCCGTCAGATCCCGCCGCCAGCGCTCCAGCCGCGCCGCGCTGGTCGGCGTGGGCACCAGGTCGTCGTCGCCGAACGCGGGCAGCCGCCCGCCGACCTGCCGGGTCGGCGCGCCCAGCACCAGCACCGAGCGCCCGGTGCTCGGCAGCTCCCGCTGCACGGTCGACGGCAGCCGCGCCGCCTCGGCGCGCAGCGGCCCCTGCCGCAGCCCCGCGAACCCCGCGCAGGCCAGCGCGAGCACCCCGACCAGCGCCGCCGCCGAGGCCAGCCGCCGCACCGGCCACCGCACCGGGGGCAGGTCGCGCCGGGCGGCGGCCAGCACCACCCACAGCAGGCCCCAGCCCGCGATCACCAGCGGCACGCCGGTCCAGCCGGGCTCGGCGGCCCCGCCGGTCAGCGGCGTCACGGGCACGGCCAGCAGCGCGATCACCGCGAACGCCGCCGCCACGAGCGCCGCCGCGCCGGGCAGCATCGCCCGCGAGGGCCGCAGCACCACCGCCGCCAAGGCGGCCAGCACCACCACGGCCCCGGCGAACGGCAGCGCGCCCGGCCCGCCGGGGCGCAGCGCCAGCAGGTCGGCCACCC
The DNA here is from genome assembly GCF_017876325.1 of Saccharothrix coeruleofusca. Lineage (NCBI taxonomy): Bacteria > Bacillati > Actinomycetota > Actinomycetes > Pseudonocardiales > Pseudonocardiaceae > Saccharothrix > Saccharothrix coeruleofusca. The sequence continues at coordinate 5,813,479 of NZ_JAGINV010000001.1, forward strand.
CGACCCCGGCGGGCGCGAGGTGCGCGCCGACGCCGTGCAGGAGCACCGACGGGTGCTGGATCACCACGGCGGGCCACGGCAGCAGCAGCGCCAGCGGCAGCAGCACGACGATGAACAGCCCGGCCACCCGGCGGCGGCCGTCCCCGACGCGGCCGGGCACCAGCACGAACCCGACCAGCGCGGCCACCGCCACCAGGCCGTGCGCCAGCGGGGAGAACGCGCCGAGCGCGGCCAGCGCCAGCGCGGTGCCCGACGCCACGGGCAGCCACGCGGCGCCGGTGCCGCCGCGCAGCACGGCCATCAGCCCGGCGAGCACCAGCGGCAGCAGCACGTGCGCCACGACGGCGTCCAGCCTGCCCTGGGCCACCGCCGAGGTCGCCGGGGGCAGCAGCGCGTAGGCCGCGGCGGCCACCGCCCGCACCGGTCGGCGCACCGGCAGCCGCCGGGTCGCCGCGTACGCGGCCAGCCCGGCCAGCGGCGCGTCCCCCAGCAGCAGCGCGGCCACCGCGAACTGCGGTCCGCCGAGCACGCCCAGCACCCCCAGCACGGCCAGCGCCGCGGGCGCGGGCGCGCTGGTGCCGCCCGCCACCGGGTGCCACGCGGCCAGGTACGCCGACCAGGTGCCCGCCAGGTCGGGCACCGGCAGCAGCCGCCCGCCCGCCAGGTCCAGGCCGAGCCGCGCGGAGTTGGCCAGCAGGCCGAACGCGGTCAGCAGCAGCGCCAGCAGCAGCGGCGGCCCCAGCACCACCGACCGCAGCACCCGCGCCCGGTCCACTTCGACGAAGACGATCCCCGGCGCGGGCGCGGGGGTGCCGCGCGGCACCGGCGATGGACGGGGACGCGGCGACGGGCGCGAGACACCGGACGGCAATTCGGCCGTCACCGGGACGGCGCTCACCGGGGCAGCGCTCACCGGGACGGCCGTGGCCGGTCGGCGCAGGCCGCCGGTCGCCCGCACCGGTCGCCGCCGCGACAGCGCGCCGGCGGGCAGCGCCTGCGGCCCCACCGGACGCGGACCGTCCACTTCGGAGGGATGGCGCGGCGCGGTCTCCGGGAGCCTGCCCAGTGCCGCGTCCGCCTGCACCCGCCTGCGCACCAGGTACGCCGAAGCGTCGCGGATCGCGTTGCGCAGCCTGGTGATCCGGCTGGTGAACAACCCCGGCACGCCACCCTTGTGCGGACGTGCGGCGCGTCCCGCGCGCAACCCGGCCCGTCCGCCGAACAGGTAGCGCAGCGCTGCGACCTCCGCCTGCGCGTCGGAGAACCGCCGCAGCAGCAGGAAACCCAACGCCCGCAGCAGGAGCAGCAGCACGGTCCTTGGCAGACCGAGCACATAGGACAGTGCCGAGCAGTTGACCAGGAACGTGCGCAGTCCGTGCGCGCGGTCCACGCCGCGCGGGGTCGGACCGGGCGGGGCGGGCACCGCGTCCAGTCCGCGCTCGCCCCGGCCGACCGCCCTGGCGTGCCGCATCCGGGCCACCGGCACCGACAGCACCAGGTGCCCGGCGCGGTTGGCCCGCCAGCCGAAGTCGACGTCCTCGCGCAGCAGCGGCAGCGCGCGGTCGTAGCCGCCCAGCGACTCCCACGCCGCGCGGCGGATCAGCGAGCCCGCCGAGGGCACCGCCAGCACCTCGGTGCTCTGCTCGAAAGCACCCTGCCCGAACGACCCGAACGAGCCGACCAGCGCCACCCCGCCGATGCCGGTCTGCCGGTGCCCCGAGGCGTCCGTGGACAGCCCGGCCTCCACCACCAACCGGGGGTCGGCCCAGTCCAGGGCCAGCGGCCCGAGCACCGCCGCCGACGGCGCGACCTCCGCGGCGGTCAGCAGCGCGGACAGGCAGTCCGGCTCGGGCGCGCAGTCGTCGTGCAGCACCCAGATCCAGGAGCCCGGATCGCCCCACCGCCGCACCGCGTGGTCCACCGCGGCGTGCACCGCCTCGGCGAAACCGGTGTCGCGCGACAGCGGCAGCACCCCGTCGACCAGCCGATCCGGACCCGCCGAAGCCTCCGCGAGCAGCTCGGCGGTGCCGTCCAGCGAGCCGGTGTCGACCGCCAGCACGTGCCGGGGTCGGGGCCGCTGGTCGCGCAGCGCCGCCAGCGCCTCGCCCAACCACCGCGCGCCGTCGTGGCAGACCAGTACGGCCAGGACGGGCGCGGTGCGCAACCGCGGTGTGGCACCGCTCGTCAACTGCCGCTCCCGTTCGTCCGACGGCACCGTCGAACGCACACGTTAAGCCAGAGCAGGCGGCGCGGCGGTCACACCGCGCGCTTCTTGAGCTTCCTCCGCTCGCGCTCGGACAGGCCGCCCCAGATGCCGAAGCGCTCGTCGTGCGCCAGCGCGTACTCCAGGCACTCCGAGCGCACCTCGCAGCCGAGGCAGATGCGCTTGGCCTCCCTGGTGGAGCCGCCCTTCTCCGGGAAGAACGCCTCGGGGTCGGTCTGCGCGCACAGGGCGCGCTCCTGCCAGTCCTGCTCGTCAGCCGCGTCGAACAGGTCGGTGAACGCGCTCAGCTCCCGCGCAGGCACTTCACCGCCCTCGCCACGACCCCCGTCGATTTCCCGCAACCGTCCGCCTCCTCGCCTTCCGCTCTCCCCGGTTGGCGGACACCACTCGCCGTCCCCACAACGACGAATGACACCGATGTGATTACACCTGTGTCACAACACCCGGTCAAGCTGAGTACACAGGACGGGGGATATTCGCGCAGATGGCGGCTAAAGCCTTGACTAGCAGCACAGACGGTGATTGGTCTGCTGCTCCGAGCGATATCGCCTGGGCGGGCGGCCCATGACCGGACGCGCCGGGCGGGCCACACTGGTGGGGTGAAGAGATCAGCGGTGCTACCGAGTCCACTGTTCCTCAGCCTCCTCGCGGCCACGGTGGCGGGCGCCGTGCTGACCGTGCTGGAGTCCGAAGCCGCCGTGATCGGCGGCACCGTGCTGTTCGTGCTGGGCGGCTGGGCGGTTTCCCTGTGCCTGCACGAGTTCGGCCACGCGATCGTGGCCTACCGGGGCGGCGACTACGCGGTGCGCGCCAAGGGCTACCTGACGCTGGACATCCGGCACTACACCGATCCCGTGCTCAGCATCGTGCTGCCGCTGGTGCTGCTGGCCTTCGGCGGCATCCCGCTGCCCGGCGGCGCGGTGTGGATCAACCACCACGCCCTGCGGTCCAAGCGGGTGGAGTCCATGGTGTCGCTGGCCGGGCCGCTGAGCAACCTGGTGCTGGGCGCGCTGCTGAGCGCGGCGGTGCTGCTGCTCCAACCGCCCGCGGGGCTCGCCGCGGCGATGTCCTACCTGGCCCTGCTGCAGGTGTTCGCGTTCGTGCTGAACATCCTGCCCATCCCCGGCCTGGACGGCTGGGGCGCCATCGAGCCGTACATGTCCTACTCGGCCCGGCAGTTCGGGGCCAAGGCCCGGCAGTGGGCGCCGTTCGTGCTGTTCGCCGTGCTGATCGGCTTCCCGAGCATCGCGCGGCTGTTCTTCCAGCTCGCCGACACGGTGTTCGACCTGGTCGGGGGCAACTCGCTGTGGGCGGCCTACGGCCAGGCCACCTTCATGTTCTGGCGCTGAGCGCCGGTGGCAGGATCACGTCCCGTGAAGGTCGTCGTACTGGTGGGCGGGGTCGGCGGGGCGCGGTTCCTGGTGGGGCTCAAAGCCCTGCTCAGCGGACCCGAGCACGAGATCACCGCGGTGGTGAACACGGGTGATGACGTGTGGATGCACGGGTTGCGGATCTGTCCGGACCTGGACACCTGCATGTACACCCTGGGTGGGGGCATCGACGCCGAGCGCGGCTGGGGTCGGGCGGGCGAGACGTGGGCGGTGAAGGAGGAACTGGCCGCCTACGGCGCCGAGCCGACGTGGTTCGGGCTGGGCGACCGGGACGTGGCCACGCACCTGATCCGCACCCGGATGCTGAACGCGGGCTACCCGCTGTCGGCGGTGACCGAGGCGCTGTGCGACCGCTGGCAGCCCGGCGTGCGGCTGCTGCCGATGTCCGACGACCGGGTGGAGACCCACGTGGTCGTGGAGACCGACGGCCAGACGCGGGCCATCCACTTCCAGGAGTGGTGGGTGCGCCACCGCGCGGCGCTGGCGGCGCGCTCGTTCGCCTCGGTCGGGGCGGACAAGGCCGCCCCCGCGCCGGGCGTGCTGGACGCGATCGCCGGGGCGGACGCGGTGCTGCTGGCCCCGTCCAACCCGGTGGTGAGCGTGGGCACCATCCTGGCCGTGCCGGGGTTGCGCGAGGCGCTGCGCAAGACCGAGGCGGACGTGGTCGGGCTGTCGCCGATCGTCGGCGGCAAGCCGCTGCGCGGGATGGCCGACGCCTGCCTGACCGCGATCGGCGTGGAGACCTCGGCCCAGGCCGTCGGGCGCTACTACGGCTCGCGCAAGACCTCGGACACGGGCATCCTGGACGCGTGGCTGGTGCACACCGGCGACCGCTGCGACGTGCCCGGCGTGGCGGTGCGGGCGGTGCCGCTGCTGATGTCCGATGTGGACGCCACCGCGGAGATGGCGCGGGTGGCGCTGGAGATGGCCGGTATCGACGTTGGCTGACCACGCGGCCCCCGAGCCGATCGAGCTGATCCCGGTCACCGGGTTGCCGGAGTTCCGCCCCGGCGACGACCTGGCGGGCGCGATCGCGTCCGCCGCGCCGTGGCTGCGCGAGGGCGACGTGGTCGTGGTGACCAGCAAAGTCCTGTCCAAAGTGGAGGGACGGCTGATCGGCGTGCCCGCCGACCCCGAGGCGCGCGACGCGGTGCGCAGGCGGTGGGTGGAGGCCGAGGCGGTGCGGGTGCTGGCCCGCCGGGGCCGGACGCTGATCACCGAGAACAAGCTCGGCATCGTGCAGGCGGCCTCCGGCGTGGACGCCTCCAACGTCGCGGGCGACGAGATCGCGCTGCTGCCGGTGGACCCGGACGGCTCGGCGGCGGCGCTGCGGGAGCGGCTGCGCGCCCTGCTGGGCGTGACGACGGCCGTGGTGGTCACCGACACGATGGGCCGCGCGTGGCGGGTCGGCCAGACCGACGCCGCGATCGGCGCGGCCGGGCTGGCGGTGCTGCACCGGTACGCGGGCTCGGTGGACCGGCAGGGCAACCCGCTGGTGGTCACCGAGGTGGCCGTGGCCGACGAGGTGGCCGCCGCCGCGGACCTGGTCAAGGGCAAGCTCGGCGGGGTGCCGGTGGCGGTCGTGCGCGGCCTGCCGGTGGTCGACGACGGGTCGACGGCGCGGGAGCTGGCCCGGCCGGTCGAGGACGACCTGTTCCGGCTGGGCACGGCGGAGGCGGTGGCGCGGGGCCGGGCCGAGGCGGTGCTGCTGCGGCGCTCGGTGCGGTCGTTCTCCGCCGAGCCGGTGGACCTGGCGGCGGTGCGCCGGGCGGTCGGGGCGGCGTTGACCGCGCCCGCCCCGCACCACACCCGGCCGGTGCGGTTCGTGCTGCCGCGCGAGCGGCGGACGGCGCTGCTGGACGCCATGCGGGAGCGCTGGGAGGCCGACCTGCGGGCGGACGGGCTGGACGAGGCCGCGGTGGCGCGGCGGGTGGCGCGCGGGGACTTCCTGCGGGCCGCGCCGGAGATCGTGCTGCCGTTCCTGGAGCGCACCGGCGCGCACAGCTACCCGGACGAGCGGCGGTCCTCCGCCGAGCGGACCATGTTCACCATCGCGGGCGGCGCGGCCGTGCAGGGGCTGCTGGTGGCGCTGGCCGCCGAGGGCCTGGGGTCGTGCTGGGTGTCCTCGACGATCTTCTGCGCCGACGTGGTGCGCGCGGTGCTGGAGCTGCCCGAGTCGTGGGAGCCGCTGGGCGCGGTGGCGGTCGGGCACCCGACCGAGCCGCTGGCGCCCCGCCCGCCGGTCGACGGGGGGCTGGTGGAGCTGTGAGCCTGCACGACGACGTGGTCGCCGCGCTGCGCGGCTGGCCGGGGCCGCAGCACGCGCTGCGCGAGGCGTACCTGGGGTTCCTGGCCGCCAGGCAGGACGCCTGCGAGCGCTCCTGCGTCCCCGGCCACATCACCGCCTCCGCGCTGGTGCTGGACTCGACCGGCACGCGGGCACTGCTGACCCTGCACCCCAGGGTGGGCCGGTGGCTGCAGCTGGGCGGCCATTGCGAGCCGTCGGACCGGACGCTGGCGGGCGCGGCCCTGCGCGAGGCCACCGAGGAGTCCGGCATCGAGGGGCTGCGGATCGACCCCGTGCCGGTGCACCTGGACGTGCACCCGATCACGTGCTCGCTGGGCGTGCCGACCCGGCACTTCGACGTGCGCTTCGTGGTGCGCGCCCCGGCCGGGGCCGAGCCGGTGCGCAGCGCCGAGTCCGACGACCTGCGCTGGTGGCCGCTGGACGCGCTGCCGCCGGACACCGACGACCTGGCGCCGCTGGTCCGAGCGGCCCGTCAGCAGGCCACCTGGACGGCCCTCTAGATGGCCCGGTAGTCGCGCGCCGCGAACCGGGGGCCGAAGCGGGGTTTGCGCACGCCCGAGGCCAGCAGGTAGCGCACCGCCCGGTGCCGCTGCGGCGCGCACGGGGCCAGCAGCTCGGCCATCCCGTCGTCGTCGACCGGCTCGCCCACCAGCGCCCACCCGACGTGCGCGGCGAGGTGGTAGTCGCCGAAGCTGACCGCGTCCGGGTCGCCCCACACCCGCTGCGCCACCTCGGCGGCGGTCCACGGCCCGACGCCGGGCACCTTGCACAGCAGCGCCCGGCCCGGCTCGCCCTTCAGGTCCGCCGCGTTCTCCAGGCGGTGGGCGACCTGCGCCGCCGCGACCAGGGCGCGCCTGCGCCCGCCGTCCACGCCCGCCTTGTGCCACTGCCAGTCGGTGATGCCCAGCACCGCGCGGGGCGTCGGCGGCACCCGCATCCCGGCGGGCGCGGGCCCCGGCGCGGGCAGGCCGAACCGCAGGCACAGCTGCCGGTAGGAGCGGTGCGCCTCGGTGCCGGTGACCTTCTGCTCCAGCACCGACGGCAGCAGCGCGTCCCAGACCCGGCCGCTCGCGCCCAGCCGGATGCCCGGCCTGCGCCGCCTGCTCTCCGCGATCAGCGGGTGGTGCGGCCGGAACGCCGAATCGTCGTCCAAGCCGCCCAGCAGCGCGGGCAGCCCGTCCAGCAGCCACCGCGCGCCGTCACCCCACGCCTGACCCTCGACCTCATCGCCGGGGCGGCGCAGGCGCAGCGTCCCCGGCCCGGCCGGGGTGTTCGCGGTCAACCACACCGCGCCGTCCGCGTCGAGCTGGAACGACGGGTCGCCCGGCCCCCGGCGCAGCGGGGCCAGCACCGCGCCGAGGTCCAGCGCGAACGGTGGCCGCCAGGTCCTAGACATCGGTGGAGAACCGCACCCCCGCCTCCGGCAGCACCACCCCCGGCCACACCCGCGCCCCGTGCCGCAGCTCGCACCGCGCGCCGATCACCGCGCCGTCGCCGATCACCGCGTCGGAGACCACCGCACCGGCCTGGACCAGCGCGTTGGCCCCCAGCACGCTGCGCTCCACGCGCGCGCCCTCGCCGACCACCGCGCCGTCGAACAGCACCGAGCCCTCGACCACCGCGCCCCCGGCCACGGTGCAGCCCGCGCCGACCGTCGTGCCGCCGGACAGCGTCGCGCCCTCGTCGACCGACGCGCCCGCCAGCACCAGCGCCTCGCCGGTGCCCTCCGCCAGCGCCGCCGACGGGGCGATGCCGCGCACCAGGTCCGCCGAGCCCTTCACGAACGCCGCGGGCGTGCCCAGGTCCAGCCAGTACGAGGCGTCCACGTGGCCCTGCAGCCGCGCGCCCGCGGCGAGCAGGCCGGGGAAGGTCTCGCGCTCCACCGACACCGGCCGCCCCTGCGGGATGGCCTCGACCACCTCGCGGCGGAACACGTAGCAGCCCGCGTTGATCTGGTCGGTCGGCGGGTTCTCGGTCTTCTCCAGGAACGCGGTGACCCGGCCGTCCTCGTCGGTGGGCACGCAGCCGAACCGGCGCGGGTCGTCCACCTTGACCAGGTGCAGCGTCACGTCCGCCCGCGCCTGCCGGTGGGTGGTGAGCACCCCGCGCAGGTCCACACCGGACAGGATGTCGCCGTTGAACACCATCACGTCCGGCTCGCGCAGCTTGTGGGCCACGTTGCGGATCGCGCCCGCGGTGTCCAGCGGCTCGTCCTCCACCACGTACTCCAGCTCCAGCCCCAGCCCGGAGCCGTCGCCGAAGTACTCCTGGAACACCTCGGCCTTGTACGACGTGCCGAGCACCACGTGTGTGATGCCCGCCTCCCTGATGCGCGACAGCAGGTGGGTGAGGAACGGCACCCCGGCGGTCGGCAGCATGGGCTTGGGGGCGGACAGGGTCAGTGGGCGCAGCCGGGTTCCCTTGCCCCCGACCAGAACCACCGCCTCCGCTCCTTGCGGCTCCGACATGCCGTTTTTCCTCCTCCGCTTACTTCCGCCCGTGGATGCGAATACTCTGGCAGAAGTGCTCCGGCGGCGCGGGCGGTGGGCCCGTGTCGTCGAGCGCCCTCGATCGGCAACGCCGGCGCTCAGCCGGTCCAAGGCAACGCAGGAGAGATCCGGATGGACCCCCGCGCTCGGGCCGACGCCGCACTCGCCCGTGCCCGCGCACGCGGCAACGTCGTGACGCCGGACAACATGACCTCGCCGATGGACTCCTCGGCGACCCAGCAGATCCCGCGCACCGTGGTCGACGCGGTGGACCCCCGGCGGGTCGACCCGGACTCGACCATGGTGCTGTCGTCGCAGGTCGCGGCCGGTCAGGCGGCTCCCCAGGCGCGGCCCCAGCAACCGCCGCCCCCGCCCCAGCCGGTCCGCGAGCCCGAGCCGGAGCTGCGCGTCGCGCCGGGCCCGGTGCCCACCGTGCAGCAGGTGGCGGGCGGCAGGCCCTCGCTGGCCCAGCGCCTGTCCGGCGGCCAGGACCAGCAGCGTCCCCCCGGCCTGGCCAACCGCCTCAACGGCGACTGACCCACCCCCGCGAGTCGAACCTCCGGGCACCGCGAGTCGAACGCTCAGGACCCCCGAGTTCAACGCTCAGGGCGAAGATCACCCGTTCGTGCACCGCCTCGCGCGCCCGAACGACGAATTCACCCGACCCGAGCGTTCGACTCGCGGTACCTGAGCGTTCGACTCGCGGGGTCAGCGGCGGCGGGTGAGCAGGCGCAGGCGCAGGCCCAGCCCCAGCCGGACGGCCAGCAGCAGGGGGGCCCACTGCGGTCCCCGGTGGCGGTCGGCCAGGTAGCGGTAGGCGCTGCTGTGGTGGGCGGCCAGCATCCGGTTGGACGACTTGGCGGTCGACACCCCGCCGATGTGCACCACCTCGGCGTCGGGCACGTACACGTTCAGCCAGCCCGCGCGCGCGATCCGGTCGCCCAGGTCCACGTCCTCGAAGTACATGAAGTAGCGGGGGTCGAACCCGTTGACCGAGTCGAACGCCTCGCGCCGCAGCAGCAGGCACGACCCGGACAGCCACCCGGCGGTGCGCTCGCCGATCTCCGCGCCCTCCTGCCGGTACTCGCGGGTCCACGGGTTGCCCGGCCACACCTTGCCGAACACCGCGTGCCCCAGGCCCCGGCCGAGCGAGGGCTGCAGCCGCGCCGACGGGTAGACCTCGCCGCTGGGCTCGCGGATCAGCGGCCCGAACGCGCCGCCCCTCGGCCACCGCTTGGTGGCGGCCAGCAGCGCGTCGAGGCTGCCCTCGCCCCACTCCAGGTCGGGGTTGGCCACGACCACCCAGCCGTACTCCGGCCCCAGCTCGGCGACGCCGCGGTTGGCCCCCGCCCCGTAGCCGAGGTTGCCCCCGGTGGGCAGGAACACCACGTTGTCCGCCGACGCCGCCGCGCGCTCCGGCGCGCCGTCGGTGGAGCCGTTGTCGGCCAGCACGACCCGGACCTGGCGGGTGGTCGCCCTGGTCAGCGTCGCCAGGAACCGGTCGAGGGTCTCCCCCGGCGAGTAGGTGACGGTGACCACCGCCAGCTCGTCTCCGTAGCGCGTCACGCGCGCCACCCTAGTGGTGGTGGACGTGGTGCATCACCGCGTGGCCCTTGCCCCGCGCGATGAGCCACCGGTTCACCGGCACGGTCAGCGCGAACGCCACCGCCAGCGAGAAGGCCAGCGCGCCCCAGAACAGCGCGGAGGTCAGCCCCGCCGCCATCGCGCCGGGCACGACGAGCATGACCGTGTTGTCCACGACCTCCATCACCGCGATGGACACCGTGTCGGCGGCCAGCGCCAGCTTGACCGCCGCGGTGAAGCCGACGCCCGCCTTGAGCACGCCGCGCAGCGTGAGGGCGTAGCCGAACAGGAACGCCAGCGCCACCGCGAGGACCACGGTCCCCCAGGCGGGCAGCCCGAGCCAGGTGCCGATGACCATGCCGAGCACTTCGCCGATGGCGCACCCGGTGAGGCAGTGCAACGTGGCGGACACCGCCGCCGACCAGTTCCCTCTCACACCGACAAGATACCCGCAGGGGGTATGTAGAAGGCAAGCCGAATCACTCGATCGACGCCTCAAGGATTCAGCGGCGGTACGCCCGCGCCGCCCGCTCGTAGGCCAGCCGGTGCCGCGCCGCCGAGGTGGCCCAGGAGAAGTCCTTGGCCCGCACCAGCGCCGCCGCCGCCAGCGCGTCGCGCCGCGCCGGGTCGTCCAGCAGCTCGGTCAGCGCCGCGGCGATGTCGCCCGCGCCCACCCCGCAGTAGGCCACCGCGTCGCCGCCCACCTCGGGCAGGCTCAGCCGCCGGGTGGTCAGCACCGCCGCCCCGCAGGCCATCGCCTCCAGCACGGGCAGCCCGAAGCCCTCCCCCAGCGACGGGTAGGCCACCAGCTCCGCCCCGCCGAGGAACCCGGCCAGCTGCTCGAACGGCAGGTACCCGGCCCGGATCACGCGCACCCGGTGCGGCACCGCGTCCAGCGCCCGCTCCACCTGCCCGTCCCACCCCGGCTGCCCTGCCAGCACCAGCGCGGGCGGGTTCGCCCGGCCCCGGCACGCCTGCGCGAAGCCGCGGATCAGCGCGGGCACGTTCTTGCGCGGCTCCAGCGCCCCGAGGAACGCCACGTACGGCGTGCTGCCCAGGCGCAGCGTCGCGCGGACGGCCGCGACCTCCTCCGGCGTCGGCGGGTGGAACCGCTCGGTGTCCACGCCGTGCTGGGCGATGTGCAGCATCCGCCGGTCCGCCCCCGCCACCCGCGTCAGCTCATCGGCGGTCGCCCGACTGGGGACCACGCACAGCGCGGCCCGGCGCAGCGAGGCGCGGGTCCAGGCGCGGAAGAAGCGGGCCTTGACCGACGAGTGCAGCACCGGGTCGGTGAAGAAGGTGGCGTCGTGCAGCGTCACCACCGACGCCGTGCGGTTGGCCAGCGGCACGGTGTAGTGCGGCGAGTGCACCACCTGCACGCCCAACCGGGCGGCCAGGCGCGGCAGGGACGTCTGCTCCCAGGTCAGCCGGGCCGTCCGGGTGGCCACCGCGTCGGCCGCGGGCACCACCCGCGACCTGGGCGCCAGCGCTCCGTACAGCGCGGCGTCGCGCGGCTGGCACACCACGCTCAGCCTGGCCCCGTCGGCGTCCAGCGCCGCCACGAGCGAGTCCACGTACCGCCCGACACCACCGCGGTCGGCTGGGACGGCAGTGGCGTCAATCAGCACAGCGGGTTCGACGGGTGACACGCGGTGCAGCGTACGGCTCACGCCGGACCGGTTGTGCCGGATTCCGGTAACCGATGCGCTAACGGGTCACCCCCAGGTGTATCCCCCACACGGCGGACGCGGCATTCTCCCAGGTGAACCGCTCGGCGCGGCGGCGGCCCGCCTCGGCCATGCGACCGGCCTCACGCGGGTCGGCCAGCACCGAGCGCAGCGCGGCGGCCAGCGCGGCCCGGTCCCCGCGCGGCACCGCCACCCCCGCGCCGCCCGCCACCTCCACCAGCGCGGGCGCGTCGGAGTGCACCACCGGCACGCCCTGGGCCATCGCCTCCAGCAGCGGCAGCCCGAACCCCTCGGCCAGGCTGGGCGCGGCCAGCACCGCCGCCCGGCGCAGCACGAACGCCAACTGGGCGTCGCTGAGCCTGCCCAGCAGCCGCACGTGCGGCGCGCGCAGCTCCACCCCGCCCCACCCGCGCGGCCCGACCACCACCAGCGGCACGCCCACCTCGGCGGTGGCCCCGGCCAGCAGGTCGAACCCCTTGCGCGGCTCGACCGTGCCCACGGCCAGCACGTACCGCTCGGGCACGTCCACCGGCTCCTCCGCGCCGAACGCCGTCACGCCGTGGCCGACGACGTGCACCGGAGCACCGACGGGCACCCGGCGGCGCAGGTCCTCCGCCACCGCCTCGGTCGGCACCACCAGCGCGGCGGCCCGGCTCGCGGCCCGGCTGATCACCCGCTGGTGCCATGCCGCGCCACGGGCGGTGAGCGTCTCGGGGTGGGTCCACGGCACGGTGTCGTGCACGGTGACCACGACCCGCCCGCGCGGCGGGGCCAGCGGCGTGGGGGCGTGCACCGCGTCGCCGCCCGGCCAGTACGGCACGCCGCGCTCCCAGGCGGCGATCAGCGCGCGGCGGGGCAGCGGCAGCACGCGCGGCCCCTCCACGCCGGGGATCACCGCCGCGCTCGGGTCGGCGTGCCTGCTCACCACGCCGGTCACGGTCCACCCGGCGGGGGCGGTGGCGGCCAGCGCGGCGGCCAGCTCGCGGGTGTAGCGGCCGGTCCCGCCGGGCACCGGGGCCAGCAACTGCTCGGTCAGCACAACGAGGTTGGGCACGTCGCGTACCGTCTCACGCCGTGGTGAACCCGAGCACGACGGTGGTCGTGGTGACCTGGCGGGGTCGCGAGCACATCACGGCCTGCCTCGACGCGCTGGCCGCGCAGCGTCCACATCGGACGATCGTGCTGGACAACGCCTCCGACGACGGCACCGCGGCGCTGGTGGCGGCGCACCCCAGCGCGCCGGAGGTGCTGCGCCTGCCGCGCAACGCGGGCTACGCGGGCGGTCTGGCCGCCGTGCTGCCCCGAGTCGGCACCCGCTACGTGGCCTGGCTCAACGACGACGCCGCGCCGGAGCGCGGCTGGCTGGCCGCCCTGGAGGACGCGCTCGACGCCGCGCCCGAGGCCGCCGCCGCCACGTCGTCGATGCTGCTGGCGGACGGGGCCACGCAGTCGGTCGGCGTGGCGCTGACCGCCGACGGCCACGGCCGGGACCTGGTGCTGGCGGGCCGCGACGTGTTCGGCTTCTGCGGCGGCGCGGCGCTGCTGCGCACCGACCGGCTGGCCGAGGCGGGCGGCGTGCCCGCCGAGTTCTTCTGCTACTACGAGGACACCGACACCGCGTGGCGGCTGCGCCTGGCGGGCCACTCGGTGATCTCCGTCGGCCCGGCGCGGGTGCGGCACCGGCACGGCGCGAGCACGCACCCCGGTTCGCCGCTGTTCCACCGGTGGAACGAGCGCAACCGGCTGCTGATGCTGCTGCGCTGCGCGCCCTCGGCGGTGGCGCTGCGCGAGCTGGCCCGGTTCGCGGTGATCACCGCGCTGCTGCCGGTCCGGCGCGGCGTCCCGGACGCGGCGAACTTCCGCGTCGGCCTGCGCCTGCGGGTGCTGGGCGAGGTGCTGCTGCGGCTGCCCGCGGTGCTCTTCCAGCGCGCCCGGATCGGCAGGCGTGCGAAGGTGTCCCGCGCCGAGGTGTGGCGGAACTGGGCGGGGCGCTAGCGCGCACGGTGCGTTCGGGCATGGTGACTGACCGTTCGGGCAGCCCGGCGGCGGGTGGTCCGGCGATCACCGGCTGCGAACTCGGAGGTGTTTGGCACCTTCGCCGCCCACTGCGGAGCGTGATGAGGCAGGCTTAGGCCGTGGAGCCAGTCAGCCTGCCTGCCGTGTCCGTCGTCGTGGTCAACTACCGCGGCGCGGACGACACCACGACCTGCCTGCGCGCGCTGCTCGACGACCTGGACTACCCGTCCGAACTGCTCCAGGTCATCTGCGTGGACAACGCCTCCGGCGACGGCAGCGCCGAGCGCGTCCGGGCGGCGGTGCCGCGCGCCGAGGTGGTCGAGGCCCCGGAGAACCTGGGCTTCGCGGGCGGCTGCAACCTGGGGGTGAAGCACGCGCGCGGCGCGGTGCTGGCGTTCCTCAACAACGACGCCCGCCCGGATCGCGGCTGGCTGCGCGAAGCCGTGCGGGTGCTGCGCGAGGAGCCGACCGTGGGCGCGGTGGCCAGCAAGGTGCTGGACTGGGAGGGCCGCGAGATCGACTTCGTCGACGCCGGGCTGACCTGGTTCGGCATGGGCTACAAGCGGCACGCGGGCCAGGTCGACGACGGCCGCCACGACCAGCCGCGCGACGTGCTGTTCGGCACCGGGTCGGCGCTGGTGGTGCGGGCCTCGCTGTTCGCCGAGCTGGGCGGCTTCGACGAGCGCTTCTTCATGTTCTACGAGGACGTCGACCTCGGCTGGCGGATGAACCTGCGCGGCTGGCGCGTGCGGTACGAGCCGAAGTCGCTGACCTTCCACAAGCACCACGCCTCCATGTCCACTGTGGACAGCAGTCGCGAGCTGTTCCTGCTGGAGCGCAACGCGCTGGCCTCGCTGTACAAGAACTTCTCCGACGAGACGCTGGCCAAGGTGCTGCCCGCCGCGCTCGCCCTGGTGACCCGCCGGGCCACCGCGCGCGGGGACATCGACCCCAAGCAGCTGGAGATCACCCGCCGCCCCGCCGACCCGGCCCAGGACGCCGCGCCGGTCCCGGTGCCGCGCCAGGCGCTGGCCGGGTTCCTGGCCGTGGACCAGTTCGTGGAGATGCTGCCGTCGCTGGCGGAGTCGCGCAAGGTCGAGCAGGCCGCGCGCAGGCGCACCGACGCCGACCTGCTGCCGCTGATGCGCAAGGCGATGGAGCCCGCCTACCCGCTGCCCCGCTACCTGGCCGCGCACGACGTGCTGGTCGAGGTGTTCGGGCTGGAGGCCGCCTTCGGCAGGCCGCGCCGGGTGCTGGTGCTCACCGGCGACGCGATCTCCGACCGGATGGCCGGGCCCGCGATCCGGGCGTGGCACATGGCCGACGTGCTCTCCGCCGAGCACGAGGTGCGGCTGGTCACCACCAACCCGCTGTGCTCGCCGCCGGAGGCGCCGTTCCCGATCGCCCAGGCGCGCTCGCGCGACCTGGGCGCGCACGTCGACTGGGCCGACGTGGTGGTGCTGCAGGGCCACGGGCTGGAGGAGACCGGCACGCTCAAGGACAGGGCCTCCACCAAGATCGTGGTCTGCGACATCTACGACCCGATGCACCTGGAGCTGCTGGAGCAGAGCAAGGACGACACCGACGAGCAGCGCGAGAAGCACCTGGTGTCGGTCACCGCCGTGCTGAACAACCAGCTCGCCCGCGGCGACTTCTTCCTGTGCGCCTCCGAGCGGCAGCGGCACTTCTGGCTGGGCCACCTCACCGCGCTGGGCAGGCTGACCCCCGCCCTCTACGACAACGACCCCACCGTGCGCTCCCTGCTCGCGGTCGCGCCGTTCGGCCTGCCCGGCAAGCCGCCGCAGCGCACCGGCCCCGGCCTGCGCGACGCGCTGGGCCTGGACGCCGACGACAAGGTCATCCTGTGGGCGGGCGGCGTCTACAGCTGGTTCGACCCGCTGACCCTCGTGCAGGCCGTGGACCGGCTGCGCGGCAAGCGGTCCGACGTCCGGCTGGTGTTCCTGGGCATGAAGCACCCCAACCCGCACGTGCCGGACATGGGCATCGCGGGCCAGACCCGCGCGCTGGCCAAGCGGCTGGACCTGGTCGGCTCGCACGTGTTCTTCAACGAGTCCTGGGTGCCCTACCAGGACCGGCAGAACTGGCTGCTGGACGCGAACTGCGGCGTCACCACGCACTTCGAGCACGTCGAGACCACGTTCGCGTTCCGCACCAGGGTGCTGGACTACCTGTGGTCCGGACTGCCGATCGTGACCACCGACGGCGACTCGTTCGCCGACCTGGTCTCCCGCGAGGGACTGGGCGTGGTGGTGCCCGCCGAGGACACCGACGCGCTGGCCGCCGCGCTGGAGAAGGTCCTCTACGACGAGGAGTTCGCCGCCGCCTGCGCCGAGCGCATCGCCGTGGTGCGGGAGCGCTTCACCTGGGAGGTCGCGCTGGCCCCGCTGGTCGAGTTCTGCCGCAACCCGCGCCCGGCCGCCGACCGCCTGCCCGGCACGGCCCCGCTGGTGCCCAACCCGGTGCTGGGCACGCGCGAGAAGGTGCAGCGCGACATCAAGCTGATACGGGAGTACCTCGACGCGGGCGGACCGGGCGAGGTGGCGCGGCGCGCGACCGGCCGGGTGCTCAAGAAGCTGCGCGGCCATGGCTAAAGCGCTCCGGGTGCTCATCGACGGCACACCCCTGCTCGGCGACCGCACCGGCATCGGCCGCTACACCGCGGCGCTGGCCGAGGAGCTGGCCTCGATGCAGGACGACGTGGACGTGCGCGCGGTCGCGTTCACCCTGCGCGGCTGGCGGGCGCTGCGGACCGTGCTGCCGCACGAGGTGGTGGCGCGCGGCCTGCCGGTGTCGGCGCGGCTGCTGCGGCAGTCCTGGCTGCGCTTCCCCTTCCCCCCGGTGGAGTTCCTGGCCGGGCCGACCGACGTCATGCACGCCACCAACTTCGTGCTGCCGCCCACCCTGCGCGCGGGCGGCGTGACCACGATCCACGACCTGGCCTTCCTGGACGCGCCCAACGAGCTGCCGCCCTCCGACCGGCGGCTGCCGGAGCTGGTGCGCCAGTCCGCCCACCGCGCGGACGTGATCTGCACGCCCACGCGAGCCGTGGCGTCGGTGGTGGCCGAGCGGTTCGAGGTGTCGCCGGACAAGATCGCGGTGACCCCGCTGGGCGTCGACCCGGCGTGGTTCGCCGCGCGCCCGCCGTCCGTGCCGCTGCGGTCGCGGCTGGCGCTGCCCTCGGAGTACCTGCTGTTCATCGGCGCGGGCGGGCCGCGCAAGGGCCTGCACACCCTGCTGGCCGCGCACGAGTCCCGGCCCGAGCTGCCGCCGCTGGTGCTGGCCGGACCCGGACCGTCCGGTGTGGACGAACGGGTGCGGCGGACCGGCTACCTCAACGACGTCGACCTGCGCAGCGTGGTGGCCGGGGCGACCGCGCTGGTGCTGCCCTCGCGCGACGAGGGGTTCGGGCTGCCGGTGCTGGAAGCCTTGGCGTGCAACGTCCCCGTGGTCTGCTCGGACGTGCCCGCGCTGCGCGAGGTGGCGGGCGGGCACGCCGTCCACGTGCCGGTGGGCGACGTGGAGGCGCTGGCGCAGGCGTTGGTGGACACCGTGGAAGCGGAGCCCTCCCCGGCCGCCCAGGCGGCCCGGCGGGCGCACGCCTCGGAGTTCACCTGGCGGCGGACGGCGGAGAAGACGGTGGCGGCCTACCGGCGCGCGGCCGGGCAGTGACACGCGCGGCGCGACACCGCGCCGCGCGCGATCCCGACCCAGCGGTCCCCCGTGTCCTGGCAGTCGGCGCAGTCGTAGCCGAAGGGGTCGAGGGCGTTCAGCTCGCGGCGCACGGCGTCGAGCAGGTCGTGGGCGGCGTCCTCGGTGAAGCTGAGCCGGACTTCGCCGACTGACAGGAACACGGTCGCCGACGCCTCGTCGCCACGCACCTCTACCGGCGTGCCGACCTCGACCCGGATCGCCTGAGCAGCCATGACACCCTCCTCGATTGGGTGGAAAATGTTCCGCTAGCTTGGCCATGGCATTACGAATGGGCAAGCTGAGAAGGAACAGAGTTCCTAAAAGCACCCGATCGGGGACACCGTGACGCCCACCGCCAAGCAGCGCCGCCTCGCCCGCCGCCTCCGCCGGATGCGGCTCCAAGCCGGGAAGACCGTCGATGACGCGGCGAGCCAGATCGGTTGCAAACACCCGAAGATCAGCAAGATCGAAACCAACCTGCTGGGCGTCAAGCCCGACGAGGTCCAACTGCTCTGCCGGCTCTACGGCGCGAGCGACCACACCACCGAGAGCATGGTCACGCTGGCCCGCAACGCCAAGAAGCGCGGCTGGTACCAGAGCTACCACGGCGTGGCGAACCCGGAGAACATCGACTTCGTGGAGTTGGAAACCGACTCCGTCAGCGTGTCGAACTTCGAGATCGATCTCATCCCGGGGCTGCTCCAAACCCAGGACTACGCCCGAGCGATCTTCCGCGCGGGCCTTCCAGGAGCTACCAACGACACCATTGAGCAGCGAGTCGAACTGCGCACCACCCGTCAGCAGCGGGTGCTCGACGGCGACCTTTCGGTGTGGGCGGTGGTCACCGAAGCGGCCTTGATCCGCCCGATCGGCGGCAGGGAAGTCCACCTTGCCCAGATCTCCCGGCTGACCGAACTCAGCGACCTGCCCAATGTGCAATTCCAAGTCGTCCCGACCCGCGCGGGCAGCCATATGGCGATGGGTGTGCCGTTCTCCTGCTTCCGCTTTGACGACGGATTCGGCGCGGTAGCCATCGACCACCTCACCGGCACCCTCTTTTTGGAGGAAGACGCGGACGTTGAGCGGTATAGGCTGGCCTTCCAACACCTGTGCAGCGCCGCGCTGAGTCCGCAGGACTCGCTGGCCCTGCTACGCCAGCACGCCAACAAGGAGCGCAGCGAATGGCAAAGTCCGAGCTGATCTTCGGAATCTGGCACACGTCCAGCTACAGCGGCGCTAACTCCAACTGCGTCGAAGTCGCCTGGAACAAGTCCAGCCACAGCGGCGGCAACTCCAACTGCGTCGAAGTCGCTCACGGGGCCGCCCTGGTGGGCGTTCGGGACAGCAAGAAGCCCAGGGCGGGTGTGGTCACCGTCTCCAGGGGTGCTTGGGCGGCCTTCCTGGCGGCCCTGCGGTAGGTCAGCGGTCTGAGCGCTCGGCTCGTGGTGTCCGAGCGCTCAGTTCGTGGTGCCTGGGCGTTGAATTCAGGCGTTCTGGGGGTTCGACTCGCGGTATTTGGAGGTTCGACTCGCGGGGGTGGCGAGGACGGACCACGAGACCTGCCGTGATCGGGTCACGGCGACAGCGCAGCGCAGGAACCGCTGCCGCTCCTCGGAGCGGGCGGTCGCTTCGGGAGTACCCAACTTCTCGGGCATGAAGCACAGAATCCTCCGCTGGATGCATGGTCACCAGTGCATTTGCACCCTTCCACTCCAACGGAGCAACGCGGGCCCGACGCGGGCACCCGGCGTGGTCGCTGCCATCATGCGGGCATGAGCTTCACCGCCGTGTGGCCGATCCGCGACGCCAGTGGCGCCGAGTCCGCCGACGAGATGACCGTCCAGGCTCCCGAGGACGTCGACACCCTCCTGACCAGGCTCAACGAGCCCGGCGC
This sequence comes from Saccharothrix coeruleofusca, assembly GCF_017876325.1. NCBI lineage: Bacteria > Bacillati > Actinomycetota > Actinomycetes > Pseudonocardiales > Pseudonocardiaceae > Saccharothrix > Saccharothrix coeruleofusca. Next base: position 5,832,784 of record NZ_JAGINV010000001.1, read on the forward strand.
TGGTCCGGCGGTGATCGAGCACCAGGACCGTCCGCTGCTCGACGACACCGAGGGCCTGCTCGGCGAGCCCGGTCGGACCAAGATCCCCGACCACGACGTGGCCGTGGCGGTGCACGCGGGCTACGGCTACCTCACCTACGCCGACCCCGATCATGACTACGCAACGTTGCAAGGTGAGGCCGCCTCTCCCGAGTACCGCTCGGACTACGTCGACTACCCGGCGGGCTCGGGCGTCCCGCCGCGGGTGCTCGCCGAGGCCCTGAAGGAGTTCCTGACCACCGCCCAGCGCCCCACCCACGTCCCCTGGCACACCACCTGACGCCTGCAAGTACTACCCGTACAGCGTTTTCGAGCACTTAACTACTACCCGTGTCGGCCCGCCGCGGCGGCGGCCCGCGTGCGCCGGGTAGTAGTCAACGGCCCTCACGGGCGGACCGGGTAGTACTTGCCGACGCCTAGGAGACGAGAGTGGGGCGTTCCACCTCCCAGGGGGACTTGAAGTAGGACCGCATCCCGCTGACCAGCCGCTCCACGTCGGCCTCCGGTCGCACCACCAAGCGCAGGAACTGGCCGCTGAGCCCCAGCTTGTTGGAGCACTCGCGGACGAACACCTGGTGCTTGTTGAGCAGGTGGTCGCGCATCTCACCGCCGCTGACCTCGTTGGGCAGCTTCACCAACAGGAAGTTGGCCTGCGACGGGAACACCTCCAGGTCCGGCACCCGCCCCAGCTCCATGCTCATCCGGTAGCGGTCCATGGACAGCTTCACCAAGCTCGCCGCGTACGACTCGGCGTGCTCCTGGAACATGAACACCACCGCCTCGGCCAGCGAGTTCAGGTTCCACTTGGGCAGCGCGGCGGCCATCTTCCTGGCCAGCGCCGGGTTGGCCACGCAGTAGCCGAACCGCACGCCGTGCAGGCCGAAGTTCTTGCCCAGGCTCTTGAGCACCAGCACGTTGGGCCGGATGGACGCCTCCGCGGCCACCGACGGGCTGCGCTCGATCTCCACGAAGTCGATGAACGACTCGTCGATCACCACCAGGTCCAGGTCCGACAGCTCGTCCATGAACCGGATGACCTCGCGGCGGGGCAGGTAGCCGCCGTCGGGGTTGTTCGGGTTGCACAGCACCGCGACGCGCGACCCGCGCGAGCGGATGAACTTGATGTAGGTGTCGACGTCGAGGCCGAAGCCCTCGCTCTCCTGCAGCAGGAACATGTCGACCCGCTTGCCGGTCTCCATCGGCTGGTCGGTCCAGCGGCCGAAGGTCGGGATGGGCACCGCGATCGACTCGCGCACCCACAGGTGGTCCAGCCAGGTGATCAGCTCGGTGGAGCCGTTGGACATCGCGATGGTGGCCGGGTTGAACCCCAGCACCGACGAGAGCTGGCCAGCGATCCGGCTCGAATCGCTGGGGTAGAACTTCAGCACCGCTTCCAGGTTGTCGGCCAGCTCGGCGAACATCTCCGGGGTCGGGAAGTACGGGTTGCACGGGATGCAGAAGTCGACCAGGTCCCGCGCGCCGTCGCCCATCCGCCGGGAGAGCTCGAAGAACGACGGGCTGTGTGCGGTCTGCCGAAACACGTCCGTGTCGATGCTGTGCCGCACGCAACCACTCCCCGCTCGTCCGTCGCCGGTGTCACCGGGGTCTACGTGCGGCTCGTGGGGGTGGTTCAGGCCAGGCGGGCACCACGCGAGGCCGCGTCGGCCTGTCGGCATGCCTTTCGCGGAAAATCACGCCCTTCGATTTTCCGCGAAACGCGTGTCGATGGGCCGACTTCCGGGCGGCCGAGCCGCCGTCTGCGGAGCAGCGGCCATGTTACGGCACCGCTCCTGTCGCGAAGGCGGTGGACAGGGCTTCACGCCAGGGGCGCAGCGGGGTCAGGCCCGCTTCCTGCCAGGCGCGGCCGGACAGCACCGAGTACGCCGGGCGGGGCGCGGGGCGCGGGAAGTCTGCGGTGCCGCACGGCTTCACCCGCTCCGGGTCCAGGCCGAGCTCGGCGAAGACGGCCTTGGCGAAGCCGCACCACGTCGTCTCGCCGCCGCCGGTGGCGTGCAGCACCCGCCGCGCCGGGCCGCGCCGCGCCGCGACCAGGGCGGCCAGCTCCACCAGCCCCCCGGCCAGGTCCAGCGCCCACGTCGGCGACCCGAGCTGGTCGTCCACAACGGACAGCTGGTCGCGCTCGTTCGCCAAGCGGGCCATGGTCTTGACGAAGTTCGGCCCGCCCGCGCCGTAGACCCACGCGGTGCGCACGACCCAGGACCGCTCCCAGCAGGTCAGCACGCGCTGCTCGCCCGCCAGCTTCGTCCGCCCGTAGGCCGAACGCGGGCCGGTCTCGTCGTCCGGCTCGTACGGGCGCGTGCCGTCGCCGGGGAACACGTAGTCCGTGGACACGTGCAGCAGCGGCACGTCGTGCTCGCGGCACGCCGCCGCCAGCAGCTCGGGTCCCTTGGCGTTGACCAGGAACGCGCGGTCCTCATCGGACTCCGCCGCGTCCACCGCGGTGTACGCGGCGGCGTTGACGACCACCGGCCGCAGCGAGTCGTCGCGGGCCGCGCAGGCGAACGACGCCACCGCGTCGGACACCGCCTGCGCGTCGGTGATGTCCAGCTCCGCCGACGACGGCGCGTGCACCAGGCCCTCGGACGGGGCCACCGCCACCAGGTCGTGCCCGAGCTGGCCGCGGCCGCCGGGCACCAGCAGTGCGAGCGCCATCAGCCGGCCAGCGCCGCGCGCTGCTTGAGGGGCTCCCACCACGAGCGGTTGTCGCGGTACCAGGCGACCGTGGCCGCCAGGCCCTCGGCGAAGTCCACCCTCGGCGCGTAGCCCAGCTCCTGGCTGATCTTGGTGATGTCGACCGAGTAGCGCCGGTCGTGGCCCTTGCGGTCGGTCACCTGCTCGACGGAGGACCAGTCGCGGCCGGTGGCCGCCAGCAGCCGCTCGGTCAGCTCGCGGTTGGTCAGCTCGGTGCCGCCGCCGATGTTGTAGATCTCACCGCCGCGCCCGCCCTCCAGCACCAGCTGGATGCCCCGGCAGTGGTCGTCGACGTGCAGCCAGTCGCGCACGTAGAGCCCGTCGCCGTAGAGGGGGACCTTCTTGCCGTCCAGGAGGTTGGTCACGAACAGCGGGATGACCTTCTCCGGGAACTGGTACGGACCGTAGTTGTTCGAGCACCGCGTGATGCACACCGGCAGGCCGTGCGTGCGGTGGAACGCCCGTGCGAGCAGGTCCGAGGACGCCTTGGAGGCCGAGTACGGCGAGTTCGGCTCCAGCACGTGCTCCTCGGTCCAGGAGCCCTCCTGGATGCTGCCGTAGACCTCGTCGGTGGAGACGTGCACGAACTTGGCCACGTTCGCCTCCAGCGCGCCCTGCAGCAGCGTCTGGGTGCCCAGCACGTTGGTCAGCACGAAGTCCGCCGAGCCGGAGATCGACCGGTCCACGTGCGACTCGGCGGCGAAGTGCACCACCACGTCGGTGCCGGTCATCAGCTCGGCGACCAGCTCGCGGTCGCAGATGTCACCCCGCACGAACCGCAGCCGGGGGCTGTCGGCGACCGGCGCCAGGTTGGCCTCGTTGCCCGCGTAGGTGAGCTTGTCCAGCACGACCACCTCGGCGTCGGCGTAGGCCGGGTACGCGCCGCCCACCAACTCCCGCACGTAGTGCGAGCCGATGAACCCGGCTCCACCCGTCACCAGCACCCGCATCGCAACACCTCTCAGCCGTGGACACCCCATCGCAGTGTGTCACCGTTGTTTACCGTGCAACCCACCCGGTTGTTACAGCGTCTCCCGTATATAGGGGAATCGCGGTTCCGCGCGCCGGTCCGCCATTACTCTGGATCGATACGACCGTGACGCGGGGGAGGCAGCACCAGTGGACGCCAGTCCGCCCAGGAAGGCCGGTGGTTCGGCCGCATTGCGCTTCCTCCTGCTCACCGGGCGTTCACTCCTCGCGCTCGTGTCCGCCGCTGTGCTCCTCGTCACCTGGTACGGCTGGAACTACCTGCGGGACCTGGACGAGGGCATCACCACCACCGATGTGATCTCCTCCACGGTGGCCGAGCAGGGCCGGGCCCGCAAGCCGCTCGACGGCGCGGTGGACATCCTGCTGGTGGGCGTGGACAGCCGCACCGACGCGCAGGGCAACCCGCTGTCGCGGGAGGTGTTGGCCCTGCTCAACGGCGGTGTCGCGGACGGCAGCCTGAACACCGACACGATGATCCTGGTGCACATCCCGCAGGACGGCACCCGCGCGGTGGCCATCTCCTTCCCGCGCGACGCCTACGTGGAGATCGCCGACGGCTTCGGCAAGCACAAGCTGAACTCCGCGCTGGCGCGGCAGAAGAACACCACCGCCGAGCAGCTGCGCGCCGAGGGCGTGACCGACGAGGCCCGCATCGCGCAGGAGTCGACCCAGGCGGGCCGCAAGACGCTGATCAAGACCATCGAGGACCTGTCCGGCGGTGCCATCACCGTGGACAACTACGCCGAGGTCAACCTGGCCAGCTTCTACGAGGTCACCAAGGCCATCGGCGGCGTGGAGGTGTGCCTGAACGCCCCCACCAAGGACTCCGCCTCGGGCGCGGACTTCCCGGCTGGCAGGCAGACCGTCGAGGGCGCCAAGGCGCTGTCGTTCGTGCGCCAGCGCGGCGGGCTGCCCGGCGGCGACCTGGACCGGATCGTGCGCCAGCAGGTGTTCATCGGCGCGCTGGCCCGCAAGGTGCTCTCCACCGGCACGCTGACCGACCCGACCAAGCTGGGGGCGCTGGTCGAGGCGGTGAAGAAGTCCGTGGTGCTCAACCAGGGCTGGAACATCACCGAGTTCGCCGACCAGATGCGCGACCTGGCCTCGGGCAACATCCAGTTCCGCACCATCCCGGTGGGTGACCCGGTGGACACCTGGAGCGACGGCAACGTGCTGCCGGTAGACCCGGCGGGCGTGCGCCGGTTCATCAAGGAGCTCGCCTCCGACGAGCCCCCGGCGTCATCTTCGTCACCCCGCACGACTCCGTCCGGCCCGCCGAACTCCGCCGTCACGGTGCAGGTCTACAACGCCGCGGGCATCAACAACCTCGCCTCCGATGTGCTCAACACGTTGGTGCAAAAGGGTTTCGCCCGAGGCCAGGCGCTGACCGGGACCTACCGGGACAGCTCGCTGGTGCGGCACGCGCCGGGCGAGCGGGCGGTCGCCCTGCGCGTGGTCGAAGCGCTGGGCGGTAACGCCGGGGTCGAGGAGGACGACTCCGTGCCTGAAGGACAGGTTCAGGTCCACGTCGGCGCCGACTACCGGGCGTCCGACGAGTCCGACCCGGCGTCCGCGGCGGGCACCCGGACGACGGCGCCGACGACGGGTTCCGCCCCGCCGATCACCGCCGACGGGTTGGCCTGCGTGAACTGAACCACCACCTCCTGCGCGGCCGGTCCGCCCGGCGGCGGTGGTTGCCCGACCGGACGGACCGCGTGGAGGAGGAACAGTGAAAGCCGCCGTCATCACCGGGCGGGCGCTGCTGGCGCTGCTGTCCGCCGCAGTGCTCGCGGTGACCGGTTACACCTGGGCGACCCTGCAGCGGGTGGAGCAGAGCGTCAACACCACCGACGTGCTGACCGTCATGTCGGACGTGCCCAACGCCCCGCCCGCCAACGACGGCGCCGTGGACATCCTGCTGGTGGGCAGCGACAGCCGCACCGACGCGCAGGGCAGGCCGCTGCCCGACCGCGTGCTGCGCCAGCTGCGCACCGAGGCGACCGACACGGTCAACACCGACACGATCATCATCCTGCGGGTGCCCAGGGACGGCTCCAAGGCGCACGCCATCTCGATCCCGCGCGACACCTACGTGCCGATCCCGGACCACCGCGAGGAGAAGATCAACTCCGCGTACGGGGTGACCAAGTTCTTCACCATGCAGCGCCTCCAGCAGGAGGGCGTGCACGACCTGGCCGAGCGGGAGAAGCGCGGCGACCAGGCGGGCAGGCGGGTGCTGGTGCGGGTGGTGCAGGAGCTGACCGGCGTGCGCGTGGACCACTACGCCGAGGTCAACCTCTACGGCTTCTACCTGCTCACCCAGGTCATCGGCGGGGTGGACGTCTGCCTCAACCACGCCACCAGCGACCCGGACTCGGGCGCGGACTTCCCGGCGGGCCCGCAGACCATCTCCGGCGGCGACGCGCTGGCGTTCGTGCGGCAGCGCAAGAACATCCCCAACGGGGACCTGGGCCGCATCACCCGGCAGCAGGTGTTCCTGTCGGCGGCGGTGTCGCGGCTGCTGTCGGCGGGCACGCTCACCGACCCGGCCAAGCTGTCCGGGCTGCTGGACGCGGTGAGCAAGTCGGTGGTGGTGGACGACGGCCTGGACCTGGCCACGCTGGCGAAGCAGGCGCAGGGCCTGGCGGGCGGCAACGTCGAGTTCGCCACCATCCCGGTCACCGGGGTGGGCGCCCGCAACGACCGGGGGCAGAGCATCATCACCGTCGACCCCGCCCAGGTGAAGGCGTTCGTGGCGCAGGTGCTCGGCGAGAAGACCCCCACTCCCACCACAGCTGCCACCACCGCTGCCACCAGCCCCGCGCCCCCCGGCACGACAGAGCGCTTCGGGGGTGGCAAGGTTGTGTCGCTGGACGGCGGCCCGCGGGCTGTCGCGCAGCAAGGACCGCCTTGCGTCGACTAGTGGAGTGGCCGCCTTGACCGTCACGGAAGCCCTGCTCGTCCCGCTGCTGACCGCTTCGGCGCGGCCGCTGATCACCCACTACGACGACGCCGCGGGCACCAGGGTGGAGCTGTCCCGCGCCACGGTGGCCAACTGGGCGGCCAAGACCGCGAACTGGCTGCGCGACGAGCACGACGTGGCGCCGGGCGACCCGGTGGCCGTGCTGCTGCCCGCGCACTGGCAGACCGTCGGCGTGCTGCTGGGCGCGTGGTGGTGCGGCGCGTCCGTGGTGGACGCCCCGGCGGGCGCGAAGGTGGCGTTCGTGCCGCCCGGCGGCGAGGCGCCGGGGGCCGACCTGACGGCCGTGGCCTCGCTGCACCCCATGGGGCTGGGCTGCGGCGCGCCGGTGGACTACCTGGACGAGGTGCGGGTGTTCGGCGACGACTTCACGCCGTGGCAGCCGGTGCCCGGCTCGACGCCCGCCCTGGGCTGGTCCACAGTGGACGAGGTGGTGGCCGAGGCCCGCACGCGCGCGGCGACGCTGGGCATCGGCCCCCAGTCGCGGGTGCTGTCCACTGTGGAGTGGACGCACCCGGACGGCTTGCTCAACGGCCTGCTGGCCGTGCTGGCGGGCGGCGGGTCGCTGGTCCAGTGCAGCAACGCCGCCCCGGACCTGCTGCCCGCCCGCCGCGACAGCGAGCAGACCACCCTGGACCTGGCGGGCTAGGCGCTCGCCCGCGCCGGAGCGCGGCGGGAGCGCACGAGGCGGTCCACCGACAGGTCGCCGCCGTTGAAGCCCAGCGCCAGCGCGGCCACGCCGAGCGCGAGCACCAGCTCGTACCCGCCCTGGCCGGTCAGCCCGTTGGGCAGGTGCACCAGCACCAGCGCGCCCGCCATGTTCAGCGCCAGCAGCACGCCGACCACCGGCAGCGCCGCGCCCGCGACGAGCATGGCGCCGCCGACCAGCTCGACGATCGCGGCGAACCACGCCGACAGCGTCGGCATCGGCACCCCCATGCCCTGGAACGCCTGAGCGGTGCCGTCGAGGCCCCACTCGGCGACCTTCTGCCAACCGTGGGCGATGAACACCACACCGATGCCGATGCGGCCGACCAGCGCCGTCACGTCCCGAACCATGATCCTCCTCCGACCGATTCCCTCCCGAGCGACGTTATATGAACTTTCAACTTCCTCGGCTCCTTGACAGGGTTCCGACAGGGAGCGTAAGAAAACCTTGTAGTTAAATAACCAAGTGGTTAGGCATGATGTGGCTACCGATCCGCTGAGCCTCACCTTCGCCGCCCTCGCCGACCCGACGCGGCGGGCCATCCTGGCCCGGCTGACCGAGGGCCCGGCCACGGTGAAGGAGCTCTCCGCGCCGTTCGACATGAGCGGCCCCGCGGTGTCCAAGCACCTGCGGGTGCTGGAGCGTGCGGGCCTGATCACCAGGGGCCGCGACGCCCAGTGGCGGCCGTGCGAGCTGGACGCCACCCCGCTGCGCCAGGTCAGCGAGTGGGCCGACGGCTTCCGCCAGTTCTGGGACGCCAGCTACCGCCGCCTGGACGACTACCTCGCCCACCTCCAGGCGAACCAGCCCCCTGAGTGAACTCGACCCCCGACACGCCGAACACGCCCACTCCCGGTGTCACCGGTCTATGGGCGCGTTGGGCGTGTCGCCCCCGCGAGTCGAACGCTCAGACACCACGAACTCAACATTCGCGCACCCCAACCCGCACTTTCACGCCCCTCGGGTGGTAGTTACCGGCCCTCACGACGGCCTCCGGTAGTACTTGCCCACGCACCAGGACGGGCGCGCGCGAAGCGCGCGCAGCGGACCCCGCGAGCGCCATCCTTGGCGACCTGCCGCGCGGCGAGCGCACCCACCGCATCCCAACGACGAACTCAGAGGTCCTGAGCGTTGAACTCAGAGGTCCTGAGCGTTCGACTCGCGGGGGAACGTCAGCCGTTGAGCAGGGCGCGGCTCATCACGACGCGCTGGATCTGGTTGGTGCCCTCGTAGATCTGGGTGATCTTCGCGTCGCGCATCATGCGCTCCACGGGGAAGTCGCGCGTGTAGCCCGCGCCGCCGAACAGCTGCACCGCGTCCGTGGTTACCTGCATGGCCACGTCGGAGGCGAAGCACTTCGCGGCGGCGGTGATGAACCCGATGTTCGGCTCGCCGCGCTCGGCCTTCGCGGCGGCCACGTACACCATGTGCCGCGCGGCCTCGATCTTCATCGCCATGTCGGCGAGCATGAACTGCACGCCCTGGAAGTCCGAGATGGCGCGGCCGAACTGCTTGCGCTCCTTGACGTAGGCCAGCGCCGCCTCCAGCGCGCCCTGGGCGATGCCCACGGCCTGCGCGCCGATGGTCGGCCGGGTGTGGTCCAGGGTGCGCAGAGCGGTCTTGAGGCCGGTGCCGGGCTCGCCGATGATGCGGTCCGCCGGGATGGTGCAGTTCTCGAAGTGGATCTCCCGCGTGGGCGAGCCCTTGATGCCGAGCTTGCGCTCCTTCGAGCCGACCACGAAACCGGGGTCGTCCTTGTGCACCACGAACGCGGAGATGCCCTGCGACTTCTTGGGCGCGTCGGGGTCGGTCACCGCCATCACGGTGTACCAGGTCGACTCGCCCGCGTTGGTGATCCAGCACTTGGTGCCGTTGAGCACCCAGTGGTCGCCGTCCAGCCGGGCCCGCGTGCGCATCGACGCGGTGTCCGAGCCCGCCTCGCGCTCGGACAGCGCGTAGGAGGCCATCGCCTCTCCGGACGCGATGGACGGCAGGACCTGCTGCTTGAGCGAGTCCGACGCGGCCAGGATGATCGGCATGGTGCCCAGCTTGTTCACCGCCGGGATCAGCGAGGACGACGCGCACACGCGCGCCACCTCCTCGATCACGATGCAGGTGGCCACCGAGTCCGCGCCCTGGCCGTCGTACTCCTCGGGCACGTGGACGGCGGCGAAGCCGGACTTCGTCAGCGCCTTGAGCGCCTCGACCGGGAAGCGCTCCTGCTCGTCGACGTCGGCCGCGTGCGGGGCGATCTCCTTGTCCGACAGCGCCCGGACGGCCTCGCGGAGCGCCTCGTGCTCCTCGGCGAGCTGGTAGGTGCCGAAGCTCGGGTCCACCTTGTTACCTCCCAGTAGGACAGCTACCGGCGATGTTAGCGCGCGTTCACCGCGCTGTCCGCTGTGCCGTCCGCAACAGCCCGCAGCGCCGCGTCCTTGGCCAGCACCATCTCCTGCAGCGACGCCTGGAACTCGGCCATGCGCCCTTGCAGCACCGGGTCGGTGGCGGCCAGCATCCGCACCGCCAGCAGGCCCGCGTTGCGCGCCCCGCCGACCGAGACGGTGGCCACCGGCACACCCGAGGGCATCTGCACGATCGACAGCAGCGAGTCCATCCCGTCCAGGTGCTTGAGCGGCACCGGCACGCCGATCACCGGCAGCACCGTCGCCGAGGCCACCATGCCCGGCAGGTGCGCCGCGCCGCCCGCGCCCGCGATGATCACGCGCAGGCCGCGCCCGGCGGCGTCGCGCGCGTAGTCCAGCATCCGCTGCGGGGTCCGGTGCGCGGAGTACACGCCCACCTCGTACGGCACGCCGAACTCGGCCAGCGCGTCGGCGGCGGCCTGCATCACCGGCCAGTCCGAGTCGCTGCCCATGATCACGCCAACGTGGGTCACGCCTGTCCTCCGTGGATGTCGTAGCCGTCCAGCCACACGCCGTCGGACAGCCAGCGCGCGGCCAGCCTGGCCCGCTCGCGCACGTCCTCCATCCGCTCCCCCAGCAGCGTCACGTGGCCGATCTTGCGCCCCGGCCGCTCCGCCTTGCCGTACAGGTGCACGTGGGCGTCGGGGAACCGGGCGAACAGGTGGTGCAGCCGCTCGTCGGGCCCCATCTCCGGGGGCTCGGCCGCGCCGAGCACGTTGGCCATCACCACGGCGGGGGCGACCAGGTCGGTCGCGCCGAGCGGGTAGTCCAGCACCGCGCGCAGGTGCTGCTCGAACTGGGAGGTGCGGGAGCCCTCGATGGTCCAGTGGCCGGAGTTGTGCGGGCGCATCGCCAGCTCGTTGACGACCAGGCCGGTGTCGGTCTCGAACAGCTCCACGGCCAGCAGGCCCACCACGCCCAGCTCGTCGGCCACGCGCAGGGCCAGCGCCTGGGCCTCCTCGGCCAGCGGCGCGTCCGGCGCGGGGGCCAGCACCTCGACGCAGATGCCCTCGGACTGCACGGTCTGCACCACCGGCCAGGCCGCCCCCTGCCCGAACGGCGAGCGCGCCACCAGCGCGGCCAGCTCGCGGCGCATCGGCACGCACTGCTCCACCATCAGCGGGGTGCCCGCGGCCAGCAGCTCGGGGACCACCCGACGCGCGCTCTGCGGCGTGTTCAGCATCCACACGCCGCGCCCGTCGTAGCCGCCGCGGATCGCCTTGAGCACGCACGGCCAGCCGTGCCGCGCGCCGAAGTCGAGCACGTCGGCGGGGTCGGTGACCTCCCGGAACGGCGGCACGGGCAGCCCCAGCTCGGCCAGCCGGACCCGCATGACCAGCTTGTCCTGGGCGTGCTGGAGGGCTTCCGGGCCGGGGTGGACGCGCACGCCGTCGGCGACCAGCGCGCGCAGGTGCTCCTGCGGCACGTGCTCGTGGTCGAAGGTGATCACGTCGCAGGACTTGGCGAACGCGCGCAGGGCGTCCAGGTCGGTGTGCCTGCCCAGCTCCACGTCCCGCGCGACCAGGGCGGCCGGGTCGGCCTCGGACTCCGCCAGCACGCGCAGCGACTGGCCCAGCGGGATGGCGGCCTGGTGCGTCATGCGGGCCAGCTGCCCGCCCCCGATCATGCCGACCACGGGGAGACGAGTACGGGAGTCCACGGGACCTGGAGTCTACCTGCACAAACGGGCCGCTACCGCGCACCCCCGAGCCCGCCTCCGGTCACACGCGCTGGGAGCGGCGGACGCGGAAGTAGGCGAGCACCAGCAGGCCGACGACCATCACCAGGAAGATCAGGCACTCGATGAACTGGAACGTGGTCATCCGCTCGGCGGGCTGGTAGTCGGTGAAGTACTCGACGATGCCCCGGTCGGTGAGGCAGCGGTCGTACTCCTCCTCGGTGTCGAAGCGCACGACGCAGTCCGTCGGGTACTCCACGACGTTGCCCGCCGCGTCGAGGTGGCCGGATTGCACGTACATCGCGTCCCTGTTCACCTCTGCCCAGTAGCTGGACGACGATCCGCTGATCGGCTGGATGTGGCGCAGCGGGGCCTGGTAGTACAGCCGCCACACGCCTCCGACCAGGACGCGGACCACCAGGAACCCGATGCTCGCCAGCGCCACGGCGGGCATCGTGCGGCGGATCAGCGCGCTGAGCGCGACGCCGAGCGCGAACCCGAACAGCGCGTAGACGACCTGGAGGGCGGGCGCCGTGTCGAACACGAGCGGGCTGGACCTGCCGAACCCCTCGTCCGGGTCGACCGCCGAGTTGACCCCGGTGATCATCCAGCCCGTCACGGCGCCGAGCGCGGCGGCCAGTCCCGCCGCCGCGGCGCCGAGCAGCACGAGCTTGCCCACCAGCCAGCGGGCGGCCGTGAGGTCCTGGCTCCAGGCCACCAGGTGGGTGCGCTGCTCGTACTCGCGGGACAGCAGCGGTGCCCCCCAGAACGCGGCGAACAGCATGCCGAGGAGCCAGGGCACGACGGCGGACATGGCGACGAGCTGCATCCCGTTCGTCACCACCACGAGCGGCAGGGGCTGCTCGATGCGGCCGGTCAGGGCCATCCACCGCACCAGCGCCATGACCGCCGCGGTGCCCGCGACGACCAGCGCGGTGCCGCCGATCACCCAGCGGTGCTGCCGCCAGGTCAGCCACAGCAGGTCGCCCCACCCCACGGCCGCGCGGACGCGCACCGGGGTCTCGGCCGTGGTGGTGGTCGTGGTGGTGGTCATCCCTTCAACCCCTTCCGGGTGGCGGCGAGCTGGGCCAGCACGTAGTCCTCCAAGGTCACCGGGCGCTCGGCCCACTGGCCCGCGACCACCGGCCGGGGCCTGCCCTCGGGCAGCTCGACCAGGAACGTGGACTGGCCGCCGCGGTGCCGGGCCTCGACGACCTTCCCCAGCGCGGGCGGCACGTCGGAGCGCGGGCCCGTGTAGACGACGTGCCTGGCCAGCAGCTCGTCCAGGTCGCCGCCCGCGAGCAGCCTGCCGTGCGCGAGCAGCAGCAGGTGGTCGGCGACACCGCCCAGCTCGGCCACCACGTGGGTGGACAGCAGGACCGTCATGCCGGTCTCGGCCACCTCGCCGAGCAGCTCGGCGGTGACCTCGCGGCGGGCCAGCGGGTCGAGGTTGGCCAGCGGCTCGTCCAGCATCAGCACGTCGGGCCGGGAGCCGATCGCCACCGCGAACGCCACCTGCGCCTGCTGGCCGCCGGAGAGCCTGCCGCACGGCCGGTCCAGCGGGATCTCGAACCGCTCCAGCCAGCGCCCCGCCCGGTCCTGGTCCCACACGGTGTTCAGCCGCGCGCCCATGCGCAGCATCTCCGCGACGGTGAAGTGGCGGTAGACCGGTTTCTCCTGGGACACGAACGCGACCCGGCCCGCCACGCCCGCCGCGCCCTCGTCCGGCCGCAGCAGGCCCGCCAGCACGGTCATCAGCGTCGTCTTGCCCGCGCCGTTGGCCCCCACCAGCGCGGCGACCCGGCCGGCGGGCAGCTCGAACGTGCAGTCGCGCAGCGCCCACTTGTCCTTGTAGCGCTTGCCCAGCGCCTGCGCGCGCACCGCGGTCGCGGCGGCCTCCACGGGTTCGACCACGGTCGTCATCGGACCGCCACCCCTTCTCCGTCGTTGGAGAGCACCGAGCGCACGAGGGCGTCGATGTCCTCGTCGTCCAATCCGGCTTCGCGCGCCTCGCGCACCCACTCGGCCAGCCGGGTCCGCAACCTGCCCATGACCTCGGGGTCGGCGGTGCCCAGGCCCGCCTTGACGAACGTGCCCGAGCCCTGGCGCGCCTCCACCAGGCCGGTCATCTCCAGCTCGCGGTAGGCCTTGAGCACGGTGTTGGCGTTGACGCCGCTGCTGGCCACCACGTCGCGCACGGTCGGCAGCCGGTCGCCGGGGGACAGCCAGCCCAGCCGCAGCCCCTCGCGGACCTGGCGGACCAGCTGCAGGTACGCGGGGAGGCCGCTGGACCGGTCGATGCGGAACTCCACCGCGCCTCCAAAGTGTTCTACTTGACTAGAACACTAGGAGAGCAGAACGCCGGGGAGGGTGTCAACCGAACGGGGGATCGGCGGGGGGCGGGACGGGTGGGGCGGGATCAGCGGCTGAAGCGGGTCAGCAGCTGCCCGGCCTCCTCGTAGGTGGCGGGCAGCGACACCGACCGGACCCGCGCCGGACCGGTCGGGCGCACGTGCGGGTCCGCCGCTAGCCGGTGGCCGATCAGCGCGCGCAGGTCGGCCACCCGCGCGGCCAGCCCCCGGTCCCGGCGCAGCAGCACCGCGGCCACCGACGGCCCCAGCGTGGCCACGGTCTCGCCGCCGTCGAACGCCTCGCGCAGCGCGTCCGCCAGCAGCGTCCTGGCCACCACGCGGGACCAGCCGCTCGCGCGGGACAGCTCCAGCGAGACCAGCACCAGCGCGTGGTCCCCGGCGGTGTCCGCCGCGTACACCTCGCGCAGCCGGGTGCGCAGGTAGGAACCGGTCGCCAGGCCGGTCAGCGGGTCCTCGGCGGTGGTCGTGGACGCCCGCTCCAGCACCACGTCGGCCCAGCCCAGCGCGGTCGCCCGCAGCATCCGCGCGGGCACGGAGTCCACGTTCGCCGCCACCCCGCCCTCCCCGGCGTCCGCTTCGGACAGCACGGCGTGCAGCGCGGCCAGGTCGAGCAGCGTCTCGGCCAGGCCAACGCCCGCCTCGGCGCGCGCGGCCCCCAGCCCGGCCAGCGCCGGGCACGGGTCCACCGGGCCGAGCACCGCCCGGCACACGTCGTCCACCGCCGCCGACTGCCAGTCCGCCGGGAACGCCCACCCGGCGGCCAGGGTGGCGGCCCGCCACCGCGACTTCAGCGACCGCGGCCCCTCGGCGACCGAGCGCCGCGCCGCAGCTCCACCCGCACTCACCCGGTTGCCTCCTCGCCCGGTCGGTCCTCGACCGTGAGACGGCGGGGACGTTGCGCCATGACGGCACTTCCCGGACACAGTTGGGGGTTTTCGCGTGACGCTGCCCGATTCGGTCGGTAAGACTGACCGCCACCGAGGGAGGGGGACACGTGGCGACAGTTCCTGCCGGCGTCCAGGGACCATCCGACGCGGAGCTGATCAGCTCCGTGCGCAACGGGGACGTCAAGGCGTACGGGCAGCTGTACGAACGCCACGTGGGCGCCGCCCACAACCTCGCCCGGCAGCTCGCCAGGTCCTCGGCGGAGGCCGACGACCTGGTCTCCGACGCCTTCGCCAAGGTGCTCGACGCGCTGCGCGCGGGTCGCGGCCCGGACGAGGCGTTCCGCGCCTACCTGCTCACCGCGCTGCGGCACACCGCCTACGACAAGACCCGGCGCGACCGCAGGCTCGAACTGGCCGACGACGTGACGGCGGTGTCCGGCGCGGAGGCCGTCACCAGCGTGCCGTTCCGCGACACCGCGCTGGCCGGGCTGGAGCGCTCGCTGGCCGCCAAGGCGTTCGCCAGCCTGCCCGAGCGCTGGCAGACGGTGCTGTGGCACACCGAGATCGAGGGCCAGACCCCGGCGGCGGTCGCCCCGATCCTGGGGCTGACCGCCAACGGCGTGTCCGCGCTGGCCTACCGGGCCCGCGAGGGCCTGCGCCAGGCGTACCTGCAGGCGCACCTGGCGGAGAGCGGCTCCGAGCGCTGCCGCGCCACGGTGGGCAAGCTGGGCGCGTGG
This sequence comes from Saccharothrix coeruleofusca, assembly GCF_017876325.1. Taxonomy (NCBI): domain Bacteria; kingdom Bacillati; phylum Actinomycetota; class Actinomycetes; order Pseudonocardiales; family Pseudonocardiaceae; genus Saccharothrix; species Saccharothrix coeruleofusca. The sequence goes on from NZ_JAGINV010000001.1 coordinate 5,848,308, forward strand.
ACCCGAGGCGGCCTGTCCAAGCGGGAGACCACCCAGGTCGAGGCGCACCTGGACGAGTGCGTGCGGTGCCGGTCGCTGGCGGCGGAGCTGGCCGACGTCAACGGCGCGCTGCGGGCGGTCGTCGCGCCGCTGGTGCTGGGCCTGGGCGCGAGCGGCTACCTGGCCGCCACGGCGGGCGCGGCCAAGGCGGGCACGGCGGCGCTGGCGGCAGGCGGCGCGAACGGGGCGGACGGCGCGGTGAACGCGCTGACCTCCGCGCCCCGGCAGGTGCTCGGCGTGGCGGCCTCGGCCGTGGCGCTGGCCGTCGCCCTGGTGGTCGGGATGAACACCGACGCCCCGCAGCAGCCCCCGGCGGCGCAGTCCCCCTCGCCCGTGCCGACCGCCGGGCCGGGGCAGCCCAGCGCGCCCCCGCCGACCGGCTCGTCCGAGCCGGGCACCTCCCCCGCCACGACCCCGCCGACCACGACCACCACCACCGGGCCGAGCGCCCCCGCCCCCGGCGGCGAACCGGCGAACCCCGCGCCCGGCCAGGCGGGTCAGCAGCGGGGGGAACCCACCACCGAACCGCCGCCTCCGGCGCTGGTGTCCACGGTGCCCGACGGGTTCTCCATGTCCACCGGCGGCCCGCCCAGCGAACTGCCCATCACCGTGCGCAACACCGGCCAGTCGACCTCGCCGCCCGCGACGCTGACCCTGTCCCTGCCCGACGACGTGCAGGTGGTCGGGCCCGGCAACAACCTGGTCGGCCGGAAGGCGGTGCGCCTGGACGGCGCGGACGGGCAGACCGTGGGCTGCCCGGCGGGCAAGGGCACGGTGACCTGCTCGACGGACCGGGGCCTGGCCCCCGGCGGCTCGGTGACGTTCATCTTCCGGCTGCTCGCGGGCCCCAAGGCGACCGGCGGCACGATCACCGGGACGGCCACCGCGGGCTCCGCGCTGTCGGTGGCGGTGCGGGTGGAGGTGACCATCCAGCCGAAGAAGTCCTTCGCGATGGACCTGGACGCGCGCAAGTGGCACCACGGCTTCTGGACGCCCCGGCTGGACCTCACCGCGACCAACCGGGGCACCCTCGCGGGTCCGCTCGCGCTGTCGGTCGAGGCGGACCGGAGCGTGCGGCTGTTCGGCGGTCCCGAGGACTGCGAGCGGTCCGAGCACAGCCTGCGGTGCTCGGCGGACCTGGCCCTGGACAGCTCCTACCGGGTGTCGGTGTGGGCGCTCGGGCGGCCCCACCGGGACGCGGCCGTGCGCGTCACCGCCACGCTGGGCGACGTGACGAAGACGGTCGTGGTGCCGGTGCCCCGGTGGCCCGGCCACCGGCCCGACCCGCCGGACGAGCCCGACCCGCCGACCACCGGGCCGTCCCCCACCCCGACCACCACGCTGACCACGCTGACCACGGCACCCGGCACGACCACGCGGCCACCGTCGACCGAGCCCTCCCGGCCGCCGACGACCATCACCACCACACCGCCGTCCACGCCCCCGGAGGCCCCTCCGACGACGGTGCCCACGCCACCGTCCCCGCCGACGTCCACGCCGACGTCCCCGCCGTCGAGCGAGCCGGAGCGGCCGTCGGAACCGCCCGCGCCGTGCCGCCCGCTGCTGCCGTGGCTGCCCCCGCCGCTGGACGACCTGCTGCCCGCACCCTGCCGCACCCCTGGCTGATCAGCCGGTCGCCGATCACTAGACTGCCCCGGTGCTGCCAGTCGTCCGCAGGGCTTTGGGCCGTCTTCCGGAACCCGTCCGCTTCCTGCTCCGCAAGCACCGCGAGCTGATCCGGTTCGCCGTCGTGGGCGGCACGACGTTCGTGATCGACAACGGCGTCTGGTACGCGCTGAAGCTGACCGTCCTGGAGCAGAAGGTCGTCACGGCCAAGGCGATCGCCGTGCTGGTGGCGGTGATCTCGTCCTACGTGCTCAGCCGCGAGTGGTCCTTCCACACCAGGGGCGGTCGGGAGCGCCACCACGAGGCCGCGCTGTTCTTCCTGGTCAGCGGGATCGGCATCGGGCTGAACCTGCTGCCGCTGTACGTCTCGCGGCACGTGTTCGACCTGCACGCCGAGATCGCCGACTTCCTCAGCGGCTCGGTGATCGGGATGCTGATCGCCACCGGGTTCAAGTTCTGGGCGATGCGCCGGGTGGTGTTCCCCGAGGCGGACGCCCGGCCCGAGGTGCGCGGGCTGAGCGTGGTGGCCGGGCAGCGGGAAGTGGCCTGAACAGCGCGTTCACCCGTTTTCCGTAGACTGCCTGGGTGTCCGTAGTCGAAAACGTCGTCCACCGCCTGCCCGAACCGCTGCGCTCGGTCGCCCTCAAGCACCGCGAGCTGCTGAAGTTCGCCGTGGTCGGCGGCATCTGCTTCGTGATCGACACCGTCATCTTCTTCGGCCTGAAGACGGTCGTGCTGACCGAGAAGCCGGTGACCGCGAAGGTGGTGGCCACGCTGGTGGCCACCATCGTGTCCTACGTGCTCAACCGCGAGTGGTCGTTCCGGACCAGGGGCGGTCGGGAGCGCCACCACGAGGCCGCGCTGTTCTTCCTGGTCAACGGCATCGGCATCGGGCTGAACTCGCTGCCGCTGGGCGTGTCGCGCTACCTGCTGCACCTCCAGGAGCCGCACGTGAGCAGGCTGGTGGAGGAGATCGCCGACTTCACCAGCGCGCAGATCGTGGGCACCCTGGTCGCGATGGTGTTCCGCTGGTACGGCTACAAGAAGTGGGTGTTCCCCGATGCGGACGCCCGCCCGCGCAAGCGCGTGCCCTCCTACGACTCCGCCGACGACGAGTCCCTCGGCCACTCCTGACTGCGTCGGCAAGTACTACCCGACCCACCGCAGGGGGCCGTTGACTACTACCCGGCCCGTCGGAGTCGGGTAGTGGTCAACGGCCCTCGGAGGCGACCCCGGTAGTACTTGCCGACGCGGTTCGGAGCAGGGTGAGGGCGGGGTCGTGGAGGTGGCCGTTGGTGGACAGGGCGCTGCCGCCGTCGTAGCGGGGTGCGCCGGTCAGGTCGCTGAACCGGCCGCCCGCCTCGGTCACCAGCACCTGGAACGGGGCCACGTCCCACGGGTTGACGATCGCCTCGGCGGCGATGTCGATCGCGCCCTCGGCGACCAGGCAGTGCTGCCAGAAGTCGCCGAACGCCCGGTTCTCCCAGGTCGCGTCCACCAGCGCCAGGTAAGCCTCCCGCGAGTGGTGCTCCACCCACGAGCCGAGGTGCGTGGTCGACAGGTAGGCGTCGGACAGCTCCCGCACGCCGGACACGCCGATCCGGCGCTGGCCGGTGGCGTCCGAGGTGAACGCCCCCGCGCCCGCCGCCGCCCACCAGCGACGCCCCAGCGCGGGCGCGCTGACCACGCCCACCACCGGCGCGCCGTCGACCACGAGCGCGATCAGGGTCGCCCAGACGGGTACCCCGCGCAGGAAGTTCTTGGTGCCGTCGATCGGGTCCAGCACCCAGGTCCGGCCGCCCTCCACCGCACCGCCGCGCTCCTCGCCCGCGATCCGGTCCCCCGGCCGCTCGGCGGCCAGCACGGCCCGGATGGCGTCCTCCACGGCCACGTCGGCGTCGGTCACCGGGGTGCGGTCGGGCTTGCGCTCCACGGCCAGGTCGTGGGCCCGGAACCGGGCGGTGGTGATCGCGTCGGCGGTGTCGGCGAGGGCGCGGGCGAGGAGCAGGTCGGCGCTGTGGTCGGTGCTGAGGTCGGCGCTGTGGTCTGGCACATCGCGATCGTGCCACGCCTAGGCTGGGTGCCGTGAGCGTGGTCTTGTTGGCCGAGGACGATCCGGCGATCGCGGAGCCCCTCTCCCGCGCCCTGCAGCGGGAGGGCTACCAGGTGCACGTGGTCGGCGACGGTCCCGGCGCGCTGGAGGCGACCGCGCACGGCGGCGTCGACCTGCTGGTGCTCGACCTCGGCCTGCCCGGCATGGACGGGCTGGAGGTGTGCCGCAGGCTGCGGGCGGGCGGGCGCGGCATCCCGGTGCTGATGCTGACCGCGCGCTCGGACGAGGTGGACTTCGTGGTCGGCCTCGACGCGGGGGCCGACGACTACGTGGCCAAGCCGTTCCGGCTGGCCGAGCTGATGGCCCGCATCCGCGCGCTGCTGCGCCGCCGCGCCCCCGGCACGCTGGAGGTCAACGGCGTGCGGATGGACCTGGCCGCCCGCCGGGTGACCGTGGACGGGCAGGAGGTGCAGTTGGCGAACAAGGAGTTCGAGCTGCTGCGGGTGCTCATCCAGCGCGCGGGCCAGGTGGTCAACCGGGACGAGATCCTGTCCGAGGTGTGGAACGACCCGGAGCTCAAGAGCAGCAAGACGCTGGACATGCACATGTCCTGGCTGCGCCGCAAGCTCGGTGACGTGCGCTCGGTGGAGCGCCGCATCGCCACGGTGCGCGGCGTCGGCTTCCGCTTCAACACCAGCGACTGATGCGCAGCCGCATCCTGCGCGCCATCCTGGTGGCCGTCGCGGTCACCGGCTTCGTGCTCGGCCTGCCCCTGGGCTACACCGCGCTGCGGCTGGTCGACGACGGCGCGCGCGGCGACCTGGCCAGCCGGGCGCAGCGGATCGCCGCGCTGATCGACGAGCAGATCGCCAACAACCAGCCGATCGACCTGGCCAAGGCGGAGATCGGCGTGCCCGAGGGCGGGCACCTGGTGGTCACCTCCGGCGGCGGCAGCCGCGAGCTGGGCAGCTCGCCGGGGCCGGACGCGCTCAGCGTGGAGGTGCCGATCGCGCACCAGGGCACCGTGCGGCTGGAGGTGTCGTCCTCGCCCAAGCGCACCACGCAGTACCAGATGGCGGCGCTGGTGGTGCTGCTGGTCGTGCTGTCGGTGGGCACCGGCACCGTGGTGGCCACGGTCACCGCCCGCGAGCTGGCCAAACCGCTGCGGCACGTGGCGGCGCGCGCGGCGCGGCTGGGCGCGGGCGACTTCCGCCGCGACGAGCGCAGGCACGGCGTGCCGGAGCTGGACCTGGTGGCCGAGGCGCTGGACCGCTCGGCGGCGGCGCTGGCCCAGCTCGTGCAGCGGGAGCGGGAGCTGGTCGGCGACGTGTCGCACCAGCTGCGCAGCAGGCTCACCGCGCTGCAGCTGCGGCTGGAGGCGCTGGCCGAGCACCCCGAGCCGGACACCGCGAGCGAGGCGCGGGCGGCGCTGGAGCAGGCCGAGCGGCTGGCGGAGGTGCTCAACGAGCTGCTGGCCGCCGCCCGCGCGGCCCGCGCCATCGGGGCCGAGCCGCTGGACCTGCGCGCCGAGCTGACCGCCATCGCCGAGGAGTGGCGGGAACCCCTGCGCAGCAAGGGACGCGCCCTGCGGGTGCGGGTGCCCGACGGCCTGCTGGCCCGCGCCACGCCCGCCCGGCTGCGCGAGGCGATCGGCGTGCTGCTGGACAACGCGCTGCGGCACGGCGAGGGCCAGGTCGTGGTGTCGGCGCGGCGCGACGAGGGCACCGTGGTGGTCGAGGTGGCCGACGCGGGCGCGGGCGTGCCGGACGAGCTGGCCGGTCACATCTTCGAGCGCGGCGTGTCCGGCGGCGGGTCGACCGGCGTGGGGCTGGCGCTGGCCCGCGCGCTGGTGGACGCCGACGGCGGGCGGCTGGAGCTGTCCGCGGCCCGGCCCGCGACGTTCGCGGTGTTCCTGCCGGTGCCCAGGGCCGAGGACGTGGTGGGCGTGAGCTGGCGGACCGACCTCACGCCCCGGTAGCGGGCTCCCCGGCGGACTCCCCAGCGGACTCCCCGGCGGGCTCCTTGGGCAGCGGACCCACCGCGCCGCGCACCACCTGCGACCACACCAGGCGGCCGAACAGGTAGTAGCAGGCGACCTCCTCGCTGGTGAAGCGGGCCCAGTCGTAGCGGTTGCCCTGCTCCCGCCAGAACACCTCGAAGCCCTCGTCGTCGGCCAGCAGGCACCAGGTGTTGTCCGCCTCGACGCCCACCGAGACCACCTCGGCGGGCACGCCCACCGCCAGCAGCCAGCCCTGGATCGACTCGGCGTTCACGACAGCTCCTCCAGGTGGCCCAGCGCCACCAGCTCGACGACCGGGTGCGTGGTCCGGTAGCGCACGCCGCCGCCGTCCTGCCCGAACCACGGGGCGGACAGGGTGAACCAGACCGGCAGCTCCCGGACCACGCGGTAGCGGCGGTACCCGGCGGTCAGCAGCGCGGGCGGCAGGGCGCGCGCGGCGAACGGCGTGCCCGCCTCGGACAGCACCCGCCCCTCGGGCGTGCCGAAGCGGTCGACCTCGGTGCCGGGGGCGAGGACGCCGGGCTGCCCCTGCTCGTAGCCGCCCTCGGGGAACAGCTCGCCGGGCGGCCAGGCGTACTCGGGCGGGTCGGCGCGGACCAGGAACCGGTGGTCCCAGTCCCGCTCGTGCATCCCGGCCTGCGGGTCGTAGCCCTCGACCAGGTGGGCGATGTCGTCCCGGCCCGGTCCGGGGACGCGGCGCGGCAGGGGTCGGGCGGTGGCGTCGACCAGGTGGCCGTCGGGGTGGCCGCCGGGCTCGAACCGCAGGCCGGCGGCGAAGTCCCGGTCGTCGGACGGGGTGGGGAGCTGCCGGGCGGGCGCGCGTCGCGGGGCGGGCAGCGTGCCGCCGGGGAACATCGACAGCAGGAGCAGGGCGGTGGGCTCGTCGCGCGGCTCGGCGGGCGCGGTCGCGCTCGGGGTCGCGGTCGCGGTGACCAGCTCGGTCGGCACCACCGCGCCGAGGCCGCCCGCACCGGGGAGCACCGCCACCGCGCTGTCCTCGGCCGCCGAGGGGACGGGCTCCCGGTCCGGCTTGAGGTCCCGGTCCGGCTTGGCGTCGTGGCCGGTCTTCGTGTCGGGGCCGGTCTTCGCGTCGTGGCCGGTCTTCGCGTCGTGGCCGGTCTTCGCGTCGGCGACCGCTTTCGGGTCGGCGCCTGCCTGGGTGGGCTTGGGTTCGCCGCTGAGCGCGGCGCCGATGCTCTGCCCGGCCCTGGGGTCCTTGGGCAGCGGCTGCCCACCGCGCGGCTCGGCCCGCTGGCCGGGAGCCTGCTGGGCCGGGGCGGCCTGCGCGGGCGCGCTCGCGGGCGGTGCGCCCGCACCGGGCGTGCCGCCGCTCGCGGGTGCCGCGCCCTGACCGCCGAACGCCGGGCCGCCGAACGACGACCCGCCCTGTCCCGACGCGGCGGGAGCCTGCGCGGGCTGGGCGGGCGGGGGCGCGGCCTCGGTGGGCAGCACCGGTCGTTCCAGCAGCGTCGCCGCGGACTGGGACACCGTGTCCGCGCCCCTCGCGGGCACGTCCGGCTGGACGGCCCCGGTCGCGGCGACATCGCCCACCAGCGGCGCGGCGATCGGGTTCACCGCCGGGGCGACCGCACCGGCCACCGCGTCGGTCACTGGAGCCGTCACGGCGGGCGCAGCAACGCCACCCACGATCGGGGCGACAACTTCACCCGCTACGGGGGCGACCACCTCATCCACGACCGGGGCGACGACCTCGCCCACCACGGGCGCGACCACATCACCCACCAGCGGGGTGACGACCTCGCCCACCACTGGCGCGATCACGTCATCCACCACAGGGGCGACGACCTCGTTCACCACGGGGGCAACGACTTCACCCACCACCGGAGCGACTACGTCACCCACCAGCGGAGCCACCACGTCACCCACCAGCGGAGTGACTACCCCACCCACCACGGGGGCGACCACATCACCCACCAGGGGCGCGACGACCTCGCCCACCACCGGGGCGACCACACCGGCCACCGGAGCCGTCACCGCGCCCGCGACCGGGGCGACCACCTCGCCGAGCAAGCCGCCCAGCAGCCCGCCGCGCGCGCCGGGGTCGGCGCTGACCGGGGTCTGCCCGTGCCCGGCCCCCACCTCGCCGTCCAGCCGGACCGCCTCGGCCAGCCGCTGGGTCAGGTGCGCCGCGTTCACCGACGCCCCGCGCACCGCCGTGTCCAGTCCCAGCAGCGCCGTGGGGTGCCCGGCCTTCGCGGCGGTGTTGGCCGCGTCGGTGTTCTTGGCCAGGTCGACCAGTTCGCGCACCAGCTCGACCTTGGCCGCGCCGATCCGCTCGGCGGCGTGGTCGAGGCGGTCGGCCGCCGCGCGGCAGCCCCGCACGACCTCGCTGAGGTGCCCGTCGGGGGCCACGAAGGCGTTCCAGTGCCGCCGCGCCGCGTCGGCGGTCGCGCCGGTCGCGCCGCGCAGCGCCGCGCCCGCCGCCCCGTCGGACTCGCTCGCCAGCGCCGCCAGTTTGGTCCCGGCCTCGCGCCAGGCCGCGGCGGAGGCGCGCATCGCGTCCTCGTCGGCCTTCGGCCACACCACGCCCGCTCGCGCGGCGACCTCGGCCAGTTCGGCAGGCAGCTCGATCCCCATCCCGCCCCCTCGTCAGACCGCGCCGGTGACAGCGCCGGTGACAGCGCCGAGCGCGGTGCCGTTGCCCTGGTCGACCTCGCGGTAGGTGCGCGCGGTCTCGGCGAAGCGCTCGCCCACCCCGCCGAGCGCGGACGCCAAGCCGTCCAGCTTGCCCAGCACGTCGGCGGCCGGGCCCACGTGGCCCTGCGCGAAGCCGCGGCCGATCGCGTCGTCGCCCCAGCACGCGCCCAGCGAGTCCAGCGCCGCGCCCAGGTCGGCGCTGATCCGCGCCGCGCGCTCGGCGAACGAGCCGAAGTCGGCCGCACCCCGGTCGAGCCGGGCCGGGTCGGTCGCGAAGCCGCTCATCGCAGTCTCCTCACGGGGGCGTCGGCGTCGAGCCAGTCGCGCTGCTCGAAGTCCTCGTCGTCGTCGACGGGCGCGCGGCGCGCGGGCTTGGGCGGGGTGATCTCCTCGGGGCGCAGGTCCGCGGTGCCGCGCACGAGCGCCTCCGGGTCGGTGGCCGAGGGCAGCACCGGTGCCAGGGTGCGGGCGGTGCGCTCGGCGGCCCGCCGCGCCGCCTCCCGCGCGGTGCGCACGACCAGCTCAGCCAGCTGCGCGGGCCGCAGCCGGTAGGCGTGGTCGGCCAGCACCAGGTCGGTCAGCTCGCCGTGCGCGCCGACGGTGGCGGTGACCTCGCCGTCCGGGCTGTCCGCCGAGCAGCTGACCGCGGCCAGCTCGCGCTGCACGGACGCCAGCTGCTCGCGGCCGCGCCGGTAGTCGGCCAGCAGCTGGTCCACCTGCGCGCGGTGCTCGGTCGTCACGGCCACCTCCGGTCCTCGCCGTCGCCGGGCATGGTCGTCGGTCGGGCGTTGGACGTCACGCGCGCCACGCCGGTTCCCACCGGTTCGCGCTACCCCCGCAGGGCCCGCACCACCCGCGACGGGCTGGGCCTGCCCAGCACGCCTGCCAGCCACGCGCTGGTGTCGGCCAGCGCGTCCAGGTCCACGCCGTGCTCGACGCCGAGGCCGTCGAGCATCCACACCAGGTCCTCGGTGGCGAGGTTGCCGGTCGCCGACTCCGCGTAGGGGCAGCCGCCCAGGCCGCCCGCCGACGAGTCGACCGTGCGCACGCCCGCCTGGAGGGCGGCGAGGGTGTTGGCCAGCGCCTGGCCGTAGGTGTCGTGGAAGTGCACGGCGAGCGCGCCCACGTCGTCGAAGCCCGCCAGCAGCGCGGTCACCTGGCCGGGGGTGGCCACGCCGATGGTGTCGCCCAGGGACAGCTGCGAGCAGCCCATGTCCAGCAGCCGCTTGCCCACGCCGATGACCTGCTCGCGCGGCACGGCGCCCTCCCACGGGTCGCCGAAGCACATGGACACGTAGCCGCGCACGTCCAGCCCCTCCGCCCGCGCCCGCGCCACCACCGGCTCGAACATGGCGAACTGCTCGTCCAGCGACCGGTTGAGGTTGCGCCGGGCGAAGGTCTCGGTGGCGCTGGCGAAGATCGCGACGTGCCGCACGCCCGCCGCCAGCGCGCGGTCCAGGCCGCGCTCGTTGGGCACCAGCACCGGGTAGCTCACGCCGGGCCGCCTGGCCAGCCCGGCCAGCAGCTCTTCCGCGTCGGCCAGCTGCGGCACCCACTCGGGGCGCACGAAGCTGGTCGCCTCCAGCACGGTCAGCCCGGCGTCGGCCAGCCGGTCCAGGAACTCCAGCTTCACCCCGACCGGCACCACCGACGACTCGTTCTGCAGGCCGTCGCGCGCGCCCACCTCCCAGATCGTCACGCGGTCGGGCAGCCCCGACGCGCCAACGGTCTCGGGCAGACCCACCTCACGCGAGCCCATCAGCCAGCCTCCTGTCCGGGTGGAAGTCGTCACCGGGGTTGCCGCCGGGGTTGCCGCCGGGCCTGCCGCCGGGCTCGCGGTGCAGGGCGGAGCACACCCGCTCGACACCGGGGATGTCGTCCAGCTCCAGCGGCTCGTCCGGGGCCGAGTCGATGATCAGCGTGCCGCAGCCGAGCAGCCGGTCCAGCGGGCCGCACCGGCAGCGCACGCCGCTGATCCGCGACCTGGGCAGGTCCAGGCCGGTGCGCTTGAGCACGCCCTCCCGGTACAGCACGCGGTCGGTGGTGACGACCAGGTGCGTGGTGCGCCAGCGCACCAGCGGCGCCAGCACCAGCCAGGCCAGCAGCACCGCGCCGACCAGGGCCAGCGCCACCCAGGCGGCCTCGGCCCACGAGTTGCCCGCTACCAGCGCCGCCAGGTACGCGCCGCCGCCGACCACGGCGGGCAGCACGACCACCGGCCACAGCAGCACCTTCCAGTGCGGGTGGTGGTGGATCACGACGCGCTCGCCTGGGCCGAGCAGGTCGTCCGGGTAGGCCACGGCGGTCCTCTCAGGTGCGCGCTGGTGCTGGCCTCACCGTACTCGCAGGTGCACCACGTCCCCGGCGGAAACGGCGTGCTCGTCGCCCGCCTCGCCGCGCACCACCAGCGTGCCGTCGGCGCGCACGTCGACCGCCGTGCCCAGCAGCGGCGCGGAGCCCGCCAGCTCCACCCGGACCGGCTTGCCCAGCGTGGCGCAGTGGGCGCGGTACTCGTCCAGCAGCGGGCCCGGCTCGCCGCCGCCCGCCCGCCACGCCGCGTCCAGCGCGGCCAGCTCGGTCAGCAGGGTCGCGGCGACCTCGGCGCGGTCGGCGTCCGCGCCCGCCTCGGCGAAGCTGGTCGGCGGCAAGCCGCCGGGACCGGGCCGCACCTCGGCGGGCAACCTGCCGACGTTGACGCCGACGCCCACCACCACGCCCTGCCCGACGACGGTCTCCGCCAGCACGCCCGCCGCCTTGGCCTCGCCGACGAGCAGGTCGTTGGGCCACTTCACGGCCGCCTCGACGCCGAAGGCGCGGGCCGTGCGCACCAGCGCCACCCCCGCGAGCAGGGTCGTCCAGGGCAGCCGGGCGGGCGGCACGTCGGGCCGCAGCAGGACGCTGAGGTAGAGGCCCCCGCCGGGGGAGACCCAGCCGCGGCCCCGGCGGCCCTGCCCGGCGGTCTGCTCCTCGGCGATCAGGACGGTGCGGTCCGGCGCGCCGTCACGGGCGGCGGCGACCAGGTCGACGTTGGTGGAACCGGTGCTGGCCACCACGTCCAGCGCGGCGTACGGGCCGTGGGGGGCGACCAGCCGGGCCCGCAGCGGCCCGGCGTCCAGAGGCGTGATCACAACCTCGCAGCGTAGGCCCGGAACGCGGGAGCGGCCCGTCCCGCGCGCTTGTCGGAGCGGTGTGGATGGCGGGGCGGGCCGCTGGCACCAGCCTGCAACCTCCAGTGCGGTGGAGGTCAACAGCGGGCCGGTGAGACCTGGGCAACTGATCGGAGGCCGGGCCGTCACACCGTCGCTAAGCTGCCCGTTCATGAGCAGTGCGACCGCCCCCACCGGCGAGGAGCCGGACGTGCACACCACAGCGGGCAAGCTGGCCGACCTCTACCGGCGGATGGACGAGGCCGTCCACGCGGGCTCGGCGCGCGCGGTGGAGAAGCAGCACGCCAAGGGCAAGAGGACCGCCCGCGAGCGGATCGACCTGCTGCTCGACCCCGGCTCGTTCGTCGAGCTGGACGAGCTGGCGCGGCACCGCTCGACCAACTTCGGCCAGGACCGCAACCGCCCCTACGGCGACGGCGTGGTGACCGGCTACGGCACCGTGGACGGCCGCCCGGTGTGTGTGTTCAGCCAGGACGTCACCGTCTTCGGCGGCTCGCTGGGCGAGGTCTACGGCGAGAAGATCGTCAAGGTGATGGACCTGGCGATCAAGACCGGCAGGCCGATCATCGGCATCAACGAGGGCGGCGGCGCGCGCATCCAGGAGGGCGTGGTCTCGCTGGGCCTGTACGGCGAGATCTTCCGCCGCAACGTGGCCGCCTCCGGCGTGGTGCCGCAGATCTCGCTGATCATGGGCGCGAACGCGGGCGGGCACGTCTACTCCCCCGCGCTGACCGACTTCGTGGTGATGGTCGATCAGACCTCCCACATGTTCATCACCGGCCCGGACGTGATCAAGACCGTCACCGGCGAGGACGTGGGCTTCGAGGAGCTGGGCGGCGGTCGCGCGCACAACACCAAGTCCGGCAACGCGCACTACCTGGGGGCCGACGAGGAGGACGCCATCTCCTACGTCAAGGAGCTGCTGTCCTACCTGCCCGCCAACAACATGTCCGAGCCGCCGGTGTTCGACGCGCCGGACGACGTGGTGCACGGGTCGGTCGAGGAGTCGGTGACCGACACCGACCGCGAGCTGGACACCCTCATCCCGGACTCGGCCAACCAGCCCTACGACATGCACGAGGTCATCACCCGCGTGCTCGACGACGGGGAGTTCCTGGAGGTCCAGCCGCTGTTCGCGCCCAACATCCTGGTCGGCTTCGGCCGGGTGGACGGGCACTCGGTCGGCGTGGTGGCCAACCAGCCGACCCAGTTCGCGGGCTGCCTGGACATCGACGCCTCGGAGAAGGCAGCGCGGTTCGTGCGCACCTGCGACGCGTTCAACGTGCCGGTGCTGACCTTCGTGGACGTGCCCGGCTTCCTGCCCGGCACCGACCAGGAGTGGAACGGCATCATCCGGCGCGGCGCGAAGCTGATCTACGCCTACGCGGAGGCCACCGTGCCGCTGGTCACCGTGATCACCCGCAAGGCGTACGGCGGCGCGTACGACGTGATGGGCTCCAAGCACCTGGGCGCGGACATCAACCTGGCGTGGCCGACCGCGCAGATCGCCGTGATGGGCGCGCAGGGCGCGGCCAACATCGTGCACCGCAAGACGCTGGCCAAGGCGGCGGAGGACGGCGAGGACGTGGACGCGCTGCGGGCCCGGTTGCAGCAGGAGTACGAGGACGCGCTGTGCAACCCGTACGTGGCGGCCGAGCGCGGCTACGTCGACTCGGTGATCCCGCCGTCGCACACCAGGGCGCACGTGGCCAGGGCGCTGGCGGTGCTGCGGGACAAGCGGGAGGCGCTGCCGCCCAAGAAGCACGGAAACATCCCGCTGTGAACGCCGAGCAGCCGCACCTGGAGGTCGTGCGGGGCAACCCGGACGACGTGGAGCTGGCGGCGCTGGTCGCCGCCGTGGCGCTGGTCACCGCCGCCGCCCCCGAGCGGCCGGAGCCGCCGAGGCGGACCTCGGCCTGGGCCGACCGGTCGCGCCAGACCAGGGGCCCCCTCCCGCACGGCCCCGCCGCCTGGCGCTGGAGCCTGGCCTGACCCGCGAACCGAGCGTTGGGGTGCGTCGAGGTCAGCAGTCGACGCGGCGGCTGCCGATCTCGACGCCGCGCTCGCCCAGCACGATCACCTCGCGGCAGCGGACGCCGCCGGGGACGCGCAGGCGCAGGCGCATCCACACGCTGTCCGCCGTCTCGCCCAACCGGGTGTCGAGCACCTCGACTCCGTCGGCGGCGACCGCGGCGGGCACCCGCGACACGTCGCCCTGCGCCCGCGCGGCGGCCGTGACGGCGTCCATCACCCGGTGCTCGACCTGCTCGTCGGCCCCCGCGAACGGCCAGAACACCACGCCGTAGCCCACCGGGTCGGTCGCGACCACCAGCGGCACCACGGCCGCGACGACGACCGCGGGCGCGGCGAACCACCACCACCGCCGCCGACCCGCCGCCAGGTCGGTCCGGCGGACCACCAGGGCCCAACGCTGCACACCACGAGGGTGCCCGCCGCCCGGCCCCGGCCGCATCGGTAGTTCTACGCACCGCGTTGGCCGGGACCGCGTTGGTTAGAGTTGGCGGGTGCGATTCGTGCTGGCTTCCGCGTCCCCCGCCCGCCTGGCCGTGCTCCGCGCCGCCGGGGTGGAACCCGTGGTCCGGGTGTCCGGTGTGGACGAGGACGCGGTGGCCGCCGCGCTGGTCGACCCCTCCCCCGCCGAGCTGGTGACCGCGCTGGCCGTGGCCAAGGCCGAGGCCGTCGCGGGCGACGAGCGGGACGCCGTGGTGGTCGGCTGCGACTCGATGCTGCTCACCGCCGACGGCAGGCTGCAGGGCAAGCCCGGCACCGTCGAGGTGGCCAGGGAGCGCTGGCAGCGCATGGCGGGCACCACCGGCACCCTGCTCACCGGGCACGCCGTGCTGCGCCTCAAGGACGGCCAGGTCGCCGACCGCGCCGCCGCGCACGAGGCCACCTCGGTCCGCTTCGGCACCCCGACCGAGGACGAGCTGGAGGCGTACCTGGCCACCGGCGAGCCGCTGGGCGTCGCGGGCGCGTTCACCCTCGACGGCCTGGGCGGGTGGTTCGTGGACGGCATCGACGGCGACCCGTCCAGCGTCATCGGCATCAGCCTGCCGCTGACCCGCCGCCTGCTGCGCCAGGTCGGCGTCACCGTGTCCGACATCTGGTAGCGGTTGTCACACCTGCCCGCGTTCGGGAAGCTCCCTGGCAGCCCCCGGCGTTGGGAGGTGCGATGAACGAACTGCTGACGCGCCGCCGTCACATCGACTTCGGGCGCAGGACGAACACGGGCTGTCGGGGCTGATCCGCCCTCGACCCCCCGTCCCCCTGCGCACCCCACCGGAGCACCGCAGTGTCGTTCGTCCGCAGTTACACCAAGCCGAAGGTCTTCGGCGCGACCGTCCTGGCCGCGCTGGTCCTGGGCGCCCTCGCGGGCTACCTGGCCCAGGCCACCGACCAGTCCTGGCTGGTCACCACCCTGGACAAGGTCGGTGACGTGTTCACCAGCCTGCTCCAGCTCACCGTCATCCCCCTGGTGTTCACCGCGATCGTGGTGGGCATCACCAGCCTGCGCAAGCTCGGCGGCTCCCGCACCGCCGCCCGGCTGGGCGGCAAGACGCTGCTGTGGTTCGCCGCCACCTCGCTGGTCGCGGTCCTCATCGGCCTGGCCATCGCGCTGGTCTTCGGGCCGGGCAAGGGCGTGCAGGTGACGCCGAGCGAGGCCACCGTCGAGCGGCTGTCCGCCCGCGCCACCGGCTCGTGGGGCGCGCTGCTGGACTCGCTGGTGCCGTCGAACCTGTTCACCGCCTTCACCGAGGGCGAGGTGCTCCAGGTCGTGTTCATCTCGCTGCTGGTCGGCTTCGCCGCGTACGCGCTGGGCGAGAAGGCCGCGCCCTTCGTCAACCTCACCCGCTCGGCGTTCGACCTGATCCAGAAGATCGTCGGCTGGATCGTGCTGCTCGCCCCGATCGGCGTGTTCGGCCTGATCGGCACCGCGTTCGCCACCTACGGCAACTCGTTCGTCCGCCCGCTGTTCTCGCTGATCGCGGCGGTCTACGGGGGCACGCTGCTGGTGCTGTTCGTGGTCTACCCGGTCCTGCTGCGGTTCGTCGGCCAGGTCAGCCCCCGCGTGTTCTTCGCCAAGGCGTGGACCGCGATCCAGTTCGCCTTCGTGTCCCGCTCCTCGGGCGCGACGCTGCCGCTGAGCAGGCAGACCGCCGCCAACCTGGGTGTGGACTCGGACTACGCCAGCTTCGCCGTGCCGCTGGGCACCACCACCAAGATGGACGGCTGCGCCGCGGTCTACCCGGCCATCGCCACGGTGTTCATCGCCAACCTGTTCGGCGTGCAGCTGGGCGTGTGGCAGTACGTGGCGATCGTCGCGGTCGCGGTGTTCGGCGCGCTGGCCACCGCGGGCACCACGGGCTGGTTCACCATGCTGACGCTGACCCTGGGCGCGGTGAACATGCCGCCGGAGGTCATCGCCACCGGCGTGGCCGTGGTCTACGCGATCGACCCGATCCTGGACATGGTCCGCACCGCCACCAACGTGGCGGGCCAGATCACCGTGCCGGTGCTGGTCGCCCGCGGCGAGGGCCTCATCGACGACGAGGTGCTCAACGCGCCCAGCGCCCCGCCGCTGCTCGACGGCGGCCCGGTCCGGGAGCCGCTGCCCGCCTGACCCCCGCTAACCGCACGGACGAAGCCCTGCCTGGGGCGGCCGCACGATCGGCCACCCCGGCAGGGCTTCGGGCTCCGCGACGATGGCCGTGCAGCCCAGCTCCCCCGTCTCACCCGCCAGGGTGAACACCTGCGCGAACCGCCGCAGGCACTCCTGGCCCGCCGGGCAGGCCCGCTGCACCGCCACCACGTCGACCACGCCGTCGCCGTCCACGTCGTGCAGGCCGAGGTGGCCGCCGCTGGACACGTAGGGCCTGGGGGCCTTGGTCCACACCGCGCCGCGGCGCACCAGCACCTCGCCCAGCTCCTCGGTGCCCGACTTGCCGCGCACCAGGCAGACGCTGGTCTCGGCGTCCACGCAGCTCAGCGACTCGTCGTTGAGCTCGGCGCCGGACTGGGCGACGGTCAGCTCGAAGATGTACCGGCCGGAGGTGCCGCTGGTGCGGGTGTAGCCGGAGCCCTGGCCCGCCAGCACCTCCACCTCGTCGCCGACCACCACCGCCTCGGCCACCGAGCGGCACGCGGTGGTGCCGCACATCAGCTCGTCCCTCGGCGGCGCGAGGTCCGCGTCCGAGAGGGCGGCGGGGCGGGTGGACCAGGCGTAGAGCACACCCGCGACGGTGATCGCGACGGCCGCGCAGGCTGTGCTCAACACGGTGGCGGGAGGTCGTGTCACGGGCGGATTCTCGCACTCGCACGTGAGCTGTCTCTCGGTTGATGCGCACCAGGGGGTCACTAAACTCGCCCCATCGCCACCACCAGCGCTGCCAGGAGGTAGGACGTCGTGTCGCTGCGCAAGGTCCTCGTCGCCAACCGCGGCGAGATCGCCGTCCGGGTCATCCGGGCCTGCCGGGACGCGGGGCTGGCCAGCGTGGCGGTCTACGCCGACCCCGACCGGGACGCCCCGTTCGTCCGGCTCGCCGACGAGGCGTTCGCCCTGGGCGGCAGCACGCCCGGCGAGAGCTACCTGTCGGTGGACAAGCTGCTGGACGTGGCCAAGCGGTCGGGCGCGGACTCGGTGCACCCCGGCTACGGCTTCCTGTCCGAGAACGCCGACTTCGCGCAGGCCGTCCTGGACGCGGGCCTGACCTGGATCGGGCCGACCCCGCACGCCATCCGCGCCCTCGGCGACAAGGTCACCGCCCGGCACATCGCGCTGCGCGCGGGCGCGCCGCTGGTGCCCGGCACCAAGGACCCGGTGTCCGGCCCGGACGAGGTCGTGGCCTTCGCCAGGGAGCACGGCCTGCCGGTGGCCATCAAGGCCGCGTTCGGCGGCGGCGGGCGCGGCCTGAAGGTGGCCCGCACGCTGGAGGAGATCCCCGAGCTGTACGACAGCGCGGTGCGCGAGGCGGTGGCCGCGTTCGGCCGGGGCGAGTGCTTCGTCGAGCGCTACCTGGACAAGCCGCGGCACGTCGAGGCCCAGGTGCTGGCCGACCAGCACGGCAACGTCGTGGTCGTGGGCACCCGCGACTGCTCGTTGCAGCGCCGCCACCAGAAGCTGGTCGAGGAGGCCCCGGCGCCGTTCCTGACCGACGAGCAGCGCGCCACCATCCACTCCTCCGCGCGGGCGATCTGCAAGGAGGCCGGCTACCACGGCGCGGGCACCGTCGAGTACCTGGTCGCGCTGGACGGCACCATCTCGTTCCTGGAGGTCAACACCCGGCTGCAGGTGGAGCACCCGGTCAGCGAGGAGACCGCGGGCGTCGACCTGGTGCGCGAGCAGTTCCGGATCGCGGCCGGTGAGCCGCTGCGGTTCACCGAGGACCCCACGCCGCGCGGTCACTCCATCGAGTTCCGCATCAACGGCGAGGACGCGGGCCGCAACTTCCTGCCCGCCCCCGGCACGGTCACCTCGTTCGTCGCGCCGTCCGGCCCCGGCGTCCGGGTGGACGCGGGCGTGGAGAGCGGCACCGTCATCGGCGGCCAGTTCGACTCGCTGCTGGCCAAGCTCGTCGTCACCGGTGAAGACCGCGCCCAGGCGCTGGAGCGGGCCCGGCGGGCGCTGGACGAGATGGTCGTGGAGGGCATGGCCACCGTGCTGCCGTTCCACCGGCTGGTCGTGCGCGACCCGGCGTTCGTCGGCGACGAGAGCGGCTTCAGCGTGCACACCCGGTGGATCGAGACCGAGTTCGACAACACCGTGCCCCCGTTCACCGACCCGGCCGAGGCCGAGGAGGAGCAGCCGAGGCGGACCGTGGTGGTCGAGGTCGGCGGCAGGCGGCTGGAGGTGTCGCTGCCCGGCGACCTCGCGCCCGCCACCGGCGGCGGCCGGGCCTCGGGCGCGAAGGCCAAGCCGCGCAAGCGCGGCGGCGGCAAGGGCGGCGCGGCGGCCTCCGGCGACGCGGTGTCCGCGCCGATGCAGGGCACCATCGTCAAGGTGGCCGTCGAGGAGGGGCAGCGGGTCGAGGCGGGCGAGCTGATCGTCGTGCTGGAGGCCATGAAGATGGAGAACCCGGTGACCGCGCACAAGGCGGGCGTGGTGACCGGCCTGGCGGCCGAGCCGGGCGCGCCCGTCACGCAGGGCACCGTGCTCTGCGAGATCAAGGATTGAGCCCGGCCGCGTGGATGAGCGGGACATCCGGATCGGCGACGCCGAGCGCGCGCAGGCGCTGGAGCTGCTCGGCGAGCACCTGGGCGAGGGCAGGCTGGACGTCGAGGAGTACGGCGAGCGCTCGGCCCGCGTGAGCACCGCCAGGACGCGCGGTGAGCTGATGGCCCTGTTCGCCGACCTGCCCCCGCCGCGTCCCCCGTTCGAGCGGATCGCGCCGCTGCCGACGGCGCAGCCGCCGGTGCGGCGGTCGTTCCGCCCGGACCCGCGCGTGGTGGTGCCCCTGGTGGTGCTGGCGTGCGTCGGGTTGTGGGCGCTGGTGCGGATTCCGCAGGTGCTGCTGCTCATCCCCGTCGCGGTGCTGCTGCTCGGCGGGATGGGCAGGCGGCGGTGAGCGCGCCGACGCTGCTGCTGCTCGACCTGGACGGGGTGCTGCGGCGGCACGGGCCGGACGACCCGGTCGAGGACGCGCACGGGCTGCCGCGCGGCGCGCTGGCGCGGGTGGCGTTCGAGCTGGCCGGTCCCGCGCTGGTCGGCGAGGTGCCCGACGAGCGGTGGCGGGAGGCGATCCGCGACCGGCTGGCGGCCGACGGCCTCCCCCGCGCCACCGCCGAGGCGGCGGTGGCCGCGTGGACCCGGCCGGGCACCGTGGTGCCCGAGGTGCTGGAGCTGGTCCGGCGGGTGCGGCGGCGGTGCCGGGTGGCGCTGCTGACCAACGCCACCAGCAGGCTGCCCGAGGACCTGCGCGCGCTGGGCCTGGACCGCGAGGTGGACGCGGTGGTCTCGTCCAGCCGCATCGGCGTGGCCAAGCCCGCCCCCGAGGCGTTCCGCCGCGCGCTGCGCGTCCTGCAGCACTCCCCGTCCAGGACGCTGTTCTGCGACGACGACCCGGACAACGCCGCCGCGGCGCGCTCCGTCGGCATCGACGGCGTGCACGTCCCCGACTACCCCGCCCTGCACGAGGCGCTGACCACCCGCGGCCTGCTGGACGACCCCGCGCCCACCGGCGACGCGCCCGCCCCCGTCCCGGTCCTGCTGGTCCTGCACGACCGCGACGAGGCCGAAGCGCTGGCCGACCGGCTCGCCGCGGAGGGCTGGGCCCCCTGCCACGTGCACAAGGACCTCCTGGCGGGCGAGGACGACGCCGAAGACGCTGACTGGCTCGTCGAGCTGACCACCGCCCCCGACGGCCGCCCCGCCTCCGCCCACCGTCCCCACCTGTCCACCCTCGGTGTGCTGTATTGAGCTCGGCTCACCCGATCACGCGAACCGGGCGTCCGGTGGGACGAGCCGGGCGTTCACCGCTTTGGGTGTTCCGGGGCAGGGGGCGCTAGCGTCGGGGGGCATGGAACCGGTCGAGATCAACGCGGGCGAGTTCTACCTGCGGCAGCTGCGCGCCGACGACCGCGTGGACGACCGGGTCGCCCTGGTCGGCGGCGGCCTGGTCGCGGACATGGCGGCGGCCTCGGCGCACATCGCCGAGCGCGACCGCGAGTGGGCCGACGACGAGCGGTGCACGTGGGCGGTGTGCGAGCAGCTCACCGGCACCGCGGTCGGCGAGGTCGCGCTGGCCATGACCGGCGAGCTGACCTGCTGGACCACCCCCGACCACCGGGGCAGGGGCATCGCCACCCACGCCACGTCGGCGGTGCTGCGGTTCGGCTTCGGCTTCCTGGAGCTGCCCGCCATCACCTGCGCCCCGACCGACGAGGCCGGGCGGCGGGTGGCGGGCCGGTGCGGGTTCTCCCCCGGCGCTCGGCCGGGCGTGTGGACGCGGCTACGGTAGGCGCGCATGAGGGCCACCCGCCTGATCGTCTCCGCGCTCTGCGCGCTGGCGCTGGTCTCGTGCACGCCCGCGCCCGCCGCCAGGAACGCCGACGGCCCCGTCGAGGAACCGCTCGCGGCGACCACCACGACCGCGCCTGCGCTGCCGCCCAGACCCCGCGACGTGCGCCTGGACGACGTCGACCCGTGCGCGGTGCTCACCCCCGAGCAGCGCGCCGAGCTGAGCCTGGACAACCCGCCCAGCCCGTACCTGGAGACCACCTTCGGCAACGCGAAGGCGTGCACGATCCGCAGCAACATCAGCGGGAACGTGGTGCGGCTGGCCCTCGTCGTAGTGGAGGGAGCGCGGGTGTGGCTGACCGAGGACGCCCAGGTCGACGCCAGGTTGACCCGGATCATGGGTTTTCCGGCGCTGATCGTGCGCACCCCCCAGCTGGACGAGGTGTGCAACGTGGAGGTCGACGTGGCGGACGGGCAGTTCCTGGACGTGATGTTCCGCGACGGCGGCAACCGGACCGCCCTCGGCCAGGACGCGCTGTGCCAGGGCGCGCAGCGCGCGGCTGAGGCGGCGGTGGCCAGTTTGCTGCAGCGGGGCTGACCCGCACGGGGGAAGTAGCGTCCAAGCACTCCCCGCTGTCGGATCGGCCGGCTACAGTGACCGTGCGCTGATGAGAGTCGGGAGGTCGACCCATGCCGTCGGAAGACCACGGTTGGGGTGCCGACGCGGGTTCACCGCCCGTGTCGCACACGCTGAACGTGGATCCCACCGCGATCCCCAGCCTCAAGACCGCGTTCTCCGGCGCGCTGACGAAGCTGGACAAGCAGATCGAGCTGGCGATCAACGAGGTCCGCGTGCGCCCGTGGGCGGGCGACCCGGTCAGCACCGAGGCCGCGGAGAAGTTCAACGAGCGCTCGTTCGAGTCGGGTGACTCGGCGCTGGGCGCGCTGCAGAGCTACCAGCAGCAGCTCAAGGCGGCGATGGACGCGTTGACCCTGGTCGAGCGGCAGTACCACGCCATCGAGGACGACAACACCGGGTTGATGGAGCAGCAGGGCGGCTGCTGAGGCCGCGGCAGGCAAGGGGAACTTCATGCCCGATGGACACCGCTGGAGCGGGTACAGCCACGAAGAGCTCTACCAGAAGATCAACTCCGGCCCTGGTCCACAGGCGTCGCACGCCTCCGTGGAGCGCTGGGAGGGGATCGCCGCCGCGCTGACCGAGATCAACGCCGAGCTGCACGCGGGCGTGGCCCGCTCCGGGGCGCACTGGGAGGGCAGCGCGGCCGACCAGGCGCGCGCGGGCATCAGCCCCCTGGCCGCGTGGGCCGACGACGCCCGCGCGGGAGCCGACGTCATGCGGGTGTCCGCCGAGCTCCAGGCCGACTTCATCGCCAAGGCCCGCGCCGACATGCCGCCGCCGGTGAAGGTGACCGCCGAGGACCCCGGCACCTTCATCAGCGCGCTGACCCACCTGGTGGGCGGGCAGACCGACTACGAGCTGCAGGAGAAGGCGCACAACGCCGCCGAGCAGCGCGCCCGCGAGGTCATGGCGACCTACGCCTCCAGCACGACCACGAACACCAGCACCCTCGGCCAGTTCCACCAGCCGCCGCAGCTGGTGGTCAACGCCACCGAGGTGGTGCGCAACGAGGCGCCCGGCGCGGGCGGCGCACCCGGTTTCGGCTTCTACGGCGGCCCGCGCGGCGGGCACGGCGGCCGGTGGGGCCGCGGTGGTGGCCGGGGTGGGCGCGGTCGTGGCGTGGTGCCCGCACCGCGACCGCCCGCAGGGGGTTCCGCGGTGGGCCGGCCCTCGTCCGGCGGACCCTCGACGGGCACGTCGGCGGCGGGCCCGGCGCAGGGCGGGGCCACGACCCGGACCGCGAACGGCACGCCCACGCCGTCCGGCGGCGGTGGCAGCGGCGGCAGCACGTTCGCGCCCGGCGTGATCGGCGGGCGGGGCGCGCAGGACCGGCGCAGGGCCGAGTCGGAGTCCGAGCGCGCCGCCGCGTCCGAGCACACCGCCGCGTCCGCTCAGAACGGCCAATCGGCCGCGGCGGCGGGGCACAGCAGCGGCACCACGTCGATCAGCTCGGCCGAGTTCGGCGCCATCGCGACCAGCGCCAACGCCCAGCACACCGCGGCGGTCGCCCCCGGCGGCGCGTCCGGCGCGCTGCCCGGCGCGGCCCAGTCGGGCGGCGACACCGTGCACAAGCGGACCGTGCAGGCCGCGCCGCAGCAGCCCGCGTTCGACCCGTTCGGCGGGATGGGCGCGCGGTCGGCGGAGGAGGAAGAGGACACCTTCCACGACGCGGCCGACTACCTGCGCGAGACCGACGACATCTACGGCATCGGCGGGATGATCTCGCCACCGGTGATCGGGGAGAGCCGGCCCTTCTGATGACGTTGTTCGGCCTCGACCCGGACGCGCCCGACCTGCGCGAACCGGTGACCATCTCGGCGTTGGAGTTCGACGTGCTCTGGGAGCACCTGCGGCTGGAGACCATGCCGCTGGTGCTCAAGGTGCCCTCGCCGGGCAAGACCCACGGCGAGCGCGCCGAGCTGGTGCGGCGCGTGTGGGCGGACCTGGAGCGGCGCGGCCTCGGCAGGCCGGTGTCGCTGGACCCGGCGCTGGAGGACCTGCTGCACCTGCTCAACCGGCCGCAGCAGGAGGTGGACGGCAGGTTGTGGCTGGGCCGCAGCGTGCGCGTGCTGGCCGCGGCCAAGGGGCGCTCGGGCGTGCTGGCCGTGCTGGACGGCGACCAGCTCACGCTGCGGCCCGCCTCCGGCGAGGGGCTGCCGCGCGAGGCGCTGTCGGTGCTGCCGCCGCTGGGACCGGGGGCCGGGCACTCGGTGACGCTGCCCAGCCCGGACCTGGACGCCGCGGCGGCCGGGGCGTCGACGCCGGAGGAGCTGGAGACCGCCCTGCGCGGGCGCGGGGTGCGGGCGGAGGACGCGCGGACGCTGGCGGAGATGTTCCGCGACGCCGGGCACCGGGGGCAGTTCGGCGTGGCGGCGCGGGACAAGTGGGGCAAGCGGATGCGGCCGGAGCGCGTGGTGGCGTTCTTCGACACGCCCAAGGGGCGCTACGTGCAGATGCGCCGGGCCGCGCCGGGCCAGCAGCCGTGGAGCACCGTCTCCCCCGTCGACCTCCGCCGCCTCACCCACCACCTCGACGAGCTCTTCCGCGAGTCGAACGCCCAGAACCCCTGAGTTCAACGCTCAGGTTCGGCGGTTTCCACCTTCGGGTGAACCATGACCGGATTTCCGGGCTCGGCGATCGAGTAGTACATGATCGAGATTCCCGAAGGACTCCACGGCGCCCACGCCCGCACCGACCTGCTCGCCCACCTCGGCCCGCTGGAACTGCGCCGCGCCATCGCGGAGGGCAGCCTCGTCAGCTACTCGCGCACCGTCGTGGTCGCGCGGGCGAGGATGGCCGACTTCCGCACCCGCGCGGCGGCGGCGCTGCTGGCCGCCGGACGCGGCGCGGTGCTCGCGGGTCACACCTCGGCCTGGCTGCACGGCTGCACGGCGGCCGAGACCGAACGCGTCCACCTGTTCCTGGGCTACGACCGCAAGCTGCGGCCGCGACCGGACCTGGCGGTCCACTACCAGAACCTCGACCCCGCTGATGTGGTCGAACTCGACGGCCTGCCCTGCGTGACGCTGGAGCACGCGATCGGCGACCTGCTCTGCCGCGCGGTCCGGCACACCGCTCTGGCCTGCGCGGACCAGGCCCTGTCGTTCCTGCGCCCTGACCAGCGGGCCGAGGCCAAGGCCGACCTCGCGGTGCGCATCGCGCGTCGCCCCGACCCGCGCGGACGACGCCGGGGCGCGTTCCTGCTGGACCTGGCGACCGGCCTGCCGGAGTCGCCGCCCGAGAGCGGCCTGCTGCTCAAGGTGGTCGAAGCGGGCTTCCCGGTGCCCGAGGCGCAGCACCCGGTGCGGGACCTGGACGGGCGACTGGTCTGGCGGCTGGACTTCGCCTGGCCGGACCGCCGGGTGGCGCTGGAGTACGACGGCTACGCGGCCCACGTCGGCAAGCGGGCCGAGGATCGGGTGCGGGACGAGGACCTGCGCAGGCGCGGGTGGACGGTGATCCGGGCCGACGTCTCGGACCTCCGCGACCCGACCCGGCTGTTCCGGCGCCTGAGTGACGAACTCGGGGGTCCTGGACGTTCGACTCGCGGTACCTGAGCGTTCGACTCGCGGGGTTTAGGAGCCGATGCCTCGGCAGGGGCGGGTGCGCAGGTCGGCGACGTAGTCGTCCGGGGCGCCCGCCGCCTCGGCGGCGTCGGCGACCACGCCGAGGTAGCGCGCCGAGGGCAGGCCGCCCTCGTAGGCGTCCAGGACGTACAGCCAGGCCACGACCGAGCCCTCCAGGGTCTGCACCCGCAGCCGGATCTTCCGGTACAGGCCCAGCGCCCCCTCCCAGCGGTCGAGGGTGGCCTCGTCGCGCGGGCTCACGTCGTAGAGCACGCAGAACACCTGCGAGTCGGGGTCCTCGACGATGGTGGCGAGCGCGCCCTCCCAGCCGAGGTCCTCGCCACCGAACGTCAGACGCCATCCGGCGAGCCACCCGGTCCCGGCCATCGGGGAGTACGGGGCTCGCTCCATCATCTGGTTCGGGTCCATGTTGGACCCGTACGCGGCATAGAGCGGCACGACGACAGCCTAGCGACCCCGCGATCACCGGGAGGAACCAGAAGACCGGACGACACGCCCCGACACCCGACCGCGTACGGTTGTGCCTGCCTGTCGAACTGGAGGAGGACGTGTCGTGACCCGCATCGTCATCATGGGCGGTGGCCCCGCAGGTTACGAGGCGGCACTGGTGGCGGCCCAGCACGGTGCCGACGTGACCGTGGTGGAGCGCGAGGGCCTGGGCGGGGCGTGCGTGCTCTACGACTGCGTGCCCTCGAAGACCTTCATCGCCTCCGCCGGGGGCCGCTCGGCCTTCCGCAACGCCGGTGAGCTGGGCATCCGCATGGACGGCGTGGCCGCCGAGGTGTCGCTGCCGGTGGTCCACGGCCGGGTGAAGGGCCTGGCGCTGGCGCAGTCCGCCGACATCCGCGCCCGCCTGCAGCGCGAGGGCGTGCGCATCATCAAGGGCACCGCGAAGTTCTGCGACGACGCGCGCGGCCTGGCCCAGCACCAGGTGGTCGCGCTGGCCGAGGACGGCACCAAGGAGGTGCTGCCCGCCGACGTGGTGCTCATCGCCACCGGCGCGACGCCGCGCGTGCTGCCCGGCGCGGAGCCCGACGGCAAGCGCGTGCTGACCTGGCGGCAGATCTACGACCTGCCCGAGCTGCCCGAGCACCTGGCGGTGATCGGCTCCGGCGTCACCGGTGTGGAGTTCGCCTCCGCCTACACCGAGCTGGGCGTGAAGGTGACGATGGTCTCCAGCCGGGACCGGGTGCTGCCGCACGAGGACGCGGACGCCGCCGTGGTGCTGGAGGACGTGTTCGCCGAGCGCGGCACGTCGGTGGTCAAGCACGCCCGCGCGGACCGGGTGGAGAACGTCGGCGACGGCGTGCTGATCCACCTGGAGGACGGCCGCACGATCGAGGCCAGCCACGCCCTGATGACCGTGGGCAGCGTGCCCAACACCAGCGACATCGGCCTGGACAAGATCGGCATCGAGCTGGGTCGCGGCGGCTACATCCCGGTCGACCGGGTGTCGCGGACCAACATCTCCGGCGTCTACGCGGCGGGCGACTGCACCGGCGTGCTGCTGCTGGCGTCGGTGGCCGCGATGCAGGGCCGCATCGCCATGTGGCACGCGCTGGGCGAGGGCGTGAGCCCGATCAAGCTCAAGACGGTCGCGGCGAACGTGTTCACCAACCCGGAGATCGCCAGCGTCGGCATCAGCCAGCAGGCCATCGACTCCGGCGAGGTGCCCGCGCGCACCATCATGCTGCCGCTGACCACCAACCCGAGGGCCAAGATGGAGGGCCTGCGGCGCGGTTTCGTGAAGCTGTTCTGCCGCCCGGCCACCGGCGTGGTGATCGGCGGCGTGGTGGTCGCGCCCAACGCCAGCGAGTTGATCCTGTCCATCGCGATGGCGGTGCAGAACCAGCTCACCGTGGAGGACCTGGCCACCACGTTCTCCGTCTACCCGTCGCTGACCGGCTCGATCACCGAGGCGGGCCGCCAGCTGATGCGGCACGACGACCTGGACTGACGCGGGCGGCGCGGCCACGCCGGTGGGCGTGGCCGCGCCGGTCCCGGCCCGGTCCTCGGCTCAGTCGTCGTCCTCGACCCAGTCGAAGGTCCTGGTCACGGCCTTCTTCCAGTTGCGGTACTGCTTCTCGCGCACCGCCTCGTCCAGCCGCGGGTCCCACTGCTTGTCCTGGGCCCAGTTCTGCCGGATGTCGTCCTCGCCCTGCCAGAACCCGACGGCCAGGCCCGCCGCGTAGGCCGCGCCCAGCGCGGTGGTCTCGTTGACCACCGGCCGGATCACCGGCACGCCCAGGATGTCGGCCTGGAACTGCATCAGCAGCTCGTTGATCACCATGCCGCCGTCGACCTTGAGCGACTTCAGCGGCACGCCCGAGTCGGCGTTCATCGCGTCGATGACCTCGCGGGACTGGAACGCCGTGGCCTCCAGCACCGCGCGGGCCAGGTGGCCCTTGTTGACGAACCGGGTCAGACCGACGATGGCGCCGCGCGCGTCGGAGCGCCAGTACGGCGCGAACAGGCCGGAGAACGCGGGCACGAAGTACGCGCCGCCGTTGTCCTCCACGGTGCGCGCGTGCTCCTCGATCTCGGCCGCGTCCTTGATCATGCCGAGGTTGTCGCGCAGCCACTGCACCAGCGAGCCGGTGACCGCGATGGAGCCCTCCAGCGCGTACACCGGGGCCTTGTCGCCGATCTTGTAGCAGACCGTGGTGAGCAGGCCGTTGTCGCTCATCACCTTCTCGGTGCCGGTGTTGAGCAGCAGGAAGTTGCCGGTGCCGTAGGTGTTCTTGGCCTCGCCCGGCGACAGGCACGCCTGGCCGAACGTGGCCGCCTGCTGGTCGCCCAAGTCGCCCGCGATGGGCACGCCCGCGAGCGCGCCGCGCTCGCGCACCTTGCCGTAGACCTCGGAGGAGGAGCGGATCTCGGGCAGCATGGACAGCGGGATGCCCATGTCGGCCGCGATGTCGGCGTCCCAGTCCAGCGTGTCCAGGTCCATCAGCAGGGTGCGGGAGGCGTTGGTCGGGTCGGTGATGTGCAGGCCGCCGTTCACCCCGCCGGTCATGTTCCACAGCACCCAGGTGTCCATGTTGCCGAACAGCAGCTCGCCCGCCTCGGCCTTCTCCCGCGCGCCCTCGACGTTGTCGAGGATCCAGCGCACCTTGGGGCCGGAGAAGTAGGTGGCCAGCGGCAGGCCGGTCTTGGCTCGGTAGCGCTCCTGGCCGCCGCCCAGGGCGGCCAGCTCCTGGCAGATGCGGTCGGTGCGGGTGTCCTGCCACACGATCGCGTTGTAGATCGGCTGCCCGGTGGTGCGGTCCCACACCAGCGCGGTCTCGCGCTGGTTGGTGATGCCGACCGCGGCGATGTCGGCGGCGGTCAGGTCGGCCTTGGCCAGCGCGCCCGCGGCGACCTGGCGGGTGTTGGCCCAGATCTCGGTCGCGTCGTGCTCGACCCACCCGGCCTTGGGGAAGATCTGCTCGTGCTCCTTCTGATCGACCGAGACCACGCGCCCGGAGTGGTCGAAGATCATGCAGCGGGTCGACGTGGTGCCCTGGTCGATCGCGGCCACGTACTTGGTCATCGTGCGGGACGTCCTTTCAGACCGGGAGGGCCAGGTAGAGCAGGCCGGCGAGGGCGGCGCCGAGGAGCGGGCCGACCACCGGGACCCACGAGTACCCCCATTCCGCGCTGCCCTTGCCCCTGATGGGCAGGATCGCGTAGGCGATGCGCGGGCCGAGGTCGCGCGCCGGGTTGATGGCGTAGCCGGTGGGGCCGCCCAGCGAGTTGCCGATGCCGATGACGACGAAGGCCACGCCCGCGTAGCCCAGCGCGGCGTTGCCCAGCTGCGGCACGCCGTCCGCGGCGGCCTTGGCGGCCGGGCTCAGCAGGACCCACGCGACCAGCACGAACGTGCCGATGACCTCGGTGAGCACGTTCCAGCCGCGACCGGGCACGGTGGGCGCGGTGCAGAAGATGCCGCGGGTGCCCGCCGGGTCGTCGTGGGCGTCGAACTGGAGCTTGTAGGTCAGCCAGGCCAGCACCGCGCCCAGGAACGCGCCGAGCAGCTGGGCGGCGAAGTACACCGGCACCTGCGCCCACTCGGTCTTGCCCGCGACGGCCAGGCCCAGGGTCACCGCCGGGTTGAGGTGCGCGCCGCTGGGGGCGGCGATGCTGGCGCCCGCGAACACCGCGAAACCCCAGCCGAAGTTGATCAACAACCAGCCGCCGCCGCTGCCCAGCGTGTCCTTGAGGACCACGTTGGCCACGACGCCCGCGCCCATCAGGATCAGGATCGCCGTGCCGAGGGTCTCCCACACGAAGATCGAGGCACTGCTCACTCGCCGACCTCCTCGCCTAAGCAGGTGGTGGCGCTCGTCACGGGTTCGGCGGCGCTGCCCACCCCACACTGTGCCGTGAAGCTAGTTCGCCCGCTGATCGTTTGTCTACAGTGGCGTACCAGCGGGTAACGTGATCTGGTCAGTCCTGGTCGGACATTTTCGCGGCACGCGAGGAGGCGTTCCCCTTGGTCACGCGCAAGCCGGCTCACCCCGCCGCCACCGGTCGCCTCGGCCCCGCCGAGCGGGAACTGGCCTGGCAGCGGCTCGGCGCGGACACGTTCGACCTGGTGATCATCGGTGGTGGTGTGGTCGGGGTCGGGGCCGCCCTGGACGCGGCCACCCGCGGCCTGCGGGTGGCCCTGGTGGAGGCCCGCGACCTGGCCTCCGGCACGTCCAGCCGGTCCAGCAAGCTGTTCCACGGCGGCCTGCGCTACCTGGAGCAGCTGGAGTTCGGGCTGGTCCGCGAGGCGCTGCGGGAGCGCGAGCTGATGCTCACCAGGATCGCTCCGCACCTGGTCAAGCCGGTCAGCTTCCTGTACCCGCTGGCGCACCGGGTGTGGGAGCGCCCGTACACCGCGGCGGGCCTGCTGCTCTACGACACCATGGGCGGCGCCCGGTCGGTGCCCGGCCAGAAGCACCTGACCAGGGCAGGCGCGCTGCGCATGGTGCCCGCGCTCAAGCGGGACGCGCTCATCGGCGGCATCCGGTACTACGACGCCCAGGCCGACGACGCCCGCCACACCATGATGGTGGGCCGCACGGCTGCCCACTACGGCGCGGTGGTGCGCACCTCCACCCAGGTCGTCGGCTTCCTGCGGGAGGCCGACCGGGTCTCCGGCGTGCGCGTGCGCGACGTGGAGGACGGGCGGGAGACCGACGTGCGGGCGCACGCCGTGATCAACGCCACTGGCGTGTGGACCGACGAGCTGCAGCGGCTGTCCGGCAGCCGGGGCCGGTTCCGGGTGCGGGCCAGCAAGGGCGTGCACATCGTGGTGCCGCGCGACCGGATCGTCTCCGAGTCGGGCCTGATCCTGCGCACCGAGAAGTCGGTGCTGTTCGTCATCCCCTGGCGCAACCACTGGATCGTGGGCACCACCGACACCGACTGGAACCTCGACCTGGCCCACCCGGCGGCCACCGAGAAGGACATCGACTACATCCTCGACCACGTCAACTCGGTGCTGGCCACGCCGCTGACGCACGACGACATCGAGGGCGTCTACGCCGGGCTGCGCCCGCTGCTGGCCGGTGAGAGCGAGTCGACCTCGAAGCTGTCGCGGGAGCACGCCGTGGCGCGGGTGGCGCCGGGGCTGGTGGCCATCGCGGGCGGCAAGTACACCACCTACCGGGTCATGGGCGCGGACGCGGTGGACGCCGCGGCGGTGGACGTGCCCGGCCGCATCCAGCCGTCGATCACCGACAAGGTGCCGCTGGTCGGCGCGGACGGCTACCACGCGCTGGTCAACCAGGCCGACCAGCTGGCGGGCGCGTACGGGCTGCACCCCTACCGGGTGCGGCACCTGCTGGACCGCTACGGCTCGCTGGTGCACGAGGTGCTGGAGCTGTCCACGGACAACCCCGAGCTGCTCAAGCCGGTTCCGGCCGCGCCGGACTACCTGCAGGCGGAGGTCGTCTACGCGGCCTCGCACGAGGGCGCGCTGCACCTGGAGGACGTGCTGACCAGGCGGACCCGGATCTCCATCGAGTACCCGCACCGGGGCGTGGAGTGCGCGCTGCCGGTGGCGCGGCTGATGGCCGGGGTGCACGGCTGGGACGAGGCCAGGGTGGAGCACGAGGTGTCGGTCTACACCGCGCGGGTGGAGGCCGAGCGCGCCTCGCAGGGCGAGCCGAACGACCAGTCGGCGGACGCGGTCCGCTCGTCCGCCCCCGAGGCCCGCCCCCGCATCACCGACCCCGTCTCCTGACCGCGTCGGCAAGTACTACCCGACGCGCCCCGTTGAGCGCATAACTACTACCCGTGCCAAGAGGACATGAGGCCGGGTAGTAGTCAACGGCCCGTCGCGGCGGGTCGGGTAGTACTTGCAGGCGTCAGGCGAGGGCGGCCAGGGCGGCGTGGACCATCACCCGCACGCCCACCAGCAGGGCCCGCTCGTCCAGGTCGAAACCGGGCTGGTGCAGGTCGCGCTGCCGCTCCACGCCGTCCCACACGCCCAGCCGGGCGAACGAGCCGGGCACGTGCTCCAGGTACCAGCCGAAGTCCTCGCCGCCGGAGGACTGCTCGGTCCCGGCCAGCGCGTCCTCGCCGAGCGCGGCCTCGATGCCCGCCCGCAGCAGCACGGTGCTCTCGCGGTCGTTGACCACCGGGGGCACGCCGCGCCGGTGGTGCAGGTCGAACCCGACCCCGGTGGGCGCCAGCAGCGCCGCGGTCAGCTCCTTGATCAGCGGTTCCAGCTCGGCCCAGATGTCCCGGTCGCCGGTGCGCAGGGTGCCGCGCAGCACGCCGTCCTGCGGCACCGCGTTGGGCGCCTCGCCCGCGTGCACCGCGCCCCACACCAGCACCGTGCCCGACCTCGGGTCCACCCGCCTGGACAGCAGCGACGGCAGCCCGGTGATCACCGTGCCCAGCGCGTGCACCAGGTCGGCGGTCAGGTGCGGCCGGGAGGTGTGCCCGCCCGGCGAGGTCAGCCGCAGCTCCAGCATGTCCGAGGCGGAGGTGATGGGGCCGATCCTGGTGCCCACCCGCCCGACCTCCAGCCGGGGGTCGCAGTGCAGCCCGAAGATCCGCTCCACGCCGTCGAGCCCGCCCGCCGCCAGCACGTCCAGCGCGCCGCCGGGCATGACCTCCTCGGCGGGCTGGAACACCAGCCGGACCCGGCCGGGCAGCTCGGTGGCCGAGGCCAGGGCCAGCGCCGCGCCCAGCAGCACGGTGGTGTGCGCGTCGTGCCCGCAGGCGTGCGAGACGCCCTCCACGGTCGACGCGTACGACGCGCCGGTGCTCTCGGTCAGCGGCAGCGCGTCGATGTCCGCGCGCAGCGCCACGCAGCGCGGGCCGCTGCCCACGTCGCAGACCAGCCCGGTGCCGCCGGGCAGCAGCCTGGGCTTGAGGCCCGCGGAGCGCAGCACCTGCTCGATCAGCTCGGTGGTGCGGTGCTCCTTGCGGGACAGCTCGGGGTGGGCGTGGATGTGCCGCCGCCAGGCCACGACCTCGGTGGCGTTGGCCGCCAGCCAGTCGTCGAGCCACGACGGGCCCCGCCCCTCCCCGAGATCGCGCACAGGGGCAATGCTCACCCCCCGCTCGGACAACAGCACCTCGGGGTCCTCCTCACTCGGCAGCTCGGGACGCGAGTCGAGGACCGTCACGACGCACCTGCCACTGCGCCCAGGAGCCGCTCGCGCTGCCGGTCGTCCGTCGCCGCGGCGATGGTCGTCCAGGCGAGGGCGAGCGCTCCGTCGAGCACCGCTCGGTCGGCCGAGGCCGACGCACAGGCTGTCGCGAACTCGTGTTGGTGGTTCACCGCGTCTCCGCAGTCGATGGCGATGGTCGGGTGGATGGCGGGCAGCGCACGGGTGATGTTGCCCATGTCGGTGCTGCCGATCTTCTCGCGGAGCTCCTCCTCGGGGCTCAGCGGTCGTCGGCCCAGCTCGACCGCGGCACGCCGGTAGGCCTCCGCCAGCCACTGGTCGGGGGTCAGCTCCGCGTAGGGGGGCGACACCCGGACGACCTCGTAGGAGCAGCCGGTGGCCAGCGCCCCGGCGTGGAAGCAGTCGTCGATCCGCTGCTCCAGCCTGCGCAGCGAGTCCAGGTCGTCGGCGCGCAGGTCGAACACGGCGGAGGTGCTGGCCGGGATGATGTTCGGCGCCGCGCCGCCCTTGGTCACGATGCCGCTGACCATCTGGCCGGGCTCCAGGTGCTGGCGGGCCAGGCCGATGGCGACCTGGGCCACGGTGAGCGCGTCGCCCGCGTTGACCCCGCGGTGCGGGGCCGCGGCGGCGTGCGACGGCTTGCCGGTGTAGCGGACCTCCAGGTCGGCCAGCGCCAGCGAGCGCGCCGCGATGGCCTCGTACGGGGCGGGGTGCACCATCATCGACAGCGCGACGCCGTCGAACACGCCGCGCTCCAGCAGCAGCACCTTGCCGCCGCCGACCTCCTCGGCGGGGGTGCCGATCACCCGGACGGTGATGCCGAGCGCGTCGGCCACCTCGCGCAGCGCCAGCGCGGCCCCGGTGGCGGCCGCGGCGATGACGTTGTGCCCGCAGGCGTGCC
This sequence comes from Saccharothrix coeruleofusca, assembly GCF_017876325.1. Classification (NCBI taxonomy): domain Bacteria; kingdom Bacillati; phylum Actinomycetota; class Actinomycetes; order Pseudonocardiales; family Pseudonocardiaceae; genus Saccharothrix; species Saccharothrix coeruleofusca. Next base: position 5,881,586 of record NZ_JAGINV010000001.1, read on the forward strand.
CGACCTCGGGCAGCGCGTCGTACTCGGCGCACAGGCCCAGCACCAGCTCGCCGGAGCCGTAGGTGGCGGTGAACGCGGTGTCCAGGCCCGCGACGCCGCGCTCGACCTCGAAGCCCTCGGCCTCCAGCAGGCCGGACACCTTCGCCGCGCTGCGGTGCTCCGCGAACGCCAGCTCGGGCTCCGCGTGGATGCTGCGGGACAGGTCCACCAGCGCGGTCGAGTACCGCTCGACGGTCGAGCGCGTGCTCATCTTGAAGTCGGTACTCATTTGCGTTCCATCCTGCATCACCGCCCGCGGGCAGGACGCACCTGACGCGGGTCAACCGGCGGCCGGTCGCACGGGAACGACAAGCGGTGTGCGAACTTCGGCCAGACCGATCAAGTCTGCGCAGACGTCCCTACACTGGGACCATATAACGATGAGGTGCTCCCAGAAGCTGGGATACACCCGTTCTAGGGGAATTCAGCCCTTGCCCGCCCGCCACTTGGCCCACTTGCGCTTGTTGCGCCAGAAGACCAGGGCGAACAGCACCAGCGCGGTGCCGCCCAGCCACATCTTCTGCCGGGCGCTCGGCTCGGCCTCGGCGTTGTCCTGCTGCGGCGGGTCGAGCTCCGGACCGGTCCCCGTCGGGGTCGGCGTCTCCGTCGGCTGCGCGGCGACGACCACGTGGTCGCCCTGCGGAGCGGTCGCGCTCGCCGCCCCGGTCACGCTGAAAGCGCCTGCCAGGGCGAGCAGGCACACCGCGAGCAGAGATCGCCACATGGTCGCCTAGCGTAGTCATCGCCACGCTGGGATACCACCGTCAACTGTCGTCTGAAACAGCTTCACGCTTTCCGGCCGCGAACGCCGCCAGAATGCGCTCGGCGGCCAGCGTGGCGGTCAGCTCGCCGTCGCGCACCTGCCGCTCCAGCTCCGGGGCCAGGTCCTCGACCGCCTCCCGCACCCGCGCCAGCACCCGCTCGTCGACCATCGCCCAGGTCCACTCGACCTGCTGCCCGCGCCGCCGCTCAGCCAGCTCGCCCGCCCGCTCCAGGGTCTCGCGGTGCGCCAGCACCCGCTCCCACACCTGGTCCAGGCCCGCGCCGGTCAGCCCGCTGCAGGTGAGCACCGGCGGCGTCCACGACGCGCCGGGCGCGCGCAGCAGCCGCAGCGCGCCCGCCAGCTCGCGCGCGGCCTTGCGGGCGTCGGCCTCGAACGGGCCGTCGGCCTTGTTCACCGCGATCACGTCGGCCAGCTCCAGCACGCCCTTCTTGATGCCCTGGAGCTGGTCGCCGGTGCGGGCCAGGGTCAGCAGCAGCGAGCAGTCGGTCATGTTGGCCACCGCGACCTCGGACTGGCCGACGCCGACGGTCTCCACCAGCACCACGTCGTAGCCCGCGGCCTCGACCAGCAGGATCGTCTCGCGGGTGGCCCTGGCCACGCCGCCGAGCGTGCCCGAGGTCGGCGACGGCCGGATGAACGCGGCCGGGTCCACCGCCAGCCGCGCCATCCTGGTCTTGTCGCCCAGGATGCTGCCGCCGGTGCGGGTGGACGACGGGTCCACCGCCAGCACCGCGACGCGGTGGCCGCGCCCGGTCAGCATCGAGCCGAACCCGTCGATGAACGTCGACTTGCCCACGCCGGGCACGCCGGTGATGCCCAGCCGGTGCGCGCCTCCGGTGTGCGGCAGCAGCCGCAGCAGCAGCTCCTGGGCCAGCGCCCGGTGGTCCGCGCGGGTCGACTCGACCAGCGTGATGGCGCGCGCCAGCGTGCCCCGGTCGCCCGCGAGCACGCCCTCGGCGTACGCGCCGACGTCGACCACCGGCCTAGGCATGCCCGAGCTGCCCCTGCCCCGACTGCCCGTGCCCCAGCTGCCCGTGCCCCAGCTGTTCGGCGAGCTCGCGCAGCAGCGCGCCCGCGGCGTCGGCGATGACCGTGCCGGGCGGGAAGATCGCCGCCGCGCCCGCCTCGCGCAGCGCGTCGAAGTCCTGCGGCGGGATCACCCCGCCGACCACGATCATGATGTCCTCGCGGCCCAGCCCGGCCAGCGCCGAGCGCAGCGCGGGCACCAGGGTCAGGTGCCCGGCGGCCAGCGAGGACACCCCGACCACGTGCACGTCGGCCTCGACGGCCTGGCGGGCCACCTCGTCCGGGGTCTGGAACAGCGGGCCGACGTCGACGTCGAAGCCGAGGTCGGCGAAGGCGGTGGCGATCACCTTCTGGCCCCGGTCGTGGCCGTCCTGGCCCATCTTGGCGACCAGGATGCGCGGGCGGCGGCCCTCCAGCGCGGCGAACTCCTCGACCGCGGCGCGCGTCGCCTCCACGTCGGGCACGGCCCCCGCCTCCTGCCGGTAGACGCCGGTGATGGTGCGGATCTGCGCCGAGTGCCTGCCCCAGACCCGGCCCAGCGCTTCGGAGATCTCCCCGACGGTGGCCTTGGCGCGGGCCGCGTCGATCGCCAGCTCCAGCAGGTTCCCGTCACCACCGGCCGCGTTGGTCAGCGCGGTCAGCGCGGCGTCCACAGCGGACTGGTCGCGCTCCGCGCGCAGCCGGGCCAGCTTCGCCAGCTGCTGCGCGCGCACCCCGGCGTTGTCGACCTTGAGCACCTCGATCCGCTCGTCGATCTCGACCCGGTACTTGTTCACGCCGATCACCGGCTGGCGGCCGGAGTCGATGCGCGCCTGCGTGCGCGCGGCGGCCTCCTCGATGCGCAGCTTGGGGATGCCCGCGTCGATCGCCTTGGCCATCCCGCCCGCGGCCTCGACCTCGGTGATGTGCGCCCACGCCCGGCGCGCCAGGTCGTGGGTCAGCCGCTCCACGAACGCGCTGCCGCCCCACGGGTCGATCACCCGCGTGGTGCCGGACTCCTGCTGGAGCAGCAGCTGCGTGTTGCGCGCGATGCGCGCGGAGAAGTCCGTGGGCAGCGCCAGCGCCTCGTCCAAGGCGTTGGTGTGCAACGACTGCGTGTGCCCCTGCGTGGCCGCCATCGCCTCCACGCAGGTGCGCGTGACGTTGTTGAACACGTCCTGCGCGGTCAGCGACCAGCCGGAGGTCTGGCTGTGCGTGCGCAGCGACAGCGACTTGGGGTTGCGCGGGCCGAAGCCCTTGACCAGCTTGGCCCACAGCAGCCGGGCCGCGCGCAGCTTGGCGACCTCGGTGAAGAAGTTCATGCCCACGGCCCAGAAGAACGACAGCCTCGGCGCGAAGGCGTCCACGTCCAGGCCCGCGTCGCGCCCGGCCCGCAGGTACTCCACGCCGTCGGCCAGCGTGTAGGCCAGCTCCAGGTCGGCGGTCGCGCCCGCCTCCTGCATGTGGTAGCCGGAGATGGAGATGGAGTTGAACTTCGGCATCTCCCGCGAGGTGTAGGCGAAGATGTCGGAGATGATCCGCATCGACGGCTGCGGCGGGTAGATGTAGGTGTTGCGGACCATGAACTCCTTGAGGATGTCGTTCTGGATGGTCCCGGCCAGCTGCTCCGGGGCCACCCCCTGCTCCTCGGCCGCCACCACGTACAGCGCCAGGATCGGCAGCACCGCGCCGTTCATGGTCATCGACACGCTCATCCGGTCCAGCGGGATGCCGTCGAACAGCTGGCGCATGTCGTAGATCGAGTCGATGGCCACGCCCGCCATGCCCACGTCGCCCGCCACCCTCGGGTGGTCGGAGTCGTAGCCCCGGTGGGTGGCCAGGTCGAACGCGACCGACAGGCCCTTCTGCCCGGCGGCCAGGTTGCGCCGGTAGAAGGCGTTGGACTCCTCGGCGGTGGAGAAGCCCGCGTACTGCCGGATGGTCCACGGCTGGTTGACGTACATCGTCGGGTACGGGCCGCGCAGGAACGGCGCGATGCCGGGGTAGGTGCCCAGGAAGTCCAGGCCCGCCAGGTCGGCCCCGGTGTAGAGGGGCTTGACCCCGATGCCCTCGGGGGTCTCCCACGCCAGCGCGTCCGCGCCCTTGCCGGTGGCCTCCTGCAGTGCCTCCTGCCACCGGTCGGCGCTGGTCTCGGTCGGCTCCCCGAGCTCGATCTCGGCGAAGTTGGGGATCATCGCGGAACTCCGAGGAACTCGAAGGTGTGCTCCAGCACGCGCAGCGCCGGGCAGCCGGTGAACACGTACTCGTCGACGTCGGCGGCCGATCCGGCGCCGGAGTCCTGGCCCGCCAGCAGGACGCGCTGCGCTCCGGCCTCGCGCAGCGCGGCGGCGACCGGCGCGGCGAGCTCGGCGTAGCTGGACTCGCTGCCGCACAGGCAGGCGATCCGCGCCCCGCTCTCCCGGAACCGCGCCACCACGTCCTCGACCGTCGCGGTCGCCCCGGCCTGCGGCGTCTCGATGCCGCCCGCCTGGAACAGGTTGGCCGCGAACGAGGCCCGCGCGGTGTGCCTGGCGACCGGGCCGAGCGTGGCCAGGAAGACCTTGGGGCGCTCGGGGGCGGCGTCCGCGCGGTCGCGCAGCGCCTCGTACGCCTGGGCGTAGCGCACGCGCGGCAGGCCGCCGCCGGGCCGCTCGGGGGCGGGCGCGCGGACCACCGGCCGCTCGGCCGGGTCCGGGAACTCGCTGACCCCGGTGATCGGGTCGGTCCGGTCGGCCAGGTTGGCGCTGCGCCGCTGCCAGGTGGCGGCCAGCCGGTCGGCGACCAGACCGGAGCGCAGCGCCGCGAGCAGCCCGCCCGCCGCCTCGATCTCCTGGAACCACGCCCACGAGGCGCGCGCCAGCTCGTCGGTCAGCTTCTCCACGTACCAGGAGCCGCCCGCCGGGTCGATCACGCCGGCCAGCCGCGCCTCCTCCAGCAGCACCGACTGGGTGTTGCGGGCGATGCGCCGGGAGAAGTCGTCGGGCAGGCCGATCGCGTCGTCGAAGGGCAGCACGGTCACCGCGTCCGCGCCGCCGGTGCCCGCGCCGAAGCAGGCCAGCGTGGTGCGCAGCATGTTCACCCACGGGTCGCGGCGGGTCATCATCGCGGGCGAGGTGACCGCGTGCTGCGCCTGCGGGGCGGGCGCGCCGCAGACCTCGGTGACGCGGGCCCACAGCCGCCGCGCCGCGCGGAACTTGGCGGTGGTCAGGAACTGGTCGGCGGTGGCGGCCAGGCGGAACTCCAGCAGCCGCGCGGCCCGCGCGGCGGGCACCCCCGCCTCGGTGAGCACCCGCAGGTAGGCCACCCCGGCGGCCAGCGAGGCGCCCAGCTCCTGCGCGTCGGAGCCGCCCGCCTCGTGGTAGGGCAGGCCGTCCACGACGACCGCCTTCAGCTCGGGGAACTCGCGGGCGCGGTCGACCAGGTCCACCAGCGCGGCCAGGTCGGCGTCCTGGTTCGTGCGGGCCAGCACCGACAGCGGGTCCGCGCCGAGGTTGCCCCGGACCTCGCCCGCGGGCACCGAGCGCTGCCGCCACACGCGCAGCATCTCGCGACCGGCGGCGGCGAACTCCGCGCCCGCGTCCACCACCACCGGGGCCAGGTCGAGGTAGACCTCGGCGAGCAGGTCCTCCAGCCGGTCGACCGGGACGCGGTCCTGGCCGATCTCCAGCCACAGCGAGGTGACGCCGTTGTCCAGGTCGGCCGCGACCGCCTCGCGGTCGGCGACCGCGTGCCGCTGCCGGACGTCCCAGCCGCCCGCCGTGCCCTGCGGGCGGGAGCCGCGCACGAACGGCGCCAGACCGGGGAAGCCGCTGGGCGGGGCGGTGTCCTCGGCGGTGTAGAGCGGCCGCACGCGGATGCCGTCGTAGGTGGTGGTGACCAGGGACTCGAAGTCCGCGCCGGACTTGCGGAGCACGCCGTGGACCAGGTCGAGCCACTGCTCCCGGTCCGGCGTGGGGAACTCCGCCGCTAGCGCCAGCTCGCCTGACGGCTCCATCATGCTCAGCAGTGTTACCCAGTAGTAGTACGGCGGCTATGTGAGTTTGCCCGCCGTTAACGATGCAGTTGCGGGCTCCACGTTACCGATCACCGACGGGTGGCCTTCGGGAAGAATGCCGCCGTGGAGACAGAGCGCCTGATCGCGGGCCGCTACCGGCTACGGCACGTGTTGGGTCGCGGTTCGATGGGGACCGTTTGGGCGGCGCACGACGAAGTGCTGCGCCGCGACATCGCGGTCAAGGAGGTGCTGCGCCCCCCTGGGATGCCCGACCACGAGGCGGACCTGCTGCGGGAGCGGACGCTGCGCGAGGCGCGCTCGGCCGCCCAGCTCGCCCACCCCAACCTGGTCACCCTCTACGACGTGGTGCAGCTGGACGGCGAGCCGTACGTGGTGATGGAGCTGGTGCCCTCGGCCAGCCTCGCCGAGGTGATCCGCCGCCACGGCCCGCTGACCACCCAGCAGGGCGCCGCGGTGGCCGACGCGGTGGCCGCCGGGCTGGAGGCGGCCCACCGGGCAGGCATCACGCACCGTGATGTCAAGCCCGGCAACGTGCTGATCGCTGACGACGGACGGGTGAAGCTGACCGATTTCGGCATCGCCCGCAACGGCGCCGAGGCGACGCTGACCAGCCGCGGCATCGCGCTGGGCACGCCCGCGTTCATCGCCCCCGAGGTGGCCGCCGGCGACGACGTCTCCCCCGCCGCCGACCTGTGGAGCCTGGGCGCGACCCTGTTCGCCGCGATGACCGGCCAGGACCCCTACGAGGGGGCCAACCTGCTCCAGACGATCAACCAGGTCGTGCACGGCGACGTGCCGCCCGCCGAGGCCGCCGGCGAGCTGGCCCCCGTGGTGGCCGGGCTGATGACCAAGGACCCCGCCGAGCGGATGCCGCTGGCCGAGGTGCGCAGGCTGGTCCGCCCGCTGCTGCCGGAGCTGGGCGCGTTCCCCGTCGACCGGGAGGACGAGACCCGCCCGGTGGTCGAGGTCGTCCGGCCGCCGCTGGTCACGCCCAAGCCGGTGATCCCTGGCGACACCCCGCTGGCCGACGACCCCGGCCCGCTGCCGTTCGCGCTGTCCCCCACCCCCACCCGGTCGACGCCCCCGCGCCGCCGGGGGCCGCTGGCGACCGCGCTGCTGACCGCGCTGGCGCTGCTGCTGTTCGCCGCCGGTGGCGGCGCGGGCTTCGCGCTGACCAGGACCGCCGCCGGAGCGCCGCTGCTGCCGCCGCCGCCCGCCGAGGGCACGGTGCCCCGGCCCGCCATCACCGAGTCCTCGCTGCGCCCCACCACCCTGTCCGCGACCACCAAGAACGGCGAGCAGGGCGCGGAGTTCACCATCGAGGTCGGCGCGGACTGGACGAACTTCCTGGAGCAGCGCGCCAACCAGGGGCTGCCCCCGAGCACCGTGGTGCACCTGGTCGACCCCACCGGCGGGTACGAGGTGGCGGTGCAGCGGTTCCCCGCCTTCTACCCCCGGTTCACCATCGAGGACTACGTCGAGGTGGTGCGCTCGCGGTGGGCGCGCGGGCAGTACTTCGCCGAAGCGCTGGAACCCACCGACCCGCTGATCCCCGGCGGGCCGGAACCCGCCGTGCAGTTCAGCTACCGGACCGCCGAGCGGGCCAGCTCCCCCGAGGACGGCGACACCGACCTGCGGCGCTCCCGGTACTCGCGGGTGCTGCCGCGCGGCGACGACCTGTGGGTGGTGGAGGTGGTCTTCCCCACCGAGCAGGAGGAGACGGGGCGGAACAAGCTGTTCAACGCCATCGCCCGGACCTTCTCGGTCGCGGGCTGACCTCGCTGCGGGCGGCCGCCTTCCCGAGCTGCGGGCGGCCCCTCCCCGAGCTGCGGGTTAGGCTCCCCGCCGTGACCGCCATCAGTGAGAACAGCACCCCCGAAGCCCTCGCCACCGAAGCCGCCAAGGCCCTCGCCGAGCGCACCGGCGTCGACCGGCACGACATCGCCGTGGTCCTGGGGTCCGGGTGGCGGCCCGCCGCCGACCTGATCGGCGAGCCCAGCGCCGAGGTGGCCATGGGCGACCTGCCCGGCTTCGAGCCGCCCACCGCGGTCGGCCACGGCGGCACCGTCCGCTCCGTGCCCGTCGGCGACAAGCACGTGCTGGTCATGCTCGGCCGCACCCACGGCTACGAGGGCAAGGGCGTGGCCAAGGTGGTGCACGGCGTGCGCACCGCCGCCGCGGCGGGCGCGCGGACCGTGGTGCTCACCAACGCCGCGGGCGGGCTGCGCCAGGGCATGGCGGTGGGCCAGCCGGTGCTGATCAGCGACCACCTCAACCTCACCGCCGCCTCGCCGCTGGTCGGCGCGCGGTTCGTGGACCTGACCGACCTGTACTCGCCGCGCCTGCGGCAGCTCGCCCAGCAGATCGACCCGAGCCTGGAGGAAGGCGTCTACGCGGGCCTGCCCGGCCCGCACTTCGAGACGCCCGCCGAGATCCGGATGCTGCGCACCCTGGGCGCGGACCTGGTCGGCATGTCCACCGTGCACGAGGCCATCGCCGCCCGCGCCGAGGGCGTCGAGGTCTTCGGCCTGTCCCTGGTCACCAACCTGGCGGCGGGCATCACCGGCGAACCGCTCAACCACCAGGAGGTGCTGGAGGCGGGCCAGGCCGCGGCCAGCCGCATGGGCGCGCTGCTGCGGGAGCTGGTGACCCGCGCATGAGCCTGACCCCCGCCCTGCGCGACGCCGCGTTCCGCTGGATCGCCGACGACCCGGACACCGCCACCCGCGACGAGCTGCAGCGGGTGCTGGCCTCCGCGATGGGCGGCGTCCCGGAGGCGCTGGCCGAGCTGGCCGACCGGATGGCCGGGCCGCTGACCTTCGGCACGGCCGGGCTGCGCGGGCCGGTGCGCGCCGGGCCCAACGGGATGAACCGCGCGGTGGTCGTGCGCACCACCGCCGGCCTCGCCTCGTGGCTGGCCGACCGGGGCGACGCGGGCGGCCTGGTCTTCGTCGGCCGGGACGCGCGGCACGGGTCGGAGGACTTCGCCCGCGCCGCCGCCGGGGTGCTCGCGGCGGCCGGGTTCACCGTGAAGCTGCTGCCCCGCCCCCTGCCGACGCCGATCCTGGCGTTCCTGGTGCGCGCGCACGACGCGGTGGCGGGTGTGCAGATCACCGCCTCGCACAACCCGCCCGCCGACAACGGCTACAAGCTCTACCTGCGCGGCGGCGCGCAGATCGTGCCGCCGGAGGACCGCCAGATCGAAGCCGCGATCACGCGCGTGCCCCCGGCCGTGTCCGTGCCGACCTCCGAGGACTACCAGCAGGTCAGCGAGGAGGACGTCGACGAGTACCTGCGGCGGGTCGCGTCGCTGCCCCGCGGCACCGCCCGCGACCTGCGCGTGGCGCTGACCCCGATGCACGGCGTCGGCGGGCAGACGGCCGTGGAGGCGCTGCGCCGCGCGGGCTTCACCGACGTGCGGGTGGTGCGCGAGCAGGCCGCGCCGGACCCGGACTTCCCGACCGTGGCGTTCCCCAACCCCGAGGAACCCGGCGCCGCCGACCGGCTGCTGGCGCTGGCCGCCGAGGTCGACGCCGACCTGGCCATCGCGCTGGACCCGGACGCCGACCGGTGCGCCCTGGGCGTCAAGGAGCGCGACGGGTCGTGGCGGATGCTGCGCGGCGACGAGACCGGCGTGCTGCTCGGATCGCTCGTGCTGTCCACCACGGAGTCACCCGACCCGCTGGTGGCCACCACGATCGTGTCGTCATCGCTGCTGCGGTCGATCGCGCGGGCGCGCGGCGCGCGGTACGCCGAGACGCTGACCGGCTTCAAGTGGCTGGTCCGCGCGGGCGAGGGCCTGGTCTACGCCTACGAGGAGGCGCTCGGGCACTGCGTCGACCCCGAGCACGTCAACGACAAGGACGGCATCTCCGCCGCCGTCGCCGCGTGCGACCTGGCCGCCACGCTCAAGGCGTCCGGGCGAAACCTGCTCGACGCGCTGGACCAGCTCGCCGTCGAGCACGGCCTGCACCTGACCGACCAGGTCTCGCTGCGGTTCACCGACCTGAGCCGGATCGGCGCGCTGATGGCGCGGCTGCGCCAGTCGCCGCCGGAGGGCTTCGCGTTCGAAGACCTGCTCCCCGAGGCCGACGTGGTGCGGCTGACCGCCGAAGGCGTGCGCGTGGTGGTGCGCCCGTCCGGGACCGAGCCGAAGTTGAAGGCGTACCTGGAGGTCGTGGAACCCGTGGCCTCCGCCGACGACCTCGCCCCGGCCCGCGCCCGCGGCGTCGAGCGGCTGGCCGCGCTGCGCGCGCGGGTGGTCGACCTGCTCAGCTGAGCACGAGCAGCAGGCTGAGCACGGCGATCGCCAGCGAGATGCCCGCCACCAGGTACGGCCGCCTGGTCGGCGGGCTCACCCGGCCGTTGGTCGCGGCGACCACCGCGATGCGGCCGGAGATGTAGCTCGCCGCGCACAGGGCCACGCCGGTGGCCAGGATCATCGTGTTGGCGTCCCACGGGCTGTGGTCCACGCCCGGCCACACGCCGATGAGCACCAGCGGCAGGCCGATGAGGCCGAGGCTGATGCCGACGCCACCTCCCCAGATCATCCGCCGGTTGCGCTGGACGGTGGCAATGCTGCGAGTGTCCATGACTCCCTCCTGGTCACTCCTGAAGACGCGCGGGGGCCACACTGGTTCCATGCCCCGGCTGCTCATCGTCCACCACACCCCGTCACCGGCGCTCCAGGAGGCCCTCGAAGCGGCGCTGTCCGGCGCCACCGACCCCGAGATCGGCGGTGTGGAGGTGGTGCGGCGGCCAGCCTTGTCGGCCGGGGCGGCCGACGTGCTGGAGGCGGACGGCTACCTGCTGGGAACTCCCGCCAACATCGGGTACATCAGCGGGGCGTTGAAGCACTTCTTCGACACCGTGTACTACCCGTGCCTCGACGCTACCCGTGGCAGGCCGTTCGCGGCGTACGTGCACGGGAACCAAGGGGTGGAAGGCGCGGTGAAGGCCATCCGGGACATCACCGGCGGCCTGGGGTGGCGACCCGTGGCCCCGGTGCTGGAACTGGTCGGCCGGGTGGACCACCAGGCGTGCCACGACCTCGCCGCCACCCTCGCCGCCACCCTCTCCCCCTGACCCCCTCCCCCGCGAGTCGAACGCTCAGGTACCGCGAGTCGAACGCTCAGGACCCCTGAGTTCGTCGTTCGGGTTGGGTTATCCAGCAAAGCGGCGCTCGCCGCGCGGCAGGTCGCCAAGGATGGCGCTCGCGGGCACCCCGCTGCGCGCGCTCCGCGCGCCCCCTGGTGCGTGGGCAAGTACTACCCGGCGGAGTTGGGAGGGCCGGTGACTACTACCCGAGCCACGGAAGCGGGCGCGGGCTGGGGCGCGAGAAGCGCGGGTCGAGGTGCGCGAATGTTGAATTCGGGGGTTCTGAGCGTTCGACTCGCGGGGGCGACACGGCCGACACGCCCGTAGGTGGGTGACACCGGGGGCGGGCGTGGCCGTTCTGAGCGTTGAACTCAGGGGTGCTGAGCGTTCGACTCGCGGGGGTGGGGTCAGCGGTCGAGGAGGCGCATGTGCTCGGCGGGGTAGCGGTCGCCTGCGGCGGTGGGGGCCGCGGCCTCGATCGCCCGCAGCTCCTCGGGGGTCAGCGACAGCGACGCGGCGGCGACGTTCTCCTCCAGGTACTTCACCCGCTTAGTGCCGGGGATCGGCACCACGTTCGGGCCTCGGTGGTGCACCCAGGCCAGCGCCAGCTGCCCGGCGGTCACGCCCCGCCGCTCGGCCAGCTCCCGCAGCGCCGCCACGATCGCCAGGTTGCGGTCGAAGTTGCCCTCGGCGAACCGGGGCAGGTTGCGCCGCATGTCGTCCTCGGCCAGCTCGTCCACCGAGGTGACCCGGCCGGTGAGGAAGCCCCGTCCCAGCGGCGAGAATGGCACCACGCCGATGCCCAGCTCGGCGCACGTCGGCGCGACCGACTCCTCGATGTCGCGCGTCCACAGCGACCACTCGCTCTGCACCGCCGTGATCGGGTGCACCGCGTGCGCCCGCCGGATGGTGTCCGCGCCCGCCTCGGACAGCCCCAGGTAGCGGACCTTGCCCTGCTCGACCAGCGACGCCATCGCGCCGACGGTCTCCTCGACGGGCACCTCCGGGTCGACCCGGTGCTGGTAGTACAGGTCGATGTGGTCGACGCCGAGCCTGCGCAACGACGCCTCGCACGCCGACCGCACGTACTCCGCGTCCCCGCGCACCACCCGCGTGCCGCTGCCGAGGCCGAACTTCGTGGCCAGCACCACCGAGTCCCGCCGGTCGGCGATGGCCCGGCCGACCAGCTCCTCGTTCGCGCCCGCGCCGTAGACGTCGGCGGTGTCCAGCAGCGTCACACCCAGTTCCAGGGCGCGGTGGATGGTCGCGATCGACTCGCGCTCGTCGCCGACGCCGTAGGACTGGCTCATGCCCATGCACCCCAGGCCCTGCGGCCCGACCGAAAGCTCCCCCAGGTTCGTCACGCGGTGATCCCCTCCACGAAGGTGTGTTCCAGCTGGCTGTAGTGCGAGATCTTGTACTCCAGCACGTCCAGGCAGGACTGCAGCTCGGCGATGCGCTCCCGCACGGACGCGCGGTGCTCCAGCAGGATCTGCTTGCGCCTGCCCGCCGTCGGCGAGCCCAGGCGCCTCAGCTGGGCGAACTCGCGCATCATCCGGATGGGCATCCCGGTGGTGCGCAGCCGGGTCAGGAAGACCAGCCAGCTCAGGTCCTCCTCGGTGTAGCTGCGCCGTCCCCCCGCGTCCCGAGCGGGAGGGTCGACCAGCCCGATCCGTTCGTAGTAGCGCAGCGTGTCGATGGACAACCCGCTGTGCTCGGCCGCTTGGGCGATCGAGAATGTCACCCCTCGACGGTAGGAGCTGGAGTGCACTCCAGGTCAACCCGGTTCAGGCGTCCGGATGCTCTTCCTTCGGCACGGCCCACGCCTCCAACTGCGCGGCCGTGCCCGCCACGTCGACCTGCTCGCGGCCCAGGGCGCGGACCAGCTCCAGCGCCTGGTCGTCCTCGGCGTCGACCCACCAGCCGTTGATGTCGCACAGGGTCACGGCGGCCACCCAGCCCAGCCGCCAGTTTCCCTCGGCCAGGGGACGGGTGCGCACGATGGAGTCGAGCAGGGCGGAAGCCTTGAGCCACAGCGTGTCGTACGCCTCGACCCCGAGCACCGTCGCCCTGGGGCGGTGCGCGGCGGAGTCGAGGAGACCTAAGTCACGCACGACGAGATCGCCGCCCGTGACAGCGGTCGCCAGCACGAGCAGGTCGCCTGCGTCGAGGTAGTTGACCACGACACCAGTTGATCACACCGGGCCGACAGTCAGCCCGTGCTCACGCCGACCCCATGCGGTCGAGCAGGCCCCGGTACTTGGGCAGCACCCGTCCGAGCACCTCGGAGAGCTGCTCCTCCTTCTGGAGCCTGGCCCACCGGTCGGCCAGCGCCAGCCGCACGACTTCCTGCTTCGACCGGCCCTCGGCGGCGGCGAGCTCGTCCAGCCGCCGGTTCTCCTCGTCGCTCAGACGCAGGGTCATCGCCATGACCTCGAAGGTACCAATTTGGTACCACGCTCGCCAGGACGAGTTTTATAACGGTGTCCCGATACGATGTTCCGGTGCCGCGACCGAAAACCCACGACGACGCCCTCCGGGTTCGACTGCTGGACCGCGCGGGCGAACTGCTGTCCACCGAGGGCCCCAGCGCACTGAGCTTGCGCAGGCTGGCAGCCGATGTCAACACCTCGACCACCGCCGTCTACTCGCTGTTCGGCGGCAAGCCCGCGCTGCTGGACGCGTTGTACCAAGAGGCTTTCCGCCGTTTCGCCGAACGGCTGGAGGCCGTTGCGCACACCGACGACCCGGTGGAGGACCTGGTCCGGATCGGCCTGGCCTACCGCTGCGGCGCGCTCGCCGACCCGCAGTTCTACCTGGTGATGTTCAGCAAGGTGGTGCCGGACTTCAAGCCGTCCGAGCAGACCGACGCGCTGGCCGCCTGCGCGTTCCGACCCGCCGTGGCCGCCGCGCGACGGGCGGTGGAGAGCGGCGCGTACGCCGAGGACGTGGCACCGGAGCAGATCGCGCTGGCCATGTGGGGCCTGGTGCACGGCCTGGTCAGCTTGGAGCTCAACGGAAACCTCCCCGCCGGCTTGGAAATCGCCCCCGTGTTCGAACGCGCCCTGCGAGCCCAGGCCGACGGTTGGCGAGCATGACTCGGCGCTGCCGAGCCCCCGGCGGAGCCGGGGTGATTCAACAGAGTCCGGGGAGGTCGGCCGCCGCGTAGGACCCTCCCCGGACTCCGTGAACTGTCCTGTCAGGACAGTCCGCTGCGCAGCGCGGTGATCAGCTCGCCGTCGGCGGTGTCGCCGTCCAGCGACCAGATCATGGCGCCGCCGAGACCGCGTTCGGCCGCGTAGCGCCCCTTGCGCTTCATCTCCACCGGGTCGTCCCACGTCCAGAAGGTGGTGCCGTCGAACAACCACGCGTGCCCGGCCTTGGGATCGCGGTGCACGGTGAACTTGTCGAGTTGGCCCTTGAGAACGCGGTAGTCCTCGTACCCCGCTTCGTAGGTGGCGGGGGCGGGCCCGGCGTTGGGCTGGAACAAGCCGTTGTTCTCGTTGCGCACGCCGGTCCAGCCCCGGCTGTAGAACGGGACGCCCATCACGACCTTGGCGCGCGGCGCACCCTTGGACAGGTAGTGGTCGATGGCCACCTGCGAGCTGTAGGCGGGGCTGGTCGGGTCGCCGGCCGGGGTGCGGATGCTCGACTGCTGGTTGGTCAGCGCGTCCCACGAGCCGTGGTAGTCGTAGCCCTGGATGGTGGCGAAGGTCAGCAGCGCGAACACCTTCGGCACCTCGAAGCCGCGGTCGACCTGCGCGGGCGCGGCGGGCAGGAAGGCTGTCAGGTCGTAGGACCGGCCGGTGCGCAAGGTCAACCCCAGCAACTGCTTGCGGTACTCGGTCAGGAGTTGGGTGAAGTTCCGCTTGTCCTCGGGGCGCACCACGTTGCCCGCGTTGCCCTCGCTGGCGGGCCACTCCCAGTCGAGGTCGATGCCGTCGAAGACGCCCTTGGCCGCGCCGGGCGGCAGACCGGGCAGATCGCCCCTGATCCACATGTCCAGGCAGGACTTCACGTGCGCGGCGCGCGAGGCGGGGGTCAGCGCGGCGTTGGAGAAGTACTTCGACCCGGTCCAGCCGCCGAGGGAGATGTTGACCCGCAGCTTCGGGTACTTGGCCTTGAGCTGCTTGAGCTGGTTGAGGTTGCCCGCCAGGGGTTGGCCGGGCTCGTCCGCCTTGCCGCTGACGCTCTGCTCGGCGGTGAACGGCCGCTGGTAGTCGGCCCACGGGTCGCTGCTGACGCACTTGCCCTGCTCGTCCAGGAAGCTGAACGCGTAGTTGAGGTGCGTCAGCTTGGCGGCGGTTCCGTTCTTGACCAGGTCGCTGACCAGGAAGTTCCGGTCGTAGCCGCTCCACTGGGTGTAGTAGCCGACCACGCGCTTCGGCGTCGCGTGCGCCAGGGCCTGCGGCGCGAGGGACGCTGCCAGCGCGGTGGCGAGGAGCGCTGGGATCACCCACTTCTTGATGGCCAATGCTCCTCCACGTGGTGCGAATTTGGTCCAGACCAGAAGGTAGAACAGAGGTCTAGACCACAGCTACAGCCGAACGAGCGAATCCGGGCATAGCGCCCGACCGCCGCCGTGGCGCTGCAAACGTTTCCATGTGCGCGCGGCGGCGGTGATGGCTAGCTTCGGCGGCTCGATCCGAGCGAGGGAGGGCTCATGATCCTGGTGACCGGTGCGACCGGAACCGTCGGGCGGTGCGTGGTCGAGCAGTTGGCCGCGCTGGGGGAACCGGTGCGGGCGCTGACCCGCAACCCGTCGCGTGCCACTTTCCCCACCGGCGTGGAGGTGGTCGGCGGCGACCTGACCAAGCCCGCCGAACTGCCCCTGGACGACGTCACGGCCGTGTTCCTGCTGGCGGCCCTGGACTCCGAGGCCGTCGCCGAGCACGCCGCGGCGCTCGCCGAACGGGTTCCGCGCGTCGTGTTCCTGTCCTCCAGCGCGGTCGCCGTGCGGCGGCCGGGCAGCTACGAGACGCACGAAGCCGTGGAGAAGGCGATCGAGCAGTCCGGCGCGGAGTGGACCCACCTGCGCCCAGGGGAGTTCATGGCCAACAAGCTCGTGTGGGCGTCGTCGATCAAGTCCGCGAACGTGGTCCGCGCCGCCTACCCCGACGCGATCGGCGTGCCCATCCACGAAGCGGACATCGCCGAGGTGGCCGTGCTGGCGCTGCGCTCCCCCGACCACGCCGGACAGGCGTACTTCCTGACCGGCCCGGAGGCGCTGACCCACCGCGAGCAGGCCGCCGCCATCGGACGCGGCCTGGGGCGGGAGATCGGCTTCGAAACCCTGACCTACGGCCAGGCCAGGGCGGCGCTGATCCGCGACGCGGGCCTGCCGTGGGACATCGCCGAGTACCTGATGGGCTACCAGTCCGAGCACGCGCAGGAGCCGCCCTCGGTGTCGCCGGTGTTCGAGCGGGTGACCGGCCACCAGGGGCGCACGCTGACCCAGTGGGCGGCCGACCACGCCGCCGAGTTGTCCTGACCAATGCCCGATGAGTGATCGGAATTCGGCAGGGATGAATCGGACGGTAAGCGCTTTGTCACCGAATGCACTCTTTTGTTCGGTCACCCGGCAGAACCGCGGCGTTACCGCAAGTCATGTACTGCGGTGCTCCTGAACCGGAGGTACGCTACCAGCCCAACTCATTCGACACGCCCAATTCGGGGTGAGCCTCATGTCTCAACCACAGGGCCCGTCACCCGCATTCGACAACCCGCGCGACGCGAGGGCACAAGCCCGAGCCGACAAGGCGTACCGCAAGGCGCAGCGACCCTGGTACAAGAAGAAGCGCTTCATCCTGCTGTTGGCGCTCCTGGCCATCGTGGTGATCGTTGCCGTGAATGTTAGCGGCGGTGATGACAAGCCGACCGCGCAAGAGCCTGGCGCTCAGCCCGCGTTCGCCGGTGCGACGGCTGATGACGTGGTGGCGAAGGCAGGCGAGACGGTGGATGCCGACGGAGTGCGGGTCACGACAACTCAACTCGTTCCCGGCGACAAGACTTTCGGCAACACGCTTTGCACGACCGTCACCTACACCAGCCAGTCAGATCAGCCCAGCAACTTCAGCGGAGCCACCGACTGGAAGATGCAAGATCCGAATGGGGCAATCCTCTTCAGTACGATCACCGGAAGCAAGAACCTTTTGCAATCAGGCCAGTTGGCACCTGGAGGCAATACGACCGGCGACGTGTGCTTCAACGCACCGCAAGGAACACCTCCCGGTCAGTACGTGGTGCTCCTCGAGCCGTTCTTCCGGTTCAGCTCCGACCGGATCGCGTGGCTGAACACGCTCTAATGGCGCGGGGAGCCGTTGGACGCTGTCCAACGGCTCCCCCGGTCGAGCCGTTCAGACTGCCCCGTACTGGCGGTCGCCCGCGTCGCCGAGGCCGGGGACGATGAACCCGGAGTCGTTCAACCGCTCGTCAACGCTGGCGGTCACCAGCCGCACCGGCAGGCCCGAGTCGCTCAGGTGCTTGATGCCCTCCGGCGCGGCCAGCGCGCAGATCGCCGTCACGTCGGTCGCGCCCCGGTCGGTGAGCAACCGGATCGTGTAGGCCATGGAGCCGCCCGTGGCCAGCATCGGGTCCAGCACGAACACCGGCCTGCCCGACAGGCTCTCCGGCAGCGACTCCATGTAAGGGGTGGGTTTGAGCGTCTCCTCGTCGCGCGCCAGCCCCACGAACCCCATCTGCGCGTCCGGGATGAGCTTGTGCGCCTGGTCGGCCATGCCCAGGCCGGCCCGCAGCACCGGCACCAGCAGCGGCGGGTTGGCCAGCCGGTACCCCGTCGTGCGCGCCACCGGTGTGTGCACGCGCTCCTCCGCGACCTCCGCGCCGCGGGTGGCTTCGTAGACCAGCATGACGGTCAGCTCGTGCAGCGCGGCGCGGAACGCCGCGTTGTCCGTGCGGGCGTCGCGCATGGTGGTCAGCCGGGCCCTGGCCAGTGGGTGATCGACAACGAGGACGTCCATAGCGGAAGAGTATGTGCGGTGGGTGCGGGCGCCGCGCGGAAGGCGGCCGTCAGGTGAGCTCCAGTCGCTTCAACGCCTCGGCCATCTCGACCAGGGTGCGGAAGTGCCCGGCCAGGGCGTCGAAGTTCGGTTCCGGACAGGGCTCGGGCGGCGGGTCGTCCTCGTCCAGGTCGGGCGGAAGCAGTTCGACGGTCATCACCCACGTCGCGTAGACGCCACTGATCTTCCAAGATCGCATGGGCACACGGTCGTGTCTTGCCTTCGCGGCACGCAACGCGCTCCATCGGGTGATGATGCTTTCTTGCCCGCCTGGCAAGGCGGGACAGTCGGTTTCATGACCAACAAGGGGGCGTCGTTCCGGCAGCGCCGGGTGTCGGCGGAACTGCGGACGCTGCGCACGGCGCGCAAGCTGAGCTGCGCCGACGTGGCCAGGGCCATCGGTGTGTCGGAGAGCAAGATCAGCCGGATGGAGACCGGGCGGCGCGGCCTGTACGCCGACGAGGTCGCCGCCATCCTCGGCTACCTCCAGACTCCGCCGGAATTGCGTCGGGAGCTGGTGGCGCTGGTCCGGGCCGGGGAGAACCGGAACTGGCACACCATCCACGGCAAGCTGCCCGGCCACTGGCGCGACCTGATCGAGCTGGAGGCCCAGGCGTCCGCGCTCTACAACTACGAGCCGCTGCTGATACCTGGGCTCGCACAAACTTCCGACTACGCCCGAACGATCATCCGAGGCGGCAACGAGCAGTTGTCGGAAGGCGAACTGGAATCCCTGGTCGCCATTCGCATGGGCAGACAAGCCATCCTCGGCCGCATCTGGGTCAACCTGCTGATCGATGAGACCGTGCTACGCCGTCCGCTGGGTAACCCCGCCATGATGCGCGCCCAGCTCCAACACCTGGTGTCGCTCGCGGCCCGTCCGAACGTCCTGATCCAAGTGGTGCCCTTCGACAGCACCGCCCACCCCGGCCTGGAGGGGCCGTTCCTCCGGCTGGAGTTCAACGACCAGCCCGGTCTCGTCTACGTGGAGAGCCGCAGCACGAGCACATTCCTGGAGGAGGAAACGCACCTGCAAAACGCTAAGCTCGCATGGCAGAGGCTGCGCGACTTGGCGCTGTCAGCTGAGGAGTCAGTGGGGCTGATCGCCAAGCTCGCCGGCGAGTTGACGTGATGCGAGGAGCGCGCCCCATGGACGTCACCCCCCTCTCCTGGCGCAAGAGCAGCTACAGCAGCAGCCAGGCGAACTGCGTCGAGATCGCCCACACCCCCACCGGCATCGCCGTCCGCGACTCCAAGAACCCCGACGGCCCCGTCCTCCACTTCCCCAAGATCACCTGGGCGGCGCTCGTCCGCTGAGCGAGTCGCGCGAAGTCGCTGTTCAACCACCCGTTTGCTCCTAGACTCACTCGGGTGAGCGATGAGCTGGTCCCGGACCCCCGTCAGATGCGCGCCTCGGACGCCGACCGCGAGAAGGTCGCGCAGGTGCTCCAGAAGGCGCACGGGGAGGGCAGGCTCGACCTGCACGAGCTGGACGAGCGCTTGGCGGCGGTGTACGCGGCCAAGACCTACGGCGAGCTGGCCCCGTTGACCGCCGACCTCGGGGTGCCCGCGAACCTGCCCGCCGCGATGCCGCAGAACCTGCCCTCCGACCGCATCGGCGGCACTCCCGGTTCCAGCGTGTCCTTCGCCTTCTGGTCGGGGGTGGACCGGCGCGGCGAGTGGGTCGTCCCGGCCACGCACACCGCCGTCGCGATCATGGGCGGGGTCCAGCTCGACCTGTCCAACGCCCGGTTCGCCCAGGCCGAGACCACGATCACGGTGTTCGCCTTCTGGGGCGGCGTGGAGATCTTCGTCCCCGAGGACGTCACCGTGCGCGTCGACGGCGTGGGGATCATGGGCGCCTTCGAGGACCGGACGCACAAGACCCCGACCATCCCCGGTGGCCCGGTGGTGCGGATCACCGGGGTGGCGATGATGGCCGGGGTCGAGGTGCGCCGCCCCAAGCGGAAGAAGCTCAAGGGCGAGCAGCGCCCGGAACTGGAGGACTGACGGCTACAGGTCGCCGCGCCAGTACCAGCGCTGGTTGTCGCTGTAGTGGCAGTCCCACATCATGACCACGTCGCCGCGGCCGTGGTCGTAGATGTCCAGGCACAGGCCGTTGCTGAACGACCGCAGCGCGATCCCGCCCGTGCTGCCCACCTCGACCCTGGTGAACTCCTGCGTGCGGGTGTTGTCGCAGGAGTGCTGGACCACCTGGTTGCCCCTGCCCCGGTAGCTGTCCAGGCACTTCGACAGGTCCGAGAACGGTCGCAGCCGCGCGCCGCCGTTCGGGCCGGTGTCGATGGTCCAGTCCTGGTTGCTCCAGCCGTTGCACCCCCACATGTGGATCTGCGGACCGCGCCCGGCGTCCCACACGTCCAGGCACTTGCCGTTGGCCCCCGCCGCGAAGTTGATGACTTCGAACCCGCTCAGCGCGGTGACCTCGTCCGGTTCGGCCGCCGCCGGAGCGGTCAGCGCGAGGGCCGCGAGGGCGGCCACGGCCAGCGCGCGGAGCGCTCTTTTGATCAACAACATTCTTCCCCCTGTCGGCTCGACCCGGGGAGTCCAGCAGACGCCGTTCACGTTCGCTGGCACGAGGCCGTTGATGCTTCGGTTAAACAGGAGACATCTTCGGTTCATGCGGAGCGTCGCTCCCTGATCCGATGGCCGCGATCGGGTGGACGCAAGCTCGTCGAACACCTCTCGATCTACGCCTGACCTGCGCGAACCCGCTGACTTAGGACGGGCGTCCCACTCCGCTTAGACTCGGCGGCATGGCTGCACCCTCGACATCGCCGTCGCTGCCGCCGTCGCTCGCGGACGCCGTCCGCGACGACGCGTCGCTGCGGCGGTTCCTGCACGGACTGCCCGGCGTGGACCAGGTGGGCGTGGAGCAGCGCGCCGCCGGGTTGGGGACGCGCAGCATCAAGAAGGCCAGCAAGCTGTGGGCCATCGACGCCGCCATCGGCATGGTCGACCTCACCACGCTGGAAGGCGCGGACACGGCGGGCAAAGTGCGCTCGCTGTGCGCGAAGGCGCGCAGGCCCGACCCGGACAACCCGGACGTGCCGCGCGTGGCCGCCGTGTGCGTCTACCCGGACATGGTCGCCACCGCGAAGCAGGAGCTGGACGGCACCGGCATCCAGATCGCCAGCGTCGCCACCGCCTTCCCGTCCGGCCGCTCGACGTTGAAGGTCAAGCTGGAGGACACCGCGTTCGCCGTCGAGTCCGGCGCGACCGAGATCGACATGGTGATCGACCGGGGCGCGTTCCTGTCCGGCCGCTACGGGCAGGTGTTCGACGAGATCGTGCAGGTCAAGCACGCCTGCGGGGACGCGCACCTGAAGGTGATCCTGGAGACCGGCGAGCTGGCCACCTACGACAACGTGCGGCGCGCCTCGTGGCTGGCGCTGCTGGCGGGTGGCGACTTCATCAAGACCTCCACGGGCAAGGTCTCGCCCGCCGCGACGCTGCCGGTCACGCAGGTGATGCTGCAGGCGGTGCGCGACTGGCACACCGCGACCGGCGAGCGCCGGGGCGTCAAGCCCGCGGGCGGCATCCGCAGCACCAAGGACGCGATCAAGCACCTGGTGGCGGTGCACGAGGTGGCGGGCCCGGAGTGGCTCAACCCCCACCTGTTCCGGTTCGGCGCCTCCACGCTGCTCAACGACCTGCTGATGCAGCGGCGCACCCAGTTGGCGGGCCACTACAGCGGCCCCGATTACGTGACGGTGGACTGACACATGTGGGAATACGCGCCCGCGCCCGAGTCGCGGGACATCGCGAACCTCAAGCCGAACTACCGGATGTTCGTCGACGGCGAGTTCGTCGAGGGCGGCGGTGAGCCGCTCAAGAGCGTCAACCCCGGCACCGGGGAAGTGCTCGCCGAGGTCAGCACCGCCGCGCCCGCCGACGTGGACCGGGCCGTCAAGGCCGCCCGCCGCGCCTACGACCGGGTGTGGGGCAGGATGCCCGGCGCGGAGCGCGCCAAGTACATCTTCCGCATCGCGCGGCTGATCCAGGAGCGCGGGCGCGAGCTGGCCGTGCTGGAGTCGCTGGACAACGGCAAGCCGATCAAGGAGTCGCGGGACGTGGACGTGCCCACGGCCGCCGCGCACTTCTTCTACCACGCGGGCTGGGCGGACAAGCTCGGCTACGCGGGCTACGGCCCGGACC
This sequence comes from Saccharothrix coeruleofusca, assembly GCF_017876325.1. NCBI lineage: Bacteria > Bacillati > Actinomycetota > Actinomycetes > Pseudonocardiales > Pseudonocardiaceae > Saccharothrix > Saccharothrix coeruleofusca. Next base: position 5,903,721 of record NZ_JAGINV010000001.1, read on the forward strand.
CGCGCCCGCTGGGCGTGGCGGGCCAGGTGATCCCGTGGAACTTCCCGCTGCTGATGGCCGCGTGGAAGATCGCGCCCGCGCTGGCCTGCGGCAACACCGTGGTGCTCAAGCCCGCCGAGACGACCCCGCTGACCGCGCTGGTGCTGGCCGAGATCATCCAGCAGGCCGAGCTGCCGCCGGGCGTGGTCAACATCCTGCCGGGCGCGGGTGACGTGGGCGCGGCCGTGGTGGCGCACCCGGACGTGGACAAGGTGGCGTTCACCGGGTCCACCGAGGTGGGCAAGCTCATCCAGCGCCAGCTCGCGGGCACCGGCAAGAAGCTGACCCTGGAGCTGGGCGGCAAGGCGGCCAACATCGTGTTCGACGACGCGCCGCTGGACCAGGCCGTCGAGGGCATCGTCAACGGCATCTTCTTCAACCAGGGCCACGTCTGCTGCGCGGGTTCGCGCCTGCTGGTGCAGGAGTCGGTGGCCGAGGAGCTGCTGGACAAGCTGCGCACCCGCGTCTCGACGCTGCGCGTGGGCGACCCGCTGGACAAGAACACCGACGTCGGCGCGATCAACTCCGCCGAGCAGCTGGCGAGGATCCAGGAGCTGACCGCGTCCGGCGAGGCCGAGGGCGCGCAGCGGTGGACCAGCTCGTGCCCGTTGCCGGACAAGGGTTTCTACTTCGCGCCCACGGTGTTCTCCAACGTGTCGCAGGCGATGCGGATCGCCCGCGAGGAGATCTTCGGGCCGGTGCTGTCGGTGCTGACCTTCCGCACCCCGGACGAGGCCGTGGCCAAGGCCAACAACACCCCGTACGGGTTGTCGGCGGGCGTGTGGACCGAGAAGGGCTCGCGCATCCTGTGGGCCGCGCAGAAGATGCGCGCGGGCGTGGTGTGGGCCAACACGTTCAACCGCTTCGACCCCACCGCCCCGTTCGGCGGCTACCAGGAGTCGGGCTTCGGCCGCGAGGGCGGTCGCACGGGGCTGGAGGCCTACCTCGATGTCTGAGAACCGGATCGGCGTGGCGAAGACCTACAAGCTCTACATCGGCGGCGCGTTCCCGCGCTCGGAGTCCGGGCGCAGCTACCCGGTCTCCGACGCCAAGGGCGCTTTCCTGGCCAACGCGGCGCAGGGCTCCCGCAAGGACGCCCGCGACGCGGTGGCGGCGGCGCGCAAGGCGTTCCCCGGCTGGTCGGGGGCGACCGCGTACAACCGGGGGCAGGTGCTCTACCGGGTGGCCGAGGTGCTGGAGGGCCGCCGCGAGCAGTTCGCCGCCGAGGTGGCCGCCGCCGAGGGCGTGGCGCTGAAGAAGGCGCAGCAGCTGGTGGACGCGGCCGTGGACCGGTGGGTCTGGTACGCGGGGTGGACCGACAAGGTGGCCACGGTGCTGGGCGCGGCGAACCCGGTGGCGGGGCCGTACTTCTCGTTCTCGGTGCCGGAGCCGACCGGTGTGGTGGCGGTGCTGGCGCCGCAGCAGTCGTCGCTGCTGGGGCTGGTCAGCGCGGTCGCCCCGGTGGTGGCCACGGGCAACACCGCGGTCGTGGTGGCCTCGGCGGACCGGCCGCTGCCCGCGGTGACCCTGTCGGAGGTGCTGGCCACCTCGGACGTGCCCGGTGGCGTGGTCAACGTGCTCACCGGCCGCACCGAGGAGATCGCCCCGTGGCTGGCCTCGCACGCCGACGTCAACGCGCTGGACCTGACCGGCGCGCCGGAGGCGCTGCGGGCGGAGCTGGAGCGCTCGGCGGCGGGGACGGTCAAGCGGGTGCTGCGGCCCCGGCCGTCGGAGGACTACCTGCGTGAGCCGGACCTGGGCAGGCTGCGCGCGTTCGTGGAGTCCAAGACCGTCTGGCACCCCGTCGGCACCTGACGCCCGCAAGTACTACCCGGCCCACCTTTCGGGGCCGTTAACTACTACCCGCCGCACCCCACGCGACGGCGGGTAGTAGTTAACGGCCCTGTGGGAGGGGTCGGGTAGTACTTGCCGGTGCGGTCAGTGGCGGCAGCCGAGGGCGGTGTAGGCGAGCAGGCCGAGGCCGGCGGCGGTGAGGGCGACGACCGTGGCGACGGTCGTGTCCGGCGGCTGCACGGGCCAGGTCAGCAGCTGCTCGTACCACTGCTCCCCGGTGGGCACGACCATGGTCACCCCGGTCCACGCCACCGGCAGCGCCCACGCCGCCCGCGCGCCGAACACCACGGCGCCCAGCGCGGCGGTGCCGCCCAGGCCCGCCAGGTCCCGCAGCACCAGGTCGCGGTCGGCCAGCGGGTCCGCGACCAGCCCCACCGTCAGCAGCAGCCCGGTCAGCACCGCCCCGGCCACCAGCAGGTGCCCGGCCCGGCGCGGCGGCCAGCCGAACGCGGCGGTTCGGTCGAGCTGGAGGTCGTGCCCGCCCAACCCGACCGACACCGCGGCGACCGCGACGGCCACCGCGAACGCGGCCAGCCGGGGGCTGCCGCCCGGCTGGGCCAGCCAGCCGAGCAGCGCCACGCCGACCACCGCCACCGCCGCGCTGGTCGGGACCTGGCGGGAACGCGCGTGCAGCACCAGCCACCTCACCGCGCACCCCCGACCGGACCGGGCGGCGGCGTCCCCCGACGTGCGACGCCGCCACCCGGCGCTCCCAGGATCGCCCGCTTCACAGGGCACCGCTCGTCAAGGCGGTGAGCGGGTCGCCGCTGCACGCCCCCTGCACGGCCCGCATCGCCTGCACCCGCGCCACCTGCTCCTGCTCGGGCAGTGCGCGCAGCGCCTCCCAGGCGGGCCCGACCAGCGCGTCCACGTCCTTCGCGTACCAGCTCTGCGGGGACAGCAGCGGCACCAGCCTGCCCGCCACCCACGACCCGGCCACCGTCCGCGCGGCGATCTCGCGCGTCGGGTCCTCCGGGCTGGCCATGCCGTGGCACGGGCGCGTGCCCGCCCCCGCGACCATCCGCTTGGTCAGCTCCTCGCCGCGCGCGGGCTCGTTGATCAGGAAGTAGTTCAGCTCGTCGAGGTTGATCCACACCACGTCGGTCGGCTCGGCCTCGCGGGAGGCCGACCACACCGGTCCGGGTTTCTCCCGCACCGACCGCGGCGGATCGGGCAGCTTCGCCAACTGGCGCAGCGCCTCCTGCGCGGGTCCGGCCACTTCGGCCAGCTCGTGCCCGTGCGCCCTGGTCAGGCACACCCGCGGCCCGCTGTCGGTGCACACCTCGCTCATCGCGACCGCCGACGCCACCCGGACCTCCTCCGGGGTGCCGGGCATCAGCGGCACCGCCACGGCGGCGGCCAGCACCACCGGCAGCAGTGCCTGCCACCACTTGCGGGCCGCCAGCAGCAGGAACGCGGTCAGCGCCAGCCCGGCGTAGAACAGGCCCTGGGCCAGGGTGAACGAGCCCGCGGGCTCGTGGAAGACGTCGCGGGGCGACGGCGTGCTGGGCCGCAGCAGCGTCAGCCGCAGCACCAGCCCGCTGGGCGCGTCGTCGTCGAGATCGCCGACCCGCAACGCGGTCGCCACGAGCACCAGCGCGCCCACCGCCAGCACCGGCGGGGTCAGCGGGGACGGCACCAGCCGGGCCAGCCCGGCGCCCAGCCACGCGGCGGCCACCAGCGCCACCAGCCCGACCAGCAGCACCAGCAGCCACGACCACTGCCAGTAGCCGTCCACCCGCACCGCGCCGATCGCGGTCACCACCAGCTGAGCGGTCACCACCCCGATGCCGAGCGCGCCCAGCAGCGCCAGCGCCCGGTGCGCGCGGGGGCGCGGGGTGGAGGCGAACAGCTCCTCCACGCCGGAGCGCCGGTCCCGCAGGCCCTGCAGCGCGCCCAGCCCCACCACCACCGGCCAGCTGAACATCAGCGGGAACCGGACCCACTCGGCCAGCATCCCCCACTGCCGCGTCCAGGTGACGCTGCCGCTGTTCGGCGGCCCCATGCGCAGCACCACCAGGGCGATCACCAGCACCACCACGCCCAGCAGCGGCGCCGCCGACCGGCGCAGCTCCACCCCCAGCACCCTCACCACGCACCGGCCTTCCCGCCGTCGGTCTTCCCGCGACTGGCCAGCAGCGCCGAGTAGCCGCGCTCGATGGGGCTGTCGCCCACGTCGTCGGGGCCGCCCTCGGCGGCCAGCTCGGCGGGGGTGCCCTGGAAGAGCAGCTTCCCCGACTCGAACAGCACCACGTCGGCGCACGCCGCGGCCACGTCCTCGACCAGGTGGGTGGACACCAGCACGCAGGTGTCCGCGCCCAGCTCGTGCAGCAGCTCGCGGAACCGGACGCGCTGGCCGGGGTCCAGCCCGGCGGTCGGCTCGTCCAGCAGCAGCAGGTCGGGGTCGTTGACGATGGCCTGGGCGATGCCCGCCCGGCGCACCATGCCGCCGGAGAGGGTCCTGAGCTTGTCGTCGGCGCGGTCGGCCAGCCCGACCCGCTCGACCGCGCGCTGCACCGCGCCGGGCACCTCGGCCTTGGGCACCTCCTTGAGCCAGGCCATGTACTCGACGAACTCGCGCACGGTGAACCGCTTGTAGTAGCCGAACTCCTGCGGCAGGTAGCCCAGCCTGCGGCGCAGCGCGCGCAGGTCGGCCCGCCCGGCCACCCGCTCGCCGAACAGCTCCAGCACGCCCCCGGCGGGCCGCAGCACCGTCGCCAGCGACCTGATCAGCGTGGTCTTGCCCGCGCCGTTGGGCCCGAGCAGGCCGTGCACCCCCACGCCCAGCCCCAGGTCCAGGCCGTCGACCGCCATCCGGCGGCCCGCCTTGACCCGCAGCCCCTCCGCGCGGACGTGCCAGGCGTACCCCGTCGGCGCGACCTCTGCCGCGCTCGTCGCACGCGCCATCACAGTCCTTCCCTCCATCACCAGTTGTCCACGCGCACGTACGCCCGCGACCTCATGAGCACCACCACCGCGCCCGCCACCAGCACCGCCGCCCACCACGGACCGGCGGCGGGCACCAACACCACCGGGACCGCGTTGCGCACCACGGCCGGGCCGACCACCAGCAGCGCCCACAGCACCGAGGTGGCCACCGCCGCGCGGCGCACGCCGACCAGGCCGCCCAGTGCCAGCGCCGCCGAGGTGAGCCCCAGGCACGGCAGCAGCCACCACGCGGCGGAGTCACCGGTGAGCCAGCCGGTAAGCAGCAGCACCGGCAGCACCACCACGAGCACCGCGGTGGTGCGGCGCAGCACCAGCTCCAGCCCGGCCCTGGGCGTGCAGGCGATCAGCTCGTGGGCCGGGTCCAGGCCGCGCGACCAGGCCACGGCCACGCCCAGCACCGGCCCGATCGGCGCGAGCAGCAGGACCGCCGACGGCATCGCGTCGCTGGGCAGCACCAGTTCCAGCACCACCACCGCGAACAGCACCAGCAGCGTCATGATCAGCCACGGCACCAGCGACGGCGTGGCCCAGGTGGCCAGCCGGGTCCAGTGCCGCACCCGCGCGGGCGGGGCGGTCAGCTCGGGCTCCAGGGCGGCCCAGACCGCCGCGCTCAGCGCCGCGACCGGCGGCGGGGCCACGTCGGCCAGCCGCACCCGGCACACCTCGCAGCCCTCCAGGTGCGACTCGACCGCCCACAGCCGGTCCGGCGGGATGTCCGGGTCACCCGCCGCGTAGCGGGCGACCAGCTCGGCGGACGCGTGCTCGTCGCGGTTCACGTCAGTGCCTCCCTCAGCGCGATCCGGGCCCGCCGGGCGCGGGTCTTCACCGTTCCCTCGGGCACGCCGAGCAGCACCGCGGTCTCCCGGACGGTCAGCCCGTCCAGCACCATGGCCTGCAGGACCTGCCGCAGCTCGGGCGCGAGGGCGCGCAGCGCGTCGCCCACGTCGTCGCCCAGCGAGCGGGCCAGGGCCTCGTCCTCGGCGGCGGGCGCGACGGCTTCGGCCACCGGCAGCGGCTGGGCGTGGTGGGCGCGTCTGCGGAAGGCGTCGACCAGCCGCCGGGCGGCGATCGTCCACAGCCAGCCGACGGCGGTGCCGTTCGCGGCCACGCCGGCGAAGGTGCCCGCCGCGCGCCAGACGGCCAGGTAGGTCTCCTGCATGACCTCGGCGACGACCTGCTCGTCGGCGCAGCGGCGGCGCAGGCGCACCGCCAGCCACGGCGACGTGCGCCGGTAGAGCTCCTCGAAGGCGGCGCGGTCGCCCTTGGCCACCGCGCGCACCAACCGCTCCTCGTTCACACCCGGCAAGACGCGCGCGTCGGCGGAACGGTTCTCAGCCCGGAGTGATCCGGGTCACGCTCAGTACCAGGCGTTGCCGCTCTCGGTCTCGGTCGCGTCGGCCTGCGAGGCGGCCCGGTGGGACAGCGCGGCGACCGCCTCCTCCAGCTCGCGCTGGGTGTCCGGGCCCCGCTCGGAGTTCACCGTCAGGGTGATCAGGCTGCGCCCCGCCTCCTCCTCGTCGACGACCGCGAGCGAGCCCTCGCTCCAGGTGAGCACCCGGCGGTCGTGGTCGACCCGCAGGCTGGCGTCGTCGGCGACCAGGCCAGGCAGGTGCTGGGGCAGCGCTTCGGGCTGCGCGAGCAGGTCGAACAGCTGCCGCGCGGGCACGTCGACCGGCGCGTGGTACTCGTAGCTGGCCACATCCGCCTCCTGGCTGCCGGGACCGCTGGAGTACCCCGCCGGGTCCCGGCTAAGCGCTTCAGGTGGTGCGCCAGCCCAGGCGGCCGTCGGTGGTGATCAGCGGCTCGCAGTGGCCGAGCCTGCTGCGGTGCTCCAGCGCCGTGGCGACCTGGTCGAGCATCTCCACCAGGCTGGCCCACTCCGGCTTGAGCATCTTGCGGCTCTCCCGGTCCCACTCGACCACGCACCCGGTCAGCGCGCCGGGCCGCAGGTCCACGGCCAGCGCGTCACCGCAGCCGTCGAAGGCGATGGGCAGCCAGCTCGGGTGGAAGCCCGCCGTGGGCGAGCCCGCCTCCGAAACCGGGTCGGCGGGCCAGAACCCCTGCTTGAGCCGCCACGAGCGCAGCGCGTTGGTCGGCCCCAGCGGCGTGTAGAAGGGCGGCAGCACCTCGGCGAAGGCCAGGTCCTCGGTCCCGCCGCAGACCGACCACCACGCGCGCAGGTCCGCCGGTGGCTCCAGGCCGGTCACCGCCGCCAGTTCCGCGACGGCCGAGTGCTCCTCGGCGGGGCCGAACACGGCCGCGGTCAGGGGGGCGTGGTCGTCGAGCCACGCCACGATTCTTCTCCAATGGCGCAGAACACCCACAACGACATGATCACCTCAGAACGCCGCGCAGGGTACCGCTCATCGGGGCAGGATCCGCGTCAAAACGCCGCGCAGCCGGGTGGATTCGGGCAGGATCTCCCCTGTTCGTCCTACTGAGGGGGAAGCGGTGGAACGGGGATTCGGCGTCGACCCGGCGGCGCTGTCGGCTTACGGCACAACGGCTTCCGGGCTGGCCGACGAGGTCGCGGCGATCGGCACGGCCACCCTCTCCGGGGTGGACGCGCTGCCCGCCGACAGCTTCGGCCGCATCGGCGAGGAGGTCGGCCTCGGCGCGGCCTTCCGGGAGGCGGCGCGGGCCCAAGTGGACGGTGTGGCCGCCGCGGCGGCCGGGCTGTCCGCGCTGGCGGGCGAGGTCTCCCGCACCGGCGCGGCCTACGTCGAGCAGGAGGCGCGGCACAGCGCCGACTTCACCCGCGCCTACCAGGGGTGAGCGTGGACGTCTCGGGGTTCGTCGCGGCGCTGGTCCGGCCGATGAAGGAGGACCTGGCCCGGCTGGAGGGCGACACCGGCGGCGCGACCCGCGCGGCCGACGCCCTCGGGCGGGCCTCCTCGGCGCTGGCCGAGGTCGGCGGCAGGCACACCGGCGCGGCCAACGCTGCGCTGGGCACCTGGTACGGGGAGAAGGCGGGCGCGTTCCAGGACCGGGTGGCGCGGTTCTCCGGCGGGGTGGCCGCGCTGAGCCGCAACGCCACCGCCGCGCAGTCCGCGGCGACGACCGCGGTGGCCGCGGTGAGCGCGGGCCGGACCGCCGTGCAGGGGTTGATCGACGAGTTCACCGGCTGGGCCACGCCCCGGCTGGCGGCGGCGGTCGCGGCGTCGCTGGTCGGCGGGCCGGGCGCGGTGCTGGCGGTCGCCGCGGACGTGACCGCGAAGGCGCGCGAGTACGAGGGCCGGTCCGCCCAGGAGCTGCAGCGGGTCCGCGACGAGCTGACCGCCGTGGCGGCGCGGCTGCGCGCGCTGGAGAAGCCGGACTTCGCGGGCGTCGGCGACCCGCTGGGCGTGGAGGGCGGCGGCACCACGTCGACCTCCAGCGCGACGGGCACCACGTCCACGCCGTCCGCCCCGCCGTCGATCGGCGGTGGCGGCGGTGACGGAAGCGGAGGCGGTGGCGGCGGCACAGGCGGCGGCTCAGGAGGAGGCGGAGGCGGCGGCGGTGGCGGCCCGACCGGTCCCCGGCTGCCCGTGGCCATCCCGCCGCAGCCGGGCACCGGCGTGGGCGTGAACCTGCCGGACGGCAGCTCCGCCGAAGCCCCCAACGAGATCGCCGCGCAGGCGGTGCGCAGGGCGCTGTCCGCGCTGGGCACCCCGTACGTGTGGGGCGGGGCGAACCCGCCGCAGGGCACCGACTGCAGCGGCCTGACCCAGTGGGCCTACGCGGGCGCGGGCTTCGACATCCCCCGACCCGCGTCGTCCCAGGCGATGGGCGCCTCCGTGCCGCCGGACCAGCTGCTGCCCGGCGACCTGGTGGTGTGGGACGGGCACGTGGCCATGGTGATCGGCAACGGGCAGATGGTCGAGGCGGGCGACCCGGTGCAGGTCAACCCGATCCGCACGACCAACAGCGGCATGGGCTTCATGGGCTTCTACCGACCGACGGGCTGAGGACGTGGACGAGACGACGCGGGCGGCCCAGCGGGTCGCCGACACCGGCCACCGGGTGGCCGACCACCTGGTGCGCACCGGTCCGGTGCTGGGCCGGGCCAGCTCACCGGACCGCGCGGTCACCGTGGTCACCGCGCCCGCGGCGCCGCCGCACGAGATCCGGATCAGCCCGGCCGCGCTGCGCCTGGGCCCGGACGCGCTGGGCGCGGAGATCGTGCGCGTGGCGGGCCGGGCGTCCCGCGACGCGGCGGCCCGGCTGCACGCCTCGCTGGCGCGGGTGGTGGACCCGGCGACCGCGCGGGCGCTGGCCGAGATCGGCTTCCCGCCCGGCGCGCCGGAGGACGACGACTTCGGCGGTCACCCCTTCGGGGGTTCCCGATGACGCTGGAGGCGCGGCGGTTCGCCGCGGACCGGCTGACCGAGGTGCTGGCGCGGGTCACCGGCACCGCCCGGCACCCCAGCGGCCTGGTGGAGGTCACCGCCACCGCCACCGGTGAGCTGCGGGCGGTGCGGCTGCTGCCCGCCGCGCTGGGGCACGGCCCGGACGCGGTGGGCCGGATGGTCGTGGAGACCGGCGCGCTCGCCACCGACGCGGCCGTGCGGACCAGCTACAACGAGGTGGCCAAGGCGCTGGGCGACAGCATGGCCATGGCGGTGGAGTCCTTCGCCGGACCACCACCGCCCCCGCCCGCCGCACCCGCCCCGGCCCCACCCCCTCCCCCGGTCGCTCCCCCGCGCGCCAGGCCGCCGGCACGGCCCCGCCCACCGGCCGAGATCGACGACGACGAGTACTTCGCCGACCCGTTCCGTGGCCAGCGGCAGCGCTAGGTGATCGACCCCGTACCCTCTAGTTCCGCATCGCAAAGGGGCATGGGGAGACCGGGAGGTCTGATGGCGCAGGACATCGTCCCGATCGAGCTGGGACTCACCCAGGGTGATGTCGTCACCCTGTGGGCTCCCCGCTGGCGGGAGGAGGGCGAGGAGTGGGAGGCGTTCCTCGGCCACGAAGAGGACCTCTACGCCTTCCCCGACGCCGCGCACCTCGCGGCGTTCGTGCGCGGGGCCGAGGAGCACGACCTGACCGACCACCCGGCGTGGCACGTGGTGCCCGCGCTGTCGGTGGCCGAGCTGTCGCCGGACGACAACCACCAGTTCGACCTGGTCGGCGTGCCGGAGCTGGTCGCCGAGGAGCCCGACACCTGGGTCATCGGCGAGCTGGCCGACGTGGTGTCGATCGTGCGCTCCCTGGCCGACGTGTGCGACCTGGAGAAGGTGCACGAGGTGCTGGACTCGGCGGAGGGCTTCGCGCTGCTGCCGCAGGGCACGCTGCCGTTCACCGGCCGCGAGGGCAAGGCGCTGTGGGCGCAGCTGGGCGAGGTCGTCTCGGAGAAGTGGGACGAGGTGCTGGACGCGATCGACGAGGTCGTGACCACGCCCGAGGTGGACGCGGCGACGCTGGCCACCGCCCAGGAGGAGCTGGCCGCGCTGGAGGAGGCCACGGCGGCCGTCGCCGACGAGGACGACTCGGACGACGAGGACGACGCCGACGACGCGGTCCCCGGCTTCTGGGGCGAGGTCGGCATCGACCCGATCAAGATCCTCACCAGCGCGGGCGAGTACTACACGCTGCGCTGCTACCTCGACGACCAGCCGCTGTTCCTGGGCCGCAAGGGCAGGATCGACGTGTTCGGCTCGCCGCGCGCGCTGTCCCGGTTCATCGTCGAGGCCGACGACAACGACCTGACCGAGGTCTCCACCTGGCAGGAGCTGGTGGTCAAGGCCACCGGCGGCGACCTGGAGGTCGAGGTCGACCCGGACAACGTCTACGTGTTCACCGGCCTGGACGAGGACATCGCCGACGGCCCGGACGCGGTCGACCCCACCCAGCTGGACCTGGTGGTGGAGCTGCTGGAGGACGCCGCCGAGTGGGCGGGCGACGACAGCGTGAAGCTGGCGCTCAACCAGTCCGAGAGCCTGGGCTGGCTGGTGTCCTACGTGCTCAAGCCGGACCCCACGCGGCTCGCGCCCAGCGCCCCGTACGACGCCGAGGTCGCCGCGTGGCGCACGCTGGTCGCCAACTTCGAGGACCGGCTCCGCGTCCACTGACGCGAAAAACGAGGGGGGCGTTCCCGGTGTCGGGAACGCCCCCCTCGTTCTCTCGTCAGTCCCGCAGTGCCGCGTAGCCGGGCTCGATGACGTCCCGGATCAGCGCGCGGCGCTCGTCCAGCGGCAGGAACGCCGCCTTCGCCGCGTTGGTGGTGAAGCGGCGCAGGTCGTCCCAGCCGAACCCGAACTGCTCCACGACGGCGGCGAACTCGCCGCTCACCGTCACGTCGCTCATCAGCCGGTTGTCGGTGTTCACGGTGACCCGGAAGCCCAGCCGGTCCAGCAGCGCGATCGGGTGCTCGGCCAGCGACGCGACCGCGCCGGTGTGCACGTTGGAGGTCGGGCAGGTCTCCAGCGCGATGCGGCGGTCCCGCACGTACGCGGCGAGGTGGCCCACCTCGCCGTCCTGGATGTCCTCCACGATCCGCACCCCGTGGCCCAGCCGCTCGGCCCCGCAGAACTGCACGGCCTGCCAGATCGACTCCGGCCCCGCCGCCTCGCCCGCGTGGATGGTGAAGTGCGCGTTCTGCTGGCGCAGGTACTCGAACGCGGACAGCTCCCTGGTCGCGGGGAACCCGGCCTCGGGGCCCGCGATGTCGAAGCCGACCACCCCGGCGTCGCGGTAGCGCACCACCAGGTCGGCGATCCGCTGCCAGTCGTCGTTCTGGCGCATCGCGCACAGCAGCGCCCGCACCCTGATCCGCCCGCCGGAGGCGGCCTCGCCCTGGCGGAAGCCCTCCTGCACGGCCTCGACCGCCTGCTCCAGGCTCAGCCCCCGCTCGGTGAACAGCTCGGGGGCGTAGCGCACCTCCGCGTAGACCACGCCGTCGGCGGCGAGGTCCTGCGCGGCCTCGGAGGCGACCCGGACCAGCGCGGCCTCGTCCTGCATGACGCCGCAGGTGTGCGCGAAGCCCTCCAGGTAGCGCACCAGCGAACCGGAGTTGGCGTTGTCGCGGAACCAGGCGCCCAGCTTCACCGGGTCGGTGGTGGGCAGGCCCTGGTGGCCGCAGGCCTCGGCGAGTTCGATCACCGTCTGGGGGCGGAGGCCACCGTCGAGGTGGTCGTGCAGCAGCACCTTCGGCGCTGTGCGGATGGCCTCCTGGGAAAGCGGGGTCGGCATGGTCGACACCGTATACCGATCACCGGCCCGGAGGCCGTTGTGCACTCGTGATGCAGAACTTTCCGCTATCGCCCCCCGCCGCCGGTCACCCTCTCGGCGGATGCTCACGCGGAGCACTCACAGGTAGCCGGGCCGTCACCTCCGGGTATGGTCACTCGTTGTCACTCCACGAAGCGGCAATGACGCCGGAACAGGCGGTCCGCGTCAGGGGGTGGTACTGGCCCACCACCCGGCGCGGTTAGGCTCCCGGAGGTCTCCCCCTCCCCTGGACGAAGGCACCCGAGCCGTGAACGAGAACAACAACTCCACGATGTCCTTCGATCGGATGCGCAACATGCTCACGCGCGCCGCGGAGATCCGTGAGAGCGAACAGCAGCAGATCTTCGACGCACTGGACGAGATCCACGCGCGGATGTCCCCGCTCGAGTCGCTGGGTTCCGTTCGCAAGCGCCTGTCCGAGCTGCCCGACCGCACCGAGGTCAGCGTGCTGGCCGAGCGCCTGGACGAGGCGCTGTCGCGGCTGGAGGCGCAGGACAACGCCGTGCAGGGCATCGGCCGCGCGGTCGACGGCCTGGTCGACAAGCTGGCCAAGCCGTTCGCCCAGCTCGACGGCAGGCTCGACGGCGTGGCGGGCCGGTTCGAGGGCGTGGCGGGCCGGATGGACGGCCTGGAGGACAAGCTCTCCCACATCCACAAGCGGCTCGACGACCTCGAACTGCACCTGGACAAGCAGGACGGCAAGACCGACCAGATCCCCGGCGCGGTGACCGCCCCGCTGCGCGAGCGCATCGAGGCGCTGGAGGCCGCCCTGCGCAGCCGCTTGGACGAGGTCGACGAGGGCGTGCACGAGCACCTCGACGGCACCCGCGAGGCGCTGCAGCGCTCGCTCGGCGACTCGACCAGCGCCCTGCACGGCAGGCTCGACGAGACCCGCGACAACCTCAACGCCACCCGCGACGGCTTCCACACGGCGCTCAACGACACCCGCGACGGGTTCCACGCGGCCCTCAACGACACCCGCGGCGCCGTCACCGGCAAGCTCGACGAGGCCCGCGAGGCCCTGCACGCGGCGCTGGACGAGACCCGCGACCGGGTCGACGCCACCGACCGGCTGGAGGCGCTGGCGCAGCGCCTGGAGCAGGTCACCTCGCGCCTGGACACCATGACCACCCGGCTCGACGCCGTGGAGGACGACTTCGCCGCCCGGCTGGGCGAGCTGTCCGGCGTGGTGGAGCAGGGCATCGCCAAGGTCGAGGGCACGCTGTCGAGCAGGCCGGACGCCGACTCGCTGGCGTCGCTGGTGCGCAAGAGCAACCAGGAGTCGGAGCTGCGCATCGGCGGTCAGCTGGACGAGGCGATGGCCACGTTCGCCGAGCTGATCCTCGGCGGCGGCTCGGCGACCCCGCCGCCCCCGCCCACCGCCCTGCCCCGCCCGCAGCGCCGCACCCGCAAGAACGGCCCCAAGCCCGGCGAGAACCACGACGACGACCTCGCCGCCGAAGGCGCCTGATCCCCCGCACCTCCCGAAGGCCCGGCCCGCTCACGCGGCCGGGCCTTCGCCCTTCCCACCCCCGCGAGTCGAACCTCCAGAACCCCCGAATTCAACGCTCAGGACCACCACGCCCGCCCCCGGCGTCACCCGATCATGGGCGTGTCGCCCTCGCGAGTCGCGCGCCCGGACACCCCGAACCGAGCGTTCACGCACCCCGACTCGCACTTTCGCGCCCGACCCGCGCTTCCACGCCCCTCGGGTGGTAGTTACCGGCCCTCACGACGGCCTCCGGTAGTACTTGCCCACGCACCAGGACGGGCGCGCGCAGCGGGGCCCCCGCGAGCGCCATCCTTGGCGACCTGCCGCGCGGCGAGTGCCGCTTTGCTGGACAACCCAACCCGAACGACGAACTCAGGGGTCCTGAGCGTTCGACTCGCGGTACCTGAGCGTTCGACTCGCGGGGGTGGGTCAGCCGCGGAGGGTCTCGCGGATGAGAGGGGTGGCGGGGACGGGGGTGTCGCCGATGACGATGCCGCCCCGCAGCGCCTCCAGTGCCGCGGGCACCGCCTCGGGCGTGTCGGTGCGCAGCTCCAGCAACGGCTGGCCCGCCACCACCACGTCCCCCGGCTTGGCCAGGCAGATCACCCCGGCCCCGGCCTGCACCGGGTCCTCCTTGCGCGCCCGACCGGCTCCCAGCCGCCACGCCGCCACACCCACCGCGTAGGCGTCCAGCGTGGTCAGCACGCCGTCCTCGGGCACCTCGACCACGTGCTTGTGCGCCCCGACGGGCAGTGGCGCGTCCGGGTCGCCGCCCTGCGCGCGGATCATCCGCGCCCACGTCTCGTACGCCTCGCCGGAGGCCAGCACGGCCGCCGGGTCGGCGTCGACGCCCGCGCGGGCCAGCATCTCCCGCGCCAGCGCCAGGGTCAGCTCCACCACGTCCTCGGGGCCGCCGCCGCGCAGCACCTCGACCGACTCGGCGACCTCGACCGCGTTGCCGACCGCCCGCCCCAGCGGCACGGACATGTCCGTCAGCAGCGCCGAGACCCGCAGCCCGTGGTCCACGCCGATGTCCACCAGCGCGTGCGCCAGCGCCCGCGCCTGGTCCAGGGACTTCATGAACGCCCCCGACCCGACCTTCACGTCCAGCACCAGCGCCTGCGCGCCCTCGGCGATCTTCTTGGACATGATCGAGCCGGCGATCAGCGGGATGGACTCCACCGTGCCGGTCACGTCGCGCAGCGCGTAGAGCTTGCGGTCGGCCGGGGCCAGACCGGTGGTGGCCGCGCAGATCACCGCGCCGACCGAGCGCAGCTGGGCGACCACCTCGTCCTCGGACAGCTGGGCCCGCCAGCCGGGGATGGCCTCCAGCTTGTCCAGCGTCCCGCCGGTGTGCCCGAGGCCGCGCCCGGACAGCTGCGGCACCGCCGCGCCGCAGGCGGCCACCAGCGGGGCCAGCGGCAGGGTGATCTTGTCGCCCACGCCGCCGGTGGAGTGCTTGTCCACGGTGGGCCGCCCGACCTCTAGCGACAGCCTGGTCCCGGACAGCACCATCGCCCGCGTCCACCGCGCGGTCTCCGCCGCGTCCATGCCGTTGAGGTAGATGGCCATGGCCAGCGCGGACATCTGCTCGTCGGCCACCACGCCGCGGGTGTAGCCGTCGACGACCCAGTCGATCTGGTCGTCGGTCAGCCGCAGGCCGTCCCGCTTGGCCCTGATGACGTCCACGGCGGTGTGAATCACGGGGTGAGTCACGGGGTGGGTCACGGCAGGTCCTCCGGTCCGAACGCATCGGGCAGCACGCGGCTCATCGGCAGCACCCCGGACGGGGTGTCCACCAGGCACGACGCGCCGCCCAGCTCGTACAGGATCTGCCTGCACCGGCCGCACGGCATCAGCAGCTCACCGAGACCACTCCGGCAGGCCACGGCCACGAACCGCCCGCCGCCGGTCAGCCGCAGCTGCCCGGCCATGGTGCACTCCGCGCACAGGCCGACGCCGTACGCGGCGTTCTCGACGTTGCAGCCGACCACGATCCGGCCGTCGTCGCACAGCGCGGCCGACCCGACCTGCAACCCCGAGTAGGGGCAGTAGGCCGACTGGGCCGCCTCGACGGCCTTGCCCCGCAGCAGCTCCCAGTCGACCTCGGGCGCGCCGTCGACCGCGCCATCCGCCACGACGTCAACCACGGCGGTACACCACCCCGTCGGCGGCGGGCATCCGCAGCCGCTGCGACGCCACCGCCAGCACCACCAGCGTCACCAGGTGCGGCGCGTAGGTGGTCAGCTCGCCGGGCACCTCGTCCAGGCTGTAGTAGATCGCGTACAGCAGCACCGCCGCGACGATGCCGCCCGCGGCGGCGAACCAGCGCCTGCGCACCAGCTGCCACACCACGATCGCGCCCAGCAGCAGCACCGCGCCGTAGACCAGGGCCAGGAAGGTCTGCCCGCCGCTGCGCAGCTGCAGCCCGTCGGCGTAGCCGAACAGCGCCGCGCCGCCCAGCAGGCCGCCCGGCCGCCAGTTGCCGAAGATCATCGCGGCCAGGCCGATGTAGCCGCGGCCGTTGGTCTGGCCCTCCAGGTAGCCGGGCTGGCCGGGGTTGAGCACCAGTGCCGCGCCGCCGATGCCCGCCAGCGCGCCGGAGGCGATGACCGCAGCGTACTTGTACAGGTAGACGTTCACGCCCAGCGACTCGGCGGCCACCGGGTTCTCGCCGCAGGAGCGCAGCCGCAGGCCGAACCGGGTGCGCCAGAGCACCAGGTAGCTGCCCACGACCAGGGCCACGGCCAGCATGGTCAGCGGCGAGACGCCGGTGAGCAGGCCGCGCAGGATGCCCGCCACGTCGGACAGGCCCACCCGCTGCTCGGCCTCCAGCTCGCCCAGCCAGTCCGACAGGCCCGCCGCCGAGTAGGTGTCGAACTTGGGCACCGCGGGCGACTCGCGCGGGTTGTGCGAGACCGGGAAGAACAGCAGCGTCGACAGGTACTTGGTCAGGCCCGCGCCGAGCAGGTTGATCGCCACGCCGGAGACGATGTGGTTGACGCCGAAGGTGACCGTGGCGATGGCGTGCAGCAGGCCGCCCAGCGCGCCGAACACGGCGGCGGCGATCAGCGCCGTCCACGGGCCCCACTGGTAGCCCGCCCACGCGGCGCCCCAGGTGCCCATGATCATCATGCCTTCGAGGCCGATGTTCACCACGCCCGCGCGCTCCGCCCACAGCCCGCCCAGGCCCGCCAGCAGGATCGGCAGCGCCAGCCGCACGGCGGTCTGGATGGTGCCGGTCGAGGTCAGCTGCGGCACGTCGGTCAGGTAGGACGTGGTCGACATCAGCACGATCGCGCCCGCGACGCCGAGCATGCCCACCGCCCAGCCGGGCAGCCTGCGCGCCTTGCGCGGCGGCGGGACCGTGGTGGGCGCCTCGGAGGGGTTCATCAACGACGTACTCACGACGCGGCCTCCAGCTCACGACCGACCCGGCGCTGCTGCGCGGTCAGCTCGACCCGGCGGACCACCTCGTAGGCCACGACGACCGACAGCACGATCGAGCCCTGCATGATCGTCACGATCTCCCTCGGCACGCCCACGTTGTCCAGCGCGAGCCCCGACTTGTCCAGGAACGCCCACAGCAGCGCGCCGAAGGCGATGCCGCCGGGGTGGTTGCGCCCCAGCAGCGCGATGGCGATGCCGGAGAAGCCGATGCCCGCCGGGAAGTTCAGGTTGTAGGTGTGGTCGCGGCCCAGGATCTCGGGCATCGACACCAGCCCGGCGATGGCCCCGGACAGCAGCATCGCGATCAGCACCATCTTCTTGGCGTTGACGCCGCCCGCCGCGGCGGCCGTGGCGGACTCGCCGGAGGCGCGCAGCTCGAAGCCGAACCGGGTGCGGTTCATCATCACCCAGTAGCCGATGCCCAGCAGCGCGGCCAGGAAGACCAGGCCGAAGATGGTGCCCGAGCTGCCCAGCGAGATGCCGGGCACCCAGCCGCTCTCGGCGATCTCCGGGGTGCGGATGTTGTTGCCGCGCAGCTCGCCGAAGACGTCGTCGCCGATCAGGTACGCGGCCAGGCCCAGCGCCAGGCCGTTCATCATGATCGTGGAGATGACCTCGTTGACGCCGCGGGTCACCTTCAGGATCGCCGGGATCGCCGCCCACGCCGCGCCGACCAGCGCGGCGACCACGATGATGGCCAGCGCGTGCAGGCCGGGCGGCAGCACGACCGAGCCGCCGAACACCGCGGCGACCACCGCGGCCACCCGGTACTGGCCCTCGACGCCGATGTTGAACAGGTTCATCTGGAACCCGATCGCCACCGCCAGCGCCGCGATGTAGTACGTGCCGGTGCTGTTGATGATGTCGACCAGCGTCGTGCCCTGGCCGACCTGCGACACCATCGCCCCGAACGCCCGCGCCGGGTTGGCGCCGGAGACCACCAGCGCGATCCCGCACAGCAGCGCGGAGAACAGGATCGCCAGTGCGGGCGGCAGCAACTTGCCGCGCAAGATTCCCATTACCGCTCGCCTTCCACTTCCTGCGCCGCTTCATGGACCGCGTCGCTCGTGGCGCCCGCGCCGGTCATCGCGCTGCCCAGGTCCTCCGGGGTGACCGTGCCGGGGTCGGCGTCGGCGACCAGCCTGCCGCGCAGCATGACCTTGATGGTGTCGGACAGGCCGATCAGCTCGTCCAGGTCCGCGGAGATCAGCAGCACCGCCAGCCCCGCCGCGCGGGCCCGCTTGATCGCGTCCCAGATCAGCGCCTGCGCGCCCACGTCGACACCGCGCGTGGGGTGCGAGGCGATCAGCAGCGAGGGCGCGCCGGACAGCTCCCGGCCCACCACCAACTTCTGCTGGTTGCCGCCGGACAGCGCGGCCGCCGCCACGTCGATGCCCGGCGTGCGCACGTCGAACTCCTCGACGATGCGCCGGGTGTCCCGCTTGGCTCCGTCCAGGTCCAGCCACTGGCCGCGCGAGACGGGCTCGCGGGTCTGGTGGCCCAGGACGCGGTTGGCCCACAGCGGCTGCTCCAGCAGCAGGCCCTGCCGGTGCCGGTCCTCGGGCACGTAGCCGATGCCCGCCTCGCGCCGGGCCAGCGTGCCCAGCTTGGTCAGGTCGCGGTCGCCCAGCAGCACCCGGCCGTGGTGGGCCTTGCGGATGCCCATGATCGTCTCGACCAGCTCGGTCTGGCCGTTGCCCTCGACACCCGCGATGCCGACCACCTCGCCCGCGCGCACCACCAGGTCGATGCGGTCGAGCACCGGGCGGGTGCCCTCCTCGGCGACCAGGCCCAGGTTCTCCACCCGCAGCACCACCCGGTCGGTGACCGTGGACTCGCGGGTCTCCGGGCTGGGCAGCTCGCTGCCGACCATCATCTCGGCGAGCTGGCGGGAGCTGACCGCCTTCGGGTCGGCGGTGCCGACGGTGGTGCCGCGGCGGATCACCGTGACGGAGTCGGCGATCGCGCGCACCTCGTCCAGCTTGTGCGAGATGAACAGGAAGGTGAAGCCCTGCTGCTGCATCGAGCGCAGGGTGGCGAACAGCTCGTCCACCTCCTGCGGCACCAGCACGGCCGTCGGCTCGTCCAGGATGATCACCTTGGCGCCCCGGTAGAGCACCTTGAGGATCTCCACGCGCTGCCGGTCGGCCACGCCGAGGCGCTCCACCAGCACGCCGGGGTCGACGGTCAGCCCGGTGGCCTTCGCCAACTCCTGGATGCGCTTGCGGGCCTTGCCCCCGATGCCGTGCAGCGACTCCGCGCCCAGCACGACGTTCTCCTGCACGGTCAGGTTGTCGGCCAGCATGAAGTGCTGGTGCACCATCCCGATGCCCGCCTTGATGGCGTCGGCCGGGGTGCGGAACCTGACCTGCCTGCCGTTGACCTCGATGGTGCCCTCGTCGGGGTGCTGCATCCCGTAGAGGATCTTCATCAGGGTGGACTTGCCCGCCCCGTTCTCACCGCACAGGGCGTGCACCTCGCCCGCTCTCACGGTCAGGTGCACGTCGCTGTTGGCCACCACGCCGGGGAAGCGCTTGGTGATGCCGGAGAGGACGACGGCAGGGGTCGTAGTGCTCATGGGAAGGACTCCTGGTTCCCGGCCTTCGCCGGGGCTAACCACGCACCAGGCCCCGCGAGTGGTGCTCGCAGGGCCCGGTGCGGTGGTGGCTGATCAGCTGCTCGGCTTGTCCGACACGGTGATCTTGCCCTCGATGATCTGGGCCTTGTACCCCTCGAGGACCGCCTTGAGCTCCTCGTCGATCTTGCCGCCGGAGGTGGCGTAGCCGACGCCGTCGACCTTCAGGTCGAACACCTTGGGCAGGCTGGAGAGGTCGTTCTTGGCGACCGCCTCGACGTAGTCGTACACCGCCACGTCCACCCGCTTGAGCATGGACGAGACGATCACGTCCTTGGACTCGGCGACGGTGGCCTGGTTGTACTGGTCGGAGTCGACGCCGATGGCCTTGGCGTTGGCCGCCTTGGCCGCGGAGAACACGCCCTTCCCGGACGCGCCCGCCGCGTGGTAGAGCACGTCCGCGCCGGACTCGATCTGGCCCTGCGCGGCGACCTGGCCCTTGGTCGGGTCCTGGAAGCCGGAGAAGTCACCGGCCGGGGTGAGGTACTTCTCCTCGATCTTGATGTCCGGGGCGGCGGCCTTCGCGCCCTGCTCGTAGCCCGCCTCGAACTTGCCGATCAGCGGGGTCTCCACGCCGCCGACGAAGCCGATGTGGCAGTTCTTGGACTGGTAGGCGGCGATGACGCCAGCCAGGAAGGAGCCCTGCTCCTCGGCGAACACCAGCGGGGTGACGTTGGTCGCGCCCTCCACCGTGCCGTCCACGATGGCGAACTTCACGTTCGGGAACTCCGGGGCCACCGTCTTCAGCGACTCGGCGTAGGCGAAGCCCACCGTGATGATGGGGCTGAAGCCCTCGCTCGCGAGCTGGCGCAGGCGGGTGAGCTTGGCGTCCTCGGCCTCGTTCGGGGCGGCGGTCAGCTCCCGGATGTTCTCCGGCTTGATGCCCAGCTCGGCCTTGGCCTTGTCCAGGCCCGCGGCGGCGGAGTCGTTGAACGAGGCGTCACCGCGACCGCCGATGTCGTAGGCCAGACCCACCTTCAGCGAGCTGCCGTCGACCTTCTGGCCCGCGGCGCTGCTGGTGGTGTTGGCAGCGGCCGCCGCCGGGGGCTTCTCGCTGAGCTTGCAGCCGCCCTCGGTGCCGGTCGAACCGGACCCGGCGGAGTTGCCGCCGTTGTCCTTGGCGCACGCGGCCATCGACATAACGCTGGTCAGCGCGATCGCGGCCACCGCGACGCCGCGCATTCGACGACGCACAGCTCGTCTCCCTCCCTGCTCTGGTGAGCAGACACATCCCGACGGCGGTGTCGGGCCTCCGAGTCGCGAACCGTACCCCGTGGTAACGACGCTCGCGCACGTGCCGGCTCGCACGTGACCTAATCGTTGGTGCCATCAGGCGACTCCGCCACTTATGGTGACCCGGCGGAATCACCGCGTAGTGATCGGTCACGCGCTGTCAAGCGGTGAACCGGGTGGCGTGTTCACCCGTAGTCCCCAGCGGAGGTCGGGACCAACGGCGGGGTCCCGACCTCCCCGTTTCCAGGTCGGCTCTCCCCCCGTGGCGCACATCACGACCACTTCCTGCCCTGGTCGGCCGCACCCACTGCTCCGTTGGTGGCGCGTTGGGGCCACGTTGGCGGATACCGGTGCACTGAAGGGTGCACCGGTATCCACCCCAGGAGGTTGACCTTGGACCCCCAGCAGTGGCTCGACAACTTCGAGGCCAAGCTGGCCGATCTGCAGCAGAAGTCGGCGGACCTCCAGGAGAACTACGCGGCGGCCAGCGCCACGGTCTCCAGCCGCGACGGCTCGGTCACGGTCACGGTCGGCCCCAACGGCGGCCTGCAGAACATCGAACTCGGCCACCGGGCGTGCGACCTGGGGCCCTCCCGGCTGACCGCGGTGATCATGGAGACCGCCCGCGCCGCGCAGAAGCAGGCCGCGAGCAAGGTCGTGGCGGCCTTCGAACCCCTGGGCGAGGGCACCGAGGCCATGCAGTTCGTCATGGACTCCATCCCGTCGGACGGGACCGAGGACGAGGACGACGACGACGAGCGCGACTACGCGGAGCCGGAGCCGGAGCGCGCCCCGGCGCGGCCGCAGCCGGTCCAGCAAGCCCCGTCGCGCCCGGCGCGCCCGTCGCGCCCGGCCGACGACGAGGACGACGACAACCAGCCGTGGTGACCAGGAAGGCCCGAGCATGACCGCCCCCGAAACACCCATCGCCTCCCCTCCTGGCATGGAGATCACCGAGGAGAACAAGTTCAAGGGCTCGCTGTTCATCTCGGCGTGGGACGAGATGATCACGACCATCGGCAAGGACGCCGAGACCGAGACCGAGAAGGTGCTCGACATCACCTTCGCCGCGATCGGCACGGCCTCGTCGATGGCCATGCTGGCGGTGGACCCGTTCGGCACGCTGCTGGGCGCGGGCATCGGCTGGCTGATCGAGCACGTGAGCTTCCTCAAGGAGCCGCTCGACCAGCTGATGGGCGACCCCGACGAGATCAACGCCAACGTCGAGGCGACCAAGACGCAGGCGGCCGAGCTGCGCGTGCTGGCCGAGGACCACCGCAACGGGCTGACCCAGCCCGAGGGCTGGACCGGGCAGTCCTCCGAGGCGTTCCAGAAGAACATGGAAGCCATGGGCAAGGAGCTGGACTCCCTGGCCAACGCGGTGGAGCAGAAGGCCAAGATCGTCGCGATCTGCGGCATGCTGGTCCAGGTGCTGCGCGACATCGTCCGCGACATGATCGCCCAGTTCCTGGGTTCGCTGCTGGCGGGCGCGATCGCCGCCGCCGCGGCGGCGTTCTTCACCTTCGGCGCCTCCATCGCGGGCTTCATCGGCTACGCCGTGGGCAAGGCCGTGGCGCTGGGCGTCAACATCGGCTCCCGGATCGCCCGGCTGATCGCGGCGCTGGGCCGCCAGATGAGCCGGATCAAGAACCTCGACGACATCACCGACAGCGTCGGCAAGGGCTGGCAGCGGTTCGAGAACATCGCCGACGTGGCCGAGGTCGGCTACGAGGCGTGGAAGGCGCAGGAAGGCGTCGACCGCAAGATCGACAAGGCGCTGGCCCAGAACGGCCAGAACGCCCCGACTGCGACGGCGACCGCGGACAACACGGTCCGGGCCCCGGACGCCCCGACGGCGACGGCGACCGCCGAGCACACCCTCAAGCGAATGGACGCGCCCACCGGCTTCGTCACCTCACAGGCACCGGACGCGCCCACCGCCGACCACGCCGTCAGGCAGATGGCAAAACTGGCCGAACCCACCGCCGACCACGCCGTCAGGCAGATGGAAACGCTGACCGCGCCCACCGCCGACCACACCGTCAGGCAGATGGAAACGCTGACCGCGCCCACCGCCGACCACACCGTCAGGCAGATGGACGCCCCTACGGCGATCGCAACCCCCCAGCACGTCGTCGAGCGAATGGACGCCCCGATCGCCCCCACTGCGGAACATGCGGTCCGGGCCTCGGGCACGACGAGCGTCTCGTCCGCCGCCATGCACACCGCACACGAGGCCCCCACCGCTTTCAGCAGGGCCGAAGCACCGCTCACGTCCACCTTCAGGACCGGCGAAGCTCAGGAAGCACCCATCGCCTTCAGCAGGGCCGAAGCACCGCTCACGTCCACCTTCAGGACCGGCGAAGCTCAGGAAGCACCCATCGCCTTCAGCAGGGCCGAAGCACCGCTCACGTCCACCTTCAGGACCGGCGAGGCTCAAGAGGCACCCATCGCCTTCAGCAGGGCCGAAGCACCTGTCAGGGCTACCGCCCAGCACACGCTGAAGGCCCCGGACGCCCCGACCGCCAACTAGCAGGCGGCAATCCGGTTCGACCTAGTTCAAGCAGCACTGGAGAGACTCGCTCATGGCACGCTTCGGTGGCGGCAACTCCGACCCGAACCCGACCCCGTCGGGCAACCCGTCCCCGAACGCGAACCCCTCGGGCACCCCCTCGACGTCGACGCCGTCCACGCCGTCCGCGCCGAGTGGGCCCACCGGCAACTCGGGGTTCTCCATGAGCGGGTCCTCCATGGAGAACCTGCAGAACAAGGCGGGCGACCTGCAGTCCCGCCTGGCCGCGATCTCGTCCAAGCTGACCGGGCTCCAGCTGGCCCCCAACGCCCTCGGCCCGATCGGCCTGGTCGCGGTGCCCGCCCTGAACAACTCCAACGCCAAGTCGGTCGAGCAGGCCAACAAGGCGTCGACCGCGATGGGCAACGTGCAGGCGGGGCTGAAGGCCACCCAGCAGACGCACGTCCAGCTCGACCAGTTCAACCGGGACCAGTTCCAGAAGATCAACCCCGACTCGGGCGCGGTGAAGCCGCCGGGGGCGGCGGGCGGCCAGATCAAGAACTCGACCACCAGCGGGTCGAACGTCACGCCGATCAACCAGATCAACGGCGGCACCGGGCCCAACCCCACTGGTGCCAAGGGCCCCGCCGGGCCCAACGTCTCGCAGGTGACCACGCCGAAGGGTGGCGGGCCGAACGTCCCCGGCGGCGGCAAGACCCCCGGCGGCCCCAACGTCAGCCCTATCAACACCCCCAAGGGCGGCGCGGGCACCACCATCCCCGGCGGCGGTAAAACTCCGGGCGGCCCCAACGTCGGTCCCATCAACACCCCCAAGGGCGGCGCGGGCACCACCATCCCCGGCGGCGGTAAGACTCCAGGCGGCCCCAACGTCAGCCCCATCAACACCCCCAAGGGCGGCGCGGGATCGGTCAACATCCCCAAGGGCAGCATGCCCCCGCTGCCCAACATGTCCGTCCCACCCGGCTCCACCGTCCCCAAGGGCGGCACCGGCACCACCACCCCCGGCGGCGGCAAGACCCCGGGCGGCCCCAACGTCAGCCCCATCAACACCCCCAAGGGCGGCGCGGGATCGGTCAACATCCCCAAGGGCAGCATGCCCCCGCTGCCCAACATGTCCGTCCCACCCGGCTCCACCGTCCCCAAGGGCGGCACCGGCACCACCACCCCCGGCGGCGGCAAGACCCCAGGCGGCCCCAACGTCAGCCCCATCAACACCCCCAAGGGCGGCGCGGGATCGGTCAACATCCCCAAGGGCAGCATGCCCCCGCTGCCCAACATGTCCGTCCCACCCGGCTCCACCACGCCGCCCGGCGGTGGTCCCCGGACCTCGACGACGGTGCCGACCGGCGGTATGCCGCCGGTGTCCACGCCGTCGACGCCCAAGCCCGGCGCGATGCCGCCCATGACGCCGCCCGCTGCCATGCCGCCCGCGGCGGGTGCGCCCGGTGCGGCGGGCGGTAGTGACCGCAGCACCAAGTTCAACCAGCCCAGCACCCCCAAGGGCGTCTTCGACACCCCCAAGCCGGCGGCTGGTGACGGCACCATCAGCAAGGCACCGTCCGGCGGTGCGTCGGCCACGCCGATCAAGCCCGGTGCCATGCCGCCGATTCCCGGCATGTCGTCCATCCCCACCACGACGCCTCCGCCGTCCACCGGCGCGGTTCCGCCGTCGAGCGGCGCGTCCTCGCCGTCGAGCGCCCCCACGGCCAGGCCGGGCGCGCCCGTCGCGCCGGGAATGGGAACCACTCCGCCCATGGCAGGCGGCGTGCCGCCCGCAGCCGGAGCCACCCCACCCCCCGCAGGCAGCGACCGCAGCACCAAGTTCAACCAGCCCAGCACCCCCAAGGGCGTCTTCGACACCCCCAAACCCGTCGCGGGCGACGGCACCATCACCAAGGCACCACCCGCCGGCCCCGACAAGCCCGGCGGAGCATCGGCCACGCCGATCAAACCCGGCGCCATGCCGCCGATCCCCGGCATGCCGTCCACTTCCACCGCGACCCCGCCGCCCACCGGCGCAGTTCCGCCGTCGACCACGACGCCTCCGCCGTCCACCGGCGCGGTTCCACCGTCGAGCGGCGCGTCCTCGCCGTCGAGCGCCCCCACGGCCAGGCCGGGCACGCCCGTCCCGCCGGGAATGGGAACCACTCCGCCCATGGCAGGCGGCGTGCCGCCCGCAGCCGGAGCCACCCCACCCCCCGCAGGCAGCGACCGCAGCACCAAGTTCAACCAGCCCAGCACCCCCAAGGGCGTCTTCGACACCCCCAAACCCGTCGCGGGCGACGGCACCATCACCAAGGCACCACCCGCCGGCCCCGACAAGCCCGGCGGAGCATCGGCCACGCCGATCAAACCCGGCGCCATGCCGCCCGTCCCCGGTGTCCCCAGCACGCCCACCGCACCTCCGCCATCAACCGCTACACCTCCGCCATCGGCTACTACGCCCCCGCCGTCGGCTACTACGCCCCCGCCGTCGGCTGCCACCCCTCCGCCGTCAACCGCGACGCCTCCGCCGTCCACGGTCAAGCCGGGCACGCCGGTGGCTCCCGCAGCAGGCATCACCCCGCCCGCAGCAGGCGGGATGCCCCCTGCCGCCGGAGCTACCCCGCCGTCCCCAGAGGGTGACCGCAGCACCAAGTTCAACCAGCCCAGCACCCCCAAGGGCGTCTTCGACACCCCCAAGCCCGTCGCGGGCGACGGCACCATCACCAAGGCACCACCCGCCGGCCCCGACAAGCCCGGCGCCACCCCGTCGACCACGCCTCCTGGCAGCCGTGGCGGCGTGAACGTGCCGCCCGCAGGCGTGCCGTCCCCCAGCACGCCCACTCCCGGCACGCCTTCACCCAACGCTCCTGCGCCGAGCACCCAACCGCCGGCGGGCACCACGCCTCCGGCTGCGGACAACAAGGGCGGCCCGAAGGTCGAAACCCCTGCCTCGCAGCCGCCGTCGTCCGACGCGCCGAAGGATTCGAAGCCTTCGTGGATGAACCTGCCCGACGAGGACGCGGGCTACGAGGTCGACTCCGACTCCGACTCGGACTACGACTCGGATTCCGATTACGACTCGGACTTCGACTTCGACGACCCGGCACCCTCACCCGCGCCGAAGCCCGAACCGTATGTGGTTCCGGACGTGCAGCCGGACCCCACGACGATGGGTGAGACCGACCCCGGCTACGACGCCGATGTCGACTCCGACCCGATCGTGAATCCGGCCACGCTGACCGACGCAGAGTTCAAGGCACTGTTGGACACCAAGACCGATGGCGCGTGGTTCTGGTCCGGTAACTTCGTCGGCTTCGACAACAAGAACCACACCATCATGAACATCGCCGGATGGGAAGCATTCGGCAACGCGGGCACCACGCTGGAGGACCGACTCGACGACGCGAACGTGGAAATGCCCACGTTCACCATGCGCGACCCCGAATCACAACGCATCTGGGAAAACGCATCCCAATTCTTCGCCGAAAACGCCAGCGGCGACGTCTACGTCGCGCTTGGGGTCAACCGCCGCGAAGGCAACGTCTTCGACACCAAGGAATTTCCCGCACTCCAAGCCAACCCCAACGTCGACCGCGTCATCGAGGTCAACCCCCACACCGGCGAACGCACCGTCCTCTACACCAAACCCGGCCTCGACACCACACCGACGCCGGACACGGCCCCGCCCACCAGCGATCGCAGTGTGACGCCGGACCAGCCGTCCACCAGCACCCCGCCCCCGGCGGACACCTCGACTGGCCCCACCAGCGACCGCGGCGTGGACAACTCCGCCCCCACGACGGACGCACCGAAGGATTCCAAGCCTTCGTGGATGAACCTGCCCGACGAGGACGCGGGCTACGAAGTCGACTCCGACTCCGACTCGGACTATGACTCGGATTCCGATTACGACTCGGACTTCGACTTCGACGACCCGGCACCCTCACCCGCGCCGAAGCCCGAGCCCTACGTGGTCCCGGACGTGCAGCCGGACCCCACGACGATGGGTGAGACCGACCCCGGCTACGACGCCGATGTCGACTCCGACCCGATCGTCAACCCCGCGACGCTGACCGATGCCGAGTTCAAGGCACTGCTCGACACCAAGACCGACGGCGCGTGGTTCTGGTCGGGCAACTTCGTCGGCTTCGACAACAAGAACCACACCATCATGAACATCGCCGGATGGGAAGCATTCGGCAACGCAGGCACCACGCTGGAGGACCGACTCGACGACGCGAACGTGGAAATGCCCACGTTCACCATGCGCGACCCCGAATCACAACGCATCTGGGAAAACGCATCCCAATTCTTCGCCGAAAACGCCAGCGGCGACGTCTACGTCGCGCTTGGGGTCAACCGCCGCGAAGGCAACGTCTTCGACACCAAGGAATTCCCCGCACTCCAAGCCAACCCCAACGTCGACCGCGTCATCGAGGTCAACCCCCACACCGGCGAACGCACCGTCCTCTACACCAAACCCGGCCTCGACACCACGCCCGATACCACTCCGGCCTCCGACACGATCCCCGCCTCGGACACCACTCCGCCCCCGAGCAGCGAGCGTGGTGCGACGCCGAACCAATCCCCCACCAACACTCCGCCGCCTGCGAACACCCCGTCCCCGGACACGGCTGCGCCGACCAGCAATCGCGGCCCGGACACTCCGCCTTCGGCCAACACGCCTCCAACCAACGCAGCTCCGACGGACAAGCCCGCCGTCGATACGCGCTCCGCCGACGCGCCGAAGGATTCCAAGCCTTCGTGGATGAACCTGCCCGACGAGGACGCGGGCTACGAGGTCGACTCGGACTCGGATTCCGACTACGACTCTGACTCCGATTACGACTCGGACTTCGACTTCGACGACCCGGCACCCTCACCCGCGCCGAAGCCCGAGCCCTACGTGGTCCCGGACGTGCAGCCGGACCCCACGACGATGGGTGAGACCGACCCCGGCTACGACGCCGATGTCGACTCCGACCCGATCGTGAATCCGGCCACGCTGACCGACGCGGAGTTCAAGGCACTGTTGGACACCAAGACCGACGGCGCGTGGTTCTGGTCGGGCAACTTCGTCGGCTTCGACAACAAGAACCACACCATCATGAACATCGCCGGATGGGAAGCATTCGGCAACGCAGGCACCACCCTCGAAGACCGACTCGACGACGCGAACGTGGAAATGCCCACGTTCACCATGCGCGACCCCGAATCACAACGCATCTGGGAAAACGCATCCCAATTCTTCGCCGAAAACGCCAGCGGCGACGTCTACGTCGCCCTCGGCGTCAACCGCCGCGAAGGCAACGTCTTCGACACCAAAGAATTCCCCGCACTCCAAGCCAACCCCAACGTCGACCGCGTCATCGAAGTCAACCCCCACACCGGCGAACGCACCGT
Organism: Saccharothrix coeruleofusca; assembly: GCF_017876325.1. NCBI lineage: Bacteria > Bacillati > Actinomycetota > Actinomycetes > Pseudonocardiales > Pseudonocardiaceae > Saccharothrix > Saccharothrix coeruleofusca. The sequence continues at coordinate 5,932,506 of NZ_JAGINV010000001.1, forward strand.
CCTCTACACCAAACCCGGCCTCGACACCACACCCGCTCCCGCACCGGATGTTCAGTCCCCGGCCCCGGATGGCACGCGCGGCGCGACGCCGGACCAGTCGTCTTCCAGTACCCCGCCACCTGCGAACCCGTCGACCGGACCTATCAGCGATCGCAGTGTGGACAGCTCCGCGCCCGCGACGGACACCCCTGCGGCCGACACGCCGAGGGACGCCAAGCCTTCGTGGATGAACCTGCCCGACGAGGACGCGGGCTACGAGGTCGACTCGGACTCGGATTCCGACTACGACTCTGACTCCGATTACGACTCGGACTTCGACTTCGACGACCCAGCGCCGTCTCCCGCGCCAAAGCCCGAGCCGTATGTAGTCCCGGACGTGCAGCCGGACCCGAGCACCATGGGCGAGACCGACCCCGGCTACGACGCCGACGTGGATTCCGACCCGATCGTGAATCCCGCGACGCTGACCGACGCGGAGTTCAAGGCACTACTCGACACCAAGACCGACGGCGCGTGGTTCTGGTCGGGCAACTTCGTCGGCTTCGACAACAAGAACCACACCATCATGAACATCGCCGGATGGGAAGCATTCGGCAACGCAGGCACCACCCTCGAAGACCGACTCGACGACGCGAACGTGGAAATGCCCACGTTCACCATGCGCGACCCCGAATCACAACGCATCTGGGAAAACGCATCCCAATTCTTCGCCGAAAACGCCAGCGGCGACGTCTACGTCGCGCTTGGGGTCAACCGCCGCGAAGGCAACGTCTTCGACACCAAGGAATTTCCCGCACTCCAAGCCAACCCCAACGTCGACCGCGTCATCGAGGTCAACCCCCACACCGGCGAACGGACCGTCCTCTACACCAAACCCGGCCTCGACACCACGCCGACGCCGGACGTGCAGCCGCCCGCCCTCACCAGTGATCGCGGCGTGGACAGCCCGGTGGCGAACGACCCGCAGGTCAGCGCTCCTCCTGCGGACACTCCTGTCACCAGCGCTCCGCCCGTGAGCACTCCGCCCGTGAGCACTCCGGCGGTGAACACGCCGCCTGCCGACGTCCCGCCGCCCGCTGCTGGCACGCCTGCGGTGGAAACTCCGGCGGCCAACGCCTCGGACACGAACACCTCGCTGGTCGACGCGCCGCCCCCGGCGTCGCCCCCGCCGAGCGCACCGCCTGCCGGGAACGTCCAGAGCCCGGACCCGGTCGGCGCCCAGCCCGCGCCGGTCAACGCCCCTGGCACGAGCGCGCCGCCGGTCAACGCGCCTGCGGCCAGCATGCCCAACCCGACCCCGGCACCGGTCAACAACCCGACCGCGAACACGCCGCCGGTCAACACCCCGCCGGTCAACACCCCGCCGGTCAACACCCCGCCGGTCAACACCCCGTCCGCTGGCAGTCCGGCGGTCAACACCCCGTCCGCTGGCAGTCCGGCGGTCAACCCGCCTGCGGCCAAGACGCCGTCGGTCGCGCCGGTGCCGCCGCCCGCTGGTCCCACGGCGACGGTCGCCCCGCAGCCGCCCGCCGTCCAGCCGCCGGGTGCCCAGCCGCCTGCGGCGGAGGTCCCCCGCACCCGCTCGGCGGAACCCGATGTCCAGCCGGTCGTGGTCGTGCCCGTCCAGGCGGCGCCGCAGCTGCCCAACGCGCCCCGGCCGAGCCGTCCGGCGCAGCAGCCGAGGACGGTCACCGACGCGCAGCAGGGCATGCTGGACGTGCACGGCGTCGTCCCCGTCCAGGTTCCCGGCGCGACGCCGACCGACAGCCTGGTCAACGCGATCACCGCCACCGATCCGTCGATCACGCCGCAGGTGCCGGGCACGCCCGATCCCTCGATCGCCGACATCGCCAACGCCTCGGGCATCCGGGTGCACGTGCTCGGCCCGGACGGGCAGTTCACCTCGCACGGCCCGATCACCGGCGCGCCGGTGCACGTGGTCCAGCGCGACACCCCGGACGGCCCGCGCTACGACGGGACCAAGGAAGAGGTCCACATCGGACGGCCGGGCGTGGCCTACCCCGGTCCGACGACGGTCAGCAACGGCAACAACAAGTACACGGTCCACCGCGGCGAGTACGAGGTCGAGACGATCGCCGGGCAGCACCACGTGCGGATCTACACCGCGGTGGTCAACCCGGCCACGTTCACGCCCGACGCCGACGGCAACCCGACCTCGCCGTTCAAGGACATCCAGCAGGACCCGGACCCGAACAGCGGCAAGCTGAGCATCTCCACCGGCAACAACGCCCAGCTGTGGGCGGGCGGTGGGCGTCCGCAGCGCGCCATCCAGTGGCTGGCCAAGTACCAGCACACCGACGGCGGCAAGCCGGTCGGCCCGAACAGCCCGGACCTCAAGCGCCCGGTGCTGCGCTCGTTCCTGGTGCCGCTGGAGACCTTCGACCGGATCACCTCCGGGGCCACGGTCGAGCACGGGCCGAACGTGTCCGCGCAGGAGAACACGTACAACGTCGACCAGCGCGGTGACACCAACCAGTTCGGCATCGGCGGCCAGCACCTGGCGGACCTGATCGAGAACGCCACGCCGGGGTCGCTGGTGACCTACGCGCCCGACCCGGCGGTGCCGTTCGCGCACTCGGACGCGGCGGGCCGGGTGGAGCCGGTCGCCAAGCTCTACGAGCGGCTGGGCATGGGTCCGGACTTCCAGACCGACGCCCTGGGCAAGGAGAACGACCCGTGGTTCTCCTGGAAGAAGGACGCCTCGGGCAACTGGCAGTTCGACGGCTTCAACAACAACCCCCAGCAGCTGCACGAGATCGCCACGAACCTGCGCGAGCACTACGTCACGTGGGAGCAGTCCAAGCAGGACCCGGCTGACCGCACGCCCAACGCGCTGGTCGAGCCGGACGCGGAGACCGCGCCGGGCCGCGCGCCCGCGCCGCCGCGCGACACCAGCTTCCCTGCCCGCTACGAGCGGCTCAACCAGTTCCTCAACTCGGTGGGCCCGCCGTCGGTCAACGTCGGCAAGATCACCACCGAGGTGCTGTCGACCGCACCGGGCGTGCTGGACGCGAAGCTGAGCACCGTGACCCCGCCTGGCGTGGACCCGCAGGCGCTCAGGGACGCGGTGGACTCCACCGTCGTGCCGGACTCGCTGAGCTCGGCGCTGCGCGACGTGGACAAGAACATCAGGGGCGCCAACGGCGGCAAGGTGCCCAAGACGGCGGCCGAGTTCACCGCCGCCGTGAACGACGGTTTCAAGACCAAGAAGACCAAGACCTCGTTCGACGACGCGGTGGTCACCCCGCTGGTGGACTCCTTCGTCAACCAGGTCGCGAACAGCGACGGGCTGAAGCTGCTCGACGGTCCCAGCAGGCAGACCGTGGCCGGCGACCTGAGGCAGAAGGCCGAAGACGCGATCAAGGCCGAGTTCGGCGACATCGGCAAGCTGGAGGACCTGTCCGGCGGCCGGGGCAAGAACGCGGGCTGGTTCAGCGGCGAGCGCAAGGCCGAGTTCCAGCGGCTGGTCGCCGAACGGCTGCGGGGCCAGCTCCCGTCGGACGTGCAGGTGGCGATCGACCCGAAGGCGCTCAGCGAGGTCGCGCAGCAGAAGGTGCTCGGTCCCGTGGTGGACCAGGCGCTGGGCTCGTTCACCGGCAAGGACCTGGTGAACACCGCGCCGGACGCGTTGAAGGCCACGGTGGCTGGCGACGTGCTGCCCAAGCTGTCGGCGGACATCGCGGCGAGCCTGCGGCAGGACCCGGCGCTCGCGCTGGCGGACCCCGCCTTCCGCGACTCGATCGCGGACGCGGTGGCCGCCGAGGCGACCGCCCAGTCGCAGCAGGCGCTGGCCGGGTTCACCTTCGCGGAGGTCGACCCGGCCGACGTCGAGGCGTTCATGGCGAACGTGCCGGAGATCGCCACTCAGGCCGAGATCGGCGCGCTGATCGCGGCGGACTCCGACCGGATCGCGGTGGACTTCAACACCCGCCCGCAGGAGGACGGGCCGTTCCTCAACGCCTACGACCAGTGGAAGTCCGAGGCCCCGGCGCAGCACCAGCGGCAGCGCGAGGCCGGTGACGCGCTGAGCGTGACGATCCAGGACGCGGTGAACGCGGACGGCAAGCCGGACGCCAAGCCGGTGGTGGACCAGCTCATCGAGAAGTTCCCCGAGCTGAAGCCGAAGTTCGACGAGGTGGCCACCAAGCCGCAGCTGGAGCCGTACCGCAAGCCCGGCTCCGCGGACGGGTACACCTTCTACGAGCACGCGCAGATGGTGCTGGGCCAGTACCTGGACCTGACCAAGGGCGAGGACCCTGACGCCCGGTTCATCTCCACCGACGCGCTGGCCAAGGCGATCCTGTTCCACGACATCGAGAAGAACAACGCCAAGAACCAGTTCGGCGACGGGCAGGGCCAGCACGACCGCGAGCCGGAGCACAAGCTCGCGGTGCAGATGATGGACCGCTACCAGGGGCTGTGGCCGGACCAGCGGGAGTTCACCGCCGCCAAGGCCATCGTGGACTCCGACCCGTTCGGGTTCTACCTGCGCGGCAAGATGTCCGTGGACGAGACGTTCAAGTTCATCCACGACCTGGCGGCGCGGGTCGGCGACCCGGACCCGAACTACTCGGGCCCGCCGAAGCCGGAGAACGCCAAGAAGCTGTTCGACGAGTTCCACCAGTACTACCAGGCGGACTTCTCGTCCTACACCACGCACAGCACGTTCACCAACGTCGACGGCGAGACCAAGCCCGGTCCGAAGGCGTTCACCGACCGCTTCGTCGCGGACGAGAACGGCATCAAGCGCACCGAGGACGGCCGCCACTTCGAGTACACCGGCGACTCCGCGCAGAAGATCGAGCAGCTGCGCGCCATGTTCGCCGACCCGGACACGATCACCGCGCACCGCGACCGGATCGGGGAGGTCGACGCCCAGAAGCAGGCCGACGACCTGGGTGTCCCGCGTCCCGCCTCGGCGCAGGACACCCCGGCGCAGAACACCCCGGCGCAGGACACCGCCCAGGCCGACGCGGAGCGGTCCCGGCAGGCGGACCCGTCGCGGCCGACCACGCCCGAGGCCGCCCCGCCGAACGCGCCCGGCACCCGCGGCGCGCCGTCCGCGCCGTCCGTCACGCCTGCCGAGCGGAGCGCCCGCGGTCCCGCCCCGGAGCGGTCGTTCGACCTGCCGCCGGGCGCGCCGCTGGGGCCGGAGCACACCGCCCAGCTCGACTCGCTGGCCGCCGACGTGGCCGAGACCAACGCGATGCGCGACCGCACCGGCTACCGGCCCGCCGTGGTCGAGGTGTCCGGCCCGAACGCGCAGGTGGTCGCGGAAGCGCTGGCGGACAAGGGGATCGCCAGCACGGTCCGCGACACCGGTGGCGCGACCACCGACGTGCGCGTGGACTACGACCTCAAGCGCCCCGAGGGCTGGACCCCGCCCGAGGCGCCGGTCGGCGAGAAGGTCACCGACACCGTCATCACCTCGCCCGAGCCACAGGGACCGCACCCGGTCCTGGACGACCCGTCCTGGCGGCACAGCACCGCCACCACCGCGCCGTGGTTCGACGCGCAGCCCGGCGCGGCGCCGGAGGCGGACATCCGCGAGGCGCGGGCGAACACCCCGGTCACCAGCACCGTCCGCGGTGAGGACGCCGGTGTCCTGAACACCACGACCGTCGGCCCCGACGGCATCGCCATGCAGCCGTGGCGCGGCACCGTCGCCTACGACACCCGCGTGCTCGACGTCAACGGCACGCCCGTGCGGGACTTCACCGTCAAGGTCTTCCTCGACCCCAACGGCAACGCCACGCCCGACCAGGTCGCCGGCCTCCAGGAGCGCACCCGCCAGGGTGTGGACGCCTTCTTCAACCAGGGCAACCGGCTGCCCAGCGGCGAGCAGTTCCACGTCACGGTGGAGTTCACCAACGACCCGAAGGACGCGCACGGCACCATCGCCGTCACCGCGCCCGACGGGCGGGCCAACCAGCTGCACTGGCCGGTGGACTCCGACCCGGCGGTGCTGGGCCACGAGGTCGGCCACTTCCTGGGCCTGCACGACGAGTACCTGGAAGCGGGCGACGTCAAGCCGATCTTCAACCACAAGGACGGCCAGGGCCGCGTCGTCAACGACGACGGCCCGATGACGCAGGGCTTCGACGCGCAGGGCACCGGCGTCCTGCCGCGCAACCTGTGGCTGGTGGAGAACCGGATGCACGCGCTGGAGTCGTTCAACACGGCTCCGGTCGACGTGACGACCGACGTGGCACCGGACGTGGCACCCGACACGACGGGTGCGAACGGCGACGCGCAGGCGCCGAACGCGCCGCTGCGCAACCCGTTCCGCCGCACGCCGAACCCGGTCATCCCGCTGGCCCCGGTGGCCAACCCGGACCCGGCCCCGGTGCTGGCCACCCGCGCCCTGCCGGACTTCTTCCAGTCCAACCAGGCGCTGGGCACCATCGCGCCCACCGACGTGCAGGGCGTGGACAACGTCACCGGCGCGATCACCGGCCTCAAGCCGGGCGACGCGGCGGCGATCGACAGCGCGCTGCGCGACGACTTCGAGTCGTTCCTGGGCAGCGGCCGCAACTTCCAGGTCCAGATCGACGGCAAGTGGTTCGAGGCCAACGTCCAGGCCACCATGCTGCCGCCCGCCGACCCGGACGCCGCGATCACCACGCCGAGCACCAAGGTCAAGCTGGACATGGCCGCGGTCAGCGGCACGACCACCGCCACCGCGACCACCGTCGCCACCGCCAACGACATCGGCGGCGCGGTCACCGCGGGCACCGCGGTCGGCCCGTACGGGTCGGCGAGCGGCAAGGCGCAGCTGGCCACCCCGGCGGCGACGGTCACCACGTCCACGTCCACCGCGGACCAGCGCGCCATCAGGTCCGGCGACGGGTCGGTCCAGGCGCAGGTGCCGGTGAACTTCCAGATCACCCTCACCGACGCGAGCGGCAACGTCCCGCAGGCGGTCAGCACCAGCGGCGGCGTGACCCTCCGCATCCCCGACGACCTCGGCACGATCGCCACCTCCGGCACCGGCACCGGCACCGGCCCGGTGACGCTGACCGACCCCGCGATCGGCGCGAAGCTGGAGCACCCGGTGCCGGAGGCGGTCACCGACGTCGACACCCGCCAGGCGTTCACCGAGGTGGCCTCCCGGCTGCACCCGTCGATCACCAAGATCGGCGCGCCGGGTCGGGCGGCGCTGCAGGACTTCCTCAGCCCCACCACGATCCGCGACAACCTCGGCGCGATGCTCAACGGCTGGGTGACCTCGCCGGACCTGGTCAGCCCGCACGCGAGCAAGGGCGGCGCGGTGCAGATGACGGCGACGCTGCGCACCGCCGAACTGGTCGGCACGCACGGCTCGGCCCAGTTGCAGCTGCACGAGACCAACTCCGGCAGCACCGGCGTCACCGCCACCACCAAGACCGGTTTCGACGCGGGCGCCGGGGTCGGCGGCAACGCGGGGGTGCCCGGCGCGGTCGGCGGCACGGTGGGGGTGACGGCGGGCTACTCGGCGCGCACGGCGGAGAGCGCCTCCGCGGGCACCAACACCAGCAACCGCACCGGCATCCAGGTCGGGGGCGACACCGGCCTGTACAAGGTGACCGCCGACCTCCGGGTGCGCACGCCCAGCGGCGACCCGATCACCGTGCCGGTCACCACCTACCTGCGGATGGGGCTGCCCGAGGCCGCCGCCCTGGGCCTGCCGGTGCCGCCGGGCACGTCGACCGACCTCGTCAAGCCCGGCACCGCGGGCACCCGGTTCGAGCCGCCCTACCTGGACGCCGCGCTGGCCGCGGGCAACGCCAAGGTCGGCGAGTTCGCCCCGGCCAACCAGGTGCAGGCGCAGGTCGAGGCGGCGCTGAAGAAGGTGCCCGGTTTCGAGGAGTTCCTGCCCGACTGGAACAACCCGACCGCGGACCCGCGCCGGGGCAAGGGCCAGGACTTCGCCGACGTGGCCGAGCGGCTGGCCAACCAGCGCGAGCTGGCGCAGCTGTCGCCGACCGCGCTCAGGGCCAGCATGGACAGCCTGGTGGGGCCGGGTGTCCAGGTGCGGTTGAAGAACTCCGGCACCACGACCAACACCTACGTCAACATCACCGTGAAGGCGAAGCTGGGCCAGGGCACCCACCTGGGCCAGGCCGACGCGCGCAACGTGCGCGGTTCGTCCTCCAGCGGTCCGAAGCTGGACAGCTCCACGACCACCACCAAGGGTTGGAGCGGCGGTGTCGAGGGCAAGGTCTCGGTGCCCGCCAAGACCTCCCTGGCCGCGGTGTCCTCCGCGCCCCAGGTGGGCGCGAAGTACAACCACTCGTGGTCGACCAAGAACGCCGCGGGTCCGGCGGTGAACAGCACCTCGCTCAACGCGGGCAGCCCGAACGCGCAGGTGTTCCAGCACGACGTCGAGTTCGAGGTGGAGATCACCACGTTCACCCGGCCGCGCAACTGGGTGCAGCGGGTCACCCCCGGTCTGCCGGGAGCCCAGGCGCCGAGGCCGCAGGTCGTCGCGCGCACCGGCGACCCCGGCGCCCCGCAGGCGTTGCCGCCGATCAGCGGCAAGGTGAACCTGTGGGTGTCGGACAGCTCCGCGCTGACCGTGGACCCGTCGGCGTTCAAGCCGGGCGAGCCGCAGGTCACCCCGCTGGCCGAGGCCCCGACCGTGCACCAGCTGCTCAACCCCGGCACGCCGCGCCCGAAGGCGCCGGAGCTGCTGCACGTGGAGGCGGTGGCCAACACCACGGCGCTGCGCGACGAGGCCATCAAGGTGCTCAACGCCGCGGCGGGCGGTGACACGGCGCTGACCGTGCCGGGCACCGAGTCGCGGCACCAGATCGACCGCCTGTTCAGCCCGGAGAACATCAAGGCCAACCTGCGCAAGCTGGCCGAGACCGGGATGCAGGAGACCGGTCTGACCTACGACCGGCGGGTCGCCGACCGCACCGGCGCGATCGGCGTGTCCATCCGGTTCGGCGACGCCAAGCTGGTCAGCATCGCCGACGACACCAGCACCGAGAACACCCTCACCGGCGGCTACAAGGCCGGGGAGGACAAGTCGGTGAGCCGGTCGGTGGACCTCACCGCGGGTGTCAACGTCGGGGTGAAGCCGAACACGGACCCCAAGGGCTCCGGCGGGGTCGCGGCCACCGGCAAGGTCACCCCCTGGTCGGACTCCAGGAGCGGGGTGCGCGAGATCAGCGGCAGCGTCGACCGCACCACCGCCACGCCGTCCACGGCGCGCACCGTGCTGGTGCAGCTGGACGCGAACGTGCGGCTGGTCGGGGAGAGCCGGTCGGTCAACGTCGTGCACGGCGGCACGCCGCACGCGGTGGGCGTGGACGTCAAGCTGCCCAACGCGGTGTTCGCGCGGGTCAGCGAGGACGTGGCGCGCGAGATGGGGCTGCTGCCCGACGTGGCGGCGGACGTGCCGCCGCCCGCGTTGCCGACGATGGCGCCGCCCAGGACGCTGGCCCCCGGCGAGCCGGGGGCGCTGGGGCTCAGCGCCGTCGAGCGGGTGCCCGACCTGTCCGCCGAGGTGTCCAAGCTGGTCGCGGACCTGAACCGGCGCACCGGCAAGGTCGTCGGCGACCCGCTGGTGCCGGACTCGGTGCTCAAGGACTCGATGAACAACCTCCAGCGGCTGGTCGACCTGACCTCGCCGACGAGCGTGAAGTCGATGATCGACAGCGCGCTGGACGGCGGCGTTCCGCTGCTGCTGCACCAGCCGGGCACCTTCGGCAAGGACTCGTTCCAGGTCACCCTGAAGGCCGCGGTCGGCGAGCCGCAGTTCGCGCAGGCGGTCAACGACGGCGTCGTCATGGCGCACTCCGTCACGGGCGCGGAGAAGCTCACCGACAGCCAGGGGCGCGGCACGGGTGTCGGCGTGGGGCTCAAGGCTCCGGGCCTGGCGCAGCCGGGCAGCGCGAACCCCAACGTCACCGGCACCGCAGGCGCGGCGGCGGCGGTGAACGTGGGCCAGTCCAGGAACAGCTCGGTCACCACCTCCACCACGACCCAGGTCGGCCACGTGCACGTGGGCAGCGGCCCGGCGGTGAAGTACACCGTGCCGATCCAGTTCGAGCTGGTGGTGGAGAAGGGCAGCGAGGTCGTCGCCGCGGTCAAGAGCGACCCGAAGGACATGGGCGTGCGGCTGCACGCGGACAACCAGCGGGTCACCGGCACGCCCCAGCCCTACATGGCCGCGGCGATCCGGCGCGGCCCCGAGCACGGCACGGCCGAGGCCGCGGCGACGTGGCAGGGGTCGGGCGACCCGGCCACCCTGCCGCCCACCGCGTCGGTGGAGAACCTGCGCGGCGCCGGGGACCTGCGTGACGCGGCGGTGCGCGCGCTGACCGAGGCGGGCGCGGGCAAGGGCATCACCGGCAAGGGCACCGGCTCGCTGCACACCCTGCTGTCCGCGCTGGGCTCGGAGAGCCTGCAGCCCAACCTGCCGGGGATGCTCGACGGCCCGCTGGAGGTGCCCGGCCTGCACGAGGCCGCGCTGACCTTCGGCCAGGACGCGGACGTGAAGGTCTACGCCAAGCTGGTCAACCCCCGGCTGGGCGGCCTGAGCGACGGCGTCGACCTGGAGAACCCGCGCACGTCGGTCACCACCACCAGCGGCGAGGCCAAGGTCAGCGAGACCGGCGACTTCTCCGTGGTCGCGGCCACCGGCAGCGCGGCGGTCAAGCAGGACGCCGACCCGGCCACCACGGTGAACGCGGGCTTCGGCGGCGTGGAGGCCCGGCACGCGGGCGAGGCGTCCGAGGCGGTGTCCGGCGGCGCGTCGGACAACAAGGTCAACAACCTCAAGCCGCAGGGCCGCACCGGCCTGGTCGAGTTCGACGTGGAGTACCGGGTGGTCGCCACGGTCGGCGGCCGGACCGGCGTGGTGGACCTGGCCGTGCCGTCCTCGGCGGCGGTGCGGATGCCCGCGCCCGAGGCCGAGGCCGTGCTGGGCCGGGAGTTCGGCCAGGAGCTGAGCCAGGCGCAGACCGCGGTCAAGGACGCCGCGAAGGCGTGGCGCGACGCGGAGGTGGCCGTCGACAGCGCCCGGCACGACGCGCAGGCGGTCATCAACGACGTGGCCCCGCGACTGGCGGCGGCCAAGGAGGCGCAGACTCTCGCACAGGCCGCGCTCGACACCGCCGTGCAGGCCGACCAGGCCGCGTCGGGCCGGGTGGCCGACCTGGAGCGGGCGGCGCGGGAGGCGGGCGAGCGGATCACCTCCGCGCAGGAGGCCGTCCGCGAGCTGGGCGTGCGCGTCACGGAGCTGGACATCGCGGCGCAGGACGCCGAGTGGGCGCTGGTCGACGCGACCAGGGAGGTCAACGACGCGGCGGACGCCGTCGCCGAGCTGACCGACAAGCTCGCCCGGACCCCCGGCTCGGAGGGCCTGGCCAGGGAGCTGGCCGAGGCCCAGCGGGACCAGGAGACCGCGCTGGCGACCCAGCGCGACGCCAGGGCCGAGGCCGACCGCGGTCGAGCGGAGTTCGACCGGGCGCAGCGCGACCTCGGCCGGGCGCGGGCGGACCTGACCGCCGCGCGCGACGAGCTGAGCTCCACCAAGGACGCCCTGCGCGACCAGCAGCGGTCCGCGCGCGAGGCGGCCGAGGCCCGCGCCGAGGCGCAGGCCCGGCTGGACGAGGCGACCCGCGAGCGGGCCGCCCACGAGGCCCGCGTCGTCGAGGCCGAGCGGGTGCTCGGCGACCGCCGCCGCGAGGCCGACCTCAAGCAGCTGGAGTGGTGGCAGGCCAAGCAGCGGGTCGAGGAGCAGGTCGACGGCTTCAACGCGTCGCCCGCCGCCACGCCCGCACCGCCCGCCCCGCCTGCACCGGACACGACCGCGGACACGACCGCGGACACGACCGCGGACACGACCGCGGACACGACCGCGGACACCGGGGCGACCCGTGCGGAGGACCTGGCGAAGGCACGGGAAGCCGAGCGGTCGCGTCGCCAGGCGGTCGCCGAGGTGAGCACCCGCCTGGACACCGCGCGCACCCAGCTCGAAAACGCGCGGAACGCGGACGCCCAGGCCACCTGGGACGCCACCGCGAGGGCGCTGGAAGCCGAGCTGGCCACCGCCCGGTCCCAGCTCGACGCCGCGACGGCGGCGGTGGAGGCGCTGACCGACAGCCCCGAGACGTCCCCCGAGACGTCCCCCGAGACGTCCCCCGAGACGTCCCCTGAGGTGTCACCGGAAGTCGCCGCCCCGGCTGCGGAGCGGTCGTTCGACCTCGCGCCGAACGCCGACCTGACCCCGGAGCAGGCCGCCCAGCTCGACTCGCTGGCCACCGACCTGGCCGAGACCACCGCGACCCGCGACCGCATGGGCTACCTGCCCCCGGTGGTCGAGGTGTCCGGCCCGAACGCGCAGGTGGTCGCGGGAGCGTTGGCGGACAAGGGGATCACCGGCACGGTCCGCGACACCGGTGGCGCGACCACCGACGTGCGCGTGGACTGGGACCTCAAGCGCCCCGAGGGCTGGGTGCCGCCCGCGCCCCCGGTCGGCGAGAAGGTCACCGACACGGTGATCACCTCGCCCGAGCCGCAGGGACCGCACCCGGTCCTGGACGACCCGTCCTGGCGGCACAGCGACGCGACCACCGCGCCGTGGTTCGACGCGGTCTCCCCGGTCTCCAGCGCCGACATCCGGGCCGCCCGCGCCGACACCCCGGTCACCAGCCGGGTCCGCGGCGAGGACAGCGGGGTCATGACCGACTCCACCGTCACCCCCGACGGCGTGCGGCTCAACCCGTGGCGCGGCCAGATCGCCTACGACACCCGCGCGCTGGAGGTCGACGGCGTCCCGGTCAGGGACTTCACCGTCAAGCTGCACGTCCCCGACGCCAACCTGCGGGAGCGCACCCGCCAGGGGGTCGAGGCGCTGTTCAACCGGGGCAACCGGCTGCCAAGCGGCGAGCAGTTCCACGTCACGGTGGAGTTCACCCAGGACCCGGCGGACGCCCACGCGCGGATCACCATCACCGAGCCGGGCAGCAGGCCCGACCAGCTCAACTGGCCCGCCGACACCGACCCCGCGCGGCTGGCGCACGAGGTCGGCCACTTCCTCGGCCTGCACGACGAGTACGCGGAGGACGCGGTGGACGGCACCGGCGCCAGGCCGGTGTTCACCCACGAGGAGGGCGCGACCCGCGTGGCGGCGGCCGGGCCGATGAGCGCCCAGCCGGGCCCGCTCGTGCCGCGCAGCCTGTGGCTGGTGGAGAACCGGATGCGGGCGCTGGGCTCGGCCTACGAGTTCGAGGCCGACGCCGCGCTGCCGAAGGCGCCCCCCAAGCGCCCCCACGACGAGGTGGCCACCACCCCCGAGCCCGACGCCATGGACGTGGACTCGACCGACCCGGACGGGGAGCCCGGCCCGGCGACCAAGCGCGCCCGCCACGAGCTGGACGTGCCCACCGCCGAGCTGGCCGACCTCGACCTGGCCCCGGTGGTGCGCACCGACGAGGGCGTGCACAACCAGGCGTTCGCCGACCTGCCGCCGGGCGGGGTGCCGGTGGCCCCGGTGACGCCGGAGAACTACCTGGCGCACACCGAGCTGAGCATCCGCGAGGACCACCCGCTGTCCTTCGTGGTCAGCGTGATCGTCCCGACCAAGGAGCTCGGGCAGCTCGACGCGGTCGTGGACAGCGTCATGGCCGGGCTGGACGAGCACGAGCGCGGCCGGATCGCGTTCGTGCTCGGCGTCAACGCCAAGGACCAGCAGGCGGTGGACACCGCGCTGGCCCTGGCCGAGCCGGTGCTGGCGGGCCGGTCCGAGCCGATCGCCCTGGTGGGGCTGGTGCACGGCAGCAAGGGCTTCAAGCACGGCGAGATGCGCAACCGGACGCTGGACAGCGACGCGCACCGCTTCGCCGTGCAGTCCATGGTGGCCAGGAAGACCTACCCGTACGTGTCCGTCATGGACTTCGACACGGGCAGCCGGGCGGTGCCGTCGGGCGACCACATCTTCGCCCACGTGCGCAAGCTCGTCTCCGACCCGGAGATGGGCACCGACCCGTCCCGCCCGCTGCTGGTGGGCGGCGGCTACCGGGTGGGCGACACCGACGCCTTCCGGCAGGGCGTGGAGGGCAGGCTCGGCAAGGGCAAGCAGGTCAAGGCCAGGGAGAAGCTGAACTCCGACCAGTTCGTCGAGGACTTCCGCACCGAGATCCAGGCCGACATGGCGGCCCGGCAGAACATGGCCGCCACGCACCCGCTGCTGCCGTACACGCCGGAGCCGAACCTGTTCATCGACGCGCTGCCGCCGCTGGTGGACCCCGGCGTGCGGTTCGGCGACGCGGGCGCGGAGTTCGTGGCCCTGTCCAAGTCGCTGAACCTGTTCTACGCCAAGGAGTTGGCCGCCCACCACGAGGTGTTCCTGCCCCCGCACCCGGACAGCGTCGAGCACGCCTCGGAGCAGGACTACGAGGACGCGGTGGAGCTGTACGAGGAGCTGGTGCAGGAGGCCCGCATCGACGGCGCCCGCGTCGAGCACCCGGTGCGCGGCGAGGTGTTCCTGGTGGACTTCGTGGACGGCGCGGTGGAGACCGACCTGTCCCGGCTGGCGATGCCGCTGGTCAAGCCGGGCGCGAAGGCGGTCAAGCTGCAGTCGCACACCACCCTGGGCGGACCGCTCAACCAGGTCTTCAACACCAGGGAGGACAAGAACGGGGTACGCGCCGCCGACTACCGCAAGGCCGTCAACGACCCGGCGAACGGGTTCACCGGCCCCTACCGGGGTCCGGACGCCGACGGCGCGCCGCAGGAGTGGACCCCGGACGAGGCCACCCGGCGGGGGCTGGGCGAGCCCGAGAAGAACGGGCTCAGCGTGGCCATCTCCACGCCGCTGCCCGAGCCGTTCGCGCCCAAGCCGCCCCCGGTGGACGAGAACGCCGAGCCTCAGCCCGAGCCCGCGCCGCTGCCGCCGTTCCCGCCGCAGCCGATCACCAACGGCGGCTACGGCGGCGTTGACCCGGCGCACAAGGTGCACGCCATGCACAACGTGGCGGTGTCGGACCCGTTCAGCACCGCGCAGCAGACCATGCGCCACGTCTACTACGACCTGCTGCCGCAGGTTCCGCAGCCCGCGCAGCACGGCCTGTACGCCGTGCTGGCGCAGGCGGCGGGCCAGACGCCCGCCGGGCTGCGCGGCAACGTCGTGGCGGGCGCGCTGGGCCAGACCACCGTGCTCACCGAGGTGGCGCGGCACACGGTGCAGCGGCCCGCGCACAACGGGCACCTCTACAACGCCCTGGTCGAGCAGCGGCACTGGACGCCGGGGCGGGACGCGGCCGAGGACGCCGGGTGGCGCAACGCCCGCGACCTCACCGCCCGGCTCATCGCCACCGAGCTGCGCGCCGTGGTGGAGCTGCACGAGCCGGGCAGGCCGGTCGCCGAGCTGGGGCCGTTCAGCGGGCAGGCCACCCAGCGGATCAGGCTGCGGGCGGTGCTGGTGATCACCCCGGTCACGCACCCGGACGGCACGGTGGAGCAGCGCCAGGTGGTCGGCTACGAGACGTTCTGAGGGGGGCTTCACCCCCTCGGGTGGCACACGTCACGCCCTGGTGAACCGGTCCAGTGAACCGCGTCCCACCAGGGCGTGTCTCGTCAGTCACAGAGAGGTCAGGCCATGGGGTCGGCCGCAGGGGGCGGGACTAGCATTCCGTGAGTCAAGGTCCCGTACGCACGTACCTGGACCAGTCCACCACTGACGCTGGAGGCCGTTGCTGATGGCCGGCACCACCGCCACCGAGCGGGAGGGCACCTCACGGCGAGGCGGAACGCTCTACCGCGGCGACCTGGGCATGTGGTCCTGGGTCGCCCACCGCATCACCGGTGTGCTGACGTTCTTCTTCCTGTTCGCGCACGTACTGGACACCGCGCTGGTGCGGGTGTCGCCGGACGCCTACGACAAGGTCATCGAGACCTACAAGAACCCGGTCGTCAACCTGTTCGAGGTCGGCCTCGTCGGCGCGGTGCTCTACCACGCGCTCAACGGCATCCGGGTGATGCTGGTCGACTTCTGGTCCAAGGGCACGCAGTACCAGCGCCCCATGCTGTGGGCCATCCTCGGCATCTGGGTCGCCGTCATGATCCCCGGCACCTACTTCATGATGGTCCGCACGGTGACCGACCTGCTCGGCGGAGGGCACTGACCATGAGCGACCTGGTTCTCGACAAGCCCCGCTCGCCGCGCAGGCCCGCCGCCCGCCGCGGCAACTTCGAGCTCTACAGCTGGCTGTTCATGCGGATCTCCGGCGTGGCGCTGGTGGTGCTCGTGCTGGGCCACCTGTTCATCATGAACATCCTCGACGGCGGCGTGCACCGCATCAACTTCGGGTTCGTGGCGGGCCGGTGGGCCTCGCCGTTCTGGCAGTTCTGGGACCTGCTGATGCTGTGGCTGGCGCAGATCCACGGCGGCAACGGCCTGCGCACCGTGATCAACGACTACGCCCGCAAGGACGCCACCCGGTTCTGGCTGAAGGTGCTGCTGTTCACGTCCATGGTGCTGGTCATCGGCCTCGGCACGTACGTGATCTTCACCTTCGACCCGAACATCACCGACTGACCGGCCGCGGGAGTACGCCGACATGCAGTTCCACAAGTACGACGTCGTCATCATCGGCGCGGGCGGCGCCGGGATGCGCGCGGCCATCGAGTCCGGCCAGCGCGCCCGCACCGCGGTGCTGACCAAGCTGTACCCGACCCGGTCCCACACCGGCGCGGCCCAGGGCGGCATGTGCGCCGCGCTGGCCAACGTCGAGGAGGACAACTGGGAGTGGCACACCTTCGACACGATCAAGGGCGGTGACTACCTGGTCGACCAGGACGCCGCGGAGATCATGGCGAAGGAGGCCATCGACGCGGTCCTCGACCTGGAGAAGATGGGCCTGCCGTTCAACCGCACGCCCGAGGGCAAGATCGACCAGCGGCGGTTCGGCGGCCACACCCGCAACCACGGCGAGGCCGCGGTGCGCCGCGCCTGCTACGCCGCGGACCGCACCGGCCACATGATCCTGCAGACGCTGTACCAGAACTGCGTCAAGCACGGCATCGAGTTCTTCAACGAGTTCTACGTCCTGGACATCTGCCTGACCGAGACCGCCGACGGCCCGGTGTGCACCGGCGCGGTGGCCTACGAGCTGGCCACCGGCGAGATCCACGTGTTCCAGGCCAAGTCCGTGGTGTTCGCCACCGGCGGCTTCGGCAAGGTCTTCAAGACCACCTCCAACGCGCACACGCTGACCGGCGACGGCATGGGCATCGTGTTCCGCAAGGGCCTGCCGCTGGAGGACATGGAGTTCTACCAGTTCCACCCGACCGGCCTGGCGGGCCTGGGCATCCTGCTCACCGAGGGCGCCCGCGGCGAGGGCGCGATCCTGCGCAACGCCTCCGGCGAGCGGTTCATGGAGCGCTACGCGCCGACCATCAAGGACCTGGCGCCGCGCGACATCGTGGCCCGGTCGATGGCGCTGGAGGTGCTGGAGGGCCGAGGCGCGGGGCCGAACAAGGACTACGTGCTGCTGGACTGCACGCACCTGGGCGCGGAGGTCCTGGAGACCAAGCTGCCCGACATCACCGAGTTCGCCCGCACCTACCTGGCGGTGGACCCGGTGAAGGAGCCGGTGCCGGTGTACCCGACGGCGCACTACGCCATGGGCGGCATCCCCACCAACGTGCACGGCGAAGTGCTGCGGGACAACGACAACATCGTGCCCGGCCTCTACGCCGCGGGCGAGTGCGCCTGCGTGTCGGTGCACGGCGCGAACCGCCTGGGCACCAACTCGCTGCTGGACATCAACGTGTTCGGCCGCCGCGCGGGCATCGCCGCCGCGGAGTACGCGCTCTCCCACGACCACGTGGAGCTGCCGGAGAACCCGGCCGCGGGCGTGCAGGCGCAGATCGAGCTGGCGCTGTCCGAGCACGGCCACGAGCGGGTGGCCGACATCCGCACCGAGCTGCAGGCCACCATGGACGCCAACGCGTCGGTGTACCGGACCGAGGACACGCTCAAGCAGGCCCTGCACGACGTGCAGGCGCTGAAGGAGCGGTACCAGCGGATCACCGTGCAGGACAAGGGCAAGCGGTTCAACACCGACCTGCTGGAGGCCGTGGAGCTGGGCTTCCTGCTGGAGCTGGCCGAGGTCCTGGTGGTGGGCGCGCTGGCGCGCAAGGAGTCCCGCGGCGGCCACGCGCGCGAGGACTACCCCAACCGCGACGACACGAACTTCATGCGCCACAGCATGTACTACAAGCAGGGTGAGGGCCTGTCCGCCGACATCCGGCTGGACTACAAGCCCGTGACGTTCACCCGGTACCAGCCGATGGAGCGCAAGTACTGATGACCGCTACCGCTGAAGCCCCCACCGGCTCGCGCGGCGCCCAGCCGCCGGTCCCGGATGGCGCGATCACCATCACCCTGAAGGTCCGCCGGTTCAACCCGGAGTTCGACGACGAGCCGCGCTGGGACTCGTTCGAGATCCCCGCGCTGCCCTCGGACCGCGTGCTGAACCTGCTGCACTACGTGAAGTGGTACCTGGACGGCACGCTGACCTTCCGCCGGTCCTGCGCGCACGGCATCTGCGGCTCGGACGCCATGCGCATCAACGGCGTGAACCGGCTGGCCTGCAAGGTGCTGCTCAAGGACCTGCTGGCGGGCGGCGGCAAGCCGACCACGATCACCGTGGAGCCCATCAAGGGCCTGCCGGTGCACAAGGACCTGCTGGTCGACATGGAGCCGTTCTTCGAGGCGTACCGGGCGGTCAAGCCGTACCTGATCACCTACGGCAACGAGCCGACCCGCGAGCGGGTGCAGTCCATCGCCGACCGCGAGCGCTTCGACGACACCACCAAGTGCATCCTGTGCGCGGCCTGCACCACGTCGTGCCCGGTGTACTGGACCGAGGGCTCCTACTTCGGCCCGGCGGCGATCGTGAACGCCCACCGGTTCATCTTCGACTCCCGCGACGAGGGCGCCGAGGAGCGGCTGGACATCCTCAACGACGTCGACGGCGTGTGGCGCTGCCGGACCACGTTCAACTGCACCGACGCCTGCCCGCGCGGCATCCAGGTGACCAAGGCCATCCAGGAGGTCAAGCGCGCCCTGCTGTTCAAGCGCGTCTGACCACCCGCGAGAAGGGGGTGTCCGGGATTCCCGGACACCCCCTTCTCGCGCACCTGGCGCGGGTGATCAGCGCGGTAGTCTGTGCCGGTGTCAGGGCCACCTTGGAGCGCGTTCGGCGACGCCGCGCGCCGCCACCACGCCGACGCCCGAGCACTCTCCGAGCTGGGCCGCCACGGCAACGCCGACCACCTGGCCGGAGTCGCGGCCGAGTGCGGCCTGAAGGCGATCATCGTCGAGCACCTGGGCGGCGTGGTGACTCCGACGGGAAACCCAAGCACACCTTGGCTCAAGACGAACTCGGCCACCTCCCCGACCTCTGGAACCAGGTGTCCCTGGTCGCGCGGGGGCGCAACGGCGCGCAGTTCGTCGCGCTCATCACGGACGAGAACCCCTTCTCGCGATGGGACGTGAGCGAGCGCTACAGCGACGGCACCCACATCACCGCGACGAGGGCGGCGGAACACCTGGCGAGCGCGGCTCGGATCATCGCGATCCACGAACGGGCGACAATCGACGGGGCGCTGCCATGACGATCCGCTTCGACGACGCGTGGGCGCACGCCCTGGCTTCCGCCGACGAGGTGCGTCGAGGAGGGTCCGACGTCGTCCTGGTCAGGGACCTGATCGGCCGGGTGTCCCTCGTGGTGGACGGCCCGGTGCCCGCCGGGGCGGTCGAGAGGTTCCGCGAGGGCACCGGCCGCTTCGCCGCCCCCGCGCCGATCCTGTCCACGCACGACATGTTCGACCGGACTTCGGTGCTGAACTCGCCCGACCTGCACGTCCGCGAAGCGCGCAGCGGTGACCGGGGCAGCCTGGCGGTCCTGGAGCGGAGCGTCGTCGGAGCGGACTGGACCAGGCCCGACGACGCCCCGCCGCGCAAGCGCACCACCCTGTACGGCTTCAAGGGCGGCGTCGGCCGCTCGACCGCCACCCTGGTGCTGGCCGAGCACCTGGCCGCGCTGGGCCACTGCGTCCTGGTGGTCGACCTGGACCTCGAATCACCCGGTGTGGGAGCCCTGCTCCAGCACGAGGAGAACCTCCCCGAGCACGGCATCATCGACCACCTCGTGGAAGCCGCGGTGGGCAACGAGGACGGCCTGGACCTGGTCTCCCAGAGCCAGGTGCTCCTCACGTCCGGGAACGGCGAGGTGTGGGTCGCCGCCGCGGCGGGACGCCCCTCACCGGCGCACGACTACATGGCCAAGCTCAACCGCGTCTACACCGATCTCCCCCCTGGCCCGGACGGTCGGACGCGCGGGTTCGGCGATCGGCTCGACGACGCCATCAGCGCGTGCGAGGACCAGGTGGAGAGCCGAAGCCGACGCCCCGACGTGGTCCTGCTGGACAGCCGCGCGGGCATCCACGACATCGCGGCGGTCGCCATCACCCAGCTCAGCGATCTGAGCCTGCTCTTCGCCGCCGACAACACGCACACGTGGACCGGCTACGGCTTCCTGTTCAAGCAGTGGCGCGACAACCTCACCCCGGCCGACTTGGACCGGGTGCGCCAACGGCTGCGCATGGTCGCCTCGATGGTGCCACCCGCTCAGGCGAGCAGCTACCTCGAAGCGTTTCGGGACAACGCCCAGCAGTGTTTCGCGGATTTCCTGTACGACGACACGACTTCGTCCGATCCGGGCTCCTTCAACTTCGCACCGGGCGACGCGGACGCACCGCACAGCCCACTGCCCATCCTCTTCACGTCGGAGCTGGTCGGCCTGAACGCCAAGCGGCAAGGGGATTGGCACTCGCAACCACTGATCAGAGCCGCGTACGAGTCGTTCCTCGCCACTGCCACCGAGCTGATCACCGGGTAGGTCTGATGTCGCTCAGCCCCCACCACTACCGCGAACTGCTGGCCGCCGCCCTGCCGGTCGCGACCGACTCGGACACCTTGGACCCCGACGTCCGCACGCTGTTCACGCCCGCCAACCACCGCAAAGCGCTCGAACCGGACGTCACGGTGGTGCAAGGGGGCCGTGGCGTTGGCAAGACCGTGTGGTTCAAGGCATTGCAGAACGACCGGCTTCGGCAGCTCGCCGCCGCCGAGTACCAGCTTCCCCGGCTGAACCGGGTCACGCCGCTGGCCGGTTATGGAACGGCGCTGCGACCCGACCAGTACCCCAGTCAACGAGCGCTCGACCACCTCCAGCGGATCGCCAAGCCCGAGGACATCTGGACCGCGGTCGTCCTCTGCGCGGTCCGGGCCGAGGGGATCAGCGAACTGGTCGAGTGGTCGGATCGGGTCCGCTGGCTGCTGGAGCACCCGGACGCCAGCGAGAGGGCACTCGCCAAGGCTGACGACAACGCGGGCCGCCACGGCGTCACCATGCTGTTCCTCTTCGACGGGCTCGACCGGCTGCACAGCAGCCGCGACGTCAACGACAGCCTCGTGCGCGGCATCCTGCAGGTCGCCTTGGACCTGCGGACACGCACCCGGAACCTGCGGGCGAAGGTGTTCATCCGTCCGGACATGTTCGACGGGATCAGGTTGAACTTCCCGGACGCGTCGAAGCTCGTGGCCAACGCCGCCGACCTGACCTGGTCACCGACCAGCCTGTACGGCCTGCTGTTCCACCGCATGGGCAACTCCGACAACCCGCATTCGGCGCAGTTCATCGCTGACACCGGTGAGTGGGACACCCAGGGGGAACGCCGCACGCCACCGCGTTCTCTGGTCGGCGACAGCGAACACCAGAAGCAGGTCTTCACCGCGATCGCGGGTCCCTACATGGGCACGGACCGCCGCAAGGGGATCACCTACACCTGGCTGCCGAACCACCTGACGGACGGAATCGGCCAGGTGAGCCCACGCAGCTTCCTCGCCGCGCTGCGCAAGGCGACCGACATCACCGGGGAACGCCACTCGACCTACGAGTTCGCGCTGTACTGGGACGGCATCCGCCAAGGAGTGCAGGAGGCGTCGGGCATCCGGGTCGTGGAGATTCGCGAGGACATCCCCTGGGTCGCCACCGCGATCGCCCCGCTGGGCGGTCTTCAGGTGCCAATCGAGGAGTCGGACGTGGTCCAGCGGTGGGAGGAGCGCAAATTGCGGACCGCGCTGGACGAACTGTCCCAGCAGACCGCCGAGGGGAACGAGGAGCGTTCAGCTCCCACCGGTCCGCTGAGCACCGACTACGGCAAGCTCATCGCGGAGCTGATCGAGCTGGGCGTGATGAGCAGGCGGGCGAACGGGAAGCTCGACCTGCCCGACGTGTACCGCATCGCCTTCGACATCGGCCGCAAGGGCGGCGTGCCGCGAGTCCGCTGAGGGAGCGCCGCGAGCGGCGCTCCCTCGACCAGCTCAGACCCAGAAGACCGCCACGGCCGTGTTCAGCACGACCAGGCCCGCCATGGTGGGCGCGAGCCAGCTCGCGGCCCTGGGCTTGTTCACGTTGGCCGCCGCCAGGCCCGCGATGACCACCAGGACGAGCAGCTTCAGGCCGATCTTGAAGTGGTCGTAGTCCTTGTCGGTCAGCGGCGCGAGGCCGACCAGCGCCACGCCGGTGAGCAGCTGCAGCGCGCTGCCGTGCAGCCAGCCCTTGTTCAGCGGCGCGTCCGCGCCCGCGCGGCGCTGGACGAAGAACATGGCGACGAGCATCCCCATGCCGAGCAGGTGCAGGAACACCAGCAGCAGGCGCACGAACTCCACGGCGGAGCCTCCAGGTGTGGTGGGTTACTTCTTGCGGTGCGCACGCAGGCCGCGCAGCCCCAGCAGGCCGATGACCGTGCCGAAGGTCAGCGACGCGATGACGAGCAGCAGGTGCACGGTGAAGAACGCGGTCGGACCGGCGTCCCAGGAGCGGGGGTCCTTCCAGATGTTGCGCAGGAAGGTCGGCCAGATCACCCAGGACCACACCCCGAAGGCCAGCAGGAACGTCGACATGCCTCGGGAGAGCTTCACCGGAGCAGTATCGGACGTGGCGGGTGCACGTCACTCAACCGGGGTGGCTAGCCTGAGTGCGTGCGTTCCTCCCGACGGCCCGCAGTCGCTCTGGTCCTGGCTGCCTGCACGCTGATGGCCACGGCGTTCGCCGCGCCGGTCGCCGGTGCGCAGCAGCCCGCCCCCTGCGAGAACAAGGTGTCGCCGCCTCCCCCGGTCGACACGTCCGAACAGGTGCCGCCCGGCACCCAGGCACCGCGCCCGCTGGAGGTGCCGGAGAACCCGGTCGGCGGCGAGCGGCTGGGCGAGTGCGGCCTGGTGCTGCCGCCCAACGCCCAGAAGCTGCCGGACAACATCACCGCCCGCAGCTGGCTGCTGGCGGACATGGACAGCGGTGCCGTGCTGGCCGCCTACGACCCGCACGGCCGACAGCGGCCCGCGTCGGTCATCAAGGTGCTGCTGGCCACCGTCGTGGCCAAGGAGCTGCCGCTGGACGCCAAGGTGGCGGCCACGGCCGAGGACGTGGCGCAGGAGTGCACCTGCGTGGGTCTGCGCGTGGGCGGGGAGTACACCGTCGAGCAGCTGCTGCAGGCGCTGGTGATGGCCTCGGGCAACGACGTGGCGCACGCGCTGGCCCGCAGGCTGGGCGGTGTGCCCAGCGCGGTGCGCAAGATGAACGCGCTGGCCGCCGAGCTGGGCGCGCTGGACACCCGCGCGATCACCCCGTCCGGTCTGGACGCGCCGGGCACCAGCACCTCGGCCTACGACGTGGCGCTGATCTTCCGCGCGGCGATGAAGTACCCGGACTTCGCCAAGGCGGTGGCCACGCAGCGGATCAACTTCCCGCACCCCAGCGGCCGGGGGACGACGCTGGTCGTCAACGACAACCCGCTGCTGACCGCCTACCAGGGCGCGCTGGGCGGCCGGGGCGGTTTCACCGACGACGCCCAGTACACCTACGTGGGCGCGGCGCAGCGGGACGGCAGGCGGCTGGTGGTGGTGCTGCTGCGCGGCCAGCAGCAGCCGCTGACGATCGCCAACCAGGCCGCCAGGCTGCTGGACTACGGGTTCGGGCTGGGCCCCAGCGCGTCGAACAACCCGGTGGGCAAGCTGGTCGACGGGGCGCAGCAGGTGCGCAAGAAGACCACCGAGCCGACGCCGACCGACGCGGCGGTGGGCGAGGTGGCGAAGTCCCAGGACGACACCCGCGCCTCGGCGATGACCACGGCGTTCGGCAACGTGGGCGGGCCGATCACGGCCGCCGCGGGGCTCGGCCTGCTGCTGGGCCTGGTGATGTACCTGCGCAACCGCCGGGCCAAGGCGGCCCGCGCCCGCCGCGCCGCCGCCGCCGCCGCGAGCCAGCAGAACACCTAGAACGCACCTGAGCCGTCGATCCGGGGGCCTGGCCGCTCACGCGCCCAGGCCCCCGACCGCGTCCGCAAGTACTACCCGACCCGCTCCCTGGGGCCGGTGACCACTACCCGAGCGCGCGGCCGGTCAGCGGGAACGGCGGCGGAACAGCGCGCCGAGCAGCAGACCGGTGCCGACCAGGCCCAGCGCGGTGCGCGGGTTCGGGCCGGAGCGGACCTCCACCACCGGGCTGATGATCGCCGGGGGCGGCGGCCTCGGCGGGTCGCGCAGCGCGTTCTCCCTGGCCGTGGCGGTCCACGCGGTGATGAACAGCAGGAACTGCGCCACCAGGTTGGCGAAGAACAGCACGCCGATGACCGGCCCGAACGCCGCGCCCGCCGGTGAGGTCGTCACGGTCGACAGGTACAGCGACCCGGCCTGCTTGAGCACCTCGAACCCGACCGAGGCCGCCGCCGCGCCCTTGACCGCGCTGCGCCACGACACGGGCTTGCGCGGCAGCTTGGCCAGCACCCACAGGAACACCAGCCAGTTGGCCACCAGGCCGACCAGGATGCTGCTGGCCTTGAGCAGCACCTGCGCCCACCACGCGCCCGCCAGGCCGACGAACTCCAGCACCTCGTGCGCGAACCAGCCGCCCGCCGCGGTGATGCCGAACGAGACCACCAGCGCGACGCCCAGCCCCAGCAGCGCCAGCAGGTCCTTCAGCGTGGTCTTCAGCAGCGGCAGGTCCGCCTTGGCGTGCCCCCACTGGGCGGTCAGCGCGTCGCGGAGGTTGGTGATCCACCCCATCCCGGAGTACACGGCGGCGAGCAGGCCGAACACGCCGACCGTGCCCTTGGAGTCGATGGCCTGCTTGACCACGTCGTTGATGGTGTCGCCGAGCGGGCCGGGCACCGCCTCGGCGATGCCCGCCTGCAGCTCGGCCAGCAGTCCCGGCTGCGAGGTCAGCACGATGCCCGCGATGGCGAAGCCGATCATCAGCAGCGGCACCAGCGACAGCACGCTGAAGTAGGTCACGGCCGCTGCGTAGTGCGCGCCGTACTGCTCGGTGTACCGCGAGCCCGCCCTGATCAGGTGATCGAACCACCTGTGCTCGGCCCTCAGTCGGGCGAGCTTCGATTCCGCCACGTGCAGAAGTTAGTGCGGGAGGTGATCACTCGCCACTCGACAGGAAGCCGACGCGCTCGTAGACGCGCCGCAGCGTCACCGACGCCACCTGCCTGGCCCGCTCCGCGCCCTTGGCGAGCACCTTGTCCAGCTCGGCCGGGTCGTCCAGGTACTCCCGCACGCGCGCTTGGATCGGCGTGACGAACTCGGTGAACACCTCGCCGAGGTCCTTCTTCAGGTCGCCGTAGCCCTTGCCCTCGTACGAGGCCACCAGCTCGTCGACGCTCCGGCCGCTGAGCGCGGAGTAGATCACCAGCAGGTTGCTGACGCCCGCCTTGTTCTCCGGGTCGTAGACGATCTCGCGGCCGGTGTCGGTGACCGCGGAGCGGATCTTCTTGGCCGACCGCTTCGGGTCCTCCAGCAGCTCCACCACGCCCGCGGGCACCGACTTGCTCATCTTCGACGTCGGGTCCTGCAGGTCGTAGATCTTGGCGGTGTCCTTGACGATGTGCGGCTCGGGCAGCCGGAAGGTCTTGCCGAAGCGGGTGTTGAACCGCTGCGCCAGGTCGCGGGTCAGCTCCAGGTGCTGGCGCTGGTCCTCGCCGACGGGCACGTGGTGCGCCTGGTAGAGCAGGATGTCGGCGGCCTGCAGGATCGGGTAGGTGAACAGGCCGACGCCGACCTGGGTCTCCTGCCGCGCCGACTTGTCCTTGAACTGGGTCATCCGGCTGGCCTCGCCGAAGCCGGTGATGCACTGGAGCACCCAGCTCAGCTGGGCGTGCTCGGGCACGTGGCTCTGCACGAACAGCGTCGCCCGGTCCGGGTCGATGCCCAGGGCGAGCAGCTGGGCGGCGGACAGCCGGGTGTTCTGCCGCAGCACCTTGGGGTCCTGCTCGACGGTGATCGCGTGCAGGTCGACCACGGAGTAGAACGCGTCGTGCGTGTCCTGCAGCGGAACCCACTGCCGCAGCGCGCCGAGGTAGTTGCCCAGGTGGAACGAGCTCGCCGTCGGCTGGATGCCGGACAGCACGCGCGGTCGGCTGGCGGGCGGCGCTGCGGGAGTCGCTGCCGGGGACGCTGCTGGGTTCTCGGTCTCTGCGGCCACGCCGGGATTCTCCCAGGCGGTCAGACCTGGCTGGCGGCGGGCTGGGTCTCCGGCTGCGGCTCGGACGTCCGGACCTCCGCCGCGCGCAGCACCGCGCGGCGCCTGCGGACCAGGCCCGCGACCATGCCCACCGCGCCGAAGGTCACCGCGGCCAGACCGACCGGCGCGTTGAGCGGGCCGAGGCCCGCCGCGACCGTGCCGTCCGCCGCGACCGCGACGCCCGGCGCCGCCAGCGCCGACGTCGTTCCCACGACCAGACCCAGTGCTGCCCCAGGACCGCGCACCGCCCAGCCTCCTCACCAACATCGCGTCACCGCTTGGGGTGAACCTTGTTGACGGACGGCCGCGAACCTATCGAAGCTGATGGGCTGTCGTGTTCATTTCAGGTAAACCGCGACCGGGCGCAGAGACTAGCCGTGCCCGATCATCCCGCGTCCTCCGGGGCCACCTCTCTCCGCCGAACTGCGGCTCAGTGCCGGTCGCACGGGCGCGCCCGGCATCTCTATAGCACCGCTAGACATGACACCGAAGCGGGTATAGCATGGCTATAGAAGTCAACGAGGAGGACCACCATGACGACCGACACCGCGACCCGGCTGTCCGAGGATCAGATCGCCGAGCTGCTCACGCAGCTGGCGACGCAGGTCGCCTACCCGCAGCGCTCCCCCGTGCTCCGCACGCCGGAGGACGTCGGGCTCGACTACGAGGAGGTCACCTTCCCCTCGGCCGACGGGATTCCGCTGGAAGCCTGGTACATCCCGTGCGAGGGCTCGGACAAGCTGGTCATCGCCAACCACCCGCTCAACTTCAACCGCTACGGCTACCCGTCGCACCTGGAGCGCTGGCAGGCGTTCGGCGCGGCGGGCGGCAACACCTTCGAGGTGGACTACATGGCGGACTACCGCATCCTGCACGACGCCGGCTACCACGTCCTGACCTACGACTTCCGCAACCAGGGGCAGTCCGGGCAGGCCAACGGCGGCCTCGGCGGGCAGGGGTTCATGGCGCGCGACGTCGTCGGCTCCCTGCTGTTCGCGCGGTCCGACCCGCGCACCAGGGGGCTGACCATCGGCCTGTTCAGCCGCTGCCAGGGCGCGAACGCCTCGATGTACGCGATGCACCGCCTGCCCGAGCAGTTCGACGACGTCCGGTGCATGGTCGCCCCGCAGCCGCTGTCGGTGCACGCGACCCTCGCCCGCGCGCTGGAGGCGATGGGCATCCCGGACCGGCTGGCCCAGCTGGAGCGCGAGATCCAGCTCGTGAGCGGCCTGACCCGCGAGGTGACCACGCCGATCCCGGCCGCCGCCTCGGTGCGCGTGCCGACCTTCCTGTACCAGGTGCGCGACGACCTGATGACCACGCCCGACGACGTGCAGACGATCTTCGACGCCATCCCGATCGCGGAGAAGCGGCTGATGTGGATCGAGGGCACCACCGCCCGCTGGGACGGCTACCTGGAGTTCCAGCGCAACCCGGAGCCCATGCTCGCCTGGTTCGCCGAGCACATGGGCTGACGGTGCCGCCACGGGTCGCGCCCCCGGACTCGCCCACACGGCCGCCGGGGGCGCCGCCCTTACACTGGCCCGCGAGATGACCGCCCCCGACAGCACCCCCCTGGACCAGCTGCCACCGCGGCAGCGCATCCTGCGCGCGGCCGCGACGCTGTTCGAGCGGTCCGCCACCACCGACGTCTCGACCAGGGAGGTCCAGCGCCTGGCCGGGGTCACCGCGCCGACGCTCTACCACCACTTCAAGGACAAGACCGGGCTCGTCGAGGCGGTCATCGAGGACGCCTTCGCCCGCTACCTCGCCGAGAAGCGCGAGTCGGTGGCGGGTCTGAGCCCGCTGAGCACGCTGCGGGTCGGCTGGGACCTGCACGTCGGGTTCGGCCTCGACCAGCCCGTCCTGTACCGCCTCATGTACGCCCCCGCCGAGCCTCGGCGCGAGGTGCCCGCCGCCCGGATGGCGCGCGAGGAGCTGCGGTCGAGCCTGCTCGCCCTGCGGGACGCGGGGCTGCTCGTCGTCCCGGTGGACGAGGCGGTCGCCCTGCTGGAAGCCGCCGCGACCGGCGCCACCCTCCACCTCATCCGGCACGGCGGCGGCTCCGACGCGCCGCACGCGCGGCAGCTCAGGGACGCGGTGATCGCGCGGCTCACGGGCACCACCCGCGAGGACGGGCAGCTCGGGCACGGGCCCGCCGCCCGCCAGCTGCTCGGCGCCCTGCCCGACACCGGCGTGCCGGGGCTGAGCGACCAGGAGCTCGCGCTGCTGCGCGACTGGCTCTCGCGCATCACCACCGCCGCGCCGGACACCCCGAACTGAGCGCCAAGCACCCCGAACCGAGCGTTCACGCACCCCGGTAGTAGTTACCGGCCCTGGGGCGACCCTCGGGTAGTACTTGCAGGCGCCGTGGTGCTAGCGCTGGGGGTCCACCCGGCCGTAGGTGGTGGTGCGCTGGCGGGCGGGCCTGCCCGCCAGCGCGGCGGTGGCGGCCAGCTGCGCGACGGTCCGCGCCGAGCCGTGCTCGGACCCGGCCATCCGGCTGATGGTCTCCTCCATCAGCGTCCCGCCCAGGTCGTTCGCGCCGCCCCGGAGCACCTCCGCGGTGCCCTCGTCGCCCAGCTTCACCCACGAGCACTGGATGTTGTCCACCCGGCCGTGCAGGGCGAGCCGGGCGAAGGCGTGCACCGCGCGGTTGTCCCGCCGGGTCGGCCCCGGCCGCGCCACGCCCGCCAGGTAGATCGGCGCGTTGCGGTGCACGAACGGCAGGCCCACGAACTCGGTCAGGCCGCCGGTGCGGTCCTGCAGCTTCGCCAGGGTCCGGAAGTGCCCCAGCCAGTGGCCGGGGTGGTCGACGTGCCCGTACATCATCGTCGACGACGAGCGGATGCCCACCTCGTGCGCGGTGGCCACGACCTCCAGCCAGGTGGCGGCGGGCAGCTTGCCCTTGGTCAGCACCCAGCGCACGTCGTCGTCCAGGATCTCCGCCGCGGTGCCGGGGATGGTGTCCAGCCCGGCCGCGCGCAGCTCGGTCAGCCACTCGCGCACGCTCACGCCCGCCTTGGCCGCCGCGCTGACCACCTCCATCGGGCTGAACGCGTGGACGTGCATGCCCGGCACCCGCCGCTTGATCGCCCGCACCACGTCGGCGTAGTAGGTGACCGGCAGCTTCGGGTCGATGCCGCCCTGCATGCACACCTCGGTGGCACCCGCGTCCCACGCCTCCTGGGCGCGGTCGGCCACCTCCTCCACGGACAGCCGGAACGCGTCGGCGTCGCGCTCCCGCTGGGCGAACGCGCAGAACCGGCAGCCGACGTAGCAGACGTTGGAGAAGTTGATGTTGCGGTTGACCACGTAGGTCACGTCGTCGCCGACCACCTCGGCGCGCAGCTCGTCGGCCAGCCGGGTCATCGCCTCCAGCGCGGCGCCGTCCGCGGTCAGCAGCGCCATCGCCGCGTCGGTGTCCTCCAGCAGCCCGGCCGGGTCGTCCGCGGCCAGCTTGAGCGCGCGGACGGCGTCCCCCGGCAGCCGCTCCACCGCCTTGGGCACGCTCAGCGCGCTCCAGTCGCCGTAGACGCTGTCGAAGTCACCGCGGCGGTCCCCGGTGCGGCCCTCGGTGTCGATCGCGGTGTGCAGGTCGGCGCGGCCGTAGGTGTCCAGGCCGCCGTCGGGCTCCTGCCACTCGCGGCCGACCACCTCGGCGTCCGGGTCGGCCAGGCCGTCCTCGCGGGCCAGCGCGGACACGTGGGCGGTCAGCCGGGCGTCGATCCACTGGCCCGCCGCGGCGCGGACGTAGCGCGGGTAGACCGCCAGCCGCTCGCGCAGCTCGAAGCCCGCCTCGGCGGTCACCTCGGCCAGCCGGTCGACCTGCGGCCACGGCCGCTCCGGGTTGACGTGGTCGGGGGTCACCGGGGACACCCCGCCCCAGTCGTCGATCCCGGCGCGCAGCATCAGCCCGAACTCCTCGCCGACCAGGTTCGGCGGGGCCTGCACGCTCACCGACGACGGCATCACCAGCCGCGCCACGGCGATCGTGGCGGCCAGCTCGCGCAGGTCGGCGTCGGGCATCCCGCGCATCGCGGTGTCCGGCTTGGCCCGGAAGTTCTGGATGATCACCTCCTGCACGTGCCCGTACTGGCGGGCGACCGCGCGCATGGCCAGCAGCGAGTCGGCGCGCTCGGCCAGGGTCTCGCCGATGCCGATCAGCACGCCCGTGGTGAACGGGACGTTCACCCGGCCCGCGTCGGTGAGCACCCGCAGCCGGACCGCGGGCTCCTTGTCCGGGCTGCCGTAGTGCGGGCCGCCCTTCTCGCTCCACAGCCGCTCCGCCGTGGTCTCCAGCATCATCCCCATGCTGGCCGCCACCGGCCGCAGCCGCTGCAGCTCCTCCCAGCTCAGCACGCCGGGGTTGAGGTGCGGCAGCAGCCCGGTCTCCTCCAGCACCGCGATCGCGCAGGCCCGGACGTAGTCCAGGGTGGACGAGTAGCCGCGCGCCTCCAGCCACTCCCGCGCCGCGGGCCAGCGCTCCTCCGGCCGGTCGCCGAGGGTGAACAGCGCCTCCTTGCACCCCTGCGCGGCGGCCCGGCGGGCGATGTCGAGCACCTCGTCGCGCTCCAGGAACGCGGCGGGCAGCTTGTGCGGGACGGTCGCGAACGTGCAGTAGTGGCAGCGGTCCCGGCACAGCCTGGTCAGCGGGATGAACGCGTTGCGGCTGTAGGTGACCACCCCCGGCCGCCCCTCGGCGAGCAGGTGCGCGTCGCGCACCCGGCCCGCGGCGGCCAGCAGCGCGTCCAGGTCCTCCCCGCGCGCGTGCAGCAGCACCGCCGCCTCGGTCGCGTCCAAGACGGCCCCGTCCGCGGCGCGGCGCAACGCGCGCCGCATCGCCGACGGGGACGGTGCGGGCTCCGGCGGGGTGATCGAGATGTCCACGGCCACGTCAACGACCCTAGAGCGAGGAAATTCCGCCCACCCGCAACCGTGACGTTCCCCCCACCCCGCGAGTCGAACCCCCAGGCACCACGACCTGCGCGTTCGCGCACCCCGAACCCGGCGTTCAGGCACTCTGAACTGCGCGTTCGCGCACCCCGAACCCCGCGCTCAAGCACCCCGGCCCCGCGTCCGCGTCACTCGGACGTGGACGACCGGAGCGGATCAGGTGGAGTCACCGACCGCGGACCCGAACAGGTCGAGGCGGCGCCCCGCCTGCGAATGGCGCCGGACACCGGGTCAGCTCCTGGCCTCGCAGTCCGAACACCGCCTCTTGGCCACCAACGCCGGATTGCCACCCCCGTTCGCGGGGACGGGAATCCCGTTGCCGACCCGCTCCCACGCCCTCGGGTCGCCGGAAATCTCTCCCCAGTACCTCGGAATGTCCGATTCGGTGTTGTGCGGACAATCAGGCAGGTGGGCGACCGAAGCCGGGCTGATCAGGACCAGGTCGTAGGTGCGAGCACGTCGGGGCGGAGCGGCGCGGGTGTGCTCGCACTGACCGATCAGCAGGTCGCACCTGGTGCAGCGGCTCTCCACGCCACGACCATGTCAGCCACCGGCAGATCAGTCAAACATGATGGCTACAGACGTATTTCGCGGCACGCCGCCGTCCCGCCGAGCGCTATCGGGGAGGACACGCCTCAGCCCGATCAGCGCATTGACTGATTCGAACCGATATCGACCCCGACAGATCTCCTGCCGAGCACGACTCGACAAGAGAAGCGGAATTCACCGGGATGGGCCGTCCCATCAGTCACCCGCCTGATCGAGCAGTCCGCGAACGACTTGCCCGCGCTGAACCGGCTCAGCAGTCCACGGCGTTCAACACACCCCAGAGGTAGGCACGAGGGTCAGGCCGCGTACAGCTGTCCCTGGTCTCCATCACCCGCTGCCGGAAGTACGGGTTGCGGATGCTCGAACCGCTCACGAGGTCGACCGGTCGGCCCAGGATTCGCTCCAACCCCTCCTTCAGGGCAAAGAAGCGGTCGAAGTCCGGTGGGACGTCGAACTCCACGAGAACGTCCACATCGCTGGACGCGATGTGGAAGGAGTCATCCACCGCGGACCCGAACAGGTCGAGGCGGCGAACCCCCAGCGAACGGCACAGCTCTCCGATTCCGGGCAGCTCGGCCGCGATGAGCTCGTGCACCTCAGGCGTAGGTGATCGTCACCGGGGCGTGGTCCGACCAGCGCTCGGCGTACGTGGCCGCCCGCTCCACCACCGCCGAGGTGGCCCGCGCCGCCAGCCCCTCGGTCGCCACCTGGTAGTCGATCCGCCAGCCGGAGTCGTTGTCGAACGCCTTCCCCCGGTAGGACCACCAGGTGTACGGCCCGACCGCGTCCGGGTGCAGCGACCGCACCACGTCCACGTACCGCGCCTCGCCGAACACCCGGTCCAGCCAGGCCCGCTCCGACGGCAGGAACCCGGACGACTTCTGGTTGGTCTTCCACGCCTTCAGGTCGACCTCGCGGTGGGCGATGTTCCAGTCGCCGCACACCAGCACCTCGCGCCCGCCCGCCGCGGCCTTGTCGCGCAGCTCCACCAGGTACGGCAGGAACGCCGCCATGAAGCGGTCCTTCTCGTCCTGCCGGGGCGTGCCCACGTCGCCGCTGGGCAGGTACAGGCTGGCCACCACCAGGTTCGGCAGCTCCACCTCCACGTAGCGCCCGGAGTGCTCGAACTCCGGCGCGCCGAAGCCGACGCGCACCGCGGTGGGCGCCGCCCTGGTCAGCACGGCGACGCCGTTGCGGCCCTTGACCTCGCTGTGGGCGTGCGCGACGTGCCAGCCCTCGGGGGAGCGCACCTCGTCGGGCAGCTGGCCCGGCTCGGCGCGCACCTCCTGCAGGCACACCACGTCCGCCGGGGTGGCGGCGAGCCACTCCAGGTAGCCCTTCTTGGCGGCGGCGCGCAGGCCGTTGACGTTGACGGTGGAGACGGTCAGCACCCGCCGAGCCTATCCGGCGACCACCCAGCCGTGCGGGTAGTGCGCGCCGCACCCGGAGCAGCGCGCGACCAGGCCCAGCATGTGCACCATCGGGCTGGAGCCCTCGGGCGAGGGCACGCCCACCACCTCGTGCCCGTCCAGCGAGGCCCGCAGGCCCGGCCACTCGGGCTCGCACGCGCACGTCGTCACGGCCCCGCGGCCGGACCGCCACCTGAAGAACATGCGCCCATCACACCACCGCGGGCACCTTGCGGGTGTAGCGGACCCGGCAGGGCGAGTCGGGCCACTTGGTGTGCGGACCCGGCACCGGGCGCGGGTCGGGGTCGAGCAGCTCGAAGTCGTAGTCGCGCAGCAGCGTGGCCAGGACGACCTTCATCTCCAGGTAGGCGAAGTGCACGCCGAGGCAGCGGTGCAGGCCGCCGCCGAAGCCGATCAGCGCCTGCCGCTCCAGCTTGCCCTCGCGGCCCTCGGCGTAGCGCGACGGCCGGAACTCGTCCGGGTGACTGTGCTCCTCGGGCAGCCGGTGGCTGACCGACGGCGCGGCGAACACCACGGTGCCCTCGGGGATGACGTGCCCGTCCAGCTCGAAGGTCTCCGCGGCCTGCCGGAGCAGCACGTGCGCCACGGGGTGCAGCCGCTCGCTCTCGTGCAGGCAGTCGTCCAGGTGCGACAGCCGCCTCACGGCGGCCATGTCGATCGGCCCCTCAGCGGTCTCGGCGCGCACCCGCGCCAGCTCGGCGGGGTTGCTGAGCAGGTCCACCATGGCCCACGAGATGTGCCCGGCGGTGGTCTCGTGCCCCGCCCAGGTGAACAGCAGGATCAGGTTGATCAGGATCAGGTCCGGCACCGGCGTGCCGTCCTCGTAGGTCGCCCCGGCCAGCGCCTGCAGGAAGTCCGGCGGGTCGACGGGGTGCTCGCGGCGGGCGCGGATCATGCCGCCCAGCACGGCGCGCAGCCGGTCTCGCGCCCGGTTGCTGCGGATCACCGACGGCAGCGGGAGACCGGCGGGCACGACCGGGTTCATGCCCGCGGAGAAGCGGCGGAACTCGGCGAAGAAGTCGCGGTCCATGCGCGTGCCGAAGTCCGGCCCCAGGAAGCAGCGGGCCGCGATCCGCATGACCAGCGGGCCGAACTCCGAGATCAGGTCGAACTCGCCGGAGTCGCCCAGCCGCCGCTGGAACTCGGCGGTCTCCTCGCGCATGGTGGTGACGTACCCGTCGAGCTGGGCGCCCTGGAACCGGGGCAGGACGAGCTTGCGCTGCCGCTGGTACTCGTCCATCTCGGCGAAGAAGAAGAACTCGGGCGAGAACATGCGCACGAAGAACGGGTACGCGGTGCGGATGGACAGCTTCTTGTCGGTCTCGGCGAAGAAGAACCGGTTGTGCTCGTTGCCCAGCAGCACCACGGCCCGGCGGCCGGGCATGCGCAGCGAGAACAGCTTGCCGACCTCGCGGTGGCCGCGCCGGATCAGCTCGACCGGTTCGCGGATGAACTCGACCAGGTGCCCCGCTAACGGCAGGGCACCGGAGACTGGCGGAGGAAATCGGTCCATTCCCCCACGGTGGCAGCGCGGCCGCGACCGGTGCACCGCCAGTCGCGTCATCCGGGGGACTACCCGCAGGCGCTGTCCTCGGTCGGCGTGACGAACTCGTCGGCCACCCACTTGCCCTCGGCCAGCCGCCGGAACCCGTTGTGCACCGCCGCGCCCGCGGGCACGACGGTGCCGCGGCGCAGGGTGGACACGATGGGCTGGGTGCGGGCGGGGCCCGAGCGCACGTCGAGGGTGTCGGTGATCACGACCACCCGGCAGCCCTCGGGCGCGGGCCGGGTGCCCAGCCGCTCGCCGCCGTTGGCCACGTACATCGCGCCCGCCGTCGCCAGCACGCCCAGCACGATGACGCCCCGAGTCGGGATGCCCCACATCGCCCGCACCTCCCGCAGACCGCCCTGGGGTGCAGGTATAGCGCCGCGACCGGCGCGACGGCGGTCGAGCAGCGGTTTTCCACCCGACCGGGACACCGCGGGGGCGGCGGGTGGTCACCGAACGCGAGAGGGGACCGCCCGGAGGCGGTCCCCTTCACGTCGGGCGCGTCGGCGCGGCGTCAGCCCGCCATCCGCTTCTGCAGGTTCTCGTCCAGCGTGCCGAGGAAGTCCTCGGTGGTCAGCCACTCCTGCTCGGGGCCGACCAGCAGCGCCAGGTCCTTGGTCATCTTGCCGCTCTCGACGGTCTCGACGACGACCTTCTCCAGGGTCTCGGCGAAGCCGGTGACCTCGGGGGTGCTGTCCAGCTTGCCGCGGTGCTTGAGGCCGCCGGTCCAGGCGTAGATCGAGGCGATCGGGTTGGTGGAGGTCGGCTTGCCCGCCTGGTGCTGGCGGTAGTGCCGGGTCACCGTGCCGTGCGCGGCCTCGGCCTCGACGGTGCTGCCGTCCGGGGTCATCAGCACCGAGGTCATCAGGCCCAGCGAGCCGAAGCCCTGCGCCACGGTGTCGGACTGCACGTCGCCGTCGTAGTTCTTGCAGGCCCAGACGTAGCCGCCCTCCCACTTCAGCGCCGCGGCGACCATGTCGTCGATCAGGCGGTGCTCGTAGGTCAGGCCCTTGGCGTCGAACTCGGCCTTGAACTCCTCCTCGAACACCTTCTGGAAGATGTCCTTGAAGGCGCCGTCGTACGCCTTGAGGATGGTGTTCTTGGTCGACATGTAGACCGGGTAGTTGCGCTGCAGGCCGTAGGAGAACGAGGCCCGCGCGAAGTCCTCGATCGACTTGTTGAAGTTGTACATGCCCATGGCCACGCCGCCGTCGGGGCCGTAGTTGGCCACGACGTGCTCGATCGGCTCGGAGCCGTCCTCGGGCGTGAAGGTCACCGTCAGCTTGCCCGCGCCGGGCACCTTGAAGTTGGTGGCCTTGTACTGGTCGCCGTGGGCGTGGCGGCCGATGATGATCGGCTTGGTCCAGCCCGGCACCAGCCGCGGGATGTTGGAGATGATGATCGGCTCGCGGAACACCACGCCGCCGAGGATGTTGCGGATCGTGCCGTTGGGCGAGACCCACATCTTCTTCAGGCCGAACTCCTCGACGCGCGCCTCGTCGGGGGTGATGGTGGCGCACTTCACACCCACGCCGTGCTGCTTGATGGCGTGCGCGGCGTCGATGGTGACCTGGTCGTCGGTGGCGTCCCGGTGCTGGATGCCCAGGTCGTAGTACTCGAGGTTGACGTCCAGGTACGGGTGGATCAGCTTGTCCTTGATGAACTGCCAGATGATCCGGGTCATCTCGTCGCCGTCGAGCTCGACGACCGTCCCCTGAACCTTGATCTTGCCCATACTCAGGGCGCTCCTCTCGCGACAGTGCAAGCAAGACAAGCGTACTGCTATGTCCGGCTGCGTGTGCTCACCGCACGGAAAAAAGGGAACGGGGTCACAATGCCCTAGCCTCCGGGTGCGATCTCGGAGGGGGGCACCTTGTCGACCGGACCCACGCACGCCATGAGCGGTCTGCTGGCCTGGGCGGCGGTGACCGCGCTCGCCGACAACCATCCCATCGGTCAGCTCACCCCGCAGAGCTGGGCGGTCGGGGCGGTGCTGGCGACCGGCGCGGCGCTGCTGCCCGACCTGGACCACCCGTCCTCGACCATCGCCCGCGCGTTCGGGCCGGTCAGCCAGGGCGTGTCCGGCGCGGTGAGCACCATCAGCTCGGCGGTCTACCGCGCCACGCGCACCCGCCGCGACTCCAAGCGGGAGGGCGGGCACCGCGCGCTGACCCACACCCTGGTGTTCGCGCTCAGCGCCGCCCTGGGCACGACCGCGGTGGTGCAGCAGTCCCAGAAGTGGGCGCTGCCCGCGCTGGTGTTCGTGTTCGCGGGCCTGGCCGTGCGCGGGATCATGAACGACTGGTGCCCCAAGCGGGACGCGCTGCTCATCACGGTGGTGTCCGCGGCGGTCACCGCCGTGTGCCTGGCCTGGATCGACCAGACCCCGGCCAGCGCGGCGGCCTGCGGGGTGGCGGTGGGCATCGGCTGCGTGGCCCACTACCTCGGCGACGCCATCACCGAGCAGGGCTGCCCGATCCTGTGGCCGATCCCGCTGGCGGGCAAGACCTGGTACCCGATCGCGCCGCCGAAGATCATGCGGATGCAGACCGGCGGCAAGGTGGAGATGACCGTGGTCGGGCCGCTGATCACCATCCTGTCGGTGTGGCTGTCGGCCGCCGCGCTGCAGAACGCGGGCACGCTGCCGTTCCTCGGCGGTTTCGACCTGCTGCCGCTGTAGATTCGCGGTGCCGCCACCCGACGACTACCTCGATATCACCCGATCGGACTAGTCTCCACGCACCGCCGCCGCACGCCGACCCGCGTTGAGGAGGACCCGTGGCCCACCGCACGCCCGCCCTGGCCGTCCGGGCGACCGCATGACCACCTGGCTGGGCCTGGACGCGGGGCACGAGGACCCCGCCACCGCGGACGCGGTCGCCCTGGCGCTGCACGAGTCGCTGCTCTACGACGCCACCGTGGTGTGCGTGCACGTGGTCGACCAGCACCACGCGCTGTCGTTCCGGCTGGACGCGGCCCCGTCGGAGAACACCCTGTCCACGTTGATCGAGCGCGGCTACGGCGTCGCCGTGCACAACGGCGACCTGCGGCGGCTGGCGGGGCCGGAGGAGCTGCACCGGGGCGCGCTGCGGGCCGCGCTGGCCCACCGCGACCGCCGCGAGGGGCGGGCGCTGCGGTTCCCCGGCCAGCGCGTGCTGCGCGGCCGGTACGGGGTGTCGGACATCCTCGCCTTCAGCGAGATCGACGAAGTCCTGCCGCACGGCGTCAAGAGCGTCGACGCGCGCGGCGACCTCCAGCCGTCCTTCCGCGACGGACGGCTGGTGCTGACCTGCGCTCAGCCGGGGTGAGCGCCCACGGTGTCCTTGATCTGCGAACCCAGCCCGCCCTCCGCGCCCTGCCGGGCGCAGTGCGCGCAGCAGAAGAACCGGCCCTCGACCTCCACCCCGTGCCCCAGGATGCGGCAGTCGCAGTGCTCGCACCGGGGCGCCAAGCGCTGGATCGCGCACTCGAAGCTGTCGAAGGTGTGCACGTCGCCGCTGACCGTGCGCACCTCGAAGGCCATCCAGTAGTCGTTGCCGCAGACGTCGCATGTCGCCATGGGCGCAGCCTGCGCCGGGGCGGTGGGGCGGGCAACTCGACCTAGCCCGATCCGGTCGCGCCCGAGCACGTCGCGGGAGCGGACCAGGCCGGATTCGAACCGGCGTCCTCCCGCCACCACGAGGGTTTGGGGCGCGTCAACCGCTGCGCTACAGGTCCCGAGCCGGGCCGGATTCGAACCGACGTCCTCCCCCCGAGGCGGGGGGCGCGACAACCACTGCGCTACCAGGCTCCCGCCACAACAGTAACCACGACCCCACCTGTCGAGACAGGTCCGCAGGGGGACGAATAAGGTCAGCCGCGTGCGCGGGGTCGACTTCTACGAGCTCCTCGGGGTGGGCCGCAACGCGTCCACGGCGGAGATCAAATCCGCATACCGGTCGCTGGCCAAGGTCATGCACCCCGACGCCGGGGGGTCATCCGGCACCTTCCGCATCCTGCAGGAGGCATATGACACGCTGCGGGATCCGGTCCGGCGCCGCGAGTACGACCGCGGCTGGTCCTCCCCCCGCCCCGCGTCCCGGCCGAGCACGCCGACCCGCCCACCGCGCTCCGCGCGCACCGGCCGGGTGCGCGACCTCGGCGACGATCCCGACTTCGTACCTCCGAAGCCCACCGTCGACCTGGACGGCGTCAGCTGGTGGCACCTGGTCGACCGGGCGCAGCGGGTCCGCTACGCCCCGTCCGGCGGCCCCGGCCACGCACCCGCGCTGGCCGCCGTGCTCGCCTGGTTCCTGCTCCTGCTGCCCGTCGTCGCGGTCGACTTCTCACCGCTGGCGCTCGGCGTCTGGCTGGCCGTCGTGGCCGCCGCCGCGGCGGCGGCGTTCAAGGTCGTCAAGCGGTACCTGACCGCCGTGCGCGCGGACCGGGCGTTCGCCGCCGAGTACGACCAGCAGGTCGTGCGCGGCACGGTCGACGACCGGGTGTGCGAGCGGCTGACCGCCGACCTGCTCAGCCGCTACCTGACCCGGCTGCCCGGCGCGCGGATCTTCCACGGCCTGGCCTGGCCCGGCTCGGTGTTCGCCGACGTCGACCACGCCGTGCTGTGCGGGCGGCGGCTGGTGCTGATCGAGTCCAAGTCCTGGCTGCCCGGCCACTACGCGGCCGACGACGACGGCACCCTGTGGCGCAACGGCCACCCGTTCCGCGGCGGCGGGATGCGGCTGCCGCGCAGCCTCGCGGTGTACCGCAAACTGCTGCCGTGGCTGGAGATCCGCACCGCCCTGCTGATCTACCCCAGCCGGGCGGGCGAGGTCACCACCGAGGACGACGCCGACGCCGTGGTGCCGCCGATGACGCCCGCCCAGTTCGTCGAGGAGATCGGCGACTGGCTGGCCGAGGACCCGGCCACGGTCGACCGGGAGGCGCTGCGCCTCATCCTCCGCCAGGTCGTGCCCGTCGTGCGGCCCTGATCGGACCGCGTCGGCATGATCAGACCGGCTCCTGGCTTTCGAGCAGTCGTGCCGCCTCGACGGGGTCCATGAGGTTCGAGTACACCTGCTCACCTGGGCGCAGCAGCCTGCCCGGCATGGCGAACTCCGGGTACCAGCCGTCCCGGTCGCAGCCGGGCACGAGGCTGAGCACCACGACGACGATGTTGTCCGCGACCGAGCCGACGATCCGCAGGGCCACGTAGGTTCCGCGTTCTTCCGCCCCTTGGACCAGAACGCCGAGTTCGACGCCCGCTGCTGCGCCGATGTGCTCGTGGCCGTCGAGCAGCGAGGCGCACACCAACCGGTGCACGGTGGCGCGCATCGCGCGCAAGGTCCGCACCGCCGCCTCCGCGCGATAGCGATCGCGGTCGTCCTCGCGGGGAAGCCACTGGCCGCAGAACGTCTCCGACTTCAAAGGCGTCCTGTGCTCGGCGTTGTAACGGGCACGGGCCGCCGCTGCGGTGGCTGCGAGCGCCTCGTAGAAGTCGTCCCGACTACCCTCCTCCCGCACTCCCGCCGCTACCAGCCAACTGGGCTCACCCGTCTCGACCACAGCCCCTCGCCAACGCTGCGCCTTGACCTTGAACACGACCTCGTCGTCTATCGCGCGAATGCGCTCACGAGGGCCGGTCCGCGACGCGAACTGCTCGTTGGCTTTTCTGACCAGCGGATGGTCGATTTCGTCCAGGGGATCATCGATCGGCGGTAGCGGAACACCCAGGTCTTCACGCAGACACCGCAGCGTGGGGCGAACGGTCATCAGAGCTCTCGGATTCCCCCGAGTTCGTCGAGACGTTCTCTGGACATGCCCGTCAAGGCAGCCACCTGGCTGGCCTCCGTACCGTCGATCACCTGCATCGCCCGACGCAGCGCCGCGTTGATCTCGTCCCGTCGAGCACCCACGTACTCACGGACCGCTGCGGCGAGGAGGTCCTTCTGCGACATGTGCAGCGCGGTAGCCGCATGGGTGATCAAAGTATGCGTTTCCTGGTCGACCTTCACTGGAGCAGAGTGAACTGCCACGGCACACCTCCTGGTACCTCAGGGTACTCGGGTACCAGACGTCGTCAACGGCGGCGGGTTCTACACCTCGCCAGCGCAGCATTTGCAACCTCCTAGACGTAGCAAACGCTGTACCGAAGTAGCATCCGCCGCGTGGAGCGAGTGCGCGCCCTCCAGGTCGTAGGTGATATCGCCTCCGACCAGTGGGGGCTGTTCACGACAGCACAGGCAGAAGCTGAAGGCGTCGACCGCACCACGCTGACCCGACTGGCCTCAGCGGGCCTGATCGAGCAGGTCTCCCGTGGAGTTCACCTCGTCGTGGCAGCGGGAACGCCGACCAACCTGGAGGAACGAGCGGCCTGGCTCCGTCTTTCACCTGCACGTCGAGCCCGGGAGCGACGCGCCACCGACGAGGACAACGGGGTCTTCTCCCACCGCACCGCTTGCCTCCTGCACGAACTCGGCGACGTGCCCGCCCCCCAAGTCGAGATCACAGTGCCTCGGCGTCGCACCACGCGCATCACGGGCATACGTCTGCACCGGGCGGAACTGGCCGCGGATGAGATCACCACGACGCGGGACGGCCTGCCCGTGACAACGGTCGAACGCACCATCGAGGACCTGCTGGCCGATCAGGTCGACGGAGGCCATCTCGGCGGAGTCCTCGCCGATGCGCTGCGCCGCCACCTGGTGGACCCGGACCGCCTGGCGGCGACCGCGGCGATCTACGCGCCTGCCTACGGCCTGGCCCTCGGTAGCGGACGCCGGCTGGTCCAACACCTGTTGGACCAGCCGAATATCGGAACGGAACATGCGCCCCCCGTCCAGGCGAAAGGCGAAGCGACGGCAACCGTCCACGCCATCGCTTCCCAGCTCGCCGGAATGGACCCGGACCAGTTGGAAATGATGAAAAAGGCAGTGGAACTGGCGATAACCGCGCCGAACGAGAACCAATCCGAAACGGAATTCGGATAGTGGTTCACTCATCGCATCAGGCACTGAGCCGGGCACTTCGGGATCGCACCAAACGCGAAAGTACCAGCACCGGGAGGCCGCCTGGCGACCTGCTCAGCAGGTTCTACGAACGCCACAAGGAGCGAGCACCGATACCGCGATCCTGTGGGCCTGGTCTTGACCGCCCAACTCGAACCCTTGTCCGGGAGCGACCTCCGGGCCGCCCCGCACCGCCCTGCTGATCTACCCCAGCCGGGCGGGCGAGGTCACCACCGAGGACGACGCCGACGCCGTGGTGCCGCCGATGACGCCCGCCCAGTTCGTCGAGGAGATCGGCGACTGGCTGGCCGAGGACCCGGCCACGGTCGACCGGGAGGCGCTGCGCCTCATCCTCCGCCAGGTCGTGCCCGTCGTGCGGCCCTGATCGGACCGCGTCGGGCACGACAGGTCACCCCGCCGCCATGAACGTGAAGGGCCGATCCGCGAGGTTCCCGACGTTGTCGTGAGTCAGCACCGTGCAGGACGAGGTGGACGGGTGAGCCACGCTCGACACGTCCAGGCCATTCCACAGAGTCGAGAAGGTGCAGGTGCTGGCCACCACGGCCGGGACTTTCGCGTAGGCGACCGAGAAGGTGATCAGATACTGCCCGTTACTTCGCTTCTCCACCTGGAAGCCGGAACCGGAGTAGATCGAGCCGTCCGGGTTGACAATACCGCAGATAATGTTCGTCACGTTCGGCATATCCACTCCCGCAGCCGGTCGGTCCCGCAAGGCGACGAGGCCGAGCATGCCCAGCGAAATGACTCGCCGCAATAGTTCGACAACGACGCCCGCCCATCGAGCGCCGAGCCTCACTCAATGAGGTGAGCAGGGCCGTCCGCCCATCGAGTACCGCGACTCGCCCCCCACGGCTCCGGGAGCGCCGATCACCGAGCAGGTCCTCGTTCGAGTGGTGTTTGCGGACGACATCAAGCCACGACCATCACCCGCCAGCACTATGCTCTCACCCCCTCGAGCGTCCCCGGCTTTAAACGGCGGCGGTACCCTCGGTCACATGGCAAATACCGAACTCTATTTCAAGGCACTGTCGGGCACCCTCCGATCAAATCCCCGAGAACCCACCGAGAAGTGGATTTTCCGAAACGACACCTGCATGAGCGTTGTGCTGTACTGGATCACCCCCGGAGGCGCGCACGCCGGCCTGAACCCGGACACGAACAACTTCGAGGAGGGCTATCCCGGAATCGCGCTGCCGGGCAACGGCGGAATCGAAATATATTCGGAACTCGACAACTACTTCATCGCCATGTCGCCGTCCGGCGGGCTGGCCGGGGTGTTCGCCAGGGACAGCGACCACCAGGGTGGAGCCACCATGACCTGTGCCGACTTCCTCGACCCCGGTGACGTCGGCCCGATCCCGGTGCCGGACAGCGCCCGGCCGATCCCACCCGACTCCCCCAGGGTCGTCGTCGGCTGCGGCATGGCGCAGGGCCTGCCGAACGTGATCGTGCGCGAGCAGTTCTGGCGGCTGGCCCCGGATTCCTACTCGATCGGCCCCGACGAGACGCGCACGGTCAGCTACACCCAGACCTCCGGCATGGAGTCCACGACATCGGAGCAGCAGTCCCTGGCGCAGTCGCTGAACGTCTCGGCCACCGCCGGGTGGGGCCCGGTGTCAGCGAGCGTGTCCGCCTCGTTGAGCAGCAACACGTCCACGTTCCAGCAGGTGACGTTGTCCAGCCAGCAGACGACGTTCGTGTCCCGCACCCTCGAACCGGCCAGCGAGGCGAGGACGACGCTGTACTGGCAGCTCACCGAGGTGATCACCGTGTTCGCCAAGGACTCCAACGACTCGTTGGTGCCGCAGGCGTCCTCGATCACCGGGTTGCAGCCGATCCTGGCGTACGCCTACCACCCCGACCAGCTCGCGGAGCCGCGGCGGAGGTCCCGGATGACCGCGGAGGAGCGGGAGCGGGCGCCCAGCGTCGACTCGCCGGGGGGACACACGCGGACCGAACTGCTGCAGGGGTAGATCCCGTGCCTCCCCTCTACCTCCTGCACCAGAACATGCGCGTCTACGGCGGTTCCCAGTCGGAGCGGAACAACGCCTTCACCGGCACTGGGCCCCTACCGGACCCGCGCCCGGCGACCTGGCGTGGCACTCCTCCTCCGGCGAACGGTTTCGCCCCGATGATCGGGGGGCTACCGGGCACCGTGTGCGTGGCGGGCCTGACGGAGATCACGAACAGCGCGACCGCCGCGGGCGCGGTGCTGCCCATCTTCACCACCATCTTCGGCGCGGCACCCACCACTCGCTCCGTCATCAAGTCGTACAGCAGCGCGCTGCTCGGCAAGGAGTACGTCGCGATCGCGGTGAACGGCGCGACCGTGCTGGCCGTCGGCCGGATCACCGCCGGATACCACTCCACTCAGATCTGCGAGGAGACGGCGGTCGCCGTGCCACCGCCCCCGCTGCTCCGGCCGCCGTGGCAGGAGAACCTGCCCGAGACTTCCATCGCCGACTACCGGGGAATCGTCTACGTCAAGGTGCGGATTCCCGTCGCGGGCGCCGTCGGCCCGACCATAGCCGTGGGTTTCGTCCACAACACGTACACGCTGAACACCAACGACGTCTTCATGCAGACCCTCCCGGCAGCCGTGGCGGCGATGGCGGCGAATGGCGTCGCGGTGAGCCACGTGTACCTCGGAGGTGATTTCAACGTCAAACCCCGCCGCCGGTCCACGGGCGACCGGCAGCACGAGATCTGGCCTTACTCCGCGCGCGTCGCGGGACCCGCGTTCTTCCACGGCACCGTCCCCTCCGGCACGACGTTCCGAGGAAGCCTGTACGACTACTGGTTCGCCGACATCGACC
This sequence comes from Saccharothrix coeruleofusca, assembly GCF_017876325.1. NCBI lineage: Bacteria > Bacillati > Actinomycetota > Actinomycetes > Pseudonocardiales > Pseudonocardiaceae > Saccharothrix > Saccharothrix coeruleofusca. The sequence continues at coordinate 5,977,425 of NZ_JAGINV010000001.1, forward strand.
CGAACCTGCGGACACCGCTGGTCGACAACGGTGTCCCCGCCCCGGTTCCGACGGCGTACGCCAACACGATGGACTACGACGGCTCCTCTGGCGTTCACGACGGGTGGATGTCCGACCACGCCGCCATCGCGCTGCGCATCACCTGACGCCGCCCGAATCCGCCGGTCGCGTGATCGACGCCCCTGACTGGAGGACCCACGCCCGCCACCGCTCAGAGCAAGGAAGCGGAGACCCACCAGAGCGCGCCGCAGACCAACGCCCTGGGCACCAGCACACCGAGCCACCACCGCCGGGTACCAGGTGTTGTGGATGTCCCGTCCGGCCTGCTGGACCAACCCCCACTCCGACGCCTCGGCGTGCTGCTCCACCCCGCGCCCCATGCCGTCCTCCGGCGACAGCGTGCGCCGAGCCATGGTGTCCCCGCCTGTTCGTGCTGTCGACACCAACGTTCCCACAACACCTGACGATCACGAGCGGGCATCGCGCGGAACCGCCGACAGGGCGTCTCGATCCGCAAGAGGCGTCATGTCAGGACCTGACCAGGCGAACCGCCGGTCAACGACAAGTTCACCCGATCCCGCCGTTGTTCAAAAACCGCCATGTTCATCCCGGTTGAACATGGCTAGATGCTGAACGACGCCATACGACAGCGCAGCCGCTCCGGAGTGAGCCCGGCAAGCTGCCTCCGACTGCTGCGGCCAAGCCCTGCGCCACACGTCATCATGTGCCCATGAAGCGCACCGTGTGCCTCGCCCAGGATCCCCGAGCCGACGAACTGCTGGCCACGGACATGTTCGCCCTGCTCCTGGGCATGATGCTTGATCAACAAATTCCCATGGAGAAGGCGTTCAAGGGGCCGAGGGACATCGCCGACCGCATGGGCGGCCTGGACGTGCACCGCATCGCCGAGGCCGACGCGGAGGAGTTCGCCGCGGTCGTCGCCCGGAAGCCGGCGGTCCACCGCTTCCCCGGTTCGATGGCCAAGCGCCTCCAGGAGTTGGCGCGCTACCTGGTCGAGCACTACGACGGCCGTCCCGAGGGCATCTGGGCCGACGGGGACGGCGAGGAGGTGCTCAAGCGGCTGAAGGCGCTGCCGGGTTTCGGGGAGCAGAAGGCGCGGATCTTCCTCGCCCTGCTGGGCAAGCAGTTCGGCGTTCAGCCGGACGGGTGGCGTGAAGCGGCGGGGCACTACGGCGAGGAGGGGGCGACGCGCAGCGTCGCGGACGTGGTGGACTCGGCCAGTTTGGACGCCGTGCGGGCCTTCAAGAAGGCGGCCAAGGCTGTCGGTGCGCCGGGCTAGAGTCCCGGCGTGCAGTTGCCTGGGTTGGTCGACCTCACGCCGTTGGGCCAGGGCGGTTTCGCGACGGTGTACCGCGCGCGGCAGGTGCGGTTGGACCGCGACGTCGCGGTGAAGGTCAACAACCTGGTGCTGCGCGACGAGCGCGATCGGCGGCGGTTCCTGCGGGAGGCGCACGCCGCCGCGCGGCTGTCGGGGCACCCGCACGTGGTGTCGGTGCACGACGCGGGCGTCACCCCGGAGGGCACGCCCTACCTGGTGATGGAGCTGTGCACGGGCGGGTCGCTGGCGGATCTGGCCAAGCGGGAGGGTCCGCTGCCCCCGGAGCGGGTGCGGCGGCTGGGCGTCCAGCTGGCCGACGCGCTGGCGGCGGCGCACGCGGAGGGGGTGCTGCACCGGGACATCAAGCCGGGCAACATCCTGCTGGACCGCTACGGCACGCCCAAGCTGGCGGATTTCGGGTTGGCGGCGCTGCTGGACGCCGAGGGCGGCAGCACGGTCACGCGCGACGCGCTGAGCCCGAGCTACGCGCCGCCGGAGGCGTTCGCGATGGCCCAGCCGACCGCCGCGGCCGACGTGTACGCGCTGGCGGCGACGCTGTACGACCTGATGGCGGGCAAGCCGCCGCGGCCGGTGCCGTGGCCGATCGAGTCGTTCGACCACCTGGCGGCGGTGCTGCGGTCGCCGGTGCCGCCGGTGGCCGGTGTGTCGCCGTACCTGCACGCCGCGCTGGAGCGGGCGCTGCACCCGGACGCCGCGCACCGCACGCCGAGCGCGGCGCAATTCCGGGACGAGCTGGCGCACGAGACACGACCGGCGGAACCGCAGCGGGAACAGCGGCCGAAGCGGAAGGTGCGGCTGGCGGCGGCGGTGGCGGCGGTCCTGCTGGTCGTCGCGGGGGCGGGTCTGTGGTGGTGGAACCGTGACACGACCGCCGCGACGAACGCGCAGCTGCCCCAGCAGGAGGCTCCCCAGCAGGAAGCTCCCCGGCAGGACGGCGCCAAGGAGGATGCGCTCCCGCCGCCGGGGTTGAAGGCGTGCCCCACGGGCTACTGCGTGGCCGAGCCGACCTGCTACCGGGGCATCACGTCCATCGGCGGCATGGCCGCGACCGCGCGGCGGACCGCCGACTGCTCGGTGCAGCACTACTGGGAGGCGTTCGCGGGCGGCTGGCTGTCGGGGCCGGTGCCGAAGGTGGACAACGACGAGCTGGCCAAGGCCCCGGAGGTGGCGGGGGTGTGCACGGTCGAGGCGATGAAGGCCAACACTCGCCCGACCGTGGACACCTCATCGTGGGAGATCACCGCCATCGGCGTCACCGAGGGCGATCAGAGTTACTTCCACTGCTTGGCCAGCGACCCCGAGGTCGGGGAGACGACGACCAGCGCCTTCGGTTCCTGAGGTCGCAGCGCGAAGACCAGCAGCCCGAGGGCGACCAGTGCCAGCACGGACGCGATCGGGGCCAGCGGCAGCAGGCCGACGGTGCTGATCACCACGCCGCCGAACACGCCGGACAGGCCGACGCCGAGGTAGATCGCGGAGGCGTTGAGCGAGAGCAGCAGGCCGCTGTTCGCCGGTGCCAGCGCGATCAGCCAGCTCTGGATGGGCGGGTTGGCCGACCAGGTCAGCGCGCCCCAGGCGAACAGCGCCAGCGCCGCGCCGGGCACCGTGGTGGTGGTCAGCGGCAGGGTCGCCAGCACCGCGGTGAACAGGGTGAACTGCACGATGAGCAGCCGCCGCGCCGCGAACCGGTCGGCCAGCCGGCCGGCGACCCAGTTGCCGGTGACGCTGCCGAGGCCGTAGGCGACGAGCAGCGCGCTGATCACCGGTCCGCGCACACCGGCGGTGGCGGTGAGCAGCGGCGCGATGTAGTTGAACACCGCGAACACCGCGAGGCAGGCCAGCACGGTCAGCGCCAGGACGGTGAGCACGCGCCGGTCGGCCGCCACCGCCAGGCGCTCGCGCAGCCCGACGACGGGCGGGGCGGCCACGCGGGGCAGGCCCGCCCGCACGGCCACAGCGGCCAGCGCGGTCACCGCGGCGATGAGCGCGAAGACGCCCCGGTAGCCCAGCGGTTCGCCGAGCAGGTTGCCCAGCGGCACGCCGAGGACCAGGGAGAACGTCAGCCCGCCGAACACCAGCGCCACGGCGCGTCCGCGCCGCTCGGGTGGGGTGAGGACGGTGGCGACCATGGTCGCGGCGGGGGTGTAGACGGCCGCGCCGAGGGCGCTGAGCACGCGGGAGGCCAGCAGCAGCGGGTAGTTGGGCGCGACGGCGGCCAGCGCGTTGCCGACGGCGGAGACCGCCAGGGCGGCCACGAGCAGGTCGCGCCGCTCCCACCGGCCGGTGACGACGGCGAGGACGGGTGAGGACAGCGCGTAGGCGATGGCGAAGGCGGTCAGCAGCTGCCCGGCGGTCGCGCTGGAGACGTGCAGCTCGCGGCTGACGGCGGGCAGCACGCCGGAGACGATGTAGCCGCTGGTGCCGACGGCGAAGGTGCCCGCGGCGAGCAGGTGGGTGCGGGTGGGCATGGGCTCCCCCAGTAGACGAAAGTTCGACGGTGACCGTACTACGAAAATCATCAAACTTCGACAGGTTTCGTACTATGGACCCATGACCACGCTGCCCCACCCGGAGCGGGACGAGATCCGGATCGAGCTGGTGCTCCAGGCGCTGGCCGACCCGGTCCGCCTGCGCATCGTGCGCGAACTGGCCGCGGCGGACACCGGCCTGCAGTGCGGCGCGATGGACCTGGGCATCACCAAGTCCACGCTCACCCACCACGTGCGGACGCTGCGCGAGGCCGGCGTGGTGCGGGTGCACCCGCAGGGCACGGCGCGGATCAGCACGCTGCGCCGCGACGACCTGGAGGCCCTCTACCCCGGCCTGCTCGGCGGCATCCTGGCCGCCCCCCGCTGAACGACCGGGGTAAAAACCGGTTGCCCGTCTTCCTAGGGTGGGTAGACGTGCGCGCCTACGCCCGCTTAGCGCTGGCCGGTTTCCGACGTCACTCCATCTATCGCGGGGCCATGTTCGCCGGACTGGCCACCAACGTCGTCTTCGGCGTGATCCGGATGACCGTCCTGGTCGCCGCGGTGTCCGCCGCGGGCCCGATCGCCGGCTACGACACGGCCACCAGCGCGGTCTACGTGTGGTTGGGGCAGGGGTTGTTGGCGTTCGTCGTGCTGTGGGGTGACACCCACCTGGCCGAGCGGGTGCGCACCGGCGACGTGGTGGTGGACCTCTACCGGCCGTGGCACCTGCAGGCCGCGCTGTTCGCCGAGGACGTGGGCCGCGCCGGGTTCGCGGTGCTGGTCCGGCTGGTCCCGCCGGTGGCGCTGGGTGCCCTGCTGTTCCCCTTCCGCTGGCCCGACGCCGTGGTGCTGCCGCTGTTCGCGGTGAGCGCGGTGCTGGCGCTGGCCACCAGCTTCGCCGTGCGCTTCCTGCTCAACGCCAGCACGTTCTGGCTGCTGGAGAACCGGGGTTTGCTCAGCGTGTACAACGTGCTCACCCCGGTGCTGTGCGGGCTGGCCGTGCCGCTGGACTTCTTCCCCGGCTGGGCCCGCGACGCGCTGTGGTCCACGCCCTTCCCGGCGATGATCCAGGCCCCGATCGACGTCTTCCTGGAGCGCGGGTCGCCGTGGGCGGTGCTGGCGCACCAGGCGTTCTGGGCCGCCGCGCTGGCCGCGCTGGGCTACTTCGTGCTGCTGCGGGCGATGCGCAAGGTGGTGGTGCAGGGTGGCTGAGCGGGTCTACGCCAAGCTGGTGGCCGCCCGGCTGCGCGGCCAGATGTCCTACCGGCTCTCCTTCGTCCTCGACTGCCTCGCCCAGGCGCTGGCGCAGGTCAGCGAGCTGGCCGTGATCCTGGTGCTGTTCCACCGGGTCCGCGCGCTGGGCGGGTTCTCCGTGGAGGAGGTGCTGCTGCTCTACGCGCTGACCAGCCTCGCGTTCGGCCTCGCCGACGCGGTCGCGGGGCAGCTGGAGCGCCTGCCGACCTACCTGCTCAGCGGTTCCTTCGACGCGCTGCTGCTGCGCCCGCTGGGCACCCTGCCGCAGCTGGCGGTGTCCGACATCCAGCTGCGCAAGCTGGGGCGGGTGGTCGCGGGCCTGGCGCTGCTGGGCTACGCGCTGGCGCGCAACGACATCGCCTGGTCGCCGTGGACCGCGGTGCTCGCGGCGGTGGCGCCGCTGGCGGGCGCGGTGCTGTTCGGCTCGGTGTGGGTGGTGGGCGGCGCGGCGTGCTTCTGGCTCGTCAACGGCCAGGAGCTGACCAACTCGTTCACCTACGGCGGCAGCGCCTTCGCCTCCTACCCGATCACCGTCTACGGCGACTGGACGCGCAGGCTGATGGCCTTCGTGGTGCCGCTGGCCTTCGTCTCGTACTACCCCGGCCTGGCGCTGCTGGGCCGCCCGGACCCGCTGGGCGGCCCCGCGTGGCTGGGCTGGATCTCGCCACTGGTCGCACTGGCCGCCGCCTGCGCGGCGGGCCTGGTGTGGCGGTGGGCCGTGCGGCACTACCGGGGGACTGGATCATGATCGAGGTGCGCGACCTGCGCCGGGAGTTCACGCGGACCCGCAAGCTGGGCCGGTTCCGGCGCGAGCGGACCAGGGTGGTCGCCGTGGACGGGGTCGACCTCGCCGTGGCGGCGGGCGAGGCGGTCGGCTACGTCGGGCCGAACGGGGCCGGGAAGTCCACCACGATCAAGGTGCTCACCGGCGTGCTGGTGCCCACCTCCGGGCACGTGCGGGTGTGCGGGGTGGACCCGGCGCGGCAGCGGCGCGAGCTGGCCAGGCGCATCGGCGTGGTGTTCGGCCAGCGCAGCCAGCTGTGGTGGGACCTGCCGCTGGCGGAGAGCTTCGACCTGCTGCGCGCCGTCTACCGGGTGCCCGCCGCCGACTACGCGCGCCGCCGCGCCGAGTGCGTCGAACTGCTGGAGCTGGGCCCGTTCCTGGCCACCCCGGTCCGCCAGCTCTCGCTGGGGCAGCGGATGCGCGGGGAGATCACCGCCGCGCTGCTGCACGGGCCGGAGCTGCTGGTGCTCGACGAGCCGACGATCGGGCTGGACCTGGAGTCCAAGGAGCGGCTGCGGGAGTTCCTGGCCGAGCTGCACACCTCGCGCGGCACCACCCTGCTGCTGACCACGCACGACCTGGACGACATCGAGCGGCTGTGCCCGCGCCTGGTGGTGATCGACCGGGGCCGGGTGCTGGCCGACGGGCCGCTGGACGCGCTGCGCGCCGAGGTCAGCCCGGAGCGGGTGCTGGTGGTGGACCTGGAACGGCCGCCCGCCGCGCCGCTGGACGACCTGCCCGGCGTGGTGTCGGTGCGCGCCGAGCTGGGCGGGCTGCGCCAGCACCTGTCGTTCCGCCGGGCCGACACCACCGCCGCCGCGCTGATCGCGGCGGTGGCCGGGCGGGCCGCGGTGCACGACCTGTCGGTGGAGGAACCCGAGATCGACGAAGTGGTGCGTCGCCTCTACGCGCGTCGGTAGAGTCGGGCGAAACGGGCAACGACAGATCGGGGTAGGCGATGCGCGCAGGTCGTCCGGTGGCCACCGCACTGCTGGCGCTGGGGCTGATCGGGGCGGTGTCCGGCTGCGAGGCCGTGCAGCAGGCCTCCGACACGGCCAACCAGGTCGGGCAGGCCGCGGACAAGGCGCAGCTGTGCGTCCAGGCCCTCCAGCTGGCCGGGTACACCCCGGACACGGCCAACCCGCAGGCCGCGCTGGAGGAGACCCAGAAGAAGGCCCAGGAGCTCAACGACCTGGCCGCCAAGGCGGGCGACACCACGCTCAAGGACGCCATCCAGGGCGTGTCCACCACGATGAGCCAGGTGACCCTGCAGGACCTCGACCCGCAGTCGCTGGCCACCTGGACGCAGCAGAAGCTGGACCAGGTCGCCAAGCTCTCCCAAGCCTGCTCCTGAGCGGAAACGCCGCGGTCTCGGTACCTTCTGAAGCGTCCTACGCTGTGACGCACCGGGAGGTGTTTGCGGTATGCACGCGACAGCAGGCGACCGGCTGCACATCCACAGCCGCGCGGTGGGCCTTGAGGACCGCGTCGGCGAAATCCTCGAAGTGCGCGGCCAGGAGGGCGCTCCCCCTTACCTGGTCCGCTTCCCCGACGGCCACGAGGGGCTGGTCTTCCCCGGCCCGGACAGCCTGGTCGAGCCCCGCAAGGGCGACTGACCGCCACCCCCGGGCACCGCGGCGCGGGCGCGCCGCGGTGCGGCGAGGCTGTCACTCGATCGAGTGATTTTCCGGCGGGGTCCAGCGCGGAACCGTCAGCCTGGGACCGTCAGCCCTGGACCGTCAGCCCAGGATCGTGGCGATCAGCTCGTCGGCCAGCTCGGGCGTGGCGGCGGCGATGCCGGACCACCGGCGGGACAGGTCCAGGCCGAAGGTCAGCGGGCGCCCGCGCAGGTCCAGCAGCGCGCCGCCCGCCGCGGGCACGGTCACCAGCGCGGCCATCAGGTCCATCAACCGGTGGGTGTCCGAGCCGGGGTCGGCGAACGCGTCCACCGAACCCTCCGCCACCAGCACGGCCTCCAGGCAGGTCGTGCACAGCACGCGCACGCGGTCGGCCTGGTTCGCCACCCGCAGCCACGCCTCCTCGGTGCCCCGCTTGGGACGCATGAGGCAAACGTTTGCCCCGCGCAGCCCGGTGCGGCCGGTGGTCCGGAACGGCGTGGGCACGTCAGCCTTGGCGTGCCAGGCGCGGCCGGTGTCGAACCAGACCGTCAACGCCTCCCTGGGCTCCTCGTCGAGCACCAGCGCGCCCGCGAAGCAGGACAGCGGCACGCCCAGCGCCGCGTTCGCCGAGCCGTCCACCGGGTCCACCACCAGCGTCGTCGCCGAGCCGTTGTCGACGAACCCGGCCTCCTCGGACAGCAGGTTCACCCCCGCCCGCGCGGCCGCGCTCGCGATGGCGTCCTCGACGTAGCGGTCCACCCGCATGGTGGGCGTCCCGTCCGCGCCGTCGGCGATCTCCTCGCGCAGCTCGGCTCGGGTGTGCCGGGCGCGCGCGGTGCCGTAGGCGCGGGCGGCGGCGCGGGCGGTCAGCGCGAGCGCCGGGTGGACGTCGGCGGGCAGGTCGGGATCGGGCACGGGCCACGGGTTCACGGTCACGACCCCCAACATGCCACGGGGGAGGCGGCCGCGAAGGGCCGCCTCCCCCGTTGGGGTTCACGCTCAGATCAGGCCGAGGGCCTGCACCGCGTCGCGCTCCTCGACCAGCTCGGCGACCGAGGCGTCGATGCGGGCGCGGGAGAACTCGTCGATCTCCAGGCCCTGCACGATGGAGTACTTGCCGTCCCGCACGGTCACCGGGAAGGACGAGATCAGGCCCTCCGGCACGCCGTAGGAGCCGTCCGACGGCACGGCCATGGACACCCAGTCGCCCTCGGCGGTGCCGTTGACCCAGTCGTGGACGTGGTCGATCGCCGCGTTGGCCGCCGACGCCGCCGAGGACGCGCCGCGCGCCTCGATGATCGCCGCGCCGCGCTTGGCCACGGTCGGGATGAACTCGTTCTCCAGCCACGCCTGGTCGCCCACGGCCTCGGCCGCGTTGCGCCCGTTGACCTCGGCGTGGAACAGGTCGGGGTACTGGGTGGCCGAGTGGTTGCCCCAGATGGTCAGCTTCTTGATGTCGGTCACGCTGACGCCCAGCTTCTTGGCCAGCTGCGACAGCGCCCGGTTGTGGTCCAGCCGGGTCATCGCGGTGAAGCGCTCGGCCGGGACGTCCGGCGCGTGCCGCTGCGCGATCAGGGCGTTGGTGTTGGCCGGGTTGCCGACCACCAGCACGCGCACGTCGTCGGCCGCGCCCGCGTTGATCGCCTCGCCCTGCGGCTTGAAGATGCCGCCGTTGGCCTCCAGCAGGTCGCCGCGCTCCATGCCCTTGGTGCGCGGGCGGGCGCCGACCAGCAGTGCCACGTTGACCCCGTCGAACGCGGTCTTCGCGTCGTCGGTGATGTCGATGCCGTCCAGCAGCGGGAACGCGCAGTCGTCCAGCTCCATGGCGGTGCCCTCGGCGGCCTTGACCGCCTGCGGGATCTCCAGCAGGCGCAGCCGCACCGGGACGTCGGGGCCCAGCAGCTGACCGGAGGCGATGCGGAACAGCAGTGCGTAGCCGATCTGGCCGGCCGCACCGGTTACGGTGACATTCACGGGCGTGCGGGTCATGAGCCTTCCCGAATGACGATCCTTGGGCCTCGATCCTCGGGCGCACGACCACTAGGCAGGACTGACCTGTCAGCGGCGGTCTCTACACCGGGACCGCGCACCGGGCGGTTGCCCGGCAGGTCGGAGGTTACCAACTGACGAACGGCGGCAAGGTGTGACAGTGGACAACCCCACCGGCGAGATCACCGGCGAGGACTACGCCGACGCGGTGCTGCGCGGACAGGTGTGGGAGCGCAGGTCGTTCGTGGGCTGCGACTTCTCCGAGGCGGACATGCGGGGCCTGGTGACCCGCGGCTGCACGTTCACCGAGTGCGTCTTCGCGCGCACCGACCTCGGCGACTCCGAGCACACCGCCTCGGCGTTCCGGTCGTGCCGGTTCGAGGGCGCGGTGCTCGGCAGCGCGTCGTTCACCTCGTGCTCGCTGCTGGGCTCCCGGTTCGCCGAGTGCGGGCTGCGCTCGCTCACCCTGGTCGAGACCGACCTGACCCTGGTGAGCCTGAGCGGCGCGGAGCTGGCCAAGGCCGCGCTGCGCGGACTGCGGCTGCGCGAGGCCAACCTCACCGACGCCGACCTGCGCGACGCGGACCTGCGCGAGGCCGACCTGACCGGGGCGCGGCTGACCGGCGCCCGGCTGGCGGGCGCGGACCTGCGCGGGGCGCGGCTGGACGCCAACGCGCTGGTCCAGGCGTCCCTGTTCGGGGCGAAGGTCGACCTCGACACCGCGGTCGCCTTCGCCGCCGCGCACGGCCTCGTCGTGGGGTGACTCAGCGGGTGGGGGCCTCCTGGTTGGCGACCTCCACCAGCACGCCGTCGGCCAGCATCTCGTCGATGGCCTTGGGCAGCAGGTACGCCGTCCCGCCGCCGGGCTGCTCGAACCACGGCACGGCCACCCCGGTCAGCGCCTCCACCGGCCTGCGCAGCCGGTAGACCCGGTACGGGCGGTTGATCCACGAGGGCACCAGCGAGCGCTCGGCGAACGGCGTGCCCGCCGCGTAGACCAGGTTGCCCGAGCCGTCGCCGAAGCGGTCCACCTCCACCCCGGCGGGCAGCTCGACCATCTTCTTGTGCCGGAACAGGGTCAGCGGCGGCTCGCCGCTCATCGGGCTGATCGGCCAGCCGCGGGCGGCCTTCGCGCCGCCCGCCTCGGCGGCCACCGGTTCCGGCGCGGGCGCCGGTGCCGGTGCGGGCCCCGCCGTGGGGCGCGGCGGCGGCAGCGGGCGGCGCTGCTCCTCGCGGAAGCCGTTGCCGACCATCGGCGGGCGCGGCTGCTGCGGTCGGGGCGGCGGAGGCGGCGGGAGCGGGCGGGGCACCCGCCTGCCGGTCAGCACCAGCTTGCCGACCAGGTAGGCCGCGGCGTCCTCCAGGCGATCGAAGCGGACCGGGTGGGCGGGCCCGTGGTCGAACCAGGCCACCTCCCAGTCCTGGCCCTCGGTGCGCAGCACCCAGGTGCGGTCGGCGGGCTCGCCGAAGCGGTAGGCGCTGGGCGGCACGTCCAGCTCGTCCAGCGCGCGGCGCACGCCCACCAGCTCGCGCTCCTCCTCCGGGGTGACCTTGCGCGGCTCGGGCGGCGGCGCGGGAGCCTGCGCGGGAACCGGTGCGGGAACCGGTGCTGGAACCGGTGCGGGAGCCGGAGCCTGCGCCGGGGGTTCCGGCGCGTACAGCTCGTCCTGATCGACCTCGAACTCGGTGGTCTCCTCGGTCTCCGCCGGGTCGTCGCCCTGCGGCGCCTCGGCCCTCGGCTCGGGGTGGGGCTCCGGGCGGGGCTCCGGGTGCGGTTCGGGTTCCGGCTCCGGTTCGGGGTGCGGCTCGGCTTCGGCGCGGTCGTCCTCGAAGCGCTCGTCCTCGAAGCGCTCGTCCTCGAAGTGCTCGACGGGGTCGAAGACCTGGGTGTCCTGGGCGGTGGAGGGCGCGGGCTCCGGTTCGAGGATCTGGGTCTCCTGGGCCGAGCGCAGCGGCTCGTCCTCTTCCTCCTCGTCCTCCTCGTACCGGTCGTCCTCGAAGCGCTCCTCCTGGTGCCGCTCCTCCTCGAAGCGCTCGGCGCGCGATTCGGCACGGGGTTCGGCGGAGCCGAAGCGGCGCTCCTCCAGCCCCAGCCCGCCCTGCGGCTCCGGTGGCGCGGGCTCGGTCGCGCGCGGCTGCTCGGCGGTGCGCTCCGCCTCCTCCGGCTCATCGTCGGAGAACGGGCTCCACGCCTGGGTGTCCTGCGCGTCGCGGTCGTACCTGGGCGGCGCGAACAGGTCCACGTCCTCCCCGTAGGACTCGCGGCGGTACCGGTCGTCGATCACCGGGCCGTCCTCGTCGAAGGTCACCCGGTACGGCGGGCCGCCCTGGTAGTTCAGCGCGGTGGAGCCCGGCGTCGCCAGGCTCACCGTCTCCTGGACCGCGGCGGGCTGCCGCTCCGGCTCGGCGGCCCGCACGTCCACGGGCTCCACCGGGGGCTCGTCCGCGTGGTCGTCCGCGTAGTCCTCGGCGTAGTCCTCGGCGTAGTCCTCGGCGGGGCCTGCGGGTGCCGGGGGGCGGGGCAGCGGGGTGTCGCGGGGCGCGGCGGCGGCCCCGAGGTTGGCCGCGGCGGCCACGCGGGCCTCCTCGGTCACCTCCGGCACCACGAAGTCGTGCGCGCGGGCCCGCTCGACCAGCTCCGGCTCCGGCGGCACGCCGTAGGCGCGCAGGTAGTAGCCGACCGCGGCGGGCCAGATCCAGTGCCCGTCGGTCTGGAACGCCACCGGCACCACCTGCGGCAGGTCCGGGTCCAGCACGTCGGCGTCGAAGCCGCGGCCCGACACCACCACCGGCGCGCGGTCCAAGTAGGACAGCAGCAGCTCGCGCTCGTCCTCCGGCACCGGCGGGCGGTTCACCGCCGGGCGGCCACCGGGCCCCGCGCCGTCGAACACCCGCGCGGTCCGGTAGCCCTGCGGCACCGGGGCGGGCGCAGGAGCGGGCGCAGGAGCGGGCACCGGCGTCGGCACGGGGGTCGCGCCGGTGGTCGCCGCGGTGACCACCGCGGCGGGCACCAGGGCGGTCACCGCGCCGGGTGACACCGGGGGCAGCACCGACGGCACCACCGCGGTCGCCGCGGTGGGCACCACGGCGGGCGGCGTGGGCGGCTGGGGCTGCACGGCCTGGAGCCTGCGCCGCAACCAGTCCGGCAGGTTCTCGTCGGTGCGCGGGAAGAACCGCACCTCGTCCAGGTACGCCTGCGGCGGCGGAGGCGTGTGCCAGGACGGCTCCGCGCGGTCGAAGTCCAGGTTGTAGCTGGACGGGTGGTCCAGCTGGTAGCGGGCGTTGGACCAGGTGCCCCGGCCGTCCCGGTACATGCCCGCGCGCAACCGGGCGAACAGCCCGGCCACCTCCTGCGGTGGGGACCAGGCGCGGACGTCGCCGTCCGCCGAGCGGACCTCGGCGGACAGCTCGAAGTACCGGCCGGTCGCGCGGTACTCCGCCGTCACGTGCTGCCAGTCCTCCGGGGCAGCCCGCATCAGCGTGAGGCCGATCTGCTTGACCAGGGCGTCCTGCTCGGTCGGGTTCAGCGGCTTCGGCTCGGACACGTGCACCATCTTCCCCCGCGACACCGGGTGCCCGCACACGCCCCCGTTACCCCGAACGGTCCAATCGTTCGAGTGAGGGCGTCAGAGCTGCGGCGCGGGCGGCTCCGTGGTCGCCTCCTGGATCTCCACCAGGCTGCCGTCGGCCAGGAACTCCCGCACCGACCTGGCCAGGAAGAAACCCGTGCCGCCGCCGACCTGCCCGAACCAGGGCACCGCGATGCCCTTGAGCGCGGGGACCGGACGCTGCACCCGGTAGACGTGGTAGCGGCGGTTCAGCCAATCGGGTGGGAGGGAGCGGTTGCCGTACATCGTGCGCGCCGCGTAGACGAGGTTGCCCTCCTCCGCCCCGAACCGGTCGATCTCCGCCCCGACCGGCAGCACCACCGGCTCGCGGTCGCGGAACAGCGACAGCGGCGGCTCGTCGGGCAGCGGCTGGATCTCCGCGACCGTCCGAACCGGACCCGTGGCGGGCGAGGCGTCCACGGGGGCCGGGCGCTGCCCGCGCGCCTGGTCCATGTCGTCGCGCCACAGCAGCTCCGCCAGCAGCGCCTTGCCCGCGTCCACCGCGTGCTCGTAGACCCTCGGCCTGCCCTGCGGCCCCCGGTTGGCGTCCCAGAACTGCACCTGCCAGCCACGCCCGCCCGGCGCGGGCTCGACCACCAGCGCGTCCGGCTTCGGCTCGCCGATGCCGTACTCGGCGGGCAGCACCCCGAAGTGCTCCAGCCTGCCGCGCAGGTGCTCCAGCGCGCGCCGGTCGGCCTCGGAGACCACCGGCGGCCGGTACTCCGGCAGCGGGGCGGACTCGGCCTGCCCCATCGCCACCGCCGAAGCCGCGTTCTCCGCCGCCGTCCCCACCTCGGGAACCCGGTAGTCGTTGTCCCGGATGTGCTGCACCAGCTGCGGCACCGGCGGCACGTGGTGCTTGCGCAGGTAGTGCGCGACCGCGCCGGACCACACCCAGGTGCCGTCGGTGTGGTAGGTCAGCGGCACGTCGGCGGGCGCGTCCGGGGCCAGCGCGTCCTGGCCGAAGCTGCGCGCGGACAGCACGACCGGCGCGCTCTCCAGGTAGGCCAGCACGTCGTCGCGCTCCTGCGGGTGCACCGGGGGCCGGTCGTGCACCGGCCTGCCCTGCGCGTCCGCGCCGTCGAACACCGGGGCCTCGAACAGCGCGTCCGGCGACGGCAGGCCCGCGCGCTCGCGCAGCCACCGCGGGATCGCGTCGTCGGGGCGCGGGAAGGAGTCCAGCTCCTCCAGGTAGAAGCGCTCCGGGGGCCGGTGCGTCCAGTCCGGCTCGGCGTCCCACTCGTACTCCACCGAGTACTGGTTGGGGTGGGTCAGCTGGTACTTCATCGAGTACCAGGTGCCCTTGTCCGGGTCGTACATGCCCTGGCGCAGGTGCAGGAAGAACGGCAGCGCCTCCGGCGGCAGCTCCCACTCCACCGACTGGCCGAAGATGGTCAGCACCGAGGTCGGCGCCTCCAGGTAGCCGCCCACCACCCGCAGGTCCAGGAACAGCCGCTCCCAGTCCCCCGGCAGCCGGTGCACCAGCAGCGTGGTCACCGACCCCAGCACGACGTTCTGCTCGTCCAGGCCGAGCTGCTGCGGCGCGGTCATCCGTTCTGCTCCTCGTTGCGTGCCTCGGCGAGCTTCTCGCGCAGCCAGTCCGGGACGAACGCCTCGTCACGGGGGAAGACCTCCAGGTCGCGCGCGAAGTGCGCGGCCGGGATCGGCGGGTTCCACTGCGGGTCGTGGTCCATGTTGTAGCTGATGTCGATGCGGGTCGGGGCGTTGATCACGCACCGCGCGGAGAACCACGTGCCGCGGCCGGGCGCGTGCACCACCTGCCGCAGCTCGGCGAAGGCGGGCACCAGCCCCTCCGGCGGGAACACCTCCGGCGTCGAGCCGTCGGGCATGTAGACGGTGATCGTCACGTCCTGCACCGCGACGTTCATCCGCACCACCACGTCGACGCGGCGGAACCCCTCGGGGGCCACGTCCAGCAGCATCCCGCCGATCCGCTGCATCAGCTCCTGGTGGCGCTGCTCAGAAGTCGGCGGGCCAGAGGGCTGCGTTGTGGTCATTCGGGTAGCTCCTGACGTGAATCCTGGTGGTGCCGTCGGCGAGCGTCTCGCGCCAGCGGGTCTGGTAGGTGTGCGGGTGCAGCTGACCCGGTTCCCGCAGCGCGAAGGTGTCGATCAACTCGACCGTACCGCCACCGCCGCGGACGAACTCGGCTCGGTCCCGCTCCATCTGGTACCAGGTCTCCTCCGGCAGGAACGCCGGTCGCTGGTTGCCCTGGTTCTGGTCCCGCTGCTGGTCGGCGATGTTGGCCCCCTCGGCGGGGAAGCCCGCCTCGTTGCCCAGCAGGTGACCGCCGTCGGAGAGGTTCTTGCCGTCCGGGCCCTTGCCGCCGTAGGAACCCTCGTCGGTCTGCGCCTTGGTGTCGCGGCGGATCTCGCCGCCCGCCTCGAAGTCCGGCACGCCCGTCGCGGCCACCGCGCGGCCGTTGGAGTCCGTGCGCCCCCGCCACATGCCGTCGTCGGCGACGATCACCGCGTTCGGCGGCGCGTTGTTCATGTCCGGGTTGAACGGGTTGTAGGTGTGGATCAGCCGCGCCGCGCCGGACTCGTCGGTCTGGAACGTGCCGTAACCGCGCCCCTCCTCGTCCACCAGCGTGAACCGGGTGCCCGGCGGCAGGTCGCGACCCGCGAACGGCGTGCGGTTGCCCACCGGGCGCTCCACCTCGGCCAACTGCTGCGGCGTCCACCCGCTGGTGTCGCCCTCGACGCGCACCGTGCGCGTGGGCGGGTTGCCGCTGACCTCCTGCACCACCCGCACCTCGCCGTTGGGCGGGGCGGGCCAGCCGGGGTCCAGCTGCCTGCGCGTGCCGTAGAAGCCGTCGGTGGTGACGTTCGCGCCGTCGGGGGCGTGCGTGACCTCCGGGTTGGTCCGGCCGCGCTGGCCCGAGTACGACTCCTGGTAGATCACCCTGCCGTCGTCGCCGGTGATGAACCGGCCCCGGTACTGGCCGTTGTTCTCGGTGACCAGGTACTCGCGGTTGGGCTCGAACGTCCGCCTCGGGTCGGTCGCGAACGGCTTGCCCTGCCGCACGTCGTCGACCCGGATCGGCTCGCCCGTGGTCGGCGGGACCACGGCGGCCACGCCCGGCTCGGGGTGGCCGTCGGAGTCCGTGCGGTACTCCTGGTAGTGCGGACCCCGGTCGACGTTGTAGTTCGCGCCGTGGATCGGCGTGGTCAGCTCCGGGTTCGGCCGGTCGCCGATGTAGTCGGGCGCGCTGATCCACTTCGGCCTGCCGTCGCCGTCGGTCTGCACCGTGCCGCGGTAGTTGCCCTCGGTGTCGGTGACCTCCATCCGCGTGTTCGGCGGCAGGTCGGTGCGCTGGGTGAACGCCTCCCCCGGTCGCGGCGCCATCGGGTGGTCGGCCCCGACGGTCTGCCTGCCGTTGGCGGGCGGCACCACGTCGTCGATGGTGACCAGGCGGTTGACCGTGATGGTCCGGCTGCCCACCCTGACCCGGTCGGCCTGGTACTGGCGGGTGCCGTCGGCGTTGGCCACGAACACGTCGTTGCGGTTGCCGACCTGCACCCGGTAGTGCGCCTCGCCGCGCGGCGGGAAGGAGACCTCCGGGTTGACACCGTGCCGCGTGTTCGGCGCGACCGCGTCGACGAAGATCCGGCCCTGCGCGTCCACGTGCACCACGCTGCGCACCTGGCCATCGGGGTTGCGCACCTCGATGCGGGTGTCGCGGGGCAGGTCCCGGCCGTCGAACAGGGGCTGGTGCTCGGGCAGCTGCACGGTCTGCCGGTGCGTGGTCGACGGCTCGGCCCACGGCGTCTGGCGCTGCGGCTCCAAGTCGCTGGTGGCCCGGTGCGCGGAGTCGTCCGCGCCCGCCAGGTCGCCCCTGGGCTCGTGGCCCGGCGGCATCCCGTGCTCGCCGGTCGGCGTGATCGTGCCGTCCGGGCCGAAGGCGTGCCAGCCGCCGTCCGGCGGGATGCGCGGGCCGCCGCTGTCGTCGCGCGTGCTGGCGTAGACGTTGCCGTGCTGGTCCGACCACGCCAGCGCGTCCGGCGCGATCACCCGCTGCCCGGTCTCGCGGGCCACGTGCGCGGCGAGGCTGTTCTCGCCGCCCGCGCCCGCCTCGCAGCCGACGAACACGATCGTCCGGTCGGCCAGGTTCGGGTGGTTGTTGATCAGCTCGACCAGCTCGGCGCGGCTGTAGTGGGTGCCGCCGATCCGCACGCCGTCGCCGTCGGTGTGCACGTCCAGCACCACCTGGCCGTCGCTGGCCGGGATGCGGCCGGACAGCTCGCGCAGCCGGTCCTCGGTGTGCAGCGCGACACCCGCGTCGGTGACCTGGCTGTTGCGGATCGCCTGGTCCACCCGCTGGGACACCTCGCCCAGCGGGATCGGCCCGGTGTGGCTGACCGGCCCCAGGTCCGGGTTCGGCGCCAGGTCCCCCGGCCCGTCCCCGCTGGTGTAGCCGTCGAACGCGCCCGCCTGCGCCTCGGCCACCGACGCCGTCTCCGGCGTGCGCACGTTGCCGTTGGCGTCGAACGTGCCGAAGTCCGGCGGCAGCACCCGGCCGTCCGCGGGCGGGGTGGCGACCTCGCGCATCACGCCCAGGTCGATCAGGCGCTGGACGCTGATCTGGCCCGTGGTCGGGTCCGCCAGGTCCGCGTCGAACACCGGCTGGAGCTGACGCGCGCCACCGGGCTGGTCGAACGCCGGGGCGACCGAGGCCAGCTCCACGGTGAGCGGCGCGTCCAGGACGTAGACGTGGTAGCCCTTGCCCAGGCTGTCGGGCAGGATCGCGCGCTGCCCGAAGCCGTAGGGCTGGCCGTCCGGGCGCAGCGGCGACAGGAAGTTGCCGTAAGGGCTGCCGAAGCGGTCCAGGACCGTGCCCGCCGGGAGCTCGACGACCACGCGCGGGCCGTCCGCGCCCTGGTTCGGCGGCCAGGCGATGTTGCCGTCCGGGGTGCTGTGGGCCTGGATGAACGGCTCGTAGCCACCGTGCGGGCCGTAGGGCTGGTAGGTGGGCTCGACCAGGGCGGCGGCGCGCTGGTCGTAGGTGCCCACCTCGCGGTCGGTGGGGCCGGTGCTCTCGTGGACGGAGTGGTACGGGCCGTCCTGGGAGAAGCCGGGGACCACGCCGTCCGGCTGGCCCCAGCCGTTGCGGTGCGGGAACGGGTCCGCCGCCGAGTCGGTCGCCGAGTCGGTCGCCGGGGTGGTGTCCGGCGTGCTGGTGTCCGCAGTGGTGGTGTCCGGAGTGGTCGGCGTGGTGTCCTGCGGCCACTCGTGGCTGGCTGCGGGCGTGTGCTCGTCCCCCGGTGCGCCGGTGGTGTCGGCAGGGGGGTTCGGCGCGGGACCGTCCGGTGTGGAGCCGTTCGGCGTCGGAGCCGGGGGCGGCGTCGGGCCGTCCGAGCCACGTGCCGCCGGAGCGGGACCGGTGGCGACCGGAGGTGCCTCGGGACGCCGGACCGGGCTGTCGGGGCGCGTGTCGGGGCGCGTGTCGGGGCGCGTGTCGGGGCGCGTGTCGGTGCCGCGAGCGACGGGAGCGTCCGGGCGCGGCGGGGCCGTGTCGGCACCACGGGCGACCGGCCCGTCCGGACGCAGCGGCGCGGGAGCACCCGGCTGCGGACCGAAACCGCCGGGCTGCGGACCGAACCCCGGCTGGGGACCGAACCCCGGCTGGGGACCGAACCCGCCCGCCGGGGGCGCGACGGGACCGCGCTGCTCGGGCATGACCGGCGCGCTGTGCTGCGGCGCGGGACCGACGTCGCGAACCGGCTGGACCGGCGTCCCGGTGGTCGAACTGGCGGCGACCGCGTCGGTGCCCTGAACCGGACGGTTGTGCCCGCCTGCGTGGTCGTCGGTGAAGAAACCGCCGCTGGTGGGCATCGACGGGCCACGGCCACCCCCGCTCGGCGCGGGCATCCCGCCGGGCGGGGGCATGAGCCCACCGCCACCGGGGACGGGTCCGCCCATGCCACCGGAAGGCGCGTGACCACCCGAGGGCGGCACGGCGGTCGGGGCGCTGTGCGCGGCCGGGGGCACGACGCCCGCAGCGGGTGCGGGCCCACCAGCGGTGGGCAGGACGCCGGGCACCGGCCCGCCGGCGGGCGAGCCACCGGGGATCGGCCCACCGGGGACCGAACCGCCGGGGATCGAACCACCGGGCAGCGAACCACCGGGTGGCATTCCACCGGGAGGCATTCCACCGGGAGGCATTCCACCGGGCAGTGGTGCACCCGAAGGCATCCCGCCAGGAGTCGGTCCACCCGCAGTCGGTCCACCGGGCACCGGTCCACCGGGCAGGGGGCCGCCGGGGAACGGGCTGCCGGGGATCGGACCACCCGGCCGCAGCGCACCTCCCGCTGGACCGCCAGGTGCGGTCGTCCCCTGAGCGGGGCCGCCTGCGGGCGAGCCAGCCGGAGCCGAACCGGTCGGAGCCGAGCCCGCGTGCGCGGGGCTGCCCGCTCCCGGACCACCCGGCACGGCACCACCAGGGGTGGGACCACCGGGGGTGGGACCGGGCAGTCCACCCGCGTGCGTCGGGCCGCCCACCAATCCGGTGGGCGTCATCGCCGGAGCACGCCCACCGGGCGTGGGAGCGGGCGCGCCACCCGGCGTGGCCCCGGCCGGAGCACCGCCCGGCGTCGGGCCGCCACCGGGGAACCCACCGGGGGCGCGGCCACCCGATGAGGTGTTGCTCGACGGGGTGCTGCTCGGCGCGTTGCCGCTCGGCGTGGTCCCGCTGGGAGTGGTGCCGTTGGGCGCCGCACCCAGGCGGCCGGTGATCGAGGAGCCGCCACCGCCCGTGGTCGTCGTGGGTAGCGAACCACCCGTCGGAGTCCCGGCGGGCCCGTGGTCACCGCCGCCCACCGACGGCGGCGGAGCGGCCACCGTGCCCGGCGCGGGCGGCGCGGCCACGGCGGAGGTCGCGGTGGTGCCGGACGAGCCGCCCACCCGCTCGAACCCGTCGCGGCTCACGCTCGGCCCAGCGGGCGCACCACCCGGTGTGCCCCCCGGTGTGCCCCCTGGTGTGCCTCCCGGCGTGCCGCCGCCTGCGGGCCCGACGTCCGGCGGCCTGCTCACCGGGCCGCCCAGGTCGGGCGGGCCGCCGTCCGGGCCGCCCGCGGTCACCCGCGGCGCTTCGACGGTCAGGCCGTCCTTCGCCCCGCCGACACCACCCGACACGGCCCCGGAGGTGGCCCCGAACAGCACGTCCTTCGCGCTGATGTCCTGGCCCATCACCGCGGCCGTGCCCACGGTGCTGACCGCGCCCTCGACCGCGCCTCGGGTGGCGCCCGCCGCCACCTGTCCCGCCAGCCCGCCGCCCTCGAACTTCAGCCCGCCGGACAAGCCGCCGACCACTCCGGACACCGCGCCGGACACGGCCGCCTCGCCGGTCTTGCCCCAGTCCCAGTCCTTCCGGTCGCCGCGGGCGACCTGCACCGCCTGGATCGCCACGTCGATGCCGACCGAGATGGCGACCTCGCGCAGGATCGCGATGACCAGCTGGCGGAAGGTGAACTGCACGATCAACCGGGTCGCCTGCTGGGCGATCGGGATGCCCGCCGTGGACGCGCCGAAGGTGCCGAACGCCGCGGCGACCAGCGCGGCGATCTCGATCGCCAGCATGATCAGCGACGCGATGATCGACAGCTTGGTGTACTCCACCTCCAGGGCGGTGTTGTCGCAGCTCTCGGCCAGCTGCTCGCAGATCTTCTGCAGCTTGGGCAGGTAGGAGTCGTCCCCCGCGGCGAACTTGTCCCAGTACTCCTGGAAGTGCCTGGCCGCCTCGCCGGTCTGGCTGGCGGTCACCGTCGACGCGGCGCCGCCGCCCTCGTCGATGACCGCCTTCACGCCCTGCGCGGCCGTGCGGTAGGCGTCGGCCATCCGGCGCAAGGCCGTCTCGTCGCCCTCCGGCCAGCTCTGCCCGACCACGATCGGGAACAGCCAGGTGACCTCGCTCGGGATCTCGATTCCCACGCCCGCGCCCCTCAGTAGACCCGGGAGATCCCGGAAGCGTTGCCCTGATCGGTGCCCTCGTACTCGTCGGCGGACTGCTCGACGCCCGCCCTGATGTCGTCCAGCGCCTTGGTCAGGTTCCGGAAGGCGTCCAGGGTCGCCGTGGAGTTGGGCACGTACTCCTTGGCGAAGGCCTGGCCGGACTCGTCACCGCCCCAGCACTGGCCCTCCGCCTGCAGCGCCGAGTTCAGCGCCTGGAACACCGCGTCCAGGGAATCGCTCGACGCGCCGAACTGGGCGGCACCCCGGCGCAGGCCGGGGACGTCCACCTCGAAGCCGCTCACCAGCTGCTCCTCTCCATGATGCTGCCGCCGCCCTCCTCGTCGTCGTCCCGCGCGGGCGCGCGGCGCGGGGGCGCCGACGGCGGCTGCGGGACGACGGGCGGCTTGGGGATGAGGTCGGACAGCGACGGCACGCCGGGCAGCAACTCCGACAGGTCGACGCTCGCGCCCTGCTGGGCGGGGCGCAGCACGTCGTTCAGCTCGGTGCGCGACTTGGCCACGGCCTGCTGGATCGTCTCCAGCGTGACGCGGGCCAGCTTCTCCGGCGTGGCGCCGCGCTGGAAGGCGTTGGGCGAGAACTCCAGCGCGGTCAGCGCCCCGGTGGAGTCCACCGACGCGCGCACCGAACCGTCCGGCGACGTCACGCTGGCCGTGATCGCCTGCGCACGCGCGGCGGTCTCGTGCAGCTCGGCCGTCTTCTTCCGCAACTCGGACAGCAGCGAGTCGACCTGCTCGCGCATGGCCGCGTTGCGCGCCTCCAGCTCCGCCCGGCGTCCGCTCGGATCGGTCACAGTGCACCCCTCGCTCGTGCGTCTCGGAGGTGCTGACGCTAACCCGGGCCTCCCGGTTCCCATGGATATTCGGCAAGCCGCGGCGAGGTCACGGGGCAGAGTGGTCCCGTGCTCCGCCCCTACCGCGAACTCGCCGCCGTCCCGCACCTGCCCCGGCTGCTGCTCTGGTCGCTGCTGGGACGCGTCCACCTGCCGGGCACACCGCTGGCGGTGTCGTTCCTGATCGCGGGGTGGACCGGGTCGTACGGACCGGCGGGTGTCGTGGGCGGCGCGCTGACCCTGGGCATGGGCGTGTCGGGCCCGCTGCGCGGCCGGGCGGCGGACCGCAGCCCGGCGGGCAGGCTGCTGCTGGCGACCGCCGCGGGCTACGGCACGGGCATCACGGCGCTGGGGCTGCTGCCGGTGCTGCTGCCCGGCGCGGCGTGGCCGCTCGCGGCGGCGGTGGCGTTCCTGACCGGACTGAGCACGCCCCCGGTGACGCAGCTGGGCAGGGCGGCCTTCCCCCGCCTGGCGACCGGTCCCGCGCACCAGGCGGTGTTCACCGTCGAGGCGTCCATGCAGGAAGTCCTCTACATCGTCGGCCCGGCGCTGGCGGCGACCGCGGTGGCGGTGGCGGGCGCGCCGACCGCGACGTGGCTGAGCGGGGCGCTCGCGGTGCTGGGCGCGCTCGGGTTCCGGCACGCGGTGCGCCGGGCCTGCCTCGACGAGCCCGCCACCGTCCCGCGCCGCCACGGCGGGCGCACCCTGCTGGCCGACCGGTCGCTGGTGCTCGCGCTGAGCGCGGCGCTGTGCCTGGTCGCGGCGCTCGCGTCGATCGACATGGTGATCGTCGCCTGGGCCCGCGACCAGGGCACCCCGGCCATGGCGGGGGTGCTGGCCGCGCTGTGGGGCATCGGCTCGACGGTGGGCGGCCTGGTGGTGGGCGGGCTGACCGGGCAGGCCCGGTTCGCCCGGCGGATGCTGCTGCTGACCCTCGGGGTGGCGGCCGTGGTGCCCGTGCTGCCGCCGCTCACCCAGCCCTCGTCGGTGTGGCTGATCGGCGGGGTGCTGGTGGTGGGCGGGGTGGCGATCGCACCCGCCATCGCCGCGGGCAACACGCGGATCGCCGCGCTGGCCCCGGACGGCCGCACCGCCGAGGCGTTCGGCTGGATGAGCACCTTCACCACGGCGGGCGCGACCTCGGCGCTGCCGATGACCGGGTGGCTGCTCGACCACGTCGGCCCGGCCGCGGCGGCGGGCGCGGCGACCGCCGCCGCGCTGCTGGGCACACTGGTGGCCGCGCTGGTGCGCGAACCGCGAGCGGAACAGGTGGACGGTGCGATCAACTGAAGCTCATCCGGCCCGTCCCGCCGTGGCCCGCCAGGCGCTGGGCGCGGGCGTGGCGTTCGCGGGCGGCGTGTTCCTGGCCGCGCAGGGGCGGATCAACGGCGAACTCGGGCACGTGCTCGGGGACGGCTTCCTCGCCGCGCTGGTGTCCTTCGGCGGCGGCCTGGTGCTGCTGCTCCTGGCCGTGCCGACGACCCGGCGGGGGCGCGCGGGCTTCCGGGCGCTGCGCACGGCGCTGCGGGAACACCGCATCCGCTGGTGGCAGTGCGTCGGCGGGGCGTGCGGGGCGTTCTTCGTGGCCACGCAAGGCTTGACGGTCGCCGCGCTGGGCGTCGCGGTGTTCACCGTCGCGGTGGTGGCCGCGCAGGCGACCAGCAGCCTGCTGGTCGACCGGGCGGGCATCGGCCCGGCCGGACCGCGGGCGCTGACCGCGCCGAGGGTGGCCGGGGCCCTGCTCGCCGTGCTGTCGGTGGGCGTGGCGGTGTCGGACGACCTCGGCTCGCCGTCGGCGCTGTGGCCCGCCCTGCTGCCCGCGCTGGCGGGCATCGGCCTCGGCTGGCAGCAGGCGGTCAACGGCCTGGTGCGCGAGGCGTCGGGCAGCACACCGGTCACCACCGCGGTCAACTTCGCCACCGGCACCGCGGTGCTGCTCGCGGTGTGCGCGGTCGACCTGCTCGCCCGCGGCCTGCCCGCGACCGCGCCGGACCAGCCGTGGCTGTACCTGGGCGGCGCGCTGGGCGTGGTCACCATCAGCACGGCGGTCCTCGCGGTCCGCTGGATCGGGGTGCTGCTGGTCGGCCTGTGCCAGGTCGCGGGACAGCTGGTCGGCGCGCTCGCGGTCGACCTGGTCGTCCCCGCCGCAGGTCAGCAGCTCGCGCCGGTGACCGTGCTGGGCACCGCGCTGACCCTGGCGGCGGTGGTGGTCGCCGCGCTGCCCGGCAGGCGGTGATGCGAAGATGGGGCGCGTGACGGCGACGATCCTCAACGGCAGGGCCACCAGGGACGCGATCTTCGACGACCTGCGCGCGCGGGTCGCCGCGCTGGCCGAGCGGGGCGTGACGCCCGGCCTGGCCACCGTGCTGGTCGGCGACGACCCCGGCTCGCACTCCTACGTGCGCGGCAAGCACAAGGCGTGCGAGAAGGTCGGCATCACCTCCATCCGCCGCGACCTGCCCGCCGACACCACGCAGGAGCAGCTCGAAGCCGTCATCGACGAGCTCAACGCCGACCCGGCCTGCACCGCCTACATCGTGCAGCTGCCGCTGCCGAAGCACCTCGACCCGAACCCGATCCTGGAGCGGATCGACCCGCGCAAGGACGGCGACGGCCTGCACCCGGTCAACCTGGGCAAGCTCGTCCTCGGCGACGAGGCCCCGCTGCCCGCCACGCCGCGCGGCGTGGTGGAACTGCTGCGCCGCTACGACGTGCCGCTCGCGGGCGCGAACGTCACCGTCGTCGGCCGCGGCGTGACCGTCGGCAGGCCCATCGGTCTGCTGCTGACCCGCCGCAGCGAGAACGCCACCGTGACCCTGTGCCACACCGGCACCAAGGACCTGGCCGCCGAGGTCCGCCGCGCGGACATCGTCGTGGCGGGCGCGGGCAGCCCCGGCCTGATCACCGCCGACATGGTCAAGCCCGGCGCGGCCGTGGTCGACGTCGGCATCACCCGCACCGACCAGGGCCTCGTGGGCGACGTTCACCCGGACGTGGCCGAGGTCGCGGGGTACCTCGCCCCGATTCCCGGTGGCGCGGGCCCGATGACCATCGCCATGCTGCTGACCAACACGGTCGAGGCGGCTGAGCGCGACCTCGCGAACGGCTGAGGGCAGAGCGGTGGAGACGATGCCGGAGCAGCGCTGGCGGTCCGCGGCGGGCCAGCACCTGCCGTTCGCCCTGGTGCTCGGCGTGACGGTGCTGGGCCTGGTGCGGATCGTGCAGTACCACTGGCGGCAGGGCGTCGTGCTGATCGGCTTGGCGCTGCTGATCGCCGCGCTGCTGCGGGTCCTGGTGACCGACGAGCAGGCCGGGTTGATCGCGATCCGCAGCCGCAGCATCGACGCGCTGCTGTACTCCGGTTTCGGGTTCGCCGTGATCGTCGTGGCCATGACGATCATCGGCGGGCCGCTGGACCGCTAGCAGGTCCAGCCACCACCCGAGCCCACCGCTACCAGAGCCCACCCATACCGGAGCCCATCGGTACCAGGCCGACTCGGCACCGGCCCGACCGCTGCCGAGTCGACTACCACCGAGTCGACTACCACCGAGTCGACTACCACCGAGTCGACTACCGCCGAGTCGACTACCGCCAGGGCGACCGCCGGCTGCTTCCACGCAGGCTGCCTCCGCGCGTGCCGTCTCCGCGCGCCGCGCCTTCCCGGCGCTCGCCTACGGCTCCCGCACCACCTCCTTCCCCGTCCCGCCGCCCGCGCCCCCGGCCGACGCCTGGGTGCGGTCGACCAGCGCCTCGACCAGACCTTCCAACGAGGACTCCGGCAGCACCTCCGGCAGGGTGAGGTGTTCCACCACGAGCCCACTCATCGCCAGGTAGAGCGAAACCACGGTGGTGCGGTCACCGGGCAGCCCGTAGTCGACGTGGAAGCGCACGTTGTCTTCCAGGGTGTCGCTGATCGTCTTGGTCAGCGCGGCCTGCAGCTCGGGACGGCGGGTCGCCTCCAGCCGCAGTTCCAGCAGGGCCAGGTACGCCGCGCGGTCCTTCCTCAACCTGTCGAGCAGGTCCTTCATCAGGGTGACGAGCAGCCCGCGATCGGCGGGCGCCCGCATGGTGTCCGCCACCTTCGCCGGGTCGGGCGTGAAGCGCACGTGGATGTGCTCGCCGACCTGCCGCAGCAGGTCGTCGCGGTTGGCGAAGTAGTTCGACGCCGTGCCGGTGGGCACGCCCGCCTCGGCGTCGACCGCGCGGAAGGTCAGACCGCGCGCGCCATCGCGGGCCAACACCTCGATCGCGGCGTTGACCAGCGAGATTCGCCTGGCCGGATTCCTGGTCATGCTGCCTCCTTGACAACCACTACAGCCATAGTACTACAGTTGTCGTGGTCTAGGGGAGAGGGAACCATGCGAAAACTGACCTACTTCGTCGCCACCTCGTTGGACGGGTTCATCGCGGACCCGGACGGCGGCTTCGGCGACTTCCTGTTCGAGGGCGACCACATGACGGCCCTGATCGAGAAGTTCCCCGACACGCTGCCCGCGCAGGGGCGCGAAGCGCTGGGCATCGACGTGCCCAACCGGAACTTCGACACGGTGCTCATGGGGCGGGCCACCTACCAGGTTCCGGACGGACTGCCGAGCCCGTACCCGCACCTGCGCCAGTACGTCGTGTCCAGGACGATCACCGACACCCCCGACGACGTGTCGGTGATCCGGGGCGACGTGCTGGAGGAGGTGCGCGCCCTGAAGGCCGAGGACGGGTTGGGCATCTGGCTGTGCGGCGGCGGGAAGCTCGCCGCCGCCATCCTGCCGGAGATCGACGACCTCTACCTCAAGGTCCACCCGATCGTGTTGGGCCAGGGCATCCCGCTGTTCGACGGGGCGTTCCCGATGACCCGGTTCCGGCACGTCGCGAGCAGACCGTTCACCAGCGGCGTGGTGTCCATGGTCTACACGCGGCCCTGAGGTGGTCCGGAAAAGCCGGATCGCCGGGTAGCGGCGCGGTACGAGCTGCTCGCGGAGCGGATGGCCACCGCCTCCGCGGCGCTCGACGCGCCGCCGTCAGCGGAAATCACGAGAACGGGAGGGGATGCGCAAGTCCAAGTGCTGCAAGCGGTCCGCGCGGAGGCTGACCACTCCGTCGGCCGACTCGACCACGCCGCGGACGAGCAGTGCGGGGCTCGTCCTGGCGACTCGGCGGTAGCGCGCCCAGAGACCGGTCGTGCACACGACGTTGACCATGCCCGTCTCGTCCTCGATGTTGAGGAACGTGACGCCGCCCGCGGTTCCGGGGCGCTGGCGGTGGGTGACCGCGCCGCCGATCAGCACCCGGCGGCCGTGGGGCACGGTGACCAGTGCCGCGATGGGCAGCGCGCCCAGCGCGGTCAGCCGGTCGCGGAGGAACTGCGTCGGGAAGCTGTCCGGGGACAGGCCCATCGCCCAGACGTCGGCGGCAGCGAGTTCGACCTCGTCCATGCCGGGTAGGGGCGGGGCGGCGGTGCCGACGACCGTGCCGGGCAGGCGGTCCGGCCGCGCCTTCGCGACCGGGCCCGCCGCCCACAGGGCCGCGCGGCGGTCCACGCCAAAGCAGCCGAACGCGCCTGCCGTGGCGAGGGCCTCCACCTGCGGGGTGGTCAGGCGTGCCCGTGCGCCGAAGTCGGCCATGTCCCGGAAGGGACCGTGGGCTTCGCGGTGCGCCACCACGGTTTCCGCGACGCGGACGCCGATGGTGCGCACGCCTGCCAGGCCGATGCGGACCGCCTGCACGCCGTCGACCCGTTCGACTGTGGCGTGCGGGAGGCTGGCGTTGACGTCGGGGCCGAGCACCCGCACGCCGTGCCTGCGCGCGTCGGCGACCAGGGACTGCGGCGAGTAGAACCCCATGGGCTGCGCCCGCAGCAGCGCGGCGCAGAACGCCGCCGGGTGGTAGAGCTTGAACCAGGCGCTGGCGAACACCAGGTGCGCGAAGCTCAGCGCGTGGCTCTCGGGGAAGCCGAAGTCGGCGAACGCGAGCAGCTTCGCGTAGATGCGTCCGGCCAGCTCCTCGCCGATGCCGTTGGCCGCCGCGCCGCGGTAGAAGCGCTCGCGCAGGCGCTCCACCCGGTATGCGGAGCGCTTGGCGCCCAGGGCGCGGCGCAGCTCGTCGGCCTCGGCGGGGGTGAAGTCGGCGACGTCCACGGCGATCTGCATCAGCTGTTCCTGGAACAGCGGGACGCCGCAGGTCTTGCCGAGGGATCTCGCCAGCAGCGGGTGGTCGTGCCGCCACCGCTCCTGCCCGTTGCGGCGGCGGATGTACGGGTGCACCGAGCCGCCCTGGATGGGGCCGGGGCGGATCAGCGCGACCTCGACCACGAGGTCGTAGAACCGCCTGGGCTTGAGCCGGGGCAGGGTCGCCATCTGGGCGCGGCTCTCCACCTGGAACACGCCGATGGAGTCGGCACGCCGCAGCATCTCGTAGACGCGGGGGTCTTCGAGGTCGAGCGCGCCCAGGTCGACCTCGATCCCCTCGTGCTCGCGCACCAGGTCGATCGCGTGGTGCAGCGCGGAGAGCATGCCCAGTCCCAGCAGGTCGAACTTCACCAAGCCGATGGCGGCGCAGTCGTCCTTGTCCCACTGCAACACCGTGCGGTCCGCCATCCGACCGCGCTCGACCGGGCACACCTCGCTGACCGGGCGGTCGCAGATGACCATGCCGCCGGAGTGGATGCCCAGGTGTCGCGGGGTGTTCTCCAGCTGCGCGGCCAGCTCCAGCACCGGGCGGGGGATGTCGTGGTCCTCGACGGTGGACCGCAGCGGACCCCAGCGCTCGATCTGCTTGGTCCACGCGTCCTGCTGACCCGCCGAGTGACCCAGCGCCCGCGCCACGTCCCGCACCGCCGAGCGGGCGCGGTAGCTGATGACGTTGGCGACTTGGGCGGCGTGCCTGCGCCCGTACTTGCGGTAGACGTACTGGATGACCTCCTCGCGCCGGTCGGACTCGATGTCGAGGTCGATGTCCGGCGGTCCGTCGCGGGCCGGGGCCAGGAAGCGCTCGAAGAGCAGGTCGAAGCGCACCGCGTCGACGTTGGTGATGCCCAGCGCGAAGCAGACCGCGGAGTTCGCCGCCGAACCGCGGCCCTGGCAGAGGATGCCGTTCTCGCGGCAGAACCGCACGATGTCGTGCACCACCAGGAAGTAGCCGGGGAAACCCAGCTCTTCGATGACCTTCAGCTCGCGCTCGATCTGCTGGTAGGCCTTGGGGTTCTCGTCGGGTGAGCGGTAGCGCCGGGCCGCTCCCCGGTAGGTCAGCTCGCGCAGGTGGCTGTTCTCGTCCTGGCCGGGCGGCACGTCGAACGGGGGCAGCCGGGGCGCGATGAGGCGCAGGTCGAACTGGCACTGCAGGCCCAGCACGGCGGCGCGGTGCACCGCGCCGGGGAAGCGGGCGAACCGGCGCGCCATCTCCTCCCCCGAGCGCAGGCACGCCGTGCGGCCGGGCGGCAACCACCCGGCCATCTCGTCCAGGCCGCGACGTGCGCGCACCGCCGCCATCACCGCGGCCAGCCTGCCGCGCGCGGGGACCGCGTAGTGCACCGCGTTGGTCGCCACCGTCGGCAGCCCCAGCTCGTGGGCCATCCCCCACAGCAGGTCGTTGCGCGGGCCATCCTCCGGGTAGCCGTGGTCGGTCAGCTCCACGAACACGCGGTCCGCGCCGAACAACCCGGTCAGGCGACGCAGTTCGGCGAACGCGGCTTCGGGGCCGTGCCGCGTCAGCGCCCGGCGCACCGCGCCCTTGCGGCAGCCGGTGAGCACCACGCACTCGTCGCGGGTGTCGGCGACGACCTCCTCCAGCCGGTAGACCGGGCGGCCCTTCTCCGCTCCCTCGGCGAGCTGGCCGGTGGTGATCGTGCGGCACAGCGCGTGGTAGCCGTCCGCGCCGGTCGCCAGCAGCAGGAGGTGTTCGCCGCCGGGGTCCGGGGAACCGGTGCGCGGCTCGACCGGGCCGAGCCCCAGCTCGGTGCCGAACACCGTGCGCACGCCCAGCTCCCCGGCCGCTTCGGCGAACCGGACCACCCCGTACATGCCGTCGTGGTCGGTGAGCGCCAAGCCGTCCAGCCCCAGCTGCCGCGCGACCTCCACCAGCTCCTCCGGGTGGCTCGCGCCGTCGAGGAAGCTGAAGTTGGAGTGGCAGTGCAGTTCCACGTAGGGCACGCGGGCGCGCGTCGCACCCAGCTCGTCGACCTTGACGGCGAGCTCCGGCGGCGGGGCGTAGCGCTCGCGCCGCCCCATCAGAGCGTGTCGTCGCGAGCCCCGCGCGGCCGTGGGATCAGCGAGGGCAGCGCCTGCACCGGCGAGGGCAGCCACCCGAAGTTGGCCGAGTACGCAGGCTCGCCCGCCCGCTCGGGCGCCTCGAACCCGGCCCACCAGTCGGCCAGTCCCCGGAAGTCGTCGGATGTCGCCATCAGTCGTAAACCCCTTCCACCGCCCACCGACCGCCCGTGCGGATCAGCAGGAACGCCAGCTCTTCCCCGTTCGAGGTGGCCCCCAGCACTTGCAAACGCGCGGCGCGCACCGCGGTATGCCCGTCCCACCACCGCTCGTCCACCGGCCACGGTCCCGCCCAGGCCAGCACCCGCCGCGTCCGGCCCGCGTGCACGATCCGACTCGGCGGCACGGTCAGCTCGGCGTAGCCGGTGACACCGACGTCACCGCCGGAGCCGTCCAGCAGCGCCACCGGTTCCGGTTCGGCGAACACGGTCGCGGGTGACGGCGCGGGCAGCCTGCCCGGCCACGGCAGGTCCGGGTCGTCGGTGGGCGTCGGCTCGTCGCCCCAGGGCACCAGCCGCATCCGCTCCACCGGGCCCCGGCCGCCGCGGGGGACCGGGGTGAGGACGGCTTGCGCCCCGAGCAGGCCCTGGACGTGCACCGCGGCGCGGGCCGCGCGCTCGGCCGACTCGCCGCCCTCCTGCCCCGCGCCGGGCCACAGACCCGGTTGCAGCGCGGTGGCGTCGACCACCTCCTCCGGGTCGAGCCGGAGCAGGTGGACGCCCGCAGTAGGACTCGCAGTAGGACTCGCGGTGGGGCCTGTGGTGGGGGCCGCGCCGGTCAGCCAGCCGTCGAGCTGCCAGCGCACCCGGTCCGCGATGCCCTGCGGGGTCAGCGGGTGCGCGCACCGCCACACCCGGCGCAGCTCCTCGCCCGCTTCGGTGGTGGCCAGGATGCCCAGCCGGGTGCACGCCAGGCCGCGGTCGACCAGGCGCGCGTGCAGCTCCTCGGCCAGTCCCCTGGCCGCGAAGGCCGCCGCGTCGACCCGGTCCACGGGCGGGTCGAAGGAGCCGGTGACCGCCAGCTCCACCGACGGGGTGCGGCGTGCTCGCGGCCGTTCCTCCAAGCCGCGGGCCATCCGGTGGGCGAGCACGGCCTGCCGCCCGAAGCGGGAGGCCACGTCGCGCTCCGGCACGGCCGCGAACGCGCCCAGCGTCCGCAGGCCCAACCGGCGCAGCAGGTCGACCAGTTCGGCGCGGTCCGCGCGGTGCTCGGCGGGCTGGTCCAGTTCGTGCACGCCCAGCGGCGCGAGGAACTCGGCGGCGCCCCCAGGCGGCACGACCACGCCGCGGTGCGCGGCGAGGGTCGCGGCGAACAACCCGTCGGCGAAGCCGACCTGGGCTTCCACTCCGACGCGGGCCGCGACGTGGTCGACGAGGAGTTCGGCGGCCCGCTCGGGCGAGCCGTGGTAGCCGACCGGGCCGCGCGCGTCGAGGGCGATCAGGCCGGGGCGGACCACTTCGATGCCGGGAGCCAGCTCTTCCACGGCCTGGGCCACCGGTTCGAACGCCCGCGCGTCGCGCGCGTCGTCGTGGTCGAACAGCACCAGTTCGGGGCACCGCCCCTGGGCGGCCCGCTTGCGCTGCCCGCGTCGCACGCCCTGCGCCCGCGCCGTGGCGGAGCAGGCGACGACCTCGCCACCGCGCACCACCGCGGCGGGCACGTGCGGCGGCAGGGCGGCTTGCGCGGACGCCGCCACGACGGGCCAGTCGGCGCACCACACGACCAGGGTGTAGGAGCTCAAGCGGACCTCCGGTTCGCCGGGCCGCCGGGACGCCACGGGGCCGGTTCGGGGACTGCGCCGGGAGGCGGGACCTGCCATCAGGCGCGGTGCACGGCGAGGCGCGCGTTGCGCCGCAGGGGTTTTGGGGCGGGGGCGCGGGACGGCGCGGAGGAGCGGGCCGGACCGCGGGTGGGCGGGCGGCGGGTTAAGCCGTGGCCCGGCTCCGCGACATGGCCCGGCTCCGCGACATGGCCCGGCTCCGCGACGTGGCGCGATTCCGCGACGTGGGCGGCGACACCGCCGTCGCGGGCGGGCAGCAGGAGGGTGGTGCGCCGGGGACGGGCCGCGGTGCCGCGCCCGGTGGCTCGCACGACGAGCTCGCGCTCGCGCAGCAGGCCGTGACCACGGCCCAGCCCGGTCCAGGAGCCCGACTCGGCGTGCAGGGCGAGGTCGGCGCCGGGCCAGTCGGTCAGCGGCAGCAGGACGCTCCTGCGGTGGCGTGCCCGCGCGGACAGCTTGCGGGCCGCCGAGGGGGACACCGGGCTGCCGACGGCCACCAGGTCGAAGCCGTCCAGCAGGGCCGCCACGGTGCGCCCGACCTGGCTCTGGTCCCTCCCTGGACGTGGGACCAGAGCCAGTCGGTGCACGGCCACCCCCAACTCGGCCGCCGCGAGCGCACCGCACCGCGGCAGACCGGCGATGGCCGCCCAGCACCCTGCGGCGGTCGCCTCGGCCAGCAGCGCGAGCAGCAACGATGTCGACCCGCGCACCGACACCGTGCTGCCCCGCCGCAGGCCGCCCCGAGGGAGAAGGTCCGCCAGTTCCCCGCGAACCGGCAGGACCCCGGCCGGGTCCGCGGTCAGCTCGCCGGCCGCGCCTACCCCGAGCGCGGACAGCGTCGCCGTTGCCGACCTGGACACCCGGCCCCTCCCTCCCCAACGAGTCCGCGCGCACCCCTGTGCGCGGACCGCCGTGGGAAGTCCGGCGACCTGTCTTGTCGAACACGTGTTCGAACGACGTGATGATCGTATCGCGGAGCACCCGCCGGGTGTCAATGCCCCGGACCGGGTGATCCGTACGCGCACGCGGAAGTGGGGACCGCCGCAGGCGATCCCCACCGACGCCCGCTGTCCTCAGTGCGCGAAGTGCCGCGTGCCCGTCAGGTACACCGTCGCGCCCGCCGCCTCGGCCGCCGCGATGACCTCCGCGTCGCGCACCGAGCCGCCCGGCTGCACGACCGCCCGCACACCGGCCTCCAGCAGCACTTCCAGCCCGTCCGGGAACGGGAAGAACGCGTCCGACGCGGCCACCGCGCCGCGCGCCCGGTCACCGGCCCGCGCCACCGCGAGCCTGGCCGCGTCCACCCGGTTGACCTGGCCCATGCCCGCGCCGACGGTCGCGCCGTCGTGCGCCAGCAGGATCGCGTTGGACTTCACCGCGCGGCAGGCCCGCCAGGCGAACGCCAGGTCGGCCAGCTCCCGCTCGTCCAGCGCCGTGCCGCAGGCCAGCGTCCACTTGGCCGGGTCGTCGCCGTCGGCCTCGATGGTGTCCGCGGTCTGCACCAGCAGGCCGCCCGACACCGCGCGCATCTCCGCGCCGCCGCGCACGGGCTCCGGCGCGACCAGGATGCGCACGTTCTTCTTGCGCATCAGCACGTCCACCGCGCCGTCGGCGTAGGACGGGGCGATGATCACCTCGGTGAACACCTCGGCGACCTGCTCGGCCATCTCCACGGTGACCTCGCGGTTGGCCGCGATCACCCCGCCGAACGCGCTCACCGGGTCGCACGCGTGCGCCTTGCGGTGCGCCTCGGCGATCGCCGCGGCACCATCCAAAGAGGACACCGCGATGCCGCACGGGTTGGCGTGCTTGATGATCGCCACGCAGGGCAGCTCGTGGTCCCAGGCGGCCCGCCACGCCGCGTCGGAGTCGATGTAGTTGTTGTAGGACATCTCCTTGCCGTGCAGCTGCTCCGCGGTCGCCAGTCCGCCCCGGCCGTCGCCGCCGGTGTAGAGGGCGGCCAGCTGGTGCGGGTTCTCGCCGTAGCGCAGCACCTGCTTGCGCTGCCACGTCGCCCCGACCCAGCCGGGCAGGCCCGACTCGTCGGGGGTGAGCACGTCGCCCATCCAGGACGCCACGGCCACGTCGTAGGACGCGGTGTGCCGGAAGGCGTCCACGGCCAGGCGCTGCCGGTCGGCCAGCGTGAAACCGCCCGCCCTGACCTGCTCCAGCACCCAGTCGTACCGGCTGGGGTCGACCACGACCGCGACGCTGGCGTGGTTCTTGGCCGACGCCCGCACCATCGCCGGGCCGCCGATGTCGATCTGCTCCACGCACTCGTCGGGCGACGCGCCGGAGGCGACCGTGCGCGCGAACGGGTACAGGTTGACCACCAGCAGGTCGAACGGCGCGATGCCCAGCGACTCCAGCTGCGCGACGTGCTCGGGCCGCCGCGTGTCGGCCAGCAGGCCCGCGTGCACGTTGGGGTGCAGCGTCTTGACCCGGCCGTCCAGCGCCTCCGGGAAGCCGGTCACCCGCTCCACCGAGGTCACCGGCACGCCCGCGTCGGCCAGCGCCTTGGCGGTGCCGCCGGTGGACACGACCTCGACTCCGGCCGCGTGCAGGCCCGCGGCCAGTTCCAGCAGCCCCGACTTGTCGGACACCCCGATCAGGGCCCGACGAACCGGTCGCCTCTCGGCAGGAGTGGTCACGGGATGCTCACCTTTCGTCCGTCCACGGTGCAGCCCTCGCGGGCCAGGCGCGCGACCACCTCGACCAGCAGCCGCCGCTCCACCACCTTGATGCGCTCGTGCAGGCTTTCGACATCGTCCTCGGGGCCGACGACCACCGCCTCCTGGGCCAGGATCGGCCCGGTGTCCACGCCGCCGTCGACCAGGTGCACGGTCGCGCCGGTGACCTTGACGCCGTAGGCCAGCGCGTCGCGGACGCCGTGCGCGCCGGGGAAGGCGGGCAGCAGGGCGGGGTGGGTGTTGACCATCCGGCCGCCGAAGCGGGCCAGGAAGGCCGGTCCGAGGATCTTCATGAACCCGGCGGAGACCACCAGGTCGGGTTCGTGGGCGGCGACCGCCTCGGCCAGCGCGGCGTCCCACGCGGCGCGGTCGGCGTGGTCGCGCAGCTTCACCGCGAAGCCGGGCACCCCGGCGCGCTCGGCGCGGGCCAGGCCCTCGATGCCGTCGCGGTCCGCGCCGACGGCGACCACCTCGACCGGGTAGCCGGGGTCGGCCGCGGCGTCCAGCAGCGCCTGCAGCAGGGTGCCGGAGCCGGAGACGAGGACGACGACCCTCGCGGGGACGGGAAGCCGGAGTGTGGTCGCGGCGCTCAGCGTGCTTCTCCTTGCTGGGGACTGTCACAGCAGCTCAGGAA
Source organism: Saccharothrix coeruleofusca (assembly GCF_017876325.1). NCBI lineage: Bacteria > Bacillati > Actinomycetota > Actinomycetes > Pseudonocardiales > Pseudonocardiaceae > Saccharothrix > Saccharothrix coeruleofusca. The sequence continues at coordinate 6,012,694 of NZ_JAGINV010000001.1, forward strand.
GCAGCCTAGGCGTTGCCTAGTCGGGCTTGTCCGCCAGGGGCGGGTCGTCCCGCGCCTCATCGTCCTCCGGGGCTGCGGGCTCGCTGTCGGGCTCGCCGTCGGGCTCGTCGAAGTCGTCCTCCTCCTCCTCGGCGACCTCTTCGAGCTCTTCGGCGTCCTCCTCGTACTCCACCTCGTCGTCTTCGTCGTCCTCGTCGTCCTCGTCCGCTTCAGCGGCGACGACGACGGGCGGCTGCACCGGAGCGGGCGGGGCGGCCGGGCGCGGACCCGCCAGCCAGGCCACCAGCGCGCCGGGCAGGCCGATCCAGGCCAGGGTGAGCACCGCGGCCAGCCCCGCCGGGACGGTCACCGGGGTGAACGCCCCGCTGCCGAGGTTGCCGCCCGCGACCGCGGCCAGCACCAGCATCCCCACACCCGCGGTCATCGCCGCCACCAGCACCGCCCGCACCCGCGTGGCCGGGCTCTTCGCCGCGGTGCGCAGCGCCAGCCCCACCAGCACGCCGATCGCGCCGGGCAGCGCGAACACCGCGGGCAGCAGGCCCAGCTGCTGCTCGGGCAGCGCGGCCAGCAGCGGGATGGCGGGCACCGGTCCACCGCTGAACGCCGTCGGGCTGACCACCACCGCACCGAGGGAGAACCCGGCGCCGGTGGTCAGCGACATCGCGCCGACCACCGCGTTGGGCAGGTAGCCCAGGCACAGCAGCCAGATCCCCAGGCCGGAGCCCACCGTGCCGCCGCCCTGGTCGAACAGCGCGCTGGTGGTCGGCCACGACGTGGCCAGGCCCACCGCCAGCAGCAGCGCGCCCGCCGCGGCCAGCGCGAACAGCGCCAGCGCGCCCGCCCGCAAGCCGCGCCGGGCCACCGGGTCGACCCGGTCGAACAGCACCTCGACCAGGCCGCAGCGCTGCGCCACGCCCGCCACCGCCGCGACCCCGGACACCGCCGCGCAGCCGAAGAACGCCACCGCGGGCGTCGCCCGCACCGGCCCCGCCTCGCCCATCAGGAACGCGATCAGCCCGCCCACCACGGCGTGCGCGCCGGAGATGGTGAACACCACCGACCTGGCCTGCAGCGGCTCGAACAGCCCCAGCCGGTCCGCCGCGCCCGCCGCCGCGCGGGACACCAGCAGCATCACCAGCGCGGTCGGCAGCAGCGGCAGCACGCCCAGCTGGCCGCCGTCGAAGCGCACCGGGATGTGGTGGGCGACCAGCCAGCCGGGGGCGGCGGCGGCCAGCACCCCGGTGGTGGAGAAGGAGGCGTGCGCGGCGGTGGAGGAGACCAGGGCCAGCAGCGCGGCGACCGCGGCGTAGCCGACGACCACCGAACCCGCCGCGGTCGTGGCGAGCACCCGCGCGTGCTCGGCGCGGGAGAACTCGGGCGGCCGGACGGAATCGGTCACGGCGCCGTGCGAGGTGGGTTGCAGCACCGACATCTTCTCACTGTCTCAGTCGCGATGGGCCGTTCGGGTGAGGCACGCCGGAAACGCGGAGAGGGGTGGCACCGACGCGGTGCCACCCCTCTCCCGGCTCACATGCCCGGTCTCAGCTCTGCTGCTGACCGCCGAACCCACCGGGCGGCGTGCCCGGCTGCTGGCCCGGCTGCTGCTGGCCCGGCTGCTGGGTGGGCTGGGCGAACTGGCCCGGCTGCGGCATGTACGAGGTCGGCTGCGGGGCCTGGGCCTGCTGCGGGGCCTGCGGCTGCGGCGGCTGCTGCTGGCCGAACTGGCCCGACGGCGGGCCGTACTGCTGCGGGGCGGGCTGCCCCTGCTGCGGGAAGCCACCGGACTGCGGGTTCCACCCACCCGGCTGACCGCCGTACGGGTTGGCGGGCTTGGGCTCGAACTTCACCACGCCCGCGTCCATCAGCAGGGCGAGCACGATCGCCGCGCTCTCCAGCAGCGCCACGATCAGCATGACGATCTGCATGCCCTTGACGTCCAGCTCGCTGGCGATCAGGCCCTGCAGGAGCAGCAGCGTCGGCACCACGGACAGCACCGCGGCGGCGGGCAGCAGCCGGGGGGCCTTGGGCAGCACCGACAGGCCCGCCAGCACGGCCGCGGCGAGCAGGAACTCGAGGCCGCCGAGCCCGCGCGCGTCATCGGCGAACGCGAGCAGGTAGGCGATGGCGCCGAAGCCCGCGCCGACCAGCGGGAGGATCAGGTTCAGGTTCAGGCCCACCGCCGGCTGCGCCGGACCCGGCTGCTGCTGAGGGGCGCCGTACGGCACGGACATGGTGAGGTCTCCTCCTCCACCGACGGACTACTAGCGACGGCAGAACGCTAGCCGATGCGCACTCTCCGACGATGACCGGACCTGGTTGGTTCCCCCCGGCCCCGGACACTTCGGGTGATCACGACGACAGGGGCCGCTCCCGGTGGGAACGGCCCCTGCGGTCAGCGCTGGGCTGCGATCAGCCGATCGAGCTCATGATCTCGCGCATGAGCGCGGCGGTCTCGCTGGGCGTCTTGCCGACCTTGACGCCGGCCGCCTCCAGGGCCTCCTTCTTGGCCTGGGCGGTGCCCGCCGAGCCGGAGACGATGGCGCCCGCGTGGCCCATGGTCTTGCCCTCGGGGGCGGTGAAGCCGGCGACGTAGCCCACGACGGGCTTGGTCACGTTGTCCTTGATGTAGGCCGCGGCCCGCTCCTCGGCGTCGCCGCCGATCTCGCCGATCATCACGATCGCCTCGGTCTCCGGGTCCTCCTGGAAGGCCTTGAGGGCGTCGATGTGGGTGGTGCCGATGATCGGGTCGCCGCCGATGCCGATGGCGGTGGAGAAGCCGAAGTCGCGCAGCTCGTACATCATCTGGTAGGTCAGCGTGCCCGACTTGGACACCAGGCCGATCTTGCCCGGCCCGGAGATGTTGGCCGGGATGATGCCCGCGTTGGACTGGCCGGGGCTGATCAGGCCGGGGCAGTTCGGGCCGATGATCCGGGTCTTGTTGCCGGTGGCCACGGCGTGCGCCCAGAAGGCGGCGGTGTCGTGCACCGGGATGCCCTCGGTGATCACCACGGCCAGGCCGATGCCCGCGTCGATGGCCTCGATCACCGCGGCCTTGGCGAACGCGGGCGGCACGAAGATCACGGTCACGTCCGCGCCGGTGGCCTCCATGGCCTCGGCCACGGTGCCGAACACCGGCAGCACGGTGCCGTCGAAGTCGACCTTCTCGCCCGCCTTGCGCGGGTTCACGCCGCCGACGATGGTGGTGCCCGAGGCCAGCATCCGCTTGGTGTGCTTGGTGCCCTCGGCGCCGGTCATGCCCTGGACGATGACCTTGCTGTCCTTGTTGATGAAGATCGCCATCGTCAGACCCCCGCAGCCGCGAGCTCGGCGGCCTTGTCGGCCGCGTTGTCCATAGTGTCCACCACGGTCACCAGCGGGTGGTTGGCCTCGGCCAGGATGCGGCGGCCCTCCTCCACGTTGTTGCCGTCCAGGCGCACGACCAGCGGCTTGCTCGCCTCGTCGCCCAGCATCTCCAGGGCCTTGACGATGCCGTTGGCCACCGCGTCGCAGGCGGTGATGCCGCCGAAGACGTTGACGAACACGCTGCGCACGTCCGGGTCGCCCAGGATGATGTCCAGGCCGTTGGCCATGACCTCGGCGGACGCGCCGCCGCCGATGTCGAGGAAGTTCGCGGGCTTGACGCCCTTGTGCTTCTCGCCCGCGTAGGCCACCACGTCGAGGGTGGACATGACCAGACCGGCGCCGTTGCCGATGATGCCGACCTGGCCGTCGAGCTTGACGTAGTTGAGGTCCTTGGCCTTGGCCTTGGCCTCCAGCGGGTCCTCGGTCTGCTTGTCGACCAGGTCCGCGTGCGCGGGGTGGCGGAAGGACGCGTTGTCGTCCAGCGTCACCTTGCCGTCCAGGGCGACGATCTTGCCCTCGGGGTCGCGCACCAGCGGGTTGACCTCGACCAGCGTGGCGTCCTCGGACACGAAGGTGTCCCAGAGCTTCACGATGACCTCGGCCACCTGGTCGGCGACCTCGGCGGGGAACTTGGCCGCGGCCACGATCTCCTGGGCCTTGGCCAGGTCGACGCCCTTGGCGGCGTCCACCGGGACCTTGGCCAGCGCCTCGGGCTTGGTGGCGGCGACCTCCTCGATGTCCATGCCGCCCTCGACCGAGGCCATCGCCAGGAAGGTCCGGTTGGCGCGGTCGAGCAGGAAGGAGAAGTAGTACTCCTCGGCGATGTCGGACGCGGGCGTCACCAGCACGCGGTGCACGACGTGGCCCTTGATGTCCAGCCCGAGGATGGCCTCGGCCTTGGCCTCGGTCTCGTCCGGGGTCTCGGCGAGCTTGACGCCACCCGCCTTGCCCCGGCCACCCGTCTTGACCTGGGCCTTGACCACGACGGTCTGGCCGAAGCGCTCGGCGATGGCCTTGGCCTCGGCGGGGGTGCTCGCCACGTCGCCCGGAAGTACCGGGACGTCGTGGGCGGCGAAGAGGTCCTTCGCCTGGTACTCGTACAGGTCCACTCGGGTCTCCTGCGACGTCGGTGTCGGACGCCGCGTCCGGGTGCGGTCCTCGCTGGTCCGGCGCTCCAGGCTGGAGCCTGGTGCCCACACGTACCAGGCATCACCTGGAACGCCGGCATAGCCGTGGTGGGGACCGGCTCGACGCGGCTGCGCAAGACACTATCGACCGGGCCGGACCCAGCCGCATCCGCTGCCCGTGAGGTGGGTCATAACGGGTGGTGAGGTCGATCACCACACCGGTTCAGATCAGCGTGAGGTCGTGCGCCGGGTCGTGTTCAGCGCGCAGGCGGCCGTGAACGCCAGCGCGCCCGCCAGTGCCAGCCACAGCCCCGGTCCGGGGGTGGCGTCCTGGGCGCGGGCGGCGGTCAGCGGGTACTCCAGGGCGCGCACGGCCAGCACCAGCGCCGCGCCCAGCAGCACGGCCGCGCCGCGCCCCGGTCGGGCTCGCGGCGCCACCGCCGCCGCGGCCAGCACGGTGGCCAGCGCCAGCAGCAGCCCCCACGAGCCGATCCGCAGGTCGAGCGCGCCGATGGCGACGAAGTCGGCCGCGCGCAGCACGGGCAGGACGAACGCGCCCACGGCCAGCAGCGCGGCGATCAGGGTGGCGGCCAGCGGCGGCAGCGGGACCTGGCCCCGTGGTGCCGCGCCGTCCTCGTCGCGCTCGACCGAGCCCGCCACCGCGGCGGCGACCGCGGCGACCGCGGCGACCAGGACCGACAGCGCGGTGAACCACACGCCGGGACCGGGCTGGACCGACTGCACCCGCGTGGCGGCGAACGCCGCGTCCAGCGCGCCCGCCGCGGTCATCGGCAGCACGACCAGGGCGACCGCGAACGCCGGGCGGACGGCGGTGCGCGCGAGCAGGGCCAGGGCCAGCGCGGCGACCAGCGCGGCGGCGGGCCACAGCGGGCGGGCGGCGTAGTCGTTGGGCTGGGCCAGCCCCTCGGGCAGGGTCAGCTGCGGCGCGGCGGCGCCCGCCGCGGCGGCCGCGGCGGCCAGCAGTCCCAGCCCGGCGGCGACCCGGTGCAGGCGGCGCCCGCCGGGCAGCTCCACCGCGCGGTCGGGCCGCTCGGTCTCCGGCCACGCGAAGACCACCGCGCCCACCAGCACCAGGAACGGGCCCGCCGCCAGGCCGAGGCCGTCCACCAGCAGCCCGGCCGCGACCGGGGGCAGCGCCAGGCCCAGCAGGACCGCGGCCCCGCCCAGCAGCGCGCCGCGCCGCCGCTCGGCGTCGGCCGCGCTGGCCGCCACCACGCCCACCAGGGCGGCCGCCGCGGCCAGCAGCGCGCCGCCCGCCATGACCAGCGCGGGCGAGTCCAGCGCGCCCCGCACCGGGATCAGCGCGTCGGTGGCCGTGAAGGGGGCCATGAGCAGGCCGACCGCCGCGATCACGCCCGCGGTCGCGGTGCGGCCGAACCGGGCGCGGCCCGCGCCGCCGTCCGGCTCGCCCGGCGCGGTGGCCGCGAGCAGCGCCGCGACGAGGATCAGGGCGTGGCCCGCGAGCAGCAGCCACAGGCCGGTGGTCGGGGTGGGGGCGGTCAGGCTGGTCTGGCGGAACAGCTCGGGGCGGGCCGCGCCGGTCGGGGCCACCGCGAGCTGGAGGTCGCGCAGCGCCGCGCCGGGGGCGAAGGCGCCGATGGCCACCAGTGCCGCCGCGGCGGCGCTGGTCCGCCCCCTGGAGAGCAGCAGCGCGGCGGCGGCGACCGGGGCCAGTGCCAGCGGGGCGAGCAGCGGCCACGCGGTGAAGGCGGGCGGGGCGCTCGGGTCGACCACGCGCAGCACCGGGCCCAGCGCGGTCAGCAGCGCGCCCGCGACGCTCGTGGCGAGGGCCGCGCGGAGCCGGGTGGTGGCCGGGGACACCGGCTCAGCGGTTCCGATCATCGGCCCGACGCTAGCAAAGCGGCGGTCCCGTGGAATCCCCCCGGAAACCTTGCCCGAAAGTCCCCCCGCCGGTGGGAATGGATCGCCGCGACGGCTCGTTGGGCGGGGTGGAACGGGGAAATTCCACATCGGGGGAGCACCGGCCTGGCGGTGCTCGGCAGGACTGGCGAGGGGCGGGAGGAGCGGTGGCGCCGGGGGGCGCCGCGACGGGGGTCGAGGTTTGGCGGCGGGTATCCGCTGTTCGTGGAACCGTCACCTACTTTCACCCGTACGGGTGGTATCGGGCTGCGCGGCCTGGGCGAGGTCCGGGCCCGTGCCGGGCTCGGGGCGAAGGTCGCGCTGGCGGCGGCGGACAAAGCCGCGTCGATCTTCCGGACCGTCGTATCGCCTGGTGGGCTGCGCGGTGTCGCGGTCGAGGCGGCGTGGCTGGCGGCCCACTCGGTGCTCTACCCGTGGGGAGCGCTGGAGGAGCGACTGCGTCCGGAGGGACCCCTCCGGCACTACCGGACCGACCGGCTGCCGCCGCGCCAGCGGGGCCTGGTCGTTTCGGCCATGGACGCGGCGGGCACCCCCATCGTGCTGGTGCACGGTATCGGGGACAACCGCTCCGCCTTCGCGGTGCTGTCGGGAGCGCTGCGGAGGCGGGGCTTCGGGGTGGTCCACGCGGTGAACTACAGCGTGCTCACCGCGTTGACCGGTGACGTCCGGCGCGCGGCCGCGCTGCTGGGCGAGCACGTCGAGCGCGTCTGCGAGCAGACGGGCGCCGACCGGGTGCACGTGGTCGGGCACTCGCTGGGCGGGCTCATCGCCCGCTACTACGTGCAGCGCCTGCGTGGCGACGCGCGGGTGAAGACGCTGGTGACCCTGGGGTCGCCGCACGGCGGGACGCTGGCCGCCTACCTGTTCCCCACCTCGCTGACCAGGCAGCTCAGGCCGGGGTCGGAACTGCTGCGGGAGCTGGCCGAGTGCACCCGGCCGTGCCGCACGCGGTTCGTCGTGGTGTGGAGCGAGATGGACCAGGTGATCATCCCGCAGCGCAACGCCCGGTTGGAGCACCCGGCGTTGCACGTCGAGGAGCACCAGATACGTGATTCGGGTCACCTTTCGCTGCCTGTCGACAGCCGCACCGTGCACGCAGTGGTGACCGCCATCACCCGTCCGGACGACGTCGAACCGCACCCCATCGTGCCTGTACCCACGGGGTTTACCCCTAAGGGATCGACGGGCGGTCACGCCGTCGCCACTGGGCCATCCGTATGACGGCTATTCGGTAGACATCGGCACAGGGGATTGCTCTCCGGGCTTCCGTCCCGTTATCTTCCCCCGGTCCGTTGTCACGGTCTGGTCACGAGCTGGACAACGAGTCGGTACCCCGACCGGCTCAACCGGGATCCCCCGCCCGGTGTCCCCCCGACCGGACTCCCCGAAGACGGAAGGCCAGGTTTTGTCCCGACACCGCTCCCCCGGCGGCCAGGCAGGTTCGGAAGTGCTCGACGAGGCGGTCGACCGCGCGTCCACGCGCGCTGTCGCCACGCACCGGCTGCCGCCGCCTCCGTCGGCCCTGCGCGGCCGCATCGTCGTCGCCGCCGTCGCGGTAGGCGCGTTCGCCGCGGCGGGCGCCGCGCAGACGCTGCAGGCGCTGGGCACCCCTTCCTCCTCCACCGACGAGGTCACCCCGCTGGCCAACGCCAAGGAGGGCGCCGCCGCGTTCGGCGTCGGCGGCTCCGGCGCCGCCGCGCCCCAGGTGCTCCCCGTCGCCAAGACGGTGGACTCGGCCGTGGAAGCCCAGAAGCTCGCCAAGAGCCAGCGCATCAGCGAGGCCCGCGAGGCCGCCGAGGCCGAGGCCCGCCGCCCCAAGTACGCGCTGCCCGCCAAGGGCTCGTACACCTCCGGCTACGGCGGCCGCTGGGGCGAGATGCACTACGGCATCGACATCGCCGGCCCCATCGGCACCCCCCTCTACGCCGCCGCCGACGGCGTCGTCATCGAGGCGGGCGAGGCCAGCGGATACGGCCTGTGGGTCAAGATCCAGCACGACGACGGCATGGTCACCGTGTACGGCCACATGGACACCTACTCCGTCCGCAAGGGCCAGCGGGTCCAGGCGGGCCAGCAGATCGCCAGGATGGGCAACCGCGGCTTCTCCACCGGCCCGCACCTGCACTTCGAGGTCTGGGACGCGGACAGCAGGCGGATCAACCCGCTGACCTGGCTGAACTCCAAGGGCATCAGCGTCTGACAAGCGCCCGCGTGGGGGCCGCACCGACCCGGTGCGGCCCCCACGCGCGTGCGGACCACGTGATCGGCCCGCCTCCCCCGAGCCCGGCCACCACGTCGTCCACACCGCACACCCCCGTCGTTCCCCTTGATCGCCATCAAAGCAGAGGGGTACGACAATTCCGGGACAGCGAAAGGGGCCGGGTCGCGATGCGACCCGGCCCCAACCCCTGTGGACCCTCCTGCGCGGTCCCCCCTGGGGTCATCCCCTCTCGTCGCGGACCCCGCCCCCGCGCGGTGCCCGCCTCCCCCTCGACGCCCCAACCGGCCCCCTGACCGGCGCGCCCCGAACACGCCGGCCAACCCGCTTGGAACACCCCTACAGACGCGCGGGTGCCGCGGAGGTTGCGTGGTCGTCGGAAAGTGCCCGTGAACACCGCCCGGCCTGCCCGGACGCGCGGGTCCGGGGCTAGAGCTTCACCAGGGGGACGCCGCCGATCAGCATCAGCCGCACCGTGCCGGAGGAGCCGAAGTCGATGGTGGCCGTGGCGCGCGGCCCTGAGCCGTCCACCGCCACCACCGAGCCCAGCCCGTACTTGTCGTGGCTGACCCGGTCGCCCACCTCCAGCTTGATCGCCGGGGTGTCCTGCCAGCCCTTCGCCGACGGGGCGGGGCGCGTCGGCTCGGCGCGGCGGGTCCACGTGGTGGCCGTCGAGGGGGCGGAGCGCCTCGGCTCCACCCGCCGCCACTCCACCAGGTCGGCCGGGATCTCGTCCAGGAACCGCGACGCCGGGTTGGCCGACGGCTGGCCCCACGCCGAGCGCACCAGCGCCCGCGACAGGTACAGCCGCCGCTGGGCCCGCGTGATGCCCACGTAGGCCAGCCTGCGCTCCTCCGACAGCTCCGCCGGGTCGCCCAGCGCCCGCAGGTGCGGGAAGACGCCGTCCTCCCACCCGGTGCAGAACACCACCGGGTACTCCAGGCCCTTGGCGGTGTGCAGGGTCATCAGCGTGACCACCCCGTCGGACTCCGCGTCCGGCACCGAGTCCGCGTCGGCCACCAGCGACACCCGCTCCAGGAACGCCGCCAGCGAGCCCTCTCGCGGCAGCCCCTCGTCCTCGTCGGGCACCGGGACCGCCGCGCTCAGGTCGCCGAACTCGCGGGCCACGGTGACCAGCTCGTTCAGGTTCTCCACGCGGGTGTGGTCCTGGGGGTCGTCGCTGGCCTCCAGCTCGGCCCGGTAGGCGGTGCGGTCGAGCACCGCCTCCAGCACGTCGGCCACGTCGTCGCCGCGCTCGACCATCGCGCCCAGCTCGTCCAGCAGCTCGACGAACCCGGCGATGGCGCGCTGCGAGCGCGGGTTGAGCAGCGGCACCCTGCCGCGCACGGCCTCGCGCAGCGCCTGGGCGAAGCTGATCCGCTCGCGCTCGGCGTAGGTCGACACGCACGCCTCGGCCCGGTCGCCGATGCCGCGCTTGGGCACGTTGAGCACCCGCCGCAGCGACACCGTGTCCTCCGGGTTGGCCAGCACCCGCAGGTAGGCCAGCGCGTCGCGGACCTCGCGCCGCTCGTAGAAGCGGACACCGCCGACCACCCGGTAGGGCAGGCCCAGCCGGATGAAGATCTCCTCGAACACGCGGGACTGGTTGTTGGTCCGGTAGAACACGGCGATCTCGCCGTTGGCCACCTCGCCGCTGTCGACCAGCCGGTCGATCTCCCCGGCCACGAACGCGGCCTCGTCGTGCTCGTTGTCGGCGACGTAGCCGACGATCTTCTCGCCGTCGCCCAGGTCGCTCCACAGCCGCTTGTCGCGCCGGTCCGGGTTGCGCGAGATGACCGCGTTGGCGGCGGTCAGGATGGTCTGCGTGGACCGGTAGTTCTGCTCCAGCAGGATGGTGGTCGCCTGCGGGTAGTCGCGCTCGAACTCCACGATGTTGCGGATCGTCGCGCCCCGGAAGGCGTAGATCGACTGGTCGGCGTCGCCCACCACGCACAGCTCGGCGGGCGGGACGCCGCCCGCTCCGGTGCCGACCAGCTCGCGGACCAGCGTGTACTGGGCGTGGTTGGTGTCCTGGTACTCGTCGACCAGCACGTGCCGGAAGCGGCGGCGGTAGTGCTCGGCCACGTCCGGGAAGACCTGCAGCAGCTCGACCGTGCGCATGATCAGGTCGTCGAAGTCCAGCGAGTTGGACTCGACCAGCCTGCGCTGGTAGCTCGCGTACACCTCGGCGACCCGGCGCTCCAGGTCGTTGGTGGCGCGCTCGCGCGCGGTCTCGGCGTCGACCAGCTCGTTCTTCAGGTTCGAGATCTGCACGGCCAGCGTGCGCGCCGGGTAGCGCTTGGGGTCCAGGTCCAGGTCGCGGGCCACCAGCGTGATCAGCCTGCGGGTGTCGTCGGAGTCGTAGATGGAGAAGCTCGACGACATGCCCAGGGTCTTGGCCTCGCGGCGCATGATCCGCACGCACATCGAGTGGAACGTGGAGACCCACATCGACCGGGCGCGCGGCCCCACCAGGTCGGCCACCCGCTCCTTCATCTCCGCGGCGGCCTTGTTGGTGAACGTGATGGCCATGATCTCGCCGGGGTGCGCGCCGCGCTCGGCGAGCAGGTAGGCGATGCGGCGGGTGAGCACGCGGGTCTTGCCGGACCCCGCGCCCGCGACGACCAGCAGCGGCGAACCGGCGTGCTCGACCGCCCTGCGCTGGGCCGGGTTGAGGTCCTCCAGCAGCCGACCGGACCGGGGGGAGGGGGGACTTGCGGGCAAGTCGAACAAGGCGCTCATCGTGGTTCCACGTTACCGGTTGACCGCGCCGCCCCGAGCGCTTGTGGCATGATGGCGTCGTGCTCGCGGCCGCATTCGACTTTTTCTACGGGAACCGGACTCCGGCTCCCGTGGCCCGCTAGCGCGATCAAGCCACCACGAAGCCCCGGAGTCCTCGGACCCGGGGCTTCGCCGCTTCCGGACCAGGGACTCCCCCAGCAGAGTCGAGAGGTCACGATGAACAGCACCGACACCGCCCCGGAGAGCGCCGCCGAGAGCGCCACCGAGAACGCCGCGGGCAACACCGGGGACAGCGCCCCCGCCCAGGACATCGACGCGCTGCGCCGGGAGATCGACCACCTGGACGCGGAGCTGCTGCGCCTGGTGAAGCGCCGCGTCGAGGTCTCCAAGCTGATCGGCGCCGCCCGGATGGCCGCGGGCGGCCCCAAGATCGTGCACAACCGGGAGATCGACGTCATCAACCGCTACAAGGACCTCGGTCCGGAGGGGCGCGACCTGGCGCTGATCCTGCTCCGCCTCGGCCGCGGCGCGCTGGGCCGGTAGGGGCCGCGCCGCGGCCAGGGCGCCCCTCAGCTCCGGGGCGCCCTGGCGAAGCGCCACCGCCCGGCCAGCGCGGCCCGCACCCGCGCCAGGTCGCGGTCCACCAGCTGGGTGTCGTCGGGCACGTAGGCCAGCGGGTCCTCCAGCAGCTCCAGCCCCAGCAGGCCCTCGACCAGGGCGTGCAGGCACAGCGCCGCGTACCCGCGCAGGTAGCCGCCCTCCTGGGTGAGCACGGTGGGCAGGTCGAGCGCCGCGACCCGGCGGCCGATCGCCCGGTAGCCGCCCGCGGTGAGGTTGTGCCTGCCGTTGGGGTCGAACGCCGACCCGTCGAATCCCGAGGCGCACACCAGGAAGTCCGCGCCGAACTCGCGCAGCGCCGGGACGACGACCTCGTCCAACGCGCGCGCGTACGCGCGGTCGCCCGCGCCCAGCGACAGCTCGACGTTGATGTTGGCCTCGGCCTCCTCCTCGGGGGCGCCGGTCTGCCGGTGGTTCTCGCCCCACGGCCCGTGCCGCATGTGGATCGACGCGGTGAGCACGTCCGGGTCGGCGCGGAAGACCTCCTGGGTGCCGTTGCCGTGGTGCACGTCCCAGTCCAGGACGGCCACCCGGCGGCCCGCGCGCCGGGCCGTCTCGGCGACCAGCGCGGCGTTGTTGACCAGGCAGTACCCGTCGGCCGCGGCGGGCTGGGCGTGGTGGCCGGGCGGGCGGACCAGCGCGTAGGCCAGCCGGGTGCGGCCGTCGGCCACCGCCTCCCAGGCGGCCAGCGCGGTGCCCGCGGCGGCGCGCACGGCGTCCCAGGAGCCGGGGCCGACGACGGTGTTGACCTCCAGCGCCACCGGGTCCGGGCCCGCGCAGGCGGCCTCCAGGGCGGCCAGGTAGGCGGGGGTGTGCACGCGCCGCAGCTCCTCGTCGGTGGCCAGGCGACCGGCGCACCAGGTCAGGTGCGGGGCGACCGGGCCGTGCCGCAGCGCGTGCCGGAAGGTGCGCAGGCGGGCGGCGTTCTCCGGGTGCGGCTCCGGCAGGTCCAGCCACTCCCACCGGCCGGGCAGCTCCCACAGCCCGGTCCCGGTGTCGTGCGCCAGGCAGGCGTCGTGCCAGAACAGTTCCACCGGGACGGGATATCAGGGCGATCACGGATGGTCCAGCGGGTTCCGGGCGGGGCACACTGGTCGCATGGACGTCATCGGCCTGATCACCGCACTCATCGCCATCGTGGGCGTGCTCGCCGCCTTGGCGCACGACGGCTACCTGGCCATGCTCGGGTCGGCCGCCAAGGCCAAGCGGGCGGCGGGCGCCCCGATCGCGCAGTACGTGCGCGGGCGCTGGACCGTCGCCGGGGTGACCACGGCCGCGGCGCTGCTCGGCCTGCTGATCAACTCCGGTGAGACGGTCTCGGCCGACATCATCGGCGCGCTGGTCGCGGGCGGCGCCGGGCTGGCCGCCACCAACGCGCTGCAGGGCACCCGCAAGCGGCTGAACAGCGGGGGCTGAATTCACACGGAGGTGTGTCACTCCGCGTCACAAGGCTGATCCGAGGCGCTGTTCCCCCTCGTCCGACCTAATCTGAGCGGGCGTCCGACCGTAGGGGTGGAGAGGGCTGCGCAGCATGGGCAACGAGGCGGGAGCACCACGACCTGACAGGCACCGGCCCGCGTGCGGAGGGCCGCCCGAGGTGGACCAGGACCCGGACTTGGCAGCCGTGGGCCTCGGCAAGTTCAACATCGGCCTGGTGCCCGCGTCGGTGACGCCGCCGAAGACCTGGAGGCGCGCGGCCTGGTTCGCGGTGCTGTCCTCGGCGGCCGTGCTGGTCGGGCTGGCCGTGGCCGCCGCGGAGCTGGTCAGCTCCGGCCCGGACGAGCGGATCGCGCTGCCGGGCTACCCCCCGGAGGGGCCGCTGCTGCCCGTCTTGACCACCAGCACGCCGCCGCCCGCGGTCCACCTGCCGGGGATCGCGGGCAGGCTCACCGGCGGGCTCGCGGGCCCGGCCGCCGGGCGGTTCCCCGACCAGCTCCGCGACCGGCGGCACGACCAGACCCCGGCGGCGGGCGCCGAGGCGGCGGGTCCGTCGGACGGGGCGCCGGTTCGCGGCGCGCCCGTCGAACCGCCCGGCGTGGCCGCGCCGACCCCGGTGGCGGCCGTCAGGCCGTCCGGCGCGTCGCCGGTGGTGGACGGGAAGGCCATCGCCACCCGCACCGAGCGGTTCTACGCCGGGGTGGTCGCCGACGCCGACACCGCGCTGGCGCTGGCCACCGACGACTTCCGCGCGGGCGCGGGGGCGCTGCTGCGGCAGCGGTTCGTCGAGGTGTCGCGGGTCCGGGTCGCCGATGTGGCGGTCGACCCTGCGGTCGACCCGGCGGGCACGCTGCGGATCACCCGCTGAGGACGGCGCCACCGGCAGCGGCCCGTGGCGGGCGCAGCGGTAGGCGGCGCGCACGGCGCGTACACCTTGCTCCGGTCGGGTGACAGCGGGCGACCGCCTGCCGCCTCGAAGGGGTGAACTCGGCGCCGCGGTGCTGGATTACCGCCGGTCAGGCGCGGTACGAGTGCACGCGACGACGGTACCGAGGAGTCTCCCGTGCAGCGTCCCACGACGAGCGGTCGCAGGCGTGACCGCGCAGGGTCGGTCAGCGTGGCCGAGCTGATCCGCAAGCAGCCGACCCCGCCCCGCCTGCCGTCCGGGGAGCGGGCCGCCACCGAGGCGCTGCTCGCGGAGCTGCTCGGCGAGGACCCGCCGGAGCCGCCGCCCCACCGGGTCAACCGGGCCGCCAGGGCGGTGGGCCTGGTCGGCGGGGCGCTGGCGCTGCTGGCCGTGGTCGCGATCGTCTCCGTGCTGGCGGGCCACCGCGCGGCGGGTCCGGTGCCGCCCAGCGCCGAGCCGCCGGTGGACATCGACGGCTCGGCCGCGCTGCGACCGGACCTGCTCAGCGCGGAGCTGGGCGGCCCCGGCGCGGACGCACCGGGGTCGGCCGGGGCGGCGCGTCCGACCGGGCAGGCGGGCCCGTCGCGGATCACGCCCCCGCCCGACCTGGTCACCGGCCCGAAGCCGCAGGTCGACGTGGTGCGCCGGTTCTACGAGCTGCTGCCCGCCGAGCCTGCCGCGGCGGCCGGGCTGCTGTCGGCGGAGCTGGTCGGCGGCAGCACCGCCGACTTCGCCGCGGCGTGGAGCCGCGTCCGCGCGGTCCGCGTCGAGTCGGCCTCGCTGCGACCGGACGGCTCGGTGCTGGCGGTGGTGTCGGTGCAGGAGGCGGACGGGCGCTGGATGCGGGTCGAGCAGCTGTTCCGGCTGACCGACACGACCACGCCGCGCATCGTCGGCTCCGAAGTGCTGTCCGCCCAGCGCAGCTGAAATTTTCACGGTGCGTAGCGAAATGTTCCCGTGATCGCTACCCAGCGTTCAATGTGAGTAGTATTAAAAGGAAAAGTTCCCCCAAAGGGGTTACGCGCTCGGTCACGATTCGGTATCCATGATCCCGGTCAGCAGCAAACGCGCTCTCCGGAAAGGTGACCCGCGGTGCCGAACGAGGACAATCGCCGTCGACGGGATGGCTCCACGGCT
Source organism: Saccharothrix coeruleofusca (assembly GCF_017876325.1). Taxonomy (NCBI): domain Bacteria; kingdom Bacillati; phylum Actinomycetota; class Actinomycetes; order Pseudonocardiales; family Pseudonocardiaceae; genus Saccharothrix; species Saccharothrix coeruleofusca. The sequence goes on from NZ_JAGINV010000001.1 coordinate 6,028,145, forward strand.
CAGCTCTCCGTCGCCGAGCTGCTCGCCCGGCGCGAAGCGGAGACCCAGCCGATCCCCCGGATCACCGACGAGGTCGTCCCCGACGAGCAGACCGTCCGCTTCCCGCGCCCCGACACCAACCTCTCCGGCCACGAGCTGCACATCACCGAGCTGCTGCGCCGCGAGGGCCGCCCGGCCGAGGAGGCCGTCGCGGGCGGGGTGTCCGTGCCCAAGCTGGTCGCGATGGCCAGCGGCGGCGTCGTGCTGTGCGGTTCGGTCGCCTTCGGCGCGACGCAGTGGCTGTCCTCCCCCGACGAGCGCCCGCTGGCCGAGGTCCGCTTCGACACCCGCCCGGCCGCGCGCAACGGCAACGCGCTGACCGACGGCCTGGCCGCCGCCGCGGCCGCCCGCCAGCAGGCGCAGGCCCCCCAGGGCGAGCAGACCTCGGAGCAGCGGACGCCGGAACAGCGGGCTCAGGCGGCGCCCGAGACGACGACCCCGTCCCGGACCGCCCAGAAGGCTCCTCAGGCAGGACAGCAGGCACCGCGCACTACGACGACGACCACTACTACTACGGAGCAGCAGCCGCCGAGCACCACCGAGCAGCCGCCGAGCAGCAGCACCGGCCAGCCGGCCACCACGCCGCCGTCGGCCGGGACGACCACGCCCCCGTCGAGCAGCGGGAGCGCCACCCCCTCGACCTCCACCCCGCCCGCCACCCCGCCTTCTTCCACGCCCTCCTCCGGCACCTCCACCCCGCCCACCTCGGGCGAGCAGGGCGGCGTCGGCATCGGCATCGGGCTCGACCTGGGCGGCGTGCTGCGGCCGATCGGCGGCTTCGACTTCTTCTCCCCGGCGTCCTGAGGGCCGCGCAGGCCGGACGGACGGCCCAGGATCAGGCAGTGCGCGTCCGAAAGGACGAGTCTCGGCGTCCTCGGCGGGCAGCGGTGACCCGCGGCGACCGGCCGCGTGACGGTTCGAAAGCCGTCGTCACCTCCGGGGTAGGCTCTGCGGGCGTGCAGTGGCCCGGCCAACGGCCCGTCCAGTGGCCCAGCCCTGCCCCGCACCGATCCGCACGACGAGGAGCCCCGAGCGTGAGACCAGCTGCCGTTGCCGCGGTCGCGCAGCGCCCCGGCGAGGTGTCCGGGTGAGCACTGACGGTCGGCTGATCGCCGAGCGGTACCGCTTCCTGGACCGGATCGGCAGCGGCGCCATGGGCGTGGTCTGGCGCGCCCAGGACGAGCGCCTCGGCCGGATCGTGGCGGTCAAGCAGCTGCTGCTGCAGCCCAGCCTGGACGCCAGGGAGCAGGACGAGGCGATCCAGCGCGCCATGCGGGAGGGCCGCATCGCGGCCAAGCTGCACCACCCCAACGCCATCGCGGTCTACGACGTGGTGGAGGAGAACGGCGCCCCGTGCCTGGTCATGGAGTACCTGCCCTCCTACAGCCTGGCCGACACCATGGCCGAGCACGGCCCGCTGGACCCGGTCGAGGTCGCGCAGATCGGCGCGCAGGCCGCGGCGGCGCTGGCCGCCGCGCACGCGGCGGGCATCGTGCACCGCGACGTCAAGCCGGGCAACGTGCTGCTGGCCGACAACGGCCTGGTCAAGATCACCGACTTCGGCATCTCGCGGGCCAGCGACGACGTGACGGTCACCAAGACCGGCCTGATCGCGGGCACCCCGGCCTACCTGGCCCCGGAGATCGCCCGCGGCCAGGACCCCACGCCCGCCTCGGACGTGTTCTCCCTCGGCTCGACGCTGTACGCCGCGGCCGAGGGCGAGCCGCCGTTCGGTCTGAGCGAGAACACCCTCGGCGTGCTGCACGCGGTCGCGGCCGGGCGGATCAACCCGCCCACCGTCGAGCACCCGCTGACCGACGTGCTGCTGCGGATGCTGTCCTACGACGCCGCCGACCGGCCGACCATGGCGCAGACCCGCGACATGCTGCACGCCGTGGCGACCGGGCGCAGCCCCAGCCTGACCGGCCTGCGGCCCGCGACCGCGGCGGGCCTGCTGCCGGTGGCGGGCGCGACCACGGTCGTGGAGCCCGCGGAGTCGGCCGACCGCACCCGCGTGGTGCGGCCCGGTCCGCGCACCGGCACGGGCACCGCGCCGCCGGTGGCCCCGCCGCCGCGGAGCAACACCCGCCCGCTGGCCATCGCCGCCGTGGCGCTGGGCCTCATCCTGCTGATCGGCACGCTGCTGGTCGCGCTGGACGTCTTCGACAGCAACCGGCAGGTCACGCCGACGACGAGCAGCACCCCGCCCAGCTCGCCCGCGCCGACGACCACGTCGCAGCAGGTGACCACGAGCGAGGCCCCGGTGCGGACGACGGAGGCGCAGCAGCCGCCGCCGACGACCGAGCGCACCACCACGACCACGACGACCACCACGACGACCACGACAACAACGACGACCACCACCACGACGACCACGACCACCACGACGACGAGGCCCAGCGTCCCGCCGTCATCGGCGACCGAGCCGACCGTGGGGCAGTGAGACCTCGTAAGGTGGACCCCGACCCGTTCGGGTGACGCAACATTCTTGTCCTAGTGGCGATGTCTCCGGTGTTCGCCACTGAAGAAGCGAGAGCAGCACTGGGAGCAGCCGTGACCGACGATGGCCGCCTGATCGCCGGCCGTTACCGACTCGGCCAACGGATCGGCAGCGGAGCGATGGGCATCGTCTGGCAGGCGCACGACGAGCGCCTGCACCGCACCGTCGCCGTGAAGCAGCTGCTGCTGCAGCCGGGGTTGGCCGAATCGGACACCGACGAGGCCAAGCGCCGCGCCATGCGGGAGGGCCGCATCGCCGCGCGCCTGCAGCACCCGCACGCGATCGCGGTCTACGACGTGGCCGAGGACGACGGCCAGCCGTGGCTGGTGATGGAGTACCTGCCCTCGCGCAGCCTGTCCACCGTGCTCTCCGAGCGCGGCACGCTGCCGCCGCGCGACGTCGCCTCGATCGGCTCGCAGGTGGCCTCCGCCCTGGCCGCCGCGCACAACGCGGGCATCGTGCACCGGGACATCAAGCCCGGCAACGTGCTGCTCGGCAACGACGGCACCGTCAAGATCACCGACTTCGGCATCTCGCGGGCCACCGGCGACGTCACCGTCACCGCCACCGGGATGCTCGCGGGCACGCCCGCCTACCTGGCGCCGGAGGTGGCCAAGGGCTACGACCCAGGCCCGCCCTCGGACGTGTTCTCGCTGGGCTCGACGCTGTACGCGGCGATCGAGGGGATGCCCCCGTTCGGCCTGAACGAGAACACCATCGCGCTGCTGCACCAGGTCGCCTCCGGCAAGGTCACCCCGCCCAAGCAGGCGGGCCCGCTGACCGCGCTGCTGATGCGGCTGCTGCGCGCCGAGCCCGAGGACCGGCCCACCATGGCCGAGGCGCGCGAGGCGCTGGCCGCGGTGGCCGCGGGCCACTCCGCGCCGGAGTTCCCGATCAAGGTCTCGCAGACGCACCCGCCGTCGTGGCAGGGCACCCCGGTCACGCCGCCGCCCCCGCCGCCCAACGCCACCCGCGCGATGCCCCCGGCCGCCGCGCCCGCGCCGCCGAACGCCACGCGGGTGGACTCGCGCGCGGCCTCCGCCGCCCCGGCCTCCGCCCGGCCCGCCGCGCCCGCGCCGCCGTCCAGACCCGCGGCCTACCGCCCCGCCGCGTTCCGCAAGCCCGCCGCCGCTGCCGCCCAGGCCGTCGGCAGCAAGCGGTCGACCGTGGTCACCGCCCTGGCCATCGTGGCCGCCGCCGTGGTGGGCATCCTGCTGGCCAGCGTGCTGTCCAGCGGCGGCGACGAGAACCGCAACGACCTCGCGGGCGGCCCCACCTCCGCGCAGCCGGTCGACGGCGGCGGCCAAGCCCCCTCCACGACCTCCTCGACGCCGGTCAAGCCACCGGTCACCTACACCGCGCACCCGACCCAGCAGCAGCAGGAACAGGCCATCCGGGACTACTTCGCGCTGCTGCCCGGCGCCCCTCAGGAGGGGTTCCAGCGCCTGCTGCCGGAGATGCAGAGCGCCAGCGGCGGGTACTCCAGCTACGCGGGCTGGTGGAGCAGCGTGGAGTCGGTCGAGGTCAGCAGCATCAGCCAGAACGACGACTTCGCCTACGTGGTCGACCTCAACTACCGCATGAAGAGCGGCGCGACCAGCCAGGAGCGCAAGCTCATCGTGCTGAAGTGGCAGGGCCCGCACCTGCTCCTCCAGCGGGAGCAGCCGCTGGCCAAGCCGTGATCACCCGGCGGCGGTCTTGAGCGCCTCCAGCAGGCTCACCACGGCGGGCGTGCCCATGCCCTCCTCCCGCACGGCCGCGCAGATCGTGCGGACGGGTTCGGGGTGGCGCAGCCGCCGCACCACCACACCGGGGTTGACCACCCCGAGGCCGAGCTTGGGCACGATGGCCACGCCCAGCCCGGCGGCCACGAAGCCCTGCGCGGTCGGGTAGTCGTCGGCCTGGACCACGTAGCCGGGCGAGAAGCCCGCGGCGGCGCAGGCGTCAAGCACGATGGCCTGGCACGGGCCGGGCGGGACCGCCGCGTCCACCCAGGGCTCGTCGGCCAGGTCGGCCAGGTCCAGCACCCGCTTGCGGGCCAGCTCGTGGCCGCGCGGCAGGACCGCCAGGTACGGGTCGTCGAGCAGGTGCACCAGGTGCACGCCGCGGGCGAGCTCGGCGTCGTGGACCACCACGACGGCGACGTCCGCGCGGCCCGCCTCGACCTCGACCACCGGGTCGTCGGGCTCGGTCAGCTTGAGGTCCAGCCGCACGTCGGGGTGCCGGGCGCGGAAGGCGGCCACGGCGGGCGGCACCAGCGCCGCGCCCGCGGTGGCGAAGTAGCGCACCCGCAGCCGGCCGGTGCGGCCCGCGCGCAGGTCGGCCAGCGCCGCCTCGGCCTCGGCCAGCCGCTCGGTGATGTGCGCGGCGTGCTCGGTGAGCAGCCTGCCCGCGAGGGTGGGTCGCACGCCCCGGCCCACCCGCTCCAGCAGCGGCAGGCCCGCCTGCTTCTCCAGCGAGGCCACCTGCTGGCTGATGGCGGAGGGGGTGTAGCCGAGGTTGGTGGCCGCGGCCGTGATGGAGCCGGTGGTGACCACGGCTCGGAGCACCTGCATCCGTCGCACGTCCAACATGCCCCGATCTTACAGTTCTGCTTAAACGTCGTGCAGTTCTATTCACTTGTGCTGTCGCTTCGAGCGGCGCAAGGTGGTCTTCGTGAACAAGCCAGGCACGCTGATCAGAATGGGTTTCCTCGCCCTGCTCTGGGGCTCCAGCTTCCTGTGGATCAAGATCGCGCTCACCGGCCTCTCACCGGTCCAGATCGCCACGGTCCGCACCGTCCTCGGCGCCGCCGTGCTGGTGGCCCTGGCCTACGGGCGGGGTCAGCGGCTGCCGCGCGACCCGGCCGCCTGGGGGCACCTGGCGGTGGCCGCGGTGTTCGGCAACGTGATCCCGTTCGTGCTGTTCGCGGTGGGCGAGCAGACCGTGGACTCGGGCGTGGCCGGGGTGCTCAACGCCACCACGCCGCTGTGGGCGCTGCTCATCGGCCTGGCGCTGGGCACCGAGCGGCAGCGCAACCCCGCCCGGCTGGCGGGCCTGGTGCTCGGCTTCGCGGGCACCCTGCTGATCTTCGCGCCCTGGGAGCAGGCCGGGCTGGTCAGCTGGGGCGCGGCCGCGTGCCTGGCCGCGGCGGCGTCCTACGCGGTCAGCTACACCTACATCGGCCGCAAGCTGTCCGGGCGCGGGCTGTCGCCGTTCCAGCTGTCCTCGGCGCAGCTGGTGACCGCCACCGGGTTGACCGCCCTGGTGGTGCCGGTCGGCGGGCTCCAGCCGGTGCACCTGGGCTGGCCGCCGCTGCTGGCGGTGGCGATCCTGGGCGTGTTCGGCACCGGCGTGGCTTTCATCCTCAACTATCGCCTGATCGAGGACGAGGGGCCGACCAACGCGACGACGGTGGGCTACCTGCTGCCGGTCGTCTCGGTGCTGCTGGGCGCCGCTTTCCTGGACGAGGCGCTGACCGCGCGGGTGGCGCTGGGCATGGTCGTGGTCCTCGTGGGTGTCGCGCTGACCCGACGCCAACCCGCGACCGCGCTCGTCCCGACCACCCCTGAGCGAGAGCCTGCCACTACCCTCAAGTGACCTTCAGTAACGGAGGGTGATAGGCGGTTCCGCCCAGTTGAGACAGCTCACCTGGGCAAACGGGTGGAGATGGGATCCACGTCTCCCCCGAACGCGTGGTCTTCTCCCAATCCACGTCCCGATCGGGCTTCTCGGACGTCTGCTCACATGAGAACCGCCGAATCGGGAAGGTCTTAGAGATGAGCACCGAGAGCATCACCACCGCGACGACGTTCCACCTGCTGGCCCCAGGCGTCGCTCCAGCGCCCGTGGAAGCCGAGCTGCACTACGAGCCGGAGGACCCGTACGCGGTCGCCGTCCTGTTCCACACCGGGCAGGGCAAGGTGGAGTGGATCTTCGCCCGCGACCTGCTGGCGGACGGGCTGCTGACCCCGTCCGGCCAGGGCGACATCCTGGTCCGCCCGGCCGCCGACGACCCGGAGCGGGTCCTGCTGGAGCTCAACGCGCCGACCGGGTTCGCGATCCTGTCGGCCGTGGCCGAGCACGTCGCCGAGTTCCTGGACCTGACCTACGACGTGGTCCAGCCCGGCGAGGAGGACCTGTGGATCGACTTCGACCGCGAACTGGCCAAGCTGGTGTCCACCAACTGATCGGGTCGCCTACCCTCGCACCGTGCGCACGGTCGGCGGTCGATACCAGCTCGTGGAGCGCATCGGCAGCGGCGCGATGGGCGTGGTCTGGCGTGCGCGGGACGCGCTGCTGGGCCGCGAGGTGGCCGTCAAGCAGCTCCGGCTGCCCGACCTGGACCCGGAGCGGGCGCGGCTGGCCAGGGCGCGGGCGATGCGCGAGGCGCGCAACGCCGCCCGGCTGCACCACCCCGACGCGATCACCGTGTTCGACGTGGTCGTCGAGGACGACCAGCACTGGCTGGTCATGGAACACCTGGCCGCGCGGAGCCTGGCGCAGGTCGTGGCCGACCACGGCCCCCTGCCCCCGCACGAGGCCGCGCGGATCGGCGGACGCGTGGCGGCGGCGCTGGCGGCGGCCCACGCGGCGGGCCTGGTGCACCGGGACGTCAAGCCGTCCAACGTCCTGATCGGCCACGACGGGACCGTGAAGCTCACCGACTTCGGCATCTCCCGCGCGCTCGACGACGGCACCCTCACCGGCAGCGGCATGATCGCGGGCACGCCCGCCTACCTGGCCCCGGAAGTGGCGCGCGGGGAGGACCCCTCGGCGGCCTCCGACGTGTTCTCCCTCGGCGCGACGCTGTACGCGGCGACCGAGGGGCAGCCGCCGTTCGGGTCCAGCGAGAACAGCTTCGGCCTGCTGTTCAGGGCGGCCAGCGGGCGGATCCAGCCGCCCGTCCGCTCCGGCGCGCTGACCGGCCCGCTCGGCGAGCTGCTCGCCGTCGACCCCGCCGCGCGCCCCACCGCCGAGCACGTCGTGCGGCTGCTGGCCGACCTGCCTCCCGAAACGGCTCCCGGAACGGTCCCCGCGGTCGACTCGACCACTCCCGAGGCCCCTCCCGAGACGGCGCCCGAGCCCTCCGCCGAGGCACCTGCCGAGGTGTCCGCCGGGGCATCCGCCGAGCCGCTCCCCGCCGAGGCCGCCCGCCCCCGGTCCCGGCGCGGCTGGCTGGCCCCCGCCGTGGCCACCGCGATCCTGGTGGTCGCCGCCGCCGCGGTCACCGCCTTCTCGCTGGTCCGGCCGGACGGCCCGGAGCTCACCGAGCCTGCCCCGCTGACGACCCCGGCGACGGGGTCGTCCTCCGGCTACCCGTCGGCCCCGCCCGGCAGCGCGCACACCACCGACCAGGTCGCCGAGTTCGTCACCAACCACTACCTGGAGATCGACACCGACCCGGAGGCCGCCTGGCGTCACCTGGACGAGCGGATGCGGCCCAGCTTCGACGAGTACGTGGCGTTCTGGAAGCAGTACGACCTGGTCCAGCCCGACGCGGTGGAGGTCGGCCACCACGGCGGGCAGTACGTCGCGCTGGTGGACCTGATCTTCGCGCAGGGCGGCGGCAAGACCGTGGAGCGCTACCGGCTCACCCTGCGCGACAACCCGGCGGGCGGCCTGCTGATCACCAGCTCCACGCGCGTCTGAACCGGCTAGACCAGCCTGCGGTCCGAGGCCCAGCGGGACAGCTCGTAGCGGTTGGACAGCTGCGTCTTGCGCAGGACGCTGGACACGTGCGTCTCCACCGTCTTCACCGAGATGAACAGCTCGGAGGCGATCTCCTTGTAGGCGTAGCCGCGGGCCAGCAGGCGCAGCACGTCCCGCTCGCGCGGGGTCAGCAGGTCCAGCTCGGGGTCGCTGATCGGGGCCGCGCCCGGCCGGTCGGCGAACGCGTCGAGCACGAAGCCCGCCAGCCGCGGCGAGAACACCGCGTCGCCCTCGGCCACCCGGACCACCGCGCGCACCAGCTCCTGGCTGGAGATCGTCTTGGTCACGTAGCCGCGCGCGCCCGCCCGGATGACCGCGATCACGTCCTCGGCGGCGTCGGACACCGACAGCGCGAGGAACACCACCTCGGGCAGCGCCGTGCGGACCTGCCGCAGCACCTCCGCCCCGCCGCCGTCGGGCATGTGGACGTCCAGCAGCACCACGTCCGGCCGGTGCCGCGCGATGCCCGCCACCGCCTCGCCCACCGAGCCCGCCTCGCCGACCACCTCGATCTCGTCGGTGATCGAGTCCAGCTCGGCCCGCACCCCCGCCCGGAACAGCGCGTGGTCGTCCACCAGGAACACCCGAACCGTCACGTCCCCGCCTCCGTCTTCCTCGGCATCCTCAGCTGCACCTCGGTGCCCTCACCGGGGGCCGTGCGCAGCCGGACCTCCCCACCGTGCCGGTCCATCCTCCCCCGGATGGAGTCGGCGAGGCCATGCCGGTCGGCGGAAACCAGGTCGGGGTCGAAGCCCTTGCCCCGGTCGCGGACGAAGACCGCCACCTGCTCGGGCTCCACCTCGCCGTAGACGCTGATCTCGGCCACGCCCGCGTGCTTGGCCGCGTTGACCATCGCCTCCCGCGCGGCCTGCACCATCGCCAGCAGGTTGTGGTCCAGGTCGCAGTCGCCCACCACGACCTGCGACACGGTCAGCGCGAAGGTGTCCTCCACCTCGCCCGCGGCCCGCGCGACGGCCGCGGACAGCGTCGTCGGCTTGCCCGCCTCCCCCACCTCCCGGCCGTACAGCCAGTCGCGCAGCTGCCGCTCCTGCCCCCTGGCCAGCCTGCGCACCTCGCGCGGCTGCTCGGCCTGCTTCTGGATCAGCGCGAGCGTCTGCAGCACCGAGTCGTGCAGGTGCGCGGCGATCTCCGCGCGCTCCTCGGTGCGGATGCGCACCCGGCGCTCCTCGCCGAGGTCGTTGATCAGCTTGATCCACAGCGGCACGGTGAGCACCGCCACACCGCCCAGCGTGGCCACCACCGCCAGCAGCGCGAACCGGATCTGGTCGAGGCCGTAGCTGTTGATCAGCAGCACGCCGATGCCGACGGCCACCAGCGCCACGCCCGCGACCACCCGGATCAGCCCGGTGCGGCCCGCCCCCAGGAAGCCGCTGCGGGCGCCGTCGCGCCACCGCCTGCGCTGCGCCTCGTCCGCCTCGCGCCACACCACCGCCGCGCCGACCAGCGCCACCGCCAGCGGCCCCGCGATCCAGCCGCTGAGCGGGCCCGTCAGCAGGCCGCTGAGCGCGGCCGCGGCGATGCCCAGCGCCACCAGGCCCAGCGCCTGCTGGCGCTCCCTGGGCTGCTCGTCGGGCTCCGGCGAGCCGACCGGGCGCTGCGGCACGAACAGCCACAGCAGCCCGTAGGCGATCACGCCGACGCCGTTGAGCGCGGTGAGCGCGGCGAACACCGCCCGCACCCAGAACACCTCGACGCCGAGGTGCTCGGCGACGCCCCCGGCCACGCCCGCCACCACGCGCCCGCCGCGGCGCCTGCGCACCGGCTCCACCGTCCGGTCCGAGACCGTCTCCACCTGCGAACCCACCCCGGAATCGTCACACGCGGGCGGGGCCCGGTCATCAGGGTTCCACCCGATGCCCGGTTCAGGGTGCGCCCCCGATGTGCCGGGCGGGCCCGGCGGCGCATCCTCATCACCGTGAGCGGGAACGTGAGCGCAGCGGGCGTCGAGGAGACGCTCAAGGACTTCTGGGCCAGCAGGCCCCGTCGGCCGCACGGCGGGCGCAAGGTCGCCGGTGTCGCCGCCGGTATCGCGCAGCGGTACCAGATCGACCCGGTGATCGTGCGGGTGGCGTTCGTGGCCATGGCGCTGTGCAACGGCGCGGGCATCCTCATGTACCTGCTGGGGTGGTTGTGCTTCGCCCAAGAGGATGACGAGGTCTCCGCGGTGGAGTCGCTGTTCGGCCGGGGCCGCAGCGCCACGCCCGCCCCGCTCACCGTGCTGCTGTGCCTGGGCCTGCTGCCCACCAGCGGTTTCTTCATCGACGGCGGCTTCACCATGGTCGGCGGAGTGCTGCTGTCGGTCGGCGCGGTCTACCTGCTGCACCGCGGCAGGGGCCAGCTCAACCGCCCGCGGCCCACCGGGGGCCTGACGGGCGACTTCACCACGGGGGTTGGTGTGACGGGATCGGAACAGCAGACCGAGCGGGTGACGCCGCCCGCCTGGGACCCGCTGGGCGCGGCGCCCTTCGCGTGGGACCTGCCCGAGCCGAGCGGTCCGCCGCCCGCGCCCGAGCAGCCCGCGCACCGGCCCCGGCGGCCCCGGTCGCGGGTGGGTGCGGCGACGTTCGCGCTGGCCCTGCTGGTGCTGGGCGGCGCGGTGATCTCCGCGGACTTCGACTCCGCCTACGGCGACTGGTTCACCGCCGAGCACACGCTCGGCCTGGTGGTGGCCGTGCTGGGGCTGGGGCTGGTGGCGGGCGCGCTGCGCGGCAACGCGGGACGCGGGCTGATCTGGCTCGCCGTGCCGCTGAGCGCGATCGGCCTGGTGCTGACCACGGCGGGGTTCGACGACTTCGACAACAGCGACCGGATGGGCGACATCAGCGCCCGGCCGACGACCGCCGAGGCGGTGCTGGACGAGTACCACACCAAGGCGGGGCAGGTCGAGCTAGACCTGACCGCGCTGCCCGCCACCAGCGAGGTGAGGACCGAGGTGCGGGTGGGCGTGGGCAGCGCGGTCATCCGGGTGCCCGCGAACGCCGACGTGGAGGTCAGCTGCGAGAACGGGCTCGGGTCGATCGAGTGCCTCGGTGAGCAGCACGACGGCCCCAAGGGGTCGGTGCGGGCCGAGGACAACGGCCCCGACGGGGAAGGCGGGCCGAAGGTGGAGCTCGAGGTGCGGACCAACGTCGGCAGCGTGGAGGTGCTCCGTGGCTGAGTCGGAACTGCGGGACAAGCGCGGGGTGGACGTGGTGGGGCTGGTGTTCGGCATCGGCACCCTGCTCGCCTCCGCCTACATGCTGACCGACGGGCGGATCTGGCCCGACTTCCTGGACCTGCGGCTGCTGCTCGCGGGCGGCGCCATGGTGATCGGGATCGGGCTGCTCGCCGGGTCGATGCGGCGCAGGCGCTGAGGACGACGCTGAGAACGACGCCGGAGACGGCGCCGGAGACGTGAAGAGGGCCACCCCCGCGGGGGTGGCCCTCTTCACGTCCTCACTCCCACTCGATGGTGCCCGGCGGCTTGCTCGTCACGTCGAGCACGACCCGGTTGACCTCCGCCACCTCGTTGGTGATCCGGGTGGAGATGCGCTCCAGCACCTCGTAGGGCAGCCGGGTCCAGTCCGCGGTCATCGCGTCCTCGCTGGACACCGGCCGCAGCACCACCGGGTGACCGTAGGTGCGGCCGTCGCCCTGGACGCCGACGCTGCGCACGTCGGCCAGCAGCACCACCGGGCACTGCCAGATCTGCCGGTCCAGCCCGGCGGCGGTCAGCTCCTCGCGGGCGATGGCGTCGGCCTTGCGCAGGATCTCCAGCCGCTCCGCGGTGACCTCGCCGATGATCCGGATGCCCAGGCCGGGACCGGGGAACGGCTGGCGCTGCACGATCGTCTCCGGCAGCCCCAGCTCGGTGCCGACCCGGCGCACCTCGTCCTTGAACAGCGCGCGCAGCGGCTCGACCAGCGTGAACTGCAGGTCCTCCGGCAGGCCGCCGACGTTGTGGTGGCTCTTGATGTTGGCCGCGCCCGCGCCGCCGCCGGACTCCACCACGTCGGGGTAGAGGGTGCCCTGCACCAGGAACCGGTAGTCGCCCTCGGCCTTGAGGTCGCGCTCGGCCTGCTCGAAGACCCGGATGAACTCCCGGCCGATGATCTTGCGCTTCTGCTCCGGGTCGGTGACCCCGGCCAGCGCGGTCAGGAACCGCTCCCGCGCGTCCACGGTCACCAGGTTGACGCCGGTCGCGGCCACGAAATCGCGCTCCACCTGCGCCCGCTCACCGGCGCGCAGCAGGCCGTGGTCGACGAACACGCAGGTCAGCCGGTCGCCGATGGCGCGCTGCACGAGGGCCGCGGCCACCGCCGAGTCCACCCCGCCGGACAGGCCGCAGATGGCCTTGCCGTCCCCGACCTGCTCGCGGATGCGCGCGACCTGCTCGTCCACGATCGAGGAGGTGGTCCACTGCGGGCGCAGGCCCGCGATCTCGTGCAGGAAGCGGCGCAGCACCTCCTGGCCGTGCGGCGAGTGGCCGACCTCCGGGTGGTACTGCACGCCCGCGAACCGGCGCTCCGGGTCCTCGAACGCGGCCACCGGGGCGCCGTCGCTGGTCGCGGTCACCGTGAAGCCGTCGGGGGCCTTGGTGACGCAGTCGCCGTGGCTCATCCACACCGGGTGGGTGTCGGGCAGCTCGTCGTGCAGCAGGCCACCGCCCTGCCGCACGCCCAGCTCGGTGCGGCCGTACTCGCGGGTGCCGGTGTGCTCGACGGTGCCGCCGAGCGCGCCCGCCATGGCCTGGAAGCCGTAGCAGATGCCGAACACCGGCACGCCCGCGTCGAACAGCTTCGGGTCCACCTGCGGCGCACCCGGCTCGTAGACGCTGGACGGACCACCGGACAGCACGATCGCCGCCGGGTCCTTGTCCAGCAGCTCCGCCACCGACGCGGTGTGCGGGACGACCTCGGAGTACACCTGCGCCTCGCGCACGCGGCGGGCGATCAGCTGCGCGTACTGCGCGCCGAAGTCGATGACCAGAACGGGGCGGTTGCTGCTGTCGGCCACTGGGGGCAAACCTCCTGTAGGGGCGAGTCCGCGCTGTTAAAGAATCGCAGACGTGGAAGAGGAACTGCTCACCGGAGGCGGGCTCAACCAGGTGGTTCGGGTCGGCGGCACGGTCCGCCGCCCCACCGGCCCGTGGACGCCGATGGTGCACCGACTGCTGGACCACCTGGCGCCGCTGGGCATAGCGCCCCTGGTGCACGGGTTCGACGACGAGGGCCGCGAGGTGCTCACCTACCTGGAGGGAGAGGTGGGTCACCCGCCGATCCCCGAGCACCTGCGCGGCGACGACACCCTCGTCGCCGTGGCGAAGCTGGTCCGCGTGCTGCACGACGCCACCGCCGAGCTGGCCGACCAGCGCGACGGCTGGCGGTTCCCCGCGATCGAGCCGGTGGAGGTCATCTGCCACAACGACCTCGCGCCCTACAACGTGGTCTTCGACGGCGCCGAGCCGGTCGGCCTGATCGACTTCGACACCGCGCGCCCCGGCCCGCGCTGGTGGGACCTGGCCTACACCGCCTACTGCCTGGCGCCGCTGTCGCCGGAGTTCGGCACCCCCGACGAGCAGTGGCGGCGGGCCGAGCTGTTCTGCGCCGCCTACGGCACCACCGCCGAGGGGCTGGGCCGCCACGTCCTCGCCCGGTTGGACGACATGGTCCGGATGATCCGCGAACTCCCGGAGTTCCACCGGCAGCGCGAGGAGGGTCACGACCTGCTGTATTCGCGCCACGCGGAGTACGTGCGCGCGCACTTCCAAGATCGGTAAAGCCAACCGGCCCCCGGCGGCCTACGGTGGGTGACATGGACGCGTTCACCCCGCAGCCGAGGCCCTGCTGGATCGCCGGACGCGCCGAACAAGGCGCCGAGGCCACCACCGTGTTCCACCCCTTCGACGGCACCGAGGTCGCCTCGGTCGCTGTGCCCGGACCCGACCAGGTGGAACGGGCCGTCGCCGCCGCCGCGGCGGCGGCCAAGCCGTTCCGGCGCACCCCGGCGCACCTGCGGGCCGAGGCGCTGATGCGGGTCTCGGCCGCGCTGGCCGAGCGGGCCGAGGAGATCGCCGAGACCATCACCGCCGAGAACGGCAAGCCGCTGAAGTGGGCGAACATCGAGGTGACCCGCGCGGTCAACACCTTCCGGTTCGCCGCCGAGGAGGCCCGCCGGTTCACCGGCGAGCTCCAGCGGCTGGACACCGACGCCAACGGGGAGGGCAGGCTGGCAGTGGTCCGGCGGGTGCCGCGCGGCCCGGTGCTGGCCGTGGCCCCGTTCAACTTCCCGCTGAACCTGGTGGCGCACAAGGTCGCGCCCGCGCTCGCGGTGGGCGCCCCGGTGATCGTCAAGCCCGCCTCGGCCACGCCGCTGTCGGCGCTGCTGCTGGGCGAGCTGCTGGCCGAGACCGACCTGCCCGAGGGCGCGTTCTCCGTGCTGCCGGTGCGCGGCGCGGACATGAAGTCGCTGGTCACCGACGAGCGGTTGCCGGTCATCTCGTTCACCGGCTCCACCTCGGTCGGCTGGTCGCTGGCCGAGGCCGCGCCGCGCAAGCACGTGGTGATGGAGCTGGGCAGCAACAGCGCGGCCATCGTCTGCCCGGACTGGCCGGACCTGGACCAGGCCGCCGCGCGCATCGCCACGTTCGGCAACTACCAGGCGGGCCAGTCCTGCATCGCGGTGCAGCGGGTGCTGGTGCACCGGGACGTGGCCGGGGAGTTCGTGCCGAAGCTGGTGGAGAAGGTGCGCGCCCTGCGCACCGGCGACCCGCACGACCCGGAGGTCGAGGTCGGGCCCCTGATCGACGAGGACAACGCCAAGCGGGTCCAGGAGTGGGTGGCCGAGGCGGTGTCGGCGGGCGCGACGCTGCACGTGGGCGGCGGGCGCACGGGCACCTCGGTGGAGCCCACCGTGGTCCAGGACGTGCCGCCGGAGGCGAACCTGTGGCGCCAGGAGGTGTTCGGGCCGGTGCTGGTGGTGTCCGTGGTGGACAGCGTGGCCGCGGCGTTCGAGCAGGCCAACGCCACCGACTACGGCCTGCAGGCGGGCGTGTTCACCCGTGACGTGGGGGTGGCGTTCGAGGCGGCGGCCGAGCTGGAGGTCGGCGGCGTGATCATCGGCGACGTGCCGTCCTACCGGGCCGACCAGATGCCCTACGGCGGGGTCAAGGGCTCGGGCACCGGGCGTGAGGGCGTGCGATCGGCGATGGAGGACTTCACCGAGGAGCGCACCATGGTGCTCACCGGTATCGCTCTCTAGCTCGAACCCGCATTTCTCCCTGTTCGCCTCGGCCGACGGCGCGCACGCTGGTGCGGCGACCGTTGTCGCGGCGAACCAGGGAGGGTGCCATGTCCACGCGCGGGGGAATCGGCGGCTGCGTGACGGTGCTGGTGCTGGTGGGCTTCGTGGCTTACGCCCACCAGCACCCGGACCAGGCGTTGGCGTTCGCGCGGGAAGCCCTGGTGCTGCTGAGCCGGGCCGCCGACGCCCTCGCCACCTTCCTCCAGCACCTCACCACCTGACGCCTGCAAGTACTACCCGCCCCGCTCCCCAGGGCCGGTAACTACTACCCGGCGACCGTGAGTTCGGCGATGTCACCACCGACTCCCCGCTGCTCACTCGGGCAGCTCCGGTTCAACGGCAGCGGCGATGTCGGTCGCCGCCTTGCACGATTCGTCCAGCGACGTGTCCGATGTGGCGAAGACGTCCACCCTGGACGTCACGCTCACCTCGATCGCCACCGCACAGGAAGTCGAGGTGACGGGCTTCTTGACCAACTTGGCCTGCCGACTTCCGACTGAAGTCTCGGAAATTTCGGAGTTCGCCCCCGGCACGAAGTCGTCGAGGCCCCTGCTGGGACGGACGTCGAGCCGGGCCGTCACGCCGTCGGAGTACACGGCGAGACAACTGGCGCTGCCGTCCTCTTTTATCCCCGTCAAGCCGAATTGAGCGGTGATGGAAGTGAACACCGAACACGGCTCGAACCCGACCAACGACGCACCGCCGGCAGGTGAAGTCGATGCCGATTCAGGCGCGTCCGCCGCACTCACCGCAGTGGTAGTGCTCGCGGGCGACGGGTTCCCGTGCTCACCACTGCCGCACGACGCCAGTACCAGTCCAGCGAACGTGAGCAGTGCGGCGGTCCGAGCCACGATCGACTTGATCAAGTGAATCCTCACCTCAGCAGCTCTGGAAGTTGTCAGCGTGATCGTCGTCAACAGCGCGGTAGTTCTCCACCGCTTTCCGCATGGCCGCCTCGGCGTCAGCGAGCGCCGCTCTGAGTTGCTCGATCGCAGGCACGATACCGATCGTGCCTGCTCCCCCGGTGGCGCTTTCCAGGTTGTAACGACTCATCGCTCTGGCGTCAGGGCTTGTGCCGAGCTTGGTCTCCTGCTGGAGGTAGAACACCTGCGACTCGATAATGCGCAATTCGCTCTGAGCATCGTCGATGGCTTTGATGTACGCCTGAGCACCCGACTCGCTGATCGCGAATGAACCGGACTCCGCCGCCTGCTTCAAGCCCTGCGCATTGGCTGTCATCGCCTGCATGGACTGCGCGCTCCACGCGCCCTCTACCGCCACTCCTACTCCCTGCCGATCACCCCCTCAACTCGACATGGCATTGCCGGCGGACCGCTACGTTTCCGCTTCGACGCAGGCAACGCACAGCTGGATTCCGACCATAGCGCAGTTCAGACCACGACCAAGCAGAACGCCACGATCAGCGCATCAGATCAACCCAGACGTGTTAGCGACAGCCATCCTCATCACAGCACCGGACCACTCGCCTCCAGCGCCACACCGACGAACTTCACCTCGCGCACCGATGAAAATCTCGAAGCCCTTCACGTTCGAGCTCATGAGCAATCCCGAGTTCCCGGTTCGGGGACACGCCAAGTGGAATGAACGCAGCAACCCCGCCAGCAAGCAGGCGGCCACAACAACGCGTCCACCCGGGTGACTCCCATTGAGCACGAGCACTTGAGAACGGCCGCTGACGCCTACCGCGGGATGAACACCGAGGTGTCACTCCCCCGAACCTCACGACCTGGTCCGCGAACCGCGTCAGGTCGGCCCGATCGCCTGACGCCGGGGCTCAGCGGTCGGCGGTCCTGATCTCCACGATCGGCAGCCGCAGCGCGCCGGGCGCGGAGGCGGGCACGGCGGGCTTGACCGGCGGCACGGGTGGGACGCGCCGGTAGGGCGCGCCCTGCTCGGGCCGGGGGTCGGCCTCGCCCTTGTTCGGCCACGCGGCGAACGCGCGCTCGGCCTGGGCGGTGATGGTCAGCGACGGGTTCACGCCCAGGTTCGCCGAGATCGCCGAGCCGTCCACCACGGACAGGCCGGGGTAGCCGTGCACCCGGTGGTAGGGGTCGATGACACCGGTCGAGGCGTCCTCGCCGATCGGGCAGCCGCCGATGAAGTGCGCGGTCAGCGGGATGTTGAACAGCTCGCCCCACGTGCCGCCGGGGACGCCGCCGATGTGCCGGGCGGCCAGCAGGTTCGCCCGGTGGCCCGCCGGGATGAACGTCGGGTTGGGCTGCCCGTGGCCCTGCTTGGAGGTCAGCTTGCGCCTGCCGAACCTGCTCCGGCGGGTGAAGGTGGTGATGGAGTTGTCCAGGCTCTGCATCACCAGCAGGATCACCGTGCGCTCGCTCCACCGGTGCACCGACAGCACCCTGGCCAGCCGCAGCGGGTGGCGGACCGCCTGGACCAGGAACTGCACCAGCCTCGGCGTGGCCTTCGCGCCGTCGGTGGCCAGCGTCTGGAGCAGGCCCATGGCGTTGCTGCCCTTGCCGTAGCGGACCGGCTCGATGTGCGTGGTCTCGTCCGGGTGAATCGACGAGGTGATGGCCACACCCCTGGTGAAGTCGCGCTCCGGGTCGACGGTGAAGCGGCCCGCGCCGATGATCGCCTCGGAGTTGGTGCGGGTCAGCTCGCCCAGCCGGGGTGAGAGCCGGGGCAGCGCGCCCTCGTCCCGCATCCGATGCAGCAGTCGCTGGGTGCCCCAGGTGCCCGCAGCCAGCACGACCTGGCCCGCGGTGAGCACGCGGGTGCCCCGGCGCAGGCCGCCGGTGCGCCGGGTGGTGACCGCCCAGGTGCCGTCCGGGGCCTGCCGCAGGTCGGTCACCGTGGTCAGCGGCAGCACCCGCGCGCCGTTGCGCTCCGCCAGGTACAGGTAGTTCTTGACCAGCGTGTTCTTCGCGCCGACGCGGCAGCCGGACATGCACGAGCCGCACTCGGTGCAGCCGGTGCGGGCCGGTCCCGCGCCGCCGAAGTAGGGGTCCTCGGCGGGCTGGCCCGGTTCGCCGAAGAACACGCCGACCGGGGTGGGGTGGTAGCTGTCGGCCACGCCCATGTCCTCGGCGACGGCGCGCATCACCTCGTCGGACGGGGTGGTGGTCGGGTTCTCCACCACTCCCAGCATCCGACTGGCCTGGTCGTAGAACGGGGCCAGCTCGGCTTCCCAGTCGGTGATGTGCGCCCACTGCCGGTCCCGGTAGAAGGGCTTGAGCGGCCGGTACAGCGTGTTGGCGTAGACCAGCGACCCGCCACCGACGCCCGCGCCCGCCAGGACCACCACGTTGCGCAGCGCGTGGATGCGCTGGATGCCGTAGCAGCCCAGCAGCGGCGCCCACAGGTAGCGGCGCAGGTCCCAGGACGTCCTGGCGAACTCGTGGTCGGCGAACCGGCGCCCGGCCTCCACCACGGCGACCCGGTAGCCCTTCTCGGTCAGCCGGAGGGCGGCCACGCTGCCGCCGAACCCGGAGCCGACCACCACGACGTCGTAGTCCGCCGCCTGCTTGTTACCGGCGAGTTCACCCATGCGCACGACAGTAGATGTAACTTCCGGTAACGCCTAGTCCTCGACCGGTTCAGACCAGCAGGACACCCACCGTGAAGATCAGCGCCGCGACCACCAGACCCGCCGAGACCAGCACCGCCGGGTGCGCCCACCGGGGCGCCTGCTTCCGCGTGCCCGCTCCCCCCGGCGCCGCCTCGGCCTCGTCCGCCACGTCGCTGTCGAAGAACTCCTCGACTCCCACGCCCACTACCCCCGGATGGTCAGGCCGACCTTCTGGAACTCCTTGAGGTCGGAGTACCCCGTCTTGGCCATGGCCCGCCGCAGCGAGCCGAACAGGTTGGTGACGCCCCTCGGGTCCACCGACGGCCCGAACAGCAGGCTGCGCAGGTCCACCACCTGGTCCACGCCGGTGGACACGTGGCTGCGCGGCACCGACGGGTGCGCCGAGGCCGCGGTCCAGTACAGGCCCTGGGCGGGCGCCTCCGCGGCGGCGGCCAGCGGCTCGCCCAGCATCACCGCGTCCGCCCCGCACGCGATCGACTTGGCCACGTCGCCGCTGGTCAGCACGCCGCCGTCGGCGATGACGTGCACATAGCGGCCACCGGTCTCGTCCAGGTAGTCCCGCCGCGCCGCGGCGGCGTCGGCGATCGCGGTCGCCATCGGCACGCCGATGCCCAGCACCGAGTCCGTCGTGGTCACCCCCGGCGTGTAGCCGTAGCCGACGATCACGCCCGCCGCGCCGGTCCGCATCAGGTGCATGGCCGTGCGGTAGTCGCCCACGCCGCCCGCGATCACCGGGATGTCCAGGTCGGCGATGAACGACTTGAGGTTCAGCGGCTCGCCGTCGCGCGAGACGTGCTCGGCGGAGATGATCGTGCCCTGCACGACCAGGATCTCCACGCCCGCCGCGAGCAGGTCCGGGGTCAGCTCGGCCGCCCGCTGCGGGCTGACCCGCACCGCCACCGTGACGCCCGACTCGCGCACCTGCTTGATCGCCTCGGCGATCAGGTCGATGCGCACCGGGGCGGAGTGCAGCTCCTGCAGCACCCGCACCGGCGCACCGGGGTCGTCGGTGTCCTCCACCGCCTGCACCAGCCGGAACAGCGCCTCGTCGACGTCGGCGTGACGCGCCCACAGGCCCTCGGCGTTGAGCACGCCCAACCCGCCCAGCTCGCCGACCGCCACCGCCGTGCCCGGCGAGACGATCGCGTCGGTGGGGTGGGTGATCAGCGGGATCTCGAACCGGTAGGCGTCGATCTGCCACGCCGTCGAGACGTCCTTGGACGAGCGGGTCCGGCGGGACGGGATGATCTCGACGTCGTCCAGCTCGTAGGCCCGCCTGGCGGTCCGGCCCATGCCGATCTCGACCAGATCGCGCACTTGTTGTCCTCTTCTCAGCGAATCAGCGAAGCAGCTGGGTCAGCGGGTGGTGTAGTTCGGGGCTTCGACGGTCATGGTGACGTCGTGCGGGTGGCTCTCCTTCAGGCCCGCCGCCGTGATCCGCACCAGCTGCGCCTGCTGCAGTTCCGCGATCGTCTTCGAACCGGTGTAGCCCATCGCGGAGCGCAGGCCGCCGTTGAGCTGGTGCACCACCTGGGCCAGCGGGCCGCGGAACGGGATGCGGCCCTCGATGCCCTCGGGCACCAGCTTGTCCTCGGACAGCACGTCGTCCTGGAAGTAGCGGTCCTTGGAGTAGGACTTGCCCTGGCCGCGACCGCGCAGCGCGCCCAGCGAGCCCATGCCCCGGTAGGTCTTGAACTGCTTGCCGTTGACCAGGATCAGCTCGCCCGGCGCCTCGGCGGTGCCCGCCAGCAGGCTGCCCAGCATGACCACGCTGGCGCCCGCGGCGATGGCCTTGGCGATGTCGCCGGAGTACTGGATGCCGCCGTCGCCGATCACCGGCACGCCCGCCGGGGCGCAGGCCAGGTTCGCCTCGTAGATCGCGCTGATCTGCGGCACGCCCACGCCCGCCACCACGCGGGTGGTGCAGATCGAGCCGGGGCCGACGCCGACCTTCACGCCGTCCGCGCCCGCGTCCACCAGCGCCTGCGCGCCCGCGCGGGTGGCCACGTTGCCGCCGACCACGTCGACCTCGTCGCCCAGCTCCTTCTTCACCCGCGCCACCATCTCCAGCACGTTGCGCTGGTGGCCGTGCGCGGTGTCGACCATGATCACGTCGATGCCCGCGTCGGCCAGCGCCATCGCGCGGGTGAAGCTGTCCTCGCCGACGCCGATCGCGGCGGCGCACAGCAGCCTGCCGTCGGGGTCCTTGGAGGCGTTGGGGTACTGCTCGGTCTTGACGAAGTCCTTGACCGTGATCAGGCCGCGCAGCTTGCCGTCGCCGTCGATGATCGGCAGCTTCTCCACCTTGTGCCTGCGCAGCAGGCCCAGCGCGGCCTCGGCGGACACGCCCACCTGCGCGGTGACCAGCGGGCCGTTGGTCATCACCTCGCGCACCGGGCGGCTGTGGTCGACCTCGAAGCGCATGTCGCGGTTGGTGATGATGCCCACCAGCTTGCCGTCCGCGTCGGTCACCGGGACGCCGGAGATGCGGTAGCGCGCGCACAGCTCGTCGACGTGGGCGATCGTGTCGTCCGGGGAGCAGGTGACCGGGTCGCTGACCATGCCCGCCTCGGACCGCTTGACGGTCTCGGCCTGGCGGGCCTGCTCCTCGACGGACAGGTTGCGGTGCAGCACGCCGATACCGCCCTGGCGGGCCATGGAGATGGCCATCCTGGCCTCGGTGACAGTGTCCATCGCGGCGGAGGCCAGCGGCACGCGCAGGGTGATGTTGCGGGACAGCCTGGTGCTGGTGTCGACACCGCTGGGCACGATCTCGGACTCAGCGGGCAGCAGCAGGACGTCGTCGAAGGTCAGTCCCAGCATCGCGAACTTGCTCGGGACTCCGTCAGCGTTGAGCTCGCTGGTCATGGCAGCAGGCTTGCCTTCCGTCGTGCGGTGATCCCGCCGCTGCGGAGGTGGTTTCCGCAGTCGGCGACGGGTTCCACCCATGGTATCTGGACGGCTTCGGGGGTCCGCCCGGTACCGTGCGGGGTCGTGCCGCACGACGCCTTGCCACCAGACCCGTTCGCGGGCGACCCCGAGGACCCGGCCAGGGAGCTCGGCGAGCCCGACCACGACCACGACCACCCGCCGATGGACGACGTCGAACGCGCCGAGCTCGTCGGGGACCTCAGCGACCTGGCCGTCTACCAGGCGCTGCTGGAACCCCGCGGGGTGCGCGGGATCGTGGTCGACTGCGGCGAGTGCGACGAGCCGCACTACCACGACTGGGCGCTGCTGCGGTCCAGCCTGGAGCAGCTGCTGTCGGACGGCCGGATGCGCCCGCACGAACCCGCCTACGACCCGGACCCGGCCGCCTATGTGAGCTGGGAGTACTGCCGCGGCTACGCGGACGGCGTGACCGCCACCGAGAGCGCCCGCTAGCCCCGCCTCGCGGACCGCGCGGTCGGGTGGTAGCAACCGGCCCGCTGGCGGGCGCCGGGTAGTACTTGCAGGCGCGACGAAGCCCGCCCCCGGTGCGGGAGCGGGCTTCGTCACACCCCGCGCGTCAGCTAGCTCGCCGCGGTCTCGGAGTTCGTCTCGGTGGCCGGCTTCTCGGCCTGCCCGCGCGACTCGCCGCCGGTCGTCGGCAGGGCGGGCGGGGGCGGCTCCTCGGTGACCTGGCCGCTCTGCTCCGTCGTCGTGGTCGGCGGCGGGGCGGTGCTCGGCTCCGTGGTGGCCTTGGTCGGCTCGGTGGTGGTGGGGAGCGTGGTGCTCTGCGCCAGTGTCGTGGTCGTGGGGGCCGGAGCGCCCGCAGACGGGGTCCCGGCAGGGGCCGGGGTGCTGGTCAGCTCCTCCAGCAGCGACTCGTGGGTCTCCACGAGCGCTTCCTTGCCGTCGTCGGTGGAGACCTCCGGCAGCGCGATGCCCGCCTTGAGCAGCGCGTCCCTGGCCTCCTCCAGCTTGCCCTCGCGCAGTGCCGCGCGGGCGGTGTCCAGGTCCGTGCGCACCGCGACGGCGGCTTCCACCGATCGCGCGTGGTCGGAGTACAGCACCCTGGTCAGGCCCCACAGCGTGTCGCCCGGCCGGGCGTCGCGGGCCACCAGGCTGACGCCGGTGAAGGCGATCGCCAGCACGGCGGCGGCGCTCGCCAGCGGGATCAGGAACCGGTGCCTGCGCGGCACCGGCCGGGCGGCGGCGATCGTCGCCACCGCGGTGTCGGTGTCCACCAGCTCGCCCACCGGGCGGCTGTCCACCTCGCGCCGCCACGCCAGCAGCAGCGCGTTCAGCTCGTCGTCTGCGAGGGAGTCGGGCTGCTCACCGGCACGTCCGCCGAGTGCGTCGAGCAGCGCGTCATCCGCTCTGATGCCCGCGAGGTCGTCCCCTGGCTCAACCGCTGGATCATCCGAGGTGAGCGGGGGTCTCCCGTCTTTTCCGCGCACGATTTCTCCGTTGCCCTTCTCGTGCTGGTCGGCCACTCAGACCACCTCCTCCGCTGCCAGCGTCTTGCGGAGGCGGGCGAGGGCACGGTGCTGGGCGACCCGCACCGCGCCGGGCGTGGAGCCCACCGCTTCGGCGGTCTCCTCGGCCGACAGGCCGACCACTACTCGAAGCAGCAGGATCTCCCGCTGCTTGTCCGGCAGGACTTTGAGCAGGTGCGCCATCCGCTCCGACAGCTCGCCCTGCATCGCGCGCTGCTCCGGGCCCGCCTCGGTCTCCGGCGCGTCCGGGATCTCCGGGACCGGCTCCGACCGGTTCCGGGCCGACGACCGGTGGGCGTCGGCCACCTTGTGCGCCGCGATGCCGTACACGAACGCCAAGAACGGCCGACCCTGGTCTCGGTAGCTGGGCAACGCCGTCAGCACGGCGAGACACACCTCCTGGGCCACGTCGTCTGCCGAAGCGAATGACCTCTCCTGCCTGCCTACGCGGGCGCGGCAGTACCGCACCACGAGGGGTCGGACGGAGGCCAGCAGCCGCTCGATCGCGTGGCGGTCGCCATCGACAGCTGCGCCCACATCGGCATCCAGTCCGTCCCCCAAGTTGCTCATCGCAGACAACAGCCCTGGCGTTACGAGTTGGCTTACCAGCAAGGAACGGCACGGGACGATCGACGCCCGCGCCGGTGCCCCACCGTACCGGTAGGGCGTCGCGCCTGGGCGCGACGGGTGTGAACAAGGTCTCTGACCTGGCGACACGCCGGGACGGCGAAACGGCCCGGTGACAGTGGTGTCACCGGACCGGTCGAGGAAGGAGCACCCGTCGACGCCGCCGGGTCAGGACACGAGGCCGCGGCGGAAGCCGTGCGCCACGGCCTGCGCGCGGTCGCGCACGCCGAGCTTGCGGAACAGCCTGCGCGCGTGCGTCTTCACCGTGTCCTCGGACAGGTAGAGCTCGCGGCCGATCTGGCCGTTGCTCTTGCCCTGGCTCATGCCCCGCAGGACCTGCAGCTCCCGCTCGGTGAGCTGGACCCCCGGATCGGAGGGCTGGCGCGGCGCGGGCACCGACGTGCTCGCCAGGGTGTGCGCCAGCGCGGCCACCAGCTCGGGGCGCGAGGCGTCCCAGCGGAGGTAGCCGCGGGCGCCGCCCGCGATGGCGGCGGCGATGCTGCCCGCGTCGTCGGGGGCGCCGAAGACTATGACGTTGGCCTGGGGGTTGGCCGAGACGAGCCGCCGGGTCGCTTCGACCCCGGTCGGAACGGCGCGCTGGGTACCCACCAGTACGACGTCGACCGGCTGCCTGGAGAAGCGAGCCAACAACTCGTCACCGTGCGCTACGCAGTCGATGCGGCTAACCCCGGGGACAGCCGACATCACACGGGTGAGACCCTCCCGCACACTGCGCCGGTCGTCGCAAATAAGGACCGTGGTCACGGGGACTCCTTCCTGCAGCCGAGTGACGTTCCACTTCCCCTATCGGACGCTAGCGGCCGAACCTTGACACGATCTGGTGCTTAATCCGTCAAGAAGTTCGTCTCAGCGTCTGCGTTCGGGGGTTCCCCGGAACGGAGCAGCGCCGTCGGGATCCAAGGGGAAGCGACCGCCCATCGTCGGCTGATCGGGTCAGCTCTGCGTAACACGCAGCTCAGCGCGTTGACGGCGTGTTCACGGACTTGTTCACTCTCCGCAATGTTGCGGCCCGCGGTTCCCTCTGCCAAGACCAGCGCCGTCGGCCAGACCAACGAGAGGAGCCCGAGATCAGTGGTGTGATTTAGGTCACACGATAGCACTTCGAGACCCGCGCGGACGCTTTCCGGGGTCCCCCGGACGACCAGCGCGGTGCCCAGGACGAGCCGGGACTTGAGCAGGTGCCGGGTCGCGCCCGCCCGCTCGGCCGCCTCGACGGCCAGTCCGGCGAACGGCTCCGCCGCCTCCGGGCGACCGCTCGCCAGCTCGATCTCGGCCGCCACCCAGCCGTGCCGCACCCGCGCCCGCCACCCCACGGGCTCGACCGCCGCGTGCAGCCGCCGCGCCTCCCCCAGCCTGCCCGCGCCCAGCGCGTCGGCGGCCAGCCCGAGCAGCGCGTCGGCCCTGGCGCCCGCCGGGTCCACGCCGTGCGGGTCGCCGCCCGCCCCGCCGGGGGCCTTGGCCAGCGCCACCGCGTCCAGCCGCCGGGCCGCCGCGTGGGCGCCGAGCTGGCGGCGGTGCGAGGCCAGCGCGCTGGCCGCCAGCGAGGCCACGAGGTCGTCGCCGCGCAGCAGCTCGCCCAGCGCGGCGGCGGCCGCCGCGTAGTGGCCCCGCGCCCCCAGCACCACGGCGGCCAGCCAGCGCTCGGTCCGGGTGCCGCGCAGCCCAGCCCACACCTCGGCGCCGGGATCACCCCCGAACGCGGCTTCGCGCAACCGCCCCTCGTCCACGCGCTGAACCTAGCCGCCCCGTGCGTCGAACGCGCCCGGCTTCAGCAAACGGCTCCGGCAAACGGCTCCGGCGGACCGCTTCAGCAGACCGCGCGCTCGACCGCGTCCGCCGCCGAGCTCAGGTCGTTGACCCGCTCGGCGGGCGCGGGCACCACGCCGCGCTCCCAGCCAGGACCGGCCGCGAACACCCGCACCTGCTGCCGCGTCCTGGGCAGCGCCGACACCGCGCCCGGATCGGCGTAGCGCGGCAGCTGCGCCCACAGCACCACCGCCGAGGGCGCGGTGCGCCGCACCGCCGAGGTCAGCGCGTCCAGCGGCAGCGCCGCCCCCAGGTGCCGCACCCCGATCCCGCGCCGCGCCAGCACCGCGGCCAGCGGGTACAGCGGCAGCACGTGCCGCTCCTCGGGCAGGCACGCCAGCAGCACCGGGCGGTGGTTGCGCGGCTCGGTCACCAGCGGCGTGGCGCGCACCATCGCAGCCAGCACGCACTCGTCCAGCAGGTGCGAGACCTCCACGCCCGCGCCCGAGTGCGCCCACCGGGCCGCCACCGCGGCCAGCACGGGGCGGACCACCTCGTCCCAGGTCGCGATCACGCCGTCGGCCTCGATCGAGTCCGCCAGCAGCCGCTGCGCGGCGGTGGCGTCCATGGCCAGCGCCGCGCGGCCCAGCCCACGCGCCCGGCGGCCCGCGCCGGACATCCGCAGGTCGCGCCCATCGGAGGAGGGCTCACCGGGGGACGAACCGGCCGGGGCGAACTCGCCGCCGGTCAGCAGCGGCGCCGCGGCGGACTCGCGGGGCGCGGTCAGCGCGTACTTGGCCGCTTCGGCCGACGAGGCGCCGCGCTGCAGTGCCCGCTGCATCAGCTCCAGCCGCGCCACGTCACCCGGCGCGTATTTCCGGTGTCGCCCGGAAGTGTGATTGCTGGGCCCCAGTCCGTAACGCCGGTCCCAGGTGCGCAGAGTAGCCGGGGCCACCCCCAGCCTGCGTGCCACCGCGGCCACCGAGAGCAGCACCAGGTGCGGTGACTCTTCTTGTGGCACAACGGTTTCCCGCTCACCGCCGAGGTGCGGGAGGGGGTGCTCGCGGGGGGTCGTCACGCAGACATGGTCCGTTCACCTGCGGTCACCGGCAAATCCGGGTCGGTGGACCGGTACCAGCCCATGGGCTGAATTGACACGGAAGCGCTCCCCGACCCCTTGAACAAGCTTTGACGCGGTTTTACGGTGGATCATCGCTACGCCGAACGGAGCAGTGCAGTCGGCCAAGGAGGCGGTTCGATGGCGGACACCCGAAGGCTTCCCGGTCCCAACGCCGACCTGTGGGACTGGCAGATGCGCGGCTCGTGCCGCGGAATGGACAGCGCGTTCTTCTTCCACCCGGACGGTGAGCGCGGCCCCGCCAGGGCCAGGCGGGAGGCCAGGGCCAAAGCGGTCTGCCAGACCTGCCCGGTGCTGGAGATGTGCCGCAAGCACGCCCTAGCCGTGCAGGAGCCGTACGGCATCTGGGGCGGGCTGTCGGAATCGGAGCGGGACGGCATCATCCGGGCCCGCAAGCGGCAGTACACCCTCACCTGAACGCGCCGGGGGCGGCACCCGTTCGGGTACCGCCCCCTGGATCGACTCGCCTCCGGCTCAGCAGTCCGGCTCAGCGGCTCGGTTCAGCGGCTCGGCTCAGTGGCCGTGACCGTGGCCGTGCCCGTGACCCGCGGCCGCGGGCTCCTCTTCCTTCTTCTCCACGACGGCGCTCTCCGTGGTGAGCACCATGCGGGCGATGGAAGCGGCGTTGGCCACCGCGGAGCGGGTGACCTTGACCGGGTCGATGATGCCCGCGTCGAGCAGGTCGCCGTACTGCAGCGTGGCGGCGTTGAGGCCGAAGCCCCAGTCCTGCTCGCGGACCTTGTTCACCACGACCGCGCCTTCCAGGCCCGCGTTCGCGGCGATCCAGAACAGCGCGGCGCCCAGCGCCTCGCGGACCACCGCGACACCGGTGGCCTCGTCGCCGGTCAGGTCCAGGTCGCCGTCGAGCACCTTGGAGGCGTGCACCAGCGCCGAACCGCCGCCGGGCACGATGCCCTCCTCGACCGCGGCCTTGGTCGCCGACACCGCGTCCTCGATGCGGTGCTTGCGCTCCTTGAGCTCGGTCTCGGTGGCCGCGCCGACCTTGATCACGGCGATGCCGCCGGACAGCTTGGCCAGCCGCTCCTGCAGCTTCTCGCGGTCCCAGTCGGAGTCGGTCGCCTCGATCTCGCGGCGCAGCTGCTCCGCGCGGGCGGCGATGTCGGCCTTGGTGCCGCCGCCGTCGACGATCGTGGTGTCGTCCTTGCCGACCACCACGCGGCGCGCGGTGCCCAGCACGTCCAGGCCGGACTCGGACAGCTTCAGGCCCACCTCGGCGGAGATCACCTTCGCGCCGGTGACCACGGCCAGGTCGTCCAGGAACGCCTTGCGGCGGTCGCCGAAGTACGGCGCCTTGACCGCGACCACGCGCAGGGTCTTGCGCAGGGCGTTGACCACCAGGGTGGACAGCGCCTCGCCCTCGACGTCCTCGGCGATGATCACCAGCGGCTTGCCCGCCTCGGCGACCTTCTCCAGCAGCGGCAGCAGGTCGGCCAGCGCCGAGATCTTCTCCCGGTGCAGCAGGATGCGGGCGTCCTCGAACACCGCTTCCTGGGCCTCCAGGTCGGTGGCGAAGTGCGCCGAGATGTAGCCCTTGTCGAACTGCACGCCCTCGGTGATCTGCAGCTCGGTGGCCAGCGTCGAGGACTCCTCGACGGTGATCACACCGTCCTCGCCGACCTTCTCGATGGCCTCGCCCAGCAGCGAGCCGATCGACTCGTCGCGCGAGGACACCGTGCCGACCTGGGCGATGTTGTCGCGGCCCTTGACCGGGGTGGCCTTGGCCTTGAGGGCGTCGACCACCGCGTCGGCGGCGGCCTGGATGCCCCGGCCCAGCGCGGTCGGGTTGGCACCGGCCGCCACGTTGCGCAGGCCGACCCGGACCATCGCCTGGGCCAGCACGGTGGCGGTGGTGGTGCCGTCACCGGCCACGTCGTTGGTCTTGGTGGCCACGCTCTTGGCCAGCTGGGCGCCCAGGTTCTCGAAGGCGTCCTCCAGCTCGATCTCGCGGGCGATGGTCACACCGTCGTTGGTGACCGTCGGCCCGCCGAACTTCTTGTCCAGCACGACGTGGCGGCCGCGCGGACCCAGGGTCACCTTGACCGTGTCCGCGAGCTTGTTCACGCCGCGCTCGAGCGCCCGACGAGCGTCCTCGTCGAAGCTGATCTGCTTGGCCATACCCAACCTCTCTGGTGCGAAACGCCCCGGAAGGCCCCGGAAGGGGTCGCCGGGGCGCTCTGCGTGTCAGCCGAACGTCAGTTGATGACGGCCAGCACGTCGCGGGCGGAGAGGATCAGGTACTCCTCGCCGTTGTACTTGACCTCGGTGCCGCCGTACTTCGAGTAGATGACGACGTCGCCGACAGCCACGTCCACCGGAACGCGGTTGCCCTTGTCGTCGATCCGGCCGGGGCCGACCGCGAGGACCTTGCCCTCCTGGGGCTTCTCCTTCGCGGTGTCCGGGATCACGAGGCCGGAAGCGGTCGTGGTCTCGGCCTCGCTGGCCTGGACGACGATCTTGTCCTCGAGCGGCTTGATGTTCACGCTCACCGGGCTGACCTCCACGGTCGTCGAAAGCGTTGGCAGGTTGCGTTTACGGCTCCTGCCACCCCGCCGTCGCGGGGGTCGGGGCGGTTGCTGGTGCCGTGCATCTAGCACTCTACCCATGCGAGTGCCAACGCTTCAACGAGCCCCCGGAGGACCACCCCACAGGGTCGCCCACCCCACGTCCGCCGTCCGCCCGCGGTTCACCCGGTGTCCACGATCGTGGACCACGGTGGTGCCCCATGACCAGGGTGACGCGACGATCGCTGATCATCGGCGGCATGGCCCTCGCCGCGGCGGGGACCACGGCGGGCGCCGGGTGGGCCAGGCTCACCGACCCCTTCACGCTCGGTGTCGCCTCGGGCGACCCGACCCCCGACGGAGTGGTGCTGTGGACGCGGCTGGCCCCCCGTCCGCTCAACGAGGACGGCCTCGGCGGCATGCCCGACCGGCCCGTCCCGGTGCACTGGGAGCTGGCCGAGGACGAGCGGTTCCGGCACGTGGTGCGGCGCGGCACGCAGGTCGCCCGGCCGGAGTCCGGGCACAGCGTGCACGTGGAGCCGTTCGGCCTGCGCCCCGGTCGCGAGTACTACTACCGGTTCAGGGCCGAGGGGCACCTCTCGCCGGTCGGCCGCACCAGGACCGCGCCCGCGCCCGGCGTGCTCAGCACCGACCTGACCATGTGCTTCGCCTCCTGCGCGCACTTCGGCGAGGGCTACTTCACCGCCTACCGGCGGCTGGCCGAGGACCACCCGGACCTGGTCCTGCACCTGGGCGACTACCAGTACGAGTACGCCGCCAAGGCGGGCGACGTGCGCCAGGTCGTCGGCCCGGAGACCCGCACCCTGGCGGACTACCGGCTGCGGCACGCGCAGTACAAGACCGACGCGGACCTCCAGCTGGCCCACTCGGTCGCGCCGTGGCTGGTGGTGTGGGACGACCACGAGATCGAGAACAACTGGGCCGACGACACGCCCGAACAACCCGATCCGGCGTTCCCCGATCGGCGGGCGGCGGCGTTCCAGGCCTACTACGAGAACATGCCGCTGCGCCGCGCCGCGCGCCCGGACGGCGGCGACATGCGGCTGTACCGGCGGGTGCGGTGGGGCGGCCTGGCCACCTTCCACATGCTCGACACCCGGCAGTACCGGGACGACCAGGCGTGCGGCGACGGGTGGAAGACCTGCTCCGACACCAGCTCGGCGACCCGCACCATCACCGGCGCCGAGCAGGAGGCGTGGCTGCTCGACGGGTTCCGGCGGTCCCGCTCGCGCTGGGACGTGCTCGGCCAGCAGGTGTTCTTCGCCGAGCGGGACCGCAAGGACGGCCCCGACAAGGAGCTGTCCATGGACTCCTGGGACGGCTACCTGGCCTCCCGCGACCGGGTGACACGCGGCTGGGTGGACGCCAAGGTGCGCAACGCCGTGGTGCTCACCGGCGACGTGCACGCGCACTACGCGGCCGACATCAAGCAGGACTGGAACGACCCCGCGTCGTCCAGGACCGTGGGCACCGAACTGGTGTGCACCTCGGTGACCTCCGGGCGCGACGGCAACGACACCGTGGACGAGGTGCAGCTGCGGCTCAACCCGCACATCAAGCTGCACAGCCGCCGTCGCGGCTACGTGCGCACGAAGTTCACCGCGCGCGAGATGCGGGCGGACTTCCGGGTGCTGCCCCGGGTGAGCACGCCGGGCGCGGAGGCGAGCACGCTCAAGTCGTTCGTGGTCGAGGACCGCAACCCCGGCCTCAACCCGGTCTGACCGGCCGGTGCGGCGCCGCGACCGCGCGGCGCCGCACCCCCGGTTCACCCCGTGGGGTTCACCGCTTCCGGATCACCTCGATCAGCGAGGTCCAGCTCTCCCTGCCGTGCCCGGCCGCGATGGCACGGTCGTAGAGCGACTGGACCGCGCGCGGCAGCTCGGCGTCGATGCCGCCCGCCTCGCTGGCGCCCACCACGTGCCGCGCCGTGGCCCCCATCATCAGCACGTTGGCCTCGTCACCGGGGTGGTTGCCCTCGTCGAGGTGGCGGACCGTCTCGTCCAGGTACAGGCCCAGCGAGTCGACGTTGTCCGCCAGGTACCGGACGAAGTCCCGCGCGGGCACGCCCGCCGTGCCGACCAGCGCGAACGCGTGCAGGATGCCCGCCAGGCCGGTCAGGAACGCGTCCAGCTGCGCCTGGTAGAACAGCTGCGCCAGCGAGTGCTCCGCGCCGACGTACTCCGGCCTGCCGATGACCGACAGCGTCGGCTCGTAGGGCTCCAGCACCTCGCGCGGGCCGCTGTAGAACACGTAGGCCGACTCCGTGCCGATCAGCGGCGCGGGCACCATCACCCCGCCGGTGATCAGCTCGGCGCCGCGCTCGGCCAGCCAGGCCGCCGCCCGCACCGTCTCCTCGGGGGTGTCCGAGCTGAGGTTGACCACCACGCGCCCCGCCAGCGGCGTGCCGTCGAGGATCTCGTACATCGCCGCGTAGTCGGTCAGGCTCAGCAGCACCAGCCGGTTGGCCCCGACCGCCGCCGCGGCCGTCTCCGCCCGGACCGCCCCCTTGGCCACCAGCTCGTCCGCCCGGCTCGCGGTGCGGTTCCACACCGTCACCGGGTGGCCGTGCTCCAGGAACTTCGCCACCATCCCCCGCCCCATCGGCCCGAGGCCGATCAGGGTCAGCGGCGTCTTCTCCCCAGTCATGCGCTCTCTCCGTTCCGCTCGGATCACCCCACGGTGCGCGTGCCCGCGCACGGTCCGCTGGGGGTTCGCGCACGGCGCCGGTGATCACCGCTACGTTCGAATCGTGCGATTCGGCGTGTTGGGGCCGCTGGCGGTGTGGACCGACGGCGGCGAGCCGGTCCGGGTGCCCGAGGCGAAGGTCCGCGCGCTGCTCGCGGACCTGCTGGTGCACCACGGGCAACCGGTGTCGGCGGACCGGCTCGCCGAGGACCTGTGGGCGGGCAGGCCGCCGGGCAACCCGGTGAACACCCTGCAGACCAAGGTCTCCCAGCTGCGCCGGGCGCTGGAGGCCGGGCAGCCCGGCGGTCGCGCGCTGGTCCGCCGCGGGCCCGCGGGCTACCTGCTGCGGGCGGACGCGCTGGACCTGCTGGAGTTCCGCGACCTGGTGGCGCGGGCCCGGACCGCCGACCCCCGCGCGCGGGCGTCGCTGCTCGGCGCGGCACTGGCGCTGTGGCGCGGCGAGCCGCTGGCCGACTTCGCCGACGAGCCGTTCGCCGCGCCGTTCGCGCGGCGGCTGGCCGAGGAGCGGCTGGCCGCCGTGGAGGACCGGGCCGAAGCCCTGCTGGCGCTGGGCGAGCAGCCCGACGACCTCACCGCCGAGGTCGTCCGCCACCCGCTGCGGGAACGGCTGGTCGGACTGCACATGCGCGCGCTGTACCGGGCGGGCAGGCAGGTCGAGGCGCTGGAGGCGTACACGGCGCTGCGCCGGGCCTTGAACGAGGAACTCGGCCTGTCACCCAGCCCGGAGCTGGCCGCGCTGCACGAGTCGATCCTCAAGCACGAGGTGGGCGGGCGGCGCGTCGAGGCCGCCTGGGCGGGGCGGCCCCGGACCAACCTGCCCGCCCCGGTGACCGAGCTGGTCGGTCGCGCGGACGCGCTGCGCGAGGTGCGCGAGCTGCTGGCCCGGTCGCGGCTGGTGACGCTGACCGGGCCGGGCGGGGTGGGCAAGACCCGGCTGGCCGTCGAGGTGGCCAGGGGCGTGCCGGGCACGGTGCTGCTGGTCGAGCTGGCGGGCGCGGACCGCGCCGAGCGGGTGGTGGCCGCGGTGGCCGCCGTGCTGGGCGTGCGGGAGGACCTGCCCGGCGCGTTCGACGACCTGGCGGACTGGGTGGCGGAGGCGCTGCGCGCCCGCGAGCTGCTGCTGGTGCTGGACAACTGCGAGCAGGTGGTCGAGCCGGTGGCCGCGCTGGTGTCGCGGCTGCTCGCCGCCGCGCCGGGGCTGCGCGTGCTGGCGACCAGTCGGGAACCGCTCGGGCTGGCCGCCGAGGCGCTGTGGGCGGTGCCGCCGCTGGACGTGCCCGGTCCGGACGACGACACCGGCGCCAGCGGCGCGGTGCGGCTGTTCGTGGCGCGGGCACGGGCCGCGGGCTTCACCCCCGGCCCGGACGACGCTCGCACCGTGGCGGCGGTGTGCCGCAGGCTCGACGGGCTGCCGCTGGCGCTGGAGCTGGCCGCGACCAGGGTGCGCGCGCTGGGCGTGGCGGGCCTGCTGGAGCGGCTGGACGACCGGTTCCGGCTGCTGGCGGGCGGGCACCGCGACGCGCCCGCCCGCCAGCGCACGCTGCGGGCGGTCGTCGACTGGAGCTGGGACCTGCTGGCCGAGCGGGAGCGGGTGGTGCTGCGCAGGCTGTCCGCGCACGTCGACGGCTGCCCGCTGGACGCGGCCGAGGCGGTGTGCGCGGGGCCGGGCGTGCCCGCCGACGAGGTGCTCGACGCGCTGGACCGGCTGGTCAACCGGTCGCTGGTGGTGGCCGACCACGGGCCGGGCGGGCCGCGCTACCGGCTGCTGGAGTCGATCGCCGAGTACGGGCGGGAGCGGCTGCGGCAGGCGGGCGAGCAGGAGGCCATCCGGCGCGGGCACGCCGCGTTCCACCTGGCGCTGGCCGAGCGCGCCGACCCGGAGCTGCGCGGCCACCGGCAGCTGGAGTGGCTGCGCAGGCTGGACGCCGACACGGCGAACCTGCGGGCCGCGCTGGACGTGCTCGACGGCGACGCCGCCGCCCGCCTGACCCGCGCCCTGACCTGGTACTGGTTCCTGCGCGGGCGGATCACCGAGGCCAGGCGGGCGCTGCGGGCCGCGCCGGGCGCGGAGGCCGCCGCCTGGCACGCCGGGTTCGGGGTGCTCGCGGGCGAACCCGTCGACCAGGCCGCGGTCGACGGCGCGAGCGCCATCGCCGACCCGGCGGCGCGGGCCCGCGCCCACTGGTTCCTCGGCTACGTGCTGACCACCATCGGCGACATGGCCGCGGGCGAGCGGCTCACCGACCTGGCGCTGGCCGGGTTCCGGCGGCTGGGCGACCGCTGGGGCGAGGCCGCCGCGCTCAGCGACCGGGTGAGCCAGGCCCTCACCCAGGGCAGGTTGGACGTGGCGCACCGCTCCGCCGAGCACAGCGACCGGCTGTTCACCGAGCTGGGCGACCGCTGGGGCCGGTTGCAGGCGTCGTTCGCGCTGGGCACGCTGGCCCAGATCGGCGGCGACTACGAGCGGGCCGCGCGGGTGCACCGGGAGGGCCTGCGGCTGGCCGAGGAGCTGGAGTCGTGGCCGGAGGTGTCGTACACGCTGTCCTGGCTGGGCCGGGTCTCGCTGCTGCGCGGCGACCACGACCGGGCGCGGGACTTCCACGAGCGCGCCCGGCGGCTGGCCGCCGAGCTGGGCTTCGGGCCGGGCGAGGTGTACGCCGAGACCGGCCTGGCGCTGGGCGCGCGCAGGCGGGGCGACCTGGACGCCGCCGAGCGCCACCTGCTGCGGGTGCTGCGCTGGCACCGCTCCGTCGGCTTCGCGGCGGGCAGCACGCTGGCGCTGGCCGAGCTGGGTTTCGTCGCCGAGCTGCGCGGCGACCTGGACGCCGCCCGCGCCTGGCACGCCGAGGGGCTCGCCCTGGCCCGCGAGGTGGGCGACCCGCGCGCCGTCGCGCTCGCGCTGGAGGGCACCGCAGGGGTCCGCGTCCTGGAGGGCGATCCCGTCGAAGCCGCCCGCCTGCTGGCCGAGGCGGCGGCCCTGCGCGAGTCCGTCGGCGTGCCGCTGCCCGCCGCCGAGCGCCACGACGTGGACCGCATCACCGCTGCCATCCACCGCCTCACCCCCGCGTCGGCAAGTACTACCCGCCCCGTTCCCGAGAGCGGTTAGCCACTACCCGGCGCCGGGGCGGGTAGTGGCAAGCTGCCCGGAAACGGCGCACGGGTAGTACTTGCCGACGCGGTCAGAAGACCTGGACGGTGCTCACGGGGAGGCCGGGGGTGGTGGACAGGTCCAGCGGGGACGGCTTCGCGCCCGCGGCGACCAGGTGGGCGCCCAGCGCGGCGATCATCGCGCCGTTGTCGGTGCACAGCCGGGGCCGGGGCACGCGCAGCTGGATGCCCGCCTCCGCGCAGCGCTCGGCGGCCAGCCCGGACAGCCGGGAGTTCGCCGCCACCCCGCCGGAGATCACCAGCGTGTCCACCCCGAGGTCCTTGCACGCCCGGACCGCCTTGGCGGTCAGCACGTCCGCCACGGCCTCCTGGAACGACGCCGCCACGTCGGCCAGCGGGATCTCCTCGCCCGCCCGCTCCTGCCGCTCCACCCACCGCGCCACGGCGGTCTTCAGCCCGGAGAAGGAGAAGTCGTACTTGGCGTCGCGCGGACCGGTCAGGCCGCGCGGGAACGCGATGGCGCACCCGTTGCCCTGCTTGGCCAGCTTGTCGATGGGCGGACCACCGGGGTAGGGCAGGTCCAGCAGCCGGGCCACCTTGTCGTAGGCCTCGCCCGCCGCGTCGTCCACGGTCGAGCCGATCTCGGTGATCCGCTCGGCCAGGCCCTCCACCAGCAGCAGCTGCGAGTGGCCGCCGGAGACCAGCAGGGCAAGGCAGCGCTTCGGCAGCGGCCCGTGCTCCAGGGTGTCCGCGGCGACGTGGCCCGCCAGGTGGTTCACGCCCAGCAGCGGCTTGTCCAGCGCCGCCGCGTACGCCTTGGCCGCCGAGACGCCCACCAGCAGCGCCCCGGCCAGGCCGGGCCCCGCGGTGACCGCGATGGAGTGGATGTCGGACAGCTCGACGTCGGCCTTCTCCAGCGCCCGGCGCATGGTGGGCACCATCGCCTCCAGGTGGGCGCGGCTGGCCACCTCCGGCACGACGCCGCCGAAGCGGGCGTGCTCCTCGACGCTGGAGGCGACCTCGTCGGCCAGCAGCTCCAGCGCGCCGTCCGGACCGAGCCGGACGATGCCGACGCCGGTCTCGTCGCAGCTGCTCTCGATCCCGAGGATGAGCCGGTCAGTCACGGTTCGCGGGCCTTCCCATCGTGTACGCGTCGGCGCCCGACGGCTGGTAGTAGCGGCGGCGCAGGCCCAGGTGCTCGAAGCCGTGCGCCAGGTACAGGGCGATGGCCGGGGCGTTGTCCGTGCGGACTTCCAGGAACACCGGCACGCCGTGCTCGTCGGCCCTGGCCAGCAGGGTGCGCAGCAGCAGCTTGCCCACGCCGAGGCCCTGGTGCTGCTTGTCCACGGCGATGGTGTGCACGCTGGCCTCGAACGTGGTCAGCGCCAGCCCCGCGTAGCCGATCAGGTGGCCGTCGAGGTGGGCGCCGACGTAGAAGTGGCCGCTGTCCAGCTCGCCGCGGAAGGCGTTCTCGCTCCACGGGTCGTCGCCGGGGAACAGCTCCCGCTCGATCTCGACGCACCGCGGCACGTCCTCGTGCCGCAGCGGCGCGATGGTGACCGTGCCCGCGCTCACCCCTTGGTCACCCTCTTGCGCCCGACCGGCTCCACCGCGTCGGGCCTGCGCAGGTACAGCGGGGTCAGCGCGGCCGGGCGGGCGCCCGCCAGCAGCTCCTCGGCCGCCGCGGCGACCAGGGACACCGGCGAGGGGTAGCGGGCCTCGACCACCGGCAGCCCCAGCACCTCGGCGTAGATCTCCGCGCCCTCGCCCGCCGCCGAGGCCACGGCGGGCAGCTTCGCGGCCAGGTCGGCGGGCCGGTCCACGTGCGGGCCGTCGGTGCGCCTGCCCGCCGCGTCGTAGGCGGCCCAGTACACCTCGCGGCGGCGCGCGTCGGTGGCCACCAGCAGTGGCTTGCCGGTGCGCGCGTCCAGGGCGATCGCGTCGGGGGTGGGCACCGGGTAGACCGGCCGGTTGAGCGCCTGCCCCAGCGCGGCGGCGGTGACCAGGCCGACCCGCAGCCCGGTGAACGGGCCGGGCCCCGAGCCGCACACGACGGCGTCCAGATCGGCCAGCCGCTTGCCCGCCCGCGCCAGCGCCTCCTGGACGTGCGGGGTCAGCAGCTCGCCGTGGGCCTTGGCGTTGACCGTCACCCGCTCGGCGAGCAGGCGGGGCGGCGAACCGGGCGTCAGGTCCACGACACCGGCCGTCACGGCGGGGGTGGCGGTGTCCACTGCGAGCACGAGCACAACGGACAAGGGTACGGCGTCGGCCAACTCGCCCTGGACTTGACGTCCACGTCAACGTGGAGGATCGGCGTCGTGCGCATCGGAGAACTGGCCCAGCGCTGTGGCACGACCACCAGGGCGCTGCGCTACTACGAGTCCCTCGGGCTGCTGACCGCGCGGCGCTCCGCCAACGGCCAGCGCGAGTACGACGAGTCCGACCTGCGGCTGGTGGCGCAGATCCGCTCGCTGACCGACATCGGGTTCGCGCTGGAGGACACCCGCCCGTTCGTGGAGTGCCTGCGGACCGGGCACGCCAGCGGGGACGCCTGCCCGGCGTCGGTGGCGGTCTACCGGCGCAAGCTCGCCGAGCTGGAGGAGTTCATCGGGCGGCTCACGGCCGCCCGCGACCGGGTGCGCGCGCAGCTGGACGACGCCGAGCGGAGGAGCAGGCCGTGCAAACGCTGACCGATGAGACGTTC
Source organism: Saccharothrix coeruleofusca (assembly GCF_017876325.1). Lineage (NCBI taxonomy): Bacteria > Bacillati > Actinomycetota > Actinomycetes > Pseudonocardiales > Pseudonocardiaceae > Saccharothrix > Saccharothrix coeruleofusca. The sequence goes on from NZ_JAGINV010000001.1 coordinate 6,066,259, forward strand.
GCCGAAGTGGTGGGCGCGGAGCCCGCCGTGCTGGTGGAGTTCCGCGCCGACTGGTGCGGCCCGTGCCGGATGGTCGAGCCGGTGCTCGCCGAGCTGGACCGGGAGCTGCCCCAGCTCACCGTGGTCAAGGTCGACACCGACGCCTCGCCGGGGACCGCGCGGGACCAGCGGATCATGTCCGTGCCCACCCTCCAGCTCTACCGGGGCGGCGAGCTGGTCGCGCAGCTGGTGGGGGCCCGGCCGAGGACCCAGCTGATGGCGTGGCTCGAACCGCACTTGTGACGCGCGCGACCGTGCGGTCGGACACAGCGTCGGACACAGTGAGGTCATGCTGCTGCCCGCGCTGGCTTCCCCGTCCGACCGCACGGCCCTGCGCTTCCCCGACCGGGAACTGACCTACCGGGAGCTGGCCGACGAGGCCCGCGCGGTCGCGCACGGCCTGGTCGGCAGGCGGCGGGTCGCGGTGTGGGCCCGGCCGGACGCCCGGACCTGCGTCGCGGTGGTTGGCGCGCTGCTGGCGGGCGCGGCCGTGGTGCCGCTCAACCCCCGGATCGGCGAGCGCGAGCTGGCGCACATCCTCTCCGACAGCGCCCCCGACCTGGTGATCGACGACGAGCTGCCCGCCGGTGAGCCGGTGGAGCTGCCCGAGCCCGACGGCGAGGTCCCCGCCCTGGTCGTCTACACCTCCGGCACGACCGGGCCGCCCAAGGGCGTGGTGCTGCCGCGCCGCGCGCTGGCGTCCAACCTGGACGCGCTGGCCGCCGCGTGGGAGTGGACCGCCGACGACGTGGTGGTCCACGGGCTGCCGCTGTTCCACGTGCACGGCCTGGTCGTCGGCGTGCTGGGGCCGCTGCGGCGCGGCGGGACCGTGCGCCACCTCGGCTCGTTCAGCGTCGCCGCGGCGGCCGAGGCGCTGGACGAGGGCGGGACGGTGGTGTTCGGCGTGCCGACCATGTACCACCGGATCGCCGCCGCGCCCGAGCACGCCGCGGCGTTCGGCCGCGCCCGGCTGCTGGTGTCCGGGTCGGCGGCGCTGCCCGCGACCGTGCACGAGCGCATCGAGCGGCTCACCGGGCAGCGCGTGGTGGAGCGCTACGGCATGACCGAGACGCTGATGAACACCAGCGTGCGCGCCTCCGGCGACCGCCGCCCCGGCACGGTCGGGCTCCCGCTGGACGGGGTCGAGGTGCGGGTGGTGGCCGAGCCTGGCGAGATCGGCGAGGTCGAGGTGCGCGGGCCGAACCTGTTCCTGGAGTACCTCAACCGGCCCGACGCGACGCGGGAGGCGTTCCGCGACGGCTGGTTCCGCACCGGTGACCTGGCCGTGCTCGAACCCGACGGCTACCTGCGCATCGTCGGTCGCCGCGCCACCGACCTGATCAAGAGCGGCGGCTACAAGATCGGCGCGGGCGAGATCGAGAACGCGCTGCTGGAGCACCCGGCGGTGGCCGAGGTGGCGGTGGTGGGCGAGCCGGACGACGACCTCGGCGAGCGGATCGTGGCGTGGGTGGTGCCCTCGGGCGAGCCCGCGCCCGAAGGTGAGCTCAGCGACCACGTGGCCCGCCTGCTCGCCCCGCACAAGCGGCCCCGCGTCGTGCGGTACGTGGAGTCGCTGCCGCGCAACGAGATGGGCAAGGTGCTCAAGCGGGAACTGCGGTGAACCCGCTGGGCTGGCCCGGCTACGAGGCGCAGCTCGCGCGGGCGCGCGAGCGCACCGGTGGCCCGGAGTCGGTGTCCTGGCGGCGGGAGCAGCACGCGGTGGTGCTCTCCTTCGACTTCCGGTTCCTCGGCGGCTCGGTCGGCACCGCCACCGGCGCGCTCGTCGAGGAGGCGTTCGGCCAGGCCCGCGCGGCCGGGCTGCCGCTGGTGTCGCTGATCGCCACCGGGGGCAGCCGGATGCAGGAGGGGATGCTGTCGCTGCGCCAGCTGCAGCGGGTGGCGCGGCTGTGCGCGGCGCACCGGGCCGCCGGGCTGCCGCACGTGGCGGTGCTGCGCGACCCGACCACCGGCGGGGTGTGGGCGTCGCTGGGCGCGGGCGCGGACGTGGTGCTCGCGCTGCCCGGCGCGCAGGTCGGCTTCGCGGGCAGCCGGGTCCGCCCGGTCGACGACCCGGCCTACACCGCCGAGGGCCAGTTCGCCGCGGGCGCCGTGGACGCGGTCGTGCCGCCGGACGAGCTGGACGCCGTGCTGGCCCGCGTGCTGGACCTGCTCACCCGAGGCGACGCGGTGCCCGCCGAGGTGCCCCGGCCGCTGGGCGCCACCGATCTGCCCGCGACCGGCTGGGACGCGGTGCTGCGGGCCAGGTCCCCGCGACGGCCGCGCGCCGCCGCCTACCTCGACGACTACTTCGACGAGCGGGTCGCGCTCAGCGGCGACCGCGCGGGCGGCGTCGACCCCGGGATGCTGTGCGGGTTGGGGCGGCGCGGCGGGCGGGCCATCGCCTACGCCGCGCAGACCGGCTCGGCCACCACGCCCGCCGGGTTCCGCACCGCGACCAGGCTGATCCGGCTGGCCGAGCGGTTCGCGCTGCCGGTGCTGACCCTGGTGGACACCCCCGGCGCGGCCAACGACCCGGCCGCCGAGCGCGCGGGCGTCGGCTCGGCCATCGCCGGGCTGTTCGCCGCGGTCGCCGAGGCGCGCGTGCCGATCACCACCCTGGTCATCGGCGAGGGCGGCTCGGGCGGGGCGCTCGCGCTGTCCGCGCCCGAGCACACCTGGATCGCGCCCGACGCCTACTTCTCGGTCATCGCCCCGGAACCGGCCGCCGCGATCCTCAAGCGCGACGACGTGCGCGCGCTCGCCGAGGACCTCAAGCTGCGCCCGCAGGACCTGGTCGAGCTGGGCGTGGTGCGGGGGATCGCCGGGGACAGCTCAGCTCGGTAGCTCCCGCTCCGCCCACGCGCCGTGCGGGACCAGGTGCGCCACCCGCACGTCGTCGTCCTGCCGCTCCAGCCGGATCAGCAGGTGGTCCTCGGACAGCCGCTCGGCCACGCCCTCACCCCACTCGACCGCGACCACCGCGTCCACCAGGTCGGTGTCCAGGTCCAGGTCGTCCAGCTCGTCGAGGTGCCCGCCCAGCCGGTAGGCGTCGACGTGCACCAGCGGCACGCCCCGCCCGCCCGGCGCGGGCTCGTGCACCCGCGCGATGACGAACGTCGGCGAGCTGACCCGGCCGGTCACCCCCAGGCCCTCGGCCAGGCCGCGCACCAGCGCCGTCTTGCCCGCGCCCAACGGCCCGGCCAGCAGCAGCAGGTCACCGCCCCGCACCAGCCCGCCCAGCCTGCGCCCGAACCCCTCGGTGTCCGCCACCGTGGGCAGCTTCACGCTCGTCGATACCACCGCCGCCTGCCTCCGCCTCGTTCGGCGGCACTGCGCCGAATCAGACCGATCACGTGCCCGGTCACCACCTCGGGCCGCTCCATCATCACCATGTGGCCCGCGCCGGGCACGCGGACCAGCTCGCCGTGCGGCATCTCCTCGGCCATCCGCTCGGCGTGCGAGAAGGGCGTCAGCTTGTCCGCGTCGCCGCTGATCACCAGCACCTCGCAGTGCTTGAGCCCGGCCAGCGCCTTGTACCGGTCGTGGGTGCCCAGGGTCTCCAGGAACTCGGTCAGCGCCCGCACCGTGACGCCGCCGATCATCCGGTCCATCAGGTCCACCAGCGAGGTGCTGACCGCGCGGTCGCCGAAGGCCAGCAGCCGGATGCCGCTCCAGGTCAGCGTGCCCGCGCGGCGGCGCACCCACTCCACCACGCCCGGCTGGAACCCGGCCAGCCTGCCAACGCCCATGGTCACCGGGTTGTACCGGGACAGCACCGACCTGGGCAGGCCCGCGCCGCCGACCGCGCCCGCCGCGGTGCCCACCAGCGCCACGCCGCGCACCCGCTGGGCGAACAGCTCCGGCCGCTGCTCGGCCAGCGCCATGATCGTCATGCCGCCCATGGAGTGCCCGACCAGCACCAGCGGCCCCTCCGGGGCCATCGCGCGCAGCACCGCGTCCAGGTCCTTCGCGCACTGCTCGATGGTGCTGGACTCGGCGGCCGAGCGGCCGGAGCGGCCGTGGCTGCGCTGGTCGTAGAGCACCTGGCGGACCCTCGGCCCGGTGAGCTCGGCCAGGTCGCGGCGCTGGAAGTGCCAGCAGCGGCGGTCCAGCGCGAACCCGTGCACCAGCACCACGGTCAGCTCCGGCGCGCCGCCGTCGGCCGGGTCGACCTCCTCCACCGACAGCGGCACGCCGTCGTCGGCGGCCACCGTCGACTCGCGGTCGGGCACCAGCCTGCCCAGCGGCTCGTCGGCCAGCGGGTCGATCTCCCGCCGGTCGTGGGAGACCTTCTTGTGGTTGGCGGCCACGCCGACCGCGACGCCCGTGGCGGCGGCCCCCAGCACGCCGCCGACCACGCCGACGGCCTTCCACAGCGTCTTCACCGGTAGGTCCTGGTCACCCTCGGCCGGTACATCCCGGTGACGATCTCGTAGTCGATGGTGCCGGTGGTGTCGGCCCACTCGCGGGCGGTGGGGGCGCCGTGCGCGCCGTCGCCGAACAGCACGACCTCCGCGCCCTCGGCCACCGCGTCGTCACCGCAGTCCACCACCACCTGGTCCATGCAGACCCGGCCGACCACGGGGCGCCGCGCGCCCGCCAGCCACACGTGCATCCGGTTGGACAGCGCGCGCGGCACGCCGTCGGCGTAGCCGACCGGGACCAGCGCCAGCGTGGTGTCGGCCTTGGCGGTCCAGGTGTGCCCGTAGGACACCGACGTGCCCGCGCGCACCCGCTTGGTCAGCACCACCGACGAGCGGAACGTCATCACCGGGCGCAGGTCGTGCTCGACCGGCACCGGGTTGAGCCCGTAGAGGGCGATGCCCGGCCGGACCAGGTCGAAGTGCAGGTCGGGGCGGGTGAGCAGGGCCGCCGAGTTGGCGATGTGCCTGCGCGGCGACAGCCCGGCGGCCACCGCGGCGGCGTGCGCCTCGGCGAACCGGGCGGCCTGCGCGTCGGTGGCCGGGTGGCCCGGTTCGTCGGCGCACGCCAGGTGCGACCACACCGCGCGCACCTCGACCTCGGGCGTGCTCGCGGCGCGCTCGACCAGCGCGGGCCAGTCCTCGGGCGGGCAGCCGTTGCGGGACAGCCCGGTGTCGATCTTCAGGTGCACGGCCGCGCGCCTGCCGGTGCGCCGCGCCGCGTCCACCACCTCGTCCAGGGCGCGCGAGGAGGCCACCGACAGGTCCACCCCCGCCTCCAGCCCTGGGGCGAAGTCGGTGCCCGGCGGGTCCAGCCACGCCAGCACCGGCGCGGTCACGCCCGCCGCGCGCAGCGCCAGCGCCTCGGCCAGCGAGCAGGAGCCCAGCCACGACGCGCCCGCCTCCAGCGCCGCCCTGGCCACCTCCACCGCGCCGTGCCCGTAGCCGTCGGCCTTGACCACGGCCATCACCGCCGCGCCCGGCGCGAGGGCGGCCAGGTAGGCGGTGTTGTGCCGGAGGTTGTCGAGGTCGATCACGACCTCAGCGCGAGGAGCAGCCATAACGCCCCCATGGTGGCACAGCGGGGATCACCCGGACCGCAGTGCCCGGATGGCGTCCGGCACGGCCGCCAGCAGCGCCGAAGCCGGGATGGGCGCGCCGCCGGAGGCCCGCTCGGCGGCCACCGCGTGCAGCCGGGCCGCGCACCCGGCCGCCAGCACCGGGTCCAGCCGCGCCGCCAGCAGCGCGCCGATCAGCCCGGACAGCACGTCGCCCGAGCCCGCGGTGGCCGCCCACGAGCCCGACGCCCGGTTGACCAGCACCCGGCCGTCCGGCCCGGCGACGACCGTGACGTGGCCCTTGAGCAGCACCACGGCGCGGAACTTCTCCGCCGCCCGCCGCGCCGCCGCCACCCGGTCGTGGCCGACCTCGCCCGCCAGCCGCTCGTACTCCCGGTCGTGCGGGGTCAGCACCACCGGGGTGTCCGGGTCGCGCGCGTCCCACAGGTCCGGGTTGTTGGCCAGCATGGTGATCGCGTCCGCGTCCAGGCACACCGGCACGCCCGCCTCCAGCACGGTGCGCAGCACCGCCTCCGCGCTCAGGCCGGTGCCCAGGCCCGGACCCGCCACCCACGCCTGCACCCGGCCCGCGTCGGTGATCGAGCCGGTGCAGATCGCCTCCGGCCAGCGCGCCCGCACCCCGTCGGCCGCCGCGCCCGCGTAGCGCACCATGCCCGAGGTGGCCAGCAGCGCGGCCCCGGTGGCCAGCACCGCCGCGCCGGGGTAGGTCGCCGAACCGGCGGCGACCCCGGTCACGCCCTGGGTGTACTTGTCGTCCTGCGGGCCGGGCACCGGCCAGTGCGCGCCGACCTCCGCGTCGTCCAGCTCGGCCAGGTCCGGGCCCGCCAGCTCCGGGCCCAGCCCGATGTCCACCAGCCGCACCTCGCCGCAGTCGGCCAGCGCGTGCACCGGCTTGAGGCAGCCGAAGGTCACCGTCATCGCGGCGCGCACCGCCGGGCCGGTGATCGCGCCGGTGTCCGGGTCGATGCCGCTGGGCAGGTCCACCGCCAGCACCGGCGCGTCCAGGTGCGCCACGTGCTCGGCGGCGTCGGGCCGCAGCGGGCCGCGCGCGGACAGCCCGACGATGCCGTCCACCACCAGGTCGACCTCGCCCAGCCGGTCCACCACCCGGCCGCCGACCCGGCGGAACGCGGCCAGCCCCTCGGCGTGCGCCTTCTCCGGGGCGAGCAGCACCGCCCGGACCGCGACGCCGCGCCTGCGCAGGTAGTACCCCGCCCACAGCGCGTCGCCGCCGTTGTTGCCCGCGCCCACCAGCAGCCCCACCCGGCGCTTGCCGCCCAGCAGCTCCAGCGCCGCGGTGGCCACGCCGAACGCCGCCCGCCGCATCAGCGACCCGGCGGGCACGCGGGCCATCACCCGCTCCTCGGCCGCCCTGACCCGTGCCGTCGTCCACAGACCCCGCATGGGGATCAAGCCTGCCCTACTCGACGGTGACGGACTTGGCCAGGTTGCGCGGCTTGTCCACGTCGTAGCCGCGGCTGCGGGCGATCTCCGCCGCCAGCACCTGCAGCGGCACCGTGGAGATCAGCGGCTGCAGCAGCGTGGACACCGCGGGCACCTCGATGAGGTGGTCGGCGAACGGCCGCACCGTCTCGTCGCCCTCCTCGGCGATGACGATGGTCCGCGCGCCGCGCGCCTGGATCTCGCTGATGTTGGAGACCAGCTTGGAGTGCAGCACCGCGCGGCCCTTCGGCGAGGGCATCACCACCACGACCGGCAGGCCCTGCTCGATCAGCGCGATCGGACCGTGCTTGAGCTCGCCCGCCGCGAAGCCCTCGGCGTGCATGTACGCCAGCTCCTTGAGCTTGAGCGCGCCCTCCAGGGCCACCGGGTAGCCCACGTGGCGGCCAAGGAACAGCACCGCCTTGGAGTCGGCCAGCTCGCGGCCCAGCGCGCGCACCTGCTCCACCGTGGCCAGCACCCGCTCCACGGCGGCGGGCATGGCCTCCAGCTCCTGGAACTCGCGCGCCACCTCGTCGGGGTACTTGGTGCCGCGCGCCTGCGCCAGCGCCAGGCCCACCAGGTAGTTGGCCGCGATCTGGGCCAGGAACGCCTTGGTCGAGGCCACGCCGATCTCCGGGCCCGCGTGGGTGTAGAGCACCGCGTCGGACTCGCGCGGGATCTGCGCGCCGTTGGTGTTGCACACCGCCAGCACGCGCGCCTTCTGCGCCCGCGCGTGCCGCACCGCCTCCAGCGTGTCGGCGGTCTCCCCGGACTGGGACACCGCCACCACCAGGGTGTCGCGGTCCAGCACCGGGTCGCGGTAGCGGAACTCGCTGGCCAGCTCCACCTCGACGGGCAGCCGCGTCCAGTGCTCGATGGCGTACTTGGCGACCAGGCCGGAGTGGTAGGCCGAGCCGCAAGCCACCACGAACACCTTGTCCACGTCGCGCAGGTCCTGGTCGGACAGCCGCTGCTCGTCCAGCACCACCCGGCCGTCGCGGAAGTGCCCGCGCAGCGTGTTGGCCAGCGCCTCGGGCTGCTCCTCGATCTCCTTGAGCATGAAGTACTCGTGGCCGCCCTTCTCGGCGGCCGACAGGTCCCAGTTGACCGTGAACGGCTTGGCGGCGGCGTCCGCGCCGTCGAAGTCGGTGACCCGGTAGCCGTCCCTGGTGATCACCACCACCTGGTCCTGGCCCAGCTCGACGGCCTCGCGGGTGTGCTCGATGAACGCCGCCACGTCCGAGGCCACGAACGTCTCGCCGACGCCGACGCCGACCACCAGCGGCGAGGAGCGGCGCGCGGCCACCACCAGGTCGGGCTGGTCGGCGTGGGTCACCACGAGGGTGAACGCGCCCTCCAGGCGGCGCACCACGGCGCGCACGCTGGCCGCCAGGTCGCCGCTGGTCTCCCCCTCGGCGTAGGCCATGGCGATCAGGTGCGCGGTGGTCTCGGTGTCGGTGTCGCTGGACATCTCCACGCCCAGCGCCTCCAGCTCGGCGCGCAGCGCGGCGAAGTTCTCGATGATCCCGTTGTGCACCACGGCGACGCGGCCGGTGGCGTCGCGGTGCGGGTGGGAGTTGCGGTCGACCGGGGCGCCGTGCGTGGCCCACCGGGTGTGGCCCATGCCCGCCGTTCCCGCGAAGGACTCGCGGCCGACCTGGTCCAGCAGCTCCTCCAGGTTGGCCAGCCTGCCCGCCTTGCGCTCGACGGCCAGGCCGCCCGCGCCGTCGAGCACCGCGACGCCCGCCGAGTCGTACCCCCGGTACTCCAGCCGCCGCAGCCCGTTCAGGACGACGTCCAGCGCCGGGCGGTGGCCCACGTATCCCACGATTCCGCACACGGGGCACAGCGTAACCAGACCAGGGCGGTGCTTCGACCGCACGTTTGCGCTGGTCACACCCCACTTTGGTGTAGACCAATCGAGGTGTGCGGAGGGAGTGCGCGATCGACTACCGTTGCCCCGGTGAGCGGCATCCCGGCGAAGCAGGTGCTCGACCAGCTCAGCAGGCCCGGCGGGCACCAGGTCCTGCGCGGCGACCTGGCCCTGGTGGGCCTGCCCGGCCTCGTCTACACCCCCGCCTCCGGACTCGGCCTGCCCGCCGTGGCGTTCGGCCACGGCTGGCTGCAGCCGGTGACCCGCTACCGGGCGCTGCTGCGCCACCTGGCCTCGTGGGGCATCGTCGCGGCGGCGCCGGGCACCCAGCGCGGACCGCTGATGTCCGCGCGGCTGCTCGCGGGCAACCTGCGCACCACGCTGGACGTGTGCACCGGCGTGCGGCTGGGCGACGGCGGCATCAGCGTCGACCCCGAGCGGCTGGCGGTCGCGGGCCACTCCATGGGCGGCGGCGCGGCGGTGCTGGCCGCCGCCGAGGACGAGCGGGTGCGCGCGGTGGTCACGCTGGCCGCGACCGAGACCCGTCCGTCCGCACTGGACGCCGCCCGCCGGGTGACCGTCCCCGGCCTGCACCTGGCGGCGGGCGAGGACCGCATCGCCCCGCCGGTCGGGCACGCGGAGGCCATCGCCGAGGCGTGGCAGGGGCCGGTGCAGCTGCGGTCCCTGCCCAAGGCGTCCCACCTGGGCTTCGCCGAGGGCAGGCACTGGAGCGAGCTGCTGCTCGACGGCAAGGGCGAGCGGGACGCGCAGCGGCTGGCCCGCGGCCTGGTGACCGCCTTCCTGCTGCGCGTCCTCAAGGGCGAGCGGCAGTGGGACTCGCTGCTGGACAGCGACGTCAAGGGCGCCGCGCTGACCTACCGGCGCGCGGCGCTGGCCCGCTCCGGCGGGATCAGCGAGGTCTGACCCGCCGGAGCGCCGATCAGGTCAGCCAGCTCTGGGTGCCGAAGTCCTCGTCGTCGTCCACCGGCGCGGGACGCCGCGGCGCGGGCCGGGCGGGCGGCGGCGCGTAGACCGGGGTCGGCGCGGCGGCGGGCGGCGGGGGCGCGTCGTCCTCCTCCGGCCCGAACGCCAGCTCGCCCGAGCTCTGCGGGCGCTCCCACTGCGGCCGCTGCGGCTTCTCCGCCTCCGCCACCAACCGCTGCGACTTCTCCCGCATCCGCGCGCGCTCGGCCGCGAAGCGCTCCTCGCGCTCGCGCGCCTCGGCGGCCAACCGCTCCCGGCTCGCCTGCAGGGTGCCCGCGACCTCGGCGTTGGCCCGCCGGGCGGCGGCGACCCGCTCGTCGAACGCCGCCTGGACCCTCGGGTCGACCTCGATGACGCTCACGGCTACCGGCTCCCCTCATCGCCCAGCACGCCCTGCACCCGGCTCAGGCTCAGGTCGTCGTCGAACAGCGAACCGGTGGTGCGCCACTGGCTCGGGCTGCGCTCGGTGTCCCCGCCCTGCTGCTGACCGCCGCCCGCCATGCCACCGGCCATGCCGCCGCCCATCATCCCGCCGCCCATCATGCCGCCGCCTGCGGGCGAACCACCGGAGTGCGCGCCGTCCTGCATGGACGGCAGGGTCGCGGAGCCGGGCTGGCCCGCCTGCGAGGCGTTGGTGTCGGCCAGGCTCTGGTCGGCCGAGGCCGAGCCGGGGCTGCTCCACGGGCTGTCGCCCGCCCCGCTGTCCGGCTTGCCGCCGAGCACCGAGTCGGCCCCGTCGAAGCCGCCGCCACCGCCGCCGAACAGCGACGCGCCCGACGTGCTGGTGGTGCCCCCGGTGGACGAGGCCGCGAACGCCGAGTCGACCGGGGGCTGACCGAACTGCAACTGTTGGGCGAACTGCTGCTGGCCGAACTGGGCCGGGCCGAACTGCTGCTGCTGCGCGAACTGCTGCTGGCCGAACTGCGGCTGCTCGACGCCGAACGCGGGCGTGGGTGCCGCGGCGGCGGGCGCGGTGAAGCCCGCCGGGGGCTCCGGCCGGAACCCGCTGGTGTCCGCGGCGGGCATCGTCGTCACGGGCGGCTCGGGCTGGAAAACGCCGGAATCCGGCGCGGGCATCGTCGTCACGGGCTGCTCCGGCTGGAACACACCGGAATCCGGCGCGGGCATCGTGGTGAAGGACGGCTCGGCCGCGGCGGGCCGCGACACCGCGTCGTCCATGCCGGGGATGCTCGGCGTGCGGTCCGCCTCGTCCTCGCCGAAGGCCACGCCGTACTCCTCGGGCGTGCCGTCCCCGTTGTCCACCGACAGGGTGATCTCACCGGTGAGCGGGTCGACCTGGGCGGTGATGGCCAGCCCGTCCGCCTCGATCAGCGCCTTGCCGTCCTCACCCGCCTGGATCGGGATCGCGCCACCCGCCGCCGGGGCGGCGCCGGCACCGGGTGCGGCACCGGAGCCGGGTGCGGCACCGGCCGCCGCGGGGGCCGCGCCCGCCAGCGCGCCCGCCAGCGCTGCCCCGCCGCCGTTCTGACCCACCAGGGCGTTGTAGGCGTCGGGGTTCTTGCTGAAGTCGACGTCGTAGGTCTTCGGCTCGCCAGTCGGCGTGTCCACGGTGATCTGGACGTGGCCGTTGGCATCCGGCTCGGTGACCTGGATCTCGTTCTCGCCGCTGCGGATGGTGACGACCTCGGGCTGCTCCTCGCCCTTGAGCCCGTCCGGCTTGGTCTGGTCGTCGGGCTTGCCGTCGCCGTCGAGGTCGTCGGGCTTGCCGTCGCCGTCGGTGTCGCCGGGCACGTCGGGCTTGCCGTCGCCATCCTTGTCCAGCGGGTTCTCCGGCTTGGGGATCTCCGGCGCGCCGCCGCCCCCACCCGGAGTGCCGCCACCACCGCCGGGCGTGCCGCCGCCACCGCCGGGCTGGTCACCACCGCCACCGGGCGGCTGCTTGGCCTTCTCCCGGCCGCCCTGCTCGCCGGTGAACGGCGGCGGGTCGCCGACCTGGCCGAACGGCTTGTCCTTGAGCTGCCCCTCCAACTGGCCGAACATCGTGTCGTAGGTGCTCTGCACACCGGTCTGCACGGCCTGGCAGTACCCGTCGAAGGCCTGCTTCTTGCTGTCGAACTCCTGGCACAGGACCTGCAGCTTCTGCTTGGCCTCCTCCATCAGGCGCTGGCGGACCTCCTTGGCGTGGTCGGCCCACCCCATGAAGTTGCCGATCAGACCGCCCACCGGGCCGCCCACCACGATGCCGATCGCACCGCCCACCAGCATGTCCGGGATGCCGGAGAACCAGTCGCCGAGGCTGAAGTCGCTCTGGTTGATGTCCCCGCGCGCCATCCGGATCTGCTTCTTGGCCTCGTCCACCGACAGGCCGCCGCACTGCTCGGAGTACAGGTCGTGGACGTGCTGGGCGAACTCCTTGACCTGCTGCTGGATGGTGCTCGCGCCCGCGGTGATGGTGCCGGGCGCGCCCTTCGCGTCCTGGATGAAGGCGCCCGCGGTGTTGAGGAACTTGCCGTTGTACTGGTTGGCCGCCTGCGCCGCCTCGCCCTCCCAGGCGCCCAGCGCGTTCCACGCGGTGCCCAGGCCGTTCTCGTGGTTGTCCAGCTCGGCGACCAGCTTGTTGATCTTATCGGCGTCCTCGCGGAACTTGCCGAGGTCGATCTCGCGGACCTCGTCGTAGTTCTTGTAGATCTCGCCGTTGAGGTCGGGCGCGCGGCCGCCGTGGCCCGCCAGCGGCGCCGCCTCCTGGTAGATCGGGATGAACTTCTCGAAGAAGCGCAGTCCGGGGGAACCGGCGTCGAGCAGCTCGTCGGAGGTGCGGAAGTCGCCGGTCTCGTTGAGCACCTTCTGGGTGCTGCCGAGCTCGCGCTCCTCCTTGGCCTTGTTCACCAGCTTGTCGGCGGTCTCGCCCTCCATCGTCCAGGCGCCGTGCCGCACCTCCTGGCCGACGTTGAAGGCCACGCTCGCGCCACCGGTGACGGGAGCCAGCAGCGCGCCGCCCGCGTGCTGCCAGAAACCGGGGTCGTTGGGGACGTCGACGCCGTTGGCCTCCGCGTAGCGGCGCACGTCCTCCTCGCTGCCACCCGCCCCCGCCAGCGCGCGGACCAGCTCCTTCTTGGTGTCCGCGGTGACGTTGGGGTCGTCGAGGAGCTGCTTGATCTCGTTCTGGTCGGCCACGCCCGTCACCCCTTGAACTGGTCGGCGGTGGCGGCTTCGTTGCTCTCGTACGACTTGGCGACGTCGTTGAGCCGCAGGGCCACGTTGCCGGTCTCACGGCCGAAGGTCTCCACGCTCGCCTGCAGGCGGTCGAAGTAGACCTTGTACTTGGTCTCGGTGCCCCGGAACTTGCGCCCGACCTGGCCCGCGCCCACCGCGGGGGTCACGGTGCTCTTCAGCCCGGTGATGTCCGCGCTGTGGTCCTCGTACTGCTTGGCCACGTTCTGCAGCTCGCCCGGCCCTACGCCGAAGCCTGCCATCGCCTCCGCCTCCCCTGGTCCCCGGTCCGACGCTCGGCGGCACCCCTGGGTTCCGCCGGACAGGGTGCCGGCTGCGGAAGCCGCGAGGGGGCCGAACGCCGGATCGCGGTGCCTAAGCAAACACCGGATCACCGCACCGAGGAGACCACACCCGCCAGTCGACGCGCGGCCGACTCGGCCAGCTCGTGGGTCGACGCCTCGACCATCACCCGCACGAGTTGCTCGGTGCCGGAGGGGCGCAGCAGCACCCGGCCGGTGTCGCCCAGCTCCGCGCTGACCGCGGCGACCGCCTCGTTGACCGCCTCGGCCCGCGCCACCGCCGCCTTGTCCGCGACCGTGACGTTGACCAGCACCTGCGGCAGCCGCCGCATCACGCCCGCCAGGTCGGCCAGGGACCTGCCCGTCTCGGCCATCCGCGCCATCAGCCGCAGCGCGGTCAGCAGGCCGTCGCCGGTGGTGGCGTGCGCGGGCAGCACCACGTGCCCGGACTGCTCGCCGCCCAGCGAGTACCCGCCCGCGCGCAGCTCCTCCAGCACGTACCGGTCACCCACCGCGGTCGTGCGCAGGGCGATGCCCGCCTCGCGCATGGCCAGGTGCAGGCCGAGGTTGCTCATCACGGTGGCGACCAGGGTGTCCTCGACCAGCTCGCCGGACTCCTTCATGGCCAGCGCCAGCACCGCCATGATCTGGTCGCCGTCGACGTCGTTGCCCTGCGCGTCCACCGCCAGGCAGCGGTCCGCGTCGCCGTCGTGCGCGATGCCCAGGTCGGCGCCGTGGGCCAGCACGCCCGCGCGCACCTGGTCGAGGTGGGTCGAGCCGCAGCCGTCGTTGATGTTGAGCCCGTCCGGCGCGGTGTGCAGCTCGACCACCTCGGCGCCCGCGCGCCGGTAGGCGTCCGGCGCGGCCACCGAGGCGGCGCCGTTGGCGCAGTCCACCACGACCTTGATGCCGTCCAGCCGGTGCGGCGTGATCTTGAGCAGGTGGTCGACGTAGCGGACCTCCGCGTCCGCGACGTCGCGGACCCGGCCGATCGCCGCGCCGGTGGGGCGGTGCGCGGGGGCGGCCAGCTTCTGCTCGATCTCGTCCTCGACCGCGTCGGGCAGCTTGTGCCCGCCCGCGGCGAACAGCTTCACGCCGTTGTCGGGCATCGGGTTGTGCGAGGCGGAGATCATCACGCCCACGTCCGCGCCCAGCGCGCCCACCAGGTGCGCCACCGCGGGAGTGGGCAGCACGCCGACGCGCAGCACGTCCGCGCCCGCCGAGGCCAACCCGGCCACCACGGCGGCCTCCAGCATCTCGCCGCTGGCCCTCGGGTCCCGGCCGACCACCGCGACCGGGCGGTGCGAGCGGTCGTGCTCGGCGAGCACCCGCGCCGCCGAGGCGGCCACCGACAGGGCGAGTTCCGGGGTCAGGTCGGCGTTCGCGAGACCGCGCACGCCGTCGGTGCCGAACAGCCGGGCCATGATGTGGGCGCCTCCGTGGTCAACCGGGTGATCGATCGCACAATGCACTGCGGGAGCAGCAGTTCGCGTTGAACTGCTGCTCCCGCAGGGTGTTGCTCGCTGGACCGGGTGAGGGTCAGCGCTTGCTGTACTGAGGCGCCTTGCGGGCCTTCTTCAGACCGTACTTCTTCCGCTCCTTGACCCTGGGGTCGCGGGTGAGGAAGCCGGCCTTCTTCAGCACCGGGCGGTCCTCGGAGTCGACCGCCACCAGCGCGCGGGCGATCGCCAGGCGCAGCGCACCGGCCTGGCCGGTGGTGCCGCCGCCGCGCAGGTTGGCCACGACGTCGAAGGTCTCGGGCTTCTCGGTGGTCACCAGGGGCTCGCGGATGAGCTGCTGGTGCACCTTGTTCGGGAAGTACTGCTCCAGCGACTTCCCGTTCAGGGTGAACTTGCCGGTGCCGGGCAGCAGGCGCACCCGGACGATGGCCTCCTTGCGGCGGCCGACGGTCTGCGCCAGGTGGTGGGCGCCGTTCAGCTGGTGCCGCACGACGGGCGCGGCCTCGTCCTGCGCGGCCTCGTCGTCGCCCTCGAAGGTGTCGGCGACGTCGGTCTCGGTGGCCTCCGCCTCGACGGCGTCGAACTCGGCCTCGACGGCCTCAGGGGTGCTCACGGAGTCTTCCTCGGTGTACGGCTCGGTCACTGCGCGACCTTCTTGATCTCGAACGGCTGCGGCTGCTGGGCCGCGTGCGGGTGGTTCGGGCCGGTGTAGACCTTGAGCTTGGCCGCCATGGCCCGGCCGAGGCGGTTCTTGGGCAGCATGCCCTTGATCGCCTTCTCGACCAGCCGGTCCGCACGGGTGTCCAGCACGTCGCCGAAGGACTGCTGGCGCAGGCCGCCGGGGAAGCCGGAGTGCCGGTAGACGAACTCCTGGTCGCGCTTCTTGCCGGTCAGCGCCACCTTGTCCGCGTTGATCACCACGACGAAGTCGCCGGTGTCCACGTGGGGTGCGTAAGTCGGCTTGTGCTTGCCGCGCAGCAGCGTCGCGGCCTGGGTGGCGAGCCGGCCGAGCACCACGTCCTGGGCGTCGATCACGTGCCAGGCGCGGGTCACCTCGCCGGGCTTCGGGCTGTACGTGCGCACGGGTCTACCTCGTCGTCACTTGCGTCTGGGGTCATTGCGGCGGTTGCTCAGGCCGGACCCCAGTGGGCGAAGACCAGAACACTAGGCACGCATGAGCATGCCGAGTACCGCACAACAACGTAGGAAGATACCGGGTCGGTGCCTAGCGGGTCAAAACGGGGCCCGTCAACCGGTGGTGGGACGTACGCGGGCCCCGCGACCGGGGAGGTCGCGGGGCCCGCGAGGGTCACCCGGAAGCGCTGGTCACCAGCGGTTGGTGTTCTTCTGCTCCGCGGCCTGGTAGGCCTCGGTGGCGGCGGCGACGGCCGAGCCGATGGAGGCCAGCACCTGCTGCAGGTCGGCGGCGGAGGTGTCCCACTTGGCCTGGGCCTCCTGGTAGGCGCCCGAGGAGCCACCTTCCCACTGGGCCACGACGGGCGCGATGCGGGACTTCAGCTCGTCGAGCTCGGACTGCACCTTGGCGGCGTGGCCGGAGATGTCGCCCGCGGCGCCGCTCAGCTGCGCGAAGTCAACCTTGATCTGGTCGTTCATGGTCTCCCCTTGGAGGTCTGGTCAGAAAGCGGGAATGGACTGGCAGGTGAAGCGGAGAAATGCGGGAAGTGGATTCCCGGTGAATCAGAAGCCGCCCGCGAGACGCCCGGCGATCTTCGACATCTCCTGCGCCTGCTCCTCTTCCTGCTGGATGTAGGTGACGGCGGTCTCGTCCATCTGACCCGCGATGGCCAGCAGCGCCTCGTTCAGCTTGCGGGCGTCCTCGTTGAAGCGCTCGATCAGCTTGTTGAACGAGTCGGCCGCGGTGCCCACCCACACGCCGGCCAGGCCGTCCACAGTGGACCGCAGCTGGCCCAGGATGCCCTGGACGTTGGCGTTGGTGTTGGTGATGTCCTTCGCAGCCTGCTGCAGCTGCGGAGTTCCGGTTGCGTAACCAGCCATGGGTGCGACCCCCTAGGTCGTAGAGATCAGGCGTGCCGTACTGGGTCCGTACGCCTCTTCCGACGCAGACCTTGCCAGACCGGTTCCCCCGTTGTCGCGGACTTCCGCGAAGTAGTTGCGCTAGTAAATGCCCGCGCCGCGACCGCGAACGTCAGTAGAGGATTCGCGCTTGCGAAAAGTCCTCGTCATCGTCGCTGTTGAGGGGTAGTTGCCCCTTTGGGCCAGCCGGTGGACGAGAACCGAGCGGCGCGACCGGATTTGCATTCGCGCGCGTTTGCTCTTGCGATTCCGCGGGCGGCGCGAGCAGTTCCTCGGCGGCGGGCAGCCGCTCCACCGGCAGCCCCCGCGCGGCCCGGAACCCGGCGGCGACGCGCTGGAGGTCCGCCGAGGTGGCCGCGTGCCGCTCCGCGGGCACCCGCCCGCCCCTGGCGCGCTCGGCCAGCTCCCGGTTGCCACCGCGCAGGGCCGCGGCGCGCGCACCGCCCTCGGCGGCGGCGCGACGGCCCCTGGTCACGGCGGCCTCGACATCGGCGCGGAACCGGGCGAAGGCGTCCTGCGTGCCGGTCATCGTCGTCCCCGAAATCAGCTGTTCACGGTCATCGTGCGCACCACCTGGTCGCACGCCGGGCGGACCCGCCCGCTGCCCGCCCCGGTGTACTGGCAGCCGACGCTGACCTGCACGTCCCCCTGGAACAGCACGTACCAGTCGACGGTCGCCGAGTTCACCGCTTCGCGGTAGTGGACGACATTCTTGCCCGCGAAGTCGACGGAGGTGTCGAAATCGGACAGGTTCGCGCCC
The DNA here is from genome assembly GCF_017876325.1 of Saccharothrix coeruleofusca. Taxonomy (NCBI): domain Bacteria; kingdom Bacillati; phylum Actinomycetota; class Actinomycetes; order Pseudonocardiales; family Pseudonocardiaceae; genus Saccharothrix; species Saccharothrix coeruleofusca. Next base: position 6,083,846 of record NZ_JAGINV010000001.1, read on the forward strand.
TTCTGGTAGAGCGCGCGCAACTCCGCCTCCGCGCGGGACCGGTCCTCGGTGGCGTCGTAGGCGAGCTTCTGCTCCTGCACGACGATGAGGTCGTCCCCCGCCGGATCGACGGGGCTCGGCCGCAGCTGCACCTTCCGCGTCGGCGCGTCGCTGCCCGTCTGCTCCCAGTCCTCCGGCGCGGTGAAGCTGTAGTCGTACTGCGCGACCGTCCGGCCCGGCACCGCCGCCGAAGTCCGCGTCGACGTCGCTCGCCCGCCGTCCCGGTCATCACCCCTGATCAGCGCATAAGCCACCGACCCGCCCACGGCGGCCAGCAGCAGCACGACCACGCCGACCACCACACCGGTGCGCCGCTTGCGCGGCGGCGGGGCGGCCTGCTGCTGCGGCGGTGGGAAGAACGCGGGCGGCGGACGCCCCGGCAGCGGGGCGGGCGGCGTCATCCGCCGGGTGATCCTGCGGGTGTCCCGGTCGTCGATCTTGCGGGTGACCTCGTCCTGGCCGGGCAGCGCGCCTGCGCGCAGCGGATCACCGCCCACCGCCCGCAGCGCGCCGCGGGCCACCACCGTCTCCGGCTGGTCGATGCTGGTCGGCAGCACCCCCACCTGCTCGAGCACCAGCCGCGCCACCAGCGGCACCCGGCTGGTGCCGCCCACCAGGAACACCCCGGCCAGCGCCCGCGGGTCCACCCCGGCCTCCCGCACCGCGGCCGCCACCAGCCCGGCCGCGCGCGTCAGCGGGGCGCTGACCAGCCGCTCCAGGTCGGTGCGGGTCACGTGCGCGTCGGGGAACGGCGGCGGCATCGGCACGTCGGTGTAGGAGTGCCGGGACAGCGTCTCCTTCGCGCCCCGCACGTCCTGCCGCAGCACGCGGCGCTTGCGCCGGTCGGCCAGCTCGCGCCCCTCCACCAGCTGCCGCCACGCCTCCGGGTCCTCACCGGAGACCAGCGAGCCGACGTGCTCCAGCAGCGCCTGGTCGATGTCCGCCCCGCCGAACCCCGGATCGCCCTTGGTGGCCAGCACCCGGAACGTCCCGCCCTGCCGCACCACCACGCTGGCGTCCGCGGTGCCGCCGCCCAGGTCCAGCACGGCCAGCGCGGCACCCTCGGCCAGCGAGCGGGTCGCCGAGTGGAACACCGCCGCGGCCACCGGCTCGGGCAGCAGCCGCACCTCCCGCCCCAGCCCCTGCGCGGCCTGCAGCAGCACGCGGGTGCGCAGCGCGCCCCAGTCCGCCGGGTGGGTCAGCACCAGCAGGTCGACCCGCGCGCCACCGGCCACCCGACGCGCCTCGTCCACCGCGCGGGTGAGCACCGCGCGCACCACGTCCGGCACCGGCAGCACGCTGGTGCCCAGCAGCAGCTCGCCCTCGTCCACCCGGCGCTTGGGGTGCGGCTCGTACCGCGACGGGTCCACCGCGGCCTGCCGCTCGGCCTCCTGCCCGACGAACAGCGTCCCGTCCGCCGCCGCGAACACCGCCGAGGGCATGATCGGCTGACCGTCCACCACGACGACCTGCGGCTCCCGCCCGTGCAGCGAGATCGCGACGCAGGTGCTGGACGTGCCGAAGTCGACCGCGACGTGCAAGCTCATCCGTCATCCCCTCGTCGGCCGGGGTCGCCTGCCCGCATATGCATACCCGATCGCCGCCGCGGCAGAGCGAGGACTCACCAGGTCAACGCCCCGCTTCACACCCCGAGGCGGACGACTCGCCCGAAAGGCGAAGGGGCTCCCCCAGCGGGGGGAACCCCTTCGCCCGTGCTCCACCAGCGGCCTCAGTCCGGCTGGATCCAGGCGACCTGGATGCGCTGCTGCCCCAGCTTGCGGGTGACCAGCGTGCCCCGGCCCGGCGGCTGCGGCGACGGCTTGAGGTTGCCCACGATGGCGCCCTCCTCCTTCGAGCCGCTGCCGATCATGATCGGCGCCGAGATCTCCTTGAGCTTGCCCAGGATCGGGTCGTACATCGCCCGCGACGCGCCACCCATGCGGCGCACCACCACGATGTGCAGGCCGACGTCCTTGGCCTGCGGGATGAACTCCGCCAGCGGCTGCAGCGGGTTCGTGCCGCCCTGCGGGGCCACCAGGTCGTAGTCGTCGACCACGACGAACAGCTCCGGGCCCTTCCACCAGGAGCGGTTCTTCAGCTGCTCCTGGGTGACGTCCGGGCCGGGCAGGCGGCCCGCCATCGAACCGCGCACGTCCTTGATCATGTCGGTCAGCTGCGCCGACGAGACCGCGTAGGACAGCAGGTGGTCGGTCTCGATGTAGCCGAGCATGGTGCGCCGGTAGTCGACCAGCATGATCAGCGCCTCGCTGGAGGTGTAGCTGGTCATGATGCCGCGCACGATGGTGCGCAGCAGGTTGGTCTTGCCGGACTCGCCGTCGGCCAGGCACATGAAGTGCGGGTCGGCGTCGAAGTCCAGGTACACCGGGGCGAGCTCGTCCTCGTTGACGCCGATCGGCACCAGGTGGCCCCGGTTGGGGTTGGTGGTGGCGACCGCCGTCATCAGCTCCTGGTGCGGCAGCAGGTCGGGCAGCAGGCGCACGGCCGGCGCCTGCCTGCCGCGCCAGGAACCGCGCACCTTGGTGATCATGTCCTGCACGCCCGCGGCCACGTTCTCCGCGTCCGAGGACGCGTCGATGCGCGGCAGCGCGGTCAGGAAGTGCAGCTTCTGCGGCGACAGACCGCGGCCGGGGCGGCCGGCGGGCACGTTCACCGCGACCTTGCGGTCCACATCGGACTCGCTGGGGTCACCCAGCCGCAGCTCGAACCGGGTGCCCAGCAGGTCCTTCATCGCGGGCCGGATCTCCGCCCACCGGTTGGCCGCCACGATCACGTGCACGCCGTAGGACAGGCCCTGCGCGGTGAGCGCCTGCACCTGCGGCTCCAGCGCCTCGAACTCCTGCCGGAAGTTCATCCAGCCGTCGACGATGAGGAACGCGTCGCCGAAGTCGTCGTCGCGGATCTCGCCGCGCCGCTTGCGGTTGCGGAACTCCACCATCGAGTCGATGCCCTGCGCGCGGAAGCGCTGCTCCCGCTCGGAGATCAACCCGCTCAGCTCGGCGACCATGCGGCGCGCCTTGTCCACGTCCAGCCTGCTGGCGAACCCACCGACGTGCGGCAGGTGCTCCAGCGCGGCCAGCGTGCCGCCGCCGAGGTCGAGGCAGTAGAACTGCGCCTCCTCCGGCGTGTGGGTCAGCGCCATCGCGGTGATCAGCGTGCGCAGCATCATCGACTTGCCCGACTGCGGGCCGCCCACGATCGCGCCGTGGCCCGCGGCGCCGGAGAAGTCCGCCCACAGCAGGTCGCGGCGCTGCTCGAACGGCTTGTCCACCACGCCCAGCGGCACCTGCAGCTTGCCGTTGGCGAAGAAGCCCGGCGAGCACAGGCCGCGGTCGTCGGTCTGCTGCAGCGGGGGCAGCAGCGTGTCCAGCGACGGGGGCTCGTTCAGCGGGGGCAGCCACACCTCGTGCGCGGGCGGGCCCTGGCCCACCAGCCTGCTGACGATGACCTCCAGCTCGCTGGGCTCGTTGCTGTCCTCCTCCTTCTTCTGCTGCGGGACCGGCTCGGCGGGCCGCACCGGCTCCTTGGGGATCTCGATGTAGTCCGGCACGAAGAACCGGGGCCGCTTGTCGCTGCTCACCGGCGCGGCCGGGCCGGAGACCTGCATGCCCGCGGGCCGGTACGGGCCGGAGACGTACAGCGCCTTGAACCGGGTCAGCGGTGAGCCCTGCACACCCAGGTAACCCGAGCCGGGGATGGGCGGCAGCTCGTAGGCGTCGGGCACGCCGATCGCGGCCCGCGACTCGGCCGCGGAGAACGTCTTCAGACCGATCCGGTAGGACAGGAACGTGTCCAGACCGCGCAGCTTGCCCTCCTCCAGGCGCTGCGAGGCCAGCAGCATGTGCATCTGCAGCGAGCGGCCGACGCGGCCGATCTGCAGGAAGATGTCGATGAAGTCCGGCTTGGCGGTCAGCATCTCGGAGAACTCGTCGATGCAGATGAACAGCGCGGGCAGCGGGTCGAGGTCGGCGCCGTTCTCACGGGCCTTCTCGTAGTCCCACACGTTCTTGTAGTTGCCCTTGGCCAGCACTTCCTGCCGCCGCGCCACCTCGCCCGCGATGGCGTCCTTCATGCGGTCGACCAGGGTCAGGTCGCCCGCCAGGTTGGTGATGGTGGCGGCCACGTGCGGCGCGGCGTCCAGGCCGAGGAACGTCGCACCACCCTTGAAGTCGACCAGGATCATGTTCAGCGTGGTCGACGAGTGCGTGGCCAGCATCCCGAGCACCAGCGTGCGCAGGAACTCCGACTTGCCGGAACCGGTCGCGCCGATGCACAGGCCGTGCGGGCCCATGCCCTCCATCGCCGCTTCCTTGATGTCCAGCTCCACCGGCTGGCCGAACTCGCCGATGCCGAACGGCACCCGGTAGCGGTCGCGCACCGGGCGGGGCCGCCACGCCTGCTGGATGTCGAAGGTCATCGGGTCGCCGGGGATGCCCAGCAGCTCCAGCAGCGCCGGGTTGGACGACAGCGGGTCCTCGTCGCTGCCGCCCGAGGCCACACCGCCGACCCGGTACGGCGACAGGCGGCGGGCCAGCGCCTCGGCCTCCACTAGGCTCAGCCAGTCCGGGCTGCCGAACCACTCCACGCCGCTGGCGCTGCGCGCGCCGAGCTTGCCGTCCTCGATCACCAGCCGCAGGCCGCGCCGCGCGGTCAGGTTGCCCAGCGACTCCGACAGGTCCAGCAGGGTCACCCCGACCAGGCCCTCTTCGAGGATGATCTGCTCTTCCCTGGTCACGTCGCCGTCGTCGATGATGATCACGACGTGCGGCTGGTCGGTGGGCGGCGGCGCGTTGCGGGTGAACCGCTGGCGCTCACGCAGCTGCTCGTCGAGCATCTGCTCCACCTCGGCCAGCGAACTCGCCATCATGCGCATCTGGCCGATGCCGTCGACGATCGTCGGGTGCTGCACGTGCGGCAGCCACTTCGCCCACTCCCACTCGGCCTTGGTGCGGCCGGTGGTGACCACCGCGATCAGCAGGTCGTCCGGGGAGTGGAAGGTCGCCATCTGCGCGACCAGCGCGCGGGCCAGGCCGCGCTTGGCCTCGGTCTCGCCGATCAGGCCCACCGCGGCGAACCCGCGCAGCGCGATGGAGATCGGCAGGTCGGGCACCAGCGAGTGGGCGCGCACGAAGCGGCGCAGCGCCAGCGTCGCGATGGGCTCCAGCTCCTCCACCGGCCCGGTCTGCGGCGGCACCAGCCGGGTGGCCAGCCGCTGCGAGCCGCGGCCCGCGCGCAGGTGGCAGAAGTCGGGGTCGTTCTGACGGCGCTCCCACATGCGCCGGGTGGTGGCCAGCGACCACAGCATCTGCGGGTCCGGGTGCACCCACTCGCGCTCGGCGCGCTGCTCGTTGGCCGCCTCGCGGGCGCGGTCGCGCATCTGGCCCAGGTACCGCAGGTAGTCCTTGCGGTCCTCGTTCATCTCGGCCTTCTTCTGGCCCTTGCCCCCGCCCATGCCGCCGGCCATCATGCCGATGGTCGAGACCAGCATCATGCCGGGCATGATCATCGCAGCGGGGCTGCGCCCGCTGTAGCTGAACATCAGCACCATCATGCCCACGGACGACACGATCATGACGACGGGCATCGCCTTCATCATGATGTTGCCGGGGATCACCCGAGGCACCTCGGGCGGCGGCTCCAAGTGGACCTCGCCGCCGGGCGGACGGGGAGCAGCAAGGCGTGCCGTGCGCTTGAACTGCAGCGTGCTCACCGAACAGGCACCTCTTCACCCAACTCGTCAGAAACATCCCGCGGCGCAGGCGGGCGTGCGCCGGCAGTAGCAACCGACACTATGGCGCATCGTGCGAGCGCGCGACGGTGGGTCGGGAAAACATCGCGCAACAGCTTCCCCGGTTCAGCCCTGCGGCGGCCCCGCTGCGGCCATACTTGGGGCCGCCCACTGGACGAACGGACGGCCCAATAGGGTCGCGGCGTCCACAAGCACTGATTCATCTCTCGACTTAGGGGGCGCTGGTGGCGACCGGTACGACGGTGTTCAGCCGGGTCACGGTGGTTGCGCCGCGAACGCGTATCGACGTCGCGCTGCCCGCCGACGTGTCGGTGGCCGACCTGCTGCCGATGCTGCTGGACATGGCCAAGGAGGCCACTCCGGACGGTGGTGTGCGGCACGGCGGGTGGTGCCTGGCCAAGCTGGGCGACAGCCCGCTGGACCCCAGCCGCACGCTCGCCTCGCTCGGCGTGGTCGACGGCGAGCTGCTGCAGCTGCGCAAGCGGAACGAGAACCCTCCGCCGCCGCTGTACGACGACGTGGTCGACGCGATCGCCGAGTCGGACCCGGACAGCTTCCGCCCGTGGACCAAGGACACCGCGCGCAAGTACGGGCACCTGGCGGGCGCGCTGGCGCTGCTGGCGGCGGCCGTGGCGGTGCTCATGGCGGGTCCGCTGACCGGCGGCTCGAGCCTGGCCCCGGCGATCTGCGCGGGTGTCACGGCGGTCGCGGCGCTGGCCGCGGGCGCGGTGGTGGCGCGGGCCTACGGCGCGACCGACACCGGTGTGCTGATCACCGCGGCGGGCAGCCTGCCGATGGCCTACGTGGCGGGCCTGTACATCGTGCCCGGCCCGATCGAGCGCCCCAACCTGCTGCTGGCCAGCGTGCTGGTGCTCATCTTCGCCTCGGCCGCGATCATGCTGATCGGCCGCGGCATCACGGTGTTCATCGCGGCCGCCACGGCGGGCGCGCTGACCGCGGTGGCGTTCCTGATCGGCATCTTCGTCGACCACCCGGTGCAGGGCATCGCGGCGGCCACCGCAGCGGTGTCGCTGGCGGCGCTGTCGGCGCTGCCCCGGCTGACCATCCAGCTGGCCAAGCTGCCGCTGCCGACCGTGCCGGGCAGCGCCGAGGACCTCAAGGAGGACACCGGTTTCCCGGAGTACGCGGTCATCGAGCGGCGCACCGCCAACGCGCACGAGTACCTCACCGGCATGATCATCGGCTGCGGCGGCATCGCGGCGCTGTTCGCGGTGATCGCGGCGGGCGACGGCTCGATCTTCGGCCCCATCCTGGCGATCGTGGTGTCGCTGGTGCTGATGCTGCGCGGCCGGGCCTACGCCAACGGCGCGCAGGCGGTGGCGCTGCTGGTGAGCGGCATGGTCGCGGCGGCGGGGGTGCTCATCGGCTGGCTGGTCTCGTCGAGCCCGACCGAGCGGCTGCTCTACGTCTTCGGCGCGCTCGTGCTGCTCGGCGCGGTGGCCCTGGTGCTGGGTGTGATCTTCCCGCACCAGAAGTTCTCGCCGGTGCTGCGCCGCACGGTGGACGTGCTGGAGGCCATCCTCATCGCCGTGGTGCTGCCGCTGGCGCTGGCGGTGATGGACCTCTACGTGGTCATGCGCCAGCTGATCCCGGCCTGAGGCGGCGGAAGCGATGCGCAGGACACGGAAAGCCGCCGCGCTGGTCGCCGTCGCGCTGACCCTGGTGACCTCGCCGCTGGGCTACGCGCAGCCCAGCGGCAACCCCGCGCCGACGCGGCCCAACTCCGAGCCGCCGCCGGTGAACCCGGCGCTTCGGCCCGCCCCGGCCACGCCGAAGCCGGACGTGCCCTACAAACCGAAGAAGGGGTGCATCACCTCCAACACGGGCAACCGCACCATCGCCGAGCGGCCGTGGGGGCAGATGCAGCTGCGCCTGGAGGAGGCGCACCGCTTCGCCACCGGCAAGGGCATCCGGCTGGCCATCATCGACACCGGCGTCAACGCCAACCACCCGCGGCTGAAGGGCCGGGTCAAGCCCGGCGGCGACTACGTGGAGGACGGCAAGGGCGGCGTGGTCGACTGCGACGGCCACGGCACCGAGGTCGCGGGCGTCGCGGCGGCCAGCCGGGACGAGGCCACCGGTTTCGTCGGCGCCGCCCCGGACGCGGAGATCCTGGCCTTCCGGCAGACCAGCGACCACTTCGAGTTCAAGGACCCGACGGGCCGCGACAACCGCGCCACCGCGGGCAAGGTCGGCACGCTGGCGCAGGCGATCGTGATGGCGGTCGAAGGCGGCGCGAAGGTCATCAACATCTCGCTGACCGCCTGCGAACCGCCCAAGCCCCCCAGCGACCAGGAGCGCGCGCTGCAGGCGGCGATCCACTGGGCGGTCAACGAGCGCAACGTCGTGGTCGTCACCGCGGCGGGCAACCTCGGCACGCCGGAGAGCGGCTGCGCCACGCAGAACGACAACCAGAACCCGGAGAACGTCAACGTCGTGGCGTCGCCGCCCTGGTACGCCGACGACGTGCTGTCGGTGGCGTCGATGAACCGGGTCGGCGCGGTGTCGTCGTTCTCGGTGTGGGGACCGTGGGTCAGCGTAGCCGCGCCGGGCGAGGACATCGTGACGCTGGACCCGGCGGGCACCGGGCTGACCAACGCCAACGCCGACGAACGCGGCGCGCTGACCCTGATCCAGGGCACCAGCTTCGCCTCGCCCTACGTGGCGGGCGTGGTCGCCCTGGTGCGCGAGCGGTTCCCGGACCTGACCGCGCGGCAGGTCATGGAGCGGATCAAGGCCACGGCCCAGCACCCCGGCAACCCGGAGGGCCGCGACCACAAGGTCGGCGCGGGCATGATCAACCCGGTGGCCGCGCTGACCGCCGAGCTGCCCTCGGAGCAGCCGGGCGCCAAGCCCGTCGAGCCCGAGCAGCTGATGACCGACCTCGACCCGATCAACCCGCCGGACAACACGCCGCTGATCGTGGCGCTGTCGGGCACCGGCGTGGGCATCGGCCTGCTGCTGCTGACCCTGTTCGTGGTGCGCACGGTCAACCGCAACCGCGAGAAGCGCGGCACGCCGGTCAGACGCCCGGCGATGTGACGTGAAGGGCCGCCCCACTGGGCGGCCCTTCACGCATCAGGGCCAGTTCCCCGGTCAGTCCCCTGATCAGTCCTCGCCCAGCACCGGCGGGACTGTCCTCTTGGGCTTGCCGAACACGTCCTCGGTCGTGGTGGTGACGCGGACCTTGGCCTTGTGCTCCTTGTCGCCGCCCTGCTGACCACCACCGGGAGCGCCCATCACGCCCCCGCCGACCATGCCCATGCCGCCGACCATCCCGCCGGTCATGCCACCGGTATGGCCCGCCGCCTGCGTCGCGGCGGCCGGGCGCGCGGGCGCCTCGACGTGCCGGGGCTCCTGCACCGCGGTCGACCCACCCGGCTGCAACCGCTCCGCCTGCTCGACGCCGTTGCCGGCACCCCCGACAGCACCCCCGACAGCACCGCCAGCGGCACCCCCGGCAGCCGCTCCCGGTGAACCGCCAGAAGGCGCGCCAGCGCCACCGGGCAGGCCACCCACCGCAGCACCACCACCGGACGCGGCAACCGCCACAGCGGGCTCCTCAGCGCCCTTCACGGCGTCCTGCTGGGCGGAAACACCCATGACGCCCACGGGCGAAGTCGTGCCGGGCTCGGTGAACTCCCAATCCCGCTCGGGATAGCGGTGCTCCATCCGCACCGCGGCGAACCCGTCGGCCCCCGACACGCCCTCGCACAGCCGCAGGAACGCCTCCAGCACGTCCCGCGCCGACTCGTGCAGCTCCTCCACCGGGTCGCGCAGCTCCTCCAGCGCCTCGACCACCCGCCGGTCGCCGTCCAGCGGCAGTGCCGCCGCCCCGGACACCACCTCCGCCGCGTCGGCCAGCAGCCGGGCCATGTCCGCCACGATCCCGCGCACGCCCTCCGCGGTCAGCTCCAGCGCCTCCGCCATGGCGTGCATGGCGTCGGACATGTCGTGCCCGGCCAACCCGACCTGCCGCATGTGCTCGACGAAGGAATCCGCGTCCCGGCCCTGCCACGCCGAGTCCAGCTTGCCCAGCGGCCCGGTCAGGTCGCGGGTCACCTGCTCGGCCGCTACCCCGGCCCGGCGCCACCGCTCGGCCTCGTCGTGCAGGTCGTTCCACTCGCCCACCAGCGGGGTGAAGCAGTCCCGCACCAGGTCCCGCACACCGAGCCTGCGGCTGACACCGGACAGGTACGCCAGCTCCGGCTCCACCTCGGCGGCGATCCGCCGACCGTCCTCGCGCACCGGACCCCCTAGCGCCGACCGGCGCGCTCGATCAGCGCCACCGCGTCCTCGTCCTGGGCGCCGTAGTGCTCGGCCACGTCACGCAGCCCCGACGCCGCCGCGGACAGCACCTGGCACGCGCGGTCGAGCTGCTGGTGCAGCAGCTCGGCCGCGCGGCCGTACGCCTCCGCGCTGCGCAGCGCCCGACCCAGCTCGCCGAAGCTCTGCGGCCGCACCGACGCCCGGCGCAGCTCGGCGCGCGCCGAGGACAGCTCCTCGGCCGACTCCTCGACGCGCCGCGCGTACAGCTCCAGCCATCGCGGATCGACCTCGATCCGCCCCGCCCCGACCTGGTTCACCCCGGCACCTCCCAACCGTCCGGCCACCCGTCCCGCGAACGGTGCTTCAGACGACGCTGTAGACGACGCCGGGCCCTGGCCGGTTCCGCCCGGGTCAGCCGCCCTGCGCCTGCCGGGTGTCCTCCGGCAGCACGCCCAGCTCCTTCGGCGTCGGGATCGAGTCCCAACTGCGCGTCGCGTCGTTGCGGTTGAGCTGCGGCCCGTTGGGCAGCAGCCGCAGGATCGACTCCGGCCCCGGCACGAAGCCGCCGTCGCCCAAGCCGAGCGCGGCGCTGGTCAGGGTGTCCGGAATGCCGTACTTCACGCCGCGACCGGTGATCAAGTGGATCGGGCCGCTGGCGAAGTCCTGGGTGGACGTCGCCGAGCGCACCACGGCCGACTTGCCCGAGGCCATGATGAACTGGCTGACCACCTCGCCCGTGGCGCCGACCTGGTTGATGGTCACCGGCACCGCTTCGGCGGGCATCGGCAGCGACGGCGCGATGGTCACCTGGGTGTGCTGGGACTTGTTGTCCGCGGTGACGTTCTCCGCCCGCCAGCCCAGGCACACGACCACGTTGTTCTGGTTGGGCTGCAGGGTGTCCGGCACCTCGGTCGGGTAGTCGGCCAGGTCCAGCGGCTGGGCGGGCTTCTGGGTGTCGTTGATCCGCGCGATGTCGACCTTCTTGGGCTCCGCGCCCTGCGCGTAGGCGGCCCGGATCAGGTCGCCCGCCGCGCGGCTGACCTCCTGCAGGCCGTCCTCCAGCACCACGTAGAACACCTCGACCGAACCGGTGCGCTCCACCTCGATCACGTCACCGACCTTGAGGTTCTCGCCGGTGATGTAGTTCACCCGGTCGCCCTGGCCGGGGATGGTCGGCGCGCGCAGCGGCTTGGCCTCCGGGATCGCGTTGAGCAGACCCGCGCTGATCGCCCGCACGGTCTTGCCGCGCAGGTTCAGCGCGGTGACCACCTCGTTGCGGGTCAGGTCCACCTTGGCCCGCACCGTGCTGGTCGAGGTGATCTTCGAGTTCACCGGGGCCTTGTAGATCAGGTAGGTGTCCTTGGCGTCCGTGCCCGCCTGCACCAGCAGCGCCTTGTTGCCGTCGAGCGGCTGCCCACCGCCGCTGACACCCGCCAGCACGGTGGTGGTGAACTTGCCCTTGGCCGTGCTGTTGGGCAGCGACTCGTCGATCTCGATCTTGTCGCACACCGACCACTCCGCGCCGATCCGGTCCTCCGGGTTGGTGGGCAGCACGTCCGGCCCGTCCGGGATGCCGGTCAGCCGCCCCTTGGGCAGCTTGGCCAGCGCCTTCTCGGTCACCAGCTTGGGCTCGCCGCCCGCGACCTGCGGAGCGCCCTGCGTGGCGATCGAACCCGCCGCCGCGTCACCGCCCTCCTGCGCGCCTTGGCTCTTGTCCGGGTTCTGCTGCTGCAACAGCAGCAGCCGCGCGGAGGCCAGGTTCGTCATCGGGATCAGCTGGGTCGGGTTGCGCCGCACCACGTAGACCTGGCCGGTCTCCTTGCTGATCGCGATCTGGGTGTTCTGGTCGACCTGCGGATCCGGCGAGAAGAAACCGAACACCAGGAAGCCGATCAGGCCGATCACACCGAGGATGACACCGACCGCTGTGGCGCGCGTGTGCGTGCGCATCGGGTCGTGCAGCATCACTGCGTCTCTGCGCACCAGCGCGGACTGCATCCTGCGCAGCACGAAGCGGTAGGCCTGGACCTGTGACTTGGTGGTGGGTGTTGATGCCATTATCGGCTCGCTGCTCTCCCAGTCGCGGTACGGTTCTGCACGATAGCCGGACGGCGGGTGGTCCGTGTGCGGGTTCCGCAGACCCGAGGGACCTCCCCCCGCCGCGCATCCTCCTCGCCGCCCGAGGCGCACCGAACACCGAGGGGAAAGAGACCGAATCGGTATGGCCGTCACCACCCCACACCCTGGCCAGCCCAACCCCGCGATGGCGCGCGCCCAAGCCGCCGCGGGCGCGGTGCGCGCCGCCGCGCTGCGGGCCCGCAGGCGCACCGCCGGGGCCAGCCTCGGCGCGCTGCCCGTCGCGAACCTGGTCGTCCTGGAAACCGGTGTCGCGATAGCGCTGATCCTGATAGCGGTCGGCGCGACCGGCGACTCCATCGCGCCCGTGCCGCTGTACATCGCGGGCGGCATCGTGCTGATCGCGTTGATCCTGGCGTTCACCCGGTCCAGGGGCCGCTGGCTGACCCAGTGGATCACCCTGGTGGTCCGCTACAACTTCCGCTCCCACAGCCGCACCGCCAAGAGCGCGGGCCCGGTGGAGATGAAGCCGCCGTCGGAGGAGGACGCCTCCGTGATCGGCCCGGACGACCCGCGGGTGGCGCTGCTGCGGCTGGCCGTGCCGGACCTGGTGGTGGCCAAGGGCGTGGACCACGAGCGCAGGCCGCTGGGCATGGCCTGGCACCAGGGCGCGTGGACCGCCGTGCTGCTGGTCGACCCGGCGCCCGGCCTGATCAACGCGGTCGGCAGCGCGCCGAGCCTGCCCCTGGGCGCCCTCGCGCCGTGCCTGGAGGACCGCGGCGTGGTGCTCGACGCCATCTCGGTGATCTGGCACTGCTACCCCGGCAGCGCGGCGCTGCCCTCGAACTCGCCCGCGCTCAACTCGTACCTGGAAGTGCTCGGCCCGCTGCCCGCGGCGGCGCGGCGCACCACGTGGATCGCGGTGCGGCTGGACCCCCGGCGCTGCGCCGCGGCGATCCGCGAGCGCGGCGGCGGTGTGGTGGGCGCGCACCGCGCCCTGATCGGCGCCCTGTCGCGGGTGCGCAACGCCCTGGAGTCCGCGGGCGTGTCGATCCGGCCGCTGGACTCCGACGAGCTCATCCGCGCGGGCATCTCCGCGGCCGAGCTGACCTCCGTGGCAGGCTCGAACAAGGCGGTGTCGCTGCGGGAGAAGTGGTCCGGGGTGACCGCGGGCGGCGTCGGGCACGCCAGCTACGCGATCACCGGCTGGCCCGCCAAGGGCATGCGCAACAACCTCAACGCCCTCACCGGCGTGCGCGCGCTGTCCTCCACGCTGGCGATGTCCATCTCCCCCAGCGGCGAGCAGGGCCAGGTCGGCCTGCGCGGACTGGTGCGGGTCAGCGCCCGCACCCCCACCGAGCTGGACCGCGCCGACGACCGGCTCAAGGCGCTGGCGGACAAGCTGGACATCACCCTGACCCCGCTCAACGGCCTGCAGGTCTCCGGCCTGGCCGCCACGCTGCCGCTGGGAGGTGTGGCATGAGCGCCTCCCGCCTGATGGACGCGCAGGGCCACAACAAGGGCGTCGCCCCCGAGTTCCTGGTCGACCCGCAACTGCTGGACGTGGTCAGCCCGTCGGGCGACCGCGGCGGCATGGTGCTCGGCTCCGGACTGCAGGGCGAGCCACTGACCATCTCGGTGCTGCGCTCCACGCCGACCCGCATGGTCGTGGTCGGCGGCCTGTACCTGGCCCGCCAGATCGCGCTGCGCGCCATGGCGACCGGCGCGTGGATCACCATCGCCACCGGCCGCCCCGCCGCGTGGCAGCCGGTGGTGCGGGCGGCGGGCGCGGGCCCGGACGGGCGTCCCTCGCCGCTGGTGCAGCTGCGCAGGCTCAGCCCGGTGGAGCTGCCCCGACCGTCCGAGGACAGCCCGCTGCTGGTCGTGCACGACGGCGGCCACGTGCCGCAGGAGCTGTTCCCGCCGCGCTCGCCGTGGCAGACCACCATGTACGTGCTGCCCTACCTGCACCCGCAGGCGGCGGCCACGGCGAACTCCGCCGACCTGGTGCTGCTCCAGCGCCTGCCGGTCGGCCAGGCCCAGCTGGCGAGCCAGATCTGGCGGCTGCCGCCCCAGATGGCCCACCAGCTGACCACGCTCAAGGACGACCAGGTGATCGCGCTGGGCGCCAACCTGTGGCGCCCGCTGCGGTTGGTGACCACACCGGGAGAGCAGCAGATCCTGGGCGCGGTGCGCCGAGGCGACTGAAGACCACCACCGCAAGATCGTGCCCCGGACCCCGGTCCGGGGCACGTTTCTTTGCGCCCGTCCAGGCGTCCACCGAAGCACTTCGTTGACAGCGCGAACAAAAACTGTTGAGGAGCCGAATGCCGCATTGTCCGCGCAAATCGTTGCGCGCCACCTGCGGAGCTAACTAAGAACGAGTCACGCGACCGGGGGTTCGGGGCTGCACCACCGGCGCAGACCCTGCGAAGAGGAGACCTCCGCTATGGCAGAACTTCGCACTTCCTGGACGAGACGGCTGGCCGGTGTCGGGCTGGCCACCGGCACGGCCTTCGCGGTCACCGCCGCGCTGACCACCTTCACCTCCTCCGCCGCCGAGGGCGAAATCCGCGGCCTGGGTACGGAGAAGGCGGTCAAGGACAGCTACATCGTGGTGCTCAAGGACGTCAGCACCGCCAGCGCCAGTTCGTTGAGCGCCAAATACCAGGCGACGGTCAAGCACACCTACACGCGCGCCCTCCACGGCTTCTCGGCCACCATGTCCGAAGCGCAGGCCCGCAAGCTGGCCGCGGACCCGGCGGTGGCCTACGTCCAGCAGGACGCCGAGGTCAGCATCTCCGCCACACAGGCGCCGACCCCCTCATGGGGTCTGGACCGCATCGACCAGGCCGCGCTGCCGCTGGACAACTCCTACACCTACCCGAACGAGGGTGAGGGCGTCACCGCCTACATCATCGACACGGGCATCCGGTTCTCCCACAGCGACTTCGCGGGCCGCGCCAGCTCCGGTCGCGACACCGTGGACAACGACGACGACTCCACCGACTGCAACGGCCACGGCACGCACGTGGCGGGCACCGTCGGCGGCAGCACCTACGGCGTGGCCAAGAAGGTGAAGCTGGTCGGCGTCCGGGTGCTGAACTGCTCCGGCTCCGGCACCTACGCGGGTGTCATCGCGGGCATCGACTGGGTCACCGCCAACGCGGTCAAGCCCGCCGTGGCCAACATGAGCCTCGGCGGCGGGGCGGACGCCACGGTCGACCAGGCGGTGCGCAACTCCATCGCCTCGGGCGTGACCTACGGCCTCGCGGGTGGCAACAGCAGCGGCGCGGACGCCTGCGGGTTCTCACCCGCCCGCACCCCGGAGGCGATCACGGTCGGCTCCACCACCAACACCGACGCCCGCTCGTCGTTCTCCAACATCGGCACCTGCCTCGACATCTTCGCGCCCGGTTCGAACATCACCTCCGCGTGGCACACCGGCGACACGGCCACCAACACCATCAGCGGCACCTCGATGGCGACCCCGCACGTGGTCGGCGCCGCGGCGCTGTTCCTGGCCGCCAACCCGACCGCGACCCCGCAGCAGGTCCGCGACGGCCTGGTGGACGGGGCCACCTCGGACGTGGTGACCAGCCCCGGCAACGGCTCGCCGAACAAGCTGCTGCGCGTGGTCGGGGGCACCGGCCCGCAGCCCATCGGCTGCCCGGCCAAGACCAACGACGCCGACGTGGCCGTGCCCGACCTGGGGACTGGTGTCAGCACCATCGCGGTGACCGACTGCGCGGGCAAGGCGAGCACGGCGGTCACCATCGAGGTGCACGTCAAGCACACCTACCGCGGTGACCTGTCCGTGCACCTGGTCACCCCGAGCGGCGCGGTGCGCCAGCTCAGGGCCCAGTCGGGTTCGGACGGCACGGACAACCTGGATGCCACCTACACGGTGAACCTGTCCACCGAGGACGCCAACGGCAACTGGCAGCTGCGGGTCCGCGACTGGTACAACCAGGACACCGGCTACATCGACAGCTGGACCCTCGACCTCTGAGCTCCTCTGTGAGGTAGCGCGCTTCCGGCGGCCCCCATCCTGCGCGGTGGGGGCCGCCGTGCGTGTCGCGCCCCGATGACCGGCGTCCGACGGCCGGGGGTGCGTCGCGGGTGCCGTCGCGGGTCCTCCTGGCGCGGCGGCACGAAGAACGGCACCCCGCCGTCCATGACGATCCGCCACTGCGAGCCGTGCGCCAGCGCGTGGTGCTTCTTGCACAACAGCACCAGGTTCGCCACGTCGGTCTGGCCGCCGTCGACCCAGTGGACCACGTGGTGGACCTCGCACCACTTCGGCGGACGATCACAGCCGGGGAACGCGCAGCCGCCGTCGCGGGCGTGCAGCGCCCTACGCTGGGCCAGGGTCAGCACCCGCTTGGCGCGCCCGACGTCGAGCACTTCCGATCGGCCGCCGAGAACCACCGGCACCACCTTCGCGTCACACGCGATCCGGCGCACCTGCGCGGCCGACAGCTGCCGCCCGCCGTCCAGTGCCGCGCGTCCCACGCCCCGGCGCAGCGCGGCGTAGTCGAGGGTGATGTTCACGTGCGGGCGCTCCCCCGCCTCCGACGGCAGCTCGGCGGACCGCAGCGCCAGGCCCAGCAGTTCACCGAACGCCTCCCCTTGGCGCTGGGCCAGTGGTCGCGTGTCGCCCGCGCGTGGCCGGGACAGCGGCTCCAGCGCGGCGCGGAACTCCGCTCCCGCCTCCACCGACAGCCTGCCCCGCAACTCCAGCCTGCCGTCGGCCAGGTTCCGCAGGCGCAGCACGTCCCCCTGGCCGGTAGCGGACGCGGCGCGGTCGCGGAGGCTGCGGGCCAACTCCTTGACCGCCTTGGGCTCCGCCGACACCGCGGTCCGCACCAATGCCTCTTCGGCGCCCTGCGGCAGCCGCCGCCTGATGGCCCGCGACAGCTCCACCAGGTGCTCCTCGGACAGCTCCGCCAGCGCCGCCGAGACCGCCGGATGCGCAGGCCCCAGCGGCTGCCCGGTCGGACTTCGTCCGGGCAGGAACCACTTCACCTGCGTGATCCAGCGCTTCATCACCGCCGAGTCGACGCGGACGGCCCGGCGGCAGGATTCGACGTCCAGGCCGCGCCGCAGCACTTCGGCCAGCAGGTCGAGGCGGCGGCGGTGCAGCGATCGCATGGCGGCCTCGACCTCCGAGAAGGCGGCGAGGACCTCGTTGTCGGACAGCAGTGCGGGGAGTGATGTCATGATCGCGACGGTATTCGAACCGTGGTTCGAAGTCGTCACTCGAACGACTGGTGCTAGATCGTCTTCACCCGAACGTTTCTCGTGACTTCCGCGCGCGCGGCCAACTCGTCGTCGGCCGGGTAGTCGACCCGGACCAACGACAGGCCGTGCGGCGGGGCCACCGTCACCTGGCTGGAACGCGCCGTCAGCGACAGCAGCGACGCCGGCCAGGAAGGCGGCTTGCGGCCCTCCCCGACGGCCAGCAGGGCACCCACCAGACTGCGCACCATCGAGTGACAGAACGCGTCCGCTGAGACGAAAGCGGTCAGCACATCGCCGTCACGTGCCCACTCCAGCCGCTGCAGTTCGCGGATGGTCGTGGCACCCTCCCTGCGACGGCAGAAGGCGCAGAAGTCGTGCTCGCCCAGCAGCAGCGCGGAAGCCTCGTTCAACGCGGTCAGGTCCAGCGGGCGCGGCCAGGACAGGGTGTCCAGGCGCCGCAGCGGGTGCGCACCGTGCGGGGCGTCGGAGACGCGGTACTCGTAGTGCCTGCGCAACGCAGAGAACCGGGCGTCGAACGCGGCGGGCACCACTCGCGCGGCGAACACCCGCACGTCGGGGGGCAGAGCCCGCGCCAACCGCTTCGGCAGCCCCTCGACGTCCACCGAGGACGGGAGGTCGACGTGCGCCACCTGGCCCGCGGCGTGCACGCCCGCGTCCGTGCGGCCCGCCACCGTGAGCGTCACGTCCTCGCGCAGCACCGTGGACATGGTGTCCTCCAGCACCCCGCACACCGTGCGACGGCCGGGCTGACGCGCCCAACCCGAGAAGTCGGTGCCGTCGTAGGCCAGGTCCAAACGCACACGGACGAGCCCGCCGTCCCCGAGGGGAGCGGCGGGCTCGTCGGCGAAGTACTCGTCCGTCAGGACTCGTCCTTCTTGTCCTCGGCCTTGGTGGGCTCGGCGGACTCGTCGTCGGCACCCTCGGCGGGCTCGTCGGTGGCGTCCTTGGTGGCCGACTCGGGCGCCTCGGCGTCCTGGTCGACGACCTCCTCGGACTTGGTCTCCTCGGTGGCCTCAGCCGCCTTGGGCGCCTCGTCCTTGGCGAACTTGGTCTTGCGGGCGCGCTCGGCCTCGGAGGTGACCGTCTTCTCCTGCACCAGCTCGATCACGGCCATGGGGGCGTTGTCGCCCTTGCGCGGCAGCGTCTTGGTGATGCGGGTGTAGCCGCCCTGGCGGTCGCTGAAGAACGGACCGATCTCGGCGATCAGCTTGTGCACGACGTCCTTGTCGCGGATCACCTTCATGATCTCGCGACGGTTGTGCAGGTCACCGACCTTGGCCTTGCTGATCAGCTTCTCGGCGTACGGGCGCAGCCGCTTCGCCTTCGCCTCGGTCGTGGTGATCCGACCGTGGGTGAACAGCGACGTGGCCAGGTTGGCCAGCATGAGCCGCTCGTGGGCCGGCGAGCCACCGAGACGGGGTCCCTTGGTGGGGGTGGGCATCGAATTGCTCCTCGGATTGCTTTCTGATCCTCTGCTCCGGCCCGGCCGCTAAGCGGCCTCAGAGCTGCTCGGTCTCCGCGTAGTCCTGGCCGTCGTCGTGGGAGTCCACGCCCGTGTCCGCACCCCAGCCCTCGGCGGGGTAGTCGGACGCGGCAGCCGACGGGTCGAACCCAGGGGGGCTGTCCTTGAGCGCGAGGCCGAGGCCGACGAGCTTCATCTTGACCTCGTCGATCGACTTGGCGCCGAAGTTGCGGATGTCCAGCAGGTCCGCCTCGCTGCGCGAGACCAGCTCGCCCACCGTGTGGATGCCCTCGCGCTTGAGGCAGTTGTAGGACCGGACGGTGAGGTCCAGGTCCTCGATCGGCATCGCGAACGCCGCGATGGTGTCCGCCTCGGCGGGCGAGGGGCCGATCTCGATGCCCTCGGCGTCGACGTTCAGCTCGCGGGCGAGACCGAACAGCTCCACCAGGGTCTTGCCCGCCGACGCCACCGCGTCACGCGGCGTGATCGAGGGCTTGGTCTCCACGTCGAGGATCAGCTTGTCGAAGTCGGTCCGCTGCTCGACACGGGTGGCCTCGACCTTGTAGGTCACCTTCATGACGGGCGAGTAGATCGAGTCGACGGGGATGCGGCCGATCTCGGCGCCCGCCTGCTTGTTCTGCACAGCCGGGACGTAGCCGCGACCGCGCTCGACCACGAGCTCGATCTCCAGCTTGCCCTTGCCGTTCAGGGTCGCGATGTGCAGGTCGGGGTTGTGCACGGTGACACCGGCCGGGGGCACGATGTCGCCTGCGGTCACCGCACCGGGCCCCTGCTTGCGCAGGTACATGGTCACCGGCTCGTCCTCCTCGGAGCTGACGACCAGCTCCTTGAGGTTGAGGATGATGTCGGTGACGTCTTCCTTCACACCGGGGACGGTCGTGAACTCGTGCAGCACACCGTCGATGCGGATGCTGGTCACGGCCGCGCCGGGGATGGACGACAGCAGGGTGCGGCGGATGGAGTTGCCGAGGGTGTAGCCGAAGCCCGGCTCCAGCGGCTCGATGACGAACCGGGAGCGGGTCTCGTTGACCGCTTCCTCGCTGAGCGAGGGGCGCTGGGAAATCAGCACTGGGTTCTTCCTCTCCTACACGACGCCCGCCATATGACGTCGTCAGAACACCGGTCGCGGAGACCGGCGAACGCGTGCGGCACACCCTTCGTGCCGCCGCGGGACCCGACTGGAGGGGCCACCGGCGGCGGCCCCTCCAGGAGGATCACTTCGAGTAGAGCTCGACGATGAGCTGCTCGGTCACGGGCGTGTCGATCTGCGCCCGCTCCGGGAGCTGGTGCACCAGGATCCGCAGGGTCGACGGGACCACCTGCAGCCAGGCCGGGATCGGCCGCTCACCGAAGGACGCGCGGGCGGCCTCGAAGGGCAGCGTCGGCAGCGACTTCGGCTTGACGTCGATGATGTCGAACTTCGACACCCGGTAGCTGGGGATGTTCACCTTCTGGCCGTTGACCAGGAAGTGCCCGTGGCTGACGAGCTGGCGCGCCTGGCGGCGGGTGCGCGCGAGACCCGCGCGGTACACCACGTTGTCCAGGCGGGACTCCAGGATCTGCAGCAGGTTCTCACCGGTCTTGCCGGTGCGGCGGACCGCTTCCTCGTAGTACCGGCGGAACTGCTTCTCCAGCACGCCGTAGGTGTAGCGGGCCTTCTGCTTCTCCTGGAGCTGGAGCAGGTACTCCGACTCCTTGATCCGACCGCGGCCGTGCTGGCCGGGCGGGTAGGGACGGCGCTCGAACGCCTGGTCCCCGCCGACGAGGTCGACCTTGAGGCGCCGCGAGATGCGGGTGGCCGGTCCGGTGTAGCGAGCCATGTGTTCTTACTCCTCCCCGTGCCTCAGACCCGGCGCCGCTTGGGCGGGCGGCAGCCGTTGTGGGGCTGCGGGGTCACGTCCTGGATGGTGCCGACCTCGAGGCCTGCGGCCTGCAGCGAACGGATCGCGGTCTCCCGGCCGGAGCCGGGGCCCTTCACGAACACGTCCACCTTGCGCATGCCGTGCTCGGCGGCCTTGCGGGCGGCGTTCTCGGCGGCCATCTGGGCGGCGAAGGGCGTCGACTTGCGGGAGCCCTTGAAACCGACGTGGCCTGCGGAAGCCCAGCTGATCACGTTGCCCATCGGGTCCGTGATGGACACGATGGTGTTGTTGAACGTGCTCTTGATGTGGGCCTGGCCGTGGGAGACGTTCTTCTTCTCCTTGCGCCGGACCTTCTTGACCCCGGCGCCCTGGCGGGACTTGGGTGGCATTCTGGGTGATCTCCTACTTGGGTACGCGAGGTCTTACTTCTTGCCGGCCTTCTTCTTGCCCGCCACGGTCTTCTTCGGACCCTTGCGGGTGCGCGCGTTCGTCTTCGTGCGCTGCCCGCGGACGGGCAGGTTGCGACGGTGGCGCAGGCCCTGGTAGGTGCCGATCTCCATCTTGCGACGGATGTCGGCCTGAACCTCGCGGCGGAGGTCACCCTCGACCTTGAAGTTGTTCTCGACGTAGTCCCTCAGCTTGGCGAGGTCGTCGTCGCTCAAGTCCCTCACCCGGAGGTCGGGGCTGACGCCAGTGGCGGTCAGCAGCTCCTTGGACCGGGTGCGGCCGATGCCGAAGATGTAGGTGAGCGCGATCTCCATCCGCTTGTCGCGGGGGAGGTCGACGCCAGCGAGTCGTGCCATACGGCGCTTGCTCCTAACGGTGGTGTCGCTCCAGGTCTGCTCCTCGCCCGGTTCCGAGACCGACTCGCTGTGTCGTTCCGGCCGCTCTCGCGGCGCGGTGTCCCGGCCCCGGCCTGGAGTCCGGGGGTAGGCCCAGCCGGTGGGCTGGGCAGGTGCGAGGAGACTTGCTTCACGTCTGCGTCGGCGAAGCCTCCGCGACTAGTGCCCTGCTCAGCCCTGGCGCTGCTTGTGGCGCAGGTTCTCGCAGATCACCATGACCCGGCCGTGGCGGCGGATCACCTTGCACTTGTCGCAGATCTTCTTGACGCTCGGCTGGACCTTCACGCCTGAGCTCTCCTGCTTCAACCGAGTGCCAGGGGCGGCTGCCCCCGGCACCGTGGAGGTCACTTGTAGCGGTAGACGATGCGCCCGCGGGACAGGTCGTAGGGCGAGAGCTCCACGACAACCCGGTCCTCTGGGAGGATGCGGATGTAGTGCTGACGCATCTTGCCGCTGATGTGTGCCAGGACCTTGTGCCCGTTCTCCAACTCGACGCGGAACATCGCGTTGGGGAGCGGCTCGACTACGCGGCCCTCGACCTCAATGGCCCCGTCCTTCTTGCCCATGTCCTCCGCGTTTCGTGACGGTGGGTGCTTCCGGATTCGCGGGCACGCGGCACCCCGACTCCTGGGAGGCCCTTGCGAACCCCGTGTCACCCGCGGAAGGCTTGCCTACGCATGCGCATGACGGAACCGGCGCGACGTGCGCCACCGTTCCATAGTACGCACCTCAGCCCGAACGCCCAAATCGGGCCGCCAGCAGCAGCACACCCCAAGGGCCCGCCACCCACAGCCACCAGGGGTACGGGGGCTCGTCGACCAGGGCGATGACACCCCACACCGCGAAGTTGACCACGCTCGCGACCAGCCAGAGCAGCGTGAACGCCCGCAGCACCCGCCTGCGGGGGCGCTCGGCCGCCCGCGCCGGGACGTCCGTGGGCAGATCGGCGACCAAAGCCGCCAACTCGGCGTAGGAGGCGGCGGTCGGGACGACGGCGACACGCTGGTCGTACTCCGCTCGGGTGATACGCCCCTCGGCCAGTGCCCGGCGCAGCTCCTCGGCGACCGCCGCCCGGTCGCGCTCCACCGCCCGCTCGAACCCGCTCACCGCGGCTTGGTGGCCAACCAGACCGCGCCCAGCACGGACCCGCTGGGCAGGGCGACCCACAGGAACCACGGGTACACCAGGCCCCCACCGCCCAGCAGGCTCACCAGCAGCCAGATGGCGAAGTTCAGCGCGCTCACGCTCAGCCAGATCGCGGTGAGCACCCGCAGGGCGGTCCGACCACCCGATCGGATGGTTACCACGGGTTCGGCGGCGGAAGCGGGCACCGGCGCCGTCAGGGGGCCCGCCAGTGGCGTCTCGGGCAGGTCGGCCACCAGGGCGGCCAGCTCGCCGCGGGTCTTGGCCTGCCAGGTGCGCACCACTCGGGCGTCGAACTCCGCGAGGTCGAGTCGGCCGTCGGCGTGCGCCCCGTGCAGTCGCTGCTGCACCAGCTCCCGTTCGACGTCTGAGGCCCGGATGTCCTCGGGCCGCACAGGCTGGGTCACCACCCCATGGTGACCCGCCCAGGGCCCGACGGACATGGGGCTAGCCCCCGGATGGGACTGCACCTGGTGTCCGGGTCACGCCTCCGGCGCGGTGAGCACCCAGGGGCCGTCGTCGGTGATGGCCACGCTGTGCTCCCAGTGGGCGGCGCGCGAGCCGTCGGCGGTGATGACGGTCCAGCCGTCGTCCAGCTCGACCGTGCGCTCGCTGCCCAGGGTCAGCATCGGCTCGATGGCGATGGCCATGCCGACCTTGAGCCTCGGGCCCTTGCCGGGCTTGCCGTAGTTCGGCAGGAACGGGTCCATGTGCATCTTGGTGCCGATGCCGTGGCCGCCGTAGCCGTCGACGATGCCGTACTCGACACCGTCGCGCTCGCCCGCCGCGATGGTGGCCGACTCGATGGCGAACGAGATGTCGGTCAGCCGCGCGCCGGGCACGGCGGCCTCGATGCCCGCGAGCATCGACTCGCGGGTGGCCTCGGACAGCTTCAGCTCGGCCTCGGTCACCGTCCCCACGGGCAGGGTGATGGCCGAGTCGCCGTGCCAGCCGTCCAGGATGGCCCCGCAGTCGATGGAGACCAGGTCACCCTCGGCGAGCACCTGCGTGCGGCTGGGGATGCCGTGGACCACCTGCTCGTTGACCGACGCGCAGATGCTGGCCGGGAAGCCGTGGTAGCCCTTGAACGACGGGATCGCGCCCGCGTCGCGGATGGTCTGCTCGGCCAGCTCGTCCAGCTCGGCGGTGCTGACCCCGGCCTTGGCGTGGCCTGCCATCAGGGTCAGCGCCTTGGCCACGACCAGGCCTGCGGCCCGCATGGCCTCCAGCTGGCCGCGGCTCTTGATCTCGATCATGCGGTCGCGACCGCCCGGCACGACACGGCGAACAGCATCGAGCAGTCCTCCGGTCACTTCTCGCCAAGCGCGCGCAGCGCCGTGAGCGCGCGCTCGCTGATCTCGTCGACCTCGCCGACCGCGTCGATGGTCAGCACGATGTCGGAGTAGTGGTCCAGCAGGGGCGCGGTCTCCGTGCGGTAGACCTGCTGCCGGTGCCGGATCACCTCCTCCTTGTCGTCGGTGCGGCCGCGGGCCAGCAGGCGCTCGACCACCACGTCCTCGGGGATGCGGAACTCCAGCACCGCGTCGAGCCGGTGGCCGTGCTGGGCCAGGATCTCGCCCAGCACGCCCGCCTGGGCGACGTTGCGGGGGAAGCCGTCGAGCAGGAAGCCGCCCGCGGCGTCCGCCTCGGCCAGGCGGGTCCGGACCATCTCGTTGGTGACCGCGTCGGGCACCAGCTCGCCGGAGTCCAGGTACTCCTGGACCTCCTTGCCGAGCTCGGTCTGCTGGCTGATGTGGGCGCGGAAGAGGTCCCCGGTGGAGATGTGCGGCACGCCCAGCTTGTCCCGGAGGATCGCGGCCTGGGTGCCCTTGCCCGCTCCGGGCGGGCCGACGAGAACGAGTCGCACTAGCGGAGGAACCCTTCGTAATTGCGCTGCATGAGCTGGCTCTCGATCTGCTTCACGGTGTCGAGGCCGACACCGACCATGATCAGCACGGCGGTGCCGCCGAACGGGAAGTTCTGGTTCTGGCCCTGACCGGTCAGGTCGAGGAACAGGTTCGGCAGGATCGCCACGATGCCGAGGTAGAGCGAGCCGGGCAGCGTGATCCGCCCCAGGACGAAGCGGAGGTACTCGGCGGTGGGCCGCCCCGGTCGGATGCCGGGGATGAACCCACCGAACTTCTTCATCTCGTCGGCGCGCTCGTCCGGGTTGAACGTGATGCCGACGTAGAAGTAGGTGAAGAAGACGATCAGCAGGAAGTACAGCGAGATGTGCACCGGGCTGGACTGCGACACCAGGTGCGTCTGCACGAAGGTCTCCCACCAGCTCGGCGTGCCGTCGGTGGAGGCGGTCAGCCGGGAGATGAGGTCGGGCAGGTACAGCAGCGACGAGGCGAAGATGACCGGGATGACACCGGCCTGGTTCACCTTCAGCGGCAGGTAGGTCGACGTGCCGCCGTACATCCGGCGGCCGATCATGCGCTTGGCGTACTGGACCGGGATGCGGCGCTGGGCCTGCTCCACGTAGATGACGCTGGCGATGATCAGCAGAGCCGCCACGCAGACCAGGAAGAAGGTCAGGCCGCCGCGGCTGAGGATGATCTGGCCCTCGGCCGGGATGCGGGCCGCGATGCCGGTGAAGATCAGCAGCGACATGCCGTTGCCGATCCCCTTCTCGGTGATGATCTCACCGAGCCACATGATCACGCTGGTGCCCGCGGTCATCGCGATGACCAGGACGACCAGGGAGAAGATGCTGTCGTCGGGGATGACGGGGACGTCGCAGTTCTGGAACAGCTGGCCGCGCACGGCCAGCGCGATGATGCCGGTGGACTGCAGGACCGCGAGCGCGATCGTCAGGTAGCGCGTGTACTGGGTGAGCTTGCCCTGGCCCGCCTGGCCTTCCTTCTTCAGCTGCTCGAACCGGGGGATGACCACGGTGAGGAGCTGGATGATGATGCTGGCGGTGATGTAGGGCATGATGCCCAGCGCGAAGATCGAGAGGTTCAGCAGCGCACCGCCGCTGAACAGGTTGATCAGCGAGTAGATGCCCTGCTGGTCGACCTGCTCGACGCACTTTTTGACGTTCACGAAGGAGACGCCCGGCGCGGGCATGGTCGCGCCCAACCGGTACACCACGACGATCCCCAGTGTGAAGAGGATCTTCTTGCGCAGGTCCGGCGTCGCGAGAGCCGAGCGGAATGCGCCGAGCACGCGAACCTCCTGAAGCGTTGCCGCCCGCGAGGGGTCGGCATCCGTGCGGTACCGGCAGTGTTGCCGGCACGGTGGCATCGTTCGCGGCGGGTAACCGCGATCGACCCGGAGGACATCCGGGTTCAGCCCGCGACTTTAACAGCCAAGGGCCTCATCGCCGTAGCCAGTCACCGTTGTCCGTTCACACCCGTTCGGGCTTTCATGTTCGCAATCCGCCGAACGGATCAAGTTCGGCTGGTCGCCAGCAGACCCGCCATGCCCAGCAGCAGCACACCGGTCCCCCGGTCCAGCCCGCGCCGCGCGCGCCCGCTGAGCCGGACCGCCCGGATCACCGCGCCGACCACCACGTAGCCGGTCCCCGCCAGCGCCTCGGCGACCAGGTAGACCGCGCCGAGCAGGGCGAGCTGGGCGGCCACCGGCCCCCGGTCCGGGTCGACGAACTGGGGCACGAAGGCGGTGAAGATGAGCAGCGCCTTGGGGTTGGTGATGGCCACCATGAACTCCTTGCGCAGCGGGGAACCCGCTGGTGGCGCCTCGTCCCCGGAGTCCGCGGCGGTCCTGGCGGACAGCAGGATGCGCACGCCGAGGTAGACCAGGTAGGCGACGCCGAGCCACTTGATGACGGTCAGCGCCACCTGGGAGGCGGCCAGCAGCGGACCCAGCCCGGCCACCACCGCCGCCACCATCAGGGAGAAGGCCGCCAAGCGCCCCAGGAGGGCCGTGGCGGCCCGCGCGGGGCCGTGCCGCACCGCGTGGTGCATCCCCAGCAGGTTGTTGGCGCCAGGCGTGAGTGCCACCAGGACGGCGGCGCCGAAGAAGACCACGAGCCACATGCCAGGAACGCTAACCCGCCGCCCAAGCGGATTTACGCCCTGCGAGAACACGTCTCAACTCGTGGGCGCGCGGAACGTCGAAAGGGCCCCGGAGCGGGTGCTCCGGGGCCCTTTCGGACGTGCCGTGAACTCAGAGCACGGTGGTGGTGCCACCGGCGGCGGCGATCTTCTCCACCGCGCTGCCCGAGAACTTGTTGGCGACGACCTCCAGCTTGACGCCCGCGAGGTCGCCGTTGCCCAGCACCTTGACGAGCTGGCCCTTGCGGACCAGGCCCGCCTTGACCAGGGCCTCGACGTCGACGCGGCCACCGTCGGGGAAGACCCGCGCGATGTCGCCGACGTTGACGACCTGGTACTCGGTGCGGAACGGGTTGCGGAAGCCCTTCAGCTTCGGCAGCCGCATGTGCAGCGGCATCTGGCCACCCTCGAAGCGCGGCGAGACGTTCTTCCGCGCTCCGGTGCCCTTGGTACCGCGACCCGCGGTCTTGCCCTTGGAGCCCTCACCGCGACCCACGCGGGTCTTCGCGGTCTTGGCGCCGGGGGCCGGACGCAGGTGGTGGATCTTGATGGTCACGACTGGACCTCCTCGACGACCACCAGGTGGCGCACGGCGTGGATCAGGCCGCGCACCTGCGGCGTGTCCTCACGGACCACCGACTGGCGGATCTTGCGCAACCCCAGGGTCCGCAGGGACTCCCGGTGGTTGTGCTTGGTACCGATGCTGCTCTTGACCTGGGTCACCTTGAGCTGCGCCACGTCACACCCCCTGGCCCGCGCGAGCGCGGAGCATGCCGACGGGGGCCACGTCCTCCAGCGGCAGGCCGCGACGCGCCGCGACCTCCTCCGGACGCTGCAGGCCCTTCAGGGCCTCCACGGTGGCGTGCACGATGTTGATGGCGTTGTCCGAGCCCAGCGACTTGCTCAGCACGTCGTGGACACCGGCGCACTCCAGCACCGCGCGGACCGCACCACCGGCGATGACACCGGTACCGGCCGAGGCCGGGCGCAGCAGGACGACGCCCGCCGCCTTCTCGCCCTGCACCGGGTGAGGGATCGTGCCCGCGATGCGGGGGACGCGGAAGAAGTTCTTCTTCGCCTCCTCCACACCCTTGGCGATGGCCGCGGGCACTTCCTTGGCCTTGCCGTAGCCGACGCCGACCATGCCGTCGCCGTCGCCGACCACGACCAGGGCGGTGAAGCTGAACCGACGACCACCCTTCACGACCTTGGAGACGCGGTTGATGGCAACCACGCGCTCCAGGTGCGGGGTCTTCTCCTGGGCCGCGCCGCCGCGGCCGCCGTCACGACGGTCGCGACGCTCTCCGCGCTCGCCCCCGCCGCCTTCGCGACGCGTGCGTCCTGGCATCAGGCGTCCCTCTCAATTCCAGTGATGATCATTGTCAGAACTCCAGCCCCGCCTCGCGAGCGGCGTCGGCCAGAGCCGCGATCCGGCCGTGGTAGGCGTTGCCACCGCGGTCGAACACGACCTTGCTGATGCCCGCTTCCTTGGCGCGGGCGGCGGCCAGCTGGCCGACCTTCGCGGCCTTGGCCTTCTTGTCGCCCTCGACCGCGCGGACGTCCGCCTCGACGGAGGACGCCGCGGCCAGCGTGTGACCGGCCAGGTCGTCGATGATCTGCACGGTGATGTGCTTCGACGAGCGGTGCACCACCAGGCGCGGGCGCTCGGGAGTGCCGCTGACCTTCTTGCGGAGGCGGAAGTGACGGCGGGTCTTGGCGATGCGGCGAGTGGTCGAGATGTCCTTGCCCACCGGCTTGCGCTTCGTTGCAGTCTCGCTCATGTCACTTACCCGTCTTTCCGACCTTGCGGCGGATCTTCTCGCCCGCGTAACGCACGCCCTTGCCCTTGTACGGGTCGGGCTTGCGCAGCTTGCGGATGTTGGCGGCGACCTCGCCGACGAGCTGCTTGTCGATGCCGGAGACGGAGAACCTGGTGGGGGTCTCCACCGCGAAGGTGATGCCCTCGGGGGCCTCGACCTTCACCGGGTGGCTGTAGCCCAGCGCGAACTCCAGGTCGGAGCCCTTGAGCGCCACGCGGTAGCCGACGCCGTGGATCTCCATCTTCTTCTCGTAGCCCTGGGTCACGCCGATGACCATGTTCTGCACCAGCGTGCGGGACAACCCGTGCAGCGAACGGCTGCGACGCTCGTCGTTCGGGCGCTTGACCTCGAGAGTGCCGTCCTCGGCCTTCTCGATGATGATCGGCTCGGCGATCGTCAGCGACAGGGTGCCCTTCGGGCCCTTCACGCTGACGTCCCGGCCGGCGATGTTCACGTCGACCCCGGCGGGGACGGTGATCGGCAGCTTTCCGATGCGCGACATGCCTAGTCCCCCTTCCTCACCAGACGTAGGCGAGGACTTCTCCGCCCACGCCCTGCTTGTTGGCCTGGCGGTCGGTCAGCAGACCGCCAGAGGTCGAGATGATCGCCACGCCCAGACCGCCGAGCACCTTCGGCAGGTTGGTCGACTTCGCGTACACCCGCAGACCGGGCTTGGACACGCGGCGCAGGCCGGCGATGCTGCGCTCCCGGTTCGGGCCGTACTTCAGCTCGATGACCAGGTTCTTGGCCACGTCGCCCTGCTCGTCGCGGTAGCCCGCGATGTAACCCTCGCGCTTGAGGATCTCGGCGATGTTGGCCTTCAGCTTGGAGTGCGGCATCACGACCTTGTCGTGGTAAGCCGAGTTCGCGTTCCGCAGACGCGTCAGCATGTCTGCGATCGGGTCGGTCATCGTCATGGTGACCTGGTCAACCTTTCTCGCTGCGGTTCCCCAGTCAGGGTCCGGATCGGTCGTGAGCGGGCCTACAGCGAAGTGGATTTTGAAAAACCTGCCGCCGAGCCGGTACTACCAGCTGGACTTGTTCACACCGGGCAGCTCGCCCCGGTGGGCCATCTCGCGGAGGCAGATCCGGCACAGGCCGAACTTGCGGAACACCGAGTGCGGGCGCCCGCAGCGCTGGCAGCGGGTGTAGGCCCGCACCTTGAACTTCGGCTTGGCCGCGGCCTTGTTGATCAGCGCCTTCTTGGCCATCAGTTCTCCTTGAACGGGAAGCCCAGGTGCTTGAGCAGCGCCCGGCCCTCCTCGTCGTTGGTGGCGGTGGTGACGACCGTGATGTCCATGCCGCGCGGGCGGTCGATGGCGTCCGGGTCGATCTCGTGGAACATCGACTGCTCGTTGAGGCCGAACGTGTAGTTCCCGTTGCCGTCGAACTGCTTGCCCGACAGGCCGCGGAAGTCGCGGATGCGGGGCAGCGCGATGGTCAGCAGCCGGTCCAGGAACTCCCACATGCGGTCGCCGCGCAGCGTCACGCGCGCACCGATGGGCATGCCCTCGCGCAGCTTGAACTGCGCGATGGACTTGCGGGCCCGACGGACCTCGGGGCGCTGGCCGGTGATGATGGACAGGTCCCGAACGGCGCCCTCGATCAGCTTGCCGTCACGGGCGGCGTCGCCGACGCCCATGTTGACGACGACCTTCACGACGCCGGGGATCTGCATCACGTTCGCGTAGTCGAACTGCTTGCGCAGCTCGGCCACGATCTCCTCGCGGTAGCGGGTCTTCAGCCGCGGCGCGATCTTCTCTGCGGTCGTCATCTCAGATGTCCTTCCCGTTGCGACGGGAAATGCGGACCCGCTTGCCCTCGTCGTTCGTCCGGTAGCCCACACGGGTCGGCTTGCCGTCGGAGTCGACCACCATCACGTTGGACACGTGGATGGGCGCCTCCTGGGTCACGATGCCGCCCGACTGCGCGCCGCGCTGGGTCTGCGTGATCCGGGTGTGCTTCTTGATGCGGTTGACGCCTTCGACCAGGACGCGGTTCTCGGCGGGGTAGGCCTGGATGACCTTGCCGCGCGCGCCCTTGTCCTTGCCGGCGATAACGACGACGGTGTCGCCCTTCTTCACCTTCATCAGAGCACCTCCGGCGCCAACGAGATGATCTTCATGAACTTCTTGTCGCGCAGCTCACGACCGACCGGGCCGAAGATGCGGGTGCCCCGCGGCTCGTTGTCGTTCTTGATGAGCACCGCGGCGTTCTCGTCGAACCGGATGTAAGAGCCGTCGGGACGGCGCTTCTCCTTGACGGTGCGGACGACGACCGCCTTGACGACGTCACCCTTCTTCACACCGGCGCCGGGGATGGCCTGCTTCACCGTGGCGACGATGATGTCCCCGATGCCCGCGTAGCGGCGGCCCGAGCCACCGAGAACACGGATGCAGAGGATCTCCTTCGCACCGGTGTTGTCGGCGACGCGCAGCCGCGACTCCTGCTGGATCACTTACCTGTCTCCTGACCATTCCTGGCCCGCCAGATTTCCGACCTGACGGGCTCGGTCTGAACTACTTGGCCTTTTCGAGGATCTCGACGAGGCGCCAGCGCTTGGTGGCCGACAGCGGCCGGGTCTCCATCAGCAGGACGCGGTCGCCGACACCGGCGGTGTTCTGCTCGTCGTGCGCCTTCACCTTGGTGGTGGAGCGCATGACCTTGGAGTAGCGGCGGTGCTTCTTGCGGTCCTCGACCGCCACCACGATCGTCTTGTCCATCTTGTCGGACACGACGTAGCCCTCGCGGACCTTGCGGTCGTTTCGAGTCTCAGTCACTTCGTTGCTCTCGGTCATGCCGCACCCTCACCAGTGGAAACCGCGTCCGGGGAGGCGGAGAGACCCAGCTCCCGCTCCCGCATCACGGTGTAGATCCGGGCGATCTCGTTCCGGACCGTGCGCAGGCGGCGGTTGTTGTCCAGCTGCCCGGTGGCCATCTGGAAGCGGAGGTTGAACAGCTCCTCCTTCGCCTCCCTCAGGCGCAGCACGAGCTCTTCCTCGGTGAGCTCACGCAGCTCGGAAGCGGTGGTACCCGCTGCCATCAGAACTCACCACCCTCACGCGTAACGATGCGGCACTTCATCGGGAGCTTGTGGATCGCGCGACGCAGCGCCTCGCGGGCCACCGCCTCGTTCGGGAAGCTCATCTCGAAGAGCACGCGGCCCGGCTTGATGTTGGCGACCCACCACTCCGGCGAACCCTTACCCGAACCCATGCGGGTCTCGGCGGGCTTCTTGGTCAGCGGGCGGTCCGGGAAGATGTTGATCCAGACCTTGCCACCACGGCGGATGTGCCTGGTGATGGCGATACGAGCCGACTCGATCTGCCGGTTGGTCACGTAGGCGGGCTCCAGGGCCTGGATGCCGTACTCGCCGAAGGTGACCCTCGTGCCGCCCTTGGCAGCACCGGACCGGCCGGGGTGGTGCTGCTTGCGGTGCTTGACCCTGCGCGGGATGAGCACTACTCAGCCCTCCGTCTTCGCGACGGCCGGGGCGTTGTCGGTGGCAACGTCGCCGGTCGTCTGGTCGCTCTGGGCGGCCCGACCCGCCTCGGTGCTGGTCGCGGTGGTGCCGCTGGCACCGGAGCGACGGGCGCGGTTCGGGCGGTCGCCGCGGTCGCGGCGCGGGGCGCCGCGGTCGGGCGCCGGGGCGGCGTCGCGCTCGCGCTTGGCGCTGAGGCCGCCGACCACGTCACCCTTGTAGATCCACACCTTCACGCCGATCCGGCCGAACGTGGTGCGGGCCTCGAAGAAGCCGTAGTCGATGTCGGCGCGCAGCGTGTGCAGCGGCACGCGGCCGTCGCGGTAGTGCTCCGAGCGGGACATCTCGGCGCCGCCGAGACGACCACCGCACTGCACGCGGATGCCCTTGACCTGCGGCGAGCGCATGGCCGACTGGATGGCCTTGCGCATCGCGCGGCGGAAGGCGACGCGGTTGGACAGCTGCTCGGCCACGCCCTGCGCGACGAGCTGGGCGTCCGACTCGGGGCTCTTGACCTCGAGGATGTTCAGCTGCACCTGCTTCTTGGTGAGCTTCTCCAGCTCACCGCGGATGCGGTCGGCCTCGGCGCCGCGGCGGCCGATGACGATGCCCGGCCGGGCGGTGTGGATGTCGACGCGGACCCGGTCGCGGGTGCGCTCGATCTCCACCTTGGAAATGCCGGCACGCTCCATGCCACGCGAGAGCAGCTTGCGGATCTTGACATCCTCGGCCACGTACTCGGCGTACTGCTTGTCGGCGTACCAGCGGGACTTCCAGTCGGTGGTGATCCCCAGCCGGAAGCCGTGCGGGTTGATCTTCTGGCCCACTACCGGTTCCCCTTCGCGCTGGTCTTCTTCGGACGCGACTCCACCTCGACGGTGATGTGGCTCGTCCGCTTGCGGATCCGGTACGCGCGGCCCTGGGCCCGCGGGCGGAACCGCTTGAGGGTCGGACCCTCGTCCACGTAGACCTTGGACACCCACAGGGTGTCCGGGTCGAGGGACAGGTTGTTCTCGGCGTTGGCCACGGCGCTCGCGAGCACCTTGCGGACCGGCTCACTTGCCGCCTGCGGCGCGAACTGGAGCACGGCCAGGGCCTCGCTGGCGCTACGACCCCTGATGAGCTCGACGACGCGGCGCACCTTCATGGGCGTGTCGCGGACGTAGCGAGCCCGAGCCACGGCGCGCGGGTACTCCGGCGCTTCGGCTTCGTTGCGGGCGTTCATCGCTGCTTCCCCTTGCTCTTTTCCTAGTTCGTCGCCTAGCGGCGGCGCGACTTCCGGTCGTCCTTGATGTGACCCTTGAACGTGCGGGTCGGGGCGAACTCGCCGAGCTTGTGCCCGACCATCGCCTCCGTCACGAACACCGGCACGTGCTTGCGGCCGTCGTGCACCGCGATCGTGTGGCCCAGCATGTCGGGGATGATCGTCGACCGGCGGGACCAGGTCTTGATGACGGTCTTCTTGCCCGACTCGTTGAGGACGTCCACCTTCTTGAGCAGGTGGTCGTCCACGAAGGGGCCCTTCTTAAGGCTGCGAGGCATCCTTCACTCCCTCCCTGCTCAGCGCTTCTTACCGGTGCGACGACGCCGGACGATGAGCTTGTCGCTTGCCTTGCGGCGGCGGGTGCGGCCTTCGGGCTTACCAGCCGGGTTGACCGGGTGGCGACCACCGGAGGTCTTGCCCTCACCACCGCCGTGGGGGTGGTCGACCGGGTTCATGGCGACACCGCGGACGGTGGGCTTCTTGCCCTTCCACCGCATGCGGCCTGCCTTGCCCCAGTTGATGTTCTGGTGCTCGGCGTTGCCGACCTCGCCGACCGTGGCGCGGCAGCGCACGTCCACGTTGCGGATCTCGCCCGAGGGCATCCGCAGCTGGGCGTAGGGGCCGTCCTTGGCGACGAGCTGGACGCTGGCACCGGCCGAGCGGGCGATCTTGGCGCCGCCGCCGGGGCGGAGCTCGATCGCGTGGATCACGGTGCCGACCGGGATGTTGCGCAGCGGCAGGTTGTTGCCCGGCTTGATGTCGGCCTTGGGGCCGTTCTCGATCCGGTCACCCTGCTGCAGCTTCGACGGCGCGATGATGTAGCGCTTCTCGCCGTCGGCGTAGTGCAGCAGCGCGATGCGCGCCGTGCGGTTGGGGTCGTACTCGATGTGCGCGACCTTGGCGGGCACGCCGTCCTTGTCGGTGCGGCGGAAGTCGATCAGGCGGTAGGCCCGCTTGTGACCGCCACCCTTGTGCCGCGTCGTGATCTTGCCCGACGCGTTGCGGCCACCGCGGCCGTGCAGCGGGCGGATCAGCGACTTCTCCGGCGTCGACCGAGTGATCTCGGCGAAGTCGGAGACGCTCGCACCGCGACGACCGGGGGTCGTCGGCTTGTACTTGCGAATGCCCATCTCTACGCAGTCCTCGTCGTCATCAGGCGGCCGGGCCGCCGAAGATCTCGATCGGCTTGCTCTCGGCGGACAGCGTCACGATGGCGCGCTTGGTGTCCTTGCGCTTGCCGAAGCCCGTCCGGGTGCGCTTGCGCTTGCCCTGGCGGTTGATCGTGTTGACGCTGACGACCTTGACGCCGAAGACCTTCTCCACGGCAATCTTGATCTGGGTCTTGTTCGCGCCCGGCGCCACCACGAAGGTGTACTTGTTCTCCTCGAGCAGCCCGTAGGACTTCTCGGAGATGACCGGTGCGAGCAGGACGTCCCTGTGGTCGGGGATCACTTCGCGGCCTCCTCGTCCACTGCGGACGACGTGGCGGTGGCCTCGGCGGAGCCCTTGCCCTGCTGGGCCTTGCTCGCCAGGAACACGTCCAGTGCGTCCTTGGTGAACACCACGTCGTCGTTGACCAGCACGTCGTAGGTGTTCAGCTGGTCGGGGGCGATGATGTGCACGTGCGGCAGGTTGCGCAGGCTGACCCACGAGACCTCGTCGGTGCGCAGCAGCACGGCCAGCACGCGGCGGGCCTGCGTGACCGACTCCAGCACCTTGCGGGCGGTCTTGGTCGACGGGGCGTCGCCCTCGACGAAGCCGCTCACCACGTGCACCTGGCCCGCGCGCGCCCGGTCGGAGAGGGCACCGCGCAGGGCGGCGGCCTTCATCTTCTTGGGGGTGCGCTGGCTGTAGTCGCGCGGCACGGGACCGTGCACGGTGCCGCCGCCCGCGAACTGCGGGGCGCGGGTCGAGCCCTGGCGGGCGCGGCCGGTGCCCTTCTGGCGGTAGGGCTTCTTGCCGCCGCCGGAGACCTCGCCGCGGGTCTTCGCCTTGTGCGTGCCCTGGCGGGCCGCGGCCTGCTGGGCCACGACGACCTGGTGCAGCAGCGCGACGTTGGCCTGGGCGTCGAAGACGGCGGCGGGCAGCTCGACGGTGCCGTCGGTCTTGCCGTCCGGGGTGCGGACCTCAACGGAGGTCATGATCAGGCACCACCCTTCGCAGCGGTCTTGACGAACACGAGGCCGCCCTTGGGACCGGGAACCGCGCCCTTGATGAGCAGCAGGCCCGACTCGGCGTCGACCTTGTGCACCTTGAGGTTCTGGGTGGTCACGCGCACGTGGCCCATGCGACCCGCCATGCGCAGGCCCTTGAACACGCGGCCGGGCGTGGCGCACCCGCCGATGGAGCCGGGCGAGCGGTGCTTGCGCTGCGTGCCGTGGCTGGCCCCGAGGCCGCCGAAGCCGTGGCGCTTCATGACACCCGCGGTGCCCTTGCCCTTGCTGGTGCCGACCACGTCGACAACCGCGCCGGCCTCGAACACCTCAGCGGTGACTTCCTGGCCGACCTGGTACTCGGCGGCGTCCGTGGTGCGCAGCTCCGCCAGGTGACGGCGGGGCGTGACGCCCGCCTTGGCGAAGTGGCCCGCAACGGGCTTGTTGACCTTGCGCGGGTCGATCGCGCCGAAGGCCAGCTGCACGGCCGAGTAGCCGTCGTTCTCCTGGGTCCGAACCTGGGTGACCACGTTCGGCTCGGCCTTGACGACGGTCACCGGGACGATCCGGTTGTTCTCGTCGAAGACCTGAGTCATGCCGAGCTTGGTGCCCAGGAGGCCCTTTACCTGCCTGTCAGACATGGGTCTCTTTGCTCTCCGCCCCAAATGGGATCAACACTGCCGCGTCCAACGCTTACTGGATGTTGACGTCGACGCTCGCCGGCAGGTCGATGCGCATGAGCGCGTCCACCGTCTTCGGCGTCGGGTCGAGGATGTCGATCAGACGCTTGTGCGTGCGCATCTCGAAGTGCTCGCGCGAGTCCTTGTACTTGTGCGGCGAGCGGATGACGCAGTAAACGTTCTTCTCAGTGGGCAGCGGCACAGGCCCGACGACCCGAGCGCCGGTGCGCGTCACGGTCTCGACGATCTTGCGCGCGGACGCGTCGATCGCCTCGTGGTCGTAGGCCTTGAGCCGGATGCGGATCTTCTGTCCCGCCATGATGGCTTGCCGTTCCTCTGCTTGTAGTACCGCCGCGGTGCGGTGCCTCTGGCGGGGCAACTGGGTACCCCCGGCGCGCTCCGCCCCCTATTCAGGACTGACACCGAGCGGTGTCACGGTGCCCGGTCCACGCGGTCGGGCGTGTCGCGCCGCCCGCACAGACCAGTCCCACTGATGCAGCTTGTGGGATTGTCTTGCCAAACCCCGCTCGTGGCGGGGCGGCCGAGTTCCGAACTCGAACCGGCCGCCCCGACGAGCAACCCGTCAATGGTCGCACACGCCAGCGCGTGCGCCAAATCCGGGGTGGAGTTGTAGAGCTAGATCACTTGATGATCTTGGTGACCGAGCCCGCGCCGACGGTGCGGCCACCCTCGCGGATGGCGAACCGCAGGCCCTCGTCCATCGCGATCGGCTGGATCAGCTTCACGGACATGGAGGTGGTGTCGCCCGGCATGACCATCTCGGTGCCCTCGGGGAGGGTCACCACGCCGGTCACGTCGGTGGTGCGGAAGTAGAACTGCGGGCGGTAGTTGTTGAAGAACGGCGTGTGGCGGCCGCCCTCGTCCTTGGACAGGATGTAGACCTGCGCCTCGAACTCGGTGTGCGGGGTGGTGGTGCCCGGCTTCACGATCACCATGCCGCGCTCCACCTCCTCGCGCTTGATGCCGCGCAGCAGCAGGGCGGCGTTGTCGCCCGCCTGGCCCTCGTCGAGGAACTTCTTGAACATCTCGATCGAGGTGACAGTCGTCTTGCGCGACTGGTCCTTGATGCCGACGATCTCGACTTCCTCGTTGACCTTGATGATGCCGCGCTCGATGCGGCCGGTGACCACGGTGCCGCGGCCGGTGATGGTGAAGACGTCCTCGACCGGCATCAGGAACGGCCGGTCGACCTCGCGCTCCGGCTCCGGGATGTTCTCGTCCACGGCGTCCATCAGGCCGATGAGCTTCTCGCCCCACTCGGCGTCGCCCTCCAGCGCCTTCAGCGCGGAGACGCGGACGACGGGCAGGTCGTCACCGGGGAACTCGTACTCGGAGAGCAGCTCGCGGACCTCGAGCTCGACGAGCTCCAGGATCTCCTCGTCGTCCACCATGTCGGCCTTGTTCAGGGCCACCACGATGTAGGGCACACCGACCTGGCGGGCCAGGAGGACGTGCTCCTTGGTCTGCGGCATCGGGCCGTCGGTCGCCGCGACCACCAGGATGGCGCCGTCCATCTGCGCCGCACCGGTGATCATGTTCTTGATGTAGTCGGCGTGACCGGGGCAGTCGACGTGCGCGTAGTGGCGCTTGTCGGTCTGGTACTCGATGTGCGCGATCGAGATGGTGATGCCGCGCTGCTTCTCCTCCGGCGCCTTGTCGATCTGGTCGAACGGCGTGAAGGGGTTCAGGTCCGGGTACTTGTCGTGCAGGACCTTGGAGATCGCCGCGGTCAGCGTCGTCTTGCCGTGGTCGATGTGACCGATGGTGCCGATGTTGACGTGCGGCTTCGTCCGCTCGAACTTCGCCTTCGCCACTGGATTGTCCTCCTGGACTTCTGGTGCTGTGCCCGGCGGGTGGTCGGCCACCCGCCGGGCGTCACGTCAGGGTTTTGCGGACCCCAGGGACGAGAGACCCCGGAGAGCCCGCGTGGTGCTGCGGTGCTCCGGTTGGGGTTACTCGCCCGTCGCCTTCGCGATGATCTCCTTCGCGACGTTCGTGGGAACCTCGGCGTAGGAGTCGAACGTCATCGAGTAGTTCGCGCGACCCTGGGTCTTGGACCGCAGGTCGCCGACGTACCCGAACATCTCCGACAGCGGGACCAGCGCCTTGACGACGCGGGTGCCGCTGCGCTCCTCCATGGCCTGGATCTGGCCACGGCGGGAGTTCAGGTCGCCGATGACGTCGCCCATGTACTCCTCGGGCGTGGTCACCTCGACCGCCATCATCGGCTCGAGCAGTGCCGGGTCGGCCTTGCGAGCGGCTTCCTTGAGCGCCATCGAACCGGCGATCTTGAACGCCATCTCGGAGGAGTCGACCTCGTGGTAGGCGCCGTCGACCAGCGTCACCTTGATGCCGACCAGCGGGTAGCCCGCCAGCACGCCGTACTGCATCGCGTCCTGGGCACCGGCGTCGACCGACGGGATGTACTCCCGCGGGATGCGACCACCGGTGACCGCGTTGACGAACTCGTAGAGCGCGCCCTCGGCGTTCTTCTCCAGCGGCTCGATGTCGATCAGGACCTTCGCGAACTGGCCCGAACCACCGGTCTGCTTCTTGTGGGTGTAGGAGTACTTCTCCACCTTGCGGCGGATGGTCT
Source organism: Saccharothrix coeruleofusca (assembly GCF_017876325.1). Lineage (NCBI taxonomy): Bacteria > Bacillati > Actinomycetota > Actinomycetes > Pseudonocardiales > Pseudonocardiaceae > Saccharothrix > Saccharothrix coeruleofusca. The sequence continues at coordinate 6,122,653 of NZ_JAGINV010000001.1, forward strand.
CCCGGTAGGCCACCTGCGGCTTGCCGATGTTCGCCTCGACCTTGAACTCGCGGCGCATCCGGTCCACCAGGATGTCCAGGTGCAGCTCGCCCATGCCCGCGATGATGGTCTGCCCGGTCTCCTCGTCCAGGTTGACCCGGAAGGTCGGGTCCTCCTCGGCGAGCTTCTGGATCGCGGTGCCCAGCTTCTCCTGGTCGGCCTTCGTCTTGGGCTCGATCGCCACCTGGATGACCGGCTCGGGGAAGGTCATCGACTCCAGCACGATGGGCGACTGCGGGTCGCTCAGCGTCTCACCGGTGGTGGTGTCCTTCAGGCCGATCACGGCGTAGATGTGGCCCGCGATGGCCTCGTCGACCGGGTTCTCCTTGTTGGCGTGCATCTGGAAGATCTTCCCGATGCGCTCCTTGCGGTCCTTGGTCGAGTTGATGACCTGGGTGCCGGAGGCGACCCGACCCGAGTACACCCGGATGTAGGTCAGCTTGCCGAAGAAGGGGTGCGCGGCGATCTTGAACGCCAGGGCCGAGAACGGCTCGTCGCTGGCGGCGCGGCGGGTGGCCGGGGTCTCCCCGTCCTGCAGCGTGCCCTCGACCGGCGGCAGGTCCAGCGGCGACGGCAGGTAGTCGATCACCGCGTCGAGCATGGGCTGCACGCCCTTGTTCTTGAACGCCGAGCCGCACAGCACCGGGTAGGCAGTGCCGTCGTTGACGATCTTGCGGATGCCCGCCTTGATCTGCTCGACGGTCAGCTCCTCGCCACCGAGGTAGGCCTCCATCAGGGCGTCGTCGGTCTCCGCGACGGCCTCGATGAGCTGCTCGCGGTACTCGTTGGCCCGGTCGACCAGGTCGGCCGGGATCTCCTCGACCGCGTAGTCCTCGCCCTTCTGGACCTCGCCGCGCCAGGTCAGCGCCCGCATCTCGACCAGGTCGACGACGCCGATGAAGTCGCTCTCGGCGCCGATCGGCAGCTGGATCGGCAGCGGCTTGGCGCCGAGGCGCTCGGAGATGGTGCGCACGGTGAAGTAGAAGTCCGCACCGAGCTTGTCCATCTTGTTGACGAAGCAGATGCGCGGCACGTCGTACTTGCTCGCCTGCCGCCAGACCTGCTCGGACTGGGGCTCGACGCCTTCCTTGCCGTCGAACACCGCCACGGCACCGTCGAGCACGCGGAGGTTGCGCTCCACCTCGACGGTGAAGTCGACGTGGCCGGGCGTGTCGATGAGGTTGATCTGGTGGTTCTTCCAGTAGCAGGTCGTCGCGGCGGACGTGATGGTGATGCCGCGCTCCTGCTCCTGCTCCATCCAGTCCATCGTCGCGGCGCCGTCGTGGACCTCGCCGATCTTGTAGTTGATCCCCGTGTAGAAGAGGATCCGCTCGGTCGTCGTGGTCTTGCCCGCGTCGATGTGGGCCATGATCCCGATGTTGCGGACCTTGGCCAGGTCGGTGAGCACGTCCTGTGCCACGGGTGTTTCCCCTGTCTTGAGCTAGCTGGTAGCAGGCTCACTAGGGCTGGGAGAGCCCGGCCGGGTGTTCCCCGGCCGGGCGTCGGATCACCAGCGGTAGTGGGCGAAGGCCTTGTTCGACTCGGCCATCTTGTGCGTGTCCTCGCGGCGCTTGACGCTCGCGCCCAGGCCGTTGCTCGCGTCGAGCAGCTCGTTCATCAGGCGCTCGACCATGGTCTTCTCACGGCGCTGCCGGGAGAAGGTGATCAGCCAGCGCAGGGCGAGCGTGGTCGAGCGACCCGGCTTCACCTCGACGGGCACCTGGTAGGTCGCGCCACCGACGCGGCGGCTCTTGACCTCCAGCGCGGGCTTGACGTTGTCCAGGGCGCGCTTGAGCGTCACCACCGGGTCGGTGCCGGTCTTCTCGCGGGCACCCTCCAGGGCGCCGTACACGATCCGCTCGGCCACGGAGCGCTTGCCGTCGACCAGCACCTTGTTGATGAGCTGGGTCACCAGCGGAGAGCTGTAGACCGGGTCGGAGATCAGCGGCCGCTTCGGGGCCGGTCCCTTGCGGGGCATCAGCTCTTCTCCTTCTTCGCGCCGTAGCGGCTGCGAGCCTGCTTGCGGTTCTTCACGCCCTGCGTGTCGAGCGAGCCGCGGATGATCTTGTAACGGACGCCGGGGAGGTCCTTCACACGGCCACCGCGCACGAGCACCATCGAGTGCTCCTGCAGGTTGTGACCCTCACCCGGGATGTAAGCCGTGACCTCGATGCCGCTGGTCAGCTTCACGCGGGCGACCTTGCGCAGCGCCGAGTTCGGCTTCTTGGGCGTCGTGGTGTAGACGCGGGTGCACACACCGCGCCGCTGCGGGCTGCCCTTGAGCGCCGCGGTCTTCTGCTTGGCGACCTTGTCCTGGCGGCCCTTTCGGACCAGCTGCTGGATCGTTGGCATACGCCGGCTGCTTCTTCCGTTCACGTCTCGCCCGCGGGGCGGCCGAGCACTGTTTACTTGGTCCCTCTCTGCACCCGAGGTCGGGCGTGTCGCGCCCCTCGCCGAAAGCCGAGGCGGCCGAGCACTGTGTCCCCGGGTCCGCAGGCGACATCCCAGGATGCCCCTACGAGTGGAGGTCACCGCGGCCGGCTCTCCAGCACCACTGGCGCGTAGGCACGCGGAGCGGCCCGACATGGGTCGGGCACGAGTACCAAAGATACCCCCCGCCGCTCTCACTGGTCAAAACGGGGTCACCACCGCCGGGCTTGGCCCGAGTCGGGCCCGCTGCCTGCGCTTTCCGCGCGGTCCGTCACGCACCCGGACCAGTCCAACTCACAGCGCCGTCCGCGATCAAAACTACTCCCACGAGCGGCCGAATGCAGTAGACAGAGCGGGCAATCGCACGACCTACCACGGGGGCCAGGTGTCCGACCAGCGCGTCCGCGAGATCGCCGAGGCAGGCCGCAAGGCCGAGCAGCGGCTCGCGGGTTACCAGCAGATGAAAGAGCAGATGGCACAACTGCGCGTGACCGCTATCTCACCCGATCGGGCGGTCACCGTGGTGGCTGGTCCGGGCGGCGCGGTCCTGGACCTCCAGCTCGGCCCGGAGGCGCAGCGCATGCCACCGCCCGCGCTGTCCCGCACGATCATGAGCACCATCCGGACCGCCGTCGCCGACTCGGCACGCCGCTCGGCGGAGCTGGTGCAGCAGTTCGCGGGCGACCAGATCGACATCGCCGCGCGGGTGAACAAGGTGCAGGAGGAGGTCTTCGGCGTCAACCCCGCCGAGCAGGCCCCGCCGCCCCCTCCCCCGCCCGCGCCGGGCGCGACGTTCCTCCAGCAGGCGGGCGCCCGCCCACCGGTCGCGCCGCCGCCACCGCCGCAGGCGCCGCACTTCCCCCCTCGGGTCCAGCCACCCGCGCCGCCGCGCCGACCGGCGCCGCCGCACGAGGAGGACCCCGACGAGGGCTTCGGCCCGATCCTGCGCTGAGACCCGCCGGAATCCCACTGAGGAGGAGCACCGATGGCATTCGGAGTGGACGCGGCGGCGGTGACCAAGTGCGGCAGGGACGTGACCGCACTGGCCGCCGACGCGGAGAAGATCAAGCAGGAGGCGAGCGCGGCCGTGGTGCCGGAGATCTCCTGGGGCCTGCTGGGCCAGGCGCTGACCTACGGCGACTACGTCGAGCTGACCAACACCTTCATGGACCACATGGACAAGATGGTCGAGCGGATGACCGACCTGGGCGACCAGCTGTCGCTGTCCGGTGAGCACTACCGCGACGTGAACCAGGCCGTCGCGGACGCGCTGGAGGACATCGGCAGGCAGCTCGGCGGCGCGGCCAAGCCGCCCTCGGTCGGATCGGGGGCGTGAGGTGACCGAGGAGAAGACGGTCAGCACCGAGCAGGAAGTTCGCGACGACAACTACTGGACCAGCGAGGACGGCGGCGACGGCTTCCTCAAGGGCGAGGGGTTCGTCGGCACCCTGCAGGAGAGCGGGCTCTACGAGAGCGGGCAGAAGGCCTGGTCCGCCCTCGGCGACCTGACCAGCGGCAACCCCGCCGAGGTGCACGCGGCGGTCGGCGAGATCCAGGGCTTCGTCGCCGAGCTGCCCATCGCGGGTCTGGTCGTCGACCCGCTGCACACCCTGCTCACCTTCGGGCTCGGCTTCCTGGTCGACCTGATCAAGCCGCTGGACGACGCGCTCAAGCTGGTCACCGGCGACGAGGAGCAGCTGGGCATCGCCGCGGAGAAGTTCGACAAGGTCAGCAAGGACCTGGAGGGGCTGGCGAAGAAGTTCGCCACCACCGTGGAGACCGGCCTGGAGTCCTGGCAGGGCGCGGCGTCGGGGGCCAGTCGCGAGCGGCTGGCCGAGTTCGCCGAGGGGATCATGGGCACCAGCGGCGAGGCCGCCGGCGTGGTGGACATCCTCAACGGCAGCAAAGCGCTCATGAAGACCGCCTACGACCTGGTCATGGACCTGATCGCCAGCCTGGTCGAGTGGCTGATCATCACCTGGCTGGCCGCGCAGGCGGCGGCCGTGCCCACGCTGGGCGCCTCCGAGGTCGCCGCCGCGGCGGCCACCACCGCCGAGATCGCGGTGGCCACCTCCCGCGTCACGCGGATCGTGCAGAAGGTCACCGCCATCCTGCAGAAGATCAGCAAGGCGCTGAAGGTGCTCAGCGGCAGGCTGGCGGGCCCCAAGTGGTGGCGCACCACCGCGGAGAAGTTCGCGGGCAAGGACGCCATGGACGTCTTCCGCGGGCGCGACGCCGCCGGGAACGTGCTCGGGCCCGGCGGCTGGAAGGGCTCCGCGCAGCAGTTCGGCCGGGACGCGCTGACCAACGCGGGGACCACGCTGGTGGACAACGCCAAGGCGGGCGGCAAGGACGTCTACGACATGCTTGCCGACGAACCGCCCAACGCCGCGGACGTCGACCGCAAGCTGTCCATCTGAGGGGGGACACCCGTGACCGGAGTGACCAGCAGCAGCCACCCCATACCGCCGGAGTGGCAGGCGCACATGCGCACACCGCCGGACAAGCGCCGCCGGGCCACCAAGCTGGGGATCGTGGTGGCGTCGGTCGTCGTGGTGGCCATCGGCGCGATGTTCTTCTTCATCTCCCGCACCTCGCCGGGCGTGGGCGACTGCGCGGAGCCCAGGAGCAAGTCGCGCGACGACTACGACCTGGTGAAGGTGGACTGCGCCGCGCCGAAGGCGGCCTACAAGGTCGGCTACAGCGAGACCTCGGCGAACCCGCGCTGCCCGGACGGCGACTACTTCGCCGACACCGGCCGGTCGGGCCGCAAGTCCACCCGGAAGCTGCGCAAGTGCTTCATGCTCAACGTCAACGAGGGCGAGTGCCTCAAGCTCGACACCTACCGCGCCGCCAAGCTGTACTCGAAGGTGGCCTGCGGGCCGTCGGTGGAGAAGGTCACCAAGGTGGTGCGCGGCAAGGCGGACGCCACGGCGTGCGCGGCCCCGGCCACGCCGCGCGTCTACTCGGAGCCCGCCACGACCGTGTGCCTGACCGCCACCTGAGCGCGGTCCGGGCCCGGTCACACTGATCGGGTGAACTCCGATCTCGTCGCGGGCATGGCCGCGCTGGTCGCGGCCGACGCCGAGCCCGTCGTCCTCGCGGTGCGCGGGGACGTCGTGGTGGTGCGGGTGGGCGACGTGGTGCTCAAGGCGCACGAGGCGGGCACCGACCTCGGCGCGCTGTCCGCCCGGCTGCGGCTGGCCGGGGACCCGCGGCTGGGCGGGCTGCTGCTCGCCCCCCGCGCGGCCCCGGCCGTGGTCGCCGGGCGGGTGGTGACCGCGTGGCCGCTGGGGCAACCGGTGCCGCCGCGCGACCCCGACGCGGTGCCGCTGGAAGAAGCGGGCGCGATGCTGGCCGCGCTGCACCGCTTCACCGCCGCGGACTTCGCCGGACCGCTGCCCCCCTCGGGCGCGCGGCCCCGGCTGGAGCGCGCGGTGCGGGAACTGCCGCGCGGCTCCGCGGCGGCCCGGCGGGTGCTGCGCGCCTTCGCCACGCTGCCCCCGCTGGACACCGCGGCGACCACCCTCATCCACGGCGACTGGCACCTGGGCCAGCTCGTGCGCCGGGACGGCGGGTGGCGGCTGATCGACGTGGACGACCTCGGCACCGGCGACCCGGCGTGGGACCTGGCCCGCCCCGCCGCCCTGCACGCGGCGGGCGTGCTGGACCCGGAGCTGTGGGGGCGGCTGCTGGACGCCTACCTCGCCGCGGGCGGGACCGGCGTGTCACCGCACGACCCGTGGGCGGAACTGGACGTCCCGGCCCGCGCGTTGGTGGTGCAGATGGCAGCACGTGCCCTCGCCGCCGCGGACCGCGACGGCACGGCGTTGACCGACGAGCAGGAAGCCCTGATCGACGCCTGCGGACGGATCATCTCCGCCACCGGCATCGGCCAACGTGGCTAATATCGCGCATACCGCACCGAGAGCAGGAGGCTCAACACGATGCAGTGTCCCAAGTGTCATGCGAACATGCGCACCTACGACCGCATGGGCGTGCACATCGAACAGTGCGACGGCTGCCGAGGGGTCTTCCTGGACTACGGCGAGCTGGAGGCCATCACCCGGCTGGAGACCCAGATGGCCGTTCCGCCGCCCCCGCCGCCCGCCGCTCCGGCCCCCGGCTACGCCCAGCCCGGCTGGGGCGCGCAGCCGCACTACGGCGGCCACTACGGCCACCGCAAGCACCGCGGCCTCGGTGGCCTGTTCTTCTCGTCCTGAATCGCCGCGCAGGCGGCGTCGGGGACGCCCGACCGCGCCGGGTGGGGTGTTCGGAGTAGGGGAAAGGCCCCCGGAGCAGGTGCTCCGGGGGCCTTTCCCGTGACTGGCTCCGGTCAGCGGTAGTCGCGGCCGAAGTCGTAGTCGTCCAGCGGCACGGCCGCGCCGGTGCCCGTGCCGAAGACGTCCGGCGTGTAGTAGCCGTCGTCGTAGCTCGGGATGGCGTAGGCCGCGGCGCGCGCTTCCTCGGTCGGCTGGACCTGGATGTTCCGGTACCGGTTGATGCCGGTGCCCGCCGGGATCAGCTTGCCGATGATCACGTTCTCCTTCAGGCCGATGAGCTTGTCCGACCGGCCGTTGATGGCGGCGTCGGTCAGCACGCGCGTCGTCTCCTGGAAGGAGGCCGCGGACAGCCACGAGTCCGTCGCCAGCGACGCCTTCGTGATGCCCATCAGGACCGGGCGACCGGCGGCGGGCTCGCCGCCCTCGGCCACGACCTGGCGGTTGCCGGACTCGAACTCCGCGCGCTCCACGAGCGAGCCGGGCAGGAACTCCGTCGCGCCCGAGTCGATGATCGTCACGCGGCGCAGCATCTGCCGCACGATGACCTCGATGTGCTTGTCGTGGATCGCCACGCCCTGGGCCCGGTAGACCTTCTGGACCTCCTGCACCAGGTGCAGCTGGGCCTCGCGCGGACCCATGATGCGCAGCACCTCGTGCGGGTCGGGCGTGCCCTCCAGCAGCTGCTGGCCGACGGCCACGTGGTCGCCGTCCTGCAGCGGGCCCGTGGGGGTGTTGGCCAGGCGCTGGCGCTTGGACAGCTTGTCGAAGACGATCTCCTCGGACCCGTCGTCCGGGATGAGGGTGATCTTCCAGAAGCGGTCGTTGTCCTCGATCCGCACCCGGCCGTCGACGTCCGCGATGGGCGCCTTGCCCTTGGGCACCCGAGCCTCGAACAGCTCCTGCACGCGGGGCAGACCCGTGGTGATGTCGTCACCGGCGACACCACCCTGGTGGAAGGTGCGCATGGTCAGCTGCGTGCCGGGCTCACCGATCGACTGGGCGGCGACGATGCCCACGGCCTCGCCGACGTCGACCAGCTTGCCGGTCGCCATCGAGCGGCCGTAGCAGGACGCGCACACGCCGACCGCCGACTCGCAGGTCAGCACCGAGCGGACCTTGACGCGGGTCACGCCCGCCTCGACCAGCGTGGCCAGCGCCGGGTCGCCCAGGTCGTCACCGCGGTTGAGCACGAGGTTGCCGTTCGCGTCGGTGATGTCCTCGGCCAGCGTCCTGGCGTACACGCTGGTCTGCGCGAACTCGGCCAGCACCACCTTGTCGCCCTGGCGCTCGCCCACGGTCATGTTCACACCGCGGCTGGTGCCGCAGTCGACCTCGCGGATGATGACGTCCTGGGAGACGTCCACCAGACGACGGGTCAGGTAACCCGAGTCGGCGGTGCGCAGCGCGGTGTCGGCCAGACCCTTGCGGGCGCCGTGCGTGGCGATGAAGTACTCCAGCACCGACAGGCCCTCGCGGAACGAGTTCTTGATCGGCCGCGGGATGTACTCGCCCTTCGGGTTGGTCACCAGACCGCGCATACCGGCCAGCGAGCGGACCTGGGTCATGTTGCCCGCCGCCCCGGACTTCACGATCATGCGGATCGAGTTGTCCTCGGGGAAGTTGGCCTCCATCGCCTCGGCGACCTCCTCGGTCGCCTTGGTCCACACCTTGACCAGCTCGTTGTTGCGCTCGGTGTAGGAGAGCTGACCGCGCTGGTAGCGCTTCTCCACCGCGTCGGCGAGCTTCTCGTACTCGTCGAGGATGCTCTGCTTGGCGGCGGGCATCAGCACGTCGGAGATCGCCACGGTCACGCCGGAGCGGGTGGCCCAGTGGAAACCGGCGTCCTTCAGCTTGTCCAGCGTCCGGGCGACGGTGACCATCGGGTACCGCTCGGCGAGGTCGTTGATGATCGTGGCCTGCCGCTTCTTGGGCATGACCTCGTTGATGAAGGGGTAGTCCTGCGGCAGGATCTCGTTGAACAGCACCCGGCCCAGGGTGGTCTCGGCCAGCCACGGCTGACCGGGCTCCCAGCCCTCCGGCTCCTGCCCCTTCGGCGGGTTCTTGTCCGAGATGCGGATCTTGGCCATCGCCTGCAGGCCGAGGACCTTGCGGTCGAAGGCCATCTGCGCCTCGGCGGGCGAGGAGAACGCCAGGCCCTCGCCGAGGTCGCCCTCCTTGTGCCGGGTCAGGTGGTACAGGCCGGTCACCATGTCCAGGCGGGGCATGGCCAGCGGCTTGCCCGACGCGGGCGAGAGGATGTTGTTCGACGACAGCATCAGCACGCGCGCCTCGGCCTGCGCCTCGGCCGACAGCGGCAGGTGCACCGCCATCTGGTCACCGTCGAAGTCGGCGTTGAACGCCTCGCAGACCAGCGGGTGCAGCTGGATGGCCTTGCCCTCGACCAGCTGCGGCTCGAACGCCTGGATGCCCAGCCGGTGCAGCGTGGGCGCGCGGTTGAGCAGCACCGGGTGCTCGGTGATGACCTCTTCCAGCACGTCCCACACGGCCGGGCGGGCGCGCTCGACCATGCGCTTGGCGGACTTGATGTTCTGCGCGTGGTTGAGGTCCACCAGCCGCTTCATCACGAACGGCTTGAACAGCTCCAGCGCCATCTGCTTGGGCAGGCCGCACTGGTGCAGCTTCAGCTGCGGGCCGACCACGATGACCGAGCGGCCAGAGTAGTCCACGCGCTTGCCGAGCAGGTTCTGGCGGAACCGGCCCTGCTTGCCCTTGAGCAGGTCGGACAGCGACTTCAGCGGCCGGTTGCCCGGACCGGTGACCGGACGGCCGCGGCGGCCGTTGTCGAACAGCGCGTCGACGGCCTCCTGCAGCATCCGCTTCTCGTTGTTGACGATGATCTCGGGCGCGCCGAGGTCGATCAGCCTCTTGAGGCGGTTGTTGCGGTTGATGACCCGGCGGTACAGGTCGTTGAGGTCCGAGGTGGCGAAGCGGCCACCGTCGAGCTGCACCATCGGGCGCAGGTCCGGCGGGATGACCGGGACGCAGTCCAGGACCATGCCCTGCGGGTTGTTGCGGGTCGCCTGGAAGGCGGCCACGACCTTGAGCCGCTTGAGGGCGCGCAGCTTCTTCTGACCCTTGCCGCTGCGGATGGTCTCCCGCAGCACGTCGGCCTCGGCGTCCACGTCGTAGTCACCCAGCAGCTTCTGGATGGCCTCGGCGCCCATGGCGCCGGTGAAGTAGTCGCCGTAGCGGTCGTAGAGCTCGCGGTAGAGCAGCTCGTCGGCGATCAGCTGGGCCTTCTCCAGCTTGGTGAAGGTGCTCCAGATCTCGTCCAGGCGGTCCAGCTCGCGCTGGGCCCGGTCGCGGATCTGGCGCATCTCGCGCTCGCCGCCCTCCTTGACCTTGCGCCGGACGTCGGACTTGGCGCCCTCCGCCTCCAGCTCGGCCAGGTCGGCTTCCAGCTTCTGCGCGCGCGCCTCCACGTCGGCGTCGCGGCGGTTCTCCACGCGCTTGCGCTCGACCTGCATCTCGCTCTCCAGCGTGGGCAGGTCGTTGTGGCGCAGCTCGGTGTTGACGCCCACGATGACGTAGGCGGCGAAGTAGATGATCTTCTCGAGGTCCTTGGGGGCCAGGTCGAGCAGGTAGCCCAACCGGCTGGGGACGCCCTTGAAGTACCAGATGTGCGTGACGGGCGCGGCCAGTTCGATGTGGCCCATCCGCTCGCGGCGCACCTTGGCGCGGGTCACCTCGACGCCACAGCGCTCGCAGATGATGCCCTTGAAGCGGACGCGCTTGTACTTGCCGCAGTAGCACTCCCAGTCCCTGGTGGGACCGAAGATCTTCTCGCAGAACAAGCCGTCCTTCTCCGGCTTGAGCGTGCGGTAGTTGATGGTCTCGGGCTTCTTGACCTCGCCGTAGGACCACTGGCGGATGTCGTCCGCGGTCGCGAGACCGATGCGGAGCTCATCGAAGAAGTTGACGTCGAGCACGTCTACTCTCTTCCCCTTTTTCGAATCGGTGCTTGGGAGGAGCTGGTGGCGGGGTCACCGGGGGGCGCGGGAGGCGCCCCCCGGTGACCGGCGAGGGTCAGTTGACGACGTCGTCCACGGACGGCGACTCGGTCCTCGACAGGTTGATGCCGAGGTTCGCGGCCGCGCGCTCCAGGTCTTCGTCGTCGCCGTCGCGCATCTCGATCGCGGCGCCGTCCGAGGACAGCACCTCGACGTTGAGGCACAGCGACTGCAGCTCCTTGAGCAGCACCTTGAAGGACTCCGGGATACCCGGCTCCGGGATGTTCTCGCCCTTGACGATGGCCTCGTAGACCTTCACGCGACCCAGCACGTCGTCGGACTTGATGGTCAGCAGCTCCTGCAGGGTGTAGGCGGCGCCGTAGGCCTGCATCGCCCAGCACTCCATCTCACCGAAGCGCTGACCGCCGAACTGCGCCTTACCGCCCAGCGGCTGCTGCGTGATCATCGAGTACGGGCCGGTCGACCGCGCGTGGATCTTGTCGTCCACCAGGTGGCCGAGCTTGAGGATGTACATGTAGCCGACCGACACCGGGAACGGGAACGGCTCGCCGCTGCGCCCGTCCAGGAGCACCGCCTTGCCGTCCTCCTTCACCATGCGCTCGCCGTCGCGGTTGGGCAGCGTCGAGCCGAGCAGGCCCATCAGCTCGTCCTCGCGCGCGCCGTCGAACACCGGCGTGGCGGTCTTCGTGCCCGGCTCCACCTCGTACAGGTCGGCGGGCAGGTTCTTCGCCCAGTCCGGGTCGCCGTTGATGCTCCAGCCCTGCTTGGCGATCCACCCGAGGTGGGTCTCCAGCACCTGGCCGATGTTCATACGACGCGGCACGCCGTGCGTGTTCAGCACGATGTCGACCGGGGTGCCGTCCTCCAGGAACGGCATGTCCTCGACCGGCAGGATCTTGCCGATGACGCCCTTGTTGCCGTGCCGGCCGGCCAGCTTGTCGCCGTCCTGGATCTTGCGCTTCTGGGCGACGTAGACGCGGACCAGCTCGTTCACGCCGGGGGGCAGCTCGTCGTCGTCCTCGCGGCTGAACACGCGGATGCCGATGACCTTGCCGTACTCGCCGTGCGGCACCTTCAGCGACGTGTCGCGCACCTCGCGGGCCTTCTCGCCGAAGATCGCGCGCAGCAGGCGCTCCTCCGGGGTCAGCTCGGTCTCGCCCTTGGGGGTGACCTTGCCGACCAGGATGTCGCCCGGCTGGACCTCGGCGCCGATGCGGATGATGCCGCGCTCGTCGAGGTCGGCCAGCACCTCCTCGGAGACGTTCGGGATGTCCCTGGTGATCTCCTCGGCGCCCAGCTTGGTGTCGCGGGCGTCGATCTCGTGCTCCTCGATGTGGATCGAGGTCAGGACGTCGTCCTGGACGATCCGCTGGGAGAGGATGATCGCGTCCTCGTAGTTGTGGCCCTCCCACGGCATGATCGCGACGAGCAGGTTCTTGCCCAGCGCCATCTCGCCGTTCTCGGTGCACGGCCCGTCGGCGATGACCTGGCCGACCTCGACCCGGTCACCCTCGTTGACGATGGGCTTCTGGTTGATGCAGCTGCCCTGGTTGGACCGGCGGAACTTGTGCAGCGCGTAGGTCTGCCGCGAGGCGTCGTCGGCCATGACGGTGATGTAGTCGGCGGAGATCTCCTCGACCACACCCGCCTTCTTGGCCACCACGACGTCGCCCGCGTCGACCGCGACGCGCAGCTCCATGCCGGTGCCCACCAGCGGCGACTCGCTGCGCAGCAGCGGCACCGCCTGGCGCTGCATGTTCGCGCCCATCAGGGCGCGGTTGGCGTCGTCGTGCTCCAGGAACGGGATGAGCGCGGTCGCCGCGGACACCATCTGGCGCGGCGAGACGTCCATGTAGTCGACGTCGCGCGGGTCGATGAACTCGACCTCGCCGCCCTTCTTGCGGACCAGGACGCGGTCCTCGGTGAAGTTGCCGTCCTCGTCGATCTTGGCGTTGGCCTGCGCCTTGACGTACCGGTCCTCCTCGTCGGCGGTCAGGTAGTCGATCTGGTCGGTGACCCGGCCGTCGACGACCTTGCGGTACGGCGTCTCGATGAAGCCGAACGGGTTGACCCGCGCGAAGGAGGACAGCGAGCCGATCAGGCCGATGTTCGGGCCTTCCGGCGTCTCGATCGGGCACATGCGGCCGTAGTGCGACGGGTGGACGTCGCGGACCTCCATGCCCGCCCGCTCACGGGACAGACCGCCCGGACCCAGCGCCGACAGGCGGCGCTTGTGGGTCAGCCCCGCGAGCGGGTTGATCTGGTCCATGAACTGGGACAGCTGGGAGGTGCCGAAGAACTCCTTGATCGCCGCCACCACCGGGCGGATGTTGATCAGGGTCTGCGGCGTGATCGCCTCGACGTCCTGGGTCGTCATGCGCTCGCGCACGACGCGCTCCATGCGGGACAGGCCGACCCGGATCTGGTTCTGGATCAGCTCGCCCACGGTGCGCAGGCGGCGGTTGCCGAAGTGGTCGATGTCGTCGACCTCGACCGGCACCTCGGTCTCGCCCGGCTTCATGGTCGTCTCGCCCGCGTGCAGGCGGACCAGGTACTCGATCGTCGTGACGATGTCGTCCTCGGTCAGCACGCCCGTGGTGATCGGGATGTCCAGGCCCAGCTTCTTGTTGACCTTGTAGCGGCCCACCTTGGCCAGGTCGTAGCGCTTGTCCTTGAAGAACAGGTTCTCCAGCAGGGCCTGCGCGGACTCCTTCGTCGGCGGCTCGCCCGGACGCAGCTTGCGGTAGATGTCCAGCAACGCCTCGTCGGTGCCCGCGGTGTGGTCCTTCTCCAGCGTGGTCAGCAGCGTCTCGCTGAACGAGAACCGCTCGCGGATCCGCTCGGCGCTCCAGCCCAGGGCCTTGAGCAGCACGGTCACCGGCTGGCGGCGCTTGCGGTCGATGCGCACACCGACGGTGTCGCGCTTGTCGACGTCGAACTCCAGCCAGGCACCCCGGGAGGGGATGATCTTGACGCTGAAGACGTCCTTGTCGGTCGTCTTGTCGATCGCCGTGTCGAAGTAGACACCGGGCGAGCGGACGAGCTGGGACACCACGACGCGCTCGGTGCCGTTGATGATGAACGTGCCCTTGTCCGTCATCATCGGGAAGTCACCCATGAACACCGTCTGGCTCTTGATCTCGCCGGTGGTGTGGTTGGTGAACTCCGCCGTGACGAACAGCGGGGCCGCGTACGTCATGTCCTTGTCCTTGCACTCCTCGGTCGAGGCCTTGACCTCGTCGAAGCGCGGGTCGGAGAAGGACAGGGACATCGAGCCGGAGAAGTCCTCGATCGGCGAGATCTCGTTGAGCACCTCTTCGAGGCCGCCCGTCGGCGCCTCGTCACCTTCGTCGACGCGGCGCTGGAACCACGCCTCGTCGCCGGTGAGCCATTCGAAGGACTGGATCTGCAGGTCGAGCAGGTTGGGCGTCTGAAGCGGCTCGTGGATCTTCGCGAAAGAGACTCGCTTCGGCGCTCCGGGAATCCCCGACGTGGAGTTGGTCGCAGCAGTGGCCTTGGTCGCGCGAGAGATCGCCAAGATGCGTCCTTCCAGGGACAGGTAGCTGGCTAGCAGCGGACTAGCACGGCTGTCAAGGGTGCGGCGATGCCCGGCAATCCAGCTCTCGGCGAAGGGCAAACGGAAAGAGGGCAGCGCAAAGGGGCAGTCTAGCCACGCGCGCAGCAACTGTCGAGAGGCACCTGGAAGGACCTTTCTCGTGCTCACCGACAGAGTGACCCGGACGACGCTCCCAGTCAAGATGCCACACGGCGATCACCCCTGTGGCGCAAGCCCCGTTTACTCGATGTAACGGCCTTGACCAGGAGAAATACACCGGTGCAAGCAGCGGTGAACCGCAGGCGGGTGTCCAGGCGCCGAAGGACGACCTCCGCGGTTCCGTTAAGTGACTTACCAGAAAGTGTGACCGACATCACGTTCACAAGGCTTGCTAGCGGCACTCCGCCAGCTCGGCCGACCGGTCCCCGCCCTGGCCGAACATCTCCATGTTGTCGATCTTCCACCGGTCGTCCACCCGCCGGGCCCCGACCCGCATCATCGCCATGCCGCCGCCGCTCTGGTTGTCCGTGGTCCGGGTGGTGACCTGGTCCACGAACAGCAGCGCGGTGGCCCGGTCGCCCTCCAGCGAGGTGACGCCGCTGCTGACCACCTTCACGGTGACCACCAGCTTCTGCTCCGGGGCCAGCGCGCGGACCGGCTCGAAGATCGCGCTGTACTGGCACTGGGCCTTGCCGGTGAGCAGCTCGGCCGCGGCCTTCTCGGTGGCCGCGACGTCGGCGAAGTTGTAGGAGAAGGACTTCTCCACGGCCTCGCGGGCCACGCCCGCCACCTCGGTGGTGGCCGCGCTGTCGACCAGCGCCCGGTTGTAGGAGACCTGGCCCGCGCGGGTCTGGAACCACGCGCCCAGGCCCACCAGCAGCGCGGCCAGCACGACCAGGGCGACCGGCAGCGCCCAGCCGGACCGCCTCGCGGAGGACTCCCCGTCCGCCCGCTCGTCCTCGGCGACGCGGGGAGCGGGCTCCTCCTCCGGCTCGACGGGCTCCACGGGCTCAGTGGGCTCAGCGGGCCCGGCGGGGTCCGCAAACGCTTGCGCGTCATTCGCGGGTTCGACGGCGGTCGGCTCGGCGGGGACCTCGGCGGGAAGCTCAACGGCGGGCTCGGGCTCGACCACGTGCTGCGGGGCGGTGCGCTTGCGCAGGCCCGCGACCCGAGGACGGGTGGTCGGCGGGGTGGGGACCGGGCGGCGGCGGATGGGGGGCACGGGCTTGTCCAATCCTGTCGTGGATCACGCGCCGCCGGCTCGGACCGGCCCCAGCGCGCTGAGCTTCCAACCGGCGTCGGTGCGGGTTAGCTCGGTCTGATAGCGGTCGACCTTCTTCACCGACTGCCCGCCTTCGGGCATCACCGAGGTCTCCACCACGGCGATCACCCGTGCCCGGCCCGCGCGGTCGTCCAGCTCGGTGACGGCCGCGTCGAGCACCCGGCTCTCGGTGACCGTCCTGGCGTCCGCCAGCTGCTTGGCGCGGACGGCCCGGTCCGACTCGATCTCCGAGCGCAGCGCGCCGGTCGAGGTGTCCAGCCAGCGGTCGAGGTCCCGGTCCACCTCGCGGTAGTCCAGCGTGGTGAAGTTGGCGATGCCGACCTGGCCGACCCGCAGCACCTCGTCGCGCTCGCGCGCGTAGGCCACCGAGTCGCTGTTCGAGGCGCCCCACCAGGACACACCCGCCCACACCGCGTACCCGGCGGCCAGCACCGCCAGCACCGCGGCCACCGGCAGCGCCCAGCGCCGCACACCCGTGCCCATCTTCTCCTCCGCCCCGCTCAGCCCGGCAGGCCGAGCAGCTGTCCCAGGCTGGTCAGCACCGGCACCCCGGCGGCCTGGCCGCCGGAGCGCTCCTGGCCCGGCTGGACCGTCGCGTTCCCGGTCGGCGTGCTCGGCACGCCGCCGAAGGGCGCGTTCTGCGCGCCGCGCACGCTGGTGGCACTGCCCCTGGCCAACGCACAGTAAGCCCCGGTGTTCAGCGGCGCCGCCGAGGTGTCGGTGCCCTGCCTGATCGTGGTGCCCTCGTAACCGACGGTGCACGGCGGCGGGTCGAACACGTTCAGCGCCAGCCCGAAGTGGGCCCGCCCGTCACCCGGTGCGACGGTGAACCCGCCGCCCACCACCAGCGGGTAGGTCACCGCGATCTGCTCCAGGCCGTCCCGCCGCGTCACCAGGATGTTCGCCGTGGTCAGCAGGTTGGCGAACAGCACGCCCAAGCCGGGGCCGCTCTCCGCGAGCAGCGCCGAGACCTGCTCGGCCGCCTGCGGGGACACCCCGATCAGCCTGCGCAGGTCCCCGTCGGAGCTCTTGAGCTGCTCGGCCAGCGCCCTGAGGTCGCCGCTGAACGAGCGGATCGCGCCGCCCTGCTCCGCCTGCGTGGTGAGCACCACCAGGCCGTTGTCGATCAGCGCCCTGGTCTGCGGCAGGTGCCGGGTGGCGGCGTCGGTGACCGAGCGGGTGCCGTCCAGCAGCGCTCGCAGGTCCGGCCCGGCGCCGTCGAAGGCCAGGTGCAGCTCGTCCACCACGGTCCGCAGCGAGTCCTCGGGCACCGACCGGGCGAACTCGTCCAGGTTGGTCAGCAGGCCGTCCACCGGCGGCGGCACCTTGGTCGCGGTGCGCGGGATGACCGAGCCCTCGCCCAGGTGCGGGCCGTCCTCGCGGCGCGGGCGCAGGTCCACGTACTGCTCGCCGACCGCGGACCGGTTGGCCACCACCGCCTCCAGGTCAGCCGGGATGGGCGGCGCGTCGGGGTCGACGGCCAGGTCCACCTCCACGCCGTCGGCGGTCAGCCGCAGCTGCCCCACCCGGCCCACGGTGACACCGCGGTAGGTGACCTCGGCGTTGGTGAAGATCCCGCCGGACTCGGCCAGCCGCATCGTCACCACGTACCCGGTCGAGCCGAACACCCGGCCCAGCCCGGCGTACTCCGCGCCCACGTAGCTGACGCCCAGCAGGGCGATCAGCACGAACGCGCCGATCCGGACCTTCGTCGCGCGGGGGATCACCGGCCACCTCCCAGCAGTGAACCCAGCAGGCCGCCCAACCCGCCGCCGGTGGCGCCGCCGGGCAGCGGGGCGGACGGGGACGGCACGGGCAGCGGTTGGGCGGGCAGCGGTTGATTGGGCAGCGGCAGCGGCAGGCTCGGTGCGGTCTGGCCCATGCCGGGCAGCGCCGCGCCCGGCAGCGGGCTCTGCCGGGACCGGCCCAGGTTCTCCACGATCGTGCCCAGGTTCAGGTCGATGTCGGCGTAGAGGTTGGTGTAGTCGCCCTTGACGCCGGCCACCGCCGAGTCCGGGAACGGGTAGGTCAGCAGCAGCTCCAGCGCGTTGGGCAGGTTGGCGCCCGCCTCCGCGAGCGCGCGCAGCGTCGGGACCAGCGCCTGGAGGTCGGCCACCAGGTCGTCGCGGCTGCGGTTGACGGTGTCCACCGCCACGTCGGACAGCGCGTCCAGCGACTGCAGCAGCGTCACCAGCTGGGTGCGCTGCTCGCTGAGCACCCGCAGCCCCGGCTCCAGGTCGTCGAGCACCACGCCCACCTGGTCGCGCTGGGCGGCCAGCACGCCGCCGAGCCGGTTGAGCCCGTCCAACGCCCTGGTGATCTCGGCCTTGTGCGAGTCCAGGTCGGCGACCAGCGCGTTCAACCTGCCCAGCAGGGACTTGACCTGCGCCTCGTTGCCCTCCAGCGCGGCGCTGAGCTCCCGGCTGATGTCCTGGAGCTGGGCCACGCCACCGCCGTTGAGCAGCATCGACAGCGCGCCGAACACCTCTTCGACCTCGGGGTTGCGGTTGGTCCGCTCCACCGGGATGACCGCGCCGTCGGCCAGCGCGCCCTCGGCGCGGCCCTCGGCGGGACCGTCCAGCTCCACGTACTTCTCGCCGAGCAGGGCGGACTGGCGCAGCCGGGCCACCGCGTTGGCGGGCAGCGACACCCCGCCGTTGACCGCGACGACCACCTCCGCGGTCCAGCCGTCCGGGGCCAGCGCGATGCGCTCCACCCGGCCCACCGGCACGTCGTCGACCTTCACCCCGGCCTGCGGCACCAGGTCCAGCACGTCCGCGAACCGCACCGTCACCCGGTAGGGGTGGTCGCCGAGGTCCGCGCCGCCGGGCAGCGGCAGGGTGTGCACGCCGTTGAACCCGCCGGACCCGCAGCCCGCCAGCAGCGCCCCCACGACGGCCAAGCCCGTCACCGGCCTCATCACTGGCCTCATCACTGGGGCACCCCCGCGAGCGGCAGGGGCAGCGGCAGCTTGCCCTGGTTGAGGTCGCCGATCACGTCGGCGGGCGTGGGCAGCGGCACCGCGCCGCTGAGCACCGGGCCGAGCTGGTCGCAGACCCGCGCCAGCGCCTGCGGCGCGGTGCCCGGCTCGACCTGCTGGAGCAGCTTGCAGACCAGCACGATCGGCGGCTGGTTGAGCTCGTTGATGTTCGCGCGGGTGTCCAGCGTGCCGGAGGCGGCGTTGTAGGTGTTCTGCAGGTTGCCCAGGGCCAGCGGGGCCACGTCCAGCGCCTCGGCCAGCGCGGCCCGCTGGTCCACCAGCACCTGCGTGATGCCGGTGAGCTTGTCCACGTTGGCCTTGATCGCGGCGCGGTTGTCCCGGATGAAGTCCCGCACCTGGCCCAGCGCGGTGGCCAGCTCGGCCAGCGCCGCGCCCAGGTCCTCCCGCTCGTCGGCGAGGAACCCGGCCACCTCGGCCAGCTGCCGGTTGAGGTCGCGCACCTGGCTGTCGTTGGCGGCCAGCATGGCGGTGAACCCGGAGAGGTTGTCCACCGTGGCGAATAGGTCCTCCCGCGAGCCGGACAGCGTGCGGGTGGCGTCGCCGAGCCGCTCGATCGTCTCGCCCAGCGCCTTGCCGTTGCCCTGGAGCACCCGCGCGGAGCTGTCCAGCAGGTCCGACAGCGCGCCGTCCCGGTTCGCCCCGTTGGGGCCGAGCGCGGCGGTGAGCCGGTTGAGGCTGTCGTACAGCTCGTCCAGCTCCACGGGGGTCGCGGTGCGCTCGCGCGGGATCAGCGCGTTCTCCCCCAGCGTCGGGCCGGTGCGGTAGACCGGGGCCAGCTGCACGTAGCGGTCGCTGACCACGCTCGGCGCGACCACCACGGCCTGCGCGTTCGCCGGGACCTTCACGGTGCGGTCGATCGACATGACCACCCGCACCGCGGTGCCCTGCGGCTCGACCCGGTCGATCGAGCCGATCCGCACGCCCAGCACCCGCACGTCCGAGCCGGGGTAGACGCCGACCGCGGAGCCGAACAGCGCGGTCACCCGGCGGCTGCCCGCGCCGCTGAACGCCCACCACATCGCGGTCGCGGCGACCAGGGCGAGCACGATCGCGATCACCACCGCGCGGGTCAGGTCGCGGCCGATCCGACTGGTGGCCATCAGCCCCCACCTCCGCTGCGCCGCACACCGGGCGGCAGGCAGCCCTCCTCGTTGAAGCCCACCGCGCCGAGGTTCACCGACGGCGGCAGCAGGCCGCAGATGTAGACGTCGAACCAGCGGCCGTTGCCCAGGGTGTTGGCGAACACCCGGAAGAACGGCGCCATCAGCGCCAGCCCCCGGTCGAGGTCGTCCTGGTTGCGCTGGAGCACCGCGGCCACCCGGTCCAGCTGCTCCAGCGCGGGCCGCAGCTGCTCGCTGTTGTCCGCGACCAGCCCGCCGAGCTGCTCGGCCAGCTCGCGGGTGCCGGTGAGCAGCGCGCTGATGGCGTCCCGCCGCTTGCGCAGCTCGGCCAGCAGCAGGTTGCCGTCGGCGAGCAGCTTCTCGAACTGCTCGTTGCGGTCGACCAGGGTGCCGCTGAGCTGCCTGGTGCCGTCGAGCAGGCGGGCCAGCTGCTCGTCGCGGGAGGAGATCGTCTTCGACAGCGCGGACAGGCCGTCCAGTGCGCCGCGCACGCTCTCCGCCGAGCCCTCGAAGGTCTCGGTCAGCACCTGGAAGCTGTCCGCCAGCTGCTTGGTGTCGATCTGACCGACCGTGGCGGCCAGCCCGTTGAACGCCTCCTGCACGTCGTAAGGGGCCAGCGTGCGCTCCTTGGGGATCGGCGTGCCGGGGTCCAGCGGCTGCCCGCCCTGCGGGTCCAGCGCCAGGAACTTCTGGCCCAGCAGCGTCTTGATCCGGATGGCCGCGGTGGAGCGGTCGCCCACCCAGGCGTCCTTGACCTTGAACGACACCCGCACCCGGTCGCCGTCGAGCCGGACCTTGGTCACCGCGCCGACCTTGACCCCCGCCACCCGCACCTCGTTGCCCGGCACCAGGCCCGCGGCCTCGCTGAACTCGGCCGCGTAGGTGGTGCCGCCGCCGATCACCGGCAGGTCGTCGGAGTGGAAGGCGGCCAGCAGCAGCAGGGCGATCACGGTCAGGCCGACCAGTCCGGTGGTCACCGGGTTGCGCTGGGGCTTCACGGGCGGCACCTCGGCTGGGTGACGGGCAGGGCGGTGATCGGGACGGGGTCGCGGATGACCGGCGGCACGGCCACCTGCCCGGTGCCCTCGCACAGGAAGAAGTTGAACCACGAGCCGTAGGAGGCGGTCCGCGACAGCGTCTCCAGCTTGCGCGGGAAGTTGTTCAACACGCCCTCGACCACCGCCTCGTGGTCGGCCAGGGTCCGCGACACCAGGCCGAGCTGGGCGATGTCCTCCTTCAGCGGCGCCCGCGCGTCCTCCAGCAGGCCCGCCGTGGTGCCGGTCAGCTCGCCCAGCGCGCTGATCGCCTCGCCGATCGGCTCCCGGTCGCCCGCCAGGCCGCTGGTCAGCCGCTGCAGGGTGTCCACCAGCTGGGTGACCTGCTCGCCGCGGGAGTTCACCGTGTCCAGCACGGCGTTGAGGTTGTCCACCACCTCGCCGATGACCTGGTCGCGGGCGGCCAGCGCGGAGGTCAGCGAGGCGGTGTGCCGCAGCAGGCTGTCCACGGTGCCCGCCTCGCCCTGGAGCACCTGGATGATCTCGTACGAGAGCTTGTTGACGTCCTCCGGGTTCAGCGCCTGGAACAGCGGCTTGAACCCGTTGAACAGCACGGTCAGGTCCAGCGCGGGCTTGGTGCGCTCCAGCGGGATCACCCCGCCCGGCGGCAGCACCGCGTTGGCCTGGCCCACGCCCTGCTCCAGCGCGACGTAGCGCTGGCCGACCAGGTTGCGGTACTTGATCGTCGCGGTCACCGACGCGGGCAGCACGCGCTCGCCGTCGAGGGAGAACTCCACCTCGGCCACCCGGCGGTCGACCACCCGGACCTCCTCGACCTGGCCGACCCGCACGCCCGCGATGCGCACGTCGTCGCCCTCGTGCAGCGCGGTCGCGTCGGTGAACCGCGCGGTGTAGGCGGTGGCGTCGGTGAAGCTCGCGTTGGAGATGGTCACCGCCAGCAGGGCGGTCGCCGTGATGGTGACCGCGGCGAAGACCAGCAGCTTCACCAGCGGCGCGGCCAGGTCCCTCATCGCAGCTCCACCTCCGCCCCCCGGTACAGCGGGCCCAGCAGCAGCGCGGTGAAGCCGGGCATCTGCTCGGCGGGCACGCCGAAGCGCGGCGCCAGCAGCGCGGCGAGGAACGCCTGCTCCTCCGGCGAGTTGGCCAGGCTGGGCGTCGACGCCACCGCCGAGGGCGAGGTGGTGCCCTGGGCCGCGGTCGGCGGCAGCACGCCGTCGCCGGTGCTGCGCCCGGCGGGCGGCGCGACCGCCCCGTCCCGCACCGGCCCCTCCGGCGGGTACTGCGGGAACGGGGTCGGCCTCGGCGTGATGTCGTAGCAGCGCGGGCCGCGCTTGTCGGCGTACTCCGGCTCGTCCTGGTTCGGCACGTACTTGCCGCGGTCGGCGGTGACCTCCAGCGTGATGTGCAGGCCGGGCTCGTCGGTGCCCTTGCCGAACACCTCGTCCATGACCGGCTTGAACCTGGCCAGCCCGTCGAGCAGGCAGGGGTACTCGGGCGCGTACTTGGCCATCAGCTCCAGCGTCGGCCTGCTGGAGTCGGCCAGCTGGATCATGTTGTTCTTGTTCACCGCCAGGAAGCTGTGCAGGTCCAGCGAGGTGGTGGTGAGCGAGCCGTACATGGT
The DNA here is from genome assembly GCF_017876325.1 of Saccharothrix coeruleofusca. NCBI lineage: Bacteria > Bacillati > Actinomycetota > Actinomycetes > Pseudonocardiales > Pseudonocardiaceae > Saccharothrix > Saccharothrix coeruleofusca. Next base: position 6,144,994 of record NZ_JAGINV010000001.1, read on the forward strand.
CAGCAGGTTGTCGCGCTGCTCGACCAGGGTGCGGCTGGTGGTGGTGGCGTCGCCCAGCGCCCGCACCAGGTCGGGCGCGGCGTCGGCGTAGACGTCGGACACGTCGGCCAGCCTGCTGATGCCCGCCTTGAGCGCGGGCAGCTGCGGGTTGAACTCGCCGAGGTAGTCGTCCAGCGCCACCAGGGTCTCCCCCAGCGGCTCGCCCCGGTTCTCCAGCGCCTGCGACACCGCGGTGAGCGTGGTCGCCAGCTTCTCCGGCTGCACCGCCCGCAGCACCGGCATCAGGTCGTCGAGCACCCGCTCCAGCTCGACCGCGCCGCTGGAGCGGTCCTGCTCGATCACCGCGCCCTCGGCCAGCGGGGCGGCCGTGGTGGCGCGGGGCGGCACCAGGCTGACGTACCGCTCGCCGAACAGCGTCTTGGGCAGCAGCCGCGCGGACACGTCGGCGGGGATGCGCTCGACCTTGTCGGGGTGCAGCGCCAGCTCCAGCTCCGCGCCGTCCCCGGTGGTGCGGATGGCGCGGACCTCGCCCACCACCACGCCGCGCACCTTCACGTCGGAGGAGGGCTGGAGCTGGTTGCCCACCCGGTCGGTCTTCAGCGTCACCTTCACGACCTCGGTGAACGCGTCGTTGTAGAGCGCCACCGTGAAGGTGAGGAACAGGGCGATCACCACCAGCAGGGTGACGCCGAGGAGCCTGCGCCGAATCGTCATCCCGCGATCCTCACCGTGGTCGTGGTGCCCCAGATCGCCATGCTGAGGAAGAAGTCCAGCAGGCTCGTCGTCACGATCGCGGTGCGCACCGCGCGGCCGACCGCCACGCCCACGCCCGCCGGGCCGCCGCTGGCGCGGTAGCCGTAGTAGCAGTGCGTCAGGATGATCACCACCGAGAACACCAGCACCTTGCCGAACGACCACAGCACGTCGACCGGTGGCAGGAACAGGGTGAAGTAGTGGTCGTAGGTGCCCGCGGACTGGCCGTAGAACTCCACCGTGATGGTCCGCGCGGCCAGGTACGAGGTCAGCAGGCCGATCACGTACAGCGGCACGATCGCCACGAAGCCCGCGATGATCCGGGTGGTCACCAGGAACGGCAGGCTGGGGATGCCCATGACCTCCAGCGCGTCGATCTCCTCGGAGATCCGCATCGCGCCCAGCTGCGCGGTGAACCCCGAGCCCACCGTGGCCGACAGCGCCAGGCCCGCCACCAGCGGCGCGATCTCGCGGGTGTTGAAGTAGGCCGAGACGAAACCCGCGAACGCCGAGGTGCCGAGCTGGTTGAGCGCGGTGAAGCCCTGCAGGCCCACCACCGTGCCGGTGAACACCGACAGGCCGACCATCACGCCGATGGTGCCGCCGATGACCGCCAGCGCGCCGCTGCCGAAGCTGACCTCGGCCAGCAGCCGCAGCGTCTCGCGCAGGTAGCGGGTCAGCGTGCGCGGCGTCCACAGCAGCGCGCGCAGGTAGAACCACAGCTGGTCGCCGAGGGTGTCCAGGACCTCCAGCGGGCGGCGGGCGACGCGGCGCAGCCGGTCGTTGATCGTGGCCACGTCAGCTCCCCTTCGCGGGCACGACCTGCAGGTAGATCGTGGTGAGCACGAAGTTCACGAAGAACAGCAGCAGGAACGTGATCACCACGGCCTGGTTGACCGCGTCGCCGACGCCCTTGGGCCCGCCCGCCGGGTTGAGCCCCCGGTAGGCGGCCACGATGCCCGCGATGAAGCCGAAGACCAGCGCCTTGATCTCGCTGATCCACAGGTCCGGCAGCTGCGCCAGGGCGGAGAAGCTGGCCAGGTACGCGCCGGGCGTGCCGTCCTGCAGGATCACGTTGAAGAAGTAGCCGCCCATCACGCCGACCACGCTGACCATGCCGTTGAGCAGCACGCTGACCAGCATCGCGGCCAGCACCCTGGGCACCACCAGGCGCTGGATCGGCGAGACCCCCAGCACCTCCATCGCGTCGATCTCCTCGCGGATCTTGCGCGAGCCCAGGTCCGCGCAGATCGCCGAGCCGCCCGCGCCCGCGATCAGCAGCGCGGTCACGATCGGGCTGGCCTGCTGGATGATCGCCAGCACGCTGGCCGCGCCGGTGAACGACTGGGCGCCGATCTGCCTGGTCAGCGACCCGATCTGGAGCGCGATCACGGCGCCGAACGGGATGGACACCAGCGCGGTGGGCAGCACCGTCACGCTGACCACGAACCAGCACTGCTGGATGAACTCGCGCAGCTGGAACGGGCGGCGGAAGGTGTTGCGCACCACGTCCGCGCCCAGCCCGAACAGCTGCCCCGCCTCCCGCAGCGCGCCCGCGCCGGGGAAGGCCGCCCGCCCGCTCACCGCACCCCTTCGGGCTGCCCGGCGGACACGCCGTAGCGCTGCCGCTCCTCGGGGGTGAGGCTGGCGATGATGCCCTCCCTGGCCTGCGGCGGCAGGGTGTGCAGGATCTTCATCACCCGGTCCTTGCGGCGGCGCACCGCCCCGCGCGGCGGCAGGCCGGGCGTCGGCTCCAGCTGCGGCACCACGCCGCGCACGTCCTCGTCCGGCGAGCCGTCGGAGTGCCCGGCCTGCTTGTGCGCCAGCTCGGCGGCCATGGTGGCCTGGTCCTTCTCCTCGGACATGCCGATCGGGCCGAGCCTGCGGCCGTTGAGGAACTGCTCCACCACCGGCTCGTCGCTGGTCAGCAGCACCTCGCGGGGGCCGAACATGACCAGCTCGCGGCGGAACAGCATGCCCAGGTTGTCCGGGACCGTGCGAGCCACGGTGATGTTGTGCGTGACGATCAGGATGGTCGCGTCGATCTGCGAGTTCAGGTCGATCAGCAGTTGGCTGAGGTAGGCGGTGCGCACCGGGTCCAGCCCGGAGTCCGGCTCGTCGCACAGGATGATCTCGGGGTCCAGCACCAGCGCGCGGGCCAGCCCGGCGCGCTTGCGCATCCCGCCGGAGATCTCGCCGGGGAGCTTCTTCTCCGCGCCGACGAGGCCGACCATCTCCATCTTCTCCAGCACGATCCGCCGGACCTCGGCCTCGGTCTTGCGGGTGTGCTCGCGCAGCGGGAACGCCACGTTGTCGAACAGGTTCATGGAGCCGAACAGGGCGCCGTCCTGGAACAGCACGCCGAACAGCTTGCGGATCTCGTAGAGCTTGTGCTCGGAGCAGCGCAGCAGGTCCACGCCGTTGATGACGATCCTGCCCCGCTCCGGCTTGAGCAGGCCGACCAGGGACTTCAGGAACACCGACTTGCCCGTGCCGGACGGCCCCAGCATCACGCTGACCTCGCCCGCGGGCAGGGTGAGGGTCAGGTCCCGCCAGATGGTCTGCTTGCCGAAGGACTTGGTCAGGCCCTCGACGACCACCTCGACGCCCATCGCACCTCCCGCTCCCGGCCACCTCGCCGCGACGCCCGCGTGACGGGTGTCATGACGGTGCAACGAGCCCGCGACGCCGTGGTTACTGGCCAGTCGGGTTCGCGGGGTTGCAGACCAGTAACGGTCCCCGGAAACAGCGCCAGGGCGGGCACCCGATGGGTGCCCGCCCTGGTCAGAGGCCCTGAGGGCCTCGGCTCACTTCAGCGAGATCTTCGCGCCGGCGGCCTCGAGCTTCTCCTTGGCGGCGTCGGCGACGTCCTTCGCCACGTTCTCCAGCAGCGGCTTCGGAGCGGACTCGACCAGCTCCTTGGCCTCCTTCAGGCCCAGGCCCGAGACGACCTCGCGGACGACCTTGATGACCTGGATCTTCTTGTCGCCAGCGCCCTCGAGGACGACGGTGAACTCGTCCTTCTCCTCCTCGGCGGCGGCAGCGGCGCCACCGGCGGCCGGGGCGGCGGCCACGGCGACCGGAGCCGCGGCGGTGACCTCGAAGGTCTCCTCGAACTGCTTCACGAACGCCGACAGCTCCAGGAGGGTCATCTCCTTGAACGCGTCGAGCAGCTCGTCGGTGCTGAGCTTCGCCATGGTGGCGGTCCTTTCTAGTCAACGCCCGTACTGCGGCCGGACGCGGAGTGTGGTCGGGTGTTGATCAGCTCTCGGCGGGCTCTGCGGCGGGAGCGTCGGCGCCCTCGGCGGACTGCTTCTTCTCCTGCAGAGCGGCGGCCAGGCGAGCGACCTGGGAAGCCGGGGCGTTGAACAGCCCCGCGGCCTTGGCCAGGTTGCCCTTCATCGCGCCCGCCAGCTTGGCGAGCAGCACCTCGCGGGTCTCGAGGTCCGCGATCGCGGTGACCTCTTCGACCGTGAGGGGGCGGCCGTCCATGAAGCCGCCCTTGATGACCAGGGCCTTGTTGTCCTTCGCGAAGTCGCGCAGGGCCTTCGCCGCGTCGACCGGCTCGCCTTCGACGAAGGCGATGGCGGTCGGACCGACGAGCAGGTCTTCCAGACCCGCGACGCCCGCGTCCTCAGCGGCACGCTTGACCAGCGTGTTCTTCGCAACGGTGTACGTGGTGCCCGCGCCGAGAGCGCGACGCAGCGTGGTGAGCTGCGCCATGGAGAGGCCACGGTACTCGGTGACGACAGCGGCCGAGCTGCCCCGGAACTTGTCCGTGAGCTCGGCGACGGCCGAAACCTTGCTGGGCTTCGCCATGATCGCCTCCTCTCTAGGGCTTCGAGGTGACGCCGGTCGAGCCGAGAGGTTCCGCGTCCAGGCACGAAAAACGCCCCTGCGCAGCAGCACAAGGGCGGACAGGCGCGTGCGAACGCGCCAAGCTCTCCTCGTCCTCCTGCGCGGGCCGCCCGCGGTGCTCGCGGGACCTTCGTCCCCCCGCCACGAGGGCGTGAGGAGACCAGCGGTCTTTGGTGGAACACCCCCAGCGTAGCCGACCGCATTCCGACCGCAAAATCGGCCATGATGTGATCCGTGACCGACGAGCAGCGGCCCCCGGACCTCGACCCCGAACAGCTGCGGCAGTTCCAGGAGTTCCAGCGCTTCCAGGAGTTCCAGCGCTTCCAGCAGGCGCAGGGCACCGCCCTGCCACCCGGTCAGGCCCTCCCACCGGGCCAACCCGCCCCGCCACCCGCCCCCGCGCGCAAACCCCTGTGGCAGGTCCTGCTGGGCAGCAAGCTGGTCCGCAGGCTGGTGTACCTGCTGATCGCCCTGCTCGTCGGCATGTACTTCTACGAGCGGTACTTCGGCGGCGACGACCCCGGCGACGTGGCCGTGGACAGCGGCGGCGTGACCAACAACCCGATCGCCCCGCAGACCCCGTGGGGCAACCTGGGCACGGTGGCCAAGCTCTACGGGCACGTGGCGCTGGACAACCAGGACGAGGCGTGCAGGCTGTTCGCCGAGGACGGGGTGGCGCGCGAGGCGTTCACCGCCTCCGTCGGCGCCGCCGACTGCAAGGCCGCCGTCGCCCGGCTGCACGAGCAGGTCACCAACGTGGCCCAGTACGAGCAGCCGCAGTTCCCCCAGCACATGCTCGGCACGCCGCCGGGCGGCACCACCGAGGTCAGCTCGTGCGAGCTGGCCGTGGCGGGCGGGCCGCGACTGGGCCGCTTCACCCTCACCAAGCTCTCCCCCAGCGGCGCCTGGGTGATCAGCGGCTACCGGGCCGAGACCTGCGCGGGCCGGTGAACGCGAAGAGCCCCCGGCGGGAGGCCGGGGGCTCTTCGTCGCTCGGGGCGAGGCGTCAGACAGCGGCCTCGTCGACGAGCAGGTTGCGCGTGCGGTTCGGGTCGACCGGGATGCCGGGGCCCATGGTGGTGGAGACGGTGACCTTCTTCAGGTACCGGCCCTTGGCCGCGGACGGCTTGGCGCGCAGGATCTCGTCCAGCGCCGCGGCGTAGTTCTCGACCAGCTTCTCCGGCTCGAACGACACCTTGCCGATGACCAGGTGCAGGTTGGCCTGCTTGTCGACGCGGAAGTTGATCTTACCGCCCTTGATGTCCGAGACGGCCTTGGTGACATCGGGCGTCACGGTGCCGGTCTTCGGGTTCGGCATCAGGCCGCGCGGGCCGAGGATGCGGGCGATGCGGCCCACCTTGGCCATCTGGTCCGGCGTCGCGATCGCGGCGTCGAAGTCGAGCCAGCCACCCTGGATGCGCTCGATCAGGTCCTCGGAGCCGACCGCGTCGGCACCGGCGGCCTCGGCCTCGGCGGCCTTGTCACCGGTGGCGAAGACGATCACGCGGGCGGTCTTGCCCGTACCGTGCGGCAGGTTCACGGTGCCGCGGACCATCTGGTCGGCCTTGCGCGGGTCGACGCCCAGCCGGATGGCGACCTCGACGGTCGCGTCCAGCTTCACCTTGGAGGTCTCCTTGGCGAGCTTGGCGGCCTCCAGCGGCGAGTACAGCCGCTCCCGGTCCACCAGCTCGGCGGCGTTCTTGTACGCCTTGCTGCGCTTCATGCTTCTGTCCTTCGATGTGGATCAGTTGTGGTGCGAGCCAGCGCGTGGCTCTCCCACGTGCTGCGGGAAGTGGTCAGCCCTCGACCGTGATGCCCATGGAGCGGGCGGTGCCGGCGATGATCTTCGCGGCCTGGTCGACGTCGTTGGCGTTGAGGTCGACCATCTTGGTCTGCGCGATCTCGCGGACCTGGTCCATGGTGACCTTGCCGACCTTGGCGCGGTGCGGCTCGCCGCTGCCCTTCTCCACACCCGCGGCCTTGAGGATCAGCTTCGCGGCGGGCGGGGTCTTGAGCTTGAAGTCGAACGAGCGGTCTTCGTACACGGAGATCTCGACCGGCACGACAGTGCCCCGCTGCGACTCGGTCGCGGCGTTGTACTGCTTGCAGAACTCCATGATGTTGACGCCGTGCTGGCCCAGGGCGGGGCCGACGGGCGGCGCGGGGTTCGCGGCCCCGGCCTTGATCTGCAGCTTGATGACAGCTGCGAGCTTCTTCTTCTTGGGTGGCATGTCCGTGCTTCCTCTATCGCGGTATCCGCGCGCGGCCCTGCCAGCCGCAGCGTGGCTGCCCGGCTCCCCGGAGGAAGCCGGATCAGATCTTGGAGACCTGGCTGAACGACAGCTCGACCGGGGTCTCGCGGCCGAAGATCGACACCAGGACCTTCAGCTTCTGGCCGTCCGCGTTGACCTCGCTGATCGTCGCGGGCAGCGTGGCGAACGGGCCGTCCATGACGGTGACCGACTCGCCGACCTCGAAGTCGACCTCGACGGTGGACTTAACCGGTGCGGCGGCCGCTTTCTTCCCGGCGGCCGGCTTCTGCTCGACCTGCGGCAGCAGGAACTTGAGCACCTCGTCGATGGTCAGCGGCGACGGCTTGGAGGTCGCGCCGACGAACCCGGTCACGCCCGGCGTGTTGCGCACCGCGCTCCACGAGGCGTCGTTGAGCTCCATCCGGACCAGGATGTAGCCGGGCAGCACCTTGCGCTGCACCTGCTTGCGCTGGCCGTTCTTGATCTCGGTGACTTCCTCGGTCGGCACCTCGACCTGGAAGATGTAGTCCTCCATGTCCAGGGTCTGGATGCGCGTCTCGAGGTTGGTCTTGACCTTGTTCTCGTAGCCCGCGTACGAGTGCACGACGTACCAGTCGCCGGGCGCGCGGCGCAGCGCCTCGCGCATCTCCGCGGCCGGGTCGACCTCGTCCTCGTCGACCGCCACGTCCTCGGCCACCGCGGTCCCGTCGGTGTCCTCCGGCGTCGCGACCTCGACGTCCCCGGTGTCGTCACCGTCCTGCTCGGCGGTGAGCTCCCGCTCGTCGGTCAGGTCGTCCAGCTCCTGGGCGTCGACGCCGTTCTCGGAGGTCACTGTGGGTCTCGCTTCCTTTCGTGCATCACGTGTCCAGCCCCCGCCCGCGAGCGGGTCAGCCGGTCCGGCCTCAGCCGAACAGCCTGAACACGCCCCAGGCGAAGGCGGCGTCCAAGCCGAACACCAACGCCACCATGAAGGCCACGAAGACCAACACGACCGAGGTGTAGGTGACCATCTGCTTGCGGGTCGGCCAGATGACCTTCCGCAGCTCGCTGACCACCTCGCGGACGTAGCGGATGAGCCGCGCGAAGATCGAGGGGCGCTTCTCCCGGTCTTCGCGCGCCCTGGTCGGCTTGCCCTTGCGGGTGGCCTCCGCGTCGGAGTCGGCCTTGGCGGCCTCCTTCGACGGCTTCGCCTCGGCGGAGCGCGCGGCGTCCTTGCGGCCCGCCGGACGCGCGGAACCACGGCGCTCGCGGCGCGCGGCGGCGGTGACCGGCCGGGAGGCGCGCTCGCGCTCGTCCGGCTGGTCCTGCTCGCGGCCCTCGCTCATGCCGTCCTCCGCTCACCATCGCGATTCGACGCAGGGGCGACAGGACTTGAACCTGCAACCTGCGGTTTTGGAGACCGCTGCTCTGCCAGTTGAGCTACACCCCTTTGGAGCCCTCGGACTCCCTGGCTGCGGACGTCTTGCACCCTCCTCACGTGGCTCGTGAGGCAGCGGCATGGCGTCCCAAGACCGGAAGCATACGGCACAGCGGGGGCACTCTTCCAACTGGCCCGGTCAGCGGGGGTGCCGGCGGCAAAACCGGTGGTGTCGTCTGCCACGATTGGCGGCATGGCTACGCCTGAGACGACCCCCGCGACCGGCACCCCCGACTTCCCGAGGATCTCCAAGCGGATCGGCGGCATCGCCGAGTCCGCGACCCTCGCGGTGGACGCGAAGGCCAAGGCGCTCAAGGCCGCCGGGCGGCCGGTGATCGGCTTCGGCGCGGGGGAGCCGGACTTCCCCACGCCCGAGGCGATCGTGGCCGCCGCGCAGGCCGCGTGCGCCGACCCGCGCAACCACCGCTACACGCCCGCCGCGGGCCTGCCCGAGCTGCGCGAGGCGGTGGCCGCCAAGACCCTGCGCGACTCCGGCTACCGGGTCCCCGCGAGCCAGGTGCTCATCACCAACGGCGGCAAGCAGGCCGTCTACCAGGCGTTCGCCACCATCGTCGACCCCGGCGACGAGGTGCTGCTGCCCGCCCCGTACTGGACCACCTACCCCGAGGCGATCACCCTCGCGGGCGGCGTCCCGGTGCAGGTCACCGCGGACGAGTCGACCGACTACCTGGTGACCGTCGAGCAGCTGGAGGCGGCCCGCACGCCGCGCGCGAAGGTGCTGCTGCTGTGCTCGCCGTCCAACCCCACCGGTTCGGTCTACAGCCGCGAGCAGATCACCGCGATCGGCCAGTGGGCGCTGGCCAACGGCCTGTGGGTGATCACCGACGAGATCTACGAGCACCTGGTCTACGACGGCGCCGAGTCGGTGTCGCTGCCGGTGGCGGTGCCCGAGATGGCCGACCGCACGATCGTGCTCAACGGCGTGGCCAAGACCTACGCGATGACCGGCTGGCGGGTCGGCTGGCTGATCGGCCCGGCCGACGTGGTCAAGGCCGCGGCCAACCTCCAGTCGCACCTGACCTCGAACGTGGCCAACGTCTCCCAGCGCGCCGCGCTGGAGGCGGTGTCGGGCCCGCTGGACGCCGCGCACGAGATGCGCGAGGCGTTCGACCGCAGGCGGCGCACCATCGTCGAGCTGCTGTCCGCGATCCCCGGTGTGACCTGCCCCACGCCGAAGGGCGCGTTCTACGTGTACCCCTCGGTCAAGGAGCTGATCGGCAAGCGGCTGCGCGGCACCACCATCACCGACACGGTCACGCTGGCCGCGCTGATCCTGGAGCACGCCGAGGTCGCCGTGGTGCCCGGCGAGGCCTTCGGCACGCCCGGCTACCTGCGCCTGTCCTACGCCCTGGGCGACGACGACCTGAAGACCGGCGTCACCCGCATGGGTGAACTCCTCCGCGAGGTGAGCTGACCCCACCCGGCCGCCCCGGTTCCATCGGGGCGGCCGGGTGGTAGTAACCGGCCCTTGAGCGGGTGCCGGGTAGTACTTGCAGGCGCGGTCAGGGGAGGCGGACGCGGGCGAAGGCGCCGCCCAGGACCGACTTGCCCTCGAACGAGGCCGTCACGTTCACCTTGAACGTGCCGTCCTCCAGGACCTTGGTCACCTTCCCGGTGACCTCCACGAGAGCGCCCTCGTCGTCGTCAGGCACCGGTACGGGCCTGCCGAACCGCACGCCGTACTCCACGACGGCTCCGGGGTCGCCCGCCCACTCGGTGACGATCCGCGCGGCCATCCCCATGGTCAGCATCCCGTGCGCGATCACGCCGGGCAGCCCCACCTCGCGGGCGAACCGCTCGTTCCAGTGAATCGGGTTGAAGTCCAGCGAGGCCCCCGCGTACCGGACCAGGTCGGCGCGGGTGATCCGCAGCGACACGGGCGGCAGCTCGTCCCCCACGGACACGTCAGCAGCTGCGAGCACCATCACGCACCCTCCCCGCGCACCACGAGCGTGGACCGCCCGGTGGTCACCAGTTCCCCGTCCTCGGCCGTGATCTCGGCCCGCAGCGACACCATGTCGTTGCCCATGCGGGAGGTGATCCCGTCGACGTGCAGCACCACCGACAGCCGGTCCCCGGCCCGGATCGGCCGGTGGTGCACGAACGACTGGTCCCCGTGCACCACCCGGCTGTAGTCCAGGCCCAGCGCGGGGTCGCCGATCAGCTGGTCGCTGGCCTTCATCGACAGGATGGTCGCGAACGTGGGGGGCGCGATCACGTCCTGGTACCCGGCGGCCCGAGCCGCCTCGACATCCCGGTGCACGGCGCTGCCCGCCCCCACCGCGTCGGCGAACTCCCGGATCTTCTCCCGCCCCACCTCGTAGGGCTCCGCAGCCGGGTAGGTCCGTCCGACGAACGACAAGTCAAGAGCCACCGCAGCAGGCTATACGCAACGAGGCCCGCCCCCACCGGGGGACGGGCCTCGCGCGAACCAGGGATCGGACGACCCTCAGCGGGTCTCCTTGTGCGCCCGGTGCGTCTTGCAGTTCGGGCAGAACTTCTTGATCTCCAGGCGGTCCGGGTCGTTGCGCCGGTTCTTCCTGGTGATGTAGTTCCGGTGCTTGCACACCTCGCACGCGAGGGTGATCTTGGGGCGTACGTCGGTAGCAGCCACGGTCCTTGCCTTTCTAGAGCTCGGTGGCCCCGAAAACCCGAGGCAGGCTTACCACCCCGGCGGGATAAAGCAACCCCGCCGGCACCACCCGACCCAACCACCGGATCAGGGGGTCCAGGGGGGCGAAGCCCTCCCCGGGCGGGGTCCGGGGGCTGCGCCCCCGGTGTGATGCGGAGCGAGCCCGGTCCGCGCTTTCCGCGGACATGCCTCGCCCACTCGCGTAGCGGTGGCCGGACTTGAACCGGCGACACAGCGATTATGAGCCGCTTGCTCTGCCAACTGAGCTACACCGCTTCACACAACACGGCCGCGATGCTCACGCACCGCGGCCAGTTGTGGAGCCCCTTTACGGAATCGAACCGTAGACCTTCTCCTTACCATGGAGACGCTCTGCCGACTGAGCTAAAGGGGCTTGCTCTTGCGGAGCGAGGTGAACTCTACACACTCCCGGCCGAAGAGTGAAATCGGGGGGTGGGTTCAGTGCACAAGAGTGAGCACCGTCTCATCCCGCGCACCCCTGACCTGCACGGTTCGTGCGTGCAACCAAGCCTCGAAGCGATCTTCGGACAGCGGCCTGGAGATCAGGTAGCCCTGCGCCACGTCGCAGCCCATGCCCACCAGCTGGTCGCGCGCGGCGTCGTCCTCCACGCCCTCGGCAACCACCGTCAGGCCCAGCGAGTGGCCCAGCTCCACGATGGAGCGGACCACCGCCATGTCGCCCAGGTCGGTGCCCATGCCGAGGACGAAGCTCTTGTCGATCTTGACCTCGTCCACCGGCAGCTGGCGCAGGTAGGCCAGCGACGAGTAGCCGGTGCCGAAGTCGTCCACCGCGAGCACCACGCCCATCTGGTGCAGCCGCCGCAGCACCGGCAGCGCCCGCTCCGGGTCGGCCATCACGCCGGACTCGGTCAGCTCGAAGGTCAGCAGCTCCGGCGGCACGTCGTGGCGGGCCAGCGCGGCGGCCACGCGGTCGGGGAACTCCTCGTCGGCCAGCGTGCGCACCGACAGGTTGACCGCGATGGACATGCGCAGGCCGCGGTCGATCCACCGGCGGACCCGCTCCAGCGCCTTGTCCATGACGAAGTCGGTGAGCACGTCGACCAGGCCGGTGGCCTCCACGGCGGGCACGAACTCGTCGGGGTCGACCCGGCCGAACTCGGGGTGCTTCCAGCGCACCAGCGACTCCGCGCCGATCACCTGCTTGCTGGGCAGCGCCACCTTGGGCTGGTAGTGCACCGAGATCTGGCCGCTCTCCAGCGCCGAGCGGAACTGGGTGACCAGCTGGAAGCGGCGCAGGAAGATCTGGCCCATGCTGGGCGCGTAGGCGCGCAGCGGCTCGTTCTCGTTGGTCGCCCGCACCGCCACGTCCGCGCCCTGCAGCAGCGCGTCCGCGTCCGGGTCCTCCGCCTCGACGTCGGTGGTCGAGGCCCAGCCCACCACCGCGCCCGCCTCCACGGTGAGCCGGTCCACCGGGTAGGGCACCGACAGCGAGGCCCGCAGCCGCTCGGCGATCTCGCGGATGCGCTCGGCCTGGCGGTCGACCAGCAGCGCGGCGAACGCGCCGCCCTCCAGCCTGGCCAGCGGCACCTCCGGGCCCAGCTCGTCGCGCAGCCTGCGGCCCGCGGCGACCACCATCCGGTTGCCCCACGCCTGCCCCAGCGCGTCCAGCACGGTGGACAGCACGTCCAGGTCGACGCGCACCACCGCGGCGGTGTCGGACTCGCGCAGCGGCTCGGCCGCGGCCTCCCGGAAGCCGGTGCGGTTGAGCAGCCCGGTCAGCGGGTCGTGGTAGGCGTCGTGCCGCAGCCGGGCCAGCAGCCTGCGGTTGTCCACCGCGGTGGACAGGTGGCTGGCCAGCGTGCCCAGCAGCTGGATGTCGGCCCGGCCGAAGCCGCGCCACCGGCTGAGCCGGTCGTGCACCTCGACCGCGCCGAGCAGCTGGGTGGCCCCGCGCAGCGGCACCACCAGCGCTTCCTGCGCGTCGCGGCGGACCAGCGCCTCGGCGACCTCCTCGCCCGCCTCCGCCGCGCGGAAGTAGCGCACCTGGGTGCCGGGCAGCTGGAGCATGGCGTCCTCGCGCGGCAGGCGCTGCTCGTCGCGGCGCAGTGACGAGGGCAGGGGCTCGCCCGCGACCAGGGTGCGCATGGGCGCCTGCGGGTCGGTGCGCAGCCGCAGCACGACCCGGTTGGCGTTGAGCTGCTCGCGGATGCGCTCGGCGATCAGCTGCCACTCGTCGTCGTCGTCCTCGGCGCGGCCGTCGGCGCTGTCCGGCGCGGGGCCGCGCGGGCCGGTGGCGTGCCTGCCGGAGCGGGCCACCCGCAGCGAGACCTCGCTGAGCGCCTCCAGGTCGCGCTGCTCGCGCAGCAGGCCGGAGTAGGCCAGGTAGATGGCGGTGATGCCGGCGAAGACCAGCGCGATCAGCACCATGCCCCACAGGCCCCGGCTGGCGATCTCGTAGCCCGCCAGGCCCGCCGAGGTGTTCAGCAGCGCGACGACCAGGGTCTGCAGCACCAGCCGGACGCTCGGGGCGACCCGCATGCCCTTGCCCATCAGCCGCAGCGCGGTCAGGCCGAGCACGCTGGCCAGCAGCGGCACCGCGATGGTGCCGACGAACGCGCCCGCCCAGACGGGGCCGACGTCGCCGATGAGCCGCTTGACGGCCTCCGCGGCGGCGAAGGCCACCGAGATCTCCATGAACATCAGGCCCGCGTTGTAGACGGCGCGGTCGAGCACGCGCCTGCCCAGCAGCGTGCCCACGCCCGCGACCACGTGCGCGGCCAGCACCACCTCGAACGGCGCGACCAGCAGGCCCAGCACCAGCGGTATCTCGGTGAAGGAGATGGTCCACGCGACACCGCTGCGCACGTCGACGTTGATGGCCAGCTGCTCGGCCAGCAGGAAGCCGATCACCAGCAGCGGACCGGTCCACAGCAGCCGCGGCTCGGCCGGGTCCTCGGGCAGCCACCAGCCGACGGCGATCGCCGACAGCACGCCCGCCGCGAGCAGCGCGCCCGCGAAGGTGCTGAAAGCGCGGTTGGTGGACCGGGTCGGGGCGTTGGGCGCCGTGGCCGACACGTGGTCGGACATCCAGCCTCCTCGTCGGCCGTGGTCGCGGTGGGCCGGGTCGCGGCCTACGAGCTCCTGGCGTGACAGAGGGGTCTCGAACACCGACCGAGACCCCTCGAGCGGTCTCAATGTACCCCGGTTGGGCGACGAAATGGCAGGTCGCGCGGGCAATTGCCACCACAAGTAACGCAGCCGCTCACACGATCAGCCGCCCGCGCAGCACCGTAACGGCCCGTCCGGCCAGCCGCACGCGGTCGCCCACCAGGGTCGCCCGGACCTGCCCGCCGCGCGGCGAGCACTGCTCGGCGAACAGCTCGGGCTTGCCCAGCCGGGGTGCCCACCAGGACGCCAGCGTGCAGTGCGCGGAGCCGGTGACGGGGTCCTCCTGGACGCCGTAGGAGGGGTAGAAGCAGCGGCTGACCACGTCCAGGCCCGGCCGGTCGCCGGGGGCGGTGACGATGACGCCCCGGCCGGGCACCGCGGCCAGCGCGGCCAGGTCCGGCTCCAGCGCGCGCACCTGCGCCGCCGACGCGACCTGCACCAGCACGTCGGACACCGCGCGGCCGACCGCCTCGACGGTGACGCCGGGCAGTCCGGCGCGCAGCTCGGCGGTGACCTCGGCGGGTTCGGCGGGGTCGGCCGGGAAGTCCATCTCCACCCAGCCGTCGCGGGCGGCGCAGGTGAGCACGCCGCTGCGGGTGCGGAACCGGCGGTCGCCGCCCAGCACGTGCGCGGCGGCCAGGGTCGCGTGCCCGCACAGGTCGACCTCGCGGACCGGGGTGAACCAGCGCAGGCCCAGCGGCTCGTCGTCGTCGCGCAGTTCGACGAACGCCGTCTCGGCGTGCTTCATCTCGGCCGCGACGGCCTGCATCCACGCCTCGTCGGCGGGGGCGGTGAGCAGCACGACGCCCGCGGGGTTGCCCGCGAACGCCCGGTCGGTGAACGCGTCGACCACCTGGACTTCCACGGCCCAGAGGCTACGGTCAGGCATGGACGACCTGCTGCCCCCTTTCCACGACGTGGAAGCCCGGTACTCCTTAACGGAGCTGTCCCCCGACGAGCTGAACGCCACCTGGGGCGCGCTGCGCGTGCACTCCCTGACCTGGCACCCCGACGCCGACCTGGACGACCTGCTGCGGCGCTGGCCGCTCAGCGGCGCGGACGACCCCGACACCGCCGCCGTGGTGGTCGTGCCGAGCCGGGCCGCCGACGCGCCCCGGACGCTGCGGGCGCACGGCTTCGCGCCCTCGGTGGTGATCGCCGCCCGCCGGGCGGGCCGAGGTCCCGCGCGGCCGTCGGAGGTGGCCGTCCGGGAGCTGGCCGGGGCCGACGTGGACGTGGTGACCGAGCTGAACCTGGAGGTCGTCCGGTACGACAGCCGCTTCGGCATGGTCACCGAGCGGCCGAGCAGCGCGGCCCGGCTGCGCGAGCGCGTCGCGTCGCTGCTGGAGCGGGACCGGCCGTGCGCGTGGGTGGCGCACCGCGGCGGCGACGTGCTCGGGGCGCTGTACCTGGACTGGCCGGGGCACTCCGACTGGATCGCCGACCGCACCTCGCTCGCGCCCGCCGCCTACATCCCGATGCTGGGGGTGCGCTCCGAGGCGCGCGGCACGGGCGTCGGCAGCGCTCTGGTGCGCCACGTCCACGGTCTGCTGGACGGCGCGGGGGTGGCGGTGACGCTGCTGCACCACGCGCCGCTCAACCCGCTGTCCACCCCGTTCTGGTACTCCCACGGCTACCGACCCCTGTGGACGACGTGGACGCGCTCCGGCGGACGTCGCCCGGCCGGGTGAACCGCGGGGGCGACAGGTACTCGACGCCCGCGAAGCGCCTCTTAGCGGTAAACGGGCGAAGGGGGTCGCCATGACAACGGTGAGCGAACCGGTGGGCCAGCTGTCGGGAAGGGCGAGGGCCATGCTGCGGGCGGTCGCGGCGGGTCGGGCGGAGCTGTCCGGGGGACGGGAGCCCGATCTCTACGTCGACGGGCTGCCCTGCTGCGACCAGATGGTCACGCACGACCTGGTGCACGCGGGCCTGCTGCGGGCACGCGCGGTGGTGGGGTTGGGGGAACGAGCGGACGCCGAGCTCACCGAGGCCGGGAAAGCCGCTCTCAGCTGACCCTCGAACATGTGTTCGAGATAGGTTATGCTGCACATGGGGCCGGCACGCAAGTGAGAGGAAGCACTTGCGCGTCGGCCCCACCCGTGCGGCGATCTCAGTCGCAGGCCGCCGGGTCGACCTGGTAGCCGGGGGCGCCTGGCTCGCCCACGACCGGGGTCGCGGACAGGCGCGTGGCGATGCCGTCCCGCACGGCGTAGGTGGTGCGGTCGCCCTCGTAGACCCTCGGCTCGTTCCAGTCCCGGAGCCAGCCGCCCGCGGTGACGAACTCGCGCCCGCCCGGCCCCTGCGCGCAGCCGTAGCCGTTGAGGGCGCTCGCGCCGCCGCCCTCGAAGGCGTAGAGCTTGGTGCCGTCGGCCAGGCTGACCGCCCGCAGCCCGTCGAACAGGCCCCAGACGCTGAACGCCAGCACGTCACCGCTCGCCTGCTCGACCACCGCGATCTCGTGGCTGCCGTTGCCGTCCAGGTCGACGACGCGCGGGGGCCGCACGCCGACGTGGGGGTCGACGGGGAGCTTGGCGACGAGCCGCTCGCCGTTCACGGTGACGACCAGTTCCTGGTTCTCGGGCTCGTCCTCGACCCGCTGGAGCACGACCTGGTCCTCGACCCCGTCGCCGTTGACGTCCGCTCCCGTGGCGGCGGGTTGGGCGGTCGCGCTCGCGGGGGCCGTCCCCAGCAGCGCGGACGCGGCGGCGAGGAGCACGAGCAAAGGCACGCGAAACTTCTTCATAACTGCGGCTTCCCCTGATCACAGGCCCCGCGCGGTGTGGCGCCGGGCCGTGGCTGGATCGACGCGATCGGCGTCACCCTGAGTGACGTGAAGTGGATCAGCCACGTTCGTTTTCAGTGATCGAGATCACAGCAGTTGGCCTCAGTTGACCAGGACGATCCTCCCCGGCGCATGGCGGGTCTCGCTCAACTCGTGCGCGGCGGCGGCCTCGGTGAGGGGGAACGTCGCCGCGACGGGAATCCGCAGCCCGCCCGCCTCGGCCAAGCGGACCGCGATGTCGAGACCGTGCACCGCGAGCGGATCGGCACCGGACCCCACGGCATCGCCGGTCCGCTCCGCCGGGGCGCCGTGCGACATGTGGACGCCGTGGGCGGCGGCGTCGAAGTCGGCGATCGTCACCACGCGCGCCGCGTCCCCCGCGATGGCGATCAGGTCGGGCAGCGCTCCCCCAGCGCAGTCGAACACCGCGTCGACCCCGCGCGGCGCCAGCTCCCGAACCCGGCCGGGCAACCCCGGACCGTACGTCGTCGGCACCGCGCCCAGCGACCGCAGGAAGTCGTGGTTGCGCTCGCTCGCCGTGCCGATGACCACGGCACCGCGAGCAGCCGCGAACTGGACGGCGACGCCGCCGACCGCGCCCGCCGCGCCGTTCACCAGCACTGTCTGCCCCGCCGTGACCCCGAGCCGGTCCAGGACGCGCGTGGCCGTCTCCACGCCGCCCGCCGCCCCGCCCGCCTCCGGCCAGCTCCACGCCGCGGGCTTGGCCGCCCACGCGCTCAGCACCACGTGATCGGCGTTGGCACCGCGCGTGGCCGTCGAAGCCATGCCGAACACCTCGTCACCGACGGCGACGCCGGTGACGCCCTCGCCGACCTCGTCCACCACGCCCGTCGCATCGAAGCCGGTCCGGTGCGGGAACGTGACGGGCACCGCGTCGCCCAGCGCGCCGGAGCGGATGAGCACCTCCCCCGTCGACAGCCCGGACGCCCGCGCGGCGACGCGGATCTCCCCCGGCCCGGCGTGCGGGGCCTCGACCTCGACCACGCGCACCACATCGGGCGACCCGAACCCGGTGAACACGACAGCTCTCATGGGCCGGACCGTAACGGAGCGTGCGGTCCGGTTGACTGAAGTGAGAGCGAGGAGGGCCGAAGTGGGACGACCGCGGCGTTCGGACGCGCGCGACAACCGGGAGCGCATCCTGGCTGTCGCCCGCCTGGCGGTCGCCACCGACGGCCCCGACGTGCCGATCCGGGAGATCGCACGACGCGCGCGGATC
Organism: Saccharothrix coeruleofusca; assembly: GCF_017876325.1. Taxonomy (NCBI): domain Bacteria; kingdom Bacillati; phylum Actinomycetota; class Actinomycetes; order Pseudonocardiales; family Pseudonocardiaceae; genus Saccharothrix; species Saccharothrix coeruleofusca. Next base: position 6,163,102 of record NZ_JAGINV010000001.1, read on the forward strand.
GGCGTCGCCACCGTCTACCGGCACTTCCCCGACAAGGACGCGCTGCTGGCCGAGGCGTTCGCCGCGCAGCCGGTCCTGTGCTCGGCGGTGGTCGAGGAGGGCCTGGCCCAGCCCGACGCCTGGCTCGGCTTCCGCCTGGTGCTGGAGGAACTCGTGCGGGCACACGCCTCCGGCCGGGACTTCATCCGCGCCCTCGTCCCCCGGCTTCCACCGGAAGCGGGCTTCGCCGCCGACCACGCCCGGACGCTGCGGATGCTCGCCGAACTCGTCCGCCGCGCGCGCAGAACAGGGGAACTGCGGGCCGACTTCGTCCTGGAGGACCTGATCCTGGCGCTGATGGCGAACCGGGGGATGCGAGCCGGATCACCCGACGACCGCCAGGCCGCCGCCCGCCGCTTAGCGGCGCTGATGATCCAGTCATTCCGGGCTGGACCGGAGCGGGCACCGCTCCCACCGGCTGTCCGGTTGCCACTGCGACCCGCCGGTCCCGAAAGGACAAGACGAGAACACCCCCTCGACCTGTTCTAGGTCGAGGGGGTGTTCTGGCTCGCGTGGCGGGTAGAGGATTCGAACCTCTGTAGCTTTCGCGACGGATTTACAGTCCGCTCCCATTGGCCGCTCGGGCAACCCGCCCCGCTCCCGGTGGTGCCGGGTGCGGTGGGAACAATACATAAGCCCGTGCGGCCCCCTGCAACCGGGTTACCCCAGTAGGCTCTCGGGTGGCACCAGACCCAGCGCACGCGGAGGTTCAGGCACGTGGCAGACCCGTCGTTCGACGTGGTGAGCAAGGTCGACCGCCAGGAGGTCGACAACGCGCTCAACCAGGCGGCCAAGGAGCTGAGCACCCGGTTCGACTTCCGCGGCACGGGCGCGCAGGTGGCCTGGGCGGGCGAGGAGGCCATCTCCTTCCAGGCCGAGACCGAGGAGCGCTGCCGCGCCGCGATCGACGTGTTCCAGGAGAAGCTGGTCAAGCGCGGCATCTCGATGAAGGCGTTCGAGGTGGGCGACCCGGCCGTGTCGGGCAAGGTCTACAAGGTGACCGGCACGCTGGTGCAGGGCATCTCCTCGGAGAAGGCCAAGGAGATCGCCAAGAAGGTCCGCGACGAGGGCCCCAAGGGCGTGCAGGCGCAGATCCAGGGCGACCAGCTGCGCATCTCCGGCAAGAAGAAGGACCACCTGCAGGACGTCATCGCCCTGCTCAAGAACTCCGACTTCGGGATCGCGCTGCAGTTCACCAACTACCGATGAAGGGCATCATCCTGGCGGGTGGCAGCGGCACGCGGCTGCACCCGATCACGCAGGCGGTGTCCAAGCAGCTGCTGCCGGTCTACGACAAGCCGATGGTGTACTACCCGCTGTCGGTGCTCATGCTGGCGGGCATCCGCGAGGTGCTGGTCATCTCCACGCCGACCGACCTGCCGCTGTTCCGCCGCCTGCTGGGCGACGGCGGGCAGTTCGGCCTGCGCGTCGAGTACGCCGAGCAGGCCGCGCCGAACGGGCTGGCTGAGGCGTTCGTGATCGGCGCGGACTTCATCGGCGACGACGACGTGGCGCTGGTGCTGGGCGACAACATCTTCTACGGCCAGGGCTTCTCCAGGCTGCTCCAGCACCACGCCGCCACGCTGGAGGGCTGCGTGCTGTTCGGCTACCCGGTCAAGGACCCCGAGCGCTACGGGGTGGGCGAGGTGGACGCGGACGGCAGGCTGGTCAGCATCGAGGAAAAGCCCGCCCGGCCCAAGTCGAACAAGGCGATCACCGGGCTGTACTTCTACGACAACGAGGTGGTGGAGATCGCCCGAGGGCTTCAGCCCTCGGCGCGGGGCGAGCTGGAGATCACCGACGTCAACCTGCACTACCTGCGGCGGGGCCGGGCGCGGCTGGTCGACCTGGGGCGCGGGTTCGCCTGGCTGGACACCGGCACGCACGACTCGATGCTGGAGGCGGGCCAGTTCGTGCAGGTGCTGGAGCACCGGCAGGGCGTGCGCATCGCGTGCCCGGAGGAGATCGCGCTGCGGATGGGCTTCATCACCCCCGACGAGTGCTACACGCTGGGCGAGAAGCTGGCCAAGTCCGGCTACGGCCAGTACCTGATGAACGTCGCCCGAGAGGTCGGCGGCCGCGCCGGGTAGTGGTTACCGGCCCCTGGGCGGGGGTCGGGTGGTACTTGCGGGCGCGGTCAGGGGCGGCGGGCCAGTTCTTCGAGGCGGCGCACGCGGTCGGCGATCGGCGGGTGGGTGGAGAACAGCCGCGCGAGCTGCTCGCCCGGCCGGAACGGGCTGGCGATCAGCAGGTGCGACTGGGCCACGACGGCCGGTTCGGGGGCCAGCGGGGCGGCCTTGGCGCCGTCCTCGATCTTGCGCAGAGCCGAGGCCAGCGCCAGCGGGTCGCCGGTGAGCTCCGCCCCGGAGGCGTCGGCCTGGTACTCGCGGGAGCGGCTGACCGCCATCCGCACCACGCTCGCGGCCACCGGGCCGAGGACCGCGGTGAGCAGCACCGCCAGCGGGTTGGGGCGGTCCTCGTCGTCGCCGCCGAAGATGCCCGCGAACAGGGCCAGGTTGGCCAGCGCGCTGATCACGCCCGCCAGCGCGCCCGCCACGCACGAGATGAGGATGTCGCGGTTGTAGACGTGCGACAGCTCGTGCCCGAGCACGGCGCGCAGCTCCCGCTCGTCGAGCAGGTCCAGGATGCCGGTGGTGCAGCACACGGCCGCGTTGCGGGGGTTGCGCCCGGTCGCGAACGCGTTGGGCGCGATGGTGGGGCTGAGGTAGAGCCGGGGCATGGGCTGGCGGGCGGCCATGGCCAGCTCGCGGACGATGCGGTGCATCGCGGGCTGCTCGACCTCCGACACCGGCCGCGCGCGCATGGCCCGCAGCGCGAGCTTGTCGGAGTTGAAGTAGGCGTGGGCGTTGACACCGAGCGCCACCAGCAGGCCGATGACCAGGGCCGTGCGGCCGAAGAACGAGCTGATCGCCACGATCAGCGCGCTCATCGCACCGAGCAGCAACGCGGTCTTCACCCCGTTGTAGTGCTTGTGCACGTCGCTTCGCCTCCGGTCGTTAAGTCCTCTCCCTCAACGTCCCCGGCCTGCGCGGGGTTCCGGCACCGCCGCGTGCCGGGCGTGTGGCGGTGCTCTCCGGGGCGGGCTCGGCCCGCGGGTCCAGCGGCGGGGGCGGCGGCACCTGGGCGACCCAGGTGCCCAGCACGTCGCGCTCGTGGACGAGTTCGGCGACCGCGCCGGAGCCGTCGGGCGAGCCGGTGCCGGGGTAGGAGAAGTCGGGGGCCCAGTGCAGCGCGTCGAACGGGCACGCCTCGACGCAGATGCCGCAGTACAGGCACTGGCCGTAGTCGATGGCGAACCGGTCGAGCACGTTGCGGGCGCGCGGGCGGGCCGATCCGGGCTGCTGCTCGACCTCGGTGTGCGAGTCGATGTGGATGCACCAGTCCGGGCACTCGCGCGCGCAGATCATGCACACGGTGCAGTTGGCCTCCAGCAGCGCGATGACCCCGCGGCTGCGCGGCGGCAGCTCAGCCACGGTCGTCCTCCTGTTCGGGTCGTGGTCCCCACGACGGGTCGGGCACGCCGGGCGGGGCGGCGCGGCGGCGGCTGGGGGCGGACGTGCCGTCCTCCCCCGGTTCCAGGCGGCCCGGCCACGGCCGCACCACGCGGGAGGCGAGCACGAAGTCCTTGCGCAGCGGGTGGCCCGCGAACGAGTCGGGCAGCAGCAGGCGCGCGGGCCGCTGACCGGCCAGCGCGAGGCCGAACATCTCGGCGGCCTCCCGCTCGTGCCAGGCGGCGCCCGCCCACAGCCCGGCGACGCTGGGCAGCTCCTCGCCGTCGGCGACCTCGGTGCGCAGCAGCAGGCCGTCCTTGGTCTCCGGGTGCAGCACGTGCAGCAGGACGGCGTGCCTGCTGCCGCTGGCCCCCGGCCTGCCCGCGTCCTCGACGCCCAGCCAGTCGAAGGCCGCGCAGCCCAGCTCGTCGCGGGCGAACCGGGCGGCGGCCACCCAGCCGTCCAGCGGCACGTGCGCGGTGGTCTGCCCGAAGGCCGTCCTGGTCTGCGCGCCGGGCACCCGCTGCGCCAGCTCGGCGGACGCGGCGCCCATCAGGACACCAGCCGGTGCAGCGCGGCCAGGCCCTCCAGCAGGGCCTCGGGGCGCGGCGGGCAGCCGGGGACGGCGACGTGCACGGGCAGCACCTGGTCGATGCCCTTGGTGACGCTGTAGGAGTCCCAGTACGGGCCGCCGGTGTTGCTGCACGCGCCGACCGAGAGCACGTAGCGCGGTTCGGGCATCTCCCGGTAGGTGGCGAGCACGGCGGGCAGCATCACGTCGGTGACCGTTCCGGACACGACGAGCACGTGGGCCTCCCCCGCGGCGTGCACCGGGTCGACGCCGAGCCTGGCCAGGTCCTCGGGGCGGTGGCCCTCCAGCGCGGTCATCACCTCGACGCCGCAGCAGGCCAGGCCGAGGTCGAGCACGGTGACCCGGTACGTCGTGCCCCAGTCGAGCGTGGAAACCGTCACGACCGATGAGGTTAATACGTGGGGGCCCGCCCGGCTGCCGCCCGGCGGGCCCCCAACCCCCCAAACCCCCCTCATTGCTTCCGGTGAACTCGCCCCCGGTCGCGTGACGAGTCTCCAACGGATCGGGTGTGCAGTCCAGACGAATGCGCAAAGATCTTCGGATAATTTCATCGTGAACTGTGGTCAAGTTCAGTACAACTAATCGGTAGATCATCGACCGTGCAGGCTCGCCGACCCGAGAGGCACTCATGTCCGCTTCGGCCCAGCTGCTCCTCCCCGCGGGCAACCCGCTCAGCCGGTTGCTGCACGCATCGCCAGTGCTGCTGGACACCACGTTCGACCAGCTCAGGACGCTGATCGCGGTGTACGAGACGAAGTCCGCGCTGCGCGCGGCGCGGGTACTGGGCCGCGAGCAGTCCAGCGTGCAGAAGCAGATCGACACGCTCAACCGCAACTTCAAGCAGTTGTGCGGGGAACCGCTGGTGGTCAAGCAGGGACGCGGAAAAGACGTGCTGATCACGCCCACCGGTGAAGCGCTGGTCGCATTGGCGCGCACCACGCTGCGCGAGTGGCTGGATTCGATTCACGAGTGCCGCCGCAAGCTGGGCACCACGCTCACCGTGGGCACGACGCGGTTCATGCTCGACTCGCTGGCCAAGGCGTGGCACCACGTCGCCGACGACTTCCGGCGGCGCGACGTGGAGCTGAAGGTGGTGCACATCCGCACCAAGGACATCTGGCGCAAGCTGGCCAGCAAGGAGGTCGACATCGTCTGCGGCAGCGTGGTCACGCCCGCAGGCCGTAGCGGCGGCTTCGAGGAGTTCGACGTGATCGAGTGGCGGCGCGGCGGCCTGGCGCTGCTGACCAACCTGCCCGAGCACCGGCTGGGCCCCCGCGCGGCCACCGGGGACCTGCCGGAGCTGCCGCTGGTGGTGCCCTCGGACGGGCTGATCGCGGAGTTCCTGCGCGGCTGGTTCGGCCCGGACTACCGCAACGAGCTCGACATCGCCGCGGAGATCGACGAGATCCAGTACGGCATGTCGCTGCTGCGGTCCGGGCTGGTGGAGGGCTGCATGATCGTCACGTCCGGGCTGGGCGTGGTGGCGGCCAACAACGAGCTGCGCGAGGGCTCCGGGCTGCGCGTGGTGGAGCTGGCCGACGACCGCGAGCCGAGGCTGGAGCGGTTGGTCGGGGTCTTCGCCCGCAAGGAGGAGCGGGCGAAGTTCCCGACCGACCACCCGTTGAACCTGCTGTGGGCCGCCTTCCAGCGGGAGGTGCCCGACTAGCGCGGGTGCCTCTGCCGCTGGGCCTGGCGGACCAGCCACTCCAGCCCGCTCGGCGGCCGCGGGGCGACCTTGCGGTCCTCCTCGCGTGCCTCCTGCCGCGGTTGAGGCGCCGAGCGCTGGGCGTCGAGGTCGTTCACGGCACGCTCCCTACCTGTTCGACAGCGGGTCGCCGTCGATCCGAGCACTGCGGGGGCGTGGGCGCTAGACCGCTCAGCCGGTTGGGTGACATCCTTCGGCGGATCGGTGGTAGATCAGTTCGGGGCGTGGATGCCGTCCGCCGGATTGGCGTTGTAGTCCCGCGTAGCGCCCCGGACGTACATCTGCGTGTTCTGGTTGCCGGAGAAGTACTGCTCGATCGAGCCGGTGAACGGCGTCGTCGACGGGTTGCGGCCGTACACGTCGGTGTAGACCTTCGCCGGTCCGCTGTTGCGCACGCTGAACGTGCCGGGCCGGAACTCGCGCAGCGTGCCCTTGAACGGCGACCGCGTGTCGTCCCAGGCCACCCGCTGCCCGGTCTGCTGGGTGATCTGGCGGACCTGGTCGCAGTACGCGCCGCGGATGCCCTCGTAGCACAGGTCGACCTGGCGGGACAGCTTGTCCGGCGCCGAGGCGTTGTAGTAGCGGCTCGGGTTGAGCACGTAGAACAGCGGCGCGACGGTGAACGACAGCTGCGAGTTGCTCACCGTGACGTCGGAGAACCAGAACTCGTGCAGGTCGTTGGTGTCGAACGGCACCTCCCGGCCGGTGATCACCTCGTAGTGCGTCTTGCCCTCGCGGATCGCCTGGACGCAGCTCGGGTCGGTGATCAGCCTGCCCAGCGAGCGGGTGTCCGACGGGGAGTCCGGCGGCACGGCCTGGCCCACCGAGGTGAACTTGCCGCCCAGGTTGGGGCCGGGGCAGTCGGTGCTGCCGAAGCCGCCGGGGCGTCCGCTGGGGATCAGCGCGGTGAACCGGGCCTCGCTGACCTGGCCGTTGCTGTTGTGCGTGCAGCGGTTGTTGTAGACCAGCTCGTGCGCGTTGTTGGTGAACGCGTCGGGCGAGTGGGTGCCCTGGTGGAACTTCAGCAGGACGTCGCAGACGGCGATGGTGGGGCCGTTGGGCGGGAAGAAGCTGAAGCCGTTGTCGCCCTGGATGACGTTGGAGTTGTTGACCGCGAGCACCTTGTGGCCGACGTGGTCCTCGTGCCGGTGCACGCCGCCGGGCTTGCTGGTCATCATCACTTCGCTGGTGTAGCCGAAGGTGGGCCACTTCACCGTGGAGAACAGCTCCGAGGAGCGCGGGTCGTCGCCGTGCTCGTGGCCGAAGGAGCAGCCGCTCGGGTCGCGCGCCGGGTGCCAGGTCGGGTAGACCTTGCCGTCGGGCCCGTAGGTCCAGTAGCGCGCGTGGACCTCCCGCGAGCACTCGTTGCCGCGCGGGGTGTAGCCGTTGCCGTCCGCCTTGGTGATCAGGTCGTAGGCCATGCTGGTCGGCGCGGACGCCGGGGGCAGCGCCCTGCCCCAGTCCGGGTTGTCGGCGGGCGGGGCGGCGCTGGCCCCGACGACCCCGCCGCCGACCGCCAGCGCGGTGATCGCCGCTATTGACAGTAAGCGGGACCGGTGTGGTCGAACGTGCATCACATGCCCTCCACGAGGTGTGACCGGTGTCTGGATGGCGGCGCGGGGCACTGCGCGGTCACGCAAGGGGCGGTTCGGCCGGTCTTCGGGCGGTCGGCGACCGGACGGACCGGGCGCGGCGGATGACCAGGTCAGCAGAGTCACTCACACTCTGCCTGCGCGATCAGTGTTCGACTGGCGCAATGAGTTGTCAACGACTGTCGAAAGCTTTCGAAAAGCTTCGCGAGTGAAATCCCTCATTCGGCAGAGTGCCGACGAAATCAGGAATCCTTACTCTCCGTTCAGTAGCGTTCAGTCCGCCGCACCGCACACTTCCGCCCAGGTCCACGCGGGCCTGGGCGGAAGGATGGGCATTTTGGAAAGCAGTGCGGCGGAGCTGCGGGTGAACCGGTTCAGTCCCGGATTTCCAGCGTGCAGCACTTGGGGCCGCCGCCGGACTTGCGCAGTTCCGAGATGTCCACCGGAATCGGCTCGAAACCGCGCCGCGCGACCTGCTCGGCCAAATGCGTCGCCTCCACCGGCAGCACCACGTTGCGCCCGTCGGAGACGGCGTTGAGCCCCAGGCAGGCGGCGTCGTCGGCGGTCGCCAGCACCGCGTCGGGGTACAGCCGCCGCAGCACCCGCCGCGACCCCGGCGAGAACGCCTCGGGGTAGTACGCCACCAGGTCCTCCGACAGCACGACCAGCGCCACGTCCAAGTGGTAGTACCGGGGGTCCACCAGTTGCAGCGACACCACGGGGACGCCCAGCACCTCCTGGGCCTCGGCGTGCGCCTGCGGGTCGGTGCGGAACCCGGTGCCCGCCAGCAGCAGCGACCCGGTCCACGCGAAGTCGCCCTCGGCCTCGTTGATCCGCGACGGCATCACCACGTCCCGGTAGCCGTTGGCCAGGAACCAGCGGCGGAAGTGCTCGGCCTCGGCGGCCCGCTGCGGGGCCCGGAAGCGGGCACCCAGCACGCGGCCGTCCACCACGGTGCCGGAGTTGGCGGCGAAGACCATGTCGGGCAGGCCGGGCACCGGGTCGATCAGGTCGACCCGGTGGCCGAGGCGCTCGTAGGTCTCCTTCAGCGCCGTCCACTGCTCGACCGCCAAGCCGGTGTCGACCGGCCTGCTCGGGTCCATCCACGGGTTGATCCGGTACTCGACCGTGAAGTGCTCCGGCTCGCACATCAGGTACCGGCGGGCGGTCGGCACGCGGGCGGGCGCTGCGGGGGCGGCGACGTCGAGCACGACCGGCTCCGCACCGCCCAAGATGGACACCGAAGTCATGGATCGAAATGTAAATGAGCGCCTGACCAGCGAACAACGCCGCAGTCTTGCGTTGGCTGGTGCAGAATGTTGCGTGTGGACTCGATCGACCAGCGGATCATTTCGTGCCTGATGGCCAACGCCCGCTCCAGCTACGCCGACATCGGCAAGGAGGTGGGCCTGTCCGCGCCCGCGGTGAAGCGGCGGGTGGACAAGCTGCTGGACACCGGCGTGCTGCGCGGGTTCACCGCGGTGGTCGACCCGGAGCAGCTGGGCTGGGGCACCGAGGCGTTCGTGGAGGTGCACTGCAAGGGCAACGTCGCGCCGCACGACATCCAGTCGCGGCTGGAGCCGATGGCCGAGGTCATGGCCGCCTACACGGTCTCCGGCGCGGCCGACGCGATCGTGCACCTGCGCGCGGGCAGCATCCACCACCTGGAGACCGCGCTGGAGCGGCTGCGCGCGGTGGAGATCATCGACCGCACCGTCTCCACCGTGGTGCTGTCCCGCCTGCTGGACCGGCCGCCCGCTCCGTAGAGTCGCGCCATGCCCGAGGTGCTGCTGGACCGCTCCGACCGCGTCGCCGTGATCACCGTGCACGACCCGGACCGGCGCAACGCGCTGACCCCGGACCTGTCCGACCGGCTGGCCGACGCGGTGCGCGCGTGCGAGCGGGACGAGGAGGTCAACGCCGTCGTGGTCACCGGCGCTCCCCCGGCGTTCTGCGCGGGCGCCGACCTCACCGCGCTCGGCGAGGCCCGCGAGGAGGGGCTGCGCCGGATCTACGCCGGGTTCCTGGCCGTGGCGGACTGCTCGCTGCCCACCATCGCGGCCGTGGGCGGCGCGGCGGTGGGCGCGGGCCTGAACCTGGCGCTGGCCTGCGACGTGCGGCTGGCGGGCCCTCGGGCGCGGTTCGACGCGCGGTTCCTGCAACTGGGCATCCACCCCGGCGGCGGCATGACCTGGATGCTGCAGCGCCTGGTCGGCCCGCAGACCGCGGCCGCGATGACGCTGCTCGGCCAGGCCCTCGACGCCGACGCGGCGGTGCGGCGCGGGCTGGCCTGGGAACGGGTGGACGGCGGGCACGACGAGCTGGTCGCCGCGGCCGTGGCGCTGGCCCGCGCCGCCGCGGAAGCGCCCCGCGAACTGCTGCGCACCTCCAAGGGCACTATGCGGACCACCGCAGCGTTGACCAGTCGTGCACAGGCCGTGGACACCGAATTGGTCCCCCAGGTCGCCTCGATCGCGACACCGGAGTTCGCGGCGAAACTCCAGGCCATGAAGGCCCGCATCAGCGGTCGCGGCTGACCTGGCCGCCACCGCCCGAAGGACACGACGTGAAGCAGCAGTTACCGGTCGGCGGTGAGACTTTCCTCGCACTTCCCGCCACGACGTGGAGTGGAACGGATCATCCCGCACAGTGGTATGGGGAGAACCGGCCCCACCGCGTCCACGACTACCCTCGCCTAGGGGCAGGCAGCAGCTCGCTCCTTCGTGAAGAGAGGGATCGGCGTAGGAGATGACTACCGACCTGGGTAACGGCGCCTCGGCGGAGGGCGTCGAGATCCGCAAGCTGGATCGGGTGGTGATCCGGTTCGCTGGCGACTCCGGCGACGGGATGCAGCTGACCGGCGACCGCTTCACCTCCGAGGCCGCGGCCTTCGGCAACGACCTCGCGACACTGCCCAACTTCCCGGCCGAGATCCGGGCGCCCCAGGGCACCCTGCCCGGTGTGTCCAGCTTCCAGCTGCACTTCGCCGACTACGACATCCTGACCCCCGGCGACCGGCCGGACGTGCTGGTGGCGATGAACCCGGCGGCGCTCAAGGCCAACATCGGCGACCTGCCGCACGGCGGCACGCTGATCGTCAACACCGACGAGTTCACCAAGCGCAACCTGACCAAGGTCGGCTACGACGGCGACCCGCTGGAGGACGGCTCCCTCGACGCCTACCAGGTGCACAAGGTCGCCATGGCCACGCTGACCATCGGCGCGCTGGAGCACACCGGCCTGGGCAAGAAGGACGCCGAGCGGGCCAAGAACATGTTCGCGCTGGGCCTGCTGTCGTGGATGTACCACCGGCCGACCGAGGGCACCGAGCGGTTCCTGCGCGAAAAGTTCGCCCGCAAGCCCGAGATCGCCGAGGCCAACGTGCTCGCCTTCCGCGCGGGCTGGAACTACGGCGAGACCACCGAGTCGTTCGCGGTGACCTTCGAGGTCGCCCCGGCCAAGCTGCCGCTGGGCACCTACCGGCAGATCACCGGCAACACCGCGCTGGCGTACGGGATCGTGGCCGCGGGCCAGCGCGCCGAGCTGCCCGTGGTGCTGGGCACCTACCCGATCACGCCCGCCTCGGACATCCTGCACGAGCTGTCCAAGCACAAGCACTTCGGCATCACCACGCTGCAGGCCGAGGACGAGATCGCGGGCATCGGCGCGGCGCTGGGCGCCTCCTACGGCGGCGCGCTGGGCGTGACCTCCACCTCCGGCCCCGGCATCGCGCTCAAGTCCGAGACCATCGGCCTTGCCGTGATGACCGAGCTGCCGCTGGTGATCATCGACGTGCAGCGCGGCGGCCCGTCCACCGGCCTGCCCACCAAGACCGAGCAGGCCGACCTGCTGCAGGCCATGTTCGGCCGCAACGGCGAGTCCCCGGTCCCGGTGGTGGCCCCCCAGTCGCCCGCCGACTGCTTCGACGCGGCGCTGGACGCGGTGCGCATCGCGCTGACCTACCGCACCCCGGTGCTGCTGCTGTCCGACGGGGCCATCGCCAACGGCTCCGAGCCGTGGCTGATCCCGGACGTGGACAGCCTGCCGGACCTGCGGGTGGACTTCGCCACCGAGCCCAACGGCCCGGACGGCGCGTTCTGGCCCTACCTGCGCGACCAGGAGACGCTGGCGCGGGCCTGGGCGGTGCCGGGCACGCCGGGGCTGCAGCACCGCATCGGCGGGCTGGAGAAGGCCGACGGCACCGGCAACATCTCCTACGACCCGGCCAACCACGACTTCATGGTGCGGCTGCGGCAGCGCAAGGTCGACGGCATCGAGGTGCCCGACGTCGTGGTGGACGACCCGTCCGGCCAGGCGCGGGTGCTGGTGGTGGGCTGGGGCTCCTCCTACGGCCCGATCGGCGCCGCCGCGCGCCGGGTGCGCAAGCAGGGGATGCCCGTGGCGCACGCGCACCTGCGGCACCTCAACCCGTTCCCCAAGAACCTGGGCGACGTGCTCAGCCGGTACGAGCGGGTGATCGTGCCGGAGATGAACCTCGGGCAGCTGGCGTTGCTGTTGAGGGCCAAGTACCTGGTCGACGCCATCTCCTACACCAAGGTGCAGGGCCTCCCCTTCAAGGCGGAGGAGCTGCAGGACGTGCTCACCGACGTGATCAAGGGAGTGCCCGCGTGACGGCGATCGATCTGGGTCTGCCGGGCCTGGGGGGCCTGGACGGGGTGCCGACGGCCGACCAGCCGCAGAAGGCCAAGGACTACAAGTCGGACCAGGAGGTCCGGTGGTGTCCCGGCTGCGGCGACTACGTCGTGCTCAACGCCGTCCAGTCGTTCCTGCCCACGCTCGGCCTCAAGCGCGAGAACATCGTGTTCGTCTCGGGGATCGGCTGCTCGTCGCGGTTCCCGTACTACATGAACACCTACGGGATGCACTCGATCCACGGGCGCGCCCCGGCCATCGCCACCGGTCTCGCGGTGGCCCGGCCGGACCTGTCGGTGTGGGTGGTCACCGGTGACGGCGACGCGCTGTCCATCGGCGGCAACCACCTGATCCACACGCTGCGGCGCAACGTCAACCTCAAGATCCTGCTGTTCAACAACCGGATCTACGGGCTGACCAAGGGCCAGTACTCGCCCACCTCCGAGGAGGGCAAGGTCACCAAGTCCACGCCGTTCGGGTCGCTGGACCACCCGTTCAACCCGGTGTCGCTGGCGCTGGGCGCGGAGGCCACGTTCGTCGGGCGCGCGGTCGACTCCGACCGGGCCGGGCTGACCTCGGTGCTGCGGCAGGCCGCCGAGCACCGGGGGTCGGCGCTGGTGGAGATCTACCAGAACTGCCCGATCTTCAACGACGGCGCGTTCGACGTGCTCAAGGACGCGGACTCGGCGGCGCGGCGGATCATCAACGTGGTCGACGGCGAGCCGATCACCTTCGGCGGCGGCGAGCTGGCCGTGGTGCGCGACGGGTTCGGGCTGACCGTGGCCAAGACGGCCGACGTCGCGCCCGAGGACGTCGTGGTGCACGACGCTTCGGACCTGAACCTGGCGTTCGCGCTGTCGCGGCTGTCGACGCAGGACCTCCAGCACACCGTCACCGGCGTGTTCCGCAACGTCGCGCGGACCACGTACGACGACGCGGCACGCGCCCAGGTGGCGCAGGCCCGCGAGGCCAAGACGCCGGACCTGGCGAAGCTGCTGCACGGCAACGACACCTGGACCGTGGCGGGCTGATCCCAGCGCGAAAAAAGGGGCTCCCCGCCTGTGAACTGGTCCTCGGAAGTTGGACTGGCTAACTGAAGGTTAGGCCGCGAGGGCCTGGGCTCGGTATTCGACCGGGCTCAGGCCCTCGAGCGTGGTGGAGATGCGGGTGGTGTTGTACCAGGCGAGGTAGTCGTCCAGGGCTGTGGTGAACTCCTCGACGGTGTCGAACCTGGTGTGGTGGAACAGCTCCTCCTTCACGTGGCCGAAGAAGTTTTCGGCGATCGAGTTGTCCAGGCAGTTGGCCCGGCGGGACATCGACTGCGTCAGGCCCGCGTCGTCGAGCAGAATGCGCCAGGAGGAGTGCTGGTACTGGAAGCCCTGGTCGGAGTGCACGAGGGGAGTCCTGCCGGCGGGCAGGGTGGCGATGGCCCCGCGCAGCGAGGAGTTCGTCAGCTCCAGCGTCGGGGACGGGCCGTGCGAATAGGCCACCACGGACCGGTCGAACAGGTCGATCACCGGTGACAGGTAGACCTTGCGGTCCCCGATGCGGAACTCGGTCACGTCGGTGACCCACTTCGTGTCCGGTGCCTCGGCGCCGAACCGGCGGTTCAGCACGTTCTCGGCGACCGTGCCGGTCTGCCCGAGCCAGGACCGGTACCGCCGCCGACGCCGCACCTTGCAGACCAGGCCGAGGACGTTCATCAGTTTCAGCACGGTCTTCTTGGCCACCCGCCGGCCTTGACGGGTCAGCACCGTGTGCACCCGCCGATGCCCGTAGCGGCCACGGGCCTGCTCGAACACCTCCGTGATCGCGGTCTTGAGGTCGGCGTGCGGATCGGGTCGTGTGAGCCGGGCCTGGTGGTAGAAGAACGTCGACCGGGCCAGGCCCGCGACCTCCAGCAGCACCGCCAGCGGATACTCGGCCTTGAGAGTGGCGACGACCTGTGCTTTCACCCTCGCCCCTGTTCCCTCAAGGCCCGCAATTTTTCCAGGTAGGCCACCTTCGCGGACAGCCGCAGGTTCTCGGCCCGCAACCGCTCCAGCTCACTGGGCCCGGACGGGTCCGGGGCTGCCGCCGGACGACCTTTCGGCTTGGGCCGCAAGGCGTCCTCGCCCTCACGCCGATACGCCCGCACCCAGTTCTCCACCAGCTTGGGCGAGGACAGATCATGCTCGCGCGCCAACTCGGCCGCGGTCGCCTCACCGCCCACAAACCGGCGCACGACCCCGAGCTTGAACTCGAACGTGAACGACCGCTTGCCCGGCTTGTCCATCAGCGCTCCCGCGCTCCACAGCCTCCAACGATCATGCAAGCGTCGCACCGCGGTCCTGGACACGCCCAACCGGGTCGCCACGGCCTTCGCGCCATACCCGGCCTCGAACAACGCCACAGCGGTCTCCCGCTGCCGCTCGGACAACGAACTTCCTGGATGCACCAAACCGCTCCCCGGAGAGTCGGAACTGAATTTCCAGTCCAACTTCCGGGGAGCGGTTCAGCCACGGGGAGCCCCTTTTTCGCACCCGCGTCACGGGGCGGGGCGGAACCCGGCCTTCTCGGCGTCGGCGGTGGTGCGGAACCAGACGTCCGCCCTGGTCTCCCGGAAGTTCGCCGACTCGGCGGTGAAGTAGCGGCGGCCGGTCAGCGTGGCCTTGATCTGGAACTCCGGGGCGGGCGCCTTGCCGTCGGACTTGGGCAGCACCGAGCCCGGCCCGAACGGCGAGCGCGGGTTGAAGCCCTCGGGCTGCTGGAAGCGCGTGGTGCTGGGCACCGGGCGGCCGCCGGTGCTCGGGCTGAACCCGACCGGCCTCGGCCGCACCGGGCGCGGCAGGGGCGGCGTGGCGGGCTTGGCCGAGGGCGCGGGGCTGGACGGCGCGGTCGGCGGCGCGGCGGGAGATGCGGTGGGCGGCGCGGTCGGCGTGGGCGGCACGCGCTTGCTGCCCGGCTGGCGGGTCGGGCGCTGCGGCAGGCCGTTGCCGGAGGAGGCCAGCAGCTCCGGGGCCAGCTTGGGCACGAACGGCTGGTCGTTGGTCGGGGGCGGGGTGGGCTTGGTGACCGAGGACAGCTGCTCGGCCTCCGCCTCGTCCTCCGGGTTGACCAGCGGCTCGAACAGCGACCGGGAGCGGGCGGGCTCGGGCTTCTTGTCGGCCTTCTTCTCCGGCTTGGGCTTGGGCTTGACCTCGGGCCTGGGCTCGGGCCTGGGCTTGGGCGCGGGCTCGGGTTCGGCGGCAGCGGCCTGGACGGGTGCGGCCTCGACCTTGGGCTGGGGCCTGGTCTCGGCGACCGGATCGGGCTCCGGCGTCGGCTCGGCGGGCGCGGCCTCGACCACTTCGGGCCGCTCGGCGGGCGCGGGCGGAACGGGCGCGGCCTGGACGGGCGCGGCCTGGACGGGCTCGGGCTTGGCCTGCCACGACCTGATCGGCTTGGGCTCCGCCCCCTCCACGTCCTTGGCCGCCTCGCGCCAGAAATCCGCCAGGTTGGACGCCATGGGCGACTGCTCGGACGTGCCCTGCTCGGGTGCGGCCTGCGCGGGCACCACCTGTTCGGGCCCAGCGGGCTCGGGCTCAGCGGGCTCGGGCTCGCTCTCGACGGGCTCCGGCTCGGCGTGACGGGGTTCGGCTTCCGCCTCGACCTCGCCGTGCAGGGGCGCGGTGTCGGCGGGCAGCGCGGGCTGGACAGCGGTGTCCTGCTCGGACGCGGGCGGCACGACCGGGGCCAGTCCGGCCACCTCGGTGCGCTCGGCTTCCGACTCCTCCGGCTCGACCTCGTGCCGCGGGGCCGCCGCGGGCCGCTCGACTTCACCGGAGCGCCGCTGCTCGGCCAGGAACTGCTCGAACGCGGCGTCGTCGGCACGGGCGCGGTCGGACCGGGCCGGGGGCGCGGGAACCTCGACCGGCGGGGTGATCTGGGTGGGCGCGTGGTCCTCGTCGCGGACCGCCGGGGTGATCTCGGTCGGCGCGTGGTCCTCGTCGCGCACCGCCGGGTACTCGCCGGTCAGGTCGTGGTCGGGCCACGCCTGCTCGTCGCGCGGGTGCCGGTCGACCTCGGCGATGGCCTCGGCCAGCGCGGTCGCCGGGATGAGGGTGGTCTCCTCGGACGCCGAGGGCGGCGCGGGACGCGGAGCCTCGCGCTCGACCGGCTCCTCCTCCGCCACGGGTTCGCCGCGCCACACCTCGCGCGGCTGGAACGGGGGGACCTCCGGCGGCGCGGTCGGCGCCTCGGGCACGCGGGCGACCTCGGCCACCGGCGGCAGCAGGTTGGTCTTCTCCGGACCGGCCTTCTCCGGACCGGTCTTCTCCGGGACCGCCGCCTTCTCCGGGGCTGCCTTCTCCTCGCCCGCCGCCTCCGGGGTGACATTGCCCCGAACCGCGTCCTGGGTGCGGGCCCGCTCGGTGGGGTTGAGCAGCTCGAACCGGGAGCGCGGCTCCTCGGGCTCGAACTCGGGGAAGTCGTGCTCCTCCTCGAAGTCCGACAGCGGGCGGTGCTCGTCGTCCAGCTCTTCCAGCAGCGAGTCGCGGTCGTCCAGCCGCATGCCGGACACGTCGTACAGGGGCGGGGCCTGGCGCGCGGGCCGGGTCAGCACCTCGGCGCGGGAGGAGGTGGTCCAGTCGTCGAAGTCGTCGGCGGGCGCGACGGTCGCCGGGGCGGCCACCTCGACCTGGGTGCGCTCGGCCTGGGCGCGCTCGGCTTCCGGGCGCGGCGAGAGCAGCAGGCGCTGCTCCAGGTCCTGCAGCTCGCGCTTGGCCGGGCGGACCAGCACCAGCCAGGTGAGCAGGACGCCCGCCAGGAACGACAGCAGGCTCCACAGCCACACCTGTCCGAACAGCGACACCACGGGAGACCCTCCCACCGCCAAGACCGCGTACACCCCGACACGCTCCGCCAGCGCCGGGCTCCCCGGTCGGCCAAGCGGTGCCAAACTACCCTGACCACGCGGCCGGGTGCGCCCGGCCGTCCGGACGTCCGGCCGCGATCGAATACTAGGCCGTGTCGCCCGGTCGGATGGCCGCCGGATGCGCGCGAACGGCGAACTCAGGGGTTCCGGAGGTTCAACTCGCGGGAGAGGATGGCCACCCCGGTTGGTTAACCCGATCGGTGTAGTGGGCCGCGTACAGTTGCTCCGTGCCCCCCTTGACCTCCTCCACCACGTCCCCAGCAGACGTCCGCTCACCGAATCGGGGCGTCGTCTACGGGGCCGGAGCGTACGTCCTGTGGGGCCTCGTGCCCGCCTTCTGGCCCCTGCTGCAACCGGCGGGTCCGGTGGAGATCCTGGCCCACCGCATCGCCTGGTCACTGGCGTTCATGCTGCTGATCACCGCCGTGCTGCGGCGGTGGCGCGCGCTGCGCGGGCTGTCGTGGCGCGGTTGGGGCATGGTGGCGGCGGCGTCGGCGCTGATCGCGGTGAACTGGGGCGTCTACATCCACGCGGTCAACACCGGCCACGTGGTCGAGGCCGCGCTCGGGTACTTCATCAACCCGCTGGTGAGCGTGCTGCTGGGGGTGGTCGTGCTGCGCGAGCGCCTGCGGGCGCTCCAGGGTGCGGCGATCGCGATCGCCGTGCTGGCGGTCGTGGTGCTGGCCGTGGACTACGGGCGGCTGCCGTGGATGTCGCTGGTCCTGGCCTGCTCGTTCGGCGTGTACGGGTTGATCAAGAAGACCGTGCCGCTGGACTCGACGGCCAGCCTGACCGCCGAGAGCGTCGTGCTGGCCCCCGTCGCCGTGGGCTACCTGGTCTGGCTCGGACCGGCGGGCACGTTCCTCGACCTGGGTGCCGGGCACGCGCTGCTGCTGGCCTCCGCAGGCCTGGTGACCGCGATCCCGCTGATGCTGTTCGGCGCGGGCGCCCGGCGCGTCCCGCTGATCACCATGGGCATGCTGCAGTACCTCGCGCCGGTCCTCCAGTTCGCCTGGGGCGTGTTCGTCAAGCACGAGCCGATGCCCGCGTCCCGCTGGTTCGGCTTCGCCCTGGTGTGGGTGGCCCTGGCCGTGTTCACCACCGACGCCCTGCGCTCGCGCAGGCGCAAGCCGCACCTGCTCGCGTCGGTGGAGTAGCGCGCGTCGGGTGGTGGTTACCGGCCCCGGCGGGGGCGTCGGGTAGTACTTGCAGGCGTCAGTGGGTGCGGGTGACGACGTACTCGCTGACGGATTCGAGGGCGTCCCGCGCGGTGCCCTCGGGCAGCGGCGCGAGCAGGGCGCGAGCCCGGTCGGCGTACTCGTCCAGGGTGTGGCGGGCCCGCCGCAGGCCGGACGAGGCGCGCAGCAGCTCCAGCGCCTCGACGACCTCCGCGTCGTCGGTGATCGGACCCGCCAGCAGGGCGGCCAGCCGCGAGTCCGGCTCGTCCTGCAGCGCGTAGAGCATCGGCAGCGTCTTCACGCCCTCGCGCAGGTCGGTGCCGGGCGTCTTGCCGGACTCCTCCGACGGCGAGGCGATGTCGATGACGTCGTCGGAGATCTGGAACGCCGCGCCGATCACCTCGCCGTACGCGCTGAGCGCCTCGACCTGCTCGGGGGTGGCGTCGGAGAACATCGCGCCGAAGCGGGCGGCGGTGGCGATCAGCGAGCCGGTCTTCTCCGCGATCGTGGTCAGGTAGTGCTCGACCGGGTCCTCGCCCTCGCGCGGGCCCACGGTTTCGCGCATCTGGCCGGTGACCAGCTCGCTGAAGGTCTCGGCGATGATCCGGGCCGCGTCCGTGCCCAGGTCCGCCACCAGCGCCGAGGCGTGCGCGAACAGGTAGTCGCCGGTGAGGATGGCGATGCTGTTGTCCCACTTGGCGTTGGCCGAGGCCGCGCCGCGGCGCATGGTGGCCTCGTCCATCACGTCGTCGTGGTAGAGCGTGGCCAGGTGGGTCAGCTCCACCACGGCCGCCGCCTTGAGCACGCTCTCCCGGTCCCAGGTGGTGCCGAACTGCGCGGAGAGGATCGTGAACAGCGGGCGGATGCGCTTGCCGCCCGCGTCCACCAAGTGCAGGGACGTCTCCACGACCGGGTGGAACTCGCTGCGCACGGCCTTGCGCAGCAGCTCCTCCACCTCGGACAGCCCGCCCTCAACCAACTCCGCGAGCACGGGGTCCGCAAACCGGAACCCCGTCCCCGCCCGCTCGCTACTGGTCACAGCCGAAAGCCTACGTACCGGCTAGAAGACGAACTGGCCGGACCCCGCCCAATCGAGGGCGAAAGCCGGGTAGACGCCCAGCAGCAGCGTCATCGCCGCGCCGAGGGTGATGGCGACCGTGGTGAACGCGCCCGGCACGCTGACCGTGGGGCCGTCGGCCGCGGGCTCGCTGAAGTACATCAGCACGATCACCCGCAGGTAGAAGAACGCGGCCACCGCGCTGGCCACCAGCGCGATCACCACCAGCGGCGCCATGCCCTGCTGCACCGCCGCCGCGAACACCACGAACTTGCCGACGAAGCCGCTGGTGAGCGGGATGCCCGCGAGGGCGAGCAGGAGGAACGTGAACACGCCCGCGACCACCGGCGACCGCTTGGCCAGCCCCGCCCACTGGGACAGGTGGGTGGCCTCGCCCTCGCCCGTGCGCACCAGGCTGACCACGCCGAACGCGGCGATCGTGGTGAAGCCGTAGGCCAGCAGGTAGAACATCGTGCCGGACAGGCCCTCGTCGGACAGCGTGATGGAGCCGACCAGCAGGAAGCCCGCGTGCGCCACCGAGGAGTAGGCGATCATCCGCTTCACGTCGGTCTGGGTCAGGCCCAGCACCGCGCCGATCACCATGGACGCGATGGCCACGCCCCACAGCACGCCGTTCCACTCCCAGCTGGAGCGCTCGAAGGCCACGAACAGCACCCGCAGGATGCCGCCGAACGCGGCCACCTTGGTGCAGGCGGCCATGAACGCGGTCACCGGCGTGGGCGCGCCCTGGTAGACGTCCGGGGTCCAGGCGTGGAACGGGCCGACCGACGCCTTGAACAGCAGGCCCACCACCAGCAGGCCGAAGCCCGCGTACAGCAGCGTGTCCGACCGGTCGGTGCCCGCGGTGGCGGTGGCGATGTCGGCCAGCTTCACCGAGCCCGAGTAGCCGTACAGCAGCGCCACGCCGTAGAGGAAGAACGCCGACGCGAACGCGCCGAGCAGGAAGTACTTCACCGCGGCCTCCTGCGACAGCAGGCGGCGACGGCGGGCCAGGCCGCACAGCAGGTACAGCGGCAGGGACAGCACTTCCAGCGCGATGAACATGGTCAGCAGGTCGTTCGCCGCGACGAAGACCAGCATGCCGCCGAGCGCGAACAGGGTCAGCGGGAAGACCTCGGTCTGCATCCCGAACCGGCCCGCCCGCGCGCGGTCCTGCGGCGTGCCGGGCGGCACCGCCGCGTCGGAGACGAACGCGCCGCCGGGCTCGACCGAGCGGTCGGCGATGAGCAGCACCGCGCCCAGCCCCAGCACCAGCAGGGTGGCCCACAGGAACAGCACCGGCCGGTCCACCGCGATGGTGCCCGCGAAGGTCACCGTGCCGCGCTCGGGGTTGTCCTCCGCTGCCGCGTAGCCGATCAGCGAGGCGCCCGCCGCGGCGAGCGTGAGCAGGGTGAGCACGACCTGGGCCGCCCACCGCTGCGCCTTGGGCAGGAACGCCTCCAGCAGCACGCTGAGGCAGGCCGCGCCGAGCACGATCAGCACCGGCGCGACCGCCGCGTAGTCGATCTCCGGCGCTTGCAGCCGTTCTGCCTGGGCGAGGATCGTCACGTCACTTGCCTTCCTGCGCGACCGGGTCGGCCACCCCGACCTCGCTGAGCGTCGCCCCGACCGACGGGGTGATCACGTCCAACACCGGCTTCGGGTAGAAGCCGAGCACCAAGATCAGCGCTACGAGCGGGGCCAGCACGGCCAGCTCGCGCTTGCCCAGGTCGGGCAGGGCGGCCCGCTCCGGGTCGACCGCCGCGCCGGGGCCGCCGGTGGCGTCGACCAGCGCGGTGCCGCGCACCGGGCCCTGGAAGACCCGCTGGTACAGCCACAGCACGTACAGCGCGGCCAGCACCATGCCCACCGCGGCCAGCACGGTGAACACCGGCTCGTTGGGGAAGGAGCCGACCAGCACCAGGAACTCGCTGACGAACGAGTTGGTGCCGGGCAGCGCCAGCGACGACAGACCGGCCACGAAGAACAGGCCCGCCAGCACCGGGGTCAGCTTCGCCATGCCGCCGTAGTCCTCGATCAGGCGCGACCCGCCCCGTGCCATCACCATGCCGACGACCAGGAACAGCATGCCGGTGGAGATGCCGTGGTTGACCATGTAGAGCACCGCGCCCGCGCCCGCCTGCGAGCTGAACGCGAAGATGCCCAGCGCGATGAAGCCGAAGTGGGCGATCGAGGTGTAGGCCACGAACCGCTTCATGTCCGACTGGCCAACCGCCAGCAGCGAGCCGTACAGGATGCCGATCACGGCCAGCACCAGCACCAGCGGCGCGAGCTCCTGGCTGGCCAGCGGGAACAGCGGCAGGCAGTAGCGCAGGAAGCCGAACGTGCCGATCTTGTCCAGGATGCCGACCAGCAGCACGCCCGCGCCCACCGGCGCCTCGGCGCCCGCGTCGGGCAGCCAGGTGTGCAGCGGCACCAGCGGCGCCTTGATCGCGAACGCCGCGAAGAAGCCCAGGAACAGCCAGATCTGGGTGGACAGCGGCAGGTCGCGGGTCACCGTGACCAGGGTGGCCCAGTCCATCGTGCCCTCGCCGAGCTTGTCGGCGGCGGCGACGTAGACGCCGATCACCGACGCCAGCATCACCAGGCCGCCCAGCAGCGAGTAGAGGAAGAACTTCATCGCCGCGTACTGCCGGTTCGGCCCGCCGAAGCGGCCGATCAGGAAGTACATCGGGACCAGCACGGCCTCGAAGAACACGTAGAACAGGAACACGTCGGTGGCCGCGAACACGCCGACCATGCCGGTCTGCATGGCCAGCAGCAGCGCGAAGAACCCGCCCGCGCTGCGGCCCTCGGGCAGCTTGTCCGCCCACGAGCCGCCGATGACCACCGGCACCAGGAACGCGATGAGCGCGATCATCACCAGCGCGATGCCGTCCACGCCCAGCGACAGGCGCACGCCGAAGGCGGGGATCCACTCCACCGAGCTGGTCAGCTGCAGGCGGGCGCCGTCCGGGTCGTAGGCGACCCAGGCCAGCACCGCGAACACCAGCTCCACCAAGGAGACCGCGAGCGCGACCAGCTTGGCGAGCCGGTCGTTGCCCCGCAGGAAGGCCACCACCAGGCTGCCGGCCAGCGGCAGCAGGAGCAGCGCGATCAGCGTCCAGCTCACGAGAACCTCACCATCAGCAGCGCGCCCAGGACGCAGATCGCGCCCAGGAGCATGGAGAGCGCGTACGAGCGCACGAACCCGGTCTGCAACCGGCGCAGCCGGCCCGAGCTACCGCCCAGCAGCGCCGCGGTCCCGTTGACCAGGCCGTCGACGCCCTTGTTGTCCACGAACACCAGCGCGCGGGTGAGCCAGGTGCCCGGCCGCGCGAACAGCGCCTCGTTGAGCGCGTTGCCGTACAGGTCGGCGCGCGCGGCGCGGACCGGGAACGACACCCGCTCGGGTCGCCGCACCGGCTGGGGCTTGCGGCCGAACAGCAGCCACGCCACCAGCACGCCCAGCGCGGACAGGCCCAGGGTCAGGAAGTTGACCGCGGTGTGGCCCAGCACGCCGTGCTGCTCCTGCAGCTCGCCCAGCGACGGGGCCAGCCAGCCCGCCAGGTTGTCGCCGGAGGAGAAGAAGAAGCCCGCGCCGACCGAGCCGAACGCCAGCACGATCATCGGCACCGTCATGCTCAGCGGCGACTCGTGCGGGTGGTACTCGCGGCCGTCCTCGGACTTGAGCTCCTTCCAGCGCGGCTGCCCCAGGAACACCAGCAGCAGCAGGCGGGTCATGTAGAACGCGGTGATCGCCGCGCCCAGCGCGGCCACGCCGCCGAAGACCCAGCCGCGCCAGCCCTCCTGGGAGAACGCCGCGGCGATGATGGCGTCCTTGGAGAAGTAGCCGGACAGGAACGGGAAGCCGATCAGCGCCAGGTAGCCCAGCGTCCAGGTGACGAAGGTGATCGGCATGAGCTTGGCCAGCCCGCCCATCCGGCGGATGTTGCCCTCGTCGTTCATGCCGTGCATGACCGAACCGGCGCCGAGGAACAGCCCGGCCTTGAAGAAGCCGTGGGTCAGCAGGTGCATGATGCCCAGCGCGTAGCCCAGCGGCCCCAGGCCCACGGCCAGGATCATGTAGCCGATCTGGCTGACCGTGGAGTAGGCCAGGACCTTCTTGAAGTCGTCGTAGGCGCAGCCGATGACGCACCCGATCAGCAGCGTGAACGCGCCGATGATCATGACGACCAGGCGGCCGTCGGCGCTGAGGTTGTAGATCGGGTTCGAGCGGGCGATGAGGTACACGCCCGCGGTGACCATGGTGGCCGCGTGGATCAGCGCGGAGACCGGCGTGGGACCGGCCATCGCGTCGGGCAGCCACGCCTGCAGCGGGAACTGGCCGGACTTGCCGCACGCGCCGAGCAGCAGCAGCAAGGTGATCGCCAGCACCTCGGCCGAGGACAGCTCGCCGACGCGGGCGAAGACCTCGGTGTACTGGGTGGTGCCCAGCTCCTTGAACATGATGAAGATGGCGATCGCCAGGCCCAGGTCGCCGACCCGGTTCATCAGGAACGCCTTCTTCGCCGCCGAGGCGGCCTCCGGCTTGTGCTGGTACCAGCCGATGAGCAGGTAGGAGGCCAGGCCCACGCCCTCCCAGCCGAAGTACAGCGTCACGAAGCCGTTGCCCAGCACCAGCAGCAGCATCGCGGCGACGAAGAGGTTGAGGTAGGCGAAGAACCGCCGCCTGCCCGCCTCGTGCGCCATGTAGCCGATCGAGTAGATGTGGATCAGGGACCCGACACCGGTGATCAGCAGGACGAAGGTCAGCGACAGCGGGTCCAGCCGCAGCGCGAACTCCACGGTGAGCGCGTTGACCGGCACCCAGTCGAACAGGTGCAGCTCGCTGGTGCGCGCCTCGGGGCTCTGCCCCAGCGTGGTGAAGAACAGCGCGGCGCCGTAGACGAACGTGGCGATGACCGTGGCGCAGCCCAGCAGGTGTCCCCACCGGTCGGTGCGCTTGCCACCGAGCAGCAGCACCGCCGCGCCGAGCGCGGGCAGGGCGAGCAACAGCCAGGCGAGACCCGCGATCCCGCTGGCGGCAACAGGTTCCGTCACCGGTGACCCCTCAGTACTTCAGCAGGTTGGAGTCGTCGACCGAGGCCGAGCGACGCGTCTTGAAGATCGCCATGATGATCGCCAGGCCGACCACGACCTCGGCCGCGGCCACGACCATCACGAAGAACGCCATGACCTGGCCGTCCAGCTCGCCGTTGATGCGGGCGAACGTGACCAGGCTGAGGTTCACCGCGTTGAGCATCAGCTCCACGCACATGAACACCACGATGGCGTTGCGCCGCACCAGGACACCGACCGCGCCGAGGCTGAACAGCAGCGCGGACAGCAGCAGGTAGTAGGTAGGGGTCACGACTCTCCCTTGAGCGCGCGCGCGTCGGGCCGGTGACCGGTGCCGGAGACCTCGGCGACGTCGTCGTCCAGGCGCTCCTTCGCGGTCGGCTCGACGATCTCGGACAGCGACTCGCGCGCCACCGAGCCGTCGGGCAGCAGCGCGGGCGTGGCCACCGAGTTGGCGGTGGCGAACACGCCGGGGCCGGGCAGCGAGCCGGGGCGCTCGCCCCGGAAGCGCTCCTCGACCAGCTCGCGCTGGGTCTTGCGGGTCTGCTTGGCGCGCGAGGCGAACGCCAGCACCATCGCGCCGATCGCGGCGGTGATCAGCAGCGCCGAGGTCAGCTCGAAGGGGAACAGGTAGTCGGTGAACAGCAGCTGGCCGATGTTGGCCACGTTGCCGCCGTTGGTGGTGTTCGGGGTGACCAGGCCGACCGGGGTGACGTCGGTGAGCGCGCGGCCCAGCGCGCCCACCACCAGGCCCGCGAAGCCGATGCCCAGCACCGTGGCGGCGAACCGCTGGCCGCGCAGCACCTCCACCACCGAGTCGGAGCTGTCCCGGCCGACCAGCATCAGCACGAACAGGAACAGCATCATGATCGCGCCGGTGTAGACGATGATCTGCACGAAGCCGAGGAACGGCGCCTGCTGGACCATGTAGAGCACGCCGAGGCTGAGCATGGTCAGCACCAGCCACAGCGCCGAGTGCACCGCGTTGCGGGCGAACAGCATCCCCAGCGCGCCCGCCAGCGCGAGCGGTCCGAGGACCCAGAACGCGACCGCCTCGCCGGTGGTGACGGTGTCGGCCACCTGCTGGGTGATCCCCGGCTGGGCCAGGAGCGTGAGGCTCACTTGCGCGCCTCCTCTGACCCGGTCTCCACCGTCGCGCCCTTGGGCACCCCGGCCTCGCGCGCCAGCGCCGGGCCGTTGACGTAGTAGTCCTGCTCGTTCTCGCCCAGCCGCATGGGGTGCGGCGGCTGCTCCATGCCGGGCAGCAGCGGGGCGAGCAGGTCCTCCTTGGTGAAGATCAGCTTCTGCCTGCTGTCGTCGGCCAGCTCGTACTCGTTGGTCATGGTCAGCGAGCGGGTCGGGCAGGCCTCGATGCACAGGCCGCAGCCGATGCAGCGCAGGTAGTTGATCTGGTAGTCGGCGCCGTAGCGCTCACCGGGCGAGTAGCGCTCGTCCTCGGTGTTGTCGCCGCCCTCGACGAAGATCGCGTCCGCCGGGCAGGCCCAGGCGCACAGCTCGCAGCCGACGCACTTCTCCAGCCCGTCCGGGTGCCGGTTGAGCTGGTGGCGGCCGTGGAACCGCGGCGCGGTGACCTTCTTGACCTCGGGGTACTCCTCGGTGACGACCTTCTTGAACATCGTCCCGAAGGTCACGCCGAAGCCCTTGACGGGATCAAGCATCCCCATCGCCAGCCTCCTTGCCGGTGGTTACTGCAGCGGGTTCCTTGGGCAGCCGCGCCACTTCGACGTCGCGGCGGCGCGGGGGCGCCTTGGGCACGGCCAGGTCCAGCGGCGGCACGGGGAAGCCGCCGCCGGTGACCGGCACCGCGTTGGGGTCGCGCTCCTCGCGCCGGTCCGGCAGCAGGAAGGCGATCAGCAGCACGGCGGCCAGCACCGCGCCGAACACCGCCAGCACCGTGCCGGTGGCCAGGCCGCCCGCCTCGATCTCCTGGCGGACGTAGCGGGCGAAGGCCACCGCCACGAACCACACCAGCGCGATCGGGACCAGGAACTTCCAGCCCAGCCGCATGAACTGGTCGTAGCGCAGGCGGGGCAGCGTGCCGCGCAGCCAGATGAACAGGAACAGGAAGGCCAGCGTCTTGAGCACGAACCACAGCAGGCCGAACCAGCCGCTGTTGAGCAGGTGGTCGTCGCCGACGAACGGGAAGCGCCAGCCGCCCAGGAACAGCGTGGTGGCCAGCGCCGAGACGGTGACCATGTTGATGTACTCGGCGAGGAAGAACAGCGCGAACTTCAGCGAGCTGTACTCCGTGTGGAAGCCGCCGACCAGCTCCGACTCGGCCTCGGGCAGGTCGAAGGGGGCGCGGTTGGTCTCGCCGACCATGGAGATCACGTAGATCGCGAAGCTGACCGGCAGCAGGTAGAAGTACCAGCCGCCCGCCTGGGCCTCGACGATGTCGGCGGTGGACAGCGAGGCGGAGTTCATCACCACGGCCACGATCGACAGGCCCATCGCGATCTCGTAGGAGATCACCTGCGCGGCCGAGCGCAGCGCGCCCAGCAGCGGGTAGGGCGAGCCGGAGGCCCAGCCGGACAGCACGATGCCGTAGACGCCGACCGAGGAGCAGGCCAGCACCACCAGCACGCCCACCGGCAGGTCGACCAGCTGCAGCGCGGTGCGCTCGCCGAAGATGGAGACCTCGCCGCCGATCGGGATGACCGCGAAGGCCAGGAACGCGGGCACGCAGGAGATCACCGGGGCCAGGAAGTAGACCCACTTGTCGGCCAGTACCGGCCGGATGTCCTCCTTGAACGCCAGCTTCAGCCCGTCGGCCAGCGACTGCAGCCAGCCGCCGGGGCCGACCCGGTTGGGGCCGGGCCGCTGCTGCATCCGCGCGACGACCTTGCGCTCCCAGTTGATCATGAACAGGGTCATCACCACGAGGAACGCGAAGATCCCCACGACCTTGACGATGATCAGCCAGAGCGGGTCGTCCGCGAGCAGTTCCGCTGTCTTGCTCATGCGTTGCCTCCGGGGGAAACAGCCACCACCGAGCCGTGGCCCGCGGCCAGGGAGCGCCGCACCGCGACCGCGCCCGAGTTGCCGGGCAGCCACACGACGCCGTCGGGCAGGTCGGCCGCCTCGACCGGCAGCACCACCGCGCCGCGCTCGGTGGCGACGGTGATCTCACCGCCCAGCACCACGCCCAGCGACTGGGCGGTGGCCTCGGACAGCTTGGCCACCACCGGCCGGGCGGTGCCCGCCAGGTTCGGCTCGTCGTCCTGCAGCGACCCGTTGTCCAGCAGCCGCCGCCAGGTGGCCAGCACGGCCTGCCCGGCCTTGGGCTGGCTCAGCAGCGGCGCGGGCACGGTCGGCGCGGCGGCCCGCACGGTGGCCGCGCCCAGCCGCTCCAGGTCGGCCGCCGCGGCGGCCGGGGTCTGGGTGAACAGGTCGGCGTCCATCTCCACGGCCAGGGTGTCCAGCACCCGGCCGTCGGGCAGCGCGCCGGTGCCCTCCAGGGTGGTGGCGAACGGGCGGCGGCGGCCCTCCCAGTTGAGGTAGCTGCCGGACTTCTCCACCGCCGGGGCGACCGGCAGCACCACGTCGGCGTGCGCGGTGACCGCGCTGTGCCGGATCTCCAGGCTGACCACGAACGGCGCCCGCGACAGCGCCCGCTCGGCCAGCGCCGGGTCGGGCAGGTCGAACGGGTCGACCGCGCCCACGACCAGCGCGTCCAGCTCGCCGCTCGCGGCGGCGGTGAGGATGCCGGTGGTGTCGCGGCCCGGCGCGGCGGGCAGCGCGCCCGGCTCCAGGCCCCACGACCGCTCCACGTGCGCCCGCGCGTCCGCGTCGGTGACCAGGCGGGCGCCCGGCAGCAGGGTGGGCAGCAGGCCGGTCTCCAGCGCGCCGCGCTCGCCCGCGCGGCGGGGCACCCAGGCGACCCGCGCGCCGGTCCGCCCGGCCAGCGCCGCGACCGCGGAGAACAGGCCGGGCACCTCGGCGGCGCGCTCGCCGACCAGGATCACCGAGCCGGGCTTGGCCAGCTCCTCGACCACGTCGGGGGCGTGCTCGGGCAGCGCGTTCAGCGCGGCGGGCTCGCCGCCGGGCACGCACGCCAGCAGCGTGCCGTTGGTCTTCTCCACCGCGGGGGTGGTGAACTGGCCCAGGTGGAAGACCTTGGCGCGGTGCTTGCGCACGGCCTTGCGCAGCCGCAGGAAGACGATCGGCGACTCCTCCTCCGGCTCGAAGGCCACCAGCAGGGCGGCCGGGGCCGCCTCGACGCCCTTGTAGGTCACCCCGCCGTTGTCCGGCGTGGCGCCCAGCACCGAGCTGGTGAGGAACTCCAGCTCCTCGGCCGAGTGCGGCCGGGCGCGGAAGTCGACGTCGTTGGTGCGCAGCGCGATCCGGGCGAACTTCGAGTAGGCGTAGGCGTCCTCGACGGTCAGCCTGCCGCCCGCCAGCACCGCCGCGCCCCGGCCGTCGCGGGCCTTGGCCAGCCCCTCGGCGGCCACCTGCAGCGCCTCGGTCCAGGACGACTCGCGCAGCTCGCCGGACTCCCGGTCGCGCACCAGCGGCCGGGTGATCCGGTCGGCGGCGGTGGCGTAGCGGAACGCGAAGCGGCCCTTGTCGCAGGTCCACTCCTCGTTGACCTCGGGCTCGTCGCCCGCCAGCCTGCGCTGCACCTTGCCGCGCCGCCAGTCGGTGCGGGTCGAGCAGCCCGACGCGCAGTGCTCGCACACGCTGGGCGTGGACACCAGGTCGAACGGCCGCGCCCGGAACCGGTACGCGGCGCTGGTCAGCGCGCCCACCGGGCAGATCTGGATGGTGTTGCCGGAGAAGTAGCTCTGGAACGGCTTCTCCTGCGCCACGCCGATCTGCTGCTGCGCGCCGCGCTCCAGCAGCTCGATGAACGGGTCGCCCGCGACCTGCGCGGAGAACCGGGTGCAGCGCTGGCACAGCACGCACCGCTCGCGGTCGAGCAGCACCTGCGTGGAGATCGGGATGGGCTTGGGGAAGGTCCGCTTGCGCTCGTGGAAGCGGGAGTCCGCCCGGCCGTGCTTCATCGCCTGGTTCTGCAGCGGGCACTCGCCGCCCTTGTCGCAGATCGGGCAGTCCAGCGGGTGGTTGATCAGCAGCAGCTCCATCACGCCCTGCTGCGCCTTGTCCGCCACCGGCGAGGTCAGCTGGGTCTTGACCACCATGCCGTCGGCCACGGTCATGGTGCAGGAGGCCTGCGGCTTGGGCATGGGCCGCCCGCCCATCTCCACCTCGACCAGGCACTGCCTGCACGCGCCCGCCGGGTCCAGCAGCGGGTGGTCGCAGAACCGCGGCACCACGATGCCCAGCCGCTCGGCGGTCCGGATGAGCAGCTCGCCCTTGGGCGCGACGACCTCCACGCCGTCGATGACGAGCTTCACGTGGCCCTCGGGGACCACGACCTCCGAGCTCTTGTCAGGGGCGATCGTCATGCGCTTGCTCCCGCCAGTTCGGTGGCCTCGTACTTGGCGTTCTGGTCGCACAAGGCCAGGAACTCGTCCTTGAAGTACTTGATGCCGCTGGTGATCGGGCTGACCGCGCCGTCACCCAGGGCGCAGAACGAGCGACCCAGGATGTTGTCGCAGACGTCGAGCAGCGTGTCGATGTCGCTGGGGGTGCCCTCGCCGCGCACCATCCGCTGCAGGATCTGCACCAGCCAGTAGGTGCCCTCGCGGCACGGGGTGCACTTGCCGCACGACTCGTGCTTGTAGAACTCGGTCCACTTCATGACCGCCCACGGCACGGACACGGTCTCGTTGAACACCTGCACGGCGGTGGTGCCCAGCATCGAGCCCGCCTCGGCCGCGCCCTCGAAGTCCAGCGGCACGTCCAGGTGCTCGGCGGTGAACAGCGGGGTGGACGAGCCGCCCGGCGTCCAGAACTTCAGCGGGATGCCGTCCTTCATGCCGCCCGCCAGCTCCAGCAGCTGCCGCAGCGTGGTGCCCATCGGCGCCTCGTACTGGCCGGGCTTCTCCACGTGGCCGGAGATCGAGTAGATCTTCGGCCCGGGCGAGCGCTCGCGGCCCATGGTGCGGAACCAGTCCGCGCCGCCGTTGACGATGTAGGGGACGCTGGCGATGGTCTCCACGTTGTTGACCACGGTCGGCGAGGCGTACAGGCCCGCGGTGGCCGGGAACGGCGGCTTGAGCCGGGGCTGGCCCCGGCGGCCCTCCAGCGAGTCCAGCAGCGCGGTCTCCTCGCCGCAGATGTAGGCGCCCGCGCCCGCGTGCACCACCACGTCGAGGTCGAAGCCGCTGCCCAGGATGTCCTTGCCCAGGTAGCCCGCCGCGTAGGCCTCCTTGACCGCCGCGTTGAGCCTGCGGATGCAGTGCAGCACCTCGCCGCGCACGTAGATCGCGGCGAAGTTCGCCCGGATCGCGTACGAGGTGATGATGATGCCCTCGATCAGCGAGTGCGGGTCGGCCATCATCAGCGGGATGTCCTTGCAGGTGCCCGGCTCGCCCTCGTCGGCGTTGATGACGAGGTAGTGCGGCTTGCCGTCGCCCTGCGGGATGAAGCCCCACTTCATGCCGGTGGGGAAGCCCGCGCCGCCGCGACCGCGCAGCCCGGAGTCCTTGCACTGCTGGATGATCTGGTCGGGGTGGGCGGCCAGCGCCTTGCGCAGCGCCGTGTACCCCTCCAGCTGCTCGTAGGTCTTCAGCGTCCACGAGCGCGGCGACAGCCAGCGCTTGGTCAGGACGGGAGTCAGTTGGTCGACCACGTCACCCTCCCCTACTTCTTCTCCGGCAGCGGCGGGAACTCCGCGTGGTCCGGCATGGCCGGGGCGGTCCACCCGCGCTCGGCGGCGATCCTGGCCCCGCGAACGGTCTCCGGCGCGGCCGACGGGCCGTCCAGGTCCGCCTCCCGCCCCTCGAAGAAGCCCGCGAGCTGGAGCTCGGCCTGCCGGAAGTCGGTCAGCGGCGCACCGCGGGTGGGGTTCGGCTTCTCCCCCGCCTGCAGCGCCTTGACCAGCTCCAGCGCCTTCTCCGGCGTCTGGTTGTCGAAGAACTCGTAGTTGACCTGCAGCACCGGCCCCAGGTCGCACGCGGCCAGGCACTCGGCGTGCTCCAGGGTGATCGAGCCGGGCGCGCCCGGCTCGCCCGAGGTCTCCTCGTGGCCCAGCGGCTTGCCGTCGCTGCCCAGGTGCTCGCGCAGCTTGGCGTAGATGGCGTCACCGCCCAGCGCCGCGCACAGCGTGTTGGTGCACACGCTGACCAGGTGCTCGCCGCAGGGGCGGCGCTTGTACATGGTGTAGAAGGTGGCCACCGCGCTGACCTCGGCCGCGGTCAGGTCCAGCAGGTCCGCGCAGAACGCGATGCCCGCCTGGCTGACGTGGCCCTCCACCGACTGCACCAGGTGCAGCATCGGCAGCAGCGCCGAGCGCGGCACCGGGTAGCGCGCGATGATCTCCCGCGCGCGCTGCTCGGTCAGCTCGTCGAACACGCTGGTGTCGGCGGGGGTCTCCTGGACCAGCCGCTGCGTCTCGACGGGGTCCAGCGGCGAGGCCGCGTAGACCTCTTCGGAAGTGCTCATCGGTCACAACCACCCATCACCGGGTCGATAGAGGCCACCGACGCGATGACGTCGGCGACCATGCCGCCCTCGCACATCGCGGGCATCGACTGGAGGTTCACGAAGCTGGGTTCGCGCACGTGCACGCGCATCGGCCGGGTGCCGCCGTCGGAGACCAGGTGGTAGCCCAGCTCGCCGCGCGGCGACTCGATCGGCACGTACACCTGGCCCGGCGGGACCCGGAAGCCCTCGGTGACCAGCTTGAAGTGGTGGATCAGGGACTCCATGGACTGACCCATGATCTTGCGCACGTGCTCCAGCGAGTTGCCCATGCCGTCCGGGCCGATGGTCAGCTGCGCGGGCCAGGCGATCTTGGCGTCCTCCACCATGACCGGGCCGGGGGCCAGCTTGTCCACCGCCTGCCGGATGATCTTGAGCGACTGGTGGATCTCCTCCACCCGCAGCCGGTAGCGGGCGAACGAGTCGGCCTCGGTGGCCGTGGGCACCTCGAACTCGTACTGCTCGTAGCCCGAGTACGGCTCGACCTTGCGCAGGTCCCACGGCAGGCCCGCGGAGCGCAGCACCGGACCGGTCACGCCCAGCGCCAGGCAGGCGTCCACCGGCAGGTAGCCCACGCCCGCCAGGCGGTTGCGCCAGATCGGCTGGCCGGTGAGCAGCTTGTCGTAGTCCGGCAGCCGGGAGTCCATCACCCGGATGAACTCGCGGATGCGGTCCTCGGCGCCCTGCGGCAGGTCCTGCGCCACGCCGCCGGGGCGGATGAAGGCGTGGTTCATCCGCAGGCCGGTCAGGAACTCCAGCAGGTGCAGCACTTCCTCGCGCTCGCGGAAGCCGGCGGTCATGCCGGTCAGCGCGCCCAGCTCCATGCCGCCGGTGGCCAGCGCCACCAGGTGCGAGCTGATCCGGTTGAGCTCCATCAGCAGCACCCGGATGACCTGGGCGCGCTGCGGCGCGGTCACGCCCAGCAGCTTCTCCACCGCCAGGCAGTACGCGGCCTCGTTGTGCAGCGGCGCCAGGTAGTCCATGCGCGTCACGAACGTGACGCCCTGGGTCCAGGTGCGGTACTCGCAGTTCTTCTCGATGCCGGTGTGCAGGTAGCCGATGACGCTGCGGGCCTGGGTGACGGTCTCGCCCTCCAGCTCCAGCACCAGCCGCAGCACGCCGTGCGTGGACGGGTGCTGCGGGCCCAGGTTCATGACGATGCGCTCGTCGCCCGCCGCCTCGGCCAGCACCTCGTCCCAGTCGCCGCCGGTGACCGTGTAGACCCGGCCCTCGGTGGTCTCGCGGGACTCGGCGTAGGGGTCGCCGCCCTGGTTGGCGTCGTACGAGTCGCTGTCACGGCCGGGACCGCTGGTGTCGGTGCCCGTGGTGACGTCGGAAAGCCGTTCGCTCATGAGTAGGACCGCCTCTGGTCTGGCGGGGGGATCTCCGCGCCCTTGTACTCCACCGGGATGCCGCCGAGCGGGTAGTCCTTGCGCTGCGGGTGGCCGTCCCAGTCGTCCGGCATGAGGATGCGGGTCAGCCCAGGGTGGCCGTCGTAGACGATGCCGAACATGTCCCAGGCCTCGCGCTCCTGCCAGTCCGCCGTCGGGTAGACCGCGACCACGCTGGGCACGTGCGGGTCGTCCAGCTCGACCGCGACCTCCAGCCGGATGCGCCTGCGGTAGGTCATCGAGGTCAGGTGGTAGACCGAGTGCAGCCGCTGCGGGGCCTCGGGGCCGTAGTCCACGCCGGAGACCGAGCTGCACAGCTCGAACCGCAGCGCCGGGTCGTCGCGCAGGATGCGGGCGACCTCGACCAGGTGCTCGCGACGCAGGTAGAAGGTGATCTCGCCGCGGTCGACGGTGATCTGCTGGACCGTGTCGGCGGGCAGGCCCCGCTCCCGGATCGCGGCCAGCAGCTCGTCGGCGACCTCGTCGAACCAGCCGCCGTAGGGGCGCTCCGAGGGCGCGGCCACGTGCGCGGGCAGCTTCAGGCCGCCGAAGCCGGAGGTGTCGCCGCTGCCGGACACGCCGAACATGCCGGTGCGGTTGCGCCCCGCGACCACGCCGCCGCGCTCCAGGTGCTCCTCGTGCTCGGCCTCGCCCATGCTCGCCGAGCTGAGCGCCTCGGGGTGCTTGTTGTCGTCGTCAGCCATGCCGCTCACTTCTTCGCAAAGCGCTGGGAGGACGGGATGAGCTCGGTGCGGTGGCCCTGCTCGGCCAGCAGCGCGGCCCTGGTCGGCCCCAGCGGCTCGTCCATGATCTTCGCGTGGATCTTGAGGATCGCGTCCATCAGCATCTCCGGCCGCGGCGGGCAGCCCGGCAGGTACATGTCGACCGGCACGACGTGGTCCACGCCCTGCACGACCGCGTAGTTGTTGAACATGCCGCCGCTGGAGGCGCACACGCCCATGGCGAGCACCCAGCGCGGCTCGGGCATCTGGTCGTAGATCTGGCGCAGCACCGGCGCCATCTTGTTGGTCACCCGGCCCGCGACGATCATCAGGTCGGCCTGGCGCGGCGAGGCGCGGAAGACCTCCATGCCGAACCGCGCGAGGTCGTAGCGCGGGCCGCCGGTGGTCATCATCTCGATCGCGCAGCAGGCCAGGCCGAAGGTGGCAGGCCACAGCGAGGACTTGCGGGTCCAGTTGACCAGCTTCTCGACGCTGGTCAGCAGGATGCCGTTGGGGAGCTTCTCCTCGAGACCCATGATTCCCTCAGTTCCAGTCCAGGCCGCCGCGACGCCACACGTAGGCGTAGGCGAAGCCGACCGTCGCGATGAACAGGGCGATCTCCACCAGGCCGAACAGGCCGAGCCGGTTCGCGGAGACCGCGAAGGGGTAGAGGAACACCATCTCGATGTCGAACAGGATGAACAGCATCGCCGTCAGGTAGTAGGCGACCGGCATCCGGCCGCCGCCCACGATCGGCTGCGGCGACGGCTCGATCCCGCACTCGTAGGCGTCGAGCTTGGCCCGGTTGTAGCGGCGGGGGCCGATGTAGGGCGCGGCCGTCACCGAGAACAGCGCGAACGCCGCGGCGAGGGCGAACATCAGTACGAGGGGGAGGTAGGGGTCAAGCACGCTCCGTCGTCCTTTCCTCGCTGTCACGGCGCTGTGAACCGCTGACTGTTGCGCACCCTAAAGGGTGTTCTTGCCGCCTCCGGAAGTTAGGCGGGCCTAACAATCCGCAGGTCGCTTGTGAAACACTTCACAAGCCATCCCACTCGGTTGTGAAGTGATTCACAAGACCGCCAGCTAGTGTAGAACGTCACACAGAGGCCTGACGCACACCCCCGGCTATGTGCCTGACCTGCGGGTTCAACGGTGTGCGACGGGGCTCACAGCGGCCCCCGGACGCTCCCGCCCGCCGGTCGCGACGATGATCACCACCAGTGCGCCGGCATTAGTCCGTTCAGGTGAGCACGCCAGTCGGTCCGCGTCTCATTTCGCAGCGGTATCCGCAGCCCGTTTATCTGGTGATTGTCGAAAATGGCGAATTCCCGGACGATGCCGCCGAGAGGCACGTCTGCGCAGCTCAACGGCCTGCGCGAAGGTGTGGTGGATCACCAGGGCGAAGGCGGTGCCGAGTGGCCTGGGACACGTCCGAAACGACTGCGGAACGTGAGGATCGGTCAAAAAAGATCGACCGGACCGGTGGTCCGCTCAGGCGGGCCACCGGTCCGGTCGCGCGGTCCCGCTCAGGCCGTGGGGGCCAGCTTCGTCGCGGCGGTGATGACGCGGTCGAACGCGTCGCCGTCCTTCGGGTCGTACAGCCCCGCCAGCAGCTTGAGCACCAGCCGCATCAGCGTCTTGCGCGGCAGCCCGTACTTGGTGGCGGTGCGCATGATGGTGGGGTTGCCGATCAGCTTGCTGAAGATGTTGCCCAGCCGGTAGTAGCTGCCCAGCGCCTGCTCGATGCGCACCGGGTAGCCGTGCAGCGCCCGCTCCCGGCTCGCGCCCTCCGGCCTGGCCAGCGCCTGCACGACGCTCTCCGCGGCGATCCTGGCCGACTCCATCGCGTAGCCGATGCCCTCGCCGTTGAACGGGTTGACCATGCCGCCCGCGTCGCCCACCAGCAGCAGGCCGTCGCGGTAGTGCGGCTTGCGGTTCAGGCCCATCGGCAGCGCCGCGCCGCCGATCCGGCTGGTCGCGTTCTCCTCGCGGAAACCCCACTCCTCCGGGGTGCCGTCCAACCACGACCGCAGCAGCGCGCGGTAGTCGGTGGTGCCGTACGCCTTGGACGTGGACAGGATGCCCAGGCCGACGTTGACCGTGCCGTCGCCCATGCCGAAGATCCAGCCGTAGCCGGGCAGCAGCACGTCGTTGGCGCGGTCCCACAGCTCCAGGTGCGACTCCAGGTAGTCGTCCTTGGTGCGCGGGCTGGCGTAGTAGCGGCGGACCGCCACGCCCATCGGCTTGGCGTCGTCCTTCTGGATGCCCACCGACAGCGCCAGCCGCGCGGACACCCCGTCGCAGCCCAGCACCAGCGGCGCGCGGTAGGTCACCGGCTTGCGGTCGGGGCCGACCTTGGCGGTGACGCCGACCACCCGGCCGCGCTCGACCACCGCGCCGGTGACGTTGGTCTGCTCCAGCAGCCGGGCGCCCGCCTGCTGCGCGGTGCGGGCCAGCATCTCGTCGAAGTCCTGGCGCGGGCGCACCACGCCGTAGGGCGGGAACGTGGCCAGCTCCGGCCAGTCCAGCTCCAGCGTGACGCCGCCGCCGACCACCCGCAGGCCGCGGTTGTGCAGCCAGCCCGCCTCCTCGCGGGTGTCGATGCCCAGGTCGATGAGCTGCTTGACGCCGCGCGGGGTGAGCCCGTCGCCGCAGACCTTCTCGCGGGGGAAGCTGCCCTTCTCCAGCAGCAGCACGTCCAGGCCCGCGCGAGCCAAGTAGGTGGCCGCGGTGGAGCCCGCCGGGCCCGCGCCCACCACGATCACCTCGGCGTCCTCGCCTGCCTTGCGGCGGCTGGGAGTCGTCATCCCCGCTCCTTGTGCACGTGTTCACAAAGTCCAGGCGCGAGTCTACTTGCGCCCGATAACACCACCCACCTGCTCACGCCCACTCCAAGGCGCCTGCAAGTACTACCCGACACCCCCTCCGGGGGCCGCTATCCACCACCCGACCCCCACCCGTCCCACCGGATCAGGTGACGCACCCCGGGACCACCCCGCGAGGCCGCCCCGGCGGCGCGGCGATCAGGGCTTCGTGGCGCGGTGCAGCGCGACCATGCCGCCGGTGAGGTTGAACCAG
Source organism: Saccharothrix coeruleofusca (assembly GCF_017876325.1). Classification (NCBI taxonomy): domain Bacteria; kingdom Bacillati; phylum Actinomycetota; class Actinomycetes; order Pseudonocardiales; family Pseudonocardiaceae; genus Saccharothrix; species Saccharothrix coeruleofusca. The sequence goes on from NZ_JAGINV010000001.1 coordinate 6,200,166, forward strand.
GCCACGTCCTCCCAGCCCGCCTTGGCGATGATCTCGCCGAGGGCCCGCTGGTCCGGCCACGCGCGCATCGACTCGGCCAGGTAGTGGTACGCCTCCGGGTTGGACGACACGAACCGGCCGATGAAGGGCAGGATGCGCAGCAGGTAGCGCATGTAGACGTACCGGAACGGGCGGAACGTGGGCGTGGAGACCTCGCAGATCATCAACCGCCCGCCGGGCCGCACCACGCGGGCCATCTCGCGCAGCGCGGCCTCCGTGTCGGAGAAGTTGCGCAGCCCGAAGGACACCGTGACCGCGTCGAACGCGCCGTCGGCGAAGGGCAGGTGCAGCGCGTCGGCGGCCACCTTCGGCACCGGCCGGTGCGCCCCGCCCCGCAGCATCCCCAGCGAGAAGTCAGCGGCCACGCACCACGCGCCCGAGGACGCGTACTCGACCGTCGACACGGCCGTGCCCGCCGCCAGGTCCAGCACCTTCTCCCCCGGCCGGGTGTCCAGCACCCGCCTGCTCCACTCCCGCCAGCGCCGGTCGAACCCCAGTGTCATGACCGAGTTCGTCCGGTCGTAGCCCTTGGCCACGCCGTCGAACATCTCGGCGACCTCGCGGGGGTTCTTGTCCAGACCTGCACGCGCCATGGGGGAAGACTAGGTGACACCCCGCGAGCCCGGCACACCGCGCGCGTCACGCGCCCGAGCACGGCGAGCCGCGTCCCCGATCGGTGCCGGAACGCGCGATTCACGGGATGATGAGTCCACGCGGGCGTGACAACTCGGGGAACGGCCGCCCAAATCCGCGCGTCAGGGGCGACGTTGGTCCCCGCTTCACCTGGAGGACGTGTCTCGGACACCGAGGGCGGTGACACTAATGCGGCATGACCGTCTTGTCGTCCCGACCCGTCCAGCCCGTCGACCCCGCGCTGGTGTCGATAGCGCTCGAAGTCGCGGGAGGTCTGGCCAACGACGCCTCCGACGTCATCATGGCCACCGCGGGCCGAGGCGCCAGGCCGGGCGCCGAGGACGGCTCGCCGTTCGACTGGGTCACCGACACCGACCGCACCCTGGAGCGGCACACCCGGCGCGTGCTGGCCAAGGAGTTCCCCACCATCCCGGTGTTCTGCGAGGACTCCGACGCCGGGGTGACCGGGGACGCCGAGTACCGCTGGGTGGTCGACCCGGTGGACGGCGGCGCGAACTACGTGGCCGGGATGCCCTGGTGCGCCTACAGCCTGGCGCTGGTGGACCGCTGGGGGCCGGTGGTCGGCGTGGTGGCCGACCCGTACCGGGCGCAGATCTACGCGGCGGCGCGGGGGCGCGGGATGCGCGCCAACGGGATGCCGGTGAAGCTGCCCGACCGGGCGCGCAGCTCGATCGTGTGCACCGAGATGACGCGCACCGGGCCGTGGCCGGGGATGGGCGAGTTCATCTCCCACGCGGCGGCGGCGGGCACCTGGGTGCGCGTGCTGGGGTCCAAGGCGCTGGCCGTGGCCCAGGTGGCGCTGGGGCACGCGGCGGCGGCCGTGCTGCACACCTACCACGAGTGGGACGTCGCCGGAGCGGTGGCGCTGGCCGTGGAGTCGGGCGCGACGGTCCTGGACCGGCGGGGCGCGGACGCGCCGCTGCCGGTGGACGGGCTGCTGGTGGCCATGCCGGAGGTGGCCGAGGAGGTGCTGGGCTGGTGGCAGTCCTCGACGAGCCGGTAGACAGCGCTGCTCCGAATGCACTACAGTGATCCTCGCCAGCCCCAATAGGGGCTGGAAGTGAACCCGGTTCACCGGCCGGACGACCGGTTGCCGGGTTTCGCGCTGTCTAGGACCGATTCAGGTCGATCACCCCGTCGAGCAGGCCGCTCACCCGACGCCGCCAATCACCGCCTGCCCCGTAGCACCAGGCGAGCGCGTCGCTGATCCACAACACGGGGTCTTCAGCAGGCTTGAAGTGCGCGTAGCTCAACCCACCGCCCGCTTTCCGAACAGCACCCGCGAGGACTCTCCGGTCCTCGGCGTCCTGATGCTGGCAGCTTTCGAGGACCAGCCGGGACACCCCGGGATCGACCAGGTGGGGCACCACGTCGGTGAGACACACCTGTCGCGCCCGCACGTCGTTGCTCTCGCGGCAGTGCCAGATCAGTCCTCGCAAACCGAAATCCTCGATCCTGCTGAGCACCTCGCGACGACGGCGATCCCCCTCGTCGTTGAAGTGGACCCGGCGTTGTCCGGGCTTGGTCAGCCGCCGCATCGCGCACCGCGTGACGTCGAGCTTCCTGATCGGAACGATCACGACCGCGACCAGGTAGGTGGAGCCCCGACGGGACTCGTCGAGGAAAGCGTGCCAAGACATGCCGAAGATGATCCCTTAGGAGCATTCGCATACTCCATTCGGCTCAATCAGGCGTCGAAGTCGACCGTCACCCGTGGGGTGGCGGGCACCGACTGGCAGGTCAGCACAAAGCCCGCCGCGACCTCCCCCGGCTCCAGCGCGTAGTTGCGCCGCATGTCCACCGCGCCCTCGGTGACCAGCGCCCGGCACGTCCCGCACACCCCGCCCTTGCAGGCGAACGGCAGGTCCGAGCGGACCCGCTGGGCCGCGTCGAGGATCGGCACGTCGGCGGGCAGCGGCACCGGGGTGCTGCGGCCGTCCAGCACGACCGTGCCCTGCGAGGCGGCCTCCAGCACGCGCTCGGGCCTGCGCGGCGGGGGCGGCGGCTCGTCGACGTAGAACAGCTCGTGGTGCACGCGCGACGGGTCGACCCCGCGCGCGGCCAGCACCGACTGCGCGTCCCGGACCAGCCCGTACGGCCCGCACAGCCACCAGTGGTCGACGTCGGCCGCGGGCACCACGGTGTCCAGCAGCGCCGACAGCTTCGCCGCGTCCAGGCGACCGCTGAACAGCTCCACGTCGCGCGGCTCGCGGGAGAGCACGTGCACGAGCTGGAACCGCGCCGGGTAGCGGTCCTTCAGGTCCGCCAGCTCCTCGGCGAACATCACCGTGTCCGTGCGCCGGTTGCCGTACAGCAGCGTCACGCGCGCCCCCTGGGCCAACGCGGTGCCCGCGATGGACAGCGCGGGGGTGATGCCCGAACCCGCGACCACCAGGCCGTGGTGGTCGCCGGAGGACGGCGTGAAGCGGCCTTGCGGGGGCTGCACCTCCAGCACGTCGCCGGGTTGCACGCGGTCCACCAGGTGCACCGAGAACAGCCCGCCCTCCACCCGCCGCACGCCGATCCGCAGCGGTGCGCCGACGGGCGCGCAGATCGAGTACGACCGGCGCTCGTCGCCGCTGCGCAGGGTCACGTGCTGGCCCGCCCGGAACGCGAACTGCCCGGCCAGCTCGGGCGGCACGTCGAAGGTGATCGCCGCGGCGTCGTCGCAGAGCCGGTCGACGCGGGCCACGGTCAGCTTGTGGAACTCGTTGCGCGCCATCAGATCTCCTTGACGTGCTCGAACGGCTCCGCGCAGTCCTCGCAGCGGCGCAGGGCCTTGCACGCGGTGGCGCCGAACCGGGACAGCTCGGTGGTGCGCGGCGACCCGCAGCGCGGGCACGGCACCCGCCGCGACGGCGGCGCCAGGTTCAGCGGCACCGGTCCGGCGGCGCGGGGCCCCAGGCGCGACGGCGGCGCGATGCCCGCCTCGCGCAGCTTGCGCAGCCCGTCCTCGGTGATCCAGTCGGTGGTCCACGCCGGGTGCAGCGACGTGCGCACCTCGACCTCGGCGAAGCCCGCCCGGCGCAGCGCGCGGCGCAGGTCCGCGCCCATCTCCTCGACTGCCGGGCAGCCGGAGTAGGTGGGGGTGATGGTCACCACGACCCGGCCGTCCCGCTCCACCACCTCGCGCAGCACGCCCAGGTCGGCCAGGGTCAACACGGGCAGCTCGGGGTCGCGCACCCGCGCCGCGACCTCCAGGGCCGTGATCTCCGGCGCGGTCACCACTTCGCCCCCGGCAGCGACCGGTGCAGGTGCTGCATCTCGGCGAGCAGGTAGCCCATCGCCTCGGTGTGCACGCCGTCGCGCCCGGCCTTGCCCGCCACCCGCGCGGCGGGCACGGGGTCGGGCAGCTCCAGCCCGGCCGCCCGGCACACCTCGGCCAGCACGTCCTCCACCTCGGAGCGCAACCCGGCCGGGTCCACGGCCACGCCCGGCAGCCGCAGCTCCACGGGGTGCGCGGTGAACAGCTCGTCCAGGAACGGCCACACCCGGTGCAGCCCGGCGCGCATCCGGCGGTGCGACTCCTCCGTGCCGTCGCCGAGCCGCACGGTCCACTGCGCCGCGTGGTCGCGGTGGTAGGCCAGCTCTTTGAGCCCCTTGGCGGCGACCGCCGCCAGCACCGGGTCGGCGCTGCCGCGCAGCCGCGAGTACTGGGCGAGCTTCCACGACGAGAACACCAGCAGCCGCGCGATGGTGGTGGCGAAGTCGCCGCCCGCGAACGGGCCGCACTCGATCTCGGCCAGGTGCACGTTGCGGAACTCGCGCTCGTCGCGCAGGTAGGCCAGGGCGTCCTCGTCCCGCCCCGCGCCCTCGACCTCGCCCGCGCGGGTCAGCAGCAGCCGCGCCTGCCCGAGCAGGTCGAGCGCGATGTTGGCCAGCGCCACGTCCTCCTCCAGTTCGGGGGCGCGCGAGCACCACTCGGCCAGCCGCTGGGACAGCACCAGCGCGTCGTCGCCCAGCATCAGGCAGTACGCGGTGAGATCGGCCCGGTCCACGTCGGGGACGGCGCGGTCCACGCCCGCCAGCGGTTCGTGGAAGCCCGTGCCGAACGCCCAGTGCGCGTCCTCCTGGTCGACCAGCCCGTCGTAAACGCTGTCGGCGTTCATAGGTGCGGCACGTCCTCGGGGATCGCGTAGAACGTGGGGTGCCGGTAGACCTTGTCGCCGCTGGGCTGGAAGAACGGGTCCTTCTCGTCCGGTGACGACGCGGTGATCGCCTCGGCGGGCACGACCCAGATCGACACGCCCTCGTTGCGCCGGGTGTAGACGTCGCGCGCGTTGCGCAGGGCCATCTCGGCGTCGGGCGCGTGCAGCGAGCCGACGTGCACGTGGTTGAGCCCGCGCTTGCCGCGGACGAAGACCTCCCACAGCGGCCATGAAGAGCTCACGCGACCTCCTCCCGCCTGCCTGCCCGCTTGGCGGCGTGCGCCGCGGCGGCCTGCCGCACCCACTCGCCGTCCTCGTGGGCCTTGCGCCGGTGCGCGAGGCGCTGCGCGTTGCACGGCCCGTTGCCGCCGACCACCTGCCAGAACTCCCGCCAGTCCGGCTGGCCGAAGTCGTAGTGGCCGCGCTCGGCGTTCCACCGCAGCTCGGGGTCGGGCAGCGTGACGCCCAGCTTCTCCGCCTGCGGCACGGTCATGTCGACGAACTTCTGCCGCAGCTCGTCGTTGGTGTTGCGCTTGATCCGCCACGCCATCGACCGCTCGGTGTTGGCGCTCTCCGCGTCCGGCGGGCCGAACATCATCAGCGACGGCCACCACCAGCGGTCCACCGACTCCTGCACCATGGCGCGCTGCGCGTCGGTGCCGGACATCATCGTCATCAGCAGCTCGTAGCCCTGCCGCTGGTGGAAGGACTCCTCCTTGCAGATGCGGATCATGGCCCGCGCGTAGGGGCCGTAGGAGGTCCGGCACAGCGGCACCTGGTTGCAGATGGCCGCGCCGTCGACCAGCCAGCCGATCACGCCGACGTCGGCGTAGGACAGCGTCGGGTAGTTGAAGATCGACGAGTACTTCTGCTTGCCGTCGATGAGCTTGTCGGTCAGCTCGCCGCGGTCGGCGCCCAGGGTCTCGGCGGCGGCGTAGAGGTAGAGGCCGTGGCCCGCCTCGTCCTGGACCTTGGCCAGCAGGATCGCCTTGCGCCGCAGCGAGGGCGCGCGGCTGATCCAGTTGCCCTCCGGCTGCATCCCGATGATCTCGGAGTGGGCGTGCTGGGCGATCTGCCGGATCAGCGTCCTGCGGTAGCCGTCGGGCATCCAGTCCCTCGGCTCGACGCGCCGCTCGGCGGCGACGGCGCGCTCGAACTCGGCCTCCAGGTCCATGAGGCCGATGTTACACCCGAGACGCCGTTCGCGGGATAACTGTCACAAAGGACGTCGGCGGAGCCACCACACCAGCGGCCCCAGCACCGCCCACACCGCCAGCAGGAACGTCCCCACCGGCAGCAGCGCCAACCGCGCCGTGCGGCCCGCCACCCGCGCCAACTCGGTGTTGTCGGTGTCGTACTCGATGCGCACCAGCTGCCCCGGAGCCAACCCCTCCGGGTAGAGCACGCCCTGCGACGGGCTGTGCACCGCGCCGTCCGGCGTGGCGAAGCGCACCACCGTGCGCTGCAGCGAGACCGACACCACCTCCGCGGTGGCCCGGCCCAGCCGCGCCTCGATGGCCTGGTCGTCCCGCCAGCAGGCCACCAGCAGCAGCACGCCGACGAGCGTGATCACCCCGCCGACGACCAGCAGCGCCCGAGCGGCCAGCCGACGCACCCGCCCGGCCACCCCGGTCCGCACTGCGTTGTCCACCACAACTGAGGAGTCTAGGGCTGGCCGGCGGCGGAATCTCAGCCTCGACTCCATACCCTCGACCCGTGACCTCAGCTCCTGCCTCCCGGATTCGCCAGCGGCTGCGCGTGCGCACCCGACCGGTCACGGGCGGCGGCCTGCTGCGCAGGCTGCCCGACCCGCAACGCGCGCTGGCCTGGGTCCGCGACGGCGAAGGGCTGGTCGGCTGGGGAGAGGCGGCGCGGTTCGAGGTCTCCGGCCCCGACCGGTTCGCCGAGGCCGACCGCTGGTGGCGGGAGTTCACCGCCGAGCTGGACGTCGCCGACGAGCTGGGCGTGCCGGGCAGCGGGCCGGTCGCGTTCGCCAGCATGGCCTTCGCCGACGAGCCGGGGCGCTCGGTGCTGGTGGTGCCGCGAGTGGTGGTCGGCCGCCGCGACGGCCGCGCCTGGGTGACCACCATCGGCGAGGGCGAGGAGACGCCGGTGGTGTCGCCCGTCACGCGCCCGTCCACCGTCCGCTACGCCGACGGGCAGCTGCCGGTGACCGCCTACCGGGAAGCGGTCCGCGAAGCGGTGGCCCGGATGCGCGCGGGCGAACTGGCCAAAGTCGTGCTGGCGCACGACCTGCTGGCCGTGGCCGACACCGCCATCGACCACCGGTTCGTGCTCAACGGCCTGGCCAGGCGGTACCCGGAGTGCTGGGTGTACGCGGTGGACGGGCTGATCGGGGCCACCCCGGAACTGCTGCTGCGGCGCACCGGCCCGATGGTCGACTCGCGCGTGCTGGCGGGCACCACCTGGCCGCACGACGGCGTGGGCGACGACGAACTGGCGCGGGCGCTGCTGTCGTCGGGCAAGAACCGCGACGAGCACGAGTACGCGGTGGCGTCGCTGGTGGACACGCTGAGCCCGTTCTGCACCACCATGTCGGTCGACGGCCCGTCGGTGCTGCGGCTGCCGAACGTGTCGCACCTGTCCAGCGACGTGATCGGCACGCTGCGCGGCGACCCGTCGCTGCTGCGCCTGGGCGAGGCGCTGCACCCCACGGCCGCCGTCGGCGGCACACCGCGCGCCGAAGCCGTGGCGCTGATCCGCGCCCTGGAGGGCATGGACCGGGGCCGCTACGCGGGCCCGGTCGGCTGGATCGACGGCAACGGCGACGGCGAACTCGGCATCGCGCTGCGCTGCGCCCAGGTCGACGGCCGCACCGCGCGGCTGTTCGCGGGCTGCGGCCTGGTGGCCGAGTCCGACCCGGACACCGAGGTGCGCGAGGCGCACGCCAAGATGCTGCCGGTCCGGGAGGCCCTGGAAGGCGTGTGAGCCCTGGTCACCGCCCGTTCCTCAGGGCGGTGACGAAAGACGACCACGCCACCGGACCCACCCGGAGCACACCACCGCCGGGGTTCTTCGAATCCCGCACACCCACGCCGTGTCCGGCGACGATCCGGCACTCCACGCACTGATCACCGCCCGCGTTGCTGCGGCTGCTCTTGAACCAACCGGTGTCGTTCATCGATCAGCCCTCCGGTTTGCCTCGAATGAGGTCGAGTGAAGCCTCGTGGTCGCGGGCGAGCCCCTGGACCTTCTTGAAAGCCCGCGACAGGGTCGCCGTGTCGGCCTTGTCGTCGAAGTAGGTCGACGGTCCGTAGGTGGTCGGGGCGAAGGCGACATCGGATGCGGTGCCACCGAAATCCAGCACGGTCAACCCGCCGTGACGAACTCCAACCGCTTGGGTTCGTCGGCACCCAGCACTCGGGTTTGGCGCTCCCCGCAGAACGCACACCGATCTCGCGTCTCGACCTCCGACTCCCAGAACACACCCGCGCCGCCGGCCATGATGGACCGGATGCAGCCGGGGGACTGGAGGAGTCCGGCACCACACCCGGCTCGTACGAGCGGATCGCCACCGCGTCCGCTTCCAGGTCCGCGAGCCGTTGGAACGAGCCGGGCAGCGTGTCGGTGCAGGGCTGCGGATCGGCCGCGCTGCGGCGCAAGCGCTTCCGCGCTCGTGCGCCGAGTTTCAGGATGGTGGCGCGCTCGGCGTCGGGCACGTCGAGGTAGTCCATGACGCGCGACAACTCGTCGGCGCTGAGCGTGGCGACGCCGTCTTCGACCTTGCTGATCCGCGAGTCGCTGCGGCCGATCGTCGCGCCCACTTCGGCTTGCGAGACGCCCTTGAGGCTCCGGTAGCGCTTGAGCGACAAGCCGAGCTGTCGTCGCTCCAAGGTCTGCCGAGCGCCCATGAGTCGAAGCCTCCACGTGGTCGCGTGCTGCGGGAAGTGATCCACTCGATCTGGCGGCTGCCTCGAAGAGAAGTTTCCTCTTAGGCTTCGCCCATCTGCCATTCGGTAGCCGATCAACTACAGCAGGTGGAGCATAGAGACCCGCCATCCGGACCTGGCGAGGGCTCCGGACGCCGAGGAGTCGAACGTGATCAAGAGCAACGGGACCAGCGTCGAGGCGTGGGTGTCGGTGACCGGGAGCTGCCCGATCACCTGCGACGTCGGCGACAGCCGGGCGCAGGTCCGGTTCGGCTCCGAGCAGTCGTTCGCGCTGGAAGTGCTCTTCACCGAGGACGCACTGGAAGACCTGGTCCGCACGGCGCAGCAGGCACTGCGCACCATGCGGAGCAGCTGAGCCGCAAACGGCACGGGGGCCACTTCGCCGCGGCGAAGTGGCCCCCGTGCAGTCGCTCAGTGACCCGCGGCCAGCAGCTCGTGGGTCTCCTTGATCTTCTGCCGCGACTTGGGCTCGGCCACCGCGGCCCGCGCGGAGAACTCACCGTCGCGCCCCGGCGCGGCGGCGGGCTTGCTCGGGGTGAACAGCCAGGTCTTGAACAGCTCGTCCAACTGCTCCCCGGACACCTTCTCGGCGAACGCGATGAACTCCTCGACGCTGGCGTTGCCGTACCGCTTGTGGGCGGTCCAGCCCTTCAGGATCGAGAAGAAGTCCTCGTCGCCCACGGCCACGCGCAGCGCGTGCACGGCCAGCGCGCCCCGGTCGTACACCGCGCCGTCGAACTGGTTCTCCGGACCGGGGTCGCCCGGCAGGACGGTCCAGAACGGGTGATCCGCGGCGTAGAGGTCGTAGATGAACTCGGCGTTCTCCTGCGCGGTGCCCTCACCGACGTGCTCCGACCACAGGAATTCCGCGTAGCTGGCGAAGCCCTCGTTGAGCCAGATGTCCTTCCATCCGTGCACCGACACCGAGTCGCCGAACCACTGGTGCGCGTTCTCGTGCGCCACGACGTAGGTGTTCGTGCCGCGCCGGAAGAACGCGGGGTCGTAGGTGGAGCGGGTCTGGTTCTCCAGCGCGAAGCCGATGCCCGGCGTGACCACGCCGCCCTGCGCCTCGAACGGGTAGGGCCCGAACTTCTCCTCCAGGAACTCCACGACCTCGGACGTGCGCTCGACGCTGGCCTTGGCCGCTCCGGCGTCCTCGCCCAGCCGCTCGGAGTAGGCGTTGATCACCGGCTGCCCGTTGGGCGCGGTGGAGCGCCGGATCTCGAACTGGCCGATCGCGATGAACGCCAGGTAGGTGGTCTGCGGCTTCAGGCTGCGCCACCACCAGCGGGTCCAGCCGTTGATCTGCTTGGTGGTGCCGTTGAAGATGCCGTTGGACAGCACCTCCACGCCGTCCGGCACGGCCACCGACACGTCGAAGGTGGCCTTGTCGGTCGGGTGGTTGTTGCTCGGGAACCACCACGGCGCGATGTCGGGCTCGTCGATGGCCAGCGCGCCGTCCGGGATGCGCTTCCAGGCGGTGAAGCCGCCCAGCGAGCGGCTCGACGGGACGTCGGAGTAGGTCACCACGATCGTCAGGTCGCTGCCCTCGCGCAGGGTGCCCTTCGGGTCGACGACCAGCTCGCCGTCGGCCTGGGTGAAGGAGGCGACCTTGTTGTTGACCCGCACCGAGCTGGCCTTGAGCACGAAGTCCAGGTTGAACCGGTTCAGGTCCTGGGTGCTCCTGGCCAGGATCGTGGTCGTGCCGGACAGGTTGTCGGTGGCGGGCTGGTAGTTCAGCCGGATGTCGTAGTGGGACACGTCGTACCCGCCGTTGCCCGCGTTCGGGTAGTACGGGTCGCCGATCCCCGGCGCTCCGGGCTGCTTGGCTGCGGCGGTGCCGGCGAGCAGCAGCAGGGATGCCGCGGCGGCGGTGCCGGTCGTGAGCTTCGCTCTCAGGGACATGGGGGGACGCTAACCACGGAATGCGCGGCGCTGTACCCCCGTCAGTAGGTTCCTGGTTATTGGAACGCGGCCGACAAAGCGCTTGACACGGCCGACTTCAACCGCGCGTGGAGATCGCGCAATCCGGTACGTTCCGCCCGAATTTCCACGACCTTGATTCCGCCCGCGTGCGCGAGTTCGCGCCCCAATGCGGCGGCGTTGTCGACCAGCGCGTGCGGCACGTGGTGCGCGGCGCACAAGGCGGCCAGGTCGACGCCGTGGGGGGTGCCGAAGACGCGCTCGAAGCTCGCGGCGTGCTCGGGGCCGCCCTGCTCCAGCAGCGCGAAGATGCCGCCGCCGTCGTCGTTGAGCACCACCACGGTCAGGTCGGGGCGCGGCTCGTCGGGGCCGATGAGCAGACCGTTGGTGTCGTGCAGGAACGTCAAGTCGCCGATCAGCGCACAGGTCGGGCCCGCGGTCAGCGCGATGCCCACGGCGGTGGAGACGCTGCCGTCGATGCCCGCGGTGCCGCGGTTGGCGTAGGTCCTCAGGTGCGGCCCGGCCGTGGCGGCGAGGTCGACGTCCCGGATGGGGTTCGAGGAGCCGACGAACAGGTTGGTGCCCGGCCGCAGGAGCGCCACCAGGTCGCGGGCCACGTGCAGGCCGGTCGGCCACGACCGCTCGGCCAGCAGGTCGGCCACCGCGGCGACGGCGGTCTTCTCGGCCAGCCGCCAGCCCGCCAGCCAGTCCGGGTCCACCTCGTGCTCGCCCAGCGCGAGCGCGGTGGAGGCGTGCGTGGCGGCGAACTGCGGATCCGGCCAGTTCGGGTCCTGGGAGATGACGTGCACCACGGGGGTGGCGGCGATCAGGCGCTGCACGCCCCTGGAGAGGGTGGCGCGGCCCACCACCACCACGGCGTCGGGCTTGAGCCTTTCCGGCAGCTCGCCCGCGTTGAGCAGCAGTGAGCCGTGCGCGAGGCCACGGACGGCGGCGGTCGGCTCGGCCACCACCGGCCAGCCCGCCCGTTCGGCCAGCTCGGCCACCTCGCGGTCGTCGGTGTCGCCCAGCACGACCAGGGTGCGCGGGCCGAGGTGGTCGGCGGGGTGCAGCGAGGAGGTGGCGCGGGTGGCCACGCGCGTCCAGGGCATCCCGAACGGGCGGCCCTCCAGCGGTTCCACCCAGTCGCCGGGTTCGGGCACCAGCGGCTCCCTCAGCGGCACGTTGACGTGCACCGGGGCGTTCTCGCGGGCGGCGGCGACGGCGCGGCAGACCAGGGAGCGCCACAGCGCGTTCTGGCCCGCGCGGCGCTCGGCGACGGGCAGGTCGAGGGTGTCCACGCCGAAGATGCCGTGCTGGTCCACGGTCTGGCTGGCGCCGGTGCGGTGCAGCTCGACGGGGCGGTCGGCGGTGAGCGCGATGAGCGGGACGCCCGCGTGCCTCGCCTCCAGCACGGCGGGGTGGAGGTTGGCCACGGCGGTGCCGGAGGTGCAGGTCACGGCGGTGACCTGGCCGCTGCCCCTGGCCAGGCCGAGGGCCAGGAAGCCCGCGCTGCGCTCGTCGACGCGCACGTGCAGGGTGAGCCGTCCGGCGACCGCGGCCTCGTGCAGGGCGAAGGACAGCGGGGCGTTGCGCGATCCGGGGCTCAGCACGACGTGCCTGACGTCGTTGCGGATCAGCTCGTCGACGAGCACCCTCGCCTGCGCGGTGGACGGGTTCACCTCGCCATTGTCACCCAACACGACCAGGTGACTTCCCTTGCGCCTTCGAACAGGTGTTCGAAGAATGGGTTCATGACACCGACACAGCGCCCTCGGACCGCTCCGAAGCCTTCGCGGGCATATTGTCCGTACCGTGGCAGACCAGGCAGTTTCCGAGCTGTTCGACCCGTCCGCGTGGCAGCCGGTGGCGGGCTTCGACTTCACCGACATCACCTACCACCGGGCGGTGGACCAGGGCACGGTGCGCATCGCGTTCAACCGCCCCGAAGTGCGCAACGCCTTCCGCCCGCACACCGTGGACGAGCTCTACCGCGCGCTGGACCACGCGCGGATGAGCTCCGACGTGGGGTGCGTGCTGCTGACCGGCAACGGCCCTTCCCCTCGGGACGGCGGCTGGGCGTTCTGCTCGGGCGGCGATCAGCGCATTCGCGGTCGCAGCGGCTACCAGTACGCCTCCGGCGACACGGCCGACACCATCGACCCGGCGCGGGCGGGCAGGCTGCACATCCTGGAGTGCCAGCGGCTGATCCGGTTCATGCCGAAGGTGGTCATCGCCGTGGTGCCGGGCTGGGCGGCGGGTGGCGGCCACAGCCTGCACGTGGTGTGCGATCTCACGCTGGCCAGTGAGGAGCACGCCAAGTTCAAGCAGACCGACGCGGACGTGGGCAGCTTCGACGGCGGTTACGGCAGCGCGTACCTGGCGCGGCAGGTCGGGCAGAAGTTCGCCAGGGAGATCTTCTTCCTCGGCCGGACCTACAGCGCGGAGGAAATGCACCGCATGGGCGCGGTGAACGCGGTCGTGCCCCACGCCGAACTCGAATCGACCGCCCTGCAGTGGGCGAAGGAGATCAATGGCAAGTCCCCGACCGCGCAGCGAATGCTGAAGTACGCCTTCAACCTGATCGACGACGGTTTGGTGGGCCAGCAGTTGTTCGCGGGCGAAACAACGCGGCTGGCGTACATGACCGACGAGGCGGTCGAAGGGCGGGACGCATTCCTGGAGAAGCGCGCTCCCGACTGGTCGAACTACCCCTACCACTACTGACCGCCATGGCGACCCTCGACGACCTCCGCGCCGCCCTGGCGGGCCACACCGTCGTGGACCTCACGGCCGCCCCGCCCTCGCAGGCGGACGGGGCGGTGCCGCCCACCGGCGACCGGGAGCCCACCGGCGACCGGGAGTGGGAACGGCACGCCGCCTTGGCCGTGCCGACCTCCGGCTCCACCGGGGAGGCCAAGGCGGTCCTGCTCTCGGCCGACGCCTTGCGGGCTTCGGCCGAGCTGACCCACCGCAGGCTGGGCGGTCCCGGCACCTGGCTGCTCGCGCTGCCCACCACCCACATCGCGGGCGTGCAGGTCCTGGTCCGCTCGCTGGTCGCGGGCACCGAGCCGGGCGTCATGGACCTGAGCCCCGGTTTCCGGGCCACCGGGTTCGCCGCCGCCGCGCAGCCGGTGCTGGCCGTGCCGGGCAGGCACTACACCGCGCTCGTGCCGACCCAGCTCGCCCGGCTGGTCGCCGCCGACGGGCCGGGTCTGGCGGCGTTGCGGCGGTTCGACGCGGTGCTCATCGGCGGCGCGGCCACCCCGCCTTCGCTGCTGGCGCGGGCGCGCGGGCTCGGGGTGAACGTCGTGACGACGTACGGCATGAGCGAGACGGCGGGCGGCTGCGTCTACGACGGGGTGCCGCTGGACGGTGTCCGGGTGCGCCTGGACGGGGGTCGGGTCGAGCTGGCGGGTCCGGTGCTGGCGCTGGGCTACCGGGGCGGGGAGCGGTTCGGCGAGTGGTTCCGCACCGGTGACCTGGGCAGGCTCGGCCCGGACGGGGCGCTGGAGGTGTTGGGGCGCGCGGACGACGTCATCGTCACCGGCGGGGAGAAGGTGCCGCCGGTGCTGGTGGAGCGGGTGCTCACCGCCCAGCCGGGGGTGCTGGAGGTCTGCGTGGTCGGGTTGCCGCACCCGGAGTGGGGGCAGGTGGTCGCCGCCGCGGTGGTGCCCGCCGACCCGGCCGCGCCGCCGGACCCGGACGGGCTGCGGGAGGCCGTGCGGGCGGCGGTGGGGCGCTCCGCCGCGCCCAAGTCCGTGGCGTTCCTGCCGCGCCTGCCGCTGCGCGGCCCCGGCAAGGTCGACCGCACGGCCGTGGCCACCGCCCTGACCACCACCCCGGCCACGGCCCACCACCCCCAGCCCTGACCCCACCTGCGGGCGGGGCGTCGCGGGCCATGTCGGAGGATGAGCGGCATGGCCACGCTCGCCCAGTGGATCTCGGGGACCCGCCCGCGCACCCTGCCCAACTCCATCGCCCCCGTGCTGGTCGGCGCGGCCGCCGCGCACCACATCGACGAGTTCGACCCGCTCCGGTCCGCGCTGGCGCTGCTGGTGTCGGTCGCGCTCCAGATCGGCGTGAACTACGCCAACGACTACTCCGACGGAATCCGCGGCACCGACGCCGACCGGGTGGGCCCGTTCCGGCTGGTCGGGTCGGGGGCCGCCAACCCCAAGGCGGTGCGCACCGCGGCGTTCGCGGCGCTGGGCGCGGGGGCCGTGGTGGGCCTGGTGCTGGTGGCGCTGTCGGGGTACTGGTGGCTGATCGCGTTCGGCGCGGTGTGCATCGCGGCGGCGTGGTTCTACACCGGCGGCAGCAAGCCCTACGGGTACGCGGGGCTGGGCGAGGTCGCCGTGTTCCTGTTCTTCGGTCCCGCCGCCGTGCTGGGCACGCTCTACGTGCAGACCGGCGAGGTCACCGGCATCGGCATCGGCGGGGCCATCGCGATGGGCGCGTTCTCCACCGCCGTGCTGGTCGCCAACAACCTGCGGGACATCCCGACCGACGCGGTCTCGGGCAAGCGCACGCTGGCCGTGGTGCTGGGCGACCGGGACACCCGCAGGCTCTACCTGGCGCTGGTGGCCGTGCCGTTCCTGATCACGCTGGCCTTCGGCCTGCGCGAGCCGCTGGCCCTGCTGGGCCTGCTGGCCCTGCCGCTGACCGCGCTGGGAGCGCGCCGGGTCGCCAGGGGCGGCAAGGGCCGGGAGCTGATCCCGGTGCTGCGCGACACCGGGCTGGCGATGCTGCTGTGGGCGGTCGTGGTCGCCGTCGCCCTGGCGCTGGGGTAGCGCCTACCAGGCGTCCTCGGTGAACGACATCGGCTCCTCGTCGTCGGCGCGCCGGGGCTCGGGTCGCCGCGCGGGCTCGGGCTGCTCGCCCCGGCACAGCGCGGCCAGCCGGTCGCGGTCGGCTTCCAGGGCGGCCCGCACGCCCTGGTCGCCCGCCGCCTCGCCCATCAGCACCTGCCGCCAGCTCAGCTCGCCTCGGGCGATGCGCCGCTGCAACGCCTGCAACGCGGGCGAGGCCTCATTGGACTTGGCGAACGCCATCACCCGGCGGACGTCCTCGGCCGAGGGCTCGCGGACCAGGCGGCGGGCGGCTTCCCGCACGGACCGCTCGGCGTCCGCGGCGGCCCTGGCCAGCACCTCCTCCGCGGTCAGCACCTCCGCAGTGCGCCACGCGCTCACGTGCCACCCCTTCCGACACCGACACGTCGATCCCGGTTCGACGCGGCGGCCCCGGTCGGCGTTCCCGCGGGTTCCCGGTCAGCCCGACCAGGTGCCGGTGGCGCGGAACCGGGTCAGCGTCGCCAGGTGCGGCGACAGGTCCATGCCCTGCCCGGCCACCCAGTCGTCGTCGTAGTAGGTGTTGGAGTAGCGCTCGCCGCCGTCGCACAGCAGGGTGACCACGCTGCCGCGCTGGCGGGAGGCCCGCATCTCGGCGATGAGCTGGAAGGCACCCCACAGGTTGGTGCCGGTCGAGCCGCCGACGCGCCGCCCGAGCAGCTGCTCGACGTGCCGGATGGTGGCCACGGACGCCGCGTCGGGCACCTTGATCATCCGGTCGATGACCTGGCCGATGAACGACGGCTCCACGCGCGGCCTGCCGATGCCCTCGATCCGCGAGCCCTCGGTGCCGACCAGGGTGGGGTCGCCCGCGCGCCAGGCGTCGAAGAACACCGAGTGCTCGGGGTCGACCACGGCCAGCCGGGAGCGCAGCTTGCGGTAGTGGATGTAGCGGCCGATGGTGGCGCTGGTGCCGCCGGTGCCCGCGCCGACCACGATCCAGTCCGGTTCGGGCGCGGCCTCCAGCGCCATCTGCTGGAAGATCGACTCGGCGATGTTGTTGTTGCCGCGCCAGTCGGTGGCCCGCTCGGCGTGGGTGAACTGGTCCATGAAGTGCCCGCCCAGCTCGGCGGCCAGCCTGCGGGACTCGTCGTAGATCGCGCCGGGCTCGTCGACGAAGTGGCACTGGCCGCCCTGCCGCTCGATCAGCGCGACCTTCTCGCGGCTGGTGGATCGGGGCATGACGGCGATGAACGGCAGGCCGAGCAGGCGCGCGAAGTACGCCTCGGAGACCGCCGTGGACCCCGAGGACGCCTCGATCACCGGGGTGCCGCCGACCACCCAGCCGTTGCAGATGGCGTAGAGGAACAGCGAGCGCGCCAAGCGGTGCTTGAGCGAGCCGGTGGGGTGGGTCGACTCGTCCTTGAGGTACAGGTCGATGCCCCACTCCGGCGGGAGCGGGAAGTGCAGCAGGTGCGTGTCGGCGCTGCGATTGGCGTCCGCTTCGATGATGCGGACGGCCTCGCAGACCCATTCCCTGGTGCGGGAGCAACATCGGTCTACCGAAGTGGTCACGCCGGCACGATACTTCTGCGCCGTGACCTCACTTCCGGGCAGTTTGCTCGCGGGCGCCGTCGGCGACGCGCTGGGCGCCGCGATCGAGTTCGACCGGATCGACCGCATCCGCGGCCGGTTCGGCCCATCGGGGCTGACCGACTACGCGCCCGCCTACGGCAGGTCGGGTGCCATCACCGACGACACCCAGATGACCCTGTTCACCCTCGAAGGGCTGGTGCTGGCGCGGCGGCGGGGCAGCGACCCGCTGGACGAGGTGCGCGCGGCCTACGGGCGCTGGCTGCGCACGCAGGGCGGTCCGGAAGTTCCCTCGGACGGGTGGCTGCTGGACGTGCCGGAGCTGCACGCGCAGCGCGCTCCGGGCAACACCTGCCTCACCGCCCTGCACGCGGGCGGTCCGGGGACGCTGGAGAACCCGGTCAACGACTCCAAGGGCTGCGGCGCGGTGATGCGCGCCGCGCCCGTGGCGCTGTGGTCCGACGACGTGCACGAGGTGTTCGCGCTGGCGGCGGCGACGGGCGCGATCACCCACGGCCACCCCAGCGGCTACCTGTCGGCGGGCGTGCTGGCGGTGCTGGTGCAGCAGGTGCTGGCGGGCGCGGACCTGGTGGCCGCGGTGGAGGTGGCGCGGGCCGAGCTGGTCGGCTGGGACGGGCACGAGGAGCAGTTGGCGCTGCTGGACCTGGCGGTGGGCCTGGGCGGCAGCGACCGGCGGCCGACGCCGGAGCTGATCGAGACCGTGCTGGGCGGCGGCTGGGTGGGCGAGGAGGCGCTGGCCATCGCGGTGCTGACCGCGCTGGCCGCGCGCGACCTGGCGGACGGGCTGCTGCTGGCGGTCAACCACTCCGGGGACAGCGACTCCACCGGCGCGCTGTGCGGGAACCTGCTCGGCGCGCGCGACGGCGTCGAGGCCATTCCCGAGCACTGGCTGGAGGAGCTGGAGCTGGCCGAGGTGGTGCGCAGGCTGGCCGACGAGGCCGTGGAGGTGTTCGGCCGGTAGTGGGAACCGGGTCGGGCCCGCTTGACCCGGCTTAATCTACATAGGTAGCTTGAGCGCGTGGAACCGCTCGGGAGGATCGGCCGCGCCACCGCGGACGTGCTGGCGGTGCTGCTCGACGCCGACCGGCCGCGCTGGGGCCTGGAGGTCATCAAGCTCACCGGCAGGCCGTCGGGCAGCGTCTACCCGCTGCTGGACCGGCTGGAGCGGGCCGGGTGGGTCACCTCGTCGTGGGACGACGACAGCGAGCGCCGCGGCCCCCGGCGGCGGTTGTACCGGCTCACGCCCGACGGCGCGGTGGAAGCGGCCAAGGTGTGCGCCCGCAAGTCCACCGAGACCGGGCGCCGGGCGGCGCCGCGACCACGGGAGGTCTGATGCCCCGCCTCGCCCTGATGCTCGTGCGGTGCGCCGCCGCGCTGCTGTGGCCCGCCGATCGCGCCCGCTACCTGGAGCAGTGGCGCGCCGACGTGCTCGGCGCGGCGGAACTGGGGCTGTCGCCGCTGGGCGTTGCCCTCGGCGCGGCCCGCACCGCGTTCCGCCTGAAGAAACCCCTCTGGCCGCCGGTCGGGGTGCTCGCCCTGGCCCTGCGGCTGCGTGAGAGCAGGCACGTCGGCGCGGTGTTCGCGGTCCTGCTCATCGCCCAGCTGGGCGGCACCGCGCTGCTGTTCGTGACCTGACCGCCCGGATCACCCGGACCGTCAGCTCTCGCCGCGCAGCTGCGCGCGCAGCTTCTCCCGCTCGGCGTTGCGCGCCGCCTGCCGCTCCTCCAGCCCGCGCGCCACGCGCGTGCGCAGCCCGCGCAGCACGAACAGCGACAGCGGCAGCGCGACGACCACGCCGACCGCCAGCGCGACCAGCAGGGGCACGTTCACCAGCATGAGCAGCGCGGTGACCACCGCGACCATGCCCAACCGCGCTCCGACGTACAGCGCCACATCACGACCCAAGTGCACGGTCACCCAGGTTACGCGCCGTCCGCCGGGTCCACCGCCGCGGTGTTGGGCCTGCCCTCGAAGCGGGTGGACAGCACCACCGTGGTGCGGGTGCGCGCCACGCCCTCGATGCGCCGCAACCTGCCCAGCGCCCGCTCCAGGTCGTCGACGGTCGCCACCCTGACCTTGACGATGAACGACTCGTCGCCCGCCACCCGGTAGCACGACTCGACCTCGACCAGCTCGGCCAGCGCGTCGGCCAACTCGTCGTCGTCCGCGGTGTCGGTGGGGTGGATGCTCACCAGCGCCGTCACCCCCAGGCCGACCGCGCTCGGGTCCACCACGGCGTGGTAGCCCACGATGACCCCGGTGGCTTCGAGCTTGCCGACCCGCTCGTGCACGGCGGAAGCCGAGAGCCCGACCTTGCGCCCCAGGTCGGCGTAGGTGGCCCGGCCGTTCACCCGCAGGGCGGCGATGATCTGACGATCAAGAGCGTCCACCGCCCCAAGCCTAGGCCGTGCCCACAACCCCCACGTCGGCCCCTGCCTCCCCCGCGCCCCACACGCGAGGCCGCGTCGGTCTGTCGGCACGCGTTTCGCGGAAAATCGAAGAGCGTGATTTTCCGCGAAACGCGTGCCGATGGGCCGACTTCCGAGGCGGCCTCGCCCGCCGCGCCGCAGGCGCGGCAATCCAACACTGTCCGCTTCGTCCCTTACTACCTCTTTACCATCAGCCAAGTGTTCGAGTACCCGATGGTCGGGATGCCACGATGCGTCCGGTACGTCTGATCGCCAGGGAGGCACACTGTGACGCAGGTACACCAGGGCGAACGGCTGTTGACGCCCGGCGAGGTCGCCAGCCTCTTCCGCGTCGACCCGAAGACCGTGACCCGCTGGGCCACGGCGGGCCGCATCGGTTCCATCCGCACGCCCGGTGGTCACCGCCGCTTCCGCGAGTCCGAGGTGCAGGCGCTGCTCTCGCAGTTGACCACCGAGGCGACCGAACCCGTGCGGCAGTGAGCCCGTACACCTCCACGACACGGGTAATCTCGTTGCAAAGGAGGTGGCGGCCATGCTGTACGTGCTCGCGGTGATCGGTGCCCTCACCATCGCCGTGCTGCTGTGGCGCGCGTTCGGGCCAGATCGGGTCGGCACCGCTCCGAGCGGCCGGTTCGTCGCACCGGACGACGACCCGGAATTCCTGCGCAAGCTCAGTGAGCAGCGCAAGCAGAAGCGCCCGGAGGACGAGTAACCCGGCGGGTGGTAGCGGACGGGGGCCTCGTCGGGAGGCCCCCGCGCGTTCGTCCGGGACCGGTCAGTGGTTGGGGAAGTCGTCCGCGACCGTGGCGGCCAGCTCCAGCAGCGCCAGGCGGGTTTCCGGGCCGAGCTTGTCCAGCTCGATCTCGGCTCCCTCCTCCAGGTGCGCGTCGAACGGGATGCGCACCACCGAGCGGCAGCGCTGCGCGAAGTGCGCGGCCAGCTTGTCCAGGTCGACCTTGCCCGAGCCGGGTCGCACCGAGTTGATCACCGCCACGGACCGCGCCACCAGGTCGCGGTAGCCGTGCGCCTCCAGCCAGTCCAGCGTGGCCGCCGAGGTCTGCGCGCCGTCCACCGAGCCGGAGGACACCAGCACCAGCGAGTCCGCGGTGTCCAGCACGCCCTTCATCGCCGAGTGCATCAGGCCGGTGCCGCAGTCGGTGAGCACGATGTTGTAGAAGTGCTCCAGCAGCGTCACGGTGCGCAGGTAGTCCTGGTCGCTGAACGCCTCGGACACCGCCGGGTCCTGCTCGGAGGCGAGGATCTCCAGCCTGCTCGGCGACTGCGAGGTGTAGGCGCGCACATCGCTGTACTTGGTGATCCTGGACACGTCGCGCAGCAGGTGCCGCACGGTCGCCGTGGTCTCCCTGGGCACCTTCAGCGCCAGCGTGCCGCGGTCGGGGTTGGCGTCGACCGCGATCACCCGGTCACCGCGCAGCGACGAGAACGTCGAGCCCAGCGTGGTGGTCGTGGTCGTCTTGCCCACGCCGCCCTTGAGGCTGAGCATGGCGATCTTGTAGCAGCCGCGCAGCGGCTGGTTGATCCGCGTGATCAGCTCGCGGCGGCGCAGGTCGGCCGGGCTCTCGCCGAGGTTGATCAGGCCACCGCTGAGCGAGTGCAGGGTCTTGCGCCAGCCGGACTGCGGGGGCCGCTTCGCGCGCTTGATCAGCTGCTGCGAGGTGACCTCGTTGGCGTTGCCCTGCCGGTTGCGCTGCTGCGGACCGGGCTGCGGGCCCGGCTGCGGGGCCTGCGGCACGACGCTCTGCGGGAAGTTGTTGGGGAAACCGCCCTGGTACTGGTGCGGCCCGGACGCGGCCGGGTCGCCGTACTGCGGCTGGCCCGCGACCGGGTACGGCCCCGAAGGGCCGCCGCCCACCGGGTACGGGCCGGACGGGCCACCGCCGACCGGGTACGGCCCCGATGGCGGACCGCTCACCGGGTACGGACCCGAGGCGCCGCCGCTGACCGGCAGCGGCCCCGAGGTCGTCGGATCGAGGTAGACCGTGTTCGGCTCGGCGTAGCCGCCCGAGCCGGGGTCCACCTGGTAGCCGCCGGACTGGTTCGGGTTGGGCTGCGGCTGCCCCTCCGCCCCGGCCTGTGGCTGCCACGACGGATCGGGGTTCTCGTAGCGACCGGTCACCGCTGGGGTCCTCCCTGAGGATGCGGATCGAGACCTCCCCGACCCCCTGCTGGGACGGTAGCCGGGAACCCTCGGTTCCACGACACTGGGTCGTGGATCAGCTCACTCCCGCGTAAGAGTGCAACCCCGTCGTGACCAGGTTGATGAAGAACAGGTTGAACACGGTCAGCGCGAAGCCCAGGGTGTTGATCCACGCGGCGGGCCTGCCCCGCCACCCGGCGGTCGCCCGCGCGTGCAGGTAGGCCGCGTAGACCACCCAGGACACGAACGCCACCGTCTCCTTGGGGTCCCAGCCCCAGAACCGGCCCCACGCCGCCTCGGCCCAGATCGCGCCGCAGATGATGCCGATGGTGAACAGCGGGAACGCGAACACGGTGCTGCGGTAGGCCACCCGGTCCAGCGCGTCGGCGTCGGGCAGCCTGGCGAACCGCGCCCGGCCCGAGGACTTGAGCAGGTACAGCACGCTGGCCACGCCCGGCACCAGCAGCACGCCGCTGCCCACCGCGATGATCGAGACGTGGATGGCCAGCCAGTACGACTGCAGCGGCGGCGTCACCGGGCCCGCGTCGGCGTAGAGCACGGTGCCGCCCATGAACATCAGCACGACCACCGGCACGAGCACGAACCCGCCGAGCCTGCGCACCGGCAGCGACCGCACCAGGATCAGCCACGTCACCACGGCCGCCAGCGTCAGCAGCGAGCCGTACTCGTACATGTTGCCCCACGGCGCGCGCCCGGTGGACAGCCCGCGCAGCACCAGCGACGCCAGGTGCAGCAGCGCGCCGAGCACGTTGAGCGCCAACCCCATGCGGCCCAGCCGCTCCGCGCGCGACGGCCGGGGCGCGGCGACGACCCGGCCCGGCGTCCACGTGCCGTCCGCGCCGGTGCCCGCGACCCGCACATCGCCCCCGGCACCCGCCCCGACGCCGGCCCCGACACCGGCGGCCACCGCTTCCCGCCGTGGCGCCTTGGCCCGGCTGAACGCCTGCTCGCACAGGTACAGCACGGCCGCGACGACGTAGACCACGACGGCGGCGGCGTAGGTCCAGTCGCTGTAGGTGGCGAGCGCCTGGTTGACCGGCATCAGCTCTTCTCCTCGTGCGCGAGCAGGTCTCGGGACAGCGCGGTGAACTCGGCGCCGTACCCGGCTTGATCGGTGCGGGCCAGGCCGCCGACCTCGATGACGGTACGCCCGTCCCCCGACGGTTTCGCGCGCACCCAGACGCGGCGGCGCTTGACGCTCAGCGACACCAGCAGCCCCAGGATGACCAGCACGGCGAACACCAGCACCCACACCTGCGCGGGGTCGTGCGAGACCTGCAGGGACACCCAGTCGCGCACCCCGTCGAACCGGATCACGGTGCCGTCGTCGAGGGTCAGCTGCTCGCCCTGGCGCAGGTTCTGCCTGGCCACCTTCACCAGCTTGCCGTCCCGCACCTGCTTCTGGTCGATGGAGAAGATGGACTGCCCGCGCCCGGAGTCGGTGCCCAGGTCGCCGCGGTAGACGTCGACGGCCACGGCCGGGTCGCGCGCCTCGGGGAAGCCGGAGTCCAGCAGCTCGCCGTGGAACGCCGCGGTCGGCGCGAGCAGGCCGGTGATGGCCAGCTGCTCGCGGCGGCGCCGCTCGGCGTCGGTGACCCCCGGCGGGTCGAACTTGGTGGCCCCCTCCGAGGCCAGGGTGACCTGGTTGACCGGCTGCCACTGGGTCGCCCCGGTGCGCGTCTCCCCGTTGGGGAAGGTGACCGTGAACAGCGGCGTGTAGCCGTGGCCCAGCAGGTAGAGGCGGTCACCCGCGGTGCGCAGCGGGGAGTTGACCCGCAGCGGGTACGGCCGCCAGGTGCCGGACTCCAGGTCCGCGCCGGACTGGTACTGGATGTCGGCCTGGAAGCTCTCCGCCTGCCCGTTGTCCAGGTAGGTGGCGTGGAACCGGTCGACCTTGACGCAGAACGGGGTCAGCCGCGTGCCGTCGACCCGCAGGCCGGGCCGGAACGAGTCGTAGTTGAACACCCCGGAGTTGCAGAACTGGCCGCCGCCCGCCTGCACGATGACCTGGCCCTCGTAGCCGAACATCTTGCCCAGCGCGAACGCGATCAGCAGGCCCAGCAGGGCGAAGTGGAACACCAGGTTGCCGGTCTCGCGCAGGAACCCGCGCTCGGCGCTGACGCTGCGCGCCCCGTCGGCCTCCTCCCGCTCCACCAGCCGCCACCCGCGCAGCCGCTCGCGGGTCCGCGCCATCACGTCCTCGACGGACTCGCCGGTCTCGGCGGTGCCGTGGTGCGGCATGCGGGCCAGGTTGCGCGGGGTGAGCACGGGCTTGGCCCGCATCTGCTTGGCGTACTCCCAGGTGCGCGGCAGCAGGCAGCCCACCAGTGACACGAACAGCAGCACGTAGATCGCGGCGAACCAGGTGCTGGCGTAGACGTCGAAGAACTGCAGCCGGTTCAGCAGCCGACCCCACCAGCCGTGCTCTTCGATGTACTCGACGACCTTCTGCTGGTTCAGCGACCGCTGCGGCAGCAGCGCGCCCGGCAGCGCGCCCAGCGCCAGCAGGAACAGCAGCGTCAGCGCGGTGCGCATCGCGGTCAGACCGCGCCAGGTGTTGCGCAGGAAGGCGAGGGCGGCGCGCACTACAACGGCAGTTCTAGGTCGTTGATCACGGCGATCTGCATCCACGCGACGAAGTCGCCCCAGATCCCGGTGACCAGGGCGATGCCCACGGCGATCAGCAGCCCGCCGCCGAACAGCTGCACCCGGCGGACGTTGGCGCGCAGCCAGCCGGTCACCCGCACCGCCCACCGCGCGCCCAGCGCGATCAGCACGAACGGCAGGCCGAGGCCGAGGCAGTAGGCCAACACCAGGACCACCCCGCGGGCGGTGGCCGAGCCGATCTCCGTGCCGCGCGCCAGCGCCAGCACGCCCCCGAGCGTGGGGCCGACGCACGGCGTCCAGCCCAGCGCGAAGACCGCGCCCAGCAGCGGCGCGCCGACCAGCCCGGCGCGCGGGGTGCGGTGCAGCCGCACGTCCCGCTGGAGCGCGGGCACCAGCCCGAGGAACACCAGGCCCATCGCGATGGTGATGACCCCGCCGATGCGCTGGAGCACGTCGGCGTTGAAGAACAGCACGTCGCTCAGACCCAGCACCAGGAACGAGGTCAGCGCGAACACGACGGTGAAGCCGAGCACGAACAGCCCGGCCGCCCCCGCGACCCGCCAGCGCCCGCCCCGGCGCGCCTCGCCCTCCACCACGGCGGGGGCTTCCGCGCCCACCAGGCCCGCCAGGTAGGCGAGGTAGCCGGGCACCAGCGGGACCACGCACGGCGAGGCGAACGAGATCGCCCCCGCCAGCACGGCCACGCCGACGGCCAGCACCAGCGGTCCCGAGATGGCCAGGTCGGTCGGGTTCACGAATTCAGGGTAGGTACCCCCACCGACCGCCTCGTCACCGGACTCCCCTAGTCGCGACCGGGGTCACACCACCGAATCCGCCACCCGGCGTTCCCGAAGGCGCGATTCACCGTTGCCAGACGGGTGATCTGCCGCTGACCGGCGAAAAGCCCACGCGGTACCGACGAAAGCACGCTTGTGAGGGCCCCGGACGGCTGCTTACGTGACTCCATGCGCGCTCACCGGCTCACCCTGCCCGTGCTGGCAGTGCTCCTCACCCTGGTCGCCCCGCCGGCAGGCGGCGCGGTCGGGGACGCGCCCGCGGAGTGGCGCGAGGTCTTCTCCCCGGACGGCACGATCACCCAGGTCCTCGTCCCCACGACGGTGGAGGCGCAGGCGTCCCCGGAAGCGGTGGCCGCCGACGTGGTCCCCGTGCAGGAGACCGGCGCTCCCGACGCGCGGTTCGACCTCGTCTTCGTCGGCGACGGCTACACCTCCGCCGAGCTGGCCTCCTACCACCAGCACGTGGTGTCCAAGTGGGAGGAGCTCTCCGCCGTGGAGCCCTTCCGGTCCTACAAGCAGTACTTCAACGTCTGGCAGGTCAACGTGGTCTCCGCCGAGTCCGGCGTGGACAACGACCCCGCGCTGGGCGTCAACCGCGACACCGCCCTGGACATGGGGTTCTGGTGCCAGGGCCGGGACACCCAGACCGAGCGCCTGCTGTGCGTGAACCAGACCAAGGCCAACCAGTTCGCCGCGCTGGCCCCGCAGGCCGACCAGGTGATCGCCCTGGGCAACACCGCCAAGTACGGCGGCGCGGGCGGCGGCGTGGCCACCGCGGCGGGCGCGAACGCGCTGGCGGGGCAGATCGCGGTGCACGAGCTGGGCCACTCCATCGGCGGGCTGGCCGACGAGTACGACTACCCGTACGAGACCTACACCGGCGCCGAGCCGCGCGAGCCCAACGTCACCGCCGACCCGACCGGCGCGAAGTGGTCGGCCTACCTGGGGCAGCCGTCCCCGGACGGCGGCGTGGTCGGTGTCTACCAGGGCGCCCGGTACTACAAGTACGGCCTCTACCGCCCGACCGAGGACTCGATCATGCGCACCCTGGGCCGCGAGTTCAACTCGATCGGCCGCGACGTGATGGTCAACGCCTTCAAGGCCAAGATCCCCGAACTCCGCTGACCACCCGACACGCCCACCACGCCCGCTCCCAGCGTCACCCACCTACGGGCGTGTTGGGCGTGTCGCCCCCGCGAGTCGAACCTCCAGGCACCACGAATTCAACATTCGCGCACCCCGCCCCTGCTCTCGCCCACCTCGGGCGGTACTTACCGGCCCCCACACACCCGTCCGGTAGTACTTGCCCACGCACCAGAGACGGCGCGACCCGCCGTCCTTGGCGACCTGCCGCGCGGCGAGCGCACCTCTTGCTGGACAACCCAACCTGAGCGTTGAACTCAGGGGTCCTGGGTGTTCGACTCGCGGTACCTGGGTGTTCGACTCGCGGGGAGGGGTCAGGATTCAGCGGCCAGGTCCTTGACCAGGGGGAGCAGGTCGGAGGCGATGACGGAGACCAGGAAGACCGCCGCCACCCGGTGCTGCTTGTCCAGCACGATGGTGGACGGCACGGCGTTGGGCGGGTAGCCGCGGAAGGCCAGCATCGCCCGCCCCGCGTCGTCGTGGATCGACGGGTAGGTCAGCCCCCGGTCGCGCACGAAGTCGCGCGGCGCCTCGATCACCGGGTCCTTCACGTCCACGCCCAGCACCTGCACGCCCAGCGGCCCGGTCTCGTCCTGGACCCGCTGCAGCTCGGGCGCCTCGGTGCGGCACGGCGGGCACCACGAGCCCCACACGCTGACCACGACCACCTTGCCCGCGAAGTCCTCCAGCGAGACGGTCTTGCCGTCCTCCATCAGGCTCGGCCCGGACAGCCCGCGCACCACCTTGCGGTCGTCGCCCTCGTACCGGATGCGCAGCTGCCCGCCGGGCGCGACGAACTCGAACTCCGAGCCGGTGACCACGGCGTCCGAGCCGGTGCTGCACCCCGTGAGCAGGGCCAGCCCGGCGAGCAGCAGCGCGACGGTCCTCATGCCCCGGTCACCCTCGGGTTGGTCGCGCCGGCCGGCTCGGTGTAGACCAGCCGGACCAGCTCCTCGCCGTCGAACACCAGGCTGGTCAGCGACGCCAGCGAGCACTCGCGGCGGCGCGGGTCGTGCCACATCCGCTTGCCCTCCAGGAACCGGCGCAGCGTCCAGATCGGCAGCTGGTGCGACACGCACACCGCCTCGTGGCCCTCGGCGGCGGCGCGGGCCCGCTGCACCGCGCCCAGCATCCGGTGCGCGATCTCCAGGTACGGCTCGCCCCACGACGGCCGGAACGGGTTGACCAGCTTGGGCCAGTGCCGGGGCGAGCGCAGCGCGCCGTCGCCGACGGCGACCCTCAGGCCCTCGAACTGGTTGTCCGCCTCGATGAGCCGGGCGTCGGTGGCCAGGTCCAGCCGGTGCGAGTCGGCGATCGGGGTGGCGGTCTGCTGGGCGCGCTCCAGCGGGGAGGCCACCACGTGCACCACGTCGTGGTCGGCCAGGTGCTCGGCCACGACCAGCGCCTGCTGCCTGCCCCGGTCGGACAGCCGGAAGCCGGGGAGCCTGCCGTAGAGGATGCCGGTGGGGTTGTGCACCTCGCCGTGCCGCAGCAGGTGGACGACGGTGCGGCTCACCGCTGCGCCTCCTTGGCGGCGCGGGCGGCGTGCGGGAGGGCGTCGGCGATCAGGTCGAAGTCCTCCTCGGTCATGGCGGCGTTGACGAACCACGCCTCGAACGCGCTGGGCGGCGGGTACACGCCGCGCTCCAGCAGCGCGTGGAAGAACGGCGGGAAGCGCCACGTCTGCGCGGCTTGCGCGCCCGCGTAGTCGGTGACCTCGTCCTCGGTGAAGAACACGCTGACCAGGTTGCCCGCGAACTGCACCCGGTGCGGCACGTCCGCTTCGCTGAGCGCGGTGGTGAGCAGCGCGCCCAGCCTGGTCGCGTTGGCGTCCAGGGTGCGGTAGACCTCGTCGGTGGCGGCGCGCAGCGTGGCCAGGCCCGCGGCGACCGCGACCGGGTTCCCGGACAGCGTGCCCGCCTGGTAGACCGGGCCGGACGGGGCCAGCTTCGCCATCACCTCGGCGCGCCCGCCGAACGCCGCCGCGGGCAGGCCGCCGGACATGACCTTGCCGAAGGTGTACAGGTCGCCCGCGACGTTCTCCAGGCCGAACCAGCCCGCGCGGGAGACCCGGAAGCCGGTCATCACCTCGTCGACGACGAGCAGCGCGCCCTCGGCGTGGCACAGGTCGCGCAGCGCGGCGTTGAAGCCGGGCTTGGGCGCGACCGCGCCCATGTTGCCCGCCGCGGCCTCGGTGATCACGCAGGCGATCTCGCCGGGGTTGGCGGCGAACGCGGCGCGCACGGCGTCGATGTCGTTGTAGGGCAGCACCAGGGTGTCCGCGGCCTGCGCGCCGGTCACGCCGGGGGTGGTGGGCAGGCCCAGGGTGGCCACCCCGGACCCGGCCTGGGCCAGCAGCGCGTCGACGTGGCCGTGGTAGCAGCCCGCGAACTTGACCACCTTGCGGCGCTCGGTGAAGCCCCTGGCCAGCCGGATGGCGCTCATGGTTGCCTCGGTGCCGGAGTTGACCAACCGCACCTGGTTGACCGGGGCGACCCGGTCGATGATCTCCTCGGCCAGCTCGATCTCGCCCTCGGTGGGGGTGCCGAAGGACAGGCCGTGCACGGCGGCCGAGCGGACCGCTTCCACCACGTCGGGGTGGGCGTGGCCGAGGATCATCGGCCCCCACGAGGAGACCAGGTCGACGTACCGGTTGCCGTCGGCGTCCCACAGGTGCGGCCCGGCGGCGCGCACCATGAACCTCGGCGTGCCGCCGACCGAGTGGAAGGCCCGGACCGGGGAGTTCACGCCACCGGGGGTCACCGCCGCCGCGCGCTCGAACAGCGCCTGGGATCGCGTAGCTGTCACGCCGTCCAGTCTCACACGTCCGTTTCGGCGGGTTCCTCGGGACCGGGGGCACCGGCGGGGGCGCCGGCCGGGACACCGGCGGGGGCACCGGCGGGGGCGCTGGCGCGGGCGCGCACCGCGAGCACCGTCTGCCGCACCGCGTCGATCAGCAGCGCGCCCGCCGCGGTGCCCAGCGCGATCGAGGTGCCGATCCAGTTGCCCAGGTAGCGGGTGGCCCGCAGCGGCGGGTGGTCGGGCACCGGGTAGCTCAGCCGCAGCACGCCCCGGTTCCAGCACCACGCCGCGGCGAGCCCGAGCAGCACCGCCAGCGCCACCTCGCCCGCCGCGACCAGGGCGCGCTTCGGCCGGTGCAGCGCGGGTTCCGGGGCGATCGTCGTCACGGTGGTGAAGCTTACGGCGGTCACGCTAGCGGTCGTCGCCGCAGCAGCTCTCCCAGGGCGGTGCCGAGCGCCTCCGGGTCGCGCGCCCAGCCGACCACGACCATGCCGTCGACGAGCTTGATGGGCACCTCCGCCCGGCCGCGCGGCAGCGTCCAGCCGCCGCCCAGGACGCGCGCACCCGCCCTCGGCTCGACGCCCTCGACCTCGGCGATGTCGCGCAGCTGCAGCTCCTCGCGGCCCTGGTGCAGGGCCACCGGGGTGAGCCGGACCTCGTAGAGGCGCCGCCGGGCCTGCACCCACAGCAGCGTGGGCAGGAACAGGCCCGCGGCGACCGCCGCCCACAGCCCCGCGTGGGCCGCGCCGGTCAGCGCCTCCAGCAGGAAGCCCGCCAGGCCGAAGGCGGGGCCCCACAGCAGCGGCCACCAGGACGCGCCGGGTTCGGAGTACAGGGTGGGCTGCTCCACGTCAGCCGAGGTTCCCCGCGAAGTAGGCGCGCGTGCCGGGCAGGAAGCTCAGCACCGCCGCGACGGCGGGCAGCACCAGGCGCAGCACGATCACCACCCAGGACAGCGGCTCGGCCCCGTCGCGCGCGGCCAGCACCACCGCGCCCACGGTCAGGAAGCCGGTCACCAGCGCGCCGCCGCACAGCCCCAGCCGGGCCTGGTAGCCGCCCCTGAGGAAGGCGACCGCGCCCCAGACGCCGCCCACGGCCAGGCAGGAGGTGCCGAACAGGGTCATCACCGGGCCGAAGCCGGTCAGCGCGTCGCCCTCGGCGAGCGCGCGCACGACCGTGCCCAGCGGCCAGGACAGGGCGGCCAGCAGCCACAGCGCGAACGCCGCCACGACCGCGCCCGGCCGGGGCACCGAGGTCGTGTACTGGTCGACGCCGCGCATCTGGCCGGGGAAGCCGGGGAACTGGCCGCCGAACCGCTGGTCGAACTGCTGGGGCTGCACGGGCCGCACCTGGCCCTGGTAGGGGTCGTGCGGGGGCGGTGGCTGGGTCATCTCGGGTACACCGATCTCACGTAGGCGTTGGACGCGGGCAGGAACATGGCCACGATGCCCAGCAGCACCGAGGCGAGGAAGGCCAGCGACCACGCGACGCCGACCAGCCAGGGCACGTAGGTGATCGTCCCCGACGCGAACAGGCCCAGCATGAGCAGGCCGAACACGATCGCCACGCCGCCGAGCACGGCCAGCGTGACGCGCGCCCAGTTGCGGCCGGAGCGGATCTTGAACGCGGCGACGACGAACGGCACGGACGCCACCGCCAGGCCCGCGCCGTAGATCAGCGGCAGGAACGCCGCGAGCAGGTCCGCCTCGGCCCTGGTCAGCGGGGTCGGGTCGAGTTGCGATTCCGCGTGCAGGTCCGCGCCGAGCAGGTCCAGCCTCAGGTAGTACAGCCCCGGCAGGACCAGCACGGTGAGCAGCGCGCCCGCGATCCAGGACCAGAACGAGGCGGTGGTGGTGACGGGTCGCTGCGCCAGCGGCCCCGGCTGGGCGGCGGGCATCGGCGCGGGGTAGCCGTAGCCCGCCGGGACGGGCCCGCTGGGCTCCCCCGGCAGGTGCACCGGGTGGAACGGGGAGGCGAACGGGTCGGGTTCGGACATCGGGACTCCGGCGGTGGGGCGGGCGCGGCGGGGGTTACCGCCGCGCCGACCACTCTGCCGCACCGCGCCGCCGGGTGGACACCACCCGCGTCGCGGTCAGCCCTGCCGCTTCACCGCGTCGAAGTAGCTCTTGGCGTTGGGCGTGTAGAGCAGGACCACGGCGACGACGCTGATCAGCGCGGTGAGCAGACCCAGCCACGACGCGCCGAGCAGCAGCACCAGCAGGTTCAGGCCGGTGAGCACGGTCAGCACCAGCCGCGCCCAGTTGCGGCCCGCCCGCGCCTTGAACGCGAACAGCACGTACAGGCCCGCGAAGAGCAGGCCCAGCACGACCGCGAACATCAGGCTCGCGGTGGCCACCGACTGCAACTCCTCCTCGGACAGCCCGTTGCCCTGGCCGGTCCTGCGCAGCTGGTCCACCAGCGCGTCGCGCTCGGTCAGCGCGAGCAGCGAGCCCAGCGCCGACAGCACCGCCCCGGTGATCCAGATCCAGAACGAGATCTGCACCTCTTTGGGGGCGGGCGGGCGGTCGAGGCCGCGCACCTCCGACTCGCTCAGCGGCGGCGGCGCGGGCACGTAGGGCTGCTGCTGCCCGTGAGGCTGCTGGCCCTGGTACGGGTCCTGTGGCGTGGTCACGATCGAAAACGCTAGAACCGCGCGGGTGCGCTGTCCACCGGGGCGGACGTGGACAGCGCACCCGGCGCAGTCAGCTCGCCTTGAAGTAGTAGTTGGCGTCCGACTTGAACATGAAGATGATCGCGCCGATCTCCGCGACCAGGGCGACCAGGCTCAGCAGCGCCTGGATCGCGCCCAGCACGCCGATGCTGAACAGCACCCCGATGGCGAGCAGGCCGAACAGCCCCAGCAGGACGGCCAGGCCGCCCAGGACGGTGAGCAGGATGCGCGCCCAGTTGGCGCCGTTGCGCATCATGAACACCACGGCGATCCACACCGCGGACAGCGCGAAGGAGACGAAGTAGCTGGTGTAGCTGGGGCCGGTGTCGGCCAGCGCGCGCTGGAACTCCGGACCGAGGTCGC
Source organism: Saccharothrix coeruleofusca (assembly GCF_017876325.1). Taxonomy (NCBI): domain Bacteria; kingdom Bacillati; phylum Actinomycetota; class Actinomycetes; order Pseudonocardiales; family Pseudonocardiaceae; genus Saccharothrix; species Saccharothrix coeruleofusca. Next base: position 6,232,233 of record NZ_JAGINV010000001.1, read on the forward strand.
CGCCGAGCTGCTCGACGGTCTTGTCGTAGATCGCCTGCGCGGTCAGCATCCCGAAGATGTTGGACACGATGCTGACGCCCGCGGCCACCAGCCACAGCAGGAAGGCGGTGTCGACGGACTTGGGCCGGGGCGGGCGGTTGAGCTCGCCGGGGCTCAGCGGCGGGGCCTGGGGCGGGTAGCCGCCGCCCTGCGGGTAGCCACCCTGCTGCGGGTAGCCACCTTGCTGGGGGTAGCCGCCCTGCTGGGGGTACCCGCCGGGCTGCTGCGGATAGCCGCCCTGCTGCGGATACCCACCGGGCGGCTGGTTCTGGGGACCGTTCGGAGTGGTCATGCGGCGGACGGTAGGAGGACGCGGGGCCGCAGTCGACCGGAAATCACAATCCGTTAGCTACCCGTGGTGGTGGACCGCTGACGGATCGCCGCGCGCGGAAGTGCCCGGCCACCGACGGCAGGTACATCAGGGTCAGCGCCACCGCGTCCAGCAGCATCGTGGCGATCCCGAACAGCACCTCCACCGGGCTGACGACCAGGCCGAACATCGCCCCGACCCCGGAGGCGACGACGATCAGCCGGAACACCCCGAACAGGATGCCCGCGCCGCCGAGCACGGTCAGCACCACCCGCGCCCAGTTGCGCCCGCCCGCCATCCGGTTCGCCAGCAGCGCGTAGAGCAGCACCATCGTGACGCCCAGCAGCACGCCGAAGGTCACCCCGCCGGTGGCGGCGGCGTCCAGCTCGTCCTGGCCGAGGCCGGGCTGCTGCCTGCGCAGCTCGTCGATCAGCCTGCCCCGGTCGGCCAGCTCCACCAGGAACCGGGCGGCGCCCACCAGCGCGCTGGTGATCCACAGCCACCGGGACAGGTCGACCCAGCGGGGCGGTGCGGGCTGGGGCTGCTTCGGCTGTCCGAACCCCGGCTGTCCGGGGCCGGACCGGGTGGGCCGGGTCATCCCCGGTCCAGCCACGCCGCGGCCTCGACCGCCCAGTAGGTGAGCACGATGTCCGCGCCCGCCCGGCGGATCGAGGTCAGCGTCTCCAGGATGGTGCGCTCGCGCTCGATCCAGCCGTTGGCCGCGGCGGCTTCGACCATCGCGTACTCGCCGGAGATCTGGTAGGCGGCCACCGGCACGTCGGAGATCTCGGCCACCGCCCGCAGCACGTCCAGGTAGGGCAGGGCGGGCTTGACCATGACCATGTCCGCGCCCTCGGCGAGGTCCTGCTGGACCTCCCGCAGCGCCTCGCGGGCGTTGGCCGGGTCCTGCTGGTAGGTCTTGCGGTCGCCCTGCAGCTGCGACTCCACCGCCTCCCGGAACGGGCCGTAGAGCGCGCTGGCGTACTTGGCGCTGTAGGCGAGCAGGCCGGTGTCGGTGAACCCGGCCTCGTCCAGCGCCGCGCGGATGAACCCGATCTGACCGTCCATCATCCCGCTGGGGCCCAGCACGTGCGCGCCCGCCTGCGCCTGGGCCACCGCCATCTCGCCGTAGACCTCCAGCGTGGCGTCGTTGTCCACGGTGCCGTCGGCGGCCAGCAGCCCGCAGTGGCCGTGGTCGGTGAACTCGTCCAGGCAGGTGTCGGCCATCAGCACGGTGCTGTCGCCCAGCTCGGCGCGCAGGTCGGCCAGCGCGGCGTTGAGCACGCCCTTGGGGTCGGTGGCCCCGGAGCCCACGGCGTCGCGCTCGGCCGGGACGCCGAACAGCATGATGCCGCCCACGCCCGCCTGCACCGCCTCGACGGCGGCCGCGCGCAGCGAGTCGCGGGTGTGCTGGACCACGCCCGGCATGGACTTGATCCCGACCGGCGACGACGCGCCTTCCTTGACGAACATCGGCAGCACGAGCTGGCGCGGCCGGACCTCGGTCTCGCTGACCAGCCGCCGCATCGCGGGGGTGGTGCGCAGTCGGCGGGGCCGGTGGGCGGGAAACACGGTGATGCACTCCCTGACGTGGTCGGGACCACGCGAGGTGGTCCCGACCTGGGCTTTCGACTCAGGAACGCCGCAGGCGCTTGGTCTTGCGGGGAGGCGGCAGCGCGCCCTCCGCGCGCAGCCTCGCCGCGTGCTGCGCCAGCGCGTCCACCAGCGCGGGCACGTTGGCGTCCTCGGGCTGCACGTCCACCCGCAGGCCGAACTCCCGCGCGGTCTCCGCGGTCTGCGGGCCGATGCAGGCGACCAGGGTCCGGGCGTGCGGCTTGCCCGCGATGCCGACCAGGTTGCGCACGGTGGACGAGGAGGTGAAGCACACCGCGTCGAACCCGCCCGACTTGATCATCTCGCGGGTGTCGGCGGGCGGCGGGGCCGCCCGCACGGTCCGGTAGGCGGTCACGTCGTCGATCTCCCAGCCGCGCTCGCGCAGGCCCGCCGCCAGGGTCTCGGTGGCGATGTCGGCGCGGGGCAGCAGCACCCGGTCCACCGGGTCGAGGATGTCGTCGTAGGGCGGGAAGTCGGCCAGCAGGCCCTCGCTGGACTGCTCGCCGCTGGGCACCAGCTCCGGGATGATGCCGAAGCCGCGCACCTTCGCCGCGGTCGACTCGCCGACGCAGGCGATCTTCACCCCGGAGAACGCCCGCGCGTCCAGGCCGAACTCGCGGAACTTCTCCCACACCGCGCGCACCGCGTTGGTGGAGGTGAACACCACCCACTGGTAGCGGCCGTCGACCAGGCCCTTGACCGAGCGCTCCATCTGCGCCGGGCTGCGCGGCGGCTCGACCGAGATGGTCGGCACCTCCACCGGGATCGCGCCGTGCGAGTGCAGCCGGTCGCTCATCGCGCCCGCCTGCTCCTTGGTGCGCGGCACCAGCACGCGCCAGCCGTACAGGGCGCGCGACTCCCACCAGGACAGCTTGGTCCGGCCCGCGACGGCGCTGCCGACGGTGACCACCAGCGGGCCGCCCAGCTCGCCCGCGTCCTGCGCCAGCGAGGCCAGCGTGGTGTCCACGGTGCGCTGGCCGAAGCCGGTGCCGTCGGCGGTCACCGCGACCGGCGTCTGCGGGGCCAGGCCGTGCTCCACCAGCGACGAGGCCGCCTCGGCGAGGTGGCCGCCGGTGGCGTGCAGCACCAGGGTGCCCGGCGCGGCGGCCAGCGCCGCCCAGTCCACCGCGCCGCGCACGTCGGCCTCGGTGTGCACGGCGCCCAGCGCCACGCCCGCGTAGGCGGGCACCGCGGTGCCCGCGGGCACGCCGGGCACCACGTCGAAGGCGATCGTGGTGCGCGAGACCGCGTGGGCCTCCTTGACCACCGAGTCCAGGGTCAGCGGGTCGCCCGCGACCAGCCGGACCACGGCGGCCCCGTTCTTGGCCTCGGCCACCAGGTCCTTCGCCACGTCGGCCGGGTCGCCGACAGCGGGGCGCACCTCGACCCCTTCGGGTACCAGCGCCACCACCTCGGCCGGTACGTCCGGGTCGGTCACCACCAGCTCCGCCTTGGCGAGCAGGTCGCGAGCCCGGACCGTGAGAAGCCCGGTGTCACCGGGGCCGGAGCCCACGAAGGCGACGCGGCCGGGGGTCTTGCGCACGCGGGTCATCAGGGCACTCCCCATCAACTACGCCCCTCCGACCGCGCGGGGGCGAGGCCGGAGAGGTCGAGCAACTCGGCGGCCAGCGCGCGGCCGAGTTCCTCTGCTGCGGTCAAGTCACCGGTGGCGGACGCCCGGAGGAGGTCGCCGTCCTCCGTCGCCATGACCCCGCGCAGGGACAGGCGCAGCACGACCGCGCCGTCGTCGTCGAGGTCTTCCACCACATCGGCCAGTGCGCCGACCGGCGCGCTGCAGCCCGCTTCCAGCGCGGCCAGCATGGCGCGCTCGGCGGCTACCGCGGCCCGACTGGCCGAGTCGTCAAGAACGGACTGCAGCAGGTGCTCGGTGTCGACGTCGTCGACCCGGCACTCCACCGCCAAGGCGCCCTGCGCGGGCGCGGGGAGCATCTGGATCGGGTCCAGGGTCTCGGTGATCTCCTCGGTGCGACCCAGCCGGGCGATGCCCGCGCGGGCCAGCACCACCGCGTCCAGCTCGCCGTCGCGGACCTTGCGGATGCGGGAGTCCACGTTGCCGCGCAGCGGCACCAGCTCGATGCCCAGCCCGAGCGCCGCCAGCTGCGCCACCCGGCGCGGCGCGCCGGTGCCCACCCGCGAGCCCGGCGGCAGCTCGCCCAGGGTCAGCCCGTCGCGGGCGATCAGCGCGTCTCGCGGGTCCTCCCTCGGCGGCACCGCGGCCAGCGACAGCCGCGGGTCCGGGGCGGTGGGCAGGTCCTTGTAGGAGTGGACGGCGACGTCCACCTCGCCGCCTGCCAGCGCGTCGCGCAGGGCGGAGGTGAACACCCCGATCCCGATCTCGGCGATGGGCGCGTGCGAGCGGTCGCCGGGCGTGGCGATCGTGACGATCTCCACTTCGGCGCCCGCCGCGCGCAGCGCGTCGGCCACGTGACCGGTCTGCGTCAGCGCCAGCGCGCTGCCGCGGGTGCCGATCCTGAGGGTGCGGTTCACCGCTTGTCACCTTCGGGTTGAGTCAGAGGGGGAATGCCGGTGGCGGGCGCGCTCACGGCGGTGGGCGCCTGCGGGTCGAGGCCGAACAGCTCGCGCAGCGCCTCGGCGTAGCCCGCGCCGCCCGGCGCGGCGGCCAGCTGCTTGACCCGCACGGTCGGCGTGTGCAGCAGCTTGTCCACCACCCGCCGCACGGTGTTGGCCAGCTCGTCGCGCACCGCGGCGTCCAGCTCGGGCAGCCGCGAGTCCAGCCGCAGCAGCTCGGTGTCCACCACCTCGGCGGCGCGCTTGCGCAGCGCGGTGACGGTCGGGGTGACCTCGGCCGAGCGCTGCCCGGCCAGGTAGCCGCGCACCTCCTCAGCCACGATCTCCGCCGCGCGCGCGGCGTCCTGCCCGGTGGGGGCGTCGGACAGCCTGCGCTGCAGGGTCTCCAGGTCCACCACGCGCACGCCCGCGAGCAGCGCGGCGGCCGGGTCCACGTCCTTGGGCAGGCCCAGGTCGCAGACCACCAGCGGGCGGTCCGGGGCGCGGTCGCCGATCAGCTCCGCGCCGACCACGGTGTCCACCGAGCCGGTGCACGCGAACAGCACGTCCGCGCGCTCGACCTCGTCGGCCAGCACGTCCAGGCCCACCGACCGGGCGGGCACGCCGTCGGCGCGCAGCGCGGCGGCCAGCCGGGCGCCGTTGCTCGCGGTGCGGTTGGCGATCACCACCTCGCCGATGCCCGCGCGGCGCAGGTGCGCCACGGCCAGCCCGCCCATCGAGCCCGCGCCGACGACCAGCGCGCGGCGGCCGGTCAGGCCGCCGAGGGCGCGCTCGGCGTCGGCCAGCGCCTCGGACACCACCGACGCGCCCGCGTGGTCGATGCCGGTGTCGGTGTGCACCCGCTTGCCGACCCGCAGCGCCTGCTGGACCAGCTCGTGCAGGGTGCGGCCGACCACGCCGGCGGCGTCCGCGGCGGCGTAGGCCGACCGCAGCTGGCCGAGGATCTGCGCCTCGCCGACCACCATCGAGTCCAGCCCGCCCGCGACGGAGAACAGGTGCTCGACCGCGGCGGCGGCGTAGTGCACGTACAGGTGCTCGTGCAGCTCGGCGGGCTCCGCGCCCGCCTGGCGCGCGAGCACCTCGACGACTTCGTTGACACCGCCGTGGAAGGTCTCGACGACGGCGTAGACCTCGACCCGGTTGCAGGTCGACAGCAGCACGGCCTCGGAGACGCTCGGGGCGGACAGCAGCTGGTCGAGCACCTTGCCGAGGTCGGCCTCGGCGACGGCGGCGCGCTCCAGCACGGGGACCGGTGTGGTGCGGTGGGACAGACCGACGGCGAGCAGGCTCATGCCGGCACCACGCCCCACTCCACTACCCGCACGATCACGGGCGAATCACCACCCCGTCCACGCCGACTCCGTTGACCACTTCCCCGGCGGCCTCGTCAGCCCGTCGCGCGACGTGGAACGACAGGATCTGCATCTCGACCGCCAGGTCGACCTTGCGCACCTCGACGTTGTCCGGGACCTGGAGGACGACGGGTGCGAAGTTCAGGATGCACTGGACTCCGGCGGATACCAAACGGTCGCAGACGGCCTGCGCCGCCTGCGGGGGCGTGGCGATGACGCCGATGGAGACCTCGCGCTCGGCGCAGACGGTCGCGATGTCGTCGATGTGGTTGACGGGTATGCCGCCTACCGGCACTCCGGTGAGGTCGGGGTCGATGTCGAACAGCGCGGCGACCGGGAAACCCCGGCTGGGGAAGCCGCCGTAGTTGGCCAGCGCGTGACCAAGATTACCGATCCCGACCACCGCGACGCTGTGCTTGCGGGTGAGCCCGAGGATGCGCTCGATGTGGCTCACGAGCACCTCGACGTCGTAGCCGACGCCCCTGGTGCCGTACGAGCCGATGTAGGACAGGTCCTTGCGCAGCTTGGCCGAGTTGACCCCGGCGGCGCTGGAGAGCTCCTCGCTGGAGATGGTGGTCACGCCCTGGTCGACCATGCCCGACAGCACGCGCAGGTAGACCGCGAGCCGGGCGACCGCCGCCTCGGGGATGGCGCGGGCGCGCTCCCGGACCTCCGCGTCCGCGGGGTTCCTGGGAGTGGCCACCACCGCGTCACCCTCGCCCCGCTGAGCCGCCACGCTGGTACTCCTCGACGTTCGCCGCACTTGACCGCCGGGTGCCGCCACCAGCGGAGTGATGCGCCCACCGTACCGCTTGTGAACGCTTGCACAAAGTCGGCGGAATTCCACCGGGGCGCTCCAGTGGGACGGAACTCACCTTCGGGTGAATCCCGCCACGCGGCGGGTTCACGCCACCGTGAAGAACACCGAGTGCCACCCGGTCGCCCCGTCCGGCACGGGCGCCAGCCGGGCCTGCGGCTGCGTGCGCCCGGCGCGGTCGGTGGCCCGCACCTCGACGGTGTGGCCGCCCGGCGGCAGGTCCAGCTCGACCCGCCACATCCGCCACGTCGACCCGCTGACCTCGGCGGACAGCTCCGCGACCCGCCACGGGCCACCGTCCGCGCGGACCTCCACCCCGGCCACCCCGTGCGGCTGCGCCCACGCCACCCCGGCCACCACCGGCCTGGCCCCGACGGTCGACCGGTGGCGCGGGCTGTCGATCCGGGACATGGTCTTGACCGGGGCCCGCTCCGCCCAGCCGCGCTCCAGCCAGTAGGCGCGCCTGGCGGCGAACGTGGTCAGCTCCAGGTCCACCACCCACTTGGTGGCCGAGACGTAGCCGTAGAGGCCGGGGACGACCAGGCGGGCCGGGAAGCCGTGCTCCACCGGCAGCGGCTCGCCGTTCATGCCCAGCGCGATCAGCGCGCCCCGGTCCGGCTCCAGCACCACGTCCACCGGGGTGCCCGCGGTCCAGCCGTCGGAGCTGGTGGACAGCAGCTGGTCGGCGCCGGGCCGCACACCCGCCTCCAGCAGCACGTCGCGCAGCGGCACGCCGACGAAGTCCGCCGTGGAGACGTAGGGGCCGCCGACCTCGTTGGAGACGCAGGTCATGGTGACGGTGCGCTCGACCAGGTCCCGTTCGCGCAGGTCCCGGTAGCTCAGCCGGAGCTCCCGCTCGACCATGCCGTGCACCCTCAGCGACCAGTCCTCGGCGCGCAGCCGGGGCACGCTCAGCGCGGTGTCGATGCGGTAGAAGTCGGCGTTCGGGGTGATGAACGTCGGGGTGCCGTCGGCGGCGAAGTCCGCGCCCGCCGGGATGGCGGGGGCCGGTCGGGCGGGGGTCAGCTCGCCCACGGCGCGGCGGGACGCCTCCACGTCCACCCGGCCGCCCACGAGTTGGCCCGCCACCCCGGCCGCCGCGGCGGCGCCGGCGGTGATCAGGAACCCGCGCCGGGCGTCGTCGGGCGGTGTGCTCCCGCGCGTGGCCAGGCCGTGCAGCAGGCGGAAGGCGAACACGCCGACCAGCAGGCTCGCGGCCGGTGCCAGGACACCCAGTTGCCCCAGGTCGGGGCGGCTGAGGACGGCCACGACGCCGAGCGCGCCCAGCACCACCGCGACCACCGTGCCCGGCAGGGGGCTGCGGCGCGACAGCAGCCCGGCGGCGGCCGCCGACGCGGCCAGGACCACCGCCATGCCCAGCAGCAGCACCAGCTTGTCGTGGGTGCCGAAGGCGCTGATCGCGAAGTCCTTCACCGCCTGCGGCGTGAGGTCGATCGCGGCGTCGCCCACCGCCAGGTACGGCGAGGCGGACGGGCCGACGAGAGCCGCCACCAGGTGACCGGCCGCGAGGGCGGCGGCCAGGCCGAGCAGTCCGACGAGGGCGGCGGTCCAGCGGTTCATGCCCCCGATTCCACACCCGATCGGGTTCGGCGGACCGAACCGTAAGCACCTGGTAATCAGGCCAGGGCGGCGCGCAGCCGGTCCTCCTCGACCGACCAGTAGCCGTGCTCCTCGCCGTCCACCAGGATCACCGGCACCCGGTCGCCGTACTCGGCCCGCAGCTCCCGGTCCGAGTCGACGTCCTGGGTCTCCCAGGGCACCCCCAGCTCGCCGCAGATGCGCTCCAGGTCGGCCGCGGCCCGCTCGCACGCGTGGCAGTCGACCCTGGTGATGAGAGTGACGCGGTGACTCACCCCACCACCCTAAACCGCACCGGCAAGTACTACCCGTGGCCCACTTCCGAGCGCATGACTACTACCCGCCCCGACTGGGGTCGGCGGCTGTCACCGGGCGGGTAGTAGTTACCGGCGTCCACAGGGGGGTCGGGTAGTACTTGCAGGCGCGGGGTCAGCGCAGGAGGGCACGGGCCAGCTTGCCGGTCGGCGAGTGCGGCAGGACCTGCGCGAACTCGACCACCGCGGGCACCTTGAACTTCGCCAGCCGCTGGGCGCAGTGCTCCCGCACCCGCTCCTCGGTCAGCTCCGCGCCCTCCTCCAGCACCAGCACGACCTTCACCGCCTCGCCGGTCCGCTCGTCCGGCACGCCCACCGCCGCGACCTCGGCGACCCCGTCCAGCTCCCCCACCACCCGCTCCACCTCGTGCGGGTAGACGTTGAAGCCGTTGACGATGATCAGGTCCCCCGCCCGGTCCACCAGGTGCAGGTCGCCGTCCTCGTCGAGGTAGCCCACGTCACCGGTGCGGAACCAGCCGTCCGCGTCGGGGCCGTGCGCCCCGTCCGGCCAGTAGCCGCTGAACAGGTTGTCGCCCTTGGCCGCCACCAGGCCGGTGCCCGGCTCGTCCTCGTCCACGTCCAGCGGCCTGCCGTCGCTGTCCACCAGGCGCACCCGCACGCCGGGCAGCGGGCGGCCCACCGACCCCGGCTTGGGCAGGCCGCCGACCAGCGTCGAGGTCAGCACCGGACCGGTCTCGGTGAGGCCGTACCCCTCGTACACGGGCAGGCCGACGGCCTGCCGCACGGCGGCCTGCACTGCGGCGGGCAGCGGGGCCGCGCCCGAGGTGAACAGGCGCACCGTGGCCAGGTCCTCGCGCAGCTTCTCGATCGGCCGGGTCAGCAGCGCCCGGTACATCGGCGGCACGCCCGCCAGCGCGGTCACCCGGTGCTCGCGGACGGCGTCCAGCGCCGCGTCCGGGTCGAAGCGCTCCAGCAGCACCGCCGTCGCGCCCGCGCCCGCCACCTGGAACAGGCCCGGCCCCAGCCCGTAGACGTGGAACAGCGGCAGCGCCAGCAGCACCCGGTCGCCCGCCGTGACCGGCGCGGGGCGCAGCGCCGCGCACTGGGCCACGTTGGCCAGCAGGGCCCGGTGCGACAGCATCACCCCGCGCGGGACGCCCGAGGTGCCGGAGGTGTAGCTGAGCACGGCCAGGTCCTCACCCCCGGTGACCGCCTCGAACGGCTCCCCGCCCGCCTCACCGGGAGCCAACGCCGGGGCGGGCAGCGTGTCGACATCCGCACCGCCACCGTCGCCGACGAGCAGCCGCGCGCCGCTGTCGGCCAGCAGCCGCCCCAGTTCCCGCTCGGGCTGACCGGGCCCGGCGGGCACCAGCACGCCGCCCGCGCGCAGCACGCCGAACACGGCCGCGCAGAACTCCGGGCCGGTGGGCAGCCGCACCACGACCCGGTCGCCGGGGCGCAGGCCCGCCGCGGTCAGCCTGCGCGCCTCGGCGTCCGCCGCCGCGTCCAGCTCCGACCAGGTGAAGCTCGTCCGTGTGGCGACGTCCACCAGCGCGACGTGCTGAGGTCCCCGGTGCGCGGAGGCGCGCACCAGGTCGGCGACGTTGCGTGCGGGAGAGGGCAAGGCGACCTCCTGGCTGACCCGGCGTACTCCCGCGCAGTCTGTCACGCGCGGACGGCGTCGGGCAGTGCGTCCGAAAGCCCGGTCGGCAGGCGGCCGGATGCCGCTACCTACTACGGAGTAACAACACGTATGCTGCCTGGACGTCGACTCTGTGGAGGTGCCGCAGGCCGATGACCGACAGGGCACGAGAGAGCACCACCCGACCCCGTCGGGGCCTCCGCGGGGTGTGGAGCACCGGAGGGCGTTCGAGCACGATCGGCAACGTGGGCAACGACGCGGCGGACGAGCCGTGGGACCTGGTCCGTGCCGCCCAGGAGGGCGACACGGACGCGTTCGGCGCGCTGTACGACAAGTACGTCGACGTCGTCTACCGGTACGTGCTGTTCCGCGTGGGCGACCGCACCCTGGCCGAGGACGTCACCAGCGAGACCTTCCTCCGCGCGCTGCGCGGCATCGGCTCCATCAGCTACCAGGGCCGCGACGTGGGCGCGTGGTTCGTCACCATCGCCCGCAACATCGTCCTGGACCACGTGAAGTCCAGCCGCTACCGGCTGGAGGTCACCACCGCCGAACCGGCCGACAACCGCGAGGTCACCAGCGGGCCGGAGCAGGAGGTGCTGACCCACGCCACCAACGAGGAACTGCTGCGCTGCGTCCGCCAACTGGGCGATGACCAGCGCGAGTGCATCACGCTGCGCTTCATCCAGGGCTTGTCCGTGGCGGAGACCGCCGCGAAGATGGGGCGCAACGAGGGCGCGATCAAGGCCCTGCAGCACAGGGCGGTGCGCCGGTTGGCCCAACTGCTGCCGCCCTGGCTGCGGTGACCGCCGTCGCACCGCCCACCCGCGTAACCCGGAGCGCACCGGTTCGTTGCTCCGGGTGAGGTCCGTTTCGAGACGGTGCGGAAATGGTGGGCAGAGGGATCACGCCACTAGGGCGCCACAGGCAGCGCGAGCAGTTCGCCCGCGCCGTGGACGCGCTGCCCGCGAACGACCCGGACCCCCGCTTCGCCGACGAGCTGGCCGTCGTGGCGCTGCTGCGGGAAGCCGCCCGCACCAGCGGCCCGGACGACGCCACCAGGGCGCGGATGCGCGAGCGCGTGCTCGGCGCGCGGGCCGCCCCGGTCGGCGAGCCCGACTCGCGCCGCGGCGGGGCGCGCGGCCGGTTGGTGGTGGCGCTGGCCGCCGCGCTGTGCCTGGTGTTCTCCCTCGCGGGCATGAGCCTGCTGCTGAGCAGGGACGCGCTGCCCGGCGACGCGCTGTACGGCGTCAAGCGCACCGCCGAGGACGCCAGCCTCGGCCTCACCTTCGGCGAGGAGTCCAAGGGCTTCAAGCGGCTGGAGTTCGCCGCGGCCCGGCTCACCGAGCTGGAGACGCTGGCGCACCGCCACCGGGGTTCCGACGGCGGCCCCGTCAGCGGCTACCTGACCGCGCTGGCCGACCACGACGCCGACGCCGCGGCGGGCTCGCGCGCCCTGACCGCGTTCGGCGTGAACTCCGACCAGCGCGCGCTGACGTCGCTGGTGGACTGGGCGGGCGCGCAGCGCGCCCGGCTCACCGACCTGCGCGACGACCTGCCCGCCCAGGCCGCCGAGCGCGCCGGGGGTTCGCTGGAGCTGCTCGACCGGATCGAGCGGCGCGCCACCGACCTGCGGGCCCGCTCGGGCTGCACCGCGATCACCTCCGGGCAGTCCGACGACATCGGCCCCCTGCCCGCCACCGGCGAGTGCACCTCGCCGCAGCCCGGCCCGACCGGCTCGGTGACCGAGCTGACCACGACCGCGCCGACCACCCAGCAGCCCCCGCCCGCCACGACCGCGGCGCCCCAGCCCACCCCGAACCCAGCCCCCGTCCCCACCCAGCCGCAGCCCACCCACCCTCAGCCCGCGCCCACCGGCACCGCGCCGGGCCTGCCGACGCTGCCGCTGCCCCTGCCCCCGATCACCTCGCTGCTGCCGCAACCGAGCACGCAGCAACCGCAGCTGCCGCTCCCGCTGCCCCTGCCCGGACTGCCCGGCCTCCGGCTCGGCGGCTGATCGCTACCCTGGTCCCATCGGACTGGCGGGAGGCGCTGGCGTGGCGGCAAGGCGTGTGGTGGAGAGCTCGGCCGAGCGGGAACGGCTCGCCGAACTGGCAGGTGAGGCCTCGGCCCGCGCCGCGTTGGCCACGTCCCCGCTGTCGGTGCCGTCCGACCTCACCGCGGCCGCGTTCTTCGACGTGGACAACACCATGATGATGGGCGCGTCGATCTTCCACTTCGCCCGCGGCCTGGCCGCGCGCAAGTACTTCCGCAACTCCGACCTGGCGGGCTTCGCCTGGCAGCAGATCAAGTTCCGGGTCGGCGGCCGGGAGGACCCGCAGAGCGTCAAGGCCAGCCGCGAGCAGGCGCTGTCGTTCGTGGCGGGCCGCAGCGTGGCCGAGCTGATCAACCTCGGTGAGGAGATCTACGACGAGCTGATGGCGGACAAGATCTGGGCGGGCACCCAGGCGCTGGCCCAGATGCACCTCGACGCCGGGCAGCGGGTGTGGCTGGTCACCGCCACCCCGGTGGAGCTGGCCTCGATCATCGCCCGGCGGCTCGGCCTGACCGGCGCGCTGGGCACCGTGTCGGAGAGCGAGAACGGCATCTACACCGGCAGGCTGGTCGGTGACCTGCTGCACGGCAGGGCCAAGGCGCACGCGGTCCGCGCGCTGGCCGCCAAGGAGGGCCTGGACCTGCGGCGCTGCACCGCCTACTCGGACTCGGTCAACGACGTGCCGATGCTGTCGGTGGTCGGCACGGCGGTCGCGGTCAACCCGGACTCCGGCCTGCGCGAGACCGCCCGCAAGCGCGGCTGGGAGATCCGCGACTTCCGCACCGGCCGCAAGGCCGCCCGCATCGGCGTGCCCTCGGTGCTGGGCGCGGGCGCCCTGGCGGGCGCGGTGGCCCTCGGCCTCTCCTGGCGCAAGCGCTGGCTCGGCTGACCCTCTCTTCCGCGAGTCGAACGCTCAGCACCCCCGAGTTCAACGCTCAGAACAGCCACGCCCGCTCCCGGCGTCACCCACTCATGGGCGTGTTGGGCGTGTCGCGCGTTCCGACACCACGAACCGAGCGTTCACGCACCCCGACCTGCACTTTCGCGCCTTGGCCCGCGCTCTCACCCACCTCGGGCGGTACTTACCGGCCCTCACAACCCCGCCGGGTAGTACTTGCCCACGCACCAGAGACGGGGCGCGCGCGAGCGCCGTCCTTGGCGACCTGCCGCGCGGCGAGCGCACGCTCTTCCACCCTCAACGACGAACTCAGGGGTCCTGAGCGTTCGACTCGCGGAGGAGGGGTGGGGGTCAGCCGAGGAAGACGTTGCGGCGTTGGATGAGCAGGCGGTAGAGGGTCTGCTGGATGGTCTCGCGCACCTGGTCGGTCAGGTTGAACACCAGCATGGGGTCGTCGGCGGCGTGCTCGCCGTAGCCGTCGGTGGTGATCGGCTCGCCGAACTCGATGTACCACTTCGACGGCAGCGGGATGGCCCCCAGCGGCCCCAGCCACGGGAACAGCGGCGTGATCGGGAAGTAGGGGAAGCCGAACAGCCTGGCCAGCGCCTTGAGGTCGCCGATCTTGGGGTAGATCTCCTCCGCGCCCACGATCGAGCAGGGGATGATCGGAACGCCGGTGTTCAGCGCGGCGGAGACGAACCCGCCCCGGCCGAACCGCTGGAGCTTGTAGCGGTCCTTGAACGGCTTGCCGATGCCCTTGAACCCCTCCGGCCACACGCCGACCAGCTCGCCGGAGCGCAGCAGCCGCTCGGCGTCGGGGTTGCACGCCAGGGTCTGCCCGGACTTGCGGGCCAGCGCGCCCAGCACGGGGGTGCGGAACACCAGGTCCGCGCCCAGCATCCGCAGGTGCCGGTGCGCCGGGTGCTCGGCGCGCACCGCGTAGGCGGTCATCACCGAGTCCAGCGGCAGCGTGCCGGAGTGGTTGGCCACGATCAGCGCGCCGCCCTCGGCGGGCACGTGGTGCAGGCCGATGGTCTCCACCCGGAACCACTTCTCGTACAGCGGGCGCAGCGGCGGCATGATCACGTGGTCGGTCAGGTCCGGGTCGAAGCCGAACTCGTCGACCTGGTAGTCGCCCTCGATGCGCCTGCGCACGAACGCCAGCAGGTCGGCCAGCCTGCGCTCCCACTCGGCGGCGGGTGCCCCGGACTCGGACCCAGGCTCGGGGTCCGGAACGGCCCGCGGCCGGGGGCGCGACCGCTCCCCGTCCGGGCCGTGCAGCGGGATGACCCGCGCTTCCGCCACGTGCGCCTCCTCGGGGATCAGCGGAGCCGGGCGGCCAGGTCGAGCACGCCGCGCTCGACCGAGGTCACCAGCTCGGGGTCGATGACCGGGCGCATCCCGCGCCCGCTCACGTAGTCGTCGAACGCCTGCTGGGTGGTCCACCGGGGGGTGAAGCCGAAGTCGCGCTTGAGCCTGGTCGTGTCGACCACCCGGCCCCAGTTGAGGAACCGCATCTGGTCGGGCGAGAAGTCCACCAGGCGGGCGCTGCGGAACAGCCTGCCCACTCCCGGCACCGCGCCGCTGGGCACCGGCAGCGGCAGCTTGCCCGCGCGGCGGATGGCCTGGGACAGCAGCAGCACGCCGTCCGCGCCCACGTTGAACACGCCGGGCAGGTCGTGCATGGTGGCCCGCTCCAGCACGGCCAGCGCGTCCTCGGAGTGCAGCAGCTGCACGCGGGCGTCGTAGCCGAGCACGGTCGGCACCACCGGCAGGGCGAAGTACCTGGTCAGCACGCTGTCGATGCGCGGGCCGATGAAGTTGGTGAACCGCAGCGTGGTGACCGACACGTCCGGGCGGCGGCGGCAGAAGCCGCGCAGGTAGCCCTCGACCTCCACGGCGTCCTTGGCGTAGCCGCTGGAGGGCAGGTCCTTGGGGCCCATCTCCTCGGTGAACACCGCCGGGTCGCGGGAGCTGGAGCCGTACACCGCGCTGGTGGACTTGACCACCAGCTTGCGCACGTGCGGCGACTTCTGGCACGCGGCCAGCAGCTGCATCGTGCCGATGACGTTCATCTCCTTCATCGCCGTGCGGCCGGACGGGCCCGCCGGGTTGGCCGACACCGAGGCGTGCACGACCGTGTCGACGCCCGCGGTGGCGATGACCTTGGCGATGAGGGGGTTGCGGATGTCGGCGCGCACGAACTCGGCCCGGCCCATCCTGCGCCGCAGGTCGCGCGACGGCGGTTCGGTGTCCACCCCGAGCACGCGCTCGACATCGGGGTTGGCGGCGAACCGCGCGGCGAGGTGGCCGCCGAGGTAGCGGCTGCAACCGGTGACGAGGACGACCTTCGGCGCCATGCGACTCCCTGCGGGTGCTGCGACGGTTGGATGCTACCCAGCGCACCGGGTGCGCGATCGCCGGGGAACGCGGCTCCGACGCAGGTCACAGGCGTTCCACCGGGGAATCACCCGGATGGCGGGGTGAAGCAGAGCACCGCCGGTCCAGCACAGGACCGGCGGTGCGCGCCGTCAGAACCCCGCAGGGGCTACTTGCCGCGCTTGCGACGCTGGACGCGGGTCTTGCGCAGCAGCTTGCGGTGCTTCTTCTTCGACATGCGCTTGCGGCGCTTCTTGATGACCGAGCCCATGCGGGTTCCTTAGCTACTAGACAGTGGGTGCTGCTCCATGCGCCGGCGGCACACCCGTCACGAGGGCACGCCAACCCCAGGCACGAACGGCCTATGAGTTTACCCGGCTGGTCGGACCCGCCCTCACCCGGCGTCGAAGTAGGCGTTGTTCAGGTACTCCTGCACCGCCCGCTCGGGCACCCGGAACGACTTGCCCACCCGCACCGCGGCGAGCGCCTTGGAGTGCACCAGCCGGTACACCGTCATCTTCGACACGCGCATGATCAGCGCCACTTCGGCCACCGTCAGGAACTTCACCTGTGCCGGTCCGGCGCGTTCGTTCTCCTCCGCAGGCATGAGCCACCGCGTCCTTCGACACGCGTCGTGCCGTCGGCTTCCCCACCGACGGTTCGACACGCACGTGCTGCTCCGAGGGTAACGGGACCAGTGGGACTCCTGCGACGGCCAACAGCGGGATCAGTGGTCCTCATGGGCGCGTCCGAGCTCCACCGAACGGTCGCGCGCGGCCTCGATCGCGGCGAGCATCGCGGCGCGCACGCCGTGCTTCTCCAGCTCCCGGATGGCCATGATGGTGGTGCCGCCGGGCGAGGTGACCGCCTCGCGCAGGATCACCGGGTGCTGGCCGCCCTCGGCGAGCATGGCCGCCGCGCCCACCGCGGACTGGATGATCAGCTGCCCGGCCAGGTCGCGCGGGATGCCCAGCAGGATGCCCGCGTCGATCATCGCCTCGACCAGGTAGAAGAAGTAGGCGGGGCCGGAGCCGGACAGCGCGGTCACCGCGTCCTGCTGCGACTCGGGCACGCGCGCCACCTTGCCGACCGGCGACAGCAGCTCCTCCACCAGGTCCAGGTGCTCGGGGCCCGCGTGGCTGCCCGCGGACACCGCGCTCATGGCCTGGCCGACCAGCATGGGCGTGTTCGGCATCACCCGCACCACCGGGGTGCCCTCGGGCAGCCGCTTCTCGAACAGCGACGTGGGCAGCCCGGCGCACAGCGACACCACCAGGGTGCTCGGCTCGACCACCGGCGCCAGCTCGTCCAGCAGCGGCTCGATGTCCTGCGGCTTGACCGCGACCACCAGCACGTCGGCGCGCGCGGCGGCGTCGGGGACGCTCAGCCCCCGCACGCCGTACCGCTCGCTCAGCGCGGCGGCGCGCTCCGGGTGCTTCTCGGTGAACACCAGCTCGGCCGCCGGGCGGCCCCCTTGGAGGAGGCCGGACAGCAGCGCCTCACCGATCCTGCCAGCCCCCAGCACGGCGATGGTCGTCATGCGGCCAAGCCTGCCACGGGTCCGCAACCGGGAATCACCCGCGGGCGGCCGGGGTGAGGGCGAGCTGGCGGGCCTGGCAGACCAGCCTGCCCGCGGCGTCGATGACGGTGGCGTCCTCGTCGAACCACTGCCCGTGCACCGCGCTGGCCGAGACCCGCATCCGCAGCCAGCCCGGCGCCGGGTCGGCCCGCAGCAGCGCGGTCAGCTGCACCGTCGGCGACCACCCGAACCGGCCCAGGTTCATCGTCACCGGCATGGAGAGGTCCCCGGCCAGCAGCGCGAAGTACGGGTCCGGCCGCTCGCCGATCGGGCGGGCCCACAGCCGCAGCTCCAGCGGGTCGCCGACCCGGCCGGTGAGGAACCCGGCGCCGCGCGGGTCCAGCCGGACGTCGCACACCGCGCCCAGCTTGTAGACCCCGTCCGAGTGCAGCGAGGCCAGGTCGACCGCGTCGGCGGGCGGCGCGGCCTGGACGTCGGGCAGGTCCGCGTAGTGCGGCTCCTGGGACGGCATCCGGCCCACGGTCACCGAGGCTTCGACGCAGCAGCGCCCGCGCTGCTCCAGCGAGGCGGCCACCACGGTGGCCGTGCGGCCGGTCTTGCGCACCTCGGTGCGCAGCAGCACCGGCCCCACCTCCGGGGCGCGCAGGAACTGGGCGCTGACCGCCAGCGGGGCCAGGCCCTCGGCGCCGGGCATGGCCCGAGCGGCGCCGTCCACGGCGGCCCTGGCCAGGATCACCAGCAGGAAGCCGCCGTGCGGCTTGGGGCCGACGGTCCACTCGGCGGGCAGGGTGGCGGTGTAGGTGCCATCACCGAGCGGGCGCACGGCACTGGCGAGGGAGAACGACACAGGGCTCCTCAGGAACGGCGGACCGGCGGACGCGGGGAGGACGCGACGTCGGCTGGGCGCTCGGGGGCGCGCACCGGTCCGCCGACGATCCCCGCCCGGCGCGTCGCGTCGGTGCCCGCGGCGGCGAGGACCGGCGTCCGCAACGGGTTCACGGGAACGACCCTACCCGCGCCTACGCGGGCCCCGGCCGCGCGGAGTCCTTGAGCGCGTTGAGGAAGGCGGGCGAACCGTCTCCGACTCCTTGCCGTCCCAGAGGGGTCCGGTGGTGTCGCGCGGGACACCGGGACTTCAGGCGCGCAGGTGCGACCGGGCGAAGCGCAGCGACTCGGCGAGCATCTCGGCGCGGGCGGCGGCCGTGCGGGCCTTGCGGGTGTTGACCTCCAGCACCACCTGCCCCCGGAACCCGCCGCGCGCCAGGCTCTCGCACAGCCGGGCGCACGGCTGGCCGCCGCGACCGGGCACCAGGTGCTCGTCCTTGGGGGCGCCGCTGCCGTCGGCCAGGTGCACGTGGGTCAGGCCGTCGCCCATCCGCTTGGCCAGCTCCAGCGCGTCCATCGACGCGGCGGCGGTGTGCGACAGGTCCAGCGTGTAGTGCCGGTGCCCGACGTCGGTGGGGTCGATCGACGGGCGGAAGGCGGTGACCTGCACCGATCGACCACGGCCCAGCTCGCGGCGGACCGGGAACATGTTCTCCACGGCGATGGCGATGCCGCTGTCGTCCTCCAGCCGCGCCACCAGCTCGGCGAAGCCCTCGGCGTAGCGGCGCTGCCACAGGAACGGCGGGTGCAGCACCACGGTCCGCGCGCCCAGGTCGGCCGCCGCGCGCACGCTGCGGCGCAGCCGCTCGGCCGGGTCGGGCGACCAGACCCGCTGGCTGATCAGCAGGCAGGGGGCGTGCACGGCGAGCACCGGCACGCCGGTGCGCTCGGCCAGCCTGCCCAGGGCGCGCACGTCCTGGCTGACCGGGTCGGCCCACACCATGACCTCGACGCCGTCGTAGCCCAGCTCCCCGGCGACCTCGAACGCCGCGCCCGCGGGCTGCGGCCACACCGCGGCGGTGGACAGGCCGACCGGGATAGCCGGGGTCAAGACTTCACCAGCAGCATCGCCGCTGGTGACACGGTGACGATCAGGCCGACGAGCACGGCGAGCACGGTGGTCTGCAGGTCGTCCGCGCGGCGGATGCGGCGCACCAGCATGACCAGGCCCACGGTCACCGCCAGCGCCACCACCAGCGCGGCGGGCGCGAGGGTGCGCCACAGGAAGCTGAAGCCCAGCCACAGCGCGGCGCCGCCGACGACGCCGACGGCGAGCTGGCCGATCATGATCAGCCACTCGCGGCCGGGCGAGCGCTCGGCGGGTTCGTCCTCGTCGTCCTGACCGATGTCGGCCAGTCCGGCGGGCTCCTCGTCGTCCTCCAGGCGGCGCGGCGGCGGGTAGTCCTCCTCCTCGTCCTCCTCGTCGAGGTCGACGTAGGGGTGGAACTGGGTGCTCTCCCCGGCGGGCCGCTCCTCCTCCGGCTCCTCGTCCTCGCCGAACCAGTCCTCCGGGGTCTGGTCGGGCAGCGGCGCGGGCAGCGCGGGCGGGGCGGGCGGCACGATCAGCACCGACTCGGTCGGCAGCGCTTCCAGCGGCACGTTCGGGGTGAGCTGGTCGCTGATCCTCGGCAGCACCTCGGTGACCGGCTCGCGGGTGGGCGGCGGGACGGCCGGGCGCACCACGCGGGTGGCCTGGGCGGCGTCCGGGTTGAGCCTGCTCGGGTCGATGCCCACGCGGGTGGGCTCGGTCAGCGGCGAGCGCGGCGGCTCGGGCACCGGGTGCTCGCCGGAGGGCCGGTCCACCACCGGGCGGACCTGCGGCCGGGACGGCTCGCCCGCGCGGTCGTCGGTGATCGGCGGGACCACGCGGGTCTCCTCGGCCGGGTCCACCGCGGGCGCATAGGTCGTCCGCTCGGCCTCGGCGGCGCGCGACGGGCGCGTCGGCAGCGGCGGCGCGGGCGGGGTCGCCGGGGGCGGGGCCACCGGGGGCGGGGCTACCGGGGGCGGCGCGTAGGCGGTGCGCTCGGCCTCGACCTCCGCCGCCGCGCGCTTGGCCGCGCGCGCGGAGCGGGACGGCAGCGGCGGGGACGCCGAAGGGGACGCCGAGGGGGGCGTCACCGGAGGTGCCGCAGGGGGCGCCACAGGAGGCGCGGGGGGAGGCCCGGAGGGCTCCGCGGGAGGGGGTTCGTCGCGGACCGGCAGGAGCCTGCCGCTGTCCGAGTTGACCCGGTCGATGATCGCCTGCGGAGCGGTCTCCGAGACGTCCTCCGCGCGCCGGCGACGCCGACGCGGCGCCACCTCACCGGAACCCCCGCCGTATTGGGCGAGCAACTCCGCGACGGTGCGCTGGGTCTGCTCCGACTCGCTTTCTCGACTCATCAACTCCACCGTGCCCCGTGGCGGCCAGTCCGTCCAGTGTCACCCGACCGCTCGGAGGCAGTGTTAGGGGTGCTGTGATCCGGGCCATCAGTGTGGTCCAGACGACGCAGGATGACACCTTCCCGGAGGGCCCAAGGGCAAATCTCCAGCTCACCGAGTGACAGGGCTCGCATCGTGGCCTCCGCCACCAGGGCGCCCGCCACGAGCTGGGGCGCCCTGGCCGGGCTGACCCCCTCCAGCTCGGCCAGGTCGGCGGAGGGCATCCGCGAGATGAACGCGATCAGCTGGCGCAGCCCCGCGGCGGTGAGCACCCGGCGGGCGCGCGGCCCGGCCGAGGACGGCGCGGCGCCGGTGAGGCGGGCCAGCGTGCGGAAGGTCTTCGAGGTCCCCACCACCCGGTCCGGGGTGCCGTCGCGGCGGAACCGCTGGACCACCGGGGCGAGCTGCTCGTCCAGCCACTCGGCGGTGGCGCGCACCTCGGCGCGGCCGGGCGGGTCCGCGCGGAACCGGGTGCGGGTCACCCGGCCCGCGCCCAGCGGCACCGACGCGGCCAGCTCGGGCACCTCGTCCACGCCCGTGGCCAGCTCCAGCGACCCGCCGCCGATGTCCAGGCACAGCAGCCTGCCCGCCGACCAGCCGTACCAGCGGCGGGCGGCCAGGAACGTGTAGCGGGCCTCGTCCTCGCCGCTGAGCACCCGCAGGTCCACGCCGGTCTCGGCGCGCACCCGCCCCAGCACCTCGGCGGAGTTGGCCGCCTCGCGCACCGCCGAGGTGGCGAAGGCCATGAGCTCCTCGCACTCCAGCTCCACCGACGCGGCCTTGGCCGCGGCGACCGCGCGGACCAGCTGGTCCGCGCCCGCGCGGCTCAGCCGCCCCTGCCCGTCCAGCTGCTCGGCCAGCCGCAGCACGGTCTTGTCCGAGCTGGCGGGCGTGGGGTGGGCACCCCGATGGGCGTCCACCACCAGTAGGTGGACGGTGTTGGACCCGACATCAAGCACCCCTAGGCGCACGCGGTGCACCGTACCCGGTCGGGGGGATCACGACTCGAACTTGTATCCCAGACCGCGCACGGTGACCAGGTGGCGGGGCGCCGAGGGGTCCGGCTCGATCTTCGAGCGCAGCCGCTTGACGTGCACGTCCAGGGTCTTGGTGTCGCCGACGTAGTCCGCGCCCCACACCCGGTCGATGAGCTGGCCGCGGGTGAGCACCCGGCCCACGTTGCGCAGCAGGTACTCCAGCAGGTCGAACTCCTTCAGCGGCAGGCTGACCTCGGCGCCGTCGACGGTGACCACGTGCCGCTCGACGTCCAGCCGCACCGGGCCCGCCTCCAGGACCTGCGGCAGCAGCTCCTCGGACTCGCCGCCGCGGCGCAGCACCGCGCGGATGCGGGCGATCAGCTCGCGCGCCGAGTAGGGCTTGGTGACGTAGTCGTCCGCGCCCAGCTCCAGGCCGACCACCTTGTCGATCTCGCTGTCCCGCGCCGTGACCATGATCACGGGCACGGCCGAGCGCTGGCGCAGCTGCCTGCACACGTCGGTGCCGCTCATGCCGGGCAGCATCAGGTCCAGCAGCACGATGTCGGCGCCGTTGCGGTCGAACTCCTCCAGCGCCTCCTGCCCGGTGGCCGCCAGCGCGGCGGTGAAGCCCTCCTTGCGCAGCAGGAAGGCCAGCGGATCGGCGAACGACTCCTCGTCCTCCACGATCAGCACCCTGGTCACAGCTCTCCTCCGAGGGGGGTCGCCGCCAGCTCCTGCTGGGCGGGGTCGGGAGTCGGCGCGTCCCGGTCCGGGTGCGCCGGGATGCGCAGCGTGAAGGTCGAGCCGGTGCCCGGCAGGCTCCACAGCTTGACCTCGCCGCCGTGGTTGGCGGCCACGTGCTTGACGATGGCCAGGCCGAGGCCGGTGCCCCCGGTGGCCCGCGAGCGGGCCTTGTCGACCCGGTAGAAGCGCTCGAACACCCGCGTCTGCTGGTCCTCGGCGATGCCGATGCCGCGGTCGGTGACCGCGATCTCCACGAACCCGTCGACCAGCTTGCGGCTGACCGTGACCGGGCTGCCCGGCGGCGAGTAGGCCACCGCGTTGTCCAGCAGGTTGCTCAGCGCGGTGACCAGCAGCGTCCGGTCGCCCTCCACCTGCAGACCGCTGGGCTCGTCGGTGGTGATCTCGATGTCGGCGCTCTCGGCGGCCAGCTTGGAGCGGCCCAGCGCCTCGGTGACCACCACGTCCACGTCCACGGTGTCGAGCACGGGCAGCTTCTCCGCGCCCTGCAGGCGGGACAGCGCGATCAGCTCGGTGACCAGGGTGCCCAGCCGGGTGGCCTCCTGCATGATCTTGGCGCTGAACCGGCGGACCTCCTCCCGGTCGTCGGCGGCGTCCAGCACCGCCTCGGCCAGCAGCGCCAGCGCGCCCACCGGGGTCTTGAGCTCGTGGCTGACGTTGGCCACGAAGTCGCGCCGGGTGGCCTCCAGGCGGACCGCCTCGGACTCGTCCGAGGCGGCCACCACCACGAAGTTCTCCACCAGCACCCGGACCTCGGCGTGCACCGCCTCCGGCTGGCGCCCCTTGACCTCCAGCGGCGACAGGTCCACCTGGACCAGGCCGCCGTCGCGCCGGGCCAGCTCGGCGGCCCGGCGGGCCCGGTCGTCGACCCGGTTGTTGCGCACCACGCCGAGCTCCTCGGCGCGCGGGTTGTGCAGCACGACGTCGCCGAAGCCGTTGAGCACCGCGATCCCGTCGTGGGAGGACTGCACCACCATGCCCATCAGGTCGGCCACGGTCAGCCCGGCGGGCCGGTCCGCGCGGCGGCGCGCGGTCGTCCGGCCCGCGAAGAACGCCCCGGCGCCGATCAGCAGGACGCCGATCGACGCGACGAGGTAACCCCATGCGGTCACGGGCGCATCGTAAGCAGCTCAGACCCGGTGGGGCCTAGCCCGCTCGCGTGGTTCGTGATGCCTGCGACACCACAACGGGCACATGTTCTCCCGCCGGACGACCGCCGTTCACCCACTCGTGTCCAATTGAGTCAGGTCCTGATCGGACAGCCGCAATTCGCGGGCCAACAGGTTCTCCTCCAGGTGACGGACCGACGACGTGCCGGGGATGAGCAGCACGTTGGGTGACCGCTGGAGCAGCCACGCGAGGGCGACCTGCCGCTCGGTGGCGCCGTGCCGCGCGGCCACCTCCGCCAGGGCCGCGTGCTGGAGCGGGCCGAAGCCGCCCAGCGGGAAGAACGGCACGTAGGCGATCCCCTCCTCGGCGGTGTGGTCCACCAGCTCGGAGTCCCGCCGGTCGGCGATGTTGAACATGTTCTGCACGCAGACCACCGGTGCGATCGCCCTGGCCTGGTCCAGCTGCGCGCGGGTGGCGTTGCTCAGGCCCAGGTGCTCGACCAGGCCCTGCTCGCGCAGTTCCGCCAGCGCGGTGAACTCGCGCTCGATGTCGCGCTCCCTCGGCCCCTCGGCCGGGTCCAGGCGCAGGTTGACCACCTGGAGGCGGTCCAGGCCCAGGTTGCGCAGGTTGTCGTGGACGGCGTCGCGCAGCTGCCTCGGCTCGTGCGCGGGCACCCACGCCTTGTCCGGGGTCCGCAGGAAGCCGATCTTGGTGACGATCACCAGGTTCTCGGGGTAGGGGTGCAGCGCCTCCTTGATGAGCTGGTTGACCACGTGCGGGCCGTAGAAGTCGCTGGTGTCGAGGTGGTCCACGCCCAGCTCGACGGCCCGCCGCAGGACCGCCTTGGCGTTGTCCGGGTCGGCGGGCGGGCCGTAGACGCCGGGACCGGCCAGCTGCATCGCGCCGTAGCCGACGCGGTTCAGGTTCAGCATGGCGTCGACGATCGCGCCCCGGCGGTCGGCGGCGCTCGGATTGGCAGTTAGCTGCCATGCTCGGCGGCATGGACACCGTGACCGTCGTGCGCGGCGAGGCGGAGCTGTTCGAGCGCACCGCGCACCTGTTCGCGTCCACCACCGACCTGGCGTGCGCCGCCAACGCGCTGAGCGCGTGGGTGCACGCCAACCCCCACGCCCGCGCCCTGGGGCGGAGGCCGGGGGTGCGGATGCGCAAGCTGTTCCGGCTAAGCGCCCTGCTCGACCCGCACTGGGGCGAGCACGCGCGGCTGGTCGCCTCGCACGGCGCGCACGTGCGGATCAGCGCGCACGAGGTGAACGAGACGATCGTGTTCGACGGGCGGGTGGCGATCCTGGCGGGCGACCAGTCGCACGGGCCGCGCGGCTACAGCGTGATCACCCAGCCCGAGGTGGTGCACGGCATCAGCTCGCTGTTCGAGGCCGCGTGGCGGGCGGGCACGGAACTGGCCGTGCACGAGGCGGGGATGGACGAGCTGCGGCCGTTCGTGCCGGTGGTCCTCGACGCGCTCAACCAGGGCTGGACCGACGAGACGGCGGCCCGGCGGCTGGACATGTCGCTGCGCACCTACCGCCGCCGCGTGGCGGAGCTGATGACCGCGCTGGGCGCGTCCTCCCGCTTCCAGGCGGGCGCCCGCGCCCGCGACCTCGGCCTGATCTGACGTCTGCAAGTACTACCCGTGCCACCCGCGCGGGCATTCAACTACTACCCGAGCCGGGGCGGCCGGGTAGTAGTTACCGGCCACCCCGGACGGGTCGGGTAGTACTTGCAGACGTGGTCAGCGGCCCTGGTTGGCGACGGCCTTGATGGCGTCCGCGGCGGCATCCGGGTCCAGGTAGGTGCCACCCGCCGTGACCGGCTTCAGCGACTCGTCCAGGTCGTAGCGCAGCGGGATGCCGGTCGGGATGTTCAGCCCCGCGATGGCCTCGTCCGAGATCCCGTCCAGGTGCTTGACCAGCGCGCGCAGCGAGTTGCCGTGCGCGGCCACCAGCACCGTCCGACCGGCCCGCAGGTCCGGGACGATCGCCGACTCCCAGTACGGGACCATCCGCTTCACCACGTCCAGCAGGCACTCGGTCAGCGGCATCTGCGCACCCAGGTCCGCGTAGCGCGCGTCGGCGTCCTGGCTGTACTCGCTGCCCGGCTCGATGGGCGGCGGCGGGGTGTCGTAGGAGCGGCGCCAGAGCATGAACTGCTCCTCGCCGAACTGCTCCAGCGTCTGCTTCTTGTTCTTGCCCTGCAACGCGCCGTAGTGCCGCTCGTTGAGCCGCCAGTCGCGGCGCACCGGGATCCAGTGCCGGTCGGCGGCGTCCAGGGCCAGGTTCGCCGTCGAGATCGCGCGGCGCAGCAGCGAGGTGTGCACCACGTCGGGCAGCAGGCCCGCCTCGCGCAGCAGCACACCGCCGCGCTGGGCCTCCCGCACGCCCTTCTCCGACAGGGGGACGTCCACCCAACCGGTGAACAGGTTCTCCGCGTTCCACACGCTCTCGCCGTGGCGGAGCAGCACCAGGGTTCCGACAGCCATGCGGTCAGCCTGCCAGATGACGCCGGATCGCTCGCGACGCCGGGGCTGAATCGGTGTAGAACCGCACCGGACCCGCTGCTCGCGAAGGAGGACTCCGTGGCCGTCACCTGGGACTTGGCCGTCGACTGCGCCCACCCCGCCGAACTGGCGGCGTTCTGGGCGCAGGCGCTGGGCTACGTCGAGCAGCCGCCGCCCGGCGGCGCGGCCAGTTGGGCGGAGTGGTTCACCGCCCGCGGCGTGCCCGAGTCCAAGTGGGGCGACGTCGCGTTCCTGGCCGACCCGGACGGGCGCGGGCCGCGCATCTCGTTCATGCGGGTGCCGGAGGCCAAGGTGGTGAAGAACCGGCTGCACCTGGACGTCCAGGTCGGCGGCGGCCGGGAGACGCCGTGGGAGGTGCGCTGGCCGCGCGTCCTCGAAGCCGTCGAACGCCTCGTCGCGGCGGGTGGCGCGGTCATCCGCCAGTACGACATGGGCGGCAAGGGCGGGTGGCGCGGTCATCCGCCAGTACGACATGGGCGGCAAGCCCGACCGCGTGCTGATGGCCGATCCGGAGGGCAACGAGTTCTGCGTGATCTGACCGCTCACCGCCGCTCTTCGTCGGGGTGCGCCATGGCCCGCTCCACGGCCGCCTGGTCGCGTGCGACGGCGGCCGCGGTCCGGTCGTCCTCGGCGGCGTGCCGGTCGCGCGCGGCGGCCTCCCGGTCGTGGGCCGCCGAACGCCGGTCGCGCATCGCGGTGTTCCAGCCTGCGGAGACGGAGGCCAGGTAGTCCCGCATCGCCTTCCGGTCGGCCGCGTCCGCCTCGTGGTCGGGCCGCCCACGGGCGTCGGCGGCCCGCAGGCGCTCGGACACGGCGGCGAGCTCGGCCAGCGCGCTCTCGTGCATGGCCTCGGCGATCTCGTCGCCGTCCTCGGCGGCGTGGTCCCGCGCCTCGGCCGACCGGTCCCTCCGGTCCGCCGCCTGGTCGCGCGCCTCCGCCGCCCGGTCCCGCGTCTCGGCGGGCCGGTCCCGCATGACGGCGAACCGGTCCCGCTCGGACGTGTCATCGCTCCACCCGGCCATACCCCATGGTGGCACCGACCGACGGGCTGGCGACCAGGCCGTTCGCCCGATGGGCCGTACTCGTTCAGTCCACGGCCCTGGTGACCCGCAGCCCCTGGCTCTCCGCCCACCCCACGATCGCGGACGTGGCCCCGCTCGTCGGCTCGGGCAGCGACCACCGCCCCGGCCCGACGCCGTGCTCGGCGTGCTGCGCGCGGGTCTCCGCCGCCGCCTCGCGGCTCAGCCCCGGCAGGTCCACCTCGCCCCGCCACCAGCGCAGCAGCACGGAGGTCAGCGGTCCGGGTAGCTCCCGGATGCCGTCGGTGTGACGCGGCCAGACCACCACGGGCCACTCGTCGGGCGCGCCCTCGGTGACCCAGCCGAGCTGGTCGCCGTCGATGGTGTCGGCGCAGAAGAGCATGCCGCCCGGCTCGGGGAACATCGGGCGGGGGCAGGCGTCGGGGTGCTTGAGGTGGAAGCGCTGGAAACCGGGGGCGCTGCGCCGCCACGCGTCCAGCAGCCCGCCCCTCGGGGCGAGCGGATCGGGGAAGCGCAGCCAGCCCTGCGCGCCGGGCGGGCTCGCGCCGTAGGCGCGCATCAGCGCCGCGTAGTCCGAAGGCAGCGCGGTGCCCAGCGCCTCGTGCAGCTCTTCCCAGGTCAGCGAGCCTAAGCCGACGTCGTCGGGCGGCGGGACCAGGTCTTTCAACTCGGCCAGTGGATCTCCGGTCATGATCGCAACTTAGCGCCGAGAGGACGTCCGCGTTGGGCCGTTCGCCGGACCTGCCCCTATGGACAGGGATGACGGGCGCACCGGAGGGGCGGCCGTGCGACGCCGCGAACGGCGGGGTCCCGACGGCGACGACCGCCAGGACCCCACCCGCGAACGGCCCAAGGGAACCGTTGGAACCGGGATCACAGGGTCTCGCGCGCCCGCAGGTCCTTGCGCAGGATCTTCCCCGAGGCCGACTTCGGGATCGCCTCGATGAACTCCACCACGCGCACCTTCTTGTGCGGCGCGACCCGCTCCGCCACGAACGACATCACGCCCGTCTCGTCCAGCTCCACCCCGGCCTGCCGGACCACGAACGCCTTGGGCACCTCCTCGCCGTCCTGGTCGCGCACGCCCACCACGGCCGCGTCGGCGATCTGCGGGTGGGTCAGCAGCACGGCTTCCAGCTCGGCGGGCGGCACCTGGTAGCCCTTGTACTTGATCAGCTCCTTGACCCGGTCGACGATGCTCACGTAGCCGTTCTCGTCGATGGTGGCCACGTCGCCGGTGTGCAGCCAGCCCTCGTCGTCCAGGGTGGCGGCGGTGGCTTCGGGGTTGTTCAGGTAGCCCTTCATCACGTTCGGCCCCCGGCACCACAGCTCGCCGCGCTCGCCGACGCCGACGTCCTGGCCGGTGGCGGGGTCGATGAGGCGGCACTCCATGTTGGGCACGATGACGCCGACGGTGCCGACGGGGATCTCCGGCATGGAGTCGGGGATGGTGTGGCTGACCGGGCTCATCTCGGTCATGCCGTAGCCCTGCGCGACGCGGCAGCCCAGGCGCTCGCGCACGACTTCGGCCAGGTCCGCGTCCAGCGGCGCGGCACCGGAGAACAGGACTTCCAGCGGGGACAGGTCGTACTGGTCGACCAGCGGGTGCTTGGCCAGCGCCACGGCCACCGGGGGCGCGATGTAGACGCGGTTGGTGCGGTGCTCGGCGATGACGCGCAGGAACTCGGCGAGGTCGAACTTGGGCAGGGTGACCACGCGCGCGCCGACGTTGAGGCCCATGTTCATGAGCACCTGCATCCCGTAGATGTGGAAGAACGGGAGCACGGCGAGGATGCGGGTGTCCTGGTGCACGTCGAGCATGGGCATGCACTGCACGACGTTGGCGACCAGGTTGCGGTGGGTGAGCATGACGCCCTTGGCGCGGCCGGTGGTGCCGGAGGAGTAGGGCAGCACGGCCACGTCCTCGGCCGGGTCGATGGTGACCTCGGGGGTGGGCGCGGTGGTGGTGAGCAGCTCGCCGAGGCTGGGGTAGCCCTCGGCGGCGTCGAGCAGGACGACGTCGCGGACGCCCGCCTTCTCCGCGCCCGGCGCCGCGTTGGGCAGCAGGGCGGAGACGGTGAACAGCATCTTCGCGCCCGCGTCGGAGAGCTGGTGGGCGACCTCGTCGGGGGTGTAGAGGGCGTTGATGGTGGTGGCGGTCGCGCCCGCGCGCAGGATGCCGTGGAACACGACGGCGTAGTAGGGCGTGTTGGGGCTGAGGATGCCCACCACGTCGCCCTTGCCGATGCCGCGCTCGGCCAGTGCGGCGGCGGTGCGGTCGATGGCGCCCGCGAGTTGCGCGTAGGTCATGGCGGCGCCGGTCATGCCGTCCACGAGCGCGGTGCGGTCCGCCCGTTCCCCCAGGTCGGCGAACAACAGCTCGTGCAGCGGAACGTCCGGGACCTCGACGTCGGGGAACGGACTGCGGAAGACCATGCCTTGCCTCATTCGCTCGGCGGCTGTGATCACGCCATCGTGAGTCACGCCACAGTGGAGGTCAAGGCACTCCAGGTGTCCGGGCAGGCGTTACTCATCCGGAGCAAGAACACTCGAACGGAGTAGTAACGGCTCTTGTGGTGATCAATACCGATCTGCCAAGTTGGCAGGGCCGAACGGGTCGGCTCCCACGCACTCCGCCGACCCGAGCGGCGAACCCGCGGTGCGCACTCCCCCCGTCGAACCGCGGGCCCGCTCGGATTCCAGGGTTCCCCCCACCCTGATCCACCTCAGCGGGGACTGACGTGGGGCGGCTTGAGCTCGCGACTCCCCCTCTCTCCCAAGCCGCCCCGCGCTCCCCTCGGAGATCACTCCGCGCAGGCGTTCCCCCGAACAGGCGTCAGCCGGTCGTGGCGGCCTTGCGCTTGCGCCGCAGCCACAGCCACACCCCTCCGGGCACGCCGAGCACCACGGCGAACGGCAGCACCGCGCCCAGCGCGGCCAGCAGCAGCGCCGCCACGTCGACCAGCGCGCCCCAGCCGCCCGCCAGCGCCGTCAGGAAGTCCGGGCGGTCCTCCGCCACCGGCCCCGCGGTCGCCTCGGCGCGGCTGATCGAGATCGTCAAGGTGGACAGCGCCACCTGGCCCTTGAGCGCGTCGTAGCGGCGCTGCAGCGACTCCAGCTCGCTCTGCCGCCGGGTCAGCTCGCCCTCGACCTGGGTGATCTCCGCGGTGCTGCCCGCCCGCTCCAGCAGCGCCCGCACCCGGTCCACGCCGGCCCGCTGACTCGCCAGTCGGGCCTCCACGTCGACCACCTGGTCGGTCACGTCCTCGGTGCGCACTTCGCGCCGGGTCACCTCGACGCCGAGCTCGTCGACCGCCTTCAGCGCCGCGTCCAGCCGGTCGGCGGGCACGCGCAGGGTCACCGAGGCGCGGTCGCGCGAGGAGTCCTCCCGCTCGGCGAACCCGCCCTGCGCCGCGCCCACGTCCTTGACCCGCGCCAGCGCGTCCGCCACGTCCCCCGCCCGCAGGTCGACCCTGGCGGTGCGCACCAGCTGCCGGTTCCGCGCGGCGGGGTCCACCTCACCGGCCTTGGCCGAGCCCTGCTCGCGAGCGGGCTGCTCCGGGGCGGACTGTTCCGGGGCGGACCGCGGCGGGGGTTCCGCCACGCGCGCCGCCGCCCCGCTGTCGGCCGTGCCGCCGCTCCCGGCGGTGCACCCCGCCAGCGAGACCAGACCGGCCACGACGACCGCCGCACCCCATCGCCGAACCATGCCGCCTCCCCCTCCCGTGGTCGCGTCACGGCTAGGACGGGAGGGGCGGGCGGGCCAGTTGCCCGGCCGCGATCACGATCAGGACTCGGACACCAGGTGCTGGAACGCCTTCAGGTTGGCCAGCGACTCGCCGCGCGAGACCCGCCAGTCCCACTCGCGCCGGATGGCGTTGGCGAAGCCGATCTCCAGCAGGGTGTTGAAGTCGCCGTCGGCGGCCTCGACGACCTGGCCCAGCACCCGGTCCAGCTCCTCCGGCGTCACCGCGTGCGGGGCGACGCGGCCGACCAGGTAGATGTCGCCCTGCGTGTCGATCGTGTAGTGCACGCCGTAGAGCTTGGCGTTGCGGCGCAGCAGGAAGCGGTAGACCTCCTCGTGCGCCTCGTCGGGCCTGCGGCAGACGAACGCCTCGACCACCACGGCGTGCCTGCCGACCACCACCCAGCAGTTGGTCTGCAGCTTCTTGGTGCCCGGCAGGGTCACGAAGAACTTGCCCGGCTCCTTGCTCTCGTAGGCCAGCTCCCGGTCGTCCAGGGTCGA
Organism: Saccharothrix coeruleofusca; assembly: GCF_017876325.1. NCBI lineage: Bacteria > Bacillati > Actinomycetota > Actinomycetes > Pseudonocardiales > Pseudonocardiaceae > Saccharothrix > Saccharothrix coeruleofusca. The sequence goes on from NZ_JAGINV010000001.1 coordinate 6,263,278, forward strand.
GCGGATGACGGTGTCCAGGTCGGCGTCCAGGTCCGAGCTCAAGCGAAAACCTCCTCGCGGAACTTCTGCCGCGCCTGCTCGTACCCGGCCAGCAGCGCGTCGGTCGTGCGGTCCCAGGAGAACCTTCGCGCATGTCCGACCGCGTTGCTCGCCAACTCCTCCCGGTAGGCGGGGCGCAGCGCCACCTCGCCCAGCGCGCGCGCCCACGCGGCCGGGTCGTGGCCGTCGACCAGCACGCCGGACACGCCGTCGCGCACCGCCATCGGCAGGCCGCCGACCGCCGCGGCGGCCACCGGCGTGCCGCACGCCTGTGCTTCCAGGGCGACCAGGCCGAACGACTCGTTGTGGCTGGGCACGGCCACCACGTCGGCGGCCCGGTAGACGCGCGCCAGCGCGTCGCCGCCCTGCGGCGGCAGGAACCGCACCACGTCGGACACGCCCAGCTGCGCGGCCAGCTCCACCAGCTTGCGCGGGGTCTCCATGCCGGACCCGGACGGCCCGCCCACGATCAGCACGACCAGCCGGGAGCGCAGCCCCGGATCGCGCACCAGCAGCTCGGCGGCGGCCTTGACCAGCACGTCCGGCGCTTTCAGCGGCTGGATGCGACCCACGAACACGAGCACCGCCGCGTCCGGCCGCAGCCCCAGCGCGGCGCGGGCGGCGGCGCGGTCGCCGGGGGTGAACCGCTCCAGGTCCACGCCCGGCGGCACCACCAGCACCTTGTCCGGGTCGGCGGCGTAGAGCTTGATCAGCTCGCCCGCCTCCACGTCGGTGTTGGCCACCAGCCGGTCGGCCTCGGCGACCACCTGCTCCTCGCCGATGACGCGCATCCTCGGCTCGGGGGTGTCGCACTCGGCCAGCGCCAGGTTCTTGACCTTGGCCAGGGTGTGCGCGGTGTGCACCAGCGGCACCCCCCAGCGCTCCCGCGCCAGCCAGCCGACCTGACCGGACAGCCAGTAGTGCGAGTGCACCACGTCGTAGTGGCCGGGGTCGTGGCGGGCCTCGGCGCGCAGCACGCCCGCGGTGAACGCGCACAGCTGGCCGGGCAGCTCCTCCTTGCCCAGGCCCTCGAACGGCCCGGCGACCACGTGCCGCACCTTCACCCCCGGCGCCAGCTCGGCGACCGGCGGCAGCTCGGAGGAGGTGGCCCTGGTGAAGATCTCGACCTCGACGCCGCGGCGGGCCATCCGGGTCGCGGTCTGCACGATGTAGACGTTCATGCCGCCCGCGTCGCCGGTGCCGGGCTGCTCCAGCGGCGAGGTGTGCACCGAGAGCACCGCCACGCGCTTCACCGGGCGACCTCGCGCGCGAACGCGGCCAGGTCGGCCGTGAACCGCTCGGGGCGCTCCAGGAACGGCGCGTGCCCGACGTCCGGGTAGCGGTGCGACCGCGCTCCGGGGATCAGGGCCGCGGCGTACTCGCCCGCGGCGGGGTCGACCACCTGGTCGGCGGTTCCGTGCAGCACCAGGGTCGGCCGGTCCACCGACCGCAGGACGTCGGCGCTGCCCACGTCGCGGCGGAACAGCTCGCGGCGCACCCAGGGCGGCACCCGCAGCGCGGCGCCGATCATCCGCTGCGCGACGGCTCCGTCCAGGCCGGGGGCCTGGTCGGTGATGAAGCGGGTCAGCGCGGGCACGGCCACCGCCGGGTCCTCCGACAGCGCGTCGGGCAGCGCCCGCCGCATCAGCGGCCCGGTCGCCCCGCCCGGCCGGTCGCGGCCGATCTCGGTGATCGCGCCGACCAGCACCAGCCCGGCGACCGCGGCGGTGCCGTGCACGCGCAGGTAGTCGGTGACCACCAGGCCGCCGTAGGACCAGCCGACCAGCACGGCGGGTCCGCCGACGCGGTCGAGCACGGCCTTGAGGTCCGCCGCCCACGCGGCCGGGTCGCGGTAGCCGTCCTCGGTGACCTCGGAGTCGCCGTGGCCGCGCAGGTCCGGCGCGGTGGCGCGGAACGGCGGGACGGCGAGCTGGTGGGTCCACACCTCCCCGGACTGGGCCCACCCGTGGACCAGGACCACGGCGGGACCGTCGCCGCCGGACTCGCGGAGCGACAGCCGCACGCCCTCGGCGGTGAGGAGAGATGTCTGCACGACCTACCTCAACGCGCCGAGGGCACCAACGCTTCCCTTATGGGCAGGTGATCCCGTCAACCCCTTGCCGTTGGTCGGGTCAGAGGGCGGACATGGTCTGCCACTGGGACCACGGGATCTGCCAGTCGTACCAGTCGTACTGCGGCGGCAGCGTGGTGATCGAGCCGGTCACCTCGACCGGGTCGCCCACCAGCGCGCTGTCGTAGTACGCCTTGGCGTCGGCCTCCAGCAGGTTGGCGCAGCCGTGGGAGGTGTTGTTCCGGCCGATGTTGGCCGCGTTGTCGTTGTTCTCGTGGATGAACTCGCCGTGGTTGGAGAACCGCACGGCCCACTTCTTCAGCACGTTGGTGTAGCCGTAGCGGGGGTTGTCGAAGCTGAACTGCTCGTTCTTCTGCATCACCACGAACGTGCCGTTCGGCGTGGTCAGCTCCGAGTCGTCGTCCTTGCCGAAGCTGGCCGGGTAGGTGGCCACGGTCGCCCCGTCGCGCTGCACCACGAGCTGGTGCGACGGCGTGTGGATCTTCACGACCTGGTTGCGGCCGATGGTGAAGTCGCTGGTGACGTCGGCACGGCCGTACGCGCCGTTGCCGTAGTGGACGCCGTAGAGCTTGGCCTCCACGCGCACCTGGGTGTTGGCGGGCCAGTAGGTCTCCGGCCGGTAGTGCACCTCGCGCGAGTTCAGCCAGGCCCACCTGCCCTGCACGTTGGCCGAGTTGGTGACGCTGAGCGCCTTCTCCGCCGCGGCCCGGTCGGCCACGTCGGCCTCGAACTTGATCATGATCGGCATGGCGACGCCGACGGTCTGGTTGTCGTCGGGGAACAGCGTCGCGCGCACCTGGCTGGCCGGGGTCACCGTGGTGAACGCGCCGGTCAGCTCGACGGGCTTGCCGTCGGCGCCGGTGGCGCGGCCGGAGTAGGTGTAGCTCTTGCCGAAGCCCAGCGGTTCGGTGCTCGACCACGACTTCTTGTCCTCGGCGACCGCGCCCGCGACGGCCTTGCCCTCCGAGTTGGTCAGGCTGACCTGGTCGATGGTGCCGTCGGTCACGGTGACCTGGACCGGCACGTTGACCGGAACGTCCTTCGCGCCGTCCGCCGGCGCGGTGGTGACCTTCGCCGCGGGCGGGGCGTCCCCGCCGACCGGCGCGGGGCTGCCCGCTTCGCCGTTCGCCGAGCACCCCGCCAGCAGCGCACCGCCGAGCAGCAGAACCACCAATTTCCTGCGCACGTTGTCGACCTCCCGACCAAGAGACGTGCTGAACGACGACCGGTGCGGGTGAGCCCTGTCACACGCCTAGGATCGCGGCGTGAACCGTCCCACCGCAGTCGTCACCGGGGCCAGCGCGGGAATCGGTGAAGCCACCGCCCGCAGGCTCGCCGCCGAGGGTTTCCACGTCGTGCTCGGCGCACGACGCCTGGACCGAATCAAGGCTATCGCCGCCGAGATCGACGCAACCGCGATCGAGTTGGACGTCACCGACGCGCGGTCCGTGACGGAATTCGTCGCCGCGATCGACGGCGCCCGCGTGCTGGTCAACAACGCGGGCGGCGCGCGCGGCCTGGACCCCGTGCTGGAGGCCGACGAGGAGCAGTGGCGGTGGATGTGGGAGACCAACGTGCTGGGCACGCTGCGGGTCACCAAGGCCCTGCTGCCCGCGCTGATCGCCTCCGGTGACGGGCACGTGGTCACGGTCACCTCGATCGCCGCGTTCGAGGCCTACGACAACGGCTCCGGCTACACCTCCGCCAAGCACGCGCAGTCCGCGCTGCACCGCACCCTGCGCGGCGAGCTGCTGGGGCAGCCGGTGCGGATCACCGAGGTGCTGCCCGGCATGGTGGAGACCGACTTCTCGGTCAACCGGTTCGACGGCGACGCCGAGCGCGCCGCCGCGGTCTACCAGGGCGTGACGCCGCTGACCGCCGACGACGTCGCGGACGTGATCGCCTTCGCGGTGACCCGCCCCTCCCACGTGAACCTGGACCAGATCGTGCTCAAGCCCCGCGCCCAAGCGTCTGCGAGTCGGGTGCACCGGGGGTGAGCACGTCCACGTCGAGCTGGTCGAGCACCGGCCCGATGGGATTGGCGAACACCCGCGAGGCCGAACCCGCGCAGTAGAGGCCGACCACGCGGTTGGCGTCGTCGAGCAGCACCGCGCCGGAGTCGCCGTGGTCGCCGAAGCGCGCGGTCTCCACCCGGATCTGGTCGTGCAGCGTGCGCACGCCGATGCCCACGCCGAAGTCGAGCGTGATCGCCGCGTCCGTGGAGGCCACCACGCCCTCGGTGAGCCCGGTGGTGCGCCCGCGCTTGCGCACCCTGGCGCCCACCCGCGCCTCGGCGTGCCCGGTCACCGGGCCCAGGTCGACCACCTCGGGCCGCACGTGCCGGGTGTGCAGCAGCAGCGCGGCGGCGTCCACCCGGCTGGACAGCGCCGCGCGGGCCAGCGAGCCCACCCGGTCGCGCACCGGGTGCCCGCCGTCCACCCTGGACGGGTGCACCATCGGGTCGCCGACCGCCCACGCGTCGTCCACACAGGCCACGTGGAACGCGGTCAGCGCCATGACCTGGCAGTTGCCGCGCGGCCGGACCAGCGCGCCCAGGGTGCCCGCGACCAGGTAGTCGTCGGCGGTGGGCACGTCCGGCGGCACGAACCGGATGGCCCGGCTGGGCCCGACGCCGATGCCGCCCACCACCGGGTCGTGCCGCTCCGCGCCGGACACGCCGCCCGGCGAGGCCAGCGTGTGGTGCGGCACGAAGACGTCCTCCACCACGTCGGTGGGCACGCCCAGCACGTCCGGCGGCACGCCGAACCGGCCCGCGCCGCGCTTCTCGGTCACGTAGACGACGATGGCGAGCCTGCCGGTGGGCTCACCGCCCGCGACCTTCTCCCCGATGTCGACTCCGACGACTCCCGGCCTGCTCAGGAAGTCGTCCTCGACCAGCTGCTTGACCGGTCTGATCGATGCTCTCTCGTGGTCGGGATGGGCCATGACGACCTCCGCGGGAATCCCTCAACTCCATGAAACGCGCGGAGTGAGGATTCGTCACACCGAGTCACCCGAACGGCCGTTCGGATTGCGGGTAACGACCCGGCGGTAGGTTCGCTACAGCTCGCAGCCCACCAGCACCGGTTCCGGGTGCAGCTCGACGCCGAACGCCCCGCGCACGCCGTCGCGCACCTCGCGGGCCAGGTCCAGCAGGTCCTCCGTGGACGCCCCGCCCCGGTTGGTCAGCGCCAGGGTGTGCTTGGTGGACAGCGACACCCGCCCGCCCGGCCCCCGGTGGCCGCGGCCGAAGCCCGCCCGCTCGATCAGCCACGCCGCCGACAGCTTGCGGTACCCCGGCCCGGCCGGGTAGGTCGGCACGTCCACGTGCCTGCCCAGCCGCTCGGCGATGCGGATCAGCACGCCCGCCAGCGTCGACTCGTCCAGCATCGGGTTGGTGAAGAACGAGCCCGCGCTCCAGGTGTCATGGTCGGCCGCGTCCAGCACCATGCCCTTGCCCCGGCGCAGCTCCAGCACGGCCTCGCGGGCGGCGTCGGCGGGCACCCGCGCGCCCTGCGCCACGCCCAGCACGCGGGCCAGCTCGGCGTAGCGGATCGGCGCGGACTGGCCGCCGGAGGTCAGCGCGAACCGGGCGCGCAGCACCACCGCCCGGTCGGTGCCCTTGAGCACGCTGGTCCGGTAGGCCAGGCCCAGCTCCTCGGCGGGCATCTGGCGGACCCGGCCGGTGCGCCGGTCCAGCAGGTCCACAGAGGTCAGCACCTGCGAGATCTCCACGCCGTACGCGCCGACGTTCTGCACCGGCGTCGCGCCGACCAGGCCGGGGATGCCGGACAGGCACTCCAGGCCGCCCAGGCCCTGCGCCACCGCCTCGGCCACCACCGAGTCCCAGTCCTCGCCCGCCTCGACGGTCAGCTGCACCAGGCCGTCGCCCAGCGGCTCCGCGCTCCGGCCCAGCGTGCCGACCTGCACGACGGTGCCGGGGAAGCCCGCGTCGGACACGACCAGGTTGGACCCGCCGCCCAGCAGCAGCAGGGGTTCACCGGCGGCGTCCACCTCGCGGACGGCGTCGACCAGCTCGGCGGCCGAGGTGGCGCGCAGGAACCGCGCCGCCGGGCCACCGAGCCGTAGCGTGGTGCGCTCGGCGAGCGGCACGCGGGCGCGCACCTGGGCACTGGACAGCGGGGTGGTCACGGGCGTCAACGGTAGCCTCCGCGACATGGCACGCCGCATCGAGCACCTGACCACGTCGAGTTGGCCCGCGCGGGACGTCTTCGCCGCGCTGGTCGACGAGGACTACCTGCGCGAGCGCCTGGAGGTCCTGGGCGGCAAGGACGCCGCCCTGGAGGCGTACACCTCGGCGGGCGGGACCACGTCCTACCAGCTGCGGCAGGGCCTGTCCGCCGAGCAGCTGCCGTCGATGGCGCGCGGCGTGCTCGGCGGCGACCTGGTCATCCACCGGGCCGAGGCGTGGACCGAGGCGGGCCGCACCGGCACCGCCGAGGTGACCATCGACGGCGTGCCCGGCAGGCTCGACGGCACCCTGACCGTCGCCGACCGGGGCGAGGGCTGCGCGCTGACGCTGACCGGCCAGATCAAGGTGAGCATCCCGCTGGTCGGCGGGAAGATCGAGGCGATGATCGCCGAGCAGGTGGTGAAGCTGCTCGACCGCGAGAACGAGTTCACCTCCGCATGGCTCGCGCGCCACGCCTAGCGGCGGGCCGGGCCCGCGCGCTCGGCCTGCCCACACGGGGCACCACCAACCCCAACCGGCTGCGCCGAGTGGACCGGTGGGTGGTCTCCGCGCACCGCGACCTGCTGCGCGGCTCCCCCCTCGTGGTCGACCTGGGCTACGGGTCGTCGCCGGTGACCACGGTGGAGATGGCCGCGCGGCTGCGCGCGGTGTGCCCGGAGGTCCGGGTGCTCGGGCTGGAGCTGGACACCGAGCGCGTCGAGGCGGGCAAGGCCGTGGCCGACCCGCCGTGGCTGGAGTTCCGGCGCGGCGGGTTCGAGCTGGCCGGGGCCAGGCCGGTGCTGCTGCGGGCGTTCAACGTGCTGCGGCAGTACACCGAGGAGCAGGCCCTGGAGGCGTGGACGACCATGCTCGGCAGGCTCGCGCCCGGCGGGGTGCTGGTCGAGGGCACCTGCGACGAGATCGGCCGCCGGTGCTCGTGGGTGTCGCTGACCGCCGAGGGGCCGCGGACCTTCACCCTGTCGTGCCTGCCCGCCGACCTGGACACCCCCGGCGACCTGGCCGAGCGGCTGCCCAAGGCGCTGATCCACCGCAACGTGCCGGGCGAGCGGGTGCACGCGCTGCTGTCCGAGTTGGACGCCTGCTGGGCCACCGCCGCCCCGTTCGCCCCCTTCGGCCCGCGAGCCCGGTGGGTGGAGGCCGTGCGCCTGCTGTCGGCCCGCTGGCCCGTCCTGGACGACCGCAAGCGCTGGCGCCTGGGCGAGGTCACCGTCCCGTGGGACTCCGTGGCCCCCTGACCATCCCCTACCCTGGTGTCGAAGTTCGGCACCGCGGGTGCCGAGCGAGTCGCAAGGCCAGGTGCACCTGGGGCAGACCGGGACCCTGGCCTTACGCATGTCCTGCGGTCACGGCCAGACGAGACCCACTTCAGCGGTGGCCGACCAGCGGCGCACCGCCGCGTCGACCGACTCGGAAACGCCCTGTTCGGTCCCGCTCGGACTCGCCCACAGGACGCGGTCGGGGAATTCCATTCCCCACGCCTGCACCGTGCCGCTGAGCAATTCGCCCATGTCGTCGCGCTCCAACTCGCACACCGCGAACAGCCTTGGCGCGGCCAGTTCACCGATCACCGCGCGCTCCGCGCCGTCCAGGGTCCAATACCGCGTGTTCTCATCCATGGACGGCAACGTATCGGCTAGCTGCTATCCCAGGGAATTAAACGATCGGGTGATGTCATCCGTCGGCTAGGAACGGCAGACTCGCCGCATCCCCGATCTGGAGGCGACACCTTGGCGACCAAGCCGGACCCCATCGCCCTGCGCAAGAGAATCGGCACGGAATTGAAGAGGCACCGCTACCTGGCCAAGCGCTCGGCCCACGAGGCGGCCGAGGAGCTGGGCTGTTCACGCGGGAAGATCAGCCAGATGGAGATCGGCTTCTACCGGCTCCACTTCCGCGACGTGCGCGACCTCCTGCTGTTCTACGGCGCGCCACCGGAGGAAGTCGAGCGCCTGGTCGGCATGGCGAAGGACTCCGCGCTGCCGAGCTGGTGGGAGCCGTACGCCGAGGTCGTGGAGGACTGGTTCGCGTTCTTCCTCGGGTCCGAGGGCGAGGCCATTCGCGAGTTCAACTACGAGCAGCAGGTCATCCCCGGCCTGCTGCAGACCCCCGAGTACGCCGAGGCCGTGACCGAAGCCAGCAACACCGTGCGCATGAGGGACCGCCAGAAGGTCGTCGACCTGCGGCTGGCCAGGCAGCGGCGACTGCACGAGGACGAGCCGCTGGCCCTGACCGCAGTGGTCGAGGAGACCGCCCTGCGCCGCCCGATCGGCAGCCCCGCGGTGCGACGCGCGCAACTGGAACACCTGCTGATCATGGGCGAGCTGCCCAACGTAGGCGTGCAGGTGATCCTGACCGAGGTCGGCGCGCACTCGGGCATGGCCGCCAACAACTTCATCGTGCTGGAGTTCGCCGACTACAACCCCGGCGTCTACTTGGAACACCCGCCCGTGGTCGGCGCTCGCTACGACGTGGAGGCCCCGGAACTGGCGTCCACCTATATGATGATCGCGAAAGAACTTCAGACCAAGGCACTGGACGAACACCGCTCGGCCGAGTTCATCAGGAAGCTGATCGCCCAACTGAAGTAGCGGAGGACACCATGACGCCCACCCCGATGACCTGGCGCAAATCCAGCCGCAGCCAGAACCAGGGCGCTTGCGTCGAATGCGCAGTCACCACCACCCGCGTCGGCGTCCGCGACTCCAAGAACCCCACCCCCACCCTGGACTTCCCCCGCTCCACCTGGACGGATTTCCTCCGCGCACAGCGCTGACCACCCGACTGAAGCAGCGGAGGACACCATGACGTCAACAGGAACGACCTGGCGCAAATCCAGCCGCAGTCAGAACCAGGGTGAGTGCGTCGAATGCGCGGTCACCACCACCCGCGTCGGCGTCCGCGACTCCAAGAACCCCACCCCCACCCTGGACTTCCCCCGCTCCGCCTGGACGGATTTCCTCCGCGCGCAGCGCTGAGTCCCTAGGCTGCTTTCCGTGGAACACGCGGACTTCGTGCGACAGCTCCGGACCCAGTACGACGCCCTGCTCACCGCCGCGCGCTCGGCGGGCCCCGAGGCGCGGGTGCCCACCTGCCCGGAGTGGACGGTGCTCGACCTGTGCCACCACCTCGCGGGCACGCACGCCTGGGCGCTCAAGGCCGTGCGGACCGCCCCGGACGCGGAGCGGCCCAAGCCCGAGGAACGCCCCCGCGACTGGGACGAGCTGCTCAAGTGGTGGCAGTTCACGTTCCAGGAGCTGGAGGACACCCTCGCCACCGAGAGCCCGCTCAAGCCCTCCTGGACGTTCACCGGCCCGAACAACGCTGGTTTCTGGGCACGCAGGCTGGCGCACGAGACCGCCATCCACCGCTTGGACGCCGAGCACGCGCTGCGCGGACCCGAGGTGCCCACGCTGCTGTTCGACACCGCCTTCGCCGCCGACGGGGTGGACGAGTACCTGACGCGGATGCTCGTGCGCGCCGCCGAGCGCAAGCCCGTCGAGCGCGGGGGCCGCCTGCTGTTCCACGCCGCCGACGCCCAGCGGACCTGGCAGGTGGAGCTGGCGCCGGGCGAGGCCCCGCGCGTCGGCCCGGTGGTGGACTCCGGCACCGCCGAGGACGTCACGGTCGCGGGCACCGCCGACGCGGTCTACCGGGCGGTGTGGGGCAGGCCCAGCGGGGCCGTCGTCACCGGCGACCGGTCGCTGTTCGAGTCCCTGCCGCGCGCGTAGCGGGCACCGGGGGATACTGCCTGGGTGCCCCAGCCTGAACGCCGCTACGTGATCACCTTCGGCTGCCCCGACCGCACCGGCATCGTGGCCAGGATCTCGTCCTTCCTGGCCGAGCACGGCGGCTGGATCGTCGAAGCGGCCTACCACACCGACCCGGACACCAACTGGTTCTTCACCCGCCAGGAGGTGCGCGCGGACTCGCTGCCGTTCGACGCCGACGAGCTGCGCGCGCGGTTCGCCGAGGTGGTCGAGGAGCTGGGCGGCCAGGCCAACTGGCGGGTCACCGACACCGGCGAGCGCAGGCGCGTGGTCATCCTGGTGTCCAAGGAGGCGCACTGCCTGTACGACCTGCTCGGCCGGGTGACCTCGCGGGAGCTGGACGTGGACGTGTCCGCCGTGGTCGGCAACCACGCCGACCTGGCGGGCATCACCAGGGCGCACGGCATCCCGTTCCACCACGTGCCGTTCCCGGCCGACGACCCGGCGGCCAAGCAGGCCGCGTTCGCGCGGGTGCGCGAGCTGGTCGCCGAGCACCAGCCGCACGCCGTGGTGCTGGCCAAGTTCATGCAGATCCTGCCGCCGGAGCTGTGCCAGGAGTGGGCGGGCCGGGCGCTGAACATCCACCACAGCTTCCTGCCCTCGTTCGTCGGCGCGCGGCCCTACCACCAGGCCCGCCGCCGGGGCGTGAAGCTGGTCGGCGCGACCTGCCACTACGTCACCGCCGACCTGGACGCCGGGCCGATCGTGGAGCAGGACGTGATCCGGGTCGACCACGCCGACTCGGTGGCCGACATGGTGCGCAAGGGCCGCGACATCGAGAAGGTTGTGCTGGCGCGCGGGCTGCGCTGGCACCTGGAGGACCGGGTGCTGGTGCACGGAAACCAGACCGTCATCTTCTGACCTGCGATTTCACTCCGCTGGAAAAAAGTTCGAACCGATCCGGGACCGCGCTCGTGCTCCCGGTGTCCTCACGATCGGCAAACAACCCCACGGAGTAAATCCCATGCTGCGCAAGCATGTCGCGCCCCTCGCTGCTCTCCTGGCCGCCGGTGCGCTCGCGTTGTCCGCCTGCGGCACCACTGGCTCGGCCCAGCCGTCGCCGTCGTCATCGCCCTCGCAGCAGCAGGAAACCGGCAGCTCCGGGGACGTGTCGCTGCTGTCGGGCACAGCCAGGTCGAACAAGGCCGACGAGCAGGCGGGCGATCTCGCGCCGGATTCCGCACCCCGGGAAGTGAAGAACAAGTGGGTGCAGCTGCGGGCCGCCCAAGCGGGCGAGCTGAATCCCGTCGTGGTGAATGGCGCGGGATTCACGCTGTACCGCTTCGACAAGGACACGGCCAACCCCTCGAAGTCCACCTGCAACGGCGACTGCGCCAAGACCTGGCCGCCGGTGACCATCGCCAAGGGCGGCAAGGTGTTCTTCAGCGGCATCAAGAAGGCCGACATCGGCGCGGTCACCCGTGACGACGGCCAGCTCCAGCTCACCGTCAAGGGGTGGCCGGTCTACCGGTTCAACAAGGACGCCAAGCCCGGCGACACCAACGGCCAGGGCGTGGGCGGCACGTGGTTCGGCGTGCGCCCGGACGGCCAGAAGGCCGGTGACGCGGCCAAGCCCAGCACCCCGGCCACGGCCCCGAGCAGCGCGCCGCCCGCCGACGACGCCGAGCTCGGCGACCAGGTGACCCTGTTCACCGGCAAGGACTTCGACGACTTCAGCGGCAACAACTTCGCCACCGGCATCACCGGCCCCGGCTGCAAGGACATCCGCGGCACGTTCCTGTCCGCCGTCCCGTCCGGCCCGGTGAAGCTGTGGGCCGAGCCCGGCTGCAAGGGCACCTCGGTGGTCGTCGACGACGACGCCCGCGACCTGACCGCCCTGGGCTTCCCCAACGGCCCGAAGTCCGTCCGCTTCGCGGGCTGACGTGAAGACCGCGGTTGTGGCGGCGGTCGCCGCCGCGGCGCTGGCCGGGTGCGCTCCGCAGAGCGTGCCCGGCACGGCCGTCGACTCCCCCCGGCTGGACCCCACCAAGGTGGCGGGCCTGGCCATCACCACCGGCGACAGCGGCCTCAAGCCCGGCGCGCCCGCACCGGACCGGCAGGCCCAGAACTCCGACGGCGGCCGGATCGACCAGCTCGCCACCGCCGCCGTCGCCGACGTCGAGCAGTACTGGGGCAAGCGCTTCCCCGAGGTCTTCGACGAGGACTTCGCCCCGGTCGGCAGGCTGGTGTCCTACGACTCGCGCGGCCCGAACCAGCGGCTGTGCGGCACCGACACGGCGGGCCTGGTCAACGCCTTCTACTGCTCCGGCGAGCAGGACCTGGTGGCCTGGGACCGCGGCGAGCTGCTGCCGTCGCTGGACGACATCTCCGTGGTCGCCGTGCTGGCGCACGAGATCGGCCACGCGGTGCAGTTCCGGCTGGGCGTGGACGGGCAGACCCCGACCATCGTCAAGGAGCAGCAGGCCGACTGCTACACCGGCAACTACTTCCGCTGGGTCGCCGAGGGGAAGTCCCAGCGGTTCCAGCTGTCCACCGGGCCGGGGCTGAACCAGATCCTGGCCACCCTGTTCGCCATCCGGGACTCGGCGGGCACCACCTTCGACTCCGCCGGCGCGCACGGCACCGCGTTCGACCGGGTGACCGCGTTCCAGTTCGGCTTCGCCGAGGAGCCGGGGCGGTGCGCGGAGATCGACTTCGCGGAGATCCAGCGGCGCAGCACGCAGCAGGCGTTCGGCGAGGCCGACAAGGACCAGGGCTTCGGCCGGGGCAACATCAAGGTCGACGACCAGCAGGCGCTGGCCGACCTGCGCGACAGCCTGGCCGCCGCGTTCCCGGACGTGCCGGTGCGCTTCGACGCCTCCTGCCGGGGCACCTCGCCCGCCGCGTACTGCCAGGGCGCGGTGGGCGTGGACCTCAGGGCCCTGGTCGGGGTGAGCCGGATCGGCGACTTCGCCGCGTTCGGCGCGGTGGCGTCCCGGTACGCGCTGGCCGTGCAGGACGCCGCCGGGCTGCCCGTCGAAGGTCTGGTGGCGGGCCAGCGCACCGCGTGCCTGACCGGCCTGTGGGCCTCGACGATCGTGCGCGGCAAGGGCGCGGCGCTGGAGCTGTCGCCGGGTGACCTGGACGAGGCCGTGGTCGAGCTGCTCAGCCGGAACAGCCTCATCGCGGGCGACGTGCGCGGGCAGACCATCCCGTCCGGTTTCGCCAGGGTGGAGGCGTTCCGCGAGGGGTTCCTCACCGGTTCCGCCGACACCTGCGCCACCCGGTTCCGGCCCACGTAGGCTGCGCCGGTGCGCACCCAGATCCTCGACGTCGACCAGGCCCGCGAAGCGGGCGACCTGCGCGGCGCGGTGCTCGTCGGACTGGACCTCAGCGGTGTCGACCTGCGCGTGCCGCTGGACGGCGCGCTGTTCCTCGGCTGCGCGCTCAGCCCGCTGACCCGGCGGCGCGCGGAAGCGGCAGGCGCGCTGGTCTTCCCCGCCATCCCCGACCTGCCCTACGAGGTGTACCGGTCGCGGCTGTACACCCCGGCCGAGCTGTTCGACGGCTTCGACCCGGCCCGGCCGGAGTCCTACGGCGACACCCTGGACGCCCGCGCCTACCGGCACAGCAAGCAGCAGGGCCACCACCCGGACCCGCTGCACGCGCTGGCCGAGCGGCTGCACGACCACGCCATCACCGAGGCGCTGGGCGACGCGCTCACCGGGTCGCCGGTGGCGGTGATGGGCGGGCACGCCCTGGGCCGGGACACCCCCGGCTACCGGCGCGCGGTGGCGCTGGGCGCGGCGCTGGGCGAAGCCGGGTTCACCGTGCTGACCGGCGGCGGACCGGGCGCGATGGAGGCCGTGCCGCTGGGCGTGCGGGCGGGCGTGGACGAGTCCGTGCTGCGCGACCTGGCGCGCGTGCCGGGGTTCGGCCACGACGCCGAGTCCATCGGCCGCTGGATCGCCGCCTGCCCGCCGCTGCCCGAGTTCGACCGGCCGCGCACCATCGGCATCCCGACCTGGTTCTACGGCCACGAGCCGCCCACCCCGGCGTGCGAGCTGCACGCCAAGTACTTCGCCAACTCCGTGCGCGAGGAGGGCCTGCTGACCGTGGCCACCGGCGGCATCATCTACACGCCGGGCAGCGCCGGGACCGTGCAGGAGGTCTTCCAGGACTACACCCAGAACCACTACGGCTCGGTGGGCCCCGCCGCGCCGATGGTGTTCCTGGGCAAGGAGTTCTGGGTCGACGAGATCCCCGCCGCGCCGCTGGTGCAGCAGCTGGCGCGCGGGCGCGAGGCCGAGCGGTGGGTCCTGGTCACCGACGACGTGGCCGAAGCCGTCGCCTTCCTCACCGACTACGCCAGCACCCTCTGACGCCCGCGAGTCGAACGCTCAGAACCCCCGAGTTCAACGCTCAGGACAGCCACGCCCGCCCCCGGCGTCACCCACCTATGGGCGTGTCGGGCATGCCGCCCCCGCGAGTCGAACGCTCAGACACCCCGAACTCAACATTCGCGCACCCGACCCGCACTTTCGCCCCCTGACACGCCCTTCCGCCGCACCTCGGGTAGTAGGTACCGGCGCTCGCGGCGGCCTCCGGTAGTACTTGCCGACGCACCACCGACCCGCCCACGTCGGGTAGTAGGTACCGGCCTTCCCAACCCCGTCGGGTAGTACTTGCCGACGCACCAGGCGCGCGCGAAGCGCGCGCAGCGGGGGCGGCGCGACCCGCCGTCCTGGGCGACCTGCCGCGCGGCGAGCGCACCTTTGTGCTGGATAACCCGACACGAACGTCGAACTCAGGGCACCTGAGCGTTCGACTCGCGGTACCTGAGCGTTCGACTCGCGGGTCAGCGGGCGAGGGCTTCGACGACCTCGGCGCCGGGGAGCTTGGCCAGCACCTCGCCGGGGATGAGGATCTTGCTGCCCCGCACGCCCGAGCCGATGACCAGCTCCGGCGCGGCCGCCACCTCGGGCGACAGCAGCACCGGCCACTCGGCGGGCAGGCCGACGGGGGTGATGCCGCCGTACTCCATGCCGGTCAGCGTCACCGCGTCGTCCATCGGCGCGAACGACGCCTTGCGCGCGTCCAGCCTGCGCCGCACCACGCCGTTGACGTCGGCCCGCGTGGTGGCCAGCACCACGCACGCCGCGTAGCGCACCGCGTCACCCCGCTTGCCCGCGACGACCACGCAGTTGGCCGACGCCGACAGCGGCGAGCCGTAGTGGGCGCAGAACTCCGCCGTGTCGGCCAGCGAGGGGTCGATCCCGGTGACCGCGAGCCGGGCCGCGTCGGCCGGGTCGAGGGCGCGCAGCGCGGCGGCCACCGGCTCGGCCACCAGGTCCAACCGGTCCAGCGCGGGGACGGGCGTCAGCGATCCAGCGATGCTCCACACGACACCCATCCTGCCGGCTCGCCTTGACGTTGACGCAGCGTCAAGCTCTACCGTCGAACAGGCGGAGGAGGCGGGATGGCCTGGTCGATCACCGAGGTGGCGCGGATGTCCAAGGTGACGTCGCGGACGCTGCGGCACTACGACGCGATCGGCCTGCTCACGCCCGCCCACGTCGGCAGCAACGGCTACCGCTACTACGAGCGCGAGCAGCTGCTCAGGTTGCAGCAGATCCTGCTGCTGCGCGACCTGGGCCTCGGCCTCGACGCCGTGGCCGAGGTCCTGGACGGGCGGCACCGCGTGGTGGACGTGCTGCGCGCCCACCACGCGTGGCTGCGCGCCGAACAGGAGCGGCTGGCCCGGCTGGCGAGCACCGTCGCCCGGACCATCGAGGAAGTGGAAGGAGGTGCGGAAGTGGACATGGCGGAGCTGTTCGACGGCATCGACGCCGACCGGCAGGCCCGGTACGAGGCCCAGCTGGTCGAGCGCTTCGGCGAGGGCGCGCGGCAGCACATCGACGAGGGCAGGCGCCGGATGCGCGGCTGGACCAAGGCGGACGCGAGCGCGTACCTGGCCGAGTGGGAGGACATCACCAGGGCTTACGCGGAGCTGTCCGGCGCGGGCGTCGCGGTGGACGCGCCGAGGGCGCTGGAGCTGACCGACCGGCACTACCGGTGGATCTGCCGCAGCTGGACGCCCGACCGGGAGTCCTACACCGGCCTGGGCAGGCTCTACGTCGACGAGCCCGAGTTCAGGGCCCAGCTCGACGCCCACGCCGAGGGGGTCGCCGAGTACGCGCGCGACGCCATCGCGGCGTACGCGCGGGTTCGGCTGTGACACTCGGCTGCGGGGAGCTGCAGATCCCCGCAGCCGGGTGGCACGGGCCGGCTGTCACAGGCCGAAGGCCGTCAACGCCTCGCGGTTGAACGCGGGCAGGTCGTCGGGCGTGCGGCTGGTGACCAGCGTGTAGCCGTTGGCCGGGCAGACCCGGACTTCCTCGTCGGCCCACTGGCCGCCCGCGTTGCGGATGTCGGTGGCCAGGCTCTGGAACGAGGTCAGCGCCTTGCCCCGGATCACGTCCGCCTCGACCAGCAGCCACGGGCCGTGGCAGATCGCCGCCACCGGCTTGCCCGAGCGGGTGACCTCCTGCACGAACCGCACGGCGTCGGCGTTCATCCGCAGGAAATCCGCGTTGGCCACGCCGCCGGGGATCACGACGCCGTCGTAGTCGGCGGGGTCGGCGTCGGCGTAGGCCAGGTCCACCTCGAAGGTGTCCGCCGGGGTCAGGTGGTGGAAGCCCCGCACCTCTCCGAGCTGCGGCGCGATGAGCCGGGGCAGGCCGCCCGCCTTCTCCACCTGCTGCCAGGGGTCGGTCAGCTCGACCTGCTCGATGCCCTCCGTGTCGACCAGGAACGCGATCTTCTTCTGTTCGGCCATGCCGGTCGGCTACCCGGCCAGGAAGTCGGTCAACCACCGCCGGACCGGCGCGCGGTGCGCCAGCCAGGAGGGCACCAGCTCCAGCCGCCCGCGCGGGAACGCCGCCGCGACCTCCTTGGCGACCTCCTCCGGGTGCAGCGGGTCCTCGGTCGCGCCGATCACGAGCACGGGGGCGCGCACGCGGGCCAGGAGCGCGCGGTCGGGCACCGCGGTCTGGCCGGGGAGCCGGGCGAGGGCGTGGTCGAGGCGGGCGAACGCGGCGCGGCGCTGGGCCTGGTACTCGGGTGGCCCGCCGACGGCGGTGATGGCCTCCTCGCGCGGCAGCGCGGGGCGCGGGGTGTCCAGCACGGCGGGCAGGAGGAGCACGACGCGCTCGAAGGCGTCCGGCTGGTCGGCCAGCAGGGACAGCAGCGCGCCGGAGGTCAGCGAGACGCCGACGGCGCGGGTGGCCCCCGTCCCGGCGGCGGCGGCGCGCAGGTCGGCGGCGATGCGGGGGTAGGTCCAGTAGTCCGGTTCGGGGTCGGGTTCGTCGCCGTGCCCCGGCAGGGTGACCACGACCCTGGTCCCCGGCACGCCGGAGGTGGGCAGGCGGGCCTCGCCGGGGGTCGCGCCGAGGCCGTGGCCCACCAGGGTGACCGGCGAGCCGGTGCCGTGGCGGTGCCAGGTCACCACCTCGCGGTCACCACCTGGGGCCGCGCTGGACCTCGATCAGCCTTGGCCGGACGTCGACGATGTAGACGGTGACCGCGACCAGCCCGGCCAGCCAGAACATGCCGCCCGCGCCGTAGAGGTGGAACAGCAGCAGGGCGAACGTGCCGCCGCCGGTGATGCCCAGCCACGCGGGTTTGGTCAGGCGCTCCGCCGCCGTGTACGCGTCCGCCCGCTGCGACAGCGCGTGCGCGAACGCGAACACGCCGGTGAACAGCCCGGCGTAGTGCACGAAGAAGAGGACCCAGAAGTCGAGGTACTCCAGGCTGAGCGGTGGGGGCAAGAGCAACACGGGTTCCAGACTACGTGCGCCGGGCGCGCGGGGTACACCCGAAACGGGGCGTCCCTGGTGGGACGCCCCGTTCCGGTGGGCTCACTCGGCGGTGTCGGTGGCCTTCTTGGCCGTGGCGCGGGCGGTGCCCGTCGTCTTGCGGGGAGCGGCCTTGCGGGTGGTGGTGCGCACTTCCTGCGCCACGTCGCCGCCGACCTCCTCGACCTTGACGGCCAGCTTCTCGGTGGCGTCGTCGACCTGGTCGGCCACCTTCTCGCCGACCTCGCGGGTGCGGCGGGTGACCTTGCCGAGCACGTCGTCGGCGGCGTCGCGGACCTCGTCGGTCGCGGTGTCGACCTGCCGCAGCGCCTCCTGGACCTGCGGCTGGGTCTTGATCTTCTCCAGCGCCTGCTCGCCGTGCTGGGCCAGGTACTGGTAGAGGTTGAGCGCCGACTGGGTGTAGGCGTCGACGATCTTGCGCAGCTCGGCCGGGTCGAACTTCTCCTTGAGGTCCTTCAGCTCGGTCGGCAGGTCGCGGCCCGCGGTGCGGGCGGCCTCGGCGCGCTCCTTGGCCTTGGCCAGCGCGTCGATGACGGCCTTGGCGGCCAGGTCGCCCGCGCCCAGCGCGGCCAGCAGCGGGGTGCGGGCGGCGGCGGCCACCTGCTCGCCCGCCTTGCGCAGCTCTTCGGTGGTGGGCAGGTTCGGCATGGAGCTCACTCCTCGGGCTTGGGTTGGGTGGCGGTGTTCTCCCGCCGGAACGACTCGTAGACGTCGAGCAGCACCTGCTTCTGCCGCTCGGTCAGGTCGGGTGCGGTGGCGATGGCGTCGGCCAGCGCGCCGCCCTCGCGCTGCTCCAGGAAGCCCGCTTGGACGTAGAGCGCCTCGGCCGAGATCCGCAGCCCCTTGGCGATCTGCTGGAGGATCTCCGCGCTGGGTTTGCGCAGGCCCCGCTCGATCTGGCTGAGGTAGGGGTTGGACACGCCCGCGAGCTTGGCCAGCTGGCGCAGCGAGATCTTGGCGGTGCTGCGCTGCTGGCGGATGTACTCGCCGATGTCGCGGCCGAGGTCCGCGACGGCCTTGTCCAGCGGCTTGTCCACTCGCGCACCTCCTCGGTCCGACTTCCACGGTACGGCGAGGTGCTAGCAGCTGCAAGCGGAGTGCTTGCAACCTCGGCGTGTGCTCGACCACACCGGCGTTACGGTGGGGGCGTGGACTTGGCGACGGAGCTGCGCGCACGGCTGGTCGACTCCCTGGTGGACGCCGGGGTGCTGCGCGATCCCCGCTGGGTGCGGGCGTTCCGCGAGGTCCCGCGCGACGTGTTCCTGCCGGGCTTCTTCGTCCAGCGGCACGACGGCACCTGGTCCGCGATGACCCCGGACTCACCCGACTGGCTGACGGCGGTGTACCGCAACCAGGTGTGCGTGACCCAGCTCGACGGTGACGACTCGGCCTGGGAGCGGGCCCGGCGCGGCGGCGCGGTCGGCGTGCCCACCAGCTCGTCGAGCATGCCGACGATCATGGCGATCATGCTGGAGGCGCTGGAGCTGGACGAGGGCCACCGCGTCCTGGAGATCGGGGCGGGCACCGGCTACAACGCCGCCCTGCTGTGCCACTTCCTCGGGCAGGAGCGGGTCACCACGGTCGACGTGGACCCCGGCGTGCTCGCGCGGGCCGCCCGCCACCTCGCGCTCGCCGGGTACCGGCCCGCCTGCGTGCTGGGCGACGGCGAGCGGGGCTGCCCCGAGCGGGCCCCCTACGACCGGGTGCTGGGGACCTGCGCGGTGTCCCGCGTGCCGACGGCCTGGCTGGCCCAGACCCGGCCCGGCGGGCTGGTCGTCACCACGCTCAACCGGGCGCTGGGGGCCGGGCTGGTCCGGGTCGAGTCGGACGGGGCGGGCGGCGGGGTCGGGCGGGTGCTGCGGGAGGACGGGCGGTTCATGCCGCTGCGGGCGCACGCCCCGACCTGGTCCCGCGCCGCCCTGGAGCACGCCCGCACCGCGCCGCCGGAGGACTCGCGGACCACGGAGCTGTCGGCGCGGTCGGTGGTGGAGGCGTCCAGCGGGTTCGAGTTCTTCGCCGGGCTGGTGCTGGGGGACGTGGTGGTGGGGTTCGACCCGGTGCGCCTGGCGCACCCGGACGGGTCGTGGGCGCGCCACCGGCACGGCGTGGTCGAGCAGGGCGGTCCCCGGCGGCTGTGGGACCTGGCCGAGGAGGGGTACCGCCGGTGGCGCGCCCTGGACCGGCCCCGCAGGCAGCGCTTCGGCATCACCGTCACGCCCGACGCGCAGTGGTTCTGGCTCGACGCCCCGGACTCACCGCACCGCTGGCCGCTCTGACCCGCTCCACCCGCGCGGCGTCAGTCGAACAGCTCTTCCAGGAAGCTGCGCCTGCGCGGGTGCCCGTAGTGGCCGGGGTAGCCGGGGTGACCGCCCCCGTACGGCGACGGGGCGGGCACTCCGGGGGGAGGCGTGCCCGGCGGCGGCTGGTACGGCGGCGGTGGCTGGTACGCGGGCGGGGCACCAGCGGGCGGGGCGCCTGGTGGCGGGGCGTCGACGGGCAGGGTGGCCGTCGGGGCTGGCGCGGCGGGCGGCTGGGCGTAGTGCTCCCGCTCGGCGGCGATGATCTGTTCCAGCTCGCCGCCGTCGAGGAACACGCCGTGGCAGTTGTCGCACTGCTCGATGTGGACCGCTCCACGGGTGAGCGTGCGCATCAGGTCCTGGCACTTCGGGCAGATCACGCGATCGAGGGTACGCACGGCGCGGGGCGCGACACAGGGGTAGCCGCGTCGACACCGGCGGTGACCGGTGAGCCATGATGCCGGGGTGTCCAGTTTTCGCCAGCGCGCCGTGCTCGCGGGGTGCGTGCTGGCCGCCCTCCTCGCGGCGGCCGGCCTGTTCGCCACCGACTACGGCATCGACCCCGACCTCTGGCTGATCGTGCTGGCCCTGGGGTTCGTGCTCTTCCTCGCCGCCCTGGACCCCTGGCTGCACCGCCGCAAGGCCGCGGGCCTGGCCACCGACGCCAACCTGGCCGCCGCGCGCGCCGCGCTCGCCACGGCGCTGCGCGGCCAGTGGACCGAGGAGTTCACCGCCAGGGGGCTGCGCCGGGGCGAGCTGCTGGACCTGCACTGGAGCGCACCGGAGCCGCCGCTGGGCGACCAGCCCGCCGCGCCGCCGGGACGCAGCGACGCGGTGGTCGAGGCGTTCGAGCGGCAGCCGCGCGGACGCCTGGTCGTGCTGGGCGAGGCCGGGGCGGGCAAGAGCACCACGGCCCTGCTGCTGACCATCGGGCTGCTGGAGCGGCGGGGCGACGGCCCGGTGCCGGTGCTGCTGCCGCTGTCCACCTGGGACCCCGACGCCGAGGACGTGCGGACCTGGATGACCCGGCGGCTCTACGAGGACCACCCGGCCCTGCGCAACACCGAGCTGTACGGCAGCTACGCGGCCGACCTGCTGGTGGAGCAGCGGCTGGTGTTCCCGGTGCTCGACGGGCTGGACCAGCTCCCGGCGGCCAAGCGCGCGGACGCGCTGGCGCGGCTGAACCGGGCGTTCCCGCCCGCCACGCCGCTGGTGCTGACCAGCCGGGTGGCGGAGTTCGCCGACGCGGTGGCCGCGGCCGGTCCGGTGGCCGGGGCCGACGTGGTGCAGCTGCACCCGCTGGACCACGAGGAGATCGCGGGCTACCTGCGCGCCTCCACCGACCCGCTGCACGCCGCCCGCTGGGAGCCGATCTTCCTGCACCTGCGCGCCGAGCCGGACGGGCGGCTGGCCGAGGCGCTGTCCACGCCGCTGGCGGTGTGGCTGGCAGGCGTCGTCTACGGCTCCGGCGAGCCCAGCGAGCTGCTGGACCGCAACCGCTTCCCGGACCGCAGGGCCGTCGAGCACCACCTGGTGGACGCGCTGGTCTCCGGCGCGTTCGGCGACCGCGCGGTGGCCCACGACGTGCGCGCCAGCCAGGTCTGGCCGCGCGACAAGGCGCACCGCTGGCTGACCTTCCTGGCCACCCACCTGCACGCGCGCGGCATCCGCGAGCTGGCCTGGTGGGAGCTGCGGCGGGCGGTGGGCCGCACGTGGCTGGCGCTGCTGGGGGCGCTGGCGCTGGGCTCCATCGGCGGGTTCGGGGTGGCCTGGCTGATGGCCTACGCGAGCACGCCGGACCTGGCGCCGCTGACCGGGCTGGTCGCGGGCCTGCTGGTGGCCGCCGCCGCGCTGTCCGCGTCCCGCCAGCGCACCGCCAAGCCCCGGCTGGGCGCGTGGCGCAGCCTGCTGCTGACCAGCGCCGTGCTGGGCACGGCGGCGGGGCTGGTGTTCGGCGCGCTCTACGGGCTGTCCGCGGGCCTGGTCGTCGGGCTGGGGCTGGCCGTGGCCACCGCGCTGCGCTTCGCGCTGGGCAGCGCGGCCGAGCTGACCCAGCCGTCGAGTCCGAAGTGGACGATGGCGCGGGACCGGGTGGCCACCTGGACCGGGTCGCTGGTGCTGGCCGTGGTGTTCGGCGCGGCGGCGGGGCTGGTGTTCGGGCCGCACCAGAGCGGGATGGTGGGCCTGGGGCTGGCCTCCGGGCTGCTGCTGGGCTTCGCGCTGAGCGTGCTGCACCTGCGCTGGTGGTGGTTCACCGTGGCGCGGATCTGGTTGGCGCTGCGCGGGAAGCTGCCGTGGGAGCTGATGGTGTTCCTGGACGACGCCCGCAAGCTCGGCGTGCTGCGCCAGGCGGGCGCCTGCTACCAGTTCCGGCACGCCCTGGTCCAGGACCGGCTGGCGGGCGCGCGGGAACCGGTGCGGTCACAGGCTTAGCCGCGCCAGCCTGCGCAGCGCCTCGTCCAGCACCTCGTCCCGCTTGCAGAACGCGAACCGGACCAGGTGCCGCCAGCGGTCGGGGTGGTCGGTGAACACCTGCACCGGCACGGCGGCCACGCCGATCCGCTCGGGCAGCTCCCGGCACAGCCGCGCGCCGTCGGTGAAGCCCAGCGGGCGCACGTCGGCGGTGATGAAGTAGGTGCCCTCGCACGGCCGCACCGCGAAGCCCGCCTCGGTGAGCCCCTCGGCCAGCCGGGACCGCTTGTCCTGCAACGAGGTGCGCAGCCCCTCGACCCACGCCAGCTCGTGCCGCAGCGCGTGCGCCACGGCGGGCTGGAACGGCGCGCCGCCCACGAAGGTGAGGAACTGCTTGGCCGCGCGCACCGCGGCGACCAGCTCGGCGGGCCCGCAGACCCAGCCGATCTTCCACCCGGTGCAGTTGAACGTCTTGCCCGCGCTGGAGATCGTCACGGTCCGCTCGGCCATGCCGGGCAGGGTGGCCAGCGGCACGTGCTCGTGGGCGTCGAAGACCAGGTGCTCGTAGACCTCGTCGGTGATCGCGACCAGGTCGTGCTCGACGCACAGCCGCGCCACCTCGGCCAGCTCCGCGCGGGTGAGCACGGTGCCGGTCGGGTTGTGCGGGGAGTTCAGCAGCAGCGCCCTGGTGCGCGGGCCGATCGCGGCCCGCAGCGCGGCGACGTCCAGGCCGAGCCTGCCGGTCTCCGGGTCCTCCACCAGGCCCACCGCGCGCCGGGTCGCGCCCGCCATGGCCACGCACGCCGCGTAGGAGTCGTAGTACGGCTCGACGAGCAGCACCTCGTCGCCCGGCTCGACCAGCGCCAGCAGGGTGGCCGCGATGGCCTCGGTCGCGCCGACGGTGACCAGGACCTCGGTGTCCGGGTCGTAGTGGGTGCCGTAGCGGGTGCGGTGCTCGGCGACGGCCTGCCGCAGCTCGGGCACGCCGGGGCCGGGCGGGTACTGGTTCGCGCCCGCGTCGATGGCGTCCTTGGCGGCCTGGAGCATCCCGGCCGGGCCGTCGGTGTCCGGGAAGCCCTGGCCCAGGTTCACCGCCCCGGTGCGGGTGGCCAACGCGGTCATCTCCGCGAAGATCGTCGAGGTGAACGGCCGCAATCTGGGGACAAGCGCTGGTACCCGCACAACCGGGAATCTTCACGGACAATGGCGGGGTGGAGCAACTGACGGCGGCTGACCAGCTCAAGCGGCGCGACCTGCGCCGGATGAAAATCGTGGCCACGCTGTTCTTCCTGGCGGCCACGGTGGTGTTCCTGGTGTCCCTGCTGTTCGAGGACGACGGCCCGGCCTGGGTGGGCTACGTGCGCGCCGCCGCGGAGGCGGGCATGGTGGGCGCGCTGGCCGACTGGTTCGCGGTGACCGCGCTGTTCCGCAGGCCGCTGGGGCTGCCGATCCCGCACACCGCGATCATCCCGACCCGCAAGGACAGCTTCGGCGACGCGCTGGGCACGTTCGTCGGCCAGAACTTCCTGGCCGAGGACGTGGTGCGGGACAAGCTGCGCCGGGTGGGCATCGCGCGGCGGCTCGGCGGGTGGCTGGCCCAGGAGGACAACGCCGAGCGGGTCACCTCGGAGGTGGCCAACGTGGCCAAGGCCGCGGTGACCGTGCTGCGCGACGACGACGTGCAGGCGATCGTCGAGCAGGCGGTGGTGCACCGGCTGGTGGACCGGCCGTGGGGGCCGCCGCTGGGCAAGCTGCTGGGCCAGGTGCTGGTCGACGGCGCGCACCACAAGCTGGTGGACCTGGTGTGCGACCGGTCCTACGACTGGGTGCGGGACAACCACCAGCGGGTCATGGACGTGGTGTCCAACCGCGCGCCGACGTGGTCGCCGAAGTTCGTGGACTCGCTGCTGGCGGACAAGGTCTACAGCGAGCTGCTGAACTTCGCGTGGGCGGTGAAGACCGACGTCAACCACCCGATGCGGCAGGCGGTGGACCACTTCCTGATCGAGTTCGCCGCGGACCTGCAGCACGACCCGGCCACCATGCGGCGGGCCGACCAGGTCAAGCAGCAGGTGATCGACCACCCGGACGTGCAGCGGGTGATCGGCTCGGCGTGGGGCACGGCCAAGCGGATGCTGCTGGACGCGGCCGAGGACCCGTCCAGCGAGCTGCGCAAGCGGGTGCGCGAGGGGCTGGTGTCCTTCGGCGCGCGGCTGGTGTCCGACGAGGCGATGCGGGCCAAGGTCGACGGCTGGCTGGAGAGCGCGGCGGGCTACGTGGTGAGCAACTACCGGGACGAGATCACCACGCTGATCACGGACACCGTCGAGCGCTGGGACGCCGAGGAGACCTCGCGCAAGATCGAGCTGCAGGTCGGGCGGGACCTGCAGTTCATCCGGATCAACGGCACGGTGGTGGGCGCGCTGGCCGGGCTGGTCATCTACTCGATCGGCCAACTGCTGGTCTGAACGCGCGACTCGCGGTGTCCGAGCGCTCGGTTCGCGGTCTCCGAGCGCTCGGTTCGCGGGTCAGGTGATGCTCAGCGCCCTGGCGCGCTCGCGCCAGTTGCGGGCCTTCTCGCGGTTGCCGCAGACCTGCATCGAGCACCAGGTGCGCGAGCGGTTGCGGGAGCGGTCGTAGAAGGCCGAGCCGCAGCCCTCCGCCTGGCAGAGCTTGAACCGCTCCCACGAGCCCAGCACGGCCAGCCTGGCCGCCGCGCCGAGCACCGCGCCGACCGCTTCCGCGCTGGCCAGGGTCGGCACCCCGTGGCTGAGGTCGACGGTGATCACGCCGGTGGCGGGCAGCGGGTCGGGCCGCTCCCTGGGTTCGCCGAGCGAGTGCCGCAGCGCCGCGCGCACGGCGCGGACCTCGTCGAGGTCCCCCGCCTCGCCCAGGTCGCGCTCGGCGACCCACGCGCGCCACGAGGCCGCGCTGTCCAGCACGTCCGTGCCGAGTCCCGGATCTCGGGTGTTGAGGAAGGCGAGCAGCAGTTCCACATCGTGTTCCGCATCGCTGACTCGACCGTGCGCCATAGCAGCGTGGTCCAAGCCGGCCGCCAGACCAGTCACCCTTACCACTGTAGGCGTCGCCGCGACCTCGTGTCGCGACCTCACCTCACATACGCTCTGACCTGCGTATACATAGTGTGTATACCCCGTGTGTATAGTGGCGCCCATGTCGATCGGACACACCCTGCTGGGCTTGCTCGAAAAGGGCCCAAGACACGGCTACGACCTCAAGCGGGCCTATGACGAGCGCTTCGGGCAGGACCGCCCGCTGCACTACGGGCAGGTCTACACAACGCTGTCCCGACTGCTGCGCAACGGCCTGGTCGAGGAAGCGGGGGTGGAGGCGGGCGACGGTCCCGAGCGCAAGCGGTACGCCATCACCGACGCGGGCGTCACCGACGTCGAGAAGTGGCTGAGCACGCCCGAGAAGCCCGAGCCCTACCTGCAGAACACGCTCTACTCCAAGGTCGTGCTGGCCCTGCTGTCCGGTCGCGACGCGGGCGACGTGCTGGACACCCAGCGCTCGGCGCACCTGGTCACCATGCGCGAGCTGACCAAGCGCAAGGCCGCCGGTGACCTCGCCGACCAGCTGATCTGCGATCACGCCCTGTTCCACCTGGAAGCCGACCTGCGGTGGCTGGAGCTCACCGCCGCCCGGCTGGACCGGCTCAAGACGGAGGTCGTCCGATGAGGGCGCTGCTGGAAGCCACCAACCTGCGCAAGTCGTTCGGGCCGACGCCCGCGCTGGACGGCGCGGGCCTGTCCGTGCGGGCGGGCGAGGTCGTGGCGGTCATGGGGCCGTCCGGCTCGGGCAAGTCGACGCTGCTGCACTGCCTGGCGGGCATCCTCCAGCCCGACTCGGGCACCGTGCGCTACCGGGACGCCGAGCTCAGCTCGATGCCCGACGCCCAGCGCAGCGAGCTGCGCCGCACCGACTTCGGCTTCGTGTTCCAGTTCGGCCAGCTGGTGCCCGAGCTGAGCTGCCTGGAGAACGTCGCCCTGCCGCTGCGGCTGGGCGGGATCAAGCGCCGCGCGGCCGAGTCCCGCGCCCGCGAGTGGCTGGAGCGGCTGGAGGTCACCGGCGTCGCCGACAAGCGCCCCGGCGAGACCTCCGGCGGCCAGGGGCAGCGGGTCGCGGTGGCCCGCGCGCTGGTCACCGGGCCGAGCGTGGTGTTCGCCGACGAGCCGACCGGCGCGCTGGACTCGCTCAACGGCGAGCGGGTGATGCAGCTGCTGACCGCCGCGGCCAGGGAGACCAACGCGGCGGTCGTGCTGGTCACCCACGAGGCGCGGGTGGCCGCGTACTCCGACCGCGAGGTCGTGGTGCGCGACGGCAAGTCCCGCGAAGTGGAGCCCGCGAGGTGAAGCGCTGGTTCTCCGACCTCGCCCTCGGCGTGCGGCTGGCGCTGGGCGGCGGCCGGACCTCGTGGGTGCGGCTCGTGCTGACCGGCGCGGGCATCGGGCTGGGCGTGGCCGTGCTGCTCGCCGCGTCGTCGGTGCCCACGATCTTCGCCGAGCGCGCCGAGCGCAGCTCACAGCAGGCGGCCATCCCCGGCGAGGCGGACGACCGCGCCCTGTACCTCAGGTGGTGGATAACCGAGTACCGCGCCGAGACGGTCGACGTCCGGTACATGATGGCGGGCGGGCCGCAGGCGCCGGTGCCGCCGGGCATCCCCGCCGTGCCCGGCGACGGCGAGATGTACGTCTCCCCCGCCTTGCGGGAGCTGCTGGACTCGCCCGAGGGCGAGCTGCTGCGCGAGCGCTTCCCGCAGAAGGTCATCGGCAGCATCGGCGACAACGCCCTCACCGCGCCGCACGACCTGGTGGCCATGGTGGGCGATCCGAGGATGCCTCGGGACTCCGCCGACCCCATCGCCAGGTTCGGCGGCCCCACGCAGGCGCAGGACCTCGGCCCGTTGCTGACGCTGCTGGTCATCGTGGGCTGCGTCGTCCTGCTGTTCCCCATCCTGGTCTTCGTCGGCATCAGCACCCGGCTGGCCGGGGCCCAGCGCGACCGCAGGCTGGCCGCGCTGCGGCTGGTCGGCGCGGGCGCCCAGCGGGTGCGCCGGATCGCCGCGGGCGAGGCGCTGCTGGGCGCCGTCATCGGGCTGGCGGTGGGCACCGGCCTGTTCATGATCAGCAGGCGGTTCGTCGAGGACGTGCGGCTGCTGGGGCTCAGCGTGTTCACCGGCGACCTGACCCCCGTGCCGTGGCTGGCGGTGCTGATCAGCGCGCTGGTCCCGGTGCTGGCCGTGGTCACCTCGGTGCTGGCGATGCGCCGCACGGTGGTGGAGCCGCTGGGCGTGGTGCGCCACACCAAGCCGGTGCGCAGGGTGCTGTGGTGGCGCCTGGTGCCGATCGCGCTGGGCGCGGTCGCGCTGCTGACCCAGGCCGGTTCGATGGGCGAGTCCTCCGGCGGCGCGGGCAACCAGGAGGTGCTGATCGGCGGGATCGTCCTGCTGCTGCTGGGCATCCCCACGATGCTGCCGTGGGTGGTCGAGCGCTCGGTGAGCAGGCTGCGCGGCGGCGCGCCGTCGTGGCAGCTGGCCATCCGCAGGCTGCAGCTGGAGAGCGGCACGGCGGCGCGGGTCGTCGGCGGGGTCGCGGTGGTGCTGGCGGGCGCGATCGCCCTCCAGTCGGTGCTGACCAGCGTGTCCGCCAAGATCATCGAGGAGCCGCTGTCCGAGGCCGACCGCGGCAAGGTGCACGTCAGCCTGCGCCAGGAGCCGCAGGACCTGGCCCCGCAGGCGGTGGGCATGCTGGAGCGGGCCGAGGGCGTCAAGCGGGTGCACACGACGCAGTCGCTCGCCTACCGCACGGACACCCGCAACTACCAGGGGATCACCATCGGCACGTGCGAGGCGATGACCGCCTTGACCGCCCTGCCGGACTGCCAGGACGGCGACGCCTTCATGGTCGTCAACCAGGCGGCCACCGGGAACCCTGCCGTCGCACCGGGCACCACCGTCACCGCCTTCAGCGAGGACGAGGAGATCACGAAGAGCTGGACCGTCCCGCGGTACGAGTTGGTGCGGGCCGAGATCGTGACGCGCAACACGTCGGGCTTGTTCCTCACGCCCGCCGCGGTGCGCGGCGCGGACCTGCCGCCAGGCCGGACCCAGATCATGGTCGAACTCGACCAGAGCAAGGCCGACGCCGTCGAGCACGTGCGCAACGCGGTCGCACCGCTAACCTGGCGGACGTTCGTCAGCTTCGTGGGGGAGATCGACATGGCGGATCGGGTGGTGCAGTTCATGAGCGTGCGCCAAGCCCTGCTCGCGGGTTCGCTGATCACCCTGCTGCTGGCCGGGGCCAGCCTGCTGGTGCTCGCGCTGGAGCAGGTGCGCGAGCGCAGGCGGCCACTGGCCGTGCTGGCCGCCAGCGGCGTGCCGCGCGGCGCGCTGGGCCGGTCGCTGCTGTGGCAGAACGCGGTGCCGCTGCTGCTGGCGCTGGTGGTGTCGACGGCGGTGGGCACCGGTCTGGCGGCGCTGCTGCTGCGCGTGCTCGACCTGCCGGTCGCGCTCGACTGGGGCGGCATCGGCCTGCTCAGCGCCGCCGCGGCGGGGTTGGGCCTGGTGGTGACGGCGCTGACGCTGCCGTCCCTGCGCCGGGCCACGGGCGCGCTGGGGCTGCGCTCGGAATGAGCGCGCGGATGCGGTGGGCCGCCGACCTGGTCCTCGGCGTGCGGCTGGCTGTCGGGGGCGGCCGGACGTCGTGGGCCAGGTTGGCGCTCACCGCCGCCGGGGTGGGGCTGGGGGTGACGGTCCTGCTGCTGGCGGCGTCGATCGGCCCGGCCCGCGAGGCGAAGTCCGCGCGGGTCGCGGCCACCGCGCCGTCCTACGTCCAGGACGAGTCCGCGCCGCTGCGGGTGCGGCAGGTGTTCGTGGACTGGCAGGGCCGGAAGATCTCCGGCGTCGAGGTGGCGGCGGTCGGCCAGGGCGCCGCGCCGCCGCCGGGGGTCGGGCGCCTCCCGCTGCCCGGCGAGGTGGTCGTCTCGCCCGAGCTGCTGGAGCTGATGGCGGCCGACGACTCCGCGCGCGCCCGGTTCCCCGAGCGGGTGATCGGCGTGATCGGCGAGGTCGGCCTGCCGCGCCCCAAGTCGCTGCTGTTCTACGCGGGCCTGGCGGACACCGCCGCGGCCGCGCCCGCCCTGGGCTTCGGCGGCGAGTACTACCGGCAGCAGTGGCCCCTGGTCTACGGGCTGCTCGTGGTGGCCGCGATCGTGGCGCTGCTGGTGCCGCTGGCGATCTTCGTGATGGTGGCGACCCGGCTCGGCGCGACCGGCCGGGAGCAGCGGCTGGCGGCGATCCGGCTGGCGGGCGGCAGCCGCGCGCAGGTGCACCGGATCGCCAGCGGGGAGACGCTGGCCGGGGCGCTGCTCGGGCTGCTGGTGGGCGTGGCGCTGTACTTCGCGGCCCGGCCGCTGGCCCGCTTCATCGAGGTGGAGGGGGTCGGCTTCTTCCCCACCGACCTGCTGCCCGACCCGCTGCTGGGGGTGCTGATCGCGGTGGGCGTGCCGGTGGTGGCGGTCGGCTCGGCGCTGCTGGGGCTGCGCGCGGTGGACATCGGCCCGCTGGGCCTGAGCCGTCGCACCGAGGTGCCCGCGCGCCGGGGCTGGTGGCGGTTCGCGCTGGTCGGCGCGGGCGCGCTGGTGCTCGTGTCGATCTCGCTGACCAGCGACTTCTGGAGCGTGATGACCGATCCCGTCGTGACGCTGGCGCTGGGCGCGGGCATCGGGCTGGTGCTGGTGGGCACCGGCGCGGTGCTGCCGTGGCTGGTCGGCCGGGTCTCGCGCGGGCAGGTGGAGGGCATCGCGCCGATGCTGGCGCTGCGCGGCCTGCGCCACGACCGGAACACCCCGCGCGTGCTGGCGGGCGTGGTGGTCGTGCTGACCGGTTCGCTGACCCTGCAGGTGCTGCTGTCCGCGGCGGCGGACTTCACCGCGGACAGCTTCGGCGCGGGCACCGCCGACGAGGGCACCGGCCGCTGGACGCTGGCGCTGTCCGAGCCGACCCCGTTGCGCGAGCTGGAGGAGGCCATCGCCCTGGTGGGCGGGGTGCGCCGGATCAGCGAGGTGCGCTGGGGCGCCACCACGGGCGGGAAGCCGCACGGGGTGGTCAGCACCGACTGCGCCGAGCTGGCGCACATGCTGGGCGTGCGGGACTGCGCGCCGGGCCGGGCCTACTGGGTGCACGACGGGCGCGACGCGCCGCGTCCGGGCACCCGGACGGTCCTGGCGGGCCGGGACTGGACCATCCCCGACTACCAGGTGCTCATCGACACCCCCTCCGACTCCCGGCTGCCCGCGGGGCTCCTGGTGGCGGGCGGCGCGGACCCCGTGCTGAGCGCGCTGCGCCCCTACCAGCTGGTGGTCGAGGGCGACCCGGACGCGGCGTTCGCCGATCGGCTGCTGGCCGCCACCGGCCGCGTCGACCGGGCCGTGCGGCTGTCGACGGGGCAGAGCGCGCAGGTGGAGCTGTTCACCTCGCTGCGCAGCGGCGTGATCGGCGCGTCGGTGCTGCTGACCCTGCTGGCCGTGGTCGGGCTGGCCGCCGCGGCGGTGGACCAGGTGTGGGAGCGCCGCCGCCCGGTCGCGGTGCTGGCCGCCAACGGCGTGCCGAGGCGGACGCTGGCGGCGGCCGCGGCGTGGCAGGCGGCGGTGCCGACCGCGCTGGGCCTGGCCCTGGCCACCCCGCTGGGTCTGGGCACCGCGTGGCTGCTGGTGCCCTCCGAGCGGTTCCGGGTGGACTGGAGCGAGGTGGTGGTCACCGTCGGGACGGCCGCGGTGGTGGTGCTGGCGGTGTCGCTGTGCACGCTGCCCGCGCTGCGCTCGGCGATCCGCCCGAGCGCCCTGCGCACCGAGTGAGGCGGGCCCTCCGCTCCCCTGACCGGTCCTCCCGGCCGCACGATCGTGTGACCTGGGGAGCCGGACCGGCCCGCTGCCCCTCCCAGCCGTCATGCGAGATCAACTCAACGCGGAGCTGCTGGCCATGGCGCGGGCGGGCGACGCGGGCGCGTGGCGGCGGATCGTGCGCGGGTACGAGCGGCTGGTGTGGGGCGTGGCGCGGGCGCACCGGCTGGCCCCGGAGGACGCCTCGGACGTCTGCCAGGCGACCTGGCTGGCGCTGGCGCAGCACCTGTTCCGCATCCGCGAACCGGAGAAGCTCAGCGCCTGGCTGGTGATCACGGCCCGTCACGAGTCCGTGCGGGTGCTGGCCCTGCGCGGCAGGCAGGAGCCGGTGGACCTGTGGGGGCCGCCGGACCCCACGCCGGAGGACGTGGCGCTGGACAACGACCGCGCGCGGGCGCTGTGGGCCGCGTACTCCTCGCTGACCGACCGGTGCAGGCAGGTGCTGCGCCTGGTGGCGCACGCCCCGGAGCTGTCCTACGCCGAGGTGTCCTCGGCGCTGGGCGTGCCCACCGGCAGCCTCGGCCCCATGCGCAGCCGCTGCCTGGCCACCCTGCGCCGCCGCCTGGTGCCGGAGCTGGTCGGATGACCCGCGACCTGCTGGCCGACCTGGCCGACCTGCTCAACCGGGTCGACCCCGTGCCCGCGCCGCTGGCCGACGCCGCGGCGGCGGCGCTGGCGCAGCGGCTGGACCCGGCCGTGCCGCTGCCGCTGATCGCCGACTCCGCGCTGGAGGACCCCGAGGGCGTGCGCGGCGTCGGCGGCGCGCGGACGCTGCGGTTCGCCGACCTCGACCTGCGCCTGGAACCGCGCGGGCGGCGGGCCGTGCACGTCGTCGGGCGGGCGCGGGAGGCGGCCGACGCGGTGGTGCGCTGGCCGGGCGGGGGCGCGTGGGCGGCCGCCGAGCGGGGGTGGTTCCAGTTCGAGGGGGTGCCGTGCGGGCCGGTGGCGTTCGTGCTGCGCGGGCCGGGGCGGGCGGA
The DNA here is from genome assembly GCF_017876325.1 of Saccharothrix coeruleofusca. Classification (NCBI taxonomy): domain Bacteria; kingdom Bacillati; phylum Actinomycetota; class Actinomycetes; order Pseudonocardiales; family Pseudonocardiaceae; genus Saccharothrix; species Saccharothrix coeruleofusca. The sequence continues at coordinate 6,295,811 of NZ_JAGINV010000001.1, forward strand.
CCGGGGCACCGGGTGGTTCGTCGCGTGAGCCACGACGACTGCCTGGCGCTGGTCGAGTCCGGCCAGCTGGCGCGGGCCCAGCGGGTGGCCGAGGAGGGGCTGCGCGCGGCGAGCGGGGACGCGGATGGGGACGCGGGCGGGGACAGGGCCGGTTTCCGGCTCACCCTGGCCTGGATCGCGCTGGACCGGGGCGACCCGGCGGCGTGCGCGCGGCACCTGGACGCGGTGGCGGCCGAGGCCGGGGCGACGGTGCGGCACCTGGCTCGGGCGCGCTGCCTGCGCGGGCTGCTGCTGTGCCAGCAGGCCGACCCCCGGCTGGCGGTCAAGGCGCTGACCGCGGCGGTGCGGCGGCTGCGGGGCGACCACCGCTGGCAGGCCAACGCCCTGATCGGGCGCGGGATCGCGCGGTGCTACGCGGTGCGCCCGGCCGAGGCGGACGCCGACTTCGCCGCCGCGCGGGCGCTGCTGCTGTCCATCGGCGAGCCGGAGCGGGCGGCGATGGCGCTGCACAACCGGGGCTTCGCGGCGGTGCTCGCGGGCGACCACCCGGCCGCGCTGCGGCACTACGAGCGGGCCGCGAGGGAGGGGCTGCGCGTGGCGAGCAAGCCGGAAGCGCTGGTGGACCGGGCGCAGGCGCTGCTCGCGGCCGGTCTGGTGGCCGAGGCGCGCGAGGTGCTGCGGCCCGCCGTGGCGCTGCTGGACCGGTGCGACCGGGGTTCACGGCTGCCCGAGGCGCTGCTGCTCGCCGGGCGCTGCGCGCTGCGCGACGACGACCCGGCGGCGGCCCGCGACCTGGCGGCGCGGGCTGCGACGATGTTCCGCGCGCAGGGGCGGGCGGCCTGGGTGCCCGCCGCGACGGCGGTGGCGCTGCGGGCCGGTGCCCAGGCCGTCGAGACCGCTGTCGAGATCGCCGCGGCGTGCGACGCCCACGGCCACCACGAGGACGCCGCCGAGCTGCGGCTGGCCACCGGGGCCCTGGTCGAGGCCGCCGCGCGCAGGCACCGGGGCACCGCCCGCGCGCGGGCGCTCGGCTGGCTGGCCCGCGCCCGGCTGGCGGGCGACCGCCGGGCGGCGGTCGCCGCGTGCCGCGCCGGGCTGGCCCTCCAGCCACCGGACCAGCACCCCGGCCCCGAGCTGGTCGCCATCGCCCTGGACCACGCGCTGGCGGCCGGTGACGCCATGGCGGTGGTCCGCTGGGCCGAGCACCGCCGCGCCGACCCGCCCGCACCGGTCCCCGCCACCGCCCGCCCCTCCGCCGAGCTGCGCCTGGCCCGCGCCCGCGACGACCACGACGGGATCGTCCGGCTGGAGCGGGAGATCCGCAGGCTGTCGCTGGCGGCGGGCACCGACCGGCGGCACCGCGCGTTCCCCGACCCGGCGGCGCTGGGCGAGCGGGCCCTGCTCCACTTCACCAGCCACCGGGGCCGCCTGGTCGCGGTGTCGGTCGTGGCGGGCCGGGTCCGCCTGCGCGACGCGGGCGACGCGCGCCGGTTCGACCACCACGTCCGGGCGCTGGCCCTGGGCCGCAACGCGACCGCGATCCGCGAGCTGGACGGCCTCACCGCACCGGCTGGCGACCGCCCGCTGGTCGTCGTGCCCAGCCCCGAGCTGGAGCGCCTGCCGTGGGCGGCGCTGCCCTCGTGCCGGGGCCGCGCCGTCTCCGTCGCCCCCTCTGCGGCGTGCTGGCTGCGCGCGGCGCGCACACCGCTGGCGCTCGACCGCCGCCTGTGGGTCGCGGGGCCGGGCCTGCGGCACGCGGTCGCCGAGGTCCGCGCGCTGCGGCGGCGGCACGGCGGCGCCCAGCGCTCCACCGTGGAGTCCACACTGGACGCGCTGGCCCGCGCCGACGTCGCGCACATCGCCGCGCACGGCGAGTTCCGCGCGGGCAGTCCGCTGTTCTCCCACCTGCGCCTGGCCGACGGCCCGCTGCACGGCCACGACCTGGACCGCCTGGAGCGGGCTCCGGCGGTGGTGGTGCTGTCGGCGTGCCACTCCGGACTGGCCCCGCTGCTGCTGCGGCGCGGCGCGCGGGCCGTGATCGCCTGCGTCCGCGACGTGCCCGACGCCCGAGCGCCCGCGCTGATGGCCACCCTGCACGCCGCGCTGGGCACCGGCCCGGCCCAGGCGCTCGCCGACGCCCAGGCCGAGCACGGCGATCTCGGGTTCAGCTGCTTCGGCGCGGGCTGAACCGCCGCACCGCCGCCGCGCGGGCCCGCTCGGCGGGCTCCCCGGCGTGGCGGAGGCGGGCCACCTCGGCGGCCACCCTCGGCGCGGCGAACGACGTGCCGCTCCACCGCGCGAACCCGTACTCGCGCGCCGCCGAGCCGGGGACGAGCCGGACGAAGCTGCTCACCACGTCCACCCCCGGCGCCACCGCGTCCACCCAGTCCCCCCGGTTGCTGAACGGCGCGTCCGCGCCCACCGCCACCACCCGGGGCAGCGCCGCGGGCCACGTCGGCCGCTCGCTCGCGCCGTTGCCCGCCGCGGCGACCACCACCGACCCGGCCAGCCGCGCCACCGCGTGCCGCAGCACCGGCGGGCAGGTGTCGTCGGCGGTCCGGCAGCCCGAGCTCAGCACCACCACGTCGGCCCCGCGCACCGACCTCAGTCCACGCGCGACGGTGACGTCGTCGGACAGGCCGAGCGAGGACAGCACCCGGCGGTGCCGCACGCGCACCCCCGGCGCGTGCCGGACCAGCACGCCGGTGACGAACGTGCCGTGCCCGGCCTGGCGGTCCTGGCCGGGGCGGCCGTCGGCGTCCAGCACCTCCGGCGGGTGGCCGCCCTCGGCGAACCACGCCCGGTGGGCGAACCACGGGTGCGGGTCCAGCCCGGTGTCCAGCACCGCGGCGGTGACCGCCCAGGCCTCGTCCGACGGCGGCGCGGGCGGGGCGGCCGAGGCGGGCAGCGGGTGCGCCGTGCCGATCATGATCGGGCTGCCCACGTGCACGTGGTTCGGGGCGATGCCCAGGCCCACCTCGCGCGCGATGCGCACCGGCTGGTCCCGCTCGGCGGGGCGGAGCCGGACGCGGGTGAACCCGGAGGCCGCGGGTTCGGCCAGCCGGTCCACCCACCGGCGCAGCCGGTCGACCGCCTCCGGGAGTCCATCCGGAGGTATCAGTACCTCACCTGAACGGACCAAGCACTCCGTCGGTCCGCCGGGTCGTGCACCAGCAGGTCGGGCCGTTCCCGGCGCCAGCGGTCCACCAGCTCGACGACCGGTTCCAGGCCCGCACCCTGCGCTAGTCCAATGTCCACAGCGGACAGGGTGCCGGGTTCGCGCTCCGTCCACAGCGGACGTCCCGGGTAGTCACCTGATGCGGTGACCACGACGGACGGTGTTCGAGTTCCCCGCCCGCGCCCCGGACAGCCGCAACAGACCGCCCTTCCGAGTGGGTTAGGGCTCGCGGCGTTCGCAAAAGCGGTGACCAGTGCTAGACATAGCACCACGTCGCCCCTCCGAACGGTCCGCCCGTTCGCCGCAGTCCCGAACGGTGGTGATCCCGTGGCCATCAGCAACGCCGTGCGCCGCACCGGGTCGCTGCTGCTGCGGGCCGCGGCCGTGGGCGGGTTCGCGGGCGCCGCGTGGCTGCTCGGGTCGGGGGTCGCGGCAGCGGTCTCGGACGACCCGGCGGACGAGGTGCGGGCGGCGCTGGACGCCGTGCGGCAGGCGGCGCACCAGGAGCAGGCGGCGCACCAGGACGAGCTGATCGCCGCGCTGCTCGACCAGCGGCTGCCCGGTCCGCCGCGGCTGGCGGTGCTGGAGGTCGTGCCCACCGAGCAGGTGGTGCCGGTCGAGCATCCCGCCGACCCCGCCGAGCCGGAGTGGGAACCCGTCGCGGCGGGCTTCCACTCGGTCGGCCTCCACTCGGGGAACCTCCAGGTGTCCGGCCGCACCGGCGCGGTGTCCAACACCGTGCCCCCGGAGGTGTACCAGGCCAAGGTGGCCGCGCGGGCGGAGGCCGCGCTGGCGCTGGCGCCGCCGGTGCCCGAGGCGACCGCCCCCGTCCCGCCACCTCCGCCCGCGCACGCCCCACCCGCCGCCCCGGTGCGCACCGCGCCCGCCGAACCCGCCCCGGCGGCCCCCGTGGCCCCGGCCGTCCCGGCCGTGCCGGATACACCTGCGACACCTGATCTGACCTGGGAGAACCCGGAGCCCGGCGCTCCTTCTCCGGCCTCGCAGCACGCCCCGGCCGCGCCCAGCGCGCCCATCGCCTCGTCGAGCACGCACGACAGCTCGAACGGCCACCGCGGCGGCGGCACCGTCGCCCTGCTGACCGCCCAGTCCGCCCTCCAGCCCGCCACCGCGTGGTCGGTCGAGCGGCGCGACGACTGGCGGTCCCCCGGCAGCGTTCCCGGCCTGCCGAGCACCTCACCCGACTGAGCGACCCGACCGGGTGCCGCGGCACCCGTGTGCCCCGAGGACACCCCTGCGCGCACCTCCGGCACTCCTCCGGGCACACCGCGGCAGTCGTCTCGCGGTAGCACCCACCCGCAGTACCGGCACGACCTCGCACTCCCGTCCTGCCGACCGCGCCCCGGCAGGAACGGGGCAGGTCCCGTCGCCACGCTGCCCCCGTGGCGCTGGGACCACGCCGAAGCCTGCGGCGGAACGCCCTCCCTGGAGCGTTCCGCCGCAGGTCTCCGGTCCGCGCGCCGCCGGACCCCGGCCCATCGAGGGGCTGCGCCGGGGTCCGGCGGCAGCGACCACCCGACCAGGGGTCACGCGACCGGGGGTCACGCGACCGGGGGTCACGCGACCGGGACGTCCACCTCCGCGTCGCCCTCCACGCCCGTGCCGGACACGGTCGCGGCGACCAGCCCGAGCCTGCGCACCGCGTCCCGCAGCACTTCGGCGGGCAGCACGTACGGCAGCCGCAGCCAGCGCTCGAAGCCCCCGTGCGCGCCGAACCGCGAGCCGGGCACCAGCCGGATGCCGTGGTTCTGCGCCACCACCGCGACCCGCGTGCTCACCGGCGCGTCCAGCTCGCACCACACGCTCAGCCCGCCCGACGGCCTGCGGAAGCGCCACCGGGGGCAGTGCTCCCGCAGGCCCGCCATCAGCACGTCGCGCTGGTCGGCCAGCTGCGCGCGGCGCGCGGCCAGCGCGGGCTCCGGGTCGGCCAGCAGCTCGGCCAGCACCATCTGGTCGAGCACCGCGGAGCCGAGGTCCAGCGCGGTGCGGCCCGCCACCAGCCGGTGCACCACCTCCGGCGTGGCGCGGATCCAGCCGATCCGCAGACCGCCCCAGTGCGACTTGCTCGCCGAGCCCAGGGTGATCACCAGGTCCTCGCCGAACGAGGCGACCGGCGGCGGGCCGTCCAGCGGGTCGCCGTCGAGGTCCAGCTCCACCACGGTCTCGTCGACCACCAGCGGGGTGCGTGCGCGCCGGGCCAGTTCCACCAGCTCGGCGCGTTCGGCCGCGCCCATGCGGTGCGCGGTGGGGTTGTGGAAGTCGACCACCAGGTACGCCATCCTCGGCGCGGCCTGGCGCAGCGCGGCGGCGATGCCGGGCAGGTCCCAGCCGGTCTCGGTCATCGCCACCGGCACCGGGATCGCCGACACGGCCTTGATCGCGTCCAGCGCGTTGGGGTAGCTGGGCTGCTCCACCAGCACCCGGTCGCCCGGCCCGGTCAGCAGCCGCAGCACCAGCGCCAGCGCGTGCTGCGCGCCGCTGGTGACCAGGATCTGCTCCGGCGAGGTGGGCAGGCCGCGCGCCTCGTACCGGGCTGCGATGCGCTGCCGCAGGTCGGGCAGGCCGTGCTCGTAGTAGCCGTGGTCGGCCAGCCGCTCGGGCATCCGCAGCCGCACCGCGTCGAACGCGGCGAGCGTGCTGGGGATCGCGGGCGGGGCGGCGCGGGCGAAGTCGACCATGCTGTGCCCGACCAGCGGGGTGTCCGGCGCGATCCCGAGGTGGCCGGTGGGCAGGCTGACCCAGGTGCCCGCGCCGCGCCTGCTGGCCACCAGGCCCTCGGCGCGCAGCTGGTCCAGCGCGGCGGTGATCATCGTCCGGCTGACCGGCAGCGCGTCGGCCATCTCCCGCTCGGCGGGCAGCCGGGTGCCCGCCGGGAGCCTGCCGTCCAGGATCAGCATCCGGATGGCCGCGGCGAGGTCGGCCGAGCCCTGGCGGGCGCCGCGCCGCCGCCACTCGCCGAGCAGCCGGGCGAGCCGGAACCCGGAAATACGTCCACTTGCTGGGAAACCTAGCTCCACAAGGCCAATTATTGAGTATTGGTCATGGATAAGGAAGCCAAAGGGCGCTCAAGATGGCCAAGTGCTTGCCGCTCTCACGCCGGTCCCGGTCACCATCGCACCTACACGTCGGATCATCCAACTTCTGGTGGGCCTGTGGCTCTACGGCGCGAGCATGGCGCTGCAGATCCGCGCCGCGCTGGGCCTGAACCCGTGGGACGTGCTGCACGAGGGACTGGCCGAGCGCACCGGGCTGAGCTTCGGCACGGTGACCGCGCTGGTCGGCGTGCTGGTGCTGCTGTGCTGGCTGCCGCTGCGCCAGCGCCCAGGGGTGGGCACGGTGAGCAACGTGCTGGTCATCGGCGTCGCGGTGGACGTGACGCTGGCCCTGCTGCCCGCGCCCACCGGGTTGGCGGTGCGCGTGCTGTTGCTGGCCGGGGGCGTCGTGCTCAACGGCCTGGCCGCCGCCGTCTACATCGGCGCCCGGCTCGGCCCCGGCCCGCGCGACGGCCTGACGACCGGGTTCTGCGCGCGGACCGGGACCTCGCTGCGCCTGGTGCGCACCGCGGTGGAGGTGATCGTGCTGGCCGCGGGCTGGCTGCTGGGCGGCACCGTCGGCGTCGGCACGGTCCTCTACGCGCTGGCCATCGGGCCGCTCACCCAGGCGTTCCTGCCCCCGGTCACCTGGGTGCGGCCACGACCCGCCGCCTGACCTCGGTGTAGTCCACGCCGAGCCCGGCCAGCACCTCGGCCACCAGTCCCCGCCCGGACAGCAGCGCCAGCACCAGGTGCTCCCGGTCGAGGGTGCGGTGGCCGAGGTCCTTGGCCTCCACCAGGCAGCGGGCCAGCGCCTGCTTGGCCGCCGCGTCGAAGGGCAGGCCGAACAGCGCCCGCCCGCGCCGGGGGCGTCGCGCCAGCGCGCCCTCCCCCAGCGCCGCCTCGACCGAGTCGACGACCTGGTCCACGTCGATGCCCAGGCCGCGCAGCGCCTCGGTGTCGGCGTCGCTGAGCCCGCCCTTGCGCCGGGCCCGCTCGAAGGCCGCCTCGACCTCCGCGCGCGCCAGCCCGAACTCCGCCAGCACCGGTGTGTCCAGCACCGCCAGCAGCAGGTCCTCCGGCTCGATCCGGTCCGCGTCCCGGCGTTCCGCCTCGCGGACCGCCTCCCGCACCGCCTGCCGCGCCTGCCTGGTGAACCGCTCCGCGATCATCGGCTTCCCCCGTGCTTCTTGTGCACCGCCTGCCTGCTCACACCCAGTTCGGCGGCGATCTCCTGCCACGACCACCCACGCGCGCGGGCGTTGCGGACCTGCACCGCTTCGAGCTGTTCGAGCAGCCTGCGCAGCGCGCTGACCGCCCGGAGCCCGACGCGGGGGTCCTGGTCGCCCGCCGCGACCGCCAGTTCCGTTGCCTCCGCCATGACGTCAACTTTGGTTGACAACAGCCCTCGTGTCAACCCAGGTTGACACGATTCCACCCATCGGGCCGCTTCACCCCTCCGGCGAGTGGCCTGCCGGGCGGATCAAGGAATTCGGGCGCGGCGATTGGCGGGAAGTGGCGCACATCACGTGGAAAGGTGGGGGCCTGGATTGGTGGCGAACCCGGAAATGGCGAAAGCCCCACCGCCGGAGGCGAGTGGGGCTTTCCACGTGCTGGTGGCCAGGGGCGGGGTCGAACCGCCGACCTACCGCTTTTCAGGCGGTCGCTCGTACCAACTGAGCTACCTGGCCAGGTAGCGGCCCGGCCTCAGCCGAACAGCCTTGCGACCCAGACGGGACTTGAACCCGCGACCTTCGCCGTGACAGGGCGACGCGCTAACCAACTGCGCCACTGGGCCTTGCTCTCTTACAGTACTACGTGCCCCCAACGGGATTCGAACCCGCGCTACCGCCTTGAAAGGGCGGGGTCCTAGGCCGCTAGACGATGGGGACCTCGTTCCTCCAGCAGCCCGTGTGGGCCACCTTCTTCCCAGGCCCTCCAACCGCTGTCCGGTGGAAGCATCGTAAGCATATGACACGTCCCCCCGATACTCCAAAACGGGGGGGTCAAAACTTTCTGACCTGCAATTTCTCCACCCCCGGACGGCCGTCGCCCCCACCGGGCTGGTGGCGAGCGGCCCACCCCGGACGCACCTCGGGGGCGCGTCCGGGGTGGGCCGCCACTGGCGCGCCTACCGCTGGACGGGCGGGACCCCGCCGTCCTCGCCCGGCACCAGGCCGAGCATGTCGAGCAGCAGCCGGCAGTCCTCGGCGCTGGTGGCGCCGCGCGCCACGGACAGCCGAGCCCGGTGGACCTGCTCGTCGGAGATGCGCGAGGGCTCCCCGGTTCGTTGCGCGGGCACGCCTCCGCTGCCCGGCCTGGACACGATGTCGTCCTGGTTCCACAGGAACTGGCGAACTTCTAGGGACCCGCTCATGACGCCTCCCCGACTTGAGGTTGGCGCGAGATTAAGTGAGCCCTGCGAAGTACCGCAGCCCCCCGGAGAGTGATTCGAAGCCGACGGAGTGTCACTTTCCGTGCAGGTACCCCGGTGTCAAGTGGGGCGTGATGTGCTTGTGGCGAACAGGAAGGACGCGCACCCATGACGCAGCCCCAACCCGACCCCACCCCTGGGCAGACGCCTGAGCAGCCCCTTGGGCAGACCCCGCCCGCCGCGGGCGCGGAACCGCCCCCGGCCCCGTCGATGGCCGCCTTCGAGGCCGACCTCGACGCGCTGATGAACGAGAAGATGGGCGAGCTCGACGGGATGCTCGCGGGCCTGGAGCAGCTCGTCGACCGGCTGGAGGGCGAGATCAGCCAACTGGAGGACCTGCCCGATGAGCCGCCCGCGTAACCCTTACCCCCCACGGGTATCCTCGGACTGACCAGTCACGAGGAAACGAGGGCACATGGCAGTCACCACCTACACCGTCACCGGCATGACCTGCGGCCACTGCGTCAGCTCGGTCACCGAGGAGCTGACCGCCCTGGAGGGCGTCACAGGCGTGGACGTGCGGCTGGAGACCGGGGCGGTCACCGTGACCAGCACCCGCGAGCTGGGCCTGGACGAGGTCAAGGCGGCGGTCACCGAGGCGGGTTACGAACTGGCGGGCTGACCTCGCGCCCGCGTCGGGGAAATGTTTTCCCGACACGGGCGCGCACCGTGGCGGATTTGCCGCCGCGACCCCGCGAAATGCCGAAAGCCGTGCTCACGGGGCACGCCGAGGTCCGGTCCGACGCCGCCCGGACGACCCGCGACCTGCGGTGGCGCGCCCCCGCGCCACCGCGGGTCCAAGATTTCCCCTCAACCCACTCCCGCCGCCCTGCCGCGCGTGCAAGAATCCGATTTGCTGACACACCCCCGGTCAGCGCCTGTGGAGATCCCCTCCAGGCCCCCGCGTTCCTCCCCCTGGCGCGGGGGCCTCTCCATGCACACACCTGTGACCAGCGCCACACTTTGCGGTCTTCCGCAATCCAACCGTTATCGTGACGCGGTGCCTCTAGGTCCCCTTGGACGCTCGAAGTCCGGCCGTCACCGGCCCCCCGCCCGCGAACAGGAAGAACTGGTTCCCGACGAGGAGCTGCAGTCCTACCTGGCGGCGCTGGCCCCCGAGACGGCCGACCCGGAGACGACGGGTTCGGGCAGCAGCTTCGGCAACGCGCAGGTCTACCAGCTCCGCCTGCAGCTCATGGCCAACGAGCAGCTCAAGGAGCTGGCCGCGGAGCGGCAGACCTCCCCCCAGGCGCTGGCCACCGAGTGGGTCATGCAGCGGCTGGAGTGGGAAGCCCGCCAGCGCGGCTACTAGTCCCCCGCACGCGAGCAGGCCCCCGACCGCGGTGAGCGGTCGGGGGCCTGCGCCACGCCTTGGATCAGACCGCGCGCACGTTCTGGGCCTGCGGCCCCTTGGTGCCCTGCCCGATCTCGAACTCGACCTTCTGGTTCTCCTCCAGGGTGCGGAAGCCGGAACCCTGGATCTCCGAGTAGTGCACGAAGACGTCAGGCCCCCCGTTGGCCTGGGCGATGAAGCCGAAGCCCTTCTCGGAGTTGAACCACTTCACAGTGCCCTCTGCCATCTGCCTGCCTCCATCGCAGGAAAGCTTGGGGCTGCACCGTGCAGCCCCGGCCGTCCCGGGGCGTTTCCCCCCACCGGTGGGGCGGGAGACAGCACGCCCGCGTGTCGTTCCGCGAGCGTGAGACACGAACACAGAAACCACGGCCTGCGTGGCCGAGCGTATCGGTTGATCACAGCGAGCACTACCGCTGACGGGCGGTCGGCTCACTTCTCCGTGATCTCGGGCGGCTCCGGCAGCTCGACCTCGGCCTCGCCGAGGTTGCGCTCCAGCGCGCCGCGCCACGCGCCGCTGTCGACCATCTTCTCGATGGCCTGGTTGATCTTGGCCCGCCCGGCCTGGTCGTCCTTGGCCAGGCCGATGCCGTAGCGCTCGGTGGTGAACTTCTGCCCCACCAGCTTGAGCAGCTCGGGGTTCTCCGCGACGTACCCGGCCAGGATCGCCTGGTCGGTGGTGACCGCGTCGACGTTGCCCGCCAGCAGCGCCACCACGCAGTCGGAGTACTGGCCGTACTCCACCAGCGTCACGTCCCGCGCGAACTGGTCCTTGACCTTCTGCGCCGAGGTCGACGCGGTGACCGAGCACAGCCGCTTGCCGTTGAGCGTCTCCGGGCCCTTGATCGCCTCCTCGGTGAAGCGGACCAGCAGGCCCTGCCCGGTCTCGAAGTACGGACCGGCGAAGGCGATCTGCTCCTTGCGCTTGTCGGTGATGGAGTAGGTGGCCACGACGAAGTCGACCGCGCCGGTGGTGATCAGCCTCTCCCGGTCGGCGGAGCGGGCCTCCACCCAGGTGATGCCGTTCTCGGGCACGCCGAGCTCGCCCGCGACGTACTTGGCCACGTCGACGTCGAACCCGACGTACTTGCCGTCGAGCCTGCGCTGCGCCATGCCGGGCTGGTCGAACCGGATGCCGATGGTCAGCTTCCCGTCCTGGGCCCGGCCCTCCAGGGTGTTCTCGTCCGCCCCGCCGCAGGCGGTGGTGAGCACCAGGGCGGCGACCGCGGCGGTCGCGGGCAGCAGTCGTCGGAACAGCATCAGCTGCGCACCTCTCGATGGTGGGTGTCGTGGTGCGGATCTGCGCACCGAGCGCCAACATGCTAAGCAGCGAAAAAGGGCCTACTTGCACGGTCAAGCGTGGGATGCGTCGCAATTCCGGCCCGGCGCGGCGGAGGTGGGCGCCCACGTAACCGCGTGGTCACGATCGCGCACCGAGCCGTTCACCGGCCCCGCCGGGATGATGGGCCGATGGACCTGGATCACGCGCGCGACGTCATCAGGAAGCAGCACCGGGCGGTGCTGGCCACCATGCGGTCGGACGGCACGCCCCAGATGTCACCGGTGCTCGCCGCCCTCGACGACGGGGGCAGGATCGTGATCAGCACTCGGGAAACCGCTTACAAGGTGCGGCAGGTGCGCAACGACCCGCGCGTCTGGCTGTGCGTGCTGCCCGACCAGTTCTTCGGCCGGTGGATACAGGTCGACGGGATCGCGGAGGTGGTGTCGCTCCCGGCGGCGATGGACGGGCTGATCTCCTACTACCGCGCCATTTCCGGCGAGCACCGGGACTGGGCCGACTACCGGGCGTCGATGGTCGCCGAGCGGCGCGTCCTGCTGCGCGTGGAACCGCACCGGGCGGGCCCCGACCGCAGCGGCTGACCGGGTCGCGCGGTAACGCCCCCGGTTCGTCGAACGATTCCAGGTGACACTTGGGGATGCGGCGGAGCAGGTGCGCGAGATGAGCAGTGGCAGACATGCCCTGGTGGTGGGCTCGGTAGCGGCACTGGCGGCGAGCGCACTGCTGGTCGTGCTGGTCAACGGCGGCCAACCGCGGCCGGTGGACGTGCGGCGGGTGGACACCGGTCCGACCGGGCCGGACGTGCTGAGCGCCACGTTGGCCACCAGCGTCCAGGCCGTCCGCTCCACCGAGGTGGCGCCACCACCGCTCCCCCGGTCGTTCCCCGCGCCGCTGCCCGCCCAGCCGCCCGCGGTCACCACGCCGCCGCACCCGGTCACCGTGACCACCACCACGACGGCGCCGCCGCCCACCACGACCACCGCCCCGCCGTCCTCCGAGGTCCAGCAGGCGCCGCCGGAAGGGTCGGACGGGTGCGACCACGCTTACGTCACCAACACCGGGTGCGTCCCGTGGGAGTTCCCCCGGCACGTGTGGTGGACCTGCCTGTGGTTGCGGGAGCAGGGCATCACGCGCGTCGAGGTGCCCGGCCGCGACCGGCACCACCTCGACACCAACCGCGACGGCGTGGGCTGCGCCCCGCGCTAGCCGTCCCGGCGGGCGGCGCGCTCAGAGCGGTCGGACGAGCGCGGCCACGGCGGCGAGCACCGCGGCCCGGTGCTCGGGGGCAGGCTCCCGACCGGCCGCCCCCGGCAGCGCCTTCAGCGACCAGGAGGCGGTGTCCCAGCTGATCACCAGCGCGATCACCATGGCCATCAGCTCCACCGCCGGGATGTCGGCGCGGACCCGGCCCGCCCGCTGGGCGGCCTCGACGGCGGCGATGTTGCGCCGGTACTCCGCCGCCTCGGCCTCGACCGGCCGCTGCCGCTCCAGCCCCGCCCACAGGTACAGCCGGGTGATGTGCGGCCGCTGCCGCAGCCGGTCGTACAGCGCGCCCGCGTAGGCGGGCAGGTCGCCCGCGTCGATCGCGACCGCCTCCGCCAGCTCGGTCATGCTCTCCGCCACGACCCTGTCGAACAGCTCTTCCTTGGTCCCGAAGTGCATGTAGATCGACCGCTTGTTGGCCGCGGCGGTCTCGGCGATGCGGTCGACGCGCGCGCCCGCCAGGCCGTGGGTGGCGAACTCCTCGACCGCCGCCCTGAGCAGTCGCCGCTTGGTCTCGGTGGCGTCAGGTGGCATGGGGTCACCGTACATAACCATCCAGATGTTTACAGAGGCGGCGCGTTCGTGTACGAATGTATCTAGTTAGTTACCTACAGGGGAGCGCACATGACCCGCACCTGGTTCATCACCGGCACGTCCTCCGGCTTCGGCCGCGAGCTCACCGAGCAGCTGCTGCGCCGCGGCGACCGCGTCGCCGCCACCGCGCGCCGCCCGCACACCCTCGACGACCTCGCCGCCCGCCACGGCGACCAGCTCTGGCGCGCCGCCCTGGACATCACCGACACCACCGCGCTGCGCGAGGTCGTCGACCGCGCCTTCGCCGAACTCGGCCGGATCGACGTCGTGGTCTCCAACGCGGGCTACGGGCTGTTCGGCGCGGCCGAGGAGCTCACCGACGAGCAGATCGACCGCCAGATCGCGACCAACCTCACCGCCTCCATCCAGCTCGCCCGCGCCGCCACCCCGCACCTGCGCCGCCAGGGCGGCGGGCGGTTCGTCCAGATCGCCAGCGTCGGCGGCCAGATCGCCTTCCCCGCGATGAGCCTCTACCACGCCACCAAGTGGGGGATCGAGGGCTTCTGGGAGTCCGCCGCCGCCGAGCTCGCGCCGTTCGGCATCGACGTGACCATCGTCGAGCCCGGCGTGTCCCGCACCAACTTCGGCGCGGGCGGCTCGGTGCTCGGCCCGCCGCTGCCCGAGTACGCCGACGGCCCCTCGGGTCAGCTGCGCCGCATGGCCGCCGGGGAACTGCCCCCGCTGCCCGCGCCCGGCGACCCAGCCAAGATCGCCGCCGCCATCATCGCCCGCGCCGACCAGGCGGGCGGACCGCTGCGCCTGACGCTGGGCTCCGACGCCTACGCGCTGGCCACCGACGCGCTGGGGAACCGCCTGCGCGCCCTGGAGGCCCAGCGGGAGCTGGCCCACTCCACCGACGCCGACAGCTGAACCGAGGAGCGGAGCCGTGTTCGACTTCACCGGCAAGACCGTCCTCGTCACCGGCGCCCCCGGCGCGCTGGTGGGCATCCGCGCCGCGGCCCCTCGATGCGCAAGGCGGGCGGTGGCGCGATCGTCGACGTCAACTCCATCGCCGGGCTCACCGCCGCGCCCGGCCTGGCCGCCTACAGCAGCAGCAAGTGGGCGCTGCGCGGCCTGACCCGCACGGCCGCCAAGGAACTGGCCCCCGACGGCATCCGCGTCAACGCCGTGCACCCCGGCATCATCGACACGCCACCGGCCTACGGCCCCGATGGCCGGGAACTGGTCCCGGTCGACGACTTCGCCATCCCCCGCATGGCCTCCCCGGACGAGATCGCCGACTTCATCCTGTTCGCCGCCTCCGAGCGGGCGCGCTTCGCCACCGGCTCCGAGATCGTCGCCGACGGCGGCTTCGGGCTCGGTCCCATGTCCTGACCGCGCACCGGCTCGGACCATCCACAGTGGACTCGCGCTCGACGGCGCGGGCCGGGCACGTGACCGCGACCACATCCACCCGCCGACCACCGCTCCCCCACGGCGGTCCGCTGCCTCGGTAAGCTGTGGCCGAGGGCTGCTAGCTCAATTGGCAGAGCAGGAGACTTTTAATCTTCGGGTTCAGGGTTCGAGTCCCTGGCGGCCCACCAAAGCCCCTTCCGCCGGAACGGACGCATTCGGCGCGGTGCCACCCCACCGGAACGGGTGGCACCGCTGGTGAGCGGCCCCGCTGCCCACTAGGGAGGAACCATGCACCTGTTGATGGCGTTCGCGCTCGCCGCCTCGTTCGCGCCCGCTCCCGGCGAGCTGATCAGCTACGACGAGCGGGTCCCCGCGGGCGCGCGGGCGACCGTCATGGTCCTGCCGGTCGCGGGCCGCACGGCGGTGGCGCTGCGCGTGACCGGCCTGCTGCCGCACCGCGACTACGGCACGCACGCGCACGTCAACCCGTGCGGCCCCAAGCCCGAGGACGCGGGCCCGCACTACCAGAACGTCCCCGATCCGGTGAGCCCTTCCACAGATCCCTCGTTCGCGAACCCGCGCAACGAGATCTGGCTCGACTTCACCACGGACGGTCGCGGTCGCGGCATCGCTCACACGGTCGTGCCGTGGCAGTTCACCGATCGGCGGGCGAACTCGATCGTCCTGCACGCGGAGCGCACCCACACCGAGCCCGGTCACGCGGGCACGGCGGGCGCCCGGCTGGGCTGCCTGACGGTCCGCTTCTGAGAACTGTCGCACCCCTCGGGCAGGGTGTCCGCCATGACCGCGAAGATCGAACTCCTGCCCTGGTCCGAGGGCGACGTCGACCTCCTCCGCCTGCTCAACGCGCCCGAGCTGACGGCGCAGCTGGGCGGCCCCGAGACAGCGGAGCAGGTCCTCGCCCGGCACCGGCGCTACCTGGCGCTGACCGGGGGCCGGATGTACCGGGTCAGCGTCGGGGGTGAGCAGGCGGGCTGCGTCGGGTACTGGCCGCGCAGCCGGCACGACGCGGAGGTCCACGAGGTGGGCTGGAGCGTCCTGCCCGCGTTCCAGGGCCGGGGCGTGGCCTCGGCCGCCGCCGAGGCCGTGGTGCGGCGCGCGGGCGGCAGACCGGTGCACGCCTTCCCGCGCGTCGACCACCCGGCGTCGAACGCGGTGTGCCGCAAGGCGGGCTTCACCCTGCTCGGCGAGTGCGACTTCGAGTACCCGCCGGGCAACCCCATCCGCTGCAACGACTGGGTGGTGGCCGGATGAGCCGGGTGAGCGCCCCGAGCAGCACCCGCCCCGCCTGCGCGCACGGGGTTCGGGTAGCGCCGCGCACAACGGCCTTTCACCGGGTGCGCAGCGGCTAGCCTGGGAGCGTGGCTCCTGCGATCCCCCCGCTCAAGATCGGCCCGTACGCGGTCGACCCGCCGGTCGTGCTCGCGCCCATGGCGGGCATCACGAACGTGGCGTTCCGGCAGCTGTGCCGGGAGTTCGGCAGCGCGGGCTCGCTGTACGTGTGCGAGATGATCACCGCTCGGGCGATCGTCGAGCGCGACCCCAAGACCATGCAGATGATCACCTTCGGCGAGGGTGAGCACCCGCGCTCGATGCAGCTCTACGGCGTCGACCCCGCGTCGATGGCCGAGGCGGTGCGGTTCATCGTGGGCGAGGACCGCGCCGACCACATCGACATGAACTTCGGCTGCCCCGTGCCCAAGGTGACCAGGAAGGGAGGTGGCGCGGCGCTGCCCTACAAGCGGCAGCTCTTCCGCCGGATCGTGCGCGCGGCGGTGCGCGCCGCCGAACCCGCCGGGGTGCCGGTGACGGTGAAGTTCCGCATCGGCATCGACGACGAGCACCACACCTACCTCGACGCGGGTCGCATCGCCGAGGAGGAGGGCGCGCAAGCGGTTGCGCTGCACGCGCGCACGGCCTCCCAGCGGTACTCGGGCCAGGCGGACTGGTCGGCCATCGCACGGCTGAAGGAAGCCGTGACCAGCGTCCCGGTGCTGGGCAACGGCGACATCTTCAGCGCCGCCGACGCGCTGCGCATGGTCGCCGAGACCGGCTGCGACGGCGTGGTGGTCGGGCGCGGCTGCCTGGGACGGCCGTGGCTGTTCGGCGAGCTGCAGGCGGCGTTCCGGGGCGAGCCGGTCCCGGCCGGGCCGGACCTGGGCGTGGTCGCCGAGGTGCTGCGGCGGCACGGCGTGCTGCTCGCGGCGTTCCTCGGTGAGGACAAGGGCATCCGCGACCTGCGCAAGCACATGGCGTGGTACCTGAAGGGCTTCCCGGTGGGGGCGGAGCTGCGCCGGTCCCTGGCGATGGTGAGCACCGTGGCGGAGCTGGAGGACCTGATCGGCCAGCTGGACCCGACCGCGCCCTACCCGCAGGACGCCGAGGGGCCGCGCGGGCGGCAGGGCTCGCCCGCGAAGGTCGTGCTGCCGGAGGGCTGGCTGGACGACCCGGAGGACGCCATGGTCCCCGACACCGAAGAGATGCACTCGGGTGGGTGACAGAGGCCGCTTGCGGGGCGCGTTGCTGACCGTCTGCGCGCTGCTGCTGGCCGGGTGCGGCTCGGCCGTGCCGGGCGCGGCCCGCCCGCTGCGGGTCACCGACGTCGAGCGCCAACTGGTCGAGGGCTACTTCACCGACCTCAACGAGGCGGGCGGGCAGGGCATGGCCGAGCAGCGCGAGCTGCTGCGCGACACCCAGCACCCGGACTTCCGGGAGGACGAGTGCGAGCTGCCCAGCGGCACGCTCAGGGTCCAGCCGACCATGTCCACGCTGCGGTTGGACGCGGACTGGACACCACCGGGGGAGGACGAGCACCCACGCGGGGTGGTCCTGGTGGTCGCGGTGACCGTCACCCTGCTGCAGGACGGCGCTGAGCTGGGCAGTCAGATCGGTTCCCAGCACGTCGTGCTGCTCAACGGCAAGGCGTACGGCTTCGCGCCCTGCGCGGGCTGAGCAACCGGCGATCACGCTCCGCCAACTCGATCATCGAACGTCACCGTTTCGGGGCAGTGCACAGTCAGCCAGTCGAGGGAAATCAACCTGTGACGCGTCCCGCCGGCTCAAGCGCCGACTCATGAGGGACGACACCTTGGCAAGTAGGGAGGTGAGCACGATGACCGCATTGCGACCAGAGGTCGCCGAATCCGACCGCGCCCGCCAGCCCGACGGGGCGCCATCGGCGTCCGGGGGCACGGACCTGGTGCAGCTGCACGAGTCCATCGCCGCGCTGCTCGCCTCCCGAGGCCAGTGGCGCCAGGCGTACCAGCACCTGCGGTCCGCGTTCGACCTGGTCTGCGCCGACCAGGAGGAGGAGCCGCAGATCCCCGAGCAGCTGCGCCGCGAGGTCGACCGGCTGCGCCGCGAGCACGCCGAGGCGCGCGAGCAGAGCCTGCGGGACAGCCTCACCGACAGCTACAACCGCCGCTACCTCGACCAGCGGCTGGTGGCCATGGTCAGCGAGCGCGGCGCCACCCGCGGCGGGCTGGCCATCGCGCTGATCGACCTGGACTGGTTCAAGCAGGTCAACGACACCTTCGGGCACCTGCTGGGCGACCGCGTGCTCCAGCGCGTGGTCGAACTGCTGCAGGAAGACCTGCCCGAGGGCGGGTTCTGCGCCCGCTACGGCGGCGAGGAGTTCGTCCTCGTGCTGCCCGACGTCGACCCGGCGAGCGCGGTGGAGATCACCGAAGCGGCGAGGATGCGTGTCGAGCGTCACGCCTGGGCTTCGCTCGCGCCGGGGTTGCGGGTGACCGTCAGCATCGGCCTGGCCTACGAGCCGCCCGCCGGGGACGCGGTGTCGCGGCCCCCGGTGGCACCGGAGCAGCAGTTGTTGCGGGCAGACAGCCTGCTCTACACCGCGAAGCAGTCCGGGCGGAACGCCGTGGCGTACCGGGAGGGCGGTCGGGTGCGTCTCGCCGGTCCCGCTTCTGGGCGACGGGGAATCGCCGAATCCCGCGTCGTTGGTTACTGAGCAACGAGGACAACTCACCCATTCGGGCGTAGCCTGCTGCGCGTACTTGGCTACTGACGACCCCTGTATCACCGGCAGTGGTCGTCAGGACTGGCGCTCATCCGTAGTATCGCGTGCGCAAGTGACACGCCGTTGGTGCAACCACTGTGTCCTTGATGTCGTCAACTCGTGATGACGACCCGCTAATGACCGACGCTGAAGGGAGATCGGGTGCCCGACGAGCCCCGCCGTGGCGGCACCGGACCCCGAGGCGAGCAGACGCCGCAGGACGACCAGCCGACCGGCCGTCGCCGCAGGTCGCTGGAGACCGGTGGCGGGCTGAGCGTGTCCGACCTGGTGGAGCGGCACAGCCGCACGAACATCCCCAGGCCCGTTCCGCCCGCCCAGCCCGAGCCCGGCACCGGGCGGCGCGCCGCCCCGACCCCGCCTCCGGCCGCCGAGCCCACCGGTCGCCGCGCCGCCCCGCCCCCCGCGGCACCGCCCGCCGACCCCGGACGCAGACCCGCGCCGCCGCGCGAAGCCGGTCCGCACCCGGTTCCCGGCAGCGCGCAGCGGCCCCCCGCGCCCCCGCGACCGGACGAGACCGGCCGCCGCGCCGCGCGCCCACGCCCCACCCCGCCCGCGAGCGGTGAGCCCTACCCCCCGGAGCCCGGCCCGCGCAGGCAGGCGCCGGACGCCACCGGCACCCGTCCCCGTCCGCCCGCCCCCGGTGAGCCCACGGGCCGCCGCGCCCGTCCCGAGGAACCCGCCGGGGAACCCACGGGCAGGCGCGCGCGCCCCGACAGCCCCCCGCACACGGGCCGCCCCGAGGAGACCGGCCGCCGCGCCCGCCGCGCGCTGCCGGACGAGGAGCCCCCGCGCCGCAGCGCCCCCGAGGCCACCGGCAACCGCCAGCCCAGGCCCGTCCCGCCGAGTGACGCCGCCCGCCGCCTCGCGGGTGAGCCGAGCCAGCGGCAGCCGCGCCCCGTGCCGCCGGGCGAGGACGCCGCGCGCCGCCCCCGTCGCCTGGCTCCGGGCGAGGACGGCCCCGAGCACGACCTCCCCGCCGCCGAGGGCGGTCCGCGCAGGCAGGCACCCGAGGCCACCGGCAACCGCACGCCACGCCCCATTCCCGGCGAACCAGACGGCCCCCGCAGGCTCGCCCCCGAGCCCACCGGCGCACGCCATCCGCGCCCGGTCCCCGGCGAGCCCACCGGCGCACGCACGCCACGCCCCATCCCCGGCGAGCCCGAAGGTCCGCGCAGGCTCGCGCCCGAGGCCACCGGCAACCGCACCCCACGCCCCATTCCCGGTGAGCCCGGGGGCCCCCGCAGGCTCGCGCCCGAAGCGACCGGCGCACGCACACCCCGTCCGGTCCCCGGTGAGCCCGAGGGCCCCCGCAGGCTGGCACCCGACGCCACCGGCGCACGCACGCCACGCCCCGTCCCCGGTGAGCCCGAGGGCCCCCGCAGGCTGGCACCCGAGGCCACCGGCAACCGCACCCCACGCCCCGTCCCCGGCGACGCGGGCGCTCCCGAGGGCACCGGCACCCGGCAGCCGCGCCCCGTGCCGCCCCCCGGTCCGCCAGCAGGCGAACCCGCCCTGGGCGCGCGGCCCGGCCCCGAACCACGCGAGCAGATCGACCCGATGAGCCTCACCACCGAGATGGAGGCCATCAGCGAGGACGTGAAGAAGCGGCGCGAGGTGGACCACACCCTCGCCCGGTTCTCCGCCGTCCACGACGAGCTGGCCGAGCAGGAGCGGCTGCGCAAGGAGCGCAGGCAGAAGCTCATGCCGTGGAAGGCCGAGCACGACGAGGACGCCACCGAGTACGCCGCGCCCGTCGAGGACGACGACCCGGACGACCCGGACACCCCGCGCAGGCGCGGCCGCACGCCCAAGCACAGCAAGATCGTCCGCATCATCAAGGGCCTGTCGCTGTCCGCCTCGGCGATCGTGTTCATCGCCACCGGCCTCGGCTGGGGCGCGATGCTCTACGTGGACAGCAAGTTCACCGAGATCGACGCCCTGGGCGCCAACAGCCAGGCGGTGCACCAGGCCGAGAAGCAGCTCGGCGACGAGAACTTCCTCATCGTCGGCTCGGACACCCGCGCGGGCGCCAAGCCGCAGGACGGCGTCGGCGACGCGCAGAACACCCAGGGCGCGCGCTCGGACGTGCTGATGCTGGCCCACATCCCGGCCGACCGGAAGCGCGTGGTGATCGTCTCCGTGCCGCGCGACCTGCGGGTCACCCGGCCCGCGTGCGAGCAGTGGGACCCCAACACCAACACCTACACCGGCACCATGCTGGAGCCCGCGGAAGGCGTGCTGGCCAACCAGTCCTATGCGGACGGTGGCCCGAAGTGCGTCAGCAAGTTCATGACCGAGCTGACCGGGCTGACCATCAACCACTTCATCAGCGTCGACTTCAACGGCTTCAAGGGCATGGTCGACGCGGTCGGCAAGGTCGAGGTCTGCGTCCCCCACGTGATGGACGACGGCGAGCTGGGCATGATCTTCGACAAGCCGGGCAAGTACCAGCTCGACGGCCAGAAGGCGCTGGACTACGTGCGCGCCCGGTACGTCAAGACCGAGCCCAACGGTGACTTCGACCGCATCAAGCGCCAGCAGATGTTCCTGTCCGCGCTGCTGCGCGAGGCGCTGTCCAAGGAGATGCTGCTCAACCCCAGCAAGCTCAACGCCTTCCTCAACGCGTTCGCCGCGTCGACCGTCGGCCAGAACATCGGCGTCGAGGACATGCTGATGCTGGGCCAGTCCCTGCAGGGCCTGGAAGCCGGGCGGGTCAGCTTCGTCACCGTCCCGCACTACACCGACGAGGGCCCGACCCTCGACACCGGCGACAACCTGGAGATGCTGCAGGAGGAAGACGCCCGCAAGCTGTTCCAGGCCATCATCGACGGCACCCCGCTGCCCGGCGAGACCCCGGACGCCGGGTCCACCCCGCCCGCCACCGAGCAGAAGGCCGCGCCCACCAAGCAGGAGGGCAAGGTCGTCGACCCGAAGACGATCAAGATCCAGGTCATCAACGGCGACAGGGCCAACAACGCGACGCCCACCCGCACCGCGAACAACCTGAAGAACCTGGGCTTCACCGTCGTCAACGCGAGCAGGGGCTCGTCCGACAAGACCGTCATCAAGTACGCCACCGGCAACGAGGACGCGGCGGCCACCCTCAAGGCCGCGGTGCCCGGCGCCCAGCTCGAGGTCGACGAGAGCATGGGCGGCGCGGTGGCCTTCGTCATCGGCCCCGACTGGGACGAGGTGATCCAGCAGCCGCAGCAGGGCCAGCAGGGCGCCGACCCCGGCGAGAACGCCCTGCCGTCGAACCTGCCCGTCGTGAACGGCAACGCCGACCCCTGCGCCTAGCGCACGTGGTGGGATCGCCCCAGCTCCAAGGGGCCGATCCCACCACGGACTGGATGTTCCGGGTTCACCTCCGGTTCACCGGCGCATGTCGCCCGCGCGACCGCCGGGACGTAGGCTGCCCCCATGCGTGAGGCCTACCACGACCAGCTCGGACAACTCGCGGACCGGCTCGCCGACATGTGCGGCATGGCGGGCGAGGCGATGCAGAACGCCACCAGGGCACTGCTGGAGACCGATCTCGGTCTCGCCGAGCAGGTGATCGGCGACGACGTCAAGATCGACGACGTGCGCGCCAGCATCGAGGAGCAGGCGTACGCGCTGCTCGCGCTCCAAGCCCCGGTCGCCACCGACCTGCGCACCGTGCTCGCGGTGATCCACGCCGCCGAGAGCGTCGAGCGCATGGGCGACCTGGCGCTGCACGTGGCCAAGGCCGCCCGGCGCAGGCACCCCAACCCGGTGCTGGCCGACACCGTGCGGCCGTACTTCGCGGAGATGGGCCGCATCGCCGTCGAGCTGGCGCGCGAGGCCACCGACATCATCCGCACCCAGGACGTCGACCGCGCCCGCTCGCTGGAGGACGCGGACGACGCCATGGACGACCTGCACCGCCACCTGTTCACCGTGCTGATGGACAAGGACTGGCCGCACGGCGTGCCGTCCGCGGTCGACACCACCCTGCTGGGCCGCTTCTACGAGCGGTTCGCCGACCACGCGGTGTCCGTGGCCAAGCGCACCGTCTTCGTGGTCACCGGCAAGATGCCCGGCTACGGCGGCGACGACGCCTAGTTCAGCAGACCGTTCAGCTCCTGGGTGAGCTGGGCGGCGATGCGCGCGTTGTCGGCGGGGGCGTGGGTGAGCCACTTCTGGCCGTCCTGCCCCTGCCGCGTCTGCGACATGTAGCGGCCCTGGTCGTTGTCGAACCAGGCGATCTGCGGCGCGCGCTGCTCCCGGCCGTGCCTGCCGCGCACCGTGACGCCGAACTGGCCCGCGCGCAGCTTCGGCCGCTCGAACACCGCCTCCAGCGCCCGCACCTGCGCGGAGCCCGTGGAGTGCGGTGCCACCGCGCGGGTGAACGTGCTCTGGCCGAAGTCCTCGTCCCGCCGCGGCGGGGGCGGCGGCGCGGCCGACGGCACCGCGACCGTCACCGACTGGCCCGGACCCGGCCTGCCCGGAGGCACCAGGTCCACCACCGCGCGCACCAGCCCGGCCGAGCGCAGCACCTGGACCTTCAGCTGCCGCTCGTCCAACGTCGCCAGCGCGGCCGCCTCACCCCGCGCGCCCGCGCGGACCAGCAGCTGGCGCTCCACGTTGCGGGCGTCCAGCGAAGCGACCGCGTTGAGCGAGAAGTCGAAGCGCACCAACATGGTGAGCGCCTCCTCCACCTCGGCCGACACCCGACCGCGCGCGGCCAGGCCGCGCGACTCCAGGTCGCGGTAGACCGCGTTGCGGATGCCGCGCCGCTCGTCGAGCGTCTGGCCGAGGTAGGGGAAGTCGAACGGGTAGGGACGGCTGCCGAGCTTGAGGTCCTCCCACAGCACGTCGGCCGCCGCGTGGGACAAGGCGAACGAGAACACGCTCACCCGCCGATGACGGGAGGCGCGACCATCGTGCCGTCCCCGAAGACGTCCTCGGTCTCCACCAGGTAGGACGCGGACTTGTGCTCCTTGTCCTCGTCGCCCTGGCCCCTGGCGGGCGCACCGCCCATGCCACCCGCGGCCATGCCACCGGGACCACCGCGACCCGCGCCCGCGGGCCCGAAACCACCGGCAGGCCCTGAACCCGTGGGCCCGAAACCCGCCGCGCCGGAACGCCCGGCATCGCCGAGCACACCCGCACCGGGCGCGCCACCCAGGCCACCGGGACCGAAGCCACCACGACCACCCGCCGCGGCCATGCCACCGGGCCCGCCGAGACCACCGCCTCCGGCACCGCCCAGACCACCGCGACCGCCGCCGGGCAGGCCACCGCCGCCAGGACCACCACGACCGGGCCCACCCAGGCCCGGCGGACGTCCGGTCGGCGTGCCCGGACCGGGCCGCCCCTGACCGGGACCGGGCGGAACGGGAGGCACCCAGCCACCGGGACCGGGGTAACCACCGCCACCACCCGTGCCGCCGCCACCACCGCCACCGCCGCCGGTGCCACCCGTGCCGCCGCCGCCCGTGCCGGGCGTCCAGGACTGGTTGGTGTTGCCGCCCGTCCCGCCGGTGCCGCTGCCGCCGGTGAACCCGGAGCCGAAACCGCTACCGCTGCTCGACAGGTCGGCACCCGTACCGGTGCCGGTCCCGGTGCCGGTCCCGACGCTGCTGGGCATCGTCGGCCTGCCGCTGATCTCCCCGGTGCCGGTGCCGACGCTCTCACCGCTGCCGCCCGTGCCCTGCATCGGAGGCGGTGGGGCGAACGCGGGCATCGTCGAACCCGCCTCCTGGAAGGAGGTCGACATGGTCGTCATGACCTCGGCCGCCCGCTCGTGGGCCTGCTGCTTCTCCTCGAACTTCTGCTCGATCTTGTCGATCGTCTCGGCCCACTTGAACGGGTTGGGCTCGGAGAAGAACATCTTGTAGGCGTCGGCGGTGCTGAACTCCACCGGCTCGGGCATCGAGTTCTTCGCCGTCTCGGCCGCGGTGCGCTGGCTGTAGAGCTTGTTGCCCGTCAGCTGCGCCGCCTGCGCGGCGTTGCCCGACCAAGCCGCGACACTGGTGAAGTACCCCTGCGCCGCCTCGGCCGCCTGCCCCTGCCACGCGCCCTTGCTGGTCTCCGTGGCCTTGGTCAGGTTGTTCTGCAGGTCGACCAGCGTGTTGCCGATCTTGGTCCACGCCTCGCCCTGCTCGTTGGCGGAGGCCGGGTCCATGTTCTCCGTGACCATGGACTTGAGAGCCTTGTGGTCGTAGCCCATGTAGAACGACCCGGCGGGCGACATCGGCGGGCGGTAGCTCTCCACTACCTGCTCGAGGTTCTGCTCCTGCTGCTGGTGGTACTGCGCCGACTGCTGCTTGTACCGGATGTAGTCGTCGAACGTGGTGAGGACACCGAACGGACCGTTGGCATCGCGCTCGCGCTCGTACTCCGCGCGCAGCTCGGCCTCGTTCTGGCCTGCGTAGGTGACCCTCGTCGCGTGGTGGTTGTCCCCTTGCGACGGCTGCGAGTTCGGCGATGTCACGGCTGACTCCCTGGTACTTACTTGGGCAGCTTCGGTTCAACGGCGGCAGCGACCTTCGTCACCGCGTCACAAGCCTCGTCCAGTGACACGTTGGCGGTGGCCACAACGTCAATCCTGGACGACGTTGTCACCTCCATCGCCACCGCGCAGGACGAGGCGGAAAGCGTCTTCTTTACCAGCTTTGCCTTGCGGGAACCGACCTGGGTGTCGGACGGTTCCGCATCGGGTAGCAGGTTGTAATCGGCAATGCCACTGTCCAGGTGTACGTCAAGTCGAATGGACACCGACTTGGAGTACTCGGCATCACAACTCGTGCTGTCGGCCTCCTCGATTTCAGTGAGTCCGAACCGACCCGCCACATCATTGAATGGACCGCATGGATCGAACCCCGCCAAGGACGTGCCACCTGACGTGGAACTGACCGAGGGGATACTGGCGTTGGTGCTGGTTCCGGTCACCGCAGTCGTGCTCGCAGCGGATGGATTCCCCTGCTCGCCACCACATCCGGCCAGTCCCACGCCGAGCAGCATGAACGACACGGCAGCCCGAACTACAGTGGTCCTCATCAACTGCACCCTCACCTCAGTAGCGTTGAAAGCTATTCGAGTGGTCATCATCAACAGCGCGGTAATTTTCCACAGCCTTCTGCATGGCCAGCCGCGCGTCTTCGAGTGCGGTTCTGAGCTGCTCTATCGCGGGCACGATTCCGGTAGTACCCGGCCCCCCCTTAGCGCTTTCAATGTTGTAGCGACTCATGGCCTTGGCATCGGGGCTGGTGCCCAGCTTGGTCTCCTGCTGAAGGTCGTTCAGATGGTTGTTCAGCTTCCGCAGGTCCTGCTGGGCATCCTCGATGGCCTTGATGTACGCCTGGGCGCCGGACTCGCTGATCGCGAACGAGCCCGACTCGGCCGCCTGCTTCAGGCCCCGCATGCTCGACGTCATGGCCTGCATGGACTGCGCGCTCCACGCGCCCTCTAGCGCCACCACTACCCCCTGCGGATCACACACCCTCAACCCAGCACGGTACCGCTCCCGGACCTGCCACGTCCCCACTTCGACGCCAGTCGCACGCGACCGGTTCCCGACCCTAGCGCAGGACTGGATCACCACGGTTGAGCGACAGCGACTCGCCAAGCCGCACCAACGGAGTTCACAACGTTGACGTCACGAAGATGCAGTCATCTCGCCAACTACCGCGCAGGAGGCGCCTCTACCCACGTCGACTCAAGGCTCGCCCTGTCCTGGAATATCCCAAGTCGGACCGCACCCCACGGTCAGCGACACGACTGTCCAGCTGAACGCCCAACCACGGCTTACAGATTCCACAACTCGAGACACCAGGCCCTGCGCCCCCCGCGCTGCGGGGTGCTCACCGCAGCATCGTCGGCACCGCGAAAACCAGGCGGACCGCTCACACTCATGATCCACACAAGCACCCGTCGAACAGTGGTCGCCACCCTACGACGACTGCGGGTTCGGCGATGCCACGGCTGACTCCCCGGTACTTACTTGGGCAGCTTCGGTTCAACGGCGACGGCGACCTTGGTCGCCGCATCACAAGCCTCGTCCAGCGAGGCGTTCGCAGAGGCGAACACGTCGAAACGCGACGTCGCGCTCACTTCGACGGCCACCGCGCAGGAGGACGAAGTAAGGGCTTTCTTCACCAGTTTCGCCTTCCGACCACCGACACTTGTGTCCGAAAGTTCGGAGGTGGGTTCCGGCCTGTAATCAGCAAGGCGCCGGTCCGCGTGAATGTCGAACTGGACCGTCACTGTCTTCGAGTAGACAGCGGAACAACTGTCGCTGTCATCCTCCTCGATCTCGATGAGGTTGAACTGAGACGCAATAGAGCTCAGTACCTCACAAGGATCAACGCTTTCCAGAGTGATGCCTGCTGCCGATTTCGAAGTCGACTGAGTCGTCCCAGGCGCGTCAGTGGTGGTAGTGGTGCTCACCGGTGACGCATCCCCGACTTCGATATCGGAGCACGATGCAAGCGCCAGCCCTGCCAGCAGTAGCGACGCGGTAGTCCGAACTGCGGCGGTCCTGATCAAGTGCACCCACACCTCAGTAGCTCCGGAAGTTGTTCGCGTGGTCGTCGTCCACAGCGCGGTAGTTCTCCACCGCTTTCTGCATCGCCGCCCTGGCATCCTCAAGAGCGGTCTTGAGTTGCTCGATCGCGGGAATGATGCCGGTGGTCCCAACTCCGCCCATAGCACTTTCCAAGTTGTAGCGGCTCATTGCCACGGCATCGGGACTGGTCCCAAGCTTGGTCTCCTGCTTCAAGTCGTGAGTACTGCTCTCGATCCTGCGAAGATCCATTTGGGCGTCATCGATGGCCTTGATGTACGCCCAGGCGCCGGACTCGCTGATCGCGAACGAGCCCGACTCGGCCGCCTACTTCAAGCCCCGCATGCTCGACGTCATGGCCTGCATGGACTGCGCGCTCCACGCACCCTTCAGCGCCACCACTACCCCCTGCCGACCACACACCCTCAACCCAGCACGGTACCGCTCCCGGACCCGCCACATCCCCACTTCGACGCCAGTCGCACGCGACCGGTTCCCGACCCTAGCGCAGGACTGGATCACCACGGTTGAGCGACAGCGACTCGCCAAGGCACTCCTGACGCGAAAGGCTATCTACCTCCATCACCGCGCCTCACGCCTCGCCAAGAAGTATCAGCGGAGACCACGACGTTGGCGTCATGAGGATGCGGTCATCTCGCTGACTACAACACAGCAGGAGAACATCTCCCCCACCTCGGAGACAAACCACAATCGGCGACGCAACTGTCCGGCTGAATGTCCAGCCAGGGCTTGCGGCTTCCATAGCTTCAGCGCCACAACTCGTGACAGCAGTCCCCATGGTCCTGCACAACCCCACGTAAGCATCCGTCGAGCAGAGGTCGCCACTCTACAACGGCCACGGGCCCAGCGATACCACGACTGCCCCTTTAATACCTACTTGGGCAGCTTCGGTTCAACAGCAGCAGCGATCTTCGTCGCCGCATCACAAGCCTCGTCTAGTGACACATTGGCCGAAGTGATCACATCCACACGTGACTTAGCATCGACCTCGAGAGCGATCATGCAGGCACTGCTGGTGAACGCCTTCTCAACCAACTTGGCCTTGCGACCGTTAATTCGGGTGTCCGAGATCTCGGCATTCGGACCGCCCTTGGCCTCCGCGATGCCGAGCTCAGGCCATGCTTTCAAGGTCACTCCGGTACTGGTGGAGTACTCCGCTTGACACTCTTGAGTGCCCACCTCTTCGATCTCTGTAAGGCCGAATTGCCCGGCAACCGACTCGAGCACTTTGCAGGAGTCGAAGTCGGCAAGCGTGTCCCCACCGTCTGGTGCCACGGAGGTGGACGACTGCGACGTTTCAGTGGTCCTGCTTGGCGTTGTAGTTGTTTCAGGTGACGGTGAGCCTCCCTCGCCACCGCCGGAGCAACCCGCAAGAATGAGCCCAGATACTACGAACGGCAGCGTGAAGCGAGTCGCCGAAATCCTCATCAACTAGTTCCCTCGGTTAATAGCGCTGGTAGGTGCTCGCGCTCGCGTCGTCAACGGCGCGGTAGTTCTCGACGGCCTTCTGCATCGCCAAGCGTGCATCCTCGAGGCAGATCTTGAGCTGTTTCAAGGCGGGAACGATGCCAGTGGTTCCAGCACCTCCGGCCGGCTTTCCATGTTGTAATCGCTCATCCGCTGCCCGTCCGGCGACGCACCGAGCCTGGTCGGCTGCTGAAGGACCACCATGTGACGTTCAAGTTGGCGGATTTCCTGCTGGCATCCTCGATGGCCTTGATGTACGCCTGGGCCCCGAACTCGCTGATCGCGAACGAGCCCGACTCGGCCGCCTACTTCAAGCCCCGCATGCTCGACGTCATGGCCTGCATGGACTGCGCGCTCCACGCACCCTCTAGAGCCACCACTACCCCCTGCGGATCACACACCCATCCTCAACCCAGCACGGTACCGCCACCGGACCCGCCACGTCCCCACTTCGACGCCAGTCATGCGCGGTCGGTTCCGACCCTAGCGCAGGACTGGATCACCACGGTTGAGCGACAGCGACTCGCCAAGCGGCACCAACGGAGGTCACGACGTTGACGTCATGACGATGCAACCATCTCACCGACCACCACACGGGGGAGACGTCTTCACCCACATCGCCCCAAGGCCCCCTCGCTCTGGCATCTCCCCCTGGGCAGCCACCCGCAGCCGATGATGCTGCTGTCCGGATGAACGTCCAGTCAAGTAAGGCTTGCAGACTCACCACTTCGGAGTCACCAGCAGAGGTCGCCGACCTATGACGGTTGCGCGAGGTCGGCGATGCCACAACTGACTCCTTGACACCTACTTGGCCAGCTTTGGACCAACGGCAGCAGCGACCTTGGTCGCCGCGTCACAAGCCTCGTCCAGCGAGGTGTCTGCAGAGGCTGCGATGTCGACTCTGGACGACGCGCTCACCTCGACGGCAACAGCGCAAGCTGTAGTTGAGGCCGACTTCTTCACCAGCTTGGCGTCGCGGGAACCAATGTTGGTCTCGGTGATCTCCGCATCCGGGCCCGGTACGTAATCCGCCAGTCCTTTGTCAGCGTGAACATCCAGCCGTACGGAGACGGAGTCGGAATACACCGCATTACAGCTTTCAGTGCCGTCTTCCTCGATCTCGGTCAGCCCGAACTGCTCCCCGATGGACGCAAGAACAGGGCACGGCTTCAAATCTACCAAAGACGAGCCAATCGATTGCTTTGTTGTCGACTTAACTGCGCTCCCGGTGCCAGCGTCAACGGTAGTGGTAGTAACCGCGGGTGATGCACCGCCGGTCTCACCGCTGGCGCAGCCCGACAGCACCGCCCCCAGAAGTACAAGTGGCACGACACCGCGACCCGCATCAATCATGATCAATTGGCCCCTCACCTCGGTCGCTCCTCACGGCGCTTGCATGGTCATCATTAACAGCGCGGTAGTTGTCCATAGGCTTTCCGCCTGGCCGCACTAGCGTCAGCGAGGGCAGCCTTGAGTTGATCGATCGCCAGCAAGATGCTTGCGCCCCCCGCAGCGCTCCCCAGGTTGTAGCGGCTCATCGATCGACTGTCCGGGATGGTATCCGACTTCGTCTTCTGCTGGAGGTAGTGCGCTCGCACTCGGTGGTCCAGTTTGCGGAAATCGTCCTGGGCGTAATTAATGACTTTGCGGCAATCCTGGGCGCCAGACTCGCTGATCGCGAACGAACCGGCCTCGGCCGCCTGCTTCGGACTCAGCATGCTCGACGCCATAGCCTGCCACGACAGCATGACTACCGCCCATGGTGCTCACCTGGGCAACTTCGGTTCAACAGCGGCAGCGATATCCCGCGCCGCCTTGCATGCCTCCTCCAACGATGCGTTGGCGGAAGCGATGACGTCAACTCTAGACGTTGAACTGACTTCGACTGCGATGAGACAAGCACTGCTTGAAAAGGCCTTCTCGACCAACTTGGCCTTACTCGCCCCAATTGCGGTGTCCGAGATCACCGAGTGGAAAACCCCGGTCACATCCTTCAACCCCGAAGACGGATGCACTTTCAACCCAAGAGACACCGACGGCGGGTACTCTGCGTTACATTGTTGATTCCCCACATCTTCGACATCTATGAGACCAAACTGCCCGGCCACCGAATTCAGAACTGCACACGAGTCGAAATCAGCTAGCGATTTTTTGGACACCACAGAAGGAGACGTCATGGTCGCCCCGCTCCTCGCGATGGTTGTCGCAGCCTGAGATTCAGGTGAAGCTACACCCCCTTCACCGCTAGTAGAACACGCTGCGAGCACGAGTCCCAGCGTGGAAAGCGGCAATACGAGTCGAGCCGCAGAAGTCCTCATCGGTAAGTTCCTCACCTCGGTAACGGTTGCACGCGCCTGCGTTGCCATCATCTGCCAACCGGCAGTTCTCTGCAGATTGCCGCTTTGCAGGGAGAATGCCTTCCAAAGCGACCCGTATCAACTCTTAGGTTCCCTGCGCTGCAAACCCCACTTCAGGCAGCAATCGACGACGCGGCTCATCGGATGAACCTCCGGCCGGGACTTGCGGATTCTACAAATCGGCACCACAACTCGTGGCAGCAGTCCCTGCCGCCTTGCGGCGTAGGATGCTCACCGCAGCATCATCCGCATCGCGAAAACTAGGCCAATCACTCGTACTCGTGATCTGCTCAACCACTCGTCGCGTTGACCCGCGCAGGCACCCGCCGAGAGGATCACCCCCTACGACGACTGTGGGTTCGGCGACGCCACAGCCAACTCCCTAGTACCTACCTTGGAAGCTTCGGTTCAACGGCGGCTGCGACCTCGGTCGCAGCATCACAAGCCTCATCCAGTGAAGCGTCCGCAGAAGCTGCGATGTCAACTCTGGACGACGTGCTCACCTCGACGGCAACGGCACAAGACGAGGAGGTAAGCGCCTTTTCCACCAGTTTCGCCTTCCTACCACGGACGCTCGTATCGGAGATCGCCGAACTGAGCCCCGGTGAGTAGTCTGCCAAGCCCGCGTCCGGGTAGATGTCGAGCCGAACGCTGACCGAATCGGAGTACACCGCATCGCAACTGGTGCTGTCGCCCTCTTCGATCTTCGTCAACCCGAATTGAGAGGCGATCGACTCGAACACTGGACAGGGCTTGAAGTCCGCCAGTGATGAACTTCCCTCCGCCGAAGCAGATGTCGTCTCCACCGTGCTTCTTGCAGTGGTGGTTGTCGCCGTCTCGGCGGACGGATCGCCGGGTTCAGCGCTACACGACGTCAGTGCCAACGCCACGAGTACAGCCGACAAAGCCAGCCGAGCCACAGTAACCCTGATCAAGTTCACCTTCACCTCAGCAACTCCGAAGGTTGTTCGAGTGGTCGTCGTTAATCGTGCGGTATTTTCCCACCGCTTTCCCATCGCCGCTTTGACATCGACGAAGGCCGTCTCCAATTTCCGCCTTGGTGCTTACCTGGGCAACTCCGGTTCAGTAGCACTAGCGACCTTGGTCGCCGCGTCACAAGCCACATCCGGCGACATGTCAGCCGATGTGATCACGTCCACGCGCGAGGTGACACCGACCTTAGTAGCGATCATGCAGGCACTGCTGGTGTACGCCTTCTCGACCAACTTGGCCTTGCGGCCGTTGACTTGGATATCCGAAATTTCAGCATTCGGATCTCCTTTGGCCTCCGCGATGCCGAGTTCAGGTCAGGCTTTCAAAGCAACTCCGCCCCTGGCGAGTACTCGGTTTGGCACTCTTGAGTGCCCACCTCTTCGATTTCGACAAGACCGAAGTTCCCGACAATCGACTCAAGCACCTTACAAGAATCGAAATCAACGATCACGTTCCTCCCATGCGATATCGTGGAGGATGACCGCGACGTACCCGTGACCCTGGTTGACGTCGTGGTCATTGCCGTGACGGCGAACCTCCTTCGCCCCCACCGAAACAACCGACAAGGGTAAGTCCCAACACTGCGAGCAATAGTGTGGAGCGAGCCGTTGAAGTGCTCATTAGCCAGTTCCCTCGGTTGGCAGTTCCGGTAAGCACTCATGTTCCCGCCGACAACGGCTCGATACTGCGCAGCAACCGCCAACCAGCGTAATTTTCAAGCGTTGTAAAAATTTCAGCATGGGAAGTGGTCACCTCCGGCTCCGGCTCTCATGGATAGCCTTCGTCGAGCACTACCGGAAGTAAGCACCTACTTCGGGAGCTTCGGTTCGACGGCAGCAGCGACATCTGTCGCCGCCTTGCAAGCTTCGTCCAGTGACGCATTTGCGGAGGCCACCACGTCAACCCTGGATGAGGTGGTCACCTCGACGGTAACCGCACACGAGGTGCTCGACGCCGGTTTCGTCACACGTTTCGCCTTGTGGGCACCCAGCGCAATTTCCGAAATTTCAGAGCTGCCACCCGGAACGTAGTCCTCGATCCCCAGTTCCGGGAACGCCTTCACCCGGACCGAGACGGTACCCGCGTACCTGCCCTTGCATTCCTGCGTGCCGTCTTCCTCGATAGCGGTCAAACCCACCTGAGCGGCAACGGCGTTCATCTCGACGCAGGGGTCGAAGTCAGCAAGCAGGCCGCCACCGAGGGAAGTCGTCGCAGTCGTCGTTCGGCCTGCCGTTTCCGACTCGGGTGCAGCACCTCTAGTGGGTTGAGGCGCGCCGGGCTCCTCCTGTGAACAACCCACCAGCACCAAGCCGAGCACAACGATCGGCAGGACTGATCGGATCAGCGGACTCCTGGGCAACTGGCTCCCCATTTCAAAGACCCTCAGTAATGCTTGTAGGTGTTGGCCGCGTTGTCATCGACCTCGCGGTAGTTCTCGATCGCCTTCTGAAGAGCCGTCTTCGCGTCTTCCAGGGCGGTCTTCAACTGGTCAATGGCCGGAATGATGCCCGTCGTACCCGTTCCGCCGAGCGCACTGTCCACGTTGTAGCGACTCATCGCCCGACCGTCAGGACTCGTACCGAGCTTCGTCTCCTGCCGGATGAGGGCAATTTTCGAGTCGAGGTCGGTGAGGTCGAACTGCGCGGCCTCGATGGCCTTGATGTACGCCTGGGCACCGGACTCGCTGATCGCGAACGAGCCGGACTCGGCAGCCTGCTTCAGTCCCCGCATGCTCGACGCCATGGCCTGCATCGACTGCGCGCTCCACGCGCCCTCTAACGCCACCACTACCCCCGCTGGTCAGGTCTTTGGTCTGACACCGTACCGCTATCGACCCGTTGCTGTACGCGACATGACACATGCCGGAAGCAGATGATCCCCGCAAGCCTCGTCAGTACCAGTAAGTAACACGAAGGGGCCCTCCCGCGACACGACGCGGAAGGGCCCCGAAAGGGTGAACAGGTCAGCCGAAGCGGCCCGAGATGTAGTCCTCGGTCGCCTTCTGGCTCGGGTTGGAGAAGATCTTCTCCGTGTCGTCCACCTCGATCAACCGCCCAGGCTGACCGACTCCCAGCAGGTTGAAGAACGCCGTCTGGTCGCTGACCCGCGCCGCCTGCTGCATGTTGTGAGTCACGATCACGATCGTGTACTCCTTCTTCAGCTCCGTGATCAGGTCCTCGATCGCCAGCGTGGAGATCGGGTCCAGCGCCGAGCACGGCTCGTCCATCAGCAGCACGTCGGGCTGCACCGCGATCGCCCGCGCGATGCACAGGCGCTGCTGCTGGCCGCCCGACAGGCCGCCACCGGGGCGGTCGAGGCGGTCCTTGACCTCGTTCCACAGGTTCGCGCCGCGCAGCGAGCGCTCGGCCACCTCGTCGAGCTTCTTCTTGTTCTTGACCCCGGCCAGCTTCAGCCCGGCCACGACGTTGTCGCGGATGGACATGGTGGGGAAGGGGTTGGGGCGCTGGAAGACCATGCCGATGGTCCGCCGCACCTGCACGGGGTCGATCGACGAGGCGTAGATGTCCTCGCCGTCGAGCAGCACCTTGCCCTCGACGCGGGCTCCGGGCGCCACTTCGTGCATCCGGTTCAGGGAGCGCAGCACGGTGGACTTGCCGCAGCCGGAGGGGCCGATGAACGCGGTCACGCTGCGCGGGGGCACGGCGAGCGAGACCCCGTCCACGGCGTGGAACTTGCCGTAGAAGAGGTTGAGGTCCTTGACGTCGATGCGCTTGGCCATGGTCGCCCGCTCACTTGGTCTTCGGGGCCAGCCACCGCGAGATCACGGTCGCCAGCAGGTTGAACAGCGTGATGATCAGGACCAGGGTGATCGCCGCACCCCAGATCCGCTCGAAGCCCGCCTGCGTGGGGTTGTTGCGCTCCGCGGTCATCAGCAGCGGCAGCGACGCCATCGGGCCGTCGAAGAGGTTGTAGTTGATGAACGGCGCGTACGCGGCGAGCACCAGCACCGGCGCGGTTTCGCCCATGACCCTGGCCAGCGCCAGCATGACGCCGGTGAGGATGCCGGACAGGGCGGTCGGGATGACGATCTTGACGATGGTCTTCCACTTGGGCACGCCCAGCGCGTAGGAGGCCTCGCGCAGCTCGTCCGGGACGATCTTGAGCATTTCCTCGGTGGTCCGCACGATCACCGGCACCATGAGCAGCACCAGCGCGAGCGACACCGCGAAACCGCTGCGGCCGAAGCCGAACGTGGTGATCCACAGCGAGTAGATGAACAGCGCGGCGACGATGGAGGGCACGCCGGTGAGGATGTCGACCATGAAGGTGGTCGCCTTGGCGAGCTTGGACCGCCCGCCGTACTCCACCAGGTACACCGCGACGAACAGGCCGATCGGCACCGAGATCAGGCCGCACACGAGGCCCTGCACGAGGGTGCCGTAGATGGCGTGGTAGACGCCGCCGCCCTGCTGCCGGGACAGCAGGCCGGACAGGGACTTCTGCCACCAGTCGATGTCCAGGATGACCGGGAAGCCGCGCTGGATGACCGTGTAGAGCACCCACACCAGCGGCACGACGGCGATCAGGAACGCGAGGTAGACCAGCGCGGTGGCGACGCCGTTCTTGATCTTGCGCGCGGTGCTGACGCTCTGGAACGTCGGAGGCGTCGCCAGGCGGTTGAGGTCCGCCGTCTGCGTGGTGGTCATTCGTACTCCTTGTGACCCGCGACGATGCTCCGGGCGGCGGCGTTGACCAGGAAGGTCAGCACGAACAGCACCAGGCCCGCCGCGATGTAGGCGCCCGCCGACCGGGGGTCGTTGAACTCCGGCGCGGCCAGCGCGATCTTGGAGGCGAACGTGGCGCCGCCGTCGAACAGGCTCCAGCCGAACGCGGTGCCGGTGGCGCTGAGGATGATGGTCAGCGCGATCGTCTCGCCCAGCGCGCGGCCCAGGCCCAGCATCGACGCGCTGACGTAGCCCGCCTTGCCGAAGGGCAGCACGGTGGTGCGCACGACCTCCCACTTGGTGGCGCCGAGCGCGATGGCGCCTTCGACGTGCGCGGGCGGCGTGCGGTCGAACACCTCGCGGGTGACCGCGGTGATGATCGGCAGGATCATCACCGCCAGCACGATGCCCGCCGTGAAGATCGTGCCGCCGAACTCGATGCTCACGTTGCCCTCGGCGAACAGCGGGATGAAGCCGAGGGTGGAGGTCAGCCACTGGCCGATCGGGGTGAGCACGGGCCCGAGTACGAACAGGCCCCACAGGCCGTAGATGATCGACGGCACGGCGGCCAGCAGGTCGATCACGTAGGCGAAGGGCCTGGCCAGCCTGCGCGGGGCGTACTGGGTGAGGAACAGCGCGATGCCCAGCGCGATCGGCATCGCGATGAGCAGGGCGAACGCTGAGGACACCACGGTGACCAGGAGCAGGTCCAGGATGCCGTAGCGCATGTTGTTGACGTCGCCGGTGGACCACTCGCGGCTGGTCAGGAAGTTGACCTTGTCCAGGGCCAGCGACGGGATGGCCTGGATCAGCAGGAACAGGCCGATGGCCCCGATGAGGACCACGATGAAGACGCCGGATCCCGTCGCGAGGCCGCGGAAGATCCGGTCGCCCGGCCGAACGTGCGGTGCTTTCTTCTCGGCTTCCGTGGTCGGGGGAATCGGAGCCTCCGGGGCGGGTCGAGCAGCCGGAACGCCCCGACGGGCACCGGTGTCGGTGTCCGCGGGGCGCTTGGCCACGATGCGTTCGTTCATCGCGTCAACGTGTCGCTGGAAGGGTGGGCGGCCTGGTCAGGCGATCGCCTTGATGGCCGTCAGCAGCTTGTCCTGGAAGGGCTTGGGCACCGGGGCGTAGCCCGCGTCCGCCAGACCCGCCTGGCCGTCGGTGGCCGCGACGGTGAGGAACGCCTTCACGGCCTTGGCGGTGTCGGCGTCGTAGCCCTTGGAGCAGACGATCTCGTAGGTGGCCAGCAGCAGCGGGTAGGCGCCGGAGGCGGTGGTGGCGTAGATGGAGTTCAGGTCCAGCACGATGTCGTTGCCGGAGCCCTTGACGGTGGCGCCGTCGATGGCCTTGCCGACGGTCTCGGTGGTCAGCTCGACCGGGCCGGAGCCGGTGTCGATCCTGGCCATGGACAGCTTGTTGTCCTGCGCGGAGGACAGCTCGACGTAGGTGATGGCGCCGTCGACCGAACCGGCGGCCTGCGCGACACCGGCGGACTTCTCCTTGCCCTCGCCGACACCGCCCTTGAACTGCTTGCCCGCGCCCTGGGTCCAGGCGCCCTTCGAGGCGGCCTGCAGGTACAGCTGGAAGTTGTCGGTGGTGCCGGACTCGTCCGAGCGGTAGACGACCTTGATGTCCTTGTCGGGCAGGGACGCGCCGCTGTTGAGGGCGGCGATGGCCGGGTCGTTCCACTTCTTGACGGCGCCGTTGAAGATCTTGGCGGTGACCTCGCCGTTGAGCACCAGGTCGGTCACGCCCTCGAGCTTGTAGCCGATGGCGACCGGGCCGAAGACCAGCGGCAGGTGCCAGGCCGGGTTGCCCTGACAGCGCTCGGCGGCCTTGGTGACCTCGTCCGCCTTCAGCGGGGAGTCGGAGCCGCCGAAGTCCACCTGGCCGCCGTTGAAGTTCTTCACGCCCGCGCCGGAGCCGGAGGCGTTGTAGGCCACGTCCGAGCCGGGGCAGCGCTGCTGGTAGGCCTGGATGAACGTGTCGATGGCGTTCTTCTGCGCGGTGGAGCCCTCGGCGTTGAGCTTGCTCTTGCCGCCGCACTCGACGGGCGTGGACGACGTGCCGGTGGCCGCCGAGCCGCCCGCGGGGGCGTTGTTGTCGCTGCCACATGCGGTGAGCAGAAGCGCGCCGGCCGCGATCAGGCCGATGACGGCGCCGTGCCGCTTGGTCTTCACCTGGGTCCTCCACCTAACGGAAGCGGTTTGCGCGGCGCACCAACGCCGCTCGGCACGGACGGTAGGTAGGCATGGTGGACAGCCGCCCAGAACAGGGTGAACGGGAGGTGAACACCACACGGGAGGTGACCGGCTCCACCCCCGTACGGGTGACTACGTGACCTGGGCGTTTGCATCACGTGATGGGTTCGTCACTACTGGGCGTATTGGACGTCCGCGTCCCAGACCGTGAAGCCCAGCTTGGTGTAGACGCGCACCGCCGGGGCGTTGTCGGACTCCACGTACAGCATCACCTCGCGCAGCCCGGAATCGCGCAGGTGCGCCAGCCCGGCCAGGGTCAGCGCCCGGCCCAGCCCGCCGCCCTGGGCGTCCGGGTCCACGCCCACCACGTAGACCTCGCCGAGCCGCTGGTCGTGCGCCTTGGTCCAGTGGAACCCGAGCAGCCGGTCCTCGGCGTCCACGGCCAGCAGGAAGCCCTTGGCGTCGAACCACGGCTCCTCCTGCTTGCGCTGGAGGTCCTCGACGCTCATCGCGCCCTGCTCCGGGTGCCAGGAGAACGCCCGGTGGTTGACGTGCACCACGGCCGCCTCGTCACGGCCGGGCTCGAACGCGCGCAGCCGGACGCCATCGGGCAGCCGCGGCGCGGGCAGCTCGGCCTCCAGCGACATGCGCATCCGCCGCAGCTCCCGCACCTTGCGGAAGCCCAGCGCGGCGGCGAGCTCCCGCGCGGCGACCTGGTCGCCGTGGGCCCAGACGCGCAGCGGCTCGGCGCGCTCGGCGACGGCCCGCGCCAGCGCGGTGCCCACGCCCCGGCGGCGGTGGGCGGGGTGCACGGCCAGCTCGGCGACCTTGTTGCCGTCGGCGTCGCCGTGGAGGTCGACGTGCGCGTAGCCGACCAGCGCGCCGTCGTCGGAGCGGGCGAGCAGGTGGGCGCTGCCGCGAGCACCGGGGCGCATCCGCAGCCGCACGGCCTCGCCCACCGGGGCGACACCGTCAGCGCGCTCGGCTTCGGCGAGCAGGTCGGACACCGCGCCCGCCCGCTCGTCGGTCAACTCGTCGTACCAGGTCAGATCCACGGAACCGATTGTCCTCGCCCCTGACCACCACGCCCAACCACCACGCCCAACCACCACGCGAGGCCGCGTCGGCCTGTCGGGATGCCTTTCGCGGAAAATCACGCTCTTCGATTTTCCGCGAAACGCGTGCCGATGGGCCGACTTCCGGGCGGCCGAGCCGCCGTCTGCGGAGCAGCGGCCATCGATACAGCCGACTTCCGGGCGGCCGAGCCGACCCGGCGGAGCCGGGTCAATCAGACCCTGTACAGCTCGGCTTCGTCGAGGGGGTTGTTGTTGTCGGCGGGCTCGGCCAGGTGCTCGATGCCTCGGCGGATGCCGCCGGGGCGCGGCGGGCGGACGAACTTGTAGCCCACGTTGCGCACGGTGCCGATCAGCGACTCGTGCTCGGGGCCGAGCTTGGCGCGCAGGCGTCGGACGTGCACGTCCACCGTGCGGGTGCCGCCGAAGAAGTCGTAGCCCCAGACCTCCTGGAGCAGCTGCGCGCGGGTGAACACCCGGCCCGCGTGCTGCGCCAGGTACTTGAGCAGCTCGAACTCCTTGTAGGTCAGGTCGAGCGGGCGGCCGCGCAGCCGGGCGGTGTAGGTGGCCTCGTCGATGACCAGCTCGCCCAGCTGCAGGGAGCCGTCGCCGCCCGACTGGGCGTTGCCCCGGCGGGAGCGGACCAGCCGCAGCCGGGCGTCCACCTCGGCCGGGCCGGAGGTGGGCAGCAGGATCTCGTCGACGTTCCAGTCCGAGTTGACCGCGACCAGGCCGCCCTCGGTGACCACGGCGACGACGGGGACGTCCACGCCGCTGGAGTCCAGCAGCTTGCACAGGCTGCGCGCGCCGACCAGGTCGGTCCTGGCGTCGACCAGGACGACGTCGTGCGGACCGGCTTCCAGCAGCGCCGAGACCTCCGGGCGCAGGGGGCGGACCTCGTGCGGCAGCAGGGACAGGGCGGGGAGAACGGCTTCTGGGTCGGAGTCGGTGGTCAGCAGCAGCACGTCGATGCTCATCGCGGCGCCCTCCTGTTCGGCCGTGGCTGGTCACCGGACCAGCTCGCGGCGAAGTACGGTGACCGGGCCCCGTTGCCTGCGGATGACGGAGACGATACCGGTGCGCACGGCGAAATACCCAGGTCAGCAGGTGGGAGTCACAGTTGTTTCCACAAGCGTCACGCCTGTTACATCCATGTCACACGATTCCGTGCTGCTGCGGGGCGTGCACGTGAGGTCACGTGGTGTGGCCGTGCGGACCCACGAGGACCTGGCTTTCGTGGTGGGCCACGGCTTCACCAACCACGTGCGCAAGCCGTGGGTGGCCAGGGTGCTGGAGCGCTTCGCCCGGCACGGCGGGGTGGTCGCGCTGGACTTCCGCGGCCACGGCCGCTCCGGGGGCCGCTCCACGGTCGGCGGTGACGAGGTGCACGACCTGGCCGCCGGGGTTTCGCTGGCCCGCGACCTGGGGTACCGGCGCGTGGTGACGGTCGGGTTCTCCATGGGCGCGTCGATCGCGCTGCGGCACGCCGCGCTGCACGAGGACCGGCCGGACGCGGTCGCCGCGGTGAGCA
This sequence comes from Saccharothrix coeruleofusca, assembly GCF_017876325.1. NCBI lineage: Bacteria > Bacillati > Actinomycetota > Actinomycetes > Pseudonocardiales > Pseudonocardiaceae > Saccharothrix > Saccharothrix coeruleofusca. Next base: position 6,336,256 of record NZ_JAGINV010000001.1, read on the forward strand.
GCCCGTCGCGCTGGTGGGTGCGGGAGACCGCGGCCATGCGCCGGGTGCACTGGCTGCTGGAGCAGCCGCACGGCAGGCTGGCAGCCCGCGCGCTGGGCGTGCGGCTGGGGCCGCCGTGGGCCACCGTGCCGGAGAGCCCGCTGGAGGTGGTGCACCGCATCGCGCCCACGCCGCTGCTGATCGTGCACGGCGAGGACGACCACTACTTCGGGCCGGCGCACGCCACCGCGCTGCACCGGGCCGCGGGCGGGAACGCCGAGCTGTGGCTGGAGCCGGGCACCCGGCACGCCGAGTCCGCGATGACGCCCGCTCTGGTAGACCGGATCGCGACCTGGCTCTCCGGTGCCAGTCAGCGCAGTGCCAGTGAGCAGAGCAGGAGAGGGCGATGACCGCTACCCGACCCGCGCCCGTGACCCGCCGCCCGAGCAGGGGGCGCAAGCTCGTCGTCGCCGTGCTGGTGCTCGGCGCGCTGCTGGTCGCCGCCGACTTCGGCCTGGCCGCGGCGGGCGAGTACCAGGTGGCGCAGAAGATGCGCGACAAGCTCTCGCTCAGCGAGGACCCGTCGGTGCGCATCAACGGCTTCCCGTTCATCACCCAGGCGCTGGCCGGGGACTACCGGGACATCGAGATCAGCGCGACCGGCGTGCCGGTGCGCGACCAGCTGCGCGAGCTGGAGGTCAGGGCGAACCTCTACCACACCCGGATCGCCCTGTCCGACCTGCTCGCGGGCAACACCAGGGGGGCGAAGATCGACCAGGTCCGGGGCAGCGTGAAGATCAACGCGGCGGACCTGAACCGGCTGGTCAACCAGGTCACGCCGTTCACCGACATGGCCATCGAGCCGGACACCCGCGAGGACGTGCCCGCGCAGGCGGGCCCCACCACGGCGGCGGTGAAGCTCAGCGGCAACACCACGCTGGCGGGCCGCAAGCTGCGGGTCACCGCGTACGGCTCGGTGTCGCTGGTCGGCGGGCTGGTCGAGATCGCGGTCAGCGACGTCCAGCTGGACGACACCTCGCTGGCGTCGCTGGGCGACGCGCTGGGCGCGGTGCGGCAGGCGCTGGCCGTGAAGATCGACCCCGGTGTGCTGCCGTTCACCGTGACCCCCACGGCGGTCCGGGTGGAGAGCGGGGCGCTGACCGTGGAGGGCACCGTGGACGACATCCCGCTGGACCAGGGATGAGCGCGGGAGCTTGGGCGGTGGTGGCCGCGGTGGTCGTCACCGCGGTCGTCGGGGTGCTGCTGAGGTGGCGGGAGGGCAGGGTTCGGGTGAGCGGGGACAGCGGTCCGGAGCTGCCGTCAGCGGTGCGGGCGGCGCTCGATCCCGGTGCGGCGGTGACGCTGGTGCAGCTGTCGACGACGTTCTGCGCGCCGTGCAGGCACACCCGCGTGCTGCTGGCCGACCTGGCCGGGCGGGTGGACGGACTGCGCCACGTCGAGCTGGACGTGACGAACCAGCCGGAGGTGGCGACCCGGCTGGGGGTGCTGCGCACCCCGACGACGCTGGCGCTGGACGCCTCCGGGGCGGAGGTGCTGCGGGTCGGCGGGGTGCCGAAGCGGGACGTGCTGCTGGAGGCGCTGCGCCCACACCTGCCCCACACGAACGGGTGAACCTGGCATCTCCCACCTGCTGGACGCCATTCCCGGCTGAAGGGACGAGCGGCTACGCTCGGACCATGACCACGCTGCTGACCAAGCGACTCGCGGTGGACCTGTGCCGCGTGCGCAGCAGCCTGTGTCGCGCGACGAGCTGATCGGGCGGTCCCCCGACGGCTGACGCGCCTTGACGCGCGTCCGCGCCACCCCTACGACCGCCTCTGACGGGCTGACAAACACGTCCACAGCAGGAGGTCGTCGTGCCGAAAGACGTCCCGGTAGACCCGCGGGGTCCGCGCTTCAGCGCGTGGATCACCTCGGCCGTCCTCGCCGCGGTGCTGCTCACGGGTTCGTGGCGGCTGCTGGCGGCGCAGGCGGTGCTGTTCGGCCTGTGCGCGTTCATCTCGCTCAAGCTCAACCCGTGGGGCCACCTCTACCGGTACGCCGTCCAGCCCAGGGTCAAGCCGACCGCCGAGCGCGAGGAGCCCGCCCCGCTGCGGTTCGCGCAGGGCGTCGGCTTCGTCTTCGCGCTGGTCGGCACCATCGGCTACGCCACCGGCCTCACCGCGCTGGGAGTGGTCGCCACCTCCGCCGCACTGGTCGCCGCGCTGCTCAACGCCGCGGTCGGCCTGTGCCTGGGCTGCGAGGTCTTCCTGCTCCTGCGCCGCCGCGTCCCGTCCCTCGCACGTCCGCAGTAGGAAACACCCCGAATTGGAGCAGCTCGATGAGCCGTGAAGACGTCCTGGTCTCGGCCGCGTGGGCCGAGGAGAACCTCAAGACGCCCGGCGTGGTGTTCGTCGAGGTCGACGAGGACACCACCGCCTACGACGGGGGCCACATCCCCGGCGCGGTGAAGATCGACTGGAAGAAGGACCTCCAGGACCCGGTCCGCCGCGACTTCGTCGACCGCGCGGGCTTCGAGGCGCTCCTGTCGGCCAGGGGCATCGCCAACGACGACACGGTGGTGCTCTACGGCGGCAACAACAACTGGTTCGCCGCCTACGCCTACTGGTACTTCAAGCTCTACGGCCACCAGTCGGTGAAGCTGCTCGACGGCGGGCGCAAGAAGTGGGAGCTGGACGGCCGCCCGCTGGACAAGGAGCAGGTCGAGCGCCCGGCCACCCAGTACACCGCGCAGGAGCAGGACCTGTCGATCCGCGCGTTCCGCGACGAGGTCGTCGAGGCCATCGGGAACAAGAACCTGGTCGACGTGCGCTCGCCGGACGAGTTCTCCGGCAAGCTGCTGGCCCCCGCCCACCTGCCGCAGGAGCAGGCGCAGCGCGGCGGCCACATCCCCACGGCGATCAACGTGCCGTGGAGCAAGGCGGCCAACGAGGACGGCACGTTCAAGTCCGACGAGGAGCTGGCCCGCATCTACGGCGAGGCCGGGCTGGACGGCTCGAAGAAGACCATCGCCTACTGCCGCATCGGCGAGCGCTCCTCGCACAGCTGGTTCGTGCTGCACGAGCTGCTCGGGCACGAGGACGTGAAGAACTACGACGGGTCCTGGACCGAGTACGGCTCGCTGATCGGCGTGCCGGTCGAGCTGGGTTCCGGCAAGGAGGACTGAGATGAGCCTGGACGGTTGCGGCGCGCCGCAGCAGGGCGTCGACCTGGCGGTCGGTCCCGACGAGGTGGTGCTGACCGGCAGGGTCAGCGCCGGGGGTCAGCCGGTGGGCGGCGCGTTCGTGCGGCTGCTGGACGCCGCGGGCGAGTTCACCGCCGAGGTGGTGTCCTCCCCGGAGGGCGACTTCCGCTTCTACGCGGCGCCGGGCACGTGGACGGTCCGGGCGCTGCACCGCTCCGGCAACGGCCAGGCGTCGGTCAGCGCGGACGGGCCGGGAGTGCACCCGGTCGAGGTCGCGGTGGCCTGACCGGCCCGACGAGTTCCGCCCGGACCCCGGTGGCGTTCGCCACCGGGGTCCGGTGCGTCGCGGTCCGGGGCGATAAACTCGGCTGGTGGAACACTTCTTCACCGGGCTACTGGTCCTCGTGTCCTTGCTCGTCGTGTGGTTCTCCGTGTACGTCGTCTACCGGCTGTTCTCCGACCAGCGGTGATGGCCGAGAACACCCCCGCACCGGGCAGCGGCGACGCGGCGGTGCGGGCTGCCGCCGAGCGCGCCGAGACCACCCGGTCGCGCAACCTGCCGCAGTTCGACGACCTGCCGATCCCGGCCGACACCGCGAACCTGCGCGAGGGCCCGTCGCTGCACGACGCGTGCCTGTCGCTGCTGCCGCTGGTGGGCGTGTGGCGCGGTGAGGGCGAGGTCGTCTACCCGACGATCGACGGCCCGTACCGGTTCGGCCAGCAGATCACCTTCGCCCACGACGGGCGCCCGTTCCTGTTCTACGAGGCGCGGTCGTGGCTGCTGGACGACAAGGGCGCGGTGATCCGCCCGGCCGCGCGCGAGACCGGCTTCTGGCGTCCGCAGGCCGATGACACGATCGAGGTGCTGCTGACGCACAACACCGGGATCGTGGAGCTGTTCTACGGCAAGCCGCGCACCCAGACGTCGTGGGAGTTCGGCACCGACGCGGTGGTGCGCACGGCGACCGCCAAGGAGGTCGTCGGGGCGCAGCGGCTGTACGGCATCGTCAACAACGGCGACCTGGCGTACGTGGAGGAGCGGGCCATGGTGGGCCAGCCGCTCCAGCCGCACACCTCCGCGCACCTCAAGCGCGTCGTCGGCTGAGTCGTCGTCCCGTCCGGTGGGCGGGACACGGCACCCGAGGATTGTTCAACAATCCTTCGACTTGCCCTACAGTGGGGGCCATGCGGCTGCGGCGTTGCGGCACCGACGCGGTGCTGGTCGAGGTGGACTCCCTCGACGAGGTGGAGGCGGTGCGCGCCGCGGTGGCCGCCGCCGCGCTGCCGGAGGTGGTGGAGCTGGTCCCGGCCGCGCGCACGGTGCTGGTGACCACCCGCCCCGGCGGGCTGGCGGCCGTGCGGCGGGTGCTCGACGCGGTCGACCCGGCGCGCCGCGCCCCGGTGGCGGCCCGCGAGGTGGTCATCCCGGTCCGCTACGACGGCCCGGACCTGGAGCTGGTGGCCTCGACCGCCGGGGTGCCGGTGGACGAGGTGGTGCGGCTGCACTCGTCGGCGCGGTACACGGTGGCGTTCTGCGGGTTCGCGCCCGGCTTCGGCTACCTGGTCGGGCTGCCCGAGCCGCTGCGGCAGCCGCGCCTTGATTCCCCGCGCACGAAGGTCCCGGCCGGTTCCGTGGGCGTGGCGGGCGAGTACACCGCCGCCTACCCGAGGGCCACGCCCGGCGGCTGGCGGCTGATCGGGCGCACGGACGCGCCGCTGTTCGACCCGCGCCGCGCCGAGCCCGCGCTGCTCGCGCCGGGTGACCGGGTGCGGTTCGAGGTCGTCGCGTGAACGCGGTCGCGAGGTCGGTCACCGTGCTGCGGACCGGCCCGCAGGCGCTGGTGCAGGACCTGGGCAGGCCGGGGCACGCGCACCTGGGCGTGCCGCCGTCGGGCGCGCTGGACCGGCCGTCGCTGGCGCTGGCCAACCGGCTGGTGGGCAACCCCGAGGGCGCGGCGGGCCTGGAGGTGCTGCTGGGCGGGCTGGTGCTGCGGGCGAACACGTCGTGCACGGTCGCGGTGACCGGCCCGTGGGCGCCGGTGCTGGTCAACGGCGTGCACCGGGACTCGCCGTGCCACCTGGCGCCGGGTGACGAGCTGGCCGTGGGCGCGCCCGAGGCGGGGTTGCGCTGCTACGTGGCGCTGTCCGGGGGTGTCGCGGTGCCCGCCGAGCTGGGCAGCCGCGCCACGGACCTGCTGTCGGGCATCGGCCCGGACCCGCTGCGCGACGGCGACGAGCTGCCGCTGGGCGACCCGGTGGGGCCGCCGGTCGGGGTGGACGTGCTGGTGCCCGCGCACGTGCCGGACGAGCTGGTCGTGCCGGTGGTGCTCGGTCCGCGCGACGACTGGTTCGACGGCGCGGCGCGGCAGCTCGCGGCGGGCCGGTGGGTGGTGTCGGACCGCGGCAACCGGGTCGGCCTGCGGCTGGACGGCACGGCGCTGCGCCGCGCGCCGGAGCACCTTGGCCGGGAGCTGCCCAGCGAGGGCCTGGTGACCGGCGCGGTGCAGGTGCCCGCCGACGGGCAGCCGGTGGTCTTCCTCGCCGACCACCCCACCACCGGCGGCTACCCGGTGATCGGCGTGGTGCCCGAGCCCGCGCTCCCCGCCCTGGCCCAGGCCCGCCCCGGCACCCCCCTGCGCCTGCAAGTACTACCCGCCCCGCCGGAACGGGCCGTTGACTACTACCCGGCCTAACTACCCGCGCGGACACGGGTAGTAGTTATGCGCTGGGAAAAGCCACCCCGGTAGTACTTGCCTGCGTCAGTAGTGGGACTCGTAGAGGGTGGTGAGGGTGGTGTGCAGGGCGGTGGAGTCGGGCAGGGACTTGCCGTCCAGGGTGTGCACGCGGGTGATCTTGCGGACGCTGGAGGCCAGGAACACGCCGTCGGCGGTGTAGAGGTCGTCCACCGCGATCGGCTCGACCTCGACGGTCCACCCGGCCCGCTCGGCCGCCTGGAACAGCGCCGCCTGCGTGGTGCCGGGCAGGATGCCCAGCGTCGACGGCGGCGTGGTCAGCGTCCGGCCGCGCGCCGCGATCAGCGTCGAGGTCGGCCCCTCCAGCACCGAGCCGGACGAGGTGGTGAACACGACCTCGTCCGCGCCGCGCCGCTCGGCCTCCCGCAGCGCCGCCATGTTGACCGCGTAGGACAGCGACTTCGCGCCCAGCAGCAGCCACGGGGCCCGCTCGGCCAGACCGGGCTCGATGCCCCGCTCCAGGGTCACCGCGGCCAGGCCCTCGGCGCGCTGGGCGAGCGCCTTGGCGGAGATCTCCATCCCCATGACGAACCCGGTGGGCGTGCCGTCGCCGCCCTCGATCCCCCGCGTGAGGACCGCCTTCAGGGCGACTTCCGCGCCACCGGTCCAGTTGTCCAGCACCACCCGCACGGCGCGCTCGAACGCCGCGCGGTCCGGCTCGGGCATGTCCAGCATGGCCGCCGACCGCGCCAGGCGGTCCAGGTGCGGACCCAGCTCGCGGGGCTTGCCGTCGACGGCCAGGATCGTCTCGAAGATCCCGTCGCCGCGCAGCAGGCCCAGGTCGTCGACCCGGACCAGCGGGGCGTCGGGGTCGGCCAGCGTTCCGTCCAGCAGTGCGAGCAGGCGCATAACGGCGAGCCTACTCACGGCCTACCATCGGAGCGGTGGAGACCGTGGGCGGCCAACAGGCACTGCGCAGGACCCTGCACGAACGCGGCATGAGGATGACCCCGCAGCGCCAGCTCGTCCTGGACGCGGTGCGCGAGCTGGGGCACGCCACGCCGGAGCAGATCTGCCAGCACGTGCAGCTCACCGCGCCCGCGGTCAACATCACCACGGTCTACCGCACGCTGGACCTGCTGGACCGGCTCGGCCTGGTCCGGCACACCCACCTGGGTCACGGCGCCCCCAACTACTCGGTCGACGAGCACGAGCACGTGCACCTGGTCTGCCACCGCTGCGGGCGGGTGGAGGAGGTGCCGTGCGAGGTGCTCGCGCCGGTCGGGGGAACACTGCGGGACCGCTACGGGTTCGAACTGGATGCCAGCCACCTCGCGCTGTCCGGCAGCTGCCGCGAGTGCTCGAAGGAGACCCCGTGACGTCACCGACGTTGACCACGCCAGGCGCCGTCGCGCCGTTCGACGGCAACCCCGACCAGGGCGTGCCGTGGCACTTCGGCGACCCGTTCGCCGAGCAGCGCTCGGCGGCCAGGTCGGTGGTGGTGGTGGACCGCTCGAACCGGGCGGTGCTGGCGGTGCCCGGCGCGGACCGGCTGGCCTGGCTGCACTCGCTGACCAGCCAGCACTTCACCGCGCTGGGCGAGGGCCGGGCCACCGAGATGCTGATCCTGGACGTGCAGGGCCGGGTCGAGCACCACGCCGCGGTGGCGAACCTGGACGGCGTGGTCTACCTCGACACCGAGGCCGAGACGGCGGCGCCGCTGCTGTCGTACCTGACCAAGATGGTGTTCTGGTCCAAGGTGGAGCCGCGCGACGCGACCGCCGAGCTGGCCGTGCTGACCCTGGTCGGCCCCGAGGCGACCGCGCCGCTGACCGCGCTGGGGCTGCCGGTGCCCGCCGGAGCGCTGGACGTGGTGGCGCTGCCCGAGGGCGGGTTCGCCCGGCGGGTGCCGTGGCCCGGTCAGGACGCGGTGGACCTGGTGGTGCCGCGCGGGGCGCTGGCCGACTGGTGGTCCCGGCTGACCGGCGCGGGCGCGCGACCGGCGGGCAGCTGGGCGTTCGAGGCGCTGCGGGTGGAGTCGCTGCGCCCCCGGCTGGGCGTGGACACCGACGAGCGCACCATCCCGCACGAGGTGAACTGGATCGGCTCGGCGGTGCACCTGGACAAGGGCTGCTACCGGGGCCAGGAGACGGTGTCGAAGGTGCACAACGTGGGCCGCCCGCCGCGGCGGATGCTGCTGCTGCACCTGGACGGCTCGCGCGAGGTGCAGCCGGAGACCGGCGACCCGGTGGTGTTCGGCGACCGGGTGGTCGGCCGGGTGGGCAGCGTGGCGCTGCACCACGAGCTGGGGCCGGTGGCGCTGGCGCTGGTCAAGCGGTCGGTGCCGGTGGATGCCGAGCTGCTGGTCGGCGCGGAGGACCGGGTCGTGCAGGCCAAGGCGGACCCGGACTCGGTGCCGCCGGACACCCCCGGACTGGGCCGGGAGGCGGCGCGCAAGCTCGGCCGGTAGGAGCTGCGGATTCGGGTTCTGTGCCACTATCACGGCATGTCCAGACCCGGTTCGCACGGCACGCTGCTCACCGTCGCCCCCACCGGGGCCGAGCACGCGAAGGCCGACGTCCCCGCGCTCCCCGTCACCCTGGAGGAGCTGGTCCGCACCGCCGAGGCGTGTGAGCAGGTGGGCGCGGCGATGGTGCACGTGCACATCCGCGACGCCGACACCAGGCCGACGCTGGACCTGGGGCTGCTCAAGGAGACCGTGGCCGCGCTGCGCGAGCGCACCGGCCTGGTCGTGCAGCTGTCCACCGGCGGCGCGGTGACCGACCCGGAGGCCGACCGCCTGCGGGTGCTCGACGCCATGCCGGACTCGGCGTCCTGCACCATGGGCACGGTGAACTTCGGCGACGACGTGTTCATGAACCGCTGGGAGTTCATCGTCGCGCTGCACAAGGGGATGCAGGAGCGCGGCATCGTGCCGGAGTACGAGATCTTCGACCTGGGCCAGCTCGCCACGCTGCGCAGGCTGCTGGACAAGCACGGCCTGCCCGCGGGCGGCAAGGTGCACGTGGACCTGGTGATGGGCGTGCCGGGCGGGATGCCGGGCGACGCGGAGACCGTGGTGGCCGCGCTGCGGCTGCTGCCCGAAGGGGCTTCCTTCTCCGCCACCGGCATCGGGCGGACGTCGCTGCCGGTGATGCTGACGGCGTTGGCGGCGGGCGGTCACCTGAGGGTGGGCATGGAGGACACCCTCAGCTACGCGAAGGGGCAGCCGGTGCGGGACAACGCGCAATTGGTGGCCAGGGCCGCCGGATTGGCGCGAATCGCGCAGCGCCCGCCGCTCTCCGTTGCAGATGCACGTGCACTTTTGGGCGTGGGCAGTCCGGTACGGGTTTGAGACAACTTTGGAAGCAGGTTTGTGTTGGCGGGTGGGCAGGAACTACCTCAGGATGAGTACGTGATCGAGGTGCGTCCTGGCGGGCGCCGCCGAATTGACCGGGTGCTCGCCCCCGACTACACCGACGGCATCGAGCGGCTCCCGCTCGCCGCGGTGCGCGCCCTGCGCGACGAAGCCGCCCAGGAGGAGACCGACCTCTCCTACCTGAGGCGGCTGCTGCACGCCCGGATCGACATCCTGCGGGCCGAGCGGCAGCGGCGGGCCGAGGGCGGCTCGGCGGTGGTCGACCAGCTGGCGACCATCCTGGCCAGCAACGCGGTCGGCCCGGCCACCGGGCGGGGCCGCTACCAGATCCAGGAGCCCTCGCGGGCGGACGCGCACCAGCGGCACGTCGAGGCGCTGGTGGCGGACGTGGACCTGTCCGACGTGGGCGCGCTGTCGGACGGGAAGCTGGACCTGGCGCTGCGCACCTTCGTCAGCGAGGAGGCGTCGGTCTCCGGCAGGCGGCGCGAGGTGCAGGCCGTGGTGGACCGGCTCAACGCCGAGATCGCCGACCGCTACCAGAACGGCAGCGCGTCGGTGGACGAGCTGCTGGCGGCCGAGCGCGGCTGGCCCACCAACCCCGGACGTACCAAGAGCTGAGATCACACTCCCAGGATGTGAACGCACGACCTAGCGTGGCCGCATGGGCTACCGCTGGGTCGTGCTGGCTGTGGGCGCGGTGGCGCAGGGCGTCAACGCGGCGGTGTTCCTCGGGCTGCCCGCGATCACCCCGCAGCTGCGCGACCACTTCGGGCTGAGCCTGCCGCAGGTCGGCCTGCTGCTCGGCGCGGTGAACCTGGGCACCATGCTGGCCCTGGTGCCCTGGGGGGCGGTCGCCGACCGGCGCGGCGAGCGCGTGGTGATGGCGGTCGGCGGGTTCGGCGCGGCGGGCTGCCTGGCGCTGGCCGGGCTGGACGGCCCGGTGGTGGCGGGCCTGGCGCTGGTGGCCGTCGGCCTGTTCGGCGCGAGCGTGAACGCGGCCAGCGGGCGGGCCGTGATGACCTGGTTCCCCGCCGACCGGCGCGGCTTCGCCATGGGCATCCGGCAGACCGCGACCCCGCTGGGCGCCGCGCTGACCGCCGTGGCGCTGCCCGCCGTGGCGGTCGCGGCGGGCGTGCCCGCCGCGTTCCTGGCGCTGGCCGGGGTCACCGCGCTGGTGGCGGTGGCCGTGGCGCTGTGGGTGCGGGAGCCGCCGGGCGCGGTGCGCTCCCGGCACGGGCACGGCGTGGTGCTGGCCGACCGCAGGCTGATCCGGCTGAGCGCGGCCAGCGGCCTGCTGGTGGTGCCGCAGTTCACCGCCGCGTCGCTGGTGGTGGAGCTGCTGCACGAGCACCGCGGCGTCGCGGTCGGGGTGGCGGCCGGGCTGTTCGCGGTGGCCCAGGTCGCGGGCGGGCTGGGCAGGCTCGCGGTGGGCGTGTGGTCGGACCGGGTGGCCAGCAGGCTGGGGCCGCTGCGGCTGGTCAGCGTGGCGGTCGCGGTGGGCTTCGGGCTGTGCGCGGCGCTGGACCGGGCCCCGGTGTGGCTGCTGTGCGCGGCGCTGCTGCCGACCGCGGCGCTGGCGCTGTGCTGGAACGGGCTGGCGGTGACCGCGGCGGGCGAGCTGGCGCCGGAGGGGCGCGGCGGGACGGCGCTGGGGATGCAGAACACGGCGAACTACCTCGGCGCCGCGCTGACCCCGCCGGTGGCCGGGTGGGTGGCGGTGAGCCTGGGGTGGCCGGTGGCGCTGCTGCTGGCCGCCGTGGCGGCGGTGGCGGCCCGGCTGCTGCTGGACCACCGGCTGGGCACGCCGCTGGTGGTGTGAGCGCCTGCGGGGTGAACGCCTGCCGGGTGAGCGCTACCCGTGGCGCTCCCGGCGGGCCAGCTCGCCCCAGAACTCCCGCAGGCTCTCGTAGCGCAGGGCGACCTCCTCGGCGTCGCCCGCCTCCAGCGCGTCCACGATGGCGTTCACGTCCTGCGCGGAGGTGTCCTCCAGCAGGTCCTCGTCGGCGATGAGCTGCACCAGGCCGCCGTAGTCCAGCTCCACCGCCGATGCCGGGTCGAAGTGGTCCAGCCAGCGGCCGGTGTCGGCGAGCACCTTGGCCGGACCGTCGTCGCCGATGGACTCCCGCACCACGCGCAGCGCCCGCGCCACCCGCTGCCGGGCGTCCGCCATGGACGCCCGCCACGACACCTGCCGCTCGGGGTCCTCGCGCGGGGCCAGCACCACCCGCCGGGCGTTCGGGTCGACCAGGGTGAACCAGGGCAGCGGCACGGTCCACGTGGTGGAGATGACGTGCACCGCGCCCGAGGTCAGCTCCGCCATCACCGACGTGGCCCGCGCGCGGACCGTCTCCGGCTCCACGGTCAGCGCCTGGTCGCGCAGCGGGCCGCTCGCAGTGGCCAGGAAGCCGATCAGCGCCACCGCCGAGCGGGGCCTCAGGTCCAGCGGGCACACCAGCGGGCCCTCGCCCACCTCCCCCGGCACCTCGGCCGGGGACAGCGCCAGCACGTCGAAGGGGGCGTCGGGGGCGACGCCCCCGTCGGACCGCTCACCGGGCAGCAGCCGGGGCGGACGGGCCAACTGTGATCGCAACCACAGCTCACGTTCCCGCTCGCCTGCCTCCGCACGGCTCAAAGGGCCCGCTTCCAGTGCTTTTCGCACTCGCGCCGCCAACTGTGCGTCAAGGGCCGACAGCGGTTCGTACACCCTGAGGTAGGCGACGAACGGTCGAGGCACCTGTGCATCCTCCCACGCGGAGATTTGGCGGCACGTGTCACGCCTACCGCGTCGCGGGGAACCCCTTCGACACGGTACGGTAGTTACCAGGAACTAGTTGTCGAGACGAGTGGGGCCGCCGTTCCCCCGGCCGCCCCCGTCCCTGTGCGAGGGGGTCGAGCCATGGGGCGCGGCCGAGCTAAGGCCAAGCAGACGAAGGTGGCGAGGGAGCTGAAGTACAGCTCTCACAACACCGACTTCGAGGCCTTGCAACGCGAGTTGTCCGGCGATTCCGATAGCGGTCGCCGTACCGAAGACCGCTTCGATGATCCGTCGGACGACGATTACGACGACTACCGTCGCTGACGAATCCACACCCGCGTCGTAGGTCGGGCTGCCGGTGCTCACCGGCAGCCCGACCTATGACGCGGCCTCACATCACATCGCCCTGGCGTACTGCTTCGGCGGGGTGATCCGCGCCCCGAGCTGCGCTGCCGCGTGCAGCGGCCAGTACGGGTCGCGGAGCAGCTCCCGCCCGAGCAGCACCAGGTCGGCCGCGCCGTCGGCGAGCACCTGCTCGGCTTGGCGCGCCTCGGTGATCAGACCGACCGCGGCGGTCGGCACGTCCGCCTTGCGGCGCACGGCCTCCGCGAACGGCACCTGGTAACCGGGGCCGACCGGGATGTCGGCCGTGGGGACGTTGCCCCCCGTGGAGACGTCCACCAGGTCGGCGCCGACCTCGGCCAGGTCACGGGCGAGGCGCACGGTGTCCTCGGCGGTCCAGCCGCCCTCGACCCAGTCCGTGGCCGAGACGCGCACGAAAACGGGCACGTCCTCGCCCACGGCGGCGCGCACCGCCGCGGTGACCTCGCGCGTCAGCCGGGTGCGACCGGCGAAGTCGCCGCCGTAGCCGTCGGTGCGCCGGTTGCTCAGCGGCGACAGGAACTGGTGCAGCAGGTAGCCGTGCGCCGCGTGCACCTCGACGACCTGGAAGCCCGCGGCGACGGCCCGCTCGGCGGCGGCGGCGAAGTCCGCGACGACCTCGGCGATGCCCGCCTCGTCCAGGGCGACCGGTTCGCGGTAGGTCTCGTGGAACGCCAGCGCGCTGGGCGCGACCGGGGTCCAGCCGCCCTCCTCGTCGGGCACGCCGCCGTCCTCGTCGGCGAACGGCGAGTAGGTCGAGCCCTTGCGACCGGCGTGCGCCAGCTGCACGCCCGCCACCGCGCCGTGGGCGCGGATGAACTCGGTGATCGGCCGCCAGGCGGCGGCCTGCTCGTCGTTCCACAGGCCGGTGTCCTGGGGCGAGATCCGGCCGACGGCCTGCACCGCGGTGGCCTCGGCCAGCACCAGGCCCGCGCCGCCGATGGCGCGGGAGCCCAGGTGCACCAGGTGCCACTGGTCGGGCAGGCCGTCCCGCGCGGAGTACTGGCACATGGGGCTGACCCCGATGCGGTTGGGCAGGGTGGTGCCGCGGATGGTCAAGGGCGCGAACAGGTGACTCACCGAGCGCTCCTCCAAGTTCGGGTCTTTGGTTGCCTTCTACAGGTCCAAGGTCCCGGATCGGACAGGTGTTCCCGGTCGTGACGACCGTCCCACTGCGCGGGAGCAGGCACATTCCATTCGAATAGGTATTGCCCGTGCATTCGCACGTGATCTTGGGGGCGGGCGAACCCGGCAAAACGCCGATCGGTAGAGCGCGAGTTACGCCCAATCGGGTGTACTGTCCGGATCACGTTCGGGGAGAGCATCACTTGCCCGCCGCCGGTCGCCGCTCAATTCAGTTCCCGCCGGTCTCACAGTAACAGGACCCACATGCTGCCCATGCCGACCACCACGACGCCCGAACCCGTGTGGCCCCGCAACAGCCTGCTGGGCCGTCTGCGCGAGCAGACCCGACAAGAGCTGCTCGGCCTGGGCACCAGCGTCCGGTACGCCGCCGACCGCGAAGTCATCGAACAGGACGCGAAGGACACCCACGTCCTCCTGCTGCTCGAAGGCGTGGTCAAGGTGCAGACCACCGACGAGACCGGGGACACCGCGCTGCTGGCCATCCGGGTCGCGGGCGACCTGGTCGGCGAGATGGCCGCGCTGGACCAGAAACCGCGCTCGGCCACCGTCGTCACCTGCGGCGAGGTGACCGCGAAACTCATCACCAGCGGCGAGCTGGTGGGCTTCCTGCACCGCCGCAACGACGTCTTCGTCGAATTGATCGGCATGATCAACGACCGGTTGCGCTGGGCGAACCAGCGCCGCCGCGATTTCCTCTCCTACCCCGCCGCGGAACGGGTGGCGCGAGTGCTGGTGGAATTGGTGCAGACGTACGGCAAGGAAGAGCAGAACGGTTGGGTGCTGGGAATTCCGCTCACCAAGGTGGAACTCGCCTCCATCGCCGGGATGAAGCCGCGCACCGCGGAGAAGGCGTTCAGCGATCTGCGCAAAGCCGGGGTGGTGCTCAGCCACCTGCGGCGGGACGTGCTGGTGCCCGACCTGGAAGCGCTGCGGAAATTCGCCGGCTTCTGACCGCGAATCCGCACTCCTACGGCTCGGTGTGCGCGGTGGTGCCCCACGCTGGCCGTGCGAACCCGCACCCACCCGGCGGAAGGGCCCGACCATGAGCGATGCCGCGTTCCGGCGCAGCCTGCTGGTCTGCTGCGACCTGCGGCGCTACAGCGCAGCCGACGACCACCTGCAGCGGGCGCTGCAGGAACTGCTGGTGCAGAGCCTGGACAGAGCGGGGCGCGCGGCGGGCCTGGACCGCGCCCGGTGGGTGCGCCAGCCCAAGGGCGACGAGGAGTGGGCCGTGCTGCCGCCGGACACGCCCGAGCCGCTGGTGGTCGACCGGTACGTGCGGGAGCTGGACGCCGAGCTGCGCTCGGTCAACCGCTACCGGGTGCCCGAGGCCAAGCTGCGGATGCGCCTGGCCGTCCACTTCGGCGTGACCGCGCAGGGCGCCAACGGCTTCCCCGGCCAGGACGCGGTGCTGGTCAGCAGGCTGCTCGACAGCCCGGTCGCCAAGCGGGCGCTGGAGCAGGCCCCCGACGCGGACCTGGTCGTGGTGCTGTCCGAGGTGGTCTACGACTCGCCGGTGCGGGCGGGCCGCACCACGCTCGACCCCGCCGCGTTCCGGCGCGTCGCGGTGTCGGTGAAGGACTTCACCGGGCACGCCTGGCTGTGGCTGCCCAGCGGGAACGCGCACGCCCTGCGGCTGGAGGAGCCCGCGCCCCCGCCGAGCTCGCCCTCGGTGGTCCAGCACGCCACCGCCAGCGGCGGCTCGACCGTGGTGCAGGCCGGGCGGGACGCCCACATGCCCACCCAGCGCGCCGACGTGGTCCAGCACTTCGACCGCAACGACCAGCGCGGTTCGCACTTCGGACCGGTCTACGGCGCGGGCCGGGACGGCGGCTGACGCGGGACGCGCGGGTCAGGGCGGGGTGAGGTAGCCGAGCTGGTGGGCCTTGAGGGCGGGGTCGGCGACGCCGACCTCCCAGCGGGCGCCCGCCTCGGTCCAGGCGGACGGGTGGGTGCGGACCACCACGACGGCCGGGCGGCGCTGGGTGCGGGCCGCCTCGCGGGCCGCGCGGTAGGCGGCGGGCAGCGCGTCCAGGTCGGCTGCGGGGAACACGGCGCAGCCCAGTGACGCGGCGTGCGCGGCGAAGTCGGCGCGCGGCGGGTCGGCGTGCGCGGTCCGGCAGTCCGGGTACAGGTTGTTGAAACCCGCCGCGCCGTGCTGGTTCTGCAACCGGTGGATGACCGCGTAGCCGTCGTTGTCGCACACCACCGCCACGAACCCGTGGCCCGCGAACGCCGCCGAGAACAGCTCCGAGTTCAGCATCAGGTACGACCCGTCACCCAGCAGGGTGGTCACCACGCCCTCGGGCCGGGCGATCGCCGCGCCCCACGCCCCGGCCAGCTCATAGCCCATGCACGAGAACCCGTACTCGACGTCCATGGTGGCCGCCCCGACCGCCCGCCAGCCGCCGACCAGCTCGCCGGGCAGCCCGCCGGAAGCGGTCATCACGTAGTCCGCCGCCTCGGACAGCTCGTTGACCACGCCGACGACCTGCGCGTACGTCGGCAGCCCCGGCTTGGGCTCGCGCAGCGAGTCGACGTAGCAGTCCCACGCGGCGCGCTCCACGGCGGCGCGGGCCGACCACGCCTTGTCCGCGCGCCAGTCGCCGAGCAGGTCGGTCAGCTCCCGCAGCGCCTCGTCCGCGTCGCCGACCACGGACAGCGCCCCGTGCTTCACCGCGTCGAACCGGGCCGCGTTCACCGCCACCAGCCGCACCTCCGGCGAGAACACCGTCCACGACGCGGTGGTGAAGTCCTGCAACCGGGTGCCGACCGCCAGCACCACGTCCGCGGCACCGGCCAGGGTGTTGGCCGACGCGGAGCCGGTGACGCCCAGCGGTCCGACGTGCAGCGGGTGGTCGTGCGGGACCAGCGTGCGGCCCGCCGTCGTCTCGGCCACCGGCAGCAGGTGCCGCTCGGCGAACCGCACCGCCCGCCCGGCCGCGCCGGAGTAGCGGACGCCGCCGCCGAGCAGCAGCAGCGGCTTGCGGGCCGCGCGCAGCACCTCGGCCGCCCGGCCCAGCGCCGCGGTGTCCGGGCGGGGGCGCGGCGGGCGGTGCAGCACCGGCGCGAACAGCGCGTCCGGGAAGTCGTGCGACTCGGCCTGCACGTCCTGCGGCAGCGCCAGCACCACCGGGCCGCAGTCGGCCGGGTCGGTCAGCACCCGCGCCACCTGCGGCAGCGCGGCCACCAGCTGCTCGGGCCTGGTGATCCGGTCGAAGTAGCGGCTCACCGCGCGGAAGGCGTCGTTGGCCGTCGCGGTCGCGTCGCCGAAGTGCTCGACCTGCTGCAGCACCGGGTCCGGGGCGCGGCTGGCGAACACGTCGCCGGGCAGCAGCAACAGCGGCAGCCGGTTGGCGTGCGCGACGCCCGCCGCCGTCACCATGTTCAGCGCGCCCGGCCCGATCGAGGACGTGGCCACGCCCACCTGGCGGCGGTGGGTGGCCTTGGCCACGCCCACGGCGGCCAGCGCCATGCCCTGCTCGGTGTGCCCGCGCCACACCGGCAGCCGGTCGCGCACTTCCGCCAGCGCGGCGCCCACGCCGAGCACGTTGCCGTGCCCGAAGATGGCGAACACGCCGGGGAACAGCGGTCCCTCGGAGCCGTCGGGGAGCTCGGCGCGCTGCGCCAGCAGCCAGCGGACCAGCGCCTGAGCCGTGGTGAGCCTCATCCCGCCCGCCCTCCAGCGGTCGTCACCGGGCAGCGCGGGTCGGCCGCCCGCCCGGCCCAGGTGTCCCGGACCCAGCTGTGCGCGGGGTCGTCGCGGAACGCCATCGACCGCTCGGCGCCCGACCCGGCCAGCACGTTCAGGTAGTACAGGGGGTAGCCGGGGGCGGCCACGCACGGCCCGTGGTAGCCGCGCGGGACCAGGAAAACGTCGCCGTCGCGCACCACCACGTCCTCGTCGATCGCGCCGTCGTCGGCGTAGGTGCGGTGCAGCGCGAAACCCTCGCGGGAGGGGGTCACGCCGTCCCGCCCGGCCACGCGGAAGTAGTAGACCTCCTCGTTGGCCACCGGGCAGGTCTCGTCGTGCTTGTGCGGCGGGTAGGACGACCAGTTGCCGTCCGGGGTGATCAGCTCGCAGGCCATGAGCCGGTCCGCGTGGTCCCACGCGCCGGGCACGCCGAAGTTGGTGACCTGCCGGGTGGCGTTGCCCGCGCCGCGCACCTCGACCGGCACGCCCTCCGCCGGGCCGTACCGCGCGGGCAGCCTGCGCTCGCAGCGCGCCATCGGCAGGGCGACCTCCGCCCCGTCCTCCGCGCCGCCCCCCGCACCGTCCTTCGCGGACAGCGTGACCGTGGCGTCCCTGGGCACGTAGGCGAAGTCGGTGACGCGGGTGAACACGCTGTCCCGGCCCGCCAGCTCGAACCGCTCGCCGTCCACCTCGACCGCGCAACCACCCGACAGCGGCAGCACGAACGCCTCGAACACGCCGGTGCGGATCGTGCGCGGCACGCCGGGGCGCAGCAGCAGCACCCGCAGCCCGACGCGGGCCCACCCGGCGTCGTCGGGGGACAGGCGCACCGCGTCCGCGCCGTCGGCCAGCGTCCCGAGCGGTCGGTGCAGGCGCATCACCCGGCCACCTCCAGCAGCCGCTCGACCTCGGCCGGGGTCGGCATGGCGTCCGCGCAGGCCAGCCGCGAGGCGACCAGCGCGCCCGCCGCGTTGGCGTAGCGGGCGGCGCGCACCGCGTCCCAGCCCGCCAGCAGGCCGTGCGCCAGCGCCCCGCCGAACGCGTCGCCCGCGCCCAGCCCGCACACCACCTCCACCCGGTGCGGCGGCACGGTGCGGGAACCCTCGGCGGTGGCCACCAGGACACCTTCCGCGCCCCGCTTCACCACCGCCAGCCGAACACCCCGGTCGAGCAGCCGGGCGGCGGCCTCCTCGGGGTCCGCCGTGCCCACCACCACCTCGACCTCGGCGCGGTTGCCCACGGCCACCGTCACGTGGTCGAGCATCCAGCCGATCTCGCGGCGCGCGGTGGCCGCGTCCGGCCAGAACACCGGTCGGTGGTCCAGGTCGAGCACGGTGTGCGCGCGGCGGGCCCGGTGCTCCAGCACCCGGCGCTGGGTGCTGCGGGCCGGTTCGGCGCACACCCCGGTGCCGGTGACCCACAGCAGCGGCACCTCGGCCACCACGTCCCACGGCACGTCCGCGTCCTCCAGCGCCAGGTCCGGGGCGAGCGGGGCGCGGTAGAACAGCAGCGGCGGGTCCTCCGGCGGGTCCAGCGCGCAGAACACCACCGGCGTCCGCAACCCCTCGGCGGTGCCCACGAACTCCGGCGACACGCCGAAGCCCGCCAGCGCCGAGCGCACGTACGGGCCGAACCCGTCCGGCCCGACCTTGGTCAGCACCGCCGCCCGGCGGCCCAGCCGGGCGGCGGCCACCGCGACGTTGGTCGCCGTGCCGCCCAGCGACTTGGCGAACGTGCGCACCCCGGCCAGCGGCACGCCGCTCTGCTCCGGGTACAGGTCCACCCCCACCCGGCCGATGGCCAGCACCTCGGGCATCACGGGTCCACGCCCCGCAGCTCGTGGGCCAGCTCCGCCAGCTCCGCGCCGCCCGCCATCTGCCGGGTCAGCTCCTCCACGCCGATCTCGGACTTGTCGTGGCAGCCCAGCGCCCGCCCCCGCTTGAGCAGCAGGAACCGGTCGCCGACCGGGTAGGCGTGGTGCGGGTTGTGGGTGATCAGCACGACGCCCAGCCCCCGGTCGCGGGCCCGCGCCACGTGCCTGAGCACCAGCCCGGCCTGCTTCACGCCCAGCGCGGCGGTCGGCTCGTCCAGGATCAGCACCCGCGCGCCGAAGTGCACCGCCCGCGCGATGGCCACGCACTGCCGCTCGCCGCCGGACAGCGTGCCCACCGGCTGCTCCACGTCGCGCAGGTCGATGCCCATGTCGGCCAGCGCGCGGCGGGTGACCTCGCGGGCCTTCCCCCGGTCCAGGAACGGCCCCCTGCGCGGTTCGGAGCCGAGGAAGAAGTTGCGCCACACGCTCATCAGCGGCACCACGGCCAGGTCCTGGTGGACCGTGGCGATGCCCCGGTCCAGCGCGTCGCGGGGCGAGGAGAACCGGACCGGCCGCCCGTCCACCAGCAACTCGCCCTCGTCGTGCCGGTGCACCCCGGCCAGCACCTTGATCAGCGTGGACTTGCCCGCGCCGTTGTCGCCCAGCACGCAGGTGACCTCGCCCGCGTTGACCACCGCGGACACGCCGCGCAGCGCGACGACGCTGCCGTAGGTCTTGCCCACGCCCCTGACCTCGATGAGGGGAGTCATCGCCGCACCCTCTCCACCCGCCGCCGCAGCGCGTTGTTGACCAGCACGGCGGCCAGCAGCATCACGCCGAGGAACAGCTGGAACCAGTCGCTGTTCCAGTTGGCGTAGACGATGCCCTGGCGGGCCATGCCGAAGATCAGCGCGCCGACCGCCGCGCCCACCGCCGAGCCGAAGCCGCCGGTGAGCAGGCAGCCGCCGATCACCGCGGCGATGATGAACTGGAACTCCAGCCCGATGCCCTGGTTGGCCTGCACGCTGGTGAACCGCAGGATGTTGATCGAGCCGACCAGCCAGGCCGCGCCCGCCGTGGCGGTGAACAGCACCACCTTGGTCCGCCGCACCGGCACGCCGACCGCGCGCGAGACAGCCGCCGAGCCGCCCACCGCGAACACCCAGTTGCCGAACCTGGTCCGCAGCAGCACCACCGAGGCCACCGCGGTGGCCACCAGCCACCACACGACGGAGACGGGGAACCTGGTGCCGCCCAGCGAGAACGTCGAGGCGAACACGAAGCCCGCCGACTCGTAGCCGGGCGCGGCGCGCATCCCGGAGACCTGCACGGTGCCGGTCACCAGCCGCGTCACGCCCAGGTTCAGCCCCTGCAGCGCCAGGAAGGTGCCCAGCGTGACGATGAAGCTGGGCAGCCCGGTGCGCACCACCAGCCACCCGTTGAGCGCCCCCACGGCCAGCGCGAACAGCAGCGACGCCAGCAGCGCCCACCACACGTTCCAGCCCAGCCTGGTGGCCAGCACGGCGGTGACCAGCGCGGTGGACGCGGTCATCACGCCCGCCGACAGGTCGAACTCGCCGCCGATCATCAGCAGCGCCACGGCCACCGCCACGACGCCCAGCGTGGAGGCGTCGTCCAGCCAGGTCGCCACGCCCGCCGGGCTGAGGAACCGCTCGGTCGCCACCGAGAAGAACGCGAACACCACCAGCGCGCCCAGCAGCGCGCCGACCTCCGGCCGCGGCACCAGCCGGTCCAGCAGCCCGGACGCGCGCAGCCGCTCGTCGGCGCCGGACACCTTCGCCACCACCGGCGTCACCGCGTGCCGCGCTTGGCGTACTCGGCGACCCTGTCCACGTTGTCCCGGTCGACGAAGCCGGGGCCGGTGAGCACGGGCCTGCCGCCGCCCAGGGTGTTGGCGTTGTCCCGGTACAGCTTGAGCATCACGATCGGCAGGTAGCCCTGCTGGTACTGCTGCTGGTCCACGGCGAACAGCACGTCACCGGCCTTGATCGCCTCGGCCACGTCCGGGTTGAGGTCGAAGGTGGCCACCGCCGCCTCCGCCGACGCCCCCTCGACCGCGCTGACCGCGTGCACCGCCACCTGCGGGTTCAGCGCGAGCACCGCGTCCACCGCGGTGTCGGTCTGCAGCGCGCCCTTGATGCGCGCCTCGGTGTCGGTGGGGTTGTTGATGTCCACCTGGAGCGTGGCGACCGTGCCGCCGAACCCGGCCCGCGCGCCGTCGCAGCGCTGGTTGAGGCCGATGTTGCCCGCCTCGTGGATCACGCACAGCAGCTTGCCCCGGCCCGCGTCCCTGAGCTTGCGCCCGGCCTGCTCACCGGCCAGCGCCTCCTCCTGGCCGACGTGGGCGAGCGCGCCGAACGCGGCGCTGCGGTCGCCACCGGAGTTGATGGTGACCACCGGGATGCCCGCCCGGACCGCGTTGCGCACCGAGGTCTCCAGCGCGTCCGGGTTGGCCATCGACACCACGATGCCGCCGACCTGTTGGGAGACCGCGTTGTCGACCAGGGTGGCCTGCTTGCCGGGGTCGCCGTCGGAGTTGTAGTCCACCACCACGCCCAGCTGCTCCCCGGCGGCCGTGGCGCCGTTCTTGACCACGTTCCAGAACGCGTCGCCCGCCGTGCCGTGGGTGATCACCGCGACGCGCAGCTGCCCGTCCGGGGCGGTGGCCGCGTCCGTGGTGGTGCCGTCCACCGCGGCGGGGCCGCTGCACGCGACCAGCAGCGCGGTGGCCGCGACCGCGGTGGCCAGCTTGCCGGTAGGGGTCATCGTCTCTCCTGTCCGGTGAACCGGGTGAGGTGGGCCAGGCTGCGCGCGGTGTCCCGCACCGGCTCGTCCACCGCGTCGCCCTCGGTCAGCGCGGTGTCCTGCTCCAGCACCAGCCAGCCGCTGTAACCGTTGTCGCGCAGCAGTTCCACCAGTCCCCGCACGTCCACGTCGCCGTCGCCGAGCGGCACGTACATCCGCTGCCGCACCGCCTCGGCGTAGCCGGTCCGCCCGGCGCGCACGGCGGCGGCGAGGTCGGCGCGCACGTCCTTGAGGTGCACGTGCCCGATCCGGTCGGGGAAGCGGTGGGCCAGCTCCACCGGGTCCGCGCCGCCGATGAGCAGGTGGCCGGTGTCCAGGCACAGCGGCAGGTCCGAGTCGGCGAGGAAGCGCTCGACCTCGTCGGCGCGCTCGACGTGCGTGCCCACGTGCGGGTGCAGCACCGCGCGCAGGCCGTGCCGGGCCGCCCGGTCGCGGACCCGCGCCGCGTTGTCGACCAGCTCGCGCCACTGCGCGCCGGTCAGCTCGGGCCGCTCGTCGTAGCCGTCCAGGCCGGTGGCGGCGGCCAGCACCAGCACCTCGCCGCCCGCCGCGGCGAGCCGGTGGGCCACCTCCGCCGCTTCGTCCACTGTGGACCGATCGTGCAGGGTGACCGCGAGGAAACCGCCGACCAGCGCGAGCCCGTGCTCGTCCAGCAGCGCTCCGAGTGCGGCGGGATCGGACGGCAGGTAGCCCGGCGGGCCCAGCTCGGTGGCGGCCAGGCCGAGGGAGGCCATGCCCGCCAGCACGGTCGCGGGGTCGAGCACCCGGCCCCAGCCGGGCACCTCGCAGACGCCCCAGGAGATCGGCGCTCCCGCGATCCTCACGCAGGCACCTCCGCGTTCAGCCGCACCGGGGCGCCGCAGCGCCGGGACGCCTCGCACGCCTCCGCGAGCCGGAGGCTGATCAAACTCTCCCGCGCGGGCGACGGATTCGCCACCCCGCCCGCGACCACACCGGCGAAGACCGCCACCTCGTTGAGGTAGGCGCGGTGGAAGCGCTCCGGGAACCCGGAGTAGGCGTGCGGCCCCGCCTGCGGGCCGCCGGGCTCCAGCGAGGTCAGCGGGGTCCGCTCGTCCAGCCCCACGGCCAGGCAGTCGCGGCTGCCCAGCACCTCGATGCGGTGGTCGTAGCCCAGCGGGTCGTGCCTGCCGCCCGCCAGCGTGGCGTGCGCGCCGCCCGCGAACCTCAGCAGCACCACGGCGTTGTCCACGTCGTCGGCGTCGGCGAAGGCGCGGTCCACCAGCACCGAGCCGGAGGCGTAGACCTCCACCACCGGCTCGCCGACCAGCCACGGCACCGCGTCCAGGTCGTGGATCAGCAGGTCGCGGAAGATGCCACCGGACCGCGGCAGGTAGGCGGGGTCCGGCGGTCTGGCGTCGTTGCCCAGCGCCCGCACCAGGTACACCTCACCGACCTCGCCCGCGCGCAGCCTGCGGCGCAGCTCCGCCACGGCGGGGTCGAACCGCCGCTGGAACCCCACCAGCACCTCGACGCCGGACGCCTCCACCTCCGCGATCAGCGCCCGCATCTCGTCGACGTGGGCGGCGATCGGCTTCTCGCACAGCGTCGGCACGCCCGCCGCGAGCGCCGCGCGCAGCAGCGCGGGGTGCGTGGTGGTCGGCGTCGCGAGCAGCACGCCGTCGCAGGCGGCGAGCAGGGTGTCCAGGTCGCCCACCGCCCTGGTGCCCGGCAGGCGGGCCGACGCCGCTTCCGCCCGGCCGGGCGCCGGGTCGAACAGCAGCACCTCGTCGACCTCCGGCAACCCCGCGAGGTTGGTCGCGTGCATCGTGCCGATCCGACCGACTCCGGCAACCCCGATCCGCATCCGCTGGTCTCCGTCCTGGTGGGAGGGCCGATTCGGTAGAGCGCTCTACTGCGGGAACACCTCATGCTGTAACCTGCGTCACACTGGTGTCAAGGCGGCGTCCCGCGGAGGTCCGGGTGGCCAGACCGACGATGGAGGACGTGGCGCGGCGGGCCGGGGTCTCCCGCGCGCTGGTGTCGCTGGTGATGCGGGAATCCCCCAAGGTGAGCCCCCAGCGCCGCGCGGCGGTGCTCAAGGCTGCCCAGGAGCTGGGCTACTCGCCGCACGCCATGGCCCGCTCGCTGGCCAGCCGCACCTCCCGCGTGCTCGGCGTGATGCTGTCGGACCTGCACAACGCCTTCTTCGCCGAGGTCGTCGACGGCATCGACGAGGTGGCGCGGAGCCAGGGCTTCGACCTGATCATCAACACCGGCGGGCGGTCGCCCGCGCGCGAGCGGCGCGCGCTGGAGAGCCTGCTGTCGTTCCGCCCGGCGGGACTGGCCCTGCTGTCCCCGGTGGTGCCGATGTCGGCCATCGGCCGCGCGGCCGACCAGACCGCCGTCGCACTGGTGGCACGATCCTCCCGCTTGTCCACTGTGGACACGGTCAACGACGACGGCGAGCGCGGCATCGGACTGGCCGTGGACCACCTGGTGTCGTTGGGGCACAAGCGGATCGCCCACCTCGACGGCGGACGCGGCAGCCAGGCGGCGATCCGCCGTCGCGGCTACCTCGCCGCCATGGCGCGGCACGGGCTCGCGCCGCGCGTGGTGGCTAGCGAGTACACCGACGCCGCGGGCGCGCGGGCGGTGCGGGAACTGGCGCCCGACATGCCGACGGGAATCGTGTCCTGCAACGACTTCAACGCCGTCGGCGTGATCTCGGCGTTGGTGGAGGCCGGGTTCCGGGTGCCGCGCGACGTGTCCGTGGTCGGCTACGACAACACCTCGCTGGCGGCGCTGCGGCACGTGTCGCTGACCACGGTCGACCAGCCGCGCGAGGAGTTCGGCAGGCTCGCGGCGCAAGCGCTGCTGCAACGGGTGCGGGGCGAGCGGGCCGAACCCGTGCGGCACCTGCTGCGCCCGTCGCTGGTGGTCCGCGCGACCACCGCGCCACCGGGCGGAACCCCGAACCATTCCTGACCAATGGGACCGGAGCACACCTCCGCGCGCCGTCGTCGTAGTCTCGCCCGGAGGTGATCAGTGCCTGGTCCGCACTGTGGTCCTCACCTCCCGATCCGCGTGGTCGGACGTGGCGCTCCCGTGCGCGGAGACATCCCGCTCCCGCGCCAGGGGTTCCGGTCGTGGTCGTCCTGGAGGTGCCAGTGAGTGGGCTCGCGTGGCAGCTGGTGGTCGTCGCGTCGACGGGCGCGGTATTAGCCGTGTCCACCTTCCCCGGTCACGCGCTGCCGCTCGGCGTGGCGCTGGTGGTCGGCGCGCTGCTGGCCCTCTGGGCGCGCGCGCGGAACCACGGCCTGCGGTCGGGTGAGCTCACCGCCCTGGTGCGCTACCGCGAGGCGCTGCTGCGCGGCGTCGAGGAAGGCGTGCTCGCGCTCGACCCCCGGCACCGGATCACCCTGGTCAACGACCGGGCACGGGAGCTGCTGGCGCTGCCCGCCGACTGCGTCGGCCGGTCGGTGCACGAGCTGGGCTTCGACGAGCGGGTCCGCGACGCGCTCACCGGCCGGTCCCCCCGGCCGGACCAGCTGCTGCTCGGCCGCGGCCGGGTGGTCGTGCTGACCCACGTGCCGCTGGACGCGCACAGCGCGGTGGTGACGGTCAGGGACCGCACCGAGCTGACCGCCCTGCGGCAGGAGCTGGACGCCTGCCGCCGCGCCACCGACGCGCTGCGCGCGCAGGCCCACGAGTTCAGCAACCGCCTGCACGCCATCGCGGGCCTGGTGGAGATGGGCCGGTTCGACGAGGTGCGCGGGTTCATCGAGCGGATCGGCGGCGCGCAGGGCCGGTGGCACGCCGAGGTCCGCGAGCACATCGCCGACCCGGCCGTGGCGGCGCTGCTGATCGCCAAGTCCGGCCTGGCCGGGGAGCGCGGCGTCGGGCTGCGGCTGTCGCCGGGCAGCGCGCTGGGCGAGGTGGACGAGGCGCTGTCCACGGACCTGGTGACCGTGCTGGGCAACCTGGTCGACAACGCCGTGGACGCGCTGGGCAGCTCCGGTGGGTGGGTCGAGGTGTCCGTGCGCGAGGACGACGACGAGGTGCTCGTGGTGGTGCGGGACTCCGGGCCCGGCGTGGCCCCGGAGCTGGCCGACGAGGTGTTCCGGCACGGGTTCACCACCAAGGCGGGCCAGCAGGGGGCGCGCGGCCTGGGGCTCGCCCTGACCCGGCAGACCTGCCTGCGCCGCGGCGGTTCGGTGCGCGTGCACAACGACGGCGGCGCCGTCTTCACCGCCCACCTCCCCACATCGGCAAGTACTACCCGGTGCGCCCCAGGGGGCCGGTAACTACTACCGGGCAGGCCCCAACGCTCGGTTCGCGTGGCCTGGAGGGTGAACTCGGGGGGTCAGTCCCAGCTGGAGGGGCGGCGGGACTGCTTGGTCCGGGAGCGCTGCTTCTTGGCGGCGATGCGGCGTTCCTGGGAGCCCTTGGTGGGCTTGGTGGCGCGGCGCACCGCCGGGGGCGCGGCGGCGGCGTCGCGCAGCAGGCGGGCCAGGCGCTCGCGGGCGGCCTGGCGGTTCTGCAGCTGGGCGCGGTGCTCGCTGGCCACGACGGTGACCACACCGCCGGTGAGGCGGTTGTGCAACCTGCCGAGCATCCGGGTGCGCAGCCAGTCCGGCACGGACGGCGAGGCAGCCAGGTCGAACGAGAGCTCGACCCGGCTGTCCGCCGTGTTCACGCCCTGGCCGCCGGGGCCGGACGACCGGGAGAAGCGCTCGCGCAGCTCACCCGCCGGGATCACCAGCGTGCGCGTCACGGTCAAGTCGTCGGCCACGAGGACAAGGTTAGAACGCGACCCCCGGCAGAGTCGCGATCTTTGCCAGCTGCTCCCACGTCAGCGGCATCGGACCGGCGGGCCCGGCCTGGGTGTGGTCCGTGGCGCTGGCCTGGAACAGCGTGCCGTCGGCGTGCTGGTAGGTCACGGCGAGCCTGCGGTCGCCGCCGAGCTGGTGGTCCTCCACGATGATCCGCTTGCCGTCCACCTGGCGTTCCCAGCACTGCAGACCGGGGATGGACGAGGAGTCCGCGCAGCCCACCTGCCGCTCCATGCGCAGGGACAGCCGCAGCTGACCGCTGCCGGTGGCCGTGGTGACGTCAGCGGCCAGCTGGTAGCCGTCGGGGGTGGGCCGCATCTCCAGCTGCCCGGCCGGGATCGGCGTGTACTGCCCCTGGGGCAGCACGCCCGAGGAGGTCACCAGCGAGGTCAGCGCGGCGGCGCGCTCGGCGGTGACCGGCTTGGGCGGCCGGGGCCGGTTCGGGTCCGCGGGCTTGGAGGTGGCGCTCACCTCCAGCCCTCCGGAGGGGTCCGCGCTGGCGGGCGCGGACGAGTAGTGCGTGCTCGGCGGCGTGCTGCCCAGCGTGGTCGACGGCCCGCCTGCGGTCGTGCTGGTGAGCGGGGGTGCGCTCGACGACGGTGCGCCGCCGATCCCGATGCCGCCACCGCGACCGCCCAGCAGGACGGGGACGGTCACCGCGGCCACGGCGGCGAACACCGCCATGCCGGTGGCCGCGCTGCGCACCGCCAGCCTGCGCCGCCCGGACTTCACGATCGCTTCCCGGTCGACGCGCAACGGCGGCTCGTCGCCGAACGCGGTGCCCAGGATTTCCTTGATGTCGCTCATCGCTGCTCCTCCAGGACGTGGGAGCCGAGAAGTTCGCGCAGCTTCGCCAACCCCTTGGCGGCCTGGCTCTTCACGGTTCCCTCGGTGCGACCGAGCAAGCGGGCGGTTTCGGTGAGGCTGAGGTCCTCCCAGTAGCGGAGCACCACGACGGCGCGCTGGCCGGGCGGGAGCGCGGCCAGCGCCCGCCGCACCGCCGGGTCGCCGGGTTCGGCCGCCGACACCGGGGTGTCGGGCGGCGTGTCGACGACCGTCTCCCTGCGGCGGAAGCCGCGCCTGCCCTCGTCGATCGCCGCGCGCACCAGGATCTTGCGGGCGTAGGCGTCCACCGCCCCGTCCCGGCGCACGCGCGGCCAGGCCACGTAGAGCTTGGTCAGCGCGGTCTGGACCAGGTCTTCGGCGCGGTGCCAGTCCCCGCACAGCAGGTACGCGGTCCTGCGCATCACCAGCGCACGGGCGTCGACGAACTCACCGAACTCGCGATCGCGATTCACTCACCCTCCTCGGTCGCCGCTTGGTACGGAGCGACGAGCGCCGGGCGTTGCCTCAGGATCGCTTGATGTTCGCGACGAACGCGGCAGCGGCACGCCTGCTGAAGATCAGGGTGGGGCGGGGGTTCTTGCTGTCCCGGTAGCCGACCACTTCCCCGGTCCAGCCCACCTCGACGCATGTGGAGTTGTCGACGCTGCGCGAGGACTTGCGCCAGTTGGTGATCACTGCGCTTCCTTTCTCAACCGCTCGAGGAAGGCCCGCGACCGCTGCGGGTTCAGGGCCAGATGACGAAGATGATTCATCACCTGCGCGTAGTCCTCTACCGCATCAGCGGAGTCGTAGTAGTAGGCGTGGTGGCGGGTCTCCTCGTAGGCGACTCGCCAGTCATCTTCGAAGCGCAGCAGGAAGAAAGGGCCTTTCAAGGCGGGGTGCAATCCCACTTCGCGTGGCATCACCTGCAAAGTGACGTTCTGCCGTTCCGTCATGTCCAGCAGGTGCTCGAACTGCTCGCGCATCACCTCGGCATTGGCGACGGGGCGGCGCAGCGCCTGTTCTTCGAGGACGCACCAGAGTCGCGCCGGGGCGGTCTCCCGCGTGATCACCGACTGCCGCTGCACCCGCAGGGCGACGCTCTGCTCGACGTCCACACCAGGCGTGATCGACGCGTGGTAGCCGATCAGCGCTCGTGCGTACGCCTCGGTCTGGAGCAGGCCGGTGACCGACATCGACTCGAACGCCTCGATGTCGGTGGCCACGGCTTCCAGCCCGATCGCCAGCTCGAAGTCGTTCATGCTGCTGATCGGGGCGCCGGTGCCGTCGGTGCGCTGCTTGGCCCTGGACAGCAGTTCCAGCATCATCGGCACCCGGTCCGGGCAGCCGAACAAGTCCATCAGGACTTCCACGGCGGGTTTGCTCGGCAGGTTGCGGCCGCTGGTCAGGTGGGTGAAGCCGACGCGGGAGATGCCCAGCCGCTCACCGGCTCGGGCGTGGGTCACGCCCGCCTGCTCGCGCAGCCGCTCCAGTTCGTACTGGAGCACGCGCCTGGCCACCCTCGGACCGAAAGCCACCCGCACTCCCGCCCACCTCCCACCCGATCGGGGAATCACTCGAATTACATGTTCTGCCGATAACCAGCTCTGAAATGCAGAACCGGTTCTGAGTGTGTCAGGTGGAGGAGAAACACGAATGAGCGATATCGCGGTCCGCGCCCCCGGTCTGCCCGAACTGGTGGGCGACTGGCCGGGCGAACCCGAGGTGATCCGCTGGGTGGCGATCACGCCCGAGGGCGAGGTCCCGCGCGCGCTGGCCCGCGCCGAGTAGGCGGCCGAGTAGGCGTCAGCCCGCCGGGACGCGGCGGCGCAGGTCGGCGACCAGGTTCAGCATGGCTCCCCGGAAGATCTCCGCCTGCCCAGGGCCGATGAACGCGGTGTGCCCGAAGACCTCCAGCACCACGAGGCCGTGCATGTGCCCCCACGCGCTGACGAACGCGGCGACGGCGGAGGGCGGCAGCCCGCCCGCCGCCTCCTGCGGGAGCGCGGCCAGGTGCGTGCCCAGCTCCGGGCTCAGCGGCGGGAACTCGACGCGGGTCAGCTGCTCCTCGGTGAACTCGGCGAACAGCTCGCGCACGAACAGGCCGCCGAAGCGGCGGGCTCCCGCCGTGGTGCGGCCGTCGGCGGGGGCCTGGTAGTGCGGCAGCGGGGTGCCGTAGATGAGCTGGAACTGGGCCGGGTGCTCGATCGCCCACGTCCGGAAGCCCTCCGCGGCGACGACGAACCCCGGCAGCCCGCTGTCCGGCGCGGCGTCGAGCGCCGACTCCACGGCGTCGGCCAGCGCGTGGTACGCCTCCGTGATCAGGGCCGTGATCAGCTCGTCGCGGCTGGGGAAGTAGTGGTAGAGGGCTTGGACCGTCATGCCGAGGTCGCGGGCGACCGAGCGCAGGGAGAGTCCGGCCGGGCCGTGCGCGGCGATGTCGTCGCGGGCGGCGTCGAGGATTTCGCGGATCGCGGCGGCGCGGCGGCGCTGGCGGAGCGGCACTGTCACCCGAGCAGTGTAAACACCGCTTCACACTGTTAGGCAAAACTGGCACTGCTCACTTCTGTTGATGGTCGTTATGGTCGTCTCGCGGCCGCTTCCCGATCAGCGAACACAGAGAGACCGACATGACCACGAACGTTTCCCCGCTCGTCGACAAGTGGTTCCGCATGTGGAACGGCGACCTCGCCCTCGTCGAGGACGTCGCCACGCCGGACATCCGCGTGCACGCCACGAAGCTGGACGGCGGCGAACTCCCGCTCGTCGGCCGCGAGGAGCTGACGGGCTGGGTCGGGGGCGCCCGCTCGGCGTTCACCACCCTCGACTACGCCCTGGAGGTCGGCCCCGTCGTGGAGGACGACCTGGTCGCCATGCGCTGGTCCGCCGCGGGCGTCTACGGCGGTGGAATCCCCGGCGCCGCCGCCGAGCGGGGCGCGAAGGTGGCCTTCACCGGGATGGACATCCTGCGGGTGGTCGACGGCAAGTTCGCCGAGTACTGGATCAACTCCGACCTGCACGTCATGCTGGCCCAGCTCAAGATCTCGGCCTGAAACGACGTCGGCGCGGCCCCCGCGCCGAGGGGCCGCGCCGACGTCGTCACCGGCTCTAGAACCTGGGGTGGTCGCCGACCAGGGCGGTCGGCTCCTCCGACGGCTCGATCTCACCGAGCACCCACGCGGGCACGTGCCGCGCGGTCAGCACGGCCAGCGCGCGGTCCACGTCCTCGGGCGAGACCACGGCGACCATGCCGACGCCCATGTTGAACGTCTTCTCCATCTCCGCGCGCTCGACCCGGCCGCGCTGGGCGATCAGGGCGAACACCGGGGCGGGCGTCCAGGTGCCCCGGTCGAGCCTGGCGCGCAGGCCCTTGGGCAGCACGCGGGCCAGGTTGGCCGCCAGGCCGCCGCCGGTGACGTGCGCGAAGGTGCGCACCTCGGCCTCGGCGGCCAGCGCCAGGCAGTCCTTGGCGTAGATGCGGGTGGGCTCCAGCAGCTCCTCGCCCAGGGTGCGGCCGAACTCCTCGACGTGGCCCTCCAGCGGCATCCTGGCGATCTCCAGCAGCACGTGCCTGGCCAGCGAGTAGCCGTTGGAGTGCAGGCCGGAGGAGCCCATGGCGATCACCACGTCGCCGTCGCGGACCCGCTCCGGGCCCAGCATCGCCGACGCCTCGACCACGCCGACCCCGGTGCCGGAGATGTCGTAGTCGCTGGAGGCCATCAGGCCGGGGTGCTCGGCGGTCTCGCCGCCCAGCAGCGCGCACCCGGCCCGCACGCAGCCCTCGGAGATGCCCTTGACCAGCGCGGCCACCTTGTCCGGGACGACCTTGCCGATGGCGATGTAGTCCTGCATGAACAGCGGCTCCGCGCCGCACACCACCAGGTCGTCCACCACCATCGCGACCAGGTCGATGCCGACGGTGTCGTGCTTGTCCAACGCCTGGGCGACGGCGATCTTGGTGCCCACGCCGTCGGTGGAGGAGGCCAGCACCGGCTCCTTCCACCGGTCCAGCTTGAGCTGGAACAGGCCGGCGAAGCCGCCGATGCCGCCGAGCACCTCGGGCCGCTGCGCCCGCGCCGCCCACGGCTTGAGCTTCTCCACCGCCTCGTCGCCGGCCTCGATGCTCACACCCGCTGCGGCGTAGGTCGCCTTGGCGCTGTCCGTCACGTCACCTTGCTCCATCTATCGGGGCCGCTGCTCAGGGCCTCTGCAGGGCGTCCTCGGCACCGTACCCGTTGACCAACACCGGGGTCGCCGAGCCCGCGACACCGCGCACGCCCTCCAGCAGGTGCTTGCCGATCAGCGCGTCCTCGGGCAGCGGGATCGGGTACTCGCCGTCGAAGCAGGCCGTGCACAGCCGGGTCTTGGGCTGCTCGCTGGCCGCGACCAGCTCCTCCAGCGACACGTAGCCCAGCGTGTCCGCGCCCACCGAGCGGCGGATGCCGTCCAGGTCCAGGCCGTTGGCGATCAGCTCGGCGCGCGAGGCGAAGTCGATGCCGTAGAAGCACGGCCACTTCACCGGCGGCGACGCGATCCGCACGTGCACCTCGACCGCGCCCGCTTCGCGCAGCATCCGCACCAGGGCGCGCTGGGTGTTGCCGCGCACGATCGAGTCGTCCACGACCACCAGGCGCTTGCCGCGGATGACGTCGCGCAGCGGGTTGAGCTTGAGCCGGATGCCGAGCTGGCGGATGGTCTGCGAGGGCTGGATGAAGGTCCGCCCCACGTAGGCGTTCTTGACCAGGCCCGACCCGTACGGGATGCCGGAGGCCTGCGCGTAGCCGATGGCGGCGGGCGTGCCGGACTCGGGCACCGGGATGACCAGGTCGGCCTCGGCCGGGTGCTCCTTGGCCAGCCTGCGGCCGATCTCCACGCGGGTGGCGTGCACGCCGCGGCCCGCGATCGTGGTGTCCGGGCGGGCCAGGTAGACGTACTCGAAGATGCAGCCCTTGGGCTCGGGGTTGGCGAACCGGCTGGACCGCAGCCCGTTCTCGTCGATGGCGATCAGCTCGCCCGGCTCGACCTCGCGGACGAACGACGCGCCCACGATGTCCAGCGCGGCGGTCTCGCTGGCCACCACCCAGCCGCGCTCGAGGCGGCCCAGCACCAGCGGGCGCACGCCGTGCGGGTCGCGCGCCGCGTACAGCGTGGACTCGTCGGAGAAGGTCAGGCAGAACGCGCCGCGCAGGGTGGGCAGCAGCTCCAGCGCGGCCTGCTCGATGCCCACGTCGGCGGCGGCGGCCGCGAGCAGGCCGCAGACCAGGTCGGAGTCCGTGGTGGCGCCCTGACCGGTGTCCACGCCCGCCTCGCGGGCCCTGGCCAGCAGCTCGGCGGTGTTGACCAGGTTGCCGTTGTGGCCCAGCGACAGGCCGGAGCCGGTGGCCGTGGTGCGGAACGTCGGCTGCGCGTTCTCCCAGGTCGTGGACCCGGTGGTGGAGTAGCGGCAGTGGCCGACGGCGACGTGGCCGCGCAGGGAGGACAGCACCTGCTCGTCGAAGACCTGCGAGACCAGGCCGAGGTCCTTGAAGACCACCACCTGGCTGCCGTCCCCGACGGAGATGCCCGCCGCCTCCTGACCGCGGTGCTGCAGCGCGTACAGCCCGTAGTAGGTCAGCTTGGCGACTTCCTCACCCGGCGCCCACACACCAAAAACCCCGCACTCTTCGCGGGGTTCGGGTTCGGGCTTTTCGGATTCGGTGCGGCCGGCGTCAGATTGGTCGGTGACCACCGAGTGCTCCCTAGCGACGAAGGCGGGCTGCCTCCCGAGTGTACGGTCCCCGCCGGGTGAACCACCCCCCTCAAGACCCCCCGGACGTGACCAAACGCACTGTTCAGTCCAGTCGGACCGCCCGCAGCAGGCCCTGGTCGCCCTCCGCGCGCAGCGGCAGCCGCCCCCACAGCCCGTAGTGGACGAGCTGGGCCTCGCCCCGGATGGTGAGGTCCACCTCCTCGCCCGGCCAGGCCGCCCGGACCTCGGGCACCTCGCCGGGGGTGAACCGGACCAGCCACGCCTCGGGCACGTCGGTGAGCTGGACCAGCGCGGTGCCCTTGGCGGTCGGCGGCACGTCGGTGGCGTACTTGGCGGCCAGCAGCGTGCCCAGCGCCTCGTCGACGCCGTCCACGGCGAAGTCGGTGTCACCGGCGACCAGCTCGCGCAGCGCCGCCTGCGCGTCCCACCGCCGCAGGTCCAGCTCGTGCGCGATGCGCCGGTGCCACACCCACGCCAGGTCCGGCGCGGCGGGCGAGAACGTCCACGCGGCGCGGTTGCCGGGCACCTCGGGCAGCACCTCGGCCGCCGCCGCGAGCTGGGCGTCCAGGTACTCCAGCGGGACCGCGCCGACCGGCGCGGGCGGCAGCTTGAGCCGCACCGGGCTGCCGCTGCGCAGGTACTCCAGCGAGGTCTCCAGGAACCGCGCCACGTGCAGCGCCAGCTCGGTGAACGTCCAGGCTGGGCAGCTGGGCACCGGGGCCGCCGGGTCGGCCCGGCCGACCGCCGCGCGGAACATCCGCGCCTGCTCGGTGAACACCGCGGTCCACCGCTGGGTCGTCCATCCTCGTGACACGGCGTCCTCCTGTTTCCTCGTGGTCATCGTGCCCCACCGCATGTCCCCCGCAGCGGTTCCCCGCGACACCGGGAACCGCCGCTGCGCCGCGCGCGTCGCAGTCCTGCCCGGTCAGCGCGCGAAGGGTGGGAATCGTGTTCGGTGTTCAGCCAGAGACGTTGCGGACGGCCTCGCGGCAGTTCCACGACGGCGCGGACGCGGCAGGCGACGGGGCCGACCTGGTCTCCATGCTCAGCCTTGACGCGGAGGCGCTCGGCCGGGTTCCCGCCGCCGCCGAGTTCGCCGACGCGCTGGCCCGGTTCGCCGGTGAGCAGTCCGAGGACCTGCGCCGGGGCTCGGCCTGGTACCGGGACGCGGGCGACGGCCTGGCCGAGAACGCCGACTCCTACGCACGGGCCGACGACGACTCCACGCGGGGCTTCACCGCCATCCACCGCGCGTTCGACGGGGGTGCGGCGTGATCGACCCCGAGGTCCTCTACGGGCAGCTCGCCGCCGGTGACGCGGGGCGGGTCGCCGCCGCGGCCGACCCCATCAGCGGCGCGATGAGCGCGATGAGCCGCGCGGGACAGGCGGTCTCGTCCGGCGGCTCCACCGCGACGGCGTCGTGGACCGGCGCCTCGGCGGAGCGGTTCGGCAAGCGCGCCGAGCTGTCGGCGCGCTCGGCGACCGTCGCGCAGGAGCGGCTGGGCGTCGGCGCGGAGGTGGTGCGGGCCGCCGCGCAGGCGTACACGCGGATGCGCGGCAGCGCCGACCAGGTCATCGCGGTCTGGCGCAGCCGCTCGCCGATGCTGGACCAAGCGCAGACCGCCGAGCTCGCGGCGCGCGTCAACGAGTCGCTGACCAACGTCAAGGACGGCTACGAGCGGGTGCTGCGCTCCTACGCCGCCGCGCTGGGCAAGGTGAAACCCGGCTTCGCCGAGGTCGCCGCAGGCGACGCGGGCTGGGACAGCGTGAACGCGCAGCTGCGCGCCACCCCCGCCGTGCCGGGGCCGGGCACGGACCCCCAGCGGGTCGCGGCGTGGTGGAAGTCGCTGAGCAAGGAGCAGCAGGACGAGCTGCTGCGCACCCGGTTCCAGGAGCTGGGGCAGCTGCGCGGGCTGCCGTCGGCGGTGCTGGACCAGGCCAACCGGGCCCGCATCGCGGACGACGCGCAGCGCTTCTCCGCCGAGCGCGACCGCCTGGACGCCCAGCTGGCCGCGCGGGCGCGCGAGCTGGGCCTGGACCCGAACTCGTCGGCGGGGCAGACCGCCCTGCTCAACGACCCCGAGTACGCCTCGCTGATGGAGCGGCGGCAGGAGGCCGCGACCAAGGCCGACAACGCCGCCGCCGTGCGCGAGAGCATCGAGGAGGCCGAGACCATCGCCCGCCGCGAGGGGTGGTTCAACGAGCGCGGCGAACCGGACGTGCGGATCATGGCGTGGGACCCGTACGGCCCGCGCGGCGACGGCGCGACCGCCATCGCCTACGGCAACCCGGACACCGCGCGGAACCTGGCCGTCTGCGTGCCCGGCACCGGGTCCACGCTGGACGGCTTCTCGGTCTCCCAGGCGGGCAACCTGCGCGCGCAGATGGGAGCTGAAGGCAGCGCCACCATCCAGTGGCTCGGCTACGACGCGCCCGGCTGGGCCGTCGGC
The DNA here is from genome assembly GCF_017876325.1 of Saccharothrix coeruleofusca. Lineage (NCBI taxonomy): Bacteria > Bacillati > Actinomycetota > Actinomycetes > Pseudonocardiales > Pseudonocardiaceae > Saccharothrix > Saccharothrix coeruleofusca. The sequence continues at coordinate 6,371,944 of NZ_JAGINV010000001.1, forward strand.
GAGGTCGACGACCCCGCGCAGGCCAAGGAGGGCGGCGCGAACCTCGTCGCCGACGTGGACGGCTACCGCGCGGCGGGCGCGCCCGGCCAGCACCTGACCGTGATCGGGCACTCCTACGGCTCCACCACCGTCGGCTACGCCGGCATGAACGGCCTGGCCGCCGACGACATCGCGTTCGTCGGCTCGCCCGGCGTGGGCGCGTCCAGCGTCGACCAGCTCTCCGCCGGGCGCGGCCACGTCTACGTCGGCGCGACCGAGCACGACCCGGTCGTGCAGGGCACCAGCTCGGACTGGTTCACCGAGGACGGCTCCTCCACCGGCCCGTACGACCCGGCGTTCGGCGCGAAGACCTTCGGCACCGCCGACCGGTCCTCGATCGAGCACGCCCACTCGGCCTACTACGACCGGGGCACCGAGTCGCTGGAGAACCTGGCCAGGATCGCCAACGGCGACGGCGGCTCGGTCACCGGGCAGGAGTGGCACGACAGCCCGCTCGGCCCGGCGCTGCCCGGCTCGGGCGTCCCGGTGGTCGGCCCGGTGCTGGACGTGGTCAGCGGCACCGCGGCGGGCGCCGCCGACCTGGTGGGCGACCTCGGCGGCGGCCTGTGGGAGGCGGGCCGGGACGCCGTCGCGGGCCGGTGGTCGGAAGCGGGCGGAGGGCTGCTCAGCACCGGCAAGGAGGCGCTGAGCGACGTGGGCGACGTGGCCGTGGGCGCGGTCGGCGACGTGGTGGAGTTCGGCCGCGACGTGGTCGAGGGCGCGGGCGGCCTCTGGGACAGCACGGTCGGTTCTTGGTTCTAGGCCTCGCGGCAGGGGCCGACGGTCGTCGTGGGGTCCACGCCGTCCAGGCCGTTGTCGTCGCTCTGCCGCACCCGGCAGAGCACCCGGTCACCGACCGCGACGCCCTCCGGGAACTGGTCGATGTCGGCCCCGGTGGTCTGCAGGCCGCGCACCGAGTCGGGCACTTCCTGGTCCAGCGCCAGCACGACGTGCTCGGGCTTCCGCTCGCCCATGGACTCGTAGGGCGGGGCGATCCGGGTGACCTCGAACCGCACCTCGCCCTCCCACTCGCTGCCGCACCCGGCGAGCGCAAAGCCGAGCGCGAGCACCACGACGCACACCCTCTTCACCCGGTCGAGGGTAGCGCCCCACCTGCAAGTACTACCCGACGAACTCGCGAGGGCCGGTAACCACTACCCGGAGGTGCGATTCGCGCGGATCAGAAGCGCAGGACGGGGAGGAGGGGGGACAGGTCGGCCCGGCTGCCGGAGGCGGTGACGCGGGCGTCGTCCAGCGCGGCGGCCCAGTCCAGGCGGCCGGTGGCCAGCTCCAGCCACGTCCGGGGATCGGTCTCCACCACGTTCGGCGGGGTGCCGCGGGTGTGCCGGGGGCCCGCGACGCACTGCACCGCGGCGAACGGCGGCACCCGGACCTCCACGCTGCGGCCCGGCGCCACCTGCTCCAGGGTGCGCAGGCTCAACCGCACCGCGGCGGCCAGCACCGGGCGCTCCGGCTGGTCGGCCTCACCCGCCAACCAGGGCAGCACGGCTTCGACGGCGGCGCGGGCCTCGCGGGGGTCGACGGGCTTGGACGGCACTCGACCACCCTAACCCCGGCCGCTTCAGCGCTTGGCCTCAGCGCCCGGCTTCAGCGCTTGGCGTCGCGGACGGCCTCGGCCAGCAGCTCGTCGAGCTGGTGGCCGAGCCTGCGGGCGTCGGTGGGCGTGAAGGTGCTCCACGGCTCCGTGCCGCCGGAAGCCCGCCGCTGCTGGAGGTAGCGGCCCTCCTCGGTGTCGAAGAAGGCGACCACCCGGTCCGGGCGGCAGCGCTTGCCGTACCGGTCGCGGACCGCCGCGCCGAAGTTCCCGGTGTGCACCAGGCCGGTGAACATCTTCGCCAGCGTGGCCGCGTCCTCCTGCCGCACACCGCGCTCGCGCAGCGCCGACTCCAGGCCCTTGGGCGTGCCGTCGGAGCCCTTCACGGCGGCTTCCAGGTCGGCGCTGGGCATGGTCACCGAATGACCGGTGCCCGCCGGGTGGGCGGGCAGCGCGGACAGCACCGCCGTGGGCAGGCCGCTGCCCGCCGCCCGGCGGAACGTGATCTGCCCGTCGGTCAACGTGGCCAGCGCGCCGTCGTCGCCGTTGGCCACGGCCAGCACCCGGACGCTCTTGCCGACCCACAACCGGCCGTCGACCTCGCGCTCGGGCCGCACGAACAACCGCAGCAGGTGGTCCAGCTCCGGGTGCAGCCCGGTCGGGCCACCCAGGCCCCGGCTGCCCACCGCGTGCCACACCCGGCGCTCCAGCTCGGCCCGCTCCTGGTGCGTCTTGCCCGGTGAGGGCACCTTGATGACCAGCGGCATGGGCCCAGCGCCGAGGCGCTCCCAAAGCACGTCGAACTCCTCGGCGGAGAGAGTGATCGGCTCCCGCTCCACCGGTCCCCCGAAGTAGTTCACCTCTGCGGTCTTCCTCCGCTCCAACGAACTCGCGTCCGCGAGCACCGGGTGGTGCTCGCGGACGCGGTCAACTCGACAGGACTCAGACCTCGCCGATCACGGGCGGGGCCACCAGGCGGTCGTCACCGAAGACGTCCTCGGTCTCGACCAGGTAGTCGGCCGCCTTGTGCTCCAGGTCCTCCTCGCCGTTGCCGTGGGCGCCGGGGGCCGCGCCGCCCGCCATGCCCGCGCCGCCACGACCACCGGCCGCGCCACCGGGACCGCCCACGCCCGGCGCGCCGGGGCCGAAGGCGCCCACGCCGGTGGAGCCGCCGCGACCGGGCATCCCCGGCACGCCGGGACCGCCCGGAGCACCGGGCACGCCGCCCGGCATCCCCGGCATCGCGGGCATCCCCGGCCGGTTCATGCCACCGGGGCCGCCAGGACCGCCGGGCACACCGGGCATCCCCGGCATGCCGGGACGGCCCATGCCGGGGCCGCCGGGCACACCGGGACGAGGACCACCGGGGCCGCCGGGCACGCGGGTGTTCGGCGGCAGACCCGGCCGGGGACCGGTCGCCGGGGGCTTCGTGCCGCCGTTGGGCGGCGGCGGGGCCCACGACGGCGGGAACACCGGCGGGTTCATCGGCGGCTTGACCGGGCCGGGCTGCGGGTTGGGCAGCACCGGCTGGTTGACCGGCGGGGCAGGCGTGGGCTGGGCCCACGTCGGGGTGGTGGTGCCGCCACCGCCGCCGGGCGGCGGGGTGTAGCCGGACGGGTTGACCGCCGGGCCGGTCGGCGTGGGCGTGGCCCACGAGGTGCTCGTGGTGCCGCTGCTGTCCGACGGCGCGGTCCAGGTGGGCTTGCTGGTGTAGCCCGCGCTGGTGTCGTTGAAGCTGCCGGGGCCGCCGGGGGCGGGCGTGTCGATCACGACCTGCGGCGGCGGCACGAACTGGCCCAGCGTGTTGCTGTTCCACTCGCTGTTGGACTGGTAGGTGTTCATGACCGCGATGGCCTTCTGCTCAGCGTTGTCCTGAGCGGCTTCCTGGGCCTCGTGGTCCTTCTGCTGCTGGATGACGTGCATCATGCCGAACGGTCCGGTGAGCGCGCCGAGCACCTTCTCACCGGTGGACGGCGCCTCGGTGGTGACCGGGACGGGCTCGGGCATCTCCTTGCGCGCGTCGGCGATGTACTCCGCCTGCAGCTGCGCGGACGCCTTCATGGTGTCCGAGCCCTGCTGCGCGTCGGAAGCCCACTGGGCCAGCGGCGACAGCGCGGCCTGCGTGGCGTCGGCGGTGCTGCCCTGCCAGTTGGCGCCGATCTTCTCCAGACCTTCGTGGATGGAGGTGTCGATCTCGCCCAGGGCCTCGGACAGCGCCTTCCACTTGTCCTCGACGGGCCGGGAGGCGGCCACGCCCGGACCGCTGTTGATCATCTTGTACAGCTCCGGGTGGGCGTACCCGCGCCAGCGGTGGTCCCCCATGGTCTACGGCCCCCTCTCAGTTGTTGTTGATGCGGCCCCAGACCGCGGAGTTGTCGCCTTCGACCCGGCGGTAGGTGTTCTCGATCTGGGTGAGCTGGTCCACCACGCCCTGCAACTGGTCGCGGTAGGCCAAGATCGCGGTCAGCGCGGCGCTGTCACCGGCTTCGAAGGTGTCCTGGTTGAACTTCTGAGCGGTCTCCTTGCTGACCGGGTCTTCCGCCCACTCGCGCGCCCGCAGCGCCACTTTGGCGTCGCCCAGCTGCGTCTCCAACCGGTCCAGCGCGTCGGTGAACACCTTCCGGGCGGCGGGGATCGCCGAGGGGTCGACGCTCAGCTTCTGCTGCGACCCGCTGTACTCGGGGAGCGGAGCCCGCGTGGACCCCCCACCACCATCCGCGATGAACACGGCACACCCTCCTCAGTGCTGCACTTGCCCCAGCGTGTGCTTGTGGGATGACTGTAACTCCGATGCATGACGCGAACGGGTGGTTCCCGTCAGGAGAAATCGGACTACCTGCTCATCAGGGTCTCGATCGCCGCGCCCGCGATCTGCTGCGCGACCTGGCACAGCTGCGCCTGGCCCGTCTCGCCCCCGCTGTTCGTCTGCACGGCGACCATCTGGCCATCGGAGACATCGATGCCGAGGAAGCAGACGTACTGGTCGTCCTTCGAGGTGCCGACCACGGCGGGGAAGCCGCCGACCTGGAGGTTCTGCGCGTCGCCGAGGAAGCTGCCGTCGGTGTACCACTCGACGCCGGCGGTGGTCGCCGTGGTGATGCCGACCCAGTACTGCCGGTCCTCGCGGCTGATGTTGCACACGGGCGAGTCGTACACGCTGTTGGTGCTCTTGAGCGGGGGCCGGTTCAGGCCGAGCTGCGCCCGCTGCTGCTCGGTGAGCAGGGTGCACGGGTCCACGTCGCGCAGGTTGATCGTCTTGGGTCGGTCGGCGGGGGCCTTGGACGTGCTCGACGGCGCGTCCGACTCCGGCGTGCTCGTCTCCGTCCGCCCGGTGCTCGACCCGGCGGAGGCGTTGCCACCGGTGGTCTCGGAGCAGCCCGCGAGCACGGCGGCGGGGACGGTCACGGCGGCCAGCACGGCCGCGGCACGGTGCCAGGAACTCCGCATGGGGGTAAACGTATCGGATCAGCGCCCGCCGGACGCCCCATTCCGCCCAGCGCCTGCAAGTACTACCCGCCCCTCCGCACGGGGCCGGTATCTACTACCCGGCCCACGGGGTCGGGTAGTAGATACCGGCCCCGATGAGGACGCCGGGTGGTACTTGCAGGCGCGGGTCAGCAGGAAGTGGCGGTGTAGCGGCAGGCGACGACGGCGGGGCGTTCCACCGGGGCACCCGCCTCGATCGACCAGGCCAGGCGGACGTACTGGGCGTGGGTCCACGCCAGCGGGGTCGCCGAGCCGGTGCCCGTGCCGTAGCGCCGGTGCGGCGCGCGGTCGTCCCAGACCTGCTCGGGCAGCATCCGCCCGCTGTTGGCGGTGGAGGCGATGTCGGCCAACCGCTGCCGGGCCGCCCGCCGGTCGCCCAGCAGCAGCTCGTACTCCCCGCGCTCACCGGAGAAGATCGGCCACAACCGGCCGTAGGTGCGTCCCTGGCCGAGGTTCCACGGGCCGCCGTCGGCGCGCTCGCCGAAGCCGTCACCGGTGAACCGGTACCAGAACGGGCCGTTGCGCAGCTGCCGGTCGACCACGGCCACGGTGTTGCGCACCACCGGGTCGTCCGGGGCGCGCAGGCCCAGCCGCACCAGTTCCAGGAAGCTGGGGTCCACCACGGCCCGCTGGTCGATCTCGCCGGGGTTGTTGTCGCCGAGGTTGTACGCGGTGCCCGCGTCCGGCTGCCCGTCCTTGGTCAGCCGCAGGTAGTACGGCTTCGGTCCGTACGGGCCGGTGTTCGTCGCGGTCCACGACTCGATCCGGGCCTCCCACTGGTCGGCGACGGCGAGGTACCGGTCGGCGGCGGTGGTGTCGCCCGCCGCGCGCAGCAGGTCGGCCAGGCACACCAGGCCCGCGACCTCGGCGGCGATGGTCGCGGGCGAGTAGCCGCTCTGGTTCTCCCAGCGCTCCTGCTCGGTGAAGGGGGCGTTGGGGTAGTTCACCATGAACTCCGCCGCCCGCCGCAGACCGTCCAGTGTGGACGGATCGGTGCGACCGAGCAGCCAGGCCAGCAGCATGGGCGCGGCCTGCTCGTCCTGCTGGACGTTGGTCCAGTACGGGGTTCCGTCGACCCTGGTGTTCTGCGGCAGGTGGCCGTCCGGCTGCTGCTGCACGCGCAGCATGTAGTCCAGCGCGCGGTCGGCGGCGGCGCGGTCACCGGCGGCGATCAGCGCGGTCGCGACCTGGTACTGGTCGCGCGGCCAGACCAGGGCGTAGGAGCCGAACTCCGGGGCGATGGTCCGGTCGAAGCCGAACGCCCACGGGAAGCTCGGCGAGGCCACGAACGCGCCGGGGTGGCGCTTGTCCTCCGTCGCCGCCAGAACCATCAGCGACGTGTCGTACAACGCCCGGTCGGCGACCTCCGGGCGCTTGAGGGTCTTGAGGTAGTCGGTCCAGCCCCGGTCGTAGGCGCGGGCGGCGCGGGAGAAGCCCGACTCCAGCGAGGCGCGGGCGGTGCGCGCGGCTTCGGCCCCGGTGCCGCCGAATCCCAGTGCCAGCGTGGTGTCGCGGTGTCGCACGCCGTCCACGCGGAGTTCGCCGGTCTGCACCACGTTGCCCGGTCCCGCCTCCGGGTAGGTCCAGTCCAGCCGCTTGTCGGCCAGGTCGGTCCAGCCGTCGCTGGTGTCGCGGAAACCGTTGGAGGTGGCGGCGAAACCACCTCGGGCGACCAGCGCGCTCGCGCCTGCGGCGTCGGTGGCGACGAGCGCGCCGCCCTCGGTGCGCGCCGAGTCGTCCGCGCCTTCCCGCGACAGCGCCGGGTCGTGCACCGCGTACACCTTCACCGGCCGCTCCGCCTCGACCGCCACGTCCGCCAGCACGGCGGCCCCGGCCGGGTCGGTGGTGTACTCCACCCGCGCCCGCCACCCGGTGCCGCGGAACTCCTGGCGGTACCTCAGGTTCCCGACGGGCGTGGTGCGCGCGTCACCCGTGCGCTCGACGAACGTGCGCCCGTCGGTGACGACTAACTGGAGCTCCCGCGTGGCCGGGGTGCTCAGGTCGGGGTAGAAGACCTCGTTCAGGCCCGTGCGCCCGATGGTGAACCACACCGGGCTGTCCGCGCTCCTCGCGGTGCCGAAGCCCTGCTTGTCGGCGGGTGTGTAGACCGCGGGGGCGCCGGGTGCTCCGGGGGCCGCCGCCAGGGTGCTCGCCAGCATCACCGTGACCAACGACAGTGGGGTCATGCCCACTGGGTGCTCAGCGGCGGGGGCGGCCAAACCGTAGGCTCGACCGGGTGACCGTGGAGTCCGATGTGGACGGGGGTGGCCGGGTGAAGGCGGCGCGGGTGGTGCCCGGCGAGCCCGACGAGTCGGCCGTGGTGGAGCTGGCCGTCCCGGAGCGCCCGGACGAGGTGCTGGTGGAGGGTCTGCTGGTCGGGGTCTGCGGCACCGACGTGGAGATCGTCGAGGACGGCTTCGGCTCCCCGCCGCCCGGCCGGGACGGGCTGGTGCTGTTCCACGAGTCGCTGGGCCGGGTGCTGTCCGCCCCGGAGGGCTCCGGGTTCGCGCCGGGCGACCTGGTGGCCGGGGTGGTGCGGCGGCCCGACCCGGAGCCGTGCCCCGCGTGCGCGGCCGACGCCTGGGACTTCTGCCGCAACGGCCGGTACCGGGAGCGCGGCATCAAGGAGCTGGACGGGTACGGGATGCAGCGGTGGAGCGTGCCGCCGGAGTTCGCGGTGCCGCTGGACGCCTCGCTGGGTGACGCGGGCGTGCTGCTGGAGCCCGCTTCCGTGGTGGCCAAGGCGTGGGCGCAGGTGGAGCTGCTGTGCTCCCGCGCGTTCGTGCCCGCCCGCTCGGCGCTGGTGGTCGGGGCGGGGCCGATCGGCCTGCTGGCGGCCATGCTGGGCGTGCAGCGCGGGCTGGACGTGCACGTGGTCGACCGGGTCACCGACGGGGTGAAGCCGGACCTGGTGCGGGCGCTGGGCGCTTCCTACCACCCGTCGCTGGACCGGGTCGCCGCCGAGGTGGACGTGGCGATCGAGTGCACCGGGGTGGCCGAACTGGCCTGGGAGTGCGTGTCCCGCGCGTCGGTGGCGGTGCTGGCGGGCATCTCCGGCGACGAGCAGACGGCGGCGCTGTCGCGACAGGTGTTCGACGGCATCGTCATGGGCAACAAGGCCGTCGTGGGCACGGTCAACGCCGGGCCGCGCGACTACCGCACCGCCGCCGCCGCGCTGGCCCGCGCGGACCACTCCTGGCTGTCCGGGCTGATCACCCGGCGGGTGCCGCTGGACCGCTTCACCGAGGCGTTCGAGAAGCACGAGGACGACGTGAAGGTGGTCGTGGACCTGCGGTGATCCACGGGCGGTGATCTCCGCCACGCTGCCTGGCGACCTCCTTGCCGAACGCCTGATCATCTTGTTAGCACTCTCCTTGCAAGAGTGCCAAACGTTCGAGGTGCAGAGCTGCTGGAGGTTCCGGTGGGTCGCGACTCGTCCCACTCCCCGCGCACCGCCGATCCGCTGCGGATCGCGCTGGTCGCTCCCCCCTACTTCGACGTCCCGCCCAGCGCCTACGGCGGCGTCGAGGCCGTGGTGGCCGACCTGGCCGACGCGCTGGTGGCGCGCGGTCACCGGGTCACCCTCGTCGGCGCGGGCCGTGACGGCACCGCCGCCCGGTTCGTCCCCGTGTGGGACCGCACCGTCCCCGAACGGCTGGGTGAGCCGTTCCCCGAGGTGATGCACGCGCTGGCCACCCGCCGCGCGGTCGAGGACCTGATCCGCACCGAGGGTCTGGACGTGGTGCACGACCACACCCTGTCCGGCCCGCTCAACGCCGCCGGTTACGCCGCGGCGGGCGTGCCCACCGTGGTCACCGTGCACGGCCCGGTCGACGACGACCTGGGCAGGCTCTACCGGGGCCTCGGCCAGGACGTGCACCTGGTCGCGATCAGCGACCGGCAGCGCGAACTGGCCCCGGACCTGAACTGGACCGCCACCGTGCACAACGCGCTGCGCCTGGCCGACTGGCCCTTCCAGCGGCAGAAGGAGGACTACGCGCTGTTCCTGGGCCGGTTCCACCCGCAGAAGGCGCCGCACCTGGCGCTGGAGGCCGCGCACGCCGCCGGCCTGCCGCTGGTGCTGGCGGGCAAGTGCGCCGAGCCGATCGAGAAGGAGTACTTCGAGCGCGAGGTGCGTCCCCGGCTCACCGAGCGCGACCACGTCTTCGGCGTCGCCGACGCCACCGCCAAGCGCGAGCTGCTGCGCAAGGCGCGCTGCCTGCTGTTCCCGATCCGCTGGGAGGAGCCGTTCGGCATGGTCATGATCGAGGCCATGGCGTGCGGCACCCCGGTGGTGGCGCTGCGGGCGGGCGCGGTGCCCGAGGTCGTCGCGCACGGGGTCACCGGCTTGATCTGCGACGATCCCGGCGAACTGCCCCGGGCGCTGGCGGACGTGCGCGACCTGGACCCGGACGCCTGCCGGGCGCACGTGGCCGCGCACTTCGACGTGGACAACCTGGCGGCGGGCTACGAGGCCGCGTTCCGCAAGGCCGTGCAGGCGCACCGGATGTCCCCGGCGGGCAGCCTGGACCTGCTGCGCCGCGACTACGCCGCGCTGGACTCGGCGCTGGACGACACGGCACTGGACCACACCGGGCTGGACCACACCGGGCTGGAGGCCGCGTCGGGAGACCGGGCATGAGCGCGCCGGAGCCGTTCAACGCGGGCGAGCCCGCGCTGGCCGCGGACGCGGGCGGCACGGTCACCCTGGTCGAGGGCAGCACGTTCTGCCTGTCCGCGAGCACCGGCGACATCCAGCCGGGCAGCACCCACGGGTTCTACTTCCGCGACGCCCGGCTGCTCTCGCGCTGGGAGCTGCGGGTGGACGGGCACGCGCCGCACCCGCTGTCGGTGACCGGGCCGGAGGCGTTCGCCGCCCGGTTCGTGCTGCGCAGGCCGCCCAAGGGCGGCCTGGCCGACAGCACCCTGCTGGTGGTGCGGGAGCGCCTGGTCGGCGACGGCCTGCGGGAGACCATCACGCTGGACAACCTCGGCCGCGAGGCCACCGCGGTGACCCTGGTGCTGCACGTGGACGGCGATTTCGCCGACCTGTTCGCGGTCAAGGAGGGCCGGGTGGGCGGCTCGTCGGCGGAGGCCACCGCGGCGGGCTCGGACCTGCTGCTGCGCGACCGGGGCGACGCCGCGCGCGGCCTGGTGGTCTCCGCCACCGGCGACCCGCTGGTGGCGCCGGGCGCGCTGAGCTGGCGGGTGGTGGTGCCCGCGCGCGGGCGCTGGTCGACCGAGATCATCGCCTCGCCGAGGGTGGCCGACCGCCGGGTGGAGCCGCAGTTCCGCCGGGGCGAGCGGGTGGAGAGCAGCGGCCCGGCGCGCAAGATCAAGGCGTGGCGGCGGGCCAGCACCACCGTCGCGGCCGACGACCCGGCGCTGACCGCGGTGCTCCGGCGCACCGAGAGCGACCTGGGGGCGTTGCAGATCCACGACCCCAGCCGGGGCGGGCGCCCGTTCGTCGCGGCGGGCGCGCCGTGGTTCATGACCCTGTTCGGCCGGGACAGCCTGCTCACCGCGTGGATGACGCTGCCGCTGGACGTGGGCCTGGCGCTGGGCACGCTGCAGACGCTGGCCGAGGCGCAGGGCCGCACCACCGACCCGCTGACCGAGGAGGAGCCCGGCCGCATCCTGCACGAGCTGCGGCTGGGCCCGGACAGCGGCCGGGTGCTGGGCGGCAACCACTACTACGGCACCGCCGACGCCACCCCGCTGTTCGTCGCGCTGCTGGCCGAGTGCCTGCGGTGGGGCGCGGACGCCGACGCCGTGCGGGCGCTGCTGCCCGCCGCCGACGCCGCGCTGGCCTGGGTGGACCGGCACGGCGACCGGGACGGCGACGGGTTCGTGGAGTACCAGCGCGCCACCGACCGGGGCCTGCTCAACCAGGGCTGGAAGGACAGCTTCGACGGCATCAACCACGCCGACGGGCGGCTGGCCACCGGTCCCATCGCGCTGTGCGAGGTGCAGGGCTACGTCTACGCCGCGCGGCTGGCCCGCGCCGAGCTGGCCGAGACCTTCGACGACCCGGCGACCGCGGCCCGCCAGCGCGAGCTGGCCGCGCGGCTGCGCGAGCGGTTCGCCGAGGCGTTCTGGCTGCCCGAGCGCGGCTGGTACGCCGTGGCCCTGGACGGCGGCAAGGCCAAGGTGGACGCGCTGACCAGCAACGCCGCCCACGCGCTGTGGTCGGGCATCGCGCTGGACGAGCACGCCGCGGTGCTGGTGGAGCGGCTGGCCGACGCGAGCATGGACAGCGGCTACGGGCTGCGCACGCTGAGCGCGGAGATGGGCGCGTACAACCCGATGAGCTACCACAACGGCTCGATCTGGCCGCACGACACGGCCATCGCCGTGGCGGGCCTGCTGCGCTACGCCCACCTGCCCGGCGCGGTGGAGCTGGCCGAGCGGCTGGCGGGCGGCCTGCTGGACGCGGCGGGCGCGTTCGGCGGGCGGCTGCCGGAGCTGTTCTGCGGGTTCGCCCGCGACCGGTTCTCCCCGCCGGTGCCCTACCCCACCTCGTGCTCGCCGCAGGCGTGGGCCAGCGCCGCGCCGCTGCTGCTGGTGCGCGCGTTCCTGGGGCTGGAGCCGGACGTGCCCCGGCGGGAGGTGGCGCTGCGCCCGCACGTGCCCGCGCGCTGGGGTTCGCTGCGGCTGTCCGAGCTGCGGCTGGGGCAGGTGGTGGTGGACGTCTCGGCGCGGGGGACCGACGCGGAGCTGCGCGGCCTGCCCGACTCGTGGCGGGCGCGGGTGGGCTGAGCCGCGCCCGGCGGCGTCGGGTGGTAGTTACCGGCCCGCGCGAGCGGGCCGGGTAGTACTTGCCCGCGTCAGGAGCGGAGGAGCTCGTCGATCTCGTGGGGCTTCATGGGCTTGGCGAAGAACCAGCCCTGACCGGTGTCGCAGCCGATCCGGTGCAGGCGCTTGGCCTGCGCCGGGGTCTCCACGCCCTCGGCGGTGACGCCCAGCCGCAGCGCGTGGGCGAGCTGGACCAGGGTGGACACGATCTGCGCGTCCACCGGGTCCTCCTCGTCCGCCGCGCGCAGGCCCTCCATGAACGAGCCCGCGATCTTCAGCTCGTGCACCGGCAGGTGCTTGAGGTAGGCCAGGTTCGAGTAGCCGGTGCCGAAGTCGTCGATGGCGATGCGCACGCCCATCTCCGACAGCGCCCGCAGCGCCTCCAGCGGCTCGTCGGCGGTGCCCATGATGGCGCTCTCGGTCAGCTCCAGCTGCAGGTGGTGCGGGGGCAGGCCGGACTCGTCGAGGATGCGCTTGACGTCGCGCACCAGCTCCGGGTCGCGGGACTGCCGCACGGCCAGGTTCACGCTGACGAACGGCGCGGCGTCGCCGAACTCGTCCAGCCAGCGCCGCCCCTGCTCGCAGGCCCGGCGCAGCACCCACCGGCCCAGCGGCACGATCAGCCCGGTCTCCTCGGCCAGCTCGATGAACCGGTCCGGGGCGAGCCTGCCGAACTCCGGGTGCTGCCAGCGCACCAGCGCCTCGACGCCGACCACGGTGGCGTCCTCCAGCCGCACCAGCGGCTGGTAGTCCACGTAGAACTCGTCGCGCTCCAGCGCCGCGGGCATGGTCGCGGACAGCGTGAAGCGGGCGACCTCCTTGGCGTTGCGCTCCGGGTTGTACAGCGCCCAGCGGGACTTGCCGTCCGCCTTGGCCCAGTACAGCGTGATGTCCGCGTCGCGCATCAGGTCCGCCGCCGTGGTGCCGGACAGCTCCCGCTCCACGATGCCGATCGACGCCGACACGGTCAGCTCGTGCCCGCCGATGCGGATCGGCGACTCCAGCTCGCGCAGCACCCGGTCGGCGACCTCCACGATGTCGCGGGTGCCCGACGAGCCCTCCACCAGGATCACGAACTCGTCGCCGCCCATCCGCGCGACCAGCTTGCCCTCGCCGGAGACCGAGTGGTCCAGCCTGCGGCCCACCTCCACCAGCAGCTGGTCGCCGGTGTCGTGGCCGAGGCTGTCGTTGATCACCTTGAACCCGTCCAGGTCCAGGTAGCACAGGCCCGCCCGGCGGCGCTGCTTGTTGTTGAACACCCGGCCGAGCCGCTCCAGGAACAGCGCCCGGTTGGGCAGGCCGGTCAGCGGGTCGTGCAGCGCCTGGTAGCGCAGCCGGTTCTGCAGCAGGTGCCGGTCGGTGACGTCCTCGATCATCGCCACCTGGTACTGCGGCTCGCCGTGGTCGTCACGCACCAGCGACAGCGTCAGGTGCGTCCACACCTGCTCGCCGTCGGCCCGGCGGAACCGCTTCTCCGCCCGGTAGTGGTCGCACTCGCCCGCGGTGAGCTGGTCGTAGAGCCGCCAGGCCGCGCCGCCGTCCTCCGGGTGCATCAGGTCGCGGATGTTGTACTGGCGCATCTCCTCGACGCTGAACCCGAGCATGTCCTGCAACGCCTGGTTCACGTCCAGGATGCGGCCCTCGATGTCGGCGATGCCGATGCCGATCGCGGCCTCGGTGAACATCGCCCGGAACCGCGCCTCGCTGGCCCGCAGCGCCGCCTCGGCCTGGTCGCGGGCGTCCAGCACGGCCGCCCGGATGGCCTCCTGCTCGGCCAGCGTGCGCTCGCGCAGCGCCCGCGCGTAGCCGGCGGACAGCGCGCCCTGCAACGCGGCCAGCCGGGAGCGCATCAGCTCGTCGGCGGGGATGCCCAGCGCGGCCAGCAGGTCGTCGCCCAGCAGCTGCACGGTGCGGCCCAGCGTGTCGGTGCCGGTGAAGTGCGCCTCCACCAGGCGGGCGCCGATCTCGTAGCCGGGGGCGGTGCGGAACGGGTTGGCGTGCAGCGCCCGCACCAGCACCTCGGTCAGCGCCCGCAGGTGCTCGGCGACTTCCGCCCTGGTCATCGGGACGTAGCTGCTGCCGATGACGGCCGTGGCCCACGTGCGCGCGAAGGACTCCGCCCCGGCCAGCAGGGTCGGGTCGAAGTTCGATCGTCCTGCCGCCACCCGGTGGTCAACCTGTTCCGTCATGTCCGCCGGCCTACCGCCACGAACCGAGAGGATACGACCGGTCGCCGCGCGCAGTCGACCATCAGGACTTCCGTCCCACGCCGCCGAAGCCCAGGAAGTGGGCGGCGTTGTCGTCGAGGTCGTCGGGCGAGTCCGGCCGCCACAGCGGCAGCCGGGCCACCCCCGGCTCGACCAGCTCGAAGCCGTCGAACAGCGCCTCCACCTCGTGCCGCGTGCGGTAGGTCAGCCGGGTGACGCCGCGGTCGTACTCGCCGCGGGCCTCGTCCCAGGCCGGGTCCCACTCGCCCTCCTCGTAGCCCGCGTGCGACATGGCCAGGTAGCTGCCCGGTGGCACGGCGTCGCGGTAGGCGGCGACCATGCCGTGCGGGTCCTGATCGTCGGGCATGAAGTGCAGCAGGGCGACCATCAGCACGCCCACCGGCCGGTCGAAGTCGAGCAGCTCGGCCACCTCGGGCGACTTGAGCACCGACGGCACGTCGCGCACGTCCGTCTGCAGCACGTTGACCAGCGGGTTCCCGGCGAGGATGGCGCGGCTGTGGGCGACCGCCACGGCGTCGACGTCGACGTAGACCACGCGCGCGGCCGGGTCCACCGACTGGGCGATCTCGTGCACGTTGCCCACGGTCGGGATGCCCGAGCCCAGGTCGAGGAACTGCCGCACGCCCTGGTCGAGCAGGTAGCGCACCGCGCGGCGCAGGAACGCGCGGTGGTTGAGCACCACGTCGCGCACGATCGGCGCGTCCGCGAGGACCTTGTTGGCGACCGCGCGGTCGGCCGCGAAGTTGTGCGCCCCGCCGAGCCAGTAGTCGTAGACCCGCGCGATGCTCGGACGCTCCAGGTCGATGTCGCCCGGTGCCCAGTTCGGCCGCTCGTCCACTTGGCTCTCCCGACTCGCGCAGTCGCGTGACCCACACATCATGGGCCAACCCGGTGAGTTAGCACACCGCTGTGTTGCTACCAGGTGCGTTTCGGTGACCGCCGCGTCGTGCACCCGGAAGAATGCCGCCCTTGTGGACTACCTGTGGATCGTGGGCGCGGTGGTGGTAGCGGCGGCGTTCGCGCTGCTGGTGGTGCAACAGCGGCGCGGGCAGAGCCTACTGCTGCCCGCCCTGGTGGGGTCGGTGGGGGCGTTCGTGCTGGTGGCGGGCTGGTTGTTCGTCCTGGACCCCGGCACCACGAAGAACGAGGCCATCAAGACCGGCGGTCTGGCGGGCGGCTCGGTGGTGGCGCTGTACGCGCTGTGGCTCAACGACCGGCGGCGGCGCACCGACGAGGCGCGGCAGGACATCGAGGTCAAGCGGCAGCAGTTGGAGGACGCGCGGGCGGAGCACGACCGGTCGCGGGTGGCCCACGAGAGATTCGCCCGTTCGGTGGAACTGCTGGGGCACGAGGCGGAACAGGTCCGGGTGGGCGCGATGCACGCGCTGGCGGGCCTGGCGCGGTCGCGCGAGGAGTACGCGCAGACCGTGCTCGACGTGCTGTGCGCCTACCTGCGGCGGCCGTTCGGGCCGTCCGGCGAGGACGGCCCGGCCCCGGTGGACGAGCGGGTGGACGAGCGGGAGCTGGAGGTCCGGCTGACCGCCCAGCGGCTGGTCGCCGACCTGCTGCCGCGCGCCGACCAGGCCGACGCCCCCGTCTACAACCTGGACCTGACCAGGGCTTACCTGAGCTTCTTCGACCTGTCCCACCGGCAGGTCGGCAACCTGGTGCTGCGCGCGGCGCGGCTGCACGAGTCGAACTCGTTCCACCACGTCGTGGTGCGCGGCGGCGCGTGGTTCACCGACGCCTACAGCCACGGCAAGATCCACCTGCACGACGCGGTGTTCCACGGCAAGGCGTGGTTCAGCCGGTTCCGCTGCCGCAGGCGCGCGGACTTCTCCCGGACCCGCTTCCTCGGCCCGCACAAGTTCGCGGGCGTGGAGTTCCGGGAGGCCACCACGTTCGAGAACTGCGTTTTCACCCAGCCGATCGATTTCAGCGAGGCCCGCTTCCTCGGGGGTGTCGACCTGCGGCCCGCCACGCCGACCATCGCCCGCACCCACGCCATGTACGTGGCGACCGACGAGGAGAACCTGCTGCCCGAGGGCTGGGTGGTCGACCGGCGGGACGACGGCACCGGCCTGGTGAGGAGCTGACGTGCGGGGACGGTGGCTGCTCGCGGTCAGCGTGCTCGCCGCGGTGCTGGTGACCGCGGCGACCACGGCGGTGCTGCTGCTGGTGGAGCCGAAGCTGTCCAAGGCCGAGGCGGTCAAGACCGGCGGGCTGGCCGGGGGCTCGGTGGTGGCGCTGTACGCGCTGTGGCTCAACGACCGCCGCCGCCGCACCGAGGAGGCCCGGCACGAGCTGGAGAGCGACAAGGTCGCCGACGAGCGGTTCGCGCGCGCCGTGGAGCTGCTGGGCGACGAGGCCGACCAGGTCCGGGTCGGCGCGCTGCACGCGCTGGCCAGCCTGGCCCGCACCACCCCGCGCTACAAGCAGACCGTGCTCGACGTGCTGTGCGCCTACCTGCGCCGACCGTTCTCGCACCCCAGCTACGCGAAGGAGGCCGCCGACCCCGCGCGGTCGGACGGGGAGCACGTCGGGGAGGAGGACCGCGAGCGCCAGGTGCGGCTGACCGCGCAGCGGCTGATCGCCGACCTGCTGCCGTGGGGCCGCGACCCCGACCCCAACCGCTACCACCTGGACCTGACCGGCGCGAGCGTGGAGTACCTGCGCCTGGAGGGCCGCCGGGTGGGCAGGCTGGTCGCCCGGCGCACCCGGTTCTACGGCATCACCGCGTTCGCCGAGGTCGACCTGTCCAAGCCCGCGCTGTTCACCGGCGCGCGGTTCCACGGCCGGGTGGCCCTGCGCGAGGGGAGGTTCACCGGCGGGATCTCCTTCGAGAGCGCGGAGTTCCACCACGAGGTCGACTTCAGCGGGGCCGAGGTGGGCGCGTTCCTCGACCTCAACACCGCCCCGCCGGAGCGCCGGGTCGGGGAGCTGGCGGTGCTGCCGGGGACGAACGTGAAAGGGCCGAAAACGGGGTGGGCGCTGATCACACGCTGAGCGTTGGACAGCGCGGTGGGGCGAGCGGAGGCTGGAGCCCACAGCACTACCAACGGAGGTAACCACACATGCGGACTCGCCGAATCGGAGGAGTCGAGGTCAGCGCCATCGGCCTGGGCGCGATGCCGATGTCGCTGGACGGACGCCCCGACCGCGAGCGGTCGATCGGCACCATCCGGGCGGCGGTGGAGGCGGGCGTCACCCTGATCGACACCGCCGACGCCTACTCGGCCGACGACCGGGACTTCGGGCACAACGAGGAGCTGGTCGCCGAGGCGCTGCGCGGGCTGGACGCGCGGGTCATGGTCGCCACCAAGGGCGGCCACACCCGCACCCCCGGCGGCGGCTGGGGCCTCAACGGCCGCCCCGACTACCTGAAGTCGGCGTGCGAGGCGTCGCTGCGCAGGCTGGGGGTGGAGGCCATCGACCTCTACCAGTTCCACCGGCCCGACCCGGACGTGCCGATCGCCGAGTCCGTCGGCGCGCTGGCCGAGCTGCTGGATGAGGGCAAGATCAAGCTGGCGGGCGTGTCCAACTTCGACCCCGCGCAGATCAGGGAGGCCAACGAGGTGCTCGGCGGGCGCCTGGCCTCGGTGCAGAACCAGTTCTCCCCGGCCTTCCGCTCCAGCGAGCCGGAGCTGGAGCTGTGCGCCGAGCTGGACATCGCGTTCCTGCCGTGGAGCCCGCTGGGCGGCATGGGCGCGGCGGGCGAGCTGGGCTCGCGGTTCACCGCGTTCGCCGAGGTGGGCCGGGAGCGCGGGATCAGCCCGCAGCGGGTCTGCCTGGCGTGGATGCTCGCCAAGGCCCCGCAGGTCGTGCCGATCCCCGGCGCTTCGCGGGCCGCGAGCATCACCGACTCCGCCTCGGCGGCCGAGGTGGAGTTGACCAAGGAAGAGCTGGACCGCCTGGACGGGTGACGCCCCCCGGATGCGGCGGCGGCGGAAAGACCGGACGCTCTAGACCGGGAGTACCAGCGCCGCCGACCGAACGGGGAGTCGATGACCTCGCACACCCGTCCGCGTTCGCGGTCCGCCCGCACGGGCGGGCCGCTGCGCGAGGTCCGGCACTCCCGACCACGAGGGGGTGGGCCGTGTCGCGGCCCACCCCCTCGTCGCGCGCGCAGCCACCAAGGGGGACTTCACCTGCTCGATGGCCACCCGTGCCCGGTCGCCATTGCTCCGTCCTCGTGACCAATTAACACGAACCCTGGCCATCTCGTTAGGAATGCAGCACACTGCTGCCTCGAGTCACCCCCCTGCACTGGCTCGACCCGAGGAGTCGCACGATGAGAACGCTCTTTCGCTGCGCCGCCCTGGTGGTCGCGACCACCACCACCGCCCTGCTCACCGCGGTCGTCCCGGCCCACGCGGGCCTCGAAGAGGACCACCCGATGGGCTCGCAGATCGCCAAGCACGAGGGGCACGGCGACCAGCGCATCGCCATCGACACCGACCCCGACGCCCAGGCCGCGGTCTACGGCATCGACGTCAGCGGCCACCAGGGCAACGTCGACTGGGCCGCCCAGTGGCACGCGGGCAAGCGGTTCGCCTACGTCAAGGCCACCGAGGGCACCGGCTACACCAACCCGTACTTCGCCCAGCAGTACAACGGGTCCTACAACATCGGCATGATCCGCGGCGCCTACCACTTCGCGCTGCCCGACCGCTCCGGGGGCGCTGCCCAGGCCAACTACTTCGTCGACAACGGCGGCGGCTGGTCCGGCGACGGCAAGACGCTGCCCGGCGCGCTGGACGTGGAGTACAACCCGTACGGCAGCACCTGCTACGGCCTGTCCGCGTCGGCGATGACCGGATGGATACTCGCGTTCAGCGACACCTACCACGCGCGCACCGGGCGCTGGCCGGTCATCTACACCTCCACCACCTGGTGGAACCAGTGCGTCAACGGCGACTTCAGCAGCACCAACCCGCTGTGGGTCGCCCGCTACGCCTCCACCGTCGGCACGCTGCCCCGAGGGTGGAGCGTCTACACGATCTGGCAGTACTCGTCCACGCCCATCGACCAGAACGAGTTCAACGGGGCCTACGACCGGCTCCAGGCACTGGCCAACGGCTGATCCGACGGCGAAGGGGCTCCCCGGCGCATCCGCGCCGAGGAGCCCCTTTGCCGTCAGTGGAACAGCGTCAGTCGAACAGCGTCAGTCGAACAGGGCCGGGAGGGTGCCCTCCCAGGCGGCGCGCAGCTCGTCCAGGCCCAGCTCGCCCAGCCCCTGGATCTCCAGGGCCTTCGACTCCGGGTCCACCACGCCCACCTTGCGCCACGGCAGGCCGCGCGCGGTGCACATGTCGGTGAACCGCAGCTCCTCGGTGCGCGGCACGGCCACCAGCACCCGGCCCGCGGACTCGCTGAACAGCTCGGTGAACAGGTCGCCCTCCAGGAAGACCCGCGCCCCGGTCTCACCGATCAGGCACGCCTCCACCAGCGCCTGCGCCAGACCGCCCTCGGACAGGTCGTGCGCGGCGGACAGCATCCCGTCCCGCGAACCCGCCACCAGGATCTCGCCCAGCAGCTTCTCCCGCGCCAGGTCCACCTTCGGCGGCAGCCCGCCCAGGTGGCCGTGCACGTGGTGGGCCCACTCCGAGCCGCCGAACTCCTCGCGCGTCTCGCCCAGCAGCAGCAGCGTCTCGCCCGCCTCGGCGCCGATCCCGGTCGGGATGCGCCGCCGCACGTCGTCGATCACGCCCAGCACGCCCACCACCGGCGTCGGCAGGATCGCCGTCGAGCCGGTCTGGTTGTAGAAGCTGACGTTGCCGCCGGTGACCGGGATGCCCAGCTCCGCGCAGCCGTCCGCGAGGCCCTTCACGGCCTGCTCGAACTGCCACATCACCGCCGGGTCCTCGGGCGAGCCGAAGTTCAGGCAGTTGGTCACCGCGACCGGCGTCGCGCCCGAGGTGGCCACGTTCCGGTACGCCTCGGCCAGCGCCAGCTGCGCGCCCGCGTACGGGTCCAGCCTGGTGTAGCGGCCGTTGCAGTCGGTGGCCAGCGCCACGCCGCGCTGGGTCGACTCGTCGATCCGGATCATGCCCGAGTCCGACGGCTGCGCCAGCACCGTGCCGCCGCGCACGTACCGGTCGTACTGCTGGGTGACCCAGCGGCGCGAGGCCAGGTTCGGCGACGCGGCCATGGTCTTGACCAGCTCCAGCAGCTCTTCCCTGGCGGGCCGGGGCAGCGCGTCCGGGGTGTTGGCCCGCAGCTGGTCCTGGTCGGCGGGCCGCTGGACGGGCCGCTGGTAGACCGGACCCTCGTGCGCCACGGTGCGCGGCGGCACGTCCACCACGACCTCGTCGTGCCAGGTGATGACCAGCCGGTCGCCCTCGGTCACCTCGCCGATCTCGGTGGCGATGACGTCCCACTTGGCGCAGACCGCCATGAAGGCGTCCACGTCCTCCGGCCGCACCACCGCGCACATGCGCTCCTGCGACTCGCTGGAGAGCACCTCGGCGGGCGTCATGCCGGTGGCGCGCAGCGGCACCCGGTCCAGCCACACCCGCATGCCGCCGTCACCGGCGCTGGCCAGCTCGCTGGTCGCGCAGGACAGGCCCGCGCCGCCCAGGTCCTGGATGCCCACCACGAGGCCGGACCCGAACAGCTCCAGCGAGCACTCGATCAGCACCTTCTCCGTGAACGGGTCGCCCACCTGCACGCTGGGCAGCTTCTTGCGCTTGCCCGCGCTGTCGTCGAAGGTCTCGCTGGCCAGCACCGACACGCCGCCGATGCCGTCCAGGCCGGTGCGCGCGCCGTAGAGGATGACCTTGTTGCCCGCGCCCGATGCGTGCGCCAGGTGCAGGTCCTCCACCCGCATCGCGCCCACGCACAGGGCGTTGACCAGCGGGTTGCCCGCGTAGGACGGGTCGAAGACGACCTCGCCGCCGATGTTGGGCAGGCCGAGGCAGTTGCCGTAGCCGCCGACGCCGGCCACGATGCCCGGCAGCACCCGGCGGGTGTCCGGCGCGTCGGCCGGGCCGAACCGCAGCGGGTCCATCACGGCCAGCGGACGCGCGCCCATCGCCAGGATGTCGCGCACGATGCCGCCGACACCGGTCGCCGCGCCCTGGTAGGGCTCGACGTAGGACGGGTGGTTGTGGCTCTCCACCTTGAAGGTGACCGCCCAGCCGTCGCCGATGTCCACCACGCCCGCGTTCTCACCGATGCCCGCGAGCATCTTCTCGCGCATCTCGTCGGTGGTGGTCTCGCCGAAGTACTTCAGGTGCACCTTGGACGACTTGTAGGAGCAGTGCTCGCTCCACATCACCGAGTACATGGCCAGCTCGGCGTCCGTGGGCCTGCGGCCCAGGATCTCCCGGATGCGGGCGTACTCGTCGTCCTTCAGGCCCAGCTCGCGGTAGGGCTGCTCGACCTCGGGCGTGGCCTCGGCGTTCTTGACGGTGTCGACCTGGTTCACGCGCTCACCACCGCGTCCAGCAGGGACAGGAAGATGCCGAGGCCGTCGTCGCTGGGCCCGGTCAGGGCGTCGATGGCGTGCTCGGGGTGCGGCATGAGCCCGACCACCCGGCCGTTGGCGCTGGTGATGCCCGCGATGTCGTTGCGCGAGCCGTTGGGGTTGCCGCCCGCGTAGCGGAACACCACCCGGCCCTCGCCCTCCAGCTCGTCCAGGGTGGCCTGGTCGGCCTGGTAGCCGCCCTCACCGGACTTGAGCGGCACCAGGATCTCCGCGCCCTCGTCGTAGCGCGTGGTCCACGCGGTCTCGTTGTTCTCGACCTTGAGCCACTGGTCGCGGCACACGAAGTGCAGCTTGTCGTTGCGGGTCAGCGCGCCGGGCAGCAGGTGCGCCTCGCACAGGATCTGGAAGCCGTTGCAGATGCCCAGCACCGGCATCCCCCGCTTGGCCGCCTCCACGACCTCGCCCATGACCGGCGCGAACCGGGCGATGGCGCCCGCGCGCAGGTAGTCGCCGTAGGAGAAGCCGCCGGGCACGACGACCGCGTCCACGCCCTTGAGGTCGGCGTCGGCGTGCCAGAGGGCGACCGCCTCACCGCCCGCGTAGGCCACCGCGCGCGACGCGTCGACGTCGTCGAGCGTGCCGGGGAAGGTGATGACCCCGACCCTCATGCCTCCACCCGCCGAACCACCCAGTCCTCGATGACCGGGTTGGCGAGGAAGTTCTCCGCGATCTTGGCGAGCGTGGCGTCGTCGACGTCGTCGGCGACCTCCAGCTCGAAGTGCTTGCCCTGGCGGACGCTGGTGACACCGGCAAAGCCGAGGCGGGGCAGCGCGTTGGCCACCGCCTGTCCTTGCGGGTCGAGGATCTCGGGCTTCGGCATGACGTCGACGACGACTCGGGCCACGACAGGCTGCTCCAAGGTAGGAGGGCTGGCGGTACTGCCGAAGCCTACCTGAGCTGGGTGTTCATCAACTTCACAGGTGTGGGGCGGCCCACGTTCACCGGAAATCACCCGATCGTGAGGAGGTGGTCCGGGGAGGGGTTTTGTTAGAGTAAGTCTTGCCAAGGCCCCGTAGGCCGAGGAAGTGGACCCAGCCAACGTCCGGACGGTCGACGGCTGGGTTTCGCGCTTTCTAGGACCAGTCGTCCAGGTCGACCACATCGGCGATCACCCGCTGAGCACGCCGCAGCCAGTCCCCTCCGGCTCCGTAGGACCACGCGACCGCGTCGGCGATCCACAGCAGTCGCTCCTGCGTGCTGACCATGTGCTCGTAGGTCATCTGCGATTCCTTCGGCAGCTTGCCCAGCGCCGTGCGAATGGTGTGCACGTCGTTGATGTCACGGTCCTCCCTGGTGTCGAGCACCAATCGCACGGCACCCGAGTCGAGCAGGTCACGGGTCAACGCCGCCAGGCACTCCTGCCGAGCGACTTCGCTGTGCTTGCCGCAGGTTCGCCGGTAGATGCGCACGCGCGCACCCTCGGCGCACAACCTCGCCATGATCAACCGCCTGCGGGCGGGCGTTTCCTTCTTGAAGTGCAGTTCGGCTTGTCCCGGCAGCAGCAGCGTGCGCAGTGCGCCGCGAAGGAGTGCCAGATCCTTCGGGTCGACGATCGCCGCAGCCAGCAAGTAGGTGCCGTTGCGGATCGACTCGTCGACAAACGCGTGGGTACTCACACGTGGTCAATCGGCACCACGCCGTTCCCCCCGAACTTGATACCCACGATCGGGTGGTGTTCACCATCGGCTGACGTGGTGGCGGGACCTCGCGACGGCCCGCAGGGCGGGGTCATGCGGACCCCGGTGCTGGGCGGGACGGTCTTCCTCGGCAAGGCGGTGGCGGTCGAGGTGCTGGCGCGCCACGGCGTCAGCCCGTGGTCGGGGCCGAAGTCGCTGCCGCTTTGGCTGCCGCTGTGGCTGCCGCTGTGGCTGCCGCGCGGCCACGCCGCGATGGGCTGAGCCCGTGTTGCGGCTCGCCCGCACGGGCGTAGAACTCCGACCATGCGGATAACGCACTTCGGGCACTCGTGCCTCCTGGTGGACACCGGCTCGGCACGCCTGCTGTTCGACCCCGGCGGGTACTCCTCCGGCTTCGAGGTGGTGGAGGAGCTGGACGCGGTGCTGGTCACCCACCAGCACCCGGACCACCTCGACCCCGAGCGCCTGCCCGCGCTGCTGGCGGCCAACCCCGGCGCGCGGCTGGTGCTCGACCACGGCTCGGCGGAGCCGCACGAGGACCTGGGCCCGCTGGTGGCGCGGCCGGGCGACGTGCTGGAGCTGGCGGGCGCGACCGTGCACGTGCTCGCCGCCGACCACGCGCCCATCCACCCGGCCGTTCCGGTGCCGCCCAACGTCGGCTACCTGGTCGACCACGGCGCGTTCTACCACCCCGGCGACTCGCTGGCCGTGCCCGAGCAGCGAATCGACGTGCTGGGCCTGCCCGCCGCCGGGCCGTGGATGAAGGTGTCGGAGGGCGCGGACTTCCTCGCGGCGGTCGGCCCGCGCGTGGCCATCCCCATCCACGAGGCCGTGCTGGCGGTGCCGGAGCTGCACTACCGCGTGCTGGCGGGTACCGCGCCGGAGGGCGTGGAGTTCAGGGTGCTGCCGCGCGGTGAGTCGATCGAGCTGTGACCGCAAGCAGCAGGCGGTAGGTGGTGGGCTCGGCGGCGTGCGCCAGCGCCAGGTCGACCGCGTCCAGGACCGCCTGCCGGGGGCCGAGGCGGTCCAGGTCGGCGGCGTCGACCGCGACCCGGACCAGCGCGCCCCGGCGCAGCGCCCGCCGCACGCCCAGCAGGTACCGCCAGTGGTCGCCGCCGACCCGGCGCACCCGCCCCGGCAGCACCGCGCCGGCGCGCAGGTCGCGCACGCCCGCCGCGTCCGCGCACAGCGCGAACCGGTGCCGGGCCAGCGCCACCAGCGCGCCCGCCGAGACCGCCCAGCCGGGCGGCGCGAACAGGTCGGTCGCCAGGCCGAGCCGGGCGAACGCCGCCCGCGCCGCGATCAGCCGCAACCCGGCCTCGTGCGCGGGCAGCGCGGCGAACTCGGCCCGCCTGCGCGGTGAGAACGGGTCGGCCCGCAGGTCGCTGCCGTGCTGGACCAGCGCGTCGCCTGCGCGCAGCCGCAGCCGCACCCAGTCCAGCGCCTCCCCCTCCACCGCCCGGCGCGGCGCCAGCAGCAGCGACAGCGGCACCGACCGGCGGTCCAGGTCGGCGGCCAGCTCGACGCACCGGGCGAGCGTGCTCGGCCCGATGCCGGACAGCGAGACCACGAGGCGCGCAGCCATGCCACCAGTGCGCCGCACCGCGGTGTCGTCGAGCTGACGGCCAGGTGGCTCCCCGGTGCGGACCTGGCGAATTCCCTAGGCGATCCAGTCCGCGAACGACAGGCCGGTGATCCGCTCGTACGCCTCGACGTAGCGCGCCCTGGTCGCGGCCACCACGTCGTCGGGCAGCGGCGGGGGCGGGGTGTCGCCCGCGCGGTCCCAGCCGGAGGCGGGCGAGGTCAGCCAGTCGCGCACGAACTGCTTGTCGAACGACGGCTGCACGTGCCCGGCCCGGTAGCCCTCGGCGGGCCAGTAGCGGGACGAGTCCGGCGTGAGCACCTCGTCGCCCAGCACCAGCTCGCCGTCCGGGCCAAGGCCGAACTCGAACTTGGTGTCGGCCAGGATCACCCCGCGCGACCGGGCGAACTCGCGCCCCGCCGAGTACACCCGCAGCGTGGCCTCGCGCAGCGCGGCGGCCAGCTCCTCGCCGACCTGCGCCTGGACGTGCTCGAAGCTGACGTTCTCGTCGTGCGCGCCGATCTCCGCCTTGGTGGCGGGGGTGAAGATCGGGGACTCCAGCTCGGACGCCTCCACCAGGCCCTCGGGCAGCCGGACCCCGCACACCGCCCCGGTCTCCCGGTACTCGGCCATGCCCGACCCGGTCAGGTAGCCGCGCGCGACGCACTCCACCGGCAGCATCTCCAGCCGCCGCACCAGCAGCGCCCGCCCCCGCACCGACGCCGGGATGCGCGGGTCGTCCCAGGCCACCAGGTGGTTGGGCACCAGGTCGGCGAACCGCTCGAACCAGAACACGCTCATCGCGGTGAGCACCCGCCCCTTGTCCGGGATGGGCGTGCTCAGCACGTGGTCGTAGGCGGAGATCCGGTCCGACGCCACGAACAGCAGCAGGTCGTCGTCGACCGCGTGGACCGAGCGGACCTTGCCGGTGGCGACCACGGGGTAATCAGCGAGCTCAGGCACGCGCGCAGCCTACTTGTCCCAGCTCATGGGCACGGCTCGCCGCCCGGGGCAAGATTGCGCCATGCGTTCCGCCGCTCTGATCCTCACCGCCACCGCGTTCGCCGCCAGCGCCTGCGCGCCCGCGGACCAGCCCCAGCAGCCCGCGCCGAACCAGGTCGACGGCGCCGCGTGCACCAAGGCGGAGCTGAAGACCCTGCAGCCGGGCAAGCTCACCTTCGGCACCGACCAGCCCGTGTACGAGCCGTGGTTCGTGGACGACGACCCGTCCAACGGCAAGGGCTTCGAGTCCGCCGTGGCCTACGCGGTGGCCGGGGAACTGGGCTACGCCAAGGAAGACGTGACGTGGACGCGCGTGCCGTTCAACGCCGCCATCCAGCCCGGCCGGAAGTCCTACGACCTCGACCTCAACGAGTTCTCCATCACCGAGGAGCGCAAGCAGGCGGTCGACTTCTCCGCGCCCTACTACGACGTGGGCCAGGCGGTGGTCACCCTGGCCTCGTCCAAGGCGGCGACCGCGACCACGCTGGCCGACCTGCGCAAGGTCAAGGTCGGCGCCCAGGTGGGCACCACCAGCTACAACGCCGCGCAGCGGCTGCAGCCCGAGCAGCCCGTGGCGGTCTACAACACCAACGACGACGCCAAGGCCGCGCTGCGGGCGGGCCAGGTCGACGCGCTGGTGGTGGACCTGCCGACGGCGTTCTTCATCACCTCCGCCGAGCTGGAGGGCGGCAAGATCGTCGGCCAGATCCCGCCCGGCGACGGCAAGCCCGAGCAGTTCGGCATCGTGCTGGACAAGGGCAGCCCGCTCACCGGCTGCGTGTCGCTGGCGGTCACCCGGCTCAAGGAGAACGGCAAGCTCGCCGAGCTGGAGCGGGAGTGGCTGGCGGGCGCGGGCACCGCGCCCGAGCTGAAGTGACCGGGGTGGTCCGCGCCGGAGTGGTCAGCGAGCTGCACCGGGAACGGCTGGCCTACCGGCGTTCCCGGTCCCGGCGGTCCACCGCGATCGCCCTGGTCTCCACGGTCGTCTTCGCCGCGCTGGTGTGGGTGGCGGTCACCGGCTCACCCGGCTGGCCGCGCGTGCGCCAGTCGTTCTTCGACCCCGCGACGGCGTGGCGCGCGCTGCCCGCCGTGCTGGACGGGCTGTGGCTCAACCTGCGCGTGCTGGTGGTGTGCGAAGTCCTGATCCTGGTGCTCGCGGTGGGCGTGGCGGCGCTGCGCACGCTGCGCGGACCGGTGTGGTTCCCGGTGCGGGCGCTGGCCACCGGCTACGTCGACCTGTTCCGCGGCCTGCCGCTGATCATCCTGCTGTACCTGGTCGGCTTCGGCCTGCCCGGCCTGCGGCTGACCGGCGTGCCCAACGACCCGGTGGTGCTCGGCGGCATCGCGCTGGTGCTGACCTACACCGCGTACGTGGCCGAGGTGTTCCGCGCGGGCATCGAGTCGGTGCACCCCTCCCAGGTGGCCGCGGCGCGGTCGCTGGGCCTGGGCTACCGCAAGACCATGCGGCTGGTGGTGCTGCCGCAGGCGGTGCGGCGCGTGCTGCCCGCGCTGCTCAACGACTTCGTGGCGCTGCAGAAGGACTGCGGGCTGATCTCGGTGCTGGGCGCGGTGGACGCGGTGCGGGCGGCGCAGATCCAGCAGGCGCAGTCGTTCAACTTCACCCCGTACGTGGTCGCCGCGCTGCTGTTCGTGCTGCTGGCGATCCCGTCGGGCAGGCTCGCCGACGCGCTGTCGCGGCGGGTCGCCGACCGGCAGGGGGCGCGATGAGCGAGCCGGTGCTCAGCGTGCGCGGACTGGTCAAGCGCTACGGCGAGCGGACCGTGCTGGACGGCGTGGACCTGGACGTGCGCGAGCACGAGGTGGTCGTGCTGATCGGGTCGTCGGGCTCGGGCAAGTCGACCCTGCTGCGCTGCGTGGACCTGCTGGAGGAGCTGGACGACGGGCAGGTGCTGCTCGACGGCCGGGACGTGTCCGACCCGCGCGTGGACGCCGACGTGGCGCGGCGCGCGATGGGCGTGGTGTTCCAGGCGTTCAACCTGTTCCCGCACATGAGCGTGCTGGACAACGTGACGCTCGCCTCGCGCGTGGTGCACGGCGTGCCGCGCGAGCAGGCCGAGCGGCGGGCGCGCGAACTGCTGACCAGGGTGGGGCTGGCCGAGCACGCGACGGCCTACCCGGACCGGCTCTCCGGCGGGCAGCAGCAGCGGGTGGCCATCGCGCGGGCGCTGGCGCACGAACCGAGGCTGCTGCTGCTCGACGAGATCACCAGCGCGCTCGACCCCGAACTGGTCGGCGAGGTGCTGGCGCTGGTCAGGGAGCTGGCCGGGCAGGGGCGGACCATCCTGATGGCCACCCACGAGATGGGCTTCGCCCGGCAGGTGGCCGACCGGGTGTGCTTCCTGGACGGCGGCAGGCTGGTGGAGTCCGGGCCGCCGGAGCAGGTGCTGGGCGACCCGGTGCACGAGCGGACGCGGCAGTTCCTGCGGCGGGTCATCGACGCCGGGAGGCTGTAGGGCGGGAGCCGCGGGTGGCGGTCGGGCGCTTGGGTATCCGGGGTGCGGCGCTTACTCTGCACCCCGTGGTCGAACGGAAGGCGCTCTGGACCCCCGCCGCCAGCGGCGGGCTGCTCGTGCTGCTCCTGGCCACCGCGTGCGGCGGCCCCGAGGCGTCGCCCGCACCGCCCCCCGCGCCCAGCACCACGACCGTCACGACGACGGTCAGCGCGCCCGTTCCCCCGGTGGAGAACATCTCGGTGCGACCCGCTCCGACCACGCCACCACCCACCGTCGCGGGCACCACCGCGCCCCCGCCCCCGGCGGCGACCAACCAACCGCCGCCCGTCCAGCCCGCGCCCGCGCAGCCGACCGCCGTCGAGCCGCCGCCCCCGTCGACCCAGCCCACGCGGGGGCAGGTCGCCATCGAGGGCTTCCCGTGCAAGCAGCAGGGGGACACCGCGACCGACCCGGCCGGTCGGCCGCTGGTGTGCCAGGAGTCCCGCCTCGGCCGCCTCCGCTGGGCCCGCGCCTGACCCCACCCCCGCGAGTCGAACGCTCAGAACCCCTGAGTTCGTCACTCAGGACCTCTGAGTTCGTCGTCGAGAGCTGAAAAGCGCGCTCGCCGCGCGGCAGGTCGCCAAGGATGGCGACTCACGGCGGCTCACGGCGGGTCCGCTCCGCGCCCCTGGTGCGTCGGCAAGTACTACCCGACGGGGCCGCGAAGGCCGCTAGCTACTACCCGAGGTGCGGCGGAAGCGCGGCGCGGGACGCGGAAGTGCGGCTTGGGTGCGCGAATGTTGAGTTCGTGGTGTCTGGAGGTTCGACTCGCGGGGGCGACACGCCCAACACGCCCGCAACCGGGCGACACCGGACGCGGGCGTGGTGGGGGTCAGAGGATGGGGGCGGGGGTGTAGGTGGCGGCGGTGGGGTGGTGGGTGAGGAGGTCCTCGACCTCGGCGATGACGGCGGCGACCTGGTCGGCGGCGACGCCGGTGAAGGACAGGCGGTCGGCGAGGAGGGCGTCCAGGGCGGCGCGGTCCAGCGGGATGCGCGGGTCGGCGGCCAGGCGGTCCAGCAGGTCGTTCTCGGCCAGGCCCTGCTCGCGCATGGCCAGCGCCACGGCCACCGCGTGCTCCTTGATCGCCTCGTGCGCGGTCTCCCGCCCCACCCCGGCCCGCACGGCCGCCATCAGCACCTTCGTGGTGGCCAGGAACGGCAGGTACCGGTCCAGCTCGCGGGCCACCACGGCCGGGTAGGCGCCGAACTCGTCCAGCACCGTCAGGAACGTCTCCAGCAGCCCGTCCAGCGCGAAGAACGCGTCCGGCAGCGCGACCCGGCGCACCACCGAGCAGGACACGTCGCCCTCGTTCCACTGGTCGCCCGCCAGCTCGCCGACCATCGACAGGTAGCCGCGCAGGATCACC
Source organism: Saccharothrix coeruleofusca (assembly GCF_017876325.1). Classification (NCBI taxonomy): domain Bacteria; kingdom Bacillati; phylum Actinomycetota; class Actinomycetes; order Pseudonocardiales; family Pseudonocardiaceae; genus Saccharothrix; species Saccharothrix coeruleofusca. Next base: position 6,401,637 of record NZ_JAGINV010000001.1, read on the forward strand.
GCGAAGCCGTTGACCCGCTCGCAGGACCGGGTGTTCATCTTGTGCGGCATGGCGCTGGACCCCACCTGGCCGGGCTGGAAGCCCTCGGTGACCAGCTCGTGCCCGGCCATCAGCCGGATGGTCCTGGCCAGCGACGACGGCGCGGCGGCCAGCTGCACCAGGGCGGAGAGCACGTCGAAGTCCAGCGACCTGGGGTAGACCTGCCCGACGCTGGTGAGCACCTTCTCGAAGCCGAGGTGCCCGGCCACGCGGTGCTCCAGCTCGACCAGCTTGGCCCGGTCGCCGCCCAGCAGGTCCAGCATGTCCTGGGCGGTGCCCACCGGACCCTTGACGCCGCGCAGCGGGTAGCGCGCGATCAGCTCGTCGACCCGGCGGAACGCCACCAGCAGCTCGTCGGCCGCGGTGGCGAAGCGCTTGCCCAGGGTGGTGGCCTGCGCGGCCACGTTGTGCGAGCGGCCCGCCATCACCAGGTCGGTGTGCTCGGCGGCCAGCCTGGCCAGCCGCGCCAGCACCGCCGCCGCCTTGCCGCGCACGTGCTCCAGCGAGCGCAGCACCTGCAGCTGCTCCACGTTCTCGGTCAGGTCGCGCGAGGTCATGCCCTTGTGCACGTGCTCGTGCCCGGCCAGCGCGTTGAACTCCTCGATGCGCGCCTTCACGTCGTGCCGGGTCACCCGCTCGCGCTCGGCGATCGAGGCCAGGTCGACCCGCTCCAGCACCCGCTCGTAGTCGGCGACGGCCCCCTCGGGCACGTCCACGCCCAGCTCGGCCTGCGCGCGCAGCACCGCCAGCCACAGCTGGCGCTCCAGCACGATCTTGTGCTCGGCCGACCACAGCGTGACCAGCTCGGTGGAGGCGTAGCGACCTGCGAGGACGTTGGCGATGCGGGGCTTGCTCACCGGGTCAGGATAGTCACCAGGTGGTCAGCGCCCGGTCGGTGGCCAGCAGCAGCAGCTGGTCGTAGTCCGCCGCGGGACCGGGGCGGGTCGCCTTGGCGGTGCCCTGGGCCGGGTCGAAGTTGTGGGCGTTGACCTGGACGAGCACGCCGTCCCGGCGGAAGTGCGCGGCCGTGACCGTGATGCGCCCGCTGGCTTCGTCGATGATCGTGCCGAGGGTCACCGTGCTGCCGTCCTGCTGGGGCAGCCTCTTCTCGCAGGCCGTGTCCGCGCAGAACTGGACCGGGTCGCGCATCGGGGTCTGCTCGCTGATGGCGATGTTCAGCTCGGCGCGACCGTAGTCGTCGATGAACACCACCGTGCCGAACATCATGGGCATGGCCGCCCGCTGCCCGGCGGCGGGCTCCTCGACCTCCTTGACGTCGATCTCCACCACCTTCGTCCGTGGGAAGAACTTGGCGAACGTCACCCGCAGGCGGGAGGACAGCACCTCGGCGCGCGCGGTCTTGGCCGCGTCACCGGGGATACCAGTCGGCGTGACCTGGGGCACCTCCACCGCGCTGGACGGGGCCGACTCGGCCGTGGTGATCAGCGGCGGCCCCGCCACCTGCGCCGAGCGCTGCCCGCCGAGGACGCCGGGCAGCGTCAGCACGGTGGCGGTCAGCGCGAGGGTGGCCACGCCGACCGCGACCAGCGCCCGCCTGCGCTTGCGCAGGTGCTCGCCCCGCTCGATCAGCGCGTCCGGGTCGAAGTCCAGCGGCGGCTCGTCGGCGACCGCGTCCCGCAGGCACTCCCGCAACTCCGCTTCGCTCACGACGCCACCACCGTCCCCGCCTCCAACCGCTCCACCGCGGCGCGCAGCGCGACCAGGCCGCGCGCCGTCTGACTCTTGACCGTGCCCTCCGTGCACCCCATCGCCAACGCCACCTCGTTGACCGGCAGGTCCTCGAAGTAGCGCAGCACCAGCACCGCCCGCTGCCTCGGCGGCACCTCCAGCAGCGCCGCGCGCACCAGCTCGCGCGCCCACAGCTGCCTGCTCGCCAGCTCCGGGTCGGCGGAGGCGTCCGCGACGTCGGGCAGCTCGCCGTCGCGCTGCTCCGCGCGCCGCCACGGTCTGCGCTTCTCGTCCAGCCACGTGCGCAGCAGGACCTTGCGGGCGTACGCGTTCGCGTTCTCCCGCCAGTGGACCCGGTGCCACGCCTGGTACAGCTTGAGCAGGCTGGCCTGCATCAGGTCCTCGGCCGTGTGCCAGTCACCGCAGAACAGGTAGGCGGTGCGCCGAAGCACTCCGGCCTGCCGCACGGCGAAGTCGCGGAACCCCTGTTCGTCCGCCTCGCGCATCCATGCCCCTTCCGGCCCCTCCCACTCCTCTCACGCGGTGGGGGTCACCGGGGTTGCATGGCCTTGCCGAGCATCTTCCGCGCCGCCCCGCGCGGGTCCGGGCTGACCTCGATCAGCGCGTTCACCACCGCCCCGTCGACCAGGGCGATCAGCTCCCGCACCCGCTCCAGGTCGACCGGCTGGCCCGCCTTGGCGAAGATCTCCAGCAGCAGGGCGTGCAGCTCACCCGCCATCCGGCGCATCAGCGGCCGCAGGTAGGGGCGCCTGCCGGTGGCCACCAGGCGCTCGTAGCGCAGCAGCACCGCCTCGGCGTCGCGCTCACCCGCGGGCGGCCCCAGCAGCAGGTCCAGCACCAGGTCGATGAACGCCTCGCCGCCGCACTCGTCCTGGTCCAGCTCGGCCAGCCGGGCCTTGCCGTAGGCCAGCTCCGCGTTGCCGTGGTGCTCCAGCGCGGCGGTGACCAGCTCGTCCAGCGAGGCGAAGTAGTAGGTGGTGGAGGCCAGCGGCAGGCCCGCGCGCTCGGCCACCGCGCGGTGCCGCAGCGCGTCGAAACCGCCGTCGGCCAGCAGGTCCGCGGCGGCTTCCACCAGCGCCTGCCGTCGGCGCTCGCCCTTCGGGGTAGCGGCTGTCACCGAGAAGAAATTACTAGGTGCGGCTAGAGCTCCCCGGCCAGCGCGGTGGCGGCGTCGTCCACCCGGTCGGCGAAGGGCGGGGTGGTGGCGCCGGTGGCGGGTTCGCTGATCACGTGCACGGTGCCGCCGCCGCGCGCGGGCTTGCGCGACTCGCGGGCCTGCGGCGATCCCAGCGTCGCCGCGGCCAGCACGTCCGGCGGGACCACGATCACCGAGACCGTGCCCACGGCGTTGCCGTCGCGCACCAGGTAGCTCGCGCCGCGCGCCCCGTCCGGGCAGGTCGCGGCGGCCGGGGACGGCTGCGTCCCCTGGGCGACCGGGAACTCGTCGGCGAGGGCGACGGCGAGTTCCCGGTCCACCTCTGCGCACCCGCCAGGGGTGCCGCCAGCCCGAGGGCTGGCACTCCCCGTCGGCTCGTCCCCCTGCGTAGACGAGTCCTCGGGGATGCTCTTGGGCGGCATTCCGCCGCTCAGCTCGGGCACCCGCCCGCCGTCGTCGATCCGGGGCTCGACAGGCGCTCCGAACGGGCTGAGGGTAGGGGACGGCGGGCGGTCAGCGGAACCCGCCACGGCGGGCCGCGCGCCCTCCTCCCGCGCCACGCCGCCCAGGCCCGCCACCACACCGCCCAGGCCCACCACCACGGCCAGGCCGGAGCCCAGCGCGACGGCCGCCCTCCGGCGGGCGGTCGCCCGGTGCGACGCCCCCCGCACGCCCGCCACGTCGAAGGACGCGGGCGGCGCGTCGGAGGCCGCCTCGCGGAACAGCTCAGCGAGCTTCTGCTCGTCCACCTACCTCCTCCTCCCGGTCACGAAGCGGGTCGCAGGTCGTCGATCGCGTCGCCCAGCGCGGCGCGCAGCGCCTCCAGACCCCGTGAGGTCTGGCTCTTCACGGTCCCCTCCGAGCAGCCGAGCACCTGCGCCGCGGCCGCCACGTCGAGGCCCTCCAGGAACCTCAGCACGAGCACCGCCCGCTGCCGGGGCGGCACCCGCCGCAAGCCCGCGACCAGCGCCTGCCGCGTGGCCACCGCGTCGCCGACCTCGCCGTCGGGGACCGGGGTGTCGGGCACCTGGTCCACGAAGCGCTCCCGCCGCCACGGCCGCCGCGACTCGTCGATCACCGCGCGCACCACGCTGCGGCGCACGTAGGCGTCCAGGGCGCCCTTGTCCCGGATCTTGCGCCACTTGCGGTGCAGCGCGACGAACGCGGTCTGCGCGAGGTCGTCCGCCCGGTGCCAGTCACCGCACATCAGGAACGCCGTTCGGCGCACGGCCTCCCGGCGAGCTGCGAAGTACTCCGCGAACTCCTGCTCGTCGTGCTGGTCCACGCGGACTCTCTCCGCTCGTCGTGCTTGCACCTACCGGACGGGACTGCGGTGCCCCACGGTTGCACGGCGGGACACCGAGACTTGCGTCACCCCCATCGTGGTACCGCACCGCGGAGTAGGCCAGGGGCCGCTCGGTGTGGTGTCATCCGTTCGTGACCCAGCTGGCACCCATTGACTTCCGCTCGGACACCGTGACCCAGCCGGACGAGAAGATGCGTCTGGCCATGTCGGCCGCCGAGGTCGGCGACGACGTGCTGGACCACGACCCGACCATGAGACTGCTGGAGGAGCGGGTCGCCGAGCTGCTCGGCGTGGACGCCGCGCTGTGGGTGCCGTCGGGCTCCATGGGCAACCTGATCGCCCTGGTGCTGCACCTGCGCCGGGGCGACCAGTTCCTGGCCCCGCGCGGCGCGCACGTGCTCGACGCCGAGCTGGGCACCGCCGCGTGGCTGGCGGGCGGGATGCCCCGGCCGCTGGAGTGGGACGCCGGTCCCGGCCGCGTCTCGGCGGACGCGGTGCGCGCCATCGCGGGCACCGCCGGCCCGTACTACACGCTGACCTCGCGGCTGCTGTGCCTGGAGAACACGCACAACGCGGCGGGCGGCACGGTGACCCCGCCGGACGAGCACGCGCTGCTGGTCTCCGCCGCGCGCGAGACCGGGCTGCGGGTGCACCTGGACGGGGCGCGGCTGTGGAACGCGGCCGTGGCGCTGGGCCTGCCGCCCGCCGCGCTGACCGTGGGCGTGGACACCGTGCAGGTGTGCCTGAGCAAGGGCCTCGGCGCGCCGGTCGGGTCCGTGGTGGCGGGCACGCAGACCTTCGTCGAGGAGGCCCGGCGGGTGCGCAAGATGCTCGGCGGCGGCGTCCGGCAGGGCGGCGTGCTGGCCGCGGCGGGCCTGGTCGGCCTGGAGCGGATCGACGACCTGGCCGCCGACCACGCCAACGCCCGCGCGCTCGCCGCCGGGCTGGTCGAGCTGGGCTGGGAGGTGGTGGAGCCGCAGACCAACATCGTGCTGGCCGAGGTGCCCGACCTGGAGGTCACCCTGGCCGGCCTGCGCCACCTGGGCGTCCACGCCTCGTCGATGGCGGGCAAGGTGCGGTTCGTGACGCACCGGGACGTGGGCGCGGACGACGTCGCCGAGGCGTTGCGCAGGATCTCGTCGGCCAGCTGAAGGGGCTGCTCAGTGCGCTGGATCGTGTTCGACTACGGCGAGGTGATCAGCAAGCCCACCGAGGCGCTGCCCACCCTGGCCGGTCTGCTCGGCGTCACCGCCGAAGCCCTCTCGCCCGCCTACTGGGCGCACCGGCACTCCTACGACCTGGGCCTGCCCGACGCGGAGTACTGGCGGGTCGTCGCCGCCGACGCGGGCTCGGCGGTGCCCGTCGACGAAGAGCTGGCGGCCCGGCTCACCGAGGTGGACGTGGCCGGGTGGATGCACCCCGAGCCCGCGACGCTGGCGCTGCTGGCCGAGCTGGACGAGGCGGGCGTGCCGCTGGCGCTGCTGTCCAACGCGCCCTCGTCGTTCGGCCGGGTGGCCGAGCGGCAGGCGTGGACCAGGCACTTCCGGCACCTGGTGTTCTCCGGCGACCTGGGCGTGGGCAAGCCGGACGAGCGGATCTGGCGGGAGCTGGCGCGGCGGCTGGACGCGCGACCGGAGGACTGCGTGTTCCTCGACGACCGGCAGGTCAACGTCGACGGCGCGGTGGCGGCGGGCATGGCGGGCGTGCTGTGGCGCGGCAGCGCCCCGGCGCGCGACGAGCTGGTGCGGCTGAGCGTGCTCGGCGGCTAGGTCTTCGACCGCGACTTGAGCGCGCCGTAGGCGGCGGTGCCCAGGAACAGCGCGCCGCCCACGACCACCAGCCAGAACACGCCCTTGACCAGGGCGCCCAGCACGGTCAGCGCCAACCAGACGACCAGCAGCGCCGCGATGATCCGGAACATGCCCGGTCAACGACCGGCGCGGGCCGCCGGTTCCCCCGGCAGCCACTCGCCCAGCCGTCGCAGCGCCTCCTCCACCTCCGCCAGCGAGCCCGCGAACGACAGCCGCACGAACTCGTGCCCGCGCACCGGGTCGAAGTCGACGCCCGGCACGATCGCCACGCCCTTGGCGTCCAGCAGCGCGCGGCAGAACGCCATCGAGTCGCCGGTGAGGTGCGAGACGTCGGCGTAGGCGTAGAACGCGCCGTCCGCCGGGGCCACCCGGTCGATCCCGAGCTCGGCCAAGCCCTTGAGCAGCACCTCCCGGTTCACCCGGTAGCCGTCGACCAGCGCGGCCATCTCCGCGTAGGACTCCGGCTCGAACGCGGCCACCGCGGCGTGCTGCGGCAGCGCGGGCGGGCACAGGGTGAAGTTGCCGGTCAGCCGGTCGGCGGCGCGGCGAAGGTCCGGCGGCAGCAGCATCCAGCCCAGCCGCCACCCGGTCATCGCGAACGCCTTGGAGAAGGAGTTGACCACGATCGCCTCGCGCGAGGTCTCCCAGGCGCACGCCAGCGGCCTGCCGTAGCTGATGCCGTGGTAGATCTCGTCGCTGACCAGACGGGTTCCCCCGGCCGCGCACCACTCGGCGAGCGCGGCCAGCTCGCCGGGGTCGAGCACGGTGCCGGTCGGGTTGGCCGGGCTGGCCACCACCAGGCCGTCCAGCGGCCCCGCCTCCTCCAGCATCTCCACCGTGGGCTGGAACCGGGTGTCCGGGCCGCAGGGCAGCTCGACCACCTCGCAGCCCAGCGCCCGCAGGATGTTGCGGTAGGCGGGGTAGCCCGGCCGGGCCAGCGCCACCCGGTCGCCCGCGTCGAAGCTCGCCAGGAACGCCAGCAGGAACGCGCCGGACGACCCCGTGGTCACCACCACGTCCTCGGGCGAGACGTCCAGCCCGTACTGCCGCTCGTAGTGCCCGGCCAGCGCGGTCCGCAGCTCCGGGATGCCCAGCTGCTCGGTGTAGCCCAGCGGCTGCTCCCGCAACGCGCGCTCGGCCGCCTCCAGCACCAGCCGGGGCGCGCGGCTCGACGGCTGACCGGCGGCCAGCGACACCACGTCCCCGTGCGAGCGCTGCCGCGCCGCCGCCGCGGAGAGCACGTCCATCACGTGGAACGGCGGGACGTCCGCCCGAGCAGAAACCATGACACCAGGCTAAACACCCGAACGGGTCAGCCGGACAGCCCATCCAGCAGAGCCGCCAGGCGGGCCCGCAGCGCGTCCGCGCCGACCAGCCCGTGGAAGTCCACCACGTCCCGCGCCCGACGCCTGCGCCCGCTCGCGTCCAGCACCGCCGCGCCGAACCGGCCGCGCAGCTCGGCCGCCCCCACCCGGTCGCCCTCTCGCGGCAACAGCCCCACCAGTGCGGAGGGCACCTCCGCGCGGGGCAGCTCGCGGACCGTGACCGCGTCACCCCGCAACACCGCCAGCACCACCCCCGACCCCGCCGACGCGGCCAGCGCGCGCACCGCCGAACTGCCGATGCCCAGCCGCAGGTCCGCCGAGCGCGGCGGGTTGGCCAGCAGCTTGCACGCCCCCACCAGCCACGGGTCCACCTCACCGCCCCGCGCCAGACCGCCCCGCACCAGCTCGTCCCACGGCGCCGGAGCGTCCTCGACGTGCAGGACTAGCGGCATGGCCCCCAAGTCGAGGTGCTGCCACACGGCGCGGAAAGCGGCGGCGCGGAAAGTCGCGGTGGTCACCGGATGTCACTCCACGGGGACGGCGGGTGTTGCTCGGGCACCCAGTTGACGCCCGACCGCACCCGCCGGTTCCCCTCAGACTTCCTCCAGCAGCTCCCACACGCACCCCGCGAGGCGGGCGTTGTCGATCGGCGTGATGGTGCTCCAACTCCGCCCGTCCGAACTCGGGCGAACCTGGTGCAGGTAGCGCCCCGAAGGCGTGTCGTGCCAGGCGACCACCCGCCCCGCACGGGCAGGCGGCCCACCCGCGCGAGCCCGTTCGGCCCCGAACTGGCCGCGCGTGCCCATCCCGTCGCACATCGCCGCCAGCTCCTGCGCCTCGTGCAGCGGCAACCCACGCCGCTCCAGCGCCAGGACCAGCTTGTCCGCGTTGCGCCCCGCCTCGTCGGCGGCGGCCCGCAGCAAGTCGTTGGGCAGGCTGATGGACCGCCCGTAGCCAGCGGGCACCTCCCCCGCCACCGACACCGCCGCCTCGGCCAACGCGCTCGCACGGGCCTCGATCAGCCACACCTCGTCGCCGTCGACCACCCCGAGCACCGCGTCCTCCCCGGACGCCGCCGCCAGCCCCTTGATCTTGCGGCGGTCCACCCAGATCCAGATGTCCACCGAGACCTGCGGGTTGGCCAGCAGCGCGAACGCGTCGGCCAACTCCGGGTCGAGCCGCCGCCTCGCGGCCAGCCCGCGCGCCTGCAACGACTCCCAGGCCTGGTCCACCAGCCGGGCGCGCTCGGTGTGCGTGACACCGGGGCTGGGAACGTCGAGCGCGACGTTGCGCCTGGTCAGCCGCTCAGCCTCCCAGGCGACGTCGAACTCCAGCGTGGAAAGGACGACGGTCACTTGCGCTCGGACTCGTCACCGATGACCGACTGCACGACCATCCGCTCATCCCCGAAGACGTCGTCGGAGTCGACGCCGTACTTGCGGATGTGCTCCGCGTCCTCCTCGTCCTGACCGCCCCTGGCGGTAGCGGCGGGCTGCAACATCGAAGACGCCCCGATCTTGCCCGCGGCGCTCTTCACCGGCGCGGCGCGGTTCGCCGCCCGCTCCTCACCCTCCAGCGCGCCGATCGTGGCCGACACACCGGGCTTGCCCACCACGTTGCCCGGCTTGGCACCGGCCCCCTTGCCCTCCGCGGAACCGCCCGCCGGACCGCCGCCCGCGGGACCGCCGCCCCCCGGAAGACCACCGCCGCCGCGCACCACCCGCGCGCCACGCGCCGTCGTGGCCGCCAAGCCCAGCCCAGTGCCCGCCGCCAGGCCCAACCCCAGACCCAGCCCGAAGTTCGACCCCGGCGGCTTGGCCAGCCCCGGCCCGGTGAACGGGTTGGACTGCACCCCACCACCCAGCGGCGCGAGCCCCGTCGTCGAGCCACCCGGCAACTGCGGCCCGCCAACCGTGCCCCCACCGGGGAAACCACCCGGCAGACCGGGGAAACCCCCGACCGTGCCACCCGCCGTGCCGCCCGCCAGCGACCCCGGCACACCGCCCCCGACCCCACCGGGCACACCGCCGACCCCGATACCCGGCTGCTGCACCGACGGCACCGGCGTCTGCACGCTCGACACCGTGGTGACCTCGAAGTTCGGCGGCTTCTCCATGCCCTGGAACTGGTTGAGCGCGTCCCGACTGGCCTCGGTGTACTGGTTGAGGTTGCGGATCGTCTGCTCGCGCGCCGCCTGGGTCTCCTTCACCTCCTTGGCGTGGTCGGTCTCGTACCCGAAGAACCCGCCCACGTCGTCGATGAAGTTGGTGTCGGTGTCACCGCGCAACTTCTGCGGCTCCGGCATCGCGTTGCGCGACTGGCTGTAGTTGGCGCTCTGCTCGGACGTGGCCTTGGCGTTCTGCCGCGCCGCCTCGTCCGCCTCACCCGCGTAGTCGGCCTGGGCGGTGATCGTCTTCCCGGCGTTCTCACCCGCCGCGCCCTGCCACTCGATGCCGAGCTTGCCCAACTCCTGTCGCAGCACCTCGTCGGCTTCGGCGAGGCTGGCGGCCAGCTCACGCAGGGCGAACGAAGCCTCGGAGAACCTCTGCGCGGCGTCCCCCTGCTGGAACTTCTGGACGAGCGCCGCTAGAGCCTGGTTGTCGTAACCCTCGAAGCGGTGATCGCTGATCTGCTGGTACCCGGTCATCACTTCTTCCTCACGCCAAAGTCGGCAAGGTGACGAGCGCGAACTCAGCCGCCTTCTTCGCGTTCTGGCACATCTGCTCTTGCGAGGGCTTCTGCCCGATGGGCCGGTAATCGACGTAGAGCTGCTGTCCCTCGGCCACGTCGACCGACACGGCGCAACTGTTCTCGGTTCCGGACAGCGTCAGTTCGACGGCGTTGTAATCGCCCACGTCAGTCCGGCGCACGTCGACGTTACCGCTGCCGCGCCAATATTCGATGCCCTTGGCGGTCACCAAACCCACGCCGTACGAAAAGCGGGGAGAGCCGTTCGTGGAGTAGTCGCACACCGGGACGTCACCGGTGTCGACCAGGTCACTGTCGTTGCGGTCGGCCTGGACGACCGACAACTGCTTCATCTGATCCGTGGTCAGAACCTTGCACGGATCGATTCCGTCAAGCTTGATCTCTTTCGGTCGCGTCGACTCGACTGGCGCTGTCGAGGACGTCTTCGAAGGTGCTGCCCCCGTATCGGCAGGACCGGGGTTACCCGGTTCTTGACTGGTGCACGCCAGGGACAAGGCTCCCACCAGCGCCACCAAGCCCAGAGAACGACTGATTGTCTTACGCACCCTTGGCTCCGAGCGACGCGGTGATCTCTTCTTCGGTGAACCCATATTGCTTGGCCACTTCACGCAGCTGGTTGCAGAGGTTGTCCAGACTGGTGATGTACTGCTCGATGCGCCCGGTGTAGGTGTGTTCGCCCCCGATCAACCGGGAATTCCAAGCAGCGGCGATTTCCTGGTTGACGTCGTCGGCACCAGGGGACAGCTCCACGTGGAGGTGCCGGCCAGCCCTGTTCAACTTCTTGCTGAGAATGCCCGCCTGATCTTGGATGATCTTGGCCGCCTGCAGAACGGTGTCCCTGGAGACCTCGAACTTCTGCCCGCCTCCGGGACCTGCGGACGTCGCCTCAGCGAGGCGCTTCTCCGCCGCGAACACCTCGCCGACCGCTCGTCCGATGGCTCCACCGGCGGCGGCGACGGCTCCTAGCAGGCCGTTCTCCTCTGCCACGACGTCCTACCCCCGTACGGTCGGTAACAGCTCGATCCCGGTTCGCAGGCTACCAACGACCACGTGAACCAGGTCTGTGGTTGGACGAAGATCGCCCCTCTGCGGTTCCGTCAAGCCCAGACGTCGTAGTCGGCGGCCATCGGGACCACCTGCTCCTCGTACGCCGACACGGTCGCGTCCACGTCCACACCCGAACAGTGGACACGGCCATCACCCATCCCGGTTCCAGGCCGTCGCACCCTGCCGCTCGACGCCAAGCATCCTCAGCCCGACGCGCAACGCCTCACCCACACCGGCGGACAGTCGGTCAACCAGTGCCGCGTGTGCCGTCGAACCGGCAACCTTCATTACCGATCTCTCACTTCAAGGCCCGCAATGTCGCGAGTGACAACTCCGCTCCCCTGACGGCGTTCCGACACAACTGGCCCCGGGTGAAATTCCTGCTGATCGGAAGGAATTGAACGAACAACTGCCGGGAATCCGCCACATCGACCGCCATCGAGCACTCCGCAGTGGACACCCCGGCCAACCTGACCTCAAGGGCGGGAAAACCGGAGACCTCCTTCGGCGAGACATCCAGGTTTCCCGGCGCTTTCCAGTAGTCGACTCCTTCACCGGAAATCAGCGTGACGCGGTACGAGTAGGAGGGCTCGACGCCGGACGCCGTCCGGTATGAGCAGGACGGCGAGGTAATGCCCTTGACGACTTCCGAGGGGTTGTTCTGAACCTTGACGGTCTTCAACTCCGCTTGCTGCTCTGCGGTCAGCAGCGCACAAGGATCGACGTCATCGATCTCGACGTCGCCCGGACGCACAGGGGCATCCGAACCAACCCCGGTCGTCGGCACATCACTCTGCGATCCACTCGCGGACCGCTCCGGAGTCGGCCGCCCCGACTCCTGGGACGAACAGCCCATCAAGACGACGGCCATTATGCAGACTGCGGACGAGGCTTTAGCGACCCGCACCAACCACTCCTATCAATTGCGCCATGATCCTCACTTCAAGGTCTGCAATGTCGCGAGCGCCAACTCCGCACCCCTGGCCGAGTTCTGGCACATCCGATCCTGACTGAAGCCTTCACCGATCGGCAGGAACTGGACGACCAATTGCTGATCATCCGCCACGTCGACAGCGTATGAGCAGTACGCCTGGAAGGTCCCGCTCAACTTGTACCGGTAAGCACTGAAGCCACTAACGGATTCAGATCGTACTTCCAGGTTGCTGGAACCTTCCCAATAATCGACGCCTTCGCCGGACACGAGCGAGATGTTGTAGCTGAAAAGCGTCCTGCCATTGGAATGGTACCGACAGGTCGGCGCCGGCTTACCGTTGTTCAGCACATCAAGAGGCTGGCTCAGCGCTTCGTCGATCTTGAGTTCGGACTGCTGCGCGGAAGTCAGCGTGGCACATGGGTCCACACCCTCGACCTTGAGTTCCTCCGGGCGGGGAGCTCTTGTCACCGACTCGGTGGAACCACTCATGCCTGCGCTCGACGTGACAGGCCGCGGCGTGCCGTCCTCACCGATCGCGCAACCGCCCAATACGTTCACCACGACGATCATCAGGACCGTCGCACTGATCAAACGCACTCACAGCTCCTAAAGCAGTGGTTACTCTCACTCTTCGAAGGTGCCAGTCACCTCTCCGGAGCATCGAGGCGGCCGTGCTTCACCGCGTCGACCATCCGCGCGAACGCGCCGGACGTCACGATCACCACCGGACCACCCGGCACCTTGCTGTCCCGAACTCCCCAGGTTCCCGGTGCGGCCGAGCACTCGACGCACTGGTTCGCCCCGCCGCTGCGGCTGCTCTTCCGCCACTCGGTGAACATGTCGTTCCTCACTCTCCCAGCTCTCGTCGGACAGCACACAACAAATTCACCGTCGCGTTCGGCGACAACGCTTGCCGCGCAGTTTCAGCGAACGCCGATTGGAGCCTTCTGACATCACTCGGGTCATCAACTATGGAGTCGCCGCCCACGTATTCCAGACCGACAAAGGGCGCGTCCAAGGGGTCGGCGAAGTGAAGAATGCTGATCGCCCCGGCTATGGTCGGGTACTCGCCCGCGCCGAACGGCAGCACCTGGATCGTGATGTTGTCCCGTTCCATCAGCGCGAGCAGGTGGCTGATCTGCTCGACCATCACCCCCGCCCCGCCGACCACCCGACGCACGACCGCCTCGTCCAGCACGGCGTGCACCACCAGCGGGTCCGGCGCGGTGACCCGCTTCTGCCGCTCCAGCCGGGACGCGACGAACTTGGCGGGTTCGACGACGCCGCCGATCGCGGCACCGTTCTCGGTGATCGCGAGCGCGTATTCGGGCGTTTGGAGCAGGCCGGGGACCAGCGTCGTGGTGATCAGGTCGATCGCGGCGGCCTCCGTCTCCATCCTCAGGTACGCCTGAAACTTTTTCGGCACAGCACCCGCCATCGGCAGCCGGGTGCTGTCCTGCTTGGCGTCCTCCCACTTTTGCAACGCCTGCTCGCGTTCCGCGTCGGAGGCGTTGTAGTAGGCCAGCAGAACTTCCATCTCAGCCATGCTCGGCAAGGTCTGCCCAGCCTCCACGCGGCTGACCGTCGACTGCGCCTTGCGGATACGGCGGGCGGCGTCCTCGGCCGAGAGTCCGGATCGCTCGCGGAACTGTCGCAGCAAGGATCCCACGCGCCGCTTGCGCGTCGTCTGATACGGCACGGTGATCCTCCTTGGTGGCCTGTGGGACACAGTAACCACGTCGATCATGACCACTCGATCGTGGCATAGCGCTCCTGGATATCCACTTAGTAGCTTCCAAATCAACCCAAAGGAGGCAAAGCATGGACGTGGTCCACGGCGGCATGTGGGCAGTACTGGGCGATGAAAGTCGAATCAAGATCAAGCCCGAGCCCGACGGCAACGGAGCGGAGGTCACGTTCTTCGGCTCGTTCGAGATCAGCCTCAGCATGAGCGAGAGCACGCTAACCCGATTCCGCGATCTTTGCGCCAAAGCCCTGCGGGACGCGCCCGTCTTCGAAGAGGATGCGGAGCCGTCGTGGACGCACCCGGCGGCACCGAGCGCCTGACCGCAGTAGGGATTCGATGAACACGCAGTACCAGCAGCCACGCCCGGTCCGCAGGAAGAAGACGGGGAAGGTCGCCATCGTCCTGTCGACCGTGCTGGTCGCGGCAGTCGCGGTCACCGCTGCCGCGCTCACCCGGTCCGACATCAGCGGTCGGGCCGTGAAGGCCACGACGCCGGAGGACACCGCTCCCCCTGCGAAGAACGTGCTGGTCCAGAAGATCGAGAGCGGACCGCTCAACTACGGGTCGACACCGGCCTTCGACGCCTGCGCGGTGCTCCCCCGCACCGGCCTCGCCCGGGTGGGGTTCCCGGAGGACACCATCAACTACCGCGAGCTGACCTACCTGCCGACGACCGTTCCCGCCACCGTCAGCAAGGTCAGCGAGCTCAACCCGATGACCACCTGCGGTTATTGGATCAACGCCAAAGACGCGGACGACGCCTACGTGGTGCTCGACATCGCGCAGCGGCCGTTCAACGAGCTGCGCGTTCGTCACCGGGGTGACGAGGAGCGGGTGAGTTCCGGTCTGAAGGTGTCGACTCGGAGAGAGGGGGACCAGTTCTTCTCCGAGATCGGCAACGAGGACTCGAACTTCTTCGCCAGGCTGGACATGGGCCGGATCACCAGCGACGTCAACGGCGTGCCCGCGCACCAGGTGTTCGCCAACCTGGTCGACCTGGCCGCCGCGAAGCTGGCCAAGGGGCCGGACTCCCACAGCTCCTACGCGTTCACCGGCCGCTACGAGGGCGTCCCGTTCGCCTGCGACGTGCTCACCGCGGAGTTGTTCACCGAGCTGACCGGCAAGCAGGACTCGGGATTGGTCGAGACCACTGAGACGCGGGCGCACGAGGCCAGCCGGGACTACCCCGGCCTGGGCACGCTCCAGGCCGTGGAGCAGGAGTGCGGTCGCGGTTCCACCGACCAGTACGGGAACAGCGACCAGTCACGGACCCTCCGGGTGAAGTTCGAGACCTTCCGCACCGAACAGCAGGCCCGCGACGCCCACGCCTGGGGCTGCGATCCGCAGAACCCGGCGGGCGCGATCCTCGGGGAGCCGGTTCCGGTCGACAAGGAAATCGGCGACGGCAAGCCGTGCGTGCGGTCGATCGGCTACCTCAACTACGTGTTCCTGGTGGGCCGCACTGAGGTCAGCATGATGCCCAACGAGCCTTGGGCGGGCGCGGACCCGGACAGCTTCGCCCGCGAGTTCGCCCCCACCGCCACAACCCTCGCCGACCACGTCCGCCGCGCCTTCTAACCCCCGCCCGCGCGAGTCGAACGCTCAGGACCCCCGAATTCAACGCTCAGAACCACCACGCCCGCCCCCGGCATCACCCACCTATGGGCGTGTCGGGCATATCGCCCCCGGCATCACCCACCTGTGGGCCTGTCGCCCCGCAAGTCGCGCGCCCGGACACCACGAACCGAGCGTTCGGACACCCCACCCGCACTTTTGCGCTCCGGACCGCGCTTCCCACGCGCCGGGTAGTAGTTACCGGCCCCCACACACCCGTCCGGTAGTACTTGCCGACGCACCAGAGGGGCGCGCGGAGCGCGCGCAGCGAGGTGCCCGCGAGCGCCGTCCTTGGCGACCTGCCGCGCGGCGAGCGCACGCCCTTGACCCACCCTCAACGACGGGCTCAGAGGTCCTGAGTGACGAACTCAAGGGTCCTGAGCGTTCGACTCGCGGTACCTGAGCGTTCGACTCGCGGGGTCAGGGGAGGAGGATGCCGTGGTTGACGGCGCGGAGGGCGATGTCGGTGCGGTGGTGGGAGCCAGTCAGGTGGACCCGCGCCACCCGCTCGTAGGCGTCGTCGCGCGCGGCGGCCAGGGTTTCCCCGGTGCCGACCACGGACAGGACGCGCCCGCCGGTGGAGACCACCGCGCCGTCCTCGCGCCGCCGGGTGCCCGCGTGCAGCACGCCCTCCGCCTCGGAGCCCGCCACGACGTCGCCGGTGCGGGGGCGGCCGGGGTAACCCTCGGCGGCGACGACCACGGTCACCGCGTAGCCGTCGGCCCACTCCAGCGGCCCGAACGAGGCCAGGGAACCGGTGGCGGCGGCGTGGAACAGCTTGCCCAGCGGGCTGCGCAGCAGCGCCAGCACGGCCTGGGTCTCCGGGTCGCCGAACCGGCAGTTGAACTCGATCACCTGCGGGCCGGACGAGGTCAGCGCGAGCCCCGCGTAGAGCAGGCCGGTGAACGGGGTGCCGCGGCGCGCCAGCTCGTCGACCACGGGCTGCACGCAGCGGGTGACGATGTCGTCCACGAGCCCTTCGGGGGCCCAGGGCAGCGGGGAGTAGGCGCCCATGCCGCCGGTGTTGGGGCCCGCGTCGCCGTCGCCGACGCGCTTGAAGTCCTGGGCGGGCAGCAGCGGCACCACGGTCGCCCCGTCGACCAGGCAGAACAGGGACACCTCGGGGCCGTCGAGGAAGCTCTCCAGCAGCACCGGGTGGCCGCCGTCGAGCAGGGTCATGGCGTGGGCGCGGGCCACCGCGCGGTCGGCGGTGACCACGACGCCCTTGCCCGCGGCGAGGCCGTCGTCCTTGACCACCCAGGTGGGGCCGAAGCGGCCCAGCGCCGAGTCCAGGCGGGCCGGGTTGTCCACGACCTCGGAGGTGGCGGTGGGCACCTGCGCGGCGGCCATGACGTCCTTGGCGAACGCCTTGGAGCCCTCGATGCGGGCGGCCGCCGCCGAGGGGCCGAAGCAGGGGATGCCGAGGGCGCGGACGGCGTCCGCCGCGCCCACCACCAGCGGCTGCTCCGGCCCGATCACGACCAGGTCGGCGTTCCACTCCTTGGCCAGCGCGGCGACGGCGCCCGCGTCGTCGACGTTGACACCGTAGGTCTCCGCGACGCCGGCGATGCCCGCGTTGCCGGGGGCGCACGCCAGCGCGACCACGGAGGGGTCGCGGGACAACGCGAGGACTAGGGCATGTTCACGGGCTCCGGACCCGATGACCAGGACGCGCACGGTGGGCCAGCCTAGATGACCGGGGCGCTCATCCGCCCAGGGCGTCCTCCGATCCGGGGTGCACGGGCACCGGATCGGTCCTGTCGGCCTGCTCGCGCAGGATGTCGCGGGCGGCCGGGTGCACGCGCTCCAGGTCGGCCTTCTTGTCGTGGATCAGCTTGGTCACCGCGCAGGCGTCGCCTTCGGGGAAGTCGTCGCGCACCAGCAGCACGTTGGGCACCACGACGGTGGGGGTGTCGGCGGGCTGGCCGTAGGTGGCGGCGGGGATGGTGCCCTGGTCGTAGACGGGGTTGACCTCCTTCAGCGCGCCGAGCTGCGGGGTGATGTCGATGAACTTCACCTCGCCCTTGAGCGAGGTGGTGATGTCGGTGATCTGCGCGGTGGGCAGGCCGCCGGACCAGACCAGGCCGTCGAGGCTGCCGTCCTTCATGCCGTCGGCGGTCTTGGCCAGGTCGAGCCGCTGCGCCTGCACGTCGGTCTCGGGGTCGAGTCCGGCGGCTTCCAGCAGCCGGTGGGCGATGACCTCGGTGCCGGACTTGGGGGAGCCGGTGGAGATCCGCTTGCCCTTCATGTCCCGGATGGACTCGATGCCGCTGCCCGTCCGCACCAGCACCTGCGTGTAGTTGGGGTAGAGCCGGGTCAGCGCCTTGACCTTCTGCGGCTTGCCGTCGAAGGCGCCCTTGCCCGCGACGGCGTCGGCGGCGGTGTCGGCCAGCGAGAACGCCATGTCGTAGTCGCCCGCGACGAGCTGCTGGATGTTCTGCACCGACGCGCCGGTCTCCGCCGCGGTGGCCTTGAGCTTGGTGTTGTCGCTGATCAGCTTGGCCAGGCCGCCGCCCATGACGTAGTAGACGCCGCCGGAGTTGCCGGTGGCGATGGTGATCCGCCCGTCGCCCGCCTCGCACGCCGCGCTGCCGCCCCCGCCCGCTTCGGACGTGGTGCGCTTGCCGCCGCACCCGGTGGCGACCAGTCCGACCGCGAGCGCCGCCGCGGCGACCTTCTGCCAGTTACGCATGGTGATCCCTCCTCCTCAAGACCAGGTGCGCGGCCACCGCGAGGAGCAGGAAGCCCGCTCCCACGGCCACGGCGACCGGTTGCAGGTAGAGCAGCGCGAGCGCGGCGGGCACGCACAGGGCGCGCTCCACCCAGCCCGCGCGGCGGACGATCCAGCCGCCGGTGACCACGGCCAGCGCGGCCACGCCCAGCGCGGACGCGGCGAACACCCACAGCACGTCCGTCAGGGGCGCCCGCAGCAGCAGTGCCGCGCCGTTGTCGGTGAGCACGAACGCCAGCGGCACGAGGAACGCGGGCAGCGTGTACTTCCACGTGCGCCACATCGTCTTGACCACGTCGCCGCCGGTGATGGCCGCCGCGGCGACGGCGGCCAGCGCGGTCGGCGGGGTCACCTCGGACAGCACCGCGTAGTAGAAGATGAACATGGCCGCTTCGGCGGGGGCCACGCCCAGCTCGACCAGCGCGGGTCCGATCACGACCCACGAGATGATGAACGACGCGGTGACCGGCACGGCCAGGCCGAGGACGCTCACCGCGAGCGCGGCCAGCACGGCGGTCACGCCCAGCACCACCACGGGGTTGGACGACACCGCCGAGGCCAGGTCGACCAGCGCCGAGGCCAGTTCCTGCCCCAGTCCGGTCTTGGTGATGGTGGAGGTGATCACGCCCGCCGCCGCGCACACCGCGATCACCGGCAGCGCCCCGCGCACGCCCGAGGACAGCGAGTCGGCGACCAGCTTGAGCCAGCCGCGCGGGTCGTCGCGGTGGGCGAGCAGGGCGAACAGGGCGGCGATGCCGGTGGCGTAGACGACGGCGGACTGCACCGGGATGTCCATCGCCAGGAAGGCGACGATCACCGCCAGGGACAGGAAGTGGTAGCCGCCGCGCTTGAGCACGGTCCACGCGCCGGGCGCGTCGACCTCCACCGGCTTGGCGCCGAACTTGCGCGCGTCGACCTCCACGGCCAGCGCGATGCCCAGGTAGTAGAGCAGGGTCGGCAGCAGCGCCCACAGCAGCACCTGGAAGTAGGAGGTCTCCAGGTACTCGGCGATGATGAACGCCGCCGCGCCCAGCGTGGGCGGGGACAGGATGGCGCCGATGCCGGACGCGGCGAGCAGGCCGCCCGCGCTCTCCCTGGGGTAGCCCGCCTTGCGCAGCACCGGCCAGGCCACCGCGCCGAGGCTGACCGCAGTGGCGGTGCCGGAGCCGGAGACCGTGCCGAGCAGGAACCCGGCGGTGGCGGCGGTGCGGCCGGGCGCGGTGCGCGAGCGGCGGAACGCGGCGAAGCTGAAGTCCACGAAGAACGCGCCCGCGCCGGAGGCGTTGAGCACCGCGCCGTAGATGGTGAACAGCACGATGTAGGTGGCGGCGACGTCCAGCGGGGTGCCGTAGAAGCCGGTGGCGTCGTTGAAGAAGCCGTTGATGATCTGGCTGAAGTCCACCCCCGCGTGCGCGATGGCCCAGCTCGGCGGCAGGTAGCCGCCGTAGTAGGCGAACGCCACGAACGCCAGGCACACGACGGGCAGCACCAGGCCGGTGGTGCGCCGGGCCGCTTCCAGCACCAGGACCAGCAGCACCGCCCCGGCGGTCACGTCGAGCGGGGTGAGCTGGCCCTGCCGGTCGAGGAAGGCGTCGAAGCCGCCGAGCAGCGGGTAGCAGGCGACCGCCAGGGCCAGCGCGGCCAGCGCCCAGTCCAGCGGGCCGGGGTCGTCGGCGGCGCCGCGGCGCGGCCGGTAGCACAGGAACACCAGCGGCAGCGTCGTGGCGAGGAAGACCACCAGGTAGAACTGGTTGCCCTGGGCGAACGGGAAGAACACCTGCTTGAGCACGAGGGCGGCGACCGCCAGGCAGGCCGCCCACACGCCCAGCTCCCAGCGGCGCGACAGCCGCCGCGACGGGCGTTCCTCGTCGTACTCGGCGATCAGCTCGGCGACGTCGGCCTCACGGCCCAGGACCGGCTCCGGTGGTCTGGTCGGACTGCTCACCCGCGCACCTCCTCGTGCGGCGTTGATCAGGTGAGCAGGACGCTAGTTGTGCCGCCGGTCACAGGGGTAGCCCGACTTTCTAAAGGGACTGTAAAGACCTCACACGATGCGGTCGTCCAGGTAGCACCAGCGCCACTGCTCGCCCGGCTCCACCGAGCGCATCACCGGGTGCTCGGTGGCCTGGAAGTGCGCGGTGGCGTGCCTGCGCGGGCTGGAGTCGCAGCAGGCCACGTGCCCGCAGGTCAGGCACTTGCGCAGGTGGGACCAGTTGTGCTCGCCGAGCGCCAGGCAGTCCGCGCACCCCTCGGCGCTGTCCGGGGCGACCTCGGTGGCGGGCAGGTCGGCGGTGTGGGGGCAGGTCATGGCGACCATCGTGGCGCAAGATTGCCCCATGCACGGACCGGAACTGCTGCTGTTGCTGCTCGGCGCCCTCCTGGTCACCGCCGTGGCCCGGCGGTTGAACTGGTCGGCCCCGCTGGTGCTGGTCGGCGTGGGCCTGGCGGTCTCCTTCCTGCCCGGCCTGCCCGAGTTCGCCCTGGAACCGGAGCTGATCCTGGTCCTGGTGCTGCCGCCGCTGCTGTACTCGGCCGCGCTGGACAGCTCCTACCACAACTTCAAGGCCAACCTGCGGCCCATCGGGCTGCTCGCGGTGGGGCTGGTGCTGGCCACCACGGTCGCCGTCGGCCTGGTCGCGCACGCGGTGCTGCCGGGTCTGTCGGTGCCCGCCGCGCTGGTGCTGGGCGCGGTGGTCGCGCCGCCGGACGCGGTGGCCGCGGTGGCCATCGGCCGCAGGCTGAACCTGCCGCGCCGCACCATGACGCTGCTGACCGGCGAGAGCCTGATCAACGACGCCACCGCGCTGACCGCCTACAAGGTCGCGGTGGCCGCCACGCTGGGCGCGACCGCGTCGTGGGGCGGCAGCGCCTGGACGTTCGCGGTGGCGGCGGGCGGCGGCGCGCTGGTCGGGCTGGTCGTGGGCGTGGCCGTGCAGGCGATCCGGCTGCGGCTGGGCGACGGCGTGCTGGAGAGCGCGCTGGGCCTGCTGGTGCCGTTCGGCGCGTACCTGCTGGCCGAGGAGTTCGGCGCGTCCGGCGTGCTGGCCGTGGTGGTCGCCGGCCTCTACATCGGGCACAACTCGCCGCGCACCTCGTACTACACGCGGTTGCAGGACACCGCCGTGTGGCGGGCGGTGGACGTGCTGCTGGAGTCGTTCGTGTTCGCGCTGATCGGCTTGCAGCTCAAGACCACCGCGCACGCCGTGCAGATCACCTCCGGGCTGGTGTGGGCGGCGCTGGCGGTGCTCGCGGCGACCATCGCGGTGCGGTTCCTGTGGATGTACCCGGCGGCCTACCTGCCCCGGTTGCTGTTCAAGCGCATCCGGGAGCGGGAGCCGTCGCCGGGGTGGCGCGGCACCACGGTGATCTCCTGGGCCGGGATGCGCGGGGTGGTGTCGCTGGCCGCGGCCTCCGCGCTGCCGCTGGACCTGCCCGGCCGGGACGTGATCGTGTTCTGCGCCTTCGTGGTCACCGTCGGCACGCTGCTGCTGCAAGGTCTGACGCTGCCGTGGGTGATCCGCAAGCTGGGCTTCCGCGGCGACGAGGAGCGCACCGACGCGCTGGCCGAGGCGCAGGTGCAGCACGCCGCCGCGCAGGCCGCCGTGCAGCGGCTGGACTCGCTGGTCGAGGAGGGGGACGGGACCCCCGAGCACATCGTGGAGCGGCTGCGGATCATCGCCGAGCACCGGGGCAACGCGGCGTGGGAGCGGTTGGGGCGGCAGGAGCGGGAGAGCCCGGCCGCCGCCTACCGGCGGTTGCGGCGCACCATGCTCGAAGCCGAGCGCGCGGTGTTCGTCGAGGCTCGGGACGA
The DNA here is from genome assembly GCF_017876325.1 of Saccharothrix coeruleofusca. NCBI lineage: Bacteria > Bacillati > Actinomycetota > Actinomycetes > Pseudonocardiales > Pseudonocardiaceae > Saccharothrix > Saccharothrix coeruleofusca. The sequence goes on from NZ_JAGINV010000001.1 coordinate 6,423,577, forward strand.
GGGCCGCATCGACGACGAGGTGCTGGTCCGCGTGCTGCGCGAGCTGGACCTGGAGGAGGCCGCGCTGTCCCGCGAGTAGCTCTCCAGCGCACCGTTCACTTCTCCGCAGTCCCCGGTTCGCCCTACGGTGGCCGGGACGTCGCGGTGCGCGACGAGGCTGCCGCGCGTCTGTTCGCTACTGAGGAGGCGACGATGGTGCGGACGAGGATCGTCGGGGCGGCGCTCGCGGCGCTGGCGGTGGCCGGGGCGGTGCTGCTGCCCTCGGCTTCGGCGGCCGGTGACGCCGGGGCCAAGGCCCACAAGCCGAAGGGGCCGCTGGTCATCGGGCACCGGGGCGCGTCGGGCTACCGGCCCGAGCACACGCTCGCGGCGTACGAGCTGGCCGCGCGGATGGGCGCGGACTACATCGAGCCCGACCTGGTGCCCACCAAGGACGGCGCGCTGGTCGCCCGGCACGAGAACGAGATCGGCGGCACCACCGACGTGGCCGCGCGCCCGGAGTTCGCCTCCCGCAGGACCACCAAGGTCGTGGACGGCGCCCCCATCACCGGCTGGTTCACCGAGGACTTCACCCTCGCCGAGCTGAAGACGTTGCGCGCCAAGGAGCGCATCCCGGAGATCCGGCCCCGCAACAGCCTCTACGACGGCCGCTACGAGGTGCCGACGCTGCAGGAGGTCATCGACCTCAGCCGCAGGTTGTCGCGCGAGCTGGGCCGCGACATCGGCGTCTACCCGGAGACCAAGCACCCCACCTACTTCCAGGACATCGGCCTGGCGCTGGAGCCCAAGCTGGTCGAGGTGCTCAACCGCAACGGCCTCAACCGGCGCGACGCCAACGTGTTCGTGCAGTCCTTCGAGGTCGCCAACCTGAAGTCGTTGAAGGACCGGCTGCGCGTGCCGCTGGTGCAGCTCGTCGACGCCTCCGGCGCGCCCTACGACTTCGTCAAGGCCGGTGACAAGCGCACCTACCGCGACCTGGTCACCCCGGCCGGGCTCAAGGAGATCGCGGGGTACGCGGCGGGCGTCGGGCTGGCCAAGAACGTGATCATCCCGCGCGACGAGGCGGGCCGCCTGCGGCAGCCGACCTCGGTGGTGCGCGACGCCCACGCGCGCGGCCTGGTCGTGCACGCGTGGACGTTCCGCAACGAGAACACCTTCCTGCCCGCCGACTTCCGCGGCTCGACCGACCCGGCCGCGTACGGCCGGGCCTTCGCCGAGTACGAGGTGTTCTTCGCGACCGGGCTGGACGGCGTGTTCGCCGACAACCCGGACACCGCGGTGGAGGCGCGCTCAGCGCGCTGAGACCAGCTCCTCGGGCGCGGCCTGCGGCTCCGCCAGCAGGCCGCGCCGGGCCAGCTCCGGCCGCACGCCCTCGCCGAACCAGTACGCCTCCTCCAGGTGCGGGTAGCCGGAGAGCACGAACTCCTCCACGCCCAGCGCGTGGTACTCCTCGACCAGGTCGGCGACCTCGGCGTGGCTGCCCACCAGCGCGGTGCCCGCGCCGCCGCGCACCAGGCCGATCCCGGCCCACAGGCCGGGGTGCACCTCCAGCCCGCGCACGCCCCGGCTGAGGTCGCCGCCGTGCAGGGCCAGCATCCGCTGCTGGCCGGTGGACTGGCTCTGCCGCAGCTGCTCCTGCGCCTTGCGCACCTGCTCCGGGTGCAGCGCGTCGAGCAGCTTGGCCGCCTCCGCCCACGCCTCGGCCGAGGTGTCCCGGCTGATGGTGTGCAGCCGGATGCCGAACCGGATCGGGCGGTCGCCCGCCAGCTCGCGCACCCGCGCGATCTTCTCCGCCACCTGCGCCGGGGGTTCGCCCCAGGTCAGGTAGACGTCCGCGCGGCGGGCCGCGACCGGCAGGGCGGCCGGGGACGAGCCGCCGAAGTAGATCGGCGGCACCGGGTCGGGGGCGGCCAGCGCGGTCGCGCCCTCAACCCGGTAGTGCTCGCCCGTGAAGTCCACCGGCGTGCCGGACCAGACCGCGCGCACGACGTGCAGGAACTCGTCGGTGCGGGCGTAACGCTGGTCGTGGTCGAGCCAGTCGCCGAACCGGCGCTGCTCGACCTCGTCGCCGCCGGTGACCACGTTGAGCAGCAGCCTGCCCCGCGAGATCCGCTGGTAGGTGGAGGCCATCTGGGCGGCCAGGGTCGGCGAGATGACGCCGGGCCGGAACGCCACCAGGAACTTCAGCCGCCGGGTGCGGGCGATCAGCGCGGCGGTGGTCAGCCAGGCGTCCTCGCACCACGTGCCGGTGGGGGTGAGCACGCCGTGGAAGCCGTTGCGCTCGGCGGCCTGGGCGATCTCGGCCAGGTAGTCGATGTCCGGGTCGCGCTGCGCGGGCGCGCCCTGGGACTTGTTGGCGTGGAACCGCTCCACGACGGTCCGGCCGTCGCCGGAGGTGGGCAGGAACCAGTGCGTCACGACGCTCATGAGAGGTCTCCCTGGAAGCGGGTGTCCACGAACTCGGCGAAGTCGACCCTGCCCGGCAGCGCCCCGTCCCGCGTGAACGCGTCGGCCAGCTCCTGCTCCGACGCGACCACCGCGTCGTCGAGCGCGGTGGGCAGGTCGGGGCCGCGCGCCACGGACGCGCGGGCCACGTCGAGCTTCAACCCGGTCTCGGCGGCCCAGGTCTGGGCCCACTCCTCGCGGTGGGTGTCGGCCCAGCGCTGCGCTTTGCTCACGCGGATCAGGAACTCCTTGATCGCCGCGCTCTTGCCCGCGTCGTCCAGGGCTGCCCGGCCCGCCACCTGGAAGGTGTAGCCGTTGGACTTGCCCCGGCCGTCGGTGAGCACGCGGGCGCCCGCCTCCTGCTCGGCCTGCGAGGTGTAGGGGTCCCACACCGCCCACGCGTCCACCCGCTTCTGGGTGAACGCCGAGTAGGCGTCGGCGGGCTGGAGGAAGTTCAGCGTGACGTCCTTCGTGGACAGACCTGCCGCGTGCAGCGTCAGCAGCACCTGGCCGTGCGCGGAGCTGCCCTTGGCCACGGCGATGCTCCTGCCCCTGAGGTCGGCCACCTCCTTCAGCGGCGAGTCGGGCGGCACCAGGATCGTGTCGCTCTCCACGTTGCCCTTGGCCACGTAGACCGCGGCGATCCGGGCGTTGGCGGCGGCGGCGAAGATCGGCGGCGTGTTGCCGACGCCGCCGACGTCGATCGCGCCCGCCGACGCCGCCTCCAGCAGCGGCGGCCCCGAGGTGAACGTCGACCACTCGATCTCGTAGGGGAAGTCCTCCAGCAGGCCGGCGGCGGTCAGCAGCGACTTGGAGCCGCCCTTCTGGTCGCCGACCTTCAGCACGACCGCGCCACCGGACTCCTGCGCCGCCGCGCCGCACCCGGTCAGCACCAGGGTCGCCGCGACCAGTGCGCTAAGCAGCTTCGGCATCGTCCACTCCCAGGTCCGACAGCACCTTGCCCCGCAGGTCCACCAAGGACTTCCGCCGCCGCGGGCGCGGCTGGTCCACGACGTGCTCGGCGACGATCCGCCCGGTGTCGAGCACCAGGACGCGGTCGGCCAGCAGCAGGGCCTCGTCCACGTCGTGGGTCACGAACAGCACCGCCGGTCGGTGCTCCCGCCACAGCTGCTCCACCAGCCGGTGCATGGCCGCGCGGGTCAGCGCGTCCAGCGCGCCGAACGGCTCGTCCAGCAGCAGCAGGTCGGGTTCGCGCACCAGCGCCCGCGCCAGCGACACCCGCTGCGCCTCGCCGCCGGACAGGGTCAGCGGCCAGGCGTCGGCGTGGTCGGCCAGCCGCACCTCGGCCAGCGCCTTCTCGGCGACCGCGCGCTGCCAGTTCTTCGGGCGGTCGACTCCCTTGAGCCCCAGGGAGACGTTGCGCCACACCTTGCGCCACGGCAGCAGCCTGGGCTGCTGGAAGGCGACCGAGACCGTGCCGGGGACGGAGAACTCGCCGCCCACCTCGGTGTCCAGGCCCGCCAGGACGCGCAGCAGCGTGGACTTGCCGCAGCCGCTGCGACCCAGCAGCGCCACGAACTCGCCCGCCCGCACCTCCAGGTCCAGCCCGTCGAGCACCCGCCGCGAGCCGAACTCCTTGACCAGCCCCTTCGTGCTCACCGCGTTCTCCGCCGCGCTCCTCACCGGGTTCGCCACCGCAGCACCCTCCTCTCCAGGGCGCGGACCAGCGCGTCGGTGGTCAGCCCGAGCAGGGCGTAGACCAGCAGGCCGACCACGACGATGTCGGTGCGCAGGAACTCGCGCGCGTTGTTGATCAGGTAGCCGATGCCCGCGTCGGCGTTGACCTGCTCGCCGACGATCAGCGACAGCCACGCCGTGCCCAGCGCGATGCGCAGCCCGACCAGGGTCTGCGGCACCGCCGAGGGCAGCACCACGTGCACCACCCGCTCGACCCGGCTGAACCCCAGCACCCGCACGGCCTCCAGCAGCGCGGGGTCGGTCTGCCGGATGCCGGAGTGCAGGTTCAGGTACAGCGGGAACGCCACGCCGGCCGCCACCAGCGCGAGCTTGGGCTCCTCGCCGATGCCGAACCACAGGATGAACAGCGGGATCAGGCCCAGGTGGGGCAGCGTGCGCAGCATCTGCACCGGCGGGTCGAGCAGCCGCTCGCCCCACCGGGACAGGCCGGACACCAGGCCCAGCGCGCCGCCGACGGCGGCGCCGATCAGGAAGCCGACCGCCACCCGGCCCAGCGACACCAGGAAGGCGTCGGTCAACTGGCCGTCGGCGATCAGGTCGTAGGCGGTGGCGAAGACGGTCAGCGGCGAGGCGAGCTTGTCCTCGGGCAGCACGCCCGTGCTGCTCGCCGCCTGCCACAGCAGCACCAGCCCGATGGGGCTGATCCAGCGGCGGAGATCGGGGGCTCTTCGTTTCTTGGCTGCGGGTGCGCGCGTCGGCGTGAGCGATTCTGGGCGCGCGACAACACCCGCGGTGGAAATCGACACGATTTCTCCCAGCGGACACCGGAAACAGGGGGTGAGAGCGGTGGATCAGCGCGTGCGACAGATCGCGCTCGCCTGCCGCCGGAGGTCGACGTGCAGGCGAGCGACGAGGGTTTCGCGCTCACTCATGAGCCTGAGTTTTGGTGCCCCGCTGGGGGAAGTCAACGGTTCCCGAATGCTGACAATCTATCGGTCAGCGATATTTCAGCCGAGCATGTCGTGGCGCACGATGGTCTGGTCGCGGCCCGGACCGACGCCGATGGCGGACATCCGCGCCCCGGAGATCTCCTCCAGGTGCCGGACGTAGGCCTGGGCGTTGGCGGGCAGCTCCTCGAAGGTGCGGCACTCGCTGATGTCCTCGAACCAGCCCGGCAGCTCCTCGTACACCGGCACGGCGTGGTGCACGTCGGTCTGCGTCATCGGCATGTCGTCCACGCGCGTGCCGTCGATCTCGTAGCCCACGCACACCGGCACCTTCTCCAGGCCGGACAGCACGTCCAGCTTGGTCAGGAAGTAGTCGGTGATGCCGTTGACCCGCGCCGCGTAGCGGGCGATCACCGCGTCGAACCAGCCGGTGCGCCGCGAGCGGCCGGTGGTCACGCCGAACTCGCCGCCGGTCTTGCGCAGGTGCTCGCCCATGTCGTCGTGCAGCTCGGTCGGGAACGGGCCCGAGCCCACGCGGGTGGTGTACGCCTTGAGGATGCCGATCACCGTGGTGATCCGGGTGGGGCCGATGCCCGAGCCCGCGCTGGCGCCGCCCGAGGTGGGGTTCGACGAGGTGACGAACGGGTAGGTGCCGTGGTCGACGTCGAGCAGGGTGCCCTGCGAGCCCTCCAGCAGCACCGTCTCGCCGCGCTCCAGCGCCTGGTTGAGCAGCAGCCGGGTGTCGGCGATGCGCGAGGCGAACTTGGCGCCGTGCTCCAGCACGGTGTCCACCACCTGGTCGGGGTCCAGCGCCTTGCGGTTGTAGACCTTGACCAGCACCTGGTTCTTGAAGTCCAGCGCGGCCTCCACCTTCTGCCGCAGGATCTTCTCGTCCAGCAGGTCCTGGGCGCGCACCCCGACGCGGGCGATCTTGTCCTGGTAGCAGGGGCCGATGCCGCGGCCGGTGGTGCCGATCTTGGCCTTGCCCAGGTACCGCTCGGTGACCTTATCGATCGCCACGTGGTAGGGCATGATCAGGTGCGCGTCGGCGGAGACGAGCAGGCCGCTGGTGTCCACGCCCTGCCGCTCCAGGCCGTCCAGCTCCTCCAGCAGCACGCCGGGGTCCACCACGACGCCGTTGCCGATGACGCTGGTGACGCCGGGGGTGAGGATGCCCGAGGGGATCAGGTGCAGGGCGAACTTCTTGCCGTCGGGCAGCACCACGGTGTGCCCGGCGTTGTTGCCGCCCTGGTAGCGCACCACCCACTGGACGCGCTCACCGAGCAGGTCTGTGGCCTTGCCCTTGCCCTCATCGCCCCACTGGGCACCGATCAGCACTACGGCCGGCATGTGAAACTCCAAGCGGTTGGACGGGTAAGAGCGAATGCCGGTGCTTGAGGGTAGACCAGGAGATGAAGGTGCGCGGAATCGTGTTGGCCTGCGGAAACTCGCAGTCGCCATTGATCACCGAGGGTGACGGTTTTGCGGTGCGGACCGTGCCCCCACGTCCCGGAAAGGCCGAGGTCGACCCGGTTCTGACCGATGTGGGTGATGGACGTCTCGTCGTCGTGGGCACCGACGCGGACCTCAACGCGGTGGTGCTGCGCCTGCTGCGCACCGACCGCCTGACCGAGGTGGCGGTGGGCTACGTGCCGGTGGAACCGCGCTCGGAGGTGGCCCGGCTCTGGGGGCTGCCCACCGATCCCGGCCACGCCCTCGACCTCGCCCGCTCCGGCGAGGCCGACCGGGTGCCGCTGGTGCGCGACGACGTGGGCGGCGTGCTGGTCGGGCTGGGCTCGCTGGGGCCGGTGCGCGGGGTCGGCTACTGCGACGACACCGTGGTGCTGCGCGGCCAGGCGGGCCGCCTGGAGGTGACCCCGGACCCCGACGGCGGCCTCGGCCTGGTCGTGCGGGTGATCCAGAAGCGGCTGCTGCGCCGGAAGGTCGAGGTCACCGCCGGGCGGGCGTTCCAGCTGGGCTGCCTGCCGGTCGAGGTGACCTCCGACGGCCACGCGCACCCCCGGCCGATGGGCAAGTGGACCTGGTACCGGCACACCGAGGACCTGCGGCTGGTCCGCGGCCTGGCCTGAGGCGCGTTCGGCCTGAGGCGGGTTTGGCCGCACCCCTCGCGGAGAAGACCGTCGCACGACAGGGTGAGGAGGTGCTGATGGCCGAACACTCGTCGCCCTTCACGGCCGGACCGGGCGGCGTCATGACCGACGAGGTCGGCGTGGTCACCGGGGCGCTGGAGCTGCGCACCACCGTCGACGAGGAGTGCGTGCTCACCGCCTGGGTGCGCTACGAGGGCGCGGACGAGTGGTACCGGGTGACCGGCGGCGCGTGCGCGCTCGTGGCCCCGGAGGACCACGAGCCGGTGCACGCGCTGCTGCTCGGCGTGCTCAACCGCCCGGAGGGGTGATCAGGACGCCTTGCGGTTGACCGGGGGCAGCGCCTGCGCCGCCTCCGCGCGGGTCAGCCCGGTGGCCTGGAGCAGGTCCACCGCCACCGACCGGACCTGCGCCAGCACCACCCTGGTGGAGAACCCGTCGCCGCCCAGCCGCTGCGGGGTGGCGGCGGCCGCCGCGTCCCGGATCGCCGCCCGCGCCTGCCGGGGCTCCTGCCCCCGGCCCAGCTCGGTGCGCAGCACGTCCACCGCGTCGGCGTAGCTGCGCAGCAGCTCGGGCAGGGCGTCGGGCATCCGCTCGCCGTCGTGCAGCGCGGTCAACGCCCGCCGGGTCAGCACGCGGGTGTTGCGCAGGGCGAAGTCCACCGGCACGGCGGTGGTCGCGTAGCGCTTGAGCTCGTCGCGCCGCCGCCACCGGATCGGCGCGATGGCGGCGATCTCCCCGCCGGTCTGCAGCGCGGAGCGGAACTCGTCGATCGCTTCCTGGCTGTCGCGCAGCCGGGCCAGCACGCCCGCCGCCTGCACGCTGTCGTTCTCGGCGATCGCGGTGGCCACCCCGCGCAGCGCGGTGGTCAGCTCGCCCAGCACCACCTTGGCCTGCCGCTGCGCCACGGTCAGCGGGTTGGCGGGCAGCAGCGCGGTGACCACCAGCCCCACCAGCCCGCCGACCAGCGCGTCGACCATGCGGTCCAGCTCGCCGCCCCCGCCGGGCGGCAGCAGCGTGGCCACCAGCACCGCCGAGGACGCGGACTGCAGCGCGATCACCGCGCCGCTGTCCAGCAGCACCGCCGCCGACATGGCCAGCGCCACCACCAGGGCGATCTGCCACGGCCCCGAGCCGATCCGGGAGATCAGCAGGTCGCCGACGCCGATGCCGACCACCACTCCGACCACCAGCTCCACCACGCGCCGCAGCCGCTGCCCCAGCGAGACGCCGAGGCAGACGACGGCGGCGATGGGGGCGAAGAACGGACGAGCGTGGCCGACCAGGTCGGTGGCCACCAGCCACGCCAGGCCCGCCCCCAGGGCGGCCTGGACGATGGGCAGCGCGGTGCTGCGCCACCGCTTCAGCCTGCGGGCCAGCTCGTCGCGGACCGCGCCCACCCGGTCAGGCCAGGCCGAGCGCGGCGGGCGCGGCCGGGTCGCTGTCGGCCAGGAACTTCCTGCAGCGCTCGTGCTCGTCGGTCTCGCCGATCTCGTCGGCGGCGCGGGCCAGCGCGGCCAGCGCGCGCAGGAAGCCCTGGTTGGGGCGGTGCGACCAGGGCACCGGGCCGAAGCCCTTCCAGCCCGCCCTGCGCAGCTGGTCCAGCCCCCGGTGGTAGCCGGTGCGCGCGTAGGCGTAGCCCGCGACCGGGTCGCCCGACTGCAGCGCGCGTTCGGCCAGCAGCGCCCACGCCTCGCTGAAGTCCGGGTAGGCGCGGACGATCTTGGCCGGGTCGGTGCCCGCGTCGGCGGCGGCCTGCGCCTCGGGGCGGTCGGGCAGCAGCGTCGGGTCGGGGCCGAGCAGGTTGTCGTTCAAGCTCATGCGATCAGCTTAGGAACATCCGCGCGACCGCTGCGACCAGCGCCAGCACCATCGCCGTCACCACGATCCCGGCCACCAGCCTGCTGCCCACCACGCGACGACCTCCAGCCGTGTTCTCAGCGAACTCTCAGCGACGCACCCTGCCTTCTTGGACCACCCGGAGCAATGAACATCACCCGTTCGCCTGGGTGAATCTCGAAATAGCAGCTCAGGGCGTTCCCCTAGGGGACTTTCCGACGCATCCCAGGGTCGGGCACCCTTCCGGTTCCCCCAAACGGGACGCATCATGAGCGGGTGAAAACGGGGGCCATGCACATCAGGCGGTTCCGCGACCAGTACTGGGAGCGCGGCGAGGCGGGGCGGGAGACGCCGCCGCCGCTGGCCGCGGCGCTGTACCGGCTGTGGCTGCTCGGCCTGCTGCTGAAGCTGATCGGCTCGTCCTGGGACGTGGCCTGGCACTTCAAGTGGCTGCGCGACGAGCTGGCGCCACCGCACATGATCAACACGGTGGGCACGGTCCTGGTCGTGGCGCTGACCCTGTTCCACACCTACACCGGCTACGGCGCCGACCGCCGCGCGCTGCGGCTGATGCAGTGGGGCACCGGGATCTTCCTGGTCGCCCTGCCGATCGACCTGATCAACCACCGGGTCAACGGCCTGGACATCACCTCGTGGAGCGGCTCGCACGCGCTGCTCTACCTGGGCACCGCGATCATGCTGGCGGGCGCGATCCTCGGCTGGCGGCAGCACTACCCGGTCGCCGACCGGTGGCGGGTGCCCGGCCTGGCCGCGCTGTGGTTCTTCTTCCTGGAGAACACCTGGTTCCCCAACCAGCACCAGGAGTACGGGGTGCTGGAGATCGCCTCGTGGGACCGCGGCGACCCGTACGCCGAGCCGATCCTGCTCCAGTTCGCCGCCGACCAGATCGGCAGGCCGGTGGACCGCGAGGCGGTGGTGCGGTTCGCGCTGCCCATCCAGGACTGGGTCTACCCGGTGTGGGGGCTGGTCACCGCGGCGCTGGTGCTCGTCGCGGCCCGGCGGATGATCGGCAGGCGGTGGGCGGCCACCGCGATCGCCGGGGGCTACGTGGCCTACCGCTGCCTGATCTGGCCGCTGCTGGCGGGCGTGGACTTCCCGCTGTCCGCGGTGCCGCTGTTCCTGCTGCTGACCGGCGTGGCGGTGGACGTGGCGCTGCTGGGCCGGGTGCCCGCGCCGGTGGCCGCCGTGCTGGGCTCGGCCGCGGTGACCGGCCTTGGCTACGGCGGGATCTGGGCGCAGCAGGAGTGGCTGTCCGCCCCGCCGATCTCCTACGCCTCGGCGGGCGCCACCTTCCTGGCGCTGGCCGTGCTGTGGACGGCCGCCGACGTGGCCCTGCGCCGCCGCGGCACGGCGCTCCTCCCCGCTCTCGCGCCGTCGCCCGTCAGTGGCACCCGGTAGTAGAAACCTGCCCGCGAAACGCCACCGGGTGGTACTTGCCGACGCCCTGGAGCGTCGGCAAGTACCACCCGGTGGTCTTTTCGGTGCCTGTTCCTACTACCCGGCGATCATGCGGCCGGAGGACTTCAGGTGCTCGCACGCCTGGGCGACGCGGGCGGCCATGCCCTGCTCGGCGGCCTTGAGGTAGCTGCGCGGGTCGTAGGCCTTCTTGTTGCCGACCTCGCCGTCCACCTTCAGCACACCGTCGTAGTTGCTGAACATGTGGCCCACGACGGGGCGGGTGAAGGCGTACTGCGTGTCGGTGTCGATGTTCATCTTGATCACGCCGTACGACACCGCCTCGTGGATCTCCTCCAGCAGCGAGCCGGAGCCGCCGTGGAAGACCAGGTCGAACGGCTTGGAGCCTGCCGGGAGGCCCAGCTTCTCGGCCACCACGTCCTGGCCCTGCTTGAGGATCTCCGGGCGCAGCTTGACGTTGCCCGGCTTGTAGACGCCGTGCACGTTGCCGAAGGTGGCGGCCACCAGGTAGCGGCCCTTCTCCCCGGCGCCCAGCGCGTCCACCGTCTTCAGGTAGTCCTCGGGCGTGGTGTAGAGCTTGTCGTTGATCTCGTTGGCGACGCCGTCCTCCTCGCCGCCGACCACGCCGACCTCGATCTCCAGGATGATCCGCGCCTTGGCGGTGAGGTCGAGCAGCTCGGAGGCGATCTTGAGGTTCTCGTCCAGCGGCACCGCGGAGCCGTCCCACATGTGGGACTGGAACAGCGGGTTCTGGCCGCGGTCCACCCGCTCCTGGCTGATCGCCACCAGCGGCCGGACGTAGCCGTCGAGCTTGTCCTTGGGGCAGTGGTCGGTGTGCAGCGCGATGTTCACCGGGTACTTCTCGGCGACCACGTGCGCGAACTCGGCCAGCGCGACCGCGCCGGTCACCATGTCCTTGACCTTGGTGCCCGAGGCGAACTCGGCACCACCGGTCGAGACCTGGATGATCCCGTCGCTCTCGGCCTCCGCGAAACCGCGCAGCGCCGCGTTGAGCGTCTCGGACGAGGTGACGTTGATCGCGGGGTAGGCGAACTCGTTCGCCTTGGCCCGGTCAAGCATCTCGGCGTAGACCTCGGGGGTTGCGATGGGCATCGGTAGGTCCTCCTCAGGTGCCCGGAACGCCGTGTCCGCTGCATCCTACGACCAACCCCGGCACCGGAACTTGATCACCGGCATAGTGGGGTCATGGCGATCGCACGATGGAACGGCGAGATCATCGCCGAGAGCGACGAGACGGAGATCGTCGAGGGGAACCACTACTTCCCACTCGAATCGGTGAGGTCCCAGTACTTGCGGCCCTCCGACACCACGTCGGTGTGCCCGTGGAAGGGCACCGCGAACTACTACTCCCTGCACGTCAACGGCGAGGAGAACACCGACGCCGCGTGGTACTACGCGGAGCCCAAGGAAGCGGCCTCGAACATCAAGGGGCGCATAGCTTTCTGGAAGGGCGTGGAGGTCAGCGCCTGACCGGGTGGGGGCGTCGCCCACGGCCGTCGTGGGCGACGCCCCGCCCCGCTCAGGCCAGCGCCGCGGCCAGCTCCCGGTAGGCGCGCTCGCGGTCCGGCCCGATCACCTGGACGGCCACGTGGTCCGCGCCCGCGTCGTGGTGCTCGCGCAGCCGAGAAGCCACCCGTTCAGGGGTCCCCCAGGCGACCAGGGCGTCCACCAGCCGGTCGCTCCCGCCATCGGCCAGGTCGTCCTCGGTGAACCCGCTGCGCAGCCAGTTGTTGGTGTAGTTGGTCAGCCCCAGGTAGAACTCCAGGGCCTGCCTGGCCAGCGCGCGGGCCTCGCCCGGCGAGCTCTCCAGCACCACGTGCTGCTCGGGGGCCAGCAGCACGCCCGCGCCCACGGTCTCCCGCGCCAGCGCGGTGTGCTCGGGGGTGACCAGGTACGGGTGCGCGACGCTGGTGCGCGCGGCGGCCAGCTGGAGCACCCTGGGCCCGAGCGCGGCCAGCGCCAGCCGGTCCCTGGGCACGTCCAGCTCGTCGAGGTAGTGCACCAGCTTCTGGTACGGGCTCTGGTAGACCTCGCCGACGATCTCGCGGTGGCCCGCGCCGATGCCGACCAGGAACCGGTCGGTCCAGGCCAGGTCGCGGTAGCGCTCGTTGACCTCCTGGGCGGGCGTGGACCAGACGTTGAGGATGCCGGTGGCCACGGTGATCCGCTCGGTCGCGCCGAGCAGGGCTTCGACGGTGCCCAGCACGCTGCCGTCGGGCGAGCCGCCCAGCCACAGCGCGCCGAACCCCAGCGACTCCAGCTCGGCGGCCTCCGCCCCGGTCGGCCAGCTCCCCGCCATGGTCCACACGCCGAACCTGCCCAGCTCCACCGTCATTTCGACTCCTTACGAATCAGCTAGTTCTCCGGGACAACTTCTCCCACGGGGGTTTTAGTCCTCGTCGGTCCATCCGGCGCGGTTCACCCGAGTGGTACTACGTTCGATTTATGACGAAGTTGGGAACCAGCGATCTCGATGTCTCGCGACTCAGCCTGGGCGGCAACGTCTTCGGCTGGAACGCCAGTGAAGAGCAGTCCTTCGCCGTGCTCGACGCCTACACCGCGGCGGGCGGCAACTTCGTGGACACCGCCGACGTCTACTCCGCCTGGGCCCCCGGCCACTCCGGCGGCGAGTCGGAGACCGTGATCGGCCGCTGGCTGGCCAAGCGCGGACGGCGCGACGACGTGGTCGTCGCGACCAAGGTCGGCATGCTGACCGGCCTGGACAACCTCAAGGCCAAGACGATCCAGACCGCCGCCGAGGCGTCGCTGCGCAGGCTCGGCGTGGACCACATCGACCTGTACTACGCCCACAAGGACGACCCGAGCACCCCGGTCGAGGAGACCATGGCGGCCTTCGACGCCCTGGTGCGCGCGGGCAAGGTGCGCCACGTGGCCGCGTCGAACTACTCGGCGGCGCGCTTGCAGGAGGCGCTGGCCGCGTCCGAGCGCGAGGGACTGGTCAAGTTCGTCGCGCTCCAGCCGGAGTACAACCTCATGGAGCGCGCGGCCTACGAGGGCGAGCTGTCCGCCGCGGTGGCCGACGCGGGCCTGTCGGCGGTGCCGTACTGGGGACTGGCCAAGGGCTTCCTGACCGGCAAGTACCGGCCGGGCGTCGAGGTGGACAGCGTGCGCGCCGCCAGCGCCTCGCAGTACCTGGACGAGCGCGGCCTGGCCGTGCTGGAGGCGCTGGACGAGGTCGCCGAGGCGCGCGGCGTCGCCCCGGCGGCGGTGGCGCTGGCGTGGCTGGCCGACCAGCCGACGGTGGCCGCGCCGATCGCCAGCGCGCGCACCCCCGAGCAGCTGGCCGACCTGCTGCCCGCGCTGGAGCTGCGCTTGGAGGCGGCCGAGCTGGAGCTGCTCGGCAAGGCCAGCGAAGTTTAACCCGCCAGTAGCTTACTGTCGGTAGGTCGAGTTACGGTGACCTCCTCGCGAACCCGTTCGAGGAGGTCACCGTGGACGTCGCGGACAAGGTCGTGCTGATCACCGGCGCGGCCAGGGGCATCGGCGCGGAAGTGGCCCGCCAGCTCTCCGCCATGGGCGCGCGGGTGGCGCTGGTCGGCCTGGAGGGCGCCCAGCTGGCCGAGGTCGCCGCCCAGTGCGGCGGCAAGGCGTGGGAAGCCGACGTCACCGACTGGGCGCAGCTGCGCGCCGCGGTGGACGGGGCGGTCGAGCACTTCGGCCGCATCGACGTGGTGGTGGCCAACGCGGGCATCGCCACCACGGGGTTCGTCCGCTCGGTGGACCCGGCCGCGTTCGAGCGGGTGGTCGAGGTGAACCTGCTGGGCGTGTGGCGGACCGTGCGCGCCTGCCTGCCGCACCTGATCGCCAGTCGCGGCTACTGCCTGGTCGTCTCGTCGCTGGCGGCGATCGTGCAGATCCCCGGCAACGCGGCCTACTCCGCGGCCAAGGCGGGCTGCGAGGCGTTCGCCCACAGCCTGCGCGCCGAGGTGCGCCACCTGGGCGTGGACGTCGGCGTCGCCTACTTCTCGTGGATCGCCACGGACATGGTCGACAGCGTCGACCGGCACCCGGTGTTCGGCCCGCTGCGGCGGGGGCTGCCCGGACCGGCGGGCCGCAAGCACCCGGTGTCCGCCGTGGGCAAGGCCGTGGTCAAGGGCATCGCCGGGCGCAAGAAGGCCGTCCACGTGCCGGGCTGGGTGGGCGCGCTCAAGCTCTTCCGCGCGCTCACCCCCGTGGTGGTCGCCCGCCAGGCGCCCAAGGCCGTCGCCGCCGCCGACCGGGAAACGGCGGGCGGAGCCTGAGGCGGGCGGGCGGAGTCAGACCCAGGTGCCCAGCAGCGCCTGCCACTCGTGCACGCGGGTCTCGGCGATCACGGCGGCGGGCGTGTACGGGTCGGCGTCGATCACCTTCCGCAGCTCGGCCTCGTCGGCGACCTCGTAGACCAGCAGCGCGCCGGTGCCGTCCGCCCACGGACCCGCCGCCAGCAGCACCCCGCGCTCGGTCAGCGAGGCCAGGTACTCGCGGTGCGCGGGCCGCACCGCGAGCCGCGCCTGCTCGTCGTCCCCATACACCAACTCCACCGCGAAGCGGGCCATCTGAACCTCCATGTCGCCGTACAGCCGCCGAAGCTACCCCCTGACGGGGTAACGTCACTCCCGTGGTCGGTCCGGATCAGAACAGCGGCGGCGTCGTACGCGTGCAGGACACCCTGACGAACCTGCGCATCCGGGATGGGGTGGCTCCCGCCCACACAGGCCCGCTGACATTGGAAGACCTGTACCGGCAGCACCGGATGCGGCTGATCCGCCTGGCGCTGCTGCTGGTCGACGAGCCCGCCACGGCCGAGGACGTGGTGCAGGAGGCGTTCACCGGTCTGCACCGCAACTGGTCCAACCTGCGCGACGCCCAGGCGGCCGTGGGCTACCTGCGCACCGCCGTGGTCAACGGCTCGCGCAGCGTCCTGCGCAGGCGCAAGACCGCCCGCGACTACACCCCGCCGCACGTGGCCAACGCCCGCTCGGCGGAGAGCCTGGCCATGCTGACCGCGGAGCACCAGGCCGTGGTCGCGGCGCTGTCGCAGCTGCCGCCCAGGCAGCGCGAGGTGCTGGTGCTGCGCTACTACGGCGACCTGTCGGAGGCGGAGATCTCCGAGGCCACCGGCATCTCCAAGGGCACGGTCAAGTCCACGGCGAGCCGGGCGCTGGACGCACTGCAGAAGATCATGGCCTCGCGCTGACCCGCGTTCCCGCCGGGTGGTGACCGGCGGGGGCCGGGTGGTGCTCGCGGGCGCGGGTGGGACGAGGTGGGCGTCCCATTCCGTGGTTTGGTATAGACCAATAGCGGTGCCATGACGCACTATCGGTCCCCGTGGCGCGTACCGAGCACGTGATCGCCGTCGACGTCGGCGGCACCGACACCAAGGCCGCCCTGGTCGCGGGCACCCCCGACGGGGTGCGCGCGGTCGAGCGGCGCCGCCGCCCCACCGCGCGCCACGAGGACGGCGACGCGACCGCCGGAGCCGTGGTCGAGCAGGTCGCCGCCCTCGCCGACGAGCTGCGCGCCGCCACCGGCCGCGAGGCCGCCGCGCTCGGCGTGGTGGTGCCCGGCATCGTCGACGAGGCGGGCGGCACCGGCGTCTACTCCGCCAACCTGGGCTGGCGGGACTACCCGTTCGCCCGGCGGCTCGCCGAGCGCACCGGCCTGCCGACCGCCTTCGGCCACGACGTGCGCGCGGGCGGCCTGGCCGAGCTGCGCGCGGGCGCGGCCCGCGGCCTGCGCAGCGCGGTGATCATGCCCATCGGCACCGGCATCGCCGCCGCGCTGGTCCACGACGGCCGCGTGCTCGACGCCCCCGGCGAGATCGGGCACGTCGACGTCGGCCACGGCGAGCCCTGCGGCTGCGGCCAGCGCGGCTGCGTCGAGGCCCGCGCCTCCTCCGCCGCCATCGCCCGCCGCTACGCCGCCCGCGCCGGGCACGAGGTCCGGGGAGCCGCCGAGGTGGCCGCGCTGGTGCGGGCGGGTGATCCGGACGCGCTGACCGTGTGGCACGAGGCGGTGGACGCGCTGGCACGGGGCATCCTGCAGGTGGCGGCACTGCTGGGGCCCGAGGCGGTGGTGCTGGGCGGCGGCCTGGCCATGGCCGGACCGCTGCTGACCGACCCGCTGCGCACCCGCCTGGACGAGCTGATCACGTTCCAGCGGCGACCGGAGCTGCGGCTGGCGGCGCTGGGCGACGAGGCCGGGTGCCTCGGCGCGGCGCTGCTGGCCATCGACACGCTGGAGGAGAGATGAGCACGTGGGGCGGACCCGTGGACGTGACGCTGACCGGTGGTCGGGTGGTCACGCCCGAGGGGGTGCTCGACCGGGGCTGGGTGGCGGTGCGCGACGGCCGCATCACGGCGGTGGGGCGCGACTCCCCGCCGGAGGGGCCGACCACCGACGTCGGCGGCGGCTGGGTGGTGCCCGGCTTCGTGGACATCCACTGCCACGGGGGCGGCGGTGAGGCGTTCACCAGCGCGGACCCGGAACGGGTGCGCAAGGCCGCGGCGGCGCACCTCCAGCACGGCACCACCACGATGCTGGCCAGCCTGGTCTCCCGCCCGGTGCCGGAGCTGGCCGACCAGGTCTCCGCGCTGGCCGAGCTGGTCGAGGACGGCGTGGTCGCGGGCATCCACCTGGAGGGCCCGTTCCTGTCCGCGGCCCGCTGCGGCGCGCACGACCCGGCCATCCTCCGCCCGCCCGAGCGCTCCGCGGTGGACGCCCTGCTCAAGGCCGGTCGCGGGACCGTGCGGATGGTGACCGTCGCGCCCGAGCTGGAGCACTCCGTCGACGCGATCGCGCGGCTGGTGGACAACGGCGTGCTGGCCGCGATCGGCCACACCGACGCCACCGCGGCCCAGATCCGCCCGGCCGTCGACGCGGGCGCGAGCGTGGCCACCCACCTGTTCAACGGGATGCGCCCGCTGCACCACCGCGAGCCCGGCCCGATCGGCGCGCTGCTCGACGACGACCGGGTCACCGTGGAGCTGATCTGCGACCTGGTCCACCTGCACCCGACCACGGTGCGGCTGGCCGCCCGGCACGCGGGCGCGGAGCGGACCGTGCTGGTCACCGACGCGATCGCGGCGGCGGGCGCGGGTGACGGCGTGTACGACGTGGGCGGGCTGGAGGTGCGCGTGGTCGACGGCGTGCCGACGCTGGCGGGCGGCGCGGCGCTGGCGGGCAGCACGCTGACCATGGACGCCGCGTTCCGCAACGCGGTCGTGGCGTGCGGGCTGGACGTGGTCGAGGCGGTGCGCGCCACGGCGACCCGGCCCGCGCGGCTGCTGGGGCTGGCCGACCGGACCGGCGAGCTGCGCGCGGGCCTGGCCGCCGACCTCGTGGTGCTCGACGCCGACCTGCGTCCCCAAGAGGTCATGAGCAAGGGGTCCTGGGTGAAAGACTGACCGGGTGTCAACCGACCGGCTGCCCGACGAGCAGGAGCGGCTGGTGGCCGACGCCCTCCGCGCGCAGGCCACCAGCACCAGCGTGCCCAGGCCCGACCCGGTGCCCGGCTCCGCGTCCGACTCCGCACCCGATCTCGCGCCCGACCTCGGCGCGGACGCCCCCGCCGCTCCCGGCGACCACGCTCCGAAACCGGACGAACCACGCATAGGGGCTGTCTGGGTGCTGCTGCTGGCCCTTCTGCTGGGGCTGGCCTCGGGGACGGTCGTCGCGGTCATCACGCTGCGTTGAGCCTGTACCGTGGGCCGCGTGACGGTCGCGCTCGCCTCCACCCTCGCCCTCGGCCCTGACTGGCTGGACCCCGTCAACCTGCTGCAGGGCCTGGGGCCCTACATGCTGTTCGGGCTCTGCTTCATCGTCTTCGCGGAGTGCGGTCTGCTGGTCGGGTTCTTCCTGCCCGGTGACTCGCTGCTGTTCACCGCGGGGCTGTTCGTCGCCAGCGGGGTCATGGACTACCCGCTGTGGCTGGTCTGCCTGCTGCTGACCGCCTGCGCCCTGCTGGGCAACGTGGTCGGCTACTGGATCGGGCACCGCGCCGGACCGGCGCTGTTCGCCAAGCCGGACTCGAAGATCTTCAAGAAGGAGTACGTCGACAAGACGGAGGAGTTCTTCGACAAGTACGGCGCGCGCGCCATCGTGATGGCCCGCTTCGTGCCGATCGTGCGCACGTTCATCACCGCGATGGCGGGCGTGGGCCGGATGGACCCGCGCAAGTACTTCACGTACTCCCTGATCGGCGGCGTCGCCTGGGCCGCGGGCCTGACCGTGCTGGGCTACTTCCTCGGCCAGATCCAGTTCGTCCGGGACAACATCGAGATGATGCTGCTCCTGATCGTGCTCATCTCCGTGGTGCCGATCATCATCGAGGTCATCAAGGCCCGCCGGGAGCGCAAGACGCTGCTGCAGCAGGAGGCCGACGACATCACCCAGCAGTTCGAGCAGATCTCCGACGACTCCGAGGCCACCCAGGTCATCCGGCGCGTCACCGACTAGCCCCCGGCCGGTCCGCGCGGCGGGATCGGGCCAGCACCAGGCCGCCGAGGACCGCGGCGACCAGCCCCGCCGCCAGTGCCGCGAAGCCACCGACGATGCCGTAGCCGGTGCCCGGACCGCCCTCGGCGGCGGCCACCACGAGCCCGCCGACGACCGCGCTGACCAGCCCCGCCGCGAGGGCCGCCCGCCCCCTGCCCGCCCGACCGGCGGGGCGGGCCAGCGCGGAGCCCCCGATCACCACGCCCGCCACCGCGAGCAGCAGTGCCGCGAAGGACCAGACGCGCCCGGCGGTCAGGGTCTGGACGTCGGCGGTGATCGGTTCCGCCAGCAGGTGGTGAGCGGACATGGGGTTCCCCTTCCAGGAGTCGATGTCGCCGATCCTGTCCGCCCGCCCCACCGCCGGTCGTCGTGCGGACGCGGTCAATCCGCACTGCCGCGCACGGTGCGGAAATCCGGGGCTACCGCGTTCGCGGTAGTCGATCAGTGCTCTTCGCGTGGGATTCGCCCGACCGACCGCCTGGCTAGGGTGCACGCATGAGCGGGGGTCGGGGCGCTGTCGCGGACTGGGGGATCGCCGTCGGCGTGGCGGCGGCCCTGCTGATCGCGGGGCTGTCCGGGCAGCACCCCACGCCCTGGCCCGCCCCGTGGGGGCACGTGCTGCTGGCGGCGGGCGGCCTGGCGCTGGTCGCGCGCCGCCGGGCCCCGGTCGCCGTGCTGGTGGTGACCGGGCTGTGCGGGTGGGGGTACCAGGCCGCCGGGTTCGACGTGCCCGTCGTCGCGTACCTGTTCGCGGTGTACGCCGCGGTGCGGGCGGGCCACCGCCTGGTCGCGGTGGTGGGTTCGGTGGTCATGGTGGCCGCCCTTCCGCTGGCGCTGCTGGCCTCGCCCCACCACTGGCCCCTGGGCGAGGCGTTCACCCAGTCCAGGGACGTCCTGCAGGTGGCGTGGCTGGTCGCCGCCGGTGCGGCGGGCGAAGCGCTGCGGCAGGCCGAGCGCCGTGCCGACGAGGCCGAGCGCACCCGCGAGGAGACCGCGCGGCGGCGTGCCCAGGAGGAGCGGCTGCGCATCGCGCGGGAGCTGCACGACTCGCTCACCCACCAGATCTCGGTGATCAAGGTGCAGGCCGAGGTCGCCGTGCACCTGGCCCGCAAGCGGGGCGAGCGGGTGCCGGAGGCGCTGCTGGCGATCCTGGCGGCGGGCCGCGAGGCGACCAGGGAGCTGCGGGCCACCCTGGGGGCGCTGCGCGAGGGCGACGAGGACCCGTCGCACGGGCTCGACCAGCTCCCGGAGCTGGTGCGCCGGGTCAGGGCCACCGGCCTGGACGCGGAGCTGACCATCGGGGGACGGCCGGACGACGTGCCCGCCGCGGTGGGCCGGACCGCCTACCGGATCGTCCAGGAGTCGTTGACCAACATCGCCCGGCACGCCGCCGCCACCAGCGCGTCGATCCGGATCGACCACCGGCCCGACGCGCTGGTCGTGCGGGTCGACGACGACGGCCGGGCCACGCCGGACAGCCCGCCGGTGCCCGGTGTCGGGCTGCTCGGGATGCGCGAGCGGGTCACCGCCCTCGGCGGGCGGCTGCGGGCGGAACCGCGCGGCGGGGGCGGCTTCACCGTCCAGGCCGAGCTCCCCGTGGGCCGGACGCCGTGATCCGCGTCCTGCTGGTCGACGACCAGCCGCTGATCCGCAGCGGGTTCCGCGCGCTCCTCGACGCCGAGGACGACATCGAGGTGGTGGCCGAGGCCGCGAACGGCGCCGAGGGCCTGGAGCTGGCCCGGCGGCACCTGCCCGACATCGCGCTCGTCGACATCCGGATGCCGCTGGTCGACGGCATCGAGGCGACCCGGCGGATCGCGGCGGACCCGGCGCTGGCCGCGGTGCACGTGGTCGTCCTGACCAACTACGGCCTGGACGAGCACGTCTTCCACGCGCTGCGCGCGGGCGCGGCGGGTTTCCTGGTCAAGGACGTCGAGCCGGAGGACTTCCTGCACGCCGTGCGCGTCGCCGCGCGCGGTGACGCGCTGCTGGCGCCGTCGATCACCCGCAGGCTGATCGACCGGTTCGTCGCGCAGCCGCTGGACACCGGCCGCCGCGCCGAGCTGGCGGAGCTGACCCACCGCGAGCGCGAGGCCGTCGCCCTGGTCGCGCGCGGCCTGTCCAACGACGAGGTCGCCGCGCGCATGGTGATCAGCCCGCTGACCGCGAAGACCCACGTCAACCGGGCCATGACCAAGCTGCGCGCCCGCGACCGGGCCCAGCTCGTGGTGCTGGCCTACGAGTCCGGCCTGGTGACCCCGCGCGGCGCGGACCCCGCCGGGTAGTAGTTGGCGGCCCGGCATGGTGGGGCGGGTAGTACTTGCCGGTGTCAGGCGGGGGTGAACATGGAGCCGGGGTTGAACAGGTTGTCCGGGTCCAGGGCCTGCTTGATCGCGCGGTGGACCCGCAGGCCCACCGGTCCGATCTCGCGGGCCAGCCACTCGCGCTTGATCCGGCCGACGCCGTGCTCGCCGGTGATCGTGCCGCCCAGCTCCAGCCCCAGCTCCAGGATCCGGTCGAACGCCCAGCGGGCGCGGGTGAACTCGTCGGCCGAGGTGGCGTCGTAGACGACGGTGGGGTGCATGTTGCCGTCGCCCGCGTGGCCGACCACGGCCAGGCGCAGGCGGGCTTCGGCGCTGATCCGCTCGCAGCCGGTGATCAGCTCGGCGATCTTGGTGCGCGGCACGCACACGTCGTCGGTCAACCAGGCTCCGTACAGCTCCAGCGCGGGCAGCACCGCGCGCCGGGCGGCCAGCAGGTCGCGGCCCTCGGCCAGGTCCTCGGTGGCGTAGACCAGCTCGGCCCCGGCGTCCCGGCAGACCTGCTCGATCGCGGTCAGCTCGCGCCGCCCCGCCTCGCCGCCCGCGTCGGACTGGCACAGCAGCAGCGCCGCGCCCGCCGCCAGGTCGGTCTTGAGGTACCGCTCGACCGCCGCGATGGCGGTGCGGTCCATGATCTCCATCAGCGACGGAACCACGCCCTCGCGCACCACCCGGCTGACCGCCGCGCCCGCCGCGCCGGTGGTGCCGAACGCGGCCACCAGCGTGGCCGGGGCCTGCGGCAGGGGGCGCAGCGCCAGGGTGGCCCTGGTGATCACGCCCAGGGTGCCCTCGCTGCCGACGAACAGCTTGGTCAAGTCGTAGCCCGCGACGCCCTTGACCGTGCGGCGGCCGGTGCGCAGCAGTTCGCCGTCGGCCAGCACCACCTCGAGGCCGAGCACGGAGTCGGTGGTCACGCCGTACTTCACGCAGCACAGCCCGCCCGCGTTGGTGGACAGGTTGCCGCCGATGGTGCACCAGTCGTAGCTGGACGGGTCGGGCGGGTAGAACAGCCCGTGCTTCTCCACCGCGGCGCGCAGGTCGAGGTTGACCACACCGGGCTCGACCACGGCCAGCCGGTTGTCCGGGTCGACCTCCACGATGGCGTTCATCTTGGTGGTGACCAGGACCACACAGCCGTCCACGGCGTTGGCCGCGCCGGACAGCCCGCTGCCCGCGCCGCGCGGCACGATCGGCACCCGCGCCGCCGCGCACGCCCGCACCACGGCCTGGACCTGCTCGGTGCTGCCGGGCAGCACCACGGCCAGCGGCGTGCCGTGAGGGGCCAGGGGCATCATGTCCCGCCGGTAGGCGGCCGTGACGTCGGTGTCGGTCAGCACGGCGGCGGCCCCGACGGCCGTGCGGAGTTCGGCGAGCAGGGACTCCATGTCCCCACGCTAACCGGGGTGACAAGAGGTCACCGGTCGCTCGCTCTCCGCACCGACACCGCGGTTTCGGGGAGGTGTTGCCCCGGAGTCGCCCTGTCGACCTCGCTTCCCCACGTACTCTGCCTGTGTGGTGTTGTCCGCTGCGTCCGGAGCCATGGGGTTCATCTCGTTCGAAGACGCTGGGCCGGTAGCCGTCTGGTTGATCACGCTCAGCTTCGTCTTCTTCGAGTGCGCCTTCATCTTCGGACTCTTCCTCCCAGGTGATTCGCTGCTGTTCGCGGCCGGTGTGGTGCTCGCGCAGCACGACGGCGAGCTGAGCGCGTGGCTGCTGTCCGGCGCGGCGATGGTGGTCGCCGTCGTCGGCAACCAGATCGGCTACTACATCGGCCGGTCCACCGGCACGCGGCTGCTGGCCAGACGCGGCGGCCGGGTGCTCAACAAGGAGAACCTCGAACGGGCGCGCGAGTTCCTCGACCGCCGCGGCTTCTGGGCGATCGTGCTGGCGCGCTGGATCCCGTGGGTGCGCACGCTCGCGCCGATGATCGCGGGCGCGGCCGGGATGGACCCGAGGCGGTTCATGCTGGCCACGGCCATCGGCGCGCTCGCGTGGGTGCCGACGCTGGTGCTCGCGGGCTACTACGCCGCGGGCCTGCTCACGGCCGTGCCGTGGCTGCAGACCGCGGCCGTGGTCGGGAGCATCGCGTTCTTCGTGGTCGGCACCCTCTACGGGCTGTACCGGTACCGGCAGGAGATGCACAAGCCGGTCGACGAGACCGCCGACGAGGTCGCGGACGTCACGCCAGGTCGGTGATGACCAGGTCGGGGACGGCCTGGGCGGCGTTGACCAGCGCGGCGTTGGCCGCGTCGGGGCCGTGCGCGGCCCGGTGCCTGGCCTGCTCGGCGGACCGCCCGTAGCGCATGTGCCGCTCGACCAGCCGGTCCAGCCGCACCCGCTCGTCGGGCAGCAGGAACCACGCCTCGTCCAGCAGCGGGCGCACCCGCGCCCACGGGCCCTCGGGCACGAGCAGGTAGTTGCCCTCGGTCACCACCAGCGGCACGGCCGGGTCCACCGGCACCGCGCAGGCGACCGGCTCCTCGATCTCGCGGCGGAACTCCGGCGCGTAGACCACCTCCTGCCCGGTGGTCTTCAGCCTGATCAGCAGGTGCAGGTAGCCCTCGACGTCGAAGGTGTCCGGCGCGCCCTTGCGCTCGGCGCGGCCCAACCGCTCCAGCTCGCGCTGCGCGAGGTGGAAGCCGTCCATGCCGACCAGCGCGGCGTCCGCGCCCAGCGCGTCGACCAGCCGCCGCGCCAGCGTCGACTTGCCCGACCCCGGCGCGCCCGCGATGCCCAGCAGCACGCGCTCGCCCCGGCCCGCCAGCGCCCGCGCCCGGTCCACCAGTTCCTCGAAGCTCATCCGTCCGCCCACCGCGCCAACTCTTCCACCCACGTCCCCGCGGTGTTGCGCACCCGCACGGCCGCGACCCTGTTCGCCCAGTCAACCGCGTCCGCCACCCCGTTTCGCACCAGGTCGCCGCGGGCCACCGCCACGGCCAGCGCGCCGTGCCACACGTCGCCCGCGCCGTTGGTGTCGCGCACCGGCACCGGGGCCACCTCGCGCGAGCCGGTCCCGGTCGGGGTGGACCAGGTGACCGGGTCCGCGCCGTGCGTGCGGACGACCAGCGGCACGCCGCGGGCGTGCACCTCCTCCTCGGACAGCTCGAAGGACGCCGAGCAGGCGGCCACGTCCACCAGCGGCAGCAGCTCGTCCAGCACGGGTTTCCAGCTGCCCGCGTCGAGCACCACGGGCACACCTCGCTCCCGCGCGGCGCGCGCGGCGGCCACCGCCGTCGGCCCGAGGTGGCCGTCGAGCAGGACCACCTCGGCCGCCGCCACCAGCGGCGCCACGTCCACCGGTGGGGGCGTGAACGCCGCGGCGTTGCGGGAGACCACCGTGCGCTCCCCGTCCCGCTCGCGCACCACGACCATGCTCAGCGCGGGCCCGTGGTCGGGCGGGGCCACGTCGTGCACCTCGACCCCGCGCTCGGCCAGCCCCCGCCCCGCCAGCACCCCGAACGGGTCACCGCCAACGGCGGTCAGCAGCGCCGCGCGGTGCCCGAGCGCGGCCACGGCGGTCGCCGCGGTGGCCGCCGGACCGCCCGGCGCCAGGTGCGCGTCCAGCGATTGCATCTTCTGCCCCGGAACGGGGAACTCGATCACCTGCTGGACGACGTCGACGGTCGTCAGGCCGACACAGAGCACGGCTGCCACGGTCGGCGCCTCCCAGCGGGTAGTGTCCGACGCAATCGCTTGCGCAGTCCGGAACGGGGACGAGCCCAATGGTCACCATGCGAGAGGTAGCCGGTCTCGCCGGGGTCTCCATCACCACCGTCTCACACGTGCTCAACGAGACCCGCCCCGTCGCCGAGAGCACCAAGGAGCGGGTGCTCAAGGCCATCGAGGAGACCGGCTACACCGGTGACGCCATCGCGCGCTCCCTGGTGACCGGGGGCACCAAGTCGCTGGGCCTGGCCGTGTCGCTGGTCTCGCACCCCTACTTCGCCGAGCTGATCGCCGCGATCGAGAACGAGGCCACCTCGGCCGGGTACACGCTGGTGCTGATCGACACGCGGGACAGCGCCGACTCCGAGCAGGCCGCGGTGCGGATGCTGCGCTCGCGGCGGGTGGACGGGGTGCTGCTGACGCCGACCTCGGGCAGCGCGGCCCTGCCGGAGCTGCGGCGGCTGGGCATCCCGACCGCGCTGGTGGACCGGTTGACCCTGGGCCAGGACATCGACCAGGTGGGCCCGGAGAACGTGCAGGCCACCTCGGCGCTGGTGACGCACCTGGCGGAGCTGGGGCACCGGCGGATCGGCCTGGTCACCGGCACACCGGGGCTGGCGACCACGGACGAGCGGGTGCTCGGCTACCGGCTCGGCCTCGGCCGGGCTGGCCTGAAGTGGGACGAGTCGCTGGTGGGCACCTCGCTGGAGCCGATGCTCGGGTCGATCACCGGGGTCGTGGTCAGCGACCACCAGGTGCTCATCGACGTGCTGCACCAGGCCCGCGCGCGCGGCGTGCGGATCGGCGCCGACCTGGCGCTGGTGACCTACGGCGAGGTGGAGTGGGCGGACCTGGTCGACCCGCCGCTGACCACCATGTCCCAGCCGGTGGAGGAGATCGGGCGCACCGCCGTGCGCCTGCTGCTGTCCCGGATCGCCGACCCCGAGCGTCCCCCGGAGACCATCCGGCTGGCCCCCGAGCTCAAGCACCGCCACTCCTGCGGCTGCCACCCCACGCCTGCAAGTACTACCAGCCACCCCCCAGAGCGCCGTTAACCACTACCCGGCTTTCCCGAACGCTCGACCCGCGGTGCGCGAACGCTCGGTTCGCGGTGTCCGGGCGCTCGGTTCGGGGAGGCGGGCGTGGGACTTGCGGTAGGCGGTGGGGGTCGTGCCCACCGCCCGGCGGAAGGTGGCGCGGAAGTTCGCCGCGGTGCCGAAGCCGGTCGCGCCCGCGATCCGCTCGACCGACCAGTCGGAGCTCTCCAGGAGCCTGCGCGCGCTGAGGACCCGCTGCGAGACGACCCAGTGCATCGGCGACATGCCCGTCTCGCGCTCGAAGTGGCGGATGAAGGTGCGGCGCGGCAGCAGGCTGCGGTCCGCCATCCGCTGCACCGTGATCGGCGACGCGAGGTTGTCCACCACCCACTCGCGGGTCGCGCGCAGGCTGGTCCGGGGCGGGGTGGGCAGGTCGACGTACTGCGGCTCGGCCGCGCCGCGCGGCAGGGACACCACCTCCTTCGCCACCTCGTCGGCGGCCGTCGCGCCGAAGTCGGAGCGGATCACGTGCAGGCAGGCGTCGATCAGCCCACCCGCCCCGGCGGAGGTCAGCACCGGCCCGTCCTCGACGAACAGCCGGTTCTCCACCACGTCCACCCTCGGGTGCTCCAGCCGCAGCCGGTCGGTGTAGCGCCAGTGCGTCGTCGCCGTCCTGCCGTCCAGCACCCCGGCGGCGGCGAGCGCGAACGCGGCCGTGCAGGCGGCGACGATCCGGGCGCCCCGCTGGTCCGCGCGGCGCAGCACCTCCAGGTACTCCTCCGGGAGGGGCAGGCGCGGGTCCTCGTAGCTCGGGACCAGGACGACGTCCGCGCGGTCCGCCTCGGCGAGGGAGTGCGTCGGCCGGATGTCCACCAACGCCGCCGCGTCGGCCGAACCCCGGTCCCCGCACACCAGCACCTCGTAACCGGGGTGGGCGTTGAGCAGGTACACGAGGATGCCGAAGTCCAGCGCGATGGTCCCCGGCACCGCGAGGACGGCGGCCACTCTGCCCGACTGCACTGGCACGATCCTTTCCGTTGTTGGCACCGCACCCGCTGGTGCTCCGCACCCCGCGTCAATACCGTTTTTCCAGGTCAACGGACATGTTGTAGTGAGCGGAGCGAAATGAGCAAGGTGGAGCGGCGCAGCGAGAAGCACGGGGTTTCGTGGGAGGACGAGTACGGCTACGTCCAGGCGGTCAAGCACGGTGACACCATCTACCTCTCCGGTCAGCTGTCGCACGACGGCGAGGAACTGGTCGCGCCCGCCCCGGTCGACAGCGACGGGACGGTCACCGACTTCGGCAACATGGGCGCGCAGCTGCGGCAGACCTACGCCAACGCGGCGAAGCTGCTGGAGCGCTTCGGCGCGTCGCTGGACGACGTCGTCGAGGAGGTCATCTACACCCTCGACTGCGACGCCCTGTTCGCCGTGGCCGGGCCGGTCCGCAAGGAGGCCTACGGCCGACCGGACCCGCTGGTGGCCAGCACGATGCTCGGCACCACCCGGCTGGCCTTCCCCGAGCAGCTGGTCGAGGTGAAGTTCACCGCACGGGTCTGACCCCCGGTCACGGGGTGGACCGCCACTGCACCGCCAGCTCGTCGCCCGCCGCCACGACGTGGTGGCCCTCGGGCGCGGGCGTGGTGGCGAAGCAGACGCCCAGCGACAGGCCGACCACGCCCCGGTCGCGGTAGCGGCGGCGCAGCTCGTCGCTGATGCCGCCGAGCTTGGTCAGGTCCTGGGTGAGGCAGGCGCGGAAGCGGCTCTGGGTCTGCCTCACCCGCTGGCAGCGCAGCGCGGCGACGATGACCGGCGGCACCCCGTCGGCGGGCGCGCTGAGCGCGTTGAACACCAGGTCGGCGGTCCGCGCCGGGTTGTCGAACACGGCGGTGCCGCCCACCGCGGTGGCGGTGACGCCGGACTCGACGTCGAGGTCGGCGGGGTCGCCGAGCGACGCGCCCAGCCAGTAGGTGAACTGGGCGGCGGCCCAGCCCTGCCAGCCGCCGGTCCGCGTCGAGACGACGGAGATCACCGGGTGCTCGGCGCGGACCCAGCGCACGAGCCCGTCGACGAGGTCCTGCGGGGTGATGGTGTGGTACGGCACCGGGGAATCCTGCCGCACGGGGGTCAGCGGGCCGGACCGCGCTCCAGCAGCGCCGCGGCCTCCAGGGCCATCCACGCGCCCAGCTGGACGGACAGGTCGCCCTCCGGGGCGGTCGCGTCCGGTCGCGCGGCGGGCTCGGCCCAGTCCGGGCCGAACAGCGGCCCGGCCACCACGGCGGTCCGGTTCGCCCACGCCGCGTGCGCGGAGGAGAGCACCAGCTCCGCCGCCCGCGCCGCCTCCGGCCGGTCCAGGCGCAGCGCGGCCTGCGCGAGGTAGCGGGCCAGGATGCCGCTGAACAGCCCGCCGTCACCGCCGCCGTGGCCGCGCAGCACCCCGTCCACGGCCAGGTGCGCGTCCACCGCGGTGATGATCCGCGCGGCCCGGTCCGACCACACCGCCCCGCCACCGGCCCGGGCGATCTCCACGCACGCGCCCAGGACCACGCCCTGGCAGTAGGTGTAGAGGTTCTTCTCCACCTCGCGGATCGAACCGTCCGGCCCCACGTGCAGGCCGTCCCACAGCAACCCGGTGTCCGGGTCGAGCAGGTGCTCCTCGATCCAGTCCACAGTGGACCGGGCGCGGTCGAGGTCGGCCGCGTCGCCCCCGTGCGCCGCGAGCCGGGCGAGCAGGATGGCGGCGGGGCCGTTGGCGGGCACGTTCTTGAAGTCGTCGTGCCGCTTCCACCAGATGCCGCCGCCCGCGTCGTCGGTCCACGCGCCGCGCAGCCGGTCGGCGATGGTGGCCACCGCGGCGGGCCGCCCCACCCCCACCCCGGCGGCGCGGTGCAGCGCCAAGCCCAGCCACGCCATGTCGTCGTAGTACTCGTTGGTCCAGCCGGTCAGGTTCCGGACCCGGATGCCCCGCACCAACCGGCGCAGCAGCCGCTGCCTGCCCTCGTCGGGCGCGCGCAGCTGGGCGTCCACCAGGCAGTCGAGCAGGTGCGCCTGCCACCAGTAGCCGAACCGCAGGTGCACCCGGCCCCGCCAGTCCACCGGCCAGCGGGCCGCGCCCAGCGCGGTGCCGGGCAGGCCCCAGACGCCGCGCAGGTGGCGGGAGCGCACCGCGCGTTCGGCGGCACCGGCGCGGGCGGCGAGGATCTTGGCGCGCGTCACGGGTACAGGGTGCCTTCTTGACCGGTCAAGAATCCCGGCGGCGCAGGTCCCAGTGGTACAGGGCCATGGCCGCGCTGGTGGTCAGGTTGTAGCTGGAGACCTTGTCCCGCATGGGGATCGAGAGCACGCGGTCGGCCACGGCCCGCACGGCGTCGGACAGGCCGTGCCGCTCCGAGCCGAAGGCGAGCACCGCGTCGTCGGGGATCACCGCGTCCCGCAGGTCCTCGCCGCCCGCGTCGAACGCCAGGACCGGGCCCGCCAGCCCGTCCAGGTCCGCGAGCCTGCCCACCGGCAGGGCGAAGTGCAGGCCCGCGCTGCCGCGCAGGACGTTGGGGTGCCAGGGGTCCACGTCGCCCAGCGACACCACCCCGCTCGCGCCGAGCCCGGCGGCCACGCGGATCACGGCGCCGAGATTTCCCAGGTTCTTCGGGTTGTCCAGAAGGACCAGCGGGGCCGGGCGGCCGGAGGTGGTCACCGGGGCGCGCTCGGCGGAGCGGTCGGCGAGCGCGGCCACGCCCGTCGGGTGGGTCCGCCCCACCACGGCGCTGAACTCGGCCGGGGTGACCACCTCGGCTCGGGCGGTGAACTCGTCGAGCAGGTCGGGGGCGTGGCTGGCGGCCAGGGCCAGGGTGGCCGCCAGGTCGAGCACGAGCACGCGGTGGATCGTCGCCCCGAACCGGAGCGCGTGCTTCACGACGTGGAAGCCCTCCAGGACCACATGCCCGCTCACGCGGCGAGCCTACCCAGCGGCGACCGGGCGCCGGTCCAACTTGAGGCCGATCTTGCGGTGCCCCGGCACGTCACGGGCGGTCAGCGCGGCTTCCACCCGACCATCACGGTTCAAGGACGTGGCGATCGCGTAGCTGTCCTCGCCTTCCGTGAGCCCCAGTTCCTCGTAGTTCACCTGCCACCCCTTCGGCAGCACCACCACGTGCTCGACCAGGGACGTCACATCGGTGAAGGACACCAGGAAGACGTCGGGGCCGCGGCCCCGCACGAAGGGCAGGCACATGGCGGGCCAGCACACCTCAGCCGTGAGAGTGATCTTCTCGCCGCGCCGCATGGCCCGGTCGAAGTGGACGAACGTCTTGACCAGGCGCTCGGTCCACTGGTGGGTGGTGTCCAGCCGCACACCGCCTGATCCGCCGTTCGTGGAGGTGCGCACCTCCACGCTCACCCGGTTCCGCCACTTCAGCGGCCAGTCCCAGTCCACCCGCTCGAAGAAGCTGACGAAGTCCAGGCGGTCGCTGTCCGCCACGACGGTGAAGACCATCCTCTTGCACACGTCACCGTTGCCGCCGATGTGCACCCTCTGCGACCAGCGCTCGACATGCCACCGCTGACCGTGCACCGCTACGAGGATGTCGCAGTACTGGGCGAGGAGTCGGGAGTACAGATCCGCGTGCCAAACCCGTTCGCGCCGCATGGCCAGGGACGGCGGAAGGGCGGCGCGCCACCTCCGGAGAGGACTGCGGAGCCCCGCCAGGGGGTTCGCGTGCTGCCGCAAGCGGATTCCGCTCACCCCGACCTCCTCCGACGCCCCGCGTACAGGGTGGAGGTCACTTTCTCGATCCGGTGAGTTTGTCCCCTGATCGGACGCAGTCGAACTCAGCGGCACGCCGCCGCGGAAGCCGCGTGCCCGGCCCGGCGGCGCAGGTAGTAGCCGGTCCACGAGACCAGCACCAGCAGCGCCACCACCAGCTGCACGGCGCGCGCCGCCGACTCCGGGTACAGCACCCCGTCGACGTAGGTGTCGATGAACCCGCCTGCCAGCTCCTCCTGCCCGGCCCGCACCCGGAAGAAGTCCTCGACCGCGGTCAGCGGGCAGGCCAGCGGGAACACCACCACCAGCACCGCCCACGCCGCCATCGCCGCGTGCGCCCAGATGACCTTGGGCCACCGCCACGCCAGGAACCCCCCGACCACGAGGAAGAGCAGCACCGCGAAGTGGAGCACCATCACCAGCTCGGCGAACGCGCGCGCGACCATCCCCGACCTCCCTACCCCCACAGTAGGCCGGTTTCCCCGTCGGGCACCCGATTATTCAGCCACGTGGCAGAGCCTGCCAGGGCACCCGTGACGCTACGTCGAGCACCAGGTCGGCCATGTGGCCCAGGGGCGCCTGCAGCAGCGGTCCCGGCACGGCCACGGCGAGGTTGTGCTCGTCGAAGGCCAGCGCCACGCCCACCGCGCGCGGGTCGTGCAGCAGGGCCTGGGCCAACCCGGACGACAGCAGCGCGGTGGCGAACGCCGGGTTCTTGCGGCGCACCTCGTACCGGCTGTCGAAGGCCGGGTCGCCGGTGGTGACGAACTGCTCGAACAGCCCCCACACGCTGTCGTCGCGCGGGCTGATCAGCACCCACGGCCCCGGCATCGGGCGCGGCACCACCACCACCGAGTACGTCCGGTACTCGTGCGAGACCACGTTGTCGGTGCGCAGCACCACCTCCACGGCGAGCACGGGCACGCCGCGCCACTGCCCGACCAGCTGGAACTTGACCCGGCTGCGGTCGGCTTCCAGCATCCGGCCGATCTGCGGCACGCGCTCCTGGAAGCCCTGGTCCTCGGCGACGAACCGCCAGCCCAGGGACGCCTCCAGGGCGCGCATCCGCTGTTCCCACTGGTTCACGAACCGCTGGTCGGTGAACGGGTTGCGCTTGCGCCGCGCCAACCCCACGGCGACCCCGGTCCCGAGGATCGCCACGATCACGATGAGCAGGACGAGGGCGGTCACGTCAGGCCAGGCCGAGGTCGGCGAGGTCGAGCAGGTACCGGTAGGGCAGGCCCTGCGCCTCGATGGCCTCGCGGGCGCCGGTGTCGCGGTCGACCACGGTGGCCACGCCGACCACCTCGGCGCCCGCCTCGCGCAGCGCCTCGACCGCGGTCAGCACGCTGCCGCCGGTGGTGGAGGTGTCCTCCACGGCCAGCACGCGCTGGCCCGCGACCTCGATGCCCTCGATGCGCCGCTGCATCCCGTGCTGCTTGGCGGCCTTGCGCACCACGAACGCGTCGAGCACCTCCCCGGACGCGGCGGCGGCGTGCATCATGGCGCACGCCACCGGGTCCGCGCCCAGGGTCAGCCCGCCCGCCGCGACGTAGTCCCAGTCGGCGGTGAGCTGCCGCAGCAGCTTGCCGATCAGGGGCGCGGCGGCGTGGTGCAGGGTCGCCCTGCGCAGGTCGATGTAGTAGTCGGCCTCGGCCCCGGAGGACAACGTCACCTTGCCGTGCACCACGGCCAGCTCGCTCACCAACCGGGCCAGTTCGGACTTGGCACCGGCGTCCAGAACCACTTCAGTTCGCACGGCTGCCAAGACTGTCACACCCGCGCCGCCGCACCACCCCGGCACGCGGTTCAGGTGCGGCCGCGACCGCCCGCCCGCGAGGCGGCGTACCGGAGCAGGCCGCGCGGCAGCAGCCGGGACACCACGACGATGGCCTTGTAGAGGGCGCTGGGCACCGACAGCTGCTTGCCCGCGCGCAGGTCGGCCAGGCAGTCGTGGACCACCCGGTCGGCGTCCAGCCAGGCGTAGCCCGGCGTGCCGCTCATGTCGATGCCCGCGCGCTGGTGGAACTCGGTGCGCACGTAGCCGGGGCACAGCGCCAGCACGCGCACCCCGGTGCCCGCCACGGCGGCGGCCATGCCCTCGGAGAACGCGGTGACCCACGCCTTGTCGGCGCTGTAGGTCGAGCCGCGACCGGGCAGGAAGCCCGCGACGCTGGAGACGTTGACCACCGCGCCGGAACCGCGCGCCACCATGCCGGGCAGCGCGGCGCGGGTCAGCCGCAGCACGCTGGTCACGTTCACGTCCAGCTGGGCCTGCAGCCGGTCCGGGTCGAGCTCGGCGAACTCGCCGGAGTTGGCGAAGCCCGCGTTGTTGACCAGCAGGTCCACCGGCCGCTCGGCCAGCAGCGCCTCGACCTTGGCGCGCTCGGCCGCCGAGGACAGGTCGGCGGGCAGCACCTCGACCGCCACGCCGTGCCGGGAGCCCAGGGCGGTGGCCATGGTGTTGAGCCGGGCCTCATCGCGGGCCACCAGCACCAGGTCGTGCCCCTCGGCGGCCAGCCTGCGGGCGAACGCCGCGCCCAGGCCCGCGGTGGCGCCGGTGACCAGCGCGGTCGGCGGGGTCACGACTTGCGCCCGAACTGCGGGCGGTAGACCTCGGCGCCGCCGCCGTCGGTCCCGGACGCCTCCAGCTCAGGGTCGGCCTCGAACGGGTCGACCACGTCGGCCAGCTCGCCCAGGTCGCGCAGCAGCCGCTCCAGCCGGGCCGGGCTCGCGCCGGGCGGCGCGGCGGCCAGCACCCAGTCGTTCTCCAGCCACACCACGGTGACGTCCGCGCCGATCTCCTCGGCGGCGTCGACCAGGTCCGGGGTGATCAGCTTGCGGGCGGCGGGCAGCTCGCCGACGAAGGCGTAGCGCGAGCCGACCGGGCCGAGCAGGTCGGGCATCTGGTGGCGCTGGAACGGCACGGTGGACAGCCACAGCTCGACCACCACCGGCAGCGGGCGCCTGCACCGCACGGCCACCAGCACCGAGGTGACCTTGCCGCCGTTCTCGTGGTCGAGCACGTAGACCTGGCGGCGGCCGTCGGCGGTGAAGGTCGAGCCCGCCACCACGTCCTTGGCCACGCCGGTGCCGTAGTAGGCGATCGCGCCGCTCTCCCAGCGGGTGGGCAGCACGTGGTCGGTCTCCTCGAACTGCCACCCGCGCAGCGCCGCCCACCTGCGCCGCTCGCGGTTCCGCGCGGTTCGCTGCGCCCGGTCGGTCGCGAGCAGGGCGAAGCCCGCCACTCCCGCCACCGCCGCCACGGTGAACCAGACCCACGCCGGTATGCCCACGGGTGCGAGGGTAGCGGCCTCGGCGGCCAGAACGAAGATCACGGCACTCGCGGTTCGCGCGAACAGCCCAAGCCGTTACCTCGGAAGCTCGTGTCGAAGATGATCCTCATGACGATGAGCTACCCGTTCCGGCAGCGATGATGCGAACGCCCCCGCACCGGGTGACGGCGCGGGGGCGTTCGCGGGGCGCTCAGCCGCGCCCGACGATCAGCCCGGAGGCGTCGTCGAGCACGTCGACGCGCACCGCGTCACCGTCGCGGACCTCGCCCGCCAGCAGCTCCTTGGCCAGCTGGTCGCCGATCGCGGACTGCACCAGGCGGCGCAGCGGGCGGGCGCCGTAGACCGGGTCGAACCCGTTGAGCGCCAGCCAGTCGCGGGCCGCCGGGGTGACCTCCAGGGTCAGCCTGCGCTGGGCCAGCCTGCGGCCGAGCTTGCCGACCTGGATGTCCACGATCGAGGTCAGCTCCTCGGTGGCCAGCGCGTGGAAGACCACCACGTCGTCGAGCCGGTTGAGGAACTCCGGCTTGAAGTGGGCGCGCACCACCGACATGACCGCGTCGTGGCGCTGCCGGTCGTCCAGGGTCGCGTCGGCGATGATCTGCGAGCCGAGGTTGGAGGTCAGCACCAGGATGGTGTTGCGGAAGTCGACCGTGCGGCCCTGACCGTCGGTGAGCCTGCCGTCGTCGAGCACCTGCAGCAGCACGTCGAACACGTCCGGGTGGGCCTTCTCGACCTCGTCCAGCAGCACCACCGAGTACGGGCGGCGGCGCACCGACTCGGTCAGCTGGCCGCCCTGGTCGTAGCCGACGTAGCCGGGGGGAGCGCCGACCAGGCGGGCCACCGAGTGCTTCTCGGAGTACTCGCTCATGTCGATGCGGATCATCGCCCGCTCGTCGTCGAACAGGAACTCCGCCAGCGCCTTGGCCAGCTCGGTCTTGCCCACGCCGGTCGGGCCCAGGAACAGGAACGAGCCGGTGGGCCGGTCCGGGTCGGCCACGCCCGCGCGGGTGCGGCGCACCGCGTCGGAGACCACGCGCACCGCCTCGGCCTGGCCGACCACGCGCTTGGCCAGCTCGTCCTCCATGCGCAGCAGCTTGGCCGTCTCGCCCTCCAGCAGCCTGCCCGCCGGGATGCCGGTCCATGCGCTGACCACGTCCGCGACGTCGTCGGGGCCGACTTCCTCCTTGAGCATCACGGCGGCCTCCTGGGTGGTGCGGGTGGCCGCCTCCAGCTCCTTCTCCAGCGCCGGGATGCGGCCGTAGCGCAGCTCCGCGGCCCGGCCCAGGTCGCCGTCGCGCTCGGCCCGCTCCGACTCGCCGCGCAGCTGCTCCAGCTGCTCCTTGAGGTCGCGGACCTTCTCGATGGAGCCCTTCTCGTTCTGCCAGCGGGCGGTCAGCGCGGCCAGCGACTCGCGCCGCTCGGCCAGCTCGGCGCGCAGCGCGGCCAGCCGCTCGCGGGAGGCCGCGTCCTCCTCCTTGGCCAGCGCCATCTCCTCGATCTCCAGGCGGCGCACGGCGCGCTCCACCTCGTCGATCTCCACCGGCCGCGAGTCGATCTCCATGCGCAGCCGGGAGGCGGCCTCGTCGACCAGGTCGATGGCCTTGTCGGGCAGGAAGCGGGCGGTGATGTAGCGGTCGGACAGGGTGGCCGAGGCGACCAGCGCGGCGTCGGTGATCCGCACGCCGTGGTGCACCTCGTAGCGCTCCTTGAGGCCGCGCAGGATGCCGATGGTGTCCTCCACCGAGGGCTCGCCGACCAGCACCTGCTGGAAGCGGCGCTCCAGCGCCGGGTCCTTCTCCACGTGCTCGCGGTACTCGTCCAGCGTGGTGGCGCCGACCATGCGCAGCTCGCCGCGGGCCAGCATGGGCTTGATCATGTTGCCCGCGTCCATGGCGGACTCGCCGGTCGCGCCCGCGCCGACGATGGTGTGCAGCTCGTCGATGAAGGTGATGACCTGGCCCGCGGAGTCGGTGATCTCCTTGAGCACGGCCTTGAGCCGCTCCTCGAACTCGCCCCGGTACTTGGCGCCCGCGACCATCGCGCCCAGGTCCAGCGCCACGACGCGCTTGCCGCGCAGCGACTCGGGCACGTCACCCGCGACGACGCGCTGCGCCAGCCCCTCGACGATGGCGGTCTTGCCGACGCCGGGCTCGCCGATGAGCACCGGGTTGTTCTTGGTGCGGCGGGACAGCACCTGGACCACGCGGCGGATCTCCGCGTCGCGGCCGATCACCGGGTCCAGCTCGCCCTTGCGGGCGCGGGCGGTCAGGTCGACGCCGTACTTCTCCAGCGCCTTGTAGGTGCCCTCCGGGTCGGGGCTGGTGACCCGCGCGGAGCCGCGGACCTTGCCGAACGCCTCGCGCAGCGCCTCGGGCGCGGCGCCCTGGCGGCGCAGCAGGTCGGCGACCTGCCCGCCGTGCTGGGCCAGGCCGACCAGCAGGTGCTCGGTGGAGACGTACTCGTCGCCCATCTCGGTGGCCAGCTCCTGCGCGCGGGTGAGCACGCGCACGGCCTCGCGGGAGAACTGGGGGGCGGACACCGACGAGCCGGTGGCGGCGGGCAGGGCGCGGGTGATCTGGTCCAGCTCCTTGCGCACCTGGTCCGGGTCGGCGCCCACGGCCGACAGCAGGGGCGCGGTCAGGCCGTCGCCCTGGGCGAGCAGGGCGCCCAGCAGGTGCGCGGGCCCCACGTCCGGGTTGCCCGCGATGGTCGCCGCCTGCACCGCGGCGGAGACCGCCTGCTGCGTCTTCGTGGTCGGGTTGAAAGCGTCCATTCCTCACCTCGGTCGGCGTCGCCTGCGCGGACCGGCGTCCCGCACCGGCCCACACCCGGATCAACGTCAGAAAAGTTGAGTCCGTTCCACTCAACCTACTGCAAGCGGTGTGATCTGGGCCATGCGGGACCTGTCGGAACACGCTGTCCACCGCGCTCGCGGAGGACCGGGCGGGGGTGCGGGAGGCGGCCGAACGGGTCCGGACGAGTGGTGCCCGCCGACGCCGAGGACAGCGGTTTCCGGGCGGGTCGCAGCGCTGCGGAATGGGCCGTTGACCTGCGTCACCCACATGTACCAGCGGTTTGTCCACACGGTAATGTGAGTTGTCCACAATCCGCAGGTCGTTGTCCACAAGTCGGGGGAGCGGGGTCCCCCCTACCGCCAGAGGGGTGAGCCGAGGGCGAGGACGGGTCCACACGGCTGGCAGTGGTGCGCAAGCGGCGATCACGGTACAACCGATGACGCAGGTTCGCTCGTTGGCCGCAACGTAGCGTCACGCACCGAAGTCAGACTGCACTCGAAGGTGGCATCAAGGAGTCAATAACCGATCCGACGGGTTAGTGTCCCCCGCGTCGGGGAGGAAGCTTGACGAGGACGTAGCGCCTTGCTGGCGCCGCTACGAACGTGGAGACTGCGCCCGGACCATGACTGCGAACGCTGTGTTGAGCCCACTCCCGACGCCGCCGCACCGCGAGCCGCCCCCGGGGGTCACCGCCATGGTGCGGATGATCCGGGAGAGCTTCGCGGTGGTCGAGCCGCGCCAGGAGGAAGTCGCCAAGTTCTTCTACGGGATGCTCTTCAGCCTCGCCCCGGCGACCCGTGAGATGTTCCCGGTCAACATGGAGGTGC
The DNA here is from genome assembly GCF_017876325.1 of Saccharothrix coeruleofusca. Classification (NCBI taxonomy): domain Bacteria; kingdom Bacillati; phylum Actinomycetota; class Actinomycetes; order Pseudonocardiales; family Pseudonocardiaceae; genus Saccharothrix; species Saccharothrix coeruleofusca. The sequence continues at coordinate 6,461,230 of NZ_JAGINV010000001.1, forward strand.
AGCGCAGCAGGCTGCTGCGCGCCCTCGTGCACGTCGTGCAGATGGTGGACCGGCCCGACGACCTGATCCCGTTCCTGCGCCAGCTCGGCCGCGACCACCGCAAGTTCGGCGTGGTCTCCGCGCACTACGAGTCGGTCGGCACGGCGCTGCTCGCCGCGGTGAAGAAGTACGCGGGCCCGGTGTGGACCCCCCAGGTCGAGATGGCCTGGGCCGAGGCGTACACGATCATGGCCCGCTCCATGCAGGAGGCCGCGCACGCCGACGAGGGCCCCGCCTACTGGCGCGCCACCGTGATCGACCACCAGCGGGTCAGCTGGGACCTGGCCGTGGTGCGGCTGCAGCCCGACCACCCGGTGGACTACCGCGCGGGCCAGTACGTCAGCGTCGAGACCCCGCAGCGCGCCCGCCTGTGGCGCTACTACTCGCCCGCGAACGCGCCGCGCGAGGACGGCATCATCGAGTTCCACATCAGATCCGTGGAGGGCGGCTGGGTCAGCCGCTCGATCGTCGGCCACACCCAGCGCGGCGACGTGTGGCGGATCGGCCCCCCGATGGGCCGCCTCGGCGTGGACCGCAGGCGCGGCAACGACATCCTGATGGTCGCGGGCGGCACCGGCGTGGCCCCCATGCACGCCATCATCGACGAACTGGCCCAGTGGGGCGAGAACCCCAGGGTGCACCTGTTCATGGGCGGGCGCACCAGGGACGATCTCTACGACCTGGAGAACCTCCAGCGGGTCGCCGCCACCAACCCGTGGCTGACCGTGGTCCCGGTGCTGGAGTCCGCCCACGGCCTGCGCGGCGTGGAGCAGGGCACCCTGGCCGACGTGGTGACCCGCTACGGCACCTGGGAGGACCGGGACGTGCTGGTCTGCGGCTCGCCGTCGATGATCCGCGCCACGGTGTCCCGGATGCTGGTGGCGGGCACGCCGCTGGACCGGATCAAGTACGACCCGTTCACCCTGGACTGAGCGCGAACGCCCGCCGCGACCCCCAAGAGGGGTCGCGGCGGGCGAAGAGCGCTCGTCAGCGCTTCTGCTGGGGCTTCCAGACCACCAGCGCGGTCTCGTGCCGCACCGGCACCAGCTCACGCCGGTAGGAGGCGTGCACCGAGGCCGCCGCGTGCTCGGCGGCGGCCATCGCCGACGCCAGCTGCTCGGTCAGCTCGGCCACCTTGGCGCGCAGCGCCCCGACCTCGTTCTCCAGCTCGATGATCCGCTTGATGCCCGCGAGGTTGACCCCGTCCTCCTGGGACAGCCGCTGCACCTCGCGCAGCAGCACGATGTCCCGCATGGAGTACCGCCTGCCGCCGCCGGGCGTGCGGCCGGGCGAGACCAGCCCGAGGCGGTCGTAGCTGCGCAGGGTCTGCGCGTGCAGACCGGACAGCTGGGCCGCCACGGAGATCACGAAGAACGGCGTGTCCTCGTCGGTGCCGGGCGGGAACGGGAAACTCATGACCTGCCCTTCTCCTCCAGCAGCGCGTTGAGGTCCGGCCGGGGGTCGTGCCCGGCCGTGGCCAGCGCGTAGTTCTCCAGCGCTTCGCGGGCCTTGGCGTCCATGTTGTTCGGCACGGCCACCTGGAGCGTGATGAGCAGGTCGCCGACCTGCCCGTCCCGCCGGGCGATGCCCTTGCCCTTGGCGCGCATCACCCGCCCGCTCGCGGTCCCGGCGGGGACCTTCACGGTCACCTTGCCCTCCAGCGTGGGCACCGTCAACGTGGTGCCCAGCGCCAGCTCGGGGAAGGTCACCGGCACGGTGACGGTCAGGTCGTTGCCCGCGCGCCCGAACACCGGGTGCGGGTTGACGTGCACCCGGACGTACAGGTCGCCGGTCGGCCCGCCGTTGCGGCCCGGCTCGCCCTGGCCCGCCAGCCGGATGCGCTGGCCGTCGTCCACCCCGGCCGGGATGCGGATGGTCAGCGTGCGCGTCCTGGTGCTCACGCCGTCGCCGCCGCACTCCGGGCACGGGTCGTCCACCACGCGGCCGGTGCCCCGGCAGTCCTGGCACGGCTCGGAGAACGCGAACGCCCCCTGGCTGCGCGTGACCAGGCCCGCGCCGCCGCAGTTGGCGCACGTCCGGGGCGTGGTGCCCGGACGCGCCCCGGACCCGCCGCAGGTGCCGCAGGCCGCCGGGCTGGACAGCCGCATGGGCACGGTGGCCCCGCGCACCGCCTCGGTGAAGTCGATGCGCACGTCGGTCTCGACGTCCTCGCCGCGCCGCGGCCGGGTGGCCGAGGCCGCCCCGCCGCCGCGCCGGTTGAACAGCCCGCCGAGCAGGTCGCCCAGCCCGCCGCCCATGCCGCCGGGCTGCGCCCCGGCGCGGCCGAACAGGTCGCCCACGTCGAAGCCGCCGCCACCGCCGAAGCCGCCGGGGAAGCCCCCGCCGCCCGCGAACAGGCGGCGGGCCTCGTCGTACTGCTTGCGCTTGGCGGCGTCGGAGAGCACGCCGTAGGCCTCGGAGACCGCCTTGAACCGCGCCTCGGCCTTGGTGTCACCGGGGTTGGCGTCGGGGTGCAGCTCCCGCGCCAGCTTCCGGTACGCCTTCTTGATCTCCTCGGCCGAGGCGTCGGAGGAGACGCCCAGCTCGCGGTAGAAGTCCTTCTCGATCCAGTCCCTCGCGCTCACGGCCGGACATCCCTCCCCTCGGTGCTGATCCGATCAGTCCTGCTGCTCATCCACGTCCTGCGGCGGCTCGGCCGCGGGCTCGTGATCGGTCACGGCCACCAGCGCGGGCCGCAGCACGCGCTCGCCGAACCGGTAGCCGCGGCGCAGCACCGCGGTCACCGTCGGGCCGCTGACGTCGGGCGAGGTGCTGTGCTGCACCGCCTCGTGGACCGCCGGGTCGAACTCCTCGCCGTCGTGGCCGAAGGGCTCAAGGCCGACCCCGTGCAGGGTGTTGACCAGCTTGTCGGCCACCGCCTTGAACGCGCCGGTCAGGTCGCCGTGCGCGCCCGCCCGCTCCAGGTCGTCGAGCACGCCCAGCAGCTCGCCTGCCACCTGCGCCTTGGCGTTGCTGACCACCAGCTCCCGGTCGCGCTCGACGCGCTTGCGGTAGTTGGCGTACTCCGCGGTCAACCGCTGCAGGTCGGCGGTGCGCTCGTCGAGCTGCGCCTTGAGCTCGGCGGCCGGGTCCGGCTCGGCGGGCGCGGCCTCGGGCTCGCCGCCCTCCGGCTCGGGGGCGGCGTGCCTGCCGCCCCCGGTCGGAGCCGCGTCCTGAGTCGTGTCCCGGGTCGTCTCCTGGGCCGCGTCCTGCTCGGCCTCGGCCGCCTCGGCGGGCTTGGCCTCGCGGACCTCGCCCGTCTCCGGGTCGATGCGCCGCCGGTCGTGCACGACCACGTGCGGCTGCTCCTCGTGCTGGGTCACTTCTTCTCGTCCTCGTCGACGATCTCGGCGTCCACCACGTCGTCGGCCTTGGCGCCCGCGGCGCCCTGGCCCGCGTCCGCGGAGCCCGCGGCGTCCGCGGTCGGCGCGCCGGTGTTGGCGTACAGCGACTGGCCGATGGCCTGCGACTCGGCGGCCAGCTTCTCCACCGCGGCGCGGACCTTGGCGATGTCGGTGCCCTTGAGCGCCTCGGTGGTCTCCTCGATGGCGGCCTTGACCTTGTCCTTGACCTCGGCCGGGATCTTGTCGTCGTTCTCCTTGACGACCTTCTCCGTCTGGTAGACCAGCGTCTCGGCCTGGTTGCGGACCTCGGCCTCCTCGCGGCGGCGCTTGTCCTCCTCGGCGTGCGCCTCGGCGTCCTTGATCATCCGCTCGATGTCGTCCTTGGGCAGCGCCGAGCCGCCGGTGATCGTCATCGACTGCTCCTTGCCGGTGCCCATGTCCTTGGCGGAGACGTGCACGATGCCGTTGGCGTCGATGTCGAAGGTGACCTCGATCTGCGGGACGCCGCGCGGGGCCGGGGGCAGGCCGGTCAGCTCGAACATGCCGAGCTTCTTGTTGTCGCGGGCGAACTCGCGCTCACCCTGGAAGACCTGGATCTGCACGGACGGCTGGTTGTCGTCGGCGGTGGTGAAGATCTCCGAGCGCTTGGTCGGGATCGTGGTGTTGCGCTCGATGAGCTTGGTCATCACCCCGCCCTTGGTCTCGATGCCCAGCGACAGCGGGGTCACGTCGAGCAGCAGGACGTCCTTGACCTCGCCCTTGAGCACACCGGCCTGCAGGGCCGCGCCCACCGCGACGACCTCGTCCGGGTTCACGCCCTTGTTCGGCTCGCGGCCGCCGGTCAGCTCCTTGACCAGCTCGGCCACGGCGGGCATGCGGGTGGAGCCGCCCACCAGCACCACGTGGTCGATGTCGCCGACGCTGATGCCCGCGTCCTTGATGACGTTGTTGAACGGCGCGCGGGTGCGCTCCAGCAGGTCGTTGGTGATGCGCTGGAACTCGGCGCGGGACAGCGTCTCGTCCAGGAACAGCGGGTTCTTGTCCGCGTCCACGGTGATGTAGGGCAGGTTGATGGTGGCCTGCGAGGAGCTGGACAGCTCGATCTTGGCCTTCTCGGCGGCCTCGCGGATGCGCTGCAGCGCCATCTTGTCCTTGGTCAGGTCGATGCCGTTGCTCTGCTTGAACCGCTCGACCAGCCAGTCGACGATGCGCTGGTCCCAGTCGTCGCCGCCGAGGTGGTTGTCGCCGGAGGTCGCGCGGACCTCGACCACGCCGTCACCCAGCTCCAGCAGGGAGACGTCGAAGGTGCCGCCACCGAGGTCGAAGACCAGGATGGTCTGCTCCTTCTCGCCCTTGTCCAGGCCGTAGGCCAGCGCGGCGGAGGTGGGCTCGTTGACGATGCGCAGCACGTTGAGGCCCGCGATCTGACCGGCCTCCTTGGTGGCCTGGCGCTGCGCGTCCTCGAAGTACGCGGGGACGGTGATCACCGCGTCGGTGATCTCCTCGCCCAGGTAGGCCTCGGCGTCGCGCTTGAGCTTCATCAGCACGCGCGCGCTGATCTCCTGCGGGGTGTACTTCTTGCCGTCGATCTCGGTGGTCCAGTCGGTGCCGATGTGCCGCTTGACCGACCGGATGGTGCGGTCGACGTTGGTCACCGCCTGGTTCTTGGCGGGCTGCCCGGTGAGCACCTCGCCGTTCTTGGCGAAGGCCACGATGGAGGGGGTCGTCCGCGAGCCCTCGGAGTTGGCGATCACCGTCGGCTCGCCACCCTCCAGGACCGCGACGACGGAGTTGGTCGTCCCCAGGTCGATGCCGACCGCTCGCGCCATTGGATTCCTCCTGGTAGTGCGTTTGTGAGAGCCCCGCGTTGAGCGGCACTGGCTCAAGTTTGCCAGTCGAACCGGACTTGAGTCCACCCGGCTCAACCTTCCTGCCCCTACCAACGCGCCACCACCCGGCGGTGTTCCCGCCGGGTGGTGATCCGGGACACCCCCGCGACGCCGAACCGCCCGCCCGCGAGACGCGGACGGGCGGTTCGACTCCCCCTTGCTCAGGCCGCTTCGATCAGGCGGCCGACTGGACGGTCAGGTCCCCGCTCCTGGTGCGCAGCACCAGCTCGACGGTCGCGTTCGGGTCGCTGGTGACGCCGATGTGCTCGTCGCCGCTGCCCGCGTCGGCCTCCACCCGGTAGGTGCCCTGAGGCACCCGCACGGTCAGGTTGCCGCTGCCCCCCTCGGCGCGCACCGGGCGCGCCTCGGCCATGGCGACCTCGGTGTCGCCGGAGTCGTTCTCCAGCACCACCGCGCCGCGCATCCCGGACAGCCGGGTCCGGCCCGAGCCCATCCGCCCGGTGAAGTCGCCGCCCACGTCGGAGACCTCCACGTCACCCGAGGCGTTCTCCAGCCGCACGGCACCCGTCACGGTCCGCAGCGTGGTGTTGCCCGAGCCGGTGGTCAGCTCGACCGCCGCCACGCCCTCCACCCGCACGTCACCGGAGCCGTTGTCGCCGACCACCCTGGCCTCCCGGTCGGGCAGGACCACCTCGTAGTCGGCGGAGCAGTTGCTGCCGCACCCGTCCAGCACCAGCGTGTCGCCCTCCACGCGGTGGGTCGCGCCGGGCTTGTCACCGCCCTTGGGGTACTGCAGCAGGCGGTGCACCTCGATCGCCGAGACCCCCTCGGCGTGTCGCACGTTCACGTCGCCCGCGCCGTTCTGCACCCGCACGGTGCCGATCCGGTCCTCGACCGTGTAGTCGTCACGCGCCTCGTTCTGCACCATCCGCACGCAGGACGTGAGCGACACCGCCACGGCCACCGCGGCGACGGCTGACATCGCGATCCGCTTCACCACTGCCCCCTCGGCTCACAGGTTGTTGGAACCAAGCTAGGGCCGCGCGCGCCCCGGCACACCGGGGCGGACCCCCGAGTGCGACCGGGGGTTCTCCCTACCCCTGGCGGGGTGCTCAGGCCAGCGACTCGACGACCGCCCGCAGCGCGGGCGCGCACCGCGCCGGGTCGTCCAGGAAGCGCCGGGAGGCGATCACGTGCGAGTCGGTCATCCGCTCCCAGACCAGCCCCTGCACCCCCACCACGGTGATCACCAGGCGGAACGGCCTGGCCTGCCTGCCCAGCCTGCTCTCCACCCCGCGCACCACCTCGCCGACCGGCAGCGCGGTGGGGTGCCCGGTCCCGGAGGTGCGGGTCCAGTACTGGCTCGCGGGGGTCATCAGCGCCTCCACCGCGCCGCGCAGCGCGGGCCGCACCGCCAGCGAGCGGGCGGCCGGGTCGGCGGGCGAGGGCACGTCGGACCGGTCGCCGCGGGCGTGGTCGAGCACGTCGGCCCACCAGCCCAGCCACTCCTCTGCGGCGCCCGCGCGGTCCACGCCGGGCGGGACGAACACCGGCACCGGCGGGTCCAGTCCGGGCAGCTCGGGGACGGTCTCCACGGACAGCGCCAGGGTGTCGCGCACGAACAGCGCGGTGTCCATCGTGAAGCTGCTCCCGTGGGACACCTGCCACGACTCCCGCCCGGCGAACCTCATCCGCCCATCATCCCGCCCGAAGGTCATCAAGGGGGCATCAGAACGGACACGACCGGCGTCAACTGCTGCTCCGTCGGGGGGACATCGGCGATCAGCCCCTGGATCAGCAGCCCGTCCACGGCGGCCAGGAACGCCCGGAAGGCCACCGGGTCCGGCGCCGACGACGCGGCGGTGAACAGGTCGATCCAGCGGCGCGCGGCGGGCCGCAGCTCGGGGCGGCGGGCGGCGAGCAGGTACAGCTCGTACTCGGCCACCGTGCGGCCCCGGCGCGGGCCCAGCGCGTCGGCGAGGAACCGGGCCACCGCCTCAGGGGTGGCGCCCGGCGCGCAGCAGGCGGCGTGGAAGTCGGCGGCCAGCTCGTCGGCCGCCCACAGCAGTGCGGCGGTCAGCAGGTCGTCGAGGGTGGCGAAGTAGTAGGTCGTGGACGTGGTGGGCACGCCCGCCTCCCGCGCGACGGAGCGGTGACCGACCCCGGCCACCCCGTCCCGCTCCACCACCCGCAGCACGGCTTCCAGGATCGCGCGCCTGCGCCGGTCCCCACGCGCCCTGCGCCCGTCCGCACGCCCGTCCGCGCGCCCCTCAGCGGGCCCCTCAGCGCGCACTGCCCAGCTCGATCGCGACCACGCCGCCGATCACCATCAGCAGCCCGACCACCATCGTCGCGTTGATCGGCTCCTTGAACAGCACCACGCCGATCGCGGCGACGGCCGCGACGCCGAAGGCGCACCAGATCGCGTACGCCACGCCGATGGGCATCCCGAGCTGGAGCACCTTGCTCAGCGCGCCGAACGCGACCAGGTAGCCGACCACCACGAACACCGACGGAACCGGCTTGCTGAAGCCCTCGGAGAGCTTGAGCGACACGGTGGCGGTGACCTCCGCGACGATCGCCACGGCCAGCGCCAAGTAGACGAGCACGGAGACCCCTCACGACAAGTGGAACACCTGTTCAACAACATTAGACCCGTCCGGTTATGCGATGGGCCACGGTCAAGTGGTTACTGGTCAGTAATCCGGCGTAGGCTCCCCGGTCAGGAGAACGGACGAGAAAGGCCGCGACCACATGGGAGCCCTCCAGCTCACCCTCGGCGCCATAGGCGTCGCCGTCAGCGTGTACGCGTGGGGTCTGTTCGTCGCCGGGGTCGTCCGGATGGTGCGCATCATCCGGCTGGGCCAGCCGGACGGCACCCGCAACGGGCCGTTCTGGCCCCGGCTGCGCACGATGATCGTGGAGTTCGCCGCGCACACCCGGATGGCCAAGTTCCGCAAGGTCGCCCCCTGGCACTGGCTGGTGATGTGGGGCTTCCTGATCGGCTCGCTGGTGCTGTTCGAGGCCTACGGCGAGGTGTTCTACCCCGGCTTCCACTGGCCGGTCATCGGCACCTGGTCGGCCTGGGCGCTGCTGGTCGAACTGCTCGGCATCGGCACCGTCGTCGGCGGCGTCGCGCTGGCCGTCATCCGCCAGCTCAACCACCCGCGCCGCGCCGACCGGATCTCCCGGTTCGCGGGCTCGGACTTCCGCGCCGCCTACTTCGTCGAGGCCGTCGTCATCATCGAGGGCCTGGGCATCCTCGGCGTGAAGGCGTTCAAGCAGGCCGCGGGCCTGGAGGACCCGCCCCTGTGGTCCTCCTTCGTCACCGCGCCGCTGAGCACCATCCTGCCGTCGAACCCCGACTGGGTCTCGATCATGGCCGTCGTCAAGCTGCTCTCGGCGATGCTGTGGCTGGTCGTGGTGGCCAAGAACCTGACCATGGGCGTGGCCTGGCACCGGTTCAGCGCGTTCTTCAACATCTACTTCAAGCGCGAGCCCGACGGCCGGGTCGCGCTGGGCGCCCTCAAGCCGATGATGAGCGGCGGCCAGGTCCTGGACCTGGAGGAGGCCGACCCGGACAAGGACGTGTTCGGCGTCGGCAAGGTCGAGGACTTCAGCTGGAAGGGCTGGCTGGACTTCAGCACCTGCACCGAGTGCGGGCGCTGCCAGTCCCAGTGCCCGGCGTGGAACACCGGCAAGCCGCTCTCGCCCAAGCTGGTCATCACCCAGCTGCGCGACCACGCCTTCGCCAAGGCCCCCTACCTGCTGGCGGGCGGCAGCCGCGACATGGCGGGCGACGAGGTCGGCCTGGTCGAGGACAAGTACGAGGACTACAAGAAGCGCCTGGAGTCCATCGACGTGCTGGCCATGGCCGAGTCCGAGCGCCCGCTGATCGGCGGCGCGGACGAGCTGGGCGTCATCGACCCCGAGGTGCTGTGGTCGTGCACCACCTGCGGCGCGTGCGTCGAGCAGTGCCCGGTGGACATCGAGCACGTCGACCACATCGTCGACATGCGCCGCTACCAGGTGCTCATCGAGTCGAACTTCCCGTCCGAGCTGGGCGGCATGTTCAAGAACCTGGAGAACAAGGGCAACCCCTGGGGCCAGAACGCCAAGGACCGCCTGGCCTGGACCGAGGGCCTGGACTTCGAGGTGCCGGTGTTCGACGGCGAGCTGGGCGACGCCGAGTACCTGTTCTGGGTCGGCTGCGCGGGCGCGTTCGAGGACCGCGCCAAGAAGACCACCCGCGCCGTGGCCGAGCTGCTGCACACCGCGGGCGTCAAGTACACCGTGCTCGGCCCGGAGGAGAGCTGCTCCGGCGACCCGGCGCGGCGCGCGGGCAACGAGTTCCTGTTCCAGATGCTGGCCCAGCAGAACGTCGAGGTGCTCAACGCCGTCTTCGAGGGCCGCGAGCCGGGCAAGCGCAAGATCGTGGTGACCTGCGCGCACTGCTTCAACACCCTGGCCAACGAGTACCCGCAGGTGGGCGGCCAGTACGAGGTCGTGCACCACACGCAGCTGCTCAACCGCCTGGTGCGCGAGCGGCGGCTGGTCCCGGTCGCCGAGGTCACCGAGGACGTCACCTACCACGACCCGTGCTACCTGGGCAGGCACAACAAGGTCTACGAGGCCCCGCGCGAGCTGGTCGGCGCGTCCGGCGCGACGCTGCGCGAGATGCCGCGCAACTCCGAGCGCTCCATGTGCTGCGGCGCGGGCGGCGCGCGCATGTGGATGGAGGAGCGCATCGGCAAGCGGATCAACATCGACCGCGTGGACGAGGCGCTGGGCACCGCACCGTCGAAGATCGCCACCGGCTGCCCGTTCTGCCGGGTGATGCTCACCGACGGCGTGACCGCGCGGCAGAACGAGGGTCAGGCCGGATCGCACGTCGAGGTGGTGGACGTGGCGCAGCTGCTGCTCACCGCCGTCAAGCGCGGCAAGGAGCGGCAGGACGTGCCCACCGACGAGGTGCCCTCCGGCACCCCGCTGCCCGACCAGGACAAGGCCACGACCTGAGCCGACGCACCTGAGAACGCCCCCGGTCCACTCGGACCGGGGGCGTTCTCGCGTCGTCGGGCGTCGTCAGGCGTCCTCGGTGACCCGGTCCCAGACCAGGTTCAGCAGCCAGCTGACCAGCGCGACGACGATCGCGCCGAAGAAGGCGGGCCAGAAGCCGTCCACCGTGAACGGCAGGCCCAGCTCACCCGCCAGCCAGCCGGTCAGCCAGAACAGCAGCCCGTTGACCACCAGGCCGATCAACCCGAGCGTGACCAGGTAGAACAGGCAGCCGAAGAACTTCACCACCGGCTTGACCAGCGCGTTGACCAGGCCGAACAGCAGCGCCACACCGACCAGCGTGCCCGCCGTGGCCGCCGCCGAGCCCTGGCCCAGGTCGATGCCGGGGATCAGCGTCGACACCCAGAGCGCCACCGCCGTCAGCAGCACGTGCACCACAATGCCCATGCCGCAGACTAGCGGCGGCGATCGGCCGAACGGGTCAGGCGCGACGCCTGCGCGCCGCCAGGTAGGTCAGCACCCCGCCGCCGAGCAGCAGGCCGCCGATGACCAGGAACGGCAGCGGGGCCGCGCCGGTCCGCGCCAGCCCCGTGCTGTTGCGCCCGCCACCCGCCACGGCCGCCGGGGTCGTGCTGGTCGTGGGCGCGGCCGTGGTGCTCGGGCCGGTGGTGCTGGTCGGGGCCGCCGTCGTGGTGGTGCTCGGAGCGGTGCTCGACGGGACCCGGACCGAGATCGGCCGGACCGAGACGTTGTCCGCGAAGTTCACATCGCCGAACGCCCCCAGCCTGACGATGACGTGGAAGGACTCGATGTCCGCCTGGTCGAGCGCGTACCGCAGGCGGACGTCGACGCTCGCGCCCGGCGCCAGCCGCTGCTTCAACTCGAACTCGCCACCCAACTCGGGGTAGGTGATCGTCACCTGGTCACTGGCGGACACCAACCGCGCGGCCAGCGAGGCCATCACGAAGGACGTGCTGTCCGGAGCATCGCCCTTGTTCGTCAGCGTGACGACGACCTCCACCTCGTCGTTCAGGGCGTAGACGTCCTTGGCGGGCGTCACCACCAGCGGACCCACCGCGAAGTCGCCCCTCGGCTCGAAGTAGCGGGTGTCCAGCCGCACTTCCCCGCCCTTGCCCACGAAGACCTTCCCGGCGCCGGTGCTCCAGTCCAGCTCGGGCGAATCCACCAGCGACAGCCGACGCAGGTCGGCGGCCTGGAAGGCGTGCTCACCCTCCGGCACGTCCTCCACGCGGTAGCCGCCGTCGGTGGTCGTCGCGGTCCGGTCGCCCAGCCGGTGCGGGGCCTGGAGCGGGCGCTCGCCGTCCTGCTTCACGCCGTCGCGGTTGGCGTCCACGTAGGCCAGCCCGGTGACCGTGCCGCCCCTGACGCCGAAGTCGTACGCGCCCGCGCCCTTGTCGTAGAGCGCGGACTCCGTGGTGGCGGCGTAGACGTCGGTGTTGTGGCTGAAGATGGTCAGCCCGCTGGCCGGCAGCCCCGTGGCGCGGTACCGGCCGTTGGCGTCGGTGCCGTACTCGCCGATGAACTGCTTGCCCTGGAAGACGCGCACGCCGCGCCCGTTGGCCAGCGGCGGCTCGCCCTCGTCGACCCGCCCGTTGCCGTTGCGGTCGAACCAGACCAGCCCCTCGATCGTGGCACCGTCCTGCGCGACCGCGGTGCCGGAGCCCACGACCACCAGCACGGCGGTCAGCCCGGCGACGCGGCGGAGCACGTTCTTCACTTGTAGTCCCCCCGAAAAAATGATCGTGCGACATTTCGTAGTCGCACGATCACCCTTCAGCGTTTCATGATCCCCGTCACTTGCCGAGGCGCACCCGCCACACCGCCGCGGCGGCACCGGCGAGCACGACCCCGACCAGCGCCAACAGGCCCACCAGCGCCCCGGTCCCGAAAGACGACTGGTCCTGCTGCGCCACCGGCGCGGCGGTCGTGGTCGCCGTGGTCGTCGCGGGCGCGCTGGTCGACGCGGACGCCACGGCGGGCGCGGACGTGCTCGTCCCGGTGGCGGCAGGCGTGCTCACCGAGGCGACCTGGCTGGTCGGCGCCTTGGCGGCCGCGGCGAGGAAGCCGCTGTCGAAGCTCAGCCCGCTCGGGTCGGCCTGGTCGCTCAACTCGATGGGCGAGGTCAGCTCACCCGAGGGCATGTAGGAGGGGCTCGGCGCCCTGTCCTGCCCGAACGCCGAGCGGTCGGTGGAGCGCAGGTGGTAGATGCCGTCGGGCAGGTTGTCGAAGGAGTAGCGGCCATCGGCGCCGCTCAGCCGGGTCTGCCTGCCGCTCGGCCCGACCAGAACCATTTCGTGCCCCGCGATCCCAGGCTCACCCGCGTCGATCCGGCCATTCGCGTTCTGGTCCTGCCAGACCATTCCAGAAATCTTCTTCAACGCCTTCGGCTGGTCTTCCTGGGCGACTGCGGCACTGGTCATGACCAGCGGCGCGAGCACTGCGGCGGTGACGGCGACGAACCCGGAAAAACGGCGCGAGCAACGCATGGCAAATCCCCCAGGAAAAGCTGCGGTGAAGTCGTTCAGACACCGGTAAAGACGCCCGCACGGCTCGGGGGTTGCGCCGGTTCCCACCGGTTCGTGCAACGTTTCGGCAACGAGCGGGACGGCCCGTGACCGCCTACCGTTCTTCCATGACGTCTCCGAAGGCCAAGGGCGGGGAGAGCACCCTCACCGTCCTGCTCGCCCTCGCGGTGAACCTGGCCATCGCGATCATGAAGGCCATCGCCGGGGTCATCACGGGATCGGCGGCCATGATGTCCGAAGCCGCGCACTCGGTGGCCGACACGTTCACCGAGGGCCTGCTGCTGACCGCGCTGCGCCGCTCCGAGCGCCCCGCCGACCGCAAACACCCGTTCGGGCACGGCAAGGAGCGCTACTTCTGGTCCCTGCTGGCCGCCATGTCCATCTTCGTCTCCGGCGCGGTGTTCGCCCTCTACGAGGGTTTCCGCACGGTCTTCGGCGAACCCGAGGAGCAGAGCAGCCCCGTCGTCGGCTACGTCGTGCTGGCCATCGCCTTCGCCCTGGAATCGGTCTCCTGGGCCCAGGCCGTGCGCCAGGTCCGCCGCCAGTCCGCCGCGGAGAAGCGCTCCGCACGGGAGTTCCTGCGGATCTCCGACGACCCGACCGTGAAAACGGTGTTCCTGGAGGACTCAGCCGCCCTGCTGGGCCTGCTCCTGGCGTTCGCGGGCATCAGCCTGCACCACCTCACCGGCTCGTCGCTATGGGACGGCCTGGCGTCCATCGCCATCGGCGTGCTGCTCGCGTTCGTCGCCTACGTGCTGGCCACCACCAACCGCAACCTGCTCATCGGCAGGCAAGCCGACCCCGTCCTGGTGCGTGCGGTGTGGGCCTACCTGCGCGAGGTGCCCGAAGTCGACCAGGTGGTGGACCTGCTGACCATGGCCGTGGGCACCGACCGCGTCCTGCTGTGCGCCAGGCTGGACTTCGACGACGCCCTGGGAGCCGCCGACCTGGAGCTGGCGTGCGTGCGGATCGACGAAGAGCTGCGGCAGCGCTTCCCCGACCTGGACGAGGTGTTCCTCGAACCCGTGCCGCGCACCGACCCCGCGCTGCGCCAGCGCGTCCTGGCCCGCTACGGCAGGCTGCTCAGCGACGGGTATCAGTCCGGTGGAAGTTGAGGTGCGCCCGTGACGGCGTCGGCCCCCGCTGCCCCTGGTACCGGCTGCCCGCCTCGCGCGAGCCGTAGGGGAACTCCGCCGAGCTGCTGAGCCGGAACAGGCACAGCTGCCCGATCTTCATCCCCGGCCACAGCATGATCGGCAGGTTCGCCACGTTGGACAGCTCCAACGTGATGTGCCCGGTGAAACCGGGGTCGATGAACCCCGCCGTCGAGTGCGTCAGCAACCCCAGCCGCCCCAGCGACGACTTGCCCTCCAGCCGCCCCGCCAGGTCGTCGGGCAGGCTCACCGACTCGAACGTCGACCCCAGCACGAACTCACCGGGGTGCAGCACGAACGGCTCGTCGTCCACCGGCTCGACCAGCGAGGTCAGGTCGTCCTGCTGGATCGACGGGTCGATGTGGGTGTAGCGGGTGTTGTTGAACACCCGGAAGAACCGGTCGAGGCGCACGTCGATGCTCGACGGCTGCACCATGGCGTCGTCGAACGGCTCCAGCACCAGGCGCTGGGAGTCGACTTCCTTGCGCAGGTCGCGGTCACTGAGAAGCACGGAGGACAGGGTAGGCGGGTCTCCCAGTCCCACGGTTGACAGGGTGTGTGTATGATCGGTGCCGCAGTACCACGCGGGTGTAGTTCATTGGTAGAACGACAGCTTCCCAAGCTGTAGAGGCGGGTTCGATTCCCGTCACCCGCTCGTAGCGCGAAGGCCCTGGTCACCTCGACCAGGGCCTTCGTCGTGCTCGGGCGTCCCCTGCGCCTAGCCGTGCTCCGCGTCCGACTCGCGCAGCGCCGCCAAGGTCGTGCCGAGCTGGGCGTGGACCCGCTTCGCCGCCTTCCGGGTGAGGACCAGACGTAGGTCGAGATGTCGACCTCACAGGTGCTGATCACGCTTCATTCCTTGCATGTCCTTGCCCTGTCGGGTTACTCGGACAGCCACTGCTCACTGAGCACGTGACGACCGGTGGCCTTGGCGCCCTCTTCGGGCGAGGTGTCGAGCGTGGCGGTGAGGGCGTCGAAGTCCAGCGGCGCCAACCGGGTCGGCTCCTGACACCGGTCGGCGAACACCTCCGCGTCCTCCTCCGATTGGAGAAGCACGTGCAACCCCATCGACCCCACCTCCGCATGCACCCGAACTTGCTCGACTAGATTCACGCACGCGGAAGATCGATCCCATACCAATACCCGTTAGCGGCATCGGCACGGCCACTGATCCCCGGTCGATGCGGTAACCGTATGGCTACACTCCGCGGCAACCCAGCAGGGGATGAACCCGCAATGACCGCACTTCGCCCAGGTGGTTGCCACAGCTTGGTCTCGGACGATTGAGCAGAACGGCGTATTCTCATGCTGTGGCTGAGAGGTCCTGCCGGGGTGAGGTGCTGGACGCTGCATGCCGACTCTCAGCAGCAAGTGCGGATGGGACGTTCACGCCGGACGATGTTGTTCGGCTGCTCCGCCGCGCAGGCAGCCGGTACGCGGAGAGCACCATCCGGACTCACGTGGTGTCACGGATGTGCGCTAACGCGCCTGCTCATCATGCAACGCGCTACGCCGACCTCGTGCGAGATGGGCGTGGTCGGTATCGCCTCAACGACTCCTGACTATAAGACCTGGTCACGGGGCTGCTGTAGGGCAAAGCGAAGCAAGCCCCACCGAGGTGACCGCGAACAGTCGACATCAACCGTCTGACATCGCCAATACCAAGATCGAACGCCCTGCCAGTAGTTCGAGACGAAGAGGTCAGGCCGCTGCACGGAACAGGACGCGGTGTTCCAGGCGGGACTGCAGGCGAACCACAGGTCAGAGACTTGCTGCGATGCTCCCGTCAGATCCTGCGCAAAGATCTTCGTCGACACCCCGGCGTGCAATCCGCATACGATAAGCCCTGGTCAGTACGGGTTAGTGACAGACACCCGTGACGGCCGCCTCGTGCTGCCAGAACACCAGCCAGGGTGTGCCGTACGGGTTCCCAAGCTGTAGAGAGGCGGGTTCGATTCCCGTCACCCGCTCGTAGCGCGAAGGCCCTGGTCACACCGACCAGGGCCTTCGTCGTGCTCGGGCATCCCCTGCGCCTAGCCGTGCTCCGCGTCCGACTCGCGCAGCGCCACCAAGGTCGTGCCGAGCTGGGCGTGGACCCGCTCCGCCGAGTCATCCAACCTCAAGACGTGAAAACCCAAGCGGCACAAGCACAATCACGGGCAACCTCGGCCCCCTGTACCCCCATCGCCGCCCTCTACGGTGGAGGCAGTGGCCGAACTCGGGAGGCACGACATGGAGCGCAGGACCTTCCTGGCGAACGCGCTGTTCAGCGTCGCCGCATCCGTCGCACCGAGCCGTGACTGGCTGGTGGCGACGCTCGACGAGGCAGGGACCGCCAGGGGAAAGATCAACAGCCAGCAGGTCGAGGCGATCCGCCGGACCTTTGGCGTCTTCCAGGAGTTGGACGTCATGCGCGGCGGCGGACACGCCCGCCAGCAGCTCTCCGCCTACCTGACGTCCCAGGTCGTCCCACTGCTGAAGTCCAACGACCCGACCAACGACACCGGCCGCGCCCTCTACGAGGCAGCCGCCGAACAGCTCTACCTGTTGGGTTGGATGGCTTTCGACAACGGCGAACACGCCTTGGCCCAGCGCTACCTCCTCCAGGCCCTGCGCTTGGCCCAGGCCGCAGGCAGCACCGAACTCGGTGCCCACGTCCTGGCGGGCCTGTCCGACCAGGCCACCCTCACCGGCCACCCCGACCACGCCGTCCAGCTCGCCAAGGCCGGTCGGGCCGGACTCGCCCGAGGTCACTCCGACGCCTGCCTGGCCGACCTCTGGGCGCTCCAGGCCCGCGCCGAAGCGGCCACGGGTGACGCCAAGGCCGCAACCCGCAGCGTGCACCTCTCCGAAACCGCCTTCGCCGGCGTCGACCACGGCAATGAACCCGAGTGGGCGCGCTTCATCGACTCGGCCTACCTCAACGGCGAGTACGCCCACGTCTTCCGCGACCTGCAACGCCCTGAGGAAGCCGCGCACTTCGCCCGCGTGTCCATCACGGAATCCGAGCGCCAGAACCGCGCCCGCCGGGGCTCCATGGCGCAAGCCGCGCTCTCCCGTGCCGCTCTGGACAACCACGACCTGGAGACTGCGGCCTCGGCGGGCATGGCCGCCGCCAAGCTCGCGGCCACGGTCAAGTCCTCACGTTCGACAGAGGCGGTCGGAGACCTCCGCACCCGTCTGCGGGACCACCACGACTCGCCCGCAGTCCGTGACTTCCTGGACCTCTCAGGCGCACTGCTGCCACTGACGAGCGCACGCGTCTAGAGCGCAGGCAGCAGTTCGGGCAGGTCGTGCAGCGAGTCGATCACCCAGTCGGCATCGCGACGAACCAAGGGGTCATCGGCCCACAGGTGCCCCCACGGTCCGCGCCGGATCAACGCCGTCCGCAACCCGAACGCCTTGGCCGCCACCACATCGTTGTCCCGATGATCACCGACGTAGAGCACGTCACCAGCGGCAGCCGCAGGCGTCATCTTCACAACCCGCTCGAAGAACGCCAGAGCGGGCTTGGCCACGCACCACTCACCCGACGTGGCAACCCCGTCCACCGGCAGCTCCAACCCTCGCAGCAGTTCCGCCGCACGAGCGGTCTGGTTGCCCGCGATGCCCACCCACAAGCCCAGCTCGCGCAGCCGCGCCAAGCCGGTCCGTACGTCTGAGTACAGGTCGCCGTCCTCGCTGCGCTCGCCCAGCCCGGCCTCTTCACGCAACCGGCGCTCATGGGCCACGTCGAACCCCAGCCGGAAGTACTGGAATGTCTCAGCGTTGTCCCGCCCCGCCGCCGTGACAGCCCCAAGCACGGTCGAGAAGGTATGACGGGGCACGCCAATCCAGTCAGCCCACGCACCCCATTCACGCGAGTCGTCCAGCAACGTCTCGCCCACGTCGAACACCACCGCAGTCACCATGCCCTACTCCTACGGCATCCACCTCCACTTAGCGCAACGGGCACCGGCTTGGCATGCACCAGACGACCTGCTGGCGTGTTCAGAGTTTCTTTTCTTCATCAAGGCGGCCCCCTGCGGGGGCCGCGGAATCGCTCAACTTCGAGTCGGGCAGCCGTACCGGTTGCTCGGCTTGGGGCGAGCGCCGGGGTGGTCCGCTTGATCGGGCGGGTCATGGCGCTCGGCTGCCGCGCCTGTGGACAGCTCGCCGCCTCGGCGGCGTCGACCAGCCCACAGGCTTGCCACCGTGTAATCATCACGGCTAACGGTGAACGCGTTGAATCGGTCGGCTGAGGCATCGACCTATCGAGAGGAACGGATTTTCTCCGCGCGTTCCAGCAGTGGTTGTGCCTCGGCCGGGCGGCCGAGGTCTCGCAGCACCAAGGCGAGGTTGCCCAGGCGGATGGCCACATCGGGGTGGTCGGGGCCATGGACGGCTTCGCCGATGGCCAGGGCACGTTCCAGCAGCGGCCGCGCCTCGGCCGAGCGGCCAAGGTCTCGCAGCACCAAGGCGAGGTTGCCCAGGCGGATGGCCACGGCCGGGTGGTCGGGGCCATGGACGGCTTCGCCGATGGCCAGGGCACGTTCCAGCAGCGGCCGCGCCTCGGCCGGGCGGCCGAGGTCTTGCAGCACCGTGGCGAGGTTGCTCAGGCTGGTGGCGACATCGGGGTGGTCGGGGCCGTGGACGGCTTCGTCGATGGCCAGGGCACGTTCCAGCAGCGGCCGCGCCTCGGCCGGGCGGCCGAGGTTTCGCAGCACCGTGGCGAGGTTGCTCAGGCTGGTGGCGACGGCCGGGTGGTCGGGGCCGTGGACGGCTTCGTCGATGGCCAGGGCACGTTCCAGCAGCGGCCGCGCCTCGGCCGGGCGGCCGAGGTTTCGCAGCACCGTGGCGAGGTTGCTCAGGCTGGTGGCGACATCGGGGTGGTCGGGGCCGTGGACGGCTTCGTCGATGGCCAGGGCACGTTCCAGCAGCGGCCGCGCCTCGGCCGGGCGGCCGAGGTCTCGCAGCACCAAGGCGAGGTTGCTCAGGCGGGTGGCCACGGCCGGGTGGTCGGGGCCGTGGACGGCTTCGTCGATGGCCAGGGCACGTTCCAACAGCGGCCGCGCCTCGGCCGGGCGGCCGAGGTCTCGCAGCACCAAGGCGAGGTTGCCCAAGCTGGTGGCGACATCGGGGTGGTCGGGGCCGTGGACGGCTTCGTCGATGGCCAGGGCACGTTCCAACAGCGGCCGCGCCTCGGCCGGGCGGCCGAGGTCTCGCAGCACCAAGGCGAGGTTGCTCAGGCGGGTGGCCACGGCCGGGTGGTCGGGGCCGTGAGCGGCTTCGCCGATGGCCAGGGCACGTTCCAACAGCGGCCGCGCCTGGCTGAACTGGCCTGTTGATTGGAGGTAGGTACCGGTTCGATCCAATAGCCATGAGGCCGAGGCAGGGGCGGGGCCAGGGATTTCGGGATGGTGGTTCAACGCTGCCAGCACGTGGGGCAGCAGGCGTCTCCACCGTGGCCACGCTTGAGGGTTCCGATATACATCCCCTGGCAAGTCCGCGTGCAGCAATGTGATCACCCAGGCCAGCGAATGTTGTTCATGCTCGCCTTTGGAGCTGGTCGCGGTGGTGTGCCGTCGTACGGCAAGTTGGACCAAGCGATGGACCGTGATGGTCTGATGGTCCCGTTTGACCAGCGAGTAGTCGGTGAGGACGCCGATGACGTGGCTGAGCCCCTCAGGAGTGGCGGCCTCGGCGTTGAGGGGATCGGGCAGGGCGGTGCTGTTGGCGGTGAACAGGTCCAACGGGATGGCGTCGGGGGCCAGGTAGGCGCATACCGCCAGCAGCTGCGCCGCCGCGGGGTGGTACTGGTCGAGTCGCCGGAGGCTGAGGGTCCACAGGGTGTTCAGAGACCGGTCGGGTGTGCGGCGTTGGCCGTCCTCTCCCTTGTCCGCCAAGCCGTCCGGGGTAGTCCGCAGCAGGTGCAGGTACTCGTGCGCGGGCATCCGGGACTTCGCCAGATACGCGGCCGCCTGCTCCAACCCCAGCGGCAGGTCGCCCAGCAGGTCAGCCAACTCGTCGGCCTGTGCCCCGGTCAACCCCGGCGCGCGCCTGGCCAGCAGCGCCAGGGACTCCCGGCGGGGCATCGTGTCCAGATCGAGCACCCCGCCGATGGTGTCGAACCCCGCACGCCGCGTCGTGACCAGCACCCGCCCCGCACCCGAAGGCAGGAACGGGTGCAGGTCCGCAACCGATTCCGCGTTGTCGAACACCAGCAGCCACCGCCGCAGACCCCGCAGGTGCGACACCACCACCTGTGCCGCGTCGTTGGCATCCTGGGGAAGCTCCAGGTCCAGCGCACGCCCCAGACCGCGCAACTGCTCCGGGATCAGCGTCGGTTCCTCGGCCGCGATCCACCACACCACCTCCAAGCGCGTGCCGTGGCGGTGGCAGTACTCCAACACCAACTGCGTCTTGCCGACACCACCCATCCCGCGCACCGCATGCACCGCCACCCGCGACCGCGCCCTGAGCAACCGCCGCAACTCCCGCAGGTCACTGTCACGGCCGGTGAAGTTCGGATTACGACCTGGGACATTCCACACCTCGGTCCGCCCGTTGCCCCTTCCGATCGCCATTGACCGCTCGGGTCTTTCGCGGGATGCCACGAGTTGAACGACCACAGCGAGCAGCACCAGCACACCGAAGACCAGCCAGACCCGCGTCTGGTCCTTGAACCACTCGGGGATCTCGTCGGAGGCATAGTTGGTGACCACGCCGACAGCCGCACCCACCAGCACGACCACCACCGCGTTGATCTTTACCTGACGCGAGGCCATGGCATCACTATCGGCCCTAACACGTCCCCCGTTCCAACGACACCCCCAGGGCTGACGCGAACCGATACCGATCCCCTCGGTCAAGCACGAATAGTGCGGAAACAGCGCCTGGTGATCCGACCCGGCCCGACTTGTGAGGATCATCGACAAGCACACGCGTACCCGCTCTGGCGTCACCGCGAGCTGCAGAGCAGGGTCGTGAGGCGTGGAACCTCTCGCCGTGGCGCTTGCCAACGGCCCTGACCGAGGCGACGGTCATACGGCAATCACTCGGCGCTCGGTCAGAGAGCTGGAGTACAGCAGCGAAGCAC
The DNA here is from genome assembly GCF_017876325.1 of Saccharothrix coeruleofusca. Taxonomy (NCBI): domain Bacteria; kingdom Bacillati; phylum Actinomycetota; class Actinomycetes; order Pseudonocardiales; family Pseudonocardiaceae; genus Saccharothrix; species Saccharothrix coeruleofusca. The sequence goes on from NZ_JAGINV010000001.1 coordinate 6,482,260, forward strand.
AGCAACTGCCGCAACCCGGACCAGCCGTGCATGACCGCCACTGGCCTTCCCACCTCGACAGAGACCGCCGATGACCTTCCCGCCGGTAATTCAAGACGAAGAGGACAGGTCGCAGCACGGAACCTGCACGGAACAGGATGCGACGTTCCAGGCGTGAAGGCAGGCGAACCGCAGGTCAGAGGCTTGATGCGGTGGTGCAGGCAAGATCCTGCGCAAGGACCATCAACGACCAGGCGTGCAACACACGTGCGATAAGCCCAGGTCAACACCGGTCAGCAGTGGCTGCCCGCGACGGCTTCCCGACCCTGGTCAGGGCATCTACCAGCACAGGCCGAACGGGTTCCCAAGCTGTGGAGGCGGGTTCGATTCCCGTCACCCGCTCGTAGCGCGAAGGCCCTGGTCACACCGACCAGGACCTTCGTCGTGTTCGAGCCCGAACCGCCCCCGGCGACGCACCGGCCCCACGTGTACGGGGCGACTCACGCCCGCTACCTGTCATATGGTTGTCCGTGTACTCCCCGCGCGAGCGGGGGTGATCCGCTCCTGATGTCCGGCACGACCGGGACGCGCCCTCCCCGCGCGAGCGGGGGCCTGCTCGGTACGCTCCCCGGACACAGGTCAACGGATCTTCCTCGCGCGCCTGAGGGTGTGCTCGCCACAGCAGCGCCTCGGAGGCACGCCATGACCAGTGCACGCCGCTTGGACGGCTACACGTTGGAGGATTGGGAGCGCCTTGAGCCTGCCGAAGGCCACCGCGTCGAACTGGTCGACGGGCGGTTCGTGGTGAGCGCTGCCCCTGCTGTCGCGCACCAGCGCGTCGCGGACCGCCTGTGCCGGTTGCTCGATGACGCGGTCGCCGACGGCGGCATGGAAGCCGTGACGGCGGTCGGCGTGCGTGTCGCACCTGGGCTGGGCTACATCCCCGATGTGGTGGTGTGCACGGAGTTGGTGGAGACCACCACCATCGAGGTCGAGCTGGTCGCACTCGCGGTCGAGGTGGTCAGCCCGTCCACGGCTCGGCGCGATCGGTTGGAGAAGCCCGCCGCTTTCGCCGCGGCCGGGGTGCCTGCCTTCTGGCGAGTGGAGGTCGGCCGCGAAGGCGGGCCGGTCATCTACTGCTACCGGTTGGACCAGGGTGTGTACGTGGAGGTCGTGACGCTCCAAGCCGGTGCCCCTGGCACCGTCGACGTCCCCGGTGGTGGGACCGTCACGTTCGACCCCGCCGATCTCATCGGCTCGCGCCGACCAAGGCACTGACGAATCGAGCTTCCAAGCTGTGGAGGTGGTTCGATTCCATCACCTGATAGGTGGAATTCCCGGCTGACGATCGCTAAGCCGTGCCAGGATCAGGGTCGACTTGGCGACGGGGGCGGGGTTGGCCGGTATCGGCGAAGTCGTGGCAGCGCTGCGCCAAGTGGTCAAAGAGCTCCCGTTCACGCCGCTGGCTGACGCGACCGGCCTGATCGAGGACGCGAAAGCGCTGATCGAGCTTGCCGCCGCAGGCAGTGGTGACGACGAGTTCCGCCAGGTCGTTGCGCGATTCCAGGAGGTAGCCGACGGCATCGGTAAGCTTCAGCAGAAGCTGACCCGCATCCGGCAGTCCGCCACAGCACTGGCCAACCGGCTTGAAGGGCAGCACGCGCTACAGACCACGTCGCGGGAAGCACCAGATGGCGCGAGGCAGCTCGCAACGCCCAAGCCGCCTGCGGCTGTCCCAACGCCCAAGCGTGTGGACGAGCTGCTCGCGGCGCTGCCCGTGCGCGACGATCCCGGCGGCAAGACCTCGGGCTACTGGGTTGACCACACCGGCCAGGTGCGCGGGCCGGTTACGAGCGGCTGAGGTGAACTGCGCGAGCGAACCGTGGAAGGGCTGCGTCGTCTCGGCCTTGCTCCCGCGCGTGGAACCCTCACCGTGGCCGACCACGTCGAGGTTCAAGTCGCTGTTCAGGTTCGAGAGGCCGCCGGGGGCTGACGCTACGTTGGCCGTGAACAACCGGCCGTGTGATGTCGGCCCGTTGTCCTGTGTCCGCATCGTGCCGAGGGTGCTTCGGCCAGGGCAAAGCCTGACGGTCCACTGGCCGGGTGGCGTGAAGACCTACACCGGGAAGGAGCGGTAGGCAGTGGGGTACGTGCTCGATGTGGCTTACCGGCACGACCAGGAGCCGAAGCACCTCCGCACGCGCGAAGACGTCGACGCCTTCGTTGACGAGCTGGCGACGCTCGGCCCGGCGTACAGCGCCGCCACGGCTTACGCCGTCAAAGAGAACAGCGACGAGCTTCCTGGCCATGAGCTGCTCATCGGTGTCAGCACGCGGACCGGCCTCGGTGCCGTGCGGTACAGCGGTGAAGGAGGTACGTACTACCTCCGAGGCGAGCGGGCGAACCCGGAGGGCGTCTCCTTCGGCTACTTCGGCACGGCCGCCGAGTTCCCGGTGGATGCCGAGGTACCGCTGACCCTCGTCCGCGAGGCCCTTTGGGGACTGCTGGCCAGTCGCGGGGACCGACCCGACGGCTTGAGCTGGACCGAGACCGACTGATCGTTCACCGATCTGTGGCGCGCTCACCGGCCATGACTCAAGCGACGGGGCACCGACAGAAGGCCGTCACAGGGATCATCGGGTTGTGGACAAGCGTGACGTGGTGGCGATCCTGCTGTTGACAGGCCCTGCGACCGGAACTCGATCAACTCCGGCACGTCTCCGCCACAGGTAGGACCGGGGGTGGTTGTGAAGCGGTGGGGGGACTTCAGCCGTGGGCTGCTCGGCGGGGTGGGGCTCGCGCTCGGACAGGTGCCGTTGGCGCTGATCCTCAAGCACGTCGCGGTGCTCGCCGCGGTGAGCGGGTTGTGGACGGTGTTCGCCGCTCTGCTCATCGGGCGGTTCAGCCGGTCGCCGCGCGTCGCCGTGGCAATCGTCTGCGGGGTGGCCACCGGGGTTGGCGGGACGTTCTTCGCGGTGCTGCTCGCGCTGGGGCGCAGCTACCTCCTCTACCTCCCGCAGGTCACGCTCGTGGCCATCGCGCACGGCGCGGTCGGCGTGGCCGGGGCCTTCGCGACGGGCATGGCCGGGCAGCACCACCGCTGGGCGGGCGTGTGGACCGGGCTCGCGGCCGGCCTGCTCGGTGGGATCACGGCGCTGCTGTGGGGGTTCGGCTCGACCAGCCGCGAAGTGCTCGTGATCGGACTCGTGCTCACCCTCGTGGCACTCGCCGCGCTCACCCGCCGAATGTCCCACTTGCTGGTCTCGGCTCCGCTGGCGGCGGTCATCGCTGTCTTGGCCGCCCCGGTGTACGCGGCGGTGCCGGGGCTGATCGCCGCGCTCTGGCCTGTGCAGGCGGGCTGACCGATCAGCGGGAGCCGAGGGCTTCCGCAGGTCGAACGCGCGCGTCGAAGCCGTCGAGGACGACGAGCCCGCCGTTTGACGCCTCCTGATCGGAGGGCTTGCGGAGTGCCGAACGGGTGATCACGAGGGCGCGGTCGAGGGCGTCGCGATCGGTCCGCGCGTCCACGGCCAGGGCGATGCGGACGGTGTTCGTGCTCAGCTCCGCTGTGACGTCCGGGTCGATCGCGCCCGGATCGCCGAGAAGTGCGTCCATCACAGCGAGGACGTGCTCCTCCAGTTCACTGGTCTGCGGACGGACCTCGCAGCCGACTTCGACCCAGTACCGAGTTGCCATCGCTTCAACCTCCTCCGAGGTTCATCGGATGTGGGGTATTCCTGATGTTCACTCGGTCGCCTTGGGATGAGGCCCGGCGTACTGCACCCACACGGTGCGCCTGTCGGCGTCCAGCAAGTACCAGATGCGGTCGCCGCCGGTGACCTCGATCTGCCAGCAGGGCAGGACCTGCCCGTTGTGCGTTCCGTACGCCAAGCTCCCCTTGAGCTGGTGATGGGGTTTGGTGGGCTTGCCCGCCTTGATGGCCTGGTTGGTGCAGTAGCGAACGCGCCACTCCGAGCCGATGGCGGGCGGAGCGACCGAGTCGCCTTTCTTCGGGCTCACGCGGTGGTGGCTCCTGGTGCGGGAACCTCACCGAGGTCCTCGCCGTCCTGCCGAAGCGTTGCGAGGAGTCGCGGGTCGGCGTGGACCTCGGCCGTGTGCTGCCACTCGCTGATGAGCTGCGTGACCGGAGCCGGGGTGCCCAGCGAGTCGGCTGCTTCCAGAGTCCGGACGAGTTCGACGACGAACGCCTGCATGTCCTCCCGTGGCAGGAACCGCACCCAAGGCAGCGCCGTGGGCATCACGTCGGTCACCAGATCCCGGACGCTCTCGCTGTGCTGCATCAACGCCACGAAGAGGGCCGTCGTGGTGGAGACGACCTCACACACCTCCTGCGCTCTGCTGACTGTGGTGAGCACCAGGTCTTCCTCATCACCACGGCGGTGCACGAGCAGCGTCCGGCTCGGTGACTCCTGGAGCTTGCGGACGGAGTCGGCCGGCTTGTTGGACAGATCGCTGAAGTTGATCTCGGAGGCGGCGATGGACATAGTTGCAAGGTACTTTAAAACTCCCTGCGGCGCGATGTCGTGCTTCCCAACAGGGGTTACATGCGCACCGCTGAGCCCGATCGGTGGTTGACCATGACGCCACTATGGGGGCATGGCTACCACCCGTAAAGGTCGTCCCACGCCACGTGATCCCGTCGTTGACGACTGGTTCAGGGATCTGCCCGCAGGCGAGGTGCTGCTCGAGGCCGAGCAGTTGAGCGGTCTGATGCTCGCCGTCGAGCGCTACCAGCCCGAGGAGGTCTCCGACCTGGTCATGGCGCGCTGGCATCGCCTGATCGCGTCGCACCGGCGGTTGGCCGACCAGTCCGAGCCCGCTTTCATCGACCAGGCTCGGCGGCAAGGGTGGACGTGGCAGCGCATCGCCGACGTGCTCGGGTTACCCGACGCCGAGGCCGCCGAGCAGCGGCAGGCGTTCCTGGCGGCGGAGCTGACCCGCACCCACCCGGCGAACCAGCCGCAACCGTGGATCGGGTGGGCGGGGAACGCGGACTCCACCTCGTAGTGGTCGTCACGCGGAGGAACGGGACAGGCCACGCGCGAGGGCGGCGGGGCTGATCCCCTCGGTGAACGCGGTCCGCGTGGCCATCTCGCGCGTCCCCTCGTCGTGGAGCCACTCGGCGAGGAAGTCGTGCCCCTCGGAAATCCACGTCCTCCCCTTGCCCGCCAGGCAACGCCTGCGCAGCACGTCCAGCGCCAGCGCGGGATCGGCCGCCGGGAGCAGGAGGACGACGTCGGGGCAGTCCCGCAGCGCGGCGCGGACGGCGGCGCGGCAACCGGGGTCCCGGTAGCTGGTGTGCCCGGCGCCGAGGGCGAGCACGGCTCCGGGGTGTTCGGCGACGGCGCGGGAGACGGCGTGGGCGCGCGCTGGTTCCCACTCCCGTTCGGCCGCGACCCGTCCCACCGCTTCGATCCGGCGCACGAGCTTCTCGATGCTCCAGCCGACTTCCGCGTAGTACGGCGCGGCCACGGCGTCGAGGTCCACGAAGGGGCGCCCGGTCACCTCGGCGACGGCTTCACCGATGGTCGTCTTGCCCGCGCCCGCAGGTCCGATCAGCACCATCCAAGGCTTCACGGAGCGATTGTGGCGAGGTCAGGCCACGCGGCGGGGCGGGTTGTGCGGTGGGGGGACGCGGCGCAGGACCACTGTCTGGTCGTGCGTCGGGGTGTAGCGGGGGATCCGCATGGTGCGTTCCAGGTCGCTTTCCGGCAGGCGGCGCTCGGTGCGGCCGGTGGGCAGCTTCCACTTGAACACGACGGCGGCCATCCGGACGCCCACGATGAGGCCCGCGACGGCCGCTTCGGGGGCGATCCCGGAGGCGAACAGCAGTGAACCGCCCATGGCGGGCAGGGCGTAGATCTCCTCGCGCAGCACGAAGGGGACGCGCCCGAGCATCATGTCCCGCAGCATCCCCCCGCCGACGCCGTTGACCATGCCGATGAGGCCCGCGAGGTGGATCGGGAGGCCGTGCTCCACGGCGCGGGCGGCGCCTGCGAGGGAGAACGCGGCCAGTCCGAGGGCGTCGCCGAACTCGACCGACAGGCGCAGCCCGGTCAGCCTCGGGTAGAGGGAGAAGACGAGCACCGCGACGGCGGTGCTGACCGCGGCGTACCACCAGGTGGTCAGCACGGTCGACGGGTGGATGCCGAGCAGGACGTCGCGCAGGAGGCCGCCGCCGATGGCGGTGACGATGGCCGCCACCACCACTCCGAACAGGTCCGCGCGAGCTCGGACGGCGTGGGACGCTCCTACGAAGGCGGACGCGACGATCCCGACGATCTCAAGGAGCAACACGAGCGAACCTCAGCGGGGAGAAGTGCACCAGGCGAAGGTACTGGCGTGCGCGTGCCGCTGGGGCTTGCAGTGCCGAAGGGGTAAGAACTGTGCGCGAACGGGTCAGAGCCCCAACGCACCGCCTTCGTCGAGGATTCCGAGGTGCCGGCCCGCGCCGACCGGTCCGGCGGTCACCGGCTTTCCAGCTCGGCCCACCCGCCGCCGCGCGCCAGCACCGCGCGGACGCCCGCGACGTGGTCGACGAAGCCGGACAGGTCGCTGTGCAGCAGGGCTGCCCGGTCGGCGTCCAGCGGGGCGCGGTCGTCCTGCCACAGGCCCACGGGCAGGCTGGCGGCGAACACCACGGAGTGCAGCAGGCCCACCACCTGCGCCGAGCGGGGTGCGCCGGACTCCAGGTAGGCGGCGTGGATCTCGCCGCAGGCGGCCGACAGCGCCCGCAGGGCGCGCACCGCTTCGGCGGGGGTGCCGTCCCAGTCGCCGTCGGGCCACAGCCGGGTGCTCAACTCCAGCCAGAGCCGCCACCCGGCGGACAACTCGGCCTCGCCCTGCGGCTGCCACGTCGTCATGGCTCCAGGGTGGAGAGGAAGCCGCGGTTCGGCAGCAGTGGATGACGCACGCCACGGTGGACCTCGATCACACGGGGGCAGCCGCCCGCACGGGAGTCGGGCGGCTGCCCCGCGTGCCGTCAGGCGCGGATCGCCGCGTCTGACGGCACGTCCGGGTCGTCCCGCTGGAGCGAGCCGACCAGGGCGTCGCGGTCGGCGGAGGGCTCCGGCTTGAGCAGGCCGACGACCAGGTAGAGCACCAGGGACACGACCAGCGGCGCGGAGACGATCACCGCCTGGGTGACCCACTCGGTCTTGTTCTGCTGCTCGACGTAGAGGTAGGCCCAGGTGGCCAGGCCGCCGATGACGGAGGCGATGGCGGCGGTGGGGCCGATCCGGCGGAACCAGGGCAGCAGGCCCAGCATCAGCGGGATGGCGATGGGCCCCATGGTGGCCGCGACGAGGGCGATGACCACCTTGAGCACGAAGCCCTTGGTGTCGGCGGTGAGCGCGATGGTCATACTCAGCCCGATGAACGCGAACGTGGTGATGCGGGCGAGTTGGAGCTGCGCGGGTTCGGAGAGCCGGGTCGCCCGCTTCCACAGCCTGGGCAGCATGTCGCGGGTGATCACCGCGGAGATGACGTTGGCGTCGGAGGAGACCATGGCCATGGTGTGCGAGAAGAACCCGGCCAGCACCAGGCCGACCATGCCCGCCGGGAGCATGGCCTTGCCCATCTCCACGTAGGCCTGCTCGGCGTTGGCCTCCATGCCGGGCACGATGAGCGGGGCCGCCCACATGGGGAAGAACAGCACCAGCGGCCAGATCAGCCACAGGGCGCTGGACAGCAGCGCGGAGCGCTTGGCGGCGGCGCCGGAGGGCGCGGCCATGTAGCGCTGCGCCAGGTTCCACATGCCGCCGTTGTACTCCAGGGTCTTGATCAGGAACAGCGCCATGAAGAAGATCAGCGTGTACTGGCCGGACAGCGGGTCGCTGTGCGACTCGGGCAGCCGGTCCCAGATCTCCCACATGAAGTCGATGCCGCCGAAGTGGGCGGCGACGGCGATGAACATGGCGATGCCCGCCAAGCCCTGGATGATGAACTGGCCGAAGTCGGTGAGCGCGTCCGCCCACAGGCCGCCGAGCACCGAGTAGACCATGGTGACCACGCCGACGAGCAGGATGCCGAGCTTGACGTCGACGCCCGCGAAGCCCTGGAGCAGCAGGGCGACGGCGACCCACTTGGCGGCGATGTCGACCACCTTGAGCGCCGCGCCCGCCCAGGCCATGAGCTGCTGGGCGGGCACGTTGTAGCGGCGGGCCAGGTACTCCAGGGGCGATTTGACGCCGTGCTTGGCGCGCAGGCGGTTCCACGCGCCCGCCCACAGGAAGGCGCCGATGCCCACCCCGACGCCGATCGTCAGCGACCACCACACGTAGACGGTCAGGCCCAGCCGGTAGGCCTCGGCGGCGAAGGCGACGAACATGACCGCGCTGTAGCCGGACATGTGGTGGGAGATGCCGGACAGCCACCAGGGCATCCGGCCGCCGGCGGTGAAGAAGTCCGCGATGTTCCTGATCCGCCCGCGCGACCAGTAGCCGATCGCCACCATCACGAAGAAGTACCCGCCGACGACGATCCAGTCGAGGGTGCCCATGAGACCTCCCTGGGTGCTCGTCCCACGAGTGGCGGCACGCCGGTGGCGGGCGGCGGTGCGGCGGTGCGCCTCCGCATGGGTCTGTGACCTAGGTCTTACGAGGCCGTGGAGGTGTGCGGAAGGCCACACCGGTCAACTGAGTCACATTCGTGATTCTTGTTCATGTATGTGACCGGGGACCTGCGAAAACTTCTCGGTGGAAGTTGCGTCATGCCGCGCGGGGCGGGCACTCCCACCGGCATGGCAAACGGCGTAAGCGGGGGTTCGTCCGCGTCGGCGAGCGCTGCCGCGGAACCGGGTGTGGCGCTGGTCGACCCCGTTCCGCTGTACCGCGAGGGCGTGTGCGCGGTGGTGCGCCGCACGGCGGGGGTGCGCTGGCTGGGCGCGGCGGGCCGGGTGGAGCACGCGCTGCGGCTGTGCGAGCAGCTCGCGCCGGACGTGCTGCTGGTGGACTCGGTGCTCGACGCGCAGGGCTGCCTGGCGAGCGAGCTGATGACGGCCGCGCCGCGGGTGGCGGTCGTCTCGCTGGTGCGGGAGCCGCACCGGACGGTGAAGTTCGTGCGCACCGCGCTGGGCTCGGGGGTGCGCGGCCTGGTGCCGAGGGCGGCCGAGCCCGCGGAGGTGGTGCACGCGATCCTGCGGACCCATCAGGAGCGGTTGTACCTGGACCCGACGCTGGCGCCGCTGGCGGCCGGGTTCACCCCCGCCGTCGAGGCGGGGTCGCGCCGGGCGCTGTCCCGACGGGAGTATGAAGTGCTGCGGCTGATCGCGGAGGGCCTGGAGAACCAGGCGGTGGCCGACGAGCTCTACGTGTCGGTGGAGACGGTGCGCACGCACGTGAAGAACATCCTGCGCAAGCTGCGGGCCCGCGACCGCACGCACGCCGTCTCGCTGGCCTACCAGTCCGGCCTGCTCACCGGGAGGCTCAACCCCTGACCGTCCACCCCTGACCGTCCGCCCCTGACCGCCGTCCCTGGCTGTTCACCCACAACCGGGGGCGTCCCCTTGCCCAGGTTACTGACAGGTAATACCCTGTTGTTACCGGTCAGTAGGGGACGTCCCCGACCTTGTATGGAGTGAGCGACGAGATGGGTCACTACAAGAGCAACGTCCGGGACCTCGAGTTCAACCTCTTCGAGGTCTTCAACGTGCAGGACCACCTCGGCACGGGGCCGTTCGAGCAGTCCGACGAGGACACCGCGCGCGGCGTGCTGGCCGAGCTGAACAACCTGGCGGTCGGCCCGCTGGCGGAGTCCTTCACCGACTCGGACCGCAACCCGCCCGTGTTCGACCCGAAGACGCACTCGGCCACGCTGCCCGAGTCGTTCAAGAAGTCCTACCAGGCGGTCTGGGACGGCGAGTGGTACCGCCTGTTCCTGCCGGAGGAGCTGGGTGGCTACGGCACCCCGCCGTCGGTGCAGTGGGCCGCCGCCGAGCTGATCCTCGGCTCCAACCCCGCGCTGTTCATGTACCTGGCGGGCCCGAGCTTCGCCTCGATCGTGCACCGCAACGGCACCGAGCAGCAGAAGCGCTGGGCCGAGATCATGATCGAGCGCGGCTGGGGCGCCACCATGGTGCTCACCGAGCCCGACGCCGGTTCCGACGTGGGCGCCGGCCGCACCAAGGCCGTGCTCCAGGAGGACGGCACCTGGCACATCGACGGCGTGAAGCGGTTCATCACCTCCGCCGACCAGGACATGACCGAGAACATCATGCACCTGGTGCTGGCCCGCCCCGAGGGCCCCGGCATCGAGGGCCGCCCCGGCACCAAGGGCCTGTCGCTGTTCCTGGTCCCGAAGTTCCACTTCGACCCGGAGACCGGCGAGCCGACCGGCGAGCGCAACGGCGCCTTCGTCACCAACGTCGAGCACAAGATGGGCCTGAAGGTCTCCACCACCTGCGAGCTGACCTTCGGCCAGCACGGCACCCCGGCCAAGGGCTGGCTGCTGGGCGAGGTGCACGACGGCATCGCGCAGATGTTCCAGGTCATCGAGTACGCCCGGATGATGGTCGGCACCAAGGCCATCGCCACCCTGTCCACCGGCTACCTCAACGCCCTGGCCTACGCCAAGGAGCGGGTGCAGGGCGCCGACCTGACCCGGATGACCGACAAGACCGCGCCGCGGGTCACCATCACCCACCACCCGGACGTGCGCCGCAGCCTGATGCTGCAGAAGGCCTACGCCGAGGGGATGCGCGCGGTGTACCTCTACACCGCCACCTTCCAGGACCGCGTCGCGCTGGGCGGGGCGGACAAGGAGCTGGCGGAGAAGGTCAACGACCTGCTGCTGCCGATCGTCAAGGGCGTCGGCTCCGAGCGCGCCTACGAGCAGCTCGCGCAGTCGCTGCAGACGCTGGGCGGCTCGGGCTTCCTGCAGGAGTACCCGATCGAGCAGTACATCCGCGACTCGAAGATCGACTCCCTGTACGAGGGCACCACCGCCATCCAGTCGCTGGACTTCTTCTTCCGCAAGATCATCCGCGACAAGGGCCAGGCGCTGGGCTTCCTCAGCGGCGAGATCCAGAAGTTCCTCGACAACGAGGGCGGCAACGGTCGCCTGAAGGAGGAGCGGGCGCTGCTCAAGCAGGGCCTGGAGGACCTGCAGGGCATGCTGGGCGCGATGGTCGGCTTCCTGACCTCCGCGCAGGAGGACGTGCGCAACCTCTACAAGGTCGGCCAGAACTCGGTGCGCCTGCTGATGACCGCGGGCGACGTGCTGGTGGGCTGGCTGCTGCTGCGCCAGGCCGAGGTGGCGCTGGCCAAGCTGGGCGGCTCCCCGTCGGCCAAGGACAAGGCGTTCTACGAGGGCAAGGTCGCCGTGGCGTCGTTCTTCGCCAGGACGGTCCTGCCGGAGCTGTCGGCCCGCCGCAAGGTGACCGAGGCGACCGACAACTCGCTGATGGACATCGACGAGTCGGCTTTCTGACCCGCTCCCGCGGTGAGCGAAGGGCGGCACCCCGTGGGGTGCCGCCCTTCTGCTGTCCGGAACCGCTGTCCGGGGCCGGGAGTCGGGACGGGGGTCAGCCCTTGTGCGCCTTGGCGGCGGCGAAGCAGTAGACGCCGAAGCCGAGGAAGCCCAGCGCGATCAGCGCCAGCACGAACACCCCGTAGGGCTGCGCGGCCAGCGTGTGCAGCGCCTTGTCCATGCCGCCGGACTGCTGCGGGTCGGCGTTGATCGCGGCCAGGCCGACCAGGACGCCGATGAGCACGTAGGCCAGGCCCTTGCCGATCCAGCCGACGCGGCCCAGCCGCTCCACCCACCGCTGCGTGCCCGCGGGCAGCTCGGCCATGTCCAGGTCGTCCTCGAAGGACTTCTTCACGCCCTTGCGGCCCACCGCCAGACCGAGCCAGATGATCCCCGCGGCGACCACGCCGACCAGGAACTGCCCGCCGGGCATGGCGAGCACCTTCGCGGTCAGCGTCTGCTGCTGCGCGGTCGAGTCGCTGGAGGAGCTGCCCAGCGCGTAGGTCAGGGCGGCGATGCCGATCACCACACCGGTGATGGCCCGGCCCACCGAGCCCGCCCGCCGGTAGAGCCGCTTGCGCCGCTCGGTGACCCAGGTGTAGCCGCTGACGGCCATCGCGAGCTGCCAGCCCGCGAACGCGAACAGACCGATCGCCAGGACCCACAGCAGCACCGGCCCCAGCGGTGTGCGCGCGATCTCCGCGACGGCGCCCTTCTGGTCGGTCCGCTCGCCGCTGTCGCCCAGCACCACCTGCGCGGTCAGCACCGCCAGCAGGACGTGGACGACCCCGTAGCAGACCATGCCCGCCCGGCCGAGCAGTTGAACCGCCGGGTGTCTCCGCACCTCACTGCCAGTAGTAGCCACGGACGGGTGATACCCGTCCGTGGCTACCGTGAATCAGCCGCCCGTGGGCGGGGGCTCGCAGACGATCTTCGGTGACGGGTCGTACTTCACCGTGCGGGTCTCGCTCTTGGTCTGCCCGGTCCGCCGGTCGCGGATGGTGCGGGTGTCGGTCACCGTGAAGCCCTGCGCCCCGGCGCTGGGCGCGCAAGGCTGGGTGTTCTTCTTGATCTCCCTGGGCTCGGTGAAGTTCGACCGCTCGCTGGTGGAGCCGGTGACGTCGTAGTTCTTCGTCCCCCACAGCACGATCCTGATCGACGAGGGCGTCCAGATGGTCTGGATCGCCACGCCGGTGTCGTCGGGGTTGGTGAACTTGATGTCGATGATGCTGTTGCCCGCCGCGTCCATGAACACGGTGGCCTCGCGGCCCGCCGGGTAGCGGGAGATCCAGTAGCTGTGCTCGGTGTGCCCGGCGTCCTTCATGCCCGCGTTGTACGCGGCGTTGTAGAGCGTGGTGGCGAACTGCGAGATGCCGCCGCCGACCGCGCGGCCGGGAGCGCCGTTCTCGATGATGCCCGCCTCCACGTAGCCCTGCGCGAGGCCGCGCGGACCGGTGTAGCCGTTGAGGCTGAAGGTCTCGCCCGGCTTGACGATCGCGCCGTTGACCTTCTCCGCCACCACCCGGATGTTCACGCCCGAGTCGGCCGCGAAGCCACCGGTGGAGAACTCCCCGATGATCTCCTTGATGCCCATCTTGTTGGCCTGCTCGGTGGTCACCTTGGCGGGCGTGTGCTTGTACTCCGCGTTGACCTGGCGGTTGTCGGCCCGCTTGAGCACGTCGAGGAAGCCGTTGAGGGACTTGTCCCAGTCGATGCCGACGCCGTCCACCGACTCCTTGACCACGGGACGGCCGCTCTCGAACACGATCTGGGCGTCCTTGCCCTCCTTCTCGGTCGACTTCAGCTGCGGCCCGGCGGCCTCGACCACCTTGCCGTTGTCGACCTTGGCGTTGAGCGCGCCGCCCTCGCCCGGCTCGAACACCAGCGCGGCGGCCAGGTTCTCCGGCGCCAGCGTCGCGTCCTTGCCCTGGCCCTTGATCACCACGGGCGCGGCGACGGCGGGCTTGGCGACCTCTTCGAGGGTCTTCTGCACGCCCTCCTTGGTGGTCTTCACCGGGGTGGTGGTCACCGGCAGCTCGACCGCGCCGCCGTCCGCCCAGTCGGCCAGCACCTTCTTGGCCGCGCCGGGCACGTCCAGCTGCTGGCCCTGCTTGGGGTCGACCGGGACCGGCGTGGCGCCCTCGAACCGGATGGTGCCCTCGGCCGGGGCGTGGTCGGTGGTGCCGCGCAGGCCCTCCAGCGCGGCGGTCAGCTTGGCCTCGTCGCTGCGCGTGGCGAAGCCGACCTCGCGGGAGGTGAAGAACGAGGTGAGGCGGGTGAACGGGGACAGCGGCTGGCTGCCCGCGCGGTCCAGCGTGCCCACCCAGTCCAGCTCCAGCCCGGCGGCCTTCGGGTCCAGCTGCGTCTCGACGTCACCCGCCTTGGCGGCGATCGGCCGGGACAGCCGCGGCTCGATCTCCGCGCGCAGCTTGGCCTCGGCCTCGGCGGGGCTCATCCCGCCCACGTCCACGCCCGCCACGGTGACGCCGCGCGGCACGTTGCCGCTGGAGACCAGGATGTCCAGGCCGTAGAGGACGACCAGCACGCCCAGCACCGCGGCGGCGACCAGACCGCCCCGGCGCAGCTTGCGGCGGCGCTCCCGCTCCCGCTCGGCCTCGTCGAGCGGCCTGCCGTCCTCGCCCTGCTCGACCATGACCGGGCCGAGCACGGTGGCCTGCTCGTCGGGCTGCCCGGAATTCTGGCCGGGGTTCTGCTCCGGCTGGGGCGGCAGGACCGGGGTGGCGAAGACCGTGGTCTCCTCGGCGGAGGAGGGGCGGGCCACCTGCGTGGGCTGCTCCTGCGCGGCCTGCCGCTGAGGCTGCTGTTGCTGCTGCGTCTGCTGCTGGGATGCCTGCTGCCAGGGCGACTGCTGCTGGGGCTGGGGCTGGGGCTGTTGAGATTGCTGCTGTTGAGGCTGCTGCTCTTGAGGCTGCTGCTGGGGCGCGGGCAGCTGGGCGGTCGGCTGCTCCGGCTGGGGCGGGTTGAGGGCGCGCGTGACCTCACTCGACGCGGTTCCCGAACGGGTGACCTCGGTCGGGGGTGACACGTTGCGCACCGTCGGCGCGGCCCCCTGGTCCGGCTCCGCGTCGGGCTCCTCGGAGGGCCAGGCGGCCTCGTGGACCGCCGAGGCGGGAATCTTCGTGGTGCGCTCCGAAGCGGTGTCCGACGGGCGGACCGGCTCCATGGCCGTGGTCCGCTCAGCGTCGTACTCCGGTCGCTGCTTCTCCGGCACCGCTCCCCCTCTTGCCTCTCCGCAAGGTCATGGGACTGAATACCCGAACGCCGTCACGTGACGATCACGTTCGGGGCCGCTCAGAGGTAAAGACCCGTCCCGTGGTCGGTCCGCTCGGTGGCGGTGGCGTGCACGTCCCGCTCTCGCATGACCAGGTAGGTCTGGCCCTGGACCTCGACCTCCAGCTGGTCCTCGGGGTTGAACAGCACCCGGTCGCCGACCTTGACGTGCCGCACGCCGGTGCCGACACCGTGCACGTCGCCCCAGGCCAACCGCCTGGCCATCTGGGCTGTGGCCGGGATCACGATGCCTCCGCTGCTGCGGCGCTCGCCGTCCTCGGGCGAGATGCGCACCAGGACGCGGTCGTGGAGCATTTGGATCTCGAGCTTGACATCGGGCACTCGAAGAGTCTACGTGCCCGCCGGAGCGCCGTCGTCCAGCCCGCCCATCATCAGGGGCAGTCTGCGCGGACCGGCCGCTGTCACCCGCACGGGTACGCCCCAGTCCTGACGGGTGAGCTTGCACACGGGGTGTTCCACGGCGGGGTCGTCCGTGCAGCTCGCGGCCTGCGCCACGACGTGCAGCACGCCCTCGGTGATCCCCTCGGCCACGCGCAGCACGCGCACCAGGTCGGTGCCCACGCCCGCGCCCTCGACCAGCAGCTCGGGCGGCGAGCTGGTGATCTCCAGGCGGGTGGACGGGCCGTAGCGGTCGTCCAGCTTCTGCCCGGCGGGCGGGGTGAACACCACGGCCAGCTCCAGCTCGCCCCCGGCGATCTCGGTCGGCGGCCTGCGCACCCGGTGCGCGTCACCGGTGACCAGCCGCGCGCCCGGCGCCACCGGCCGCTCCAGCCGGTGCGCCGCCGAGGCGACCACCACCAGCTCCCCGTCCACCAGCACGACGTCCGACGGCTCGGCGATGTCGTCGGCCACCGTCGACACCTCGCCCGTGGCGGGGTCGTAGCGGCGGATCGCGCCGTTGTAGGTGTCGGCGACGACCACCGAGCCGTCCGGCAGCGCGGTGACCCCCAGCGGGTGCTGGAGCAGCGCCTGGTCGGCGGCCCCGTCGCGGTGGCCGAAGTCGAACAGGCCCCGGCCGATGGCGGTGTGCACGGTGCGGTCGGCGTCCAGCCAGCGCAGCGCGGAGGTCTCCGAGTCGACCAGCCACAGCCGGTCGCCGTCCGCCGCCAGGCCGGAGGTCTGGGCGAAGAACGCCTCCAGCGCCGGGCCGTCGCTCAGCCCCTCAACGGTGGTGCCCGCGAGCCGCTCGAAGGTGCCCTCCAGCGGCTTGAACAGGCCCAGCGTGTGGTTGCCCGCCAGCGCCACGGCCACCCCGCCCGCCGGTTCCCACCAGGCCACGTCCCACGGGCTGGTGAGGTCGACCGCGCGGGCCGGGCCGCCGGTGGCGCCGTCGCGCCACTGCTCGCCGGTGCCCGCGACCGTGGTGACCTCGCCGGTGTCCAGGTCCAGGCCGCGCAGCAGGTGGTTCACCGTGTCGGCGACGACCGCGTGGTAGCCGACCCGCGCGGCCACGTCCTCGGGCAGCAGCGCGATCCCGGCGGGCTCGGAGAAGCTCGGCCGCAGCCCGTCCTGCCTGCCGCGCTCGCCGGTGCCGATGCGCCGGAGCACGGTCTCGCCGTCGGCTTCCAGCTCGACCAGGCTGTGGTGGGCGGAGTCGCTGACCAGCAGCGTGCCGCGCGGCGTCAGCACGGCCTTGGCCGGGAACCGCAGCGTGGTGGACGCGGGCGGCGGGGCCACGTACGGGCCGTCGCCCCGGTGCAGCGTGCCCTTGGCCTCGTGCTCGGCGACCAGCTCGCCGACCACCTGCCGCAGCGCGTCCAGGTGCCCCTCACCGGCGGCGACGTGCACGACGTAGCCCTCGGGGTCGACCACGACCAGCGTCGGCCACGCCTTCACGGCGTAGTTCTGCCAGGTGGTCAGCTCGGGGTCGTCCAGCACCGGGTGGTGCACCTCGTAGCGCTCCACGGCGGCCCTGAGCGCTTCGGCGTCGGCCTCGTGGACGAACTTGGGCGAGTGCACGCCGATCGTGACCAGCACGTCGGCGAACTCGGCCTCCAGCGGGCGCAGCTCGTCCAGCACGTGCAGGCAGTTGATGCAGCAGAAGGTCCAGAAGTCCAGCAGCACGACCTTGCCGCGCAGGTCCTTGAGCCGGACCTCCCGGTCACCGGTGTTCAGCCAGCCCCGACCGACGAGTTCGGGGGCGCGGACACGGGCACGGCGGCGGTGGGCGGTCGTCACACCCGAAGTGAACACGACGTCCAGGCTTCGGTATTTCGCCGCCCACCATGTGGACTCCCCACACCGGCAAGTACCACCCGACGTGTCCAAATGGGCCGGTAACTACTACCGGGCACGTGTCCGTGACGGAGCACTTCAGTGCTCGCGCAGGATCACCCAAGGCTCCCAGATCACAGACGCTCCCCGCGTCGAGGGCAGGGCGGAGGTGGCCGCCAGTTCGCACACGTGGGTGCGGATGAGGCCCGCGTACCACCCGGACAAGGCCGCGGCGTCGTTGCCACCATCAGGGCCAACGGGGGTCAGCGACTCGGCAGTGGCCAGGTACGAACCCGCGTTGGGGCCATCCGCGACGGTGAACCGCACGCGGGGGCGGCCGAGGATCGATCCGGTGGTGTGGTCGGCGTCGAAGCCCGTGATGGCAATTCCTCGGGTGCTTTCGAGTGCCAGCCCGAGCAGGGCGTCCCTGACGTCGTCGACGAGCTTCACGGTTGTCCTCCCAGGGGCGGGCGGGCTTTGGCGTTGTCGTACGCGGTGACGATCCCGGCGGTCGCCTGCCGACTTGGCGGCTCGCTCGGACCGCGTGGTGGTCGTCGGTGTCCAGCCGGCCTCGGCCGACCAGTTCAGGGGCGCGGACACGGGCACGGCCTCGATCAGTCGTCATGAGGGGCAGCACGACGCCTGGAGGCATCTCGCGACCCCATCCAGCTGACCCGGCTTTCGTTTTGTTCGTTTTCCACTACACTGGCGACCATGACAGCGGCAGCGTGCGAACGAACGGTATTGCCACCGGCCAGTCCGGAGAGCTTGTCGCCGTGGGTTGCCGCGCTGGCCAGGCATGGCCACGAAAACGCCAGCCTCATCGCCCCCGACGGCACCCGGCTGGAACTGCCTCCCGAGGTGTTCGAGGTGCTGCGGGATGTGGTGGCCGCCATGTCGCAAGGGCTGGCGATCACCGTCGCCCCTCAGCACACCGTGTTGACCACGAGCGAGGCCGCCCACCTCTTGGGTGTTTCACGACCGACTCTGGTGCGCCTGCTCGAAGCAGGTGAAATCCCTTATGAACAGCCGAACCGACACCGTCGAGTGCGCTTGGCGGACCTCCTCGCCTACCGCGAGCGCGCTCGTCGGTCCCGCGCGGCGGGGTTGGACGACATGGTGCGCACCAGCGAGGAGGACGGGCTGTACGACATCCCCTTGGACGAACCGTTCGAGCGGATGCCCACGGACGACGACAGGTGATCCTTGTTTCCCGTTTTCTTTGACGCCTGCGTGCTGTTCAAGCCCTACCTGTGCGACACGGTGTTGAGCATCGCGGAGTGCGGCATCTACCGCCCCCTGTGGTCGGGGGACGTGCTCACCGAACTGGAGCGCAATCTTCGGAAGCGGGGGGTGTCCGAGGAGCAAGTCGCTCGCAGGCTCGATCGGATGAGCCACCACTTCCCCGATGCTGAGGTCCTCGGGTACGAGGGTTTGGTGGACGCGATGAGCAACCACCCGAAGGACCGGCACGTTCTCGCCGCAGCGGTACGCGGCGGGGCGGAGGTGCTGGTCACCGAGAACCTGAAAGACTTTCCCAAAGCCGCGCTCGACCCCTACGACATCATCGCCATGCACCAGGACGACTTCCTCCAGGACCAACTGGACCTGGCACCCGGAGCCGTCCTGGCAGCTCTGCGACGCCAGACGTCCCGCTACCGGAAGTACCCGCGCTCAGTGGAGGACCTGCTCGACGTACTCGGCAACGCGGGGCACGGGTGCCCGAGGTTCGCGGCAGCTTGTCGCAACGAGCACCGCTTCGGTATCTGGAGAGACTGACACGCCCGTCACAAGTCGCCGCGCGGTTCACTCCCGCGCCGAGGGGACGTCCTCCCTCGACGTGGGGCGAACCCGTGCGACCAGGGAGGCGAGCAGGGCGAGCCGGTCCGCGCTCTCCGGGTGTTCGGCGGCGGGGTGGTAGACGACCAGCCACTGGTCGCCGATGTCGTCGACGACGAGCTTGGAGAGGTTCAGCTCCATCGGGCCGACCTGGGGGTGGTCGACGTGAACGGGTCCGCCTCGGGCGGGCCGCACGTCGTGGCGGGCCCACGCCCGCTGGAACGCGGCGCTGGCCAGCGACAGCTCTCCCACCAGCCGCACGACCCGCGGGTCGTCGAGGTCGGTTCCCACGCGCTTGCGGAACATCGCGACCATCTCGCGCTGGTCGAAGCGCACTCGCCCCTCCGTGCCGAGGAAGGCCGCGCGCAGCAGGTTCTCACCGGTTTCGAACTCCGGGGAGAGGGCGCGCGCGAGCGAATTGCTCGCGAGCACGTCCAGGTACCGCCCGCCGACGAACGCGGGCATGGTGAGCGAGTGGACCAGTTCCACGATCCGGGGGGCGACGGTCTCCCGGCGGCGTGGGGTGCGACGCGGGCGCGGCCTGGCGGCACCCAGTTCGAGCAGGTGCTCGGTGGAGGACTCGTCCAGTCGCAGCACCCCGGCGATGGCTTCGAGCACCTGCGCGGAGGGGTTCCGGTTCCGCCCCTGTTCGAGCCGGTGGTAGTAGTCCGAGCTGATGCCCGCGAGCATGGCCACTTCTTCGCGGCGCAATCCCGGAACCCGGCGCCGCGAGTCCTCGGGCAGGCCGACGGCTCCCGGTGACACCAGCTCACGTCGAGCGCGCAGGTAGTCGCCGAGCCGGTTCGCGCTTCCCGCGCCGGTCTCCGCCGTCATCACCGCCGATCGTAGTTCTCCCGACGTGGCGCTGACTGGCACTGACGTTCCTAGGGTCGCGATGGCCTTTCCCGTGGGCCGCGGGTGGCGCACGGTTGCCGGGAGCGCGGCTTGCCCCCGGCACGAGCGCTCGTCCGGCATCGCAACGTCCATCGGAGGAGTGGCCGAAGTGCCCGAGAACCGCATCGCTCTGATCACCGGCGCCAACCAGGGAATGGGAGAGCAAGTCGCGAAGGAACTGGCCGCTGACGGCGTGCGGGTGTTCGTGGGCGCCCGCGACCTCGTGCGCGGCGAGGCGGCGGCCGCGATGATCGGCGAGAGGGCCACGGCGGTCCAGCTCGACGTGACCGACCCGACGTCGATCGCCTTGGCGGCCCAGCGGATTCGCGACGAGGCGGGTCGGCTCGACCTCCTGGTCAACAACGCCGCCATCGCCACCACCCGCACCGGCGCCACCATGGCCGAACTGCGCGCCAGGTCAGCGGCGAGCGTCGTCCCCCTCGACGAGGTGCGCGCCGTCTGGGAGGTGAACGTCTTCGGCGTCCTGGCGGTGTACCAGGCCATGCTCCCGCTGCTCCGCCGGTCACCGGACGCGCGCGTCGTGAACGTCACGAGCGCGCTCGGCTCGCTGACGATCGCCGCCGACCCGAACTTCCGCTACCACTCGTCCTTCGAGCCGGTCTACGCCGCGTCGAAGTCCGCGCTCAACGCGGTGACGCTGGCG
Source organism: Saccharothrix coeruleofusca (assembly GCF_017876325.1). Lineage (NCBI taxonomy): Bacteria > Bacillati > Actinomycetota > Actinomycetes > Pseudonocardiales > Pseudonocardiaceae > Saccharothrix > Saccharothrix coeruleofusca. The sequence goes on from NZ_JAGINV010000001.1 coordinate 6,502,649, forward strand.
ATGATGATCGAGCTGGAGGACACCGACATCAAGGTCAACCTGGTCTCGCCGGGGTTCGCCAACACCGCGCTGGTCAACTTCGAGGGGACGGAATCGGTCGAGGAGGCCGCCCGCGAGGTGGTGCGCGTCGCCCGGCTCGGCCCCGACGGGCCGTCCGGCACCTTCACCAGCTGGGAAGACGTGGACCTGCCGTGGTGACGTCCGCCGGGAGCTGAGCGGCCACGGCGGCGCGGAAGCGCTGGAACCCGTCCGCGCCGAACACCAGCTGGCCCGCCCCCGGTGCCTTGCTGTCCCGGAAGCGGACCTCTTCGGCGCTCCGCGCCACCTCCACGCAGTTGCTCGCCCCCGCGCCCGATCGACTGCTCTTACGCCAGTAGACGGTCATCGCCCTCGAGTGCCTTCATCCGATGTCGGATCAGCTCGGCCGAAGCGCTCTCCGACAGCGCGACGGCGTCCAGCCCACGCATCATGTGGACGTAGCGCTGAATTGCCTCTCCATCCTCCACCCAGGCACCACCGCCCGCGTGCTCCAAATACACGACGGGCGGGTCCTCCGAATCGCCGAAGTCCACCACGGTGACACCGCCGCACATGGTGCCGTAGGCCCCCAGGCCGAACGGCAGGATCCGGACGGTGACGTTCTCCCGGTCGCCCATCTCCAGCAGGTGCCCGAGCTGGCCGATCAGCACGTCCACGCCACCGATCTCGCGCGTGATCACGGATTCGTCGAGGAATGCGCGGAGTCGGAGCGGGTCGGTCCCGGTCAGCCTGCGCTGCCGCTCCAGCCGGGAGGTCACGTACCGCTCGACCTCGGCCGCTTCCTCCTCGAAAGGCGACGCGGCCGGGTTCTGCACGGCTCGCGCGTAGTCGGGCGTTTGCAGCAGGCCGGAGACCGCGTACGAGTCGAGCACATCCAGCGAATTCGCTTCTGATTCCGCTTGGAGGAAATTCCGGAACGCACTGGAACTACGTGCGGGGAAACGTATCCTGACCGCGTCGTCCTTGGCGTCCTCCCACAGTTGAACCGCCTTGGCGCGCTGCCGCTCGGTCGCCCGGTAGAACCCGAGCATCGCCTGGAGTTCCGCACGGCGACAACGGGTGTGGCCGCTCTCCATCCGGTTCACCGTGGGCCGCGAGATGCCCAGCGCCTCCGCGACGGCTTCCGGCGTCCATTCCGCCCGCTTGCGGAGTTCTTGCAGGTAGCCGCCCAGCTTGCGCCTGCGTCGGGTTTGCGTGTTCGCCATGTCGCCACTCTATTGGGCAATCGACCCACAATAAGATCACCCAATCGTGGCGAGTCAACTAAGCACGTGCGCTGCTAACGTGCCGAACATCGGTGAAACCCCGCTGCCGAAAGGGCGCTCATGGAAAACCAGCTGCACGGAATGTCTTCTTCGTCGTGCTTCACGATCACCGGCGAGACGCCGATGAAGTGCACGGCGACGCTCGACAACGTCGAACTCAACCTCGGTCAGGGGCAACTGGACCTGCTGCTGAGCCACGCGGCGCTGGAGCGGCTGCACCAGAAGACGGGCAGCGCCCTCGACTGGATCAGGGAGAACGAGTCGCGCCCGGAGGCCGAGGAGGAGCGGGTGATGCCCTGACCGACCTCAGCGGCGCACGGAGCGCGGCCCCAGGGTGGCCGCGCCCAGCGCGGTCACGCGGGCCCGCAGGGCGCGGTCGGCGGTGACCACCGCGACGGTTCGGCCCGCGCCTTCGGACCGGACGACCTCCACGATCGCGTCGTCGCCGGACCCCGGCGCGGAGACCACCCGCACGCCGGGGACCGGCGGGACGCCGCGGGCCTCGCCCTCGACCACGAGGACGACCTCCAGCGGGCCGGGGGCGAAGCGGGGCAGACCGGCGGAGGCGAGCGGGACCAGGGAGTCGCGCAGCCGCGCGACCGCACCCGCGCGGTCGCGCCACCAGCCGTCGGGCACCGAGCCGACCACGTTGGCCGCGTCCACGACCAGGAGCGGGGAAGTCACCGCCCCATGGTCCCGGACATGGGAAAACCCCGGGTGCTGCCAGGTCGGGGGGCTGACAGCACCACGGGGCCACCTGCTTCATCGAGACACCACCGCGGACTGTTACAGAACCCACACGGTGTGCTCCAGATCACTCTCCGGACAGCAGCGAGCCCCTGCCGCGCGGGAGGTGCGGCAGGGGCTCGTGCTGTTCCCCCAAGGAGGTTCGCGCGGGTGACTCGGGGGCGCGCCCGGTGTCGATCGGGCGGTCACCTCGCGCGAGGGTTCGGCGCGGGAGGGGTCAGCGCAGGTTGGCGACCTGGGACTGCGCGATGGCGATCAGCTCGTGCCGCATCGCCGGGGTGGGCGCCGTGTCGATCGCGCGAGCGACGGCCTTGCGGTTGCGAGCCTCGACACGACGAGCGCGGAGCTTCGCAGTGAAGTTCACGGGGTTCATCCCTCTCAAGTCTTCTCGGTGCTGTGCCTCAAGTATGCACCTTCAGGACGCGCGATGCACCCGATTATCCGGTGAGTTGGGGCACAAGCCGGCGAATCCCCGGCAGCTACGGCCTCAGCGCCGACGATTCTCCTGCCCGCTCAGCGCGGGTGACGGCTTGCGCGCGGCCCGCCGGATCGGTTGGCTGGCCCGATGGCCGAGGTGGTGACCAAGGGCGTGGGCAGGGTCGAGCGGACCGCCGACCGCGCGCAGGTGGACGTGAGCTTCGAGGCGGCTGGCGCGACCCGCGACGAGGCGGCGCGCGCGCTGACCGAGCGCGTTTCCGCCGTCGAGCCGCTGTTGCGGCGCGACGGGGTGGAGGTGCGCACGCGGCAGTTGTCGGTGCACGACAACTGGGACGGCCAGCGGCGCTCGGGTGCCCGCGCGGTGCAGCGGTACGTGCTGCGGGTGACCGACCTGACCGGCCTGGACGACCTGCTCGGCGCGCTCGTGGGGGCCGAGCCCACCTGGCTCAACGGCCCGACCTGGGAGTTGGCCGAGGACGCCGACGCCGTCCGCGAGGCGCAGCGCGCGGCCGTGGCCGACGCCCGCCGCCGCGCCGAGGGCTACGCCGAGGCGCTGGGCGTCCGGCTGGGCGTGCTGCTGCGGCTGTCCGACGGCGACGGCGAGGTGTGGGCGGCCGAGGGCGCGAGCCGCGTGATGGCCTTCGGCGCAGGCGGCTCGCCGGGCGAGCCGCCGCGCATGGACCAGCTCAACCTGGAGGCCCAGCGGATCGTGGTGACGGTCCGCTGCACCGCGTCCTGGTCGTTGCTGGACTGACTACCGCTCGACGATGGCCGTGACGCCCTGGCCGCCCGCCGCGCAGATCGAGATCAGGCCGCGTCCCGAGCCCTTCTCGGCCAGCAGCTTGGCCAGCGTGGCCACGATCCGGGCGCCTGTCGCCGCGAACGGGTGACCTGCGGCCAGCGAGGAGCCGTTGACGTTGAGCTTCGCCCGGTCGATGGACCCCAGCGGTGCGTCCAGGCCCAGCTTGGCCTTGCAGAACTCGGCGTCCTCCCACGCTTTGAGGGTGGCCAGCACCTGCGACGCGAACGCCTCGTGGATCTCGTAGAAGTCGAAGTCCCGCAGGGTGAGCCCGGCGCGGGCGAGCATCCTGGGCACGGCGTAGGCGGGGGCCATGAGCAGCCCTTCGCCGCCGTGCACGTAGTCGACCGCGGCGGTCTCGGTGAAGGTCAGGTAGGCCAGCACGGGCAGCTTCCGCTGGGCCGCCCACTCCTCGCTGGCCAGCAGCACGGCGGACGCGCCGTCGGTCAGCGGGGTGGAGTTGCCCGCCGTCATGGTCGCGCCCTCGCCCTTGCCGAACACCGGCTTGAGCTCGGCCAGCCGCTCCGCCGAGGAGTCCGGCCGCAGGTTCTGGTCCCTGGTCAGGCCCTGGAAGGGGGTCACCAGGTCGTCGAAGAAGCCCCGGTCGTAGGCGGCGGCGAGGTTGCGGTGGCTGGCGGCGGCCAGCTCGTCCTGCTCGGCGCGGCCGATGCCCCACTCCCGCGCGGTGATCGCCGCGTGCTCGCCCATGGACAGGCCGGTGCGCGGCTCGCCGTTGCGCGGCAGCTCGGGGATGACGTGCTTGGGCCGCAGCTTGGTCAGCAGCTTGAGCCGCGCCCCGACGCCGCGGGCCCGGTTGAACTCCAGCAGCACCGAGCGCAGGCCCTCGTTGACGCCGATGGGCGCGTCGCTGGTGGTGTCCACGCCGCCCGCGATGCCGGAGTCGATCTGCCCGAGGGCGATCTTGTTGGCCACCGCGATGACCGCCTGCAGGCCGGTGCCGCACGCCTGCTGCATGTCGTAGGCGGGGGTTTCGGCGGACAGCTTGCTGCCCAGGACGGCTTCGCGGACGAGGTTGAAGTCCCGGCTGTGCTTGAGCACCGCGCCCGCGACGACCTCGCCCAGCCGCTCGCCGCGCAGCCCGAAGCGGCTGACCAGGCCGTCCAGCGCGGCGGTGAGCATGTCCTGGTTCGACGCGGTGGCGTAGGGGCCGTTGGACCGGGCGAACGGGATGCGGTTGCCGCCGAGGATGGCAACTCGCCGGGTGCTGGGCATGTCGTCCTCCGGGTGCGGGGCTGTGCCCGCCAGACTACCTACTCACCAGTAGACTTACCAGTCAGTAGGGAGTGTGATGTGCCCATGGATCGGTACCAGTCGTTCGCCCAGTCCGCGATCGGGCGGTTCGTGGTGGGCAAGCTCGGCCTGCCCAACCCGCACCCGCTGCGCCGCCACTCGCCCGACCGGCCGCCCCTGGACGGGCCGGTGCTGCTCGGCGGCGGCGGTCGCCTCGTGGAACCGGTGCGCGCCGTGCTCACGTCGGCCGGCCTGGACACGGCGGTCCCGGCGACCGACGCCGACCGCTACGCCGCGCTCGTCTTCGACGCCACCGGCATCGACAGCACCGAGCGGCTGCGCGAGCTGTACGACTTCTTCCACCCGGTGATCCGCAAGCTCGGCCCGTGCGGGCGCGTCGTCGTCCTGGGCACGCCACCGGAGCAGGCCGCCTCCCGGATCGCGCAACGCGCGCTGGAAGGCTTCACGCGCAGCGTGGGCAAGGAGCTCAAGCGCGGCGGCACGGCCCAGCTCGTCCACGTCGCCGAGGGCGCGGAAGGCGGCGTGGAGTCCACTCTGCGGTTCCTGCTCTCCGGCCGGTCCGCCTACGTCTCCGGCCAGGTCGTCCGGATCGGCGCGGCCGAGGTCGAGCGGCCGGAGGACTGGGACCGGCCGCTGGCGGGCAAGGTCGCCCTGGTCACCGGCGCGTCGCGGGGCATCGGCGCGGCCATCGCCGAGGTGCTCGCCCGCGACGGCGCGCACGTGGTGTGCCTGGACGTGCCCGCGCAGGGCGCCGAGCTGTCCGAGGTGGCCAACCGGGTCGGCGGGTCGGCGCTCCAGCTCGACATCACCTCCGCCACCGCCCCCGGCCGCATCGTCGACCACCTCACCCAGCGCCACGGCGGCGTGGACGTCGTCGTGCACAACGCGGGCATCACCCGCGACCGCACGCTGGGCCGCATGGACGCCGCCGGCTGGGACGCGGTGATCGAGGTGAACCTGGCCGCCCAGGAGCGGGTCAACGCGGCGCTGGTCGAGGCGGGCGCGCTGCGGTCCAACGGCCGCGTCATCGGCGTGTCGTCCATCGCGGGCATCGCGGGCAACGTCGGCCAGACCAACTACGCCACCACCAAGGCGGGCGTGATCGGCATGGTGGACCAGCTCTCCGCCGAGCTGGCGGGCCGGGCCACGGTCAACGCCGTCGCGCCGGGGTTCATCGAGACCAGGATGACCGCCGCCGTGCCGCTGCTCATCCGCGAGGCCGGGCGGCGGATGAACAGCCTGTCCCAGGGCGGGCTGCCGGTGGACGTGGCGGAGACGGTCGCGTGGTTCGCCCACCCCGCGTCGACCGGCGTCACCGGCAACGTCGTGCGGGTGTGCGGGCAGAGCCTGCTGGGGGCGTGATGGCCGGCCTGACGTGGCTGTACGCGAAGGCGGCGGTGACCGCGCCGGCCAAGCGCGGCGACACCTCGTCCGACGCGCTGCCCGACGCGGTGCTCACCGCCGAGGCGGAGGTCGACCGGGCGCACCTCGCCGCGTACGGCCGGGTCTGCGGGTTCGGCGTGCGCGACGAGCTGCCGCCGACCTACCCGCACGTGCTCGCGTTCCCCCTGCACGTCGAGCTGATGACCGGCGCGGACTTCCCGTTCCCGCTGCCGGGGCTGGTGCACGTGGCCAACCGGATCACCCGCACGCGCCCGCTGCTCGCGTCCGAGCCGCTGGAGCTGGTGGTGCGCGCGGAGAACCTGCGCCCGCACGAACGCGGCAGGCAGTTCGACGTGGTCACCACGGCGTCGGTGGACGGCGAGGCGGTGTGGGTCGACGTGTCGACTTATCTGCGCCGCAGTAGCGGGACCGGTGGCGGGACCGGTGGCGGGACCGGCGGTGCGGCGGGCGAGCGCCCGCAGCCGCCCCGGCCGACCGCCTCGTGGCGGGTGCCCGCCGACACCGGCAGGCGCTACGCGGCGGTCTCCGGTGACCGCAACCCGATCCACCTGCACCCGCTGGCCGCGCGGGCGTTCGGCTTCCCACGGGCCATCGCGCACGGGATGTGGACCAAGGCGCGGTGCCTGGCCGCGCTGGCGGGCAGGCTGCCCGACGCCTGCGCGGTGGACGTGCGGTTCAAGGCGCCCCTACCGCTGCCCGCCCGCGCCGACTTCGCCGCGCGGCCCACGGCGGACGGCTGGCGGTTCAGCGTGTGGAGCGGCGGCAAGCCCTCCCTGGAGGGCACCGTCAGCGGCTGATCTCAGCGGCTGACGTTGTCGGTGAGCGTGCGCAGCAGGCCGCGCAGTTGCGCGGTCTGCTCCTTGCTCAGCCCCATCGCGTCGCCGATGACCGGCGGCACGGCCGCCGCGCGCTCGCGCAGCGCCACGCCGTCGTCGGTGAGCGCGACGATGACCGAGCGCTCGTCCTCCGGGCGGCGCTCGCGGCGCACCAGGCCGTTCGCCTCCAGCCTCTTGAGCAGCGGCGACAGCGTGCCGTAGTCGAGCTGGAGGGCCGCACCGAGGTCCTTGACCGGCACCGCGCCGCGCTCCCAGAGCACCAGCAGCACCAGGTACTGCGGGTAGGTCAGGCCCAGGTCGTCCAGCAGCGGCCGGTACCGCGCGGTGATCACGCGCGAGGCCGCGTAGAGGGCGAAGCAGAGCTGGTCGTCCAGCTCCAGGGTGAACTCGTCGTCCATGGTGTCCTCCTCCGGTGACTGAGACCACAGTACACCCGTGCCCGATTAAGTTGTGCACGATGTAATTGCGCGCTAGCTTTGTTCTTGTCAGCACGGAGCACCACCACCCCGGAGGAGCCGATCATGAGCGTCACCCTCGAACCCGCCGCCGCCGAGTTCGCCGCCGCCACCGCCAACCCGCCCTACCTGTTCGACCTCGGCCCGGTCGAGGGCCGCAAGACCGTCGACGGCGTGCAGTCCGGCGACATCGCCAAGCCCGAGGTCGCCGAGGAGTGGGTGACCGTCGGCTCCGTCCCGGTGCGCCTCGTCCGCCCGGTCGACGCCACCGGCCCGCTGCCGGTCGTGCTCTACATCCACGGCGCGGGCTGGGTGTTCGGCAACGCCCACACCCACGACCGCCTGGTCCGCGAACTGGCCGTCGGCACCGGCGCGGCGGTCGTCTTCCCCGACTACAGCCTCTCGCCCGAGGTCCACTACCCGGTGGCGCTGGAGGAGTCGTACTCGGTGGCGCGGTGGATCACCACCGAGGGCGCCCAGCACGGCCTGGACGCCTCCCGGCTGGCCGTGGCGGGCGACTCGGTCGGCGGCAACATGGCCGCCGCGCTGACCCTGCTGGCCAAGCGGCGCGGCGACGTGACCTTCACCCAGCAGGTGCTGTTCTACCCGGTGACCGACGCGTCCTTCGACACGCCGTCCTACCACGAGTTCGCCGAGGGCTACTTCCTGCGCCGCGACGCCATGCAGTGGTTCTGGGACCAGTACACCACCGACCCCGCCCAGCGCGCCGAGATCACCGCGTCGCCGCTGCGCGCCACCACCGAGGACCTGGCGGGCCTGCCCGCCGCCCTGGTGATCACCGCCGAGGCCGACGTGCTGCGCGACGAGGGCGAGGCCTACGCCAACAAGCTGCGCGAGGCGGGCGTGCCGGTGACCGCGGTCCGGTACCAGGGCGCGATCCACGACTTCGTGATGCTGAACGCGCTGCGCGGCACCAACGCCGCCGAGGCCGCGATCGACCAGGCCATCTCGGTCCTGAAGAAGGCGCTTTCCTGAGCCCCTTGGATTAGAGCGCCCCGAAGGCCCCTCCGCGGAGGGGCCTTCGGGGCGTCGCTCCACGCCTGGATCATGTGCCGGTCGTCGACGGGCACGCCACTGTCCCGTATGTGTCGATCAGCTCCGCGACGATCTCCCGCACCTGCGGGCGCAATTCCTCGACCCGGCGCATGGGGGTGCGCGGCTCGTCCCGGGCCCGCCCCATGGCCGTTGAACGGGCAGAGAGGACGTCCCACTTTGCGGCGGTCATTCGTGAACCCCATCTGAGAACTTACCGAGCGTATGCGCGCCCTGTGGTCAGAGCGCCACCGCTCACCAGCCGTCCCAAGACATCCGCACACGGCCGGAGGTAAAAGGAAAATCAGCCCGACCCGCTTCGGGGACACCCCCTAGGGAATCTTCCGGATAGTCGCGACGGGGCGGCCTGGGTAGTTTTAGGAAATATGACCACATCACGGCCATTGCCCACCACCGAAACCGAAAAGTCCCAGCTCAAGAACGTTCTGGAGAACGGTGAGCGCTACCGGATCTCGGTGGACGCCGTCGTCACGGTGCTGGACGCCGACGCGGTGCGCGCGACAGCTCTGCGCCACCTCGACGAGGTCACCTTCAGCAGCGCCGGAGAACGCGACAGCATGGAGCACCAAGTGCGCGACGACCTCTCGGCAGCGCTGCAGTTCATCCTGAACGCGGAGGGCCTCCTCGGGGACCGCGCGGACGTGTTCATGCGCTCCGCGAGCGCGCGGGTCGAGCGTGACGGAAGCTGATCAGTACGTATCGGCGGAAACCGCTTCGGCGACTCGTTGTGCACGTGGATCGCCGGAGAGTCCCGCAGTTCCGCGAAAACGGCGGTGACGGGTCGTGGCTCCGGCGTCCCGACGTCAGGGGCTGATCAGGACCGCCGCGACGGCGGGTGCCACACGTTGCCCGCCACCAGGTCGCCGAAGCCCATCCACACCAGGTTCATCAGCCTGGCCGCCACGACGCCCGCCGGTTCCGCCGGGTTGTCCAGCCACCAGTCGGCCAGCGACTCGCCCGCGCCGACCAGTGCGGCGGCCAGGCTCTCGGCCTCCTTGTCGCCCGCGCGCGGCACGTCCTGGGAGTCCGCCGAGTGCACCAGCAGCGTCGCCACCAGCGCGATCGCCCGGCCGCGCATGTCGGCCAACTCGGCGGCGAAGGGGCCGCCCTGGGAGCTGGCCTGGCGGTGCAGCACCTGCCAGCTGGCCCGGTTCTCCCCGACGAAGCCGAAGAACGCGCGCAGTCCGCTCCACAGCTGCACGTCCGGCGGCTGGTCGGCCTCGACACCGGTCGCGATGGCCTCGATCATCCGGTTGGACTCGCGGCGGATGCAGGTCGCGAACAGCTCCTCCTTGGACCCGAGGTAGGCGTAGAGCATGGGTTTGGAGATGCCCGCGACCTCGGAGATCTCGTCCATCGACGCGGCGTGGAAGCCCAGCCGCGAGAAGACGTCCACGGCGGCGTCCATGATCTGCCGCTCGCGCACCTCGCGCGGCAGCCTCTTGGCTCGCCCGTTCCGGACCGGTTGGTCAGCGTGCATCGCACCCCCTGAAGGCTGCGCCAAGATTATCGAACCCCCTTGCCGCCTAACCTACTCGTCAGTAGTCTTACCGGGCAGTAGGTAGCGGAGGTGCCCACATGACCATCGACCTCACCACCGAGGCGATCGCCGGACTCGGAGCGCGGGAGCTGATCTCCGCACTCCAACGGCTCCGGCGGCTCCAGCCGGACGACCCGGCGCTGGCCCGCCTCGACATCGACGCCGTGGCCAAGGGCATCGACCCGAAGAAGCTCGACGAGGACGAGTTCGCCGACCTGCTCGACGCGCTGGTCGCCCTCGCCGACAACGCCGCCCACCTCGACCTGTCCGCGATGGACGCGCGCGACTTCGCCCGCGTCATCTCCCGCGCCTCCAAGGGCCAGGTCGAAGCGGTCACCACGCGACCGGGCCTGCGCGAGCGCGTCCTCGACGAGGTCTTCCACCGCATGGAGGCGCACTTCCGCAGCGAGCGCGCGGGCTCCACCAGGGCCGTGGTCCACCTCCAGCTCACCGGCGGGTTCGGCGAGGACGGCCTCGACTCCTACGAGGTGGTCATCGAGAACGCCCAGTGCGCCATCACCAAGGGCGCGACGCGCGAGCCGCGCGCCACCGTGACCGTCGGCCCGGTCGAATTCCTCAAGCTGGCCACCGGCAACGCTTCCGCCCCCGTGCTGTTCATGACCGGCAAGCTGAAGGTCAAGGGGGACCTCGGTTTCGCCGCCGGCTTCATGAGCCTGTTCAACATCCCGAAGGCGTGAGGGGACCATGGGCGGTTTTTCGCTGGAGCTCAACGAGGACCAGACCGACCTGCGCGACTGGGTCCACGGCTTCGCCAAGGACGTGATCCGGCCCGCCGCGGCCGAGTGGGACGAGCGGGAGGAAACCCCGTGGCCGGTCATCCAGGAAGCGGCCAAGATCGGCCTGTACGGGTTCGAGTCGCTGGCCACGTGGTTCGCCGACCCCCTGGGCCTGTCCCTGCCCATCGCCACCGAGGAGCTGTTCTGGGGTGACGCGGGCATCGCGCTCGCGCTGATGGGCACCGGCCTGGCCGCAGCGGGCATCTTCGCCTCCGGCCAACCCGAGCAGCTGGCCGAGTGGGTGCCCGAGTGCTTCGGCACCGAGGACGACCCGAAGCTGGCCGCGTTCTGCGCCTCCGAACCGCAGGCGGGCTCGGACGTGGCGGGCTACCGCACCCGCGCGGTCTACGACGAGAAGACCGACGAGTGGGTCATCAACGGGCAGAAGGCGTGGGCCACCAACGGCGGCATCGCCAACGTCCACGTGGTCACCGCCGTGGTGGACCCGACCCTGGGCGCACGCGGCCAGGCGGGTTTCGTCGTGCCGCCCGGCACGCCCGGCCTGTCCTCCCCCGGCAAGATCAAGAAGCACGGGATGCGTGCTTCGCACACCGCGGACGTGTTCTTCGACGACGTGCGCGTGCCCGGCCGGTGCCTGCTGGGCGGCAAGGAACGCCTGGACGCCCGCCTGGCCCGCGCCCGCGAGGGGCAGCGCGCGGGCGGCCAGGCCGCCATGGCCACGTTCGAGACCACCCGCCCCACCGTCGGCGCGATGGCGGTCGGCGTGGCGCGGGCGGCCTACGAGTACGCGCTGGACTACGCCAAGGACCGCGAGGCGTTCGGGCGGAAGATCATCGAGAACCAGTCCATCGCGTTCGACCTGGCCAACATGAAGATGGAGATCGACGCGGCGCGACTGCTGGTGTGGCGGGCGGCGTGGATGGGGCGCAACAACGTGCCGTTCACGGCGGGCGAGGGCTCGATGTCCAAGCTCAAGGCGGGCGAGGTGTCGGTGTGGGCCACCGAGCGGGCGATCCACATCCTCGGCGGAGCCGGGTACACGCGGGAGCACCCGGTGGAGCGGATGCACCGGGACGCCAAGATCTTCACCATCTTCGAGGGGACGTCGGAGATTCAGCGGTTGGTGGTGGCCAGGGCCATCTCGGGGATGCACATCAAGTGAGTTGATTTGCCCCGGCGGCTGCCGGGGAGCCACGGGCGGGGTCTTCGGACGCGGGAGACCCCGCCCTCCGCTTTTCTGGCTCGTTCATGACCGGACGGCAAGAGGTGCATGTAGTTACTCTGCAGCTTGCACCGACCTACCCCGCACGATGGCTTCGAGCTCGGCTAACGCAGGGATGTCTTTGAGGCTCCTTTGGGAAAGGTGACAGCGCGCAGAGCGACCTCAAAGATGGGTCAAAGCATGTCGGGATGACAGTGTCCGCATGTTGCTGAGCTGCTACAACGCTTGGTGAGACTGTGTAACTCGTCGCTGCCGAACTTGGCTCTATCGGATCGTCGCGCCATCGGCGGCGACGAGGACCAAGCCCCGACGAGGCGGTGCGGTGCCTGGGTCCTGAGGCCGCCGCGCATCTGGCAAGGCGATTCTGCCGGGCAGCGCGGTGCGGCCGAAGCACACCAGGCGACGCCGCCGTCCGCGCCTGCCAACCCGTACCCCGGTTCGTTCAGGGGGAGGGGTGCGGCAGCGGGTGGGCGCCTTGCGGGCGCAGCCCGTCGAAGATGATGGCCAGGTACCGCTGCCACAGGTCCGGGGGCGGGTCGGACAGGTAGCTGGTGACGTGCTTCGGCGCGCACATCAGCAGGACCACGTCGGTGCCGGTGACGTCGTCCCGCACGGCCCCGTGCTCGCGGGCGCGGTCGACCAGCGCCGTCACGGTCCGGAACATCTCCTCGCGAGCGGCGATCACCTCGGGGTTGATGTCGCCCACCTCGTGCAGGAAGGACATGTCGAACTGCCGCTGCTGGCGCGCGGCGAAGGTGAGGAACTCCAGCAGCGCGGCGCCGGGGTCGGTGGCGGTGAGCAGCTGCCCGCCGACCGCGTTGAGCGCCCCGATGCGGTCGAGCACGATCGCGGCGAGCAGGTCGTCCTTGGTGGGGAAGTGGCGGAACACGGTGCCCTTGCCGATCCCGGCCCGGCGGGCGATGTCGGCGATCGAGGCGTCCAGGCCGTGCTCGGCGAACTCCTCCGCGGCGGCGGCCAGCAGCGACTCGCGGTTGCGCGCGGCGTCGGCGCGCAGCGGGCGAGTCCGGGTCATGAGCGGGAGCCTAACAAGTTGACCGCCTGGTCCGGTTATTGCTAGCGTCGCCACCATAAGGTGACCGCATGGTCCGTTTATTGGAGGACACGTGAGAGCAGTGGTGGCCAAGGAGTACGGACCGCCCGAGCGGTTCGAGGTGGCCGACGTGCCGGTGCCCCGGCCGGGACCGGGGCAGATCCAGGTGCGGATCACCGCGGCGGCCCTCAACCCGACCGACGTGCGGCTGCCAGCCGGGGGCTTCCGCGACGTGGTGTCGGTGGAGTTCCCGCACGTGCCGGGCAACGACTTCGCGGGCACGGTCAGCGAGGTGGGCGAGGGCGTCACGGCCTACCGGGTGGGCGACGAGGTGTTCGGCTTGGCCATACCCAGGGTGCTGCGGCAGATCGCGAACGCCACGCGGCCTTCGCTGAGCACCGGCGCGTTGGCCGAGTACGCGGTCTTCGAAGCCGACACCCCGCTGATCGCGCACCGCCCGGCCGAACTGCCCGCCGAGCACGCCGCCGCGCTGGCCACGACGGGGCTGACCGCGCGGGCGCTGATGGCGACCGCCGAGGTTCGAGCGGGTGAGCGCGTCCTGGTGGTCGGGGCCGCAGGCGGGGTCGGCACCGCGGTGATCCCGCTGCTGGCCGCCGCCGGGGCGCACGTGGTGGCGACCTCGAAGCCCGAGGACGCCGACGTGCTCCGCGCCCTCGGCGCCGACGAGCTCATCGGGTACGGGGAGTACCCGGAGGTCGACGTGGCGTTCAACCTGGTCCTGCCGAGCGACCGGCTGACCGGCGTCGCGGGGGCGGTTCGCCCCGGCGGGCGCGTCCTCACCATCACCTACCCCGTGCCGGAACCGGGGGCGCACGGCCGCGACGACGTGGCCCTGCGTCACGTGCTCGACCTGGACGGCGAGTTCGGCGGGATGCGCGAGGTCGGCGAACAGGCGGCGCGCGGCGACCTCCCGGTCACCATCGGCCGTCGGTACACCTTGGACGAAGGGGTTCAGGCGTGCGTGGACTTCGTCCGCCTGCACACCATCGGCAAGATCGTCGTCACGGTGTGATCACCGGTCCACGGCCAGCCGCACGCCGAGGCCGATGAAGATCCCGCCGGTGGCCGTGTCGATCCGGCGGCGCGCGGACCGCCTGCGGCGCAGCCAGCCGCCGATGCGACCCGCCAGCACGCCGACCGCGCCGTCCACGGCGAACTCCAGGGCGATCAGGATCGCGCCGAGGACGGCGAACTGCAGCCACACCTGCCCCAGCGCCGGGTCGACGAACTGCGGCAGGAAGGCGATGGTGAAGGTGACCATCTTGGGGTTGAGCAGGTTGGTGGCCAGGCCGGTGAGGTAGGCCCGGCGGCCGGAGATGCCGGTGGGCAGCTCGACCAGCGGGTCGTCCCGGTGCCGGATCATCCGCACGCCCAGGTGGACCAGGTAGGCCGCGCCGACGACCCGGACCACGGTGAACGCGACCGGCACGGCGGTGAACAGCACCGCCAGGCCGATCGCCGCCACCGCCACGTGGACGGCCTCGCTGGTGGCCACCCCGGCGGTGGCCAGCAGTCCCGCGCGCGGGCCGCCGCGCATCCCGCAGCCCAGGACGAACAGCATGTCGGGGCCGGGCGTGATCATGGCGACGATCGTGGTGAGCGTGAAGACCGCGAGCAGCTGCGGGTCGATCGGCATGGCCTGATCGTGGCACGCGGCGCGGCGCTGATCACCGGATTTCCGGACGGCGCGGGGTGGCAGGCGGGCTGCCGCCCCGCGCCGTCCGTCCTACTCGGTGTGGGCCCGCCCGGCGGTCAGCAGCCAGGCGCGTTCCGCCGAGGTGTCCGGCACCGGGGGCCAGCCGTTGATCCGGGCCAGCAGGACCCAGTAGCGCTCCGCCCTCGGGTCGCCGAACTCCTCCATGCGTCGCCACAGCTGCGGGCCGACGGGCACACCGGTGGCCCGCGCCCACTGCTCACCGACCTCGGCGACGATCGGCGCGGCCTGCGCCGAGTCCGGGGCGATGCCCGCGTCCAGCGCCTCGCGCACCCGCCGCATGGTGTCGGTGAACACCCGCGTCTGCTCCTCGTCCGGCCCGGACAGGTCCGCGCCGCCTGCCCGCAGCTCCTGGTGGCGCTCGGACATGCGCCGGATGGAGGCCCGGAAGTCCGGGTCCCGCACCAGGTTCGCCAGCTCGATCCACGCCTCCAGCTGCTCCGGCGTGGGGTCGTCGGGCAGTTCCACCCGCACCGACCGCATCCGCTGGTCGAAGGCCGGATCGAGGTCCAGGCCGCCGAAGACCTCGTCGAAGAAGTCGTCCAGGATCGCCTGCCGCTCTTCCTCCGACAGCCGCGCCAACTCGTGCACCATCTCCACCTCCCCGTTTCGCGCCACCACGCGCAGCACGGCCCGGCGCAGCCGGAGCGTGCGCATCTGCGCGTCGATGGCTTCCGCGTGCGCCCGCGCCACCTCGGCGACGGACACCTCGCTCGCGAGCACGCGCTGCGCGGTCGGCAGGTCGACGCCGAGGTCGCGCAGGGTGCGCACGAGCTTGAGGCGCGCCAACCCGTCGACGTCGTAGGTGCGGAACCCGCCCGCCGTCCGCCCCGCCACGGGGATCAGACCGGAGTCGGAGTAGAACCGGATCGTCCTGGTGGACATCCCGGTCAGCCGCGCCAGCTCGCCGATCGAGTAGTAGTGCCTCACGGGGACCACCTTCGACTCTCCAGTCACTGGAACTTCAACCCCATTTTCGACCGGTCCGGCACGATTGCCGTTCGTGCTCGCCTACCTGCCCTCCGCGTTGTCACTGCTAGTGCTGCTCGCCCTGTGGGTGGTGGTGCTCAGGGCGGACCACCGGGGTTCGCTCAAGCTGGAGTTCCGCGCGCCGCGACGGCAGGCCCGCCCCCCGGTCGTGGAGCCGCGACCGCCGCGGGGCACCAGGGGGCCGATGGCGTGGGCGCTGGTCAAGTGGGTTCTCCTGGCGGTGCTGCTCGCCGCCGCGACCGGCTGCGGGCTGTACTGGCTGCTCGGCAGGCCCGCGCTGCCCGTCATCACCGCTTTCACCACCGCGGAGCTGCTCGACCTGCTCAAGATCGGGCTGGCGGTCGTCGGCGGGCTGGGCGGGGTGGTGGCGCTGGCGGTGGGCTACCGCAAGCAGCAGCTGTCCGAGGCGGCGCACGTCATCGCCACGCGGCAGGAGCAGCGCGAGCGCACGAAGTTCTTCAACGAGCGCTACGGCCAGGCCGCCGAGCAGCTCGGGCACGACAGCTTCGCGGTGCGGCTGGCGGGCGTCTACGCGATGGTCGGGCTGGCCGACGACTGGCCGGAGCAGCGGCAGATCTGCGTGGACGTGCTGTGCGGCTACCTGCGCACGCCCTACCCTGCGGAGGACCGCACCGAGCGCGAGGTCCGGCAGGAGATCATCAACACCCTGCTCGACCGGGTGTGGGAGCGCGGCTGGGACTCCGAGACGGTCCGGATGGATTTCCGGGGCGTGGAGTTCGAGGACCTCGACCTGTCCAACCGCGTCTTCCAGGGCAACTTCACCTTCGACGGGGCGACCTTCCACGGCGCCCGCGCGAACTTCTCCAACGCGCGCTTCACCGGCGGGATCAGCTTCCGCGGCGCTCGGTTCACCGCGGCGGTCACCTCGTTCGTGGAGGTCTCGGCCAAGGGCGCGACGCTGGACTTCAGCGAGGCCGAGTTCACCGGGGAGCTGCTCGACTTCTCCACCGCCGAGCTGACCCGCAGCACCGTGGACCTGACCGGCGCGGTGGTGCGGGGCACGACCATCCGGTTCTACCAAGTTCTGGTGCGGGTGGGGACCATCGCGCTGGACGCCGCGGAGCTGCAGCGGTCCACTGTGGACTTCTCCATGGTGAACCTGATGAAGCCGCGCAAGAGGAGGGACGAGTGGGCGGCGATCGGGTTGCGCGCGGTGGAGGCCGAGGACTGCGTGTTCCGCTTCGGCGGCAGCCGGTTCACCGAGGCCGAGATCCGACTCGCGGACGGCCGGTTCACCGGGTGCTCGGTCGAGGCGGACGGGGTCGCCGCGTCCGGGCTGCGGGTGACCGCCGAGGGCGCCGAGCCCGCCGGGTTCGTGGAAGCCTTGCGGCGCATGAAGAACGCCGGGAGCCCGCAGGCCCCCGGCGTTCCGGCCGAACCCCAGTAGGTCGTCAGTAGGTCATCGCCACGCCGGGGTCGGCGAGCAGCGCGCCGACGTCGGCGAGGAACCGCGAGCCCTGCTGGCCGTCGACCACGCGGTGGTCGAAGCTCAGCGCGAGCTGGCAGACCTTGCGCGGCACGACCTGGCCGTCCACCACCCACGGCATGTCCCGGATCGCGCCCAGCGCCAGGATGGCCGACTCGCCGGGGTTGATGATGGGCGTGCCGGTGTCGACGCCGAAGACGCCGACGTTGGTGATGGTGATGGTGCCGCCGAGCATGTCGGCCGGGGCGGTCCGGCCCTCGCGGGCGGTGTTGGCCAGCTCGTCCAGCGCCACGGCCAGCTCGCGCAGCGACATCCGGTCCGCGTCGCGCACCTTGGGCACCACCAGGCCGCGCGGCGTGGCCGCCGCGATGCCGAGGTGGACGTAGTCCTTGTAGACGATCTCGCCCGCCGCCTGGTCCCACGTCGCGTTGACGTCGGGGGTGCGGCGGACGGCCAGGACCACGGCCTTGGCGGCGAACGCCAGCGGCGTGAGCTTGACGTCGCGGAACTCCGGCGCGTTCTTCAGGCGCGCGCGCAGCTCCATCATCGGGGTCACGTCGACGGTCAGGAACTCCGTCACGTGCGGCGCGGTGAACGCGCTGTCCACCATCGCCTGCGCGGTGGCCTTGCGGACGCCCTTGATCGGCACCCGGCGCTCCCGCGCGCCGCCGGTGGCGGTGCCGGGGACGGTGACGGCCGGGGCGGGCGGCGGGGCGACGGCCCGCTCCACGTCCTCGCGGGTGATCACCCCGCCGGGACCGGAGCCGGCCAGCGCCCGCAGGTCCACGCCCAGGTCCTTGGCCAGCTTGCGGACCGGGGGCTTGGCCAGCGGCACGTGGCCGCCGGGGGCGACCGGCGCGGGAGCGGGCGCGACCACCGGGGCCGGAGCGGGGGCCGGAGCGGGAGCCGGAGCGGCGGCGACGGGGGCGGGCGCGCCCTTGCGGGGACGCCGCTTCGCCGCGCCGGACTTCGGGCCGTAGCCGACCAGCGTGGCGATCCGGCCGTCCGCCGTCTCCTCGCCGATCTTGCCGCCGGAGGACCCGTTGACCGCGCCGTTCACCGCGGCCGGAGCCGGGGCGGGGGTGGGCGCGGGGGTGGGCGCGGGGACAGGCGCGGCGCCGGACGGGTCCACGTCGATGGTGATGATCGGCGAGCCGACCTCGACCGTCTGGCCGGGCTCGACCAGCAGCTCGGTCACCACGCCGTCCCACGGGCACGGCAGCTCGACCGCCGCCTTGGCGGTCTCGATCTCCACGATGACCTGGTTGACCTCGACCGCGTCGCCGGGCTTGACGTGCCAGGTGAGGATCTCGGCCTCGGTCAGCCCCTCCGCCGTGTCGGGCAGGGGGAACTGCTTGAACTGCGGCATTCCCTTCCTCCCCCTACCAGGCCAGCGAGCGGTCGACGGCGTCGAGCACCCGGTCGAGGTCGGGGAGGTACTCCTCCTCCAGCTTCGACGGCGGGTACGGGGTGTCGAACCCGGTCACCCGCAGCACCGGGGCCTGCAGCGAGTAGAAGCACTCCTGCTGCACCTTCGCCGCGATCTCGCCGGTGATGGAGGACTCGCCGGGCGCCTCGGACACCACGACCAGCCGCCCGGTGCGGCGCACCGACTCGTAGACCGGCCCCAGGTCCATCGGGGACAGCGCGCGCAGGTCGATGACCTCCAGCTCGGTGCCGTCCTCGGCCGCCGCGGCGGCGGCGTCCAGCGCGGTGCGCACCATCGGGCCGTACGCCACGAGGGTGGCCGCCGTGCCGGTGCGCAGCACGCGGGAGGCGTACAGCGGGCCGGGCGCGGCGGTGGTGTCGACCTCGGCCTTCTCGTAGTAGCGCCGCTTGGGCTCGAAGAACAGCACCGGGTCGTCGGAGTCGATCGCCTGCTGGATCATCCAGTAGGCGTCGGTCGGGTTCGAGCACGACACGACCTTCAGGCCGGCGGTGTGCGCGAAGTAGGACTCCGGGGACTCCGAGTGGTGCTCGACCGCGCCGATGCCGCCGCCGAAGGGCACCCGGATGACCATGGGCAGCTTGATCCGCCCCTGGGTGCGGTAGTGCAGCTTGGCGACCTGGCTGACGATCTGGTCGAAGCCGGGGAAGATGAAGCCGTCGAACTGGATCTCGCACACCGGCCGGTAGCCCCGGATGGCCAGGCCGACCGCGGTGCCGATGATGCCGGACTCGGCCAGCGGGGTGTCCAGCACGCGCTGCTCGCCGAAGTCCTTCTGCAGGCCGTCGGTGATCCGGAAGACGCCGCCGAGCTTGCCCACGTCCTCGCCCATGACCAGGACCTTGGGGTTGGCCTCCATGGCCGCGCGCAACCCCAGGTTGAGCGCCTTGGCGATGGTCAGCGTGCGCACCGGCGCGGGCGCGGCCGGGGTGGTGCGGTCCATCGTCGGAGCAGCCATCAGTGCTCACCCCCAGCGAAACCGGCGTGGTAGGACAGGAACTCGTCGCGCTGGGCCTCCAGCGCGGGGTTGCCCCCGGCGTAGACCTCGCTGAAGATCCGCCCGGCGGGCGGGTCGGGCATGGTCACGCAGAACTCGCGCAGCTCGACCGCGATCGCGTCGGCCTCCCGCTCGATCGACTCGAAGAACTCCTGGTCGGCCCACTGCTGCTTGACCAGGTGCACCTTGACGCGCTCGATCGGGTCCTTGAGCTTCCACAGCTCCAGCTCGTCGGACAGCCGGTAGCGGGAGGGGTCGTCGGAGGTGGTGTGGGCGTCCATCCGGTAGGTGAACGCCTCGATCAGCACCGGCCCGTTGCCCTGCCTGCACTGCTCCAGCGCCCAGCGGGTGACCGCCAGGGTGGCCAGCACGTCGTTGCCGTCGACCCGGATGCCGGGGAAGCCGTAGCCGCGCGCCCGCTGGTACAGCGGCAGGCGGGACTGGCGCTCGGTGGGCTCGGAGATGGCCCACTGGTTGTTCTGGCAGAAGAACACCAGCGGCGCGTCGTAGACCGCCGCCCAGACGAAGCCCTCGTGCACGTCGCCCTGGCTGGTGGCGCCGTCGCCGAAGTAGACGATGGTGGCCTCGCCGTCGTCGTCGCCCACCTTGCCGTCGAACTTCTGGCCCATCGCGTAGCCGGCGGCGTTGAGCACCTGGTTGCCGATGACGATGGTGTAGGGGTGGAAGCGCCGCTCCACCGGGTCCCAGGTGCCGTGGTCGGTGCCGCGGAAGATGCCCAGCAGCTCGGTCGGCAGCACGCCGCGGCACCACGCCACGCCGTGCTCGCGGTAGCTGGGGAAGGCCATGTCCTCGGGGCGCAGCGCGCGGCCGGAGCCGATCTGCGCGGCCTCCTGCCCCAGCAGCGGCACCCAGATGCCCAGCTGGCCCTTGCGCTGCAGCGCGTTGGCCTCCCGGTCGACCCGGCGGACCAGCACCATGTCGCGGTAGAGCCCGCGCAGCTCCTCGGCGCTGATGTCGATGTCGAAGTCGGGGTGCTGGACGCGCTCCCCCTCCGGGGTCAGCAGCTGGACCAGGTCCGCGCCGCCCTCATCCGTCGCTCGCAAACCTGCGATCACCTGTTCCGCGGTCGGTCGGGCCGCGGTCGCCGGTGGGGCGCCGGGCCCTGGGGGCGTCCATTTCTCAGGGGACGACATGCGCCTAGCTCCTCATCTCGGAGGCCGCCCGGTCGCTCGTGACGACCGTGCGCGGCGGCACCGCCAGTCGCCGACGCCCTTGTGAGGACGTTCGACAACCGTCGGCGCTGACGGTGTTCTCATCCACATCTTGACATGGCCTCACCCGTCTTAGTGAGACCCGCCCCACTTCGCTTCTATACCGAAAGCGTGCTGAACTGCGGGAACACTCGGATGGCCAACCATCGGCCATCCCACTAGAACGTCCGCTGAGCGGACAGTCCTGTCCCGGTTACCGATCGTTAACGGCCGTCCGCCACCCTCCCCGGCGCGGCCCGCGTGACAGGATCGGGGCGTGGACCGATCAGTGCTGACCCGTACCGTCCGCGGCCTCTGGGACGACGACATCCTGCCGAGCCTGTCCGACCTGGTCGCGCTGCCCGCGATCTCGCCCGCGTTCGACCCGCGCTGGGCTGAGCACGGCCATCTCGCCGCCGCGGTCGAGCACGTGCGCGCCTGGGTGGCCGCCCGCGACCTGCCCGGCACCGCCGTCGAGGTCGTCCAGCTGCCCGACCGCACCCCGCTGCTGCTGGTGGACGTGCCCGGCACGGCCGGTGAGGACACCGTGCTGATGTACGGGCACCTGGACAAGCAGCCGCCGGTGGCCAACTGGTCGCCCGGTCTCGGACCGTGGACGCCCGTGGTGCGTGACGGGCGTCTCTACGGGCGCGGCGCGGCCGACGACGGCTACTCCGGTTACGCCGCGCTGGCGGCCGTCGAGGCGGTGCGCGCGGCGGGCGGGCGGCACGCGCGGTGCGTGGTGCTGCTGGAGACCGGCGAGGAGTCCGGCAGCCCGGACCTGCCCGCGTACCTGGAGCACCTCAAGGCCCGGCTGGGCGAGGTGTCGCTGGTGGTCTGCCTCGACTCCGGCGGCAACGACTACCAGCGGCTGTGGCTGACCACCTCGCTGCGCGGCCTGGCCCAGGTCACGGTGACGGTGAAGGTGCTGGAGGGCGGCCAGCACTCCGGCATGGCCAGCGGCATCGTGCCCAGCTCGTTCCGCGTGCTGCGGCAGCTGCTGGACCGGCTGGAGGACGCCAGGACCGGCGAGGTGCTGATCCCCGAGGCGCACGTGGAGATCCCGGCCAACCGGGTGGCCGAGGTGCGCGAGGCGGTGGCCAGCGCGCCGGGCGTGCTGGTGTCCTCGGTGCCGTGGGCGGGCGGGACGCGGCCGGTCACCGACGACGAGGTGGAGCTGGCGCTCAACGGCGGCTGGCGGCCCACCCTGTCGATCACCGGCGCGGACGGCCTGCCCAAGCCCGACGACGCGGGCAACGTGCTGCGCCCCGCCACCACCCTGGTGCTCAGCTTCCGGCTGCCGCCGACCGCCGACTCGGCCGCCGCGCTGGAGGCGGTGCGCCGGGCGCTGACCACCGACGTGCCCTACGGCGCGGAGGTCGAGCTGAGCCGGGTCGAGGCCGCCGACGGGTGGAACGCGCCCGAGCTGGCCCCGTGGCTGCGCCAGGCGCTGGACACGGCGGGCGAGGAGGTCTTCGGCGCGCCGTGGCGGACCGTGTCGCTGGGCGGCTCCATCCCGTTCATGGGGCTGCTGCACGAGGCGTACCCGCAGGCCCAGTTCCTGGTGACCGGGGCGGTCGGGCCGGACAGCAACTGCCACGTGCCCGACGAGTGGCTGCACCTGGACCAGGCGGCCCGCGTCACCGAAGCGGTGGCGCTGGTGCTGGACGCGCACGCCCGGCGCTGAGAGCAGGCGCTGAGCCGGTACCGACGCCGTGCCGGTGGCCGTCGGACGCGGCGGCCACCGGATCTTTACCGCGAACGGTGGTAGCGACACGCCCGATAGGCCGAAAGTGGTGTCCTAACCCGTCGGTAACCGGTGCACTGTATCGATGCCGCACACTGGTTCGGTGAACGAGCACTGGCAGCAGGCCGAGCGGGCACGTCTGGCCTGCTCGGACTCCCCCACCGCACCGTGGCGCCTGTGGGGCCCCTACCTGGCCGGACGCCAGTGGGGGACGGTCCGCGAGGACTACTCCGCGGGCGGCGACGCGTGGAGGTCGTTCCCCTTCGACCACGCCCGCTCGCGGGCGTACCGCTGGGGCGAGGACGGCATCGCGGGCATCTGCGACGTGCACGGGTTCCTCAACCTCGGGCTGGCCCTGTGGAACGGGCGCGACCCGATCCTCAAGGAGCGCTACTTCGGCCTGACCAACAACGAGGGCAACCACGGCGAGGACGCCAAGGAGTACTGGTGGGTGACCGACGGCACCCCCACCCACTCCTGGATGCGGGTGCTCTACCGGTACCCGCAGGCCGAGTTCCCCTACGCCGAGCTGCGCGAGATGGCCGCCCGCGCCGGGCGGCAGGCGCGCGAGCCGGAGCTGTCCGACACCGGCGTGCTGGACGAGAACCGGTTCTTCGACGTCCGGGTCACCTACGCCAAGGCGAGCCCCACCGACATCTGCGTGGAGCTCAGCGCCACCAACCACGGCCCGGACCCGGCGCCGCTGCACCTGCTGCCCCAGCTGTGGTTCCGCAACACCTGGGCGTGGGGCCGCGACGACCGCAAGCCGAGCCTGACCGCGTCGACCGAGGACGGCTGGCGGCGGATCACCGCCGAGCACGGCGCGCTGGGCCGCTACACGCTGCACGTCGAGGGCACCCCGACGCTGCTGGTCACCGACAACGAGACCAACGAGGTGGCGCTGTTCGGCGCCAAGCAGAACCCCACCCGCTACACCAAGGACGGCGTGGACCGCTACGTCGTCGGCCACGACAGCAGGGCGTGCCAGGTGGTCGGGCCGCACGACACCAGCGGGCCGGGCACCAAGGCCGCCGCCTGGTACTCCTTCGACCCGGTCGAGCCGGGCGAGACGGTGTCGGTGCGGCTGCGGCTGATCCAGGGCGACGGGCACATCGACGCCTTCGGCCCCACCTTCCAGGCGACGATGGACGCCCGGCTGGCCGAGGCCGACGAGTTCCACCGGTCCGACCTGGACCCGGTGCGCGCCGCGGTCGTGCGGCGGGCGCTGGCCGGGCTGATGTGGACCAAGCAGCACTACCGGTTCCGCACCAGCGAGTGGCTGGACGGCGACCCGGCGCAGCCCGCCGCGCCCAAGTCGCGCAAGAGCCCGCACGCGCGCAACGCGCACTGGCGGCACTTCGACGTGGCCGACGTCATCTCCATGCCGGACGAGTGGGAGTACCCGTGGTTCGCCGCGTGGGACCTCGCCTTCCAGGCGGTGCCGTTCGCGCAGGTGGACCCGGCCTTCGCCAAGGAGCAACTGCTGCTGCTGTGCCGTGAGTGGCTGATGCACCCCAACGGCCAGCTCCCGGCTTACGAGTGGGAGTTCGGCGACGTGAACCCGCCGGTGCACGCCTGGGCGGCGCTGCAGGTGTACCGCTCGGAGCCGGTGCCGGACCGCAAGTTCCTGGCCAAGGTGTTCCACAAGCTGCTGCTGAACTTCTCCTGGTGGGTCAACCGCAAGGACGCCGACGGCAGCTACCTGTTCGAGGGCGGCTTCCTCGGCATGGACAACATCGGCCCGGTCAACCGGTCCGAGCCGATGCTGGGGCAGTGGCGGCTGGAGCAGTCCGACGCCACCTCGTGGATGGCCGCCTACAGCCTGCACCTGATGCAGATCGCGCTGGAGCTGGCCAGGCACGACGAGTCCTACGAGGACGTGGCCACGAAGTTCGTGGAGCACTTCCTGAGCATCGCCGAGGCGTCCACCCAGTTCGGCTCGGGCGGGCGCGGCATCTGGAACGAGGCCGACGGCTTCTGCTACGACGTGGTCTCGCGCAGGCTGCCGGACGGCTCGGTGGAGTCCAAGCCGGTGCGGGTGCGCTCGATGGTGGGCCTGATCCCGCTGCTGGCGTGCGCGGTGCTGGAGCCGTGGGTGTTCGAGGAGCTGCCGGTGTTCACCCGGCGGCTGGAGCACCTGCTGGCGCGCAGGCCGGAGCTGGCGCAGTTCATCAGCCGCGACGACCGGCGGGCGCTGCTGTCGCTGCTGGACGAGCCGAAGCTGCGCCGGGTGCTGCGGCGGATGTTCGACGAGGGCGAGTTCCTGTCCCCGCACGGCATCCGCTCGCTGTCCGCGGCGCACCGGGAGGGCCTGGAGGTGCAGGTCGCCGACCAGGAGCACCGGATGGGCTACGAGCCGGGCGAGTCGCGCACGCCGATGTTCGGCGGCAACTCCAACTGGCGCGGCCCGGTCTGGTTCCCGACCAACGCGCTGCTGGTGGAGGCCCTGCGCACGCTGGAGTCCTTCCACCGGGGCCGGTTCCACGTGGAACTTCCCACCCGCTCGCAGCGCCAGGTCACCGCCGGGCAGGCGGCCGACGAGCTGGTGCGCAGGCTGGTGTCGCTGTTCCTGCCCGACCACGACGGCCGCAGGCCCGCGGACGGCAAGCGGATCGAGTCGACCGACTCCGCGCTGTGGCGGGAGCACGTCACCTTCAGCGAGTACTTCGACGGCGACACGGGTGAAGGACTGGGCGCGACTCACCAGACCGGGTGGACCGCGCTGGTGGCCAGTCTGTTGACGGATCGTCGCCACCTGGAAGCGGAGAGTGAATCTCTTTTGTGAAGTAACCCAATGGGATGAACATCCTTCAGCCGAATAGTCGCCGTAACGCAAGAATTGCGCATGAGGGTGCTCTGTAACACGGACGTGCTGTCCACTGCGCCATCCAAGTGGCAGTATGCCGAGCACTCGACCCATACAGTTACGAGGAGTGACCGCCGTGGCCCGTCCTACCAGGCACGCCGCGCTCGCCCTGTTGCCCGTGCTGGCCCTGGCCGCCACGGCGACGGCGTGCGCGACCAAGGTCAACACCGGCACGCAGGACAGCGGCTCGGGCATCACCCTGGTCCAGAGCGGCAAGCTGGTCACCTGCACCCACCTGTCCTACAAGCCGTTCCAGTTCAGCGAGGGCGACAAGACCGTCGGCTTCGACGTGGACCTGGTCGACCTGGTGGCCAAGGAACTGAACGTCACCCAGGAGATCTTCGACACGCCGTTCGAGACGATCACCTCCGGTGAGGTGTTCAACACCGGCAAGTGCGACCTGGCCGCGGCGGGCATGACCATCAACGACGAGCGCAAGCAGGCGATCGACTTCTCCGAGCCGTACTTCGACGCCAGCCAGGCGCTGCTGACGAAGAAGGACTCCGGCATCAAGGGCCTGGAGGACCTGCGCGGCAAGCGGGTCGGCGTCCAGCTGGAGACCGTCGGCGAGGAGTACGCCAACGAGAAGGCCGCCGAGTTCGGCTACACGGTCGTGCAGTTCGAGGACCTGCCACTGATGGAGACCGCCGTGCGCACCGGCGCGGTGGACGCGGCCGTCAACGACAACGGCGTGCTCTACGACTACGCCAAGGAATTCCCGGACACCGAGGTGACCAAGGAGTTCGACACCGGCGACAAGTACGGCATCGGCATGAAGAAGGGCAACACCGCCCTCAAGGCCAAGGTCGACGAGGTCCTGAAGAAGGCCAAGGACAGCGGCGAGTACGACAAGATCTACGAGAAGTGGTTCGGGAAGAAGCCGGAGAGCAAGTAAGCGGCTGGGCCAGCGGGGCCGGTGCTGCGCGCACCGGCCCCGCCCCGCGTTCGAACCCACCCTGCGAGGAGTTCCATGGCTCTGTCCAAGCGGCAACGGGCGAAGGTGTTCCGCGGCGCGCAGTACGCGCTGCTGGTCGTCATCGCCCTCGTGCTGGCCCTGGCCGCTGACTGGGGCGAGATCCAGCGCGCCTTCTTCAACCTCGACATCGCGGCGTCGATGTTCCCCAACGTCATCACGGTGGCGTTGAAGAACACCCTGGTCTACACCGCGCTCGGCTTCGCCTTCGGCCTGGCGCTGGGCCTGGTCCTGGCGCTGATGAAGCTGTCCTCCGTGGCGCCCTACCGCTGGATCGCCACGATCTACATCGAGTTCTTCCGCGGCGTCCCGGCGCTGCTGGTGTTCATCGCGCTGAGCTTCGGCGTGCCGCTGGCCTTCCAGCTGCAGTTCGACATCTACTCCACGGTGATGCTGGCGCTGGGCATCGTCGGCGCGGCCTACATGGCCGAGACGATCCGCGCGGGCATCCAGGCGGTGCCCAAGGGCCAGATCGAGGCGGCCCGGTCGCTGGGCATGTCCCAGGGCCGCACGCTGGCCACGGTGGTCATCCCGCAGGCGTTCCGGATCATCCTGCCGCCGCTGACCAACGAGCTGATCCTGCTCACCAAGGACTCGTCGCTGATCTACATCATCGGCCTGGCCCGCGAGCAGTACGAGCTGACCAAGTTCGGCCGCGAGACGCTGAGCCGGTCGCCGTCGCTGACCCCGATCCTGGTGGTCGGCCTGTGCTACCTGCTGATCACGCTGCCCCTGGGCTACCTGTCGCGGTACCTGGAGCGGCGCACCGGCGGCAAGAAGATCAGCACGCCCGAGTCGACGGGGTTGGGGGTGTCGGCGTGAGCACCGAGGTCAGCACCGACGTGGCGGTGGAGATCACCGGGCTGAAGAAGTCGTTCGGGCCGCTGGAAGTGCTGCGCGGCATCGACGTGAGCGTGCGGCGCGGCGAGGTCGTCTGCGTCATCGGCCCGTCCGGCTCCGGCAAGTCCACGCTGCTGCGCTGCGTGAACCTGCTGGAGGAGCCGACCGGCGGCAAGATCGTGGTCAACGGCGTCGAGCTGACCGACCCCGATTGCGACATCGACGCCGCCCGCACCAAGATCGGCATGGTCTTCCAGGGCTTCAACCTGTTCTCGCACCTCAACGTGCTCAACAACCTCACCGTGGCGCAGCGCAAGGTGCTCAAGCGCAAGCCCGAGGAGGCGCAGCGGATCGCGCTGCGCAACCTGGAGCGCGTCGGCCTGGCGGAGAAGGCGGGCGCCATGCCCGCCCAGCTCTCCGGCGGCCAGCAGCAGCGCGTGGCCATCGCGCGGGCGCTGTCGATGGACCCCGACGTGATGCTGTTCGACGAGCCCACCTCGGCGCTGGACCCCGAGCTGGTCGGCGACGTGCTGGGCGTGATGCGGCAGCTCGCCGACGAGGGCATGACCATGCTCGTGGTGACGCACGAGATGCAATTCGCCCGCGAGGTCGCGGACAAGGTGCTGTTCATGGACGGCGGGTACGTCGTCGAGGAGGGCGAGGCCGCCCAGGTCATCGGCGCGCCCCGGCACGAGCGCACCAAGTCGTTCCTGGCGCGCGTGCTGGACCCGACGCACCAAGGGCCCCGTGACTGACACCGAGGCGCGCGGCGGGCTGGACGTCTTCGACCCCGACCCGCCGCGCGCCACCCGGATGCCCGCCGCCGACGTCCTGCGGGCGCTGGAGAGCAACGAGGGCGCCTGGCGGCTGCCTCGGCGCAGGCCGAACACCCCGCCGGTGATCCGGGTGGTGGACCGGTTCCTCACCGGCCAGCTCGACCTGCGCGCGGTGGAGCTGAACTACCTGCTGGAGTTCGAGCGCTGCCGCTTCGAGCAGCCACCGGACCTGCGCCAGGGCAGGCTGGCGGGCGTGGAGTTCCGCCGCTGCTGGTTACCCGGCCTGCTGGGCCGCAACCTCAGCTGCGCCAACGAGGTCGCGCTGATCGGCAGCACCGTCGAGGGCACCGTGGACCTCACCGACGCCGACATCGCGGGCTCGTTGTCGTTGCAGGACAGCGCGTTGCGGCAGCGCGGCGAGCTGGCGCTGCACGCGGACCGGCTGCGGCTGGCGGGCGCGCTGCTGGGCCACCGGCTCACCGTCGAGGGCGAAGTGCGCATGGCGGGCGCGAACATCGGCGGCAACGCCAACTTCAACGGCGGCACCCTGCACAACCCGGCCGCGTACGCGCTGCGCGGCAACGGGATGCGCGTGGGCGGCAACCTGGTGCTGAGCACCGCCACCGCGCACGGCACGGTGTACCTGGCCAACGCCCAGGTCGAGTCGACGCTGACGCTGCGCGCGGCCAAGCTGGCCGACGGCCGCACCATGTCCGACGCGCTGGACCCGCACAGCGACCCGACCGCGACGCTGGTGCTCGACCGCGTCGCGGTCAACGGCGACGTGCACGTGGACCGGGGGTTCGCCAGCGCGGGCACGGTGCGCATGGTCAACGCCTCGGTGGGCGGCAACCTGTCGCTGACCGGCGGCGAGTTCGACTCGCTGGAGCAGTCCGTCGGCGACGGGCCGACCGGCTACGGCCGGGCGCTGCACCTGGACGGCGCGCAGATCGGCGGCGACATCGTGGGCAGGCAGGCCAGGGTGCGCGGCCAGTTCCGCATGGTCGACCTGCAGGTGAAGGGCAGCCTCACCCTCGACGGGTCCACAGTGGACAACCCGCGCGCGGACGCCGTGCTGGGCAACCGGTCCCGCGTCGGCAGCAACCTGACGCTGCGCGAGGTGGAGGTGACCGGCGGGCTGGAGCTGCGCGCGGTGCACATCGGGGCCAACCTGGACCTGCGCGGCAGCCGCGTCACCCAGCCCGGCCGCTACCGGCACCAGCCCGCGGGCAAGCCGTCGCTGGACGTGGGCGGCGCGGTGATCGGCCGCGACCTGATCTGCGCGGGCGGCGCCAAGGAGTTCGTGGCGCACGGCGGGGTGCGGGCGCGGCGGGCCCAGGTGGGCCGGATCGCCACGTTCGCGGGCGCGGTGCTGGGCGACAAGCTCGACGCGCACGCGCTGAACCTGCTCGGCTTGCAGGTACAGGAACTGGTGCTGACCCCGGTGACGCCGCCGCGCGGGGACGTCACGCTGCGGCAGGCGCGCTGCACCTCGTTGGAGGACAACGAGAACCTGTGGGGCGCGACCGGCCGGATCGACCTGGAGGAGTTCCGCTACGACTCGCTGCGCCACCCGATCGACCTGCGCGACGACGGGGAGGTGGAGCGGCGGCTGCGCTGGCTGCGGCAGGCGATGCGGCGCACCTACCGGCCCGGCCCGTACGACCAGTTCGCGGAGATGCTGCGGGCCTGCGGCAACGACGAGCACGCCGCGATGGTGCTGGTGGAGAAGCAGCGGCTGCGCTACAAGGCGGTCGCCGAGGGCCGCCGCTACCTGGGCCCGCTGGTGCTGGTGTGGAGCTGGTTGCAGCGGTCGATGGTCGGCTACGGCTACCGGCCCGCGCGGGCGCTGGCGTGGCTGGTGGTGTCGTGGCTGCTGGGCAGCGTCTGGTTCGAGGTGCGGCCGGACCTGGAGGTGATCAACTCCGACGACCGGCTGCCGTGGAACCCGTGGCTGTTCACCATCGACCTGGTGGTGCCGATCGTGGACTTCGGCAACAAGAACCGGTGGCAGACGCCGGGCGCGTCGCAGTGGATCGCCTCCGGCCTGATCGTGACCGGCTGGGTGCTGGCCACCACCGTCGCCGCCGGCCTGACCCGCATGCTCAAGCGCTGAGCGCCTGCAAGTACCACCCGTGGTGCGTTTCAGGGCCGGTAAGTACCACCCGAGATACCCGAGCGTTCGACTCGCGGTACCTGAGCGTTCGACTCGCGGGGGAAGGGGCGGGGCGGTGTGGTGGCCGCCCCGCCCGCGCGGGTCAGTGGGTGGCGGCGGGGCGCAGGTTCGGGCTGTCCTCGTCCGCGTGGTAGTCGTCCGCCTTGGTCTGGTCGGTGCCGTTGAACACCCGCAGCTTGCGGGCGATCAGCGTGACGACGACGGCGACCAGCAGGTTGGCGACCACAGCCACCACGCCGACGTAGATCTGCACCGTGGACCCGGCCAGCGGGTGCCAGCCCAGCAGCGACAGCTTGTCCAGCGCCAGCGCCGAGCCGCCGAAGTGCGGGCGCTTCCCGTCCGCGCTGGGGATCTGGTACAGCAGGTACATGCCCCAGCCCATGCCGACGACCCAGCCGGCGACCAGGCCCCAGATGTGGAACCAGCGCGTGTAGAGCGCGATGGCCACGGCGGGCAGCGTCTGCAGGATCATCACGCCGCCGATGAGCTGCAGGTCGATGGAGAACTGCGGGTCGATGAACACGATGAACGCGACCGCGCCGAACTTCACCACCAGCGAGGCCAGCTTGGCCTGCTTGGCCTCCTGCGCCGGGGTGGCGTCCTTCTTCAGGTACTCCTTGTAGATGTTGCGGGTCCACAGGTTCGCCGCGGCGATGGACATGATCGCCGCCGGGACCAGCGCGCCGATGCCGATGGCGGCGAAGGCGATGCCCGCGAACCAGGACGGGAACTCCTGGCCGAACAGCACGGGCACGATGGTGTTGGTGTCCGGGCGGCCGGTGGCCTGGTTGGTGATCGGCTTGACGCCCGCGCTCATGGCCACGAAGCCGAGCATCGCCAGCAGGCCCAGCAGCAGCGAGTACGCGGGCAGCGCCACCATGTTCCGCTTGATCACGTTGCGGCCGCGCGAGGCGAGGATGCCGGTCAGCGAGTGCGGGTACAGGAACAGCGCCAGCGCCGAGCCCAGCGCCAGCGTCGCGTACTGGAGCTGGTTGTTGCCGTTGAGCAGGATGCCGTCGCTCTTGGCCGGCGTGGCCTCGAACCGCGCCTGCGCGCCGTCGAAGATCGCGCTCCAGCCGCCGAACTTCGACGGCAGGTAGATCACCGCGACCAGGATCACCAGGTAGATCAGGGTGTCCTTGACGAACGCGATCAGCGCGGGGGCGCGCAGGCCCGACTGGTAGGTGTAGAGCGCCAGGATCACGAACGCGATGAACAGCGGCAGGTGGCCGAGGAAGCCGGAGCCGTTGAGGCCCATCGTCCGCAGCACCGCCTCCAGGCCCACCAGCTGCAGGGCGATGTAGGGCATCGTGGCGATGATGCCGGTGATCGCGATGATCAGCGCCAGCCAGTGCGAGCCGTAGCGGCCGCGCACGAAGTCGGCGGGCGTGACGTAGCCGTGCACGCGGGACACCGACCACATGCGCACCAGCGGCAGGAACACCAGCGGGTACAGCACCACGGTGTAGGGCAGGGCGTAGAAGCCCAGCGCGCCCGCGCCGAACACCAGGGCGGGCACGGCCACGAAGGTGTAGGCGGTGTAGAGGTCGCCGCCGACCAGGAACCAGGTGATCCACGAGCCGAACTTGCGGCCGCCCAGGCCCCACTCGTCCAGGTGCTCCAGCGTGTCACCGGCCTGCCACTTGGCCGCGACGAAGCCAAGCACGGTGACCAGCAGGAACAGCGCGCTGAAGACCACCAACTCGGTCCACTGCATCAGTTGGCCCCCTCGTCCAGGTCGTCGACACCGAGCCGGTCCGGCTTGCCGTGGACCGCCGCGGGCCGGTCCTTGGTCTTGACGTAGACCAGGCCCACGCAGAGCACGCCCACCGGCACGAAGGCGAACTGGTACCAGTAGAAGAACGGCAGGCCCAACACCCTCGGCTCGTCGGCGTTGAACCACGGCGTGATGAGCATCAGCAGCGGAACCAGCAGCAGCAGGTTCCAGTTGCTCCAGCGCAGGCTGGATTTTCGAGCAGACCGCATGACAACGCCCCTCCGTACGGCCCTGGTTACCGGGTGTCGGGGATGCTAGGCGGCGTCCCGACCAACGTCATCGTGTCGGGTGGGTTGCTGCCATGTGACGTGGCTGAATCGTGACCGTTTGTCACAGCCCGTGTCACTGTTCGCGCAGGACGGTGACCAAGTGCTGCTCGGCGACGTCGAAGTAGCGCAGCAGCGCCCCCTCGGCCCGGTCGGTCTCGTCGCGGTCGAGGAAGTCCGCGATCTCCCGGTTCATCGGCAGGTAGTCCCGGTAGAACTCCTCCGGGTCGCCCATGACGTGGAAGGCCAGCCGCAGCTCGGCGAGCAGCCGCTCGACCTCCTCGTCCAGCCGCGCGGAGCCCGCCAGCGCGGTGATCGCGCGGTGGAAGCGGATGTTCGCGGTGCCCACGCCGTCCCAGTCGCCCTCCTCGGCGCGCCGCTCGCCCCACCGCACCGATTCGCGGATCGCCTCGCGGCGTGCCTCGCCCGCCTCGGGCCAGCGCCGCAGCGCGCCGCACTCGATGATCCGGCGGGCGGCGTAGAGGTCGGTGATGTCGGCGACGCCGGGCACCCGCACGAACACGCCGCGGCTGTACTCGTGCACCAGCAGGCGCTCGTGGGTGAGCAGGCGGAACGCCTCGCGCAGGGTGTTGCGGGAGACCTTGAGCGCCTCGCCGAGGGCCTTCTCCGACAGCTGCCTGCCGGGCTTGATGTACCCGTCGAGGACCCTGGAGCGCAGGACGCCCGCCACCCGCTCGGCGGTGCTGGCGCGGTCGATCTCGGCGCCGTCCTTGGCGAGCGTCCGCAGCCAGTCGTCGGCCTCCACGGTCGTCATGCTGTCACCTTAACGCCCTACAAATCAAAGGAAGTATTGAAGGATTGTTGAACAATCCCTACCTTGGGGAGGGGAGGTGGGGAGCATGGACCTCAACGCGGACGTGGGTGAGGGTTTCGGGCGCTGGGAGCTGACCGACGACGCGGCCCTGCTGGACGTGGTGACCAGCGCCAACGTGGCCTGCGGCTTCCACGCGGGCGACCCGGCGACGATGCTGCGCGCGTGCGAGCTGGCCGCCGCGCGGGGCGTCGCGGTGGGGGCGCACGTCGGCTACCGTGACCTGGTCGGCTTCGGGCGGCGGTTCGTCGACGTCGCCCCCGCCGCGCTGACCGCCGACGTGCTCTACCAGATCGGCGCGCTGGACGCCTGCGCCCGCGCGGCGGGCACCAGGGTCGCCTACGTCAAGCCGCACGGCGCCCTCTACAACGCGCTGGTCCGGCACGAGGCGCAGGCCGACGCGGTGGTCGACGCGGTGCGCGCCTACGACCCGACGCTGCCCGTGCTGGGCCTGCCCGGCGCGGTGTGGCTCAAGCGCGCCGAGGTGGCGGGCCTGCCGGTGCGCTTCGAGGGCTTCGCCGACCGCGCCTACGAGCCCACCGGCGCGCTGGTCGACCGGCGCAGGCCGGGCGCGGTGCTGCACGACCCCGGCGAGATCGCGGCCCGCTGCGTGGAGATGGCCACCGAGGGGCACGTGCGCGCGGTCGACGGGCGTGTCCTGCGGCTGCGCGTGGACTCCCTGTGCGTGCACGG
The DNA here is from genome assembly GCF_017876325.1 of Saccharothrix coeruleofusca. NCBI lineage: Bacteria > Bacillati > Actinomycetota > Actinomycetes > Pseudonocardiales > Pseudonocardiaceae > Saccharothrix > Saccharothrix coeruleofusca. Next base: position 6,536,322 of record NZ_JAGINV010000001.1, read on the forward strand.
CGACACCCCCGGAGCGGTGGCCATCGCCCGCGCCGTGCGGCGGGCGCTGACCGAGGCGGGCGTCGCGCTGCGGCCGTTCACCGCCGACCAGCGCAAGCTCAGCGCGTGAAGGTGGCGTGAAAGGGCACACCTCCGTTCGGCGGGTTTCCCAAGCCGACCGCACTGGGCAGCATCGCGGCGTGACCATGAGACTCCGCGCGGTGATCTCCACCGCGATCCCCCTGGCCCTGACCCTGCTGGCCGCACCCGCCGTGGCGCAGGCGCAGCCCCAGCAGTGCTTCGACGCCGCCGCGCCGATCACCGTCGAGGAGCAGCGCCTCGACGACACCCTCGGCGAGGGGCAGCCCGCCGTCGGACCGGAACTGGTGCGCCTGGGCGGCTTCGACGACGAGGTCAGCCGGTTCACCACGGCGCTGTGCCGCCTGAGCCCCGGCCGAGAGGCCACCACGCTCGCCGCCACCACCGGCAACGACCTGTGGCGCGCCGCCGTGCGACGCGCGCAGAGCCCACAGACCTGGGACTCCTACGACGACCGCCCGCTGTACTGGGCGCGGCTGCAGCTGACCAAGGCGCTGCGGCAGTGGCGGCCGGTGCGCGGCGAACTGCCCGCCGACCAGCGCGCCGCCCTGGTCACCACGCTCGACCGGGCCTCGCGCGGCCTCGGCGACGCCTCGTTCCCCAGCGGCGTGCGGCGGGTCGCGGTGACCGGCTTCGACCCGTTCCAGCTCGACGGCAACAGCGTGCGCCGCGCTAACCCGGCGGGCGCGGCGGCCCTCCAGCTCGACGGCCGCGTCTTCGACACCCCGCAGGGCAGGGTCGTCGTGCAGGCGGCCGTGCTGCCCGTGCTGTGGGGCACCTTCGACGAGGGCATCGTCGAGCAGTTCTACGGCAACCTGCTGCGCTCGTCGGCCAGGCCGGACGCGATCGTGACCATCAGCCAGGGCCGCGGCGGGCAGTTCGACGTGGAGCGGTGGGCCGCCCGCTGGCGCGGCGGCTTCTGGGACAACAACGACGTGTCCTCCACCGGCCCCGTGCCCGACGCGGCGGGCTGGCCGCAGCCGTCCCTGGAGTTCATCGAGACCACGCTGCCGCACCAGCGGATGGTCGAGGCGGACACCGGGCAGTTCCCCGTGTTCTACAACCGCGAGTTCTGCGAGTGGCCGCTGGGCACCACCCCCGGCGAGGGCTTCATGGACTGCCGCACCGACGAGCCCACGCCCGGCGCGGTGGCCGCCAGCGGCAGCGGCGGCGACTACCTGTCCAACGAGAGCATGTACCGGGCCAACCGGCTGCGCGTCGGCCTGAACGCCACCACCACGGCGGGCGGCCACCTGCACATCCCGGCGATGGGCCTGCCCAGCGACCCGGTCGCGCTCACCGACGCCGCGTTCGAGGCCCAGCGGCGGCAGATCGTCGACCAGACGCTCAACCTGGTGTCGCTGGTCTGACCACTAGGGTGACCGTGTGCGCAGGCGGGCGTTGGTCGCGGTGGTGACCGCGCTGGCGCTCGCCTCCTGCACCCGGTACGTCGAGGGCAGCCCGGACGACGAGGTGCGCCGCCCCTCCATCACGCCCTCCGCCCAGGAGCTGCCCGCGCCCGGCCAGTGCGTGAACGCCGAGCTGCGGCAGGTCGACTGCGCCGGGCCGCACGAGGCCGAGGTGACCGACGTCGGCGAGCTGGGCGACGTCGGCGAGGGCTCCCAGCGCGACGTGCGCCGGGCCGCCGTCCCGCCGTGCCGGGCGGCGCTGGCCCGGTACGTCGGCAGCGCCGACCACGACGCCACCCGGCTGCACGCGCAGGCGATGTGGCCCAGCGCGGACGGCTGGGCCAGGGGCGACCGGTGGCGGCTGTGCCTGGCCGTCGAGCTGGCCCCGGACGGGCAGCGGGTGGCGCGCTCGGGCTCGGTGAAAGACCTGCTCAAAGCCTCCGGGTTCGCCTCGGTGCAGCTGTGCGCGCTGGACTCGCCGTCCCAGGCGCGCGACCCGAAGCTGACCGGTTGCGACACCGCGCACGTGGCCGAGGCGGTGCCCGGGGTGCTGTCCCTGGGCTCGCCCGGCGACCCCGCGCCGTCCCAGGAGGAGGTGGACGCGCGTGCTCGCGAGCACTGCGCCACCGCCGTGCGCGGCTACGTCGGCGCGGACCGGCCGGACGTGTTCGCGGCCTGGCGGGCGTTCGGCAGCCTCGCCTGGTCGGAGGGCTTCACCACTGCGGTCTGCTACGCGGAGGCGACCCGCCCGTTCACCGGCAGGCTGTGGGGACTGGGCGCCAACCCCCTGCCCGGTTGAGTCCACAGGCTGTGCACAGCCTTGTCCACAGGCTGTGGACAACTTCGCGGGTATCCCCTCTGACCAGCGGCGGAAAGTTTTCCACAAGGGGATGGACGAAAGAGGCCCGGTGGACGCCGTTGTCCACCGGGCCTCGCTCAGGGGGCGATCGGGATCAGCCCAGGCGCAGCTTCAGCGCCTCCAGCTCGTCACGCAGCGAAGTCGGCAGCTTCCGGCCGATCTTGGCGAACCACTCCTCGATCATCGGGATCTCGGCCCGCCACTCGTCGGCGTCGAACGCCAGGGCCGCCTCGACGTCCTCGCGCGGCGCGTCCAGCCCCGCCAGGTCCAGCTCGTCGGCGGTCGGCACGTACCCGATCGGGGTCTCCCGCGCGGCGGCCCTGCCCTCGATGCGCTCGACGGCCCACTTCAGCACGCGCGAGTTCTCGCCGAACCCCGGCCACAGGAAGCGCTTGTCCTCGCCGCGGCGGAACCAGTTGACGTAGAAGATCTTGGGCAGCTTGTCCGCGTCCGCGCCCTTGCCGGTGTCGATCCAGTGCTGGAAGTAGTCACCCGCGTGGTAGCCGATGAACGGCAGCATCGCCATCGGGTCGCGGCGCACCACGCCCACCTGGCCGACCGCCGCCGCGGTGGTCTCGCTGGACAGCGTGGCGCCCATGAACACGCCGTGCTGCCAGTCGCGCGACTCCGTGACCAGCGGGACCGTCGTGGCGCGGCGACCGCCGAAGAAGATCGCCGAGATCGGCACGCCCTTGGGGTCGTCCCACTCCGGGGCCTTGATGTCGCACTGCGCGATCGGCGTGCAGTAGCGCGAGTTCGGGTGCGACGAGGGCTCGCCCGCCTCCGGCGTCCAGTCGCGCTTCTTCCACGAGGTCAGGTGCGCGGGCGGCTGCTCGGTCATGCCCTCCCACCACACGTCGCCGTCGTCGGTCAGCGCGACGTTGGTGAACAGCGAGTTCCCCTTCTCGATGGTGCGCATCGCGTTGGGGTTGGTGTGGTAGTCCGTGCCCGGCGCGACGCCGAAGAAGCCGTTCTCCGGGTTCACCGCGTAGAGCCTGCCGTCCTCGCCGAAGCGCATCCAGGCGATGTCGTCGCCCAGCGTCTCGACCTTCCAGCCGGGGATCGTCGGCTCCAGCATCGCCAGGTTGGTCTTGCCGCACGCCGACGGGAACGCCGCGGCGATGTAGTGGACCTTCCGCTCCGGCGAGGTCAGCTTCAGGATCAGCATGTGCTCGGCGAGCCAGCCCTCGTCGCGCGCCATCACCGAGGCGATGCGCAGCGAGTAGCACTTCTTGCCCAGCAGCGCGTTGCCGCCGTAGCCCGAGCCGTACGACCAGATCATCCGCTCCTCGGGGAACTGGGTGATGTACTTGGTCTCGTTGCACGGCCACGCCACGTCGTCCTGGCCCGGCTCCAGCGGCGCGCCCAGCGAGTGCAGCGCCTTGACGTACGGGGCGTCGTGGCCGAAGCGCGCCAGCGCCTTCGTGCCCATGCGGGTCATGATGTGCATGGAGACGACCACGTACTCGGAGTCGGTGATCTCCACGCCCAGCATCGGCTTCTCCGCGTCCAGCGGACCCATGCAGAACGGGATCACGTACATCGTGCGACCGCGCATCGAACCCCGGTAGAGGTCCGTCATGGTCGCTTTCATCTCGGCTGGATCCATCCAGTTGTTCGTCGGCCCCGCGTCCTGCGGGTCCACCGAACAGATGAAGGTGCGTTCCTCGACCCGCGCGACATCGGTCGGGTCGGACGCGGCCCAGAACGAGTTCGGTTTCTTGCGCAGTGGCACGAAGGTGCCCGCGTCGACGAGTTTGCGAGTCAGCCGGTCCCATTCGTCCGCCGAGCCGTCGGCCCACACCACCTGGTCCGGGCAGGTCAGCTCGGCGACCTCGTGCACCCAGGACAGCAGGTCCTGGTGGTCGGTGGGGGCCTGGTCGAGACCGGGAATGGTCACTGCCGTCATCTCGTCTCGTCTCCTAGCTGAGCGCCAAGTCCACGGCGGACGCCGGTGTCCGGGGTGGACGACGGCGTCCGGGAATGGCTCCGCCCGCCCGGTGGAGGGCGTGCCGTGAAGGGATGGAGGGAGGTTATCCCGATTAATGAGGGGCAACACCTCGACATCCTGTCGGTTCTCTCACATAAACGATTCTGGAATCGATTCAGCACCCGATTCGCCCGTACCTGGGTGTGACACGGGTTTTAAGACGGGTAATTCAAGGGGGTGAACCTGCGTTCCCGAACACATCTCCGGGTGATTGTGGGAGCGGTCCCACGGAGAGCTCGCGGAGAACTGCGGGGCGAAATGCCTGATTCCGCCCCGCTCGCTCGGCCCGCTCAGCCGCCCTGCGGCTCGCCGGGGCGGTGCGTGCCGCAGGTCCACTCGAAGCCCTCCGGGTCCAGGACGCGGACCCGGTAGTTGCCCCACTCGGTGGCCTCCGGCTTCCAGATCACCTCGGCTCCCTCGGTGACCGCCCTCGCGTGGATCGCGTCGACAGCGGCCCGGTCGTCGACGACGAGGTAGAGCCCGAGCCCGGAGGTCTCGCCGCGACGCGGGGGGCGCTCGTAGCCGTCGTGGTCGGAGAAGACGATCACGGCGGCGTCCCCGAGGCGCAGTTCGGCGTGCGCGACACCACCCCGCTCGTCGGGGAACGACATGGTCACCTCGAACCCGAAGACCCGGCCCAGCCAGTCCAGAGCGGCTTCGGCATCGCGGTAGCCCAGGTAGGCGGAAAGAGAAATCATGCGGCCAGGGTGTCCGGCATACAGGACAGCCGACGTCCTCGATCATGCCGCCGGTCGGGAACCTCAGCGGGACGTGGCCCCCGCGACGCCCGCCGCACCCCGCCGGCCAGGCTCAAGACGGTCCTGAGGCAGCCGGTGAAGGCGCTCTAGCGGTCGTGCAGGTCGGCCCCGGCGCGGGCGATGGCCGCGTCGAAGGCGGCGCGGAACTCCAGGATGTGGTCGTGTTCCAGGGCGAAGGCCAGGTCACCGTCCGGGCCCGTGATCTCCACGGTGCCGTCGCTGACGCTGATCGCGCAGACGCCGGGGCGGTCGCCGAGGTCGGTGCAGCGGATCAACCACTCCCGCTTCTCGGCCCTCCTGGTCAACTGCGGCATGGCGACCTCCACCTGGTTGTATATGACTGAACACTGACCGTAACTTCTCAAAGTTTAGACTTCAGAGCGCATGTGAGAAGTAGCTCGATGGAGTGGAGTGCCATGGGCCAAGCGCGGCCGACCGTCGAACGCCTTCAACTCGGCCTCGCGCTCACGCGCCTCCGCAATCAGGCGAACAGGTCGCAAGGTGAGGCGGCCGACGCCATCGGACGCACCGGCGGCAGACTCAGCCAGGTCGAGAACGGCAAGGGCGGGCTCGGTGCCGAGGAGCTGTCCAAGCTGCTCGACTTCTACGGCGTGCGAGGGCCGGAGCGGGAGACGGTCCTCGCGCTGGGTGCGGCGGCCCGACGACGCCAACCACGCCGCGGCTACATCGACAACCTGCCGGAACCCTTCCAGCGCATGGCCGAGTTGCAGACGGCCGCTCGCGAGATCCACTGGTACGAGTGCGGTGTGATCCCCGGCTTGGTGCAGTCACCGGACTACGTGCGCGCGATCATGGCAGTCGCGAATTCCGTCTACTGGGAGGACTCCGAGGAGGAGACCAGCGAGCGCGTTCAATTCCGGCTCGAACACCAACGCCGCGTGCTGGAAGCCAGCACTCCGAAGCACATTTGGGTGATTTTCACCGAAGACAGCTTGCGGCACACCATCGGCGACGAGTCGATCATGCGGGGCCAAGTCCTGCACCTGCTCCAACTGCTGGAACGCCACCCGAGCCTGAGCATCCAGATCGTCCCCGACTCTGTGGTGAACAACCCAGCCCTCGGCGGCGGCATGGTCGTGCTGGACTTCGTTCAGAGCACTCCGGTCACCTTCGCGCCCGTTCTGCACGGTCCTTCCACGTACTACGATCAGCCCGAGGACATCGAACCGATGCGGCGGACCTTCAACCGGGTGCGTGAGCTGGCCTTGAGTCGATCCGACACCCGAGCGCTGCTGATCGCCAAGGTGCAGGAGGACGCATGACGATCCGTGACACCGGTTGGTTCAAGAGCAGCTACAGCTCCGGCGGCAGCAACGCCTGCGTCGAAGTGCGCATCACCGACGCAGGCGTGGGAGTCCGGGACTCCAAGAACCCCACCGGCCCCCACCTCACCCTCAAGCCCAAGGCGTGGACGGGGTTTATCGAAGGGCTCACCAAGTGAGGAGTCGATGATGGCTGAGCGCGACACCGGTTGGTTCAAGAGCAGCTACAGCACCGGCGGCAGCAACGGGTGCGTTGAAGTGCGCATCACTGACACGGGCGTGGGAGTCCGGGACTCCAAGAATCCCGCCGGTCCCAGCTTCACCTTCAGGGCCGAGGCGTGGGCGAAGTTCGTCGGAGGGCTCGCCAAGTAGGGACCGCGCACCCCCGAACCGAGCGTTCGGGGGTGCGCGAACGTTGAGTTCGGGGGTCCTGAACGTTGAATTCGGGGGTTCTGGGGGTTCGACTCGCGGGGGGAGGGGGGTTAGTTGGGGCTGATCCACTGGCCGGTTACGGAGTCGATGCGGACTACGCCGGAGACCGTGGTGACGCGGTCCTCGGACCAGACCTCGTCGCTGTCCAGGCCGGTCTTGGTGTCCGGGACGTACTTGCCCTCCGAGTCGATCTGGCCGTGCTCGACCGTGGTCCACTCGCCGTCGCCGGTGTGCTCGGTGACCGTGACCTCGCCCTGCCGGGTGATCTCGGTGGCCAGGTCGGCCACGCCGTCGCCGTCGGCGTCGGTGAACAGCCAGGTGTCGCCCTCGTCGTCCTGCACCACGGCGGTGTCCGCGCGGCCGTCGCCGTCGCTGTCCTCGGTCGCCGGGCCGACCTGCTGGGAACCGTCCTCGGTCTTGACCACGACGGCCTGCTCGTCGCTGGTGTTGGTCTGCTCGCCCCGGTCGTCGGACGGCCCGACCTCGACCCACTCGCCCGAGCCCTCGTCGAACCGGGCCTGGCCGACCAGGTCGCCCTTGGCGTCGAAGGTGCTCATCAGGTCCGCGTCGCCGTCGCCGTCGGTGTCGGAGAACGCCAGGTGGCCGCCGTCGTCGGTCTCCACCACGGCGCTGTCCTCCACGCCGTCGCCGTCGAGGTCGTAGCTCGCCTCCGCGGTGTACTCCTCGTCCTCGACGGTGACCTTCAGCTCGCCGCCCGCTTCGCCTGTCTCGTCGATGTACACCGGGCCACCCTCCTGCCGCTCGCGTACCGGTAAGACTCACCGTATGCCGCGGCGGTTCCCCTTGTCAGCACCACGCGCCGACGTCAGACGCGGTCGCGCAGCGCCCTGATCCTGGTCAGCAGCTCGTCCACCTTCGCGCGGCCCGCGCGCAGCTCGGTGATCCGCTTGGTCACCGCCTGCAGCGCGCGGGCGCGTTCGCCCGCGCCCATCCGCAGCGCCTTGTCCACCTCGCGCAGCTCCGCCTCGATGGCGTCCACCCGCCTGCCCAGCGCGTCGTCCAGCGCCAGCGACAGCTGCTGCTCGGCTTCGATGAGCTGTTCGGCCACGAGCTGGTCCACCGTCGAGCGGGCGTCGGCGATGGCGTCCGACAGCCACTGCTTGTAGTGCTGCTTGTCGGCGGCGTGCTTGCGGGTGCGGGCCATCCACCAGCCCGCGCCGAGGCCGAGCACGACGGTGACCGGCAGGACGATCGGGTTCAGCGCGGCCACGCCGAGCCCGGCCAGCGGCAGCGCGGCCAGCCTGCCCGCGCCCAGACCACCCGAGACGCCCATGAACACCAGCAGCTTGTCCTCGGCGGTGGGCGCGCGCCGCTCCGGCGGGCGCAGCAGGACCGGGGGTGTCGCGCCGCGCGCGAACTGGCCCCGGATGACCGCCAGCTCATCGGGGGAGAACAGGTCCGCCAGCGCCGCGTCGGCGACCTTCGCCAAGCGCGCGGCCAGCCCCGCGCTGATCCGCCCGGACACCGCCTGCAGCGCCGCGTCGACCTGCTGCGGCAGGCCGGGCAGCGTCTCGCGGGTGGCCGCGTCGATCGCCGAGCGGAACCACGTCTGCAAGTCGCGCATCTGCCGGGCCACCTCGTGCGCGCCCTCCACGCGCGCCCGCTGCACCTCGCCGCGCAGCCGCACCTGCCAACTGCGGGTGGACGAGCGCCGCTGCGAGTTCAGCTCGTCGCGGCGGTGGCGCAGCGCTTCGGCTTCCTCCTCGCCCGCCGACAGCGCCCGCTGGTCCGCCTCCTGCCGCGCGGTCAGCTCGTCCAGCACGGTGGCCAGGGCGCGCAGCGAGTTCGCCTCGCCCAGCATCGCCGCCCGGCCGACCACCAGCTCCTGCAACGCCGTCTGCAGCTCGCCGACACCGGACCGCTCGCGCAGCATCGCCGCCGCGTCCGGGTTCGGGGCCTTGGCGGCCATCTCGAACATGCGCGCCGACACCGGGTGGAACACCGCGTCCGCGAACCGGGGCGCGTGCTCGGCCAGCAGCGCCCGGTCGGCGTCCAGCACCTGCCGCCACCCCCGGTACTGGTCGACCTTGGCCAGCGCGAACACCACGGTCTCCACGCGCTCGCCGACGCTGCGCAGGAAGTCCAGCTCGCCTCGGGTGAACGGGGCCGACGCGTCGACCACGAACAGCAGCGCGGTCGCCGACGCCGCCGCTTCGGCCGCCAGCTCGCCGTGCGCGGCCTCCAGCCCGCCCACGCCCGGTGTGTCCACAACGGACAGCCGTTCCAGCAGCGGGATCGGCGCGTCGACCTCGACGTAGCGGGGCGGCAGCGCGCCCTCGGGCAGCTCGTGCGCCGCGGACACCCAGTTGACCAGCTCAGCCCGGTCGAACGGCACCGGCTGCACCGATCCGGCGTAGTGGGCGCGGCACCGCCAGTCCTCGCCGTGCCGGAACACCAGGTACACGGCGGTGGCCACCTCGGCGTCCACCGGCGACAGGCCCGGCGTCGCCAGCAGCGCGTTGACCAGCGAGCTCTTGCCCCGGTTGGTCTCCCCGACCACCACCACCGACGCCGTGCCGCCGCGCCGGGTCTCCACGAACGACGCCGCCGCCGGGTCCAGCGAGCGGACCAGCGCGGTCAGCTTCTCCCTGGTCTGGCGGACGGCCTGGGGCAGCGGGGTCATCTGGCCGTGTAAACCGTGACGACGGGGGCACGCAGCGTCCGGCCCCGGTCGGCGAAGCCGACCACCTCGGTCTCCGCGACCACGCCGTCCAGCGACGGGTCCTCGGTGGGCACGGTGCCGCCCGCCTCGTGCCGGGACGGGTCGAAGCGCTCGCCGTCCGGGCGCAGCGCGGTCACGCCGATGCCCGCCAGGCCCTCCTCCAGCCGCTCCACCACACCCGAGCTGCGGGCCCGGTCCAGCGCGTAGAGGCACAGCTGCACCAGGGCCCGCCGCTCGGCCAGCGCCTGGTCCAGCAGCTCGCCCGCGATGGTCTCCACACCGGTGTCCGACGCCACCGGGCCCGGTTCCGTTCCACCCCGCGTCATCGCCGCCCCCGAAGTTGTTGCCAGATGAGGAAGTACGCCCGGTGCACCACGTGGGCCACCCGGCTCTGCGCGGGCGTGGCGCCGAACGACGCGAAGGAGCGCCACCACCCCGCCCGCTCCAGCGCGTGGGCCACCAGCTCCTGGGTTGGCCTGCCGCGCAGGCCCAGCTGCTCGGCCGGGTCCGGGGAGCTGCCGAACCGCAGCACCTCCTCGGCCAGGTCCGGGGGCATCGCCACGGCGCCCGACGCGACCAGGGTCAGCGCCTCCAGCAGCCGCAGCTGGTGCGCCTCGGGCTTGGCCAGCAGCACCTCGATGGCGTTGTGCACGCGCTGCCGCTCGGCCGCGTCGCCGGAGGCGGCGGCCAGCGCGGTCACCGACGCCAGCGCGGCGGCGGCCTTGATGCCGTCGGCGCGGGAGCGGAACACCGCGTTGAGCTTGCCGCGCACGCCTTCCAGGCCCGAGGCGTCGAGCAGCTTGCGGCGCAGCGCGCCCGCCGTGATCGACGGCTCCGCGTCCAGCGCCTCCAGCGCGCACCGGATGCCGTACAGGTCCAGCTTCTCCAGCAGCCGGGCGCGCACCCCGGCGGGCACGTCGCACTCCCAGGCCGCGAACAGGTCCGCCGACATGAGCATGGTGTCGCGGGTGGCCTCGTCCAGCAGCGCCAGCTTGCGCAGCGCGTCGGCGTCGGCGGAGGTGAAGCCGCCGGTCTCGGCGGACTCGGCGACCAGCCCGATCACCGGCAGCACGTCGGCCACCCTGGGCTTGAGGGTGCGCGCCTGCCGCTGGGCCAGCAGCACCGCCGCCTTCCAGGTGTCGCCGTCCGCGCCGTCCACGGTCTCCGCGGCGATGGTGTCGGCCTTGTTCAGCACCGCGATGGCGTTGACCGGCCCGGCTTCGCGGCTGGCGGTGGCGGCGGTGAACGCGGCCAGCGCCTGCTGGTCGTCCGACCGCACGCCCTGCGTCACCACGTACAGCACGGCCTCCGCACCCGCGACCGCGTTGCGCGACACCGGGTCCAGCGCCTGCTCACCGGCCAGCAGCGCCTCGGTGCGGGCCACCGACGCCGCGTCCAGCGAGCCCAGGCCCGGCGTGTCGATCACCGTCAGGTCGCGCAGCACCGCGTTGGTCAGGTAAGCCTCGACGTGCGAGACGCGGGCGATGTCCACGCCAAGGTCGGCCGGGATCATGCCCGCCGGGTCGAACGGCAGCACCTGCTTGCGGCCGTCGGTGAACACCACCTCGACCCGGTCCACCGTGCCGTACTGGAACCGGGTGACCAGCCGGGTGCACTCGCCCACGTCCGTGGGCGCGACGCGGCGGCCGATCAGCGCGTTGACCAAAGTGGACTTGCCCGACTTGATCCGGCCCGCCACGGCCACCTGCAGCGGCGCGGACAGCCTGCGCAGCACCTCGCGGAACCCGGCCGCGGTGGCCGGGGAGACCTGGGGTTGCAGGTTCGCGCACAGCGAGGCCACCGCCGCCGAGAGCGGACCGGCGAGCTGCTGGGCCTGCGCTGTCACGGTCGAATCCTGCCACGTGCCGGGGACGTGCGGTTTGGGAAACGGTGAGTGACGGGTACCCGCCGCACGGTGAGCGCGTGGAGGGAGCCGGACTGATGGACCAGAGCTATGCGGTGTTCTTGTTGCTCGGTGTCGTGCTGGTGCTGATCGACGGCCAGCTGATCTACCACAGCGGCAAGGGCTACATGAACCGGGCGTACGGCGACCCGGAGGCGGCGGCGTCGATGACGCGCCTGGCCACCGTGCTGTTCCACCTGGTCGTGCTGGGCCTGTTGGCGCTGGTGTCGATCATCTCGGTGAACACCGGCGACCCGGTCAAGGACGTGGTGGTCAAGCTCGGCGTGACCCTGCTGCTGCTGGCGCTGGTGCACGCGGTGACCATGATGATCCTGGGCCGCATCCGCGACCGGCAGATCCAGCAGCAGCTCGCCGACGAGATGGCCGAGGAGCACCGGCAGTTCGAGGAGCGGCAGCGCCTGGACGACCACCGGCCGGAGACCAAGGTCGACCCGTTGTCGATCAAGACGATCAGCTGAACGCCCTCATCCTCCTGGAGGATTAGGGGGGGTCAGCCCGTGGCTCGACGCGCGGGGCCGCCGCCCGAACCTAACCTGGTCCGGTGCGGCGGCTGAGTCTGTGGATGCGTGCGCACCCGGTGTTCGGGGACTCCCTGATCGCCGGGGCGCTGCTCCTCTTCGACATCGGCGTGATGACCAGCTACACCACCGAGCGGGTCCGCCCCTCGGCGCTGTTCCTGGTCGGCGCGCTGCTGATCGCGCCGGTCGTCGTGCGCCGCAAGTACCCGCTGGCCGGCAGCTACACCATCCTCGCGGGCGCGGTCCTGCAGCTGCTCACCCACGGCGACTTCACCACCGGCGTGCCGATCCGCATGGCCGACTTCGCGCTGGCCGTGGCGCTCTACACGGTGGTCGCGTTCGTCGGCCGAAGACAGGGGCTGCTCTACGCGATCTGGCTGGCGCTGGGCACGCTGTTGTGGGTGGCGTGGCGGGTCGGGCCGCAGCTCCACGCCGAAGCCGTGCTGCTGGTCTTCCCCATCGCGCTGATCTTCGGCTTCAGCTGGGCGCTCGGCGAGTTCGTCGGCGCCCGCCGGGCCTACCACTCCGAGCTGGAGCAGCGGCTGAAGCTGCTGGAGACCGAGCGCGACCAGCAGGCCCGGCTCGCGGTCGGCGAGGAGCGCTCCCGCATCGCCCGCGAGCTGCACGACGTGGTCGCGCACGCGGTGAGCGTGATGGTGGTGCAGGCCGACGGCGCGAGTTACGCGATCAAGTCCAACCCGCAGCTGGCCGAGGCGGCGATGCGGACCATCTCCGACACCGGCCGCCAGGCGCTGACCGAGCTGCGCAGGCTGCTGGGCGTGCTGCGCAGCGAGGACCGCTCCGGCACCCAGTGGTCGCCCCAGCCCGGCGCGGGGGACCTCGGCGAGCTGGCCGAGAACCTGCGCGCGGCCGGATTGCCGGTGCGGCTGGAGGTCTCCGACGGGCTGGACGACCTGCCCGCCGGCCTTGGGCTGGGGCTGTACCGGATCGTGCAGGAGGCGCTGACCAACACGCTCAAGCACGCGGGCTCCGGCGCGTCCGCCGTGGTGCGGGTGGCCAGGGGACCGGATCGGGTGGACGTCGAGGTCGTCGACGACGGCTTCGGCACGCCGCACGACCTGGTGGAGATCTCCGGCGGCAACGGCCTGATCGGGATGCGGGAGCGGGCGGGCGTGCTCGGCGGGAAGCTGGACGCGGGCCCCAACCCCGGTGGCGGGTGGCGGGTGCGCGCGGTGCTGCCGCTGCTGCCTTCCTAGGGAAGGGGTCATAGGGTGGCCGCCGTGATCCAGGTGCTGCTCGTCGACGACCAGGAGCTCATGCGGATGGGTTTCCGCATGGTGCTCGACGCCCAGGAGGACATCAGCGTCGTCGGCGAGGCCGGTGACGGCCTCGACGCGGTGCACATGGCCGAGCGGCTGCGCCCCGACGTGGTGCTGATGGACGTGCGGATGCCGGTGCTCGACGGCGTCGAGGCCACCAAGCGCATCACCGAGGCGGGCACCGGCAAGGTGCTGGTGATGACCACGTTCGACATGGACGAGTACGCGCTGTCCGCGCTGCGCAACGGGGCCAGCGGGTTCCTGCTCAAGGACACCCCGCCGGGCGACCTGGTCTCCGCGCTGCGGGCGGTGGCCAGCGGCGACGCGGTGGTCTCGCCGTCGGTGACCAAGCGGCTGCTGAGCCGGTTCCTCGGCGACGGCGGCGGCGAGCTGCGCGACGCCTCGGTGCTGGACGTGCTGACCGAGCGCGAGCGCGAGGTGCTGGTGCTGATCGCCAAGGGGCTGTCCAACACCGAGATCGCGCGCAAGCTGTTCCTGTCCGAGGCGACGGTGAAGACGCACGTGGGCCGCATCCTGGCGAAGCTGGAGCTGCGCGACCGGGTGCAGGCCGTGGTGCTGGCCTACGAGACCGGCCTGGTCCGCCCCGGCGACGTCTGACCGCGTCTGACCGCGTCTGAGGGCGTCTGCAAGTACTACCCGACCGGGGTCGGGTAGTACTTGCAGACGCACGTCAGCGGTACTGGGCCGCGTCGGCGGTGGCCGGGTCGACGCCCGGCTTGACGACCTCCTCGTACCAGCGGCCCCAGTCCGGCCGCGAGCCGTCGAGGTCGGTGAAGCCGTACTCGCGCATCAGCGTCCACGACGCCAGCGACCGGCCGGTGAACCGGTGCCGGTCCGGGTCCGCCGCCAGCGCCGCGATCGCGCGGCCGAGGTAGTGCGGCGTCTCCGACATCGCGTAGTTCGGGTCACGGGCGATCGCGTCGCGCCAGTTCTCCTCGGTGACGCCGAAGTGCTCCAGCATCTGCTCCGAGCGCAGGAACCCCGGCGTGACCGCGACCGTGGTGGTGCCGAACCGCTCCACGTCCTTGGCCAGCACCCGGCCGAACCTGCGGATGGCGAGCTTGACCGAGTCGTAGGCCAGCATCCCCGAGTGGTACTCGTCGTCCTCCCCGTCGGTCACCTCGACCACCAGCCCGCCCGGCTCGCGGATCACCAGCGGCAGCAACCGGTGCAGGGCGACCAGGTGCGCCTGCACGCTGTTGCGCCACATCCGCAGCTGGCCGTCCAGGTCTGCCTCCCAGAACGGCTTGAACTCGACCTCCAGCTCACCGCCCCACACGTCGTCCACCAGGACGTCCAGCCGTCCGTCCACTTCGGACTCGATGCGCGCCCGGAACGCGTCCACCTCCGCCACCGCGGTGAAATCGCACTTCACCGGGATGCCGCGGCCACCGGCCGCGGTCACCAGCTCCGCGGTCTCCTCGATGGTCTCCGGCCGCCCGATCGGCGACAACCCCTCCCTGGTGGACCTGCCCCCGACGAACACCGTCGCGCCCGCGGCCCCCAGCTCCACCGCGATCGCGCGCCCGGCCCCCCTCGTCGCCCCGGTGACGGCGGCGACCTTGCCCTGCAACGGGCCCATCAACTCCCCTTCCACACGTCCAGAACCGCGTCCACGTCCTCCAGCAGCCGGTCCACCAGCGCTCCGCGCGGCCGGACCGACCAGTCCATCGACACCCCGTGGACCAGACCCGTGAGCACCCGCGCCGCGCGCTCCGGCGACGGCCCGCGCGGCAGGTCCACCGCGCGCACCAGGTCCGCCACCGCGCGTTCGGTCGCCGCGTGCAGCTCGCCCAGCAGCGCCCGCAGCTCCGGGTCGATCAGGTCGACCCCCAGCTGCGCCAGGTGGTTGCCCGCGCGCCGCGGGTCGGTCATCCCGTCGACCCACGACACCAGCCCGGCGCGCAGGCCCGCCAGCGGCTCGAGCCCCCGCGCGGCCTCGCGCATCCGCTCGCCGACCCGCTCGGTCATCTGCCTGGTCATCACCTGGAGCAGGCCGTTCTTCGAGCCGAACCGGCCCGCCACGGTGCCCACCGACACGCCCGCCTCGGCGGCCACCTCGGCCAGGGTGAAGCTCGGACCCCGGCGTCCGATCACCTCGCCGGCGGCGGCGAGCAGGCGCTCGTCGGTGATGGTCCTCGGTCGTGCCACCGCGTTATTGAACCACGGTTCAGTAATGGTGCGCCAGTAGACTGTCCCCGGTGAGCTGGAGACCGCGCCTCGTCGCACTGGACATCGACGGCACCATCACCCCGGTCGGGCGCGAGGACGTGGCCCCGGCCGTGCGGGCGGCCATCGGGCGCGCGGTCGAGCACGGCGCGCACGTCGTGCTGTCCACCGGCCGCAGCCTCATCGGCACCCGCCCGATCGTCGAGGACCTCGGCCTGGACGGCACCACGGCGCTGTGCTCCAACGGCGCGGTGTGGTGGGACACCGCCGAGCGGGCCGTGGTGCGGCAGCTCGGCTTCGACCCCGGACCGCCCGTGCTGACCCTGCGCGACCTGCTGCCGGGAGCGGTGTTCGCGGCCGAGGTCACCGGCTTCGGCAACCTGTCGTTGGGCCGCTTCCCCGACGGCGACCTGTGGGGCGAGGTGCGCGAGGTCGACCTCGCCGAGTTCCGCGCCCGGCCCACGTCGCGGCTGGTCGCCCGCTGGATCGGCCGCACGCCCGAGGAGCTGGCGCTGCGCATGGCCGACGTGGAGCTGCCCGGCGTGACGTGGACGCTGGACCACACCGAGCCGTGGCTGACCGTGGCCCCTCAGGGCGTGTCCAAGGGCTCGGCGCTGGAGGAGCTGCGGCAGCGGCTGGGGATCGCGGCGGACGACACCGCGGCCATCGGCGACGGGCACAACGACGTGGAGATGCTGCGGTGGGCCGCGCACGGCGTGGCCATGGGCCAGGCCCCCGCGACGGTCCAGCAGGCGGCCGACGCCGTCACCGGCACCATCCTGGAGGACGGCGCGGCCACCGCGCTGGACCACTGGTTCGGCGCCTGACCGCCGACCGCGCGGGCGTCGGGTGGGCTTCCCTGAGAAACCGGGGGGGGAATCACCAGGGGACGACTCAGGGTGATCACGGATTGCTGCAACCGTGGTAGCGGGGACGATAAGACTGAAGTAGCACAGACGAGTCAACTACGGACCGATGTGCCCAACCCCCTGAGCCGGGCAGAGTTCTCTCCGAGATCGGGGGATCGCAAGCCAGGGGAGAGACCATGATCGAGGCGATCGGCCTCACCAAGCGCTACGGGAACACCGTAGCCGTGGACGACCTGTCGTTCACCGTGGAACCGGGTCGGGTGACCGGGTTCCTCGGGCCCAACGGCGCGGGCAAGTCCACCACCATGCGGATGATCCTCGGCCTTGACCGGCCGAGCGCGGGCAAGGTGCTCATCGACGGCAAGCCCTACGCCAAGCTGGACCGGCCGCTGCGCACCGTCGGCGCGCTGCTGGACGCCAAGTGGGTGCACCCCAACCGCTCCGCACGGGCGCACCTGCAGTGGCTGGCCAAGTCCAACGGCATCCCGCAGCGCAGGGTGGACGAGGTCCTCGACGTGGTCGGCCTGACCAAGGTCGCCAAGCGCCGCGCGGGCGGGTTCTCCCTGGGCATGTCCCAGCGGCTGGGCATCGCGGGCGCGCTGCTGGGCGACCCGAAGGTGCTGCTGTTCGACGAGCCGGTCAACGGGCTGGACCCCGAGGGCATCCTGTGGATCAGGCGGTTCATGCAGGGCCTGGCCGCCGAGGGGCGCACCGTGCTGGTGTCCAGCCACCTGCTGTCGGAGATGGCCCTGACCGCGCAGGACCTGGTGGTGATCGGCCGGGGGAAGCTGATCTCGCAGAGCACCACCACCGAGTTCGTCGAGCGGTCGACGGAGAACACCGTGCGGGTGCGCAGCCCGCACGCGGACAAGCTGGGCGCGATGCTGGTCGACAAGGGCTTCACCGTGCGCGAGGACGGCGAGGGCGTGCTGATCGTCTCCGGCGCGACCAGCGACCAGGTCGGCGAGGTGGCCGCGGGCGGCGGCCTGGTGCTGCACGAGCTCAGCCCGCAGCGCGGCTCGCTGGAAGAGGCCTTCATGCAGCTCACCGGCGACTCCGTGGAGTACCACGCCGAGACGGGGAAGTGAACGGGATGACTCTGCTCGCCGTTGAACGGATCAAGCTGTTCTCCACCCGCTCGCCGTGGTGGTGCATGCTGCTGGCCCTCGGCCTGACCGTGGGCATCACCGCGATCATCGCGGGCAACTGGAACGAGGGCCCGATGCCCGTGCTGGGCGCGGTGTTCGCCCACACCTTCGGGCTGTACGTGGTGATGGTGATGGCCGCGCTGGCGGTCACCACCGAGTACCGCTTCGGCACCATCAAGGCCACCTTCCAGGCGGTGCCGGACCGGATCTCGCCGATGGTCGCCAAGGCGGCCGTGGTGACCGCGCTGGCCGTGCTGGTCGGCCTGGCCGCCGGGTTCGGCTCGTGGGGGCTGAGCTGGCTGCTGGCGGGCGACACCTCGCAGCTGGCGCTGGAGTCGGCCAACGACTGGCGGCACGTCGCGGGCGTCGGCCTGGTGTACGGGGCCGGGGCGCTGCTGGCGCTGGGCGTGGGCGCGCTGGTGCGGCAGACCGCGGGCGCGGTGTCGATCATCCTGGTGTTCGCGCTGGTGCTGGAGAGCGTCGTCGGGCTCATCCCGAACATCGGCGACGACATCCAGAAGTGGATGCCGTTCACCGTGGCCAGCAAGTTCATCATGGGCGACCCGGACCAGGGCGGGATGCCCGCCGACGCGGGCCCGCCCACGGTGGGCGCGCTGAGCCCGTGGGGGTCGTTCGGGTACTTCGTCGCGATCGCGGTGGCGATGTTCGTGATCTCGCTCGTGGTGGTGAAGCGGCGGGACGCGTAAGGGGTTGGACCGGGGGTGGGCCCGGCCACGCCGGAAACGGGGTCCGGCGGCCGGGGCTGGGGGACAGGAGGAGCGCGGGTCACCTTTCGGGGAGTGGCCCGCGCTCTTCCTCGTTAAGTTCGGACCGGGGGACAAGTTCGGACCAGGCGATCGGACGGGAGAAAACCGTGATCGAGGCGACCGGGCTCACCAAGCACTACGGCCGGACCGTGGCCGTGGACGACCTGTCGTTCACCGTGAGACCCGGTCGGGTCACCGGGTTCCTCGGGCCCAACGGCGCGGGCAAGTCCACCACCATGCGCATGGTCCTCGGCCTGGACCGCCCCACGGCGGGGCAGGTCCTGGTCAACGGCAAGCGCTACGCGGAGCTGGACCAGCCGCTGCGCACCGTCGGCGCGCTGCTGGACGCCAAGTGGGTGCACCCCAACCGCTCCGCGCGGGCGCACCTGCGGTGGCTGGCCAAGTCCAACCGGATTCCGGCGCGGCGGGTGGACGAGGTGCTGGAGATGGTCGGGCTGAGCCAGGTCGCCCACAAGCGGGCCGGGGGCTTCTCGCTGGGCATGTCCCAGCGGCTGGGCATCGCGGGCGCGCTGCTGGGCGACCCGGAGGTGCTGCTGTTCGACGAGCCGGTCAACGGGCTGGACCCCGAGGGCATCCTGTGGATCAGGCAGTTCATGCACCGCCTGGCCGAGCAGGGCCGCACCGTGTTCGTGTCCAGCCACCTGCTGTCGGAGATGGCGCAGACCGCGCAGGAGCTGATCGTGATCGGCCGGGGCAAGCTGATCGCGCAGACCAGCACCGAGCGGTTCATCCGGGACGCCACCGAGGACACCGTGCGCGTCCGGTCGCCGCAGCTCGACCAGCTGCGCGCGCTGCTGGGCGGGGCGCGGGTGGAGGACAGCCCCGCCGACGGCGCGCTGGTGGTGCGCGGGGTGGAGGCCGCGCGCATCGGCGAGCTGGCCGCGGCCAACGGGATCGTGCTGCACGAGCTGAACCCCCAGCGGGGCTCGCTGGAGGAGGCGTTCATGCAGCTGACCAAGGAGTCCGTGGAGTACCAGGCCCACGACTGAGGCGGGTCAGGGCGCGGCGGGGTCAGGGCGCGGTGGGCCGCCAGAAGTCGTCGGAGGGCGGGGGCAGGGTGGTCACCGGCGGCGGGGCCGGGCGCTGGCGGCGGGAGGCGCGGGCCAGCAGGACGCAGACCGCGAGGACGCCCAGCACCACCAGCAGCAGGCCGACCAGCGCCACGGCGGCGCGGGTGCCCGCGTCGGGCAGTGCGGGTGCGGCGGCCACCGGCGGCGGGGGCGCGACGGCCGGAGCGGGCGGGGCGGAGGTGGACGTGCGCGGCGGCGGTGCCAGCGGGTTGCGCTCCACCCTCGCCACGTCGCCGGTCAGCGCGCCCACCGGGTCGACCAGGCCGTAGCCGGTGGCCCGGTCGCGTCCCGGGTCCAGCAGGTCCTTCGCGCTCATGATCAGCCGGTTCACCACGTTGCCCGCGTCCAGCTCCGGGTGCGCCGCCCGCACCAGCGCGGCCGCGCCGGACACCAGGGCGGTGGCGGCGCTGGTGCCGTCGACCGCGGCGTAGCCGGTGTCCGACACCGACAGCGGCACCGCGGTCACGATCTCCCGCGCGGGCGCGGCGAGCACGGTCTCCGGGCCGGTGTTGGAATCCGGCCACACCCCACCACCGGGCACGGTGCCGGACACCGCGATCACGCCGCGGATGTTGGCCGGGGCGCCGACGTGCTCCTCGCCCGCGTTGCCGGTGCCCGCGACCACCACCACGTCGTGGTCGAAGGCGTAGTTGACCGCGCGCAGCAGGTCCGGGGTCAGCGTCGCCACCGAGGTCAGCGACAGGTTGATCACCTTCGCGCCCCGGTCCACCGCCCACCGGATGCCCTGCGAGACCGCATCCAGGGTGAAGTTCTCCCCGTCCGCGCCCACCGACACGGGCAGCACCTTCGCGCCCGGCGCGACGCCCAGCGCGCCGCCGTCCACCGCCCGGCCCGCGATCAGCGTGGCCATCGCGGTGCCGTGCCCGTCGGTGTCCTCGGTGCCGTCGGTGCCCGCGGCGCTGCCGAACCCGGTGCCGGGCAGCAGCTGCCCCGCCAGGTCCGGCCGCGTGTCGTCCACCCCGGAGTCGACCACGGCGACCAGCACGCCGTCCCCCCGGCTCAGCGCGTGCGCCCGGTGCACGCCGAGCTCGCCGAGGTGCCACTGCTGCTCCTCGATCGTCTGCGCCCTCGCCGCGCCGGGCACCAGCACGGCCAGCAGGACCGCCACGAGCAGCGCTCTGGCCACCCATCACCCCTTGTGTCCGACGTCACAAATATTCCGTGTCGTTCATGTTTCGAGGTCCCAGCGTCACGCACATGGAGTAAGAGCGGAGTTAAGACCCCGTGAACTCCCCCACTGGACCATGACAAGGGCGCCCGAAATCGGTCATATGGAAGGTAACGAATCGTGAGGCGGCAGTGTCACCGCACACGAATTCGGGAACCCCGTCAAGGAACCCCCGGAGGTGAACCCGTGACGGTGCTTGATCCCGACCTGAACGCCGGACGCACGGCGGCACGGTCGAAGAAGGTCCCGCGGCAACGCGACCACGGCGTGCGAGTAGAGCCACTGCTGGCGCTGGAGTGGTCCCACGCGATCGAGACCGCGGGTGGTATCGGCATCGCGGCAGCACCCGCGGAATCGCGGCGAGCGTGGATCCACCGAGCCGACGAGCAGCAGGTGCTGGCGATGTACCGGGCCGTGCGCGCGGTGGACGCGAACGCCCCGGCGCCGTGGTGGCTCAGAGCCCTGGACCGCGGCAAGCTCCCGTCCCGCGCCGCGGGCTTCGCGGTCGAGGACGAGGTCTCCGAACTGCTGCTGAGCAGGCCGGGTTGGGTCTACGTGCCGTGGGCGGCCGAGGGCGAGGTCGGCTACTGGGAGTTCGTGCCCTCCGAGAGCGGCGTCTACGGCCCGGCCGAGCCGACCACCGTGCAGTTCACCGACCGCCACCCCGGCTGGGTGGACCTGCTGCCCGCGCACCGCGGACCGGGCCTGCGCCAGCCGATCGAGTTCACCCCCGCCGAGCTGCGCGAGCAGATCGAGGACCTGGAGAACATCGCTTGATCGCCCCGGCTCCGCCGGGGCGGCTCGGCCGCCTGGAAGTCGGCCCGTCGCGACGCGTTCCACGGCGATCGAAGAGCGTGATCGCCGTGGAAGGCACCCCGACAGGCCGACGCGGCCTCGCGTGGTGATTGGCGCGCCTGCCGGGGGCTTAGGCTGTTCGCCCGTGATGACGTCCAGCAGGCAGACCCCACCGCACCACCGATCAGTGGTCAGCTACGTCCAGCGCGGCGAGCGGATGACGGTCGGTCAGCAGCGAGCGTGGGACAAGCACTGGGAGCGCCTGGGCCGCGAGGTCAAGGCGCTCCCGCCAGGTCCGCTGGACTTCACCGGGTGGTTCGGCCGCGAAGCCCCGGTCATGCTGGAGATCGGCTCCGGCATGGGGGAGACCACCGCGCAGCTGGTCGCCGCCGCGCCGGAGCTGAACTACGTCGCCGTCGAGGTCTACAAGCCCGGTCTCGGCCAGCTGCTGATGCGCGCCGAGGCGCTGGGCGTGACGAATCTCCGGGTGCTGCGCGGCGACGCGGTGGACCTGCTCGCCGAGCACGTCGCCCCCGAGTCGCTGGACGGCGTGCGGATCTTCTTCCCCGACCCGTGGCCCAAGAAGAAGCACCACAAGCGCAGGCTGGTCCAGCCGCCGTTCGTGGCCCTGCTCGCCTCCCGCCTGCGGCCCGGCGGCACCCTGCACCTGGCCACGGACTGGGAGCCCTACGCCGAGCAGATGCTGGAGGTCTGCTCGGACGAGCCGCTGCTGCGCAACCGGCACGACGGCTGGGCGCCCCGGCCCGAGTGGCGGCCGGTCACCAAGTTCGAGCGGCGCGCGGTCGAGGAGGACCGGGTCAGCCACGACCTCATCTTCGAGCGCGTCACCCCTGCGGGCGGGGGCGACTGACCCGCGACGCTTTTCCCCCGCACCCCCTCAAAACCCCCGAGCACCCGCGCGGACAAGATCGCGCAAGTGCCCCCTGCGGCGAGTTCCCGGCGCTGATCCTCAGCGCTGGGAATCGACCAGCACGCCCGCCAGCGCCATCAGCACCAGCACCAGCAGGCCCAGCACGGCACCCACCCAGGTCGCGACCACCCCGATCATGGCTTTCCTCCGTTCCCCGACTTCCCTGTTCCAGAATCGCCCCCGGAACGTCGTCCGGCATCGGCCAGCGGGGTATTTCGTCACGCTTTCGGGTCAGCCTTCCGGTTGACGGGTCACCCGACCGGGGTGGGACGCGGAGTCAGCCCTGAGGTTCTACGGTGACCAGTCGTGGTGAGCACCGACCTGGGCTGGCGCGCGTTGACCCGCAGGCAGTGGCCACTGGCCTGCGCACTGGCCTTCTTCCTGGCAGGCGAGGTGTTCTCGGACGACGCGAGCTGGTGGCAGCTGCCCGGCTCGTTCGTGCTGTGCGGGCTGGCCGTGGTTGCGCCGCGCAGACCCCTCGACGCCGCCCTCGCCGCCGCGGCCACCGTGCTGATGAGCTCGGTGCTGCTGCGCGTGACGGGCCAAGCGCCCGTGGTGCCGCTGGTCAGCGGCCTGACGTTGTCCGAGACCGCGGCGGCGATGGCGATCGTGGCGATCACCGTGCGGCAGGCCCCCGCCAAGCGCGCCGTGGCCTGCGTGCTGCTGCTGATCGCCACCACGGCGCTGACCTGGCCGATCCGCCCCGACTACTGGCGGGCGATCTCGGGCCGCTACGAGGTCGAGTACGAGGGGCCCGACCCGTGGGGGATGGCCATCGGCGCGGCGGTGCTGCTGGTGCTCTCCGTCGGCACCGGCCTGTACTTCCGCTCCCGCGACCGCGAGCGGTCCACCGCCGTGCAGGCCGAGATCGCCGCCGCGCAGCACGCCGAGCGCATCGCGCTGGCCCGCGAGCTGCACGACGTGGTGGCGCACTACGTCACCGGCATCGTGGTGCACGCCCAGGCCGCGCAGGCGGTCCCCGGCGCGGCCCAGGAGGTGCTGCCGGTGATCGTGCACAGCGGCAACGAGGCGCTGACCGCGATGCGCAGGCTGGTCGGCACGCTGCGCGGCGACGGCGCGGGCGCCCCGGCCGCCACCAGCGACCTGGCCGAGGACGTGCGGAAGGTGGTGGAGCAGTCCGGTCAGCCCGCGCGGGTCACCGTGGAGCTGCCCGACGAGGTGCCGCCGTCGCTGGCCCGCTCGGTGCTGCGGCTGGTGCAGGAGTCGCTGACGAACACGCGCAAGCACGCCGAAGGCGTGTCACGGGTGGAGGTCGAGGTGTCCACCCGCGAAGGCACCGTGCACGTGCTGGTGACCGACGACGGCCGCGGTCCGCGCAGCGCGCCCGTCGGCGGCTCGGGCGGGTTCGGCCTGGTCGGCATGCGCGAGCGGGTGGAGCTGCTCGGCGGGCGGTTCGACGCGGGGCCGCGCGAGTCCGGCGGCTGGCGGGTGCGCGCGGAGCTGCCGCTGACCGAGGCGCGCGGGTAGCGCGCCGGGTGCGGCAGGATCATGGTCATGTCGCTGCGCCTGCACGCCCCCGTGGTCCTGCCCTGCGATCCGTCCTGCACCGTCCTGCGCGACGCCGTGGTGGACGTGGACGATGACGGCCGCATCGCCTTCGTCGGCGCGGAGGCCGACGCGCCGCCGTTCGCGGGCGAGGTCCGCCGACTGACCGGCATCCTGCTGCCCGGCCTGGTCAACGCCCACGCGCACAGCCCGATGGTGGTGCTGCGCGGTCTCGGCGGCGACCTGCCGCTGCTGCGCTGGCTGCGCGAGGCCATGTGGCCCGCCGAGGCGCGGATGACCGCCGAGGACGTCGGCGCGGGGATGCTGCTGGGCGCGGTGGAGATGCTCCGCAACGGCGTCACCACCAGCGCCGAGATGTACTTCCACGGCGAGCAGCTGGTCGACGCGGTGCTCAAGGCCGGGTCGCGGGTGCTGTTCGGCGCGGCGATCATGGACCTGCCGGGCATGGCGTGGCGGCCGATGACCGACGAGATCACCCGGTGGATAGACGCCGACGGCCTGCGGTTCGGCCCGCACGAGCGGATCGAGCTGAGCTACGGCCCGCACTCGGCCTACATCCTCTCCCCGGAGGCGCTGGGCGCGGTGGCGGGCGAGGCCCGCGACCGCGGCGCGCTGGTGCAGATCCACGTGGCCGAGTCGCCGGAGGAGGACGTGGCCCAGCGCGAGTCCCACGGCTCGGTGCCGCGACTGCTGGAGCAGGCGGGCGTGCTGGGCGGGCGGGTGCTGTCCGCGCACTCGGTGCACCTGTCGCCGGAGGACGTCGCCATCTACGCCAGGCACCGGGTGGGCGTGGCGCACTGCCCCGGCTCCAACACCAAGCTCGCCTCGGGCATCGCGCCGCTGCGCGGCTACCTGGACGCGGGCGTGCCGGTCGGCCTCGGCACCGACGGGCCCGCCAGCAACGACGACCTGGACCTGTTCGAGGAGGCCAGGCTGGCCGCCCTGCTGGCCCGCGTCACCTCGCTGGACGCCACCGCGATGCGCGCCGCCGACGCCCTGCTGCTGGCCACCAGGGGCGGCGCGGCGGCGCTGGGCCGCGACGACCTGGGCGCGCTGGAGGCGGGCCGCTGGGGCGACGTGGTGCACGTGGACGTGGACGACCCGGCGTTCGCCACCGGGCTGGACGCGCCGGACGAGCAGGTGCTGGCGAACCTGGTGTGGGCGTCGGGCACCCGCCGGGTCAGCGACGTGTGGGTGGCGGGCGAGCAGGTGGTCGCGGCGGGCGAGCCGACCCGCGTCGACCGCCACGAGGCCCAGGCGGGCGTCCGCGCCGTCTCCCAGCGCCTGCGCGCCTGACCCGCGCCTGCAAGTACTACCCGAGCCCCACCGCCGAGCGTTCAACTACTACCCGCGCCACCACCACGGGTAGTGGTTAACGGCCCGGTCGGGGTGGGCGGGTAGTACTTGCAGGCGCGGGGCTCCCGGCGCGCTGTGTTCACCTTTCGGGGGATCGCGGTAATCCCGCACAGGCGCGAACCTGATCGGGACACGGGAGTCGACACGGCGGAGGGAAGCGCATGACCGCAGCAGCGATCGGCCTGCCGGGTGCCAGTCCGCTCGCGCCGGTCAGCGCGCGATTCGCCCTCAGCGGGTCCAGCTTCGAGCCCAGGCCGGACGACACGCCCTCGCCCGACGGTGTTCGGCCGTGGGGGCTCCGCCGGGCGCTTCCGGTGAGCACGGGCCGTGTGCTGCCGCGGTGGAGCTACGACCCCGCGCAGCAGAAGGCCGTCAACGAAGCGGGCGTACCGCTGATCGGCAGCTCGCGTGCGGGCGACCCGACCGCGAACACCACGGCGAGCACGGACGGCGAGGACCCGCCCAGCTCCGAGGACTGGATCAACGACTGATGACCGTCCTCGTCCTGGCGTCCGAACTGGACTTCACCGCCGATCGCGTGGTCAGGGCGTTGGAAGGCCGGGACGTGCCCGTCGCCAGGGTCGACACGGCCTGGTTCCCTCAGCGGGCCAGTGTCGCCGCCCGATTGCGGGACGGGCGATGGACCGGAACGCTGTCCGCAGGCGGCAGGGTGATCGCGCTGGAGGGGCTGCGGTCGATCTGGTACCGCAACCCCGGCGCGTTCACCTTTCCCACCGCGTTGTCGCCGACTGAACGGCACTGGGCCATGACCGAGACCAGGCTCGGGCTCGGCGGTGTGCTCGCGTCCCTGCCGGTGGCGTGGGTCAACCACCCCTCGCGGAACGCCGACGCCTCGTACAAGCCGGTGCAACTGGTCACCGCGGCGCGGTGCGGGCTCGCGGTCGCCGACACGCTGGTGACCAACGAGCAGGCTGCGGTGCGACGTTTCGCCGAGGATGGTGAAACGGTCGCGAAAGCGTTCGGCGCACCCGCCATCAGCGAGGGAGGCGGGCGGAAAGTCGCTCTCACCCACCGGCTCGACGAGGTCGACCTGGCCGACTTGCGCGGGGTCGAGGTCAGCGCGCACCAGTTCCAGCGCTGGATACCCAAGTCGTACGAGGCTCGGGTGATCGTGGTCGGGAACCGGCTGTTCGCGGCGGCGATCCACGCGCAGTCCGCCGAGAGCCGCCTCGACTGGCGCAGTGACTACGGCGCCTTGCGGTATGAGCGACTCGATCCGCCGATCGACGTCGCGACCGGTGTGCGCGAGTACTGCGGCGCGCTGGGGCTGGCCTACGGGGCGTTCGACTTCGTCATCCGACCGGATGGCGAGTGGGTGTTCCTCGAGTGCAACGCGGGCGGCCAGTACGGGTGGATCGAGGACGAGATCGGGGCACCGATCACCGAGGCGCTCGCCGACCTGTTGAGGAGCGGGGCCGCCGCATGACCGGGTGGCGTGGGCTGGCGCGCGGGCTCGCCGATGAACTGGCGGCCGAGGGGGTGCTGCGGTCGCCCGAGTGGCGGGCCGCTGTCGAGGCGATCCCGCGCCACGTGTTCGTGCCGCGGTTCTACGTCCAGCGGCAGGACGGGCGGTGGTCGGAGACCAGCGCGGAGGACGACGGGTGGCTCACCGCGGTCTACCGCGACGAGCCGCTGGTCACCGCCCTCGCCACCACCGCGGACGGTGACCGCGTCACGGTCTCGTCGTCGACCAAGCCGGGTCTCATGGTGCGGATGCTCGAAGCGCTCGACGTGCGCGACGAGCACCGGGTGCTGGAGATCGGCACGGGGACCGGCTACAACGCCGCGCTGCTGTCGCACCGGCTGGGCGGCGAACGGGTGTTCTCCGTCGACATCGGCGCCGCGCTGGTCGACGCGGCCCGCGATCGGCTGGCCGGGTTGGGGCTGGCCCCGACCCTGGCGGTGGCGCACGGGGCCGGGGGGTTGCCGGAGCACGCCCCGTTCGACCGGATCATCGCCACCTGCTCCCTGCGCGCCGTGCCCTGGGCGTGGGCCGAGCAGGTGCGGGAGGGCGGGTTGGTGCTCGTCGACGTCAAGCCGAGCACGCACGCGGGCAACCTCGTGCTGCTGGTGCGGCACGCCGACCGGCTCGAAGGGCGGTTCCTGCCCCGGTGGGCCGGGTTCATGGCGATGCGCGACGCCGACCGCGCACCGGAGACCGCCAGGGTGGTCGAGGACCTGAGCACGGGCAGCCGCTCGTCGACCCGCCTGGAGCCGACGCCGTGGTCGTCGCTCGTGCCGTGGTTCCTCGCGCAGGCGCGGATGCCGGGCGAGGTCGCGTTCGGGTACCGCGGCGCCACCGGTCGGGGGCCGGAGTGGGCCGTGTTCGGCACGCCCGACGGCTCGTGGTCGGCGGTCGGGACGCAGCCGGACGGGAACGGCGAGCGCGAGGTGCGGCAGGGCGGGCCGGTGCGGCTCTGGGACGCCGTCGAGGAGACCCACCGGGCGTGGCGGGGCTTCGGCAGGCCGAACTGGGACCGCCTCGGCTTGACGGTCACCCCGGACGGCCGCCACCGGGTGTGGCTGGACGAGCCCGGCAACGTGTGGGTGGCGGCCGAGACGCGTCAGCAAGTACTACCCGAGCCCCACCGCCGAGCGTTCGACTACTACCCGCGCCACCACCACGGGTAGTAGTTAACGGCCCGGTCGGGGTGGGCGGGTAGTACTTGCAGGCGCGGTCAGGCGCGGGGGCGGATGACGACCTCGGTGACGTGGGCGTCGTCGGTGGCGAGGACGGCGGTGGTCACGGCCCGCGCCACGGACTCGGCGCGCAGGTACCGCTCGGCCTGGTAGTCGCCGTTCTCCTGGGCGCGGACGCCGCGCTGCATGTCGGTGTCGGTGCGTCCGGGGTGGACGGAGGTGACCCGCAGCTCGGGCTCCTCGGCGCGCAGCGCGTCGCCGAACGCGCGCAGGGCGAACTTGCTCGCGGCGTAGACGCCCCAGTTCGGGTTGGCGCGCAGGCCCGCGCCGGAGTTGAGCAGCACCACCTGGCCGCGCGCGGCCCGCAGCAGCGGCAGGGCCAGCCGGGTCAGCTCGGCGACCGCGACGACGTTGACCTCCATGGTGCGCCGCCACACGTCGGCGGTCGCCTCGGCCAGCGGGCCGAGGTCGGCGATGCCCGCGCTGTGCACCAGCACGTCGAGGCGGTCGAGCCCGGCGACCGCCTCGGCCACGGCGGCGCTGTCGGTCAGCTCCACCGCCCACGGCCGCGCGCCGGGCAGCTCGGCGGCCACCTCCCGCAGCGCCGCCTCGTCGCGACCGCCCAGCAGCAGGTCGTGGGTCGGGGCGAGGGCGCGGGCCACGGCGGCGCCGATGCCGCGGGACGCGCCGGTGACGAGGGCGACGGGCCGGTTGGTCATGTCCAGCACCCTAGGACGGACGAGGTCCGCAGGCGCCCCCAGGGCACCTGCGGACCTCGGGGGTCAGCCGCAGATGCGGCCCTTGTCCTTCTTCCACGACATGACGACCGAGGGCCGGGGCTGGCTGGCGCCGCCGTCGGGCCAGTGCGACAGCGGGTTGGCCGCCGACGCGCCGTCGATCTCGCCGGGGTGCTGCACCGACACCAGGACGAAGTCGTCCTCGATCCACGGGCCGCAGGTCTCCGCGCCGCGCGGCACGGTCAGGAACTGCTTGACCCGGCCCCGGTAGCGGCCCTCCACCGGCACCGCGAACAGGCCGTCGTTGGAGCCCAGCGCGTTGCCGTCGGTGGAGATCCACAGGTTGCCCTGCGAGTCGAAGGCGAGGTTGTCCGGGCAGGAGATCGGCGAGACCTGCGACTTGTCGTAGCCGCCGAAGTAGGTGTCCGGGGCGGCCGGGTCGCCGCAGACCAGCAGCAGCTTCCAGGAGAACTCCAGCGCGGTGTTGTCGCCGCGCCGCTCCTCCAGCTCCAGCACGTGGCCGTGCTTGTTGCGCACCCGCGGGTTCGGCTCGGTGGCGCCTTCCTTGTCCGCCTTGCCGCGGTCGGTGTTGTTGGTCAGCGCCGCGTACACCCGGCGGTTGCGCGGGTTGGGCTCGACGTCCTCGGGCCGGTCCATCTTGGTCGCGCCCACGACGTCGGCGGCCAGGCGCGTGAAGACGTAGACCTCCTCGGCGGTGAAGCCGGGCACGAACGACTTGGTGCCCGACGCGAGGGGGATCCACTTGCCGGTGCCGTCGAACTCGCCGTCGGCGGGCAGCTTGCCGGTGCCGTCGACCTCGGCCGCCGGGGTGTCGCCGGTGAACTGGGCGACGTAGAGCGTCCCCTTGTCCAGCAGCTTCTTGTTGTGCTCGCGGGCGTGCTTGCTGTTGCCCGGCTTGTACTTCTCGTCGGAGACGAACTTGTACATGTAGTCGAAGCGCTCGTCGTCGCCCATGTACGCGACCACGCGGCCGTCGCGGGCGATGATCACGTTGGCGCCCTCGTGCTTGAAGCGCCCCAGCGCGGTGTGCTTGACCGGCGTGGAGGTGGGGTCCAGCGGGTCGACCTCGACGACCCAGCCGAACCGGTTGGCCTCGTTGGGCTCCTGCGCCAGGTCGAAGCGCTTGTCGAAGCGCTCCCACTTGCGGGTGGTGGTGGTGCCCGAGGCCATGCCGTAGCGGGCCAGCCGGTCCTTGGTCACCTTGTCGGTCACCGAGGCGCCGTTGGCGAAGTACTGGTTGTAGTTCTCCTCGCCGGACAGCACGGTGCCCCACGGGGTCACGCCGCCCGCGCAGTTGTTGAGCGTGCCCAGCACCGTGGTGCCGGTCGGGTCGGCGGAGGTCTTGAGGTACTTCGAGCCCGCGGCGGGCCCGGTGATCTTGAACGGCGTGGTGGCGGTGATGCGGCGGTTGTACCGCCGGTCCACCTTGGCCTCCAGCTTGCCGCTGCGGTGGTCGCGCTCGACCAGCACCACGGACATGCCGTGCGCGGCCCAGCCGATCTCGACCTGCTCCCTGGTGGGGTTGTTCTCGTCCCAGCCCAGGAACTGGGCGTCCTCGGTGGTGTACTCGTGGTTGCTGACCATGAGCCACCGGTTCCAGCCGGGCAGCGGCACCAGCCCGCAGAAGTCGTTGTTGTAGCCGAACTGCTTGGCCTGCGCGGCGGCGGTCTGGCGGTCGAAGTCGAACGCGGGCGCGCCGGGCAGCACCGGGTCGCCCCAGCGCATCACCACGGCCTGCTGGTAGCCCTCGGGCACGACCACCTCGTCGAGCTGGTTCGGCGCGACGGCGGTGAAGTTGAGCCCGTCGCGCCTGCGCCCGCCGCCGAGGTCGGCGTCGGCGTCGACTTCCGGGCGCCCGCCCGGCTTGGCCACGGCCGCGCCCGCCCCCAGCGACGCGCCCGCACCGGCCACCGCGAGCACCGCGCCCGCCTTGAGCAGGCCGCGGCGGCGCACGACCTCGCTCACGACGTCGCCGAAGTAGGGGTTGGCGGAGGTGTTGGGGGCCTCGTGCGCGCAGGCGTCGCCGCAGCGGTACTTGCAGGTCATCGCCGACCGCCCGAGCGGGTGGTTGGGCAGCAGGGGCAGCAGGCGACGGCCCCGCTCGGTGGATGAGGACACGCGGACCTCCGAGATCGCTCAGTGGGAACCGGGCGACCGTAGGTCGGCAATTCCTCGCCCAGTGGACACGGAGGTGAACGCGGGACGAACAGCTCTGGCCTTCTCCGAGCGGAACCGCCTGGTCACAGTGCGTGTCAGCCGCCGATGTCGCGCAACTTCCCGCCTTCCTCCCGCCAGACGGCCACCACGGCGGGCCTGGGTTGGCTGTCCCCGCCGTCGGGCCAGTGCGAAGCCGGGTTGTCCGCTGACGCGCCGTCGACCTCGCCGGGGTGCTGCACGCACACCGTGACGACCTTCTCGCCGATCACCGGGCCGCAGGTCTCCGCGCCGCGCGGCACGGTCAGGAACGCCTTGAGGTGGCCGCGTTCCGGACCCTCCACCGGCAGCGCGAGCAGGCCGTCGTTGTAGCCGGCGAGCTTGCCCTCGGAGTCGGTGGAGATCCACAGGTTGCCGTGCCGGTCGAAGGCCAGGTTGTCCGGGCTGGAGATCGGCGAGACCCGCGACTTGTCGAAGCCCGCGAAGTAGGTGTCCGGCGACTCCGGGTCGCCGCACACCAGCAGCAGGCCCCAGGCGAAGGTCAGGGCGCGCGGGTCGCCGCCGCGCTCGGTCAGCTCCAGCACCTGGCCGTGCCGGTTGTCCACCCTGGGGTTGGCCTCGGTCGGGCCCTCCTTGCCCGCCAGGCCGCGGTCGACGTTGTTGCTCAGCGCGCAGTAGACGACGCCGGTGCGCGGGTGGGTCTGGATGTCCTCGGGGCGGTCCATCTTGGTCGCGCCCGCGGCGTCGGCGGCCAGGCGCGTGAAGACGTAGACCTCCTCGGCGGTGAAGCCGGGCACGAACGACTTGGTGCCCGACGCGAGGGGGATCCACTCGCCGGAGCCGCCGAACCGGCCGTCGGCGGGCAGCTTCCCGGTGCCGTCGATCTCCTCGGGCGGGCTGTCGCCGGTGAACTTGGCGACGTAGAGCGTGCCGTCGTCCAGCAGCGTCATGTTGTGCCTGCGGGCGGCCTTGCTGTCGCCCTTGCGGACCTTGCCCTTGGAGATGAACTTGTAGATGTACTCGAAGCGCTCGTCGTCGCCGGAGTAGGCGACCACGCGGCCGTCGTCGGCGACGCGGACGTTGGCGCACTCGTGCTTGAAGCGCCCCAGCGCGGTGTGCTTGACCGGCGTGGAGGTCGGGTCGTGCGGGTCGAGTTCCACGACCCACCCGAAGCGGTTGACCTCGTTGGGCTCCTTGGTGAGGTCGAAGCGCTCGTCGAAGCGCTCCCACTTGCGCTCGCTGGCCGTGCCGGTGACGCCGTAGCGGCTGAGCCGGGGGTCGGCGAGCGCGTCGGCGTTGGCGAAGTACTGGTTGAAGTTCTCCTCGCCGGACAGCACGGTGCCCCACGGGGTCACGCCGCCCGCGCAGTTGTTCACCGTGCCCAGCACCCTGGTGCCGGTCGGGTCGGCGGAGGTCTTGAGGTACTTCGAGCCCGCCGCCGGGCCGCGCACCTCGAACGGCGTGTGCAGGGTGATGCGGCGGTTGTGGCGGGAGAACCGCGGCGTCAGCCTGCCCGAGGAGGGGGTCCGCGTGACCAGCAGGACGCTCATCCCGTGCGCCGCCCACGAGACGCGGACCTGTTCCTCGGTGGGGTTCTCCGCGTCGTACCCGCGGAACATGAACTCCTCGGTGGTGTACTCGTGGTTGGTCACCAGCAGGTTGGCCAGCCCCAGCGGGTCCAGCGGCAGCAGCGCGGCGAAGTCGCAGTTGTAGCCGAACTGGCGGGCCTGGGCGGCGGCGCTCTGGTGGTCGAAGTCGAACGCGGGGGCGTCCGGGAACAGCGGGTCGCCCCACCGGATCACCACCGCCTGGCGGTAGCCGTCGGGCACGGTCACCTGGTCGAGGGTGTTGGGCCGCACCGGGGTGAAGTCCAGGCCGCGCGGGACCGTTCCGGCACGGGCGGTGCTCCCCGGCAGGCCCACCGCCGCGCCGATGGCGGCCACGACGCCCGCCGTGAGCGCGGCGCGCCTGCTGAGCAGGTCGCCGAAGTAGGGGTTGGCGGAGGTGTTGGGAACGGCGTGGAAGCACGCGTCGCCGCAGCGGTACCGGCAGGTCACCGCCGCGCGACCGGGAGAGTGGTTGGCGAGCAGGGGAAGGTGGACGGCCAACTCGAACGCCTCCTGCGGTCGATCGGTAACCAATCGACGGTAAGCCGGCGGTGACCGGTTGTTAACCCACCGCGCCCACTACGGTCTTCCTCGTGGATGCGGTGGTGTTCGACCTCGACGGCGTGCTGGTGGACTCGGAGCGGGTGTGGGACGAGGTGCGCCGGGCCTTCGCCGCGGCGCACGGCGGCGCGTGGCGGCCCGAGTCGACGCGGGCGATGCAGGGCATGAGCACGCCCGAGTGGGCGGCCTACCTGGTCGACGAGGTCGGCGTGCGGTTGACGCCGGACGAGGTCGCCGGTGGGGTGGTCGAGGAGATGGCGCGCCGGTACGAGGCGGGCCCGCCGGTGCTGCCCGACGCGGTGGAGGTGGTGCGGGCGGTGGCGGCGCGGTGGCCGGTGGCCATCGCCAGCTCCTCGCCGCCGGTGCTGATCCGGTCGTTCCTGGACTCGACCGGGTTGGCCGAGGTGGTGCCGGTGGCGCTGTCCAGCGAGGAGGCGGGCGCGGGCAAGCCCGCCCCGGACGTGTACCTGCTGGCCGCCCGGCGGCTGGGGGTGGACGCCGCGGGCTGCGCCGCCGTGGAGGACTCGACCAACGGGCTGCGCTCGGCGCTGGCGGCGGGGATGGCGGTTTACGCGGTGCCCAACCCGCACTTCCCGCCGGACCCCGAGGTGCTGGGCCGGACCACCGTCCTGGCCCGCTTGGCCGACCTGCCGCAGGCGCTCGCCCGGTCGAGTGGCTGACCCGCCACCCGCGCGGTGCCCGGACGGCCGGTGCCCTCCGGGCAGGAACGGGTGCCCGAACTTCCTCCGTCCTCACCCGTTCGGGCGAGGTGGGACGTGATCAACGCCTAATCTCCGGGCAGCACCGGATCGGGTGGAGAGGACGAGGATGGGCATCGACGGCACGCGGGGCGGTCGGGGAGTGGCGGCGGTGGTCGCGCTGGTGGCGGCGGGCACGCTGGCGGGCTGCTCCGGGGAGGTGCGGGGGGCTGCGGGACCGGGCACGACGGGAACCACCACGACGACCACCGGGACGACGGCCGCGGGAGCGACCACCGGCACCACCGCCTCCGCCAAGCCACCTCGGTGCACGAACCTGGAGGTCTCGGCCCCCGAGGTGGCCCAGGACAGCGGCAGCCTGCACGTGCGGGTGGTGTTCACCAACCGCGGCGGCCGGGAGTGCTCGGTGGCGGGCTTCCCCGGCGTGCGCCTGGACGGGGCCGACGGCACCTCCTGGGACCTCGTCCGCCAGCACCAGGCGCCCGCGTCGCTGACCCTGCCGCCGGACGGGCGGGCGATGAGCAAGCTGACCTTCCTGCCCGAGGCGCCCGAGACGGGCTGGGCCGTGCGGACGCTGGTGGTCACCCCGCCCGACACCACCCAGACCCAGGAACTGCCCTGGACGGCCGGGCCGGTGCTCAAGCAGGACGCCGCGACCCACCCCGGCACCTACATCGGCCCGCTCAGCGCCATGTGACGACGACGCCCCCGCACCCGGACAGCCGGGTGCGGGGGCGGTCGTCGAAGGGGGTCAGCGCTCCACGTCGCCGCGGATGAACGCCTCCACCGCCGCGTGCGCCTCGGAGTCCGAGTACTGCTCCGGCGGGGACTTCATGAAGTACGAGGAGGCGGACAGGATCGGGCCGCCGATGCCCCGGTCGAGGGCGATCTTCGCGGCGCGCACCGCGTCGATGATGATGCCCGCCGAGTTCGGCGAGTCCCACACCTCCAGCTTGTACTCCAGGTTCAGCGGCACGTCGCCGAACGCCCGGCCCTCCAGCCGCACGTAGGCCCACTTGCGGTCGTCCAGCCACGCCACGTAGTCCGACGGGCCGATGTGGACGTTGCGCTTGCCCAGGTCGCGGTCGACCTGGGAGGTGACCGCCTGGGTCTTGGAGACCTTCTTGGACTCCAGGCGCTCCAGCTCCTTCATGTTCAGGAAGTCCATGTTGCCGCCCACGTTGAGCTGCATGGTGCGGTCGAGCTGGACGCCCCGGTCCTCGAACAGCTTGGCCAGCACGCGGTGCGTGATGGTCGCGCCCACCTGGGACTTGATGTCGTCGCCGACGATCGGCACGCCCGCCGCGCGGAACTTCTCGGCCCACTCCGGGTCGGAGGCGATGAACACCGGCAGCGCGTTGACGAAGGCCACGCCCGCGTCGATGGCGCACTGCGCGTAGAAGCGGTCGGCCTCCTCGGAGCCCACCGGCAGGTAGGACACCAGCACGTCCACCTCGGCGTCGCGCAGCGCCTGGACCACGTCCACCGGCTTCTCGTCGGACTCCTCGATGGTCTCCCGGTAGAACCGGCCGAGGCCGTCGAGGGTGTGCCCGCGCTGCACGGTGACGCCCAGCGGCGGCACGTCGGCGATCTTGATGGTGTTGTTCTCGCTGGCCGTGATGGCCGCCGCCAG
The DNA here is from genome assembly GCF_017876325.1 of Saccharothrix coeruleofusca. Taxonomy (NCBI): domain Bacteria; kingdom Bacillati; phylum Actinomycetota; class Actinomycetes; order Pseudonocardiales; family Pseudonocardiaceae; genus Saccharothrix; species Saccharothrix coeruleofusca. The sequence goes on from NZ_JAGINV010000001.1 coordinate 6,571,492, forward strand.
GTCCTGGCCCACCTTCTTCGCGTCGACGTCGAACGCGGCCACGAACTCCACGTCGCGGACGTGGTAGTCGCCGAACTGCACGTGCATCAACCCTGGCACCCTGCTGCCCGGGTCGGCATCGCGGTAGTAGTGGACACCCTGCACCAGCGACGCCGCGCAGTTGCCGACCCCGACAATGGCCACTCGAACGGTGCGGCGGTTGTCGCCCATGCCGAGTCCTCCTTCTTGTTCTCCGTCAGTGCCCAGCTCAGTGGGCGAAACTTGCTAGTCGTCCCGCTCGCGCTGCTCGGCCTGCTCGTGGGCGATCAGCTCGTTGAGCCACCGCACCTCGCGCTCGGTGCTCTCCAGGCCGAGCCGGTGCAGCTCGCGGGTGTAGCGGTCGATCCGCTCGCTGGTGGCCGATAACGACGTGCGCAGGCCCTCGCGGCGCTCCTCGACCCGGCGCCTGCGGCCCTCCAGGATGCGCATCCTGATCTCGGCGGGGGTGCGGGAGAAGAACGCCAGGTGCACGCCGAACGAGTCGTCGTCCCAGGTCTGCGGGCCCGCGTCGGACAGCAGTTCGGCGAACCGCTCCTTGCCCTCGGCGGTCAGCTTGTAGACCTTCCGCGCGCGGCGGCCCCACCGCGCCGCGTCGTCCTCGGGGGTCTCCTCCACGATGAGCCCGCCGCGTTGCAGGCGGCGCAGCGTGGGGTACAGCGTCCCGTAGGAGAAGGCGCGGAACGCTCCGAGCAGCTCGTGCAGCCTCTTGCGCAGCTCGTAGCCGTGCATGGGCGCCTCGTGCAGCAGGCCCAGGACCGCGAACTCCAGCACGGGTCACCTCCAACCCTGGGCTCCGATGGGTGTGTCGAGTATATCGAGGCGATACATCTGCGCTCGCTGAGCGTGTGCCGTGGGCCACACTCGGTGCCGTGAGAAACGCCACTGGACTGAACGGCCGACCGAAGGGGTTGGAGCGCCCCGTACTCTGGTCCCGTGCCGACCCAACGCCAGGTGGTGGACTACGCGCTGCAGCGCCGTGCGCTGCTGGCGGAGGTCTACTCGGGCCGGGTGGGCACCATGGAGGTGTGCGACGCCAGCCCGTACCTGCTGCGAGCTGCGAAGTTCCACGGTGAACCGAGCGATGTGACCTGCCCGGTGTGCCGCAAGGAGCCGCTCACCCTGGTGTCCTGGGTGTACGGCGACGAGCTCAAGCACGCGGCCGGGTCCGCGCGCACCGCCGAAGAGCTCACGCGCATGGCCAACCTCTTCGAAGAGTTCAACGTCTACGTCGTAGAGGTTTGCCGCACATGTAGTTGGAACCACCTGGTGCAGTCATACGTCCTGGGTACGCGCGACTTGGATGCCCACAAGCCGCGCAGGAGGACCGCGGCGGAGTGAACGGGCTCCCACCGCGGGCGCCGCGCGCCCGAGCGACGGCGACGTACGACCACCGAACCGCGCGCTGCCGCGCGCCGGTCTGGGAGGCCTTTTCGTGAACGACCAGCATGACGACAGGCACCGTGGCGGGGAGCCGCAGTGGCCGACCGGGGAGGACCCGGACGGCGGTGCGCAGCCACCGCGCTACGGCGCCCAGGATCAGCCGGAGCGTCCGAGCACCCCGCCCGGCGGCTTCGCACGACCGCAGCCGCCGCGCCAGGGCACGCCGCCCGGCGGTTTCGCGCGTCCGCAGGGCGGGGGCACGCCCCCGCGCGGCATCCCGCAGGGCCAGCCGCCCCTGGGTGGTCCCGGCCAGCCGCCGCGCGGGCAGGCGGGTCCGCCGCCACCACCGCCCGGCGGCCCCGCCCCCGGCGGTCCCCAGGCGGGCCAGGGCGGCCCTGCCCAGGGTGGCCCCGGCCCGCAGCGGCCCGCCACGCCTCCCGGCGGTGCGCGCCGTCCCGGCCCGGCCGGTCCGGTGCCCCCCGGCGGACGGCCCCCGGCCGGTGGTCCGGGCGGTCCGCGCCGTCCCGGCGGCCCCGGTCCCGAGCGCAGGCCCGCCGATGAGCCGACCGACCTGCTGGCCCCGGTGCAGCCGCCGGTCGCGGAGCGCGAGCCCCAGCTGCTCACCCACCGCGAGCCGGACGAAGAGGTCATCGAGGCGTACTACGACGACGAGGACGAGTACGACGACGAGGAGCTGACCGACGAGGAGGCACGTGCCTTGCGCCGCAAGAAGATCTGGCGGCGCGTGCGGCGCGTCTCCTACGTGGTGCTCGGGCTGATGGTGCTCAGCCCGCTGGTCGCCTTCGCCATCGCCTACCAGATCGTCGACGTCCCGATCCCCGAACAGGTCGCCGCCCAGCAGGGCAAGGCGATCACGGTGCTGTACTCCGACGGCTCGGAGATGACCAAGATCGCCCCGCACGGCGCGAACCGCAGCCTGGTCAAGTACGAGGAGCTGCCGGACACGGTCAAGAACGCGGTCTTCGCGGCCGAGGACCCGACGTTCATGACCAACCCCGGTTTCGACATCAAGGCCATCGCCCGCGCGGGCTGGTACCAGCTGACCGACCGGGACAGCGGCGGCTCGGGCCTGACCCAGCAGTACATCAAGCAGGCGACCGAAGAAGACGACCTCACGTTGACCCGCAAGTTCAACGAGATCGTCAAGGCGTACAAGATGTCCAAGCAGCAGGGCAAGCCGGAGATCCTGACCGCCTACCTCAACACCATCTACTTCGGCCGCTCCGCCTACGGCATCAAGACCGCCGCGGAGATGTACTACGGCAAGCAGCTGGCCGAGCTGACCCCGTCCGAGGCCGCGCTGCTCGCGGGCATGATCCAGAACCCCGGCCGCTCCGAGGACGAGGCGTACACCAAGGAGCGCTGGGAGTACGTGATGGGCCAGATGGTCGAGCACAAGATGATCGACCAGGCCTACCGCGACTCGCAGACCTTCCCGACGATCAAGCCGCTGGCCGACGTGCAGCAGTTCGCGCTGGAGGGCCCGCTCGCGCACGTGCAGAACCAGATCGAGCAGGAGATGGCCAAGCACAACGTGCCGCGCAACGTGGCGCAGAAGCGCGGCGCGGTGGTGCACACCACCATCGACCCGGCGATGCAGAAGGCCGCCGACGAGGCGGTCAACGAGATCATGGCCAACCAGCCCGAGGAGCTGAAGTACTCGCTGACCGCCATCGACCCGAACACCGGCGCGGTGCGCGCCTACTGGGCGGGCAAGGACGGCAACGGCATCGACTACGCCAAGGGCACCATCCAGGAGGCGGGCTCCTCGTTCAAGCCGTTCGACCTGGTGGCCGCGCTCAAGATGGGCAAGGGCCTTGGCTCGACCTACGACGGCACCTCGCCGCGCACGTTCCCCGGCCTCAAGGACCCCATCCGCAACGCGACGGACCCGAACAACTCATGCGGCAAGGAGTGCCCGATCCGCGAGGCCATGCGGCTGTCGCTGAACACCGTGTTCTACGACATGGTGCTCAACGACACCGGTGCCCAGGCGGTCGCCGACGCGGCGCACCAGGCGGGCATCCCCGAGTCGGTGATCATCGAGGGCAAGGAGCGCAAGCTCCTGGTCGGCGAGAACGGCGGCAGGCCCAACGTGGGTATCTCCCTGGGTGGTGACGACGCGCAGGTGCGGCCGTTCGACATGGCCTCCGCCTACGCCACGTTCGCCGCCCGCGGCGTCTACCGCGAGCCGTTCTTCATCACCAAGATCACCGACGCCGAAGGCGACGTGCTCGTCCAGCCGCCGGTGGTCGAGCGGCCCGCGTTCGACCCCGACCCGCAGAAGAGCCGGGACATCGCGGACAACGTGACCGAGGCGCTCAAGGTGATCCCCACCTCGTCCAAGATCGGCTGCGCGGGCGGGCGCGAGTGCGCGGGCAAGACCGGCACCCACGAACTGCCCGACAACGCCTCGCAGAACTCGAAGGCGTGGATGGTGGGCTACACCCCGTCGCTGTCGGCGGCGGTGTGGATGGGCCGCAACGAGGGCAACGTGGCGCTGCAGGACGCCAGGGGCAACGCGATCTTCGGCAGCGGCCTGCCCGGCAAGATCTGGCAGAAGTTCATGGACAAGGCGCTGGCGAACAGCCCGAAGGAGACCTTCCCCAAGGCCAAGCCGCTGGGCCAGTTCGAGAACCCGAGGAAGGTCGTCAGCTCCGCGCCGACCTCGACGCCGAAGAAGGAGGACGACCGCAAGGAGGACAGGGACCGACCCTCGATCCCCACGGCTCCGTCCGTCCCGGAGTCGTCGTCGTCCCCGAGCAGCCCCACCAGGCCCGGCGGTGGCAGGCCGTGCGGCGTGCTCTGCACGTCCGACCCGCCCCCCTCCAGCGGCGGTGAACGACCCGATCCCATCAGCGATCCGACCAGATGAGCGAAGGGCCCGGCGCACCAGCGCCGGGCCCTTCCGCTTGCGCGGGCGTCGACTTCTCACACGGGCCGTGGGCCGGTACCCGTAGCATCCGGCGGGTGGTTAGCCCTTCGCAGAGCCCGCAGGCGGACGCCGACGACACCGATTCGCTCACCCCGGGCGAGCGCGTCCACCCCACGTGGACCGAGCCGCTCGTGCGCGGCGCCAGCAGGCTGGTGGGCGGCCCGCTGGGCAAGCACGCCGCGGTGGGGCGGCAGTGGTTCTGGACACCGCTGCGGGTGGTGCTGCTGCTGGCGCTGGTGACGCTGTCGCTGGCGTGGCTGCAGAAGTCCCCGTGCGTCCAGCAGTACGTCGACGCCAACGGCGTGGTGCAGCTGGACTGGCGGGGCAGCCGCCAGTTCACCGCCATGTGCTACTCCGACACCGTCCCGCTCTACACCGCCGAGCGGTTGGACAAGCCGGACACCTTCCCCTACAAGACCTCCTGGATCGACGACCAGGGCAAGCCCACCGAGCACGTGCGGTACATGGAGTACCCGGTGCTCACCGGCCTCTTCCAGTGGGTCAACGCGCGCATGGCGCAGGGCTGGACGGAGCTGGCCGAGTCGGGCTGGCTGCCCTCGCCGATGACGGTGATCGTCTACTTCGACATCACCGCGGTGTGGCTGGCGCTGGCCTGGCTGGTGACCGCGTGGGGCACGCTGCGGATCTCCCGGCGCAGGCCGTGGGACGCCGTGCTGGTGGCCGTGTCGCCGCTGGTGGTCGTGCACGCCTTCACCAACTTCGACACGCTCGCCACCGCGTTCGCCACCGCCGGCCTGCTGGCGTGGGCGCGGCGCAAGCCCGTGCTGGCCGGCGTGCTGCTCGGCCTGGGCGGCGCGGCCAAGCTGTACCCGCTGTTCCTGCTCGGCCCGCTGCTGCTGCTGTGCTGGCGGTCCGACAAGCTGCGGCAGGGCCTGTCCACGGTCTTCGCGACGCTGCTGACGTGGGCGGCGGTGAACGCGCCGATCGCGCTGCTGTACCCGGAGGGCTGGCGGGAGTTCTTCCGGCTCAACACCGAGCGCGGCGTGGACCCGGACTCGCTGTACAACGTGCTGGCCCAGTGGACCGGCTGGCAGGGCTTCGACCCCGGACTGGCGCCCGGCCAGGCGCCCGAGGTGCTCAACACGGTCAGCGCGGCGCTGTTCCTGGTCTGCTGCGCGGCGATCGGCGTGGTAACGCTGTCCGCGCCGCGCAGGCCCCGGTTCGCGCAGCTGGGTTTCCTGGTGGTGGCGGCGTTCCTGCTGACGAACAAGGTGTGGAGCCCGCAGTACTCGCTGTGGCTGGTCCCCCTGGCGGTGCTGGCGCTGCCGCGCTGGAAGCCGCTGCTGGCGTGGATGGCGGTGGACGCGCTGGTGTGGGTGCCGCGGATGATGTTCTACCTGGGCGTGGACAACAAGGGCCTGCCGATCGACTGGTTCCTCGGCGCGGTGCTGCTGCGCGACGTGGCGGTGATCGCGCTGTGCGTGCTGGTGGTGCGGGAGATCTACCGGCCCTCGCGGGACCTGGTGCGGCTGGCCGGGGACGACGACCCGGCGGGCGGGGTGTTCGACGGCGCCCCGGACCGCCGGGTGCTGCGGCTGGGCCGGGGCGCGCGGCGGGTGGCCGAGCCGGTCGGCTGAGCGGGTCGGCCGTCCCTGGTCGGGGCGGGTGTCAGGCGGCGCGCGGCGCGGTGAGCGGGACGCGCCGCCCGACCCGTTCGGCGAACGGCACCACCTCGGCCCGCAGGAACACCACGAACAGCGCCACCAGCAGCGCCGCCCTGCCCCACACGCCGATCACCACGGCCTGCGCGGAGAACCCGTCGTAGATGCCCGAGGGGCCGCCGTACTCGATCGCGAAGAACCACCGGAAGATGCCGATGCCCATCGCCAAGTCCGCGGCGAAGTAGGCGAACGCCCAGCCCAGCGGGATGCGCAGCAGCACGAACATGGGCACCAGCCACAGCGTGTACTGCGGCGAGTGGACCTTGTGCAGCAGCAGGAACCCGCACAGCATCGCCGCCGACACCGGGATCCACGGGTAGACGCCCTCGCGCTGGTAGCGCTGCCAGCCCAGCCAGCACGCCAGCAGGAACGACAGCACCATGCACACCGGCGAGAGCAGGCCCACCACCGACTGCATGGTGTCGTCGGCCATGAACGGGCGCATGGACCAGTACCAGATGGAGTTGGTGGTGATGTCCACCCGGCGCATCTGCTGGAACGCGAACGACGCCTTCCAGCCCTCCAGGCCGATCACCGCGAACGGCAGGTTGATCAGCACCACGGTCACGATCGACGCCAGCGCCACCTTCAGCGCGCCCGCGTAGTCGTAGCCCTTGCGCGGGTCGGCGGTCAGCACGTACAGGGCCAGCGGCAGCACGAAGATCGCCGGGTAGAGCTTGAACGCGAACCCGACGCCCAGTAGCACCGAGGCCACGATGGCGCGGGTCAGCAGCGGGCGGTCCGCGCCCCGGCGGCCCCAGCCGCGGTGCACCACGTAGACCGCGGCCACCGCGCAGAACACCACCGGCAGGTCCCAGTTGTGGAAGGCGTAGAGCACCATCGGCGGGCCGATCGCCCACAGCAGCGCCCGCCACCGGGTCAGCTTGCCCAGCAGCCACGCGGTGGCCAGCCCGAACGGGGCCATCAGCAGCGCGGAGAACAGCAGGAAACCCGCGTCGTTGTGGGCGAACACCGCGCCCGCCCAGATCAGCAGGCCGGTCAGCACCGGGTACTCGACCGTGCCGCCGACCAGCACGCCCTTGCTGTTGATGCCGCCGTGGACGTAGGGGAAGACGTGGCGGTCGACGTCGCGGCCGATCCAGAGGTGCTGGATGTCGGAGTAGCAGACCTCTTCCTTGTTGCGCCGCTCGTAGTCGGGCTGGCTGCGGCCCCACTGGTCGAACCCTGGTCCGGTGCAGCGGTCCTTGTTGGCGAAGCCCGCCAGCAGGGTCAGCCCGCACAGCAGGACCAGCGCGGCCAGCGCGGCCCGGCCGAACCGGCGCGAGCGCTCCCCGGCACGCCCGCGTCGGGGCATCGCGGCCACCACCTCCCGCGCCACGGTCACCGGCCCAGGCGCTCGCGCAGGTAGGCGATGTCCGCGGCCTGGCCCTCGTCCGGTGTCTCCACCAGCACCGGGCAGCCCGCCGCGGCGCACACGGCCACCAGCTGGTCGGGGTCGATCGTGCCGGACCGGACGCCCGCGTGCCGGTCGCGGGAGGAGCCGAAGGCGTCGCGGGAGTTGTTCAGGTGCACCAGGTCGATCCGGCCGGTGAGGGCCTTGACCCGGTCCACCACGTCGACCAGGTCCTCACCGGCGGCGAACGCGTGGCAGGTGTCCAGGCAGAAGCCCGCGCCGAACTCGCCCACCGCGTCCCACAGCCTGCCCAGCACGTCGAACCGCCGCGCCACCGCGTTCTCGCCGCCCGCGGTGTTCTCGATCAGGATCGGGACTCCGAAGCCGCCCTGCTCGGCCTGGCGCTCGAACAGCTTGCGCCAGTTGGCGATGCCCTCGGCGACGTCCTCGCCCTTGGCGACGTGGCCGCCGTGCACGACCAGGCCCCGCGCGCCGACCTCGGCGGCGGCCTGGGCCTGCTGCGCCACCGCCTTGCGGGACGGGATGCGGACGCGGTTGTTCAGCGAGGCGACGTTGATGACGTAGGGGGCGTGCACGAACACGGTCAAGTCGCTGTCCCGCAGCCGCTCGGCCTGCGGGTGCGGCGCGGGGGCCTTCCAGCCCTGGGGTTCGGAGAGGAAGAACTGGACGACCTCGGCCCCGCGGGCCGCCGCGGCGCCGAGCGGGTCGTCGTCGCGGACGTGGGCCCCGATGCGCATGACCATGGAGGGTAGTCGGCGCGGGGAACACCCGGACGGGCACCGCTGCTACGACAGCTGCTACGACATCCGCCGCCACATCCGCCGGGGCGGGCCTATGGCGCGCGTCACCACCAGGACCTACGCTCGTTACTTGGGAGTAGGTAGTGGTGTCGCCGGGGCAGGAGGCAGGACATGCGGACCCGCTGGGCACGGGTGGCAGGCGCGGCGGCCGCGGTGCTGTCGGTCGGAGGGCTGTCGATCGGCGGGGCGGGGTCGGCCGCCGCCGCGGAACCCGTGGTGGTGGGCAGCTGCGCGACGACCGTCCAGGGCGCGCCGGGCACCCCGATCTCGCTCAGCCCCGCCGCCGTGGTCGACCCGGTGGTGCACGCGGTCCGGGCGGTGCCGCTGCTCGGCCCGCCGCTGGCCGACCCGCTGCGCGCCACCTTCACCGCCTTGCCGCCCATCCCCGTCGGCGCGGTCCCCACCGGCTCCGGCGTGATCACCGGCGGCCAGATCGCCGAGCGGGTCAACGCCGAGCTGGCCGAGCTGCCGCTGCTGGGACCGGTCATCGGCGCGCTGACCAGCGGCGTGCACGCCGAGCTGAGCAAGCTCTGCGGCATCACCGCGCAGGCCGTCAACACCGCCGCGGGCACCGTCCAGGAGGGCTCGAAGGCGCTGGCCGACGCCTCCCAGCGGGCCACCGGCCAACTGCCCGGCGTGCCGGGCGGCCAGCCCGCGCCCGGCACCCCGCCCGCCGCCGAACAGCCCGGCGGCACCCCGCCCGGCACCCCCGCCGCGAGCCCGCCCGGCCCCGCCACCGGCACGGTCGCCCCGGTCGGCGGCGTCGGCCCGCTGGAGCTGCCGCTGTACGGCACGACGGGACAGGGCTCGGGGGTGAACTCCGGCAGGCTGCCGCTGTTCAGCTACGGCTCGCTGCCCTTCGCCATGCCCGGCCAGTACTCGCCCTCGCCCGGCGTCCGCTACGGCGGCCAGGTGCCCGGCTACACGCCCGGCTCCGGCCTGCCCGGCGAAGCCGACGGCGTGCGGACCGCCGGTCGCGCCCAGGCGCTGCCCGGCTCGGGCGCGGGCGGCGTGGCCGCCCCCGTCCTGCTGGCCGTGCTGCTGCTGGCGTGCGTCACCGGCGCGCTGGTCCGCACCTGGGTGCTGCGCCGCGCCACCGCCTGAGAGCTGGGGTTTTCGTCCCTCCGGGGTGCGCCCTGTACCCTTGTCGGGTTGCTGACGCGACGACCCTCCTGCCACGGAGAGCCCGTGGCCGCGAGTCCACAGGAGGTGAGTGGTCTTCATGCGTCATTACGAAGTGATGGTCATCCTGGACCCCAGTCTCGACGAGCGCACCGTCGCGCCCTCGCTCGACACGTTCCTCAACGTCATCCGCACCAGCGGTGGCAACGTGGAGAAGGTCGAGGTGTGGGGCAAGCGCAGGCTGAGCTTCGAGATCAAGAAGAACAGCGAGGGGATCTACGCGGTGCTCGACCTGACCGCGACCCCCGACGCGGTGAAGGAGCTGGACCGCCAGCTGGGCCTGCAGGAGACGGTGCTCAGGACCAAGGTCCTGCGCCGGGAAACCGCCAAGGCCTGAGCCCGGCATGGCTGGCGAGACGACGATCACGGTGGTCGGGAACCTGACCGCCGATCCCGAGCTGCGCTTCACCCAGTCCGGCGCCGCGGTGGCGAGCTTCACGGTCGCCTCCACGCCCCGGACCTTCGACCGCCAGAGCGGCGAGTGGAAGGACGGGGAGGCGCTGTTCCTGCGGTGCAACGTGTGGCGGCAGGTCGCGGAGAACGTGGCCGAGTCGCTCACCCGCGGTTCGCGCGTGCTCGTCACCGGGCGGCTGCGCCAGCGCTCCTTCGAGACGAAGGAAGGCGAGAAGCGCACCGTCGTGGAGCTGGAGGTCGACGAGATCGGCCCCTCGCTGCGCTACGCGACCGCGAAGGTCAACAAGGTGAGCCGGGGAGACGGCGGCGGCGGCTTCGGCGGCGGCCAGCCCTCCCGTCCGAGCGCGCCCGCCGACGACCCGTGGGGCTCCGCCCCGCCTGCCGGGTCCGGCGGCTTCGCCGACGAGCCCCCCTTCTAAGACCTCGCACCGGTCACCCAGACACACACCGCTTCATCCAGGAGTCCACACATGGCCAAGCCGCCTGTGCGCAAGCCCAAGAAGAAGGTCTGCGCGTTCTGCAAGGACCGCAACGCGAACGCGATCGACTACAAGGACACCACCCTGCTCCGGAAGTACATCTCGGACCGGGGCAAGATCCGCGCCCGCCGGGTGACCGGCAACTGCAGCCAGCACCAGCGCGACGTGGCCGTCGCGGTGAAGAACGCGCGCGAGATGGCGCTGCTGCCCTACACCTCGACCGCTCGCTGACAAGGGGGGACAACCGTGAAGCTCATCCTCACCGCTGACGTCAGCGGCCTCGGTGGCCCCGGCGACGTCGTCGAGGTCAAGGACGGCTACGGCCGCAACTACCTGCTGCCCCGCGGCCTGGCCATCGTGGCCACCAAGGGCGCGGCCAAGCAGGTCGAGGTCATCCGCCGCGCGCAGGAGACCCGCCGCATCCGCGACCTGGACCACGCCAAGGAGGTCAGGGCCTCGCTGGAGAACCTGGGCTCGGTGACGCTGAAGGCCAAGGCCGCCGCGGGCTCGAAGAAGCTGTTCGGCTCGGTCACCACCTCCGACGTGGTCTCCGCCGTCCGCGCCGCGGGCGGCCCGACGCTGGACAAGCGCTCGATCGAGCTGGCGGGTCACATCAAGACCCTCGGCAAGCACTCGGTGAACGTCCGGCTGCACCCGGAGGTCACCGTCGCGCTGGCCGTGGAGGTCTCGGCCGCGGGCTGAGTCCGTCAAGGCACCGGGAGCGCCGCCCACCGATTTCGGTGGGCGGCGCTTTCGCGTGCCCGCCGTCCGCCGACCCTGTGGACAACTCGTGTTACACCTCGACCGCGACACGCCGCGATCGCAGTAACACGCGACACGCCGAGGTGTGGCGAACGAGTTTCTCCACAAGTTATCCACAGCCACTGAGCTGCGAAAACTTTCGCCACGGGGCTAGTTGTCCCCAGGTTGTCCACAAGATCCGCGACCCCTGTGGTCAGCTCCCCACAACCATCCCCAAGCTATCCACAGGTCTGTCCTCAGGCTGGTTTGCCTGCCCCGCACGGAGGGCTCTAGCGTCCGGCTGTCGCTGAGCCACCGGCCGCGTGGCACGCGGGAATTGTCGGTGGGACGGGGTAGAAACAGCGGCACGATTCGATTGGGGTGAGTTCGCGTGGCGCTGGTGGACGACCGGGGGATGGCCGAGCCCGGCTTCGAACGACAGCCCCCGCAGGACCTCGCCGCCGAGCAGTCCGTGCTCGGCGGCATGCTGCTGAGCAAGGACGCCATCGCCGACGTCGTCGAGGTGCTCTCCCCCAACGACTTCTACCGCCCCGCCCACCAGGCGGTCTACGACTGCATCCTCGACCTCTACGGCCGGGGCGAACCCGCCGACCCGATCACCGTCTCCGCCGAGCTCGAACGCCGCGGCGAGCTGCTGCGCGTCGGCGGCGCCCCCTACCTGCACACCCTCATCGCCACCGTGCCCACGGCGGCCAACGCCAGCTACTACGCCGAGATCGTCGCCGAGAAAGCCGTCCTGCGACGCCTGGTGGAAGCGGGCACCCGCATCGTCCAGCTCGGCTACAACGGCGCCGAGGGCGCCGACGTCGACGAGGTCGTCGACCGCGCCCAAGCCGCCATCTACGAGGTCACCGAGCGGCGCACCACCGAGGACTACGTGGCGCTGGAGGACCTGCTCCAGCCCACCATGGACGAGATCGACGCCATCGCCTCGCGCGGCGGGTCCTCCCTGGGCATCCCGACCGGCTTCGCCGACCTGGACGAGCTGACCAACGGCCTGCACCCCGGCCAGATGATCATCGTCGCGGCCCGGCCCGGCGTGGGCAAGTCAACGCTGGGACTGGACTTCGCCAGGTCGTGCTCGGTGAAGCACGGTCTGACCAGCGCGATCTTCTCGCTGGAGATGAGCCGCACGGAGATCGTGATGCGGATGCTCTCCGCCGAGGCGCGCATCCGGCTGGGCGACATGCGCAGCGGTCGGATGAGCGACGACGACTGGACCCGGCTGGCGCGGCGGATGAGCGAGATCAGCGAGGCGCCGCTGTTCGTGGACGACTCGCCGAACCTGACCATGATGGAGATCCGGGCCAAGGCGCGGCGGCTCAAGCAGCGGCACGACCTGCGGCTGCTGGTGGTGGACTACCTGCAGCTGATGTCGTCGGGCAAGCGCAGCGAGTCGCGGCAGCAGGAGGTCTCGGAGTTCTCCCGGAACCTGAAGCTGATCGCGAAGGAGCTGGAGATCCCGGTGATCGCGATCAGCCAGCTGAACCGAGGTCCCGAGCAGCGCACGGACAAGCGCCCGCAGCTGTCGGACCTGCGCGAGTCGGGTTCGCTGGAGCAGGACGCGGACATGGTGATCCTGATCAACCGGCCGGACGCGTGGGAGCGGGACGACCCGCGCGCGGGTGAGGCGGACCTGATCCTGGCCAAGCACCGCGCGGGGCCGACGGCGACGATCACCGTGGCGCACCAGCTGCACTACAGCCGGTTCGCCGACCTGGCGCAGGGCTGATCCGGGGCTGATCGGCCTCTCTCGCGGAATGCGGTCGCGCGGGGCCGCCGCGGTTCTACCATCGTCGGATGCCACCCGACGCGGCGCGGCGCAGCGAGCAGTCGAGGCGGGCGACCTTGGCAGCGGCGTTGGAGCTGGTGGAGGCGCTCGGCCACGCGGGGCTGACCATCGAGGCGGTGGCCGCGCGGGCCGGGGTGGGCAAGCAGACGATCTACCGCTGGTGGCCGTCGAAGGGCGCGCTGCTGTTCGAGGCGTTCCTGGAGTTCGAGCCGGGCGGGCGGGAGCCGCCGCGGCCCTCGGCGCTGGCCGACGACCTGCGGCGGGCGGTGGCGGACGCGATCGACGAGGTGACGCAGCGGCGGTTCGACCAGGTGTGCAGGCTGCTGGTGCACGAGGAGCGGGCGGACCTGCTGGCGCTGCTGATGGCGCCGCGGCGGTTGGCGGTGGAGGAGCGGTTGCGGCGGGCGCAGCTGCTCGGGGAGATCTCCGCCGACCTGGACGTGGTGGCGGCGGCGGAGCTGCTGCTGGGGCCGGTGTACCAGCGGTGGCTGCTGCGCTCCGCGCCGCTGTGCGACTCGTTCGCCGACACGCTGGTGGAGCTGGTGCTGCGGTCGCTGCGCGGCGGGCCGTGATGGGTAAGGTCCGCCGGTTGTGGGATACGCCGTGGTCGACGTGGAGACGACCGGGTTCGCCGCTGGCCGCGCGGACCGGGTGGTCGAGGTGGCCGTGGTGCACCTGGACGAGGGCGGTGCGGTCACCGGCGAGTGGTGCACGCTGCTGAACCCCGGCCGCGATCTCGGGCCGGGGCGCGTGCACCGGATCAGCGCCGCCGACGTGTGGCACGCGCCGACGTTCGCGCAGGTCGCGCGGACGTTGGCGGGGTTGTTGGCCGGGCGGGTGGTGGTGGCGCACAACCTGGCGTTCGACGCGCGGTTCCTGGCGGCGGAGTTCGCGCGGCTGGGGGTGGACGTGCCGCTGGTCGGGTTGTGCACGATGCGGTTGGCGGCGGACTTCCTGCCGGGGGTCGGGCGTTCGCTGCGGGCGTGCTGCGAGGCGGCGGGTGTGGTGTTGGCGGAGGCGCACTCGGCGTTGCACGACGCGCGGGCCACAGCGGAGCTGTTCGCGGGATACCTGCGCGCGGGTGGTCGGTGGCCGGAGCTGCTGGACCGGGTCGCGGCGGCGGTGTGGCCGGTCGTGCCGGGTGACGCGGTGGCGGAGGTGCGGCGGGGGTCCGCGCCGCCGCGTCCGCGTCCGGAGCCGGTCGCGTTGAGCCGCGGTGACCTGGTGGTGTTCACCGGGCAGATGGCCGACCCGCGCGAGGTGTGGGAGCGGCGGGCGTGCGCGGCGGGGCTGCGGGTCAACCGCGGGTACGTCACGAAGGCGACGCGCGTGCTGGTGGCGGCGGACCCGTGGACGTTGTCGGGCAAGGCGCGACGGGCCCGCGCCTACCGGGTGCCGATCGTGTCCGAGGAGGACTTCGCCGCGATGCTGGGGTTGCTCGCGGCCGGGAAAGATCACCGGTCCGGGTGGTCCCAGGTCTATTGAAAAGCGATGGACCGGCGAGAAGGGTTGTGACGGACGGGGTTGCCGCCGGCGGAAGGCCCGAGTCCTATGCGCACCGTGCAGACGAGTTCCTGGGACGACCTGGTAGCCGCGCTTCCGGTGGGCGTGCTGCTCCAGGACCAGGGGGGCGCGGTGCTGGCGGGCAACCGACTGGCCGCCGACCTGCTGCGGCTGCCCGAGCTGGCGGGCGCGCACTGCCCCGCCGCCAGTGACGACTCGGGCGCGCCGCTGCCCAGCTGCGCGGAGCTGGCCGCGCAGGTGCTGCGGACCGGGGCGGCGCTGACCGTGCCGATGGTGCTGCCGCACACCCGGCTGTGGGCCGAGTACCACCCGGTGGTCGTGGGTGGGCAGCCCCGGCTGCTGGTGCTGCTGCGGCCCGCCGCTTCTCCGGTGCCGCCGCCCTCGGCGGGCCTGGTCGACCCGCTGACCGGGCTGCCCGGCCGGGCGCTGCTGCTCGACCGGCTGGAGCAGTCGCTGACCAGGGCCCGCACCCACGGCACCCTGGTGTCGCTGGTGCTGCTCGACGTGCACCGGCTGGCCGGGGTCAACCGGGAGCACGGGTTCGAGCGGGGCGACGAGCTGCTGCGCGCGCTGGCCGGGCGGCTGCGCCAAGGGCTGCGCCCGGACCACACCGTGGCCCGCTACGGCGGTGACGAGTTCGCCGTGGTCGCCGAGCACCCGGACGGCAGCGGCGCGGCGATCGCGGAGCGGGTGCGGGCGCTGGCCGGGCCCGCGGTGCGGGTCGCGGACGGGTGGCTGCGGCCGGAGGTGCGGGTCTGCTGGGTGACCAGCGACGGCGAAGCTCCGGTGGACGCGGTGGTCGCGCACGTGGCGGACCGGTTGCGCGGCTGATCCGGAACGGGCGAGGCCCCCGGCGCGGACGCCGGGGGCCTCGCGGATGCGGCGCGTCAGAGGCGCGGCAGGATGCTGGTGGCGTCCAGGGCGCTCAGGGCGGGCAGCTGCCTGCCCCCGGCCAGGTCCAGCGGGCTGACGTTGAGGTCGCTCAGCGAAGCCTCGGGCAGGGCGGGCATGGCCGGGACCGCGGAGCGCGGCTGGGCCACGCCGGGCACCGGCAGCACCAGCGGCAGCGCGACCGGGGCCGCGACCGGCAGGGTCGGCACGCTGCGCTGGTGGGCGCCCACCGGCAGGGCACCGACCGGCAGAGCGCCCACCGGCAGGGCGCCCAGGGGCAGGGTGCCCGCGAAGGGCCGGTCCGCCAGCCCGTCCACGGTGGCCAGCGGAATCCGGTCCAGCCTGGTCAACCGGGTCAGCCGGGGCAGCTCGGTGACGCCCATCAGGCTGTCCACGCCGACCGGCAGGTCGATGCCCAGCAGCCCCTTCGAGCCGTTGCCGTGCTCGTCGTCCTCACCGGTGCGCTGGAGGTTGTCGTCCAGCACCTGGGTGCTGGCGGTGCCCAGCACGTCCACCGGCACGTCGTAGACGCGCGCCACCTTCTCGACCGGCAGCTCGGTGTCCTGCGCGGTCCCCGCGCCGGAGCCCTCGGTGCTGGTGCGGCCGCCCGACTGGGCGTAGCTGGCGTTGGCGGTCCGGCTGTCGGCCAGCCCCGCCACCGCGACCGCGTCGCCGAACGCGCCCGGCTGGGCGTTGAGCGGCAGGCTGAGCAGGTTGCCCGACATCGAGGCGTCCTGGGCCGAGGTGCGGTGGTCCCCGCCGGAGATCACGTCGGACCAGTTCAGCGCCCTGGACTTGCCGTTGCCCGCCACGGTGGCGGTGTCGCCGAAGACCTGCAGCGGCAGGGCGGACTGCGCGGTCAGCCCGTTGCCCGACCACGAGCCCCGGTCACCGGAGGTGGTCACGTCGTCGCCCGCCACCGAGCGGAAGTTGTTGGAGGTGTCGCTCTCCACGTTGCTGCCCGCGCCCAGCGCGGTGCCGAAGACCTGCGGCGAGGTCGCGGCGGGCAGCGAGAGGACGTTGCCAGCCAGCGAGCCCTCGTCACCGGTGGAGGTGGCCTTGCCGCCCGCGGTGGAGAACAGCTTGTTGTCGGTGTCGGTCGAGCCGTTGCCGACGGCCACCGCCGTGCTGCCGAACTTCTGCGCCGGGTTCGACGTGGGCACGTGCAGGATGTTGCCGGACAGGGAGCCGTGCTTGCCGGTCGCCTCGGGCGAGCCGCCCGCCTTGACCACGGTGCTGCCGCCGGTGTCCGAGGTGGGGTTGCCGACCAGGGCGCCCGCGTTGCCAAAGCCCTGCGCGCCCAGCGCGGTCGGCGCGGAGACGACGTTGCTGGAGATGGTGCCGTCGTCGTCCTTGCTGTTGGGCGTGTCGCCCGAGCGGACCAGCTTGTGCTCGGTGGTGCTGCCGTCGGCCTGGCCGACGGCGGTGAGGCCGTTGCCGAAGCCCTCGACCGGCGTGGCCAGCGGGACCTGGCCGATGTTGCCCGACACCACGCTGTCGTTGCCCCGGCTGGCGTTGTAGCCGCCCGCCTCGGAGCTGACGGTGTTCTCGCAGCCCCCGACCGCCAGGCCGCCGCCGGACACGCCGTTGCCGCACAGGTCGACCGCGGTCGCGGGCGGGGTGGTGGCGGTGTTGGAGGACAGCACCGAGCCGTCGCCGTTGGTGAACGTGCCGCCGCCCGCGGTGGCCCTGGAGTCGTTGGTGTGGCCCGCGGTGGTGTTGCCCAGGCCGGACAGGGCGTTGCCGCCGCCGGAGACCGGCAGCGCGACCGGCGCGTCGCCCAGGTTGCCCGACAGGGTCGAGCCCTGGCCGCTGGTGCTGGTGAAGCCACCGGCCCTGGAGTGGTTGGAGGTGCCCGAGCGGACGTCGGAGTTGCCCAGCGCGGAGGTGGCGTTGTCGCTGGCCACCACCGGTCCGGCCAGCTGCGGCTGCAGCGCGTTGCCCGCGAGGGTGCCCTTCTCGCCGCTGGTGCCCAGCCAGGTGGGGATGCCGTGGATGCCGCTGCGCGTGGTGCCCGCCTCGGCCCTGGCGTGGTGCCCGCCCGCCACGTCGGCGTTGCCCGCGCCGGACAGGCCGTTGCCGTTGACCGCCACGATCGGGGCCAGCGGGACGCCCAGCGCGTTGCCGCCGACCGAGCTGCCGTCGCCGTCGGTCTTGAGCGAGCCGGGGGTGACCGCGTAGCCGGCGGCGTAGGAGTCGGCGCGGGCGTTGCCCGCGCCCGCGACCGCGTTGTCGGTGAACTGCACCGGCACGGCCCACTGGCCCGCCACCACGTTGCCCGACAGCGAGCTGTCCCGGCCGGAGGTGGTGATGTCGCCGCCCGCGGCGGCCTGCTGCTCCATCACGGCGCGCGACTCGGCGTTGCCGACGCCGCTGACCGCGTTGCCGCCCGCCTGCACGGGGACCGCGGCGGACAGCGAGGTGACGTTGCCGGCGAGCGAGCCGCGCGAGCCGTCGGTGGTGATGGCGCCGGTGCTGGCGTCGGTCCTGGCGCAGCGGCCCTCGGCGTAGGCGTCGCCGCCCGCCGCGATGGCGTTGCCGCAGGCGCTGACCGGGACCACGATGTCGCTGTCGACGGTGTTGCCTCGGGTGACGCGGTGCACCCCCGTGGCGCCCAGGCGCTCCCGCGCCCCGCGCAGCAGCGGGTTGACCGGGGCCGGGACGGCTCCGGCGAGCTGCTCGGTGCCGATCTCGCGGTGGAACTCCGGCAGGTCCCGGTTGCCGTGCGGGGTGCCCACGTTGTTGTGCGCGACGTCCACGGGGATCTTGACCCGTGCGTCCAGCGGCGAGGGGGAGGCGTCGGGGTTGACGTTCTCCTGGGCTGAGGCGATGCCCGTGCCGAGCATCAGCAAACCACCAGTGACAAGTGCGGACTGGATACCGCGCTTGGCCCAGGTCTGCATGGGTTCTCCTTCCGATGTCCCTTGCGGGAGGTGGTGGGCGGGCGGTCGGACGCGGCAGGCGTCGGGACGGCGACCACCCGGATCTGAGGGCGGTTCTGAGGGCGGTGCGGAGCGCGGCGACCGGTTGAGAGCGCGACGAACCGCGCGTCGGTCGACTACCGGGGCGGCCGGAGGGCCGCCGCGGACCGCGCGCGGGGATCAGTCAGGGGTGATGCCGGGCTGCTTGCCGGGTGTCACGGTGTTCCGCTCGTCGCCGGGCAGCGCGGCCCGGCCGGTGGCGGAAGCGGTGCGGTGGGCGGACGCGCTCGCGAAGGACGCGCTGCCGCCGCCTGCGGACCCGGAGCCGTCGCCACCGCAGGAGCAGTGCGCCGGTGCGCTCGCGGGGGGCGCGAACGGCATCGACGGGACGCGGGACGGGTCGCCGGGCAGGGTGGGGTGCTCCTCGGCGGCCAGCACCGGCAGGTGCTGGGCCGACAGGGCGGGCCAGGTCTTGCTCAGCTCGTGGAACGTGCCCGCGAACTCGGGGACCTCGGGCACCGGGAGCTCCGCGACGGGAGCGGGGTGCGCGGTGGCCTGAGTCGGCGCGAGGGACGGGGCGGACACGGTGGCCGTGCGGCCGACCACGTCGACCTGGGGGAGGACCGCGGCCACGGCGGGCCGCTCCGGCTCGGGCTGGAACAGCGTGCCCATCTGGCCCACGGTGCCGCCGATGTCGTGCGCCACCTGGCCCAGGTCGGCCGGGGCCGCCTCGCGGGCCAGCTCGCTCGGCGCGCGCAGGGTGGCGTCCAGGTCGGCCACCGCCCCGGTCACCGGCTCCACCACCGGGGCGACCGCCCCGGTCAGCGGGGTGCGCTCGGTCGCCGAGGTCAGCGCCGAGGTCAGCGCGTCACCCTCCTCGGCGACCTGCGCGGAGGCCGGGGCCGCGGACAGCGCCCAGACGACGGCGCTGCCCGCCAGCGCGCCACCGGCCACCAGCGCGGCACGGGTGAGCAGCCGCCGGACGCGGCTCGCCCCCGTTCCCGCTCGCTGGTCGCCGGTCGACACCGCTGGTACCTCCACCTGGAGAAGTGCTGGGATCCGCCGGCTGGAAGACCTCGGTGATCAAGCCGACGCCGAGAGCCTGCCGGCACCGACGGGCCGATCGCACGTCCACGGAGCCGAGTTCGCCGGATCGTGTGATGAACACGCACCGTTCGCGAATATCACTCACAGTGGTCAGATCCGCTTGAGCACGCGCGCCGCCCCGGCCGCCGCCGTCGAGGCGAGGATCCAGCCCACGGCGATCAGGGTGCTGGAGATCCACTGCGAAGCACCGGTGAACCGCCACTTGCCGTCGTGACCCAGGTCCACGATCGGCACCAGCAGGTCCACCGACAGCAGCCACGGGTTCCACACCGGCACCTCGTCCTCGTTGAGCCGCGTCATCTCGTGGCCCGCGAACCACAGCGACCCCACCAGCCAGAACGCGGTCAGCCAGGCGATGGCCAGCCACGGCCGGTAGCCGTAGCCGACCGTCCAGCGCTGCAGGAAGCCCCACACCCGGCCCGCCCAGCCCAGCTCCGAGTAGCGCCGGTGCTGCTTCTCCAGCTGCACGCGCTGGGCCAGCTCCTCCTCGCCGCCGTCCCGGTAGACCGCGGCCAGCTGCTCGTACGGGCCGGGCGCGAAGTCCGGCTGCACCCGGCGCAGCCAGCGCAGCCGGGTGCCCACGTCCACCGGGGGCGTCGAGTCGATCGAGGTGAAGGTGAAGTCCTCCACGGCCACCCCGCCGGTCGCCGCCCACAGGCCGGGGCCGTCGTACACCGCCGTCGCCCGCGCCCTGGTCAGCAGCACGCGCCCCTCGGGCACCCGGTCCTCGCCCAGCCGCAGCACCAGCTGCGGGACGGTCAGGCCGTAGGCGTTGAGCGCGATGTCGCCGGCCGGACCGCCCAGCCTCGCGCCCGCGAAGTTCGCCATCTTGCCCACCTCGGCCAGCCGCACGCGCACCCCGCCCGCCGCGTGGAACCCGTCGTCGCACAGCAGGTCCTTGCCGACCGTGGCGACCCGCGCGTCCAGCGACGGCTTCACCGAGCCGTCCGGCCTGCGCCGGGGCCGCTCCAGCACCGCGCCGGCGCAGTCCAGGGTCGAGCCGATCTCGGCGTTCTGCAGCCGCAGCGAGCCCTCGGCGCGCAGCTCGCGCAGGAACAGCGTGCCGCCCACCCGCAGCCGGTCGGCGAACAGCACGTCGATGCCGGGGCCGTGCAGCCGCACGCCGGACAGGCTCGCGCTGCCGCGCACGTGCGCGTCGACCAGCCGCACCTGCCCGTAGACGCGCAGCGCCGACTCCCGCGCGCCGTCACCTCGGAAACCGCCGTCGACCGCGCCGCGCGCCTCCAGGTCCCCGCGCACCACCATGCCGTCGGCGTGCAGCGCCACCGGGATGTGCTCGTCGGCGCGGTCCAGCACCTCCAGCGCCTCCGGCCTGCCGATGACCGCGCCGGACAGCCGCAGGTAGCCGCCGACCTCGGCGCCGGGCAGCCGCACCGTGCCGGAGGCGGTGAACCCGTCGTCCAGCTCCACGTTGCCGTCCACCCGGACGCGGTCGGCCACCAGTGACGCGGCCTCGTCGGCGGTGCCTCGCGGGATGACCAGCACCGGCCGGTCCACCGCGCTGGACCGCAGCCGCGCGCCGGAGAACACCACGTCGCCGCCGACCCGCGCACCGGGCAGCAGCACCCGGCCCTCGGCGGTGAACCGGCCGCCCTCGGCGTCGCAGAACAGCGTGCCCGCGACCTGCACGCCCGTGGCCTCCAGGGCGTCCTGACCGGGGTTGATCAGGCGCGCGCCGCCCAGGTGGACGTTGCCGCCGAAGTTCGCGCCGCGCAGCCGCACCTCACCCGTCGCGCGCAGGGCGATGGCCTGCATCGAGCCGGACACCCGGATGCGCGCGGCCAGCAGCGCGTGGTCGCCGCCGCGCAGCACCGCCCCGGCCAACCGGACCGTGCCGCGCACCGCCGCGTCGGTCAGGTCCACCACGCCGTCGCTGGTGAACCCGGCCTCCAGCACCAGGTCGCTGCCCACCCGCAGGTTGCGCCCGCGCAGGCCGGGCATCCGGCAGCCGCGCAGCCGCAACCCGGTCAACCGGGCCATGCGCAGGTCCGGCGGCTGCTCGAAGACGCAGTCCCGCAGGTCCACCACGTGCCGCACGCGCGCGCCCTCCAGCCGGAGCAGGCCCACGACGTGCGCGCCGACCAGCCGCAGCGCGGGCAGCCCGGCGGGCGCGGGCCCGGTCAGCAGCGCGGTCAGCACCTCGCCGCGCACCGTGCGGTCGCGCTTGGCCGTCCCCGGTCCGAACACCACGCGCGCACCGGTGACGAAGGCATCGCGGACCCGCTGTTCTGCGGACGTGAGATCGGGCACCGTTCGATCCGATCATCCCGACACCGGTGTTGACCAGCGCTCGGCGGGATACCGTGATCGGTGTGACTGGACCGGACTCGCGCCCCGGCGACCGGGTGCCCGCGCTGCTGCGCGTCAGCGCCGCGCTGAGCTGGCGCTTCGTGGCGGTGGTCGCCGCGCTGTACGTGGTGGCGCAGGTGGTCGGGTTCCTCGCCACGATCGTCATCCCCACCGGCGTCGCGCTGCTGCTGGCCGCGCTGCTGTCCCCCGCGGTGTCCCAGTTGAGCAGGGTCGGCGTGCCGCGCGGGCTGGCCACCGGGTTCGTGCTGGTGGCGGGGCTGGCCGTGGTCGGCGGCGTGCTCACCTTCGTGATCACCGAGTTCTCCAAGGGCCTGCCGGAGCTGCAGAGCCAGGTCAGCGCCAGCCTGGACACCATCCGCGACTGGTTGCGGGACGGGCCGCTGCACCTGAGCGACGTGCAGCTGCAGCAGTACCTCGACCGGGCGGTGGAGACGGTCAAGGAGAACCAGAGCGACATCACCTCGGGCGCGCTCACCACGGCGGCGACCGTGGGCGAGCTGATGACCGGCATCCTGCTGGCCCTGTTCACGCTCATCTTCTTCCTGCACGACGGCGACGGGATCTGGCGGTTCCTGATCCGGGTGGTGCCCGCCGACGTGCGCGACCGGGCCGACGTGGCCGGGCGGCGCGGGTTCGCCTCGCTGGTCAGCTACGTGCGGGCGACCGCGGCGGTGGCCGTGGTGGACGCGGTCGGCGTGGGCATCGGGCTGTGGATCGTGGGCGTGCCGCTGGTGGTGCCGCTGTCCGCGCTGGTGTTCCTGGGCGCGTTCATCCCGATCATCGGCGCGGTGATCACCGGCGCGGTGGCGGTGCTGGTGGCGCTGGTGGCCAACGGCCCGGTGGCGGCGCTGGTCGTGCTGGCGATCCTGATCGGTGTGATGCAGCTGGAGAGCCACGTGCTGCAGCCGCTGCTGCTGGGGCGGGCGGTGAAGCTGCACCCGCTGGCGGTGGTGCTGGCGATCACCGCCGGGCTGGTGGTCAGCGGGATCGCCGGGGCGCTGCTGTCGGTGCCGCTGCTGGCGGTGCTGAACTCGGGCATCCGGTCGCTGCTGTCGGAGTCGGACCGGCACGTGGCGCCGCAGCAGGTGGACGTGCACGAGCCGCAGGAGACCGGACCGACGGACAAGGCCGCGGGGGAGCGCGTGGACGACGAGGTCGGCGGCTGACCCCAACCGCGTCTGCAAGTACTACCCGAGGTGCGCGCGAGGGCCGGTAAGTACTACCCGGGTGTCCCGAACGCTCGGTTCGTGGTGTCCGAACGCGCGGCTCGCGAAGGCTTGAGCGGGATCAAGCCATTTCTACGAGGTTGCGGCCGCAGCCCTTGGCGGCGAGCAGGGCGGAGTCGGCGGCCACCAGCAGGTCCGGCAGCTCGTAGCCGAACCGCTCGGTGGTGGCCACGCCGATGCTCACGGTCAGCCCGGTCAGCAGGTGCTCGCTGCCGTCGGTGCGCACCGTCGGCACGGCCAGTTCCTGCACCGCCTGCCGGACCCGCTGCGCCACCGACCTGGCCACGGCGGGTTCGGCGTCGGGCAGCAGCACCACGAACTCCTCGCCGCCGAACCGGCCCACCAGGTCGCCGCGCCGCGTGGTGGTGCTCAGCAGCAGGGCGACCGCGCTCAGCGCGGCGTCCCCCGCCAGGTGCCCGACCTCGTCGTTGACCCGCTTGAAGTGGTCCAGGTCCAGCAGCATCACGGCCATCGGCCGCTGCGCGGGGCGGGCCTTGGACAGCTCGTAGCGGGCTCGGGCGTCCCAGTGCGCCGCGTTGGCCAGGCCGGTCTTGGCGTCGCGCTGCGCGGAGCGGCGCCACTGCGGCAGCTGCGCGGCGCGTTCCAGCAGCGCCATCGGCGGCCCGGCCAGCAGTGCGTGCGCCGGGTCGCCCAGCGCGGCGGAGCCCATCAGGCCGCCGATGCTCACCGCGACCACGCCGAGCACCGCGTCGATCGGCTCGCCGACGACCTCGCCGCCGGGGGCGCTCGGGTTGCGCAGCCGCAGGCCCAGCGCGATCAGCACCGCCCGCGCCACCAGCAGCGCCACCGCGCCCACGACCAGCTGCGGCAGCTCGGCCGCTGGTTCGGTCCAGCCGATGGCGAACCGGGCGCCGAACACCGACAGCGCGGTGGCGGACAGGGTGAACAGCCAGCGGTGCGACTCCGGCCGCTGGCTCAGCACGCCGTGCAGGGCGGGCCCGAACAGCAGCAGGACCAGCAGGTTGCACGGCAGCGCCACGGCGCCCGCGGCCAGGTAGCTCAGGTGCGCCGCCCACGGGTTGCGGGAGGTCTCGCCCATCCGGTGGCTGTAGATGGAGCTGCCGATGACGACCGCGCCCGCGGTGCCCGCGATGGCGGCGAACCGGCCGATCTGCTCCGGGTCGGGCCGAGGTGACGTGGCGATGACGTAGACGACCAGCGCGAGCGCCGCGGCGTCGACGAGCAGCCAGTAGGCCAGGGCGGAGCGCTTGAGCCTCCAGAGCGGCCAGTCGCGCACCCTCGCCCACCCCCCACCACGGGAAGTCCGGTGCCGCCACCCCCTGCGGCGAGCGCCGGACTCGGCCAGCCTTGCACAGGCATCGGAACGGGAACAGACCGCCACCTGGGGGTTAGCTGGACCACCTCGGCAAGGCAAGATGACCTCCGGAGGGGGTCCATCGTGCACGCACAGGCAGCCGCAGCGGGTCCGCCGGTGGCGGAAGACCCGGTCGCGCACCTCTGGCGAGGGACGGTAGCACTACGGATAGTGACGTTTCTCTTCGCCCTGGGTAACGCGGCGGTGCACAGCTCCGGCTACCAGCGGCCGTGGCTGGCCTGGGCGGTGATCGCGGTGATGGCCGCCTGGTCGGTGTTCACCGTCCAGGCCTACAGCAGGCGCGCGGGCAGGCGGCCGTGGGTGGTCGTCGCCGACCTGGTGGTGGCGTGCGGCCTGATGTCGCTGTCGCCGCTGATCATGACCCCGGCGCAGTTCCTGTACAACGTCCCGCTGATCACCACCATCTGGGCGTCGGTGCCCGCAGTGGCGGCGGGGGCGCTGGGCGGGCAGGTGGCGGGCGGGCTGGCCGGGTTCGCCGTCGGCCTCGGCACCTACCTCAACCGGGGCGCGCTCAGCGTGGACCTGGTCCGCGACGTGGTGCTGCTGGCGGGCGCCGGGTTCGTCGTGGGCATGGTGTCGACCACCGCGCGCCGCTCGGCGGTGCGGCTGGCGCGGGCGCTGCGCGCCGAGGCGGCGACCGCGGAGCGCGAGCGGCTGGCCAGGTCCATCCACGACGGCGTGCTCCAGGTGCTGGCCAGGGTCCGCAAGCGCGGCGTGGAGCTGGGCGGGGAGGCCGCCGAGCTGGCCAGGCTGGCGGGCGAGCAGGAGGTGGCGCTGCGGTCGCTGGTCGCCGCCGCGCCCAGCGAGTCCACCGTGGACGGCGACGCCGACCTGCGGCCGGCGCTGCAGCTGCTGGCCACGCCCCGCGTGCAGGTGGCCACGCCCGCGACCAGGGTCATGCTGCCCGCGACGACGGTGACCGAGCTGGCCGCCGTGGTGCGCGAGGCGCTGTCGAACGTGGAGCGGCACGCCGGGCCCGACGCCAAGGCGTGGGTGCTGCTGGAGGACCTGGGCGAGGAGGTCGTGCTCAGCGTGCGCGACGACGGCCCCGGCATCCCGCCGGGGCGGATCGCGGTGGCCGAGGCCGAGGGCCGGATGGGCATCGCGAAGTCGATCCGGGGCCGCGTGGAGGCGCTGCGTGGCACCCTGGAGCTCCAGACGGGGCCGGGGGAGGGCACCGAGTGGGAGGTGCGGGTCTACCGATGAGCGTGTCCGTGATGGTGGTCGACGACCACCCGCTGTGGCGCGATGGCGTGGCGCGCGACCTGAGCGAGCGCGGTTTCGACGTGGTCGCCACGGCCGGTGACGCGCCCTCCGCGGTGCGCATCGCCCGCGCCGTGCGCCCGGCGGTGGTGCTGATGGACCTCAACCTGGGCGAGCAGTCCGGGGTCGACGCGACCCGGCTGATCACCGCCGAGCTGTCCGGCACGCGGGTGCTGGTGCTCTCGGCCAGCGGCGAGCACGACGACGTGCTGGAGGCGGTGAAGGCGGGCGCCTCCGGCTACCTGGTCAAGTCCGCCTCCTGCGAGGAGCTGGTGGCGGCGGTCAACCGGACCGCCTCGGGGGACGCGGTGTTCACCGCGGGCCTGGCGGGGCTGGTGCTGGGCGAGTACCGGCGGATGGCGGCGGCCCCGGACGAGCGGGACAAGCCGCAGCTGACCGAGCGGGAGACCGAGGTGCTGCGGCTGGTGGCCAAGGGGCTGACCGCCAGGCAGATCGCCACCCGGCTGGTGATCTCGCACCGCACCGTGGAGAACCACGTGCAGTCCACGCTGCGCAAGTTGCAGCTGCACAACCGCGTCGAGCTGGCGCGGTACGCGATCGAGCACGGTCTCGACGTCGACCCGGAGGGCTGAAGACATGGAAGGACCGGCCGTGGACCCCAAGGACCTGAGGGTGTCCGACGCGGAGCGCGAGCACGTGGTGGGACTGCTGCAGAAGGCCATCGGCCGCGGCCTGATCACGCTGGACGAGTTCACCGAGCGCACCGACACGGCGCTGGCCTCGCGCACCCGCGGCGAGCTGAACTCCGTGCTGCTCGACCTGCCCGGCGTGGTGCACGGCGACCAGGCGGCCGGGCCCTCGGTGGCGCCGCGCGAGCGGACCGAGCTGAAGACCACGATGTCCTCGGTCAGCCGCAAGGGCCGCTGGTCGGTGCCCCGGTCGCTGGTGGTGCGCAACCGGATGGGCACCACGGCGCTGGACTTCCGCGAGGCCGACATCCCGCACCCAGTGGTGGACGTCGAGCTCGACGTCGCGGGCGGGATGGTGCAGCTGGTGCTGCCCGAGGGCGCGACCGTGGACGCCGACGAGGTGGAGGCCACGATGGGCAGCGTGGTGACGGACAAGCTGGGCACCGGGGTGGGGGGCAGCCCGCACTTCGTGGTGCGCGGGTCGGTGCGCGCCGGCTCGCTGGAGATCCGCACCAAGAAGCAGCGGTTCGGCTTCCGCCGTGCGTGATCGCCGCCGCGCGCCCAGGATCGTGGGGTGCGCTGCCTCGTCACCGGTGCGACCGGCTACCTCGGAGGTCGGCTGGTCCCCCGGCTGATCGCGGCGGGCCACCGGGTCCGCTGCCTGGTCCGCGACCCCGCCAAGCTGCGCGACGTGCCGTGGGCCGGTGAGGTCGAGGTGGTGCGGGGCGACGTGCTCGACCGCGCGTCGCTCGACGCCGCCGCGCGCGACGTGGACGTGGTGCACTACCTGGTGCACTCGCTGCACCAGGCCGACTTCGCCGTCGCCGACCGGCGCGGTGCGGTGAACACCGCGCGGGCCGCCGAGGCCGCGGGCGTGCGGCGGATCGTCTACCTGGGCGGGCTGCACCCGCCGGGGGCCGCGCTGTCGCCGCACCTGGCCTCGCGCAAGGAGGTCGGCGAGGTGTTCCTGGCCTCGTCGGTGCCCGCGGTGGTGCTCCAGGCCGCGGTGGTGATCGGCTCCGGGTCGGCCAGCTTCGAGATGCTGCGGTACCTGACCGAGCGGCTGCCGGTGATGGTCACGCCCCGCTGGGTGCGCAACCGGGTGCAGCCGATCGCCGTGCGGGACGTGCTGCGCTACCTGGTCGAGGCGGTGGAGCTGCCCGCGCGGGTGAACCGGACCTTCGACATCGGCGGCCCGGAGGTGCTGACCTACCTGGAGATGATGCTGCGGTACGCGCGGGTGGCGGGCCTGCGCCCGCGCCGAGTGCTGCCGGTGCCGCTGCTCACCCCCCGGCTGTCCGCCCACTGGGTGAACCTGGTGACGCCCGTGCCCCGGTCGATCGCCGTGCCGCTGATCGAGTCGCTGGTGCACGAGGTGGTGTGCCGCGAGCACGACGTGGACGAGCACCTGCCCGGTCCGCTGACCGGCTACGACGAGGCGGTGGCGCTGGCGCTGGCCAGGGTCCGCGACGCCGAGGTGGAGACCCGCTGGTCCGGCGCGTCGGTGCCGGGCGCGCCGTCGGACCCGCTGCCCAGCGACCCGGCCTGGTCGGGCGGCTCGTCCTACGTCGACGTGCGGGAGCGGCGCAGCGCGGCGGCCCCGGAGCGGCTGTGGGAGGTCGTGGAGGGCATCGGCGGCGACCGCGGCTGGTACTCGTTCCCGCCCGCCTGGGCGGTGCGCGGGTGGCTGGACCGGCTGGTGGGCGGGGTGGGGCTGCGCCGGGGCAGGCGCGATCCGCGCAGGCTGCACGTGGGCGAGGCGCTGGACTGGTGGCGGGTGGAGGAGGTGGAGCGCGGGCGGCTGCTGCGGCTGCGCGCGGAGATGCGCGTGCCCGGCCTGGCGTGGCTGGAGCTGCGGGTGGCGCCGGGCGGGGACGGCGGGTCGGTCTACCGCCAGCGGGCGGTGTTCGTGCCGCGCGGCCTGGCCGGTCACCTGTACTGGTGGCTGGTGTGGCCGTTCCACGGCGTGGTGTTCGGCGGCATGGTCCGCAACATCACCAGTGAAGCGGAGCTTACAAGTGAGTTCAGAAAGTCCTGATGGACCGCACAAGTGCGGCGGGCGCACACTGCCGCCATGAAGGCACTGGTCAAGGCTTCCGCCGGGCCGGGACTGGCGCTGACCGAGGTGCCCGACCCCACCCCCGGCCCCGGTGACGTGCTGGTCCGGGTGCTGCGCACCGGGATCTGCGGCACCGACCTGCACATCGACTCGTGGGACGAGTGGGCGGCGCGCACGGTCCGCGCGCCGCTGGTGCTGGGCCACGAGTTCGTCGGCGAGGTCGTCGAGACCGGCCCCGCCGTGACCGGCGTGCGGGTCGGCGACCTGGTCAGCGGCGAGGGCCACCTGGTCTGCGGCACGTGCCGCAACTGCAAGGCGGGCCGCCGCCACCTGTGCGCGCACACCCTGGGCCTGGGCGTGCAGCGCGACGGCGCGTTCGCCGAGTACGCGGTGCTGCCCGAGCAGAACGCCTGGGTGCACCGCACCCCGGTGGACCTGGACGTGGCCGCCATCTTCGACCCGTTCGGCAACGCCGTGCACACCGCGCTGTCCTTCCCCGTCATCGGCGAGGACGTGCTGATCACCGGCGCGGGCCCGATCGGCGTCATGGCCGCCGCGGTGGCCAAGCACGCGGGCGCGCGCAACGTGGTGATCACCGACGTCAACGAGCACCGGCTGGACCTGGCCCGCAAGGTCGGCGTCGACCTGGCGCTGGACGTCTCGGCGCGCACCGTCGCCGACGCGCAGGCCGAGCTGGGCATGACCGAGGGCTTCGACGTGGGCATGGAGATGTCCGGGCAGCCCTCCGCGCTGCGCGAGATGATCGACAACATGTCCCACGGCGGGCGCATCGCCATGCTGGGCCTGCCCGCCGTCGAGTTCCCGGTGGACTGGAGCAGCGTCGTGCTCAAGATGCTGCACATCAAGGGCGTCTACGGCCGGGAGATGTTCGAGACCTGGTACTCCATGTCGGTGCTGCTGCAACGCGGCCTCGACCTGGCGCCGGTGATCACCCACCGGTACCACTGCACCGAGTTCGAACGCGCCTTCGCCACCGCGCGCGAGGGCAAGTGCGGCAAGGTCATCCTCGACTGGACGGGAGCTGCCTGATGTACGGCGCGATGCGGGAGGACTTGCGGACCGGGCTGGCGGAGATCCGCGCGGCGGGCCTGTACAAGGCCGAGCGGGTGATCGGCAGCCCGCAGAACTCCGCGGTGCGGGTGGCCACCTCGCCGACCGAGGTGCTGAACTTCTGCGCCAACAACTACCTGGGCCTGGCCGACCACCCGGCGCTGGTCAAGGCCGCGCACGACGCGCTGGACCGGTGGGGCTTCGGCATGGCCTCGGTGCGGTTCATCTGCGGCACGCAGGAGCCGCACAAGGAGCTGGAAGCGCGGCTGTCGCGGTTCCTCGGCACCGAGGACACCATCCTCTACAGCTCGTGCTTCGACGCCAACGGCGGCCTGTTCGAGACGCTGCTCGGCGCGCAGGACGCGATCATCTCCGACGAGCTGAACCACGCCTCGATCATCGACGGCGTGCGGCTGTCCAAGGCCCGCCGGTTCCGCTACCGCAACCGGAACATGGCCGACCTGGAGCAGCAGCTCAAGGACGCCGCCGACGCCCGCTACCGGCTGATCGCCACCGACGGCGTGTTCTCCATGGACGGCTACCTCGCGCCGCTGGACGAGATCTGCGACCTCGCCGAGAAGTACGACGCGCTGGTCATGGTCGACGACTCGCACGCGGTCGGCTTCGTCGGCCCGCAGGGGCGCGGCACGCCCGAGCTGTTCGGCGTGCAGGACCGGGTCGACATCGTCACCGGTACCCTGGGCAAGGCGCTGGGCGGCGCCAGCGGCGGCTACACCTCCGGCCGGGCGGAGATCGTGGAGATGCTGCGCCAGCGGTCCCGGCCCTACCTGTTCTCCAACTCGCTGGCCCCGTCGATCACCGCCGCCGCCGTCGCGGCGCTGGACCTGCTCAGCTCCTCGGGCGAGCTGCTGACCCGGCTGCGCGAGAACACCGCGCTGTTCCGGTCCCGGATGACCGAGGCGGGCTTCGACCTGCTGCCCGGCGAGCACCCGATCATCCCGGTGATGATCGGCGACGCGGCGGAGGCGTCGCGGATGGCGGACCTGCTGCTGGAGCAGGGCGTCTACGTGATCGGGTTCTCCTACCCGGTGGTGCCGCACGGCAAGGCGCGCATCCGCACCCAGATGTCGGCGGCGCACTCCACCGACGACGTCAACCGCGCGGTGGACGCCTTCATCGCCGCGCGCGACCGGATGTGACCCCGCGCCCGTGCAGGAAGTGCACGACGAGCAGCACGACGAGCAGCGCCAGCACCGCGTAGCGCGGCCAGACCTGGCCGGTGGTCCGCTCCAGCAGGGCTGACCCGATCCCGGCCACCGCCCCGGCCGCGCACACCGCGCCGAGCGCCAGCCAGGAGCGCCGCCCGCTGATGCGCGGGCGGTGCTCGTCCACGGTGCCCAGCAGGGCCGCCACCAGCACCACCGCGAGCAGCGCGGACGAGACGGCGGTGCCGCTGACCGCCCACCCGCCCGCGCGCACGCTCGGCACCACGACACCGAACACCACCAGCGCGAACACCCCGGCCACCGCGATCTTGACCACCCTGCCGCTGATCGTCACGCAGGGGGAATCGGTCACCCGCGACGGCGCTCAAACGCGACGCGGGCGAGGATGGACGGGTGATCGACCCCAGGCGACTGCGCGTGCTCAGCGCGCTCGCCGACCACGGCACGGTGACCGCCGCCGCCCGCGCGCTGCACCTGACCCCGTCCGCGGTGTCGCAGCAGCTCGCGGCGCTGGAGTCGGAGGCGGGCCAGGAGCTGCTGCGCCGCCGGGGCAGACGGGTCGCGCTGACCGCCGCGGGGGAGCTGCTGGTGGGGCACGCCAACGCGGTGGCCGCCGAGCTGGAGCGGGCGCAGGCGGGCCTGGCGGCGTTCGCGGGCGGCAAGACCGGGCGGGTGGAGGTGGCCAGCTTCGCGTCGGCGATCACCCAGGTGGTCGCCCCGGCGGTGGCCGCGCTGCGCACCACCGCGCCCGGCGTGGCCATCCGGGTCCGCGACGCCGAGGGCCACGCCAGCGTGCCGCTGCTGCTGGACGGCGAGATCGACCTGGCCATCACCGAGGAGCACCGGGCCGCGCCGCGCGCCGACGACCGCAGGCTGACCCGCTTCCCGCTCTACACCGAGCCCTTCGACGTGGTGCTGCCGCCGGAGCACCCGCTGGCCGGGGCGGCGGAGGTGGACCTGGGCGCGCTGGCCGACGAGGACTGGGTCGCGCCGCTGCCCGGCAACCCGGTGCGCGACGTGGTGGAGCTGGTGTGCGGGCAGGCCGGTTTCGCCCCGCGCGTGCGGCACACCTCGGACGACTTCCGGGCCATCGGCGCGCTGGTCCGGGCGGGCGCGGGCGTGGCGCTGGCCCCGCGCAACGCCCTGCCCGGCCAGCCGGTGCGCGGCCAGGCCCCGCTGCGCCGGGTGTTCGCGGCGGTGCGCCGGGGCAGCGAGGACCACCCGCTGGTCAAGCTGGTCCGCGACGAGCTGGTGCGCTGCGCGGCCCACCAGCCCACCTGACCCCCGAACGCGCGACTCGCGGTGCCCGAACGCGCGACTCGCGCAATCAGGTGACCCCGACGGCAGGTGGGTGGCCCGGTGGGCACCACGCGAGGCCGCGTCGGCCTGTCGGGATGCCTTTCGGAAAAATCACGCTCTTCGATTTTTCCGAAACGCGTCCCGATGGGCCGACTCCCAGGCGGCCTCGCCGACCCGGCGAAGCCGGGTCAATTCAACACAGCTCGGGCGGCGAGTTTGGCGGAGGCGGGGTCGGGGGCGGCCAGGGCGCCGCGGGCGGCGAGCTGGCACAGGTCGAAGCTGGTGGCGGCGAGCTTCGCGCCGACGCCCGCGAGCGCGGTGTGGTTCATCGACAGGCTGGTCACGCCCAGGCCGATGAGGACGCAGGCCAGCAGCGGGTCGGCCGCCGCCTCGCCGCACACGCCGACCGGCTTGCCCGCCGCCGTGCCCGCCTCGCCGACCTGCGCGATCAGCCGCAGCAGCGCGGGCTGCCACGGGTCGTTCAGCGCCGCGACCGCGCCGACCTGGCGGTCCGCCGCGAACGTGTACTGCGCCAGGTCGTTGGTGCCGATGGAGACGAAGTCCACCACTTCCAGGATCTCCCGAGCGGCCAGCGCGGCGGCCGGGATCTCGACCATCACCCCCGCGCGGGCGATGCCCGCCGCCCGCGCCCGCTCGGCGAACCAGGCCGCCTCGGCGGCGGTGGCCACCATCGGGGCCATCACCGACACCTCCGCGCCGCTGTCCGCCGCCGCCAGCGCGATCGCCTGGAGCTGCCGCTCCAGCACGTCCGGCCGGTCGAAGGCGACCCGCAGGCCGCGCACGCCCAACGCCGGGTTGGGCTCCGGGTCGGGGTTGAGGAAGGGCAGCGGCTTGTCCGCGCCCGCGTCCAGGGTCCGCACCACGACTGGCTTGCCCGCGAACGGGGCCAGCACCGCCGCGTACGCCGCGCGCTGCTCGTCCACCGACGGCTCGTCGGCGGCGGACAGGAAGCAGAACTCGGTGCGACAGCCCCACGCCCTCCGCGCCACCGGCCGCGGCGGCCACCGCGTCGGCGGGCGAGCCGACGTTGCCCAGCACCTTCACCCGCAGCCCGTCGCGCAGCACGCCGACGCCGTTCCACTCGGCCTTGCCCGTCACGTGCGCGGCGCGGACCGTGCCGTCGGAGACCTCGACCACGCCGGTGTCGCCGTCCACCAGCAGCGCGTCGGCCTCGGCGGCGAGCACACCCCGGCAGGCCACCACGGCGGGGATGCCCAGCGAGCGGGCCAGGATCGCGGTGTGCGAGGTGGGTCCGCCCTCCTCGGTGACCAGTGCCAGCACGGTGGCCGGGTCCAGGCCCGCGGTGTCGGCCGGGGCCAGGTCGCGGGCGACCAGCACGCTGGGCCCGGTCAGGTCCGGCACGCCCGGCGCGGGCACGCCCAGCAGCTCGGCGACCAGGCGGTCGCGCACGTCGCGCACGTCGCCCGCCCGCTCGGCCATGTACCCGCCTGCGGCCTCCAGCGCCGCGATGAACCCGGCGGCGGCCTGGTGCACAGCACGGGCGGCGGGCAGCGACTCGTCGGTGACCAGCTTCTCGGCCTGCCCCAGCAGCGCCGGGTCGGCGGCCATGGCAGCGGTGGTCTCCAGCACGGCCTTGGCGTCGCCGCTCACCGCGGCGGCGCGCTGCCGCAGCCGCTCGGCCACGACCTCGGCGGCGGGCCGGATGCGCGCGGCCTCGGCCGGGGGATCGGCGGGCGCGGGCGTGGTCGGGGGTTCCCCCAGCGGCTCGGCGACCCGCACCACGGGGCCGGACGCCCGGCCCGAACTGACACCGACACCGCTCAGCCGCGTGCTCGACATGGTCTAGACCATACTCCCTTGGATTGCCGCGCCTCCGGCGCGGCGGGCTCGGCCGCCTGGAAGTCGGCCCATCGGCACGCGTTTCGGAAAAATCGAAGGGCGTGATTTTTCCGAAAGGCATGCCGACAGGCCGACGCGGCCTCGCGTGGTGGTTGGGGGGGTGGTTGGGGG
Organism: Saccharothrix coeruleofusca; assembly: GCF_017876325.1. Taxonomy (NCBI): domain Bacteria; kingdom Bacillati; phylum Actinomycetota; class Actinomycetes; order Pseudonocardiales; family Pseudonocardiaceae; genus Saccharothrix; species Saccharothrix coeruleofusca. The sequence continues at coordinate 6,605,231 of NZ_JAGINV010000001.1, forward strand.
TCACCGGAGGTCGGAGGGGGTGGGGTAGGACGGTTGCGCGCCGGGTTTGGTGACGGAGGTGGCGGCGACCCGGGTGGCGAAGGCGGCCGCGGCGGGCAGGAGGTCGCCTTCGGCGAGGCGGGTGGCCAGTGCGCCCGCGAAGGCGTCACCGGCCCCGGTGGTGTCCACGACCTCCACCTCCGGCGCGGGCACCTCCGTGACGCCTTCCGGTGTCACCACCGCCGCGCCGCGCGCGCCCAGGGTGACCACCGCCGACTTCGGACCGAGGTCGAGCAGGCCCGGCAGGGTGCCCGCCAGCGAGGCGGCCTCGTGCTCGTTGACCACCAGCGGGTCCAGCAGGGCCAGCACGTCCGGGGCGACCTCGGTGACCGGCGACAGGTTCAGCACCGGCCGCACCCCGCGCTCGGCGGCCGCGCGGACCGCCCCCTCCACCACGTCGACCGGCACCTCCAGCGAGCAGACCAGCACCGCGAAGGACTCCCACGGCAGCTCGGGCACCACCACGTCGGAGTTCGCCCCCGGCGCGACGACGATGGAGTTCTCCCCGTCGGGCGTCACGGTGATGTAGGCGATGCCGGTCGGCCGCGACGAGGTGCGCAGCAGCTCAGTGCGCACGCCCGCCGACTCCAGCGACGAGCGCAGCAGCTCGCCGTACTGGTCCGGCCCGACCGCGCCGAGGAACGACACCGAGCCGCCCACCCGCGCGGCGGCCACCGCGGTGTTCGCCCCCTTGCCGCCGGGCAGCACGGCGGTGTCGCCGCCGAGGACCGTCTCGCCACCGGCGGGCCTGCGCGGAACCGAGACGACGAGGTCGGCGTTGGCCGACCCGAGCACCAGAACCGAGGTCATCCTCCGCACTCTGCCGGCCGGGATGAGTAGAGGTACGGATTCGCGACCGCCTCCGCGCGGCGACCCTGGTCCCATGACCGGATCGGACCCGCTCACCAGCCTGGCCGACGAGATCGGCCGGATGTCCCGCCGCCTCGCCGCACTGGGCGAGGAGCTGCGCCGGGAAAGCGCCGCCAGGGTCGCCGCGAGCGCCGCGCCCGCGCCCGCCGAGGCCGACCAGCGCCCGGAGCCCGAGCCGCCGCGCGCGGCCGGGTGGCAACCGGCCCCCGCGCCCCCAGAGGTGCGCTGGGCCCCGCAGCGGTCCCACGACTCCCCGTGGCCGCCCCCGACGCGCACCCCGGCCCCGAGCCTGTTCGAGCGGCTGAGCCGGGACGGCGCGGGCAGCAGGCTGCTGGCCTGGGTCGGCGGCGCGATCACCACGCTCGGCGTGGTGATGCTGCTGGTCCTGGCCGTGCAGCGGGGCTACCTCGGACCGGTGCCCAGGGTGGTCGGCGGAGCGCTGCTGGGCGTCGCGCTGATCGCGGTGGGGGTGCGGCTGCACCGCTCGCCGACCTCGCGGACCGGCGCGTTCGCCCTGGCCGCGACCGGGTTCGCGGTGCTGTACCTGGACGTCGTCGCGATCACCTCGATCTACGGCTACCTGCCGCCGGTCGGCGGCCTGGTGGCGGGTCTGCTGGTGGCGGGCGCGGGCCTGCTGCTGGCGATGCGCTGGGACTCGGCGACGTTCGCGATCGGCGTGGTGGCCGCCTGCGCGGTGTGCGCGCCGGTGCTCACCGAGGGCTTCACCCTGCTGCTGGTGGCGTTCCTGCTGGTGCTCAAGGTCGCCGCGGCCCCGGTGCACCTCAAGCGCGACTGGCCGCCGCTGGCGGTGGTGGCGGGTGTCCCGCCGCTGGTGGCGGTCCTGGCGGCGGTGCCGGGGGAGGACCTGTGGACGGTCAACGTGGTGGCGCTGGTGGCCGCCGTCGTCGGCGTGGCGGGCGCGGCGCTCACCGCCCGGTTCCGCCCGGCCGACCGGACCGCGATCGGCCTGCTGGTCGGCGCCCCGGCGCCCGCGCTGCTGGTCAGCGTGCTGCTGGACCGGCCGCAGTCGGCCGTGGTGGCCGCTGGCGCGGCGGTGCCGGTGCTGGCGGTGTGGGCGTTGGGCCGGGGCAGGCTGCCCTCGGCGTTCACCGCCGCGGCGGGCGGGGTCGGCGTGCTGGCGCTGTTCCAGGCCACGGCCACGGCGCTGGAGGGCAGCACGCGCGCGGCGGCGGTGCTGGCCGAGGCGGCGCTGCTGGCGTTCCTGGCGACCCGGCTGCGCTCGCGCGGCCCGCTGGTCGGCGCGGTGGCGCTGGGCGGGGTCGGCGGCGTGCTGGTGCTGGGCGACGCGCTGCCGCTGAACCTGCTGCTGGAGCCGTGGCGGTTCACCGCCCCCACGACCGAAGTCCTGGTGGCGGGCCTGCTCGCCGGGCTGGTGCTGCTGGTGACCGCGGTGGTGGTGGCGTGGGCGGCGACGGCGGTCGGGGTGCTGGACGACCTCGGCGACCGGCTGGTCGCCTGGATCGGCGTCGGCGTGGTCGGGCTGTACGCGGTGGCCGGGGTGGTGCTGTGCTCGACGCTGCTGGTGTCGCGGACGGTGACCGGCTTCCTCTTCGGTCACACGATCGTGACGATTTCCTGGGCGGTGGCCGCCCTGGTGCTGCTGGTCCGCGGCATCGACGTGCCCGCGCTGCGGGCCTGCGGATTGGTGCTGGTGGGAGCCGCCGTGATGAAGCTGCTGCTGTTCGACCTGGCCGCGCTGAGCGGATTCGCCCGCGTGCTGGCGTTCCTCGGGGCCGGCCTGGTACTACTCACGGCGGGCACCCGTTACGCCAAGCTGGTGGCAACGCGACGAATTTCAGCGAATTCGTAGCAGTCCGGAGCGAAAACGGCCCCCTCTGCGCCACCCTTGGTGTTAAGTCTCAGTAGGTCGGGGCAGGGCCACCGGTGCTGAGCACCGGCTGGAGTCCGGCGTCGGTCGTTTCGCCCCCCGAGCGACCGGCGCCGGGCGCACCGCTGCCTGCCGCCCGCTCCGCCGTCGCGGGCGGCAGAACAGCACCGAGCGCGGTCAGCCCACCGTCGCGGGCGCGCGCTCGTCCTCCACGGACTCGCCTTCGTGGATCGCCACCCGCTGCTGGATGCGGCGCAGCGGGCCGGGCGCCCACCAGGCCGCGCCGTCGAGCAGCTTGAGCACCGCGGGCACCAGCAGCATCCGCACCACCGTGGCGTCCAGCGCCAGCGCCAGGATCATGCCGACGCCGACGAACCGCATCATGGTGATCTGCGAGAACGCGAACGCGCCGGTCACCACGATCAGCAGCAGCGCGGCGGCGGTGATCACCCGGCCGGTCTTGGCAAGGCCGATGCTCACCGCCTCCTCGGTGGACGCGCCGCGACCGCGCGCCTCGACCATGCGGGAGAGCAGGAAGACCTCGTAGTCGGTGGACAGGCCGAACACCACGGCCGCCATCAGCACCACGATGCCGGACTCCAGCGGCGCGGGCGTCACGCCCAGCAGCGACGCGCCGTGGCCCTCCTGGAACACCCACACCAGCACGCCGAAGGTGGCGGACAGGCTCAGCGCGCTCATCACCACGGCCTTGATCGGCAACAGGATCGAGCCGAACGCCAGGAACATCAGCACGAACGTGGCGCCCACCAGCAGGCCGACCATCAGCGGCAGCCGGTCCTGGATGGCGTCGAGGCCGTCGGAGACCATCGCCGTGCTGCCGCCGACCAGCAGCTCGTCACCGGGGGCGTCGAGCGCCCGCACGTCCTTGAGCGCCCGCTTGGACTCGTCGCTGAGCGCGTCCTGGTCCAGCCCCGCGTTGAGCAGCCACACGCCGTCCTTCGGCTCGGCGGCGACCTGCGCCTGGCCCACGCCGGGCACCTCGCCCACGCGCGCGGCGAACCGCTGCACCTCGGCCGGGTCGGGGTCGCCGGTGAGCACGATCTTCAGCCCGCTGGTGGACAGCTGGGGGAAGTCCCGGTTCACCGTCTCGGCGGCCACGCGCGCGGAGTTGCCCTCGGGCAGCACCTTCTCGGTGACCTCGCCGAACTTCACGCCGAGGAACGGCGCGCCCAGCGCCACCAGCACCGCGACGATCGGCAGCGCGAACAGCACCGGTCGCTTCATCACGCGGGCGGCGAGCCTGCGCCAGCCGTCCTCGCGGGGGGCGCGCTTGCGCCACGGCACGGCCAGCTTGTCGACGCGGTGGCCGAGCACGCCGAGCAGCGCGGGCAGCAGGGTCAGCGAGACCAGCGCGGCGATGGCGACCGCGGACATGCCGCCGTAGCTGAGCGACTTGAGGAAGCCCTGCGGGAACAGCAGCAGCCCGGCCAGCGCGATGACCAGCAGGGTCGCCGAGAACGCCACCGTGCGGCCCGCCGAGGAGACGGTCCTGAGCACCGCGTCGGCCGTGCCGCGCCCGGCGGCCAGCTCCTCGCGGAACCGGCCGACCATGAACAGGCCGTAGTCGATGGCCATGCCCAGGCCGAGCAGGCTGGCGACGTTGACCGCGAAGGAGTTGACGTCGGCGGCGTAGGAGACGGCGTGCAGCACGCCCAGCGAGCCCATGATCGCCAGGCCGCCGACCACCACCGGCAGCGAGGCGGCGACCAGCCCGCCGAAGATGGCCACCAGCAGGACCAGCACGATCGGCAGCGAGACGGCCTCGGCCTTGGTCAGGTCCGAGGCGGACATGTCGCTGATCGCCTTCTGGGTGGGCACCAGGCCGCCGACCTGCTCGTCCACGCCGGGCACGTCGAGCTGGTCGGCGATCCGCTCGTACTGCTTGATCTGCTCGTTCGAGTCGCCGGAGCGCAGCGTGATCACGGTCAGCGCCTTGTCGCCGCCGGGCGCGGGCACCGGCGGCACGACCCGCAGCACCGCGTCGTCGGGCAACTGCCCCAGCCGCTGGGTGATCTCCCCGAGCTTGGCCTGGTCGCCGGTGCCGTAGACGACGAGGACGTCACCGTCCTGGCGGCCGAAGGCGTCCTGGGCGACCTGGTTGGCCCGCGCCGCCTCGCTGCTGGGCGCTTCGTAGCCGCCCTGGCTGAGCTTGTCGAAGACGCCGAGGCCCCACACGCCGCCCGCCACCGCCAGCAGGGCGGTCGCGATCAGCACCACCCATCTGCGGCGATACGCCAGGGAACCCCACTTCGCGAACACACGTCCTCCTCGGTCGGTGGGTTACCGTTGCGCGACCGGCGCCAACTCGGTAAACACCGTTCACTAAGTTCGCGCCGAAGGTACCTACGGGGAGCACCGCCGACAACACGAAGGGGTGAATATGACCGAGGCCACGCGCCGGGAGAAAGTCCGCGCGGAGACCGAGCGCGACATCAGGCGACAAGCACGCGCCCTGCTCGTGGCACACGGGCGCGACGCGGTGACGCTACGTGCGATCGCCCGTGAGCTCGGCATCACCGCCCCCGCCCTGTACCGGTACTACGACTCCCGCGAGGACCTGCTCAACCACCTGTGCGAGGACATCTGCCGGGACCTCGACGCCGAGCTGTCCGCCGCGCTGACCGAGCTGCCCGACGCGCCCGCCCCCGCCCAGGTGTTCGCCGTGTGCCGGGAGTTCCGCCGGTGGGCGCTGGCGCACCCGCAGGAGTTCGCGCTGGTGTTCGCCTCCACCGACACCACGGTGCCCTGCGCGGCGGGCGGCGGCCGGGTGGACGAGCAGTTCGGCCGCGTGTTCCTCGAAGTCGCGGCGAAGCTGGTGGCCAGCGACCCTGCCCCGGCCCCGCACGCCGCCGACGTGCCCGCCGAGCTGCACGACGACCTGCGCTACTACCAGCAGATCCTCATCGCCGCGGTGGCCGACAAGGGCGGCCGGGTGGACGAGTCGGTGCTGCACCTGGGGGCTATCCACCACATCCTGCAATCCTGGGTGCGGCTGTACGGGCACGTGGCCCTGGAGGTCTTCGGGCGGTTCCCGTTCGCGGTGTCCAATCCCGAACCGATGTTCGACCTCATGCTGACCCAGATGATCGGCGAAATGGGCGTCACCGCTTGATCCAGACCACGGCGGGATCGGTTTCACCGTCGTCGAAGTAACGCAGCGCCGTTTCCGCGCTGCGCGTGGACAACTGGTGACCGCCGGCGACCACGTGAGCCGATTCGGCGAACTGCAGCCCCCAGGCGACGACCGCGGCGTCCTGCACGATCGCGAAAAGCCTCGGCACCTCCGGCGGAGCCGGGACCACCACGGTGCTCGCCGGACCGGTGTCATCGGCCCAGGCCACGAGTTCGGCGCCGCTGTGCGCCATGAGCAGGCCCAGGTCGCGCATCCAGGCGGTGAGCGGTTGGGTGTAGTCCGTGGTGCTGCGCGGGTTCTTCTCGTCCAGCAACCGGTCGATGACCCGTCGGCAATCACTGGCCACCTTGCTCACCAGTGCGAACACGACCACTTCATCTCGCTCCACCCGGTGCACTGTATTGCGCGGATAGCGCACTCCGCACTGTCCCGACGGGTGATGATCAATCGCTTCGCGAAGCGAAGTCGGGGTAAAACTGAAAAGCGTTGCGCGAACGCATCGGAACCGGTCACCCGATCCGGGCGCGGTTGTCCGCAATTATTCGCTGTACGGCCGATCCGCATCTTGTTGCATGAACACACAACACGGGATCGGGGGCGGGAATGGGACGCAGGATCGGCGGTCCTGGCGGCGGCTCGGACAAGGGCGGGACCGGAGGCGGAGCGGTGCTCGCCGGAGTCGTGGTCGCGCTCGCCGCGGCGGCGGGCGTCGGTGGCGACGCGGTGCTGAGCCAGCTCGGCGAGTTGACCCCTCGGACGAACAGCAACAGCAAGGCCGACAACCGGAAGTCCGCGCACGACGCCGACAGCGCCGCCGACCGCGCCGTGAGCCGCCTCGGCCTGAAGGTCACCAGGCGGTTCGCCAGGCAGGACGCGGAGTGCCTGACCAGCTCGTGGGGCCGGGTGCGCGAGTTCCTCGCCCGCACCCCGTGCCGGTCGCTGGACCGCCTGGTCTTCGCGGTCGGCGACGGGGCGGGCGACACCGCCGTGGTCTCGGTGGTCTGGGTCGGCTTCGCCAACGGCAGCCAGACCCGGCGGTTCCGGGACGTCATGGACGAGTACGGCAGCGGCGACATCAAGCCGCTGGGCAGTGGCCTGCTCGGCTTGGCCGACATCCGCTTCACCGCCGCCCACTACGGGTCGAGGGTCAGCGGCAGCACCATGACCGTCGCCGAGACCGAAGCGCTGACCGGCCACGTCGACGCCGGCCTGCTCGACGCCCTGGCCGAGGCCGCCGCCGGACTGCCACGCCCTACGAGGTGACCCGGACGACCAGCGGGTCATTGGCGTCGAAGTCCTCCATTGCTCCGCTCCTCGGGATTCTTGGTTGCCGCACAGTAGCCGTCCACACGTGTGCATCGATATTTATCGATCGAGCGGTTTATCGGATGACGCGGAGTGGCCAGGGTGGCGCGCATGACGGTGGAGTGGACCTTGCGCAAGGCGATGCGTGGTCGCCCTGCTCAGGCTCTACGGGGCCACCGACGAGGAGCGGCGCAAGGCCGAACGGCTGTGGGATGCCGTGAGGAAACCCGCCGCGCGAACCGAACACGCGCCCGACCTGCCCACGAAGTACGTCGCCTTCTGCCGTGAGGAAGGACTGGCGAAACGCGAGCGAATCATCGCTTACATCGCGATTCCAGGACTGCTCCAAATCGGCGCGTACGCCTCGGCCATCGCCGAAGCCGCTCTGGAGTTCAACGCGCGGCGTCGTAAGGGCTGGGAGAACCGGGCAGCGGCCGAGAGGCGCGCGAAGCAACAACTGGACATGGGCGCACGGGACAACGTGACGATCCAAGTCGTCGCGGTGAGCGGAGGCGCCTACGGCACCGTGTCCAGCGCCGGGTTCGCCGCGTTCCGCGAGATGATCGCCGGCGGGACACCCGCCGGGGTGGGCTCGGGCCCACCCCGGCGGACGTTCACAGCACCACGTTGACCAGGCGGCCGGGCACCACGATGACCTTGCGCGGCGTGCCGCCGCCCAGCAGCTCGGCCACCTTCTCCTCGGCCAGCGCCGCCGCCTCGACCTCCTCCTTGGTCGCCGACGCGGGCACCACCACGCGGGCCTTGACCTTGCCGTTGACCTGGATCGGGTACTCCAGGGTGTCCTCGACCAGGTACTTCTCGTCGGCGGTGGGGAACGGGCCGTGCGCCAGCGAGGTGCCGTGGCCCAGCTTGGCCCACAGCTCCTCGGCCACGTGCGGGGCCAGCGGGGCCAGCATCGACACCATCGGCTCGGCCAGCGCGCGCGGCGCGCCGACCGCGCTGAAGTGCTTGGTCACGTGGTTGTTCAGCTCGATCAGCTTGGCGACCGCGGTGTTGTAGCGCAGGTTGGCGTAGTCCTCGTGCACGCCCGCGATCGTCTTGTGCAGCAGGCGCAGCGCCTCCTCCGACGGCTGCTCGTCGGTGACGCGCGACTCGCCGGTGGTCTCGTCGACCAGGTTGCGCCACAGCCGCTGCAGGAACCGCTGCGCGCCCACGACGTCCTTGGTCGCCCACGGCCGCGAGACGTCCATGGGGCCCATCGACATCTCGTACACGCGGAAGGTGTCGGCGCCGTAGTTGGCGCACATCTCGTCCGGCGTGACGACGTTCTTCAGGCTCTTGCCCATCTTGCCGTACTCGCGCCGCACCTCTTCGCCGTCGAAGAAGTACTTGCCGTCACGCTCCTCCACCTGCTCGGCGGGCACGTAGGCGCCGCGCGCGTCGGTGTAGGCGTAGGCCTCGATGTAGCCCTGGTTGTACAGCCTGCGGTACGGCTCGTCACCGGACACGTGGCCCAGGTCGAACAGCACCTTCTGCCAGAACCGCGCGTACAGCAGGTGCAGCACCGCGTGCTCGACGCCACCGATGTACAGGTCGACGCCGCCGGGGTCGTCCGCGCCGTGGTCCTGCGTGCGCGGGCCCAGCCAGTACCGCTCGTTGTCGGCGTTGACGAACCGGTCCGGCTCGGTCGGGTCCACGTAGCGCAGCTGGTACCAGCACGAGCCGGCCCAGTTGGGCATGGTGTTGGTCTCGCGCCGGTACTTCTTGCGGCCGTCGCCCAGGTCCAGCTCGACCTCGACCCAGTCGCCCGCGCGGGACAGCGGCGGCGACGGCTCGGAGTTGGCGTCCTCCGGGTCGAAGGTGCGCGGCGAGTAGTCGTCCACGTCGGGCAGCTCGACCGGCAGCGCCGACTCGGGCAGCGCGATCGGCGTGCCGTCCTCGTCGTAGACGATGGGGAACGGCTCGCCCCAGTAGCGCTGCCGGGAGAACAGCCAGTCGCGCAGCTTGTACTGCACGGTGCCCTCGCCCCGGCCGTGCTCCTCCAGCCAGGCGATGATCGTCCGCTTGGCCTCGTCGACCTCGAGGCCGTCCAGGAAACCGCTGTTGATGGCCGGTCCGGTGCCGGTGTACGCCTCGCCGTCGAAGTCCTCCGGCGGCCGCACGGTGCGGATGATCGGCAGGTCGAACTTGACCGCGAAGTCCCAGTCGCGCTGGTCCTGGCCGGGCACCGCCATGATCGCGCCGGTGCCGTAGCCCATCAGCACGTAGTCGGCCACGTAGACCGGGATCTCCCGGCCGTTGACCGGGTTGACCGCGTGCGCGCCGGTGAAGACGCCGGTCTTGTCCTTGTTCTCCTGCCGGTCCAGGTCGGACTTGCGGGAGACCTCGCGGCGGTAGGCGGCGATGGCCTCGGCCCGCTCGGGCGCGACGATCTCGTCCACCAGCGGGTGCTCGGGGGCCAGCACCAGGTAGGTGGCCCCGAACAGGGTGTCCGGGCGGGTGGTGAAGACCTCGACGTCCCGGCCGCCCACGTCGAACCGGACGCGGGCGCCGTGCGAGCGGCCGATCCAGTTGCGCTGCATGGACTTGACCTTCTCCGGCCAGTCCAGCCGGTCCAGGTCGTCGACCAGCCGGTCGGCGTAGGCGGTGATCCGCATCATCCACTGGCGCAGGTTGCGCCGGAACACCGGGAAGTTGCCGCGCTCGCTGCGGCCGTCGGCGGTGACCTCCTCGTTGGCCAGCACCGTGCCCAGGCCGGGGCACCAGTTGACCGGCGCCTCGGACAGGTAGGCCAGCCGGTACCCGCCCAGCACCTTCTGCCGCTCGGCGCCGGTCAGCTCGGCCCACGGCCGCCCGTCGGGGGTGGCCCGCTCACCCGAGGCGAACTGCCGCTCCAGCTCGGCGATCGGCCGGGCGCGGCGGGCTTCCCGGTCGTACCAGGAGTTGAAGATCTGCAGGAAGATCCACTGGGTCCACTTGTAGTAGTCCGGGTCGATGGTGGAGATCCGGCGCCGCTCGTCGTGGCCCAGGCCCAGCCTGCGGATCTGCCGCAGGTAGGTCTGGATGTTGTCCTCGGTGGTCTTGCGGGGGTGCTGGCCGGTCTGCACGGCGTACTGCTCGGCGGGCAGGCCGAAGGCGTCGAAGCCCATCGTGTGCAGCACGTTGCGCCCGTTCATCCGGTGGTACCGGGCGTAGACGTCGGTGCCGATGAACCCCAGCGGGTGCCCGACGTGCAGGCCCGCGCCGGACGGGTAGGGGAACATGTCCTGCACGAACAGCTTGTCCGCGGGCACGTCGCCCTGGAGCGGGCCGACCGGGTTGGGCGCGTGGAACGTGCCGCGCTCCTCCCAGCGCTGCTGCCACCGCTGCTCGATCTCGCCCGCCAGCTCGGCGGTGTAGCGGAAGGCGGGCGTCTCGGCCGCCGCTTCGGTGCTCATCGGGAGTCCCTCTCCATCGATCCTGCCCCTGACATGACGAAACCCCCCAGCCCGTGGGGCGTGAGGGGTTGCCGCGCCGACCTTCGTGACGAGGTCCGCGCGGCTACATAAGGAGCAGGCGAGCCGTGCTCATGGCGTCCACGGTAGCAGCGCGGCGCAAACGCCGGTCACCGGGTGAACCGCCACGGGGGCTGGTGCCACGTCACAGCCCGGCCGCGCCTACCCTCGTCAACGTGAACATCGTGCTGCTTGTGGTGCTGGTGCTGGTGGGCGTCGCGCTCGTGGCGATCGGCGTCCTGGGCGTGCGCGGCCAGCTGCGGCGCAACCGCTTCGTCGGGGTGCGCACCGCCGCGTCGCTGCGCGACGACGAGACCTTCGCGCTGGCCAACCGGGTGGCCGGGGTGCCGAACCTGGTGGCGGGCCTGGTCGCGCTGCTGGCGGGCGCGGCCGTGCTGGTCAACCCGGCGACCGCCGTGGTGGTGGGCCTGGTCGGCCTGGTCGGCGCGGTGGCCATCGCGGTGGCGGGCGGGGTGCAGGGGCACCGCGCCGCCGAGGCGCTGCCCGAGCCGGAGAAGTCGGGCTGCTCGACGTGCGCCTGCGCGGGCGCCTGCGGCGTCCTCAGCCGCGCCTGACCCGCCTGCAAGTACTACCCGAGCCTCGTCCCGGGGCCGGTAACTACTACCCGAGGCGCGTGCTCGCGTACCACGGGTAGTAGTTACCGGCCCTGAAGCGGCCCTCGGGTAGTACTTGCCGACGCCTTGGTCAGTTGCGCTTGACGTCGGAGGGGAAGGTGGCCAGCAGCGCGGTGGGCATCCCCTGCCTGCGCAGCACGCGGCCCCACAGGTCCACGTTGGCCGGGGCGAGCACGTCGTCGGGCAGGCCGGGCACCACGATCCAGTCCTCGCGCTCGATCTCGCCCGCCAGCTGGCCCTCGCTCCACCCCGCGTAGCCCGCGAACACCCGCAGCCCGCGCACCTTGGGCAGCAGCTCCTCCGGGTCGCCGTCCAGGTCGACCAGCGCCACCGGCCCGTGCACGCCGACCACCCCGTCCAGCCGGGTGTGGTCCTCGCCGGTGCGCAGCGCGGCCAGGCACAGCGCGGTCTTCTGCTCCACCGGTCCGCCGATGTAGACCGCCTGCGGCCGGGTCACGTGCGGTCCCCAGTTGGGCAGCACGTCGTGCACGGCGACCTCGCTGGGCCGGTTGAGCACCACGCCCAGGGTGCCCGCCCCCCGGTGGTCGATGACGTAGACCACCGTGCGGCGGAAGTTCGAGTCGGTCAGGCTCGGTGCCGCAACCAGCAGGGAACCCGGTTCGACTTCGGCATCTGGTCGCACGCCCTCCATGATCTCAGAAGAACTCGGCACACCCCGCGTGGAACAACCGAGGTAGCCCGGTCGTTGCACAGGTGGTCGGGTGCTTCGTGTCCCCCGGGCTCACTAGAAACCGCCCGCGCGGAATACCGTCCGGCTGGAGCCGCGCGGCGCATGGCGCCGAGAGGCGACCGGGCATCCGACCAGCGGAGGCCGGACCCCCACCGGGGTCCGGCCTTCGCCCTCTGCACCGTCCGAACCGGGCATACCCTCGGAGGGTGACAAGCGCCGGCACCACCCCGGTACGGCACCACCTGGGGGTCCGGAAGCTGCTGGCCGGGGCCGACTTCCGCGGGCTGCTGGCCTCGCGGTTGGCGGCCCAGTGGGGTGACGGCCTGTTCCAGGCGGGCCTGGCCGGGGCGGTGCTGTTCAACCCCGAGCGGCACGCCGACCCGGCGGCCATCGCGGCGGGCTTCGCCGTGCTGCTGCTGCCCTACTCGGTGGTGGGACCGTTCGCCGGGGCGCTGCTGGACCGGTGGGATCGCAGGCGGGTGCTGGTGGTGGCGAACCTCACCCGTGCGGGGTTCGTCCTGCTGACCGCCGCGGCCGTCGGGCTGGGCATGGCGGGTCTCCCGCTCTACGCCGCCGCGCTGGCCGTCACCGGGGTGAGCCGGTTCGCCGCGTGCGGGTTGTCGGCGTCGCTGCCGCACGTCGTGGCGGAGGACCACCTCGTCGAGGCCAACGCGTTCGTCACCACGCTGGGCGCGCTGACCTCGGTGGCGGGCGCGGGCTGCGCGGTCGGGTTGCGGGAGCTGTTCGGCGAGGGCGACGGCGGGTCGTCGTGGACCACCGCGTGCGCCGTGGTCGGCTCGCTGCTGGCCGCCGCGCTGGCGGCGCGGTTCGCGGCGGGCGCGCTGGGGCCGGACGAGGTGGACGAGCCCAGTCGCACGGTGATCGCCGTGGCGCTGGGTCTGCTGGACGGCGCGCGGGCCGCCTGGCGCGCTCCCCGCGTGGCCGCCACGCTGGTGGCGCTGCTCGCCCACCGCGCCGCGTTCGCGGCGTCCCTGCTGGTCACGCTGCTGCTGATGCGCCACTCGTTCACCGACGCGGGCCCGTTCAAGGCGGGCTTGGCCGGGTTGGGCGAGGTGGCGGTGTCCGGCGGCGCTGGCATCCTGCTGGCCGGGCTGGTCACCGACCGCCTGGTCGACCTGCTGGGCAGGCGCGGCGCGGTGGTGGGCGCGCTGGCGCTGGCCGCCGCCACGCAGCTGGGCCTTGGCCTGCCGATGCTGCTGCCGACCGTGCTGGTGGCGGCGTTCCCGCTGACCTTCGCGGGCCAGGTGGTGAAGCTGTGCGCGGACGCGGCCGTGCAGGGCGATGTCGGCGACGGGGTTCGCGGCCGGGTCTTCGCCCTGTACGACACGCTGTTCAACGTCACCCAGGTGGCCGCCGTGTCCGCCGCCGCGGCCTTCGTGCCCGCGGACGGCCGGTCACCCGGCCTGGTCCTGACCGCGGCGGCGGTCTACCTGCTCGGCGTGGTCTGCTACCTCCTGATCCTCAACCGCAGGTAACCCACACGAGGCACCCACCCCCACGCGAGGCCGCGTCGGCCTGTCGGGATGCCTTTCGCGGAAAATCACGCTCTTCGATTTTCCGCGAAACGCGTGCCGATGGGCCGACTTCCGGGCGGCCGAGCCGCCGTCTGCGGAGCAGCGGCAGTTCAACGCGGCAGCGGCAGTTTGATCATGCCCGCCTCGTGCGCGAAGACCACGGCGGCGATCCGGTCCCGCAGGTTCAGCGCCCGCAGGATCTCCGCGACCTCGTACCCGACCTGGCGGACGCTGATGGCCAGCACCCTCGCGATCTCGTGGTCGGCCAACCCCCTGGCCAGGCACCTGAGCACCGCGCGCTGCTGTTCGTTGAGCACCGCCAAGTCCTGCGCCTGAGCGGCTCCCCCGGTGGACAATCCCCAAGCGTTCACGACACCACCCCCAGTGTGCTTGTCGAAGCGCACAGTCATGGTCTCGCAACGGGCTGTCACTTGGCCAATGTTTCGCCGGAATGAGTACTAATGGGTAGTCGGCGGCTCGATTCCCTCCGACCTGGCCCAGGCCAGCAGCTCGGCCACCGCCTCGTCGTAGTCGAGGGGGCCGCGGTCCAGCCGCAGCTCCTTGAGGAACTTCCACGCCTTGCCCACCTGCGGGCCGGGCGGCAGGCCGAGCAGCCGCATGATCTCGTTGCCGTCCAGGTCCGGCCGCACGCGCTTGAGGTCCTCCTCGGCGGCCAGCCGCTCGATGCGGCGCTCCAGGTCGTCGTAGGTGCGCTGCAGCGCGTTGGCCTTGCGCTTGTTGCGGGTGGTGCAGTCGGCCCGCACCAGCTTGTGCAGCCTGCTCAGCAGCGGTCCGGCGTCGGTGGCGTACCGGCGCACCGCCGAGTCCGTCCACTCGCCCGTGCCGTAGCCGTGGAACCGCAGGTGCAGGTACACGAGCTGGCTGACATCCTCGACCACGTCCTTGGCGTACCGCAGCGCGCGCAAGCGCTTGCGCACCAGCTTCGCGCCGACCACCTCGTGATGGTGGAACGAGACCCCGCCGCCCGGCTCGAAGCGCCGGGTCTCCGGCTTGCCCACGTCGTGCAGCAGCGCGGCCAGCCGCAGCACCAGGTCCGGCGAGGACTCCCGGTCCTCCAGGTCGATCGCCTGCTCCAGCACCACCAGCGAGTGGTGGAACACGTCCTTGTGCTGGTGGTGCTCGTCGATCTCCAGCTTCATCGCGGGCAGCTCGGGCAGTACCACGTCGGCCAGCCCGGTGCTCACCATCAGCTCGACGCCCGCCCTCGGGTGCTCCCCGCACAGCAGCTTGGACAGCTCGGCCTGCACCCGCTCCGGGGTGATCCGCTCCAGCTCGCCCGCCATCGCGGTCATCGCCTCGACGACCCTGGGCGCGGGCCGCAGGCCCAGCTGGGAGACGAACCGGGTGGCGCGCAGCATCCGCAGCGGGTCGTCGCCGAAGGACTGCGCGGGGGTGGCGGGCGTGTCCAGCACCCCCGCCGCCAGCGCCGCACGGCCACCGGTCGGGTCCACCAGCACCCGCTGCACCAGGTCGAACGCCATCGCGTTGACGGTGAAGTCGCGCCGCACCAGGTCACCCTCGACGGTGTCGCCGAAGGTCACCTCGGGGTTGCGGGTCACCCCGTCGTAGTCGTCCGCGCGGAAGGTGGTGATCTCCACGGTCTGCCCGCGCTTGGTCGCGCCGACCGTGCCGAACGCGATGCCGGTGTCCCACACCGCGTCCGCCCACCCCGACAGCAGCCGCAGGATCTGCGGCGGCCGGGCGTCGGTGGTGAAGTCCAGGTCACCGGCCAGTCTGCCGAGCAGCGCGTCCCGGACGCTGCCCCCGACCAGGTACAGGCGGTGCCCGGCCGCGGCGAAGCGGTCGGCCAGCTCGTCGGCCACGGGGAAGGCGCTCAGCAACTCGACCACGGCGTTCTCCTGCGTGGCGGACAGGTTGGACCCAGACACGGGGAGCCAGGGTATAGGGCGCGCCGGTCGGTCACCGACCGGATTGATCACGTGGCCGCCCGCGTCCGCCTGCCGCACTACCATCAGGACCATGCCCCAGTCGTCCGGTCGCTCCGGCGCTCCCAAGCCGAGGCGCCGGAACCGGCGCCGGGGCCGTCGGCTCAAGACCGTGGACGAGACCTCGGCGGGCGGCCTGGTGCTGGACCCGGTGCGCCGCGCCGCGGCGCTCATCGGGCGGCTGGACCGGCGGGGCCGGTTGTTGTGGTCGCTGCCCAAGGGCCACATCGAGGCTGGTGAGACGGCCGAGCAGACCGCGGTGCGCGAGGTCGCCGAGGAGACCGGTATTCATAGCAGGGTCCTGCGCCCGCTCGGCTCGATCGACTACTGGTTCGTCGCCGAGGACCGCAGGGTGCACAAGACCGTCCACCACTTCATCCTCGAAGCGCTGGGCGGCGAGCTTTCCGACGAAGACGTGGAGGTCACCGAGGTGGCGTGGGTGCCCCTTGGCGAACTGGACGAGCGGCTCGCCTACGCGGACGAGCGCCGACTGGTGCGCCGAGCCGCCGAACTGCTCGCCGAGTTCGGCCTGGACCTGGATGGAGCGGAGTCGGCGTGAAACGGCTGCTGGCCGCGCTCGCGGCGGCTTCGACCCTGCTCGTCGCGGGGGCGGCCAGCGCGCCCGCGACGCCCGCCGACGGCGGGCGACTGCCGATCAAGCCCGCGCCCGCCACCCAGATCTGGGCGACCAGGGCGCTGTCCAGCCAGCCCGGCCAGCAGCCGCAGCAGCTGCTGCGGCTGGACGTGGAGGAGCTCACCCCCAGGGTGATCACCTCCGACGGCCCCGCCTCGGTCACCGTGCGGGGCAAGGTGGTCAACGTCGGCGACCGCGACGTCACCGACATCGAGCTGCGGCTGGAGCGCGGCGACGCGCTGCGCACCGAGGAGCAGGTGCGCTCCGCGCTGCGCGAGCCCGCCGACGCCGAGGTGGTGCAGCCGCAGTTCACCCGGATCGTGGAGGAGCTGCCGCAGGGCCAGAGCGCGCCGTTCAGCCTCACCGTGCCGCTGCGCGGCGGCGAGCGGTCGTCGCTGGAGATCGAGCAGCCGGGCATCTACCCGATCCTGGCCAACATCAACGGCGTGCCCGAGTACGGCGGCCGGGCCCGGCTGGCCGCGCTGAGCACGCTGCTGCCGGTGCTGTCGGTGCCCGGCGGCGCGGTCCAGGGCCCCTCCGGCAACCAGGCCAAGCTGACCCTGCTGTGGCCGCTGGCCGACGAGCCGAAGCTGGTCCAGGTGGCCGCCGGGGGCGGCACCGAGCTGGTCGACGACGAGCTGGCGTCCTCGCTGGCCCTGGGCGGCAGGCTCTACGGCCTGCTCAAGGGCTACGAGGCGGCGCTGGACAGCCCGCTGGCGCCCGCCGTGTGCGTGGCGGTGGACCCGGACCTGCTGCGCACCGTGGCCGCGATGACCGAGGGCTACCAGGTGCGCGGGCGGGGCGCGGGCGCGGGCCAGCGCGACGCCGAGCTGTGGCTGGACCTGCTGCGCAGGCTGGTCGCGGGCCGCTGCGTGGTGGCGCTGCCGGACGCGGACGCCGACCTGGTCGCGCTGTCCCGCGCGGGCCGGGGCGACCTGGGCGGGCTGGCCGTCGCGGGCGCCGGGCTCGTGCAGGAGCTGCTGGAGGTGCAGCCGCTGCCGAAGCTGGTGTGGCCCGAGGACGGCGTGGTCGACCAGGGCACGCTGGCCGACCTGACCGCTCACGGGGTGACCTCGCTGGTGCTCGACCAGTCCGCGGTGGCGGGCACGCCGGGCGCGGGCCCGGTGCTGGTCGGCGGCGACCGCGCGGTGACCGCGGTGCGCATCGACGCGATGGTCTCCGACGCGCTGCACGGCGGTTCGCCCGCCCAGGTGCTGGGCGGGGTGGCCACGCCGACCGAGGCGCTGCCGGTGTCGGTGCAGAACGCGCTGGCAGCGCTGACCTACCGGGCGGCCTTCCAGGGCACCGGGCAGAACGTGGTGATCGCCCCGCCGCGCCGCTGGAACGCCCCGACCGGCGAGGTCGGCGCGTTCCTGGAGACGGCCGAGGCGCTGGTGGCGGGCCAGTTCGCCGCCCCGACCGGGCTGGAGGGCCTGGTCGGCGGCACGCCCCCGGAGCAGACCGCGGCGCTGAGCTACCCGGTGGAGGCGGGCGCGCGGGAGGTCACCCCCGAGGTGGTCGCGTCGGTGGGCCAGTCGTGGCTGGAGCTGCAGGACGTGGCGGGCGCGATGAGCCAGGAGGACGCCGGTTCGGCCGCGCCCGAGGACCTGGTCGACCCGCTGCGGCTGGGGCTGCTGCGCGCGGTGTCCGGCGCGTGGCGCGGCGACGCGCAGGGCGCGCGCGCGGCGCTGGCGCTGGCCCGCGACCGCATCGACGGGCTGCGCAGCCAGGTCACGGTGACCGAGCCGGGCAGCCCGATCCTGCTCGGCTCCGGCGACAGCCCCATCCCGGTGACCGTCAAGAACCGGCTGGACGTGCGGGTCACCGTGCGCATCGTGGTGGAGGACACCCCCGGCATCGAGGTCAAGCAGCTGGCCGACCAGGTGCTGCCCGCGCGCGGCGACCGGTTGATCAGCGTGCCGGTGGAGGTGCTGCGGTCGGGCCGCTTCAGCGTGCACGTGAAGCTCGCCACGCCCTCGGGCGTCGAATTGGGCGATCGGGCCCGGTTGGAGGTTTCATCCTCCGCGTACGGGACCATAACCGTGGTCATCACCGCTCTGGCGGGCGCGCTGCTGGTGCTGCTGTCGGCGCGGCGGATCTACCGCCGCGTGCGCGCGGCCAAGGCGGCGGAGGCCGCGGCCGCGCCCGCCCAGCGGAACGACCTGGCCGAGGACCCCGCCCCCGAACCCCTCCACAGCCCCGCCGAGGAGACCGCCGCCCCCGCGCCGGAGAAGTCGAGCACGAGTTGAGCGACGCGACCACCCAAGTGACCACACCCGTGACCGGCCTGGGGAGCACCCCGGCGACCGGCGGGGCGCAGCCGAAACCCCAGTCGCTGGCCCGCGCCAGCGGCTCGATGGCCATCGCCACCATCGTCAGCCGGGTCTCCGGGCTGCTGTCCAAGCTGCTGCTGATCACCATCATCGGCTCGGGCACGCTCAACGACTCCTACCAGGCCGCCACCACGCTGCCCACGATGATCAACGAGCTGCTCCTGGGCGGCGTGCTGACCAGCGTGGCGATCCCGCTGCTGGTGCGCGCCGAGAAGGAGGACGGCGACGGCGGCGAGTCCTACGCGCAGTGGCTGATCACCATGTCGGCGGTGCTGCTGGGCGCGGGCACGGTCGTGGCGGTGCTGTGCGCGCCGCTGCTGACCGGCCTGTTCACCGGCGACGCGGACCAGGCCAACCCGGCGCTGGTCACCGCGTTCGCCTACCTGGTGCTGCCGGGCATCGTGTTCTACGGCCTGTCCGCGCTGCTGGGCGCGATCCTCAACACCAAGGGCGTGTTCGGCCTGCCCACCTGGGCGCCGGTGCTCAACAACGTGGTGGTCATCCTCACGCTGGGCGTGTACTGGCTGGTGCCCGGCGAGATCAGCCTCGACCCGGTGCGGATGGGCGAGCCGAAGCTGCTGGTCCTGGGCATCGGCACGATGCTGGGCGTGGCCGTGCAGGCCACCGTGATGCTGCCCGCGATGCGCCGCTCCGGCATCCGGTTCCGCTGGCGGTGGGGCTGGGACCGCAGGCTGGCCGAGTTCGGCGGGCTGGCCTTCTGGGTGCTGCTGTACGTGGCGCTCGGGTTCGTCAGCATGATCGTGCTGACCCGCGTCGCGCTCAACGGCGAGGGCGCGCTGACCGCCTACAACTACCAGTGGCTGGTCGCCCAGGTGCCCTACGGCGTGCTGGGCGTGTCGCTGCTGACCGCGCTGATGCCGAAGATGAGCCGGGCCGCGGCGGCCAACGACGTCGACGCCCTGGTCGGCGACCTGTCGCTGGGCAACCGGATGTCGTCGATCCTGCTGATGCCGTTCAGCGCGCTGCTGACGGTGTCCGGCGTGGCCATCGGCATCGCGGTGTTCTCGCACGGCGCCTCCGGGCTGGAGGGCGGCGAGCGGATGGGCGCGGCGCTGGCGCTGTCCGCGTTCGGCCTGGTGCCCTACGCGATCACGCTGCTGCAGCTGCGCGTGTTCTACGCGCTCAAGGACGCCCGCACGCCCACGCTCATCCAGGCCGTCATCGTGGCGGTGCGGATCGCCCTGCTCTACGTGTTCCTGGAGATCTCCCCGCCGGACAAGCTCGCGGTGGGCGTGTCGATCGCGATGTCGCTGAGCTTCGTGGTCGGCGCCCTGGTCGGGCAGCTGTGGCTGCGGATCAGGTTGGGCAGGCTGCGCACGGGGTACACCGCGTGGACGGTGTGCCTGACCGTCGTCGCCTCGGCCATCGCGTTCGCGGCGGCGACCGGGCTGGCCTGGCTGCTGGTGCGGGTGCTGGGGCTGGAGGCCCCGGTGGCCAAGGCGTGGGTGGAGGTCGTGGTGCAGACCGCGGTGGGCCTGCCGCTGAGCTTCGCGCTCCTGGCGCTGTTCCGGGTGCCCGAGGTGACCCCCGCGCTGGACAAGGTGCTCCGCCTGGTGAGGCGTCGGTGAACGCGGTCCGCTGGGCCCGTCCCGTACGCTCGGACGCGTGAACGGCGGCCCCGTCCAGAACACCTCGCTGGTCCCCGGCGGGGTGATCGGTGACGGCCGCTACCGCCTGCTGGCCCGCTCCGGCGTGGACCGGCGGTGCGACGCGGAGCTGTGGCGCGCGCGGGACGGGCAGCTCAACCGGGACGTGGCGCTGACCGTGCTGGTCGGCAGCCCGGCCGACCACGCCGCGGTGGCGCGGGCCAAGCGCACCGCCGAGCGGGCCATGCACGCCTCCAGCTTCACCCACCCCGGCGTGGCGCGGGTGATCGACGTGCTCACCCCCGGCGCGGGCGTCAAGCTCGGCGAGGGCATCCTCGGCATGGTCGTGGCCGAGTGGACCCAGGGCAGCGACCTGGTGGACCTGCTGGCCGACGGCCCGCTGCCCGCGGGCTCGACGACCCGGCTGCTGGAGCCGCTGGGCGCGGCCATCGAGGGCGCCCACCACGCGGGCCTGGTGCTCGGCGCGGACCACCCGCAGCGCGTGCGGGTCACCCCGGACGGCAGGCTGCGGCTGGCCTTCCCCGGTCCCCGGCCCGACGCCATCGCCCGCGACGACGTCAAGGGCCTCGGCGCGCTGCTGTACCTGCTGCTGACCGGCCGCTGGGCGCTGCCGGGCGGCCCGCCGGAGGTGCCCGCGGCACCGACCGGCCCGGACGGCTCGGTGATCGCGCCCAGCGCGCTGCACCCGCAGGTGCCGCACGAGCTGTCGTCGGTGGCGGTGCGGTCGCTGGAGGACGCGGGCGTCGGCGGCATCCGGACCAGCGCGGCGATCCTGCAGGTGCTGGAGCAGATCGCCGAGTCCGAGGCGCAGACCGCGCTGATCAAGCCGGTGCCCGACGACACCGACGACGGCGTGGTGTGGACCACGCAGCGGCCCGCGCGCGGCAAGGAGCACCGGCGCAAGCTGATGATCAGCGTCGCGGTGCTGGCGCTGGCCACGCTGGCGGTGGTGGTGTGGCTGGGCGTGCAGATCGTGAGCTTCTTCAGCGACGAGCCCAGCAAGGGCGGCGGCCCGACCGTGGTGGTCGGCCAGTCCGAGCAGCCGGGGCGCGGCGAGCAGGCGGCCGAGCCGACCCCGCTGGGTCCGGTGCAGCCCGCCGCGGTGGGCGTCTACGACGTGACCAACCGGCCGGACAACGCCAACCGGGCCAACCGGGCGGTGGACAACAACCCGACCACGTCCTGGCAGACCGACAGCTACCTGCAGCCCCTCCCGGCGCTCAAGCCGGGCATCGGGCTGATGGCCTCGTTCGCCGAGCCGGTGAAGCTGGCCTCGGTGACGGTCACCTCGCCCAGCGAGGGCACGGTCGTGGAGATCCGCACCGCGGCGGCCAACGACGCGCCGGTGGAGCAGACGCAGGTGCTCGCCACGGCCACCCTGTCCGCCGGGCAGACGCAGGTCCAGCTCGGCGACTACCCGCCAAGCCAGCACGTGCTGGTGTGGATCACCAAGCTGGCGGGCGGCGGGCGGGAGAACAAGTCGGAGATCGCCGAGCTGGTCTACACCCGCGCGGGGGAGTCCTGAGGCCGATCGGGTGAGATCGGAATTGTCGGGGCCTGCCGATACGCTCTGCGCGTGACCGCCGCAGCCAGCTCGGACGCAGACCTCATCGCGGCGCACGCCGCGGGCGACCCGCACGCCTTCGCCGAGTTGGTGCGCCGCCACCGGGACCGGATGTGGGCGGTGGCGCTGCGCACGCTGCGCGATCCGGAGGAGGCGGCCGACGCGCTGCAGGAGGCGTTCATCTCGGCCTTCCGCGCCGCGGCGAACTTCCGGGCCGAGTCGCAGGTCACCACCTGGCTGCACCGGATCGTGGTCAACGCGTGCCTGGACCGGATGCGCAGAAGACAAACACGGCCCACAGTCCCGCTGCCGGAGGCGGGCCCCGGCGAGCCGGTCGCGCCGCGCGACGCGATGGCCGAGCGGGAGACGCACCTGGTGGTCCAGGCCGCGCTGAACGAGCTGCCGGAGGAGCAGCGCGCCCCCATCGTGCTGGTCGACGTCGAGGGCTACTCGGTGGCCGAGACGGCCCGGATGCTGGGCATCGCCGAGGGCACGGTGAAGAGCCGGTGCGCGCGCGGGCGGGCCAAGCTGGCCAAAGTTCTGGGGCACCTCCGGAACCGGAGTGCAAGTGCGAACGTCCCAGCTGATGGTGTGAATGTGCGTCAGCAACGTCAGTGGGAGGAACGATGACCGGCAATGCGCGGCGCTCAGGGCCGCCGTGGTCCGTCGACCTGCTGGCCGACCTCCACGCCGGTCTGCTGGACCCCCGCGAAGAGGCGGAGCTGCGCCCGCTGGTCGAGGCCGACCCGGAGGCCAAGGAGGTGCTGGCCGCGCTCGACGCCACCGTGCAGGACCTGCGCGACCTGCCCCCACTGCGGATGCCTGACAACGTTGCCAGCCGCATCGACGCCGCGCTGGCCGAGGAGGCCCGGCGAAGCGCGCCCCAGCCGACCGGGCAGCCGGTGGCCCCGGTGGTCGACCTGGCCGCGCGCCGCCGCAAGCGCCTCGGCTGGGGCGCGGGCCTGCTCACCGCCGCCGCGGCGGCCGTGGGCCTCGCCGTCATGGTCATCCCGAACGGCGGGGGCGGGGAGGGCGGTCAGCAGGCCCAGCCGCCCGCGACGACGCCCAGCACGGGCGCCTCGGCGGACAAGCCGCTCGCGGTCAGGGGCAACGACTTCGGCCCGGTGCTGGGCGACGTGCTCAAGGCCCAGAACTACGGCCCCCTGGAGAACCAGGAGAAGCTGGCCGGGTGCCTGCGGGGCGCGAACATCGTCGCCGCCAAGCCCATCGGGGTCAGCCCCATCACGCTGGACGACAAGCCCGCCGTGATGGCCGTGCTGCCCCGCGGCGCGGGCACCAAGGGCCAGTTCCGCATCGTGGTGCTCGACCCGGCGACCTGCGGCCCGGACAACCCCGACGGGGTGCTCGCGGACAGCCCCGTCGGCCCCAACTAGTAGCCCGCCTCACCCGAGGGCCGGGGAATGCCCTGACCCTACGATCCGTTGGAGCACAGTGCAGGCCGGGTACTCCCGGCCCGTCGCGACTAACGGAGGTCGAGGGTGTCGGACGTTCGGAACCTGATCGTCGTGGGGTCAGGGCCCGCGGGGTACACCGCGGCGGTCTACGCCGCTCGCGCGCAGCTGAACCCCCTGGTGTTCGAGGGCTCGCAGTACGGCGGTGCGCTGATGACCACCACCGAGGTCGAGAACTACCCCGGCTTCCGCGAGGGCATCATGGGCCCCGACCTGATGGAGCAGATGCGCGAGCAGGCCAAGCGCTTCGGGGCGGAGCTGCGCGCGGAGGACGTGGAGTCGGTCGAGCTGGAGGGCGAGGTCAAGTACGTCACCGCCAACGGCACCCGCTACGCGGCCAAGGCCGTGGTGCTGGCGATGGGCGCGGCGGCCCGCTACCTCAACGTGCCCGGCGAGCAGGAGCTGCTCGGCCGCGGCGTGTCGGCCTGCGCCACCTGCGACGGCTTCTTCTTCCGCGACCAGGACATCGCGGTGGTCGGCGGCGGCGACTCGGCGATGGAGGAGGCGACCTTCCTCACCCGCTTCGCCCGCTCGGTCACCATCATCCACCGGCGCGAGGACTTCCGCGCCTCGCGGATCATGCTGGAGCGCGCCCAGGCCAACGACAAGATCAAGTGGCTGCTCAACGCCGAGGTCGTCGAGGTGCTCGGCGACGGGGCGGTGTCCGGCCTGAAGGTCCGCGACACGCGCACCGGCGAGGTCTCCGAGCACCCGTTCACCGGGTTCTTCGTCGCCATCGGCCACGACCCGCGCAGCGAGCTGGTGCGCGGCCAGGTCGAGGTGGACGACGAGGGCTACGTGAAGACCAAGGGGCGCAGCACGTTCACCAACCTGGACGGCGTCTTCGCCGCCGGTGACCTGGTGGACCACACCTACCGGCAGGCCATCACCGCCGCGGGCTCCGGCTGCTCCGCCGCGATCGACGCGGAGCGCTGGCTGGCCGAGCACGGCGAGTCCGCGGCGGCCATCACGGCCGAGCACGTCGGCGGCGGGTACAGCGAGCCCGTCACCACCGGCTGACCCCACCCCCCAAGAGGAGAGAGAACAATGGCAGGCTCCACCGTGGTCGTGACCGACAAGACCTTCGCCGACGACGTTCTGACCAGCGAGAAGCCGGTGCTCGTCGACTTCTGGGCGACGTGGTGCGGTCCGTGCAAGATGGTCGCCCCGGTGCTGGAGGAGATCGCCGCCGAGCACGCGGAGAAGATCACCGTCGCCAAGCTGGACATCGACGCCAACCCGTCGATCGCGCGGGACTACCAGATCATGTCGGTGCCCACCATGATCCTGTTCCAGGGTGGCCGCCCGGTGAAGCAGATCGTCGGCGCCAAGCCGAAGGCCGCGCTGCTCAACGACCTCTCCGAGGTGCTCTGACCCCGGAGCGTGCAACCACTCGGGTGACCCGTCCGTCTTCCACCAAGGCGGGCGGGTCACCTGTTCGTGGGTGGGTAACCACCGCCAGTAGCCCAGCGTGGGGCGCGCCGGGCCGCAAGGCACAATAAGGCGTCATGTTCCGCGTCGGCCCTCCGTCGGCGCCGTAGTGAGGTAGGGGTGAATGCTGCTACTCCGCCGCGGGGATGTCGGCCCAGAAGTCGCCGAGGTCAGGGCCACCCTGACCAAGCTGGGCCTGCTGTCCGACCCGCACCCGTCACAGGTGTTCGACCTGTCGGTGGAACACGCGGTGCGGGCCTTCCAGCAGCAGCGGGGACTCATCACCGACGGTCTCGTCGGGCCCGCGACCTACCGGGCCCTGCGCGACGCGACCTACCGGTTGGGTGACCGCCCGCTGGCGTTCCTGATGTCCCAGCCGGTCACCGGCGACGACGTGTTCGCCCTGCAGGAGCGGCTGCTGGAGCTGGGCTACGACGCGGGCCGCGCCAACGGCGAGTTCGGCCAGCAGACCGAGCAGGCGCTGCGCAGCTTCCAGCGCGACTACGGCCTGATCGTGGACGGCATGTGCGGCCCGGACACCGTGCGGGCGCTGCGCCAGCTCCAGCCCAAGGTGCGCGGCGGCAGGCCGGTGTTCCTGCGCGAGCAGGAGCGCGTGCGCAGGGCCGGGCCGAGGCTGGCCGGCAAGCGCATCATCATCGACCCCGGCCACGGCGGCCAGGACCGCGGTGTGGTCGTGGACGGGGTGTCCGAGGCCGACCTGATGCTGGACCTGGCGCGGCTGCTGGAGGGCAAGATGGCCGCCACCGGCATGGAGGCCCTGCTCACCCGAGGCCCGCGCAACTGCCCGGACGAGAGCGAGCGGGCCCGCTTCGCCAACGAGGCGGGCGCCGACCTGATCCTGTCGCTGCACACCGACGCCAACCCGTCCCCGGTCGCCTCCGGCGTGGCCAGCTTCCACTTCGGCACCGGCAACGGCACCTCGTCCACCGTCGGCGAGGCGCTGGCCGGGTTCATCCAGCGCGAGCTGGTGGCGCGCACCGGGATGCTGGACTGCCGCACCCACCCCAAGACGTGGGACATGCTGCGGATGACCCGCTGCACGGCGGTGCGCGTGGAGGTCGGCTACCTGACCAACCCCGGTGACCGGCAGCGCCTGGTCAACCCGTCGTTCCGGGACGTGGTGGCCGAGGGCATCCTGGTCGCGGTCAAGCGGCTGTACCTGCTGGGCAAGGACGACCAGCCCACCGGCACGTTCACCCTGGACGACCTGGTGCGCCACGAGTTGGCCACCGGGCAGGCCCGCTGATCCGCCGACCCCGACGAGTGATCCTCCGCCCGGCGACCTGACCGGGCGGTGCCGGGCGGCTAACGTCGCCCGGCATGGGACAGCGGGATCCGGGCGAGACCACGGTGCGCTCCAGGGAGCTGGGCGAGGAGCTGCGCAGGGTGCGCAGGCGGGCGAATCTGCGGGCTGAGCGGCTGTCGGCCGCGCTCGGGTGGTCCGCGGGCAAGCTGAGCAGGCTGGAGCACGGCAAGCGGGGGACCAACGACCTGGACCTGGGCTCCCTGCTGGGAGCGCTGGGGGTTGACGCGACCACCCGCGAGCGCATCCGCAGGCTCAGCCAGGAGCGGGACCTGGGCCACTACGTCCGCCCGCACGACGGCATCGGTCCGGACAGCCTGCTGTCGCTGACCATGCACGAGCGGATCGCGGCCACCATGTGCAAGTACGAACCCGCGCTCATCCCCGGCCTGCTCCAGACCGAGGCGTACGCCCGCGCGGTCCTCGGCTGCGGCGACCTCCCTCCCGAGGAACTGGACCAGCAGGTCGCCCTCCGGTTGAACCGCCAGCAGGTCCTGACCGGCCCTGATGCGCCCGACGCGGTCTTCTACCTCCACGAGAACGCCCTGCGGAACGCCATCGGCGGTCGCCGGATCATGCACGACCAGATGATGCGGCTGTTGTTCATGTGCGACTGGCGCAAGCTGACCCTGCGAGTGATCCCGCAGGGCACCGGTCACCCGGCGCTGACCCACGGGTTCAACCTGATGACCTTCGCCGAGCGGTTGAAGCCGGTCGCCTACACCGAGAGCGATGTGGCCACCTTGTTCAGCGAAGACGGACCGTCCATCAAGCTCTTCCAGCACAAGCGGGACGTCCTCGCCCGCCTCGCGCTGGATGCGGAACAATCGCGGTCGGTGTTCGCCCACTGGGCGGACGTGTACGACGGTGGAGAGGACCGCGATGACCGAGGCTCTGCTCTGGCGTAAGAGCAGCTACAGCGGAGGGGCCAACACGGACTGCGTCGAGGTGGCTCCCACCACCCTGGGCGTGGTCGTCCGGGACTCCAAGAACACCAGCGGTCCGGTGCTGGGCTTCCCCGCTGTCAACTGGCGGCTCTTCCTCACCGGGCTGGCCCGGTGAGCGCGTTCTTCCGCCTCGAACCCGAGGTGGCGGGGGAGCTGGTCGACGGCACCGTGCTGGACGCCGCGGCCAGCCCGCCCCGCGTGGAGTCGGTGCACTTCGAGATCACCGAGTGGCTGGGCGACGACCTGGTGACGTCCTTCCCGGTGTTCCTGGTGAGCGAGGAACTGGCCACCGAGCTGGTCGAGGGCGGCCTGGACGGCTTCCGCGTCCGCCAGGCCACCGTGACGGTCACCGACGAGGCGCAGGAGCTGCTGGAGGGCCGCGCGGTGCCCACGTTCCGCTGGCTGGACGTGACCGGGCAGGCCGGGGTGGACGACGTCGGGGTGACCGAGCAGGGCGAGCTGGTGGTCAGCGAGGAGGTCCTGGAGCTGTTCCAGGCGGGCACCCTGGAGAACTGCGAGGTCGAGCGGTACTGACCGCTTGTCACCAGTTCTGAAAAAGTTCAGAATTGGCGCATGACCACCGAGGTGCAGTGGAGCGAGCTCCAACGCGATCCCAAGAGCGTGGCCGCCCTGGCCGACCAGGGTGACGTGCGAGTTCGGCGACGCGATGGCGCAGCACTGCTGTTGACCAGGGAAGATCGCGTGCGGTCCGCCTCGGAGGGCTCGGTGGCAGCGGCGCGCGCGTTGCGCAACGTACTGGCCCACCTGCCTCATGACGTGGCCGCGAACGCGCTGCTGGACGAGTTTCCCTGGGTCGATGTGCTTCCCGAGGACGAGAAGCCGCAGTTCATCGCGGACTTCGCGCGAGCGTTCCAGGCTTCCGCGGAACTTGGTGAGTGGTCGCTCCTGGCTCAGGTGATCAGGGAGTGGCGCAGCACTGCGGCCATCCACGCCAACCCGGCGCTCGCCGCGAAGCTCTCCGAGCCGGTAACCGGTGACTTCGGTCCGGTTCCCGCCCCTGCGGAGGGCTGAGCATGTCGCCGAAACGAGGTGATCGCGTCGCGCCGCCCCCATCACCGGACGGTTGGGATGCCCGGTTCGCCACATCGGATGCGGCCAAGGGGTGGGAAGAGCTCTGCCGCACCGCCCAGGCGAACACCCGGGAAGCCTGGATCGTGCTCACCGAGCGGCCGACGAACCCGGAGAATCCCTCGCGCCAGCACAGGCTCAAGGGGAAGTTCGCCACCGCCGTGGTCGGCGGCGAACTGCTGGAGCAGTGGCAGTACGAGGTGACTGCCGGAGGTCGGGTCTGGTACTGCCCTGATGCTGATCGGCGCGTTGTCCGGGTAGTGCTGGCGGATACGGCGCACCCGAAGGGCACCGACTAGTCACCCCATTACTGGCTCCCACGGGGTGGTGCACGGACAGGATCGCCCCGCCTGCCACGGTGCCCGAGATCGCGATCTGGTACTCGGCGGTCAACCGGCACTCCCGCCTTCAACACGGGCAGCCCGCCTCTCGGGAGTCACCCGTACTACAAGCGCACCTCTCGGTGCAGGTCTACGCCGACCAGCGGTTTCACGCCGACCACAATTCAGTACCGATCGGTCTTGACGTGGTACAGTTATGCACCGATCGGTACTGAACTATGGGAAGGAAGTCCGCGCCATGAAGACCACTTCGCTCGGCGGCCTCACGGTCTCGCGCATCGGCCTGGGAGCCATGGGGATGTCGGCGTTCTACAGCGGCGCAGGCCGGTTCGACGACGAGTCGGTCCGCACGATCCACCGCGCCCTGGACCTCGGGGTCACCCACATCGACACCGCTGAGGGGTACGGCCCCTTCATCAACGAGGAGCTGGTCGGCCGGGCCGTGCGGGGGCACCGGGACGAGGTCGTGCTGGCGACCAAGTTCGGACTGATCTCGCACACCGGTGGCTCGGCCCCGGACAGCACCCCGGCCAACATCCGCCTGGCCGTGGAGGGATCGCTGAAGCGCCTGCGCACCGACTACCTCGACCTCTACTACCAGCACCGGGTGGACCCCGGCACGCCCATCGAGGAGGTCGCGGGGGCGCTGGCCGACCTGGTCGCCGAGGGCAAGATCCGGCACATCGGCCTGTCGGAGGCAGGCCCCGCCACGATCCGCCGCGCTCACGCCGTGCACCCGATCACCGCGGTCCAGTCCGAGTACTCGCTGTGGACCCGCGACCCGGAGGTCGAGGTCCTGCCCGCCCTGCGCGAACTGGGCATCGGCTTCGTGCCGTACTCCCCGCTCGGCCGCGGCTTCCTGACCGGCGACATCCGCTCCCTGAACGATCTCGACGCCGACGACTGGCGCCGCACCAACCACCGCTTCGCCGACGGCAACCTGGAGCGCAACCTGCGCATCGTCGACGAGGTCCGGGCCGTCGCCGCCGAGATCGGCGCCACGCCCGCCCAGGTCGCCCTGGCCTGGCTGCTCGCCCAGGGCGACGACATCGCCCCCATCCCCGGCACCAAGCGAGTCGCCAGGCTGGAGGAGAACGCCGCCGCCGACCGCATCGAGCTCACCGCCGACCACCTCGCCCGCCTGAACAACCTGCCCCCGGCCTCCGGCGAGCGCTACGACGCGGACAACATGGCCGCCATCGACCGCTGAGGGAAGACCGGCCACCACGCACGCCGCGGGCTGGCATCCGGGCGCAGAGTGCCGCATTTCCCATCACGGCACCGAACTCGCGAGTGGCGGTGCGGCCCGACCGGTCACCCCGCTACCGGCTCCCACGGGGTGGTGGGCAGCACGTGGCCGGTCTCCAGCAGCGACTTTAGGTTGGACAGCACGGCGGGCCAGCCCTCGGCGACGTCCCGGTGGTCCTGCTCGTCGGCCAGGTCGACGTGGGTCACGGTGAGCCGCACGGTCGCCCCGTGCGGGTCGATCGCGAAGGTCACGGTGGACGTGCGGGAGGCGTCGTCCCGGTCCTCCCAGGTGGTCACCAGGCGGCGCGGCGGGTCGCTCTCCACGACCGTGCCCACGATGTCGTCCACGCCCGAGCCGTCCGTCCGCCGGTGCGACCACGACGAGCCCACCTGCCAGTCCGACACGTTGCTGTGCCCCCAGTAGGCCGCGGTCAGCTCCGGGTCCGTCAGCGCCTCCCAGACCCGCTCGGGCGTGCTCTCGATGTAGGTGACGTACACGAACTCCCGCTTCACCGCGTCCTCCGCTCGTCGTTTGACCGCGCTGAGCGCCCGCAACCTGGGGCGCTCGAACTTGTCGATCCACCGCTCCTGGATCTCGTGGAGCGGCACGGGGTTGAGGTAGTGCAGCTTCTCCCGCCCACGGCGGGTGGTGCTGATCAGGTTCGCCGCTTCCAGCACGGCCAGGTGCTGGGTGGCGGACTGCCGGGTCATGCCCAGGCGGGCGCACAGCTCGCCCAGGGTCTGCCCGTTCTGCTCGTGCAGCCGGTCCAGCAGGTGCCTGCGGGTCCGGTCGGCCAGTGCTTTGAACACCTCGTCCACGCCGAACAATATGCAGGCATTTACCTGCATGTCAACGCGTGCGGAAGAACTCGCAGGTCAGAACGCTGATTACGCGGGGCGGAAGCTCGGTTCCGCGGTGGACACCGTGACGCTGTTGAGCAGGCGCTCCAGCGCCGCCTCGACGTCTTCCTTCCAGGACGACGCGCTGCGCAGCTCCAGCCGCAGCCGGGGCCAGCGGGGGTGCGGCCGCACGGTCTTGAAGCCCACCTGGAGCAGGAAGTCGGCGGGGGTGACGCAGCTGGGCTTGTCCGGGTCGGGCTGGTTCTCGCCGAACGCCTCGATCGCCTTCACGCCGCGCCGGGTCAGGTCCTTGGCCACGGTCTGCACCAGCACCCGGCCCAGGCCGCCACCGCGGAACTCCGGCAGCACCTCCAGGCCGGTCATCAGCACGGCGTCCGGGCTGACCGGGGAGGTGGGGAAGGCCAGCGAGCGGGGCACCGCGGCGGGCGGCGCGTAGAACACCGACCCGGCGGGAATCCCGTCGCAGTAGATGATGCGCCCGCAGGAGCCCCACTCCAGCAGCACGCTGGAAACCCAGGCTTCCTTCTCGAACTCGGTGTCGCCGAACTCCTCGGCCTGCTCCTTGAGGTGCGGCGCCAGTTCCCAGAAGACACAGGTCCGGCTGTGCTTGGACAGGTGCTCCAGGTTGTCCAGAGTGACGCCCACAACGCGTCGCGACACTCCGACCTCCCGTACCCGACACCCAAGCCCCTACGAGGATAGGCGGATGTGACCCCCACCCGGAAGCCGAATGCCCCTAACGGGACGGCGGTTACACTCGGCCGGGACCGAATCCTCGGCACGATCCCACGGAGTGCCCCATGAACGCACCCGGACAGCCCGCCAAGCAGGGCGCCCGCAGCCTCGACCCGCACCTGCGCCGTTACGCGGCACGCACGGCGGGCATGACGGCATCGGAGATCCGGGCGCTGTTCGCGGTGGCGAGCCGCCCCGAGGTGGTGTCGCTGGCGGGCGGGATGCCGCACCTGGCCGCGCTGCCGCTGGAGTCGCTCAGCGCCGAGATCGGCGACCTGATCGCCACCGACGGCCTGGTCGCGCTGCAGTACGGCTCCGCGCACGGCGTGCCCGAGCTGCGCGAGCAGATCTGCGAGGTGATGGCCCTGGAGGGCATCCACGGCCACCCGGACGACGTGGTGGTGACCGTGGGCTCCCAGATGGGCCTGGACATGGTCACCCGGATCTTCTGCGACCCCGGTGACGTGGTGCTCGCCGAGGGCCCCTCGTACGTGGGCGCGCTGGGCTCGTTCGCCGCCTACCAGGCCCAGGTGGTGCACGTGGGCATGGACGCCGACGGGCTGGTGCCCGAGGCGCTGCGGGAGGCCATCGCCGCGGTGGAGCGCGCCGGGCGGCGGATCAAGTTCCTCTACACGATCCCGAACTTCCACAACCCGGCGGGCGTGACGCTGGCGGTCCAGCGGCGGGCCGAGGTGCTGGAGATCTGCCGGGCGCACGGCATCCTGGTGGTGGAGGACAACCCGTACGGCCTGCTCGGGTTCGACGGCCAGACCTACCCGGCGCTGCGCTCGACCGACCCGGACAACGTGGTCTACCTGGGCTCGTTCTCCAAGACCTTCGCGGCGGGCCTGCGGGTGGGCTGGGTGCTGGCCCCGCACGCGGTGCGCGAGAAGCTGGTGCTGGCCGCCGAGTCGGCCACGCTGTGCCCGCCCACGCTGAACCAGATGGTCGTGTCGCGCTACCTGGCCACGCACGACTGGAAGGGCCAGATCAAGACCTACCGCGAGGCGTACCGGGACCGGCGCGACGCGGCGATCTCGGCGCTGGAGCAGCACATGCCGGTTGGTTCCACGTGGAACAAGCCCGAAGGCGGGTTCTACGTGTGGGTCACCGTGCCGGAAGGCGTGGACACCAAGGCGATGCTGCCGCGCGCGATCACCCAGCGGGTGGCCTACGCCTCGGGCACCGGCTTCTACTCCGACGGCCTCGGCAGCCGCCAGCTGCGCATCTCGTACTGCTACCCGACGCCGGAGCGCATCCGCGAGGGTGTCCGACGGCTCGCGAACGTCATCAAGGACGAGATGGAACTGCACGAGACGTTCGGCCCCACGGTGGGCCGCGCCGTCTCCGGACCGCAGAACCCCTCGCCCGACACCGCCTGACATCCAGGGAGAGGGAAGTGGCTGACCGCTGGGTCGCTGTGCTGTCCGGTGGCCTGTCGCACGAGCGGGAGGTGAGCCTGCGGTCCGGCCGCAGGCTCTCCGCCGCGCTGCGTTCGACCGGCCTGGTCGTGGAGGAGTGGGACGCCGACGCGAACCTGCTCACCCGGCTCAAGGAGCACCGGCCGGACGCCGTGGTGGTGGCGCTGCACGGCGGCGAGGGCGAGAACGGGTCCGTGCAGACCATCCTGGAGCTGCTGGACGTGCCGTTCGTGGGCACCGACTCGCGGGCCTGCCGCCGGGCGTGGGACAAGCCGACGGCCAAGGCGGAGCTGTCCCGCGCCGGGCTGGCCACCCCGGAGTGGGTGGCGCTGCCGCACGCGACGTTCCGGGAGCTGGGCGCGCAGCCGGTGCTGGACGCGATGGTGGAGCGGCTGGGGCTGCCGCTGATGCTCAAGCCGGACCAGGGTGGCTCGGCGCTGGGGGCCAGGGTGGTGCGCGACGCCGCCGAGCTGCCGGCGGCGATGGTGGGCTGCCTGGCCTACGGCGACACGGTGCTGGCCGAGCGGTACGTCGAGGGCGTGGAGGTGGCCGTGGCGGTCGTCGACGGCCCGGACGGGCCTCGGGCGCTGCCGCCGGTGGAGATCGTGCCGGAGAGCGGCGTCTACGACTACACGGCCCGCTACACCGCCGGGCTGACCGACTTCCACGCGCCCGCGCGGTTGGACGAGAAGTCGGCGCAGGCGGTGGGGGAGCTGGCGGTGGCGGCGCACCGGCTGCTCGGGTTGCGGGACGTGTCGCGCACCGACGCGGTGGTGGCTCCGGACGGCACGGTGCACTTCCTGGAGGTGAACGTCTCGCCGGGGTTGACCGAGACCTCGTTGCTGCCGATGGCGGTCGAGGCGGCGGGCGGTTCGCTGGGGGAGATCTACGCCGGGTTGGTCGAGCGCGCGGTCTCCCGATAAGCAGCTTTATCGACAATTACGGCCCGCACCGAAATCGGTGCGGGCCGTAATCATCACCGTGACATAAGTCCCTGGGGTGATCCCTAGCGAGGATCTTGTGTCCGATTTGCCGCTTCCGGCGACATGAGCTGGACGATCCGCTCAAGATCGTCCACGGAGCCGAACTCGACCACGATCCGCCCCTTGCGCTGCCCGAGCTCGACCTTCACGCGGGTGTCGAAGCTGTCCGACAGCCGCTCGGCCAGATCCTGCAACCCCGGCGCTTGGATCGGCTTGCGACGCGCCTGCTTCGCCTTCGCGGGCTCGGCGCCCTTCGCCAGCGTCACCGCCTCCTCGGTCGCCCGGACCGACATGCCCTCCGCGACGATCCGGGTCGCCAGCTCCTCCTGCACACCGGGGTCGTCCAGACCGAGCAACGCGCGTGCGTGCCCCGCCGACAGCACGCCCGCCGCCACCCGCCGCTGCACGGGGAGGGGGAGCTTGAGCAGCCGGATGGTGTTGGTGACCACCGGCCTGCTGCGGCCGATCCGGTCCGCCAGCTCCTCGTGGGTGACCCCGAACTCCTGGAGCAGCTGCTGGTAGGCCGCCGCCTCCTCCAGCGGGTTGAGCTGGACGCGGTGGATGTTCTCCAGCAGGGCGTCCCGCAGCATCACGTCGTCGGCGGTCCTGCGGACGATCGCCGGGATCGTCTTCAGCCCGGCGAGCTGGGTGGCGCGCCACCGCCGCTCGCCCATCACCAGCTCGTAGGAGTCCCGCCCGACCTCCCGCACCACGATCGGCTGCATCAGGCCGAACTCGCGGATGGAGTGCTCCAGCTCGCGCAGCGCCTCCTCGTCGAAGACCTGCCTCGGCTGCTTCGGGTTGGTCCTGATCGAGGTGACCGGCAGCTCCCGGTACACCGCGCCGGCCACCTCCCCGCTCGCCGGAGCGGGAGGCGCAGGGGCGGCGGCGGTGCCGTTGGGCACCGCGCGCACCGGAGCCGGTGCCCCCGGCGGGGGACCGCTGGGGATCAGGGCCGCGAGCCCACGACCCAGGCCACCCTTGCGCTGCTCCGTCATGCCGACCTCATCTCCGCGCCGTACTCGGCGATCTCACGTGCCGCGTCGAGGTAGCTCATCGCGCCCCGCGAACCGGGGTCGTAGGTGAGCACCGTCTGACCGTAACCAGGGGCCTCGGACACCTTCACGCTGCGGGGGATGACCGTCTTGAGCACGGTGTCGCCGAAGTGGCCGCGCACCTCGCTGGTCACCTGGTCGGCCAGCTTGGTGCGGCCGTCGTACATCGTCAGCAGGATGGTGGAGACGTTGAGGTGGGGGTTCAGGTGCGCCTGCACCAGCTCGATGTTGCGCAGCAGCTGCCCCAGGCCCTCCAGCGCGTAGTACTCGCACTGGATCGGGATGAGCACCTCCTGCGCGGCGACCATCGCGTTGACGGTCAGCAGGCCGAGCGACGGCGGGCAGTCGATGAACACGTAGTCCGGCTGGATCGGGTCCAGCGCCTCGGGGCTGAGCGCCTCCTTCAGCCGCGACTCGCGGGCCACCATCGACACCAGCTCGATCTCCGCGCCCGCCAGGTCGATCGTCGCGGGCACGCAGTAGAGGTTGGGGGACTGGTTGCTGACCTGGGCCGCCTCGGCCACCGACAGCTCACCGATCAGCACCTCGTACACCGAGGGCGTGCCCGAGCGGTGCTCGACGGCGAGGGCGGTGCTGGCGTTGCCCTGCGGGTCGAGGTCGATCACGAGCACCTTGAGCCCGTGGATCGCCAGCGCCGCGGCCAGGTTCACCGTGCTCGTGGTCTTGCCGACGCCGCCCTTCTGGTTGGCGACCGTGAAGACCCGGCGACGAGCGGGCTTGGGGAGTTGGTGGGAGTCGGGGTGCAGGACGCGGGTAGCGCGAGCTGCTTCCTCCGCGATCGGGGTCCACACGGTGCTGTCTCCTGCCGGGTCCACGTTGGTTGCCGTGTTCACGTTGTTCAACGGGTGGAGCACGTCTGCCTGCCCACCCCCGCCTTCGGTCCTCGGGTCGGTTTCACGTGGAACACCGGCCTCGCGGAACACCGGTTGCAGCGGGTCGGGGTACACGTTCACCGATCCTTCCTTCTGCGCTGCCCGCCGCCGCGGTGGCTCGCGGGCTCGTCGCGCTCCACCAGCACGACGGTCGTCGGCACTTCGAGCACGTCGTCACCGCAGGAGGTCACCCGCGACCGGGTGCCCCCGGCCCGGCGCACCGCCTCCGCGTCACGCCGCAGTTCCTCCTCCGCGCTCTCGCCCTTGAGAGCCACCAGCACGCCGCCGGGTCGCAGCAGCGGCAGGCACCACCGGGCCAGCCGCTCCAGCGGCGCCACCGCGCGGGCGGTCACGGCGTCGCTGCCGGACAGCCGCTCCAGCACCGGCCCCTCCTCGGCGCGGCCCCGGACCACCTCGACCGACAGGCCGAGCGCGTCGACCACCTCGGTCAGCCACGCCACCCGGCGAGCCATCGGCTCCAGCAGCGTCAGCCGGAGGTCCGGTCGCGCGATCGCCAGCGGGACGCCCGGCAGGCCCGCGCCGGAGCCCACGTCGACCACCCGCGCGCCCTGGGGGAGCACTTCCGCGACGACCGCGGAGTTCAGCAGGTGCCGTTCCCAGAGCCGGTCCACCTCGCGCGGACCGATGAGCCCGCGCTCGACGCCGTGCTCGGTGAGGAGTCCCGCGAAGGCGACCGCGCGATCCAGGTGGTCACCGAAGACCCGCTCCGCGCGGGCTTCCACATCTGCGGCCATGTCTCCGTCCGTGATGTTCCACGTGAAACCACACGGCGCGCACGGCGGCCGGTGGGTGGGGTGGGCGTCCGCCGGGACGGTGAGCGTCCCGCGATCGCGGCCTCGAAGAGGTGCCCGCACCACTATGGCGGATCACCCCCGCGACACGCCAAACGCCGTGCGGAGATCCACCGTGTTTCACGTGAAACGGGCGGCCCGACCGTCCAGCGGGCGGGTCCGGAGGAGTTCCAACCC
Organism: Saccharothrix coeruleofusca; assembly: GCF_017876325.1. Classification (NCBI taxonomy): domain Bacteria; kingdom Bacillati; phylum Actinomycetota; class Actinomycetes; order Pseudonocardiales; family Pseudonocardiaceae; genus Saccharothrix; species Saccharothrix coeruleofusca. The sequence continues at coordinate 6,641,679 of NZ_JAGINV010000001.1, forward strand.
GACGTCGACCGACTCGACGCGGTCCAGCGCGGGCACCTCGTCGAGCGGGAACCACGCCGCCTGGTCGGTCGAACCGCCCACCTCGTGGGTCAGCTCGCCGCCGACCACCCGCGCCTCGTAGAGGATGCGCAGCCGGTGGTAGTCCGTGTCGACGCCCTTGATGGCCACCGGCCCGTGCACGTTCTGCATCCCCAGCAGCCGGTCCACCTCGACGTGGTAGCCGGTCTCCTCGAACACCTCGCGGATCACCGCGTCGTACGGGTCCTCGCCGTGCTCCAGCCCGCCGCCCGGCAGGATCCACCTCGGCCGGTCCGCGCCGATCCACCGCGACAGCAGGAGGCGGCCGTCGTCGATCACGACGGCGTAGGCGGCGACGCGGAACTTCCGGTTGAGCTCACTCATGCTCGGACCGTTTCACGTGAAACAGGGGCAGGGGAAGAGCCGAGCGTCGCCGAGTCGATCGCGGGCCTCGGACGGCGAAAAAGCGGCGGCCCCGGTTCCGCTGGGGAACCGGGGCCGCCGCCGCGACAACACCTCAGGGCTTGGGCAGCACCACGACCCGGCGCTGCGGCTCCTCGCCCTCGCTCTCGCTGTGCACGCCGTCGACCGCGGCCACGGCGTCGTGCACGACCTTGCGCTCGAACGGCGTCATCGGGTGCAGCCGCACCTTCTCACCGGTGGCCAGCACCTTCTGCGCGGTGGTGCGGCCCAGCTCGGCCAGCTCGGCCCGGCGACCCGCCCGCCAGCCCGCGATGTCCAGCATGAGCCTGCTGCGCACGCCCGTCTCCTGCTGCACGGCGAGCCTGGTCAGCTCCTGCAGCGACTCCAGGACGGTGCCCCTCGGGCCGACCAGCTTCTCCAGGTCGTCGCCGCCGTCGATGCTCACGATCGCGCGACCGGCCTCGACGTCCAGGTCGATGTCACCGTCGTAGTCGAGCAGGTCGAGCAGCCGCTCCAGGTAGTCGCCCGCGATGTCGCCCTCCTGGACGAGCAGGTCCTCCGAGCTGCCCGAGCGGGTCTCGGCGGCTTCCTCGGGAGCCTCCGGCGCGTCCACGTCGGCCGCCTGCAACGTCTCCGACACGATGTCTCCTCTCCAGGGCAGCAGCGCCCAGGTGGTCAGCGGCGCTTCTTGTTGCCCTGCTTCTTGCCAGGGGATCGGTCTGGGCTCAGACCGGGAACCTCGGTGGACGGCTTGCCGTTCGCGCTCGCCCCGGTGTCCTCGGTGGCGGCGGGCTTGGCGTCCTCGGCGGAGGGCTGGCCGGTGGCGGCGGGCCGCTTCTTCTGCGCCGTCTTCGGCGCGGGCTTCTGGCCGGGCTTGGGCGCCAGCGCCTGGCGCTGGGTCGTCGCGGCGACCTTCTTGGCCTCTTCCTCGCGGTCGATGCGGTGGTAGACCACGTACTGCTGGCCCAGCGTCCACGCGTTGTTGCTCAGCCAGTAGAGCAGGATCGCGATCGGGAAGAAGAAGCCGCCGACCAGCACGCCCAGCGGGAAGATGTAGAGCGTCAGCTTGTTCATGATCGCGGTCTGCGGGTTGTCCGCAGCGGCCTGCGTCTGGCGGCCCACCGAGTGCCGCGCGGTGAAGTGCGTGGCGATGCTGGCCACGATCATCAGGGGGATGGCGACGAACAGCACCGCGTTGCGCGAGGTGGCGAACTGCTGGAGCTGGTCGGCGGGCATGGTGATGAACGTCGACAGGTTCGCGCCGAACAGCTTGGCGTTGACGAACGACTCCACGCCCTTGGCGTCGAAGAAGTAGACCTCGCCCCAGCCGGGCTTGAACGAGCGCAGCACGTGGAACAGGCCGATGAACACCGGGATCTGCACCAGCATCGGCAGGCAGCCGCCCAGCGGGTTCACCCCGTGCTCGGCCTGGAGCTTCTGCATCTCCTGGGCCTGGCGCTGGCGGTCGTTGGCGTACTTCTTCTTGATCTTCTGCAGCTCGGGCGCGAACTCCTGCATCTTGCGCATGGAGCGGACCTGGCCGACGAACGGCTTGAACAGCAGGGCGCGCAGCGTGAAGACCAGGAAGACCACGGCCAGGGCCCAGGCGAACCCGCTCGACTCGCCGAAGATGTGGCCGAACACCCAGTGCCAACACCACAGGATGAAGGACACCGGGTAGTAGATGAAGTTGAGCACTAGCTACTCCTCGGCAGGAAGGTCGGGGACCCGGCGCGGAGGAACGGGGTCCAGGCCACCAGGGTGCCAGGGTCCGCAGCGGCTCAGCCTGCGCAAGGTGAGCCAGGAGCCGCGCAGGGGACCGTGGACGGTCAGCGCCTCCACCGCGTAGGCGCTGCAGGTCGGGTGGAAGCGGCAGGTGGGGGGCAGCGCGGGGGAGATGAACCGGCGGTAGAACCGGATCGGCAGCAGCAGCGCCTTGGTCACCGGGCCGGTGCCCGCGGCTCTCCGGGGCGTGGTGGTCATCTCAGCAGCCTGCGCAAGGCGGCGTCGAGGTCCTGGGCCAGCTCGGCGCTGTCCGCCCGCGCGGCGGGGGGCAGCGCGCGCACCACCAGGGACGTGCCCGCGGGCAGCGCGTCGAGCCGGTCGCGCACCAGGTGCCGCAGACGGCGGGTCACCCGGTGCCGGACGACGGAGTTGCCCACTGCCTTGCTCACGACGAAGCCCACCTTGGTGGTGTCCAAGGTGGGCTGCGCCGATGTCAGGACGTGCACGACCAACCGGGGCCTGCCTGCCCGGCGGCCCCGGCGGACCACCAGGCCGAAGTCCTGGCTGCGGGTCAGCCGGGCGGCCGCGGGTAGCACGGACCTGCGGCGATCAGGCGGACAGCTGCTGGCGGCCCTTGCTGCGGCGCGCGGCCAGGATGGCGCGACCGGCACGGGTACGCATCCGCAGCCGGAAACCGTGCGTCTTGGCACGGCGGCGGTTGTTGGGCTGGAAAGTGCGCTTACCCTTGCTCACGGTCGGACTCCCGGTGCTTAACTGCGAAGCAGGTCTGTGGTCGTCCCAGGCCGAACTGCGGTTGTGGGCGCACCAAACGCGCCTCGCGCAAGCGAGGGACTCCACGAGGGTACGCACCCGGGTGCCGCCCGCTCAAATCGGGGTGGTCACACGACGCGCGCCAGCACGTCCGGCCCCGCGCGAGCACCCCGCGCGAGCAGCGGCGGCGGCCTGTGGACCGCCGCGTCACGACCGCCCGCATTAGTGCACAGTTGTGGATAACTCTGTGGATGCCTCTATCCTCCGTGTCCACGTCGTGGATTTCCCCCGGGGGAGACCACGGGGTCAGCCGAGGGGAGGGGAGCGCGGAGGTGTCCGACCACCAGACCGACTTGGGTCTCGTGTGGGAGCAGGTGGTGCAGGAGCTGGCCGCCAGCACCCTGTCCCCCCAGCAGCGCGCGTGGATGCGGGTGACCAGGCCGATCGGCCTGCTCGACGGCACCGCCCTGCTGGCCGCGCCCAGCGACTTCGCCAAGGAGGCGATCGAGCGGGCGCTGCGCGAGCCGATCACCGCCGCGCTGTCGCGCAGGCTGGGCCGCGCGGTGTCGCTGGCGGTGAAGGTCGACTCGCCGGAGCCGGTCGGCGGCCCGCCGACCACGCCGCTGCAGGTGCCGCAGGTGGCGCAGCCCCCGGTCCCGCCCGGTCCCGGCATGGCAGGTCCCGGCATGGCAGGTCCCGGCATGCCGGGGCACGGCATGAGCGGTCACGGGATGAGCGGCCCCGGCATGGGCGGTCCGGTGATGGCGGGCCACGGGGTGCCCGGCGCGGGTGTCCCCGGCTCGTCCGAGGCGGAGGGCGAGGGCGAGTCCGACGGCGACGAGGTGGACGAGGAGCGCGAGGCGCTGGCCACCGTCCAGGACATCTGGCCCACCTACGGCGGCGCCAAGTCGCCCAACGGCACCCCGTTCACCCGGCCCGCCAACCCCGCCTCCTCGCAGACCCGGCTCAACGAGAAGTACAACTTCGACACCTTCGTCATCGGCGCGTCCAACCGGTTCGCCCACGCCGCGGCGGTCGCCGTGGCCGAGGCGCCCGCCCGCGCGTACAACCCCCTGTTCATCTGGGGCGAGTCCGGGCTGGGCAAGACGCACCTGCTGCACGCGGTCGGGCACTACGCCCAGCGCCTGTTCCCCGGCATGCGGGTGCGCTACGTGTCGACCGAGGAGTTCACCAACGACTTCATCAACTCCCTGCGCGACGACCGCAAGGTCGCCTTCCAGCGCCGCTACCGGGACATCGACGTGCTGCTCGTCGACGACATCCAGTTCCTGGAGGGCAAGGAAGGCACGCAGGAGGAGTTCTTCCACACGTTCAACACGCTGCACAACTCCAACAAGCAGATCGTGGTGTCCTCCGACCGGCCGCCCAAGCGGCTGGAGACCCTGGAGGACCGGCTGCGCACCCGGTTCGAGTGGGGCCTGATCACCGACATCCAGCCGCCCGAGCTGGAGACCCGCATCGCCATCCTGCGCAAGAAGGCCGCGCAGGACCGGCTGGCCGCGCCCGCCGAGGTGCTGGAGTTCATCGCCGCCCGCATCGAGCGCAACATCCGCGAGCTGGAGGGCGCGCTGATCCGGGTGACCGCGTTCGCGTCGCTGAACCGGCAGCCGGTGGACGTGCAGCTGGCCGAGATAGTGCTGCGCGACCTGATCCCGGACTCGCACGCGCCGGAGATCACCGCGCCGACGATCATGGCGGTCACCGCCGAGTTCTTCGGGGTGAGCATCGACGACCTGTGCGGGCCGGGCAAGACCAAGGTGCTGGCCCAGGCGCGGCAGATCTCCATGTACCTGTGCCGGGAGCTGACCGACCTGTCGCTGCCCAAGATCGGGCAGACCTTCGGCGGCCGCGACCACACCACCGTCATGTACGCGGACAAGAAGATCCGCAAGGAGATGGCCGAGCGCAGGCGCATCTACGACCAGGTGCAGGAGCTGACCTCCCGCATCAAGCAGCGCGCGCGCCACACCCTGTAGAAGACCGAACCGCCTCGGCGTCCGTGAAGGGCGCCTGCCGGTGCTCGCCCCGCCACCCGGGGCGACGCGGGCAGGCGCCCTTCGTCGTTCCAGGGGCCGCCGACCCCGGGGCGGACGGCTCCGCGGCGGCCGGGATTGGGGAAGTGGATCACCGGGTACCCGGTCGTCGGGGTGCCCGGATGGGTGAACTCCAGGCCACGAACCGCCTCCTGGCCTGTGGACAACTCCGTTTTGGGGAGATCCGGGCCACGATCACCCTGTGCAGCACCCGGGGACAGGTCGGCCAACACCCGGGGATGAACCCGGGGACAACTCGGCCGTCCTGTGGACCGAACGGAGCAGCCCGGCAGTTCTCCCCGGGGCAGCCGATCTGTCCCCGGGCAACCCCCCGTGTTCGTCCACACCTCCAAGTGGGCGACTACCAGGCACAACGCCGGTTGTCCACACAATCCACAGCCCTTACTGCTGTTGCTGTTGTCTTCCCTTGAAGAGATGAACAAAGAAAAAACAGGCGGGGGCGGTTCCCGGGGACAAGCGGGCTCCGGGGGTCCGCCCCGGGCAACGGCCCCGAGGTGACGAGCGGCCGAGGGAAGCTCTACGGTGGAGCCCCCGAGCCGGAGGTCGCGACGACCCGGCGAGGCCAACGGCTCCCACCCCCACCGCAACGCCCGCTGTTGCCGGTCATGCCGACTTCAGGAAAGGACGCCCCATGAAGATCCGCGTCGAGCGCGACGGCTTGGCCGACGCCGTCGCCTGGGTCGCGCGCAGCCTGCCGTCCAGGCCGCCGGTCCCGGTGCTCGGTGGAGTCCTGCTCGATGCCGGGGCGGAGGACGGGTCCGGCGAGGCGCTGACCGTCTCCGGCTTCGACTACGAGGTGTCCGCCCAGTGCGGCGTGCCCGCCACCATCGCCGACGGGGGTCGGGCGCTGGTGTCCGGGCGGCTGCTCGCCGACATCACCAAGGCGCTGCCCAACCACCCGGTGGAGATCGCGGTCGACGGCGCGCGGATGACCATCACCTGCGGCAGCGCCCGGTTCAGCCTGCCGACCATGCCGGTGGAGGACTACCCGGCGCTGCCGTCGATGCCGCAGCTGGCGGGCGAGCTGCCCGGCGAGGTCTTCGGCGAGGCGGTCGCCCAGGTCGCGGTCGCCGCGGGCAAGGACGACACGCTGCCGATGCTGACCGGCGTCCGGCTGGAGATCGGCGATGGCAAGCTGACCCTGGTGGCCACCGACCGGTTCCGGCTGGCCATGCGCGAGTTCCCGTGGCAGCCCGACGAGTCGCTGGGCGAGGTCGCCGTGCTGGTCCCGGCGCGCACCCTCAACGACGCCGCCAAGACCCTCGGCGCGTCCGGCGCGAAGGTCGAGCTGTCGCTGGCCGCCAACGACGGGCTGCTCGGCCTGTCCGGCACCGGCCGCCGCACCACCACCCGGCTGCTGGACGCGGACTTCCCCAAGTACCGCCAGCTGCTGCCCAGCGAGCACTCCGCGGCCGCGATCATCGGGGTCGACTCCCTGGTGCAGGCGATCAAGCGGGTGTCGCTGGTGGCCGAGCGCGGCACCCAGGTGCGGCTGGAGTTCGTCGACACCGCGCTGCGGCTGTCCGCGGGCGGCGACGACGAGGGCAGCGCGGAGGAGGAGCTGCCGGTGGACTACACCGGCGACCCGGTGACCATCGCGTTCAACCCGACCTACCTGCTGGAGGGTCTGCAGGCGGTGCGCACCCCCAGGGCGCACTTGTCGTTCACCACACCCAGCCGTCCGGCACTGCTCAAGCCGGTGAACGAGGATGGTGAGGTGGCGCCGGGCTACCTGTACCTGCTGATGCCCGTGCGCCTGCCCGGCTGATCCACCAACCCGACAGGGAGAACAAGACCGTGCAGCTCGGACTCGTCGGCCTCGGCAAGATGGGCTTCAACATGCGCGAGCGGATCCGCCGCGCGGGGCACGAGGTGGTCGGCTACGACCGCAATCCCGAAGTGACCGACGCGGACTCGCTCGCCGACATGGTGGGCAAGCTGGACGCGCCGCGCGTGGTGTGGGTGATGGTGCCCGCCGGTGAGATCACCCGGCAGACCATCGCCGAGCTGGGCGAGCTGCTCTCGCCCGGCGACCTGGTCATCGACGGCGGCAACTCCCGCTTCACCGACGACACCCGCAACGCCGAGGCGCTGGGCGCCAAGGGCATCGGCTACCTCGACTGCGGCGTGTCCGGCGGCGTGTGGGGCCTGGAGAACGGCTACGGGCTGATGGTCGGCGGCGAGCCCGAGCTGGTCGAGCGGGCCATGCCGATCTTCGACGCGCTGCGCCCGGAGGGCCCCCGCGAGGAGGGCTTCGCGCACGCGGGCCGGGTCGGCGCGGGCCACTTCGCCAAGATGGTGCACAACGGCATCGAGTACGGCCTGATGCAGGCCTACGCCGAGGGCTTCGAGCTGCTGGAGGCCTCCGACATCGTGGAGGACGTGCCCGCCACCATCAAGGCGTGGCAGCGCGGCACGGTCGTCCGGTCCTGGCTGCTGGACCTGCTGGTGCGCGCGCTGGAGTCCGACCCGGAGCTGGACGACCTGCGCGGCCACGTCGAGGACTCCGGCGAGGGCCGGTGGACCGTCGAGGAGGCGATCAAGCACGCGGTGCCCGCGCCGGTGATCTCCGCGGCGCTGTTCGCCCGGTTCGCCTCGCGGCAGGAGGACTCGCCCGCGATGCGCGCCGTCGCGGCTCTGCGCAACCAGTTCGGCGGGCACGCCGTGCAGGCCGCCGGGCCCTCCTCGGGGTCCGGCAGCACCCAGGGCTGAGCCCGCGTTGTACGTCCGGCACCTGCAGGTCGCGGATTTCCGCTCGTGGGAGCACGCGGACCTGGCCTTCGAGCCGGGGGTGAGCGTCCTGGTCGGGCGCAACGGCCAGGGCAAGACCAACCTGGTCGAGGCGCTGGGCTACGTGGCCACCCTCGGCTCGCACCGGGTGGCCACGGACGCGCCGCTGATCCGGCACGGCGCGTCCCGCGCGGTGGTGCGCGCCGCGGTGGTCAACGAGGGGCGCGAGCTGCTGGTCGAGCTGGAGATCACCGCGGGCAGGGCGAACCGGGCGCGGGTCAACCGCGGCCCGGTGCCGCGCCCGCGCGACGTGCTGGGCATCCTGCGCACCGTGCTGTTCGCGCCGGAGGACCTGGCGCTGGTGCGCGGCGACCCCGGCGAGCGCCGCCGGTTCCTCGACGAGGTGGTCACCACCCGCGCGCCGCGCTTCGCCGGGGTGCGCGCGGACTACGAGCGGGTGCTCAAGCAGCGCGGCGCGCTGCTGAAGACGGTGCGCTCGGCGCGGTCGGCGGAGCTGGGCACGCTGGACGTGTGGGACGGCCACCTGGCAAGGCACGGCGCGGAGCTGCTGGCCGCGCGGCTGGCGCTGGTGGCCGACCTGGCCCCGCACGTGGCGGCGGCCTACGCCGAGGTGGCGCCGGAGTCGCGGCCCGCCCGCATCTCCTACCGGTCCAGCCTGGGCGAGGCGTTCCCCGGCACGCCCGACCGGCAGGCGCTGGAGGAGGCGCTGCTGGCCGAGCTGGGCAGGCTGCGCAGGCAGGAGATCGAGCGCGGGGTGTGCCTGGTCGGGCCGCACCGCGACGACCTGGAGCTGTTCCTGGGGGAGCTGCCCGCGAAGGGCTACGCCAGCCACGGCGAGTCCTGGTCGTTCGCGCTCGCGCTGCGGCTGGGCGGCTACGAGCTGCTGCGCGCCGAGGGCGGCGAGCCGGTGCTGGTGCTCGACGACGTGTTCGCCGAGCTGGACCGGGGGCGCAGGCGGCAGCTGGCGAAGGTCGCGAGCGCCGCCGAGCAGGTGCTGATCACCGCGGCGGTCGCGGAGGACGTGCCGGAGGAGCTGGTGGGTGTGCGGTTCGAAGTCCGGGACGGGGAGGTGCGCCGTGCCTGATGACCGACTACCCCAATCGGGTGTGACAGGCGGCACACCTGGGGACAACCCTGTGGATGGTGTGGATAACTCGGCCCCGCAAGCGCCCGCATCCACAGGCGCGGACCCCGCCGAGGGCGGTTTGCGCGGTTCCGACCTCGCCCGCGCCGCGCTGGAAGCGGCCCGCGCCTCGGCCCAGCAGCGCGGCGGGCGGGTCCGCCGCGGCACCGCCAAGGGCGTCGCCGGGCGCAGGCGCAGGCGCGGCTGGTCCGGCCCCGGCCCCGACGACCGCGACCCGCAACCGCTGGGACGGCTGGCCTCGCGCCTGGCCGCCGACCGGGGCTGGGCCGAGCGGCTGGCGGGCGGACAGGTGTTCGGCCGCTGGGCCAAGCTGGTCGGCGAGGACGTCGCCGAGCACGCCCGGCCGGTCGCCTTCGAAGGCGGCGAGCTGACCGTCCAGGCCGACTCCACGGCCTGGGCCACCCAGCTGCGGCTGCTGCAGCGCGAGCTGCTCAAGCGGATCGCCGCGGGCGTCGGCGACGGCGTCGTGACCAGGCTCAAGGTGCAGGGCCCCGCCGCCCCCAGCTGGCGCTACGGCCCCAGGCACGTTCCGGGACGCGGACCACGCGACACCTACGGGTGAGCTCCGCCGGTGCCGCAGCGTCGATCCTGTGGCGCGGTGAGCGCGCGTGAGCCGATTCCGAGCCCCCGACCAGCGGTCCGCACTCGACCGCTTCCGATTCGGGCGCTCTGCGAGCGAATCAGGGCTGTCCTCGATGCGCTTCTGTCGGTGCTGCCCAGTAGAATCGAAGGGCAGCGTTACACCGTCGTCGCACGTGACGGCGTCCCTGTCGCTTCAGTCTGAGGAGACACCAGGCCCGTGGCAGCCAAGAAGAATGAATACAGCGCGTCTTCGATCACCGTCCTGGAGGGCCTGGAGGCGGTTCGCAAGCGCCCCGGCATGTACATCGGCTCCACCGGCGAGCGGGGTCTGCACCACCTCATCCAGGAGGTCGTGGACAACTCCGTTGACGAGGCGATGGCGGGCTACGCCACCATGGTCGAGGTGACCCTGCTGGCCAACGGCGGCGTCCGGGTGGTCGACGACGGTCGCGGCATCCCCATCGACATCCACCCCGTGGAGCAGCGACCCACCCTGGAGGTCGTGCTCACCACCCTGCACGCGGGCGGCAAGTTCGACAGCGACTCCTACGCGGTCTCCGGCGGCCTGCACGGCGTGGGCATCTCCGTGGTCAACGCGCTGTCCACCGCCGTCGACGTCGAGGTCAAGCGCCAGGGTTTCACGTGGAACCAGCGCTTCGAGGCGTCCAAGCCCGCGCACGAGCTGCGCAAGGGCGCCCCGACCGGCGACACCGGCACCACCATCACCTTCTGGGCCGACCCCCAGATCTTCGAGACCACCGAGTACAACATCGAGACGATCTCCCGCAGGCTCCAGGAGATGGCCTTCCTCAACAAGGGGCTGACCATCGTCCTGCGCGACGAGCGGGTGGACGAGGCCGAGGGCGACGAGGCCGACGCCGAGGGGCACGTGGCGCGGGTGCGCGAGCGCACCTTCCACTACCCCAACGGCCTGGAGGACTTCGTCCGCCACATCAACCACACGCGCGAAGCCGTCCACCAGAAGGTCATCTACTTCGAGGCCAAGGGCGAGGACCTCGAAGTCGAGGTCGCCATGCAGTGGAACACCGGCTACACCCCCTCGGTCTACACCTTCGCCAACACCATCAACACCCACGAGGGCGGCACCCACGAGGAGGGCTTCCGCGCCGCGCTGACCCGCGTGGTCAACGAGTACGCCCGCGACAAGAAGCTGCTCAAGGAGAAGGACTCCAACCTCACCGGCGACGACATCCGCGAGGGCCTGGCCGCGATCATCTCGGTCAAGCTCAAGGAACCCCAGTTCGAAGGCCAGACCAAGACCAAGCTGGGCAACAGCGAGGCCAAGTCCTTCGTCCAGAAGTCCACCAACGAGCACCTCGCCGACTGGTTCGAGCGCCACCCCAACGAGGCCAAGACCATCGTCACCAAGGCGGTCTCCTCCGCCCAGGCCCGCATCGCCGCCCGCAAGGCCCGCGAACTGGTCCGCCGCAAGGGCGCCCTGGAGATCGGCGGCCTGCCCGGCAAGCTCAAGGACTGCCGCTCCACCAACCCGGAGGAGTGCGAGATCTACGTCGTGGAGGGCGACTCCGCGGGCGGCTCCGCCAAGGAGGGCCGCGACTCGCTGTTCCAGGCGATCCTGCCCATCCGCGGCAAGATCATCAACGTGGAGAAGGCGCGCATCGACCGCGTCCTCAAGAACAACGAGGTCCAGTCCCTCATCACGGCCCTGGGCACCGGCATCCACGAGGACTTCGACCTCAGCAAGCTGCGCTACCACAAGATCGTGCTCATGGCCGACGCCGACGTCGACGGCCAGCACATCCGCACCCTGCTGCTCACCCTGCTCTTCCGCTTCATGCGCCCGCTCATCGAGCACGGCCACGTCTACATCGCCCAGCCACCCCTCTACAAGATCAAGTGGCAGCGCGCCGAACCCGAGTACGCCTACTCCGACCGCGAGCGCGACGGCCTCATCGAACGCGGGCTCGCCGCGGGCAAGCGCATCGGCAAGGACGACAACATCCAGCGCTACAAGGGCCTCGGCGAGATGAACGCCGACGAGCTGTGGGAGACCACCATGGACCCCGCCAACCGGGTCCTGCTCCAGGTGACCATGGACGACGCGGCCACCGCCGACGAGCTGTTCAGCGTCCTGATGGGCGAAGACGTCGAAGCCCGGCGCTCGTTCATCACCCGCAACGCCAAGGACGTCCGCTTCCTGGACGTGTGAGCACCGCCCTCCCCGAGCAGCCGCCCAGAAGGAAAGAAGAACAGTGACCGAGACGACCCTGCCCCCAGGGGGCGGCGGCGACCGCACCGAGCCGGTCGACATCCAGCACGAGATGCAGCGCTCCTACATCGACTACGCCATGAGCGTGATCGTGGGCCGCGCGCTGCCCGACGTCCGCGACGGCCTCAAGCCGGTGCACATCCGCGTGCTGTACTCGATGTTCGACTCCGGCTTCCGCCCCGAACGCAGCTACAACAAGTGCGCCCGCGTGGTCGGCGACGTGATGGGCAACTACCACCCGCACGGCGACTCGGCGATCTACGACGCCCTCGTGCGGCTGGCCCAGCCGTGGGCGATGCGCTACCCGCTGATCGACGGGCAGGGCAACTTCGGCTCCCAGGGCAACGACCCGGCAGCCGCCATGCGGTACTGCGTCGTTCCGGAAACCCGGATTCGCCTGGCGGACGGCTCGACGCCGCGCATCGGCGACATCGTGCCGGGCGCGCTGCCGAACAGCGACAATCCGATCGACCTGAAGGTGCTCGACCGGCACGGCAACCCGGTGCGCGCCGACATGCTGTTCCACTCCGGCGAGCACCCGACGCTCAAGCTGCGCACTCGCAACGGGTACGAGCTGACCGGCACGCACAACCACCCGGTGCTGTGCCTGGTGAGCGTGCTGGGCGTGCCGACCCTGCTGTGGAAGCTGCTGGAAGAGGTCCAGCCGGGCGACCGGGTGGTCCTCCAGCGCACCCCGCAGGACGAGGCCGAAGCGCTCTCCCCGGAGATGCACGACGCGGCGGTGCTCGCGGGCGCCTTCGTCAGCGAGGGCTTCGTCTCCGAGAACCGCGCGGGCTTCAACAACACCGACGGGGACTACTTCCGGCAGGTGCTCGCCGCCTACGACGCGCTCGTCGGCGGTCCGAGGTACGTGTCCTCGCGCGTCATCAAGTCCGGTTCCCTGCTGCACGAGCTCGACATCCACGACCTGACCCGCCTGCGGAGCAGCGTCCTGGGTGACATGGTGGGCCTGCGCAGCGCGGCGAAGCGGGTGCCCGAGTTCATCTGGCAGAGCGAGTCCACCACCAAGCGCGCCTTCCTGTCCTCGCTGTTCACCGGCGACGGCTCGGCGTCGGCGCTGCCGCGCAGCAGCGTGCAGGTCAGCTACTCCACGCGCAGCGCGCGGCTGGCCCGCGAGGTGCAGCAGCTGCTGCTGGAGTTCGGCGTGGTCAGCACGCTGGTGAACTACGAGCACGGCGAGATCAAGGTCGTCATCACCAACCGGCGCGACGCCCGGCTGTTCGCGAGCCGGGTCGGCTTCCTGGGCGCGAAGCAGGAGAAGCTGCGGGCGATCCTGGCGGCCGTGCCGGTGGAGAGCCGCTCGATGAGCAGCGACCACGTGCCGTTCGTGGGCGACTACGTCCGGGCGCACGGCGCGGACCGGTGGACCGAGCGCGACTGGCTGCGCCGCCACAACGTGGACCGGGTGGAGCGCTGGGAGCGCGACTACGACGAGATCGCCGCGCGGATCACCAACCGCGAGGTGCTCGACGTGGTGGAGCCGCTGGTGGACGGCCGCTTCTACTACGCGGTCGTGGAGTCGGTGACCGACGCGGGTGTCCGGCCGGTCTACAGCCTGCGGGTGGACACCGAGGACCACGCCTTCATCACCGACGGCTTCGTCAGCCACAACACCGAGTGCCGCCTCACCCCGTTGGCCATGCAGATGCTGGCCGACATCGAGGAGGACACGGTCGACTTCCGGGACAACTACGACGGCCGCATCCAGGAGCCGACGGTGCTGCCGTCGCGGGTGCCGAACCTGCTGATCAACGGCAGCTCGGGCATCGCGGTCGGCATGGCGACGAACATCCCGCCGCACAACCTGCGCGAGGTGGCCGACGGCGTGGTGTGGGCGCTGGACCACCCGGAGGCGTCCGACGAGGAGCTGCTGGACGCGCTGCTGGAGCGCATCAAGGGGCCGGACTTCCCGACTTACGGGCAGATCCTGGGTTCGGCGGGCATCCAGGACGCGTACCGCACCGGGCGCGGTTCGGTGAAGATGCGCGCGGTGGTGGACGTGGACGAGGACGCCAAGGGGCGGACGATCCTCGTGGTGTCGGAGCTGCCCTACCAGGTGAACCCGGACAACCTGGTGGAGAACATCGCGACGCTGGTGCGCGACCAGAAACTGACCGGGATCGCGAACATCGCGGACGAGTCGAACCGGCGCAGCGGGCGCAGCGGGATGCGGATCGTGATCACGCTGAAGCGGGACGCGGTCGCGAAGGTGGTGCTGAACAACCTCTACAAGCACACCCAGCTGCAGTACTCGTTCGGCGTGAACATGCTGGCGCTGGTGGACGGGGTGCCGCGGACGCTGCGCCTGGACCAGATGATCCGGCACTACGTGAAGCACCAGATCGAGGTCATCGTCCGGCGGACGCGGTTCCGGCTGCGCAAGGCCGAGGAGCGGGCGCACGTCCTGCGCGGTCTGGTGAAGGCGCTGGACCAGCTGGACGAGGTGATCGCGCTGATCCGCCGGTCGCCGACGCCGGACGAGGCGCGGACCGGGTTGATGCAGCTGCTGGCGGTCGACGAGATCCAGGCGAACGCGATCCTGGAGATGCAGCTGCGCCGGTTGGCGGCGCTGGAGCGGCAGAAGATCATCGACCAGCTGGCCGAGATCGAGCTGGAGATCGCGGACTACCGGGACATCCTGGACAAGCCGGAGCGGCAGCGCGCGATCGTGCGCGAGGAGCTGCTGGCGATCGTGGACAAGCACGGCGACGACCGGCGGACCAAGATCGTGCCGTTCGACGGCGACGTGTCCATGGAGGACTTGATCGCGGTCGAGGACGTCGTGGTGACGATCACTCGGACGGGTTACGCGAAGCGGACGAAGACGGATCTGTACCGGTCGCAGAAGCGCGGCGGCAAGGGCGTGCAGGGCGCCCAGCTGAAGCAGGACGACATCGTGCAGCACTTCTTCGTGTGCTCCACGCACGACTGGATCCTGTTCTTCACCAACAAGGGACGGGTGTACCGGGCGAAGGCCTACGAGCTGCCGGAGGCCAACCGCAACGCGCGGGGGCAGCACGTGGCGAACCTGCTGGCGTTCCAGCCGGACGAGGAGATCGCCCAGGTCATCCAGATCAAGAACTACGACGCGGCGCCGTACCTGGTGCTGGCCACGCGCAAGGGGCTGGTGAAGAAGTCGAAGCTGTCGGACTTCGACTCCAACCGGTCGGGTGGTTTGATCGGCATCAACCTGCGCGAGGACGACGAGCTGGTGGGGGCGGTGCTGTGCGCCGCGGAGGACGACCTGCTGCTGGTGTCGCGCGATGGCCAGTCGATCCGGTTCCACGCCAGTGACGAGGTGCTGCGGCCGATGGGCCGGGCGACGTCGGGTGTGCAGGGGATGCGGTTCAACTCCGGGGACGAGCTGCTGTCGATGGGGGTCGTCCAGGAGGGGTTGTTCGTTTTGGTGGCCACGGATGGCGGGTACGCCAAGCGCACGCCGATCGAGGACTACCCGGTCCAGGGGCGTGGCGGCAAGGGGGTGTTGACGATCCAGCACGACCGCAGGCGTGGCAGGCTGGTCGGGGCACTCATCGTCGACGTCGAGGACGAGCTCTACGCGATCACTTCTTCGGGCGGGGTCATCCGGACCAGCGCGAAGGAGGTGCGCAAGGCGGGCAGGCAGACGAAGGGTGTCCGGTTGATGAACCTCGGTGAAGGCACCACCCTGATCGCCGTGGCGCGCAACGCCGACGAGCCCGCCGACGTCACCAGTGGTGATGGCGACCAGGTTGAGCCTGCCAACTAGCGCGACGAGAGGTTGAGGACTGCTCGTGACTGCACCCGAGAACCCAGAAGGTCGGGAAGCGGACAAGACCGCCGTGATCACGCGGCCGAGTGCCGCGGGGTCGACCGACAACGCCGAACAGCCGACGGTGGACACATCGGCGGGTGAGGGTCGTGAGCAGGCCGAGGCGGCCGCGGAGAAGGCGGACGGCCACTCCGCGGCGCCGCCGCCCTGGTTGCGGGCGACCAGTGAGGTCCAGCACGACGAGGCCCCGCAGGGCAGTGGTCAGCAGGGAAACGGTCAGCCGGGCGCGGGCCAGCCGGGGGAGGCCCGGTACGGCGAGGCCCAGCAGGTGGGGCCGGGTGACCAGGTGCGGGGGCCGGAGCAGCGGGCGGAGCCCGCCTACCCGGCGTCGGACCCGGACACGGTGGCGGTGCCGCGGCCGGTGCCGCCCGCGACGGCGGCCCAGGCGGCGGCCCAGGCGGCGGCGGGTCGCACGTCGGTGAACCTGGGGGCGGCGTCGGGCAGGCCGGTGGCGAGCGCGGCGGTGCGGCGTCCGGGGCGGGGGCCGCGCCGGGCGAGCCTGCAGATCAAGCGGGTGGACCCGTGGTCGGTGCTGAAGCTGGCGCTGGTGCTGAGCGTGGCGCTGTTCTTCGTGTGGCTGGTGGCGGTCGGCGTGCTCTACGGCGTGCTGAACGGCATGGGCGTGTGGGACAAGATCAACAACACCGCGAACGACCTGCTGCAGGGCAACGAGCCCACGGGTGACCCGCTGATCAGCGCGGGGCGCGTGTTCGGCGTGGCGGCGATCATCGGCGCGGTCAACATCGTGCTGTTCACCGCGCTGGCCACGGTGGGGGCGTTCGTCTACAACGTCTCGGCCGATCTCGCGGGTGGGCTGGAAGTGACCTTGTCCGAACGGGAGTGACCCGATTTGGGGCTGCGGCGGCAGGTGTTGTAGAGTTGCCGTCGTCGCCCCGAGGGCCTATAGCTCAGACGGTTAGAGCGCTTCGCTGATAACGAAGAGGTCGGAGGTTCGAGTCCTCCTAGGCCCACCGGAAGTTCGCAGGATTTGTCAGAGGGGAACAGACGTGAAGAAGATCATCGCACTTGTCGCTGTCGCCGGTGCGGTTCTGTTCTTCGTCAAGCGCAGCCGTTCGGCCAAGGCCGACGCGGACCTGTGGCGCGAGGCCACTGCTCCGAACGACTGAGCCCGCGAGGGCGGTCGAGCTGCCGCTCCTCGGACGGGGACGTAGCTCAATTGGCAGAGCACCGCCTTTGCAAGGCGGGGGTTAGGGGTTCGATTCCCCTCGTCTCCACCACCAGTAAGCCCAAGAATTGCGGAAGAGCGGAATCCGGTGAACCGGGTTCCGCTCTTCTGTGTTGAGGGGTGGGACGCCTGTCCGCCTCCGGTGGGACCGCGTCAACGGGAAAGGCCCCGCACTCCGTGGAGTGCGGGGCCTTTCCCGTCCGTTCCGCTGCGCCGTCGCTACGCGGTGGCCAGCTCGGCCGGTTGGCCCTTGCGGGCGGCGATCACCCGGTCCAGCGCCCAGGCGCCGGGCCCGGTGAAGGCCAGCAGCAGGAACACCCACGAGTAGGCGGCGGCCAGTTCACCGCCGTTCTCGATGGGCAGCAGACCCCTCGGCTGGTGCACCACGAAGTAGGCGTAGGCCATCGCTCCCGAGGAGATCAGCGCGGCGACCCTCGTCCACAGGCCGAGCATGATCAGCAGACCGCCGATCAGCTCGATGAGCCCGGCAGGGCCAGCGGGCCAGGAGGTCAGCGGGACGGCTCCCTTGGAGCCCAGGACCCCGAACACCTTCTGCAACCCGTGGCAGACGAACAGGAAGCCCACGATGATCCGGAACACCGCCAAGGCGTGGTCACGACCGCGATCCAACAAGGTCATCTCGATTCAGTCCTCACGTCGTACGGGCGGCCGGCAGGGTACGAATCAAGGTAACCGTGTTCACGTTACGTGCATAGATCGTCACCCTGTCGATTTACTGTCCGCTCGTCTGGTTGACTGACGCGCCTATGAACCGAGTGCTGCTGAGCGCCCTGCCCACCTTGGTCCTCACCGCTGCGCTGTCCGCGTGCGGCGACACCGGGTCCACGGCCGCGCCGACGTCCGAATCACCCGAAGCGGTGCAGACCACGACCGAGCGGCCCAGCGCGCCCGCCGGGCCGCCGCCGATGCCGCAGCCCGCCGCCGACGGCGACTGCCCCTACCTGGACTCGGACTACGTGGCCCAGGCCAACGGGCAGCTGGTGCGCAAGGTGCGGCTGTCCGCCGACCAGCCCACGCCGGCGTGCTTCTTCTACGCCAACGCCACCGAGGTGCAGCTGTCGGTGTGGGTGTTCCAGGGGGAGGAGGCCACGGCCAAGGCGGTGGTGGACCGGGCCGCGCCGGTCGCCGACTCCAGCCCGGCCAGCGTGCCCGCGGGCTGGCAGGGCGGGTCGCTGGTGGGCGAGCAGGGCGCGGTGTACGCGGTGGCCAAGGGGGGTGCCGCGGTGGTGGTGACCAGCAACCAGCGGCAGACCATCAAGGCGCGTGAGGTCGCCTCGACGGCGATCGAGGAGTTGGGCCTGTAGCGGACGCGCTCAGGGCCGCCGCCCCCGTGTGATGGCTCTGGGGGACGGCGGCCGAGTGGTGAGCCGGTCAGCCGCGGTCGGACACGCGGCCGTTGCGCGCCGCGGTCTGCTGCGGCGTGTCGCCGTCGGCGGTCGTGCTGCCCGGCGTGGTGTCGGTGCTGCCGCCCGCGGTGCCCGCAGAGGTCCCCGCCGTGCTGTCCGCGGTGGTGCCCGTCGCGGGCGCCACCTGGTCGGCGGTCACCGGGGTCGGCGCCTCGGTGGCCTCCTCCTGCAGGTGCACCTCCTGCGGCCTGCGGGTGAGCGCCACGTAGCCCGCCACCAGACCGGCGGCCAGCACGCTGAGCACCCACGGCCAGCGGCGGCGCTTGGGCTGCGGCACCACCGCGAACTCCTTGCGGGCCTTCTTGGCCGCCTTGCGGACGTCCTTGGCGCGCACCTTGGCCTCCTTGCGGGCCCGCTCGGCGGCCTTGACCACGTCCTTGCGCATGGTCTCGGCCTTCTTCGCGAGCTGCTTGCGCTGGCGGCGGGTGGTCTTCTCGACCTCACCGGCGCGCTCGGCGAGCGCCACGGCCCGGTCGGCCACGACCCCTCGGACGCGGTCGGCGGTGACCCCGCGCTCCGCGAGCTTGGCCTCCGCCCGCTCCGCCAGCTGAGCGGCCCCGGCAGCACCGGCGTGGCCAGCGCGGACGGCGCCGAGGCGGGCGGCGCGGATTCCCGTGCCCACGGCCTTGCCCACCGACTCGCCCGCACGGGTCATGGCCTGTACCTCATCCATATCGCGCTCCACAAGCTGTCGGTCAGTGACGATTGGGCAGTACCCATCCTGCCCGTTCCCCAACCGCGCCGCTCGCGAACGGCCCACTGATGGCACGATGGTGCTGTGGCAGACAGCAACGAATCCCTCGTCGGGACCAAGGTGACGGCGACCCTGCACACCTCGCAGGGCGACATCCGGCTCAACCTGTTCCCCGACCACGCCCCCAAGACGGTGGCGAACTTCGTCGGGCTCGCCGAGGGCACCAAGGACTACTCCGAGCCCAACGCCAAGGGCGGCACCAGCGGCCCGTTCTACGACGGCTCGATCTTCCACCGGGTGATCGCGGGCTTCATGCTCCAGGGCGGTGACCCCACGGGCACCGGCCGCGGCGGCCCCGGCTACCGGTTCGCCGACGAGTTCCACCCGGAGCTGCAGTTCAACCGCCCGTACCTGCTGGCCATGGCCAACGCGGGGGCGAACACCAACGGCTCCCAGTTCTTCATCACGGTGGCGCCGACCACCTGGCTGAACTTCAAGCACACCATCTTCGGCGAGGTGGCCGACCAGGAGTCGCGTCAGGTGGTGGACGCCATCGGCGCGACCCGCACGGGCGCGGGTGACCGCCCGGTCACCGACGTGGTGATCGAGAAGGTCTCGATCGAGCGGGGCTGAGTGGCCTCGTCCCCGACCCCACCGCCGCCCGGTGACCCGATCGGCGCGCAGCCGGACCGCCAGGTCTGCGTGCGCCACCCCGGTCGGGTCACCGCGCTGCGGTGCTCGCGCTGCGACCGGCCCTCCTGCCCCGACTGCCTGCGCGAGGCGTCGGTGGGCCACCAGTGCGTGGACTGCGTCATGGAGGGCAACCGGACCACGCGCACGGCCCGCACCGTGGCCGGGGCGGAGGACAACCCCCGGCGCATGGTGGTCGCGCCGGTCCTGATCGCGCTCAACGCGGTGGCGTTCCTGGTCACCGCCGGTCAGGCGGGCAGCGCCGTGGACCTGCGCGGGTCGCAGCTGTACGCCGACTTCGTGATGTGGCCGATCGGCGTGTACTTCGGCGAGTGGTGGCGGCTGGTCGCCTCGGGCTTCCTGCACAACGACCCGCTGCACCTGCTGCTCAACATGGCCGCCCTCTACGTGCTGGGCCAGCTCCTGGAGCCGGTGTTCGGCCGGACCCGCTTCCTGGCGGTGTACCTGCTGTCGCTGCTGGGCGGCTCGGTGGCGGTGTACCTGTTCGACTCGGTGGACCGGCCGGTGGCGGGTGCTTCGGGGGCGATCTACGGCCTGCTGGGCGCGCTGCTGGTGACGCAGCTGAAGCTGCGGGCGAACCTGACGCCGGTGCTGATGGTGCTCGGCGTGAACGTGGTGTTCAGCTTCACCGTCGCCAACATCTCCTGGCTGGGCCACCTGGGTGGCCTGTTCGTGGGCGCGGCGATGGCCGCCGCGCTGGTCTACGCGCCGAAGCCGGGCCGGGTGTTCTGGCAGGCGGGGGCGGTGGTGGCGGCGCTGCTGGTGCTGGTGCTGCTGGTGGTCACCCGGACCGCGCTGCTGGGCTGAGCCGTGCGGTTGACGGTGCTGGGCGGTGCGGGCGCGTGGCCGACCGCGCACCAGCCGTGCAGTGGTTACCTGGTCGAGCACGAGGGCTTCCGGCTGCTGGTGGACCCCGGTTACGCGGTGCTGCCCCGGCTGCTGGCGCTGCTGCCCGCGCACCGCGTGGACGCCGTGCTGGTCAGCCACGGCCATCCCGACCACTGCGCCGACCTCAACCCGCTGCTGCGGGCGCGCGTGCTGGGCGACGTCCCGGCCCCGCCGCTGCCCGTGCACGCGCTGCCCGGCGCGCTGGACCGCGTGCTGGCCCTGGACCAGGTGCCGCTGGAGCACGACCTGCGCGAGTTCGACGCGGGCGCGCCCTTCGAGGTCGGGCCGTTCCGGGTGGAGACCTGGTCGCTGCCGCACTTCGTGCCCAACGCGGGCCTGCGGCTGACCGCCGGTGGGCGGGTGCTGTCCTACACCGGGGACACGGGTCCGACACCGGACCTGGTGGCCCTGGCTCGCGACGCGGACGTCTTCCTGGCCGAGGCGACCTTCCCCGAGCGGGTGCGCCCCGCCGACAACGCGCCGATGCTGTCCACTGCCCGACAGGCGGGGGAGCACGCCGCCGCGGCGGGCGCGGACCGGCTCGTGCTCACCCACCTGTGGCCGGACTCCGACCCGGAAGTGTCCCTCGCGGCAGCGGCGCAAGCGTTTGCGGGACGGCTGGAGGTGGCCCGCCCCGGCCTGGTCGTCGACGTCGGCCAGAGCTGATCGGCGCGCTGGTCGCCGCTCACGGCCTCAGCGCGTGCAGGACGTCGGCCACGTCGCGCGGGTCCGCGCCCAGGTCGAGCTGGGTCAGCACCACCAGGTGCTCGTCCTCGCCGCGCTGCCAGTCCAGCTCCAGCGTGCGGCTCTCCCGGCCCAGCCTGCGGGTGTGCGCCAGGCGGATCTTCACCTCGTGCCACGGCAGGTGGCGGGCGCCGAACAGGGTCCGCACGGTCAGGCCGGAGTCGTCCACCAGCAGGCGGGGGCGCACGTAGGTGCCGTACACGCCCAGGAACAGCAGCAGTGCGGTGGCGCTGCCCATCAGCAGCCGGGTGGTGGCTTCTTCGCTCAGCAGCACCACCAGCAGCACCACCGCGGCCAGCGCCCACGCGAGGGCGACGACCTGCGGGCGCGGTGCCCAGGACCGGGTGGTCGGAGTTGTGGTCACGCGGTCGAGTGTCCCGCATCCGGCCGGCCTGCTGTGGACAACTCCCGCCCGCGACCGGCGCTTGTGCATTTTGGCGCAAAGTTGTCCACAGGAGTTGTCCCCATTGGGGATGACTTACAGCGCTGTGCTTCGAGCACCCGCCGACGCGGCCGCCCCACGGTCGGGTGAACGTGCGACGGCCCGGACGTGGAGCACGTCCGGGCCGTCATGCGCGAGGCGTAGCGCGTGGTCAGCGCCACCGCATGGTCATCAGCAGACCGATGATCATCAGGGCGAAGCCGATGCCGAAGTTCCAGGACCCGAGGTCCATCATCACCGGGATGCGGTCGCCCGCGATGTAGTTGACCACCAGCCACGCCAGACCGAGCAGCATCATGCCGAGCATCACGGCGATGTAGACGGGGTGCGAAGGACCCGCCGCCTTGACCTTCACCGGGGTGCGGCGATCGGCAGGCGCCGTGTAGACGGCCTTCTTGCGGACCTTGGACTTGGGCATGCTGTCCTCGCCTGACGGGTGGATAGGTCTCCAGTGGCACGACTTAACGTCCACTGCTGGAGGAACACGTTAACGTAACCGAGCAGGTCCGCGAAGCACCGTGTAGTCATGGACGCTCGGTTCGGGAGGTTTCTTCGGTGAGCTACGACCCGCCCGCGCCGCAGGGCGGCCCGCCGGGACAGCCGCCTCGGGGGCCGCGCCCGACGCCCTACCCGGCGCCCCACCCGGTGTCGCGGTTTCCCCAGGGCCAACCGCCGGAAACCGGCCCCCGGCCGCGCCCCGTGCCGCCGGGGGCAACCCGGCACGTGCCCGTCGCGTCTCCGACGGACGTGACCCAGTACACCGCCCCGGTGCCCCCCGCGCCGGTGCCCGCCGGTCCGCCCCGGCACTCCACCGAGGCCACCCGCTACGTGCCCCCGGTGCCGCAGGCGGGGGCGACGCAGTACAACGCCAACGCGTTCTCCGGCAGCCTGCCGCCGCCCCGGCCCCAGCACCCGGTCCAGCACCCGTCCCAGCGCCCGCCCCAACGTCCGCACCAGCGGCCCCGGCCGCTCCCGGTGGACCCGCCGACCGAGGTCATCGAGCCGGTGCGGGACGAGGACGAGGACGACTACGGCGACGACTACGGCGACAAGTACAGCGACGACTACAGCGACGCTTACGGCGACGACTACGAGGCCGACGCCCGCGAGGAGGAGAAGCCGCCACCGCCGCCCCCGGACGGGCCGGGGCGCAAGACCGTGCGCGCCATCGGCGAGCTGCTGATCACCGCAGGCCTGGTGATGCTGCTGTTCGTGGTCTACGAGGTCTACGTCACCGACCTGATCTCGGCGGGCAAGCAGGACGACGCCACGGCCGCGCTGGACGACCAGTGGAACGCCAACACCGTCGGCGGCGACCAGCAGCGCCAAGCCCAGTACGAGCTGATCGAGGGCCAGGCGTTCGCCAAGATGTACATCCCGGTGTTCGGGCCGGACTTCAAGTTCTCCATCGTCGAGGGCACCACCGACAAGCACCTGGAGATCGGCCCCGGCCACTACGTGGGCACCGCGCTGCCCGGTGAGCCCGGCAACTTCTCGGTGGCGGGCCACCGGGTGGGCAAGGGCGCGCCGTTCAACGACCTGGACCTGCTCAACTCCTGCGACGCGATCGTGGTGGAGACGCAGACCCAGTGGTTCGTCTACCGGATGCTGCCCAAGAACAGCGAGGTCGCGAACTGGGCGAGCAAGGCGTCCGACCCCAAGTGCGCGAAGGTGGCGCCGCTGGGCGGGCCCTACGCCCAGACCCAGGGGCAGGAGATCGTGCTGCCCAGCCAGGGCGAGGTGATCAACGAGGTGCCGCACGTCGCCGACGGCACCACGCCCAAGGCCGAGCAGATCGCGATGATGACGCTGACCACCTGCCACCCGCGCTTCTCCGACAAGCAGCGGCTGATCGTGCACGCGGTGCTGGCGATGAACTACCCCAAGGCGCCCGGTTTCCTCCCGCCCGAGCTGAAGGAGCAGTGATGTACGGGTGGATCTGGCGGCACCTGCCCGGCCCGCTGCCGCTGCGCCTGGTCCAGGCGCTGCTGCTGGTGGCCGGGGTGGTCGCCCTGCTGATGTTCGTGGTGTTCCCGTGGGCGGAGCCGCTGCTGCCGTTCAACAACGTCACCACCCAGTAACCACCGGCAAGTACTACCCGCCGCGCCCGTCGGGGCAGGTTTCCACCACCCGACGGGCACCGCCCGTGGTCAGCGATCGGTGGACCGGGCAGCGCGGGCCGCCGCGACGCGGTCCGCGATGTGGTCGATGACCACGTTGACCGCGCGGCGGTAGGGGGTGGCGTCCCGGTTCACCTGCGCCAGGAGCATGCCGCCCTGGATCGCGGCCAGCAGCGCGACCGCGAGCGCCGTGACGTCCTCGTCGGCTCCGAGGTCGCCGCGCTCGCGCATGCGGGCGAGCCCGGATTCGATCGCCGCCTGCCACGCGGCGAATCCCGTGGCCAGGCCGAGGCGGGCCGAGGGGTCGATGTCGGACAGCTCGCTGGCGAGCGAGCCGATCTCGCAGCCGCCCGCGCAGTGCACCGCGTCCAAGCGGACGGCGGCGCGTTCGCACCACTCGCGCAGCGCGTCGACGCTGTCGAGGTGGTCGAGCAGGGGCCGCTGCTGTTCGAGCTTGACGGTGCTCTGGTACTCGATCACCGCCGCCGTGAGGCCCTTCTTGTCCCCGAAGTAGTGGTAGATCTGCGAGGCGCTCACCTGAGCGCGGCGCTGCACGTCGGGGATGCTCGTGCCCGCGACGCCCTGCTCGAACATCAGCTCGGCGGCGGCGCGCAGGATGCGGTCCCGCGTGCGACGACCGCCTTCGGTGCTCGCCGCCTTGACCCTGGTCTCGACACCTGTGGTCGGCATGCGAGCCAGCCTAGCAAGGATTGGAATTGACTTTCCAATCTTGCGCTGCCTACGTTTGGAGAGATCATTCCAACTGCCCGCTCCGGCACCCCGAGAGGCGACCCCCATGGCCCTCAACCCGCAGATCCAGGCCGTGCTCGACGACTTGGCCGCGACCCCCGCGGCCAACACCCTCACCGTGGCGGAGAACCGCGCCGCCGGCCTGGCGTTCGCCTCGTTCGCCGGTGACGTCGTCCCCGTGCGCGAGGTCCGCGACACGAGCTTCCGCAACGGTGACCACGACGTCCCGGTCCGGGTCTACACGCCCGAGACGGTCCCGCCGGGCTCGCCCGCTCCGGTGACGGTGTTCTTCCACGGCGGCGGCTGGGTGTTCGGCGACCTCGACAGCCAGGACCACTACGCCAGGGTCGTCGCGACGCGGTCGAAGACCATCGTCGTCTCCGTCGACTACCGCCTGGCGCCGGAGCACCGGTTCCCCGGAGCCGTCGAGGACGCCTGCGCGGCGCTGCGGTGGGTCGAGCGGAACGCGGGCGCCTTCGGCGCCGATCCGCGGCGCATCGCCCTGTTCGGGGAGAGCGCGGGAGGCAACCTCGCCGCCGTCACCGCGCAGGAGGCGAAGCGCCGCGGCGGACCGGCGGTCACCTTCCAGGCCCTCGCCTACCCCGCGACCGACCGCTTCGACGACAGCGCGTCGATGTACGACCACGCCGCGGGCCCCCTGCTGACGCGCCACTGGCTGGAGTGGTTCTGGGGCGCCTACCTGAACACCCCCGACGAGGGCGCCGACCCCCGCGTCTCCCCGCTGCGCGCGGAGGACCTCGCCGGGCTCCCGGCCGCGTTCATCGTCACCGCCGAGCTCGACCTGCTGCGCGACCAGGGCATCCGGTACGCGGACGCGCTGCGCGAGGCCGGCGTGCCGGTGACGCACCGACCGGTCGAGGGGGTGCCCCACGCGTTCCTGTCCTTCACCCGCGACGTCCAGGTCTCGCGCGACGTGCTGAACGAGATAGGCGACGCCATCGGCGCCGCCTTCGCGTGACAGTGCTCCCCGATCCGCACCTGCAAGTACTACCCGCCGCGCCCGCCGGGGCAGGTTTCCACTACCCGACGGGCGCGGCGGCCGCGACTAGGACCGGGAGATCGCGGTCATGCTCTCCCGGTCGACGACCTTGATCCGCTCCCGGCCGCGCTCGGCGCCCAGCGCGATCTCGTGGGCGTCGAGCTTGCGCCAGCCCTCGACCGTGGTGAACGGCACCGCGCGCTGCTCCAGGAACCGCACGATCGCGTCGGCTTCCGGGTGGGCGGCCTCGGGCAGCGCGTCGGCGTCGGCGAGCAGGCTGGTGATGGTCTCCAGCGCGTCGCCCTTGGTGTGCCCGATCAGCCCGATGGGGCCGCGCTTGATCCAGCCGGTGACGTACACGCCGGGCAGGGCCTGCTCGTCCAGGTCGAGCACGCGCCCGGCGGCGTGCGGCACGGTGCCGGTGGCGTGGTCGAACGGCAGGTCGGCCAGCTGGGTGGACAGGTAGCCCACCGCCCGGTACACCGCCTGCACGGGCCAGTCGGTGAACTCGCCGGTGCCGCGCACGCCGCCGTCGCCGGTCAGCTCCATGCGCTCGGTGCGCAGGCCGGTCACCGCGTCCTCGCCGAGCACCGCCACGGGCGCTTCCAGGAAGTGCAGGTGCAGCTTGCGCGGCCGGTCGCCGACGTCGCGGATGGCCCACTCCTGCAGCGTCCTGACCACCATCTCGACCTGCTTGTTGGAGCGGATGGCGGCCATGCTGGCGGCGTCGAAGTCGATGCCCTCGGGGTGCACGACGACCTCGACGTTGGGGGAGTGGTCCAGTTCGCGCAGCTCCAGCGGGGTGAACTTGGCCTGCGCGGGACCGCGGCGGCCGAACACGTGCACGTCGGTGACCGGGCTGGCCTTGAGGCCCTGGTAGACGTTGTCCGGGATCTCGGTGGTCAGCAGCTCGTCGGCGGTCTTGGCGAGGATGCGCGCCACGTCCAGCGCGACGTTGCCCACGCCCAGCACGGCGACCGAGGACGCGGTCAGCGGCCAGGTGCGCGGCACGTCCGGGTGGCCGTCGTACCAGGAGACGAAGTCCGCGGCGCCGAAGCTGCCGGGCAGGTCGATGCCGGGCACGTCCAGCGGGCGGTCCTTCTCCGCGCCGGTGGAGAAGATCACCGCGTCGTAGAACTGCCGCAGGTCGTCGAGCTTGAGGTCGACGCCGTACTCGACGTTGCCGAAGAACCGGATCTCCGGGCGGTCCAGCACGCGCTGCAGCGCGGTCACGATGCCCTTGATGCGGGGGTGGTCGGGGGCGACGCCGTACCTGATCAGCCCGTAGGGAGCGGGCATCCGCTCGAACAGGTCGATGCTGACCTCGACCTCGGACTTGGTCAGGATGTCGGCGGCGTAGATGCCCGCGGGGCCCGCGCCGACGACCGCGACGCGCAGGGAACGACTCATACCCTTAAGGTTAGGTGAGCCTTAGCTCACTTCTTGGGAGAGGTTGGTCACGGCTACGCTGGACCGATGCGCGTGCTGGTGGTCGACAACTACGACAGCTTCGTCTACAACCTCGTCCAGTACCTGGCCCAGCTCGGCGTCGAGTGCGTGGTGCGGCGCAACGACGCCGTGGAGCTGGACGAGGTCGGCGAGGTCGGCGGCGTGCTGGTCAGCCCCGGCCCCAGCACCCCGGACAAGGCCGGTCGCAGCATGGACGTCATCCGGCGCTGCGCCGACTCCGGCGTGCCGGTGCTCGGCGTGTGCCTCGGCCACCAGGCCATCGGCGCGGTGTGGGGCGGCACCGTGGACCTCGCCCCGGAGCTGCTGCACGGCAAGACCAGCGTGGTGCACCACAACGGCGCGGGCGTGCTGGCGGGCGTGCCCGACCCGTTCACCGCCACCCGGTACCACTCGCTGACCGTGCTGCCCGACACCATCCCGGACGAGTTCGAGGTCACCGGCCGCACCGAGTCGGGCGTGGTGATGGCCATGCGGCACCGCGAGCTGCCGGTGGAGGGCGTCCAGTTCCACCCCGAGTCCGTGCTCACCGAGGGCGGCCACCGGATGCTGGCCAACTGGCTGCGGGTGTGCGGCTACGAGGTGCCCGAGTCCACCGTGGCGCAGCTGGAGAACGGGATGCGGCAGCTCGCCGCCGCCGCGCGCGTGCGCTGAGC
Source organism: Saccharothrix coeruleofusca (assembly GCF_017876325.1). NCBI lineage: Bacteria > Bacillati > Actinomycetota > Actinomycetes > Pseudonocardiales > Pseudonocardiaceae > Saccharothrix > Saccharothrix coeruleofusca. The sequence continues at coordinate 6,669,336 of NZ_JAGINV010000001.1, forward strand.
CCGAACGACGAAGCCCCCACCCGGATCGCGCCGGGTGGGGGCTTGCGCGTTCGGGGGCGCTACCGGCTGGGCGGTGTCGAGCCGCCGAGCTGGAACTCGCCGACGACCACGTTGATCCGCTGGGTCTTCGAGGTCGCCGTGCCCGCCTTGATCTGCTGACTGCGGATCTTCTTGTCCTGGCCGATCTCGTTGACCGGTTCCTCGGCGGTCACCTGGAGGTCACCGGTCCAGCCCAGCTGCCCGAGCTTGTTGCGGGCCTGGTTCTCGGTCAGCCCGGTCAGGTCCGGCATCACGAACTGGTTGCCCTTGGACACGCTCAGCGTCACCACGGTGTTCTTCTCCGCGCGGCCCCTGGGCGGGTCCTGGGCGATGACCTGGCCCTCTTCCTCCGCGCTGTCCACGTCCTTGGTCTGCACCCGGAAGCCGCTGCCGCGCAGGGTCTCGGTGGCGTTCTCCACCGACTGCCCGGTCACGTCCGGCAGCTGCACCTGCTCCGGGGCGCGGCCGATCTTGATGGTGATCTGGCTGCCCTTGGGCACCTGGGTGTTGGCCTGCGGGTTCTGCTCGGCCACCTTGCCCACCAGCGCCGGGTCCTGGACCTCGATGGTCTGCTGGTTGGGGTCGAGCTTCCAGTCGGTGCCCAGCCTGGTCTGCGCCTCCTGGGCGGTCAGGCCCACCAGGTTGGGCACCGCCGCCTGCTCGGGGTTGGTGCCGACCTTGGCGACCACCTTGCTCAGCCGCTTGACCATCTGGTTGGCGCCGGGGCTGATCTCCAGCACCTTGTCGATGTCGTCGGCGTCGCACGCGGGCGTGCTGCCGGGCTGGCAGGGCACCGGCTGCAGCTCGAACTCCAGCCCCGCCTGCTCGATCATGCCGCGGGCGGCGGCGGAGTTCAGGCCCACCACCGAGGGCACCTTGACCTGCTGCGCGCCGGGGTCCTCCTCGTCGCCGCCCATCAGCGTCATGGTGATCCAGGTCGCCAGCGCCAGCACCGCCACGCACAGCAGCACGACCAGGGTGATCATGATCGCCCTCTTGCGCCGGGCGCGCCGCTCCTCGTCCTCGTCCAGCGGCCCCGACTCGTCGGAGGTCTCGGCGGCGCGCACCGCCTGCGGGCGGTGCCTGCCACCGGTGACGACCTCGGTGCGCTGCGGCGGCGAGGACTGGTTGAGCACCGCGGTCCGGTCCTCCGCGGTCATCACCGCGGGCGCGGACGGGCGCTGTCCGGACAGCACGCGCACCAGGTCCGCGCGCATCTCCGCGGCCGACTGGTAGCGGTTGGCCGGGTTCTTGGCCATCGCCTTGAGCACGATCGCGTCCAGCGCGGGCGTGACCTTGGAGTTCAGCGACGACGGGGGCTTGGGGTCCTCCCGCACGTGCTGGTAGGCCACCGCCACCGGCGAGTCGCCGGTGAACGGGGGCTCCCCGGTCAGCAGCTCGAACAGCACGCAGCCCGAGGCGTACACGTCGCTGCGCGCGTCCACCGACTCGCCGCGGGCCTGCTCCGGCGACAGGTACTGCGCCGTGCCGATCACCGCCGCCGTCTGGGTCACCGCGGCCTGGCCGTCGTGCACCGCGCGGGCGATGCCGAAGTCCATCACCTTCACCGCGCCGGACTTGGTGATCATCACGTTCGCGGGCTTCACGTCCCGGTGCACGATCCCGTGCCGGTGGCTGAAGTCCAGCGCGGCCGACACGTCGGCCATGACCTCCATCGCCCGCTTGCCCGACAGCGGGCCCTGCGTCTTGACGATGTCGCGCAGCGTGCGGCCGTCGACGTACTCCATGACGATGTAGGGCAGCGGCCCGTACTGCGTCTCGGTCTCGCCGGTGTCGTAGACCGCGACGATGGCCGGGTGGTTGAGCGCCGCGGAGTTCTGCGCCTCCCGACGAAACCGCTCCTGGAACTGGGCGTCGCGGGCCAGGTCGGCGCGCAGCACCTTGATCGCCACGTCCCGTCCGAGCCGGACGTCACGACCCTTGTGCACCTCCGACATGCCGCCGTAACCGAGGGTCTCGCCCAGTTCGTAGCGGTTGGAGAGCAGTCGCGGAGTGCTCATCAGTGCGTCGTCCCGCTCCTCGTCAACGGTCTCACCCTCAAGCTTGTTCGTGCCGGTTCAGCCTGGCCGGTCGATCACGTCGGCACGCACGTGACCACCACCCGTGATCCGATCGCGACGTCCCCGCTCGGCGCCACGTCCCGCACCAGGCACCGCTTCGCGTCCTGCGGCGCCCCACCGCGCTCGGTGTGCACCTCGGGCTCCAGGCCGTAGCCGGACAGCTTCGCCGCCGCCTCGTCCGAGGGCAGGTCGACGAAGTCCGCCTCGGCGACCCGCGCCACCGCCTGGCCGGGGATGCGGTCGGTGGAGTCGTCCCGAGCGGCGGGTCGAGCGCTCGTGCCGCCCTGCTGACCAGCCCCACCGGACACCTCGTCGTCCTTGATGACCAAGCGCAAGACGACCACGCCGAGCACGACCAGCGCGGCCACCAGGAAGGCGACCATAACCCACAGCAGAGCGCGACCGCGCCCAGGTGGGCGGGGAGCGGGGGGCAGCGGGCCGAAAGCACCCGTGTGCGCCGCGCCCACCGGCTGGAGGCCGGGGCGCGAGCCGGGGTGGGTCACCGGGATGCCGGGGTGGGTCAGTTGCGCGGGCGGCACCGGGGGACCGGTGCCCGGCTGGGACAGCGGCTGCGACAGGGGCTGGGACAGCGGCTGGGACAGCGGCTGGGACAGGGGTGGCGGGGGCAGCGGCGGCCCCACGGCCATCGCCAGCCCGCTGGGCGCGGGCAGCGGCTGGCCCGCGCGCACCGCCGCCACCGCCGCGGCGAACTCGCCGCCGTTGCGGTAGCGCTGCCGGGGGTCCTTGACCAGGGTCGCCTCGATCAGCGCGCGCGGACCCGGCGGCACGTCCGGCGGCAGCGGCGGGGCGATGTCGCGGATGTGCATCATCGCCACGGTCACCGCGTTCTCCGACAGGAACGGCCGGTGCCCGGTCAGGCACTCGTAGCCGCACACCGCCAGCGCGTACACGTCGCTGGCGGGCTCGGCCTCGTGCCCCAGCGCCTGCTCCGGCGCGATGTAGTGCGCGGTGCCCATGACCATCCCCGAGCGCGTCACCGGCGCCGCGTCGGCCGCCTTCGCGATGCCGAAGTCGGTGATCTTCACCTTGCCCGTGGGCGTGACCATGATGTTGCCCGGCTTGACGTCCCGGTGCACCAGCCCGCGCTCGTGCGCGGCCTGCAGCGCGTTGCCCGCCTGCTCCAGCAGGTCCAGCGTGCGGTCCGGGGTCAGCCTGCCCCTGGCGATGACCGCCGCCAGCGGCTCGCCCTCGACCAGCTCCATCACCAGGTAGGCGGTGTCCTCCGGGCCGTCCGGGGTCGACGCGGTCTCGCCGTAGTCGTGCACCGCGGCGATGCCGGGGTGGTTCAGCGAGGCGGTGGTGCGCGCCTCGGTGCGGAACCGGTGCAGGAACTCCGCGTCCCCGCTGAGCTCGGCCTTGAGCACCTTCACCGCGACGTTGCGGTCCAGCCGGGTGTCGCTGGCCTCCCACACCTCGCCCATGCCGCCCACCGCGATCCGCCTGGACAGGCGGTACCGCTGCGCGAGCAACTGGCCGGAGGTCAGCATCAACGTCCCCCGAGGGCCGCGCCGATCACCGCGCGGCCGATCGGCGCGGCGACCCTGCCGCCGGTGGCGGCCTGGCCGACGTCACCGCCGTTCTCCACGATGACCGCGACGGCGATCTCCGGCTTCTCCGCCGGGGCGAACGCCACGTACCAGGCGTGCGGCTTGGTCGAGCCGACGTCCTCGCCGTGCTCGGCGGTGCCGGTCTTGGAGGCGATGGTGACGCCGCTGAGCTTGCCGCCGCCCGCGGTGTTGCCCTCCGAGGCGACCATCATCTCCCGCAGCATCCGGGCCTGCTCCGGCGACATCGCCTCCTCGACCTCTTCCGGGTCGGTCTCGTCGATCACCTGCAGGTCCGGGGCCAGCACCTTCTGCACCAGGTGGGGCTGCATCCGGGTGCCGCCGTTGGCGATGGTCGCCGCCATCACGGCGTTGGCCAGCGGGGTGACCCGCACGTCGCGCTGGCCGATGCCGCTCTGGTACACCGACGGCCGGTCGGCCATCGGGCCCAGGGTGGACGGCTCCACCGGCAGCGGGATGGTCAGGTCCTCCTGGCCGATGCCGAACTGGGCGGCCTTGGCGCGCAGCTTGTCCGGGCCGAGCTGGTCGGCCAGCACCGCGAACGCGGTGTTGCACGACTTGGCCAGCGCCTCCTGCAGGGTGGCCTTCTGCCCGTCGCCGCAGTTGCTGTCGTTGAAGTTGGGCAGCGTGGTCTGGGTGCCCGGCAGGGTGATCACCGGCCTGCCGTCGACCTGGGTCTCCTTGTTCGCGCCCTCCTCCAGCGCGGCGGCGGCCACGACCAGCTTGAAGGTGGAGCCGGGCGGGTAGATCTGGGCCACCGACCGGTTGAGCGCGGGCTGCCCGTCGTCGTTGTTCAGCGCCGCCCAGGTCTCCTGCTGCACGTCGGTGTCGTGGCTGGCCAGCTGGTTGGGGTCGAACGACGGGGTGCTGGCCATGGCCAGGATCTCGCCGGTGGACGGCCGGATCGCCACCACCGAGCCGGTCAGGCCGCGCTCGGACAGCGCGTTGAACGCCGCCTGCTGCACCCTGGGGTCGATGGTCACCTGCACGCTGCCGCCCTTGGGGTCGCGGCCGGTGATCAGGTCCGACACCCGCTGCGTGATCAGCCGGTCGTCCGAGCCGTTGAGCAGGTCGTCCTCGGCCCGCTCGATCCCGGTCGCGCCGTAGAGCAGCGAGAAGTAGCCGGTCACCGGCGCGTACACCGGGCCGTTGGCGTAGGTGCGCAGGAACTTCAGCCGGTCGTCGGTGGCCTGCACCCCGGCCAGCGGCGAGCCGTCCGAGGCGATGATCGAGCCGCGCTCGCGGGAGTAGGTGTCCAGCAGCACCCGGCTGTTGTGCGGGTTCTTGCGGTAGTCGTCGGCCTTGATGACCTGCACGTAGGTGGCGTTGCCCATCAGCAGCAGGATCATCGCCATCATGGCGATGCCGATCCTGCGGAGCGGTTTGTTCATTTCGGGCGCTCCACCATCACAGTGAACTGGTCGGCGATCGCGGGCTGCTGGGGCCGCGGCTTGGGCGCGGACTTGGGCGCCCGCGCCGCGTCGGAGATCCGCAGCAGCAGCGCGACCAGGATGTAGTTGGCCAGCAGCGACGAGCCGCCGTAGGACAGGAACGGGGCCGTGATGCCGGTCATCGGGATCAACTTGGTCACCCCGCCGACGACGATGAACACCTGGAAGCACAGCGCGAACGCCAGGCCGCCGCCGAGCAGCTTGCCGAACGTGTCGCGCACCGCCAGCGCGTTGCGCAGGCCGCGCAGCGCGAACACGGCGTAGATCAGCAGCACCGCGGCCAGCCCGACGAAGCCCAGCTCCTCGCCGATCACGGCGGTGATGAAGTCGGTGTTGGCCTCGGGGATCTCGTCCGGCCGCCCGCTGCCCAGGCCCGCGCCGAACAGGCCGCCGGTGCCCAGGCCGAACAGCGACTGCAGGATCTGGTAGCCGGCGTCGTCCGGGTCGGCGAACGGGTCCAGCCAGTTCTGCACGCGGATCTGCACGTGGCCGAACAGCCGCCACGCCACCACCGCGCCCGCGCAGAACATGCCCACGCCCAGCACCACCCACGCGGCCCGCTCGGTGGCCACGTACAGCAGCACCAGCACGATGCCGAAGAACAGCAGCGAGCTGCCCAGGTCGCGCTGCAGCACCATGATGCTCACGCCGACCGCCCACGCGGCGATCAGCGGGCCCAGGTCGCGGGCGCGCGGCAGGTCCAGCCCCAGCACCCGACGGCCCGCGGTGGTGAACAGGTCGCGCTTGGAGACCAGGAAGGCCGCGAAGAACACCATCAGCAGGATCTTGGCGAACTCACCGGGCTGGATGGAGAACGCGCCGAAGTTCAGCCAGATCTTCGCGCCGTTGATCGGCGGCGCGATGAAGCTGGGCAGCACGCCGGGCAGCATCAGCGCCACCAGGCCGAGCAGCCCGGAGGTGTAGCCGTAGCGGGCCAGCGTGCGGTGGTCGGACAGCACCTTGAGCGCCACGATGAACAGCACCAGCGCGATCGCGGTCCACAGCACCTGCTTGGGCGCGGCGGGCGACCAGACGCTGCCGTCCGGCATCACCACGCCCTCCATGGCCAGGTCGATGCGGTGGATGACCACCAGCCCCAGTCCGTTGAGCAGCGCCACGCACGGCAGCATCACCGGGTCCGCGTACGGGGCCCAGGCGCGCACCGCCAGGTGCGTGATCGACAGCAGCGCCAGGTAGGCCAGGCCGTACCAGACGATGCGCAGGCTCAGCTCCTTCTCCTGGTTGGCCTCGACCAGGATCAGCGCGAGCGTCACCAGCACCGCGGAGAACGCGAGCATGAACAGCTCGGTGCTCCGCTTGGTGGGCGGACGCAGGCCCGGCGAGGTGCTGCTCGCCGGGGAGACAGGGGTGCCTTCCGCGCCGGGTACCGGCGAACCCATCGACTACTGACCCTTCCGGCAGTTGGTGCCCGGCTCCGGCACCAGCGTGGGGAGCGGCGTCCCCTCGGTGGTGGTGGACGTGGTGGTCGGCGCCGACGAGGACGCCGACGGGTCCGGGTTGGGCGTGCCCGTGGTGGTGGTCGTGGTGGTGGTCGTCGTCTCGGAGGTCGGCGTGGCGGTCTGCTCCGAGCACAGCGGCAGCGTCTGCTCGGTGCGCAGCCTGCGGATGGCCTCGCGCGCGCCCTCCAGGCCGTCCACGTTGGTGATGCCGTTGCGCACCACGTCCCTGGTGGAGACCTTCAGGTCGTTGATGGTGATCGGCTCGCACGCCTGCGCGCCGGGCGGGCAGGAGCCCTCCACCACGCGGTGCAGCTCGAAGCCGAGCACGCTGCCGGTGACCCCGCGGAAGATCGACACCTGGCCGTCCTCGGTGGCCCCGACGTAGTACTGGCGCAGCACGTACCACCGGGTGCCCAGGCCCGCGGCGGCCAGCACCAGCAGCAGGAACACCACCAGGCCCAGCGCCTTGAGCTTGCTCCGGCGCTTGGGCGCGGGGGCGGGCGGCGGCGGCTCGACCCTCGGCGGCGCCGGTCGGGGCCCGGTGATGGAACTCGCCCGCGAGGCGGGCGAGTCGGGGGGTGGTGGGTCTTCGCTGCCGTCTCCGGCGGCGCCGCCCACTATCGGCGCGTCCTCGCCGAAGTCGATGTCGACCACGTCGGCGACCACGACCGTGACGTTGTCCGGGCCGCCGCCCTTGAGCGCCAGCTCGATCATCCGGTCCGCGCACGCCTGCGGGTCGGGGATGCGGATGGCCTCTTCCAGCGTCTCCTGGCTGACCACGCCGGACAGGCCGTCCGAGCACAGCAGGTACCGGTCGCCGGGCCGGGCCTCCCGGACCATCAGCCGCGGCTCCACCTCGTGGCCGGTCAGCGCGCGCAGCAGCAGCGAGCGCTGCGGGTGCGTGGCCGCCTCCTCCTCGGTGATGCGGCCTTCGTCGATCAGCGACTGCACGAACGTGTCGTCGTGCGTGATCTGCGTGAACGTGCCGTTGCGCAGCATGTAGGCGCGCGAGTCGCCGATGTGCACCAGGCCCAGCCTGCTGCCCGCGAACAGCACGGCGGTGAGCGTGGTGCCCATGCCGTCCAGGTCGGGGTCGCTCTGCACGAGCTCGGAGATCGCGCCGTTGCCCGCGATCACCGCCTCGCGGAGCTGGCCGAGCAGGTCGTCGCCGGGCTCGTCGTCGTCGAGCGGGGCGAGCGCGGCGATGACGACCTTGCTGGCCACCTCGCCCGCGGCGTGGCCGCCCATGCCGTCGGCGAGCGCGAGCAGTCGAGGACCCGCGTACACGGAGTCCTGGTTGTTCGAGCGGACCAGGCCCCGGTCGCTGCGGGCCGCGTATCGAAGGACGAGGGTCATGAGCGCAGCTCGATCACCGTTTTGCCGATTCGGATCGGGGAGCCGAGCGGGACCCGGAGGGGGGCCGTGACTTTCGCCCGGTCGAGGTACGTGCCGTTCGTGGAGCCGAGGTCTTCCACGTACCAGTCGGACCCGCGCATGGACAGCCGCGCGTGCCTGGTCGACGCGAAGTCGTCGTCCAGCACGAGCGTGGAGTCGTCCGCGCGGCCGATGAGGATCGGCTTGCCGTCAAGCGTGATGCGCGTGCCTGCCAGCGCACCGTGCGTGACGACGAGTTGCCGGGGAGCTCTGCCGCCCTTGGCGGCCTTGCCCGCACCTCTGCGGAAGCTCGGTGTCGGGACGCGCAGTCCCGACGCCGCGTAGAGGTCCGAGCGGACGACTCGAAGCGCAGCCAACACGAACAACCAGAGCAGGATGAGGAAACCCGCTCTGGTCAGCTGCATCACCAGCTCTGGCACCGGTTGTAACCGCTCCTGACTTGAGTGCCGTCACGCCACGCCGTCTCGACCTCAGCCCTGTGTGCGGAAGACCAGCGAGGAGTGGCCGATGCGGACGACGTCGCCTTCCGCGAGCTGCCAAGTCTGCACTGGAGTGCCGTTCACCGTGGTGCCGTTGGTCGAACCGAGATCAGCGAGCATGGCACTGTGCCCGTCCCAGGTGATCTCCAGGTGCCTCCTGGAGACGCCGGTGTCGGGCAGCCGGAAGTCCGCCTCCTGGCCGCGGCCGACCACGTTGCCGCCCTGCTTGAGGTTGTAGGTGCGGTTGGAGCCGTCGTCCAGGTGCAGCGTCGCGTTGAGCTGGCGGGGACCGGACTGCACCGCGGGCGGCGCGTAGCCCTGGGCCGGGTCGGCGTAGCCCGGCTGCCCGTAGCCCGGCTGGCCGTAGCCCTGGTCGTAGCCGGGCTGCTGGCCGCCGTAGCCCTGGTCGTAGCCCTGGGGCTGCTGGCCGTAGCCCTGGTCGTAGCCGGGCTGCTGACCGCCGTAGCCCTGGTCGTAGCCGGGCTGGCCGTAGCCGGGCTGCTGGCCGCCGTAGCCCTGGTCGTAGCCCTGGGGCTGCTGGCCGTAGCCCTGGTCGTAACCGGGCTGCTGGCCGCCGTAGCCCTGGTCGTAGCCGGGCTGGCCGTAGCCGCCGGGCTGCTGGCCGCCGTAACCCTGCTGGTCGTAGCCGGGCTGCTGGCCGTAACCCTGGTCGTAGCCCTGCTGCTGGCCGTAGCCGCCCTGCGCATAGGGGTCGTAGCCGGGCTGGCCCTGTCCTTGTCCGTAGCCGGGAGGCTGGCTCATCGATCCGTCTCCTGCAGTGCGAGGTGGTGCTGACCGTCGGCTGGCAACTTTCACGTCGGGGTCGACGGACGAGCTGGTTCGGAACTGTCCGGTGTGCAGCGCGTCGGAGCGCTCCAGGGAGACTACGACGTCACCATAGGTATCCCATCCGCTCTCCTCGAGGTGCTCCCGGATGGAGTCCCCCAGTAGCTGGGTGATGCGTAGTTCATCCTGCCCGTCACCGGCAAGCCGATCGTGGTCCTGGGGTCCCAGCAGGACCTGGTAGTGGTTCGGTGCGAGCAGCCTGCCACCCGCCAACTCGCGGATGTTGCCCTCCGCCTCCCGCTGCAGCGCCTGCGCCACTTCCTGCGGGACGACGTTCCCGCCGAACACGCGGGCGAAGGTGTTCCCGACTATGCCTTCGAGACGGCGCTCGAAGCGCTGTACGAGGCCCACGGCAACCCTCCGACTCGGTCGACTTCTGACCCGATCGTATCCGGGGTGACGTGCCGGTACACGGCCCAATTGGCAATCGCGCGGATGATCGTGCTAGGGTTCTTCTCGTCGCTCCGGGCGAGTGGCGGAATGGCAGACGCGCACGGTTCAGGTCCGTGTGTCCGAAAGGACGTGGGGGTTCAACTCCCCCCTCGCCCACCGAATAACGAAGAACCCCCGTCCCTCCGGACGGGGGTTCTTCGTTGTTGTGTCGGAGGTCGCACACCCGACCCCGGTCGGGCCTGCCGCACCCGCCCACCTGCCGCCCGGCCGCGTTCGGCGGCCCGGAATTTTCTCGTGATGTGTGTCACCCGAGTGGTTGCGAGCCGATCGGGGTGCTCGGGGTTGGGGATGTTGTGGCGGCTGCCGACGGGTGTTGTGGGTCTCCGTTTGTCTCGGCGCGGTGTCGGTCAGGTCTCAGGAGATCACGGCTCGTTGGTCGGTTGCTCTGGCGCGGTGAGCGGTCGATGAACGGTCGGTCCCGACCGTCCACCCCGGTCGGGTGAGGGTTTCCGGGGGGTCCGCCAGGCACGGGGAGTGCACGGCGAGGGGGTGAACGGGGGTGTCGTGTCACCCAGACGGCAGCATGGTCGGGCCGAACTCCCCTCGGGGGTTGTCGACCGGTCACCGACTGGTCGTTGCCGTCGATCGCAGGGGTGGTGTCAGGTCGGCGGAGTCGAGAGGGCCGGCTGGTAGGCCTATACCCGGAGCACGAGTCGAAACGCGGCGGAGCGTCCGCCGTGGTTCCCGAGGAGGCTTTGGCGTGAGCAGCACACCAGCACGGATCGAGGTAGCCGACGGCTCGCGGGTGTCGTCGGGTGCGGCTGTTCCGGTCCCCGAACTGCCCGGCCCGGTCGAGGAGCTGGCCGCCGCCGCGGCGGAGCGCCTCGGCTGGCGCGGTGTGGTGCTGCCGGAGATGGTCCTGATGGGCCGCAAGGTGGTCGTGGTCGCCGAGCTGCTCGCCGACGCGCACGCCGAGCGGGTGTGCGTGGGCGCGGGCCCCGAGCCCGACCGGGCCACCGTGTCCACGTGGGTGTGGCCGGAGATGGACGGCCGCGTGCCGCCCGCCGCGGTCCGCATCGTCGGCGTGCTGGCGGTCGCCCGGCACTGGCGCACCGCGCTGGCCTCCGCGGTGCCCTTCGCCCGCTTCGGCAACGCCGCCGCGGTGCTGCCCACGTCCGTGGCGTTCACCCACGACTACCTGGCCAACTGCCTGCCCCGCGTGCGCCGCTACGGGGTGAGCGTGCTCCTGGCCGACCAGCACCGCGAGCTGACCACCGACGTCGCCGGGCGCAACGAGACCGTGCCGGTGGAGGACACCGCCACCACCCGCTGGGTCAACGAGCTGGTCTACGAGCGGGTGCTGGCGACCGCGGTCTGACCTACCGTTCCCGCATGAGGATCGTCATCGCGGGTGGGCACGGCAAGATCGCTCTGCACGTCCAGCGGCTGCTGGCCGCCAGGGGCGACGCGGCGGTCGCGCTGGTGCGCAACCCGGACCACTTCGACGACGTGCGGGCCGCGGGCGGCACCCCGGTGCACTGCGACCTGGAGGCGGCGGAGGTCGACTCGGTCGCCGGGCACCTGGCGGGCGCGGACGCGGCGCTGTTCGCCGCGGGCGCCGGGCCGGGCAGCGGGGTGGCCCGCAAGGACACCGTCGACCGCGCCGCGGCGCAGCTGTTCGCCGAGGCCGCGCAGCGGGCGGGCGTGCGCCGGTTCGTCCAGATCAGCAGCACCGGCATCGGCCGCACCACGGGCGACGAGGTGTTCGACGCCTACCTGCGGGCCAAGGGCGCGGCCGAGGAGGACCTGCGGGCCCGCGACCTGGACTGGACCATCCTGCGGCCGGGGCGGCTGACCGACGACGAGCCGACCGGCCTGGTCGAGCTGTCCGAGTCGGAGCTGAGCGGGGCCGTCCCCAGGGCGGACGTGGCCGCCGTGGTGGTGGCGCTGCTGGACCGGCCCGGCGCGGTGCGCCGCACGTACTCGCTGATCAGCGGCGACACCCCGATCGGGGAGATCGGCTAGCCCAGCACGCGGTCCAGGTAGGCGTTGCCGAACTTGCCCTCGGGGTCGACCTCGGCCCGGACCCGGCGGAAGTCGTCGAAGTGCGGGTACCGCTCGCGCAGCGCGGCGGCGTCCAAGCGGTGCATCTTGCCCCAGTGCGGACGCCCGCCGACCGCGCCCGCGATGCGCTCGAAGGCGTCGAAGTACCGGCGGTAGGGCATCCCCAGGAACTGGTGCACCGCGACGTAGGCGGTGTCGCGGCCGAACGCGGTGGACAGCCAGATGTCGTCGCCCGCCGCCACCCGCACCTCGACCGGCACCAGCACGCCGTGGTCCAGCCGCGCCACCACCGCGCGCAGCTCGCGCAGCACGTCGTGCAGGGCGGCGCGCGGGACGGCGTACTCGGTCTCCACGAACCGGACCCGCCGGGGGGTGGTGAACACCCGGTGCGAGACGTCCCGGTGGACGCGCTTGCCGGTCAGCGCGCCGCACATCCAGCTCAGCGCCCTGCTCGCGGGCGGCACGGCGCGCGCGAGGCCGCACACCAGCCCGTACGCGCCGTTCTGCATGAGCTCGTACTCGTAGAAGCGGCGCAGGTCGGACATCGGCGCGGGCGGCTCGTCGACCCGGTTGTTCCGCTTCACCATCACCCAGTCGCCGTGCGGGAACCAGTGGAACTCGACGTGGTCCTCCACGGCGGTGAGGTGGTCGAACCGCTCCAGCAGCGGGTCGAGCCGATCGCGGTACTCGCGGGCGTGCAGCACGAACGACGGCACGCAGCGCAGCGTCACGGTGCTGATCACGCCGAGCGCGCCGAGGCCGACGCGGGCGGCGTGGAACAGCTCGGGCCGCTCGTCGGCGGAGCAGCGGACCAGGCTGCCGTCGGCGAGCACCAGCTCCAGCGCGGCCACCTGGGTGGCCAGGCCGCCGAACTCGGCGCCGGTGCCGTGGGTGCCGGTGGAGATGGCCCCGGCGATGGTCTGGGCGTCGATGTCGCCGAGGTTGGCCATGGCCAGGCCCAGGTCGTCGAGCAGGGCGTTGAGCTGCCGCAGCGTGGTGCCGGAGCGGACCGTGACCAGGGTGCCGGAGACCTCGACCAGGCCGGTCCAGGCGTCCAGGTCCAGCGCCGCGCCGGGGGCGACGGCGATGCCGGTGAAGGAGTGGCCGCTGCCGCGCGGGCGGATGGCGGGCGCCGCGGCCACCGCTTCGGCGATCTGCTCCGCGCTGGTCGGGCGCTCGACCCGGTGCGGGGTGGCGGACGCGGTGCGTGACCAGTTCGTCCACGTGGTGCCCATGCAGCCTCCAGGTGTGGCGCGTGCCACGCACGGTAGGTGAAAGCTATTCACCTTTCAAGGGTCGGCGTCGTACCGTGGTGCCATGCAGCCCAGAACCCGCTTCGACGCCGCGACCAAGGGGCTGGAGCCCCCGTTCGCGGTGGTCGACCTGGACGCCTTCGACCGCAACGCGGCGGCGCTGGTGCGCCGGGCGGGCGGCAAGCCGATCCGGGTGGCCAGCAAGTCGGTGCGGGTGCGCGCGCTGCTGGAGCGGGTGCTGGCGCGGCCGGGCTTCCGCGGCCTGATGTGCTACTCGCTGCCCGAGGCGCTGTGGCTGTCCGGCCACGACCTCAGCGACGACCTGCTGGTGGCCTACCCGACCGTCGACCACACCGCGCTGCGCCTGCTGGCCCGCGACGAGCGGGCGCGCGGGCGGATCACCCTGGTGGTCGACTCGCCCGAGCACCTGGACCTGGTCGACGCCGCGCTGGGACCGGCGCACCCGGACATCCGGGTGTGCCTCGAGCTGGACGTCTCCTGGCGGCCGCTGCCGGGCCTGCACGTCGGCCCGCGCCGCTCGCCGGTGCACACCGCCCGCGACGCGCGGTCGCTGGCCGCCCTCGTCGCCGCCCGGCGCGGCTTCCGGCTGGTGGCGGTGATGGCCTACGAGGGCCAGATCGCCGGACTGGGCGACGCCCCGCCCGGACGGCCGCTGCGCGGCGCGGTGCTGCGCTGGGCGCAGCGCCGGTCGGCCGCCGAGCTGGCGGAGCGCCGGGCGGCGGCCGTGGCGGCGGTGCGCGAGGTGGCCGAGCTGGAGTTCGTCAACGGGGGCGGCACGGGCAGCCTGGAGAGCACCGGGGCCGACCCGTCGGTGACCGAGCTGGCCGCCGGGTCCGGCCTGGTCGGGCCGACCCTGTTCGACGGCTACCGGGGCTTCCGGCCCGAGCCCGCCGCGCTGTTCGCGCTGCCGGTGGTGCGCAGGCCCGCGCGCCGGGTGGCCACGCTGTTCGCGGGCGGCTACGTCGCCTCGGGCACGGCCACCGCCGATCGCCAGCCCAGCCCCCACCTGCCCAGGGGGCTCAAGCTGCTGGCGCTGGAGGGGGCGGGGGAGGTGCAGACCCCGGTGGCGGGCCGGGCGGCCGACGAGCTGCGCCTGGGCGACCGGGTGTGGCTGCGGCACGCCAAGGCGGGCGAGCTGGCCGAGCGCTTCGACCACTACCACCTGGTGCGCGGCGACCTGCTGGAGGGAACCGCCCCCACCTACCGGGGCGAGGGCCGCAACTTCGGCTGACGGCCTCACGGCCGGGCGCGCAGGCCGTCCAGGACCACCTGCAGCAGGTGCCGGGCGCGGGTGTCCCACTCCTGCTCTTCGAGCCTGCCCAGGTAGCCGACGAGCAGGATGACGTCGCGGGCGTCCACGTCGGGCCGGACGACCCCGGCGGCCCGGCCCGCGTCCAGCAGCGCGGTGAGCGCCTCGCCGATCGGGCCGAGGCTGCGCGCGGTGAGGTCCCGCCACACGCCCACCTCGACGGCGGCGAGCACCCCGCGCTTGACCCGCGCGTAGTCGGCCAACCGCTCGAACCAGCGGGCCAGCGCGGTGATCGGGTCGTGCTCGGCGAGCAGGGCGGGCGCGGTCGCGACCAGCTCCTCGACGTCGTGCCGGTAGACCTCGGCGAGCAGCGCCTCCCGCGTCGGGAAGTGCCGGTAGAGGGTGCCCTGGCCGACGCCCGCCCGCTTGGCGATCGCGTTGAGCTTCAGCTCCTCGGAGCCTGCGACGACCTCCCGCGCGACCTCGACGATCCGGGCGCGGTTGTCCGCGGCGTCGGCTCGCAGCCGGGGTTCGCTCATCTGCCCTCCGCGGTGCGGGACGTGACAACCGGACACGTGTCCGCTAGCGTGAGTCAAGCGGACACGTGTCCACTCTAGTCGAGGGAGCAGTCATGTCGACCATCACCGGCAAGGTCGTCGCCATCACGGGGGCCAGCAGCGGCATCGGGGAGGCGACCGCGCGGCTCATGGCCCGGCGCGGCGCCGCCGTCGTCATCGGCGCGCGTCGGGAGGACCGCCTGGAGGAACTCGCGCGGGACATCCGCGCCGAGGGCGGCCGTGCCGTCGCGTGCGCCGTCGACGTCACCCGCCGCGAGGACCTGGAGCGGCTGGTCCACCGCGCGGTGACCGCCTTCGGCGGGCTCGACGTGCTGGTGGGCAACGCGGGCATCAGCAAGATCGGACCCGTGGCCGACCTCGACGTCGACGGCTGGTCGGCCATGCTCGACGTGAACGTGCGCGGCGTGCTGCACGGCATCGCCGCCGCCATGCCGGTGTTCCGCCGCCAGGGCCGCGGCCACTTCGTGACCACGGTGTCCACGGCGGGGCTGAAGATCACGCCCACCATGGCGGTCTACGCCGCCACCAAGAACGCCGTGCGCACCGTCATGGAGGGGCTGCGGCAGGAGTCGACCGACGGCGTGCTGCGCACGACGTCGGTCTCCCCCGGCTACGTCAGCACCGACCTGCCCGACTCCATCGACGACCCCGACCTGCGCCGGAGCATTCGGCGGAACATGGCCGAGTTCGCCATCCGCCCCGAAGCCGTCGCACGGGCCATCGCCTTCGCCGTCGAGCAGCCCGACGACGTGGAGATCGGCGACATCACCATCCGCCCCACCGTCCAGGACTGAGCCGTCACGGCAGTTTCGCGGACAGGTAGCCCCGGATCATGGTCTTGGCGTCGTCGATGATCTGCTGGTCGCCCGCCTGCTCGCTGCTGAACGCCAGGTTGAGCACGCCGTCGGCGGCGGCGACGGCCACGGAGATGGGCAGCCGCAGGTCCGCCAGCGGGATCTGGAACTTGGTCGCGATCATCTCCGCGATCCGCTCGGAGATGACCGCGTCGTTGTCCCGCTGGTCGTCGAGCAGGCGCAGGTCCACCACGTCGCCGAAGTGCAGCTTGCTGAAGGCGGGCACCTCGCGGTGCATGGACACGTAGACGTCGAAGATCGTGTCCACCCCGTCCCACCAGTGCTCCAGCGCGGTCGAGGTGAACCGCTCGTCCACGGTCTGGATGAACTTCTCCAGGTTGCGCATGGTCAGCGCTTGGACGACGGCGCGCTTGTCGGGGAAGAACTGGTACAGCGAACCGACCGCGACGCCCGCCCGCTCGGCGATCAGCGTCGTGGTGACCCCGTCGTAGCCGACCTCCTCGATGAGGGAGGCGCACGCCTCGAGCATCCGCTCGACGCGCTTGGCACTGCGCTGTTGCACCGGTTGGCGGCGCAGCGGGGTCGTACTGGTCACGGCGACTCCTGCGTTGGGGTTGGGGCTCCATAGTGCCGGGTTCGGAGGCGCGGCACTTCACACGACCCGGCGGCGCGTCCTACGATCTGAATCCCTTTCACATTCTGGGAGGCTCGCGTGCCGCTGCCCGACTTCCTCTGGGGTGTGTCGACCTCCGCGTTCCAGATCGAGGGTGCCTTCACCGAGGATGGTCGCGCGCCGTCCGTGTGGGACGAATTTCCCTCGATCGAGGGACACACGGCCGAGATCGCCTGCGACCACCGGCATCGGTACGCCGAGGACGTGGCGCTGATGCGCGACCTCGGCGTGGACGCCTACCGCTTCTCCGTGTCGTGGCCGCGCGTCGAGGGCACCGGCCTGGACTTCTACGACCGGCTGGTCGACGAGCTGCTCGCCGCGGACATCCGGCCCGTGGTCACGCTGTACCACTGGGACACGCCGCGGCACGTGGAGGACGCGGGCGGGTGGCTCAACCGGGACACCGCGAGCCGGTTCGCCGACTACGCCGCCGCGGTCGCCGCCCGGCTGGTCGACCGGGTCGCGATGTGGATTCCCCTGAACGAACCAGCCATGACCACTCTTCTGGGTTACGCCATCGGTCAGCACGCGCCCGGCAAGGCGCTGCTGTACGACGCCCTGCCCACCGCGCACCACCTCAACCTCGCGCACGGGCTGGCCGTGCGGGCGCTGCGGGCGGCGGGCGCGGCGGCGGTCGGCACCGCCAACAACCACACCCCCGTCTGGCCCGCCTCGCCCTCCGACGACGATCGCGCCGCCGCAGCGGCCTACTCCGCGCTGCACAACTGGCTCTACGCCGACCCCGTGCTGGCCGGGCGCTACCCCGAGGAGCTGGCCGACCGCCTGCCGGTCCGCGACGGCGACCTGGCGACCATCGCCCAGCCGCTGGACTTCTACGGCGTCAACTACTACAACCCCACCCGCCTGCGGGCGCCGTCCGAGGGCAACCCGCTGCCGTTCGAGCTGGTCGACATCGCCGAGCACCCGAAGACCGGGTACGGCTGGCCGGTCGTGCCCTCCGGGCTGGAGGAGATCGTCGCCGAGCTGCGGCGGCGGCACCCCGCCCTGCCGCCGGTCCACATCACCGAGAACGGGTGCAGCTACCCGCACGAGATCGCCGACACCGCCCGGATCGCCTACCTCGACGCGCACGTCGAAGCCGCGCTGCGCGCCGGGGCCAGCGGCTACTTCGTGTGGTCGCTGCTGGACAACTTCGAGTGGGACTCGGGCTACACGCAGCGGTTCGGCCTGGTGCACGTCGACTACGAGACCCAGCGCAGGACGCCCCGCGACTCGTTCCGCTGGTACCGCGACCGGATCAGGCGTGACCGGACCGGGCGATGACCGACCCGCTGGCCGAGCCGGTCGCACCCGTCCGGCGGCCGTGGGTGGCCTGGCTGTTCCTGGCCAACCTCGGCCTGTGGCTGGGCATCTACGCGCCGCTGCAGGTGCTGCTGCCGCAGCAGGTCGAACTGCTCGACCCGGTGCGCAAGGAGTTCCTGTTCGGCCTGGTCACCGGCGTGGGCGCGGTGGTGGCGCTGGTGGTCAACCCGCTGGTCGGGCGGTGCTCGGACCGGACCACCTCGCGGTGGGGGCGGCGGCACCCGTGGACGCTGGGGGGCGCGCTGGTCGGCGCGGCGGGCCTGGCTGTGCTGGCCTCGGCCGCGAGCACCGCCGCCGTGGTGGCGGGCTGGTGCCTGGCCCAGGCCGGGCTCAACGGGATGCTGGCGGCCCTCACCTCGGCGGTGCCGGACCGGGTGCCGGTGGGACAGCGCGCCAGGGTCGGCGGGCTGGTCGGGATCAGCCAGATGCTCGGCACCGTGGTCGGGGCCGTGCTGGTGACGGTGCTGGTGAGCGGGCTGTCGGCGGGCTACTGGGCCTGCGCGGCGGCGGTCGTGCTGGGCGCCGCCGCGTTCGTGCTGCGCACGCCGGACGCCCGGCTGCCCGAGGCCGCCCGGCCCGCGCCGCGCGGCGGGTCGCTCCTGCCCCGGTGGCGCCCCGACTTCGCCTGGGCCTGGGGCGCGCACTTCGCGATCAACCTGGGCAACGGGTTCGGCACGCTGTACCTGCTGTACTTCCTCGACGACGTGGTGCGCCACCCCTCGCCCGCCGACGGCCTGCTGGTGCTGATGCTGCTCTACGGCGTGGCGCTGGTGGCGGGCGCGGTGGTGCTCGGCGCGCGGTCCGACCGCTCCGGGAAGCGGCGTGGGTACGTGCACCTGGCCGCCGCGGCGATGGCGCTGGCGGCGCTGCTGCTGGCGGTGTGGCCGACCTGGACCGCCGCCCTGGTGGCCGCGCCGCTGCTGGGCGCGGGCTTCGGCGGGTACTGGGCGGTGGCGCTGGCCCTGCTGACCCAGGTGCTGCCCGCCGCCGAGGACCGCGCCAGGGACCTGGGGGTGGTCAACGTCGCCAACTCCCTGCCGCAGGTGCTCGCCCCGCTGCTGACCCCCGCCGTGCTGGCGCACCTGGGCGGGTACCGCGGGCTGTTCCTGGTCTCGGCGGCGGTCACGGTGAGCGCCGCGCTGCTGGTCGGCCGGGTCCGCTCGGTGAGATGAGCCGGGTGGGATGAGCTGGGTGGGATGAGGAGGTCGGGGTGCGGGTAGCCGGTCGGACGGTGCTGGTCACCGGGGCGTCGCAGGGCATCGGCGCGGCCACCGCCGAGGCGGCGGGCGCGGCGGGGGCGCACGTCGTGCTGGTCGCGCGCGACGGCGACGCGCTGAACGCGCTCGCGGAGCGGATCGGCCGGGCGTCGGTGCTCGTCGCCGACCTGTCCGACGCCGAGCGGGTCCGGGAGCTGGGCGAGCGCGTGCTGGCCGAGGTGGGCGTGCCGGACGTGCTGGTCAACAACGCCGGGGTGGGCCGCTGGCTGTTCCTCGACGAGACCCCCGAGCAGGAGCTGGCCGGGATGCTGGCGCTGCCGTTCACCGCCGCGCTCTGGCTGACCAGGGCGTTGCTGCCGGGGATGCGGGAGCGCGGGTCCGGCTGGGTGGTGAACGTGAACTCGCCGGTGTCCCGGCTGCCGATCCCCGGCGCGACCGGGTACGCGGCCTCCCGGTACGCGCTGCGCGGGCTGACCGCCGCCCTGCGGCTGGACCTGCGCGGGACCGGGGTCGGGGTGAGCGAGGTCGTGCCGGGCAAGGTCAGCTCGCGGTACTTCGCCAACAACCCCGGCGCGCAGGAGCGCATCCCGGCCATCGCCCGGCTGATCCCGACCGTCCCGCCGGAGCGGGTGGCCGCCGCGGTCCTGCGGGCGGTGACGGCCGAGCGCGCCGAAGTGGTGCTCCCCTGGCAGCTCAGGGCCTTCGAGCTGGCGGGCCGCCTGGCCCCCGGTCTCACGTCCTACCTGGCCTGGCGCACCGGCACCCACCGGTAGGCGTGGAACCGGCCCCGATGCCCGCGCGGGAGGAGCGGACATCGGGGCCGGACTTGGTGCCCGCGGACCGACGCCGGTCGGGGGGAGGGTTGGGTGTGCACGACACCGGCCCGCGGATGACTGTGTGGAGTTGTGGGTGGAGCCGTGGTGAGCTGACCGGCGGTCCGTTCGTCGCGGTCGGGGGTTCGCACGTACCGGACCGCCGGTCAGTAGGCGGGTGCTCGACCCGGTCGCGTCGGGGGAACGACCGGTCGGGACCGCCCGTCAGTGGGCTCTCGCCACCGCCCCCCGGCGCGCGCGGGTCATCGCCGAGCGCAGGTGCCGGGCCGGGCGCGGGGCCAGACCACCCGCCACCAGGTGCTCGTAAGCGGCCCGCCACACCGCGCAGGGGCTCTTCTGCTGCCGCCACCGCCCGGAGCACTCCGGGCAGTTGCCCTTCTCGTCCGGCTCGTGCGCGGCGAGCAGGGCCCGCCACCCCTCGGTCAGCCTCGGCAGCTCGGAGCGGGCCACCGAGAGCAGGGACGGGGCGTCGGCTTCGTTGGCCAGCTCGGTGAGCAGGTCCAGCCGCTCCCACACCGCGTTGCGAAGAACTTGTCCGAGGATCTCGTCCACCGAAACGTCACCGTCACCTTTCCGCCTGCTCGGCGGCTTCGCGTAGCGCGGTCCGCAACTGCGCCAGCTGGTCGGCCGACAGGACCGCCGTCTCACCCGGCGGGCCGACCAGGACCACGCGGCCCCGGTCGACCAGCACGGTGAGGCAGCGCTCCCGGTCGACCACGTCGCTGCAGCGGATTCGCCACCAGCGGCGCTGCCCGGTCGAGCCGCGCCATCCGGAGCCGAGGTCGGTCGACTCGCGGAGGGACAGGGGAGCCGGAGGGTGCGCGGCCGTGGCGACGGCAGGCGCTGCCGGTCCACCCGAGGTGGTCACCGCCCGCTCGATCAGGTCCACGTCCGTGTTCCTCTCCGTGCTCGCTCGCTTACCGGAACTCAGATTGCGATGATTCACGGCGGAACGGGGACTCGCAGCGGTGGCCGGTGCCCGTTCCACGGTAAGCGGTCAACGGAGTTCGGCAGGGCCGATCAGCCTCGCCGATCGGCACTTCTCGCCGCCGGCGGAATGCCCCTACTCTGCCGTTGACGCCCAGAGGACTGTGAGGGGGCGCAATTGAACACCATCGGTTCGCAAGGCTCTCCTGTTACACCAGAGGTGTGGGACCAGCAGGAGATGCGGGACGCGCTGGCCAAGCGCGAGATCAGCTCGGTGTACCGGCTGCTCCGCAGGCACGGCGTGTCCCAGCGCCAGATCGCGGCGCTCACGGGCCAGTCGCAGTCCGAGGTCTCGGAGATCCTCAAGGGTCGTCAGGTCATGGCCTACGACGTCCTGGCCAGGATCGCCCAGGGACTGGGTGTCCCCAGGGGATACATGGGCCTCGCCTACGACGAGGCCACGGCAGTGCGGGTGGCCGCCACATCGGAGGCACCCCATTCTGAGGAGGACGAGTCGGTGAAGCGTCGGAAGTTCCTCGCGCACGCCGCCGCCATCACCGTTGGCGCGGCCGTGTTCGGCACGGACTCCGGGTCTTGGGCTTCGTCGCCCGCGCAGACTCCGGCTCCAGGGCGCATCGGCATGACCGACGTCCGGCAGGTCGAGGCGGCCACACGGGCGTTGCGCACGCTGGACTACCAGTACGGCGGCGGCTCCTGCCGCGACGCGGTGGTGGCGCAGCTGTCGTGGGGGCAGCAGATGCTCGGCGCGAACGCCACCGACCTGGTCAAGGAGCGGCTCTACGTGGCGCTGGCCGACCTGCACAACCTCGCGGGCTGGACCTCGTTCGACACCGGTCTGTACGACTCGGCCCGCAACCACTTCGGGCAGGCGCTCGGGCTGGCCAAGCAGGGCCGCAAGGAAGAGCTGGTGGCCAACATCCTGTACCGGATGGGCCGGGTCTACCTGCACCAGAACGCCCCCGACGACGCGCTGAAGGTCTTCCAGCTCGGCCAGCTGGCCGCGCTGGACTCCGGCTCCGAGCTGGCGGTGGGCATCCTGTGCGCCAACGAGGCGTGGGCCTACGCCAAGATGGGCGCCGACGACCAGGCGATCAAGCTGCTCGGCCGGGCGCGCGACGAGTTCGCCAGGGCCAACGTCGCCGAGGCGCCCGCCTGGGCCAAGTTCTTCGACGCCAACGACCTGTCGGCGATGATCGGCACGGTGCACACCGAGCTGGCGCAGACCGTGGACGCGAAGAAGTACACCCGGCTGGCCATCCCGGCGCTGACCAAGGCGATCAGCGGGTACGGCGAGGACATGAGCCGCAGCCGCTCGTTCAACCTCACCTCGCTGTCGATCAACCACCTGCTGGAGGGCGACATCGACCACGGCGCCAGGGTCGGCCGCCAGGCGATCGAGCTGTCCGAGGGGTTGAAGTCGGTGCGCACCAAGGACCGGATGCGGCCGCTGCAGCACGAGGCGGAGAAGCGCCGCAACAACCCCGACGCCCGTGAGCTGGCCGAGCGCGTGGCCAGGTTCACCGGCAGCGACAGCGCGGCCTGATCCGCTGGACGGCCGGTTCACCCCCGCCGCGCTGACGGCGGTGCTGGAGCAGCTCTGCGCCGACCTGGGGCTGTCGCACCGCGGCGCGCGGCTGGTCAAGTTCACCAGCAACGCCGTGTACGACCTGCCCGAGGACCGGGTGGTGGTGCGCATCGTCGGGTCGATGGCGCTGCGCCACCGCGCGCACAAGGTGGTCCGGGTGGCCCGCTGGCTGGCCGACCACGGCGTGCCCGCGGTCCGGCTGGTCGACGTGCCGCAGCCGGTGGCCGTGGGGGAGCACCTGGCGACGCTGTGGCACACCGTGCCCTCCGGCGGTCGGCCGGTGGACGGCCGCGACCTGGGCAGGCTGCTGTGCCTGGTGCACCAGCTGCCCGAGCCGGACTTCGAGCTGCCCCGCTGGGCGCCGCTGGACGACGTGCACCGGCGCATCGCCGACGCCGAGGAGCTGGCGCCGGGCGACCGCCGGTTCCTGGAGGAGCGCTGCGCCGACCTGGCCGGGCGGCTGGCCGGGCTGGAGCCCGCGCTGCCGGTGGGCGTGCTGCACGGCGACGCGCACCTGGGCAACCTGATCCCGAGCCCGGACGGGCCGGTGATCTGCGACTTCGACTCCACCAGCGTCGGGCCGAGGGAGTGGGACCTGAGCACGCTGCCGGTGGGCGTCGCCCGGTTCGGCCACCCGGAGCGGTGGTACCGGCAGCTGGCCGACGAGTACGGCTTCGACGTGACCCGGTGGCCGGGGTTCGGGCTGCTGCGGGACGTGCGCGAGCTGAAGCTGACCACCAGCGTGCTGCCGATCCTGCGCAGCCACCCGGAGGTGCGGGCCGAGCTGCGGCGACGCCTGCGGGCGCTGCGCGACGGCGACACCGCCACGCCGTGGTCCCCATACCGCTGATCGCACGTGATCGGTAACACGAACGGGTAACGACGACCCCTGTGTTTGCGACTGGGCCATCGACGGGGAGTTGTCGGTGCCCTAGGTTCGGGTGCCGACTCGAGGGCGAGGTGAGCTGCCGGTGCGTGGGATCGGACAGGCCCTGGGGACGAGGCGGTGGCGCGCGCGCCGCGCCTTGAAGGCCGCCCGGATGCTCGACCAGGTGGTCGACACCCAGCTGCCGCTGCTGGCCTCGTTCGACGAGCAGCGCCGCCGCCGCTCCGCGGACTACCTGGCCGAGCTGGTCAAGCTGGCCCAGGACTACCGCTACTACGCCAACGGCTGGATCGACGGCCGCGAGCTGGACCGGCGCGGCAGGCGGGTGGTGACCCAGCTCACCCACCTGCGCGCGGACCGGACAACTCGGGTGATCAAGGATTAGACCGATCGGCGCAGCTCGTCGCACGGTGAGCGCCGTTCACCGACCGGTCAGCGGCGCCACGCCCCGGTGGCGGCGGCCCGCTCGGCGTACTCGCGGAAGCTCCTCGGCTCGCGTCCGGTGACCCGCGTCACCGCGTCGGTGGGCGTGGTGTCGGTCAGCGCGTCCCACGGGCCGGTCCCGTCGGACTCGCCGCGGAAGGCGATCTCCCGACCGGTCACCTCGCCGATGACGTCCAGCGCCTCGCGGAACGACAGCGCCTGCGGGCCGGTCAGCTCGTAGGAGCGCCCCTCGTGCCCCGGTTCGGTGAGCGCCGCGGCGGCGACCGCGGCGATGTCGTCGGCGTCCACGAACCCCTGCTTGGTGTCGCCGACGGGCAGCACCAGCTCGCCCGCCAGCACGGCGGGCCGGAAGAACCCCTCGTCGAAGTTCTGGTTGAACCAGTCCGCCCGCACGACGGTCCAGTCCGCGCCGGACTCGCGCACGGTCCGCTCGGCGGCCAGCAGCCGCTCGTCGCGCATCTCCTCGATGCCCCGGCTGGACAGCAGCACCAGCCGCCGCACGCCGCCGCGCACCGCGGCGTGGACGAACTCGGGGTCGACGGGCAGCTCGTGCGGCGCCATCAGGTACACCCGCTCGACGCCGTCGAGCGCGGCGGTCCAGGTGTCGCGGTCGGTCCAGTCGAACCGCGCGCCGCCCGCGCGCGAGGCGGCCCGGACCTCGTGGCCCGCGCCGGTGAGCAGCGCGGCGACCCGCCTGCCGGTCGTGCCGGTGGCCCCCAGTACCAAGATCGGCTTCTCGCTCATGGGGTCAGTTCACCAAAGGGGTACGACAACTGTGACGCCAGGTGGTTCGGCAGGCGGCCCGCGCCGAATACCCGCCCGGCTCGGAAATTCCGCTGGGCCTGCTACGCCGGCCGGGAGCAGCGAACCCTAGGGGCTCCGGTAGACCGCAGGAGTACGAGAACCCCCGCCGGATACGCCGTAAGACTGCCCCCGCTACCTCCTCCTGGGTAGACCAAGATCCCGTCGCGGGGCGACGACCAGCGGCTTTGCCGTCCATAGCGTTGCTCCCATGAAGCGAACGGTTGCGGTGATGGTGGCGATGACGGCGGTGCTGGGCACCACGGCGGTGAGCGCGACAGCCGGGACGGCGGGCGCGCACCGCCCGGAGGCGAAGGTCCTCCAGCGGGACGCGGACGCCCTGCTGGCCCAGGGCGCGCCCGGCGTGCTGGTCGAGCTGGACACCCCGCGCGGCGAGGTCAGGGTGCGCAGCGGCCACGGCGACGTGCGCCGCCGGACGCCGGTGCCGTGGGAGGCGAAGTTCCGCGCGGGCAGCTTCACCAAGCCCTTCGTCGCGGTGACCGTGCTCCAGCTGGTCGGCGAGGGCAGGCTGTCGCTGGACGACACCGTCGAGCGCTGGCTGCCCGGCGTCGTCGCGGGCAACGGCAACGACGGCTCGAAGATCACCGTGCGGCAGCTGCTCCAGCACACCAGCGGACTGCGCAACTACGTCCTGGAGTTCCCCCACCTGTTCGCGGAGGAGGGCTTCCTGCGCAACCGCTTCACCACGATGACCGCGCGGGAGGCGGTCGCCAAGGCGGTGGCCAAGCCGCCGACGTTCCAGCCGGGGCAGGACTGGCTGTACTCCAACACCGGCTACGCGCTGGCGGGCATGATCATCGAGCGGGTCACCGGCCGCACCTGGCAGCAGGAGGTGCGCGACCGCATCGTCAAGCCCCTCGGGCTGCACGGCACCTCCCTGCCCGGCACCTCCCCGCACCTGCCCGCCCCGCACGCCAGGGGCTACGAGCGGTTCCCGGAGAAGGGGATCGAAGCCGACCCGGAGGACCCGCGCTACGGCGAGGCCGTCGACGTGACCCTGCAGAACCCGTCGTGGGGCGGCGCGGCGGGCGAGATGATCACCACCACCGAGGACGGCAACAAGTTCCTGCGCGCCCTGTTCAGCGGCAGGGTGCTGCGCCCGGCGCAGTTCGCCGAGATGACCAGGACGGTGCCCGCGCCCGCCTTCGAGGCGGCGTGGCCGGGCGTGCGCTACGGGCTGGGCATCATGTGGATGCCCAACGAGTGCGGCGGCCTCTGGTCGCACGGCGGCGACATCATGGGCTTCATGACCCGCAACGGCGTCACCTCCGACGGCAGCCGCAGCGTCGTGGTGTCGGTCAACACCGACTCGATGGTGCCCCGGCCGGGCGCCCCGGCGGTGACCGGCGACCCGGTGCGCGAGCTGGTCGACCACGCGCTCTGCGGCACCAGGTGAGCCGCAGGGGCGGCGGGACTCCCGCCGCCCCTGCTCCCGGTTCAGGCGACCGGCGCGCGGGAGAGCACCACGGCCAGGCCGAACGCGACGCCCATGACGGTCACCTCGACGCACGCCCAGCCCACCAGCGCGGTGGGCTTGTGCCGCGCGATGTGCGGCAGCAGCCGCCAGCGGATGTTCGCCCCCAGCGCCGCCAGCAGCCCCGCGCACACCACCTTGGCCACCAGCACCAGCCCGTACGAGGTGGTGAACAGCGACCCCGGCAGCGTCACCACCGGGTTGAGCGCCAGCTCCAGCACCCCGTTGAACACCCCGGTCACCGACACCAGGGCCAGGCACGCGGTGGCCAGCTTGGAGAACTTCGGCAGCGCCTCGGCCAGCAGTCCGCGCCGGTGCGCGACCAGGGCGACCAGCGCGGCCAGCCCGCCGGTCCACGCGGCCGCGCCGAGCACGTGCAGCTCCATGGAGATCATGGAGTAGTCGTGGTACTTCCAGTTCGCCGCGTGCCCGGTGATCGGCAGCGGCAGCAGGCCGAACATCGACACCAGGATGCGCAGCTCGGCGGGCACGGACTCGCCGTTGCGCGCGGCCAGCACGCCGATCCAGACGTAGGCCAGCGCGCACACCGCGCTGAACAGCAGGCCCTGCCCCGCGCCGACGCGCTGCACGTAGTCGACCACCGCGCCGAGCGTCAGCGGCACGTCCGGCCGCGTCTCGTAGGCGCGCACGACGATCGACAGCAGCGCCGTGAACGCCCACACCGCGGCGAACACCACCGCGGCCGGGCGGGCCACCCGCATCACCGGCTCGGTGAGCGCCGGGCGGCTGAAGCCGAGCAGCTTGGGCAGCAGCGACAACCCGACCACGGCGGTGGCGGCCAGGTCCAGCAGGGTCCGCACGACCGGCTGACCGACCTGGACCACCACCCCCGGATCGCCGACCACCGCCGAGGTGGTCGACAGCCCCAGGCCCAGCAGCACGCCCGCCAGCCCGCCGAGCAGCAGGCCGCCGAGCACCCGGTGCCGGGCGGGGGTGGTGGTCCGGTTCAGGGTCATCGGCCCGCGTCCTCCTTGCTCCCGCCCCCGCCGCGCAGCGCGAAGAACACGCCGCCGCCCAGCAGGAGCGCGGCACCGGCGATCCACACCCAGATCGGCACGCCGCCGCCGTCACCGGCCGGGGCCACCGCGTCGGCGGCCTGCGCCGGGGTGGGCGCCGGGGTGCCGGTGCCCGCCTTGGTCAGCGTGAACTTCAGCTGCCCGGACACCGGGTGGCCGTCGGCGGAGAGGACGCGGTAGTTCGCGGTGTACTCGGCGGCGGGGCCGAGCGGGAGCACCGGGAACACCACCGAGTTGTCGCGCACGGTCGGCTCGCCCGCCGCCTCCCAGTGCGTGCCGTCCGGGCCGAGCACGCTGATGGTGTTGAACCGCTCGCCCGCGTTCACGGGCTGGTCGAACGTCAGCGTGATCGACTGCGGACCGGTCTCCAGCGCGGCCCCGTCCTTGGGGTCGCTGCTGATCAGCACGTTGTGGGCGAGCGCGGCAGGCGCGGTCAGCACCGCCGCGGTCAGCGCGACCAGGCAGGACAGCAGCAGCGAGACGACCCGGCTCATGCGACCGGCTTGCCCGCGCGGCGGGAGCGCAGCACCGCGCCCGCACCCAGCCCGAGGCCCAGCGCGCCGACCGCCAGGCCCGCGCCGCCCAGCCAGCGGGCGGTGTCGTCCCGGCCCGAGGCGGACGCGGAGTCCTGGTCGTCGCTCTCGGTGGACGCCGTGGCGGTGCCGTGGTCGTCGTCATCGTCGGCCTTGACCAGCTTGAGCACCGGCGCGGGCCGCTCGGGCTCCTCGGCGCCCTCGGCGGGCGGCGGGGCGTTCCAGTCCACGACCTCGCCGCTGTCGTAGGTCTGCTTGGCGGGCAGCAGCAGCTGCTCGGTGTTGTCCGGCAGCGGCCCGATGGACAGGTCGAACTCGTTGAACTGGCCGGGCTCGATGCGCACACCCGGCTCGGCGGTCCACACCACGGTGCGCACCGCCTCGGTGATCTCGCGGCCGTGGCTGCGCACCGGCTTGTCCAGCGCGGCCTTGACCGCCTCGACCTTCCAGCCGGGCAGCGGCCGGGTGCTGACCGAGGCCAGCGGGTACTCGGCGGGCAGGGTCAGCTCCAGCTTGACCGTGCCCGCGTCGGGGCGCTCGTTGGGCACCCGGAAGGTGACCTTGGTGTAGCCGCCCTGGACGGCGTCCTTCGGGGTGGAGGCGGTGACGTGCGCGGAGGCCGCGCCCGCCGTGCTCAGCGCCAGGAAACCCGCGGTGGCGAGCACGGCCGAGCCCTTGGCGAGCGCGCGCACGCCGGAACGGTGGGGGGACATGGGGGGTGGCTCCTGATTGCCGGAGGTGTCAGTGGACTCGGGTGATCAGGGGCGACGGGGGGCCGCGGCGGCCGTGCACGCGCCGCAGCAGCACGTCGACCAGCGCGTTCGCCGCGGTCGACGGGACGGGGGCGGGAACGCGGGAGGCGGGCCGGGGCAGTGCCCCCGGCACCGGCAGCAGCCGGGACAGCACCCCGGCCAGCGCCCTGGCCAGCGCGGTGAGCACGGCGTCGGCCCTGGCCAGCAGCAGGCCGGTGAGCAGCGCGGCCACCGCGTGCGCGGCGGTCATCGCCGCCGGGTCGATGTCCAGGCCCGGTGCGCGCGTGTGGTCGTGGCCCCCCAGGTTCAGCAGCACGTGCTGGCCGACCTGGGCGACGCCGAGGGTGGCCAGCAGCGTCCACGGGCTGCGACCGCGTTCCGCCAGCACGGTGCCCGCGAACGCGATGAGCAGCGTCAGCGGGAGAGCGGGCGCGAAGTCGGTGACCTCGCCGCCCGCCGCGCCGTGCGCGGCCACGCTGAGCGCGGCGGAGGTGACGGCCAGCAGGACGGCCCGCGCGAGACGGGTCGGTGCTGGTCGTGTGGTCACGTGCTGAGCGTAGGAGAACAGCGCGCGGCGGTGGCAGCCGCTACCCGCGCTGGCGGGCTTGGACCGTTCGGCGGTAGGTATGTTAGCCCGTTGTGATGTCCCGGAAACCTCAGATCGAGCAGCCCCTGCCGGGCGAGCCGCGCGCTGACTCCCCCGGACGCACCGACTGGGTGGTGTTCGGCGTGGCCGCCGCGGTCACCCTCGCGTTCGTGGTGTGGGGGATCGCCCACACCGACTCGCTGGCCGCCGCCTCCGACGCCGCCCTCGGCTGGGTGATCACCAACCTGGGCTGGATGTTCGTGCTGCTCGCGTCCGGTTTCGTGGTGTTCGCGCTGTGGCTGGCGCTCAGCCGCTACGGCCGCGTGCCGCTGGGCCACGACGACGAGCGGCCGGAGTTCCGCACCGCGTCCTGGGTGGCCATGATGTTCAGCGCGGGCATGGGCATCGGGCTGATGTTCTACGGCGTCAACGAGCCGCTGTCGCACTTCGTCACGCCGCCGCCGCAGACCGTGCCGGGGGAGACCCACCGGGCGGTGCGCACCGCGATGGCCACGACGCTGTTCCACTGGACGGTGCACCCGTGGGCCATCTACGCCGTGGTCGGCCTGGCCATCGCCTACGGCAGCTTCCGGCGTGGCCGCAGCCAGCTGATCAGCGCCGCGTTCGCCCCGCTGCTGGGCGCCCGGCGGGCAGGCGGCGCGGCGGGCCGGGCCATCGACGTGCTGGCCGTGTTCGCCACGCTGTTCGGCTCGGCCGCCTCGCTGGGCCTGGGCGCGCTGCAGATCGGCAGCGGCCTCGAGGTCGCGGGCTGGGCGGGCGAGGTGGGCAACGCCGTGCTGGTGGGCGTCATCGCGGTGCTGACCGCGGCGTTCGTGGTGTCCGCGGTGTCCGGCGTGGCCAAGGGCATCCAGTGGCTGTCCAACACGAACATGGTGCTGGCCGTGGTGCTGGCGGTGTTCGTGTTCGTCATCGGCCCGACCGTGTTCATCCTCAACCTGGTGCCCGCCTCGATCGGCCAGTACTTCCGCGACCTGGCCGACATGGCGGGCCGCACCGCCGCCTCCGGCGGCGACCCGACCGAGACCTGGCTGGCGGGCTGGACGGTCTTCTACTGGGCGTGGTGGATCTCCTGGACGCCGTTCGTCGGCATGTTCATCGCGCGGATCAGCCGGGGCCGCACGATCCGCCAGTTCGTGGCGGGCGTGATCGGCGTGCCCAGCGCGGTCAGCCTGGTGTGGTTCGCGATCTTCGGCGGCACCGCCATCTCGCTGCAGCGCGACGGGGTGGACCTGGCGGGCCGGTCCACCCCGGAGGGCCAGCTGTTCGCCCTGCTCGACCACTTCCCGCTGGCCGGGGTCGCGGTCGTGCTGGTGATGGTCCTGGTGGGCGTGTTCTTCATCTCCGGCGCGGACGCCGCGTCGGTGGTGATGGGCACCCTGTCGCAGCGCGGCTCGATCAAGCCCGCCAAGGGCGTGGTGGTGTTCTGGGGCGTGCTCACCGGCGCGGTGGCCGCGGTGATGCTGCTGGTGGGCGGCTCCAACGCGCTGACCGGCCTGCAGAACCTGACCGTCATCGCCGCCTGCCCGTTCGCCCTGGTCATGGTGGGGCTGTGCGTGTCGCTGGCGCGCGACCTGCGCAGCGACCCGCTGGTGCGCCGGGAGGACCGGGTGGCCGAGGTGATGGAGGAGGTCACCGCCCGGCTCGGCCCCGAGGAGGCGGCCCGGCGCGCGGTGCGGGAGCTCAAGCGCTAGGGGGCACCCCGAGGCGGCGCAGCAGCTCCGCCTCCAGCGCGTCCAGGTCGGTCGAGACGGCGCGGTGCGCGGCCTTGCGCCGCGCCGCGGGCATCCGCTCGGCCGCCCGCACCGCGGCGACCAGCTGGTGCAGCCGGGTCTCGGTGGCCGCCACGTACTCGCGGTCGGCGGCCCGCAGCTGCTCCAGCGCCTCGGCGAACCCGGCGGCGCGGGCGTGCAGCCGCGCGCCCCGGCCGGAGTAGCGGGTCAGCTCGTCGACCGGGACGCCCAGCCTGCGGGCCCGGAAGTGGTCGACCCGGTCGCCCACCGCGGCCGCCGCCCTGGCCGCGAACGGCGCGAGCACCGGGATGAGCGCGGGGACCACCACCTTGGCCACGCTCACCAGGTTCTTCGCCTTCGACGGGGTGAGCCCGCCGCCCTTCCTGCGCGCCATCTCCACCCACCTCCGGGACGAACAGTAGAGGCCGTCCGGCAAAAGATCGATCGCGGTCGACCAGGTTGCCGGTACAAGCGCATCGCCGAAGACATACCCTGCTCCGGTGACTTCCCAGGTGCAGCTCGACGCCGGTGTGGTCACTCGTTGCCGGCGGCGGGTGCACCTCGAACACGACCCGGCCATGCGCGAGGTCCCCAGGGCCGCGCCCGACCCGACCGGTCAGCAGCGCAAGGCCGACGCCACCGACCACCGCCGCGCGGTGATGACCGCGCTGGCCGGGGTGGTCGGCGCGGACCTGCTGGCGGTGCCCACCGACGTGCCCGGCGCCGACCGCGAGCGGATCACCGAGGAGGCGATGCGCGCGGGCGTGCCCTTCATCTGGGGCGCGGCGCTGCCGCGCGACCCGCTGGGCGGCAGGCGCGGCGGCATCGACCTGCTGGTCAAGGAGCCCGCCGGGTACGTGCCGGTGCTCGTGGTCCGGCACAAGGTCTCCGATCCCGGCCAGGGCGCGCGCACGTCCCCGCTGCTCACCCCGAGGTTGACCGCCGCGCGCACGGACCCGGCGCGCAAGGTCCGCCCGCAGCCGCGCGACCAGCTCCGGCTGGCCCACGCGCAGCGCCAGCTCCAGGCCGCGGGCCACGCGCTGCCCGGCCGCGCGACCGGCGGCGTGATCGGCATGGACGCCGACGTGGTGGTTTGGCACGACCTGGAGTCCCCGGCCTGGCCGGGCGGCCGGACCGCGCTGGCCGAGTACGACGCCCGCTTCTCCGACCGGCTGGCGGTGGCCGCCGCGGCGGCCACCGGCGGACCGGCGCTGGCCAGGCCGACCAGGATCGTGGAGTGCCGCAGCTGCCCTTGGTGGCCGGTGTGCGAGAACGACCTCAAGCAGGACCGCGACGTGAGCCTGGTGGTGCGCGGCGAGGACGCCGTGGCGCTGCGCGGGGTGGGCGTCGGGTCGGTGGACGAGCTCGCCGCGCTGGACCCGGCCAAGCCGGTCACCCCGCTGGTCGGGATGCCGCACGAGGACGCCGTGGTGCTGGCGCGGGCGTGGCTGCGCGACCTGACCGTGGTGCGCCGGGTGGAGCGCATGGACGTGCCGCGCGCCGACGTCGAGGTCGACGTGGACATGGAGAGCTTCGGCGACCTGGGCGCCTACCTGTGGGGCTGCCTGCTCTCCGGGGCCGACATCGGCCAGGAGCCCGGCTACCGCGCCTTCGCCACCTGGGACAAGCTGCCCTGCGACGACGAGGCCCGCTCGTTCGCCGAGTTCTGGGGCTGGCTGTCGGAGGTCCGGCGGCGCGCGGAGGAGCGCGGCCTGACCTTCCGCGCCTACTGCTACAACGAGCTGGCGGAGAACCGCTGGCTGCTGGCGTCGGCCGAGCGCTTCAAGGGCAGACCCGGCATCCCGTCGGTGGGGCAGGTCAAGGAGTTCATCAGCTCCGACTCGTGGGTGGACCTGTTCGGCATCGTGCAGCGGCAGTTCCTGTGCGCGCACGGCAAGGGCCTCAAGACCATCGCCCCGGTGGCGGGCTTCACCTGGCGCGACCCGGAGGCGGGCGGCGAGAACTCGATGCGCTGGTACCGCGACGCGGTGGGCATGGACGGGCAGCCGCCGGACCCGGCCCAGCGGCGGCGGCTGCTGGAGTACAACGAGGACGACGTCCTGGCCACCCGCACCCTCCGCGAGTGGATGACCTCCGACGCCATGGCCACCCTCCCCTACGCGGGCGACCTCTAGCACCTCCACCAGGACTGCGAACGTCACGTGTTGGCCGGCTCGTTCTGAGCTCCGCGGTCAGCGTTCTCCTGCGTCGTTCTCCTGCGTCGGTCCTGGTGCCGAGGCCCGATGACCCCGCGTCATGCGTCATCGCCAGTCACCGCCGTGATCGCTCCTGGCTGGGGGAGGGGGCGGATCGTGATGTCGCTCCACCCGTCAACGCCGCGCATGTCGTCCGAAGGGCCCACGACTTCGGACCGCAGCAGCTGAAAACATCAGCCCTCGCCATGCCGGTCGCGTGCGAAGGAGTGCCGTTGTCCAACTTCAAGGCGCGAGCTTGGAAGGCGCTGAGCATCGTGCTCGTCACCGGCTCCGCGATCTCCGCGTTCGCGATCTACCAAGGTTTCTCCGATTCGATCACGTCCGTCGACGGAAAGTCGGTTGGTTACCTGTCCGGAACCGCGAATGTCCGGACGTGCCCGTTCACCGGTTGCGAGTCGAGCGAGGAGTTCACCCGCAACCGCCAAGTGGTGCTGCGCGACGTTGTCGACGGTGAGGAGGTCGACGGATCGAACAAGTGGGCCCGGATAGAGTACGGCGCAGAAGTGCGGTACGTGCATTCGAGATTCGTCAAGAGTAAACCTGTCTCCGTGAGCGAAGGGCTCGAACTCGGCGTCAACGCTTTAGCCGTGATCGTCTTCATGCTTCTGTTCGCCGTCGCCAGCTGGCAACGGGGACACGCCATCGCGGCGGAGAGAGAAGCGGAGACTAATTCCTTGCTGCTGGCTGTCACTTTCGGAGCCGGGATTGTCGCCGGAATTATCGGGTTCGTCTTCGCCCGGATGGACAACCAGACCACGCCCGCCTTCCTGGCCGGTGCCTTCGCCAATGTCGGCGCCGGTCTGGTCGGTGCCGCGGTGACCTTCGTGCTGTTCCAGGTGGTGCTGAGCAGGAGGAATCCGTCTCAGCAGCAGATGGCCAAGATCGAAGAAGTGCTGCGCGAGATACACGCTCATCATCCCGATGCCGCGCGAGGCGAGGACGTCAAAATTGTCGAGACGCGGCGAGGCGCACCTGCGGCGAAGGGTATTCCGGCCATGGTGCTGGCAGCGGTTGCGATGGTCATCGCATGGCTGTTTCGTCAAGAAGGGAGACGATCGCGGTGACCGGGAGAGGATACGGCGCCCGGTGGAACCCGGTCACGGCCACCCATAGCGGATCACCAGATCGGGTGGCAGCCCTCGCGCGTTCCGCTGCGCTGCCCGCCAAGTCGAAGTGGCCGACTCCCTGGCACGCCGAGAGCCTTCGTCGCCGCGACGGCGAAAGCGGGTGGTGCCGTGCGTGTTCCTTGCTCGACGCCTGCGACGTGACGGGCCCTGCAGTGATGGGCCGCTTCCGGTCTGCCGTTCAGGCGTCGCGGATTCGCCGCGCGATCGCGGAACGCTGAACCCGGTGAAGCGGTCCGGATGCTACCCGAGTTCAAGCAGGTCTCAGTGCTCGGCTGACGGGTCGGCCGTGCCCGACTCCACGGGAGAGCCCGGCACGACCGGCCGCACGACCGCGGAGCGGGTGCCTAGCGCGGTGCCATCCGGAGGGCGCCGTCCATGCGGATGACCTCGCCGTTGAGGTAGTCGTGCTCGACGATGGCCACGGCCAGCCGGGCGTACTCCTCCGGCTGCGCCAGCCGCTTCGGGAACGGCACCCCGGCGGCCAGGCCCGCCCGGAACTCCTCCGACACGGTGGCCAGCATCGGGGTGTCGACGATGCCGGGCGCGATGGTCATCACCCGCACGCCCACCGAGGACAGGTCGCGCGCGGCGGGCAGGGTCATGCCGACCACCGCGGCCTTGGACGCGGCGTAGGCGACCTGGCCGATCTGGCCGTCGTACGCGGCGATGGAGGCGGTGTTGACGATGACGCCGCGCTGCCCGTGCTCCAGCGGCTCGGTCCGGCCCATCGCCGCCGCGGCCAGCCGCATCACGTTGAAGGTGCCGACCAGGTTGATGTCGATGACCTTGCGGTACAGGTCCAGCGGGTGCGGGCCGGACTTGCCCACCGTGCGGGTCGACGGGCCGATGCCCGCGCAGTTCACCGCGACGCGCAGCGGCACGCCGGAGTCGGCCGCGGTGTCCACCGCCGCCTGGACGTCCTCCTCCGAGGTCACGTCGGCGGCCAGGTAGGTCACGCCCGGCACCTCGGGGGCGCTGTCGATCGAGATGTCCAGGGCGAACACCCGCGCGCCGCGCTCGGCCAGCGCGCGGGCCGTCGCCGCGCCCAGCCCGGACGCGCCGCCGGTGACGATCGCCGCGGTACCCGAGATCTGCATCAATCCTCCTGAAGACCCAGTGCGGGTCAGGAGGTTAACGGTCGTTCAGGCCCCTGCGCTCGGAGAGGTGCAGCATTGCGACCAACGGCACGGCCGCCAGCAGCGCCAGTCCGACGAACAGCATCGCGAACACGACGAGTTCCATAGCTTGAACAGTGCCTCCCTGCGGGGTGCGCCCGCGTCCGCCGCAGGTGGGGTTTCCGCCTACGACCAGGGGACTACCCACGTTCACGCTGCGCACACGGCGGACGGGTGTGTTTTAGTTAGCCGGGGGTAACCAAACGTCGTTCGGCGACGTAAGTTGTCCGCGTGTTCACCACCCGTCCTGAACTCGTCGGCACGCACGGCATGGTCGCCTCCACCCACTGGCTCGCCTCCAGCACCGGCATGGCCGTGCTGGAGGACGGCGGCAACGCGTTCGACGCGGCCGTCGCGGTCGGTTTCGTGCTGCAAGTGGTCGAGCCGCACCTGAACGGGCCGGGCGGCGAGGTGCCGGTCGTGTTCGCCGCGGCGGGCGAGTCCGCGCCGCGCGTGCTGTGCGGGCAGGGAGTCGCGCCCGCCGGGGCCACCATCGGGCACTACCGCGGCCTCGGCCTGGACCTGGTGCCCGGCAGCGGCCTGCTCGCGGCGACCGTCCCCGGCGCGTGGGACGCCTGGCTGACCCTGCTGCGCGACTACGGCACCAAGTCGCTGCGCGACGTGCTGGGCTACGCCATCGGCTACGCGCGCGACGGGTTCCCCCTGCTGGAGCGGGTCTCGGCGACCATCGGGACGGTCGCGGACCTGTTCCGCGACCACTGGCCCTCCTCGGCCGCGCTGTGGCTGCCCGGCGGCAAGCCGCCCAAGCCCGGCGAGCGGTTCCGCAACCCCAAGCTGGCCGAGACCTGGGAGTGGCTGCTGGCGGCGGGGGAGGCGGCGGGCGCCGACCGCGAGGCGCAGATCGAGTCGGCCCGGCGGGCCTGGTCGCAGGGCTTCGTCGCGGCGCAGGTCGACGATTTCGCCCGCAACGCCTTCCGCGACGACTCCGGCCGCGACCACGCGGGCGTGCTGACCGGCGAGGACATGGCGTCCTGGCAGGCGAGCTACGAGGACCCGCTGGTGGTGGACTTCGGCGAGTGGGCGCTGGTCAAGCCGGGCGCGTGGACGCAGGGGCCGGTGCTGGCGCAGCAGCTGCGGCTGCTGGAGGGCTTCGCCGACCGGCTGTCCTACGTCGACGGCGTGCCCACCGCGGAGACCGTGCACCTGGCCGTGGAGTGCGCGAAGCTGGCGTTCGCCGACCGCGAGGCGTGGTACGGCGACACCGGCGACGTGCCGCTGGACGTGCTGCTGTCCCGCGAGTACGCCGAGGAGCGCCGCAAGCTGGTGACCGAGGAGGCGTCGCTGGAGCTGCGCCCCGGCACCCCCGGCGGCGTGGCGGCGGTGCTGGCCCAGCACATCACCCGCGGTCCTCGGCCGCTGGGCGACCTGGGCGGCGCGCTGGGCGAGCCGACCGTGTCGCGGACCGGCACCACCAAGGGCGACACCGTGCACGTGGACGTGGTGGACCGCTGGGGCAACATCGTCTCGGCCACGCCCTCCGGCGGCTGGCTGCAGTCCTCGCCCGCCATCCCGTCGCTGGGGTTCTGCCTCGGCAGCCGGGCGCAGATGTTCTGGCTGGACGAGGGACTGCCCAACTCGCTGGCGCCGGGCAAGCGCCCGCGCATCACGCTGTCGCCGTCGCTGGCGCTGCGCGACGGCGAGCCCGCGCTGGCGTTCGGCACGCCCGGCGGGGACCAGCAGGACCAGTGGCAGCTCGGCTTCTGGCTCGCGCACACCGTGGGCGGACTGGACCTCCAGGCGGCCATCGACTCGCCGATGTGGCACTCGAACGCCTTCCCCAGCTCCTTCTACCCGCGCGCGTGGACGCCGGGCGAGCTGGTCGCCGAGTCGCGGCTGACCGGCTTGGACGAGCTGCGCGACCGGGGCCACGCGGTGGTCGACGCGGGCCCGTGGGCGCTGGGCCGGATGTCCGCGGTGGCCAGGGACGCCCGCACCGGGCTGCTGCGCGCGGGCGCCAACCCGCGCGGCGCCCAGGGCTACGCCGTGGGCCGGTAGCGGCCGGGCCGGTTCAGCCGGACCGGTTCAGCCGGGCCGGTTCAGCCGGGGGCGTCGGCGAACCGGGTGACGAGCAGGTCGAGCCGCTCCTCCTGGCCCTCCGGGGGGATGCGGCCGCTGTCCGCCAGGACGGCTGTGCCGTGCAGCGCGCTCCAGACGACTTCGGCGAACAGCTCGCGCCGCGCGTTGTCCGGGCGGAAGCAGCTGACGAACTCCTCGAAGCACGCGCGCAGCGGGGGCGGGGTTTCGGCGTGCGCGAACTTCACGTCGGTCGGCATGACGAACATGGCCTGGTAGAGCGCGGGCCGCTCGGCGGCGAAGGCCAGGTAGGCGCGGCCGGTGGCGCGCAGGGCGTGCGGGGGTTCGGGGTTGGCCAGCCGGGCACGTCGCAGGTGGGTGGACAGCTCGACGAAGCCGTCGAGCGCGACCGCCCGGACGATGGCGTCCTTGCCGCTGAAGTGGCTGTAGAGCACGGGCTGGCTGTACTCGACGCGCTCGGCGAGCCGCCGCGTCGTCACCGCGTCCCAGCCCTCGGCCTCGGCGAGCTCGCGGGCCGCGGCGATGATCAGCTGGTGGCGCTGGGCGCGTTCGCGCTCACGGCGCTTCTCGATGGCGGACACGCGCCGATCCTAGCAACGCTAGACATCCTGTCGATGGCATGGTTATCGTTGGCACAACATCTAGCGCCGCTAGGACAGCGGTCGCCGCTACTGGGGAGGAAGCAGTCGTGCTCACCACCACCGCCACCGTGCTCGCCGGGCTGATCGGCCTGGGCATCACCGTCATCGGGGCGCTCGGCCTGCTGAACCCGCGGTTCGCGGGCGGCTTCGGCATCCCCGACACGCCCGTCCAGGACCCGACCTTCCGGTCGTGGCTGGCCGTCAAGGCCGTGCGCGACATCGCCTCCGGCCTGTTCACGTTCATCCTGCTGGTCGCCGGGACACCCCAGCTGCTGGGCTGGTTCATGCTGGCCGCCAGCGGCATCCCGATCGGCGACGCGCTGATCGTGCGGCGCAGCGACGGCCCCAAGGCCGCCGCCTACGGCGTCCACGGCGCCACCGCCGCCGTGATGCTCGTGATCAGCGCACTCCTGCTCCTGAGCTGAATCCAGCCGCCCCCTTCTCGTACCGCCCCCGGCGACCACCACGCGAGGCCGCGTCGGTCTGTCGGCATGCCTTTCGCGGAAGATCACGCTCTTCGATCTTCCGCGAAACGCGTGCCGATGGGCCGACTTCCAGGCGGCCGAGCCGCCGGCTGCGGAGCAGCGGCCATCCAACACAGAGGAGCGGTCCCGGCCCGAGGGGGAGGGGGTCGGGACCGCTCCTGTCCGGGGCCTCAGGTGCCGGGGCGCGGCGCGCTCGCGGCTGCCGCGGCGGTCTTCCTGGGGTGCATGGGCGCGAGACTTTCGCTTTCGGCGGGTTCTGATCAAGCTCCGTAATGCCACCGGGTGAACTACTTCACCTGCTCAGGTGGATCAGAGGTCGAGGCTGTCGCCTGCCGGGAGGATGGTCAGCGGGATGCCGGTCAGTCCGCCGGGCCCGACGCCGGGCAGGCCGCCCTCGCCGAGGAACCGCGCCAAGCTCTGCTGCCCCAGGTCGCTGAGCATCAGCTCGTGGATCTGGATCAGCCGCCGCGGCTTGACCGCCCGGACGTAGTCGACGGCCTCGGCGACCTTGGTCCACGGCCCGCTGGTGGGCAGCAGCAGCGTCTCCACCTCGCCGTCGGGGACGTGGTAGGCGTCGCCGGGGTGGTAGAGCGAGCCGTCGACCAGGTAGCCGACGTTGTCGATCGTCGGGATGTCCGGGTGGATGAGCGCGTGGTGCTCGCCGTGCACCTCCACCTCGAAGTCGCCGATGGTGAACGACTGGCCCGCGGCCACCGCGGTGGCCCGGTCGCCGAGCTTGGCCGCCACCGACGCCGGGCCGAAGACCCGCAGTTCGGGGCGGGCGGCCACGGCCTGGGCGATGAGCTCCTCGGCGAAGTGGTCGAAGTGGTCGTGGGTGATCAGCACGGCGTCCGCGCCCGC
The DNA here is from genome assembly GCF_017876325.1 of Saccharothrix coeruleofusca. NCBI lineage: Bacteria > Bacillati > Actinomycetota > Actinomycetes > Pseudonocardiales > Pseudonocardiaceae > Saccharothrix > Saccharothrix coeruleofusca. The sequence goes on from NZ_JAGINV010000001.1 coordinate 6,708,470, forward strand.
CACGACCTCGGCCGCGTCAGGGGTGAGCAGACCGGGGTCCACGGCGATGGTGGTGCCCCGCTTCTCCAGGGTGACGCAGGCGTGCACATATTTGGTGAGCTTCACGAAGTAATTTTGCCACTCGCGCTCCCGCGCGTACGCGGGACTGCCGCTCCCGGGCGGACGCGACCCGCCGCGCGCTGCCGTACGGTCGCAGCATGGCGTGGTTGGGCCCGCTCTGGTTCGTCGCGACGTTCGTCCCGCTGCTGTGGCGCAAGCGCTTTCCCGTCGCGGTGATCGCGGTGACGGGCGGGTCGACCTGGCTGTACTACGCCACCGGCCACTGGGGCCCGCTCATGGCCGCGCCCGCGCTGGCGGTGCTGTCGCTGCGCCACCAGCGGGCGGTCGAGCGGCGCGGGCAGCAGGTGGCGCAGGAGCGGCTGCGGATCGCGCGGGAGGTGCACGACGTGGTGGCGCACAGCCTGGCGATGATCAACGTCCAGGCCGGGGTGGCCGCGCACGTGGCCGACCGGCGGCCGGAGGAGGCGGTCAAGGCGCTGCGGGCGATCAAGGAGGCCAGCGGGCACGCGCTGGCCGACCTGCGCGCCACGCTGGGGATGCTGCGCTCCGGCGAGGGCGCCGCCCCCGTCCCCTCGCTGCGCAGGCTGGACGACCTGGTCGCGCCGGTGGCCAGGGCGCGGGTGGTGGGGGAGCCCGGCGAGCTGCCCGCGCCGGTCGACGCGGCGGCCTACCGGGTGGTGCAGGAGGCGCTGACCAACGCCCTGCGGTACGCGCCGGACGCCACCGCCATCACGATCGGGTTCGACCGGACGGACGAGGGGCTGGTGCTGTCGGTGGTCGACAACGGGAGCGCCGCCACCGCCCCGGTCGGTTCGGGCAGCGGGCTGGCGGGGATGCGGGAGCGGGTGGAGGCGCTGGGCGGCACGCTGCGGGCGGGGCCGGTGGCGGGCGGCGGGTTCGAGGTCAGGGCGGTGCTGCCGCTGGGCGCGGCGCGGAAGGGGGTCGCGTGATCAGGGTGGTGCTGGCCGACGACCAGGCGCTGGTGCGCGCCGGGTTCCGGTTGCTGCTGGACACCGAGGACGGCTTCGAGGTGGTCGGCGAGGCGGGCGACGGCGCGCGGGCGGTGGAGCTGGCCCGCGAGCACCGGCCGGACGTGGTGGTGATGGACATCCGGATGCCCGGTGTGGACGGGCTGGCCGCGACCCGCCGGATCTGCGCCGAGCTGCCAGGGGTGCGGGTGCTGGTGCTGACCACGTTCGACGTGGACGAGTACGTGTTCGAGGCGCTGCGCGGCGGGGCCAGCGGGTTCCTGCTCAAGGACACCGACCCGGTGGAGCTGCTGCGCGCGCTGCGGGTGGTGGCGGCGGGGGAGGCGCTGCTGGTGCCGAGCGTGACGCGCAGGCTGATCGAGGACTTCGCGGCCCGCCCCGAGCACCGGCGGCCGGACCCGGCGGCGCTGGGCGAGCTGACCGCGCGCGAGCGGGAGGTCATGGCGCTGGTCGCGGGCGGGCTGTCCAACGACGAGATCGCGGGCCACCTGGTGATCAGCCCGGCCACCGCGCGGACCCACGTGAGCCGGGTGATGACCAAGCTCGGGGCGCGGGATCGGGCCCAGCTCGTGGTGCTCGCCTACGAGTCCGGATTGGTGAACCCTCGCAGGCGGTAACACTTTCGGAGATTTTCGTAACAATCAGTATTGGTATTGGTCGTTTAGTTCACGCCATTAAGCGATGGCCCCCGGCGGCAGCTTCAACTTGAACGGCAGCGTGGTGACCACGGCGAGATCCGAAGCTGTCTTCTTCATCAGCGTCGGCGCGTTGCGGGTGCCCGGTTCCGGCAGGTCCAGCAGCCGGTCCACGGCCTCGACCAGCGGACCCTCGTAGATCCAGACGGCTTGGGCGGCGCGCGTGCTGTCCCGCACGGCGGGCAGTCGACCGGCGCGCGCCTCGGTCTCCGACCAGAACAGGATCGAGTCGATGAAGCCTCTGCGCTGCTTGAACGCCATGATGCGGTCGAGCTGCCCGTCCTCGTCCCGCAGGTGCAGGAACTGGAACCCGCTCTCGCGCAGCTCGATGACCTTGCTCAGTGCGAGATCCATGACGCACCTACCTCTGTTGTGAGGTCCCCTAAGCAGGCACAGGTCTGATGACCCGAAATGATCGTACGGCAAACCGACAATCCGCCATAGGGACTAGGCCGATGAAGTTGTCTCATTCGAGTCGCTATCGGGCGTCGCCTTTTGGTGTGATCGCAGCACGCGAACGGTTCGGGTCACGAAGGCCAGCGCCCCGAGGGTGACGAGGCTCACATGCAGCCACATCCCTGCCTCCGGTCCAGTGACATCTCAGGTCACCAGGGAAGACGTGCGGCACACGAACGGGGTTGCCACGGCGGGCGCATCCCGGACCCCTGACTTCCCCCGCGGCGAAGCGGCCCCCCGGACCGGGTTGGCCGGCTACCCTGTCCGGGTGAGCGTCGAGGAGCCCACCAGCCCGCACCGGGCCCGGTCGCCGCTCCCGGCGCTGCCCGAGTCGTTCCTGCCCAGGGAGCACGCCCTCTACCGGCCGAGGCACGCCGACCGGCAGCGCACCGCGCTGGTCACCGCGGCGGTGTTCTTCTGCGTGCCGCTGCTGCTGCTGGTCCTCGGCGTGCGACCGGGCGAGTTCGAGAACCGCAAGCTGGCCGAGTTCCCCTCGCCCGCCGACGGCTGGGGCTTCTTCACCGGCCTCAACCAGTGGGCCAACGACCACCTGCCGCTGCGCGAGCAGGCGGTGGCCGCGCAGGACGGCATCAGCCGCGGCCTGTTCGGCGAGGCGCCCAAGTTCGAGCGCCCGCAGGGGGGCGTCGGTCCCGTCCAGCCGCCCGAGGACCCCTCGCTGGACCGGCCGGAGCCCACCGCCTACGTCGACGTCATCGAGGGCAAGGGCAACTGGCTCTACCTGGGCCACGACATCAAGGACGCCTGCCGACCCGCGCTGCCCACCGACGAGGTCTTCACCCGGCTGGCCCGCCTGCGCGCCGCGGTCGAGGCGTCCGGCCGCCGGTTCGTGCTGGTCGTCGCCCCGAACAAGACCACGATGGTGCCCGAGTACCTGCCCGCCCGCTACTTCGGCCAGGAGTGCTTCACCAAGGCCCGCGACAACTTCTGGAACAACGTGGTGGCCCGCACCGGCGCGCTGGACCTGCGGCCCGCGCTGCGCGAGTCCGCGCAGCGGGTGGGCCGCCCGGTCTACACCGAGAAGGACACCCACTGGACCAACGAGGGCGGCCTGGTGATGGCCCGCGCCATCACCAACGCGGTCAAGCCGGGCACCTCGGCGTCGTGGAAGGTGGAGCAGGCGGGCCAGGTCGAGCGCGCCTCCGACCTGCCGCCGCTGCTGGGCCGCTCCGACCGGGAGATGGTGCAGTCCTACGACATCTCCCCGGACGGGAAGAACGTGCGCAGCCGCGAGGTCCCCGGCGACCCCCGGCAACCCCAGCGGGTCACCCAGCCGCCCGCGCCGGGCGTGGTGAACGCCAAGGTGGGGCTGCTCGGCGACTCGTTCAGCTTCTACGTGGTGCGCTACCTGGTGGCCGGGTTCACCGACATCACCCTCCAGCACGTGGACGCGGTGACCACCGACCCCCACCAGGTCGGGCGGATGCTCGCGGACAACGACGTGGTGGTGCTGGAGGCGGCCGAGCGGAACCTGGTCGGCGGCATCAACTCGATCCTCAACCCCCAGGTGATCGACGCCATCGCCGAGGAACTGGCCAAGCGACCGCGCTAGCCGAGCGGTTTCCGACCCGGCCGGTGGTCGTGGGGGATCGGCGACCTCGGTGGCGCGGCGGTGCCCGCCTGCGGCTCACGCCTCCCCCGCCGTGGTCGCGACCGGGACCTGGCCCAGCCGCTCCCGCACCGCGGCGCAGTCCTGGTGCCCGAGGCGTTCCAGCAGCTCCAGCGCCTGCGCCCACGCCTCGCGCGCCGACCGCTCCCGCCCCGCCGCCCGCTGGGCGTCACCGACGAGGACCAGGCCCCACGCCTCGCGGTACCGGTCGCCGAGCAGGCGGAACAGCTCGACGGCCCGGCTGTGGTGCGTCACGGCCCGCGCGTGCTCGCCCAGCCCGTGGTGGGCGCAGCCGGTGATCTGGGCGCAGTGGGCCAGCCCGTCGCGGTCGTCGGTCAGCGCCGACGCCTCCCGGCAGTGGGCCAGTGCCGCGGCGTGGTCGCCCCGGCCCACCGCGAACCAGGCCAGCGCGATCAGGTCGAAGCCCTGCCACGTGCGCTCGCCCGAGTCGGTGTGGAACGCCAGCGCCCGACGGGCGTGGGCCGCCGCCCGGTCCGGGTCGCCGCGCTGCCCGTGCTCCGCGGCCAGCGAGAAGTGCACGACCGCCTCCCCTCTCCGGTCGCCCTGCGCGCGGTGCAGGGCCAAGGCCCGTTCGAGGTGGTCGAGCGCGGCGTCCCGGTCGCCGAGGGCGCTCGCCGTGCGGCCGAGCAGGTGGTGGGTGACCGCCAGGGCGTCCCGGTCGTCCAGCCGCTGGGCGGCGGCCAGCGCGGTGCGCAGCGCGGCGGCCTTCTCCCGCCACCGGCCGCGGCGGTTGAGGTAGGAGGTGAGGACCCACGGGAGCTGCCAGGCGTGCACGTGCCAGCCGTGGCGCACCGCGTCGTCGAGGACCGCGAGCACCGCGGTGTGCTCGGCGTCGAACCAGGACATCGCCTCGTCGTAGCCGCTGACCTGCCGCGCGGTCACGCCGTCGCGCGGCGGCGGGGGCGTGATCGGCGGCCAGTGCGGGGCCAGTCGCCGCTCGGCGGCGTACCCGGTGTGCAGGTAGTGGTCGGCCAGTCGCGCGCGGGCCGCGACCAGATCTTGGGGGTCCTCGTGCGCGCGGGCCAGTTCCACCGCGTAGGCGCGCAGCAAGTCGTGCGAGCGGTACCGGTGCGGAACGCGCTCGTCGACGAGGTGCCGACGGCTCAGCTCGGCCAGCAGCGCGCGGGCCCGCGTCACCGGGACGCCCGCGGTCGACGCCGCCGCGCAGGCGTCCACGTCGGCGCCGGGGTGGTCGCCCAGCAGCCGGAACAGCCGCGCGGCGTCCGGGCTCAGCACGCGGTAGGAGCAGGCGAACACGGCGCGCACGTCCAGCACGGCGTCCAGCGCGTCGAGGCGGATGTGCTCGTCGCGCAGCTCGTCGGCCAGCGCCCGCAGCGGGAAACCCCGGTTCACCGCGGCGCGGGCGGCCACGACCGACAGCGCCAGCGGCAGCCGGGCCGAGTGCTCCACGAGTTCGGCGACGGCCCGCGGCTCGGCGTCGACCCGGTCACGGCCCAGCCGCTCGGCCAGCAGCGCCACGGCCTCCGGGCCGGTCAGCACGTCGAGGCCGAGGTGGTCGGCGCCCTGCTCGGCGACCAGGCGCGTCATCCGGTCGCGGCTGGTGACCAGGGTGAGGCAGGGCGGGCCGCCCGGCAGCAGCGGCACCACCTGCCCGGCGTCGGCGGCGTTGTCGAGCAGCACGAGCACGCGGCGGTCGGCGAGCAGGCTGCGGTAGAGCGCGGCGGCCTCCTCCTGACCGGGCGGCAGGTTGTGGGCGGGCACCCCGAGCGCTTCGAGGAACCCGCGCAGCACGGCCTCGGGCGGCACGGGCGCGTGCGTCGGGTCGAAGCCGCGCAGGTCGGCGTACAGCTGCCCGTCGGGGAAGCGCCCGGCGTGGTCGTGCGCCCAGCGCAGCGCCAGCGCGGTCTTGCCCACGCCGCCGGTGCCCGCGACCACCACCAGCGCGGTGCCGTGCCGGTCCAGTGCGGCCAGCTCAGCGGCGCGACCGGTGAAGCGCGGCGGCGCGGGCGGCAGCTGACGCGGCACCGGCCGACCCGGCACCGGCGGCGGGTCGCCGACCAGGACGCGCCGGTGCAGCTCGCGCAGCTCGGGGCCGGGGTCGGCGCCCAGCTCCTCGGCGAGCCGCTCGCGCGTCGCCCGGCAGTGCGCCAGGGCTTCGGCTTGGCGGCCGCAGCGGTACCAGGCGAGCACCACCTGGCAGGCGGCGCGTTCGTCGAGCGGGTGCGCGGTGGCGGTGGCGACGATGTCGGCGAGCCGGTCGGCGTGCAGACCGGCGCACAGCAGCAGGTCGTTGCGGTGCAGCTCGGCGGCGAGCCGCTCCTGGTCCAGCCGTGCCGCCACCTCGGCGAACCAGGGCGTGTCCGCGCCTTCGAACGGGCGGCCGCGCCACAGCGCCAGCGCCCCGTCGGCGGCCTCCAGCGCTTCGTCGCCCGTGCGGGCACGCGCGCACAGCTGGCGGAACAGGTGCAGGTCGACCGAGGACGGGTCGGCGGTCAGCACGTAGCCCCCGGCCCGGCGGACCAGGGCCGCGCCCGCGGGGGCGACGGCCCTGCGCAGCCGGGACAGGTGGCTGTAGAGGGCGTGCCGGGCGCGCGGAGGCGGCAGCTCGCCCCACACCCGGTCCACCAGCTCGTCGGCGGGCACCACCCGGTTGACGTCGACGAGCAGGGCCGCGAGGACGCTGCGCTGGCGGGGCTGCCCGACGTCGACCGGCTCACCGCCGACCAGCGCTTGGACCGTGCCCAGCACGCCGAAGGCGGGCGAGGGCACCCGCTGGACACTCCGCACCACCTCACATCGGCGCGGGGGAACGCCGCGCTGAGCACTCGACCGTGTGATTCACCGTGCCCGACCAGGCACGCAGGGTTTCCGCAGGGGCCGGTCGGCACCGTGGTGGCACCACGACCCGCCGGGTCGGGACACCGAAGGAGGGACCATGCGCAGGACGATCGCCGCCATCGCGCTCGTGCTCGGGGCGACAGCTCCCGCCGCGAGCGCGCACGCCGCCGAGGGCGACTTCATCGACCGGTACCACAACGTGGCCACCGGCCGGATGCTCGACGACAGCTTCGAGCACGGTTTGCGCGTCATGCCGGACTACGGCAACGACCACCAGGCGTGGCACGTCCACCCCTGGGAGGACGGTGCGGTCGAAATCCGCAACGTCGCGACCGACCGCTGCCTCGACGACAGCTTCGAGTTCGGGCTGCGCACCCATCCGTGCAACCAGATGGCGTTCCAGAACTGGTTCGGGATCGTCTGGGAGGACAAGACGGTGACGCTGGTGAACAAGGTCACCGGCCGGGCCGTGGACGACAGCTTCGAGCACGGGTTGCGGTCCTTCGAGCGCAACGACGGCCCCTGGCAGCGCTGGTGACCACCGCCCCTGTCGTGCCCGTCGAGGGGTCGGGCACGGCAGGGGCGGCCCTGACGGTCTGGGGTGGCCTCTAGCGGGCGCGGGTGCCCTTCTCCTTGGCGTGGTTGGCCAGCAGCGAGGCCACGGTGACGGCGGGCGCGTCGTCGTCCTCGCGCAGCCTGCGGCGGCGGGGCGGGTCGGGCTCGGCCGCCTGCTCGACGACGGGCTCCACGACCGGTTCGACGACCGGTTCGACGACCACGGTGGGTGGCTCGACCGGGCGCCGCGGGGGACGCCGGACGGGCGCCTCGGGGGTGAGCCGTCCGCGCAGCCGCTGCTCGACGTCCACGCGCGGTTCGGGGGCGCGGCGCGGTTCCGGAGCACGGCGCGGTTCGGGGGCAGGGCGCGGTTCGGGAGCGCGGCGCGGCGGCGGCTGCCGGTCGGGGACCGGCCTGACGGGTGCGGCTGCGGGCGGGGGCGCGGCGAGCGGGGGCCTGCGCCTCGGCGGGCGCGGCGCGGGGGGCACCGGCGGGAGGACGTCGGTGCTGTCGTCGTGCTCGGGCTCCTCGTCCTCCGCCTCGAACTCGTCCTCCAGCTCCTCCAGATCCTCCAGTTCCTCCCATTCCTCCGGCTCGGGTTCGGGCTCCGGTTCGGGCTCGGGCTCGGGCTTGGGCGCGGGCTTGCGGGACAGCCTGCGCGCCAGCGCGTGACTGGGCTTCTCCACGTACCGGTAGCTCAGCTCCACCACGCCGAACGTCGCGGCCACCGCCAGCGGCACCGCCAGCAGCAGCGGCACGGCGGGCCGCACCAGGTCCAGCACCGCGAAGGCGACCACGCCGTGCAGCAGGTAGATCGAGTAGCTGCGCTCGGAGAGCGCGGTCCACAGCTTGCGCTCCCGCAGCCGGGGCTCGGCGAACATGCCGAGCAGGAAGAACAGCACCGCGACGGCCAGTGCCAGGTTGTAGGAGGTGTCCAGCCTGCCCAGGTCGAGGTGCTCGGCCAGCACGTAGAGGGCCCACGCCAGGCCGCCGAAGGTCCACCCCAGCCACAGCGGCACCCGCTTGCTCGTGGTCGCCCAGATGATCTGCCCGATGAGCGGGATCGGCAGGTAGGAGACGTTCACCGCGAACAGCGCCCACGAGTCGCCGAACTGCCGGGCGCTCATCATGACCACGAACACGAAGGTCAGCTGCCCGGCCAGGGCCAGCCACGTCCAGCGCTTGAGCACCGGCAGCACCAGCACCAGCAGGGCGTAGAAGATGAGCTCGACGACCAGCGTCCAGGCCACCCCGACCAGCACGACCTGCGGCACGATCAGGTAGTTGATCACCAGCGAGTTGGTCAGCACGGTCAGCCAGGTGACCTTCGGCTCGCCCGCGCCCGCCAGCGGCTGCGCGCCCAGCGAGACCACGGCGGCGGTCAGCAGGACCGCGAAGATCATCGGCACGTAGACCCGTACCAGCCGGTTGAGGCCGAACCGCCGCTGCCCCTGGCGCAGCGCGATCGGCGTCACCACGAACCCGCTGACCAGGAAGAAGAACGGCACCGCGATCTGGCCGATGCCCTGCGTCCCCATGTGCATGGGATCGCTGGTGAGGCTGTCGACGAAGTCGACCGCCGGGGTGGGGCCGACCTCCTGCTTGGCCACCCACTGCTCGGCGAGGTGGCTGTAGAAGACGAGCAGGGCGGCGACGCCGCGACCGATGTCGATGAACGCGATGCGCGCCTTCACGGATGGCGCCTCCGCCTGCGGTGCGCTTGTGCCGTTCAGGGACCGCCCCCCTCTCCGGTCACCGCTCCCCGGCCCAGGATGGTAACGGACCGCTCTCGGCTGAGCACCGCTATCGGGACGTCGTCACCGCGCGGACCGCCGCTTCTCCCAGCGGCGCACCGCCCGGTCCGCGGGCACCTCGACCCACCGGTGCAGCGCCTCTGCCAGCAGCATGGCCCACGCCAGGCCCAGCACCGCGACCAGCGTGTGGTCCAGGTGCGGCATCAGCGCGTCGTAGAGGGGGTACATGGCGCTCAGGTGCACCAGGTAGATGGCGTAGGTCCGCTTCGACCAGCCGCGCACCACCGCCGACCGGCTGACCGGTCCTCCCGCCGCCACCAGCAGCACCACCAGCAGCGTCGCCACCAGCAGCGTGCGCGGCATCGCCTCGCCCTGGAACGTGTAGCCGCCGACCTTGTCCGCCCAGGTGAACAGGGTGAAGTGCACCGCCCCGATGGCGGTGGCCGCGACCGGGCCCACCTTGCGGGAGTGCGCCAGCGAGATCAGCTGCCCGATGCACACGACCGGCAGGTACACGCCGAGCTTGCCGATCTGCTGCGCCATCGCGGTCTGCACGCCGTTGTTCAGCAGCAGCAGCACGAACGACAGCAGCGCCAGACCCAGCGGCGGCACCCAGGGGCGCCTGCGCAGCACGGGGATGGTCAGCGCGACGTAGCAGTAGAAGGCGACCTGGATCTGCAGCGTCCAGGTCACCCCCGCCAGGGCGACCTGCGGGCTCTGGAAGAAGTTGGCCAGCGCCAGGCCGCTGAGCAGGTCGCCGAGGTCCAGCGGACCCTCGCGCTCGGCGGAGACCCGCAGGCCCAGGTTGATCAGCGCCCACGCCAGCGCGGTGACCACCCACAGCAGCGGCAGCAGCCGCACCACGCGCTTGCGCAGGAACTGCAGCGGTCGCTCGCGGTCCGCCACGTGGGTCACCACCACCCCGCTGACCAGCAGGAACAGGGCCACCCCCAGGAAGGACAGGCGGGGGTTGAGGTGCAGGGGGTCGACGAGGCCCCGCTCGACGAGCTCGGCGAGCCAGAACTCCTCGTGGTTCAGGGCGAACCAGGCGGACAGGTGGGTCAGCACGACCGCGCACGACGCGATCACGCGCAGCAGGTCCAGCCCGTGCAGGTACTCGCCCGCCCCGGTGGTGGTGGCAGGGGCCCGCTCGGTCGGGGACGAGGTCATGCCGGGCCCTCCGCCCAGCGGTGCACGGCCTCGCCCGCCAGCCCCGCCGCCAGCACCCCCGCGGGCACCGCCACGAACGCGGGCACCAGGGAACCCAGCTCTTCGAGCACCGCGTACCCCACCACGGGCACCGCCAGCGCCAGCGGCAGCGCCCGCTCGGCCAACCAGCGCACCGGCCGCACGTGCTCGACCGAGGCGCCCCTGGGCACCGCGATCAGGAACAGCAGCAGCGCGATCGCCGCACCCAGGGCGTGCCAGTACCCGCCGACCTCCGGGAACACCCGGTCGGCCACCGCCACCACGGCCAGGCCCGCCACGCCGAGCACCACCCCGCGCGGCGCGGTCACCCGCCCGGTGCCGCCCAGCCGCGCCAACCGGCCCAGCAGCGGCAGCGGCAGGTACGCCGCCACCAGCCCCAGGCCGGGCAGCAGGCCCGCGCCGCCGGCAAGCACCAGCGCGCACGCGGCTTCCAGCAGCACCAGCAGGGCCAGCGCGGGGTGCCGGCGCAGCAGCGGGAGCAGCGCCACCTCCAGCACCCCGAACAGCACCAGCGCCGCGACCGGGGCGATCACCTCGGCGTCGAGCAGCGGTCGCGCGCCCACCGCGACCAGCAGGGCCGCCGCGAGCGCCGCGCAGGCCAGCGGCACGCCACCGCGCAGCAGCCGAAGGGCCAGTCCGCGTCGATCGGCCTCGGAGCCCTCCGCGACGTGGTACCCGCAGGCCATCAGGAGCAGGGCCACGCCGAGGAACCCGAAGTCCTCGCCGAGACCGGTGGGCCGGTTCACCCAGTCGCGGATCGCCACCACCGCATCGGGCAGGGCGTCGTGCCTGCTCAGCCACAGGCCGACCAGGTAGCTGTAGGCGACCGCGCACACCCCCGCCGCGGTTGCCGCCCGAACGCCGGGGGACGTCCCGGCCCGCGTCCCGACTTCACCCATCGGCGGGTAGCGCGGTCAGCTGCTTGGCCACCAGCGCGCCGAACCGGGCCAAATCGGCCGAGGTCCGGGCGTTCAGCTCGACCCGCACGACCAGGTCGGCGTGGGTGTAGTGGGCGCGGGCCGTCGGGCGCGACCCGGCGTCGCCGCCCCTGGCGGGATCGACCTCGGTGATCCGGTGGACCCCCTGCTCGGGGTCGCGCCGCTGGAGGCCGAACCGCGACTGGAGCCCGTCGAGCTCGTCCGCCGCGCGCAGGGCGGCGGCCCGGTCGGCGACCTTGACCACCACGGCCAGCACCCTGCCCTCGGGGCGCCGGGACGCCACGGTCATCCGCGCGGCCCCCGCCCCCGCGGCTTCGTAGGCCCTCACCTCGGCCGGGCTGAGGAAGTCCAGCGCCCGCACGTCCGGGAAACCGCGCACGTGGGAGTAGTCCTCGGTGCCCGCGTCGAAGTCGGCCAGCGCCAGCGGGTCGGCGGCCAACCTGCCCGCCTCGCCGGTGGCCGGGAGGTTGCGGGCGGTCGCGGGCAGCGGCGCACCGCCCCACGCGACCCACGCCGCCACCGCCGCGGCCGCGAACGCCACGACGATCAGCAGCGTGCCCGCGACGGGAGCGCGCGCGGGTGTCCGAGCCTGTTCCACGCGGTGGTGCCTCCCATCGACGCGACCCCTGGGATGATCGGGGGTCGCGTCGATTGTGCAGGTCGATCAGGCGTCCGTCCCGTGAAACGCGGGCAGGTCACAGCCCCTGTTCAGGCCGTAGCCAGAGGGTCACGAACCCGCTGTCGGCCGCGTCTGCCAGGCGGATCAGCTCCTCGTCGGACCGCTCCTCCGCGCCGCCGTCGTCGTCGACCAGCAGCGGCGCGTACCCGAGCTTGCGGTAGCCGAGCAGCACCTGCGCCGCGTCGTCGCCCAGCTCGGCGATCGCACCGGGGCAGAACTCGCACACCACGTGCGGGCGGTCGCGCTCCAGCACCGCGGTCAGCCCGGCCAGCGCCCGGTGGTCGCGGCCCTGCAGGTCCACCTTGACCAGCGAGATCCGCTGGTCGGTGACCTCGGGCCTGCCGTCCAGCCGCACCGCCGGGACCACCACGCCGCCCACCGACTCGTCGGCCGCGTCGTGCGCCCGGTGGTCGCCGCTGTTGTCGCCCTCGGACTGCACCAGGCGGATGCTGCCCTGCGCGTCCCACGCCGCCACCGGCAGCACCGACACCAGGCCCGCCGCCTCCGGGGAGAGGTTGGCCGCGATGTTGCGGCGCAGGTACTCGGCGTTGACCGGGTTGGCCTCCACGGCCACCGCCGAGGCGACGCCGTTGGTCCGCTGGAGCAGCCGCAGCGTGTGGTAGCCGACGTGCGCGCCGATGTCGAGGAACGTCCCGTCGCCCACCAGCTCGGCCATCAGGTCGGCCTCGGCGCGCTCCCAGGACCGGTGGTAGGCCAGCCACGGCAGCACCACCGCGTCGACCGGGAGCAGCAGCGCGCCCGCGTCGCACAGCACGACCTCCGCGCCCGGCGGCACCGGGGCGTGCCGCAGCCGCGCCGCGTCCTGCACCGCCGACAGCTCCTTGACCACCTCGACCAGGCGCTTCTCGTCCTCGTCCAGCCGCAGGTCGCGCTCGGCGAACATGCTGAACGACTTGCGCTCGCCCTCGTCCAGCCGCGCGGCGACCCGCTCCAGCCGCTCGTCGACCCGCTGCTGCAGCTCGCCCAGCTCGTCGCGCACGGCGCTGGCGGCCTCCTGCCCGGCGCGCGCCGCCTCACGGGCGGTCTCGCGCGCGGCCTCGGCCAGCCCGACGCCCTCCGCGGCGGTGCCCTCGACGGAGGCCAGCCTGCTGCGGAGGCCCTCGCCCGCCGAGCGAGCCGACTCCACGCCGGACTCCACCGCCTCCAGCCGGGACACCAGCTCCTCCAGCGTGCCCTCGACCCCGTCCACGAGCGCGCCCATCACCTTGCGCTGGTGCACGTCGTAGTGGTCGATGGCGCGCAGCACCGCGCGTCGCATCGCGGGCGCCAGCGGCAGCCGCGACGGCGCACCCGCCTCGGCCCGCCACAGCAGCGCCTGCCGCGACTCGCGCAGCCGCCGCAGCGGGTCCTGCTGCTCAGGCGCGGGGGCCTGCTCGGGGGCGCTGCCCTCGGCGCGGGCCCGCCAGGTGTCGAACGCCTGGCGCAGCCGCGCGCGCACCCAGTCCGCGGCGGCGTCCATCGACCGGGTGCGCAGGATGCGCTCGCGGGCGGCGCGACCGCGCCGGGCGGCCTCGGCCGGGTCGTCCGCGACCTCGCGCATCGCCGCCGCGGCGGCGTCGAGGTCCGGTTCGGCCCACAGCGCGTCCGGCGGGTAGGGGCCGTTGCCCTTGCCGACCGGGACCAGCCGGTGCGGCACCGGCCAGCCGGTCTCCCGGTCCAGGAACTCGGCGGTGCTGGAGTAGTCGGTGGAGATCACCGGCATGGCCCGCGCCATCGCCTCGGCCACGGTCAGCCCGAAGCCCTCGCTGCGGTGCAGCGACACGTAGCAGTCGCTGCTGGCGTACAGCTCGTGCAGCTCCGGCACCGACAGGTAGCGCTCGACCAGCTCGATGCGCGGGTCGCCCGCGATCCGCACCCGCAGCCGCTCGGCGGTCTGCGGGTTCTTGGCCCCGTTGATGGCCTTGAGGACCAGCCGCACGTCGTCACGGCCCTCGAAGGCGCGCTGGAAGGCGTCGACCAGGCCCCACGGGTTCTTGCGCTCGCCGATGCTGAAGAAGTCGAACGCGAACAGGAACCGCACCGGGTCGCCGGGGCGGCGCGGCGCCCGGTCCACCGGGCCGGGGTCGCGCACCGGCACCGGGATCGCCCTGACCGGCACCGGCGAGTGCGCGGCGATGGCCTCGCGGCAGAACTCGCTGATCGTCCACACCTCGTCGACCAGGTCGAAGGCGTGGTGCATCGAGGCGGGGAACCGCTCGAGCTCCCACGCCCACAGGCCGATCCGGTACCGCTGGTGGCCGACCTGCGGCCTGCGCTCCAGCACCGCGCCGGTCTGGTCGGCGTTCACGCACAGCAGGCTGACCGGGAACCGGGGCTCACCCGCGGTGGCGGGCCGCTCCAGGCCGGTGCGGTTGGCCACCAGGCGGTCCTCGACCACCGAGGCCACCGGCACGCCCGCCGCGGTGATCGCGTCGTGCACGATCCGGCCCATCTCGCCGACGCCCAGCTCCGCGGTCAGGTAGCCGACCACGTTGACGCCGAACTCGTCCACCGGGTCGGCCAGTGGCTCCGGCTCGGCGGGCACCGCCCACTCGGGCAGCTGCTCCTCGGTCAGGCCCGAGGTGGCGCACCAGGAGCGGAACGCCTCGGCGTCGCGGCCGTGCGGCTGCGGGAACGCGGCCCGCAGGTCGGGGCGGCCGTTCCAGACGGCCTGGGCGACCCGGTTGAGCGCGGTGCCCAGCGGGGCGTCCTCCGGCGGACCGGCCAGCCAGCGGCGCAGCGCCGCCCCGCCGTCGGGGCCGAAGGCGTGCGGCGGGGGCTGCTCGCCCTTGCGCTCGGCGCGCACCCACGCCTCGCGGTACAGCGACCGCATCGCCGGGGTGAGCCTGGTGCCGTCCGGCATCTCGGCGAAGCCGTACGGGATCGACTCCAGCGTCTCGGCGTAACCGTTGGCCTGCAGCGCGGCGCGGTAGGCGTCGCACAGCTCGCGCACGGTCGGGTGCTCGGAGAGCACCACGCGCGGCCGGTGCGGGGTGTGCTGGGACAGCAGCCAGGGGCGTTCCGGCCGGTAGCCGCTGTAGTGGAAGAACCGCAGCCGGTGGCCGCCCGCGGTGAGCACGCCGTCGGCGTCCCGCTCGACCGGGCGCTCGTGGACGTTCCAGTAGGCGACGTTGAAACCGGGGTCGCGCAGCACGTGGTTGCCGAACAGCGCGGGCACCTGGTCCACCCACCGCTGGTCGGTGAACAGCTGCCGCTCGGGCGCCACGATCGCGTCGTGCCGCAGCCGCTCGGCCCAGAAGTCCAGGAACGGGCCGGAGCCGGGGCCGGTGGCCACGAAGCCGAGGTTGAAGATCCCCGAGCCCATGATCGCCGCTTCGCTCGGGTCCTTGCCGTCGCGCGGCAGCGGGTTGAGGAAGTGCGGGGTGAGGACCACGCCGTGGGCGCGGGCCAGCGCGGGCAGCTCCGGCATCGGCGCGAAGACCTGGATGTCCGGGTCCAGGTACATCACCACGTCGGAGTGCTCGCGCAGCTGCCGCAGCAGGTACGGCTTCACCGCCGTGGCCAGCTCCGTGACGTTGTACGAGGTCGCCATCCGCAGGTAGTCGTCCTCGTCGATGCCGGTGGCGTCCGGTCCGACCGAGCGCAGCCCGCCGGAGCGCTCCGCCCAGCCGCGCGGGGCGTCGATGACCGCGATGACGAACTCGTCGTCCGGGTGGTGCTCCAGGTAGGAGGCGGCCAGGACGCGCGCCGCGGGCAGGTAGTTGCGCGCGACCACGGTGCAGGCGGTGACCCGGCCGTGGCCGGTGGTCGGCTCACCCATCGGCCGCGAGCGCCTCGAGCTGGGCGTCCAGGACTTCCTGGAAGTTCTTCTGCGCCGTCGCCAGGTCCTTGCCGGTGACGTCGATGCGCACGATCAGGTCCTCGCTGGCGTAGTGGCCGCGCACGCGGGCCGCCTGGCCGTTCTTGGTGTCGATCTCGGTGACCAGCACGCCCTTGGGGGCGCCGGTGGCGGGCGTCATGCCGTTGCTGACCTGGATGTCGTACAGGCCCGAGGCCGCGGTGGCCGCCGCGTCGGCGTCACTGGCCTGGACGATCAGCACGATGCCGGTGGCGTTGTCCGCCAGCGCGGTCTGGGCCAGCTTGGTGTCGCTCGCGCCCGCCGTCGTGTAGAGCTGGGCCTCGGTGTCGAGCAGGTACTTCAGGCCGGGGACGGCGGAGAAGTCGGTGACCGCCTTGTTGGTGGTGGCCTTGCCGGGCAGCTCGCCGACCGCCAGCGGGTCCGGCGGCGCGCTCGGCGTGGTGCTGGTCGACTGGGTCGGCGTGGTGCTGGTCCCGCCGCCCGCGGTGGACGAGGACTCGCCCCGGCCCCAGATCCAGTACGCGCCGAAGGCGATGCCCGCCAGCAGGACCACGGCCAGCACGATGCCGATGATCTTGCCCTTGCCGCCGCCGGACTCGTCGAAGACCTCCGGCCCCTGGGCGATCCAGCTGGGGTTCTGGTCGCCGTAGCCCTCGCCGCCCCACGGCGGGGTGGTCACCGGGGAGCCGGTCTGCCAGCCCTGCTGCTGCTGCGGCAGCGGCCCGGACTGCGCCGGGGGCACCGGCCGGACGTACTGGGTGCGCTCGGCGTCGGCCGACTGGCCGCCGGTGACCACCTGGGTGGCGTCCGGGTTCGGCGGCTGCGGCCTGCCGGTGTTGACGACCTGGGTGGCGTCGGGGTTGGGCTGCTGCTGGGGCTGCCCGCCGGTGTTGACCACCTGGGTGGCGTCGGGGTTCGGGTGGGCGGGCGTCGGCTCCCACCGGAACGGCGGCGCGAACGGACCGCTGCTCGTCTCCGGTTGCGGGGTCGGGGTGCCCCTCGACGCCGAAGAGAGCAGCTCGTCCCGACGACGGCGGTAGTCGTCAGCGCTGATGCGACCCTCCGCCAACGTCCGGTCGAGCTCCGCCAGGTCCTCTTGCCAGGACATTCCGCTCCTCCAAGGTTGCCGCGCGAGCGTCATTGTTGCCTATGCGCGGGCGCGGGTTGCCGGCATCCGGCACTTGTGATGCTGTCGTTGCCGGAGCCGGTGCCGCGCTGGAGGCCCGGCGGCGCGGGGGCGGCGCGGCTCAGCGGCTACCGGGGAGGCGGGGCGCTGGTGAACGCCGCCCAGAGGTCCACAGCTTGCTCCAGGTCCAGCGCCGCGACCTTCTCGCGGGGGATGCCCGCGGTGTGGATCAATCGTTGGGCGAGCCAGTCGGGTACCGGCTCACCGCGTCGCTCCTCTGCCACGCGGACACCACCCGCGCGGCGTCCGAGCCTGTCGATCACGTCCGCGAGGCGCTGGAGCCGCGGATCGCCGCCTGCCGCGGCGGACACTCGTGCGGCGGCCTCCGCGTACACCTCGGCGTCACTCCTGACACCGACGCACCAGATCTCGCAAATCTCGACCGAACCGTCCTCGGCGAGGCGGTAGACGATGCGCCAGTGCTTGCGTCCCACCACCAACTTGCGGAATCCCGTGAGCTGCCCGCCAAGCGGATGGCCTGCCTCCGGGTCGTCGAGGAGGATCAGAACCTTCTTGAGAACCCTGGGCACCAGATCGGGCCCGAGTCGACGCAGGTCGTCAACGGCCGCGTCGGTGAAGACGATGTCCGTCATCAGGTCAGTCGTCTTCCTCCACCGCGGCGAGCGATTCCCGTGTGTGTCCGAAAGCCGTGAGGACATCGTCGAGCGAGGTGCGTCGACCGGTGTCCGCAGCCGAGCGCGCGAGCACCAGTGCCAGGTCTCGCAAGTCCGCCTCGGCCTCCTCGATCTCGGCCAACCGGTGGAAGCCGACCACGGCGGCCACCGGGCGGTGGTGGCGGGTGACTACGAGGGCGTCGCCGTGCTCGGCATCCGCGACCAGCCCCGCCACACCCCGCTTGGTCGCCTCGGTAACCGTGAGTTCGCGAGCTTCGTTCAACGCGGCCATGCCAGCCACTGTACAGAAATCTGTACAGTTAGTCATCCGGCGTGGTGATCGAGGGCGCCGCTGGTGGCGGTTCCCGTGAAGAGAGGCGGGTCCAACGAGCCTGTTCCAGCATGGACTGCCTGCCTCGTGCCATTGAGGCGGACATTTGTCCGGTGGGGTCGGCACGATGGATTCGCAGGGCCTCCGAGGGGGCGCGGGGAGAACGCTTGGTCTGCTGCCGGACCCTTCCCTTTGTGGATGACGCACCCTCGGCCTCCTCGGGGGCTTTGTCGCCGGATGTCTTCTACGGTCCACCGCGGAATCCGGCAGGCGATCCGCGTCACCGGGCAAGTCGAACTCACGGTCCCTGGCGTCTCCTCGTGTTGCCCAGGGGCCACGGCAGGACCGCTGCCAGGCGTGCGTCACCGCTTCGTTGATCGCGAAGTGGACCCGGAGCAGCTTGTGCTCTGCCACGCGGGGGATGGTCCTCCTCGCCCCGTTTACCCGATTGGGTGACCCTTTTCCTCCGTGGGGATTCCTGTGCTCTCGTGTGAGCTTACAACCTTTCCGGTGAACATTCCGATAGCACTCCGTAATGACGGATCGTTGATCGACACGGTCGGGTGTACTGCTGCTCGCAAGAATGATTTCGCTGGCTGGTGAAGACTTTTTCGTTCATGCTGTTCCCGTGTCCCGACCCCGCTCGCCGCGCGGGTCCTGGGCAGGGGACCCGCGGCGTCGCAGCAGCGGGCGGAGGGGCACTGAACCGCCTGTTGGACGGGCGTGGTCCGGGCAGGCGGTGGGGCCCGGTGGCGGTCACGGGGCGACCGCCACCGGGTCATCCGAGAGCTTCCTCGGGTGGTTCGGACCACCCGACGTGGCCGAATCGTTGTTTGAGCCTCCGAGGTGGGCGGGTTAGCTTTCCTGCGTTCATTCCACCTCAGGGGGCATTAAACCTGTGAACGCGCTCGTCGCGCGCCGCTTGGCGCGAAGATCAACTGTTCTCGCGGCCGCGGCCACCTTCGCGCTGTGCTCGACCGCTCACGCACAGGAAACCAGCGGCGCGGTGCCGACCGGCACCTCCCAGGCCCCGTCCGGTTCCTCCGCCCCGGAAACGCCGAAATCGGCGGACAAGGCGGACGTCAGCATTTCGGCCACCGTCGTCGGCGGTCCGTACCTGGTCGGTGAGCAGGTCCCGGTCGACGTCGTGATCACCAACCGGGGTGGCGCGGACGCCACGGCGGTGAAGGCCAGCGCCTACTCCACCTCCGGCTCGTCCTTCTCCGTCCAGCCCGACCAGTGGGGCGACCTGGCCACCTGGCCGGGGCCCGGCATCACGCTGCCCGCCGGGCAGCGGCGGGTGCTCACCGTGCGCGGCGAGGTCCGGAACTGGGACGGCGTCGCGGCGGTGCGGTTCGCCGTGCACTCCGCCGAGGACAACGGCTGGGACGGCAACAACTACGCCGACCTGGTGCTCCCGCTGCGCGACCCCGGCTCAGCCACCGACTCCGTCGCGGGCGTGGTCTACGGCGACGGCAACGGCAACGGCGCGCCGGACGCGGGCGAGGCGCTGGCGGGCGTGCCCGTGCGGCTGGCCATGTGGAGCGAGAACCGGACCGCCACGACCGACGCGGAGGGCCGCTTCCGGTTCGACGGCCTGCCCGCGCGGGTCTACCACCTGACGATCTCCGACGCGCCGGGCGGCTGGGTCGTGGACGGCGCCTCGTACGCCGCCGTCCGGGCCGACGGCAACGGGTCGGCCGCCAACCTGGTCTACCGGGCCCGGCGTCCGCTGACCGATCAGCTCTCCGCCTCGATGCGGTTCACCCGCGACACCTACCACGTGGGCGACCGGGCGCGGGTGGAGGTGACGCTGACCAACGGCGGCCCGGCCGACGTCACCGGGGTCAAGACGTTCTGCGACCGCAGCGGCGGCGAGGGGCCGGAGCTGCGCGAGGTGGACCTGGGCGAGCTGAGCTGGGACGCGCCGGGGGTGACCGTGCCCGCGGGCGGTTCCCGCACCTTCACCATCAGCGGCAGCGTCTCCGAGGAGAGCGGCGAGTACGGCGGCGTGACCTACGGCTGCGACTTCGGCCCGCAGGAGTTCCCCGAGGGGCACCCGGCGGCGTACGCGGTGGCCCGTGTCGCCGCTCCGCCCGCCGACACCTACCTGGTGATCTACCACGACCGCGACGGCGACTGGACCGCGGCCGACGACGAGCGCGTCCGGGACGTGCCGGTGGGCCTGGTGGACGCGCAGAGCGGGGCGCTGGTGGCCAAGGCGCGCACGGATGGCACCGGTCGGGTGGACTTCCGGGGTGTGCAGGCGGGCCCGTACCGGGTGAAGGTCTACGGACCGTGGCGGCTGACCCACCCGGAGACGATCACCTTCGTCGGTTCCTGCCGCAACTGCACCGGCCTCTACCTGACCGCGGTGCCCGGTCCGGAGGTGCCCGAGGAGGACGTGTCCTCGGAGGTGCCCGCGGACGTGCCCGCAGCGGCGCCCACGGGTGCTCCGAACTCGACGACCGCCGCCCCGGCCGGGCGGGCGGAGGCCGACGGCGGCGGCACGTCGACCGGTGAGGGCCTGGCGCGGACCGGCGCGAGCGTGCTGGGGCTGGGTGCCCTGGGGGCGCTGGTGCTGGTGGCGGGCACGGCCGCGCTGGTGCTGGGGCGCAGGCGCGCCAGGGGCTGACCCGCGCGGCTGGTCGGCGGGCGGTCCCCTGGGACGGGGGCCGCCCGCCGCCGCGTGGTCAGCCCTTCTTGGTCAGCAGGCCGGGGCCGACGATGCGGCGGGCGATGCGGCGCAGGGTGCTGCGCTTCTTGACGGGCTTGGCGGGGGCTGCGGCCGCGGGGGTGGTGGGAGCTGGCTGTGCCGAGGGGACGGCGACGGGTGCGATGCGCACGGTGGGGAAGTCGTTGCGGGGCTGGGACTGGTCAGGCTCCTGGCTGAACGTCACGGTGCGATCTTGCCAAACCGCGCGGAGCCGCTCGCATCGGGAATCGATGGAATCACCGGTGCGGGCCACCGGCCCGCACCGGCGACCGGTCACTCCGCCAGCGCCGCGTCCAGCGTGATGGTGGTGCCCGCCAGCGCCTGGCTGACCGGGCAGTTCTTCTTGGCCGTCTCCGCCGCGTCGGCGAAGGCGTCGGCGTCCAGGCCCGGCACGACGGCGCGCACGGTCAGGTGGATGCCGGTGATGCCGGTGCCCACCTGGAACGTCACCTCGGCGGAGGTGTCGAGCTGCTGCGGCGGGTTGCCCGCCTGGGCCAGGGCGTGCGACAGCGCCATCGAGTAGCAGGAGGAGTGCGCCGCGGCGATCAGCTCTTCCGGGCTGGTCTTGCCGTTGGCCTGCTCGGACCTCGACGGCCAGTCCACCGCGTGGGTGCCGATGCCAGAGGACTCCAGGGTGACAGCGCCGCTGCCCTCCAGCAGGCTGCCTTCCCAGTGCGTGGTGGCCTTGCGGGTGGTGGCCATGTAGCTGCTCCGTATCGAGAGGAAACCTTTGCGGAGCGAACCTTATCGATGAACGAAGAGGCCGGCTCTCCGGGGAGAACCGACCTCTTCGTGACGAGCGGATGACGAGACTCGAACTCGCGACCCTCACCTTGGCAAGGTGATGCGCTACCAACTGCGCTACATCCGCCTGTTGGGGACAACTATAGCGGACGTTCACACCGCGTTTCGACCGGGGGGTGGTGATCCTGACAACAGCCGGTCCACCTCGGTCAACCGCTCCTGGGGCCAGCGCCACTCCCACAGGGGGCGGACCTTGGCCACCACCTCGGCGGGCAGCCACGGCGCGACCTCGTCGCGCAGCTCCCACTCGTCGAAGACGTGCTCGTAGAAGCTGACCACCGCGGCGTTGGACAGGAACTGCTCCTGCTGGAAGCACCAGTGGGCGAAGCCGTACACCCGGCCGAGCACCTCGTGATCACCCTCGCGGTGCGCCTCCAGCGCGAGCTGCCACAGCTCCGACAGGAACACGTGGCACGACCAGGACTCGCGCTCGACGACCGCGCTCAGCTCTGGCAGGAGTGCGCAAGCCCTTGCGCGCCAATCGACCACACGGCGGGAGGCTACCCGCCACCGGGCGCCGGGGAGAGCACTCGACGCCGAGCCGTAACCGGGTCGTCACCGGTGGCGTACCGGAGGGCGGGTGCACCGGTTGGGCCGAACGGCTCACGACGAACGGGTGGTATTGGCTGTCGGCTCGCTATCGGCCCGAGGGTTACCGACCGGTTGTGGCATCTTGGCCGAGTAGTGCTCAGCAGGGGCGGGAGGTGCCGGGCACGATGGCCGAGGACGCCGATTTCGACCGTGAGCTGCTCGCCAGGGTCCGCGCGGGCGAGGACACCGCCTTCGGCGAGCTGTTCTCCCGCCACTCCGACGCGGTGCGCCGGTTCGCCCTGCGGCACGTGCGCGAGCACGCCGAGGCCGAGGACCTGACCGCCGAGGCGTTCTTCCGGGTGCTCCAGGCGATCCGCCGGGGCAACGGCCCCACCGACCACGTGCGCACCTACCTGCTGACCGTGGCCCGCCGGGTGGCCTGGGAGTGGAGCGGGCGCAGGCGCGACGTGCCGGTGGCGGACGAGGAGCTGAGCAGGCGGGTCGAGCCGTTCCCGGACGCGACCGCCGACCGCGCCGAGCACACCCTGATCTCCCGCGCGTTCACCAGCCTGCCCGAGCGCTGGCGCAGCGTGCTGTGGCGGGTCGAGGTGGAGGGCGAGCGGCCCGCCGCGGTCGCGCCGCACTTCGGCCTGAGCCCGAACGCGATGGCCGCGCTGGCCCGCCGCGCCCGCGAGGGCCTGCGCGCCGCCTACCTGCAGGCGCACCTGGCGGCGGGGGCGGACGGCGGGCCGCGCGCGTGCAGCTCGGTGGTGGCCAAGCTGGGCACCTACACCGCGGGCGGGGTGCAGGGGGCCGAGCAGCTGCGCATCCGCAAGCACCTGCGGACCTGCGCGTCCTGCAACGCGCTGCACGCCGAGCTGGTCGAGGTCTGCTCCACGCTGCGCGCCCACGCCGCGATGCTGGCCGTGCCGGTGGCGGCGACCGCGGTGATCGCCCCGCACGCGACCGCGGCGATCACCGCGATCGGCGGCGTCGCGGGCAGGCTCAAGCTGGTGCTGACCACCGCCGCGTCGGCCGCGGCGGTCGGCCTGTTCGGCATGGTGGCGGGCACGTTCACCGGGGGGCCCGGCCCGGCGCTGGTGCAGCCCGGCCCGAACGCCCGGCACGGGGAGGACGTGCTGGCGCTGGCCTCCACCACGACCGCCGCCGAGGTCACGGTCACCGGCGAGGCCACCAGCCGGGCGCGGCCGCACGTGGAGACGGCGGCGCGGACGCAGCGCGCCGCGACCGGCACGCCCCCGTCGACGACCAGCGGCGGCACGGTGGTCACCTCGACCACGCCGGTCGCGCCGACCAGCGCGGCGGACCAGTCGCGGCGGTCGTCGCCCTCGGCGGGGGAAGCCGAAGGGCAGTCCTCCGGGCGGGTGGTCGTCGACACCCCCGCGGAGACGGCGGGCACCGAGGCCCAGCTGCTCAAGCAGTCCTCCACGCCCGCCGACCCCACCGGCGCCGACCCCACCGGCACGCACTCCACCGGCACGGACTCCACCAGCACGGAGAAGGCCAACACCGTGATGCGCACCTCGGAGCCCGCGACCACGCCCACGACGGTGACGCTGCGGCCCACCCCCACCCCGCGCTTGCTCTGAAGAGTGGGCCGGAGATCTCCGCGCGTGCCGGATCGATCACGGCACGGCACAATCACGGCCACGCGGTTCACCCTCGGGGCGCAAGGCCCGGCGGGTACCGTGGGGACACGCTGGGTGACCGCTCGACGTCGAGGAGACGGGCATGACACGGCTGGTGCGCGGCGCGGACGGCCGGATGTGGACGGTGCGCAGCCAGGTGGAGTGGCGCAACCCGGCCGCCGACGCCGACTTCGAGCACGACGTCAGCGGCGGCCAGGGGCCGGGGGTGCTGATGCTCGCCGTGGTCATCGCGCTGGCCGTGGTGCTGGTGGCCTGGAAGCCCGCGGACGTGGTGGTGCCGGGGTGGCTGATCCTGGCGCTGCTGCTGATGTTCCTGTTCTTCCCGGCCCGCTGGGCGCTGCGCAGGCCGTGGCTGGTGGTGGCGGAGTCCAAGGCGACCGGTGACGACCTGCCGCCGGAGCGCTGGGTGGGCTACGTGCGCGGCGTGCTGACCGTGCGCAACGAGGTCCGGACCATCGCCCGCAAGATCGAGATGTACTCGCTGCCCGACATCGAGGGGCCGCTGCAACCGGTCGACTGATCGCGACCGGCGGGCCACACTGTCCCGGTGCCGGAACTCCCCGAGGTCGAGGCCCTGGCCCACCACCTGCGCGAGCACGCGGTCGGCCGCGTGGTGGCGCGGGTCGACGTGGCGTCCCCGCAGGTGCTCAAGACGTTCGACCCGCCGGTGACCGCCCTGCACGGCCGGGAGGTGACCGGCGCGGGCCGCTTCGGCAAGCACCTGGACCTGGACTGCGACGGGCTGCACCTGGTGGTGCACCTGGCGCGGGCGGGCTGGCTGCGCTGGTCGGACACCGTGGCCGCGGCGCCGCCCAAGCCCGGCCGGGGGCCGCTGGCGCTGCGCGCGCACCTTGGTCCGCCGGGGCGGGGGCCGGGGTTCGACCTGACCGAGGCGGGCACGAAGAAGGGCCTGGCCGCGTGGGTGGTCCACGACCCGGCCGAGGTGCCCTCCGTCGCCAGGCTGGGCCCGGACGCGCTGTCGCTGGGCCGGGCGGAGCTGGCCGAGCTGCTCGCCGGCCGCACCGAGCGGCTGAAGACGGCGCTGACCGACCAGGCGCTGCTGGCGGGCATCGGCAACGCCTACTCCGACGAGATCCTGCACACCGCCGGGCTGTCGCCCTACGCCACGGCGGGCAGGCTGTCGGCGCAGGCGCTGGACCGCCTGCACGAGGCGGTGATCGGCGTGCTGACCGACGCCGTGGCGCGGTCGGTGGGGCAGTCGGCGGCCCGGCTCAAGGGCGAGAAGCGCTCGGGCCTGCGCGTGCACGGCCGCACCGGGCTGCCGTGCCCGGTGTGCGCCGACACGGTCCGCGAGGTCTCCTTCGCGGACAAGGCTTTCCAGTACTGCCCGACCTGCCAGACCGGCGGCAGGCCGCTGGCGGACCGGCGGATGTCGCGGCTGCTCAAGTAGCGCGCACCAGCACGACTTCCAGCCTGCGCGGCCCGTGCACGCCCTCCACCCGGTCCAGCTCGATGTCGCTGGTCGCCGACGGCCCGCTGATGAAGGTCAGGGGGCGCGACGGGTCCAGCCGCGCCAGCGCCTGCGGCACGCTGCCCGCCACCTGGTCCTCGCGCACCACGCACACGTGGTGGTCGGGCAGCAGCGTCAGCGCCCGCCGCCCCTGGCCGACCCCGCCGTCGAGCACGATCGTGCCGGTGGGCGCGATGGCCGCCGCGCAGCCGGTCAGCACGCCGTCCGCGCCGTCCAGCGCGGCCACCGGCAGCGGCGGCGAGTCGACCAGCCAGGTCACGCCGGGCACCTGCCACGGCAGGTCGGCGGGCACGGCGATCCGCTTGCCCGCCAGCAGCCGCGCCAGCAGCGGCACCAGTTCGTCCGGCCCCACCTCGTGCACCGCCGCCCGGTAGTGCGCGACGCGCTCGGCCAGCAGCGCCAGCGAGGCGTCGCCGGTGCGCTCGTAGTCGCGCGGCACCTCCGGCGGGGTGGGCCGGTCGCGCAGGGCCGCGCGGACGCGGGCAAGCACCTCGGAACGCGCGTCAGCCACGGTTGCGCCTCCACCACTCGCGGAACGACTCGCGGGGCGGCACGGGCGCGTCGCGCGAGGCCGTCCACGCCGCGCCCGGTCCGGGCAGCCGGGAGATCCGCCCGTCCCGGCCCAGGAAGCGGGCCAGCGACCCCAGCCGCTGCGCCCGCTCGTAGCGGGCGGGGTCGCCGAAGACCCAGGCGGCGGCGGCCATCGCCACCGACTCGGCCGTGCGGCCCCTGGCGGACACCACCCGCGCGCGCAGGTGGGTGAGCACCTCGGGGATGTCGATGCGCACCGGGCACACCTCGAAGCACGCCCCGCACAGCGACGAGGCGTACGGCAGCGACGCGGCCTGCGCGTCGTGCGGGTCGTCGACCAGCTGCGGGGTCAGGATCGCGCCGATCGGGCCGGGGTAGACCGAGCCGTAGGACTTGCCGCCGGTGCGCTCGTAGACCGGGCAGACGTTCAGGCAGGCCGAGCACCGGATGCAGCGCAGCGCCTGCCGCCCGGTCGGGTCGGCCAGCGTGGCGGTGCGGCCGTTGTCCAGCAGCACCAGGTGGAACTCGGCGGGTCCGTCGCCGGGGGTGACGCCGGTCCAGACCGAGGTGTAGGGGTTCATCCGCTCGGCGGTGGAGGAGCGCGGCAGCAGCTGCAGGAACACCTCCAGGTCCTGCCAGGTCGGCACCAGCTTCTCGATGCCCATCACGGTGATCAGCTTCTCCGGCAGGGTCAGGCACATCCGCCCGTTGCCCTCGGACTCCAGCACCACCACCGAGCCGGTGTCGGCGACCGCGAAGTTCGCCCCGGAGATCGCCACCTTGCAGGACAGGAACTTCTCGCGCAGGTGCGCGCGCGCCGCCTCGGCCAGCTCGCGCGGCGCGTCGCCGGTCGCGGCCAGTCCCGAGCGGCGGAAGATCTCCCTGATCTCCGCGCGGTTGCGGTGGATGGCGGGCACCAGGATGTGCGAGGGCCGGTCGTCGCCCAGCTGCACGATCAGCTCGGCCAGGTCGGTCTCCACCGCGCGCACGCCACCGGCCGCCAGCGCCTCGTTGAGGCCGATCTCGGCGGTGGCCATGGACTTGACCTTCACCACCTCGCGCTCGTCGCCGACCAGCCGCAGCACGATCTCGTTGGCCTCGGCGGCGTCGCGCGCCCAGTGCACCACGCCGCCGCGCGCGGTCACCGCGGCCTCCAGCCGCTCCAGGTGGGTGTCCAGCTCGGCCAGCACGCGGTCCTTGATCGCCTCGCCCGCCCGCCGCAGCCGCTCCCAGTCCGGCAGCTCGGCGACGGCGGCGGCGCGCCTGCCCCGGATGGTCGTGGTGGCGTTGCGCAGGTTGCGGCGCAGCTGGGTGTCGGCCAGCGCGGTGCGCGCCGCCTCCGGGAAGGCCGGGCTGCCCAGCCAGGTCACCGGGTTGCGGGTGCCCAAGGGTCCTCCTCCGTGCTCGCCAGGATCTCCGCCAGGTGCACCGGGCGCACGCCCGCGCGCAGCCGGGACAGGCCGCCGCCGATGTGCATCAGGCACGAGTTGTCGCCCGAGGTCAGCACTTCCGCGCCGGTGTCGAGCACGCAGCGCATCTTGTCGGCCAGCATCGCGGTGGAGGTGTCGGCGTTCTTCAGCGCGAACGTGCCGCCGAACCCGCAGCACGACTCGGCCAGCGGCAGCTCCACCAGCTCCAGCCCGCGCACCGCCCGCAGCAGCGCCAGCGGTTTGTCGCCCACGCCGAGCACCCGCAGCGAGTGGCACGTCGGGTGGTAGGTGACGCGGTGCGGGAAGTACGCGCCCACGTCGGTGACGCCCAGGACGTCCACCAGGAACTCGGACAGCTCGTAGACGGGGACGCCGCCCGCGCCGAGCTTCGGGTGGACCTCCCGCGCCATGCCCGCGCACGAGCCGGAGGGCGTCACCACCGCGTCGTACCCGGCGAACACCGAGGCGAACGAGCGCGCCAGGCCCTCCGCGTGCGCGGCGTAACCGGTGTTGAAGTGCATCTGCCCGCAGCAGGTCTGGTCCAGCGGGAACTCGACCGCGCGGCCCAGCCGCTCCAGCAGCCGCACCACCGCCCTGGCCGTCGCCGGGTACAGCGTGTCGGTCAGGCACGTGGCGAACAGCGCGATCCTCTCCACGGCACCCACTGTGGCCGGCGAATGATCGGATGTCTACCGGTGCGGGGGTGAGACCCCTTGCCCGACGCGCCCGCAACCCAGAGCATGGACGCCGTGCGCGACCTCCTTACTGAGCGTGCGGTTCTCGGTCTCATCGCCACCCTGGCCGTGCTGGGTCTTTTCGTGATGCTGTGCCGCGCCCGACGGGTGAGCACTTCGGTCGAGGACGCCGTGATGGACATGCTGCACCGCATGTCCAAGGCGTCCGCCGACCTGCGCGAGGGCCTGACCCAGGAGGCGGCCGACAAGGCCACCCCCCACCTGCGCGAGATGTTGCGCTGCGTGGCCGTGGGCATCACCGACCACGAGGGCACCCTGCTGTCGTGGGACGGCGAGGCCAACGACCACTACGTGTGGCTGCGCGAGTACATCGAGCGCGCCATCGGCGAGGGCCACAAGGAGCACGTCGAGCACGCCAAGCTGGACTGCGACCAGACCGGACCGTGCCCGCTCAGCAGCGCGGTGATCGTGCCGCTGGTGGTGGAGGGCGAGGTCGCGGGCACCCTGATCGTGGTCAGCGGGGTGGCCCACAAGCGGCAGATCCGCATCGCCGAGGAGACCGCGCGGTTCGTCTCCACCCAGCTGGAGCTGGAGGTGCTGCAGAAGTCCCGGCAGGCGCTGGCGCAGGCGGAGGTCAAGGCGCTGCGGGCGCAGATCTCCCCGCACTTCGTCTACAACGCGCTGAACACGATCTCCTCGCTGATCCGGACCGACCCGGCGCAGGCGCGCGAGCTGCTGCAGGAGTTCGCCGAGTTCACCCGGTACTCCTTCCGCACCGACGGGTTCTTCACCACGCTGGCCGACGAGCTGACCAACATCCACCGCTACCTGACCATCGAGCGGGCCCGCTACGGCTCGCGGCTGAACGTGCGGCTGAAGATCGCGCCCGAGGTGCTCCAGGTGGTGCTGCCGTTCCTGGTGCTCCAGCCGCTGGTGGAGAACGCGGTGCGGCACGGCCTGGCCAAGAAGCCCGGCGGCGGGCTGCTGACCGTGATCGCGGAGGACAACGGGGCCGAGGCGCTGATCAGCGTCGAGGACGACGGCGTCGGCATGGACCCGGACCGGCTGTTCGACGACCTGAAGGACGCCCACCAGACCGGCGCGCACGTGGGCCTGGGCAACATCAACCAGCGGATGCGCGCGGTGTTCGGCGACGAGTACGCGCTGGTCGTGGAGACCGCGCCGGACGCCGGGATGAAGATCATCCTGAAGATCCCGAAGTACCGCCAGGGCGTGCGCACCAACCTGCCGCTGGTCCCCCCCAAGCTCGACGACACGGCCGAGCAGCCCGCCATCGGCGTCTAGCTCACCCCGCCGCGATGGCCAGCGCGCTGACCAGCATGACGCCGCACGCCGACCAGATCACCCACATCCAGTAGACCTGCATCGGGGTCGGACCGTCCGGGTTCCGGCGGCCGCGATCGTCCCACCACTCGACGTACCGCTCCAGCCATCGGATCGGGTTGAACGTCACGCCCCGATGTTAGCTGCGCCACGTATGGTCGAGTGCATGAGCGTGACGGACAAGATCGCGGCCAGGCTGCCGAAGATCGTCAGCGAGCGGAGCGAGCGCGGACCAGTGGTGGCGGCCGTCCGGCTGCACGGCGTCATCACCCCGACCCCCACGCCCATGGCCCGCAACACCATCAGCGTGCAGACCGTGGAGACCGCGCTGACCCGCGCGTTCGACCACGACCGGCTGGTCGCGGTGGCGCTGCTGATCAACTCGCCGGGCGGGGCGCCCACCCAGTCCGCGCTGATCGCCGAGCGGGTGCGCGAGCTGGCCGCCAAGAAGCGGGTGCCGGTGCTGGCGTTCTGCGAGGACCTGGCCGCCTCCGGCGGCTACTGGCTGGCCTGCGCGGCCGACGAGATCTACGCCCACGGCACCTCGCTGGTCGGCTCGATCGGCGTGGTCAGCGCGGGCTTCGGGCTCAACGGGCTGCTGGAGCGCTACGGCGTGGAGCGCCGGGTGCACACCGCCGGGGATCACAAGGTGCGCCTGGACCCGTTCAGCCCGGAGAAGCCGGAGGACGTGGAGTGGCTCAAGGGCCTGCAGGTCCAGCTGCACGAGCAGTTCGCGGCGTGGGTCCGCGAGCGCCGCGGCGACAAGCTGGTGGGCACCGACGACGAGCTGTTCAACGGCGAGATCTGGACCGGCGCGAAGGCCGCCGAGCTCGGCCTGGTCGACGGGATCGGCACGCTGCGCGGCGTGGTGGCCAAGCGCTACCCGGACGCCGAGATCGCCGTCGCCGAGCCGCGCAAGCCGCTGCTGGCCCGCCTCGGGCTCGCCGGCGCCACTACACGATCGGGGGACTTCTTCGCGGAGGGGCTGGCGGCGCTGGAAGAGCGGGCGCGCTGGTCGCGATTCGGCTTGTGAGCCCCCGGTCGCGCCGCCGCGCCCCGACCGGCGTGGACACGACCGATGGTCGGTGGGCAAGATGCGCGGCACAGTGAGCAGCCCAGTGAATACCCCAGTGAGCAGCGCCGGCCTCCTCGTCCTGGCGGTGGACGACGAGGCGCCCGGCCTGAACGAGATCCAGTTCCTGCTGGAGAGCAGCCCGCACATCCGCCGCGTGCTCACCGCCTTCGACGCCGCCGAGGCGCTGCGCATCCTGCGCGGCGACTACGACGTCGAGGTGATGGAGCGGGCCAAGGCCGGGCTGCCGCCGGTGGACGCCGTGTTCGCGGACATCAACATGCCGGGGCTCAGCGGCACCGACCTGGCCCGCGTGCTGGGCGCGTTCCGCGCGCCGCCCGCGCTGGTGTTCGTCACCGGCGTGGAGCACTCCGAGGCCGTGGTCGCGTTCGAGGTCGGCGCGCTGGACTTCGTGACCAAGCCGATCAACGAGGACCGGGTCAACAAGGCCATCTCGCGGGTGGTCGACCGGGTCTCGCTGACCCCGGCGGGCGCACCGGAGCCCGCGCCCGTCGACGCCGCCGAGGACGAGGTGATCCCGGTCGAGCTGGGTGGCACCATCAAGCTCGTGCCCAGGGCCAGCGTCCGCTACGTCGAAGCGCAGGGCGACTACGCGCGCCTGCACACCAGCGACGGGCAGAGCCACCTGGTGCGCATCCCGCTGGCGCAGCTGGAGGAGCGCTGGGAGAACGCCGGGTTCGTGCGCATCCACCGGTCCTACCTGGTGGCGCTGCCGCTGGTGACCGAGCTGAGGATGACGTCGAACGGGTACGCGGTGGTGATCGGCAGCGGTGACGGCGCCAAGGAGCTGCCGGTCAGCCGCAGGCACACCAGGGAGCTGAAGGAGCGGATCGTGCGGCCCCCGAAGAGCGGTTGGGGATGACCAGGCACTCCGGACCGCCCGGCCAGCCGGAGCAGCCGCAGCCGGGCGAGCGGGACGCGTGGCTCTCGGTCGGGGCGCGCAGGCCGCGCCGCAGGCGCGTGGTGCTGGCCGACCCGAAGGGCCGCGGCCGGGTGCTGCGCACGATCATCGAGCTGGAGGAGCAGACCAGCGTCGGCGAGAAGCTGGTCCGCGACCTGATCCGGACGCAGCTGCGCACCGCGCTGCTCGGCGGCTCGGCGCTGGTGGCGGTGGCGCTGCTGCCCGCGCTGTTCCACCTGTACGACGACGTGTCGCGGGTGCAGCTGCTGGGGGTGCGGCTGCCGTGGGTGCTGCTGGGCCTGCTGCCGTTCCCGCTGTTCTACGGTGTGGGCTACGTCTGCCGCCGGGCCGCCGAGCGGCACGAGCGCGACTTCGTCAACATGGTCGACCGCTGACATGGTGCAGAACATCTGGAGCCTGAGCCTGGTCGTGCTGGTCGCGGCGCTGACCTTCCTGCTGGGCTACGTGGGATCGCGGCGGGCCAACACCACACCGGACTTCCTGGTGGCCCGGCGCGCGATCCCGGCCACCCGCAACGCCGCCGCGATCTCCGGCGAGTACCTGTCCGCCGCGTCGTTCCTGGGCGTGGCCGGGCTGGTGCTCAAGGACGGCATCGACGCGCTGTGGTACCCGATCGGGTTCACCGCCGGGTACCTGGCGATGATGCTGTTCGTCGCCGCGCCGCTGCGCCGCTCCGGCGCCTACACCCTGCCCGACTTCGCCGAGGCCCGGCTCGGCTCGCGCGAGCTGCGGCACGTGTGCACGTTCTTCGTGGTGTGCATCGGCGTGCTGTACCTGGTGCCGCAGCTGCAGAGCGCGGGGCTGACGCTGAACACGATCACCGGCCTGCCGGTGTGGCTGGGCGGCGTGGTCGTCGCCGTGATCGTCGTGGTCAACGTGCTCGGCGGCGGGATGCGCGCCATCACCCTGGTGCAGGCGTTCCAGTACTGGGGCAAGCTGTTCGCCGTCGCGGCCCCGACGTTCGTGCTGTTCGCGGTGTTCCTCGCCGGTCCGGGCAACGGCGCGCAGGACGTGGACGACCAGGGCGTGCTGCGGTTCCACCAGGACACCACGATCACCACCACCGAGCCGGTGCGGGTGCGGGCGGTGCTGCCGATGGAGCTGGAGGTCGTCGGCCAGGTCAACGGCGCGCTGGCCAACGGCCCGGTGTACTGGACGCCGCGGGTCTACGAGGTCGGCGCGCGCGCCGAGCTGCGGTTCCGCGCGGGCGACCCGGTGCCGGTGGTGGAGGGCTCGCCGGCGTCCAACGCGCAGTGGCTGGACCCGCGGGGCCGCGGCCTGAGCGGGCTGCTCGAGACCTACTCGCTGATCTTCGCCACGTTCCTGGGCACCATGGGCCTGCCGCACGTGCTGGTCCGCTTCTACACCAACCCCGACGGCCGGGCGGCCCGCCGCACCGCGCTGCACGTGCTGTACCTGCTGGGCCTGTTCTACCTGTTCCCCACGGTGCTCGGGGTGATCTCCCGGCAGTACCTGCCGGAGCTGCTGGTCACCGGCAAGACCGACGCGGCGGTGCTGCTGCTGCCGCACATGATGGTGCCCAGCCTGGGCGGCAAGATCCTCGGCGCGATCGTGGCGGCGGGTGCGTTCGCCGCGTTCCTGTCCACCTCGTCGGGCCTGGTGGTGAGCGTGGCCGGGGTGGTGTCCACGGACATCCTGCCCGGCAAGGTCCGCGACTTCCGGTGGGCCACCCTGCTGACCGGCGCGGTGGCGATCGGCCTGGCGCTGCTGCTGCCCCGCGGCGACGCCTCGCTGACCGTGGTGGCCATGTCGTTCACCCTGGCCGCCTCGACGTTCTGCCCGCTGCTGCTGCTGGGCATCTGGTGGCGCGGCCTGACCTGGGTCGGCGCGATGGCGGGTCTGATCGTGGGCGGCGGCCTGGTGATCGGCTCGCAGGTGCTGACCGTGATCAGCTCCTACACCGGCGACTGGGCGCCGCCGATCACCGCCCAGCCCGCGCTGCTCACCGTGCCCGCGGCGTTCGCCACCATGGTCGTCATCAGCAAGTTGACCGCCCGCCGGTCCCCCGAGGACGTCAACCAGATCCTGCTGCGGCTGCACGCGCCCGACCCGCTGGGGTTCATGCGCGACCGCGACGTGCAGCGCTTCGGCAGCGGCGAGAAAGCGGACGCCTGATCGGCGCTGTCCCCCCGCACTGCCCCCCATGCGGGGGTGGCGCGTGTCGGCTTGTCGGGACCGGTCCCAGGGCGGCCGGGGAGCATGATCGGTGCCGGATGCGTCCGGTGTGCCGACGTGGCTCCTGGCGCGGGGTTGGGGGGTGGTCGAGCCTTCGGGGGTCCGGGGGCGCTGCCTTGTCGAGGCTTGCTCGGATGGGTGACGGTGTGCTCACCATAGGGTGACCGGTGAGGTTGGTCACGGAACGGTACTTCGTCTCAGCATTACTACCGCTCGTCGCATCACTCGACAGTTGGGCGCATAAGCGTGGACGGGGACTACCGAGCGTGAGCCACGTCTCTTTACGGTGCACGGCGAACCGGAGCGCACCAGGAGGGCTTACGTGCCGTTCATGCCGCTGACACCGTCGCCAAGTAAGCGAGGAGGGGACCGTTGAGCACCGCTGAGAACACCTCGGGGCCCACCCCGTCCGACTCGGCCGGGCAGAACTGGGTCGAGGTCCAGTCCAGCCCCGACTTCGTGGAACTGCGCAGCAGGTTGCGCAAGTTCGTCTTCCCCATGGCCGGCCTGTTCCTGGCCTGGTACCTGCTGTACGTGGTGCTCGCGGACTACGCGCACGACTTCATGGCCACCAAGGTCGTCGGCAACATCAACGTGGGCCTGATCCTCGGCCTCCTCCAGTTCGTGTCGACCTTCGCCATCACGACGCTGTACGTGCGCCACGCGAACAAGAACCTCGACCCGACCGCGGAGAAGATCCGCGCTGAGCTCGAAGGGGGCCGCTCGTGAACGGCAACGCCCTCCTCAACATCGGCATCTTCGGCGTCTTCGTCGCGGCGACCCTGGTCGTGGTCATCCGGGCCAGCCGCAACACCAAGACCGCCGCGGACTACCTGGCCGCCGGACGCGCGTTCACCGGCCCGCAGAACGGCGTGGCGATCGCGGGCGACTACCTGTCCGCCGCGTCGTTCCTGGGCATCGCGGGCGCCATCGCGCTCAACGGCTACGACGGCTTCCTGTACTCCATCGGCTTCCTGGTCGCGTGGCTGGTGGCGCTGCTGCTGGTCGCCGAGCTGCTGCGCAACACCGGCAAGTACACGATGGGCGACGTGCTCAGCTTCCGGATGCGGCAGCGCCCGGTCCGGGCCGCGGCGGCCACGTCCACCATGGCGGTGTCCTTCTTCTACCTGCTGGCGCAGATGGCGGGCGCGGGCGGCCTGGTGGCGCTGCTGCTGGGCATCACCGGCAAGGTCGGCCAGGCCGTGGTCATCGCGGTGGTCGGCGCGCTGATGATCGCCTACGTGCTCATCGGCGGCATGAAGGGCACCACCTGGGTGCAGATCATCAAGGCCGTGCTGCTGATCATCGGCGCGGGCGTGATGACGCTGTGGGTGCTGGCCAAGTTCGGCCTGAACCTGTCCGGCCTGCTCGGCGCGGCGGTGGACAACGCCCCCAAGGCGGGCGAGAAGCTGCTCAGCCCCGGCCTGCAGTACGGCACCAGCGGCACGACCAAGCTGGACTTCCTGTCCCTGGCGCTGGCGCTGGTCCTGGGCACCGCGGGCCTGCCGCACATCCTGATGCGCTTCTACACCGTGCCCACCGCCAAGGAAGCCCGCCGCTCGGTGGTCTGGGCGATCTGGCTGATCGGCCTGTTCTACCTGTTCACGCTGGTCCTGGGCTACGGCGCGGCGGCGCTGGTCGGCCCCGACAAGATCAACGCGGCACCCGGCAAGGCCAACTCGGCGGCTCCGCTGCTCGCCGAGGCCCTTGGGGGTCCGCTGCTGCTGGGCCTGATCGCGGCGGTCGCGTTCGCCACGATCCTGGCGGTCGTGGCCGGTCTGACGATCACCGCGTCGGCCTCGTTCGCGCACGACATCTACGCCAACATCATCAAGAAGGGTGAGGCGGAGGACAAGGACACCGAGGTCAAGGTGGCCCGGCGGACCGCCATCGTGATCGGCATCGTGTCGATCCTGGGCGGCATCGCGGCCAACGGCCAGAACATCGCGTTCCTGGTCGCGCTGGCGTTCGCGGTGGCCGCGTCGGCGAACCTGCCGACCATCCTGTACTCGCTGTTCTGGAAGCGCTTCAACACCTCGGGCGCGCTGTGGAGCATCTACGGCGGCCTGAGCGTGACGATCCTGCTGATCGTGCTGTCGCCCGCGGTGTCGGGCAAGCCGTCGTCGATGTTCCCCAACGCCGACTTCGACCTGTTCCCGCTGTCCAACCCCGGCATCGTGTCGATCCCGGTGGCGTTCCTGCTGGGCTACTTGGGCACGGTGCTGTCGAAGGAGAACGACGCGGAGAAGTACGCCGAGATGGAGGTGCGCGCGCTGACCGGCGTGGGCGCCGAGAAGGCGACCGCGCACTAGCGTCACGCTGAGAAAGAGGGCCATTCCCGCTTTTTGCGGGAATGGCCCTCTTTCGTGTGATCATCGGAAAATTTGGCTAACGCTGAGTAGTTCTTTCGCGAATGACCCGGCGAGGGAAGCGGGTGGTCGTTTCCAGTGAGGAAGTGGTCCGAGTGGGCGGGGTTCTGGTCACCTTGGCGGTGGCGGTCGGCACGGCGTGCGCGCAGATGTTCATGAAGGCCGCCAGTCGGCCGGGTCTCGGCGGCAGATCACACGGCCTGCGGCGCGACGACCTGCTGTTCTGGACCGACTGGATCATCGCGGCGTCCGTCGCGCTCATCGGCTCCACCCTCGCGCTGTCGTTCGCGGGCAAACCCGTCCCGCCGCTCCAGCTGGTGGCGAGTTTCCTGGCGCTGCTGCTGGGCGTCACCGCGTTTCCCATCTTTTTGCGTAGCTTCGCCTATGCCGGCCGTGCTGAGATGGAGAAGTGGGGTTGGGTGGTCACGGCCAACCTGGTGGGAATTGTCTTCCTGCTCAGCGCGGTGCTGTTGGGAGTGAGGGTGTATGAGTTCTCTTGACGATTTCCGGAACCGGCACGGGCGGATCGGGGCGGCCCGGTGGGCGCTGATCGGCGCGGTGGCCGTCGCCATCGCCGCCGCCGTGGTGTCGATCGCCGCGGCCATCGGGTGGTGGACCCCGGTGGCCATCCTCGCGGTGGTCGCCGCGGCGGCCGGGGTGACCGCCCTGGGCCTGCGGTGCGCGGCCCCCACCGGGACCAGCGCGCACACCGGGGCGCACCGGGAGCACGTCCACGAGCAGGAGTCCGTCCTCATGCCAGTGCAACGCGGGGCGTGACACCATAGTCCGCGTGAGCGTTCCCAGCGTTGAAGTGTCCGAGGTCCCGCAGGAGCTGCCCGACGGCGCGGTGCTGCTCGACGTGCGCGAACACGACGAGTGGACGGCGGGCCACGCCCCCGGTGCGCTGCACATCCCGATGAGCGAGCTGGCCGGGCGGCTGGACGAGCTGCCCGACAAGGAGCTGTACGTGGTCTGCCGCGCGGGCGGCCGGTCGGCGCGGGTCACCCAGTACCTCAACGCCAACGGCTGGGACGCCACCAACGTCGACGGCGGGATGCAGGTGTGGGCGGCGCAGGGCCGTCCGCTGGTGGCCGAGGTCGAGGGCGCGCGGCCGGAGGTCATCTGACGTGGTGTTCCAGCCGATGCGCGTGGACTGGGTGGCGAGCCCTCCGCCCGGCGCCTACCCCAACCGTCGGTTCGGAGCGCCCACCCGCCCCTACGCGGGCCCCCCGTCCTACCCGGTGCCGCCGCGCTGGGGCTTCCCGCTGCTGGCGTGGCGCTGGCCCACCTCGGTGGCGCTGGAGGCCGTCCGCCCCCTGGACTCCGCCGACCAGGTCCGCCGGTCCGCCCGCACCGCCGTGCACGCCCTCGGCCTGGTCGCGCTGACCGCGCTGTGGGCGGCGGGCAGCGAGCTGTGGCGCTACGTGCTGCTGCTGCTCAGCCGGTACGGCGCGCTGTCGGCGACGACGGTCGGCGTGTCCGACGCGATGGTCGTCGCCTCGTCGGTGGTGGCGTTCGTGTCGGGCGCGATGGCGGTGGTCTTCACGCTGCTGTGGCTGCGCCGGGCCCGCGAGGCCGCCGCCGCGACGGCGGGCTACGGCCCGTCCCGCTCGGAGCGGGAAATCGTCCTGGGCCTGGTGGTGCCGGGCGTGAACCTGGTGGTGCCCGGCTCGGTCGCCGCCGAGCTGGAGCACGCCGCGGCGCGGCAGCCCGCGAACG
This sequence comes from Saccharothrix coeruleofusca, assembly GCF_017876325.1. Classification (NCBI taxonomy): domain Bacteria; kingdom Bacillati; phylum Actinomycetota; class Actinomycetes; order Pseudonocardiales; family Pseudonocardiaceae; genus Saccharothrix; species Saccharothrix coeruleofusca. The sequence continues at coordinate 6,745,715 of NZ_JAGINV010000001.1, forward strand.
CGCGCCCGAAGCCGTCCAAGCTGGTCCGCACCTGGTGGGCGCTGTGGGCGGGCACCGGCCTGTTCGTGGCGTTCACCTTCGCCTGGTCCTTCCGCGACAGCGTGCAGGCCATGGCGGACGGGGTGCTGCTGCACGCCGTCGCCGACCTGCTGGCCGCCGCGGTGGCGCTGACCACGGCCGCCGTGGTGCGGCGGATCACCACGCTGCTGCTGCCGGTGGACCCGTCGGCGGTGCGCCGGATGCGGGTGGTCGGCGTGAAGGACGCCCCGGAGCCGGAACTGCGCCCGGTCCGCGCCGCCGGGTCGCCGCGCTAGCGTGGTCCACCGCCACCTGGTCGATGTGCACGTCGTGCTCGTGCGCGACCGTCGTGTCCTGCTGTCGCGCCGCCGCGACACCGACTCCCGCTTCGACGGCCGGTGGCACCTGCCCTCGGGCAAGGTCGACGCGGGCGAGTCGGTCCTCGCCGCCGCCGCGCGCGAGACCGAGGAGGAGATCGGCGTCCGCGTCGAGCAGGCCGACCTGCGGCACGTGCACACCGTGCACGTCACCGCCCCCGGCCTGGAGCCCCGCCTGGGCCTGTTCTTCGAGGTCACCCGCTGGTCGGGCGAGCCGGTCAACCGCGAGCCCGACAAGTGCTCCGCCCTGACCTGGTTCCCCCTGGCCGCCCTCCCCGCCGACCTGATCGACTACCCCGCCGCCGGCCTGCGCGGCTACCTCTCCGGAACCTCCCTCACCCTCACCGGCTGGCCCCCCGCGCCTGCAAGTACCACCCGACCCCCCGAAAGGGGCCGTTAACTACTACCCGGCCCGCGTCTGTCCGCCGGCGGGTAGTAGTTAACGGCCCTGGTGAGCCCCTCGGGTAGTACTTGCCGACGCGGCTGGGGGTCAGGGGGTGGTGGCCAGGGCCAGGCCGATCCGGGTGAGCTGGTCCTCCGACAGCGGCAGCGTGGCGCGGCCGGGGCCGAAGCGGTCGAATGCCTCCAGGTCGGGGCGGAACCGGAAGTCCGGGCTGCCGTAGTTGTGCACCTCGACCTGCACCAACCGCCCGTCCGGCCGGTACACGCGCAGCACCTGGCTCAGCGACTGGAACGGCTCGCTGGGCCGCACCGGGTAGAACTGCACCACCGTCGAGTCCGGCAGCACGGCCCGCCGCGGCGGGGCGCAGTTGCCCTGCGAGAACGCCTGCTCGTCCGCGGCCTTCAACGGGTCGCCCCGGTGGGTGCCCACGGACAGCCACACCCCGCCGGTGCCCAGCGGGTCGGTGACGTCCAGCCAGTGCTGGTAGGCGTCGACCGAGTCCGGGCGCTTCGCCTTGTTCGCCTTGAGCACCTGCTCGTTGAGCGGGCCGACCCGCGCGGGCGCGGCGACCTCGGTGACCGCCGCCTGCCACGCGTCCAGCAGCGACTTGGGCGGCACGACCGTGCCCAGGTTCCCGAGCGGGTCGCCCCCCATGTCGCACTGCGGGATGGACAGGACCGACCGGTCCGGCGGGGGTGGCGCCGACGCGGCGGGCTGCCAGGTGCCGTACGGGGTGCGCGGGGGCAGGCTCGCGGGGGTCCAGTTCGCGGTGGGCGCGGTCGCGGTGGGCGCGGTCGTGGTGACGGCGGGCCCGTCGAGCTTCCCGACCTGCACCGGAGGTCCCGCGAGGTCGCGCAGCGCCATCGTGCCGAAGCCGACCCCGCAGACCACCGCCAGCACCCCCGCCATCGCCCCGGCCCGCCGCGCCAGCACCCGGCGGCGGCCCCGCCGCAGGACCTCGGCCAGCTCGGTGGACGGCGCGGGCGCGGGCCCCTCGACCTCGGACCGCAGCACCTCGCGCAGCTCCTGCTCGTCGTCCCACATCAGGCACACTCCGGGGTCTCGGTTGCGCGGTAGGCCTCGCGCAGGGTCTCCAGGCCCCGCGCGGTCTGGCTCTTGACCGTGCCGGTCGAGCACTGCAACGTGTCCGCGACCTGCTCCACCGACATGTCGTGCAGGAAGCGCAGCACCAGCACGGCGCGCTGCCGGGGTGGCACCAGGCGCAGCGCGGCGAGCAGCGGCTGCCGGTCCTCGGCCGCCGAGGTGTCGGCGGGCACGGCTCGCTCGGGCGGGTCCGCCACGGTGTGCTCCCGTCGCCTGCCCCGGCGGCGGGAGTCGAGGAACACCCTGGTCACCACCACGTGCAGGTAGCCGTCCGCGCCTTCCCGGCGCACCTTGCGCCAGTTGGCGTACATGCGGACGAACGCCTGCTGCGCCATCTCCTCGGCCTCCACCCAGTCGCCGCACAGCGCGTACGCGGTGCGGCGCGCCCGGTCGAACCGGTTCGTGAAGAACTCGGAGAACTCGTCGTCGCGTCCCACCCGGTGCCCTCCTGCCTGCGGTCACCCCAACTACGCGGTTGTGCCCGGAGGGGTTGCACCGGCGGCGATGTCCAGGACGACCTCGGTCAGCGGGCTGCCCACGCACGTCAGGACGTAGCCGTCGGCCTCCTGCCGCGGCGTCAGGCAGTTCGGCCCGCTCATCGCGACCCGCCCGCCGCGCAGCTTCACCACGCAGTCGCCGCAGTTGCCGACCGTGCACGAGTACGGCATCGGCAGCCCGGCGGCGAGCCCGGCGTCCAGCAGCGTCTGACCGGGTTCGACCACCGCCGAGCCGACCTCGCGCGTCCCGTCCGCGACCACCATCTTCTGCGGCGCGGTGGTCGCGGTCGCGTCCGCCCCGCTGGTGTAGCGCTCGCGGTGCACGCGATCGTCGGGCACGCCGAGTTCGACCAGGACGCCCCCGACCGTGTCCATCAGCCCATCCGGCCCGCACAGGTAGTACCGGGCGTCGTCGGACGGCCGCAGGTCGGCCAGCCAGCCGCGCACCCCCGCCGCGTCGAGCCGCCCGCGCTCCCGCGTCAGGACGTGGGTGACCGTCAGCCGTTCGGGGTGCTCCTTCGTCAGCCGCAGCAACTCGTCCGCGAAGATGACCTCTTCTTCACTGCGGTTGCTGCACAGCAGCGCGATCCGGCCCGACGTCGGTTCCGCGAGCAGGGCGCGGATCACGCTCATCATCGGCGTGACCCCGCTGCCCGCCGCGACCAGCACGACTTCCCCCGACGTTGGTTCCACGTGGAACGATCCGGACGGGCCGCGCACCGACAGCCGGTCCCCGGCGCGCAGGTTCCGGTGGACGTGGGTGGAGAACCGGCCGCCCTCGACCCGCTTGACCGTGATCTCCAGCCGCGGCGACCCCGGCGCGGACGACGCGGAGTACGCGCGCCGCAACGGTCGGCCGTCGACGTCCGCGACCAGCGTGAAGAACTGCCCAGGCCGGAAGTCGAAGGGACGCGGGCGTTCGGCGTCCTCCAGCACGAGGGTGACCGCGCTGGGCGTCTCCCGCCGCACCTCGACGACCCGCACCTCCCGCAACGGCTTGTCCGCCGCGGACCGCGCGGGCCGCGAGCCCAGTTCGACGTCCTGGTAGCCCTCCTTGAGCAGCCCGGACCGGTAGGCGCGGTTCATCACCGCCCGGAACGCCCGCTCGAACCCCGGAATCCTCCCGACGACCTTGAGCACGCGGGCGAGCACGCCCCGGCGGGCGGCCATGTTCGCGGCGAGGTGTTCCCCGGCCAGCACCATCAGGTCCGGCACCGCGCCGGGTTCCACGTGCGCGCTCCACACCCGCGAGCGCGCCACGGCGTCGTTGGCGGCCACCTCGGCGTGCTCGACCTCGATGAGCAGCGCCGCGTGCGGGGGCGTCCCGCGCAGCGCCACCGTCTCCAGCAGCGCGGGGTCGTCGGTGATCGAGCCCCGGCCCCTGCCGTGCAGCACGCCCGTCCGGCCGGGGACCAGCGCGGCGAACGACAGCCGGTCGTCCTGGAGCAGGTTGTGCAGGCTGTCCGTGCGCTTGTTGCCCCTGCGGTCGGCGATGAGGAGCGTCCGGCCGTCGAGCACGCGCGCCACGGTCGGCTGGTCCCCGCGCGGGCTGCTGTCGCCGCCACCCGACTTGTCCCAAGTGGACAGAACCAGGAACGGTGCGGCAGCGAGGAATTCCACGACACCCGGACCACCCAACGGGCCGTCGCCCACGATCACGGGCGTGGCCTCGGCCACCGGCTGCTGCCACAGGCGCGAGCGGATCACCGCCTGCGCGCAGTGCACATACGCCTCCTGGACGTCGACGAACGTCTCGACCCCCTTCCGCTCGACCACGGAACCGTTGAGGCGCAACGTCTCCCCGATGCCCGGCAGGAGGAACACGAACGACACCGGCCCGTGCGCCTCGCCCTCCGGCAGGGCGAAGGAGATCCGCGTGGGGGAGTGGACGCGCACGAAGCCCGGTGTGCCGCCGATGAACGTCGTGCGGCTGACGCCACCGGCGTCGCGGTAGCCGAAGCCCGCCAGCGGGCAGCGCGCCAGGACGGAGCGGCAGCCCTCGTCCAGCGCGCCGATCTGCTTCAGCATGACCATCGACGGCCGCTGCCCCACGGCCGCCTCCACCTCGGCGACAGTGGCCAAGCGGTGTGGCGTACTCACAACGGACTCTTGTTTTCGCAGCTCATAGCACTATTGTGAGCATTAGCTCAGGTCTTTGCTACTCGCTTTTACCGCCCTCGGAGAGGATCAGGATGCCCTCGGCCGACCGCCGCTTGGAGCCACGTCGCAAGCCCCGCCAGGTGCGCGCCGAGCTGACGCGCGAGCGCATCCTCACCGCCGCTGCTCACGTTTTCGCCGAGCACGGCTACGCGGCGGGCACCACCAACCGCATCGCCGAGCGCGCCCGCGTCTCCATCGGCTCGCTGTACCAGTACTTCCCGAACAAGGACGCCATCCTCGCCGAGCTGGCGGTCCAGCACATCGACCGCGGCACCTGGACCGAGGCCGACCGGCTCGACCTCTCGCCGGGCACGCTGGAGGCCGCGGTCCGGGCGCTCGTCCGCGACGCGATCGACAACCACAGCGACGATCCCCGGCTGCTCCGGCTGATGATCGAGGAGGCCCCGGTCTCCCAGGAGCTGCTGGACACCGTCGCCCGGCACCAGCAGCTGCGCACGAGCCAGGTCCGCGACGTCCTCGCCCGCCACCCCGACGTCCGGGTGGGTGACCTGGACATGGCCACGGAACTCGTCCTGTTCACCGTGGAGATGAACACGCACAAGTTCATGGCCATGCCGCAGGGAATTCCCGTGGAGAAGTTCGAGAACGAACTGGTGGCGATGATGACCCGCTACCTGCGCGGCGACTAGCAGTCGTCCTCGTCGTACTCCCAGCGCAGGACGAGCGGCACCCGCTTGCCGTAGCGCTTCAGGGCGTCCTCGGCCGTGGAGTGCTGGCCGACCATGGTCCTGCCGGTGTCCGGGTCGCGGCGGTAGACGATCGCGTCGGTGCGGGTCTCCTGGGCGATTTCCATGCCGTAGGCGAACACCTTGCTCGGGTCGCTCGCGGACACGAGAGAGAACAAGTTGGCTTCCATAGGGGTAATGTCCACCCGAGACGGCCACACTTTTCGGTGAACATCATTGGAAATCTCGATTTTGTCCGTCCCGCTGCGATCATGGAAGACGTGCCGAACCGACCGCCTTTCCGCCGCCGCAGGTTGGGGAAGAAGCTCGCCCGGATGCGCGTGCGGGCGAAGATGACGCTGGACGAAGCCGCGGCGGCGCTGTACAAGACGCGCAGCGCCCTGCACCGCATCGAGAAGGGCGAGACGCTGGTCGACGTCCACCTCGTGAAGTCGATGATGGACCTGTACGACCACTACGACCCCGACCTGGTCGACCAGACCCAACGCGCCCGCGAGCGGGGCTGGTGGACCTCCTTCGGCATCGAGAACCAGGGCTACATCGACGTGGAGACAGAGGCATCCGATGTGCGTGAAGTGGCGGCATTGATCATCCCCGGTCTACTCCAGACGCCCGCCTACATGCGCGCCTTGTTCGAGTCTCATCGATTGCAACGGACCAAGCGCTGGTTGGAGAACGACATCAAAGTCCGGCAAATCCGCCAAGAGCGGATCATCGACTCCGAGAACCCCCTGCGGCTGCACGCCGTCGTAGGCGAAGGTGCGCTTCGCACGGTGGTCGGCAGCGCCGAGATTATGCATGATCAATTGGGAAAGCTGGTCAGGGCAGCTCGGCTGCCCAATGTCACGCTGCAAGTGGTGCCGCATGAAATTGGTGTTCCCGATGGGCTGAGCACTAGCTTTATCCTGCTGGACTTCTCCGAGCCCGAAGAAACAGGTGTCCTCTTCATCGAATACGTGACCGGGGCGCTGCACGTCGAAGATGAGCATGAACTCCGGGAGGCTAGACTGACGTTCGATCACCTCGCCGCCAAGGCATTGAGCCCCGATGCGTCAGTGACCTTGATCGAGCGGGTCCTGGCCGGATGAGAGAGGCGATGGCTGTGTCTACAGTGGACCTTTCCGGTGCGAGATGGCGGAAGAGCAGTCGCACCAACGGTGCGAGCAACGCGGCCTGTGTCGAGGTGGCCTGCGCTGATGCAGTGTGGCGCAAGAGCAGCCGCAGCAACGGAGCCAGCAATACAGCCTGCGTCGAAGTGGCGTTCACCGGGCCTGCCGTGGCCGTGCGGGACTCCAAGAACCGGACCGGCCCCACCCTCGCTTTCCCCGCTGTTCAGTGGGCGTACTTCCTCCGGACCTTGGGCGACTGACCCGGCTCTGCGACCGTGGAGCCATGCGGGCACTCGTCGTGGCACTGCTGGCAACGCTCCTGCTCCCCGGAGTGGCGAGCGCGCACAAGAAGCGCGACTTCGACCTCCAGGCGCACCGGGGTGGCATCGGCCTGACCGTCGAGAGCACCCTGGCCGCCTTCGACAAGGCCCTCGCGGTCGGCGTGACCACCCTGGAACTGGACGTCCAGATCACCGAGGACGGCCGCGAGGTGGTCACCCACGACCGCAAGACCAACCCGGCGAAGTGCGTCGACACCGCGCCCGCGTTCCCCGGTGACCCGGACTTCCCGTACGCGGGCAAGTACGTCAAGGACCTCACCTTCGCCCAGGTCCGCACCCTGGACTGCGGTTCGCGCCGCTGGTCGCAGTACCCGGACCAGGAGCTCTCGCCCGGCGCGCGGATGCCCACGCTCGCCGAGGTGTTCGCCCTGGTGCGCGCCCACCGGGCGTGGGACGTGAAGCTCAACATCGAGACCAAGGTCGAGGCCGCCGCCCCGCACGAGACCGCGCCGCGCGAGCGGTTCGTGGAGGTCACCGCGCGGGAGATCCGCAAGTCCGGCTTCTCCCGCAACGTCACCATCCAGTCCTTCGACTGGGGCACGCTGATGCTGTGGCGCAAGGCGGAGCCGCGCCTGCCGCTGGTCGCGCTGACCCAGCCGGAGTTCCTGCGCCCCGGCTCGCCGTGGACCGGCGGGCTGGAGCTGGCCGACTTCGGCGGCAGCGTGGTCCGGGCGGTGAAGAGCTTCAGCGCTTCCGCGCTGTCCCCGGTGCACGGCAACCCGCAGAACGGCGCCGTCAACGACCCGAACTACGTCCCGTTCACCACGAAAGCCCTGGTGGACGAGGCGCACCGGGCGGGGCTGAAGGTGGTGCCGTGGACCGTCAACGACGTGGCGACCATGCACAAGCTGATCGACGACGGCGTGGACGGCATCATCACCGACTACCCCGACCGGCTGCGGCAGGTGATGAAGGAGCGCGGGTTCAAGCTCCCGAAGCGCTACCGCTGAACGCGGGCATGATCTCGTCGTGGATGAGCCGCAGCTGCTCCTTCACGCCCGCCACCTTCGGCAGCTCCATCCCGGTGAAGGCGTTGACCAGGGCGGAGTCGGTGATGGCCAGGATGGCGTGGTTCATCCCGGCGGCGGCGACCTCGCTGCGCAGCTTGTCCGCGCACTCCTGCGGGGTGCCCGAGATGGAGAGCTTGTCGGCCAGTTCCGGCGGGGTCAGCTCGTAGGCGCGCTGGAGGTCGCCGGTGCCCACGGCGGCGATGATGTCCCGCAGCGAGTCCGGGTCGACGCCGTTGCGCTCCAACTGCTCGGCCGGCATGGAGGAGGCGTAGAGGCCGACCATCGCCCGCGCCGCCTGACGTGCCGCGTCGGCGTCCGGACCGGTCGCGAACACCACCCACGCGCCCAGGTCCAGCGACTTCCAGTCCTTGCCCGCGCGTTCCGCGCCGATCCTGACGTTCTCCACCACGTAGTCGTAGGCGCTGCGGGTGTAGCTCAGGGCGTGGTGCACGCCGTCGGAGATCTCGCCCGCCGCCTGGAACGACTTCGGGCCGCGCATCGCGCCGAGCATCAGCGGCAGGTGTCGCTGCACGGGACGGGCGAAGGTGAACAGACCCCGGTAGTTGAAGAACTCGCCGACGTGCGTGATCGCGCCTTCGTCGAGGAAGGTGCGCATTACGCGGTGGGCTTCCCGCACGCGGGACAGCGGCTTGGTGGTCGTCCAGTCGACGCAGTACTGCGCGAGCAGGCCGAAGTTGCCGCTGGAGATCACGCACTCCGCGCGTCCGCCGGTCAGCTCGTCCAGCGTCGCCGCAGCCTGCGCGATCAGCGTCGGTTCGCGCAGGGTGACCGGTGACAGGCTCGGCCCGAACCGGATGGTGCGGGTCCGGCCCGCCGCGGCGGCGAAGAGCTGCCACATGTCCTTGTGCCAGGTCTCGTCAGCCGCGTAGACCGCGTGGAAGCCGAGCTGGTCGGCCAGCTCGATCGCGGCCAGGGATTCGTGGAGCGGGTAGTCGGGCAGCATCGCGTAGCTGAACTTCATGGTCCCCACGCCACCCGACGCTAACGCCGACTGTCCCACCCCAGCTACCGCCAACCAGTCCCTCTCGCGAACCGAGCGTTCGGGCACCGCGAACCGAGCGTTCGCGGTGCCCGGAAGCACTACGCCTGCCCGACGAAGACCGCCTTGTCGGCCCCGAAGGTGGGCTGGAGGGCGATCTGCATCTCGCCCGGCTGCGCGCCGACCGCGTACGACACCTCGTAGGTGTAGGTCTTGCCGGGCAGGATCGTGGCCGAGTCGAGGCCGCCGCCGCACCCACCGCTGGAGTCGAAGATCTTCTCGGCGGTCCGACCGTCGAACTGCGCGTTGTCCCCGATGGTCAGCAGCCCGGCCTCGAACGGCTTGTCGGTGCCGTTGACGACCGTGACGGTGAACTTCACCGCGCGGGCCACGTCCTGGGGCGCGGAGAACTGGCCGGGCGTGCAGGCGGCAGGAGCCGAGATCTCGACGGCCAGGCCGTCCTTCCAGGTGTAGCGCTTGCCCCAGGTCGGGGTCTCCGCACTCGGGGTCTGGGCAGCGGGGGGCTGGGCGGCCTGCTCGGGAGCCGCCGACTGGCCGCTGCCCTCGCTGACCTGGCCCTGGTTGGTCGAGCCGTTGATGATCTCGTCGAGCTCCTTCACGGCCGCCGCCTGCGCGGCCACGGTGAACGCGATCCCCGCGACGCACAGCACGACACCGATGATCGCCAGCACCTTCCGGGTGCCGAACAGCGCGATGACACCCAGGACCAGGCCCACGCCCGCCACGATGGCGGTCAAGTTGTTCAGGATGATGATGGGCGAGCCGACCACCCCGACAATGCCCAGGATCAGAGCGGTCCAGGCGAGCGCGCCGAACTTCGCCGGTTTCGGCGGCGCGGGCTGCGGAGGGTAGTACTGCGGTGCCTCAGGGTGAGTCATGGCAATCTCCTTGATCAAACGTCCTCCGGAAAGTCGTCAACGATCCGGATGGCGTTAGCAGGAGTCACGGTAATAGTCGCAGTTGTGATTTTCGCGGGTTTTCGGCATCATTTCGGTAAAGGTGTAACGAGCCGACCCCTAAAAACGATCGTGCGCGGTCAAGCCACTCGCACGACGTGTTTGCCGCGCACGCCGCCCGCTTCCAGCGCCCGGTGCGCGCCCGCGATGTCGGCCAGCGGCCACACCGTGTCGACCACGGGCCGGATGGCGCCGCTCTTCACGTACCCCGCCAGGTCCTCGAACAGCGGGGTCCTGGGGTTGCCGCTGAAGAACCGCACCCGCCGCGACCCGAACACCACCGATCCGAGGACGTAGCCCAGCGACGACGCCAAGTGGTCGGTGTCGAACGTGATGCCCACCATCCGCCCGCCGGGGCGGAGCAGCCGCCGGTACGCGCGCAGCTCGCTGCCCGCCGTGTCCAGCACGACGTCGAAGGCGCCCAGGTCGGACGGCTTGGTGGTGCGGTAGTCGAACACCTCGTCCGCGCCCAGCTCGCGCACCAGGTCCAGGTTCTTCGCCCCGGCCAGCCCGGTGACGCGCGCCCCCATTGCCTTGCCGAGCTGCACAGCGATGCAGCCGACGCCGCCGCTGGCCCCGCGCACGAGCAGCCGCTCACCCGGCTTGAGGCGGGCCTTGTCGCGCAGCGCGGTGATCGCCGTCGTGCCGACGGGCAGCGCCGCGGCCTCGACCGGGTCGAGCCCGGCGGGCAGGCGCGAGACGTGGTCCGGGGGCACCGCGACGAATTCCGCGGCGCTGCCGTGGGCCGTCCGCCCGGCCAATCCCCACACCAGGTCGCCCGCTTTCAGGCCGGCGGCGGGGGAGACGACTTCCCCGGTGAAGTCGATGCCGATCCTCTTGGGGAACTTCCGGCCGCTCAGCGGACTCAGTTTCCCGGCCCGCATGTACAGTTCGCCGCCGTTCACGCTGGTGGCGATGACGCGGATCAGCGCCTCACCTTCTCCGGGAACCGGTTCGGGCACTTCGCCCTCGTACAGCACTTCGGGTGGCCCGTAGCGGTCGTACAGAGCTGCGCGCATTTCTCACCATTCGTAGGAGTGCCTTTGAAAACACGCTAGCACGGTAATCGGAAAAGGCTCTCCACTTGCGGTAAAGTGATAGTCGTGAAGACGGAACCTTCTCGGATCGGGCTGCGGGTCGACGCGCAGCACAACCGCGACCGCATCCTGGAGGTCGCCGCGGACGCCTTCGCCGAACTCGGCCTGGACGTGCCGATGATCGAGATCGCCCGCCGCGCGGAGGTCGGCGTCGCGACGCTGTACCGCCGCTTCCCGACCAAGAGCGCGCTGGTCCACGAGGTCTTCGCGGACCAGCTGACGACCTGCGCGGCGGCCGTGGACGACGGTCTGGCCGACCCCGACCCGTGGCGCGGCTTCTGCTCGGTGATCGAGAAGATCTGCGCCATGCAGGTGGCCGACCGGGGCTTCACCGCCGTGTTCCTGTCGACCTTCCCCGAGCGGGAGGCCAACGTGGCCGAGCGGGCCCGCGCCGAGCGCCAGTTCGCCGAGCTGGTGCGGCGCGCCAAGGAGGCCGGGAAGCTGCGCCGGGACTTCGCGCACAGCGACCTGACGCTGCTGATCATGGCCAACAACGGGGTGGCCGGGTCGGCGGGCGAAGCGGCGGCGGCGGCCTCGCGCAGGCTCGTCGGCTACCTGCTCCAGTCCTTCCGCGCCGAGCAGGCGCAGCCGCTGCCCGCCCCGGCCCCGATCAACCTGCAGGACTTGTTCTGCCGCGACTGAGCCGCTGTCGCGGGTGGCCCACGTGATCAGGTCACACGTCCGCGCCTCCGGTGACGGGCAGCACCGCTCCCGTGACGAAGGAGGCCCGATCGCTGAGCAACCACGCGGCGGCCTCGGCGATCTCCTCCGGCCGGGCGGCGCGGCGCAGCGGAATCCGCTCGATGAGCGCCTCGGTGATTCTTGGTTGCTGCCGCTCCCAGTCGGCGACCATGTCGGTGACGGTCAGCCCGGCGGCGATGGCGTTGACGCGGATGCCGTCGGGGCCGTAGCTGACGGCCGCGCTCTCGGTGAGGCTGTTGAGCGCCCGCTTCAACGCGCTGTACACCGGGGTCAGGTGGTACTGGCGCACGCTCGCGATGCTGCTCGTGCCGACGATCACCCCGCCGCCCGTGGCCCGCATGACGCGCACCTGGGCGGCCATCGCCACCCAGGTCCCCTTGAAGTTGACCCGCACGAGGTCGTCGAACTCCTCTTCGGTGCGGTCGGTGAGGTCGCTGGTGCGCTCGAAGGACGCGGCGTTGTTGAAAGCGCCGTCAAGCCCGCCCAAGCGGTCGGCGGCCTCGGTGACGGCGCGCTCCACGCCGCGCGCGTCCGCCAGGTCGGTGACCACGGAGAAGGCGGTGCCACCCGCCGAGGTCACCTCGTCGACGACGGAGCCGAGCGCGTCGGCGCTGCGGGCGGCCAGCGCGACGGCGGCCCCCTCCCGCGCGAACAGCCGGGCCGCCGCGGCGCCGATGCCCCGGCTCGCGCCGGTGATGATGATCTTCCGGCCGAACAGCAGTGGTGTGGTCATGTCCTCGACGGTGCGCCACCGCGCACCGGGTAAGCAGGGACGACCCGTCCCTGGTTGGCGCGGATAGGCTCGGGGACGTGGACCGCAGAGCCCTGGGGCAGTTCCTGCGCCGTCGCCGTGAAGCCCTCACACCCGCCGATGTCGGTCTCGTCGCGGTCGGGCGTCGCCGGACACCCGGTCTCCGGCGCGAGGAGGTGGCGGCCATGGCGCACTGCTCCACCGACCACTACACGCGCCTGGAGCAGGCTCGTGGGTCGGCGCCGTCCCGGCACGTGCTGCACTCCATCGCGCGGGCGTTGCGGCTCGACGACACCGAGCGGGACCACCTCCTCGCGCTCGCCGACGACGTCGAGCGGGTGCCGGGCAGCCCCTCGGTCGACGTCCCGCGGCACGTGCGCGACCTGATCGACCGCCTGCCGCTCACCGCTGCTCTGGTCCGCGACGCCCGGTCCGACGTGCTGGCCTGGAACCCGCTGGCGGCGGTGCTGCTCAGCGGCTTCTTCACGTCCTTCCATCACGAGCGCAACCTGCTGCGGCGCTACTTCCTGCACCCCGACCCGGACGTGCGCTACCTCTCCCGGATCGACGAGGACCAGTTCGCGCGGCAGGCGGTCGCCGCGCTGCGGGGCTCCGCCAACCGGTACCCGCACGACGCGCGGACACGCCGCCTCGTGGCCGAGCTGCGCGACGGCAGCGCGTGGTTCCGCGAGATGTGGGCCGAGCCCGTCCGCCCCGGCGGGCGGAGCGGGAGGAAGTCGCTGCGCCACCCGGCGGAAGGCACGCTCACCTTGAACTACGACGTGCTCGACGTGCCCGACCGCGACCACCAGGTCGTGCTGTTCACGGCCGCGCCCGGCAGCCGCTCGGAGGAGGCGCTGCGCAAGCTGGCCCGCCGACGACGAGCAGCGGGCCCGAGGGGGTGAGCGGTCGTCCCCTCGCACCCGGTGCGGCTGTCACGACCGCTGTCACGACCGTGCTGCCGGCGGCACCCCGGACGGGGTCACCCGCCCAGTTCGGCCACCGGGAGCCCCATGTCGGCGCAGGTCTGCTCGGTGCCGGGGAACACGGCGGCGGCCCCCGCGACCACGTCGGTGGCCGCGGCGGCGGTGGCGTCGAGCACGCAGGCCACCAGTTGCGGCGCGGTGTGGGTCCCGCCCTCGTGAACCGGGCCCTGCCAGCCGTAGAGGTTCTCGGTCCAGGCCATGCCGCAGATGTTCAGCAGTCGGGAGGCGACGTCGCCACGACCGTCGGGGTCGTCACCGGCCACGCCCATCATCACGTGCTGGTCGGGTTCATCGGTGGTGATGTCGGCGGTGCGGTAGCAGTAACCGGCGGTGCGCGTGGTGGGCACCGCCGTGCTGATCGGCGCCGGTGCGGTCCTGGTGGGCGACCCGGCGGGAACGCTCTGCCCCGGACCGGCGACCCGTGTCGGGCCTCCGCTTCCGGTGCCGGTGAGCGCTACGACGCCGCCGACCACCACGATCGCGGCCACCGCGGTCAGCGTCGGCACCGCCGCTCGGCGACGGCGCAGCGATCGCGCCCCGGCCCGCTCGATGGCCTCGAAGTCCAGCCGCAGGGGCGGCTCGCCGTCCAACGCCCGCTCGAACACCTCGCCGGGTCCATCGTCGTAGCGGCTCACCCCTACCCCCTCGATCGCTCGGCGTGTGGCCGTTCGGTGTGCCCGGCGGACCAGGAGTGCGCAGTCGGTGCCCAATGCGAATCCACCGGTAGTCCCAGAGCGGTCTGCAACGCCTGCAACCCGCGGGCGCACTGCGACTTGACCGTGCCCTGGCTGATGCCCAGCGCCGCAGCGGTCTCGGCCACGCTCAGCTCGTCGTAGAAGCGCAGCACCAGCACCGCGCGCTGTCGCGGCGGCACCTTCCGCAACGCCTCGCGCACGTCCAGCGTCCCGCTGACCGCCTCGTCCACCGCGACACCGCTGCCCGCCCGATCGGGCACCTCGCCCAACACCTCACCGCGCCGCGCCGCGCGCTTCGCCTCGTCCACGGCCAGCCGTGAGATCACCCGGCGGACGTACGCTTCGAGCCCGTCGCCGTCGATGCGGTGCCAGTGCCGGTACAGCCGGATCAACGCCACCTGCGTCAGGTCCTCGGCACGTCCCCAGTCCCCGCAGATCAGGAACGCGACACGCCGCCACGGCACCGATCGCTCACGCACCACGTGCGTGAAGTCGTGACGATCCACGAGCAAGCCTCCCCGCTGTCACCACCCCATACAGCCGCAGGCGGCCATCGGTTGCACGCACGGGGGACTTCCGCCGGGGGCGCGCCGGGGGCGCGTGGCGTCAGGTGGTGAGGGGGAGGGTGTGCAGGCCGCGCATGACGAACTCGGCGCGGCGGTGGGGTTCGGCGGCCAGCTCGATGCCGGGCAGCTTGCGGACCAGCGAGCCCAGCGCCGCCTGCACCTCGATGCGGGCCAGCGGCGCGCCCAGGCAGTAGTGCACGCCCATGCCGAACCCCAGGTGCGGGTTGGGGGAGCGGCCGATGTCCAGCCGGTCGGGGTCGGCGAACACGCGCGGGTCCCTGGCCGCCGCGCCGAGCAGGGCGGCGATCTTCTGACCGGGCTCGACCACGTGCCCGGCGATCTCCACCGGCCGCGTCGCGGTGCGCTCGAACAGCTGCAGCGGCGAGTCGTACCGGATCAGCTCCTCCACGGCGGTGGGCAGCAGGGAGGGGTCGGCGACCAGGCGTTCCCACTGCTCGCGGTGCCGCATCAGGGCCAGCACGCCGTTGCCGATGACGTTCACGGTGGCCTCGTGGCCCGCCATGAGCAGCAGCACCGACGTGGCCACCAGCTCGTCCTCGGTCAGCTTCGCGCCGTCGGTGTCGGTCACCGCGACCAGGCTGGACACCATGTCGTCGCCGGGTTCCGCGCGCCGTCGCGCGGCCAGCTCGCGCAGGTAGGCCACGAACTCGCCGGACGCCCGCTCGGCGGCGGCGCGCTGCTCCTCGGGCAGGCCGTACTCGTACATCTTCACGATGGTGTTCGACCAGGGTTGCAGCAGCGGCCGGTCGGCCTCGGGCACGCCCAGCAGCTCCGCGATCACCTCGACGGGCAGCGGCCCGGCCACGTGGGCCAGCAGGTCGGCCGAGCCCTCGTCGCGGATGCGCGCGGCGAGGTCGTCCACCAGGCGGTCGGCCAGCCGGGCGACCCAGGGCCGCAGCCGCTCGACGTGGCCGCGCCCGAAGGCGCTGGCGACCAGGCGGCGCAGCCGGGTGTGCGTGGGCGGCTCGTTCTCCAGCAGCGAGTTGCGGTGCAGCAGGTTGAACGAGGTGAACGCCTCGACCGGGCGGGCGTCGGTCCAGATCCGGCCGAGGTCGCGGTGCCGGAGCACGGCCGAGGACGCCGCGTGCGACACCGCCACCGCCAGGCCCATGCCCTCGTGGTGGTGCACTTCGCCGCGTTCGCGCAGCTCCGCGAACGCGGGGTACGGGTCGGCGAGGAAGGCGGGGTCACGCGGGTCGAAGAGGAGCACGGTCACGGACGGTAGTTCGTGAGACGGGATTACGTCCATCAGGTTACTTGTTGGCGCAAATATTGAGATGTTGGTGACGTCGGGTCACCATCGGTGGTCGTGGACACCGAAGTCGTCGCCCATCGAGGGGCCTCCGCCGCCCGCGCCGAGCACACCCTCGCCGCCTACGAGTTGGCCCTGCGCGAGGGGGCCGACGGGCTGGAGTGCGACGTCCGGCTCACCCGCGACGGCCACCTGGTCTGCGTCCACGACCGCACGATCGGGCGGACCAGCGACGGCGCGGGCGCGGTCGGCGCGCTGACCCTGGCCCAGCTCCGGCGGCACGACTTCGGCTCCTGGCACGGCGGCGAACCCGCCGAGGTGCTGACGTTCGAGCAGCTCGCGGGCCTGGCCGCCGATCACCGGGTGCGGCTGTTCGCGGAGACCAAGCACCCCGTCCGCCAGGGCGGGCGGGTCGAGCGGGAACTCGCGAGGGCGCTGTCCCGCTACCGCATCGACGCGCACGTGATGTCGTTCTCGCCGCTGGCGGTGCGCCGGTTCAAGGCGCTGCGCCCGGACGTGCCCACCGTGCTGCTGCTCGACCGGTTCTGGCCGCGACGCCTCCCCACCTGGGCCGACGTCGCCGGACCCGGCGTGCACCTGCTGCGCAGGCACCCCGGTCGCGGCGCGGGCGCCTACTGCTGGACCGTGGACGACCCGGCCGACGTGGCGCTGTGCCGGGAGCGCGGCGTGCGGTTCCTGGCCACCGACAACCCGGCTCGAACTCGCGGGCTGCTTGCGGCTAACTTGTCGCCCTGAACGCACAAGGAGGCGGCGGCGTGGCCAAGCGGACGGCTCTGAAGGACAAGAACAAGCCTGCGGACGGGATCAACCCCCGCCAGCCGTGCCCGTGCGGCTCCGGCAAGCGCTACAAGGCCTGCCACGGCGGCGCGGGCGGCGCGGCCGACGTGATCGTGGCCCGCCCGTTCGAGGGGCTGCGGGCCGAGGCCGAGCTGATCGCGCTGCGCGAGTTCGTGCCGTCCGCGACGGTGAAGCTGCCGCTGAAGGACCAGGGCGCGCGGGAGGTCTTCCTGGCCTCGGTGCTGCCGATGGCCGCGGCGGGCGTGATCCGCGGCGACGGCACCGCGTTCGTCGGCCTGCAGGTGCAGACCCGCTCCGGCGACCTCAGCCGCGACCTGGCCCGCGCCGTGCGGTGGGCGCTGACCGCCGAGACCGGCGAGGCGCTGCCCGTGGTCGGCCCGGACGACGGCAGCGACCCCGGTCGCCTCCAGGACCTGCTCGACCCCGAGGCCGGGATCACCCCCGAGCTGCACGCCGACTTCGGCTGGTGGATGCCGCCGGGCAGCGAGCCCACCGGCGAGGTGGCGCTGTCGCTGGAGCGCGCCAACGCGGCCGTGCTGCCCACCGAGCGGGTCTCCGCGCCCGGCGTCACCGCCGCCTACTGGGTCGACGCCGGCGACAAGGCGCACCTGCGCTGGGTCCGCCCCGAGCCGGAGGAGCGGCTGCTGGCGGCCATGGCGCGGCTGTCCGTGCGCGGCGAGCTGGACCTGGGGGAGGGCTCGCGGTACGCGGGCTCGTTCCGCGCCCACGGCCTGCTGGTGCCGGTGTGGGACCTGGACCGGGAGATGCACTCCAGCGAGTGGGCCGGTCCGGCGGAGGGCCTGGGCAAGCGCCTGTCCGACGCGCTGACCAGCCTCGACACCGAGCCGCTGACCGAGGCCGAGCGGCGTTCGCGGGACGGTCTGCGCGGGCGGCAGATCACCCTGCGCTGACCTGTCCACAGGTCTGTCCACAGGAGGGTGTGGATAAATGCTGGTGCGGATCAGCTCGCGCCCGGACTGGGCGCGGGCGCGCGAGGACGGCGCGATCCCGCTCGACCCGGACGGGTTCGTGCACTGCTCCGACCCCGGCACCGTGCACATCCCCGCCAACCTGTTCCACGCCGGGCGCGAGGACCTGGTGCTGCTGGTGATCGACCCGGAGGGCCTGCCGCTGCTGTACGAGCCGGGGGAGACCGAGGCCGGGCCGTGGTTCCCGCACGTCTACGGCCCGATCCCGGCCGACGCGGTGGTGGCGGTGCACGACTTCCCGCCCGACCCGGACGGGAAGTTCCGCCCGCTGCCCGTGCTGTGACCGGGGCCCACCCGATCACAGCACGGCACGGCCACAGCACGGCGCGGTCAGAGCGCGCCGCCCGCCGCGCGCGGGGCGGTCGGGTCGGCGGCCTCGCCGACCTGCTCGCGGGCCAGGAAGTTCTCCACGTGGAACAGGTTGCCGCCCGCGCGGTCGACCACGTTGAGCAGCGTGCTCATCGACGCGACCTCCTCCACCTGCTCCTTGAGGAACCACTGCAGGAACTGCTCGCCGAGGTAGTCGCCCTCCTCGCGGGCGGTCTCGGCCAGCGCCACGATCTGCTCGGTGACCGCCTTCTCCTGCTGCAGCGCCAGCTCCACCGGCTCGCGCGCGTCGGTGAAGTCGTTGCGCACCTCGTCGACGCCGGGAATCGTCACCTTCAGGTCGTTGTCCATCAAGTACTGCACGATCATCATCGCGTGGTTGCGCTCTTCCAGCGACTGCTTGTAGAAGTGCGCGGCCAGTCGCGGCAGGTCGTTGTCGTCGAACCACACCGCGATGGCCACGTACTGCTGTGACGCGGTGAACTCGTTGCGCACCTGGGCCTGCAGCAACTCGTGGAACCGGGACGACTTCGGAGTAATCTTCTTGATGTTCAGGGCCATGTCGGGAGAATAACCGAAAATATTCACGTCCGCATTTGAGGCAAGGCTGTGCGAAATTAGGTCAGCATTACCTGGGAAAGGTAAGGCGAACCTATTTCAGGGCCATCCGGTCGATCGGGCAGGACATGCACCGCGGCCCGCCGCGCCCGGAGCCCAGCTCCGAGCCGCTGATCCGCAGCACCTCCACACCCGCCTCCTCCAGCCGCGCGTTGGTCTCCACGTTGCGCTCGTAGGCCACCACCAGCCCCGGCGCGACGGCCAGCGTGTTGTTGCCGTCGTCCCACTGCTCGCGCTCGGCGGTCACCGGGTCCAGGCCGGTGTCGATGACCCGCAGCCGGTCGATGCCCATCGCCTCCGCCGCGGCCTCCAGGAACGGCACCGGGCCCTCCACCACCACGCCGTCGCCGTCCGCGCGCACCGGGTAGGCGAACAGGTTGTCCCGCACCGCCGGGTACATCACCACCGCGTCGCGGTCGACCATCGTGCACACCGTGTCCAGGTGCATGGTGGCCCGCTCCTGGGTGATCGGCACCGCCAGCACGGTGTGCGCCAGGCCGTCGGCCAGCGCCGAGCGGGCGAACGACTCCGCGCCCGCAGGCGTGGTGCGCTCGCCCACGCCGATGGCCAGCACGCCCGGCGCGAGCAGCAGCACGTCACCGCCCTCCACCGGCGCGGAGTGCGCCCCGTACGCGCGGCCGGTTTTGGCGAAGCGCGGGTGGTAGGCGTAGATCAGGTCGGTCAGCGCCGTCTCGCGGTCGCGCGCGGGCATCGCCAGCGAGGTGATCGCCACCCGGTCGCCCACCCACACCGACGAGTCGCGGGTGAACAGCAGGTTCGGCAGCGGGTCCACGGCGAAGTCGTGCGGGTGGTGCATCCGCCGCACCAGCGACGCGCCCTCGGCGGCGGGCAGCTCCTCGAACGTCATGCCCGTCATCAGCGCGGTGGCCAGCTGCCGGGGGCTGACCGAGGACAGGTGCGAGCGCAGCGCGTCGGCCAGGTCGATGCCCAGCCTGCGCTCGTTGACCGCGCTGTGCACGCCCGCGATCCGCGCCCGGTCGTCGTGCAGCGCCTTGACCAGCAGGTCGGCCAGCAGCAGCACCTCGACCCCGCGCGAGCGCAGCACCTCGGCGAACGCGTCGTGCTCCTCCTGGGCCCGGTCGACCCACGGCACGCCGTCGAACAGCAGCTGGTCGTTGTTGCGCGGGGTGAGCCGCTTGAGCTCGGCGCCGGGCCGGTGCAGCAGCACCGTGCGCAGCGGGCCGACTTCGCTGTCCACCCTGGGCGCCGGGCCGGGCACGGCGTCGGGGGCCTGCGTCTGGGCGATCTCGGCAGTCACGCACCCGAGGGTAATGCCGGATCATTGAATAGTGCAGCTCAAGCCGGTGCGATCCGGCGAAATTTACCGCATTCCCTCTTCAAACCGGCGATTCGTTAAGCATTCGGCGGCATCAGCCGTTCAAACGTTGTCCGCGCTCAACCGGTCGCCGCCTGGTGCTCCTCGATCGCCTTGCGGACCGCCGTGGCCGCCCAGTCGCCCTCGGAGAACTCCTTGAGCCGGGTCCGCACCCGGCTCCTGGGCAGGTCGGGGAACACCTGCCGGTCGTAGCGCACCGCCCTGACCAGCGCGCCCAGCGCCGCCGTGCGCGGCTCCACCGGCCCGTCGCCGGTCACCGCCGCGACCAGCCGCCCGCGCGCCTCGGTCTCCGCCTCGGGCTCACGGCCGCCCGGCGACGGGTACCGGGTGCGCGGGAACACCCACAGCACCCGGCCCTTCTCGCGGCGCAGCACGCCCGCGCCGACCAGGCCGTCCAGCACCTGCGTGGTGAGCCCCTTGCTCAGCTTGGCCACCCACCACTTGGGCTTGCGCGGCTTGTCCGCCGCGATCCGGGCCAGCACCGCGCGCACGGCGGGCTCCTGCGGCGGCGTCGGGTCCAGCACCGCGACCCTCCGGTCCACCACGTCCACGCGCCCCGCCAGCGCCAGCTCCGCCAGCAGCGCACCCGCCAGGCCGTAGCCGAGCGCGGGCTGCCCGACCCTGGCCGCGCCGCTGTCGTCGTAGGCGAGCAGGGCCAGCTCCTCGGCGAGGTTCATGCCCGGATTCTCTACGGCAACCAGGACACGTGCCCGCGCAACAGCGCATAACCGACGAAAGCCACCACGTCCAGCAGCGCGTGCGCGCCGATCAGCGGCCACAGCCGGTTCGTGCGCTGCCACACCCTGCCGAACACCAGGCCCATCACCACGTTGCCGATGAACCCGCCGAAGCCCTGGTACAGGTGGTAGGAGCCGCGCAGCACGGCGGCGGCCACCAACGACGTGTTCTCCCGCCACCCCAACTGCCGCAGCCGCGTGATGAAGTACCCCACCACCAGCACTTCCTCGGCCCAGGCGTTGCCCACGGCGGACAGCACCAGCGCCACCGAGCGCCACCACGACTCGTCCAGCGTCGAGGGCTGCACCGCCAGGTTCAGCCCCAGGTTCCACGCCACCAGGTAGAACACCACGCCGGGGATGCCGATCAGCGCGGCCAGGCCCACGCTGCCCAGCGCGTCCGGGCCGATCCGCGCCCGGTCCAGGCCGATGGCCCGCACCGCGATCCCGCCGCGCCACAGCAGGTACAGCCCCAGACCGCCCCACGCCGCCAGCTGCAGCACGCCCAGCAGCTGGGCGAGCAGGTCCAGCAGGTCGAACCGCGCCTGCGGCACGTTGATCGCCACCGACTGCTGGTTCAGCGGCACCGGGTCGAGCAGGCTGTCCAGCAGCCGCACCAGGCTGCGCAGCCCGGACAGGCCGAGGGTGATGCTGAAGACCAGCAGCAGTTCCAGCTGGTAGCCGCGTCGCTGGGACTCGTCGAACGGGGCGATCACCCCCGTACGCTACCCGCGCCGCGCCAGGAAGGGGCAGCCCATCAGCCTGCGCAGCTCCGCCGACAGCTCCTGCGCGGTGCGCACCGGCCGGGAGAACGAGATCCGCACGTCGTGGTCGGCGTCGGCCGCCTCCACCCGCAGCCGCAGCCCGAACCGGTCCAGGCCCAGCGGCCGGACGTGGCCGCCGCGCAGCTCCTCGGGCAGGTGCTGGGACAGCAGGCCCACCACGTCGCGGTGGGACAGCTCCAGGTGCCGCAGCCAGTGGTCCTCGTGCGCGCAGAACGGGTCCGGGTCGGCCTGGGCGAAGTGCTCGGGCCGCAGCGAGGAGGTGCCCTCGGCGTCGGCCACCACCAGCGACGCGGGCACCAGCCGCAGCACCGAGGTGCCGTGGCCGACGTCGAGCAGCCGGGGGTCGGGCCGGTGCTCGGCCACCTCCACCGCCGCCTCGCGGGCCTCGCGCGGCTCCAGGGCGCGCAGCCAGCCGGTGATCCACAGCAGCCCGCGCACGGGCTCCCGCAGCGCCACCGGCGCGTGGTCGGCGACCTCCAGCATCGCGGTCACCTCGGCGCCACGCGCCGCCGCGACCAGCGGGTGCCCGTCGGGCAGCAGCACCGTCGCCTCGCCGCGCGCGTGCACGTGGTGCAGCACCGGGACGACCCGGTCCTCGGTGCCGTCCGAGGGCAGCAGGGCCGCACGCCCGCCCCTGGCGGCGATGGTCCGCGCGCGCTCCGCCGGGTGCGGGGCGGGCGGTCGACGGTTCTGGGTCACCGCGCACCTCCCAACTTAGGCGAGCCTAACTTGCCGTCGGGCGCGCGCGGAAGTCCCTCGTCGGACGTAACCTGATCGTGCTGGCGGAGGGTGACCGTGGTGCTGCCGAACCAGCCGTCCACCGAGGGGACGGCCCTCGACGACCGGTGGACCCAGCACTGCCTGGAGCGGGCGAGCAGGCGCGCGTTCGGCTGGACCGCGCTGGGCGCGCTGGCGTTCCTGGCGCAGTTGCTGCTGGTCCTGCGCATCGGCGCGGCATCGCCGCTGCCGGTGCTGCTGCTGGCGTTCTCCCTCGCCGTGGTGGCGTGGGCGCTGCGCAGCAGGCCGCCCCTGCCGCCGCTGATGGCCGACGAACCCTGGCTGTTCGCGCGGGTGCACTGGCGCAACGGCAGGCTCGTCGTGCACGGCACCCGCCCGCTCGTGCTCGACGTGCGCGGCGCGGGGCCGCTGGTGCGCGGCCGGATCAGGCGGCACCGCCGCGCCTGGCTGGTCCGCCCCGACCCGGCGGGCAACACCGTGGTCGCCTTCCGCGGCGTGCCCCGGCTGTTCCCCGCCGAGGTGCTGCGCGCGCCCGCCCCGCGCGCCCGCCGCCGGTCGGCTTGACCAGGGTGTTTCACCGGTCGGCGGCACGGCTACCCGGTGGGCGTGACCACCAGCCTCATCGCCCGCGAGTGGACGGACCGGTGCCTGGCCCGCGCCGACCGCCGGGCGGTGGTGTTCATCGCCGTGGCGGTGGCCTCCTTCGGCGTGCTCTGCCTGGTCGCGGCGTGGCTGGACTCCAAGTGGGTGTTCGCGCTGACCCCGCTGTGCGTCGAGTTCGCCGTGCCCGGCCTGCGCCACTTCTGCGCCCGCCGTCGGGTGCGCGCGCTGTCGGCGGCCTACCCGTGGGAGCGGGTCGCCGTGGCCTTCGTGCCCGGCCGCGCCCGCGTGGGCTGGCAGTCCTACCTGGAGACCGACCGGTCCGACCGCACCTTCCTGCGCCTGCCCGCGCTGCCCGAGCGCGTCCGCGACCACCTGCGGCGCACCGGCGAGGTGTGGATGGCGGGCCCCGACGAGCACGGCCGCGCCGCCGTGCTCACGCGGGGCAAGCCGTTCCTGACCCTGGGCCGCGTGGTCGTGCGCTGAAGTCGGGCGCTGAAGTCGGGCGCTGAAGTCCTGCGCTGAGGGTGGGGGTCAGCGGCCCACCGCCATGCCCTCGCGCTCGGCCCAGCCCGCCACGTCCTCCTTCCGCAGCGCCGTGGCCAGCAGGTCCGGGAACTTGTCCGGGGTGCACGCGAACGACGGCGCGCCCAGCTCCGACAGCCGGGCGGCCAGCTCGTGGTCGTAGGCGGGCGTCCCGCTGTCCGACAGCGCCAGCAGCACCACCACGGTGACCCCGCTCTGCACCAGCTCCCGCACCCGGCGCTGCAGCTCCCGCGCCACACCGCCCTCGTACAGGTCGCTGATCAGCACCATCACCGTGTCGGTCGGCCTGCGCACCAGCGACTGCCCGTAGGCCACCGCCCGGTTGATATCCGTGCCGCCACCCAGCTGGGTGGAGAACAGCAGGTCCACCGGGTCCTTCAGCTCCTCGGTCAGGTCCACCACCTCGGTGTCGAACACGACGAGCTTGGTGTCGATGGACCGGATCGACGCCAGCGAGGCGCCCAGCACCGCCGAGTACACCACCGACTCGGCCATCGACCCGGACTGGTCGACCAGCAGCACCACGTCCCGCAGCGACGCGGTGCGGCTGCGCCTGCTGTGCCCGATCAGGTCCTGCACCACCACGGTCCGCTGCTCGGGCTGGTAGTGCCGGAGGTTGGCCCGGATCGTCGCCGACCAGTCCACGTCGGCCAGCCTCGGCCTGCGGGTGCGCCGGGACCGGTCGACCGCGCCGTGCACCGCGGCCACCAGCCGGTCCGCCAGCCGCCGCTCGATCTCCTCGACCACCTTGCGCACCACGGCCCGCGCGGTCTCGCGGGTGCGCGCCGGGATGGCCCGCGACAGCGACACCAGCGTGCCCACCAGGCTCACGTCCGGCTCCACGCTGGACAGCAGCTCCGGCTCCAGCAGCAGCTGCCGCAGCCCCAGCCGCTCCACCGCGTCCCGCTGCATGACCTGCACCACCGACGACGGGAAGTACTGGCGCACGTCGCCCAGCCAGCGGTGCAGCACCGGCGAGGAACCGCCCAGCCCCGCACCGCGCTTGCCGCCGCCCTCCGGGGCGTCGCCGGGCGCGCCCCCGCCGTACAGGCCGGTCAGCGCGGCGTCGCGGCGGCGGTCGTCCTCGCCCAGCGCGGTCAGCTCGCCCGCCGCCCCGCCCAGCAGCAGCCGCCACCGCCGCAGCCGCTCGACCCCCTCGGTGCCGGTCACGAGCCCACCCCCGTCAACAGTCCGCGCACGTGCGCCGCCAGCCGCGCGGCCAGCTCCTCGTCCCACTCGCCGCCCGCGCGGACGCCGACCCCGCCGCCGGACACGCGCTCGCCCAGCATCCGCCGCTCCGCCGGGCTGAACTCCGACACCGCCCGCCGCAGCAGCGGCAGCGCCGCCTCGAAATCACCGCCGGACAGCCCCGTCAGCCACTCGTCGACCACCGCGAACAGCCGCGCGTCCGCCGCCAGCAAGGCCGCCGAGCCGCGCAGGAAGCCCGCCACGAACGCGGTCGCGCCCGCCGCCAGCGACACCGCCCGGTGCAGCCGCGCCGCCACCGCGTCGGAGTCGAGCACGCCCGCCTCCCACAGCAGCCGGGTGGCCCGCCCGGCGGGCAGGCCGTGCGCGTCGGGCATCCCGACCAGCGCCACCAGCGCCCGCCGCCACGTCTCGCGGTGCTCCTCGTCGGCGGCCAGGCGGACCGCGTCGTCCGCGCCGTCCACCGCCGCCAGCGCGCGTTCGGCGGTCTCGTCGTCCACGCCCCGGCACGCCAGCGGCAGACCCACCGCGCCGCGCGCCAGCAGGCCGTGCAGCGCCACCCGCAGCAGCTCGGGGTCCGTGCCCCGCACCGAGCCGTAGCGGACCGTGGTGGCCAGGTCCGGCAGCGCCGACAGCAGCTCCACCGCGTCCGTGGCCGCCGCCGCGCACCGGTCCAGCGCGGTGCGCGCCGCCGCCACCGCCTCGGGCAGCTCGCAGCCGACCGCCTCGGACAGCACCCCGGCCGCCTCCGCGACCCGCTGGGCCTGGGCCGCCCGGCCGCACAGCACCTGCCGCGCCGCCGCCTCGACCGTGGTGCCGTGCCGGGCCGCCGCCGCGATGGCCACCTCGAAACCGGGGTCCCAGCGCAGGTGCCACGCCTCGGCGAAGGTGCCCAGCGAGCGGGTGGTGTCCGGCCTGCCCCACGGCACGTCCAGCACGGCCAGCCTGCGCAGCAGCTTGGACCGCTCCCGGTCGGTGTCCTTGCGCAGGTCCAGCCGGACCTGCTTGTCCTCGGCGCTGGGCGGCAGCCGCAGCTTGCGCTGCAACCGCGCCACGTCCACCGCCAGCGGCGAGCGCGGCACGTCCGAGCCGACCTCGCCCAGCCGCTCGCCCACCACCAGCCGCTCGCACACCAGCCGCAGCGGCACCTCGTCGCCGCCGCACAGCACCGCCAGCGCCGCCTCGGTGACCTCCGACAGCCCCGGCGAGGGCCGCCCGCGCAGCGCCGCCAGCGACTCCGCCAGCCGCACCGCCTCCACCGCGCTCGCCGTGGACGCGGGCAGGTCCTCGGCGCGCAGCACCGCCGCCGCGCGGGCGAACCAGCGCGGCACCGCGTCGCCCTTGGCCGCGCACTCCCACAGGTGCGCGTACCAGCCGGGGGAGTCCACGCCCGCGCCGTAGCCCGACGCCGACGCCAGCCGCCCGTGGCTCCACGGCACCCACGTGCCGGAGACCTTCCGGCGCGGCAGCCCCTTGAGCAGCGCCGCGTCGGCCGTGGCGGGCGGCAGCGCGCGCAGCGCGGGCACGTGCCACGCCCCGCACACCACCGCGATCGGCCCCTCGACGTCCTTGAGCGCCTGCCGCAGCGACTGGCGCATGAACGCCTCGCGGCGCAGCGTCCGCTCGTCCACCTGGTCGGCGAACTCCTCGCGCAGCGCCGTCATCGCCTCGGCCACCGCCTGCGCCAGGTGGCGGGGGTCGGTGTCGCCCCCGTGGTTGCCGTGGTGCTCCACGACGTCCTCCCACCAGCGCTCCGGGTCGTCGAACCCGGCCGCCTCGGCCAGCGTGCCCAGCGGGTCCACCACCGCCTTGGGGGCGGGGTCGCGCTCCTCGCCCAGCGACGCGGCGGCGGGCAGGTCGAACAACCGCAGTGGCACGCCCGCGCCGTGCGCCCACGTCATCGCCCGCCACTCCGGCGAGAACTCGGCGAACGGCCAGAACGCCGCGGTCGACGGCTCGGTCTCGTCGTGCAGCAGCAGCGCCACCGGCGGGGTCAGCGCGGGCACGTGCGACAGCAGCGCGTCACCCTCCGGCGGGCCCTCCACCAGCACCAGCTCCGGCCGCAGCGCCTCCAGCGCGGCGGCGACCATGCGCGCCGAGCCGGGGCCGTGGTGCCGGATGCCCAGCAGCACCACCCGCTCGGGCAGCGGCTGTTCCCGCGCCATCAGCCCACCAGGTCCCGGCACGCCCGGTACAGGTCGCGCCAGTCCGCGCGCTCCTTGACCACCGCTTCCAGGTACTCCTGCCAGGCCGCGGTGTCCGACACCCGGTCCTTGACCACCGCGCCCAGCAGGCCCGACGCCAGCTCGTCGGCGGTGATCGTGCCGTCGCCGAAGTGGCCCGCCAGCGCCATGCCGCTGGTGATCACCGAGATCGCCTCGGCGGTGGACAGGCTGCCGCTGGGCTTCTTCAACTGGGTGCGGCCGTCGGCGGTGGAGCCGTTGCGCAGCTCCCGGAAGATCCGCACCACGCGGCGCACCTCCTCCAGCGCGGGCGGCTCGGCGGGCAGCTCCAGCGCCCGACCCAGCTGCGCCGCGCGGGTGGACACGATCTGCACCTCGGCGTCCTCGGTCGCGGGCGGCGGCAGCACCACCGTGTTGAACCGCCTGGCCAGCGCCGAGGACATCTGGTTGACGCCCCGGTCGCGGTCGTTGGCCGTGGCGATCAGCGTGAAGCCCGGCACCGCCTGCACCTGGATGCCCAGCTCCGGCACCGGCAGGTTCTTCTCGGACAGGATGGTGATGAACGAGTCCTGCACCTCGGCGGGCATCCGGGACAGCTCCTCGACGCGGACCACCGCGCCGGTGCGCATCGCGGTCATCACCGGGCTGGGCACCAGCGCGGCCTCGCTGGGGCCCTCGGCGATCAGCCGCGCGTAGTTCCAGCCGTAGCGGACCTGGTCCTCCCCGGTGCCCGCGGTGCCCTGCACGACCAGCGTCGAGTCGCCGCTGACCGCCGCAGCCAGGTGCTCCGACAGCCACGACTTGGCCGTGCCCGGCACGCCCACCAGCAGCAGCGCCCGGTCGGTGACCAGGGTGCCGACCGCGACCTCCACCAGCCGCCGGTCGCCCACGTACTTCGGCGTGATCACCGTGCCGTCGGGCAGCGTCCCGCCCAGCACGTACCGGACCACGGCCTGCGGCGAGAGCCGCCAGCGCGGCGGCCGGGGCCGGTCGTCGGCCGCCGCGAGCGCGGCCAGCTCGGCGGCGTACTGCTGTTCCGCGGCGGGCCGCAGCACGGTCTCGGTGGTCACTGGGGGTTCCTCCCGGTCGGTTCGGCGGTCTGGTCGGCGGTCGGTTCGGTGAAGGCCGCGCGGAGCTGCACGCGCAGGCGCAGCAGGTCGAGTTCGGTGGTGTGCTCGGGCCAGCGCTCGGTGATCCGCGCCCAGTTGGCGCCGAGCACCTCCGCGTCGCCCCTGGACAGCAGCACGGCGGGCGGACGGCCCGCGCGCCACCTCGGGTCGCGGGCGGCGGCGTAGCGGTCCAGCAGCCCGGCGGTGGCCTCCGCCGACCACGGCGCGGGCAGCTGCGAGCAGGCGTGGTCGAGCAGGTCGTAGTTCCACTGCCCGGACAGCTCGACCACGGTCCGCGCGGCCAGGTCGGTGGGCAGCGCGGCGAGCATCTCCAGCTGCTCCATGCCGGTCAGCGCGCGCGTGGCGGCCACCGCCCACGGGCGCGGGTCGGCGGCCAGCCGCAGCCGCAGCGCCACCCCGCGCAGCAGGGCCTGCGCCCACGGCCCGCGCTCCAGCACCGCCGCCGCGCCCGCGTCGTCGGTGCCCAGTCGGTCGGTCCAGTGCCGGGGCGGCACGCTGGCGGCGGCGGCCCGGATGCGGTTGGTCACGCCCACCTCGGAGCCGTCGCGCATCAGGTCCCGCGCCTCGTCCGGCTCGGGCTCCAGCACCGTCCACAGCTCGTCGCTCTGCACGTCGAAGCCGTCGGCGGTCAGCCACAGGCCGCGGTGCAGCCGTTCGGCGGCGCGCTGGGCCAGCGCCGAGCCGGGCAGGCCGCGCAGCAGCCGCAGCGCCTCGTCGTGCACGCCGACCGCGCGGTCGTCCAGCGCCCGCTCCAGCAGCGGCTCGTCCTCCGGGCCCAGACCCGTCTCCAGGGCGCTGACCAGCACCTGCCGGTCGCCCGCGCGGCGCTGCGCGCCGAACTGCCCGGCGATGAACGCGCCCGCCCCGCGCGGGTCCGCCGCGCGGGCCCGGCGCAGCGCGGCCAGCCGGGCCGAGGTGGGCAGGTCCAGCGCCTCGGCCAGGTCCACCTCGGCGTCGCCGGGGGCCGCCGCGGCCCACGCCCAGCCCGGCCGGATCGCCGCCAGCCACCGCCCCCGCGCGCCCAGCACGGCCGTGACCGCCTGCCGCAGCCCGTGGTGGGCGGTGGCCAGGCCCAGCAGCGCGGGCAGGTGCCGGTGCTCGGCGACCACCCCGGCGGCGCTGGCCATGCCGCACCACTCGGTCAGCAGCACCTGGTCGTCCAGCGCCAGGATCTGGGCCAGCACCGCCCGCGCCCGCTCGCCCGCCACCCGGTCGGCCGCGTCCGGGGCCGGGGCGAGCAGCGGCTCGTCCAGCACCGGCGGCAGGACGGCGGCGTGCGCGGCCACGCCCAGCGCCGCGCACCGGTCCAGCAGCTCACCGGTGTCCAGACCGGCGCGGTGCGCGCCGACCAGCAGCGCCCGCACCGCCTCCTCCCACTCCTGCTGGACGGTCACGGCGCCGTCTCCCCAGGGGTGGGCTGGCACGGGGTGGGCTGGCACGGGGCGGGCACCCGCCCGCTGCCCGAGCACCGCGAAGCCGAGGGGAGCACCGCGCGTGGGCTCCACACCCGCCGCACCCCCTCCGGCGGGCGCACCGTCGCCCGGTTGCCCTTCGGGCTGCGTCCCGCGTTCATCCCACCACCTCCGGGGCCGCGCCCGGCTCGGCCACGGCGCCCAGCCGCAGCACCCGCCCGTCCCACAACCCCCACGCGTCGAACACCGCACCTCCGGTCAGCGCCACCGCCTGCTCCAACGCCAGATCCGCGCGCACCGGCACCGCCCGCCCCGAGCCGTCGACCAGGTGCCGGGTGTCCGCGCTCACCCGCACCCCCGCGCACCCCAGCGGGTGCGCGCGCAGCCACGGATCACCCCGCAGCCACGGCTCCAGCGACGCCAGCGCCTCCCGCCAGGTGTCCGGCGCGGGCACCGGCCCCGGCGCGCTCTGCGCCAGCACCTCGCCCACCGCGACCCGCAGCGGCGCGGCCCCCGGATACGGGTGCAGCACCCCCTGCACCTCCACGCCGTGCGGCAGCGGGGGCACCGGCCGGGCTCCGCCGCCCGCGTGCCGCACCGCGACCACCCAGCCGTGCGCGCGCCCCCACACCCACTGCTGAACGGTGCGCACCAGCTCGTCCTCGGTGTCCCGGCGCAGCAGCGGCACCCAGCGGTCGGACAGGCCCGGCGCGGCGCGCACCTCCTCCTCGGCCACCGAGAACCCCAGCCGCCGCCGCACCACCTCGCTCGGCGCCTCCACCGACCCCAGCCGGGTCAGCAGGCGCAGCCCGCCCAGCCGGTCGGCGGCGTCGTGCGCCCAGTGCGGGCCGCCCGCCGCGACCACGTCGCGCAGCTCGTCCACCGCCGAGGCCAGCCCCTTGGCCTGCGCGTCGACCATGCGGGCGCTGATCGAGCGCCACCACGCCGCGTCCCGCGCGGGCAGCCCGGCGATGCCCGCGCCCGCCACGTCGGCCAGCCAGTCGGCCAGACCCGCCACGCCCGCGCGCACCGCCTCCTGGCGGTCGCGGGCGGTCTTCTCCTTGGCCTTCGCGCGGCGCTCGACCGCCTCCGGCGCGTCCTGCGCGGCCGGGGCCGCCGCGGTCTTGTGCCTGCGGGTCAGCCACTCCTGGACCCAGGGCGGCGCGTCGGCCGCCGGGAACGGGTCGCGGGCGTGCCGCAGCTGCAGCGCCAGCGCGTGCTTGCAGGGGAACTTCCGCGACGGGCAGGAGCACTTGGTCGCCCGGTCGCCCAGGTCGACGCACACCGAGTACGGCTTGGCCCCGCTGCCCTTGCACAGCCCCCACAGCGCGCCGGGCGAGGACCCCTCCCCGTGCCAGCCCGACGACCCGGCCAGCCGGGTGGCGCTGCTCGCCACCTGGCCGTCCGGTGCCAGTCCCAGTACCGCCTGCGCATCCATGCCGCGGAACGCTAGACGGCGGCACCGACAGATCGACTTCAGCCCAGGTCAGGACCCCTTCGCGCCCAGCTCCAGGCGTACTTGGGGTCCTCACAGGCCAGTGCCGCCTCGCCCAGCTCCAGCGGCCGGAACGTGTCCACCATGACGGCGGTCTCGTCGAACGCCTCCGCGCCCAGCGACGCCTCCACCGCGCCCGGCTGCGGGCCGTGCGTGCAGCCCGACGGGTGCAGCGACAGCGACCCGATGCCGATGCCCGAGCCCTTGCGCGCCTCGTAGTCGCCGCCCACGTAGAACATCAGCTCGTCGGAGTCGACGTTGGCGTGGTTGTAGGGCACCGGGATCGCCAGCGGGTGGTAGTCGACCTTGCGCGGGCAGAACGAGCACACCACGAAGTTCGGGCCCTCGAAGGTCTGGTGCACCGGCGGCGGCTGGTGCACGCGGCCGGTGATCGGCTCGAAGTCGCGGATGTTGAACACCCACGGGTACAGGCAGCCGTCCCAGCCCACCACGTCGAACGGGTGGTTGGCGTAGGTGAACCTGGTCAGCCCCGCGCGGTGGCGCACCAGCACGTCCACGTCCTCGCCGTCGACCAGCAGCGGCTCGACCGGGCCCCGGATGTCCCGCTCGCAGTAGGGGGAGTGCTCCAGGAACTGGCCCTTGGCCGACAGGTAGCGGCGGGGCGGGCCGATGTGCCCGGTCGCCTCCAGCACCAGCACGCTCATCGGCCGCTCCGGCACCACGCGGTAGGTGCACGAGGTGGGCAGCACGACGTAGTCGCCCTCGCCGACGGGCAGCGCGCCGTAGATGGTTTCCACGACCCCCTCGCCGGACTGCACGTACAGCAGCTCGTCGCCCGCCGCGTTGCGGTACAGCGGGCTGGGGGCGGTCGCGACCACGAACCCGATCGTCACGTCCGCGTTGCCGAACAGCGTGCGCCGCCCGGTCACCGCGTCCACGCCATCGGAGTCCCAGGTCAGCGCGGGGGTGCGGAAGTGGCGCGGCTTGAGCGGCAGGTTCGGCGAGGTGGCGCCGCGGGTGTCCTCGACGGTCACCGCGTTCACGATCGCGGTGGGCAGGTGCCGGTGGTAGAGCAACGCCGAATCGGCCGAAAAGCCCTCCACCCCCATCAGCTCTTCCGCGTAGAGCCCGCCCTCCGGAGTGCGGAACTGGGTGTGGCGCTTTCGGGGGATCTCCCCGACCTGTCGGTAGTACGCCATCGCTCGCTCCAGGCGTTCGATAGTCGGACATCTTTGTTCATTGACCGGTACGCCACTAGCGTGTCAGCCGTGTCAAGCGCCTTCGAACTCCGTGCGCCCGGTCCGCGAGGTACTCCGCCCCTGCTCGCGCGCCTAGTCGACGACGCCGCGCTGTTCCCGCCGGGCAACGCGACGATGCCCGACGCCGTGCGCGGCCACCTCGACGCGCGCGTCGGCGACTGGGCGGGCGCGGTCGGCCTGTTCCTGTGCCCCGCGTCCCGGCTGGCCGAGCTGATCACCGAGTTGATCAAGGTCAAGCCGGTCAAGCCGGTGGCCCTGTCGCTGGTGATCGACACCGGGCTGGGCGGGGTGCCCAAGGCCGTGTCGATCGTCGAGTCCCGCAGCGAGCTGCTCGCCCTGCGGATGGTGGAGATGCCCGCCCCGTCCGACGTGGACGAGGTGTGGCTGGAACGTGTCTCGGAGTTCGTCCCCGAGGACGTGATCCGCGTGGTGGAGCCCCGCCGGGGCGGCGCGGAGTGGCTGGACGGCGTGCGCCGCGTCATCGAGCACGGCAGCTGGCCCAAGCTGCGCTGCGGCGGCCAGAGCAAGGAGAACTTCCCCAGCGTCGACGAGGTCGCCGACTTCCTGTCGGTGGTCAGCGGCGGGGGAGTCGCCTTCAAGGCCACCGCCGGGCTGCACCACGCCGTGCGGCGCACCGACCCGGACACCGGCTTCACCCACCACGGGTTCCTCAACCTGCTGGTGGCCACCGCCCGCTCGCTGTCCGGCGGCGACGTCCGGGCCGCGCTGGCCAGCACCGACGCCGCCGCGCTGGCCGAGGAGGCCGGGTCGCTGTCGGACCAGGCCGCGCACGCCGTGCGCGGGGTGTTCGCCTCCTACGGCTCGTGCTCGCTGGCCGAGCCGATCGCCGACCTCGACGAACTGGGCCTGCTGTGAGCTGGATCGACGACCCCGCGTTCGGCCGGGACGACCCGTTCGGACCGCAGACGCTGCCCTACGGGGTGATCGGCGAGGGCATCGCGGTCCGCGTCGGCGACTCGGCGCTGCCGCTGCGCCCCATCGCCGAGTCCTTCGGCGCGCTGGCCGACCTGGTGCGCGCCGACACCCTGGACCCGCTGCTGCGCGCCGGACGCCCCGCGTGGAGCGCCCTGCGGGCCAGGCTGGTCGAGGTGGTCACCGCCGCCTCCGCGCCGCGCGGGGCCCGCCTGGTCGGCCTGGAGGGCGCGGTCCTGCCCTTCACCGTGGCCGACTACGTGGACTTCTACTCCTCGCGGCACCACGCGGAGAACGTCGGCCGGATCTTCCGCCCCGACGACCCGCCGCTGCTGCCCAACTGGACCCACCTGCCGGTGGGCTACCACGGCCGCGCGGGCACCGTCGTGGTCTCCGGCACCCCCGTGGTGCGCCCGCACGGCCAGCGCCGAGGCGGCTCCAAGGGCCCGGTGTTCGGCCCGTCGCAGCGGCTGGACGTCGAGGCCGAGGTCGGCTTCGTCTGCGGCGGCCCGGTGGCCTCCCGGCTGTCCACCTCGCGCGCCGTCGAGCACGTCTTCGGCGTGGTGCTGGTCAACGACTGGTCCGCCCGCGACATCCAGGGGTGGGAGTACCAGCCGCTGGGGCCGTTCCTGGGCAAGTCCTTCGCCACCTCCGTCTCCGCGTGGATCACCCCGCTGGAGGCGTTCGCGGTGGCGCGGGTCAGCCCGCCGCCGCTGCCCAACCCGGTGCTGGACTACCTGGTGGAGGAACGCCCGCACGGCCTGGACATCAGCCTCGAAGTGGAGTGGAACGGCGTGGTGGTCTCCCGCCCGCCGTTCCGCGAGATGTCCTGGACCTTCGCCCAGCAGCTCGCCCACCTGTCGGTCAACGGCGCCACGGTCCGGCCCGGCGACCTGATCGCCTCCGGCACCGTCTCCGGCCCGGCGCGCGAGGAGCGCGGCTCGTTCCTGGAGCTGAGCTGGGGCGGCCGGGAACCGGTGACCGTGGGCGACCAGGAGCGCACCTTCCTGGAGGACGGCGACAGCGTGCGGATCACCGCCACCGCGCCCGGCGAGGACGGCTCGCTGGTCGGCCTGGCCGAGGTGGAGGGCACCGTGCTGCCCGCAGACGGGAGCTGACCACCGTGGTCCGGCCCGGTCCGAGGGGCCGCCTGCCCGCGCAGGCGGCGTCCAAGGAGAGCTCGCTGACCCTGGAGCGGGGGCTGGCGCTGCTCCAGGCGGTGGCCGACGCCGAGTCCGACGCCCCCAGCATCAGCGAGCTGGCCGCCGCGATCGGCGCGTCCCGCGCGGCGGTCTACCGGCTGCTGGTGCCGCTGCAGTCGCGCGGCCTGGTGCGCCGCGAGGGCTCCAAGGTGCGGCTGGGCCTTGGCGTGCTGCGGCTGGCGTCCAACGTCCTGCCGCAGCTGCGCCTGGCCGCCCAGCCCGCCCTGCGCGGCCTGGCCGAGCAGGTCGGGGCCACCGCCCACCTCACCGTCGCCGACGGCTCCGAAGCGCAGGCGGTGGCCGTGGTCGAGCCGTCCTGGACGGCCTACCACGTGGCCTACCGGGTGGGCAGCCGCCACCCCGTGCACCGGGGGGCGGCGGGCAAGGCCATCGGCCTGTCGGCGGAGGGCAGGCAGTGGGTCGTCTCCTCCGGCGAGCTGCAGCCCGGCGCGTTCGGCGTCGCCGCCCCGGTGCGCGGCGTGCCCGGCCTGCGGGCCAGCGTGGGCGTGGTGGCCCTGGAGAAGCTGGACGGCGAGGCCGTGGGGCCCCGCGTCCTGCTCG
This sequence comes from Saccharothrix coeruleofusca, assembly GCF_017876325.1. Lineage (NCBI taxonomy): Bacteria > Bacillati > Actinomycetota > Actinomycetes > Pseudonocardiales > Pseudonocardiaceae > Saccharothrix > Saccharothrix coeruleofusca. The sequence goes on from NZ_JAGINV010000001.1 coordinate 6,780,346, forward strand.
CCGCCCAGGAGGTCGCCGAAGCCCTGCGCTGACCCCGTGCGCTGACCACGTGCGTCCGGCTCAGCCCAGCAGCGCCTGCCACAGCGCCACCGCGGCGAACACCGCGAAGACCGCCCCGGCCCCGCGCTGCACCCAGTGCGCGGGCACCCGGTCGCGGATCTTGCGACCCACCAGCACCGCCAGCAGCGTCACCGACATCAGCGCCAGGAACGTCCCCAGCACCACCGCCGTGGGCTGCGCGTACTTCGCCGCCACACCCACCGCGGCCAACTGCGAGGCGTCACCCCACTCGGCCGCGAACAGCGCGCCGAACGAGGTCAGCGCCGAACGCCGGAACGACGCCGCCACCGCACCCGACCGCGCCCCGTCCGCCTCGTCGCTCTCCTCGTCCGCGAAGCTCTCGCGGAACAGCAGGAACGCGCCGACGCCGAACACCAGCGCCACCGCCGCCGCCACGACCCGCTCGGGCAGCAGCGTCAGCGCGCTGCCCAACCCCACCGCGATGACCGCCTGCAGGGCGAACGCCACGGCCGCGCCCGCCACCACCGGGGCCGCGCGGAACCGCGTGGTCAGCACCAGCGTGATCGCGGTCGTCTTGTCCGGCAGTTCCAGCACGAACACCGCGATGAAAGCCATCGCCAGCGCCAAGAACCAGGTTGCCACTCATCCTCCACGTCCGAGACCCGGACGGAGGCAGCACGACTCCGACCGGGCGTGTCGCACTACCCGGCCGGAGGTCTCGTTCGCCCGCTCCGCGGAACGGGTGAGGGACCGGATCCGCTCACGGGCGGATCAGTGTGTCGATCACCTCGCCACGGCCGCCCGAAGGCGGCCGAAGGAACTACTCCCCTCAGGCACCAACCACCCTACCCGACCCGTTTGCCCAGCTCGACGTGACGGCCGCCGCAGGACCTAGGTCCTACGCGGTTCAGGACCGTCGTACCTGAGATCCCCGCGAGCGCCGACCTACCTTTCAGGACGTGGACGTCCTCGAGCTCTCGCGGTGGCAGTTCGGCATCACCACCGTCTACCACTTCCTGATGGTCCCCCTGACCATCAGCCTGTCGCTGCTGGTGGCCGCCATGCAGACCGCGTGGGTGCGCACGGGCGACCTCAAGTACCTGAAGATGACCAAGTTCTGGGGCAAGCTGCTGCTGATCAACTTCGCCATGGGCGTGGTCACCGGCATCGTGCAGGAGTTCCAGTTCGGCATGAACTGGAGCGCCTACTCCCGCTTCGTCGGCGACGTCTTCGGCGCCCCGCTGGCGATGGAGGGACTGGTCGCCTTCTTCGTCGAGTCCACCTTCCTGGGCCTGTGGATCTTCGGCTGGGACCGGCTGCCCAAGAAGGTCCACCTGGCCTGCGCCTGGGCGTTCTCGCTGGCCACCATCGCCTCCGCCTACTTCATCCTGGCCGCCAACTCCTGGATGCAGCACCCGGTCGGCGCCGAGCTGGTCGACGGCAGGCCCCGGCTGACCTCCATCTGGGCGGTGCTGACCAACAACACCGTGCTGGCCGCCTTCCCGCACACCATCTTCGGCGCCTTCTCGGTCGCCGCCGCCTTCCTGGTCGGCATCGCCGCCTGGCACCTGTGGCGGCGCACCGACGAGATCCCGGTCTGGCGGTCCTCGCTCAAGCTCGGCGCCTGGGTCGGCGTGGCCGCCTTCGCGGGCCTGGCCGCCTCCGGCGACATCCAGGGCAAGCTGATGTTCGAGCAGCAGCCGATGAAGATGGCCGCCGCCGAAGCGCTGTGCCACACCGAGGAACCCGCCAGCTTCTCGGTGTTCGCCATCGGCGACGTGACCTCGCCCAACTGCGAGGACGTCAAGAGCCTCACCGTGCCCGCGCTGCTGTCGTTCCTGGCCCACAACGACTTCTCCAGCGAGGTCAAGGGCATCCAGGACCTCGTGCCGCTCTACCAGGAGAAGTACGGCACCAACTACCCCGTCGACGAGCGGCTGGGCGAGCTGTCCGGCAAGCCCATCGACTACGTGCCCGCGCTGCCGGTGACCTACTGGGGCTTCCGCCTGATGATCGGCTTCGGCGCGCTGTCGGCCTTCGCGGGCGTGGCCGCGCTGTGGCTGACCCGAGGCGGCCGGATGCCGCGCGGCCGGTGGTTCCCCAGGCTCGCGCTGGCCAGCATCGCCACCCCGTTCCTGGGCAACAGCTTCGGCTGGATCTTCACCGAGATGGGGCGGCAGCCGTTCGTCGTGGTGCCCAACCCGTCCGGCGTGGACGGCGTGTGGATGTTCACCGCCCGCGCGGTGTCCCAGACCACCGTCGGCGAGGTCCTCACCTCGCTGATCGCGCTGACCCTCGTCTACGGCGCGCTGGCCTGCGTCGAGGTGTTCCTGATCCGCCGGTACGTCCGCGCGGGCGTCGCCGGGGTGATGCCGCCCGACAAGCCGGACAAGCCCGCCGACGACGTCCTGGCCTTCGCGTACTGAGAGGGGGAGCTGTGGAGACGCTCTGGTTCTGCGTGATCGCCCTGCTGTGGCTGGGTTACCTGTTCCTGGAGGGCTTCGACTTCGGCGTCGGCATGCTGCTGCCCGTGCTCGGCCGCGACGAGACCGAGCGGCGCGTGCTGATCAACACCATCGGCCCGGTGTGGGACGGCAACGAGGTCTGGCTGCTGGTCGCGGGCGGCGCCACGTTCGCCGCCTTCCCCGGCTGGTACGCCTCCCTGTTCAGCTCCGCCTACCTGCCCCTGACGCTGTTCCTGCTGGCCCTGATCGGCCGCGGCGTGGCGTTCGAGTACCGGGGCAAGGTCGACACGGCCCGCTGGCGCCGCAACTGGGACCGGCTCATCATCGGCTGCTCCTGGGTGGCCGCGCTGGGCGTGGGCCTGGTGCTGTCCACCAACGTCTTCGGCCTGCCGCTGGACGCCGCGGGCGACCGCGTCGGCTCGCCGTTCGCGGCCATCCGGCTGGAAACCCTGCTCGGCGCGCTGGCCATCGCGGGCTACGCCCTCGTGCACGGCGCGATCTTCCTGTCGCTCAAGACCGAGGGCGAGGTCCGCGAACGGGCCCGCGCGCTGGCGCTGAAGATCGCGCCCGCCGCCCTGCTGCCGCTGGTGGTGCTCCTGCTGCTGGTGCAGCTGCGGTTCGGGTCGGTGTGGACCTGGGCGGCCTCGATCGTGGTCGCGATGGCCGCGTTCGGCGCGCTGGCCCGGCTGGCGCTGCGCCGCGAGGGCCAGGCGTTCGCCCTGATGGGCCTCGCCGTGGCGGCGGCCGTGGTGGCGCTGTTCGGCGCGCTGTACCCGAACGTGCTGCCCTCCACCCTGGACCCGGCGCACTCGCTGACCGTGGCGGGCGCGGCGTCCAGCCCCTACACGCTGACCGTGATGACCTGGGTGGCCGCGTTCGGCACCCCGGCGGTGCTGGTCTACCAGGGCTGGACCTACTGGGTGTTCCGCAAGCGGATCGGCACCCGGCACATCCCCGCCGTGCACGTCCCCTGAGCCACCACCGCTGAGGCCACCACCGGGAGCGCCGCGCCCGTGAGCCGGGCGCGGCGTTCCGCTCCGGCGCGGGCGGGCGGAGAAAACCTCCTGTCGCTGGATTAGACATTCGGCTCCGACAGCGTGTAGTGTTCTCCCCGTCTTAGGAGAGAGAAAGTCACATCGGCACGGGAGATGACGAACTACCCGTGAAGTGGTGAGCAAGACGGCCAGATGTCGCCGGGGCCGATCAGTGCAAGGGGTTCCGGCCGGTGGCCAGGGGCGGTCGACGAAGTGGTGCCGGCACGAGCAGGACGCCGGGTGTCGAGCGCCGGGTGAAGTCAGGAAAAGACAGGAAGAGGAGAAGGGAAGGGAGCACACCCTCGGATCGCCTGCCCTCGGCACGAGCGATCCTCGCGGTCCGCGCCTCCGGTGCGGTTCTCGCGGACAGAGGAGACCGGCCGCGCGGCCGGTCGATGCAGTGAACCCACAACCCTGGGGCCCCGGTGCTGCGGCACCGGGGCCCCTCGTGATGCGGAGGCTCGATGACCTCAGACCCTGACCGGTCACCCCCGGCACAGCCGCAGAGCGCGGCGGAGAACCTCGACGACGACCACTACCCGGCCTTCACCATCGGCCGCGCGGCGGAGATGCTGCGCACCACCGTGGGCTTCCTGCGCAGCCTGGACGAGGCGAAGCTCATCGAGCCGCAGCGCTCCCGAGGCGGCCACCGCCGCTACTCCCGCCACCAGCTGCGCCTGGCCGCCCGCGTCCGCGAGCTGGTCGACCAGGGCACCGGCCTGGACGCCGCGTGCCGCATCGTGACCCTGGAGGACCAGCTCCAGGAAGCCCGCGCCCTCAACGCGCGGGCGCCGATCCCACCCGACGGCCAGTACCCACCCCTCAAGGGCGTGTGACCCCGTAGGACAGGGACGTCGGCCCGGCCGCGCACCCGCGCCCCGCCACGACGTCCCGCGACTCGCGGGCGGGAACCCGACGCCACCCCGGTTCCCGCCGGACGGGACCTAGGTCCCACCCCGACCAGGACCGTCGTACCTGAGCACGGCCCCGTCCGGGACCTAACGTTGTTGTCGTGAGCTTCCCCGGCACCCCTTCCGCCAGAAGCAAGCCGGGGCGTGGTCCGCTCGGCGCGCTGCCTTCCCTTTCGCCTTCAGCGCGCCGGGCGTTGATCATCTGCGCTCTCCTGGCCGCGCTGTCCGCCGTCGCCCTGGTCGCCCAGGCCGTCACCCTCGGCACCGCGCTGGCCACCCTCGTCGACGGCGGGCTGCCGTCGCTGACCTGGCTTGCCGTCGCCGTCGTGGCGCGGGCGCTGCTGGCGTGGGCCACCGAGGCGGTGGCCGCGCGCGCCGCCGCGGGCGCCAAGGAGGAGTTGCGCGCCGCCCTGCTCGACCGGTCGCTGGCCAACGGCCCCGCCTGGATCGCCGAGCGCGGCCCGGCCGAGCTGACCGTGCTGGCCACCAAGGGCCTCGACGCGCTGGACGCCTACTTCACCCGCTACCTGCCCGCCCTGGTCACCGCCGCCGTGGTGCCGCCGCTGGTCGGCGCGTGGCTGCTGTGGACCGACCCGACCTCGGCGGTGCTGGTCGCGGTGACCGTGCCGCTGATCCCGGTGTTCGCGATCCTGATCGGCAAGTTCACCGAGCACCGCGTGTCGCTGGCCGCGTCGGTCACCGAGCGGCTGTCCGCGCGGCTGCTGGAGCTGGTGCGGGCGCTGCCCGTGCTCACCGCGTTCGGCCGCGCGGCGGCCCAGGCGGAGGCGGTGCGGCGGGTCGGCGAGCAGCACCGCAAGGCCACCATGGGCACGCTGCGGGTGGCGTTCCTGTCCGCGCTGGTGCTGGAGGTGCTCGCGTCGCTGTCCGTGGCGCTGGTCGCCGTCGGCATCGGGGTGCGGCTGGTGTCGGGCGACCTGACGCTGCTCACCGGGCTGGTCGTGCTGATCCTCGTGCCCGAGTGCTACCTGCCGCTGCGCGCCGCGGGCGCCGCCCACCACGCCAGCGAGGACGGCCTGGAGGCCGTGCGGCGCGTGTCCGAGGTCGTGACGCCCCCCACGCAGCCCCCACCCGTCCCTGGGGGCGGCCCCGAAGCCAGCCTACCGCCCCACCGGGCCGCACGGGGCGAAGTCGATCTTGCCTGTGGACAACCCGACCCCCTGTGGACAACCGGCGTCGAAGTCCGCGACCTGCGGGTCGAGCGCCGAGGCCGCTACGCCCCGGACGGCCTGAGCTTCACCGTCCGACCGGGGCAGACCCACCGCCTCGACGCGCCCAGCGGCGGCGGCAAGTCGACCACCCTGGCCGCGATCCTCGGCTTCGTCCGGCCCGACGGCGGCCACGTCCGGGTCGGCGGCGACATCGCCTGGGTGCCGCAGCGCCCCGCGTTCGCGGGCCGCACCGTCGCCGACGAGCTGGAGCTGACCACCGGCCGCGTGGACCGCGAGGTGCTGCGCGACGTGGCCGCCGACCACTTGGCGCACCGGCCGATCGCCGAGCTGTCCACCGGCGAGCGGCAGCGGGTGGCCGTGGCCCGCGCGCTGACCAGGACCAAGGACGGCGCGTCCGTGCTGCTCCTCGACGAGCCCACCGCGCACCTCGACCCGGCCACGGCGGGCAAGGTCATGGCCGCGATCGACCGGCACGCCGGCCACGCCGCCGTCGTGCTGGCCACCCACCGGGTCGCCGAGGCCGCCGACGAGGCGCGGCAGGCCAGGCCGGTCGACCGGGAGGCCGAGCGGCAGGCCCGGCCGCGCCTGCCCAAGCTCACCAAGCGGGTGCTGGCGGGCGCGGCGCTGGGCGTCGCCGCGCTGGTCAGCGGGGTGGCGCTGACCGCACTGTCGGCCTACCTCATCGCGAAGGCCTCTACCCGCCCGCCGATCCTGACGCTGTCCGTCCTCGTGGTGGGCGTGCGCACGTTCGCGCTGGCCAAGGGCGTGCTGCGGTACCTCGAACGGCTGGTCTCGCACGACGCGGCGTTCCGCTTCGCCATCGCGCTGCGCGTCGACCTGTGGCGCCACCTCACCCCCGGACGGGCCCAGCTCACCCGCCTGGTCGACGACACCGACACCGTGCGCGACCTGGTGCCGCGAGTGCTCCAGCCGCCGCTGGTAGCGGCCGGGACGGGTGTCGCGGCCGTGGTCCTGTTCGCGTTCATCCAGCCCACCGCCGCGCTCGCGCTGGCCGCCGCGCTGCTCGTCGGCGGCCTGGCCGCCCCGGCCATCGCGGTCGCCGTCGAGCGCCGAGCCAGCGCGAAGCTGGCGCGCGGCCGCAGGCAGGTCTCCGAGGACGTGCTGACCCTGCTCACCGCCGCGCCGGACCTGATCGCCTTCCACGCCGACGGCACCGCGCTGCGCGCGGTCAAGGACCGCGACGCCGAACTGGCCGGGCTGGCCCGCAGGCAGGCGTTCGGGGCGGGCGCGGCGACCGCCGTGGTGCACCTGACCACCGGGCTCGCCGCCCTGGTCTGCACCGCGCTGGCCACCGGCATCGACCCGCTGCTGGCCCCCGTGCTCGGCCTGGTGCCGCTGGCGCTGGCCGAGGCGCTGTCCGCCCTGCCGCCCGCCGCCCAGCACCGCGCGGCCCTGCGCGAGTCCTACGGGCGGGTCACCGAGCGGCACCCGCTGCCGCGGAAGCACGTCGGCCCGCCGAAGCTGGAGCACGTGGACGTCCGCTGGCCCGGCTCGGGCGCACCGGCCCTGCGCGACCTGAGCCTGGACCTGGTGCCGGGCGAGAAGGTCGCCGTGATCGGCCCGTCCGGCGCGGGCAAGTCCACCCTGTTCGCGCTGCTGCTGGGCTTCCTCGCGCCCGAGCGCGGCCACGCGCAGAGCCCGGCCAGGGTCAGCTGGTGCCCGCAGGAGCCGATGCTGGTCTCCACCACCGTCCGGGAGAACCTGCGCCTGGCCGACCCGCACGCCGACGACGAGCGGCTGCGCGACGCCCTGCGCACGGCGGGCCTGCCGGAGTGGACCGACCGGCTGGACACCGTCGTCGGCCCCGCCCTGGTCTCCGGCGGCGAGGCGCAGCGCCTCGCGCTGGCCAGGGCGCTGCTGCACGACGCGGACCTGGTGCTGCTGGACGAGCCCACCGCGCACCTGGACCGGCCCACCGCCGAGGCGCTGCTGGACCGCCTGGACGAGGCGCTGCGCGGCAAGACCGTCGTGCACATCACCCACCGGCCGGAAGAAGCCGAGCGCGCCGACCTGGTGCTGGCCATCAAGCCCTACCGTTGACCGTCGTGGACCCCGCACGAGTGCTCGCCGCCTCGACCGAGATCACCTCCGCCGCGCTCGCGGGGGACGACCCGGACGCGGTGCTGCCGCTGGTCGTGCGGCGCGCGGTGGAGCTGGCCGAAGCCGACCTGGGGCTGGCGATGATCACCGCCGACGACGGGACGCTGACCGTGGAGGCGTCCTCCGGCGACGTCGACCCGGTGGGCGCCGACCCGGTGGGCGTGGTGCTGTCCAGCCGCTCCTCGGCCGCGCGGGCGGCCCGCACGGGCGTGCCGGTGGTGGCCGAGGACTTCACCACCGACCCGCGCACCGCGCCGTTCGTGCCCAAGGCGCTGCGCGGCTACGGGCCGTTCGCGGTCGCGCCGTTCGGCACGCGGGAGCGCAGGCTGGGCGCGCTCGCGGTCTACCGCAGGCGCGGCTCGGCGCCGTTCCGGCCGGACACGGTGGAGGTGCTGGCCGCGTTCGCCGCGCAGGCCGGGCTGGCCGTGGTGCTGGCCGAGGGGTCGACGGCGCGCCAGCGGGTGGCGGTCTACCAGGAGCGCGAGCGCATCGCCCGCGACCTGCACGACGTGGTGATCCAGCGGCTCTACGCCACCGGCGTGCAGCTGGACCTGCTCGACCGCAGGCTCAAGCTGGAGGGCCGGGAGGCGCGCAGGCTCGCCGAGGCGGTCGACCAGCTCGACCAGACCATCGCCGAGGTCCGCGCCACCGTGCGGGCGCTGCGCAGCGCCGACCCCGGCGCGCCCACCGACACCGACCTGGTGGACTCGGTGCACGCCGAGGCGCGCACGGCCGGCGAGCTGCTGGGCTTCAAGCCCGAGGTGGACATCAGCGGCCAGTTCCTGGACGTGCCCGCCGAGCTGGCCGACCACGCCCGCGCCGCGCTGCGCGAGGCGCTGTCCAACGTGGTGCGGCACTCGGGCGCGCACCGGGTGCGGATCGGCCTGGAGCGCGACGCGGACAGGCTGGTGCTCCAGGTCGCCGACGACGGCTGCGGCATCCCGCGCGGCGTGGCCAAGCGCGGCCTGCGGCACCTGGAGGAACGCGCGCTGGCGGCGGGCGGCGGCTGCGAGATCACCTCGTCGCCGCGCACCGGCACCACCGTCACCTGGCACGTGCCCCTGGGCTGAACCGGGGGGTTCGGCCCGGTCAGATGCCCCGCCTGGCCACCCAGGCGGCGGCCTGCGTGCGGCGCTCCATGCCCAGCTTCGACAGCACGGCGGTGACGTGGTTCTTCACCGTCTTCTCCGCCACGAACAGGCGCTCGGCGATCTGCCGGTTGGACAGGCCCTCGCCGATCAGCTCCAGCACCCGCCGCTCCTGCTCGGTCAGCGCGTCCAGGGCGTCCACCCGCTGGGGCCTGCGCAGCCGGTCCAGCACCCGCGCGGTGGTCACCGGGTCCAGCAGCGAGCGGCCCGCCGCGACCTCCCGCACCGCGGTCACCAGGTCCTGCCCGCGCACCTGCTTGAGCAGGTAGCCCGACGCGCCCGCGGTGATCGCCCCGACCAGCGCCTCCTCGTCGTCGAACGCGGTCAGCACCAGGCACCGCGGCGGGCTGGGCAGCTCCCGCAGCCTCCGGCACAGCTCGACACCGCCGCCGTCGGGCAGCCGCACGTCCACCACGGCCACGTCCGGCTCGGACGCCCCGGCCCGCACCAGCGCCTCGGCCACCCCGCCCGCCTCGGCCACGACGCTGATGTCGTCCTCGTCCTCCAACAGCTCACGCAGGCCCCGACGGACCACCTCGTGGTCGTCCACGAGCAGCACGCGGATGGTCACGAATCAACCATAGGTCGAATGCCGGTACCGGCCGCACCCGGTCACCCAAGACAGTGCAGGAATGCTCGTGCGCGCGATTGAGGAGGCCGACCGGATCGTCGTCGGCAGGCTGGTGCTGGAGCTGTGGGGTGCGCACACCTCCGTGGCACACGGCCAGGTGTTCTTCCCGGCGAGCCTGCCGGGTTTCCTGGTGGAGCAGCAGAACCAGGTGATCGGCCTGCTGACCTACACCACGTACGACAGCTTCATGGAGATCGTCACGATAGACGCGTTACGCAGGGGCCGGGGCGTGGGCACCTCGCTGGTCGAGGCCGCCGTGCACCGTGCCCGTCAACTCGGCTGCTCCCGCGTCCGGCTCACCACCACCAACGACAACCTCGACGCGCTGCGGTTCTACCAGCGGCGCGGGTTCCGGCTCACCGCGCTGCGCCCGGACGCGGTGCGCGAAGCCCGCAGGCTCAAGCCGGAGATCCCGTCGGTGGGGGACTACGGCATCCACATCACCGACGAGCTCGACCTGGAACGATGGCTCACCCCGAGGTAGTTGTCCACAAGCTCTGGGCATGTTGTCCACAGGTTGTGCACAACTACCGGCGGGGGAGCGTGCTGAACACCTCGTCCCACGCCGCCGCGACCTGGCGGGCGCACGTCTCCGGAGCCACCCCGCCCACCCCGGTGCCCAGGCCGGGCATGGCGATCGTGCGGATCGCCCGGCGCAGCGGACGGCCGTCGTCCAGCCTGCCGCCCTGCCACAGCCGCAGCACCGCCCGCGCGGCCAGGTAGGGGTGCACGGTGTCCCTGGGCAGCCGCTCACCGGGTGTGCGCATGGTCGGTGCGCTGATCAGCCACTGCGGCTCCGGCTCGCCCGTCGGCACCACCAGCGCCTCGCCCACCGGCAGCTCACCGCCGTGCAGGGCCAGCACGGCGCTGCGCACGTGGTCCTCCACGAACGGGAAGGCTCGCGCGTACACGGCGTCTATGCCGCCGCGCATCCATCCCGATGAGTTGGCCGGGCTCACCACCGCCTCGGCCACGATGTCGAGCACCGAACCGCGGTGCACCTCCACGCCGGCGCGGCCATCGGCCACACCGAGCCACGCCCGTGCGAGTGGTTCGTCCACTGCGCACAGCACCAGACGGGGAACTGAAGCCGGAGCGCTGATCTCACCCTCCGTATCGGCGGACACGCGGACAAGCATTCCAGGCAAGGCACTCCCGGCGGAACCGGGGCGGGCACCTCCCCGTCGGGTGATCCTCGCCTCAGCGGTGATCACCACGAGTGCGGCTCGTATGGTGGTCCGGTGCTGCCGCGCATCGCGTACTTCGGACCGCAGGGGACGTTCACCGAGCAAGCCGCGCGCGGCTTCGCCGCGGACTCCGAGGTCGACTCCGAGCTGCTGCCCCACGACACCGTGCCCGCCGCGCTGGACGCGGTCCGGCGCGGCGAGGCCGACGGGGCGTGCGTGCCCGTGGAGAACTCGGTGGAGGGCGCGGTGCCCGCCACCATGGACGCCCTCGCCGAGGGCGAACCGCTGGTGGCGGTGGCCGAGGCGGTGCTGCCGGTGCGGTTCAGCGTGCTCGTGCGGCCCGGCGGCGGCCCGGTCCGGACCGTCGCCAGCCACCCGCACGCGCTGGCCCAGGTGCGGCACTGGCTGGCCGCCAACCTGCCGGACGCGGCCGTCGTCGCCACCACGTCCACCTCGGCCGCAGCGGTGGCCGTGCTGCGCGGCGACTACGACGCCGCGGTGAGCGCGCCCGTCGCGGTGCGCCACTACCCGCTGGAGGTGCTCGCCTCCGACGTCGCGGACGTCAGCGACGCCAAGACCCGCTTCCTGCTGGTCCGGCCGCCGGGAGTGGTGCCGGGGCCGACCGGACGCGACCGCACCTCGATCGTGGTCACCGCGCCGGACCGGGTGGGCGTGCTGTCCGACGTGCTGACCGAGCTGGCGCTGCGGCGGATCAACCTGACCCGCATCGAGTCCCGGCCCACCAAGGGCAAGCTCGGCGAGTACCGGTTCTACGTCGACTTCGACGGCCACGTGGCCGAGCCCAGGGTGGGCGACGCGCTGGCCGCCCTGCGCAGGCACTGCCCGCGGACCCGCTTCCTCGGCTCGTACCCCAAGGCGGTCGAAGGCAGTCCTGCCCCGGCCGCGGACAACGCCGAGTTCGTCGCCGCCGCCGAGTGGGTCGCCCGCATCCGCGAAGGCCGCGGCGCCTGACCCCCGCCGATGAGCGCCTGCTGGGTCGGGCGGGCACGATGGCGCGGTGAGCAAGCGGCGCAAGCAGCCCGTCCCGCAGCCCGTCCCGCAGGGCGAGGCCGCCGAGCCGACCGCTTCCGGCGGCGCGGTCGAGTGGCCGTCACCGATTCGCGACGGCGAGTGGGTGGACGCCGCCGGAACGCGGTGGCGGCTGCGCGGCGTGCGGCGGCGAACCCCGGCCAAGCGCGTGGAGCACCTGCTGCGGTCGCCGGAGGTCCGGGTCCTGCTGTTCCACGGGCCCGGCGCGCCGACCGAGGTCGCGCCGGGCGACCGGGACGCGCTGTGCCTGCGGATGCGCCCCCACCTGCGCGAGCCCGAGGTCCGCGCCCCCGGCGACTTCACGGGTTTCCAGGCCGGGGAGTTCAGGGACGACGAGCGGCGCTCGCTGCTCGTCGTCGAGGAGTCGTGCTGACAGGTCGGGACGCCGGCGAGGCCGAGCTGATGGGTGAGCGGCCGACGCGGGAGATCGCGGCTCGCCCGCGACCTCAGCCCCAGCCGAGTTCGTGCAGGCGGTCGTCGTCGATGCCGAAGTGGTGGGCGATCTCGTGCACGACAGTGATCGCGACCTCGTCCACCACGTCGTCCTCGTCGTGGCAGACGTCCAGGATCGCCTCGCGGTAGATCGAGATCCGGTCCGGCAGCACCCCGCCGTAGTCGCTGGTCCGGCTGGTCAGCGCGATCCCCGTGTACAGCCCGAGCAGCGACGGCTCCTCCGGGTGCCGGTCCTCCACCAGCACCACCACGTTGCTCATCGCCGCGGCGAACTCCGGCGGGATCAGGTCCAGCGCCTCGGCCACCAGCTCCTCGAACCGCTGGCGCGACATCTCCACCGGCACGTCAGCTCACTCCGTCGGCTCGACGGACGCGGACGTGGTCGGCACGACCGACGACGAGCTCGGCGGCGCGCTGGAACCGGACTCGGCGGAGCTGGAGCCGGGGTGCAGCGGCGCGCCGGTGGCGTCCTCCTGCTGCACGGCCGTGGTCTGCGGCGGGTTCGACGTGGTCAGCGGCGGCGCGTTGGGGTTGCGGACGCTGCCGTTCCACGCGGTCAGGCCGTCCGCCGCGGGCACCGCGCCGACCTTGCAGTTGGCCAGCTTCGAGCCCACCGCCCAGCTCTCCGCCGCACGGGTGTCCCACGTCACGATCAGGCCCTTGGCGCCGAAGTCCGCCCCGCCGCTGTACTCGGCGGCGATGCGGTCGCACTCGCCCGCCATCACCTCGTCCTGCCTCTCCGGCGAGGGGAACTCCTGGGAGGCCTGCCCCAGGTTCACCACGCCGACGATCTCGAACGTGTGCGGCTGCGCGCAGTCCACCGGGTCGCCGACGGACTTGCCGTTGATGCCCAGGCACACGCCGGGGTCGTAGACGTCGGACTGGTCCTGGGTGCGCGCCGAGCCGAACGAGGGGAACAGCCCGCCCGCCGGGCCCGCCACCTGCAGGCCGCAGCGCAGCGTGCGCTGGCCCTCCGACCAGCGGCGCTCGCCGGGGTTGAGCGGGCCGACGGTGTACTTGCCGAACGGGTCGAACTTGCCGCCCAGGTAGTCCAGCGAGACCTGGGTGCAGTGCTGCTGGCTGATCTGCTGCCACTGCTCGTCGCCGGGGAACGGCGCCTGCGGCCCGAACGCCGAGCCGATGTCCACCACGCCGCTGACCTCGAACCGGTGCTGCGCGGCGCAGTCGACCTTGGTGATGTCGGACAGGTCGCTGCGCTGCCAGTCCAGGCAGTCGCCCGCCTGGGAGTCGTAGGCCGGGTTCACCGGTTCCTCGGCGAGCCCGCCCAGCACGCCACCGCCACCACCGCCGCCCACCGGCCAGGAGGTGAAGGTGCTCAGCGCCAGCAGCGCGAGCGCGCCGACGAACGCGCCGACCATGACCATGTGGTCACCTCGACGGAACCACCGCGCGTTCACAGACATCTGCTCCATGATGCCTGTACCTGACCGGAAACCCATCGGGCGGGTGGAGTGTGTTGCTTTTAGGACACTCGTCACCCGTTTGGCCGCCCAGCTCTGTACCGTCCCCGCCGGGAGTGGCTGATGACTGAGAACGACGCAGGGAACAACCAGCCGGAGACCGGTGGCGGCACGACACCGCCCCCGTACGTGCCGGCACCGCAGCAGCAGCCTGCCCGCGGCAAGATCCGCAGGCAGGAGTCCGGGGTGACCAAGCCCCGGCCGCCGACGCTGGCCGAGCAGCGCGCCCGCGAGCAGGCGCTGCGCGAGCAGGAGCAGCAGCGGGCGGCGCTGGAGGCCGAGCAGGCGCGCAAGGCCAAGCTGCGCAAACGCCTGCTCATCGGCGGCGGTGTGACCGTCGGCGTGGTCGGCGTGGTGGCCATCTGGTACGCCGTGGCCAGCCCCGACGAGGTCGAGGCGCAGTGCACCCGCGACGACGTGGTCGTCGAGGACCAGTACTGCGACGAGAACTACGCGCGCAGCCACGGCGGGTACAGCAGCGGCGGGTTCATCTACATCGGCGGCAGCTCGTACCGGTACCACTACGGCGGCCCGAGCACCCCGGTCGGGCAGAAGGTCACCGGGGGCAGCTACACCGCGCCCAAGGGCGCGACCATCACCACCAAGTCCGGCACGACCGTCCAGCGCGGCGGCTTCGGCGTCTCCGGCGGCAGCAAGAGCGGGGGCAGCTGAGTGCGTCGGGAGTCCTCCACCCCCCGGCCGAACTGGCAGCGCACGGTGTCCGAGCAGGGACTGGTGTTCGGCGCGCCGTCCAGGGCCGCCGACGGCGGACCGCGCCCGTACTGGGACGAGTCGGCGCACTACGTGTTCCAGATGAGCGACGTGCTGTCGCTGGAAGCGGACGTCGAACTGCTGCACAGCATGTGCCTGGAAGCGGTCGACAACGTGGTGCTGACCGAGCGCTACCGGGACTTCGGCATCGCCGAGTGGCTGTGGCCCGCCATCGCCGAGTCCTGGAAGCGCCGCGACCCGCACGTCTACGGCCGCTTCGACCTGCGCTACGACGGCCGCGGCCCGGCCAAGCTGCTGGAGTACAACGCCGACACGCCGACGTCGCTGCTGGAGGCGTCGGTCGTGCAGTGGAACTGGAAGACCGACGTCTACCCGGACGACGACCAGTGGAACTCGCTGCACGAGAAGCTGGTCGAGCGGTGGGCCGAGATCGGCTCCCGGCTGCCCTCGTCCGAGCTGCACTTCACCTGGTCGGGGGCGGACCCGTCGGGGGAGGACCACGTCACCGTGGCCTACCTGCAGGAGACCGCCGCCGAAGCGGGCATGAACACCGTCGGGCTGGCCATCGAGGAGATCGGCTGGGACAGCCTGCTCAAGCGGTTCGTCGACCTCGAAGAGGCCCCGATGGGCACGGTGGTGAAGCTCTACCCGTGGGAGTGGGTGGTCGACGAGCAGTTCGGCCGCTACGCGGTGGAGAGCCTGCCCGGCACGCTGTGGATCGAGCCGCTGTGGAAGATGCTGCTGTCCAACAAGGCGCTGCTGGCGGTGCTGTGGGAGATGTACCCCGGCCACCCGAACCTGCTGCCCGCCTACCTGGACGACCCCGGCCTGCTCACCGAGTACGTGCGCAAGCCCCGACTGGGTCGGGAGGGCGCGAACATCCAGATCGTGGCGCCCGGCTACGAGACCCAGACCGGCGGCGTCTACGGCAAGGAGGGCTTCGTCTACCAGCTGTTCGACCCCCTGCCCGAGTTCGACGGCTACCGGCCCGCCCTGGGCGCGTGGGTGGTCGGCGACTCGGCGGCCGGCCTGGGCATCCGCGAGACGGTCGGCCTGGTCACCGACGACGGCGCGGCGTTCGTCCCGCATCGGATTGTTGACTGAAATGGAGTGCTCGTGATCACCGAATTCGCGTTGGACCCCGGCTTCGGCGCGGCCATCGGCCGGGGCGTCGGCGCGATCGCGCTGTACGCGGTCGTCGGTCTGCTGCTGATGGTCTTCGGCTTCTACGCCATCGACTGGACCACGCCGGGCAAGCTGAGCACTCTGGTGCGCACGGGGGCGCCGAACGCGGTCATCGTCACCGCGGCGGGCCTGTTCAGCATGGCGCTGATCGTGGTCGTCGCCATCTACAGCTCGGCGGGCAAGCTGGACGAGGGCCTGCTGTCGGCGCTGGTCTTCGGCCTGGTCGGCATCGTGGTGCAGGTGCTGGCGGTGCGGCTGCTGGAGTGGGTGACGCGGCTGGACATCGGCTCGCTGATCGAGTCCGACCGCTTCGCCCCGGCCAGCGCCGTGGTGGCCAGCGCGCACGTGGCGCTGGGCCTGGTCGTGGCCGTCGCCATCTCCTAGGGATATGCGGGTGAGGTCACGAGGGGGCGGGGACTACCCTTTCCCCTCGTGATTGACCTGAAGGCACTGCGCGAAGACCCGGAAGCCGTGCGCGCCTCGCAGCGCGCCCGCGGTGAGGACGACACCGTGGTCGACGCGCTGCTGTCCGCCTTCGAGCGCAGGCGCTCCGCCGTGGCCAGGGCCGACGCGCTGCGCGGCGAGCAGAAGGCGTTCGGCAAGCAGGTCGGCCGGGCCAGGGGCGAGGAGCGCGAGGCGCTGCTGGCCAAGGGCAAGGAGCTGGCCGCGGAGGTCAAGGCCGCCGAGGCCGAGCAGGCCGCCGCCGAGGCCGAGCTGGCCGAGCTGCACCGCGCCGTGCCCAACGTGGTGCACCCCGACGCCCCGGTGGGCGGCGAGGACGACTACGTGGTGGTCAAGCACGTCGGCAGGCCGCGCGAGTTCGACTTCGAGCCGCTGGACCACCTCGACCTCGGGCTGCGGCTGGGCGCGCTGGACATGGAGCGCGGCGCCAAGGTGTCGGGCTCGCGGTTCTACTTCCTCACCGGCGTGGGCGCGCAGCTGGAGCTGGCGCTGCTGAACATGGCGGTCGCCCAGGCCACCGCCGCCGGGTTCCAGCTGATGATCACCCCCACCCTGGTGCGGCCGGAGATCATGGCGGGCACCGGGTTCCTCGGCGCGCACGCCAGCGAGATCTACCGCCTGGAGGCGGACGACCTGTACCTGGTCGGCACCTCGGAGGTGCCGCTGGCGGGCTACCACGCCGACGAGATCCTCGACGGCGAGCGCCGCTACGCGGGCTGGTCGTCGTGCTACCGCCGTGAGGCGGGCTCGTACGGCAAGGACACCCGCGGCATCATCCGGGTGCACCAGTTCAACAAGGTCGAGATGTTCTCCTACGTGCGGCCGGAGGACGCCGAGGCCGAGCACGCCAGGCTGCTGGCCTGGGAAGAGGAGATGCTGGCCAAGGTCGAGGTGCCCTACCGGGTGATCGACACCGCGACGGGCGACCTGGGCACCAGCGCGGCGCGCAAGTTCGACTGCGAGGCGTGGGTGCCCTCGCAGCGGGCCTACCGCGAGCTGACCTCGACCTCGAACTGCACCACGTTCCAGGCCCGCAGGCTCAACGTGCGCTACCGGGACGAGCAGGGCAAGCCGCAGACCATGGCGACCCTGAACGGCACCCTGGCCACCACCCGCTGGATCGTGGCGATCCTGGAGAACCACCAGCAGGCCGACGGCTCGGTCGTCGTCCCGCAGGCCCTGCGCCCCTTCCTCGGCGGCCGCGAAGTCCTCGAACCCCGCTAGGAACGCCACCCGCGCGGGGAATGCCCGCGACCCCTCCCACCGTGCCACCGTGGACGTCGGGAGGGCGCTTCCGCAAGCGATGCGCCGGAGGTGCCCAGCCGTGGTGGCGGAGCTGGAAGCGTGGTTCGACGGGCGGCTCACGAGTACCTGACCACCGGCGGCGAACGGCCCACCCGCGTCCAGTGGCAACCCTGGTTCAGCTGAGCCCGCCCCGCGAGTCGAACGCCCGGAACCCCCGAGTTCAACGCTGCGGTACCCCGAGTTCCACGCTCGGCACGCGAGTCGCGCGTCCGGACACCGCGAACCGAGCGCTCAGGCTGCCCGACGCGACTGCCGTGCTTCAGCCGTCGAACCGCCCGGCCTTGATCGCGCTCAGCAGCGCGGCACGGCTGTGTGGTCCCAGCCCCAGAACACCCGCGTCCGGGGCCTTGCTGTCGCGGATGGCCAATCCCTCACCGGAGGAGGCCACCTCGACGCACTGCCCGTTGTCGTTGCTCGTCCTGGCCTTGCGCCAGTTCGGTTCCCGAACCATGTGCACCTCCGCTGACACCTCCACGGTCAACCGACGTCTGCGCACTGCGGGTGGCTGGTGCTGCTCAGCCGAGCTGTCCGCTCTTCACCCCGACGAGGAACGCGCTCAGGGCCTCGGGCGTCCAGGTCAGTACGGGTCCGTCGGGGTTCTTGGAGTCACGCACGGCGT
Source organism: Saccharothrix coeruleofusca (assembly GCF_017876325.1). Classification (NCBI taxonomy): domain Bacteria; kingdom Bacillati; phylum Actinomycetota; class Actinomycetes; order Pseudonocardiales; family Pseudonocardiaceae; genus Saccharothrix; species Saccharothrix coeruleofusca. The sequence goes on from NZ_JAGINV010000001.1 coordinate 6,798,341, forward strand.
CGAGGGTGTTCGCCACCTCGACGCAGTTGCCCCCGCTGTTGGTGGACCGGCGCGATTTTCTCCACTTCGCCCTTGTCAAGTCGGTCATCGTTGCTCCTCGGTTGTGGTCATAGCTACGGCAGCACCGTTTTGACCAGCGACAACGAGTCCTCGTACGACAGCGCGACAGCAGTCGTCCCGCGCATGGCGTTTCCGTACCGCTCCACCCGTTCAGCGTCATCCACGAAACGACCATCCGTCAACGTCCCGACGTAGATCGCTCGCTTGCCGTCATGGTCCATCAACACAAGGAACGGAATCCCACATCCGACGTGCGCACCGATTTCGGGTAGTAGGAAACTGCCCGTGCGGCAGGGTCGGGTGGTACTTGCCGGTCAGACCTGGGTGGCGATGTGGCGCGCGATTTCGAGGGCGCTGGTGGCGGCGGGGGAGGGTGCGTTGAGGACGTGCACCTGGCCCGGCGCGGTCTGGATCAGGAAGTCGTCGACCAGTGAGCCGTCGGGCAGCATCGCCTGCGCCCGCACGCCCGCGCCCGCGCGCACCAGGTCGGACGAGGTCACGGCGGGTACCAGCCGGGCCAGGCTGGCGGCGAAGCGCTCGCGGGAGAAGCTGCGCAGCACCTCCTCCAGACCGGTGCGGGCGTACCGGCGGGCCAGCCGCCAGGTGCCGGGGAACCGCAGCACCTCGGCCACGTCGGAGGCGGAGAAGTCGCGCCAGCGGTAGCCCTCGCGGCGCAGCGCCAGCACCGCGTTGGGCCCGGCGTGCACGCTGCCGTCGAGCATCCGGGTCAGGTGCACGCCCAGGAACGGCAGGGTCGGGTCGGGCACCGGGTAGATCAGGCCGCGCACCAGGTCGGGGCGGCGCAGTTCGTAGTACTCGCCGCGGAACGGGACGATGCGCGCGGCGGGCGCCAGCCCGGCCATCCGCGCCACCCGGTCGCTGTGCAGGCCCGCGCAGTTGACCAGGGCGTCGGCCCGCACCACGCCGCCGGGGGTGGCCACCTCGACCTTGCCGCCCCGGCCCCGGACGGCCAGCGCGGGGGTGCTCAGCCGCAGGTCGGCGCCGGAGAGCTCGCGGACCAGCGCCGCGCACACGGCCGGGAAGTCGACCACCGCCGTGCTCTCCACCCGCAGCGCCGCCACGCACGCCACCTCGGGCTCGTGCTCGCGGGCCTCCTCGGCGGTGATCAGCCGCGCGGGCACCCCGTTCTCCGCCGCGCGCGCCGCCAGCGCGTGCAGCCGGGGGATCTCCCGCGACGTGGTGGCGACCACCAGCTTGCCGCACACGTCCACGGGAACGCCCTGCGCACGGGCGTAGGCGACCATGGACCGGTTCCCGGCCACGGACAGCCGCGCCTTCAGCGACCCCGGCTTGTAGTACAGCCCGGCGTGCACCACGTTGCTGTTGTGGCCGGTCTGGTGGGCCGCCCAGCGCGGCTCCTTCTCCAGCACGACGACCTCGTCGCCGCGCCGCGCCAACTCGCGGGCCGTCGCCAGCCCGACGATCCCGCCGCCGATCACCACGATGCGCCGCACGCGGGTCACGCTACTGGCGGACCAGCTCCGGCAGCACCTCGGTGACGACGGCTTCCAGCACGGCCTCGCTGCCCGCGTAGACGCCGCTCTCGCGGGGCCAGTGCGCCAGCAGGTCGGTGAACCCCAGCTCACCCGCCCGGCCCACGACGTCGCGGAAGCACTCGACGCTGGTCAGCGAGTACACCGGGGCGGAGTCGGCGTTGAGGTACCAGTCGACGGTCTCCTTGGCGCGGCCGATGGAGTCCAGGGTGTCCCGGAACCGGGCCGCCATCGCCGCCACGCCGCGCCACCAGTCCTCGACGTCCTCGGTCTCCGGTCCGGTGGTCACCCAACCGGTGCCGTACCGGGCGGCCACCCGCATCGCCTTGGGGCCGTTCGCGGCGACCAGGAACGGCAGCCGGGGCCGCTGCACGCAGCCCGGCGCGCTGCGCGCCTCGACGACCTCGTAGTGCTGCCCGTGGAAGGTGGTGCGCTCCTGGGTGAGCAGCCGGTCCAGCACGTCGACGAACTCGGCGAACCGGGCCGCGCGCGCCGGGGGCGCGAGCAGGGTGTCACCCATCACGGTGGTGTCGTATCCCATACCGCCCGCGCCGAGACCGATGGTGAGGCGGCCGTCGGACAGGTCGTCCAACGCCATCAGCTCCCGCGCGAACGGCACCGGGTGCCGGAAGTTCGGCGTGGCCACCAGGGTGCCCAGCCTGATCTTCGAGGTGACCCCGGCAGCCGCGCTGAGCGTGGGAATCGCGCTGAACCACGGTCCGTCCACCAGGCTCCGCCAGCCGATGTGGTCGTAGGTCCAGGCGTGGTGGAACCCGTACTGCTCGGCGGCCCGCCACTTGGGTTCGGCGATCCACCACCGGTGTTCGGGCAAGATCACGATGCCTGTGCGCACGACCGGACGGTATCCGAAAGCGTGAGCGGCCCGTGCACCATGGAGAGGTGCAGAGACCTGCCCTGGTGGCCTCGGATGTCGATGGAACGCTCCTCAACCCGCTCGGGCGCGTCAGCCCGCGCACCGCTGACCTGGTCGGTCGGGTGCTGGCCAGCGGAACCCCGTTCGTGCTGGCCACCGGCCGCCCGCCGCGCTGGGTGCTGGACGTGGCCGACGCGACCGGCGCGTCCGGCTACGCGGTGTGCTCGAACGGCGCGGTGATCTACGACATCGGCGCCGATCAGGTGAAGAAGCAGTGGGCGCTGGACCCGGTGACGCTGCGGGACCTGGCCCGGCTGCTGGACCAGGCGCTGCCCGGTTGCGCGATGGCCGCCGAGCGGGTGGGGGAGTCCGCGCGGTCCAGCGGGGTCGCCGACTTCGTCGCCGAGGACGCCTACGTGCACCCGTGGGAGGAGGGCGCGCAGCCGTCGCCGGGCGCGGGTCGGGCGGACGTGCTCGGTCACCCTGCGGTCAAGCTCCTGGTCAGGCACTCTCGGATGACCAGCGAGGAGATGGCCGCCGCCGCGGGGCAGCTGCTGCGGGACCGCGTGGCGATGACCTACTCCACCAACGAGGGCCTGCTGGAGTTCAGCGCGGCGGGCGTGACGAAGGCCAGCGGCCTGGCGGAGGTGGCGCGCGGGCTGGGCGTGCGCCCCGAGGAGGTGATCGTGTTCGGCGACATGCCCAACGACGTGCCGGTGCTGCGCTGGGCGGGGCACGGCGTCGCCATGGCCAACGCTCACCCGGACGCGTTGGCCGCCGCGGATGAGGTCACGGGGAGCAACGCCGAGGACGGCGTGGCGCAGGTGCTGGAGCGCTGGTTCTGATCCGGATGACCCAGGGGGGTGAACGGATCATCACAGCCGCTCTCTACAATTCGCCCGAAACGCCACCGGTGCCGGTGTGCCGTGTCCACCCTGAGCTGCGGGTGTTCTAGGAGATATTGGGTGTCAACCTCGTCTGAGATCGACCGGTCCGCGCTCGTGGACGAGCCCGTGGTGGGCGGCGGCGCGGGCCGGGCCGACCGGCTGCGCGCGTGGGCGCTGGCGGTGGCGGCTCCGTCGAGGTCGGTGCTGGCGTTCAGCGCGCTGCTGACCGTCGTGTTCTGGAACATGCCCGCGTTCGCGCCCAACCAGCCCAAGGGCGACTACGACTACGGCCTGCTCATCGCGCTGGCCAGGCAGTTCGACCTGAGCTTCGGCGACCGGGTGTCCACCACCTACGGGCCGCTGTACTTCCTGGCCATCCCCTCGGTGATCCACCGGGGCGAGGTCCTGGTGGGCTACCTGCTGTGGTTCGTGCTGGCCACGGCCTGCACCGCGGCGATCTACCAGGCGCTGCGCCGCCACCTCGGCGCGCCCGCCGCCTGGGGCGTGGTCGGCGTGATGGCGCTGAGCTCCAGCATCGTGCCGCTGACCGCGGTCATCACCACCACGTTCGCCTTCGTCGTGGTGCTGTCGATCTTCTACGCCCGCGACGAGCTGCCGCGCTGGGCGCAGCGGTCCTACCCGATCGCGATGGGTGTGCTGGTCGCGGCGATGCTGCTGACCAAGTTCTCGGTGGGCCTGATGTGCGGCCCGGTGATCCTGGGCGCGGTGCTGGCCAAGCACGGCAAGGTGCTGCGGCCGTTCCTGGAGTACGCGATCAGCGGCATCGCCGCGCTGGTGCTGCTGTGGATCGCCGCCGGCCAGCCGCCGCTGCAGGTCGTCGAGTACGTCATCCGCGCGCTGTCGGTGGGCAGCGGCCACGCCCAGTCGATGGGCCTGGAGCAGCCGGGCAAGGCGTGGGAGTACCTGATCGCCGTCCCGCTGATCCTGCTGCTGGTGTTCGGCCTGGTCACCACGGGTGGCGGCCGCCGCCGCTGGCTGCTGTACCTGGGTGTGGCGCTGGGCTCGTTCCTGCTGCTCAAGCAGGGTTTCGTGCGGCACGACTCGCACTCGGCGCAGTTCTTCTCCGTCGCGGTGGGCGTGGGCCTGGTGCTGGCCGCGCTCAAGCGCAGCGCGGTGCTGGTGTGCGCGGCGGTGATCTCGCTGCTGGCGCAGGCGTTCAGCTTCGGCGGCGGGCTGTACGCGGTGGACCCGGCCAAGTCGCTGCAGATGTTCGGCCAGGGCCTGACCGTGGTCGCCTCGGGCAGCCAGCGCGACCAGGTCGTCGAGGAGGCTCGCGCGGACCTGAAGCGGCGCATCTCGCTGCCGCAGCGGTTCGTCGACCGCATCGGTGACAGCACGGTGCGCACCGCTCCGTTCGACTACGCGCTGGCCTGGACCTACGGGATGAACACCACGGCCATCCTGCCCACGCTGCTGGACTACGGCGCCTACACCGAGCTGCTGGACGAGATGAACGAGGAGTGGGTCGCCGACGACGCGACCGGTCCGGAGTTCATCGTCCGCGAGAACACCCGCATCACCCTCGACGGCCGGTTCCCGCTGTGGGACTCGCCGCGCACCAACCTCGCCCAGGCGTGCCGCTACGAGCTGGTCGACAGCGACCCGCGCTGGCAGCTGCTGCGCCGCACCGAGAACCGCTGCGGCGAGGAGACCCCGCTCGGCGAGGTGACCGCGGACCGCTTCGAGCAGGTGCCGGTGCCCACCTCGGACAAGGGCATCGTCATCGCGCGGGTGTACCCGGAGCAGGGCGCTTTGGACAAGCTGAAGTCGCTGGCGTTCCGCTCGGGCGAGTTCTGGATCACCGTGGACGGCGAACCGCACCGCCTGCCGCTCTCGCACGCGGAAGCGCCGCTGCTGATGTCCTCACCGGGTGACGAGTCGCTCGTGCTCGGCGGGACGGAGCTGGCGAGTGGGAACATCACCATGAACATCCCGGGACGCGTCGTGTTCTCGGTCGTCAACACCAGGTGAGGGAAAGCAATGGACGGTGCTCCGACCGCGCGGCGGAAGATCACTTACATCTTCCCGATCTACAACGAGCAGGACAACATCGACCTGCTGCACAAGACGATCGACGAGGTGACCACACCGCTCCAGGCCCGTTATGACCTGGAGTTCATCTACGTCAACGACGGCAGCCGGGACGCCTCGCTGGACAAGCTGCTGGAGCTGCGCGAGCGCGACCAGCGCGCCACGGTGATCAGCCTGTCCCGCAACTTCGGCCACCAGATCGCGGTGACCGCGGGCCTGGACGCGGCCTCCGACGCCGACGCGGTGATCATCATGGACGCCGACATGCAGGACCCGCCGCGGGTCAGCCTGGAGCTGATCGAGCGCTGGGAGCAGGGCGTGGACGTGGTCTACGCGCAGCGGCGCACCCGCAAGGACACGCTGTTCAAGAAGGTCACCGCGAACGCCTTCTACCGCACGCTGGAGAAGCTGTCCTCGATCGACATCCCGCGCAACACCGGCGACTTCCGGCTGCTGGACCGCAAGGTCGTCGCCGAGCTGGCGAAGTACCGCGAGCAGCACCGGTTCCTGCGCGGCCTGGTCAGCTACGTGGGCTTCCGCCAGGAGGCGGTGCAGTTCGACCGCGACGCGCGGCACGCGGGGGAGACCGGCTACCCGCTGCGCAAGATGCTCAAGTTCGCCGCGGACGGGATGCTCGGCTTCTCGGTCACCCCGCTGCGCCTGATCAGCCGGATGGGTTACGCGATCTCCCTGCTGAGCTTCCTGGGCGTGCTCTACGTGCTGGGCGTGCGGCTGTTCAGCCCGGAGAGCGCGGTGCCCGGCTGGGCGTTCGTGACCGTCGCGATGTTCCTGCTCGGCGGCATCCAGCTGATCATGCTGGGGGTGCTGGGCAGCTACATCGGCCGCACCTACGTCGAGGTGCAGCGCAGGCCGCTGTACGCGGTGGCGATCGTCGCGCGCTCGGGGCGGGTCGAGCCCGCGCCCGCGTCGCGCGAGCTGCAGGACGCCTGACCGTGGCGGTGGACGACGCCCCCGAGGTGTCCCCGGAGCTGTCCTCTGGGCTGTCCCCGGAGACCCCGGCCGGGGCGCCCGCCGAGGCCGCGCCGCCCGCGACCCCGGTGCCCGCGGGCGGGTTGGCCCAGATCATCCGGTTCTGCCTGGTCGGCGGCGTCAACACGCTGATCGACCTGGTCGGCTACATGGCGCTGACGGGGCTGGGGGTCAACCTCTTCGTCGCCAACTTCGCCTCGACCACGGCTGGCATGAGCTTCAGCTTCGTGGCCAACAAGTACTTCACCTTCGGCGGCGGCGCGCCCGGCGGCGCGGCCAAGCAGGGGGCGCTGTTCTTCGCCTTCACCGCCTTCGGCCTGTGGGTGATCCAGCCGCTGGTGATCGTGGCGGCCACCGCCGCGGCCAACGGCCTCGGCTGGCCGCTGACCGGGCTGCTGGCGTGGGCGCCGAAGCTGGCCGCGATCGGGGTCGGCCTGGTGTGGAACTACGCCGCCTACAGCCGGGTGGTGTTCCGCCGGTGAGCGGTTCGGCACGAGCAGGACGGGAACTGGACATGCAGAGCGCGGACACCAGGGTCGCCGAACCCGTGCGGGCGGAGCCGAGCCCGAACGGAGCGGCGGCGGCCTCACCGTCGGCGGCGGCCCGCGTGCCGCACATCAAGCAGCTCACCGGCATCCGGGCGCTGGCCGCGCTGTGGGTGCTGCTGTTCCACTTCCGGCCGGAGCTGATCGAGGCGTTCGGCTTCCTGTACCCGCTCATCCCGCTGATGAACGTGGGCTACCTGGGCGTGGACCTGTTCTTCGTGCTCTCCGGCTTCATCCTGACCTTCACCCACCTGGACCGCATGGTGGTGGGCTGGGGGCCGCGCAAGATCGTGGCGTTCCTGTGGCTGCGGATCTCCCGGATCTGGCCGGTCATGATGGTGATGCTGCTGGCGTGGGGCCTCTACCTGGCGTTCCTGGCCACCTGGACCAACGACGGCGGGTTCCACTACGCGCTGCAGCCCGGCCGGTTCCTGGCGCACGTGTTCCTGGTGCAGGCGTGGACCACCGCCCACCACGACTGGAACCCGATCGACTGGTCGCTGAGCGCGGAGTGGATGGCCTACATCGCGTTCACCGTGCTGGTGGTGCTGCTGGCGAAGTTCCGCACCCAGCTGTCCAACCGGGCGCTGGTGTCGCTGGCGCTGCTGGCGGTGCTGCCGCTGGTGCTGGTGGGCATCGGCTTCCAGGACGGCAGCGACCTGATGTGGGACGGCGACAAGATCGTCGAGGGGATCGTGCCGCTGCGCGTGCTGACCGAGTTCGTCGGCGGCGCGATCGTGGCGGTGCTGGTGCTGCGGCACGGCCTGACCGCGCGGCTGCCGTGGTTCCTGCGGCCGACCGTGGTGCTCGCGGTGATCCTGGTGGCCATCTACGTCATCCACCTCAACGACCCGGCCGTGCGCGTGCGGTTCGCCGTGGACTGGCGGATCAACGGCCACCTGATGTGGGGCGCCACCGAGACCGTTCTGGTGGTGCCGCTGTTCCTGCTGCTGATCGGCTCGCTGGCGGTCAGCGGCCGCGACGTCACCGCGCGGTTCCTGAGCACCAGGGTGCTGGTGTGGGGCGGCAAGGTGTCCTTCGCGCTGTACCTGGTGCACTGGCTGCTGCTCGACCTGATGCGAAGGCTGCTCACCTCCTGGGGTTTGGTGGACGAGCCGAGCGCGTGGGAATTCCGGTTGTTCGTCATCGCGGGCATCGTCGGCTCGTTCGTCGCGGGGCACCTGCTGCACCACCGCGTCGAGGAGCCGTGCCAGCGCGCGATGCGCAAGATGCTCCCCCGTTCGATCAAGGTCTGAGACAAAACGGCGGCGGGCCTTCGGTAAACTCGGCCCCTGCCTCGCACGCGCCCGGTCGGCGCTACTCGACAACAACCGAGAGATGTGACGGAAGGGCCCGTGGACAAGCTCCCAGAAATTGTCGAACTGCTCGACGAAAGCGGAATCGGCCTCGCCGACGGGGAAGGGCTGCTCGACGAGCGGGAGCGCCGCATCCTCATCGGCGCGGTGAACTTCCACGCGCTGGCGCGGCCGGGGCGGACGTTCCGGATCACCGTGCTGCGCGGTCCCAGGGGCACCATGCCCTCGCTGACCGACGACCGCACCAGGCACATCGAGTGGGGCGACGACCGCGAGGTGGTCGGCTCCCTGGTGGTGCGCAGCACCGTGCAGACCACCAGCGGCACCAACCCGCCCGAGGGCCTGGTCGACCTGGCCGTGGACCTGGGCGGCGAGCCGGAGGTGGCCTCGGCCTACCACCAGCTGCCCGGCCTGATGGGCAAGGTGCGCCGCTCGGTGCGGTTCTTCGCGCCGGTGCAGTTCGACGTGCTGCGCCAGTACCGCACCGACGTCACCGAGAAGCGCTACCGCAAGCGCGAGGTGCCCAAGAAGGCGCCCGTCCGGATCACCAGGGGCACCACGGCCACCGGCCACGGCGCCACCCCGGCGATCATCTTCGGCATCCACTGGCTGGAGCTGGGCGGCGCGGAGCGGTTCGCGCTGGAGACCGTGCAGCTGGCCAAGGAGGCCGGTTTCACCCCCATCGTCATCACCGACCGGCCCTCCACCCACCCGTGGATCACCCGGCCGGAGCTGGACGGCGCGATCGTGGTGCCGCTGACCCACCCGGTCAGCCCGGAGCAGGAGTCGGCGTTCCTCAACGGCGTGCTGTCCGCCTACGACGTGCGCGGCGTGCACCTGCACCACAGCACCTGGCTGGCCCAGCGCCTGCCGTGGCTGAAGTCGATCCGCCCGGACCTGCCGGTCATCGACTCGCTGCACATCCTGGAGTGGCGCACCGGCGGCTTCGTCGACATCTCGGTGCGGATGACCAACGTCATCGACCACCACCACGTCATCTCGCCGATGCTGCGCGACTACCTGGTGGGCAAGCAGGGCGTGGACCCGGCGAAGGTGGAGCTGGCGACCCTGGCCAACCTCACCACCAAGGGCATCGGGCAGGCCGCGGCCAAGGCCAAGTCCGACGACGGCCCGTTCACCGTGGCGTTCGTCGGCCGGTTCACCCAGCAGAAGCGCCCGTACCTGTTCCTGCAGCTGGCGGCGTCGCTGAAGGGGTCCGCGTCGCGCGAGATCCGGTTCATCGTGCACGGCGACGGCGAGCTGGCGGGCGAGGTGCACGGCCTGGTGAGCAGGCTGGGCCTGTCCGACGTGCTGGAGCTGCGCGGGTCGGACAAGCCGGTGGCCAAGACCCTGGCCGACGCCGACGTGCTGGTCATCTCCTCCGACAACGAGGGGCTCACGCTCACCTCGTTCGAGGCGACCGCGGCGGGCGTGCCGGTGGTGTCCACCGACGTCGGCTCGCAGGCGTCCCTGGTGGCCGAGGACCTGCTGGTGCCGCGCCACCCGTACCCGTTCATCTCGACCGCCGCCGAGCGCATTCGAACCATGATCAACTCGCCGGAGCAGCGCAAGACCTGGCTGGACGAGCAGGCAGGCAAGGCCGCCGCGTTCGCCAAGCTGCCCGACGCCCGGACCTGGGTCCGCGACACCTACGAAGGATGGCTCAAGTGAGCACCGTTGCCGCCGTTGTCGTCACCTACAACCGCAAGGACAAGCTCCCCAAGGTGCTCGACCACGTCCTCGCGCAGTCCCGCAAGCCCGAGTGGCTGGTCATCGTGGACAACGCGTCGACCGACGGCACCGACGAGGTGCTCAAGCGGTACGAGGGCCTCGACGGCGTGGTCATCGTCCGGCTGACCGAGAACACCGGCGGCGCGGGCGGCTTCGCCACCGGCATGAACAAGGGCTACGAGCTGGGCGCGGACTTCGTCTGGATCATGGACGACGACTGCTACGCCAACTCCGACGCGCTGGAGGAGCTGGTCAACGGCCTGGCCAAGGCCGAGGCGGAGATGGGCATGCAGCTGCCCTTCGCCTGCTCGCTGGTCAGGTGGGTCGACGGCAGCATCTGCGAGATGAACAACCCGGTCACCACCTGGGACTGGGGCAGGCTGATCGCCAAGGGCCAGGAGAACGTGCTGGTGCAGCACTGCTCCTTCGTCTCCGTGCTGTTCCCGCGCTGGGCGCTGACCAAGCACGGCCTGCCGCTGCGCGAGTACTTCATCTGGTTCGACGACCAGGAGTACACGCTGCGCGTCAACAAGTCCGGCCCCGGCGTGCAGGTGCTGCGCAGCGTCGTGGTGCACGACCTGGGCGTCAACCGCGGCGTGAACTTCAGCGACGTCAACGCCTCCAACCTGTGGAAGTTCGAGTACGGCGCGCGCAACGAGGCGTCCTACCGGCTGCACCACGAGAACCCGGTGGCGTTCGCCAAGTTCGTGGTGCGCGTGCACCAGGGCCTCAAGGGCGGCCGGGTGCCGTGGGGCCTGCGGCTCAAGCTGTTCCGCAAGATCGTCGAGGGTGTCAAGTTCAACCCGAAGCCGGAGATGCCGCGCTCGGTGCTCTAGATCCTCTTGTGCGACAAGGGCCGTCCCCCGCGGGGCGGCCCTTTCGCTTGCGCGGGGTGGGCACTGTCACAGCCGGTCACTGCCGTACCCTCGGGTGCCGTGAGCTTCGCTGGATTTGATCTGATCGTCGTCGGTTCCGGTTTCTACGGCCTGACGGTCGCCGAACGCGCCGCTTCCCAGCTGGACAAGCGGGTGCTGGTGCTGGAGCGCCGGGAGCACATCGGCGGCAACGCCTACTCCGAGGCCGAGCCCGAGACGGGCATCGAGGTGCACCGCTACGGCGCGCACCTGTTCCACACGTCCAACAAGCGGGTCTGGGACTACGTCAACCAGTTCACCGAGTTCACCAACTACCAGCACCGCGTGTTCGCGATGCACGGCGGCCAGGCGTACCAGTTCCCGATGGGCCTGGGCCTGCTGTCGCAGTTCCTGGGCCGCTACCTGACCCCGGACGAGGCTCGCGCGTGGGTCGCCGAGCAGGCTTCCGAGATCGACTCCAAGGACGCGCAGAACCTGGAGGAGAAGGCGATCTCGCTGGTCGGCCGCCCGCTGTACGAGGCGTTCATCCGCGACTACACCGCCAAGCAGTGGCAGACCGACCCGAAGGAGCTGCCCGCCGCGGTCATCAGCCGCCTGCCGGTGCGCTACACCTTCGACAACCGGTACTTCAACGACACCTACGAGGGCCTGCCCGTCGACGGGTACACCGCGTGGCTGCAGAAGATGGCCGACCACCCGAACATCGAGGTGCGGCTGAACACCGACTTCTTCGACGTGCGCGACGAGATCCCGGCGGGCACGCCGATCGTCTACACCGGACCGGTCGACCGCTACTTCGACTACTCCGAGGGCTGGCTGGGCTGGCGCACCCTGGACTTCGAGCAGGAAGTGCTGCCGGTCGGCGACTTCCAGGGCACCCCGGTGATGAACTACAACGACGCGGACGTGCCCTACACCCGCATCCACGAGTTCCGGCACTTCCACCCGGAGCGCACCTACCCGTCGGACAAGACGGTCATCGTGCGCGAGTACTCGCGGGCGGCGGAGAAGGACGACGAGCCGTACTACCCGATCAACACCCCTGAGGACCGGGCGAAGCTGGAGCGCTACCGCGAGCTGGCGAAGAAGGAGGCCGCGGAGCGCAACGTGCTGTTCGGCGGTCGCCTGGGCACCTACAAGTACCTCGACATGCACATGGCGATCGGCGCGGCGCTGACCGCGTTCGACAACAAGATCGCCCCGCACCTGACCGAGGGCAAGCCCATGGAGGGCTCGCTGGACTGAGGTCCCGCACGCGCGGAAAGGCCCCAGCGTCCCCCCGAGGACGCTGGGGCCTTTCGGTGTTCCCCGCCGGTCAGGACTTGGCGCGGCGCGCTCCCCAGAGCGCCGCTCCGCCGCCCGCCAGCAGGCTGCCGCCCAGGCCGAGCAAGCCGAGCACCGAGGCGCCCGTGCTCGCCAGCGGCTGGCCGTCCTGCGCGATCTTCTGGTCGGTCTTGTGCGCCACCGGCACCACGGCGGCCTGCGTGGTCGTCGTGGTCGTGCTCGCGGGCGCGGTGGTGGTGCCGGTCGTCGGCGCGGTGGTGCCGGTGGGCGCCGTGCTGGTGGGCGCCGTGGTGGACGTGGGAGTGCCCGGCTTCGCCACCGCCGTCAGCGTCGCGGTCATGACGTTGTTCGACGGGTCCGGGTCGCCCCCGGTCGGCATCGCCAGCCTGACCTGCGCGGCCGTCATGGGCTTCTCCACGATCACGCGCGCCCCGATGGTCTCGACCTTGCCCGGCTCCCGGCGGTCGGCGAACCAGCCGGTGACCTCGTTGGGCTCGTCCTCGGCCATGAACGGCCGCATGGTGCCCAGCCGCTCCAGCTTGCGCAGCCCGTCGGGCAGGGTCATCGTCGCGAAGAACTGCGAGTAGCCCTTGCCCTCGAAGGTGGCGCCGCCGATGACGTCGAGCACGTCGCCGACCTCGTAGACCTCCTTGCCGGGCGCGCCCGCGATGCTGATCTCGGTCGGGTGGGAGTCGAACTCGGCGGTGACGAAACCGCTGTCGAACCCCTCCAGGTGCTGGCCCGCCTTGATCTGGAACTCGTCGCTGATCCCGGTGGCCGGGTCGAACACCGAGCCCCCGGCGGCCTTGCGCGACCACACCTGGCGGAAGCCGAGGCGGTCCGCCGAGTACACCACGTTGAACGAGGGCGGCACGTTCCGGATGGTGTAGCGGCCCTCGCTGTCGGTGCGCGCCTGGAAGGCCCGGTCGCCCAGGAGCATCACCTGGTCCGCGATGGGCGGCTCGCCCGCCTCGCGCAGGCCGTTGCCGTTCAGGTCGTGCCAGACGACCCCGGAGACGGTGCCCGTCCCCTCCTCGGCGGGCTGCTCGGCCTCCTGGGCGAAGGCCGCTGCGGGCAGGGCCAGCGGGATGACGGCGGCGGCGGCGATCACGGCGGCGCGTCTGGCGGTGGCGCGGAAGCTCATCTCTTTTTCCCCCTCAGTGGTACTGGCTGCGCCTACAGAGACGGCGCAACGGCCGTGAGGTTGCGCGTGATCGTGTTGTTGGCCGGGTTCAGGTCGCCGCCGTCGCTCATGTGCAGCCGGATCTCACCGGCGGTGATGGGCCGCTCCACGACGACGCGCGCGCCGATGGTCTCCACCACGCCGGGCGCCTTGCGGTCGTAGAACCAGCCGGTGACCTCGTTGGGCTTGTCCTCGGCCATGAAGGTCCTCATGGTGCCCAGCCGCTCCAGCTTGCGCACGCCCGAGGGCAGGGTCAGGTCCGCGAAGTAGTTCATGTAGCCCAGCCCGTCGAAGGTGACGCCGCCGACGATGTCGAGCACGTCGCCGACCTCGTAGACCTCCTTGTCCGGCCCGGTGATGCTGATCCCGGTCGGGTGGTAGTCGAAGTCGGCGGTGACGAAGCCGCTGTCCAGCTCGACGTGCTGGCCGTCCTCCAGCAGGTACTGCATCTTGGAGTACCCGGTGGCCGGGTCGAAGTCGGCGCCCTTGCCGCTCCACACCTGACCGCTCATCACCCGGTCCACGGACTGCACGATGTGGGCCCCCGGCACCAGGCCGGTGAAGCGGTAGCGGCCACTGGCGTCGGTGAAGGCCTCCTGCCTGCCCTCGTCGAGGACGATCCACTGGTTGGCGATGGGCGGTTCCCCCGCCTCGCGGACGCCGTCGCCGTCCACGTCGTGCCACACCACCCCGGCGATGGAGACGGTCCCCTCGGCCCCCTGCGCGAACGCGGCGGTGCTGCTCAAGGCCAGCGGCGCGACGACGGCGACAGCGGCGGCGACGGTGCGGCGGGCGGTGCTCCGGAAGTTCATCTCTGGTCCCCTCGTGTCGTCGGCGACCCCCTCGATCACCGACAACGCAGAGCTTGGCGGACCGCTCTGAGGAAAACCCAAAACCCGCTTTTGAGGCTTTGTTGAGAACACGTGACAACCCGACCGCCGCCCCGCGCGTCTTCAAGGGGATGCGGCCCGGCCGCGCCAGGTTTCACTCGAAGTGCGCGGCCACCACGTGGCCGAAGTTCACCACGAATTCCTTGCCATCGGCGGTGGGGATGGCCTGCGTGTGGCCGTTGCGCACGACCTGGATGAGCCGGGGTGCCAGGTCGGCGCGGACCTCTTCGCTGACCCGGATGCTGATGGCGTTGGAGTTGCCCGCCAGGTGCAGGACCAGCGAGGGCGTCTTGTGCGGTGCGGAGGTGGTGTTCATGCCCACCAGCGCACCGCACCCCCGCGCCCGCCACAAGGCGGGTTCGCCGTCAGCGATTCAGCGCCCAGCGCAATCCGGGCGGCGGTCACTTCCGGAAGAAGCGCTCCCGCTGCCCCTGGCGCACCAGCTTGACCCATTCCAGGAACGCCTTGGGGTCCTTGCGCTGGCCCAGGAAGTACAGGCCGAACCGGAAGACCTCCAGCAGCCCCAGCTTGCGCATCCCCGGCTGGGACAGCAGGTAGCCGCGGTTGCGGTAGGTGTAGTACCGCTTGACCGCGTTCTCCGGGTCCTGGGCGTGGAACCGGCCGCCCAGCATCGGCTTGAACTCGTCCGAGCCGTCCGGGTGCAGGTAGGTGACCTTCAGCGAGGTGCCGAACGGCAGCCCGGTGCGCACCAGCCTGCGGTGGATCTCCACCTCGTCGCCGCGGAAGAACAGCCGGTAGTCCGGCACGCCGATCACGTCCACGGTGGAGGCGCGGAACAGCGCGCCGTTGAACAGCGAGGCGATGCCGGGCAGGAAGTCCGCGCCGAGGTCCTCGGTGCGGCGCTTCCAGGTCAGCCCCCGGCGCAGCGGGAAGGCCAGCTTCTCCGGGCGGTCGATGTTGGCCACCACGGGCGAGATGGCGGCCAGGTTGCGCCTGCCCGCCTCGGCCAGCAGCACCTCCAGCACCGTCTCGTCGGCGGGCCTGCCGTCGTCGTCGGCCAGCCACAGCCAGTCCGCGCCCAGCGACAGCGCGTGCAGCATCCCCAGCGCGAACCCGCCCGCGCCGCCCAGGTTGCGGTGCGAGGGCAGGTAGGTGGTGGGGATGGGGCACTGCTCGACGAGGTCCTCGACCGGCTGGTCGGGACCGTTGTCCACGACCACCAGGTGGTCGAGCGCCCTGGTCTGCGACGCCAGCACCTTCAGCGAATCGGCCAGCAGCTCGCGCCGGTGCCGGGTCACCACGACCCCGACCACGGACCCCTTCGGCAGTGCCTTCACGTCCTACTCGCCACCGTTCCCGCTCAGGACCTTCGACTGGCCGATCCGCTCCAGCATCTCCGGGCTCAGGTTCTCGAACGGGTCACGGCCCTTGTACGAGGTGAGCACCTCCCGCAGCCCGCCGTGCGCCTTCATCCGGCCCTCGTCCATCCAGATCGCCGAGTCGCACAGCTCCAGCAGGAACTCGTCGGAGTGGCTGGCGAAGACCAGGATGCCGGAGCGCTTGACCAGGTCGTGCAGCCGGTTGCGGGCCTTCTCCAGGAACGCCGCGTCCACCGCGCCGATGCCCTCGTCCAGCAGCAGGATCTCCGGGTCGATGGAGGTCACCACGCCCAGCGCCAGGCGCACCCGCATACCCGTGGAGTAGGTGCGCAGCGGCATCGACAGGTAGTCGCCCAGCTCGGTGAACTCGGCGATGTCGTCGACCCGCTTCTCCATCTCCCGGCGGTTCATGCCCAGGAACAGGCCGCGGATCATGATGTTCTCGTAGCCGGAGATCTCCGGGTCCATGCCCACGCCCAAGTCGAACACCGGCGCGACCTTGCCCACGATCCGCGAGCTGCCACGGGTGGGCTCGTAGATGCCCGCCAGCAGCCGCAGCAGGGTGGACTTGCCCGCGCCGTTGTGGCCGACCAGGCCCACCCGGTCGCCGTCCTTCAACGAGACGTTGATGTCGTGCAGTGCCTCGATGATCGGGACGCGGCCCTCGGAGCCGATCTTGCCGCCGACCTTGCCCAGCGCGAGCTTCTTCAGCGACCTCGACTTGGCGTCGAAGATCGGGAAGTCGACCGAGGCGTTCCAGACGTCGATGCTGACCATGTTCTTACGGCCTCACTCAGACCCAGTAGGAGACGCGGGCACGGTAGTTGCGCATGGCCAGCAGCGCCAGCGCCCAACCCAGGACGGTGAAGCCGCCGACCACCGCCCAGTGGTGCCAGCTCTGCTGGTGACCCAGCATCGGCGCGCGCACGATTTCCAGGAAGTGGTACAGGGGGTTCAGCTCCGCGATGAGCATCCGCCAGTCACCGTCGGCGCCGACCTTGTGCAGGATGCCGGTGTGCCACACGATCGGCGTCATGAAGAAGATCAGGTTGATGAAGCTGTGGATGACCGGGGGGATGTCGCGGAAGCGGGTGCTGATGATGCCGAACAGCAACGCGACCCACACCGCGTTGACCGCCAGCAGCGCGAACGCCGGGATGGCGAGCAGGATCGCCCAGCTCAGACCGGGGTGCGTGACCGGGTCGTCCTGCATCTGGTACGGCTGGTTGAGGTCGCCGAAGAAGATCGCCACGACGACCGCGTAGACCACCAGGTTGTGCGCGAAGAAGAGCACCTGGCGCCACACCAGCCGCAGCACGTGCACGCTGATCGGCGCGGGCAGGTGCTTGATCAGCCCTTCGTTGGCGATGAAGACGTCGGTGCCCTCGGTGACGCAGCCCACCAGGAAGTTCCACACCACGAAACCGGCCGTGATGTAGGGCAGGAAGGTGTTGATCTCCTGGTTGAACAGCTGCGAGTACAGCAGGCCCAGCGCCAGCGCCGTGGTGCCCATCGAGATGGTGATCCACAGCGGGCCGATGACCGACCTGCGGTAGCGCTGCTTGATGTCCTGCCAGCCCAGGTGGCCCCACAGCTCCCGGTTCTGCCAGCCCTCGCGCACGTCGGCGATCGCGCGCGCGAACGTGCGTGAGTTTGCTTCCGGGGGCGCTTCGGGCCGTTCGACCGTACTCGTGGGTTGCACGAGGAATGAGACTACCGGCGGCTCCATGACGTGTTCGCCGCCGGTCGGTCACGGTGCGATTACCGACCCTCGCGGGTCCTGGGGACTCGGGTCACCCGGACGATCACTTGCTCGTGGTCGAACGTGTACCCCTCGTAGCTGAACTCGATGCCGCTGGCTTCCACGAACTCCATCCAGGCCTTGTACTCGTGGTCGCGCCAGCCGTGGTAGTTGAAGAACTCGTCGAACAGCACCACGCTGCCCTCGACCAGCCGGGGCCCGACGTGCTCCAGGACGGTCCTGGTCGACGAGTACAGGTCGCAGTCGACGTGCAGGAACGCCACCGGGCCGGGGTGCTCGGCCACGAAGCCCGGCAGCGTCTCGTCGAACCAGCCCGGCACCAGCCGCGCGCCCGGCACGTCCGGCAGCTCCTCCACGCCGAACGCGCCCGCGGCGAAACCGCTGCGCCAGTCCTCGGGCAGGCCCTCGAAGGAGTCGAACCCGTAGACCTGCTCGTGCGGCAGGGTGGAGGCGATGATCTTGAGCGTGGTGCCGGTGTAGACGCCGAACTCCAGCACCAGGCCGTCCACCTCGACCAGCGACAGGGCGTGGTGCAGCGTCGCGTGCGGGTCCGGGAAGTGCGGGGCGGTCGGCATCCGCTCGTGCGCGAACCGGGCGCTGTCGGCCGCCGCCGCACGCTCGCCCGCGAACAGCAGATCGCGCCGGGCCCGGTGCTCGAAGCCCGCGCTGATCTCGGCGAGCCGGTCGAACTGCCTGGTCACGTGGTCGCGGGCGGCCTGCGCGTCGGCCTCCACCTGGCCGCGCAGCGCCTCCAGCTCGCCGCGCAGGGCGTCGATCCGCCGTTCCTGCTCGCGGTGGTAGGGGGCGACGACCTCGTCGATCGCCCGCATCAGCTTGTCCCGGAGACCCCTGCGGACCTGGTCGGCACGCAGGGCACGGCGCACTCCTTCGAGCACCTCGGGCACTCCTTCCGGCGCGCCGGAAGGCGACGCCGCGTAGTAGGGCAGCTCAGTGGTGACGCTCACGGTCGGGGAAAAGGGCTCACCTTGTCCAGTTCCCGCCACCTGTTCGGGGCATCACCCCGCGCGACCACCGGGTCGCTCACAGGTACTGACCCGTGCCCCTGATGTGCGGCGTGTCCGCGCTCTCACCCGCCCCGCTGCCCGCGGGCAGCGCCCGGCCGCGCATCTGCTCCAGCTGCACCCGCGCGGCCATCTGCTGGGCGAACAGCGCCGTCTGGATGCCGTGGAACAGGCCCTCCAGCCAGCCGACCAGCTGGGCCTGCGCGATGCGCAGCTCCGCGTCCGAGGGCGTGCCCTCCTCGGTGAACGGCAGCGACAGCCGCTCCAGCTCCTCGCGCAGCTCCGGCGCCAGCCCGTCCTCCAGCTCGTCGATGGACCGCTTGTGGATCTCCTTGAGCCGGTTGCGGCTGGCCTCGTCCAGGGGAGCCGCGCGCACCTCCTCCAGCAGCTGCTTGATCATCGTGCCGATGCGCATCACCTTCGCGGGCTGCTCGACCAGGTCGGTCACGTCCTGACCCCCGTCCTCGCCTCCCGAGGCCGCTGCCGCGGCGATGCGCGCGGCGTTCACCGGCACCCCGTCCGGGCCGACCACGACCACGTGCTGCGGGTTCTTCCCTGCCTCGCTCATACCCCAATAGTGGCCCGGCCGGACGGGCGCCGCCGCACCGGGTTGCAACATCTGGGTCGCGAACTCACCGCCCCTGCTGTCGCCCGGCCCGGCGTCCTCCGTACGGTGTGCGGCATGGCGTTCGACGTCGCACGAGTACGTGGGCTGTTCCCCGCGCTCGGCGACGGCTGGGTCCATCTGGACGCTCCCGCGGGAATGCAGGTCCCCGAACAGGTGGCCACGGCCGTCTCCACCGCGCTGCGCGCACCGGTCTCCGGACCGGGCGGCATCTTCCCCGCCTCGCAACGGGCCGAGGCGATCGTCGACGCGGCGCGCCGCGCCGTGGCCGACCTGGTGGGGGCCGACCCGGCGGGGGTGGTGCTCGGCCCCAGCTCGGCGGTGCTGCTGCAACGGCTGGCCGACGCGCTGTCCGACGGGTGGTTCCTCGGCGACGAGGTGGTGGTGTCCCGGCTGGACCACCCGGCCAACATCGCCCCCTGGCAGCGCGCCGCGCAGCGCACCGGCAGCGTGGTGCGCTGGGCCGAGGTGGACATCGAGACCTGCGAGCTGCCCGCGTGGCAGTACGACGAGCTGGTCACCGACCGGTGCAAGCTGGTCGCGGTGACCGCCGCGTCCGGCTCCGTGGGCACCCGGCCCGACCTGCGCAAGATCGCCGACGCGGCGCGCGAGCACGGCGCGATGGTGGTGGTCGACGCCTCCTCCGCGGCCCCGTTCGTGCCGCTGGACATCACCTCGATGAACGCCGACGTGGTGGCGGTCTCGGCCAACGCCTGGGGCGGCCCGCCGGTGGGCGCGCTGGTCTTCCGCGACCCGTCGGTGCTGGACCTGCTGCCGTCGGTGGCCGTGGAGCCCGGCGCGCGCGGCCCGGAGCGGCTGGAGCTGGGCCCGCACGCCTACCCGCTGCTGGCGGGCCTGGTGGCCTCGGTGGAGTACCTGGCGGGCCTGGACGACGCCGCGCTGGGCCCGCGCCGGGAGCGGCTGCTGACCTCGCTTGGCTCGGTGAAGGCATACCAGGCGGGCCTGCTGGCCAACCTGATCAACGAGCTGCGCTCGCTGCGGCACGTGATGGTCATCGGCGACGCCATGCGGCGGGTCCCGTCGCTGGCGTTCACCGTGGCGGGGGTGAAGGCGACCGACGGCGTGGAGCACCTGTCCGACCGGGGCGTGTGCGCCTTCGCCGACTCCGGGCAGCACGGCGTGTTCTCCGTGCTCGGCGTCGGCGAGGTGGGCGGCGCGATCCGGGTGGGCCTGGCGCACTACACCAACGCGGCGGAGATCGACGAGCTGGTGCGGGCGGTCGCCGAACTGGCGTGACCGCTGGAGTACACCCTGCCGGGTGAGCCTGGGGGACCGAGTGGAAGACGCGCTGGTGCGGGAGCTGGCCGACCTCGCGGCGCTGCAGCGCCTGGTCCCGCTGATGTCGGAGTACCTGCCCAGCACCGCCCACGAGCTGCGCCCGGCGGCGCTGGCGGCGGTGGTGGACGAGGTGCTCATCGGCTCCCGGACGGTGGCCGTGGAGTGCGGCTGCGGCGCGTCGTCGGTGGTGCTGGCGCGCCTGCTGGCCCGGCGCGGCTTCGGCCACCTGCTGTCGGTGGAGCACGACGAGCGCACCGCGGCGTTCGTGGCCAGCCAGCTGCGCCGGGAGGGCCTGGGGCACGTGGCGCGGGTGGTGCACGCCCCGCTGTCGCCGCACCCGGCGGCGCTGGGCAGCTCGCAGTGGTACGACCCCCGGCTGGTGCACGACGAGGTCTCCGGGTTCGTCGAGCGGCACGGCCTGGTGGACCTGCTGCTGGTGGACGGCCCGCTGCTGGGCGACGCCCGCTACCCGGCGCTGCCGGTGCTCAGCGGCGTGCTCGCGCCCGGCGCCGCGATCCTGGTCGACGACGCGGACCGGCCGGGCGAGCAGGCGGTGCTGGTGCGCTGGGCCGAGGAGTTCGCCCTCCGCTTCCGCACCACCCCCCGCACCTTCTTAGCCACCGCTGTGTTGGATTACCCCGGCTCCGCCGGGGTGGGCTCGGCCGCCGGGTAGTCGGCCTCGCGTGGTGCCCACCTGACCTCCGCCGGTCCGTCGTGCCCACCCGATCGCGCGAACCGAGCGTTCGGACACCGCGAACTGAGCGTTCGCGCACTTCGGGTGGTAGTCAGCGGCCCTCGCGGGCTCGTCGGGTAGTACTTGCAGGCACGGGTCAGGGTGCGGTGAGGATGAGCTTGCCGAAGACCTCGCCGTCCTCCAGGGCCCGGTGGGCCTCGGCGGCCCGCTCCATCGGCACGGTCCCGTGCACGACCGGCTTGACCCGCCCGTCGGCGATCATCGGCCACACGTGCTCGCGCACCGCCGCCACGATGGCCCCCTTGCCGCTGGGCCCGTCCACCGGCCGGAACCGCAGCCCGGTCCCGGTGATCGAGGCCCGCTTGGCCAGCAGCTTGCCGATGTTCAGCTCGCCCTTGACCCCGCCCTGCATCCCGATGACCACCAGGTGGCCGTCCGGCGCGAGCACGTCCACGTTGCGGTCCAGGTACGCCGCGCCCATGTTGTCCAGCACCACGTCGGCCGCGCCGACCTCGGCCACGAAGTCCTGCTCGCGGTAGTTGACCAGCACGTCCGCGCCCAGCTCCGCGCACCGCGCCAGCCGCTCGGCCGACCCCGCGGTCACCGCCACCCGCGCGCCCAGCGCCTTGCCGACCTGGATCGCGTGCGTGCCGACGCCGCCCGCGCCACCGTGCACCAGCAGCGTCTGACCGGCCCGCAGGCCCGCCAGCATGACCACGTTCGACCACACCGTGCACGCCACCTCGGGCAGCGACGCGGCGGTGACCAGGTCCACCCCCTCCGGCAGCGGCAGCAGCTGCGCCGCGGGCACCACGACCCTGGTCGCGTACCCGCCGCCCGCCAGCAGCGCGCACACCTGGTCGCCGACCCGCCAACCGGTCACGCCCTCGCCCAGCGCGGCGACCGTGCCCGAGCACTCCAGCCCGATGAACGCGGGCGCGCCCTGCGGCGGCGGGTAGAAGCCCTGCCGCTGCAGCAGGTCGGCGCGGTTCACCGCGGACGCGGCGACCTCCAGCACCACCTCGCCCGGACCGGGCTCGGGGTCGGGGACCTCGGTCCACTCCAGCACATCGGGCCCACCGGGTTCACGAACGGTGATCGCGCGCATGAGCCCGAAGATAATCCGATCGCCGCGACCGCGTGCGCTGGGCACCATGACCCGATGGACGCCTGGCCCTTCCACCACCTGGTCCTGCGCACGCCCCGGCTGGAGCTGCGCCCGGACGACGACGCGGGACTGCTCGAACTGGTCGACGAGGCGCTGCGCGGCGTCCACCCGCCGGAGGTGATGCCCTTCGGCGTCGCCTGGACCGACGCGCCCAGGGAGCGGCTGGGGCTCAACACCGCCCAGCACTACTGGGGGATGCGCGCGACCCTGTCCGCGCGCAACTGGTCGCTGAACTTCCTGGTCCGGCTGGACGGCCGGGTGATCGGCGTGCAGACGCTGGGCGGCGCGGACTTCGCCACCAACCGCGAGGTCACCACCGGTTCGTGGATCGGGCTGCGGCACCAGGGCAGGGGCATCGGCACGGAGATGCGCGCCGCCGTGCTGGCGTTCGCCTTCGACCACCTCGGCGCGCAGCAGGCCCGGTCCAGCGCCTGGGTGGACAACGCCGCGTCGCTGGGCGTCAGCCGCAAGCTCGGCTACCGGCCCGACGGCACCAAGCGCACCGCCCGCCGGGGACGGCCCAGCGACGAGATCCGGCTGCTGGTGACCCGCGAGGGGTTCCACCGACCGGGTTGGGAACTGGCGGTGGCGGGCGTCCAGGCGTGCCTGCCGCTGCTGATCGAGGAAAAACCCGCCGGGTGACGGATTGCGCTCCCGGCGTGGAATTGTGAGGGTGCGGCATCCGAGTGAAGGAGACTCGACCATGTCAGCAAGGACCGGGGTACGACGCGCGGCGATCCTCGCGGCGTCCGCATCCCTAGCTCTGCTAGCCGTTCCGACCGCGACCGCCGCCCCGGCCGGTCTGGACGGTCCCGCTCTGGCCAAGAAGCTCACCAAGGACGTGCAGGTGGAGGCGGTGAACCGGCACCTGATCGCGTTCCAGCGCATCGCCGAGCGCAACGGCGGCAACCGCGCCGCGGGCACCTCCGGCTACGACGCCAGCGTCGACTACGTGGCGGGCAAGCTGCGCGCCGCTGGCTTCGACGTCACCACGCCCGAGTTCACCTACCCCGTGCAGGTCTACGACGCCACGACCGCCAAGGTCGGCTCGACCAGCTACGAGGCGCTGCCCATGGAGTACTCGCCGCAGACCCCGGTCGGCGGCGTCACCGGCCCGCTGCGCGTGGTGGCCGAGGACGGCACGCCCGGCTGCGAGGCCGAGGACTTCGCGGGCCAGGACTTCACCGGGTCCATCGCGCTGATCCGCCGCGGCTCCTGCACCTTCGACATCAAGCACCGCAACGCCGCCGCCGCGGGCGCCATCGGCGTCCTCGTGGCGAACAACGCCCCCGGCCCGCTGGGCGGCGTGACCCTGGGCCAGCCCGGTGTGGTGCCCACCGGCGGCGTCAGCCAGGCCGACGGCACCGCGCTGGCCGCCCGCGCGGGCGAGGCGGTCACCGTGGACCTGCGCTTCCACGAGGAGGAGAAGGTCTCCCGCAACGTCATCGCGCAGACCAGGACCGGCCGCGAGGACAACGTCGTGATGGCGGGCGCGCACCTGGACAGCGTCGAGGAGGGCGCGGGCATCAACGACAACGGCACCGGCTCGGCGGGCCTGCTGGAGGCCGCCCTGCGGCTGGGCGGCTCGCCCAAGGTCAACAACGCGGTGCGGTTCGGCTGGTGGGGCGCCGAGGAGCTGGGCCTGGTCGGGTCGACCAAGTACGTCCAGTCGCTGAGCTTCGAGCAGCAGCTCGACATCGCGCTGTACCTGAACTTCGACATGATCGGCTCGCCGAACGCGGCGTACTTCGTCTACGACGGCGACGACTCCGACGGCGTCGGCGCGGGCGCGGGCCCCTACGGCTCGGCGCAGATCGAGAAGGCGTTCACCGACTACCTGACCGCCGAGAAGGGCGTGCAGACCGAGGGCACGGACTTCACCGGGCGCTCGGACTACGGCGAGTTCATCGCCCAGGGCATCCCGGCGGGCGGCCTGTTCACCGGCGCCGAGCAGATCAAGACCGAGGCGCAGGCGGCCAAGTGGGGCGGGCGCGCGGGCGTCGCGTACGACCCGAACTACCACGGCGCGGGCGACAACCTGGGCAATGTCGACCGGGTGGCGCTGGAGCGCAACTCCGACGCGGCGGCGTGGGTGATCGCCAGCTACGCGATCAGCACCGAGGACGTCAACGGCGTCCCGGCCCGCTCCTCGCGCGCGGCGGTCCGCGCCTCGGCCAGGACCTTCCACGTGGCGGAGCACCACTCGCACGCCGACGCGTCCTGACCGACGGCCCCGCTTGACGACGAAGGGCCCCTCCCCCGTCCGGGAAGGGGCCCTTCGGCTCGTCTCAGCCCAGGTTGTTCGTGTCGAACGTGTTGCAGCGCGCCGGGTCGCCGGTCTGGTAGCCGGTGGTGTACCACTTCTGCCGCTGCGCCGAGGAGCCGTGGGTGAACTGCGTGGTGTCCACGTGGCCGCCGCCCAGCTCCTCCTGGATGTAGTCGTCGCCGATGCGCGCGGCGGCGTCCAGCGCGGCGGCGATGTCCTCCTGCGTGACGTCGGTGATCAGCGGCTGGCCGGACGCGGTCGGCGTGCTGGTCGCGTGGTTGGCCCAGGCGCCCGCGTAGCAGTCGGCCTGCAGCTCCAGCCGCACCGACCCGGAGGTCGGCCCGCTGTCCTGGCCCACCCGGTCCGAGGTGCCCAGCAGGTTCTGCACGTGGTGGCCGTACTCGTGGGCCAGCACGTACGCCTCCACGAACGGCCCGCCGGTGGCCCCGAACTTCTGCTGGAGCTCCTGGAAGAAGTTCAGGTCGATGTAGACCTCCGCGTCGGCCGGGCAGTAGAACGGCCCGACCGCCGAGGTGGCGTTGCCGCAGCGGGTCTGCACGCCGCCGGAGAAGAAGTTGGTCTCGGCCAGCTCGTAGGTCCGCCCGGAGCGGGCGAACTGGTCCTTCCAGTACGCCTGGATGGAGTTGATGAAGGCCACCGCGCGGCAGTCCGCGTCCCGGTTGGCGTCCGCGCCGGTCCGGCACTTCTCCGCGATGGCGCCCGCCCCGACCTGCTGGTCCTGGCCCACGTCGCTGAACCCGGACCCGGCGGGCAGCTGGCCGCCGCCGCCGAGCTGGGACAGCACGAAGTAGATGATCAACCCCACGATGCCCAGCCCGCCGCCACCCAGCGCCACGCGCCCGCCGACGCCGCGCTGGTCGGAGACCTGAGACGTGTCGAGCTCAGCGCTCTCGTTGAACTGCACCGCGTCCTCCAAGCAGGCTGCGAAGGGCACCCACCGCCGTTCCGCAGGATGACTTCCCCGTCGGGGCGGCGGCGAACCGCCCGATGGGCCGGTGACGCGGATCACCGTATCCCTTTCGGTGGTTATTCCTCGTCGCCGAAATCCTCACGGCACGTATTTTGCGGCTCACCCGACGTGAGTGGAAAATCACGGTTGGGTCTCGTCAGTCAACCTCGGTAATGATCCGTCGTCCCTGGTAGATGGATGGGGTGACCCCTCGCACGGGTCGGAAAAGATCACGAAAAATTCTCCTCATCCAATTCCGCGCAGCCCGCCCGGACGCGCGGGCGCAAGTATTTGCTTCTGTGAAGATCGCAGTCGGGGGACTGAGACATGGCATTGGTGGACACCGTCAGACCGACCAGACCCGCCGCGCGCGGGCGGACCCCGCACCGGCACGACATCCAGGGCCTGCGCGCCCTCGCGGTCGGCCTGGTGCTGGTCTACCACCTGCGGCCGGAGTGGCTGCCGGGCGGCTTCGTCGGCGTCGACGCGTTCTTCGTGCTCTCCGGCTACCTGATCATCGGCGCGCTGACCGCCGAACTGCGCCGCACCGGCACCCTGAACCTGGTCGACTTCTACGCCCGACGCATCCGCAGGCTGCTGCCCGCCGCCACGGCCGTGCTGCTGGCCGTGGTCGCGGCGACCGCCGTGCTGCTGCCCGTCGGGCGCAGGCCCGGCGTGCTGCGCGAGGTGGTCGCCTCCGCGCTCAACGTGCAGAACTGGCAGCTCGCGCTGTTCTCCGCCGACTACGCCAACGCCACCGCGTCGGCCTCACCCGTGCAGCACTTCTGGTCGCTGGCCGTGGAGGAGCAGTTCTACCTGGTCATCCCGCTGCTGCTGCTCGCGGGCGCGGCCGTGGCGGGCAAGCGGGGAGGCCGGGTGGTGCCCTCGGCGTTCGTCGCGGTCCTGCTGCTCACCGCGGCGTCCCTGGCGCTGTCCGCCGTGGTCACCCCGGACCACCACGTGGCCGCCTACTTCGCCACGCCCACCCGCATGTGGGAGCTGGGCATCGGCGGCCTGACCGCGATGGCCGCCCACCGCCTGCACTTCGGCCCGGCCGTGCGGCTGCTGCTGGGGTGGGCGGGTCTGCTCGCGCTGCTGGTCAGCGCCGTGAAGTTCCGCACCGACCTGCCCTTCCCCGGCTGGATCGCGCTGCTGCCCACCGTCGGCACCGCCGCGCTGCTGCTCGGGGGCCTGGGCGCGCGCCCGGTGCCCGGCGAGGTCTCGCCCCTGCTGGGCCTGCGCCCGCTGCGCTACCTCGGCGACATCTCCTACAGCCTGTACCTGTGGCACTGGCCGGTCATCGTGTTCCTGCTGGAAGCGGCGGGCACCGACCGGCTGACCGACGCCCAGCTGGTGTTCGCGGGCGCGCTGAGCCTGGCGCTGGCCGCGCTGTCCAAGCGGTTCGTCGAGGACCCGTTCCGCGCGCGGCGGCCCGCCTCGCGGCTGCGCAAGACCTACCTGCTCGGCGTCGCGCTGGTCGTGGTCACCACCGCCAGCGCGTGCGTGCCGTGGCACTCCGCGCAAACCCGCCTGGACGACCTGACCAGCGCCGCCGTGCTCGACGCCGCCCACCCCGGCGCGCTGGCGATGGACCCGGCGGTCGGCGCGCCCACCGGCGTCCCGGCCATCCCCGACCCGGCGGTGGCGGCCAAGGACATCGCGTCGGTCTGGGCCGACGGCTGCGGCCAGTACGACCCCGCCCGGCACCCCGTCTCCGGCGACACCTGCGCCTACGGCGCGCCGAACGCGACCAGGACGATGGTGGTCGTCGGCGACTCGCACATGACCCAGTTCGCCACGGCGCTGATCGACATCGCCGAGGACGCGGGCTGGCGGGTGAAGCTGATGGTCCACGACGGCTGCCCGTTCAGCGCCGCCGCGCCGGTCATGTCCCCGCGCCCCGACCCGGCCCACCAGGTCGCGCCGTTCGCCGAGTGCCAGGGCCAGGACGACGCGAAGCTGGCCGCGATCCTGGCCGACAAGCCCGACCTGGTGGTCACCGCCGCCATGTCGCCGGAGTCCTACGAGAACGACCTGAACTGGGTGTGGCCGTCGCGGCAGCAGCTCGTCGACGGCTACCGGGCGCGCCTGGCCCCGATCACGCAGGCGGGCATCCCCGTGGCCGTCATCCGCGACACCCCGCGCGCCGACGACAACGTGCTCGACTGCCTGCAGCGCAACCCCGCGCCCGGCTCCTGCGACAAGCCCCGCGCCAAGGCCGTCGACGCCTTCACCGACCCCCTGGCCGACACCGCCGCCACCCTCCCCGGCGCGCGGGTGGTCGACCTGACCGACTGGATCTGCCGCCCCGACACCTGCCCGGCGGTGGTCGGCAACGTGGTCGTCTACCGGGACAACCACCTCACCGACACCTACGTCCGCACCCTGACCGCCCCCCTCCGCGCCGCCCTGGCCCTCTAACCCCCGCGAGTCGAACGTCCAGAACCCCCGAGTTCGTCACTCAGACACCCCGAACCGAGCGTTCGGGGTGCGCGAACGCCGCACGCGCGAGCCGCCGCCGGGCCAGGATGAGCGTCGTGCCCGGTCACATCCTCGCCACTTCGATGGGCTGCAACCGCGCTCGCGACCCCTGGCAGCCCGGTCCGATCTTCGACTACGCCTTCGACCTGACCGGTGCGAGCACACGACGCCTGTGCGTGCTGACCACCGCGGGCGGCGATCAGGAGGCGACCATCCGGCAGTTCCACGCGGCCTTCGAGGGCACCTCGGTGGAGCTGTCACACCTGGTGCTGTTCGACAAGCCCAACGTGGCGGACGTCGAGCAGCACCTGCGCGGCCAGGACGTCATCTGGGTGGACCGGGGCAGCCTGGTCAACCTGCTGGCGGTCTGGCGGGCGCACCAGGTCGACCGCATCCTGCGGGACTGCTGGCTGGCGGGCGTCGTGCTGGCGGGCGAGTCCGCCGGATCGCTGTGCTGGCACGAGGGCGGCACCACCGACTCGTTCGGCGACGTGCGGGGCGTTCGGGACGGCCTCGGTCTCGTCCCCTTCTCCAACGCCGTCCACTACGGCGAGCGCCGTGACCTGTTCCGCGATCTCATCGGATCGGGTGAACTGCCCAAGGGCTATGCGACCGACGCCGGTGCCGGTCTGCACTACGAGGGCACCGAACTGGTGGCCGCTGTGTCCGATCGCGAGAACGCCTGCGCCTACCGGGTCGAGCGCCAAGCCGACGGATCGGTCCGCGAAGAACCGCTCGACGTGCGGCGGCTCAAGCGGTCGTAGCCGTCCTCGGCCGCAAGCGATGCAGAACCTCCCGCACTTCGCTCCGCTTCTCCCAGCGGCGAAGTAGCGGCACGCTGCGGCGAAGTTCGTTCCGGGCCGAGAGGGAACCGACCGCTTCGGCATCGTCCAGTACTCGCCACGCCAGTCGGCAAGCTTCCAGCGGCTGGCCCGCGTTGGCGTAAGCCCTGGTCAGCTTGGCCCTGGTGATGGTGGCTGTGCGTGCCGAAGCCCGTGACAGCGCATCGAGGCGCGGTTCCAGAACCGGGATCACGCTGTCGCCGCGCCCGAGGTAGATGTCGCAGGTGGTGCGGAAGATCGCGTAGAGGTCATCGGTGACCACGCTGCGCTGGCCGAGCGCCGACTCGTCTTCACGGGGCGGTGCGTCCAGCAGTCGCATGGCCGCGTCGAGAGCCCGTGCACTGGCGTCGGCATCCCGGAGCAAGGCATGGCCGTAAGCCATCTGCTTGGCAGCCAGACCCTTGACGTGATCCGGGGCGCCCTGGAGTTCGAGCACTTGCTGGGCGTTGTCCACCGCGAGAGGTCCATCACCGGCGAAGCTGATCGACATCATCGAGCGGCGGACGAAGGTGTAGGCCACCATCGGAATCCAGTTCGCGCTCTGCGCCCACTGCGCGGCACGGTCGGTCCAGTAGGCAGCGCCTTGAACGTCCCCCGCTTCTTCGCTCAGCCAGCTCAGCGATTCGGCGTACCGCGCCTGCATGATCGCGTAGTGGGTGCGCTGCCTGCTCGACGCCCGACGCCTGAGCACATCGACAACCGCGACATGGCTGGTCATGGGGGCGATCAGACGCTCAGGTGGTAGCACGCGAGCGGCTGACTGGAAACCGTCGAACGCGCGTCGCAGGGACGTCAGCGAGTCGTCATCGAGTTCGAGATGCGTCGCAGCGCGTTCAAGACGGTCGTGCAGGGCACCACCCAGCGCCCCGATGCCGAGGCCGGTCAGCAGTTCGCGGCGGGAGATCGGCACTGGAGCACCTCCTTCAGGCAATTGCACGAGAAGCAGGTCGCGTTCGGGATACCCGGAATTCGGCCGCTCATGCTCGACGCGCGCTGCCCCGCGCAGCAGCGCTACTACCGCGCCGCCGGTCTGGTAGATGTCGTCCAATTTCTCGGCGAGCCAGGGGTGCAGTTGACGCCGCCCTGTCTCGATGTAGGAGATGAGCGATTCCGCGCACCCGGCGCGGCGAGCCACGGCGGCCAGGGTCAGCTTGCGCGCGGTGCGCAGTTCGCGGAGCACCACTCCCAATTTCGCATCACCCGGCACCGCGTGCTCCTTGACAGCTCTTCACAATGCGCCGCACCGACTCGACGCGGAGCAGTGAATCACAGGAAGCTGCTGATCGAGGACAACCGAGTTGGTGATCACCCATTGGGGTGAGCACTGGCGGAGTTTCTGATGAACATGGAGGGAAACGACCGATGAACCAGCTCGCCGAATCCGAGCAGTGGTGCGGCAGTGACGAGGAGTTCGCCGCTTTCCTGACGGGGCTCGCCACCGACGACGCGCCACGGCTGTTCGCCATCGCCCACGAGTACGGGCACCGCCAGGACGGATGGATCGCCGCCTACGGGATGGCCTTCGACGACTACGCCGAGGTGGTCTCCACCGAGGGCGACTTCCGCGCCCGCGCCGAGAACCCGGAGAGCGCCCTGGCCACGTTCACCCGTTTTGCTGTAGCCGAAGACGTGAAAGTCCACCTGATCTGGCTAACCCAACCGCCTCGACCCTGAGTCGCCACTCAGGTGCGCCGAATTCGTCGTTCGCGTACCCCGAACCGGACGTCCGGGGTACGCGGACGCTCTATGCGTCCACCCGGATGCTCCCCAGGAACGACGCGAACCGGGCGCGGCCGAACCTCAGCACCGGGCCACCGGGGTTCTTGCTGTCGCGGACGGCGTACTCGTCGGCTGCGGTCCGCGCGAGTTCGACGCAGTTCGCCGACCCGTTCTGGCTGCGACTGCTCTTGCGCCACGCGGCTGTGAGCAGGTCGTGAGAGACGATCACCGCGCCGACGCTCGTGTTCTCGCTGTCGCGAATCGCGGCCCATTCGCCGCTTCGAGCGATCTCGACGCACTGCCCCTGCCCACCGCTGTAACTGCTCTTGCGCCACGACACACGGGTGAGGTCGGGCTCAGGCGTCCGCATGGCTCACTCCTGGTCGAGGTCGGGCAGCAATCGGGAGGTTGAGCAGGGCGTCGTCGCACTTCTCGCGATTCTCCGCGCACGCGACGGCCACATTCACCCGCTTCACCTGATCTGGTTAACCCGCGTGCCTGGTCCGGGACCAGCGACTGACCAGAAGCGCGGTCTCAGCCGAACACCGGCCGCACGTCGGCCACCTCGTACTCCATCACCTGAACGCTCTTCATGGCGATGCCGGTGTCCGGCGCCGCGGCCACCGCGCGCCAGGCGTCGAGGTGCTCCCGCGACTCCCAGCGCTCGAAGTTGTTCACCCGCGCCGGGTCGACCGGGTCGGCGGTGATGGCGAGGTCGAGGCACCCCGGAGCCCGCCGAGCCCTGCGGACGAGGTCGTGGTGGGCGGCGACGAACGCGTCGCGCCGGTCGGCGTCGACCTCCACGTGTCCCGCGATGATGAGCATCCGAACGCCCCTTCCGAACCCGAACGGTGCTCCCAACCTAGCGCCCACCGGCGGGCGCTCACCCCTGCGAGCGCGTGCCGCTCGTTCCCCATGCAACGCGGTGCCCCGCTCCGGCAACTTGCTCATGAAGGTGCCGAACATCCGGGAGCAACCAGCATGAAATCTCTGACCCACACCGAGTACATGGCGATGAGCCGCTTCGGCGGTCTCGACGGCCTTCGTGCCATCGCCGCGGTGATGGTGGTCGTGTTCCACTACGGCGGCCCGGACCGGCTTCAGGGCTGGATCGGCGTGCAGGTGTTCTTCGTGCTCTCCGGGTACCTGATCACCACGCTCATGCTGCGCGAAGAGGCCCGCTCCGGCCGGATCTCGCTCAAGGCGTTCTACACGCGCCGGGCCTTCCGCATCCTGCCCGTGTACTTCGTCGTCCTGATGGTCACCACCGTCACGACGTTCGCGCTCGGCACTTACGAGAGCTCCGGCCTCAGCGAGGCGATGCCGCTGTACCTGTCGTTCTTCAACGAGTTCGCGGCCAACAACCCGTTCGGCCAGTCCTGGTCGCTCGGCATCGAGCAGAAGTTCTACCTGGTCTGGCCGCTGGTGGCGTTCGCCTTCGGGGCGCTGCCGCTGGGCCGTCGCCTCGGCATCACCGCGCTGCTGCTCCTGGGCGCGGTCGCGGTCACGCCGCTGACCTTCGGCTCCGGCGCCCCCGGCTGGCCCGCGCACTACGCCTCGGTCCTGCTGGGCTGCGCGATCGGGCTGCTGATGCACCACCGCCGCAGCTACGCGCTCGTGCGCCCGCTGACCAACCCGTGGGTCGCCACCGGCATGGCCCTGGGCGTGGTCACCCTGCACTACTTCCTCAAGCCGATCAGCGACGCGCTCAACACCAAGCCCGGCGTGCCCGGCTTCCTGTGGCCGATGACCTTCTACCCGCTGGCCGTCGCGCTGCTGCTGCCCGCGGTGATCGCGCCGGGACC
This sequence comes from Saccharothrix coeruleofusca, assembly GCF_017876325.1. Lineage (NCBI taxonomy): Bacteria > Bacillati > Actinomycetota > Actinomycetes > Pseudonocardiales > Pseudonocardiaceae > Saccharothrix > Saccharothrix coeruleofusca. Next base: position 6,830,535 of record NZ_JAGINV010000001.1, read on the forward strand.
GGTGCGCCGGGTGCTGTCCTGCCGTCCGATGACCTTCGTCGGCGAGCGGTCCTACTCGCTCTACCTCGTGCAGTTCCTGGGCGCCACCATCGTGGCCTTCGCGGTGCCCGGCATCGAGGGCTGGGCCAAGGCGGGGGCGGTCGTCGCGTTGTCCCTGGTGCTGGCTTCGCTGCTGTACCGGGCGGTCGAGCTGCCGATGATCGGCGCCGGGCGGAAGGTGCTCGCGCCCAGCCCGGACGCGGCGCGTGAGGTCGGCGCGGGTGCTCGGACCCGTTCCCGCGCCGCCGTGGGTGCGGAGCACCCGCAGGGGCACCCGGCTGACGACGCTCGGCTACCCTCGTCGGGAAACGGGTAGCGTGTCCGAGCGGCCTAAGGATCACGTCTTGAAAACGTGCGAGGGTTGACCCCCTCCGTGGGTTCGAATCCCACCGCTACCGCTTTCACGACGGCCGCCCCGCCCCTGACCGGGAGCGGGGCGGCCGTCGCGGGCGCGGTCACCCGTCCAACCCCCGCAGGCGTGCGATGACCCGGTCGGTCAGCTCGGCGAACACGTCGCGCCCGTCCTCGGGGCACTCGCGCCGCCGCACCAGGACCTTGTAGTCGGCGAGCGAGAGGCCGTGGCCGTGCCGGGAGACGTCGGGAACCCCGAGCACGTCGAGCGGCCCTCTGCACCTCGACCAAGGGCGCCGTCACCACCCTGATCAGGGGACCCTGGCCGACGAGTTGGGACCGAGGAAGGTCCGAGTCAACGCCGTCGCGCCGGGGGCCACCGACACCGAGGGCGCCCGAGCTGGGGGGCCTCTTCAACGATGAGAACGTCGCCAGGATCACCGCCATCACGCCGCTGGGCCGCGTCGGGCAGCCGGACGACATCGGCCGCGTGGCGCGATGATGAATTCGGTCAGGGAGGACTTCCCTATCCGTGGTTGACTCGTAATTCTGTCCGGGCAGGCAGGTGACCCCTCGTCAGGTAGTTGATAAAGCAATGTCTTCACGTTGAGTAACAGTATCCCGTCCGACTGTATTTGTAATGACTCTGCTGAGTGAGGGATCTTAGTTGTCCAGCGGAAACCGCTTGTCCGGCGAGTGGTTCCGCAAAATTGCGGCCACCCTCTCTGGTAATCTGCTGGCGTGGGCGATGCGATGGATATCGACGAAATTTCTTCGCGGGGGAATGCATGTCCAGTTACGGTGTGGACTCGGTCGTCATCGCGGTGGACGGCCCTGCGGCCGCCGGCAAGACAACCACCTGTCTAGCTCTGTCCGAAATTTTCGGCCTGCAGTACATCGAAAGTGGCAGGACCTACCGCATACTCGCATTCGAGGCCTTGCGGCGTGGAATTTCCCCGGAAGACCGACCGTCGGTAATTTCGCTGTGTGATGAATTGATCGAGCAGAGCCGGGCGCGCAGTCAGTTCGCGGTAGGAGGGTACGCCCCGCAGGACTTGCGGTCGGCTCCGGTCAACGTCACGGTCTCGACGGTGGCCAGGATCGCGGAGCTCCGAGTACGGGTCACCGAGTTGGTCCGCACCTGGGCGGCTGCGTGCGCCAAGTGCGTGGTCGAAGGGCGCGACATCGGTACCGTGGTCTTCCCCGCCGCTTCGATCAAGTTCTACCTGACGGCGACACCCGAGGTCAGGGCCGGTCGTCGGATCGCCCAGGAGGGGGGTGGGGCGTACGAGGACGTGCTTCGGGACGTGCTCCGCCGCGATCGGGCCGACATGTCCCGCGAGGTGTCGCCCCTGGTGCCCGCCGAGGATGCGGTGATGATCGACACCACGGAGCTGCCGCTCGCGCAGGTCGTCGATCGCATGGTGTCGGTGTGCGAAAGCCGCGGTGTAACAATTCCATGATCCATTAGGAGATCGGGATGTGCCGGGGTGATGCGTGCGCCGAATCGCATCCGGCTGTACCCGAACGAACGGGTGAACAGGGTTCACCGGTGCTCATGCTCGCGCTACTTTGATCAAAGATGCGCGACTCAAGGCCACGATCGGCGACGACATGTGAGGCGAGGAGCGTGATGGGGCAACCAGCAGCGGTGGGAGAAGCCATAGCCGGTGCGCGGGTCGCTTGCCTGTTCTGCCAGGTGCACGACGCGTCGATCAACGAGCTGCTGCTCGAGGGCGCTGAGTTCTACGTGCGGTGGGACAACTACCCGGCGGCCAAGGGGCATGTGGAGATCGTGCCCAAGCGTCACGTGGAGTCGTACTTCGACCTCACGGAGCAGGAAGCGGCAGAGGCGTATGAAATCACCAAACAAGCGCAGCGGATGCTAGACGCCAAATACCACCCCGCTGGTTACACCATCGGGATCAACGAGGGGCGTGCGGCTGGCCGCACGGTGGATCACCTCCACATCCACCTCATCCCGAGGTACGAGGGCGACGTGGCCGACCCCAGAGGAGGCGTCCGGCACGTTCTCCCTGGCACCGATGTGGACGCGTGGGGCTCCTAAGCCCTGACCGCCTCCACCACGAACCAGGCACCGCGCCCACTGGGCAGCACCCGGGTACACCGGAACCCGACTGACTCCAGTTCGCTCACCACCGAGTCCGGCGTGCGCAGGGAGAACCACCGGGGGGACGGCAGCCGTCCACCGTGCATCCAGTCCTCCGCGTCGCCCTCCTTGAGGCTGATGGCGACCACCCCGCCGGGGATCAGCACGCGGTGCATCTCCAGGAACGCTTGGACGTGGCGGCTGCGCGGCACGTGCAGCACACTCGCGCAAGCCCACACGCCCGCGAAGGTCGTCGCCGCGAAGGGCAGCGACAACAAGTTGAGCTGTACTGCGGCGGATGTCGCGCAACGCGCGCGGGTGACCCGCAGCAGGCGCTCGCTCAAGTCGCCCGCGATGACCGCGGCACCTCGTCGAATCAGGTGTTCCACGTCCCGGCCCGCCCCACAGCCCAACTCCAGCACCAAGCCGCTGGGCAGGGCGTCGAAGAACCGGTCCAGTTCGCGATCCAGTCCGGGGAACTGCTCGAGTCGCCCAGTGGTCGTCACGTACTCCTCGGCGTACTGGTCGTAGGTCCGACGAGTCCGCCGCACGATGTGCTCGACCTCGTCGTCGCTCAGGTGCATTCGAAGTTCTCCAAGCCGATAGCGATACCCAGATTGCTCATCTCTTCGAGCAGTTCACGCCGGCGCAGGACTTCATAACCATGGCTGGCGTCCACGCTGACGCAACCGACGAACCTGCTGCGGCGGTTCCTGATCGGGGTGGCGAAGAGAGCCGTGCGGTGACGGAATGCCTGAAAATCCTCCCAGGAGAGGTTCATCACGGCCGTTGGGCCATGTTGGGTGACGTACCGATCGAACTCCTCGCGATTTTCGAGCTGGTTGACCAGTGGGGCCACGTCAAAGTCCACCTCGCGGTTCTGCTGCCAGCACAGACCCACCGCGCCAACACCGATGGTGGGCGAGAAGGGGCGGGTGGCGGGATAGGAGGACATTCGGTACGTGGCCACTCGGATGAGGACTCCGCGCAACGGGTGCCGCACCGTTCTGCGCTTCTGCCAGACATGCAAGGCCAGATCGCCTGTCGCCAGCGGAGGTCGGACCTCCTCGCTTATTTTCAGCAACCTGCCGAACGTCGAAAGTATGCTTCTGCGCATGGTGACGTTCCGGTCCGTCAACGATCTCGTCTGCCAGCTCTCGAAAGGAGTGAGGGCACCGAAGACGCCTGCGATGCCGAGGAGCACCAGCAGTGCGTAGGACCGGTTTTCCAGCGCCGTATCCCAGAACTGCTTCGACGGTACGTTGTGCGCCTTGCCCGCCAAGCAGAGAGTTGCCGAGAGCAGCGCGATCTTATCCGCGGCCTTGGCCGTCGTTCGTCTCACGTCTTGCGGTTCCCGGATCTTCTGGGGCGTGTCGCCAGGCCTGGCCCGGAAGTGCGGTGAGGTTGCCGTCGGAGCGGAGCAGCGCCACACTTCGTTCTTCGGTGACCAGGCCGATACGGTGGAAGTCGAGCAGATCGGTGAGTGGAGCCACTGCGGGTTCGGGCACGGTGAAGACCAGTTCGAAGTCCACCGAGTCGCCCATGACAAGTGCTAGCGGATCCGCCCCCACTCGGGAAGCGACCGCGCCGACCGCCTCCGGGATGGGGACGGATCGTTCTTCGACGGTGATTCCGACACCGCTTGCCGCTGCGATGCTCTCAAGTGTCGCCTTGAGCCCGTCGGAGGTGTCCTGACAGCTCGTCACCGCACCGCTGGAGCTCAGGATGACCCCTTCCGCGACTCTGGCCGTCGGGCGTCGCCAGCTGGCGAGCATGGCGTCGAGGTAGGAACTCTCGATTTCCGCATCCCGGATGCCCGCGCGCGAGTACGCCATCGCCGCTCCGGCCAGGCCGGTGGGAGCGGTCAGGCACACCGCATCTCCAGGTCTGGCCCCCGCGCGCAGCAGCGACCGACCGGGCGGGCACACACCCAGCGCGGACGCCGACAGGATGAGGCGCTCCGCACTCCCGATGTCGCCGCCGATGTTCAAGCAGCCGAATGAGGCGCACGCGTCGCGTATCCCCGTCATGACGTGGCTGAAGACGGCGTCGCTCATGTTGGGCGGGTACCGGACCACGGAAAGGACCCCGATGGGCCTCGCGCCCATCGCGGCGATATCGCTCACGTTCGCGACCACCAGGTAGTAACCCAAGTCGTACTCGTTGAGGTGTCCCATCTCGTACAGGCGGAACTTGGGCCCCCGGACGTAGTCCGAGCCGACGACGAGTTCCAGGTCACCACTGAGCCGGAATACCGCACAGTCGTCCTGGGCGTCCGCTCCGGCAATCAGTTCGACCCGACCGTGATCGAACGCGGTGGGTGGTGCGAACGCGTCCGCCTGACCGCCGAACAACCTGACGATAATGTTCCTCAACCTGGTGGGTTCGTCGGAGAAGACCGCGTCGGACGCCACGTCGTCATCCTCCTGGGCTGGTGCTGTGGCTGAGCTGAGCCGACCAGTGCTCGACCATGTGCATGGTTCTCCGCAAGTCGTCTTTGCGCATGACCACGGCGTAGTCCCACTCCGGATCTTCGATGGACAACGTCGCCCCGGCCACTGAGCGCAAGTACTGCCTTCGCTGTCCTGCGGTGGGCAGGTAGACCCGGCAAGTTCCCCGGTACAGGCGCAAGAAGTAGGCCGACGTGGGCCAAGGGGCGCTCGCCAGGTCGTGGATCGACGAGAGGTCCTGGTATCGGAGACCGTCGGCCGTCATCAACTCGTCGACAGCGTGGCCGTCGATGGGGAGGAGATGCAGGTGAGCATGGGTTATGCAGGCGTGGCTGTGCTGACCTTGGCTCGACCCGTGCTCCATGACCAGCGGTTCTCGGAAAGTCTCGCGATAGATTCGGATGACCCGGTCGAGCAGTTCCTCGGTTTCCTCCGGGTGTTCGACCAGGACTTGAGCGAACGACAAGTAGTGCTTTCGGGGGAGCAGCAGCAGGTGGCCGACGGTGAGGGGCGACATGTCGGCGAGAAGTTCGAAGCGCCTCGTCGAGTGAACTCGGCGAGAGGGTGGGGCACCCTGGTAGAAGCGGTTGAAGGAGGTGTCGACGGCGCCCGATATCTCCTCGCAGAAGTCTGCGCCCGTGCAGTGCACGGTGCTGGTCATGGTGCCCCCTGTGCCTGTCCGCCGCCGAGGTGTCGGCGATTGAATTTTTGCGTACAGGGGGCTTGGTTCCGAACCCTAGGTGGCAGATTAACTCGAATGTCTCAAGCTATGTCCGCAGTTCTGCGGCGACTTGCGGTCCGTTGGGGTGGAATCAATTGTATGGACCATTCCAGTGGAATTTCCCGCTCGTCCGGAAGGGAAGCTGCTTGACCGGATCACACTGAGTCGGTGGTCACCTCGTGCCACAGCGGCGCTCAGCAGCAGGTGTGCTCGACTCCGCGTGTTCAATGTGAGCGTCGAGGCCATCGCCTCAGCTTCGTACCGGCTCAGTGCCGAGCGCAGCTCCCACCAGTGCCCATTGGGCGCTGGCGCGGAGCGTCGACGAGCGTCGATCGCCATGCCCAGCCGCACCAGCTGTATGACTACGCGATCGCCGCGTACTCCACGGCCGGAAGCAGCTCCGCGGCGCACCACGTCGCCATCAGCGCGCCGCCTCCCGACCACGTGCAACGACTCCGCGCGCGGCCTGACGACAAGCGAGAGGCGCTGTGGAAGCTCTCGGTCGAACTCGGCTGAGGGCGTTGCCCATCCGTTGCTGCACCGAGGGGGTGCGACCGGTCCCGGCGGACCCGCCACGCCCCTCCGACCTGCGGAAGCGGAGGGATTTGAACCCCCGTACCCGTGAACGTCTCCCGCTTTCGAGGCGGGTGCATTCGGCCGCTCTGCCACGTTTCCCCGTGCTGGCAGGTCACCCGTCCAACCCTCGCAGGTGTGCGATGACCCGGTCGAACACCTTCGCCACCACCGCCTGCTCCTCCCGCGACAGCAGGTCGATCATGTGCTCCCGCACGCCCTTGACGTGCGTCGGGGCGGAGCCCTCCAGCAGCGCCATGCCCCGGTCGGTCAGCTCGGCGAACACGCCGCGCCCGTCCTCGGGGCACTCGCGCCGCCGCAGCAGGCCCTCCCGTTCCATGCGCGCGACCTGGTGGGACACCCGGCTCTTGGACGAGGCGACGTCCTCGGCCAGCAGGGACATCCGCATCCGCCGCCCCTTCTGCTCGGACAGCCGCACCAGGACCTCGTAGTCGGCGAGCGAGAGGCCGTGGCCGTCCTGCAGTTCGCGGTGCAAGCGGTCGGCGAGCATGGACGCCCCGATCACGTAGTTGCGCCAGGCGCGCATCTCCTGTTCGTCGAGCCAACGCGGCTGCTGCTCAGTCACCTCACCAGGCTAGGCCCACATCTCCGTTCACCGACGATCCACGGGCACGTCTGGTGCGCGTCAGCTTCGCGAGGCAAACTCCCACGCCGTAACGCGCCCACCTACCGGGGCGCGACGCTGGAGGAACCCCATGACCCCGTTCACACGACGGCCCGTCGCGCTCGCGGCGACCGCCGCGGCGGCGCTCGCGGTGACGCTGTCGCAAACCCCCGCGCAGGCGGACAACGAGCGCGGTGGCCCGCGCACCGTGGACGTGCGCCTGATCGGCATCAACGACCTGCACGGCAACATCGAGCCGCCGACCGGCTCGTCCGGTCGCGTCACGCTGTCGGACGGGACGACGGTGAACGCGGGCGGCGCGGCCTACAACGCGACGCACATCAAGAACCTGCGGTCCGAGGTGAAGAACTCGATCGTCGTGGGGCAGGGGGACCTGATCGGCGCTTCACCGATCGTGTCCGCGCTGTTCCACGACGAGCCCACCGTCGAGGTGCTCAACCGGGTGGGCATGGACACCACGGCGGCGGGCAACCACGAGTTCGACGAGGGCTACCAGGAGCTGCTGCGGATGCAGCGCGGCGGCTGCCACCCGGCCGACGGCTGCCAGTTCCGCGAGCGCTACGAGGGCGCGGACTTCCCGATCCTGGGCGCCAACGTGACGCTGGCCCGCGGCGGCGCTCCCGCGCTGCCGCCGTTCTGGGTGGAGTACCGCGACGGGATGCCGATCGGCTTCATCGGGATGCCGCTGAAGGACGTGCCGATCCTGGTGGACCCGAACGGGATCAAGGACCTGCGCTTCGGCGACGAGATCGCCGCCGCCAACCGCTACGCGGACCTGCTGAACTGGCTGGGCGTGAAGTCGATCGTGCTGCTGGTGCACCAGGGCGACAACACCGCCGGTGGCGGCCCCGACGACTGCAAGACGGTCGCGGGCGGTCCCGGCCGGGCCATCGCCGAGAAGGTCAGCCCGAAGATCGACGCGGTCTTCTCCGGCCACAGCCACCAGCAGTACAACTGCGTGGTGACCGACCCGGCGGGCAACCCCCGGCCGTTCATCGAGGGCCTGGCGTTCGGCCGCGAGCTGTCCGTGGTGGACCTGAAGATCGACCGGCGGACCCGCGACGTGATCCGCTCGGAGACCAGGGCCACCAACAAGGTCGTCACCCAGGACGTCAAGCCGGACCGCAAGGTGCAGGACATCATCGACCTGGCCAAGGAGAAGTCCGGTCCCATCGCCAACAAGCGGGTCGGCACCATCGCGGGCGACCTGCTGCGCGCGGCGGCCCCCAGCGGCGAGTTCGCGCTGGGCAACCTGATCGCCGACTCGCAGCTGGCGGCGACCACCGGCAACGGCGCGGTGGCCGCGCTGATGAACCCCGGCGGCGTCCGCGCGGACCTGACCTTCGCGTCCTCCCCGGCCGGTGAGGGCGACGGCGTGGTCACCTACGGCGAGGCGTTCACCGTGCAGCCGTTCGGCAACATCCTGCAGACGGTGACGCTGACCGGCGCGCAGCTCAAGGCGGCGCTGGAGCAGCAGTGGCAGGTCGTCAACGGCACGCCGCGCACGATCGTGCTGCAGCCGTCGGCGGGCTTGACCTACAGCTGGTCGGCGTCCGCGCCGATCGGGTCGAAGGTCTCCGGCATCGCCATCAACGGCACGCCGGTGGACCCGGCGGCGAGCTACCGGATCACGATCAACAGCTTCCTGCAGGGCGGTGGCGACGGCTTCAGCGCCTTCACCGCGGGCACGGAGGTCACCGGCGGCGGCATCGACCTGGACGCGCTGATCGCCTACTTCGGGGCGCACCCGAACGTGGCGCCGCCCGCGCTGGACCGCATCACCACCACGCCGTGACGCACCCCGGTGGGCGGGCTCGCCGGGCCCGCCCACCGGGACGCCACCACCGTCCACCCGAGACGATTTCGCCGTGTTTTCCCAGCCCACACGAGTTGCGGGCGGCGCGCGGCAGGCGCATCCTCGATGCAGGACCTGTTGTCCGGGGTAACCGGGTTCTCGCCCCGGCGGCACGCCCGGAAGGGGAAGGTGGTGCGGTGCTGATTAGTCCTCGCAGTGACGTTCCGCGACCAGCCGCATTCCCGCGGCCGAGCCGGCCCTTGTCGTCCCGGTCGCGAAGATGAGCGGCGCGGACAGGGGATCGGGCGCGCGGCGCTTCCGGCGCGGCAGACCCGCTTGACGCTGTTGACCCCGGTCTTCGCGGCGCCTCTCGACCGTCGGCGCCACCAGGGGTCCACGCCACCCCGTCCAGCGACCGGCACGTCACGTCTCCAATGGGAAAACCCGGGTGCGGTGCCACTGATGTCGGGCGCCGCACCCGGGCCCTTGCGCTGTTCGGCCGCACCGGCCGAGGCAGGCGGGTGTAGCAAGTGCCACACCGCACCGCGCCGGACGCGGTGTTAGCGTCGGCCGCCCGCTCGAACAGCACCGGAGGTGGCCGTGACGACGCTCGAAGCGGTCATCGTCGTGCTCGCGGGCGTTTTCGCCGGGGGCATCAACACCGTCGTCGGCTCCGGCACGCTGGTGACCTTCCCGGTGCTGCTGGCGGTCGGCTACCCGCCGGTGGTGGCCAACGTGTCCAACAGCCTGGGCCTGGTGCCCGGCTCGCTCAGCGGCGCGGTCGGCTACCGGCGCGAGCTGCGCGGCCAGGCGGGCCGGGTCAAGCGGCTGCTGCCCGCGTCCGTGCTCGGCGCGGTGGTCGGCGCGATCCTGCTGGTCACCCTGCCCGAGGACGCGTTCTCCTCGATCGTGCCGGTGCTGATCGCCATCGCGCTGGTGCTGGTGGTGGCGCAGCCGTGGCTCAACCGCAAGCTGGCCGAGCGCGAGCGGCACGAGCACGGCGGGCTGCTGCTGTGGGTGGGCGTGTTCCTCGCGGGCATCTACGGCGGCTACTTCGGCGCCGCCCAGGGCGTGCTGGTGATGGGCCTGATGGGGGTGCTCATGAACGAGCACATCCAGCGGATGAACGCGCTGAAGAACGTGCTGACCGCGTTCGTGAACCTGGTCGCGGGCGTGCTGTTCATCTTCATCGCCGACGTGGCGTGGCTGCCCGTGCTGCTGCTGGCGGTCGGGTCCGTGGTCGGCGGCCAGATCGGCGCGAAGGTCGGCCGCAAGCTGCCGCCGCTGGCGCTGCGCGCGGTGATCGTGGTCGTGGGCACCGCGGCGATCGTGCAGATCCTGGCCCGCTGAACGGGTGTTCGCTTCCCGCGCCCGCATCCCCGAATACCCGCGCCCTCCCCGCGCGCCGCGACCGCGTTCCACCTGACCGGGAACTACGGCGGCGACCCCGGCTTCTCCGTGCTCGACGAGCCGGGGTCCGCGCTGTCGTTCACCGCCCGCCCGCAGCTCGGGCGAGCACGGGCCGCGCCGCGTCCCTCACCGGGGGAAGGACCTGGCGGCGGCCAGGAACGCGTCGTTCTCCTCCGGCTCGCCCACGGTCACCCGCGCGCCGTCGCCGAGGAACGCCCGCACCACCACCTTGTGCGCCAGGCAGTGCTCATTGAACGCCGCGGTCCGCTCGCCCAGCGGCAGCCACACGAAGTTCGCCTGCGAGTCGGGCACCTCGTAGCCCGCGTGCCGCAGCTCGCCGGTGACCCTGGTCCGCTCGGCCACCACCGCGCGGCAGCGCGCCATCAGCTCGTCCTCGGCGTCCAGCGACGCCAGCGCGGCCACCTGCGCCAGCGCGTTGACGCTGAACGGCACCGCGACCTTGCGCAGCGCCTCGGCCAGCTTCGGCGAGCCGACCGCGTAGCCGACCCGCAGCCCCGCCAGGCCGTACGCCTTGGAGAAGGTCCGCAGCACCGCCACGTTGTCACGCCCGCGCGCCCACTGGGCCTTGGCCAGCTCCACGCCGTCGGGCACGTGCGGGTCGTCGACGAACTCCTTGTACGCCTCGTCGACGACCACCAGCACGTCGGAGGGCACGCGGTCGATGAACCGCTCGACCTCCTCGGTGCGCAGCGCGGTGCCGGTGGGGTTGTTGGGGTTGCACACGAACACCAGCCGCGTCTTCGGCGTGATCGCCGCGGCCATCGCGTCCAGGTCCAGGCCGTGGCCCCCGGTCAGCGGCACGCGGGTCTGCCCGGCGCCGACCACCTGCGTGATGATCGGGTACGCCTCGAACGACCGCCAGGGGAACACCACCTCGTCGGCCTCGGCGCAGGTGGCCTGCACCAGCTGCTGGCACAGCGTCACCGAGCCGCAGCCGACGGCCAGCTGCTCGGCGGGCACGCCGAGCCGGTCGGCCAGCCGCGCCACCAGCTCCGCGGCCCCGTTGTCGGGGTAGCGGTTGATCGCCGTGGCGGCGTCCGCGATCGCGCGCACGACGCTGGGCAGCGGCCCGGCCGAGACCTCGTTGCTGGCCAGCTTGATCGCGCCGGGAATGCTCCGGCCTGGCACGTAGGCGGGCAGTGCGGCCAGGTCGGCACGGGTTCGGACGGTCATCGCGGGGCTCCTCCTCCGGTTCTGCGCAGGACGGTAGCCGCTCAAGACCTGAATGGGGCATACCCGTCGTTCCGTTGCTCACGTTGACTGCCGTCGTCGCCGAGGTGAAAGGGTTGGCCCATGACGCAGACCCGCATCGAGACGCTCCCGCTGACCGACGGCCGAGAACTGCGGCTGACCGTCGCCGAGCCGGACAACGCCGTGCGCGGCGGCCTGGTGGTGCTGCACGAGGCGCGCGGCGTCACCGACACCGTTCGCGGTCTGGTGAGCGGGCTGGCCGCCGAGGGCTGGCTCGCGGTCGCGCCGCACCTGTACGACGCCGACGAGGTGGACGGCGACGACGCCGCCGACCACGAGGTCAGCAAGCTCTCCGGCGAGGCGGCGCTGGCCGACACCGATGTCGCTTTCGTCTGGTTGCAGCAGCGCGGCATCAGTGCCGACCAAATGGGCGTCATGGGCTTCGACCTGGGCGGATCGGTCGCGATGGTGGTTGCGGGAAGCCGAACCGTCGGCGCGGCGGTCAGCGTCGGCGCCCGCGGCATCGTCGAGCCGCTGGCGGCCGGGTTGCCACCTCTGGTGGAAATGGCCGAAGAGCTCGCCTGCCCCTGGCTGGGCCTCTACGGTGGGGCGGGCGGTGAGATCCCGTCCGGCGACGTGGACAAGCTGCGCGACGCCGCGGCGGCGGCCCCGGTGGCCACCGACGTGGTCAGCTTCCCCGATTCCGGTCACCGCTTCGACACCTCCCCCTCGGCGAGCGCGGAGGCCTGGCAGCGGGCGCTGAACTGGTTCGACTCGCACCTGAGGTAGACCGCCCGCGGAGTATTGGAACCGACCGGGTGGCCAGGTACATCTAAGGGTCGCGTGCGCGGGAGGCGAAGCCGCGCACGGGTCGGGTAACGCGCGACGCGCCTGCGGCGAGAACGCAGTGCAGGGGGTAGTCATGAGCAACGGGAACACGGTCCGCCTGGTCCAGCCCGCCCCGGCGGTGGACCCGGCCGCGACGGTGTCGCTGACCCAGCCGATCGCCGTGCCGGGCGCGGCCGCCGCGGTGCCGCCGGTATCGCCGGTGCCGCCCGGCGTCGCGTCCGACCCAAGCCCCACGGTGTCGCTCGCGCAGCCCGGTGCGGTGCCGGAGGCGGCGGTCCCGGTGCCGCAGAACCCGCTGCCGCAGACCCCGGTGGTCGAGTCCAACCCCACGGTCACGCTGACGCTGCCCGGCGCCTCCGCGGGCGTGCCCGGCCCCAGCGCGAGCGCCCCGGACCCGAGCACGGCCGTCCCGGACCCGAGCACGACCGTCCCGGACCCGAGCACGACCGTGACGCTGCCGCAGTCCGCCGCACCGGCCCCCGACACCGCCACGCCCGCCACCGCACCCACCACCGCACCGGCCGCCGCGCCCGAGGGCAACTTCACCGACTCCGCCCAAGCCGACCTGCAGAAGGCCACCACCGCGCTGGACGCGGTGGACAAGCAGCAGGTCAAGCTGGCCATGGACCGGCAGTCCGTCGACGAGCTGGTCAAGCTCATCGCGCAGGCCCGCGACGTGGTCAACTCCGTGCACGCCAAGGCGGTCAACGAACTCGACGTCGAGCTGAAGTTCGGCGACAACTGGGTCGGCCGGTCGATCAGCAAGCGGCTGCACGAGGTCGCGGTGGGCGACGAGCAGTCCGCGGTCGCGGTGATCGGCGACTTCCTGCACGTGCTGTTCGAGATCGAGGAGACCATCCGCAAGGCCGCGCGCAACCTCGAAGACGCCGACGACGAGGCGGTCCACGCGGTCACCAACGCCGGGAGAGGGCAGGGCTGATGGGTGACGACGACCGCCGCGTCGCAGACCACGACGGAGCCTCGCCGCTGGGCCAGAAGGTCGACTGGATGACCCACTCGCACCAGGAGCTCTACGACATGGTGCACAAGGGGGTGGACCTCAACCTGGCCAACAGCGCCAAAGCCGACTGGACCGCCGTGGGCAAGTCGCTGGGCGAGGTCCGCGACCTGCTGGCCAAGGCGCTGGCCCAGTCCTCCCAGGCGTGGGAGGGCGAGACCGCCGACCGCGCCCGCGAGGGCCTGGAGTCGGTGATGAAGTGGGCGCAGAACACCAGCGACCACGCGGAGAACGTGGCCACCTGCATCGCCGAGGAGATCCAGCACGTGGTGACCGCGCGCGAGCAGATGCCCGCGCCGCCGCCCGCCCCGCCGCTGCCCACCGCCGTCGCGCCGGACGCCGCGCCGGTCGCGGGCAGGCGGCTGGACACCGTGGCCGAACCGGGGTTCGGGGGCAGGACCGCCGTGCCGCGCGAGGAGGCGTTCACCGACCTGGAGACCGTGGGGGCGCCCGCGGTCGACTCGGTCGCCGCCGCCGACGCGACGCACCGCCGGGCCGCCGAGGTCATGGCGATGTTCCAGCAGAACTCCTACGCGGTCGACCGCACCGTGCCCTCGTTCAGCCCGCCGGTGAACCCGGTCGCGCCGCCCCCGCCGCCCGCCGGCGCCCCCCTGCCGACCACCCCCGCGCCCGACGCGGGCGCGGGCGCTCCGGTCGCGGTCACCCCCGGCGTCAACCAGGGCAACTCCACCACCCACAAGTCCGACCACCGCAACCAGCAGCACGGCACGACCCCGCCCCAGCGGGCCGCCGCGGCGGGCCGTGGCGGCGCGGGCGGCTTCGGCGGTGGTCTCGGCGGCTACGGCACCGGGCGGGGCGTCCCCGCCGCCCCGGTCTACGGCGGCGCGGGCGGTGGCGGCGCGGCCGGCGGCATGAGCGGCCCCGGCGGTTCCAGCGGCTTCGTCGGCGCCGACCACGGCGGCAGGCCGTCGGCCAACCCCGGCGGCACCACCAGCCAGTTCCAGGCGCCCAAGGCGGTCACCCCGCAGCACGGCATGATCGGCGCCGCGCCGATGGCCGCCCCGCCGGTCGCGCCCACCTCCGCCGAGTCCGGCCGCAGCAGGCCCGACTACCTGGAGGACGACGACAACGTGTTCGGCCTGGACAGAAAGGCCGCTCCGCCGGTGATCGGCCTGTGACCGAGCGCGTCTTCCGGCTCAGCGACCGCGAGTTCTTCCTGCTCTGGCAAGCGGTCCACGGGGAGGCGCACCCCGTGCCGCTGGGCACCCGGCACTACGGCCACACCGCGGCTGAGCGGGCCCGGCTGACCGAGGAGGCGTCGCGCGCGCTGGCCGCGCGCGGCCTGGGCACCGTGGGGCGGCCGGACGGGGAGCTGCACGGGCTGCTGCGCGGCCTGGCCGAGTACCAGGTGGGCCTGGAGGTGGTGTTCTCCCGCAACGGCGAGCAGGCGCGCGGCCTGGCCACCGCCGCGTGGCACGGCGCGTTCGCCGCGCGCGTGGGCACCCAGGTGCAGCTGACCGGCTTCCGGCCCACCGCGCTGGCGTCCACCACCGTGGCCACCCTGCCCGCCGCGCCGCCCGGCAGCGGCCGGTCGGTGAACGTGCGGTGGGCCGACTACCTGGCGGCGGGCGAGGCGGGCCGGGCCGACGGCACCGAGGGGTTCCTGGACGCGCTGCGGTCGGCGGGCGTGCGCGAACCCGAGGCGAACACCCTGCTGCGCGCGACCACCACCCGCCGGGGCGGCGGCCAGGTCGGCGTGATCGCCCGCAACCGCGCGGGCTACCTGCACCTGACCGGCGACACGGTGTCGTGGCTGGACACCGCCGATGGCCGCTACCTGGTGCGGCGCGACGACGGCTGGCTGGTGCTCACCCCGACCGACGCGCCCCGGCTGACCTCGGCCGTGGAGCAGGTGGTGGCGGTCGCGAGCCGGAACTGACCGGAACCGGCCGGAACCGGCCCGTCGACCGTGGCCCCCGGCGGTCGCATCGGCTAGGAACGTCGGTATGACCGACACGCAGGCAGGCACCGCCGCCGCCGGTGGGGCACGACCGCTGTGGCAGCCCGACCCCGACCGGGTCGCGGCCAGCCGCATGACCGCCTTCCGCGACTGGCTACGAGCCGAGCGGGGACTGGACTTCGCCGACTACGACGCGCTGTGGCGGTGGTCCACCGAGGACCTGGAGGGCTTCTGGGGAGCCGTCGCCGACTTCTTCGGGGTCGCCTTCCACCAACCGCCCGAACGGGTGCTCGCCGACCGGTCGATGCCCGGCGCGTCGTGGTTCCCCGGCGCGACCCTCAACTACGCCGAGCACGCGCTGCGCCACGAGGGCGAGGCCGTGGTGTTCCACCGCGAGGACGGCCTGACCGCCCGGCTCACCTACGCCGAGCTGCGCGAGCGCGTCGCCGCCGTGCGCGCGGGCCTGGTGTCGCTGGGCGTGCGCCGCGGCGACCGCGTGGCCGCGCTGGTGCCCAACTCGCCCGAAGCCCTGATCGCCTTCCTGGCCGCCGCGTCGCTGGGCGCCACCTGGTCCTCCTGCTCCCCGGACTTCGGCGCGCGGGCCGTGGTCGACCGCTTCGCCCAGATCGAGCCCACCGTGCTGGTCGCCGTCGACGGCTACCGCTACAACGGCCGCGTCTTCGACGTGCGGCCCACCGTGGAACGGCTGCGCGAGGAGATCCCGTCGCTCAAGTCCACCGTGCTCGTCGACTACGCGGGCGGCTCGCTGCCCGACGTCGTGCCGTGGAACTCCCTGCTCACCGATTTCGCCGGAGCCGAGCCGGCGTTCGAGCCGGTGCCGTTCGACCACCCCCTGTGGGTGCTCTACTCCTCCGGCACCACCGGACTGCCCAAGGGCATCGTCCAGGGGCACGGCGGCATCGTCCTGGAGCACCTGAA
The DNA here is from genome assembly GCF_017876325.1 of Saccharothrix coeruleofusca. Classification (NCBI taxonomy): domain Bacteria; kingdom Bacillati; phylum Actinomycetota; class Actinomycetes; order Pseudonocardiales; family Pseudonocardiaceae; genus Saccharothrix; species Saccharothrix coeruleofusca. The sequence goes on from NZ_JAGINV010000001.1 coordinate 6,846,569, forward strand.
GATGCTCGCCCTGCACAGCGACCTCGGGCCGGGGGAGCGGTTCTTCTGGTTCACCACCACCGGCTGGATGATGTGGAACTACCTGGTCTCCGGCCTGCTGGTCGGCACGACGATCGTGCTGTTCGACGGCAGCCCCGCCCACCCCGACCTGTCGGCGCTGTGGCGCATGGCCGCCGAGGACCGCGTCACCTACTTCGGCACCTCGGCCCCCTACGTCCAGTCGTGCCTCAAGGAGGGCCTGGAACCCGCGCGGACGTTCGACCTCTCGGCGCTGCGCGTCGTCGGCTCGACCGGCGCGCCCCTCACCCCCGAGGGCTTCCGCTGGATCGCCGACGCCGTGGGCGAGGTCCAGATCGCCTCCGTCTCCGGCGGCACCGACGTGTGCACCGCGTTCGTGGCCGCCTCCCCGGACCTGCCGGTGTGGCTGGGCGAGCTGTCCTGCCGGGCGCTGGGCGCGGCCGTGCGCTCCTACTCCCCGGAGGGGCGGCCGGTGGTCGGCGAGGTGGGGGAGCTGGTCGTCACCGAGCCCATGCCGTCCATGCCGGTGTTCTTCTGGGGCGACGAGGACGGCTCACGGCTGCGCGAGGCGTACTTCGACACCTATCCGGGGGTGTGGCGGCACGGGGACTGGATCACCATCACCGAGCGCGGCTCGGCCGTCATCCACGGCCGCAGCGACTCCACCCTCAACCGCGGCGGCGTGCGGATGGGCACCAGCGAGTTCTACCGCGTGGTGGAAGGCGCGGCGGGCGTGGCCGACTCGTTGGTCATCGACACCTCCAGCGCGGCCAACCCGGACGGCGAGCTGCTGTGCTTCCTGGTCCTGGACCCCGGCGTGGCGCTGGCGGACGTCGAACCCGGCCTGCGGGCGGCGCTGCGCGCCAACCTGTCCCCCCGGCACGTCCCCGACCGGTTCGTCGCGGTCGAGGAGATCCCCCGGACCCTCAACGGCAAGAAGTGCGAGGTGCCGGTCAAGAAGATCCTCGCGGGCACCCCGCCCGAGCGCGCGGTCAGCCTGGACGCGCTGCGCAACCCGGCATCCCTGCGGCCGTTTTTGGATCTTGCCTGAGACGCTCGTCACTGAACGGGCCCCCAACGGCCGCTGAACGCCCTTCTCGACCCCGGCATCTGCGCTCTGACCAGCGCAGATGCCGGTGGGAGGGGGGCGTTTTGCTTCTACGTCGGGGGTGTGTGTAACCTATGCGTCGTAGCCGAGGGCTCCGGGAGGCTTCGCCTAGTCTGGTCTATGGCGCCGCACTGCTAATGCGGTTTGGGTTTACCGCCCATCCCGGGTTCAAATCCCGGAGCCTCCGCAACACCCAGCTCCACCGGGTGACAACTGAAGAACGATGCGCTCGTAGCTCAACGGATAGAGCATCTGACTACGGATCAGAAGGTTGCAGGTTCGAATCCTGCCGAGCGCGCCCAGGTCAAAGGCCCCGTCGGATTCTTCCGGCGGGGCCTTTGACGACAGGTCTGACGACAACGCCCTACTCGGCCGCGCGCTCGCTGTCGTCGAACAGCACGCCCATCCGGTCGACGGCCTCCCGCTGGACGCTTTCGATCACTTCGATGTAGGTGCCAGTCGTCACACTGATCGAGCTGTGGCGCAAGATCCGCTGAACCGTCGCGGCGTCCACACCGAGGGCGAAGAGGAGGGTCGCCGCCGTGTGGCGCATGTCATGCACGCGGATGACCCGGACGCCCGCCTTCTCGCACAGCGCCGCGAACGTCCGGTTGATGTTGCGCGGCTCGATCGGCGTGCCGTGCGGAGTGGTGAAGACCAGGCCGTTGGCCTGCCACTTCGGCCCAGCGGCCAGCTTCTCGCCCGCCTGGACGGCCTTGTGCCGCCGCAGCACGGCGACCAGGGGAGCGGGCAGCGGGACCGTGGCCGCCGAGGCTTCCGTCTTCACGTCGTCCAGGACGAGCTTGCCGTCCACCCGGTGCAGGGCCTTGGAGACGGTGACCTTGCCGTCCACCAGGTCCACGTCCGACCACCGCAGCCCCAGCGCCTCACCACGCCGCAGACCGATCCCGAGGCCGACCGCCCACAGCGCGTAAAGCCGATGATCCTTCGCAATCGCCAGGAATTGCTTGGCCTCCTTCTCGCTCCACGCCCGGTGCTTCTTGCCAGTGCCGCGCACCTTGACCAGCGTGGCGACATTCCGGGCGAGGAGGTCTTCCTCCACCGCGTCCTGAAGCGCGGCCCGCAGAAGCCGCAGGAGGTAGTTCACCGTTCCGGCCGAGGGGAACGAGCCGCAACATTCCTTCGGCTTTCGCGCACAGCACCGGGGTTTGCGACCCGGCTTCTCCGACCACTTCTCGTCCTTGCGCTGGGCGCAGCACTGGCACGTCTTGCCAACCGCGTTGAGCCACGAGCGGATGTGCTGGGCGGTCAACGCGGTCAGCTTGTGCTTCCCCAGGCCGGGGACGAGGTAGAGCCGGACCAGCAGCTCATAGGACGAGAAGGTGGTCCGCCGCACCGAGGGTTCCGCGATCTCGTGCAGCCAGTACTTCAGGTACTCGCCCACGGTCATTGTGGTCGTGGCGACCGGCACGCCCTTCTGCACCTGGGCTTGCAGCTCGATCTTCTTCGCGTGGCACTCCTCGAACGTCTTGCCGTAGACGCTCCTGCGCTTCCACTGGCCGTCCGGCGTCCGCACGAAGACCTTGGCTTCGTACCGGCCGTCCTTGCGCTGCTTGATCGTGCCTTCGCCGTTGACGCGCTTGGCCATCAGGCCGCCTCCCCGATCAGGCCGCCGAGGTAGGCGTCCAGCGACGACTTCACGACCCGGCGGCACCGGCCCACCTGGACGGACTGGAGAACGCCGTCCCAGATCAGCCGGTAGACCGTCCAGCGGCTCACCGAGAGCAGGTCGGCCACGGTCTGCACGGACAAGAGCTGGTTGTCAGACATGAACTTCCCCCGATTGATCAAGCTGCGAGCTGAGTTGCCGAAACTTCTGGCGGTGCGCCGCCAGCGGCGAGCAAGGCCCGTTCGTATTCGGCCTTCCACGTGACCCGTTGGGCGATGGCGTGCATGAGTAGGTGCGCGCGTGGTGGCACGTTGGGGTCGCCGGGGCGGACCTTGTGCCAGACGAGCTGGGACCGGTCGGGTTCGGGCTTCTCGATGCCCACGGCCTTGAGCGCTTCCAGGACGAAGCGCCGCCGGTCGGCCTTGTGGTCGGCCAGGGTCTTGCCCGACCACTTGCGCGAGACCAGCACCCGCCGACCGGGCAGGCCCAGTGTGGTTCGGCGGTGGGCGCGGCCCTTGCAGTGCCCCGGCGTGGTGCGCGAGCCCGCTCCGCGTGGTTGGACGCCGTAGAGCAGCCAGACCGGGCAGCGCTCCGAGCACGGCGTCACGGCCAGCTCGTCGGCCAGGCGGTCGGCGTGCCGCCGTTGCCGGTCGGTGGTCTGCTCGACCACTTCGCCGATGGACTTGGTGAGGTACTTGGTCAGGTAGCCGATGTGGCGTCCGGCCTCTTCGGTGCCGCCGAGGATGCCTTTGGAGTGCACCTGGCGGCCGAAGGTCACCACGTGCGCCGGTTCGTCCACGGCCTCGATCGCGTCATTCCAGGCCGTCAGTGGCGCGCGGGTGTCGGGGTCGACGAACGCTTCGGCGCGCGGGTCCCACACCGGCAGATGCTCACCGGAGTAGAGGCGTTCGTCGTGCCGGGGCCACCACACCTGGTGATAGGTCGCCGCGGTGACCAACCGGATGGTCTCGTGCGGGATCGAACCGCGCAGGGCCGCGTGCAGGTGTGGCGCCGCCCGCCGTTGGGGTTCGACGGTGGCGAAGTACTGCACATCCCAGCCCACGACGCGGCGCAGGTTCTGCCACCACCGATCGACCAGGGAGGCGAAGTGCACCGCGTCCCGAGCCGCCCGCCGGTAGTCGTAGGCATCCGGATCGACCGGCGTCCCGTCGTCATGCACGCGGCCGTAGGTGTCGAGGGTGAGCGTGACGAACATCGAGGGCCGGAACCCACCCGCGTACTCACGGCCGATGGTGCGCTTCTCGACGCGCCGCCGGGGCAGGTTCGGCGCGTCCTGCCGCCGCCGAGTGGACCGCTTGACCGGCCGCCTGCCCGGTGCGTCGGGCGAGGGGAAGCGGCCCCGCACGCCGAGTTGCCGAAGTTCTGCGTCAACGGAGTGGATCTCTTCGCGCAGCTCGTCGGCATCGCCCGCGTGACCGGCCTCGACCGCTTCCCGGTACGCCGCCACGAGGTCGGCCCGGAAGGTCAGCAGCTCCTTCTGATCCTGCGTCGGTGGGTCCGGGGTGAAGTCGGGTTCTTCGGTCATGTGCCAGCCCTCGCGGCACTGGGCCATCCGCAACGCCTTGGCCTTACGAGCACACGGAGCACAGACGCTCTCCACCGTGGAGCCGCAAGGCACGGCGACGTAGCGCACTTCGTAGCTGGCCCGGTCCTCCACCTCCATCGTGAACGGCCGCACGCACACCCCGTGCTGTTCAGCGGCGGCCTTGGCCACATCCAGCGCCACCGGTTGGCGCATCCGCTCCGCGCGGGTGCCGGTCATCAGGCCGCCACCCCCTCAACGCCACCCGAGGCCGGGAAGGGCCGGACCTCACCGGCCCGGAAGTAGTCCCGCAGCGTCACCAGGTCGGCGTCGGTGACGTGGAAGGCCCGAGCCCTCTCCGGTTCGCGCTGGCCGTCCTGCTTGACCCAGGCGACACCGGGCGTTGCTTCGGCGATCTCGTGCGCCGCCGCGCCGCGCTGGCGCACCCCGTCCCCGAGCACCATGTCCACCTGTTGCGGCTCATCCAGCCGCAGCGCCACACGGGTGCTGAACAGGTGCCGGAAGCCGACGACCTCCTTGCGCGGGTCCTGCACTAGGCCCACCAGCACGTAGCCGGGTGCGCGGCCCTGTGAGGTGATGGTCTGCACCGCGCGTGCGGCACGGTCGCGGAGCTGCCGGTCCGGCTGGTAGGCGATCACGTCCGCCAGCTCGTCCACGACGAGCACGGTCAACGGCTCACCGGTGTCGCGAGCCCACAGCCGCCGAATGCCCCGGTACCGCGCCGCCCGCTCCTTGACCTCAGCGGCGAGCCGCTCCAACAACTCGACCGCATCCGCGCCGTTGTCGAAGATCAGCCGGTCAAAGGCGTCCGGGCACTGCCCCAGCTCCATACCGCCCTTGGGGTCGATGCCCACCAGGCGCACCAGGCCCGCGCGGACGGCCGGAGCGAGCTGCCACACAATCGACCACAACACCGAGCCCTTACCCGCCCCCGGCACGCCGACCACCAGGAGCTGAGACCCGAGCAGCCGCAGCCGCCACGGCTTGCCGGTCTCGGTCCGCCCGACCACCACCCGCTTCAAGTCGACACCGGCCGCATCGTCGGCCAGGACCGGCACGGGCAGCGGCCACAGCAGCGGGTCACGGTGGATCAAGTCCAGCTCGATCACGCGGGGCCGCAGCACCCGCACCCGGCAGGAGCGCGCGCCGAAGGAGTGCGCCAGGTTGTCCCGCCGCAGCTCCCAGGCTTCCGGCGACTGCGCGGGGATCATCCGCACCCGCACCCGGTCGCGCCAGCCTTCCGAGCGCACCGCGCGCAGCGCGGGCCGGTACTCCCGCCCCCGATCCCGCTTGGCCAGGTCCGCCAGCCGCATCGTGGTCCGCCAGCGCAGGGCGTAGACGGTGACGCGCCGCCACTGCGACAGCACCGGCCACCACACCCAGCGGCGGAACGTGGAGCGGTGCAGGCCCCACCAGATCAGCAGCACCGCGACGAGCGCCAGGACGACGAGCACCAGCGGCCAGCAGCCCCAGCGCCGCGCCACGACCAGCAGGCCCAGCGGCACCAGGACCACGACGGGGTAGCGGTGCAGCAGCCGCACGACCAGCCGCACCAGCAGCACGACCAGGCCGACCGGTACGGCGATCCACAGCAGCCACCAGGGCAGCAGCACCCACCAGGGCAGCCGTGGACGGGCGATCTCCAGCGGGGCCGGATCGACCCAGCGCGAACCGCCGGGCCTAGGCATCGCGCCGCCCGCCGAAGTCGAGGGGAAGGACGCCCAGGCAGGCGTCACAGGTGGTCTGTTCGGGCAGGAGCCGGGCGAAGCGCTTGCACGAGGTGCACCGCTTGCCCGAGGCCCCCGCTGGCGCAGGAGTGCGCCGAGGTTCTACGCTCACGTCTGTTCACTCCGCATCGCGTGGTGGACAGCGCAGGAGCGGCATGGTTGGTAGCCGGTTTCCGCTTCTGCGCCTACGTTCCCCTTGTGCCGCAACGAAGACGCGCGGCATCGCCACATGACCCCGCAAGATCACGCGGTATGTCCGAACAGGACTCAGCTAGGGCTTGCGCGGCAGGACGATGGCCTCTCCCTTCAGCCGCTCACGGTTGGCCCAGTAGAGCGCTTCGTGGTGGTGCCACCGGTCGACCTCCGCCACGTGGGCGTAGACCTGCGCGCTGCGCAGGTAGTACTCACGCAGCACCGCCGGAGCCGAGTGCGGCGAGGGCATCAACTTGGTCAGCACCTCGTGAGCGTCCTTCAACGTGGTCACGGCCAGCGCCGCCGCCCACGGGTCATCCTTCGCAGACCGCTTGGTCATGGTCATGCTTCGCTCTCATCCGGGTCCGGCAGCTCTCCGCGCGAGCGCTCCAGCCGCGCCCTGCGGTCGAATTCCTCTGCCGCGACCGAGCAGGCGTGACGAGCCCACAGGGGCACCGCCAGATCGGCGGCCAAGATCCGCCACGCCCGCGCCACGGCCGAATAGCTCTCCGACAGTCGGAGCACCGCCGCCGGGTCGTCCGAGGTGGACGCGGCGAACAGCGCTTCGGTCTGCTCCGCATAGGCGGTGTTCCAACGGGCGACCGCCTCACGCGACGGCCGCGCCACCGTCAGGCCGCCTTCTGCTCGCCCAGGGCCTTGGCCCCCTCGCGCTTGGGCGCGGCTCCCACCTGCGGCGAGACGATGCCGGTCGCCCGGATGGTGAAGCCGAGGTACTTGTAGCGGTCGCCCATCACCCGCGGCTCGACCGTCAGCCCCTCGAACGCCACCGGCCGCACCTCCACACCGGGAACGACCTGTACCGACTGCGGCGGAACCGGCTGCACGTCCGCCAGCAGCGTCACCGTCACCGAGGCGTCGCGCTCCTTCTCCGCCGACGGGTCGGTGACGACCACCTTCCACTGCCGCTTGCCCGTGGTCTCGTCCACGCGCTGCTTGGGCTGCTTGCCCCGCCCCTTGTCCTCCGCGCTCAGGTACTCCATGTCCGGCGCGACCTCACCGACCATGAGCGCCCCCATGGGGAAGACCTGGTCGAACGTCGCCGCGAACCGGGTGCCATAAGGCACTGCCATGACTGCTCCTCCGTCACCTTGCCAGCTCGCCTGTCAGAGCTAGACAACTTGACAGTAAGACAGCTTGGCTAGCCAAGTCAAGCAAGTGGACCGATTCGGGCAGAGAGCTAGCTCCCTAGGCGGGCTAGGCAGGTGCGAACATACGCTGCGAACATAGTGCGTACAGATCTGTACGTAAGTAGGCAGTCACTACCGAGGTGAGGACGCGGCATGGCACTGGACCCGGACGACCCGCGACCGCCGTACGTGCAGGTGGCGAACGCCCTCCGGGCCGCCATCCTGACCAAGGTCTTCAAGGCCGGGGACAAGCTGCCCTCACGCGCCGAGCTGGCCAAGAAGTACGACGTGGCCCCGATGACCGTGCAGAACGCCCTGCGCGAGCTGCGCGACGAAGGCTTGATCGTCTCCCGACAGGGCAGCGGCGTGTTCGTCCGCGAACGTACCGAGCGCCCAGTGGGACTGCGCCCGCACATCGAACGGGCCTTCGAGACCGAGCGCGTCACGATCGACTTCGCGGGGTTCTCCGGCGAGACCCTGCACGGCATCCTTCAGGAACCACTGGACAAAATCCGCATCGGCAGGCTGACGCCCGAGGCCATCCACGTCCGCATCCTCGTCCCGGACCCCACCATCCCGTGGTCGGTGCCCTGCACCGTCGATGACCACGCCGACAGCCCGGCCTTCCGCGCCCGCGCCGCCGAGATCATGCGCCGTCACACCTTGGCCATCATCGACAACGTGACCGAGCTGGGCGCACTCGGACTGGTCAAGGACGCCACCGCCGAAGTCCGCGTTCACGGGGCAGCGCCGCTGTTCAAGCTCTACCTGATCAACAACGACGAAGCCTTCTTCGGCTTCTACCCCGTCCGCGAACACGTCCTCTCCCTCGGCGGAGAACCCCAGGCGATCTACGACCTCATGGGCAAGGACGCCATCCTCTTCCACCACTCCGTCACCGACGACGACACCAGCACCGGCAGTCAGTACGTCGAGCAGGCCCGCACTTGGTTCGACAGCCTGTGGAACACCATCGCCACGGAGTACAAGCGATGACCGAGGATGCAGTGCCTGTTGATGATGTAGAGGTTACGCGTCGGCTTTTCGCCGATGCGGACACTCTGCTACTCGACTTCGACGGACCGATTTGCTCAGTATTTGCACATCTGCCAGCACATCACATTGCCCAACAACTCAAAAATGTTCTAATCGATGACGGTCGCGTCGAACTGCCACCAGAGATTGCCAAAACAGACGATCCGTTCGACGTCCTTCGTCACGCCGCCACCCTAGGCCGCAGAGAAGCAGAGTTCGTCGAATCCACTCTTCGGGCGCACGAGGTGGAGGCGGCGACAACTGCCATACCGACTGCAGGAACGAAACAACTCATGGAGGAGTGGCATCGAGCGGGCAGGAAAATCGGAATTGTTAGTAATAATAGCACGCAAGCGATCAGTGTGTTCACCGCGTTTCACGGCTATGCTCATATCCATGTTAGTGCTCGAACATTTTCGGATCCAACTCTTCTCAAGCCTAGTCCGCATCTAGTAGTCAACGCGCTAGAAGTCCTAGAAGCTTCCCCGGCGACCACTCTGCTAATCGGAGATTCCACTACGGATCAAGAAGCTGCTCGCGCGGCAGGAGTAGGCTTCATTGGCTACGCCAACAAGCCATCCAAGATCGCAGCGTTTTCCGCAGTAAGCACGCTCATCGTTCTAACTGATCTACGATCGGCGACCGGCCTGATTTAGAGGATCTACTTCCGCGACTAACCGGCAGCCGCGTCAGAATCGACATCAGCAGAAAAATCTCCACCGAACAGTGCGGTATATATACCGAACAATCGCCGAAGGACTGATGCCAGGCTTACTACAAGGTGGACCAGCAGCCAGATTGCTGAGGCGGAGGCCAGCGAGGCGACGAACGTTTCTTCGATTAATGCTGGTATCGATGCCATCAGCGCCAGTACAAGGGCTAGAACCATCGATAGCATGGATACGTACAAAGCGCCGACGGCAGAGGATGCAATCAGCTTCTTCAAATCTCTGCGAACACGAAGCATGGCAACTTCGAAAACTTTTACCCGAAGGTTCGCCAGAAATACGAAAACGCTGATCATTGCGCCAACGAGTAGCGAGGTCGCAGCAAGTAGCTGCGCCACGCCACCAAGTCGGAACTGAAAAATCACGAAAGTCGCAGCCGTAATAGATGGTGCCCCGTATAGGAGTATCAACTCCGGCACGGTAGCCTTCTCATCCCTGCTGCGTCGATTGGCTTGCGCATGATAGAGGACAATAGGCCAGGGGTTGAATCGCTGCAGCGACCTCGCCATGTCGCCGTTACCCCTCGAACCTTGGACGCCAGTTGGACGCCAAGTCCACATTCAACGCTGGAAATGTAGTTCGCGCAACTTCACATGCTTCATCGACGAAATGCAGGTCCGATGGCCTCTCTTCTGTATCAATAGTATAGGTGAAGGCAGGCCATCCGGATGTAATATTGATTGTCCTATTCCGTCCGTCCACTACTGCGATTATACGCTCCTCGTCGAAGTCCTCATCCCGATAGTGAGAAAGGCCAATCATGCCTGTCAGGCTTGGCCGATGTTTGGTTCCTCTCAACTCATCAAGAGCACCACGGAGTCGCCTTTTAACCTCTGTGTCATCCTCGAGATCAATTATTAGAGTACTTTTCTTCACGTTCTCGGAAGTGAAGTTGGTACGATCTATAGATCGAGTCCTCTGAACCAGTTCAACCGACCTTATGCCAATCTCTTCGGAGTCCAAGAATTTATTCCACGCGTGCTCGTCTGCCAAGTCGGTGACTGTGCGAAGTTTAACTCCGTACCCTTTCAAATCATTGTTCAATTGAACGAGGACGCCATTCGCGAGATGAGATCGGCCTCGCGTCTCGGCCACCAGCAGTCCAGTCTCACCGTACGGCGGGATCAGCATAAGAACGCGTGATTCCCGGAGAACTGCATCAGTGGTCGCGATCGAATGCGCTTCTTCGCCACTCTCAACATCGACTACTTGGGCGGACTCGCCATAGTAGCCACCGCTTGCGGTGATTAGCACCCCCCAGCCGCTCGACCGAACCGAATCGAATCGACTGTAGATAGCCTTCTTTTCGTTTTTTTCCCCTCCGGATCTGACGCGCTTCTCCGCCAAGTCATGGATGATGGGCTTAAGCCCATCCGGTTCTGGGTCGGTAAAAGAAACTCGGTCGAAGGACCGCAACGGGGTGGCGAAGAGTTCGAACACCCGAAAGCCGTAGGTGCTCACAAAGGTCACCTCCTCATCGTTGGAGTCCGGTGGACTTCAACTGTGTATCGCACACATCGGACAGCTTGAATGATCGTTACGTCAACCGGAACACCGCAGCAGCGGTTCGCCCGATCGGAGTAGCGCTGTACTCATCGCTGCCGAACTTGGCTCTATGGGATCAAGGCGCGCCGCCGTCGGCGGCGCGCGGCGTGCCCGTCAAGCTGGTACCGACTCCGCATCCATCCCGGCACGCCGGGCTCCCGCTCCGCTCACGCCCGGCGGCCGGGCGGCGCGGCCTGGTCTGGTGGCGGGTAGCGCGCCGCCGACGGCGGCGACCAGGGGCACGGGCAACCAGCGGCACCAGTCGGGCCGATCGCGTGGTGGGTCGCCGCGGACTGGCTGAGCACGGCGATCGACGCCCGCCGACGCTCCGCGCCAGCGGCCAACGGAAAGCCGGTCACGGGGAGTGCGGAGCCGTCGAGGGTTACCGACACAGGTAAGCCGCCCTCCGCTGGCGGTCGCGGGAGCAGTTTGAAGGTGGGCTCTATTGCGAGCGTCAGGCACAAGGTTGACGACACCGCTGACGACAACGACAGCTACACCATGCACCGTGTGCACCAAGCACCGGAGAGGTAGAAGCCCAGGTCAGGACGTTGACCGGTTCCTACGGATCAGAAGGTTGCAGGTTCGAATCCTGCCGAGCGCGCAGCTCAGAGGGCCGGTACCGCGTGGTACCGGCCCTCTTGGTCTCAGATCGGGTCTTACTCGCACGTGTTCAAGCTCGTGCCCGTACCCCTGCCGCGTCTACCGATGTGACCGCAGCCGCTGACCTGTCGCGGTTCACCGCCGGTCTCGCTCGCCGCATCTGTCCGGCGTGCAGCGCGCGAAAGCGCCCGGTACTTCGCTTTGCCAAGTTCATTGCTGTCGTCGCTTGCATCGGGACGCTGCTGGTGGTGGTGTTGCCGCATTTGGGACCGGTCGCTGCAGGTGGCGAAACGGCGGCGTGCGGACCGCCGGTAGTCCGGGTGGTGGTTGATCCTGCCAGGAGTTGCTCACGAACTGCTCCACCTGGCAGGACGGCAATTTCGACCTGACCTGACTGCTCGGACGCTCACCAACGCGGATGGACTACGTGAACCGCAGAGGATGACTCCCGACCCTGTGTACTGCTGCAGGTTCGAATTCCATCAAAAGTCCGGGTCGAGGGTCCCGCCGGATTCTTCCGCCGAAGCCTTCGACGACAGCGCCCCATCCGCTACCGCGCTCACCGTCGACGACCGGCTTTCGCGAACTGGTGGATGCGTGCGGCCATCTCCTCGGCGAGATCCGATCCGTCAGGCGGCATGCCGCGACCGTCGCAGCAGGGCGGCTTGGTGCGCTTGCCGACCGGAACTTCCACCTCGGCGAGAAGGTAGACCAGTCGGTAGACGTCCTGATCGGGGTTGGCCGCGTCGTGCGGACCCAGTGCCACGATTGTCGCCCGTGTGGGCGAGTCGAAAGCCACGACGGCCCGAATATTGTCACTGAGGTGACTGACGCACAGCCGGTTTATCGGATCACCGTGGAGCCGGTAGCCCATCGCGGCGCATCCCCTGCTCTTGAGCTGGGTGAGCCACGCCTCGTACTTGTTCCGCTCCTGCTTGCGCATCGCATCGCGAAATCGCGCAGCGGGTCGAGTGATGACGACCTGAACCGGCATTGGCAGAGAATGGCAGATCGATCTCCGCGCTGATCGGTCAGGCCTCGACCACGTCACCCGCTCGCCACGAGGCAAGTCCCTCGCGCAACTCCTCGGTCTCCAGCAATGTCCGGTCCTGTAGGCGGTGCCATACCTGCTCCAGCAGGTTCCCCGGCTGGTCGGCCAGTACGCGCAGGTCTCTGACGATGTGCAGTACCGCGTGCAGGCGATGTGGATCGAGTGTCCGCACCGGGCTGCCGTCGGCTCGCTTCAGCACACCGCGCTCACACCAGGCGTGGATGGTGGGTTTGCTCAAGTTCAACAGCTTCGCGGCAGCGGTGATCCGCACCGGGGGGGTCGAGTCGATCATCTCCTCGACGATGTCGCGCAGCTTGGCGGCGGCGTTGTCGTCGAGTGTCGCCGCGACCGCCTCGATCCTTTCAACGCGGCTGAAGGTGGCCAGGGTCTCTGCCTGCTGCTCGGCAACGGTGAGTGGCATCCTCCACCTCCAAGTTGGCGCCTTGTCAAAAGGCTACCCTTTTCGTAAAGGGGCGCAACCTCCGTTCGGTGCTCAGCGCTCGTCCACCGGCAGGTGGGCGGCGGTGACCGGGGAGGCCACCGACCAGCCCACGGACCGGTAGAGCCGCGCCCCCTCCTCGGTGGCCAGCAGCACCGCCCGGCTCGCCCCGCGCTCCACCGCCGCGGCCGCCAGGGAGCGCATCACGACCCGGCCCAGCCCGCGCCGCCGGTGCGCGGGATCGGTGGAGACCTGGTCGACCACGGCCGCCGCGCCCCACACCGCGACCCGCCCGCTGGACGCGGTCGACCCGTCGGCGGCGCGCACCACCGCATCGCACACCGCGCCACCCGGATCGGCGATGACTTCCACCCGGTAAGGCGACGGGACCGTCACGTCCTCGACCCGCAGGTCAACCGTCATGAGGAACTCCGGCGAACTGACCAGCCACGCGGGCGTCAGGTCGGCGATCACCGCGTCCCGCTCCCCGCACACCTTCAACCACGTCCCCGGAGCGGTCAGCGTCCTGGCCCGGTGCGCGACGGTGGCGGTGTCCGGCAGCACGAAGCGCACGCGGTGCACCACCTTCCCCACGTCGATGCGGTAGCCGTCCGGCTCCCGCACCGGGGCGGGCGTGCGGCGGGACAACGCCCAGCCGTGCACCCACTCCTCGACGGTGGCGGCGGTGGTCGAGGTGCGCATCGCACGATCGTGCCACCGGTGATCGACAGCGGCACGACGACGGACGGGGTTCCGGCGCGTGGACGCGGCGGCCGGCCGCCTGCCGGGATACCGTGCAGCGGTGCGCGTCGCCACGTGGAACGTGAACTCGGTGAAGCAGCGGATGCCCAGGCTCCTGGCGTGGCTGGACGAGCGCGGGCCCGACGTGGTGTGCCTGCAGGAGCTCAAGCTGACCAGTGACGCCTTCGCCGCGCTGCTCGGCGAGGAGCTGGCGGATCGCGGTTACGCCTTCGCCGCGCACGGCCAGCCGCAGTGGAACGGGGTGGCGATCCTGTCCCGCGTCGGCCTGGACGAGGTGACGCTCGGCGTCGAGGGTGCGCCGGGCTTCCCGGACCCGGAGGCGCGGGCGGTGGCCGCGACGTGCGGCGGGGTGCGCGTGCACTCCGTCTACGTGCCCAACGGCCGCGCCGTCGACTCGGACCACTACCACTACAAGCTCGCCTGGCTGGCCGCGCTGCGGGAGGTCGTGCGCGAGGGGCCGCAGGACGTGCTGGTCTGCGGCGACATCAACATCGCCCCGGCCGACGCCGACGTGTACGACCCGGCCGTGTTCGTCGGGCACACCCACGTCACGGAGGCCGAGCGGGCCGCGCTGGCGGAGTTCGGCCTGCGCGACGTGGTCCGCGACCGCTGGCCCGACCAGCGCGTCTTCAGCTACTGGGACTACCGAGGTGGCATGTTCCACCAGGACCTGGGGATGCGCATCGACCTGGTGCTGGCGGCGGAGACCGTGGCGGGGCGGGTGCGGGCGGCGTGGGTCGACCGCAAGGCCCGCAAGGGGACCAGCCCCAGCGACCACGCGCCGGTCGTCGTGGACCTGGACGAGGCCCCGGACGGCGACATCGGGCCGGTGGTGCCCCCGCCCTCCGCGCCGCGCACCCGCACCACCCGGAAACCGCCCAGGGACTAGCGCGCACCCAGCTCGGCCAGCACCCCGTCGGTGAACGGTGGCCAGGCCGCGACGGCCCACTCGCCGAACGGCCGGTCGGCCAGCGCCACGCAGGCCGCCCCCACCGCCGGGTCCACCCACAGGAACGTGCCGCTCTGCCCGAAGTGGCCGAACGTGCGCGGGGAACTGCCCGCGCCGGTCCAGTGCGGCGACTTGTCGGACTTGATCTCGAAGCCCAGCCCCCAGTCGTTGTGGCGCTGCGAGCCGTACCCCGGCAGCACCCCCTTCAGGCCGGGGAACTGCACCGAGGTCGCCTCGGCGACCAGCTCGGCGGAGACCAGCCGGGGCGACTGCACCTCGGCGGCGAAGCGCAGCAGGTCCGACACCGTGGACACGGCGCCCGCGGCGGGGGAGCCGGTCAGCGCGGTGGAGGTCATGCCCAGCGGGGCGAGCACGGCTTCGGTCAGGTAGTCGGCGAACGGGATCTCGGTGGCCGACTCGACGAACGCGGCCATCACCTCGAAGCCGGTGTTGGAGTAGATCCGCCGCTCGCCGGGCGGGGCCTGGACCTTGTCCGAGTCGAACGCCAGGCCGGAGGTGTGCGCGATCAGGTGCCGCAGGGTGGCCGGGCCCACCGGCTGGTCCCACTCCACCGCGCCCTCCTCGACGGCCACCAGCACCGCGTAGGCGGTGAGCGGCTTGGTCACCGAGGCCAGGGGGAAGCGCCGCTCCACGTCGCCGAAGGTGCCCAGCACCCGGCCGTCGGCGGACACCACGCCGGTGGCCGCGTTCTCGACCGGCCACCGGGACACCGCGCGCAAGCTCTGCATGGCGCAAACTCTGCCACGTGTCCACCCGAGAGCTGGTCGTGCTCGGCACCGCGAGCCAGGTTCCCACGCGCACCCGCAACCACAACGGCTACCTGCTGCGCTGGGACGGCGAGGGTTTCCTGTTCGACCCCGGTGACGGCGCGCAGCGGCAGCTGCTGCTGGCCGGGGTGGCGGCGAGCGACATCACCCGGATCTGCCTGACGCACTTCCACGGCGACCACTGCCTGGGCGTGCCGGGCGTCGTGCAGCGGATGTCGCTGGACCGGGTGCCGCACCCGGTGCACGCGCACTACCCGGCGTCGGGCGCGCACTTCTTCCAGAGGTTGCGGCACGCCAGCTCCTTCCACGACGTGGTGGACGTCCGCGAGGTGCCGGTGGCGCGCGACGGGGTGGTGGCCGAGGGCGGGTTCGGCGTGCTGGAGGCGCGTGCGCTGGACCACCCGCTGGAGACCTTCGGGTACCGGCTGGTCGAGCCGGACGGCAGGCGGATGGTGCCGGAGCTGCTGGCGCGGCACGGCATCAGCGGCCCTCGGGTGCGGCAGGTGCTGGAGGAGGGCGGGCCGCTGCTGGCGGCGGTCAGCGAGCCGCGCCCCGGCCAGCGCTTCGCGTTCGTTATGGACACCCGGCTGTGCGACGGGGTGTTCGAGCTGGCCGACCGGGCGGACATGCTGGTCATCGAGTCCACCTACTTGCACGCGGACGAGCGCCTTGCGGTCGAGCACGGCCACCTGACCGCCCGGCAGGCCGCGCGGGTGGCCGCCGAGTGCGGGGTGCGCACGCTGGTGCTGACGCACTTCTCCCAGCGCTACGCCGATCCCGGCGCTTTCCGCGCGGAAGCCGAGGAGGTGTTCGGCGGGGAGGTGGTGGTGGCGGCCGACCTCGACCGGGTCCGGGTGCCGCGCAGGTCACCCGGCGGGCGGTGAGGCGGCGCTGGCCCACTGGTCGCGCACCAGCTCGTCCAGGTCGGACTCCACCGGCCGCCAGCCCAGCGCGCGCAGCCTGGCGGTGTCCGCGCGCAGCACCCGCGCCTCGCCGGGGTGCGCGGGGCGGCGGCGGACGGCGGGCGGCCTGCCGCTGACCCGCTCCACCGCGCCGAGCACGTCGGCCACGCTGGCCGGGGTGGCACCCACGTTGTAGACCGCGTGCCCCTCCCGGCAGCGCTCCAGCACCAGCGCGAACGCCCGCGCCACGTCCCGCACGTGCACGAAGTCGCGCACCGCCGAGCCGTCGCCGTAGACCTCCAGCGACGGCAGCCTGCCCGCGGCCACCTCGCACGCCCTGGTGACGATCCGGGTGTCGTCGCGGTCGCCGCCGCCCGCGACGTTGAACAGGCGCAGCACCGCGCCCGCCCGCGCCGCCCAGGCCACCGCGTCCTCGGCGGCGGCTTTCGAGGCGGCGTAAGGGCTGGCGGGGTCGCGGGGGGTGTCCTCGGTGAGCACGCCGGTGCGGGAGGTGCCGTAGACGGCGGCGGTCGAGGCGAGCAGGAACACCGGGGGCCGGGCGCGCAGCAGGTTGAGGGTGCCGCCCACGTTGACGTCGTAGTGCTCCACCGGCCGTTCGAACGATTCGCGGACGCGGGCGCGTGCGGCCAGGTGGACCACCGCGTCCGCACCGCGCACCGCCGCCTCGGCGGCCCGGGCGTCCCGCACGTCGCCGGTGAACGGCACCACCTCGTGGCCGGAGAACGCCAGTTGAGCGGCCACCGCCCGGCCGACGTACCCGGACGCGCCGGTGACCAGTACTCGCATGGCCGACATCCCAGCACGGCACCGTCCGATCGGGACGCGGCACTCTGGCAAAAAATGGCCCTAAAGGTGGTGACGCGCCACGCCGATACAACCCGAGTGAGTTACCCGCAGCCAGCCATGCACAAGAGCATTGAGGGCGCTCTCGCCGAGCACACCGAGCGGGAGGCCAAGCGCAGGCGGTTCCTGGAGAGAGCCGCCGCGGTGGTCACCACCGCTCCTTCGTCGGTGGACGACACGCTGCTCAGCCTGTCCCTGCCGTACCCGAAGCGGAAGGGCGACAGCGCCTTCCTGCACCGCGTCGACCAGGTCCTGCGCGACGCCGCTCGCTGATCCCCGCGAGCCGTCGGCAACTTTCATCCGGTTCGTTGCCGGACCGTGCTAGGCCGACGCGCAGGGGTGCCTCTACAGTGCGTGGCACCCGGCGCTCGCCGGTGCTCTCGTCTGCTTCTCGTAAAGCGAGTCCTCGGCGATGGATCATGTCCTTTCCGCGCTTCGAGCGCGCCTCGGCACGTTGTTCGGCGACCGCCTGGTCGTCCTGGCGGGCGGCACGCGGCTGAGCAGCCGCGTCCAGGAGCTGCACCA
This sequence comes from Saccharothrix coeruleofusca, assembly GCF_017876325.1. Taxonomy (NCBI): domain Bacteria; kingdom Bacillati; phylum Actinomycetota; class Actinomycetes; order Pseudonocardiales; family Pseudonocardiaceae; genus Saccharothrix; species Saccharothrix coeruleofusca. The sequence continues at coordinate 6,864,147 of NZ_JAGINV010000001.1, forward strand.
GCTCGGCGCCCGACATGCGCTCGTGCTCTCCACGGACGACCACGCGCCGCTGCACGACTCGGAGGTGGCCCGCTGGGTGCCGCTGGGCATCGGCGGCGGGTTCGTCGCGACCGAGCAGAACCGGCTGACCCGGATGCTGACCTCGCCCGACCGCCGCGTCCGCGAGCTGCTGGACGAGTTCGACCCGGCGGGCCGGGCGCTGGTGATCAGCACCCCCTATGCCCAGGTGCCCGAGTTCGCGGGCAGGCCGGTGCTCAACGCCCGCCGCCCCGAGTGGGTGGACCTGGAGAACAAGACCACCATCGACGCGCTGTGGGACGAGCTGTCCGCGCCGCGCGCCCCCGCCGAGGTGCTGGGCCTGGACCTCGACGGGCTGTGGGAGGCCACCCTGCGGCTGGACCGGGGCGCGGGCGTGGTCTGGTCCGGCGACGGCCCGGCGATCAACGGCGGCGCGAACTTCGTGCGGCGGGTGCGCGACCGGGAGGAGGCCGCGGACGCCTTCCGGGTGCTGGCGGCCAAGTGCGAGTTCGTCCGGGTGATGCCGTTCCTGGAGGGCATCCCGGTCAGCGTGCACGGCATCGTGTTCCCGGACGGCACCGCCGTGCTGCGGCCGGTGGAGATGGTGGTGCCGCGCCGCCGGGGCTCCGCCCGGTTCCTCTACGCGGGCTGCGCGTCCTACTACGACCCGCCCGCCCGCATCCGCGAGGAGATGCGCAACCTGGCCCGCCGCGTCGGCGAGCGGCTGCGCGAGACCGTCGGCTACCGCGGCACGTTCACCCTCGACGGCATCGCCACCGCGGACGGGTTCCTGCCCACCGAGATCAACACCCGCTACGGCGGGGCGATGGTGTGCTTCGAGGACGCGCTGCCGCAGCTGCCGCTGGCGCTGGCGCAGGTGGCCCTGGTCGCCGGGCACGACCTGGGCGTGTCGTCGCGGGAGTTCGAGGAGCTGCTGGTGGCCGCGGCGGACGCCTACCGGCACGGCTCGGTGGGCGCGAACGTGCGCGCGGTGCACCCGACCGAGGTCGTCGAGCGGCCGGTGGTGTTCACCGAGTGGGCCTGCCGGTTCGCCCACCCCGAGGAGGTCCCGCAGGGCACCCTGCGGCTGCGCCCCTCGCCCCTGGGCGCCCGCCTGGAGCTGGACCTGGTCGCCGACCAGCTGCCCTTCGGCCGCCCGGCGGCCCCGCTGACCGTGGCCGCCTTCGCGCTGGCCGACCGGGAGTGGGGCACCGCGCTGGGTCCCCTGGAACCCGCCGTGCCGATCCCCGACGACACCCCCATCGCCCCGGTGGTGGAGCTCGACGCCGTCACCGCGTGACCCGCGCCCGCTCCCCGTACACGCTCAGGTAGGCGTAGCGGTAGCCCATCAGCTGGAGGGTGACCTCGTGGGGCTGGTTGGGCGGGTAAGCGCCTTCCTCGTAGTCGCGCAGCACGTCGGGGTGGCCCTGGGCGATGGCGTAGACCCAGCCCTCGTCGGTGGGCCAGCCGTTGACCAGGTGCAGCGCGACGGCGGCGGCGTCGGCCAGCGGCTCGGGGAAGGTGCCCGCGAAGACGATGTCCCGCGCCACGTCGGCGACGTGGCGCGGGACCACTTCGGGCACCGCGACGGCCAGCGCCACCGAGCAGGCCACCCGCGCGCCGCCCAGCGCCTCGAACACCTTGGGGGCGCCCTTGGCCACGGCGTAGCGGGTCTGGGTGATCCAGTCCGGTGGCCGCCGGGGCAGCTCGCGGCCCAGCGGGTTCCACCGCCGCCAGGTGCGCCTGCCGTCCTCGGTGAACCCGGCTCCGGCCAGGGCCAGCGCGGCGAGCAGGAAGATCACCCGGTCGCGGCTGTCCGGGGGGACCTTGTAGCTGGCCCCGAGCTCGACCAGGAACGGCACGGCCCACGCGCTGGCCTCGGAGACGGTGTCCTCGTCCAGCAGCCGCGCGGCCAGCCGGTCGCACGCGCCCTGGTCGCCCTCGGCCGCGCCGCGCAGCTCGTCGTCCACACCGGACCCGCCGGACAGCTCGTGCCACGGCACGTCCTCCAAGCCGCGCAACGGGTCCGGCCGTTGCCAGGCGGGTGGCAGCTCCATGCCGGGCAAGCTACGTGATGCGCCGCCCGACCGGGTCGACCGTGACGAGGTGTCGTCACATGTCCACCGTACGATCACCGCCGTGCGCGGATCCCCCTACAAGGTCGTCGACCTGTTCTCCGGTGCGGGTGGCATGAGCCTCGGCTTCCAGGCGCACCGCGACTTCACCGTGGTCGGCGCCGCCGACGCCCAGGTGGGCAAGCCGTCGTCGCCGCTGGGGTCGTTGCGCTGCAACGGGATCTACCGCGACAACATCGGCGTCGACCCGCTGCAGGTGGACCTGGGCCGGATCGACCCCGGGGTGCTGCGCGAGGTGTGGGGGCTGCGGCGGGGCGAGCTGGACGTGCTGGTGGCCTGCCCGCCGTGCTCGGGGTTCACCCGGATCACCGCGGCCAACCACCTGCGCGACGACCCGCGCAACTCGCTGGTGGGCCGGGTGGCCGCGTTCGTGGCCGAGCTGCGGCCCAAGGTGATGCTGCTGGAGAACGCGCGCGAGCTGGTGAAGGGCAAGCAGCGCCACCACCTGGAGGGCTTGGCCGAGCAGCTGGTCGCGCTCGGCTACGAGGTGGACGCCAGTTCGCACATGCTGTCCCGGTTCGGCCTGCCGCAGCTGCGCGAGCGCGCCGTGGTGGTGGCGGTGGACGGGGGGCTGCCGCTGCGCACGATGGCGGACCTGTGGCGCGGCTGGGAGGTGCGGCCCTCGGCGGTGACCGTGCGGCGGGCGATCGGCAAGCTGCCGCCGGTGGAGGCGGGCCGGGCGCACCCGGAGGACCCGATGCACGTCTCGCCGTCGTTCCGCCGGGACCGGACCATGGACCGGATGCGCGCGATCCCGGCCGACGGCGGCTCGTGGGCGGACCTGGTGGGCTCGCCGGAGACCGAGGTCCTGCTCAACCCGGCGCAGCGCAAGATCATCGAGGCGGGCCGGTGGGGGTCGCACCCCGACGTCTACGGGCGGATGTGGTGGGACGAGCCCGCGCGCACCATCAAGCGGGAGTGCGCGCACGTGGGCAACGGCCGGTACGCCCACCCGGAGCAGCACCGGTTGTGCACGGTGCGGGAGATGGCGCTGCTGCAGGGCTTCCCGCGCCGGTTCCGGTTCGACGTGTCGGTGCTGGGCAACGCCTACCGCCACCTGGGCGACGCGGTGCCGCCGCTGATCTCCTACCAGCTGGCCTCGCTGGTGCGGTGGATGCTGTCCGGGGTGCCGCCCACGGCCAAGGACCTGTGCCTGCCGGGGACCTCGTTGCGGGTGGGGGACATCCGACCGGTGGTGCCCTCCGGGTTGGTCGCCTAGATCACCTTTGTATAACAGTACGATTTCGGATCATGCTCCACTGGTTGGGGAGTGGCCCGGCTCCCCGACGTTGATCTGCGGAAACGCCCTCAGGGAAGGTGGGGTATGTCCAGTTCGCTGAAGTCCGAACTGGACTCCTCGCGGTGGAGTCGTCGGGCCGGAATTCGTCCACAGTGGATGGTGGTAGCGGATTTGCGCAGGTAGAACCGCCGAAAATTGATGGGTTGACCACCGCTGAACGGGGTACCCCAGTCGGATATCGTTCCGCCGATTCCTGTCGATTTGGTGTCGGAGCCCCTGCGCGGAGGCCCACCGAACGGCACGGACCGCCGCCTTGACTACACCAACGGGCTACCCTCGCGAGCCTCAAGGAGACACATGGCATCCCGGAACTTGACGCGGATCGGGGCTGCGATCCTCGGCGCCTCCCTGGCAATGGCGCCCGCCGCCCTGCCCGCGTTCGCGGACACCGTCAAGGTCGAGCCCGACCGCGGTGCGGGCGAGAACGGCCTCACCGTCAACCTGGACGACCGGGGCAAGCACAAGTCCGAGGGCACCAGCCTCATCGGCCTGAAGATCACCGAGGGCGCCGCCGACACCCGCGCCCGCGCCTACTGCGTCGAGCTGCCCACCCCGCTCAAGGACGGCACCCCGCTGTCCGAGGTGCCCTGGGACCAGCACCCGAACGAGCAGACGAAGTTCAAGCAGAACAGCAAGTTCGTCAACTGGATCCTGCACAACAGCTACCCGCAGGTGAAGCCGTCCGTGCTGGGCGAGAAGACCGGCCGGGACGTCGACACCAAGGAGGCCATCGCCGCCACCCAGGCCGCGATCTGGCACTACACCGACGGCGCCGTGCTGCGCGAGGACGCCACCGACAAGGACAAGAAGACCGACGAGGACGTCTTCGCGGTCTACAAGTACTTGACTGGCGCCACCAACACCGGCATCGACCAGGAGCCCAGCCCGACCCTGAGCGTCGCCCCCGAGTCGCTCAGCGGCAAGGCCGGTGAGCTGATCGGCCCGTTCACCGTGACCACCACGGCGGACAAGGTCGTGCTCAAGGCGGACCTGCCCCAGGGCGTCAAGCTGACCGACAAGAACGGCACCGAGCTGGCCACCGCCAAGGAGGGCGAGTTCGCCGCGCAGGCCGACGTCAAGACCGGCGAGGTCTACGTCAGCGTCGCCCAGGGCACCAAGCCCGGCAAGGTCGAGTTCAGCGTCGAGGCCAACGCCGAGCTGCGCCACGGCCGCCTGTTCGTCAGCAGCGACCGGAACAAGAAGACCCAGTCGCTGATCATCGCCACCCCGTCCAAGGTCAAGGTCGAGGTCGGCGCCAAGGCGGACTGGGCCGAGGCCGTGGTGCCGACCACCACCACGACCACCGAGGCGACCACCACCACGACGGCCCCGGCCACCACGACGACCGAGGCGACCACCAGCACGGCGCCCACCACCACGACGACCACCGCGGTCGCCGGTGGCGGTGAGAACGACGACCTGGCCTCGACCGGCGCGTCGATCTTCGTGCCGCTGCTGATCGGCCTGGGCCTGGTCGGCGCCGGTGCCGCCACGATCATCGTGATGCGCCGCCGCAAGACCGCGTAACACCGCGGCACCACCGCGAACGGCCCCCTCGGGAGTCCTGAGGGGGCCGTTTCGCTGTCACTGGGGACGCCGGGAGCCTTCGGGTACCCTGCGTCGGGAGTGCGAAGGAGCACCATGAACTCGTTCAACACGGCTGAGCGGGTCGCCCCCGGCGGGGAGGCCCGCTCTCCTCTCGCGCACATGGTCACGTGGCAGGGCTACGCCGTGCCGCGGCTGGAGCAGGTCCGCGTGCTGGTCTCGGAGCGCAAGCTGCGCGCCTCCGGCAGGCTCGTCGCGGCCGGACCCGAGGAGCAGTTCAGCGGGTCGTTCGAGCTGTCCATCGGCGAGACCGGCGCGGTGTCGCGGCTGCTGCTGCGCTCGGCGACGGTGTCCGAGGAGCGGCACCTCTCGCTGAGCCGGTCCTCCGAGGGCGCGTGGCTGGTCGACCGGGGCCAGGGCGCCGAGCGGGCGGACTTCGACGGGGCCATCGACGTCGACGTGCAGTACGCCGTCATGTTCAACTCCATCCCCATCCGGCGGCTCAACCTGCACCGCGAGCCCGCCGAGCACGAGCTGCCGGTGGTCCACGTCAGCCTGCCCGACCTGTCGGTGCGGCTGGTGCGGCAGAGCTACCGGACCGTGTCGGTGGGGGAGGAGCACTCGGTGGTGTCGTTCACCAGCGGGGAGTTCCAGGAGGACATCACGGTCGACGCCGAGGGCCTGGTGGTCGACTACCCGAGGGTCGCGCAGCGCATCTGATCACCGCATCGGGCGAGCAAACGCTTGCGCGCCCGGTTCCGGTCAACGTCGCGCCTACGGCTCCGCTGACAGCGCGAAGCCCTGGCTCCCGCCGTCCGACGGGCCTACCAGGGCTCACTTCCTCGGTCGAGCGACCTCGGCTGCCACCGAACCCAGCCCACCGCCCCACCTCGTCGAGATCACCTGACTGGGTAGGTGACCACCTGTGTGCGGGGACGGTGAACTCGGGCATCCGCGATCCGGCGAGAGCGCGAGACCAGGGCGCCCGTCGTCCGGCGGGAGCCTGCCCTGGTCCACTTCCTCGACCTAGCGGTCTCGGCTGTCGCCGAATTTAGCCCACTCACCCGCCTCACCGAGATCGCTCGACCGGGCGAATGGCGGTCCGCGAAAGGGGTCGGACGCGACCGGCGTCAGACGCGGACGGCAATGGCCATGCCCTGGCCCACGCCGACGCACGCCGCCGCGATGCCCAGCCCGCCGCCGCGCGCCCGCAGGTGCCTGCACAGGTCGACCACCACGCGCGGCATCGACGCCCCCAGCGGGTGCCCGTACGCGATCGCCCCGCCGTGCACGTTGACCTTCTCCCGGTCCACCTCGGGCAGGTGGTGCAGCACCGACAGCGCCATCGCCGCGAACGCCTCGTTGAGCTCCCACAGGTCGACGTCCTCGGCGGAGACCTTCAGCCGCGCCAGCAGCTTGCGGATCGCGGCCACCGGCGCGAGGGTGAACCGGTGCGGCTCGTCGGCGGTCACCGCGCTGCCCAGCACCTCGCCCAGCGGGGCCAGGCCCAGCTCCGAGGCCACCGCCTCGGTGCCCATCAGGATCGCCGCCGCGCCGTCGTTGAGCGGTGACGAGTTGCCCGCCGTCACCGGGCCGCCTTCGGTGAACGCCGACTTGAGCTTGGCCAGCTTCTCCGCGCTGGTCTCCGGCCGCACCGACTCGTCCCGCCGCACCGCCGTCCCGTCCGGCAGCTGCACCGGGAACGCGAAGCCGTCGTGCACGCCCGCGTCCCACGCCGCCGAGGCGCGGCGGTGCGAGCGCAGCGCGTAGGCGTCCATCCGCTCGCGGGTGATGCCCAGCTCCACCGCCACCTGCTCGGCCGCGCGGCCCAGCGGCACCGTCCAGCGGTCCGGCATCCGCGGGTTCACCAGCCGCCAGCCCAGCGCGGTGGACACCGATTCCATCCGTTCGGGGAACGCCTGATCGGGGCGCGGTACGACGAACGGGGCCCGGCTCATGCCCTCCACGCCGCCCGCGACGAGCAGGTCCGCGTCACCCATGGCCAGCGCCCGCGCCGCCTGCACCACCGCTTCGCCGCCGGAGGCGCACAGCCGGTTGACCGCCACGCCGGGCACGGTCGGCGGCAGGCCCGCCAGCAGCGCGGCCATCCGGCCCACGTCGCGGTTCTCCTCGCCCGCGCCGTTGGTGTTGCCCAGCAGCACGTCGTCCACCCGCGCCGGGTCCAGCGCGGGCTGGTGCCTGCGCAGCAGCTCGGTGATCGGCAGCGCGGCCAGGTCGTCGACGCGCACCCCGGACAGTCCACCGCGGTAGCGGCCGAACGGGGTCCGGGCGGCGTCGAGGATCAGCGGGCGGCGCATGGGGCCATTTTGTCACCGGCCGATGAAGAACGGCACGAAAGCCGAGGTGGGGCGGGTCTCACCGGAACTGCCGAACAGCCGCACCTCGATCATGTGCGGCCCCTCGGCCAGACCGCCGGTGTTCAGCGCCAGCCGGTAGCGCCCGGCCACGCCGGGCCCGTCCGCGTCGGTGGGCACGGCGGCCACCCGGTCGCCGTCCAGCCACAGGGTGAACCCGGCCAGCCCGGCGACGCCCGTGGCGCGCTGGCCCGCCGTGCCGTCCAGCGCCAGGTCCAGCACCAGCCTGCCGGGCCGCACCGGGGTTCCGCCGGACACCGGCTGCCCGGCCGCGTCCAGCACCGCGCCGACGACCCTGGCGGGCGCGGTCTCGGCGGGCGGCAGCGGATCGACCGGCGGGGCGGTCGCGGGCCGCGCGCCGGGGGCCGGGGTGAGCTCCAGGTCCAGGTGGGTGGGCCTGCTGCGGAACGGGGTGGGCACGGCCACCTCCAGCGCGCCGCCCGCCTTCTGCCGCAGCAGGTCCGCGGGCAGGTCGGCGACCAGCGGGTAGCCGGTGTCGGGCCGCCACGGCGTGCCCGGCACGGCGGGGCGCAGCGGCACCGACGCGCCCGCCACCAGCGCGGTGAGCTCCGGCGGCGTCGTCGGCTCCTCGAAGTGCAGCAGGGTCAGCCGCAGCTGCCCGCCCGCCACCCCGTCGACCGGCTCGGTGTCGGCCGTGTCGGGCTGCTCCCCGACCACCACCAGCCGGGGCGGGACCACGGTGGGCGGCGCTTCGGCGCGTGCGCTGTCGAACGCCACGCGGTCCACGTGCACGCGCTGCCCGGTCGGTCCGGACACCGACAGCAGCGCCGTCGCCTCGCGCCACCGGGGCACGACCGGGCTCTCCGCGACCGCCTCGCCGTCCAGCAGCACGCGCACGCCGTCGCGGCGCAGCACCACCTCCCAGCGGTGGGTGATCCCCGGTTCCAGCGCGGGCAGCTCGCGCAGCGCCCGCGTCGACGCGCCTTCGGGGACCAGGACGTCCACGGACGTGCCGCTGCCGCCGGTGGCCACGCGCACCCGCAGGGCGTCGGGCGGCAGCGCCTCGCCGCTGACCGAGGTCACCGGGCCGGGCACCAGGTCCACGGACAGCTCGCCGTCCGCGCCGGGCGCGTCGGTCTCCGCCGCGAACCGGCCCAGCACCTCCGCGTCGTGCAGCGCGAACGGGGTGCGCGAGCGCAGCGTCACCGCGGCCGCCGCGCAGGAGCTGCTGATCACCAGCCTGCGGCCGTCGTCGCCCGCGCCCGGACCGGTCCGGGCGCAACCGGGCGCGGCGGCGACCCGCCAGCGGGTCGGGTCCGGCGCGGTGGGCTGGTCGAACCGCTCCACCAGCCAGTAGTCGTCCAGGGGCTCCTCGCGCGGGGTGCCGGAGGCCCGCACGGGCTCGGAGCGCAGGCCGAAGGCGTCGACCGCGCGCACCTCGACGCGGTGCGCCACCCCGTTCTCCAGGCCGTCCAGCTGCACCGAGGACAGCCCGACCAGCCGGGTGCGGTCCAGCTCCTCGCCCGCGCCCCAGCGGACCTCGTAGCCGGGCGCGTCACCGCTCCACCGCACCCGCAGCCGCTGCCCGCCCGCCTCGACCCGGACCTCCCGGGGCGGCTGCGGCGGTGTGCCCGCGGTGGGCAGCAGCACGCCTTCGGCGGCGAACGGCGCGAGCGAGGTGGGCGGCGGGGCGGACGTGCCGCTCGTGGTGGCGGGGGTGTCGGCCCCGGTGCCGCGCAGGACCGCGACCACGCCGGTGAACAGCACCGCGCCCGCGGCGAGCGCGGCGATCCGTCGACGGTCCATGCCCCCAAGCTAGGTCGCCGGGTGATCGCGGTCACCACCCCGTTGCGCACCCGAGACCTGTGCGAGCCCCGCCGGGTAGTAGGCAGCTGCCCGCTCGGCGCCACCGGGTGGTACTTGCGGGCGCTACAGGGGGCGGATCTGGAAGTCCTCTTCAGCCAGGCGGGTCTCCAGCCGCCGGTCGACCGGCACCGCGCGGACGGCGACCCGGTGACCGCCGGTCGACAGCCCGCCCAGGTCCAGGGTGAACACGTGCCGCCCGCCCACCGCCCCGCCGGTGGGGACGGCGGCGACGCGCTCGCCGTCCAGGTCGACCTCCACGCCGTCGACGGCGGCGATCTCGCCACCGCGCGGCGCGGTCAGCTCGACCACCACCTCGGCCCGGCCGGACCGCTGGGTCACCGCGGTCACGGGCTCGGGCGCGCGCGGACCGGGGGTCTCGCGTTCGAGCAGCCGGGGCAGCGGGCGCACCGCGTCCGGCCCGTCCGACACCACCAGGTGCGACCGCAGCACCCCCACCCCGTCGCCGAGCACCCGGACCTGCGCGCCGCCCGGCGCGGGCAGCGGGAAGTCGGCGTGCACGAGGGTGCCGAACATGTCGGTGCCCACGACCCGCGCGGGCGCCGACCGGTCGCCGAACCGGACGGTGAGCCGGGCGCCCGCCGCGGCCCCGACCGCGGCGACCACCCGCACCGACGTGCCGCCCGCCAGCCGCTCGGCGGGCACGTGGCCCAGTGACACGGCGTCGTCGCCGTCCGGGGTGCCGGGGCCCAGCAGCACCAGCGACGACGCCTCGGCAGGCGCGGGGACGCCGCCCACGCCGAAGCTGTCGACCTGGGTGAACCTGCTGCCGCGGAACGCCAGCCGAGCGCGGGCGGCGGTCCACGGCACGGCCACCGGGGCCGCCGCCACCACCTCGCCGTCGACCAGCGCGACCAGCGCGTCCGGCAGCACCCGCAGCTCCCAGCGGTGCCGCACCCCGCTCACCGGGGGCCGGACCTGGCCGGTCACCGGCACCCGGCGGGTCGTCGCGGGCACGCCCTCGCCGGTGGTGAAACCCGCCGCGCGCTCACCGACGCGCAGGGCGACCGCGCCCGGCGGCAGCGGGTCGGTCAGCGGACCGGAGTCGTGGAACGGCTCGGGCAGCAGCGCCACGACGATCTCGCCCGCGTCGCGGACAGCGCCCAGCCCGGAGGGGCCGTCGGTGGTCAGCACCACCCGCGCCACCGCGCCGTCCGGGTGCGGCGGGGACAGCCGCACCGGCACGTTGGACTGCAGGTCCACCCGGTCGCAGGTGATCCGCAACCGCTTGTCGGCGGCCCCGGTCAGCCCCAGGCAGTCGGCCACGCCGTCGTCGAGCACCCGCCAGCGGCGCGGGGCCAGCGCCTCCGGGCCGTCGAACCGGTCGACCGGGTGCACCAGCGGGTCCGCCCAGCCGGGGTCGTGCGCCAGCCGGGGCACCGCCTCGGCGGTGGCGGGCGCGGAGCGCCTGCCCAGCGGGTCCAGCGCGCGCACCTCGACCCGCACGTCCGCGTTCGGGGGCAGGCCGGTCAGCTCGGTCTCGGTGGCCCGCACCAGCCGCACCCGGTCGGCCCAGCGCACCTCGTAGCCGCCGGTGGCGGTGCCGCGCCAGCCCACCCGCAGACTGGTCAGGTCCAGCGCGGTCAACGCCAGGTCGGTGGGGGTGGCGGGGGAGCCCTCGTCGGTGCTGTGGCCGACGCCCTCGGCGAGGAAGCGCGCGAAGGGCCCGTCGGGCGGTGGCGGCGCGGACTCCTGGCGCAGCACCGCGATGGTGCCGCCGAGCAGGGCGACCCCGGCGGCCACGGCGACGAACCCGCGTCGGTCCACGCCCCGACCCTACGAGATCCGCCCCTACGCGGTCTGCGCCCGCACGGTGGTGCCGTCGAACCCGACCACCCGCCCGCCGCGCGACCCCAGGGCGCGCAGCGCCTCCAGCGCCCGAGGCGAACCCAGGTCCACGGTCACCTCGGTCAGCTCGGCGCGCTGCCGCTCCACCAGCGCCGCGCGAGCCGCATGACCGGCGTCGATGGTCTTGGCCAGGCCGCCGGTGGAGGCCAGCGACCCGCGCGCCGCGCCCAGCCTGCCCAGCGCGTCGTCCACCGCGGCCAGCAGCGCGACCCGGTTGCCCTCGCACATCGCGCGGACCAGCTCCGGGCGGGTGCCCGCCACCCTGGTGCCGTCGCCGAAGGACCCGGCGGCCAGCGCCAGCGCCAGCGGGCCGCCGTCCGCGCCGACGCTGGCCAGCACCGCGGCCAGCAGGTGCGGCAGGTGCGACACGCGCGCCACCGCCGCGTCGTGCTCGGCCGCCGTGGTCGGCACGACGTGCGCACCCGCGTCCAGCGCCAGCCGCAGCACGTCGCCCAGCACCTCCAGGTCCGCGTCGTCCTCGGCGGTGACCACCCACGCCGCGCCCGCGAACAGCCCGGCCTCGCCCGCCGCCCAGCCCGAGTCCGCGCTGCCCGCCATCGGGTGCCCGCCGACGTAGCGGGCGCTGGGCGCGCTGCGCCGCACCAGGTCGGCCACCGGCCCCTTCACGCTCACCACGTCGGTCAGCCGCACGTCCGGCGGCAGCCTGCGCAGCACCTCCTCCACGGCGGGCAGCGGCACCGCCAGCACCACCAGCGCGTCGGACTCCCGCGCCCGGCCCAGCGCCTCGGCCAGGTCGACCACGTCGAAGCCGTCCGCGCCCGCCAGCCCGGCGTCCTCGGCCGACGCCGTGGCGCCCCACGCCGTCCGCCCGGCCGCGACCGCGGCGCGCAGCACCGAGCCGCCGATCAACCCCAGTCCGACCACGCACACGTCTCGCACGGGGCACATCCTGCCGGCGGAACCGATCACCGGTGCGGGACGGCGCGGCGCGGGTCCGCACCGCGCCGTCCCGCACGGCCCGCTCAGCGCAGCGCGTCCAGCGCGAACGCCGTGTAGACGATCACGCCGTGCTCCATCGCGGCCTCGTCGAACAGCACGCGGCTGGAGTGGTTCGGCTCGGCCTTCGCCAGTTCCACGCCGCGCGGGCAGGCGCCCAGGAACGCGATCGCGCCGGGCACCTCGCGCAGCACGTAGGAGAAGTCCTCGGCACCCATCAGCGGGTCCTCCATCGGCGCGACCCACCGCGAGCCCAGCGCCGCCGCGGTCACCTCCAGCACGCGCGGGGCGACCACCTCGTCGTTCACCGTCACCGGGTAGCCGGGGACGATCTCCACCCGCGCCGCGCAGCCGTGCGCGGCGGCGACGTGCTGGCAGACCTGCTTGAGCTCCCGGCGCACCAGCTGCCTGGTCTCCTCCGACAGCGTGCGGATGGTGCCCTCCAGCAGCGCCGTCTCCGGGATGATGTTGTTCGTCGTGCCCGCCTTGATGTGGCCGACCGTGACCACCGCCGGGTGGTGCACGCTGACCCGCCGGGCGACCATCGTCTGCAGCGCGCCGACCATCGCCGCGGCGGGCGGCACCGGGTCGATCGCGTCGTGCGGCATCCCGCCGTGACCACCGCGCCCGGTCACCGTCACCTTGAACGTGTCCGCCGACGCCATCGCCGGGCCCGGCCGCGACACCACCACACCCGACTGCAGGGTCGAGGTGATGTGCAGGGCGAACGCCTTCTCCACCGGCGCGCCCGCCGCGCCCAGCAGGCCCTCCTCCAGCATGTACCGCGCGCCGTGGTGGCCCTCCTCGCCGGGCTGGAACATGAACACCACCTGCCCCGACAGCGCGTCGCGGCGCGAGCACAGCAGCCGCGCCGCCGAGGCGAGCATCGCCACGTGCGTGTCGTGGCCGCAGGCGTGCATCGACCCCTCCACCTCGGAGGCGTAGGCCAGGCCGGTCTCCTCCCGCAGCGGCAGCGCGTCCATGTCGCCGCGCAGCAGCACGGTCGGCCCCGGCCGCGCCCCGCGCAGCACCGCCACCACCGAGGAGGTCGACTTGCCCGTGGTCACCTCCAGGGGCAGGCCCTCCAGCGCGTGCAGCACGGCGGCCTGCGTCGCGGGCAGGCGCAAGCCCTGCTCGGGGTGCTTGTGCAGCAGTCGCCGCAGGGCCACTGTCCTGGGCTGCAGCGCCCTGGCCGCCTCCACCAGCCCGGTGAAGCGGGGGTCCGACGCGGTGGTCTGCACGTGCGGGAGAGTTGCGCTCATCCATCGATAGTGGCATCCGCCGCACCCCGACGCCCGCGTCCGCGGCCCCCGTGCTACCGGGTGTGGTCCGGTGGCCCTACGGTGTTCACATGGCGGAGCAGGAGCCGGTCAACGGCTTCGCGGTCGCGGTGGTCCGGGAGGACGGCCGCTGGCGGTGCAGCAGGATGGACAGCGCCGCGCTGTCCGAGCTCGACGCGGCCATCACACAGCTGCGTCAACTGCGCTCCACCGGGGCGGTCTTCGGACTGCTGGCGGTGGACGACGAGTTCTTCATCATCCTCAGACCGGTGCCGGGCGGCGTGTCGCTGCTGCTGTCCGACGCGGCCGCGGCGCTGGACTACGACATCGCCGCCGACGTGCTCGACCTCCTGCGGGTGGACCCGCCCGACGAGGAGGACGACGAGCTGTGGCCGGAGGGCGACCTGGCGGTGCTGGCCGATCTCGGGATGCCGCAGCACGAGCTGCAGGTCATCGTGGACGAGGTGGACCTCTACCCGGACGAGCAGCTGCAGATGATCGCGCAGCGGTGCGGCTTCGGCGAGGAGTTCACCAAGCTGCTGGACACCATCCAGGCGTGACCGACGAGGAGATGGTCTCCGCGGCCGTCCAAGCCGCCCGCCTGGCCCCGGAGACCGGCGACATCCCCATCGGCGCGGTCGTGTTCGGCCCCGACGGCGCGGAGCTGGCCCGCGCCTGCAACGCCAGGGAAGCCCTCGGCGACCCCACCGCGCACGCCGAGGTGCTGGCCCTGCGCCAGGCCGCCGCGGTGTTCGGCGACAGCTGGCGGCTGACCGGCTGCACCCTCGCGGTCACCGTGGAACCGTGCACCATGTGCGCGGGCGCGCTGGTGCTGGCGCGGGTGTCGCGGGTGGTGTTCGGCGCGTGGGAACCCCGCACCGGCGCGGTGGGCTCGCTGTGGGACGTGGTGCGCGACCGCAGGCTCAACCACCGGCCCGAGGTGGTCGGCGGGGTGCTGGAAGAGCGCTGCGCGGCACTGATGAAGGACTTCTTCGCCGAGCTGTGAGCCGCACCCGCACGGGTGATGCCGTCGCACGGCGCTCCCGTGCGCCCGCTGCCACGATGAGCCGGGTGGAGATCGCGGACGCCGAGCTGGTCAGCAGCGCCGTCCGAGGTGACCGCGCCGCGTTCGAGCTGCTGGTGGACCGGTTCTCCGGGCGGGTGCTCGGCATGGCGCTGCGGATGCTGGGCGACCGCGCGGACGCCGAGGACGTGACCCAGGAGGTGTTCGTCACGGCCTGGTGCGGGCTGTCCGCCCTGACCGAGCCCGCCGCCGTGCGCACCTGGCTGTTCCGGGTGGCGCACCGGCAGTGCCTGGCCGTGCTGCGCAGCCGCGCGGGCAGGCGCACCGACCCCGCCGCCGAACTGCCCGACTGGGGCGCCACCCCGGTCGGCGCGGGCGTCGTCCCGCGCGACCCCGAGCGCAGCGCCGAGGCGCTCGCGGCGCTGGAGGCGCTGTGGCGGGCGCTGCGCGGCCTGCCCTCGGCGCAGCGCGCCGTGTGGCTGCTGGCCGAGCTGGACGGCCTGTCCTACGCCGAGATCGCGGACGCGCTCGGCACCACCGAGGAGTCCGTCCGGGGCCGCCTGGCCAGGGCCCGCCACCAGCTCGCGGCGACCATGCGCGCGTGGCGGTGACCCCCGGTTAGGGGACCTGGCGGCGGTCTTGTATTGTTCTCGGCGGTGGCGTGTCCGAGCGGCCGAAGGAGCACGCCTCGAAAGCGTGTGAGGTGCAAGCCTCCGTGGGTTCAAATCCCACCGCCACCGCAGGTCAGAGCCCCGCTCACCGTTCAGGTGAGCGGGGCTCTCTGCATCTAGTCTCAGTTGTCGTCTCAGTTGTGGCCGCTAGGCCGGTATCGGCGCGCTGGTCGTGCCTGCGTCATCGTCCGGTTCGTCGGCCGCATCCGTGGGCCTCCACAGCAGCCCACCGACCCGCTGAGCCACGTCCCGCCGGATCGCGGCCGTGATGTGCTGATACCTGGCAGCCATCGCGGTGTTCGACCAGCCCATGATGCCCATCACCGTCCGGTCGGGGACGCCCAGCAGCAGGAGCACCGTCGCGGCCGTGTGGCGCGCGTCGTGCAACCGGCCGTCCGGCACCTTGGCCACGTCCAACAGCCGTTTCCACTCGGTGTAGTCCGTACGCGGGTTGAGCGGCCCACCGGTCGGTGTGGTGAACACGTAGCCGCTGTCTGTCCAGAGCTGCCCGGCGCGCTCCCGCTCCCGTTCCTGCGCGCCCTTGTGCTGCCTCAGCAGCGTCACCAGTTCATCGGGTAGCCCGATGCCCCTCGTGCCTGCCTTGGACTTCGTACCGGCCGTTTCACGGCGCAACGGAACCCGTTGCGGGCAGTGGCCACCGAACTTGCGTCCGCACGGGTCGGCGCACCCGTGCTTCCACCGTGGCCGCAAGCGGCTACGGCGCACGCTCAGCGTGCCGACCTCCAAATCCACATCCGTCCACCGCAGCCCCAACGCCTCACCCTGCCGCAGACCCAACGCGAGCGCGACAGCCCATCGCGCGCTGTTGCGCCGTTCCTGCGCGGCTTCCAACAGCCGTTTCACCTCATCCACCGAGTACGGCTCCACCTCGATTTCCTCGATCTTCGGCGCACGGGCCAGCAGTGCCGGATTCTCGGTGATGTGCCTCCGCCGCACCGCGATGTTCAGCGCTGCCCGGATGGTGCGGTGCACCTGGTGAACACGGCCGGACTTCGCGCCGTCCCGCGCCATCTTCCGGTAGAGCTTTTCCAGGTGTTCCGGTTCGAGCTTGTCAATCCGGTGCTTGCCGATACCGGGCACGAGGTGCACCCGCACGGCCACTTCGTACGCGCTGTAGGCGTTCTCGGTGATCGCGGGCGGTGCGACGATGTTTTCCAACCAGTGGTTAAGCCACTGCTCCACCGTCCACGCCTTGCCGGTCTTGCGGACCTTGCCCGCGTCCCGCTCCTGTTCGAGCCTGGCGACCTTCCGTGCGACTTCGGTGCGGGTCTTGGCCTGTACGTGGCGACGGTCCGGACTGCCGTCATCCTTGGTGCCGACCGTCACGCGGCCGTGCCAATAACCGTCTTTACCTTCGTAGATCGAGGATTCCCCGTTGGACCTGCGTCCCATGTCGTCCCCCTAAGCGACTTCCGGGTTGGGCGTGGCGCTGCTGAGCTTGTGGACGTAGCGGGTGAGCGCGTCCAGCGGAATCCGACGCAGGCGGCCGATCAGCACCGACTCGACTTCGCCACTGCTGACGAGCGAGTACATGAGCGTCCGGCCGATGTTGAGCCGCTCGGCTGCCTGCTCCACCGTCAACACGATGTACTCGACAGAGGCGGTGTTGTTGTCCATGTCAGAGCCTCCTAAGCAGCGGTGGGCACTTCGGCGGGCAGGTAACGAGCCCATGCGTCTCCGAGTCCGTTCGGTCCGTCAATGACGTAGCCTTTGAACGCCTTGCCGCCGTTTTTGTACGCGGTGACCTTGACGCCGTAGGCGTTGAGTTCGGTGGCGAGTTGACGCGCGTTGATCGGTTTGCCGTAGAAGTCGCCCCAGGGTGCTTCTTCCATGCTGTGCAGGACGGCGAGGATTTCCACGGTGCTCATGCGCGTGACGCCACGATCGGTGAAGACGGTGCGCAGGTCCGCCAGCAGTCGAATCCGGTCGGAGGTCGGGTTGGTCTGCGCGGCGGTCACGAAGTGCAGGCACGCAGCACGTGCGGTTGTCGGCCAGTGGTCACCGGCCGCGTCCGCGATGGCCAACAGCGGCTCCCAGATTTCGGCAGCTCGGTCGGTGACCCCGGTGGGCATGTCGGGGTAGGCCGCGCCGACCTGTTCGCCCACCGACTCCATCCACGCGGCCAGCGCTTCCCGGATCGGTGTGGATTCCGCCTCTGCCTTGCGCTCACGGAACGACTCGACCTGCTCATCGGGACGACGGCGGCGCATGTGGATGGTGATGGCGCGGGTGGTGATGGTGTCGGGCATACGTCCGGCGATTCCGGCCAGCACGGCCGGGGCGTAGACCGGGAAGCGCTCGATCACCATGTTCCCCGCGTCGCCCTTGCAGCGGGCCACCATCGCGGAACGCTTGTATCCGGCGTTGACCAGCGCGCGGAGGTCTTCATTTCCGCCACCCTTGTTGTCGAAGATGGCGTCTACCTCATCGAACAGGATGGTGATGGGACCGGCACCGACCATGCGGAACAGCGCGGCGGGAGTGGCTGAGAACGTCATCTCAGGCTGCTTGACCAGGAACCGCGCCACCTCCAGGACACGGGTTTTGCCCGATCCAGGTTCGGCGCTGGACAGGATGAGCCGGGGCGTGATGTAGAAGTGTTCGGCTGCCCAGGTGTGGGCGTACCAGAGGGCCAGCATCGGGGCGCAGTGCTCGTCTGGGAAGGCGTTGAACCGGGACAGGAACGCTTGAACCCGGTCCAGGACTTCCGCCCCGTTGTGCGTGCTCATGCGGCGGTTCCTTTCGTGCGTTCGCGGTAGGCGGCCTGTCGGCAGGCGTGGGAGCAGTGGCGGGGCCATCGGCCGGTGGCGGGGCGGACGAGTTCGGCACCGCAGCGGCACAAGCGCGTGGTGGGCGGGGTGGGTGACGCAAGCCCTGAGCTCAGGGCTTGCGTCACGTCGTGACGCTTTGCACCGGTGTCCGGTGTCGCCGACCCGGCGGCGCGATCGGCGCGTGACGGTTGCGCCCTGGTCTCTTGCGTCACCGGTCGGGCGAGGTCGCGTGCGTACCTCATGAGCTGTGCGCCGATCCAGAACGTGTAGGCCGGTGGGATCGCTTGAGTGAGGTTGGGCCAGGGCATCCAGTCGATGCCCATCGCGGCGCGGCCCACGTCGGCCGGGGTGCCGCGTGACGGTTCCCCCTCGACGTCGAGGGGTTTTTGTCCCGTGCGTTGGCCGTAGGAGCCGTAGACCGGCACGGCGGGTGCACCTCGGTCGTGGTGGCAGGCGGTGCCGAACAGGGGAAGGTTGGACTCGAACAGCCGGTGGCGGCGCACCCCCAACCGCAGCGTCTCACCGCAGATGGTGATCGGGCTGGTCAGCGGTGCGCCGGGGACGTTCTCGATGACGTAGCCCCAGACCTGCCCACGAGCTACCGCGTCGCGCAGCCGCTGCCTGATCGGCTCGATCAGGTCGGGGTGCTCGCCGCGCCGGTCCTCCGGGGTGGCCTGCGAGAACCGCTGGCACGGTGGGGATGCCGCGATCACGTCATAGCCGCTCAGGTCCACGGTCAGGGCGTCGGCCTGGATGAACGGGAACGGGTAGTGCGGTTGCGGCGTGATGTCCACGCCGGTCACGTCGAACCCGGCGGCGTGGTACCCGGCCGACGCGCCTCCGGCGCAGCAGAACAGGTCCAGCAGTCGGGGGCGGCTCATGCGCTGGCCTCCTGCTCTGGCGTGACGGGCCAGCGGACCCGTGTCGGTTCCCCGGCGGCCTTCTCCTCGGGGGTCAGGTACTCGCGGCCTGCCCACTGCTGCCACTGCTCGGGCACGACGTAGGTCCACACCCGCGCGTCGCCGTGGCGGTGGGTCACCATCGGGTTGGGGTTGGTGGCGTAGCGCTCGGTGGGCAGGTAGCAGCGGCAGGATCCGCACGGGTGGATGCGCGGGTAACCGCCGCGTCGGCTGGCGGAGCGCAGCGCCAACCAGTCCGCGTAGTGGAACCAGCGGCGGTGCATCGGTCCGCCTTCCAGGGCGACCAGGGGTGTGCGGGGGTCGGCGAGGTGCGGCGCGCTCATGCGGCCACCGCCAACCGCGTGGTGCCGTCGTGACGGGTGCAGCGCACCCACGAGGTGTCCGGCAGGCGAGCGGCCAGCTCGCCGGTCAGCGGGTGGACGAACCGCACGACCGCACCGCATCCGGGGTGTCCACACGGGAGGTCGCTGACGAGCTTGCGCTTGGCAGATAGGCAAAACGGCGGGTGCCCGACGATGTGGGGCAGTTGCTCCGGTGCGGTGGCGGTGGCCCGTGCGCGTTCCCGGTGGCCGCTCTGGGCGTCGGCCCAGTCCTCGGCGACCCGGCGGGCGATGGCGTGCGGGGTGGATTCCTCCAGTCGTGCCAGCGCGGCCAGCACCACAGCGGCGGGCTTGCGCGGGTCGGAGTCGGCCAGCGCGGTCCACTCCGGGCTTCCGGCGCGGGGGATGAGGCTGTGCGGGCCGGTGAGCGGTCGGCGTGGCGCAGCGGCGTAGGCACGGGTCAGCAGCGGCTCAGCCCAGCGGCGCACGGCGTCGAGGTCGAACCCCGGTGGGCGGTTCCACGGACGCACACCGTCCGGATCGCAGAACGAGCGGCGGGTGTTGGTGCTCATGACCATTCTCCTGTCACGTCTTGTTGCAGCACGAGGGCGTGCGGAGGGGGACCACCCGCGCGTCTGGTTGGTCGACGGGTGGTCGGTGGTCTTGTCCGGCACCAACGGCAGGGACGGGCACGGGTGGTCACGTCCCTGCCGTGGTCAGCCGAAACGGGCGCGGTTAGCGGATGCGCTTGCCGTTGATCCAGACCTGTCCGTCTCCGGTGTGGACGGTGCCGAGGTTGATCCCGATCTGTTGGGACACGTGCTGGTCGCCGCTGGCGATGTTGGTCGTGCGCGCGGACTCGCCCGGCTTCTCGTCCTGGCGTGCCTGCTCGGCGGCTTCCTGCGCGTGCCGGATCGTGCGGTGCAGCTTGCGGATGAACTCGCCGGGACCGTCCGCGCTGGCCGGGTCGGGCCGGTGGTCGGTGCTGCCGGTCACGTCGTGCTGACTGCCCACGTGCGCACCGGGAGCGGCGTAGTTGACGTTGTGGATGGTGAAGCCCTGCCCGGCCGTCTGCCCGCGCTCGCGCTGGTCGGGCCGGTCGTGTTCGCGCCGACTGCCGCCGTGGTGGCCGTGGTGGCCGTGGTGGTCCTGGCGGACGCCGTTGACCCACACACCCCCGGTGACCTGTCCGGCCTGCACGATGGGCCGTCCGGCCCGGTCGGTGATGTGCACCGGACCGCTGCTGCTGCCGTCGTGGTGGTCGTGCGGCGCGGGGGCGGGGCGCGGGGTGGTCACGTCCCTGCGGCGAACAGGGCGTCCGTCCGGTCCGAGGGTGACCAGCCCAGCCCGCACGAACGCGCGCACGCCCTCGGGCACGTCCTCGGGCACCGGAGGGTTGGCGGCGTGGTCGGTGGGGCGACGGTTGTGGATGGTGACCGGGCCGGTGATCGTGTCTGCCTGCACCGCGTCGGGACCGATGGTGCCGTGAACGGTGTTGGTGACCATGCCGTCCGGCGAGGTCCATGTGTGGGTGGTGCGCTCGTTCTGCTGCTGGTCGCCGGTCACGTCCCTGTCGTGACCTGGGATGTTGTGCTCGCGCATGGCGTTGTCCTTGGCGTGTTGGTGGGCGGCGCGGGCGGCGTCGAGTCGTTGCCGCGCGGCGGCGATGGCGTCGGCGTCCCCGCTGCTCTTGGCCTTGCGGAGTGCGGCACGGGCGCGGGAGACGGCTTTGCGGGTGGTCTGGGTGGCGCGGCTGCTGTGGGCGCTGCCGGGGCAGCGGCGACCGTGGGCGCGGCACATGTCACGTCCCCCGGTTGTGCTGGGAGTTGTGGCCGCGCCGGTTGCGGCGGTTACGGGCCAGCGCGTTCCACGCCTTGCGGCCGGTGCGCAGCCGCATCCCTTCGCCGTGGCAGCGGCGGCAGGGCCGGTAGGCGCGGGTGAGCGGGGCGCGGTGGTGGCCGCTGCCCTGGCAGGAGCGGCAGCGCTTGAACGGGTAGGCCGCGTACAGGCCGAGGTGGACCACGACCAGCAGCGCCAGGCCGACCACGCCGACCGGCTTGACGGACGGATTGTCACTGAGCGTTAACAGAGTGAGGATGATGAACGCGACGCGTGAGGGGGTCACGAGGTGGCCTTTCAGGCTGTTTCGGGGTGTGCGGCACCCACGCCGCTAGGAACTAGGGCGCTGATCAGCGATGAGGTGAGGCGCTAGCGGGGGCGCTAGGTCTAGCGGGGTCGGGTGCTAGACCCAGCGCCGTCCCGCCGGGAGTGCGGCGGCTACTTTCCGTCGCGCTCCGTGATCGCCGCTGTGATGTGGTCGCGGTCGACTCCGCGCCGGTTGGCTCCCTTGCCGGTGGCGGGGTCGGTGCCCCACACCTGCACGGTGGCGATGCCGTAGGGCTTGAGCGCGGCCGTGAGGTGCTTGGCCTTGTCCTTGCCGTCCTGGTCGGCCCACGTCCCGTAGACGGCCGGTCGCAGCTCCGCCAGGCGGTCCACGATGGACTCCGACCATGCCTTGTCGGCGCTGCCCATCGCGGTCAGCACGTCGGGCAGCAGCGTGTCCGTGGTGGTCTCGGTGACCTCGACGTCCAGCCCGGCCGCGTAGCCGGACAGCAACCCGGCGGCGGTGCGCAGGGCACGGGCCTTGGCCGCGATGGCCTCCGCGCCGGGGCCGTCGATGTAGACGCCCTTGACCGTGGTGGTCTCGTCGGTGACGCCCTTGAGCAACCCGATTCCCTTGTCACTAAAGGAGAACTGGGTAGCGCGCTCACCGTTGCGGTAGCTGCTGGTGCCCAACACCATGTCGTTAGCCATCTGCCCGGTGACCTTGAGGCAGAACCGCAACACCGCGTTGTCGCTGATCGGTGTGGGGATGGACTTGGAGTCCGGCCGCTGCGTGGCCAGGATCAGCACGATCCCCGTCGCGGGACCGCGCTTCACGAGGTCGGTGCAGATCTCCTCGATCTCCTTGCCGTGCTCGGGGTGCTCGAACCACACCTGGCATTCGTCCACGCCGATCACGATCGGGTGCAGCCGCAGCGACCGCTTGGAGGCGAGTTCGCTGGTGACCTTGTTTTCCGGGCACAGGTCCTTGGGCAGCTCCCGGATCACCTTGGTGCGGCGCCGCATCTCCTCGCGCAGCGCCCGCAGGTCGGTCAGCGCGTACTCGATGTCCTCCGCGTCGTCCCCGGCCCGGTAGCGGTGCGACACGACCCCCAGCGGTGACAGGTCGCCGGTGCCCTTGAGGTCGTAGGTGTGCAGCTGCGCGCGGGGGTCCAGCGCGGCGATGAGCAGCAGCTCCCGCAGCGTGAACGTCTTGCCCATGCGCGGGATCGCGCCGACGATCCCGGCGACGAACATCAGCACGATCTCGACCCACCGGCCGCGTACGTCGGTGCCGAACGGCTGAGACTTGAACAGGTCGATCGGCTTGCCCGAGCGCAGCGGCCAGGCGGGTTGCTTGGCCTTGGACATGTCCCGGTCACCCACCCACAGCACGAGCTGACCGGGGTGACCGTCGGTGGCCTGTTCGGGCCATACACAGCCCAGCGCCCGGCCCAGACCTGAGGCCAACCGCTCCCGCTTCTCGATCACGTCAGCGGCCGTGACACCACCGGGCAACTCGATGTCCGCGCGCCAGCCGGGTCCGTCCCGGTGGATGGGGGAGGTGAACCCGATCGCGTGCGGGTTCTTCGACATAGGCCCGTTGATCCCGGCAATGCCCAGCGAGGTCAGCGCCCGGACCACCATGTCCGAGGTGAGCTTGGCCGCTTGCGGGCCGACCACCGCGCGCCCGGCAACCGGCTTGTCTGCCGGGGTGCCGAGCTTGCCGAGAATGCCGAGCGCAACCATGCCGCAGACCCAGGTGACCCACCCCGGCGTCACGCCCGGCAGCACCATGAACAGCACCACCCCCAGGGTGGAGCCGACCAGCAGCAGCAGCGTGCGCAGCCGGACCCGCGCGTTGCGCTCGGCCACGAGCTTGAGGTACCTCTCGGCCTCACCCGCGTTGGCCATCGCGCGGCGCAGCGGACGCCCTTCCGCGTCGGAGACCCACCGGCCGGTCGCGGCCAGCAGCAACACCGCACCCTGAGGGGATCGCGCGGCCAGCCGCAGCAGGTACAGCGGAGCGCGCACCGCGTGGTAGCCGGTGGCGTGCGCGTAGTGCCGCCCGATCCACCCGGCGGTCTGCCGCGCTTCGGACAGGGTGCGCAGGTAGCCGGGGATGATCGGCAACCGCTGCGTCTCCCGCAGCCGGGTCACCCAGTCCGCGTCACTGCTGCTGCCCGGCTGGTCGACCGGCACCACCGGCCGATCGGCAGCGGCAGCGTCGTCCTCGACCAATTCCGCGTCGAGCACGGGCGACGCCGGTTCCACCGCGGCACCGACCGGCGCGGTGGGTGGTGCGTCGGCGGTGGGCAGTCGGTACACCTTGCCGCCCGCGTCGGACCCGTCCGGTCGCTCGTCCGGCAGCCCTCCGGTCACGGTCGTGGTGCTCATGCCGTCACCGCCTGTCGGGTGTCGCCCTCGTCGGGGCCGTCGTTGCGGGAGGGGAACAGGGCACGGTGTACGGCGGCGGCGTCCTCGGAGCGACAGCGCAGGAACTTGCGCACCTCGGTCTGCGAGGGCCGCTCCGGGAGCCTGCCGCCGTCGATGGCGGCGCGGGTGCGACCGATGTAGCGCGCGATCTTCGCGGCGTCGGGCGCGGCGGGCGTTTCTGCATTTCCCGACCGGTGCGCGCGGGACGGCGCACCGGTGGTCGGGGTGGTGTCTGGCCGGTCGGCCGGGGTCGGCGCGGCGGTGGACGCGGTGCGGGCGGCGCGCGGTGCGGGCAGCGCCGGGAGCGCGGTCAGGTATTCGCCGATCTCGGCTGCCAGGGCGTCACCGATGCCGCCGTCGCCGTCGGTGGTGACGGGCAGTCCGGCCACGGTGGTGGGCACCAGGCGCACGCGGCCGAACCGGCGGCGCAGCTCGACCAGGCCGGGGCGGTGCACGAGGGTGACGGTGCCGTCGGCGGCCAGCTCGGCGGCGGCCTGCCGTAGGGCGGCGCGACGCACCTCGTGCACGCGCTTGGCGGCCAGGCGCTGCAACCGGTCGGCCGCGCGCTGCTCACGAGTCCGGCGCGGCGGGGCAGTGGTGGCGGTGTCCACAAGCTGGTGAACCACAACCCCGCCGATGGCGACGATGGCCATCACAACGCCGTCGGTGACGGTGCCGCCATCGGCGGTGAGGCCGTGCAGGAACGCCAGCGTCGCCGACACCGCAGCGGAGAACCACAGCCCGATCAACAGCCGACGCACGGGGCGACCGGTGCGGCGGGCGGTGGCCAGGGCGAACGCGAACGCCCACATCGCCGCTTCGCTGTAGAGCGGCATCGTCCAGCCCGGCGCGCCGTACAGCTCGTGGCCGAACCCGGCGATGGCCGACCAGGCCAGCAGCGCCGGAACGAAGATGACCGGCACGAACAACAGGTCGACCGTGTGCGCCGACACCCACCCGACAGCGGCCTTGGCGGTCTTGACGCGCCGGTCACGGGCGGCGTCCCTGGCCGCCCGCGCCAGCTCGGCGGCAGCGGCCTTGTCGGCGCGCTTGCGCTCGGCACGCGCGGCCTCATCGGCGCGACGCTGCTCGAACAGCATCGCTTTGTCGGCGCGCTCGCGCTCGGCACGCGCGGCCTGATCGGCGCGGCGGTTCTCGGCCCACGTGCTCATCGCGCGACCTCCTGACGGTGCAGCCGCACAGTGCGGGAATCGGAGGTCAGGCAGGGCGGCAGCGCGGCGGCGAACACGGCCAGCGCCAGCAGCGTCACCAGCCCGGCAGCGCCGACGCTGACCAGCAGCCAGGCACCGGCCAGCAGCACAACGGCGGCCAGCACCAGCCGCCACACCAGCACCGCCAGCAGCAGCGCGGCGAGGGTCAGCAGCAGGAACGGCACCGGCACCGGCACGGCCAACACCAGAGCGGAGGCGATCAGCTCACTGGTCATCGGACACCCCCGCGCGCTGACGGGCGGTCAGCCGGAAGTGGTCGCGCTGCCAGGCCGGGGCGGACTCCCAGGACCGGCCGGGGTGGGTGCGCTCGAACTCGGCGCGCGCGGTGGGTTCGACCACCGACGCCCCGCTTGGTGCGTTGTGCGATGAGGTCGCGCGGGACATGCTTGTCTTCTCCTGACCCGTCCTCTTGGACGGTGTTGGGGTGGGCCGGACCGGCGGGCAGCGTTCTTGGTCGGATGTGCCGCCGGTCCGGGCGAAGTCAGTGGGTGAGGGTGATGCCGGTCCGCTCGATGAGGTCCACGGCGTCGGTGAGGATCTGGTCGTGGTCGAACGCCAGGGGGCCGAAGTCGGTGACCAGCACCTCGGCCAGCGGCCACCAGCGGGCCTGGCGGGCGTCGTCACCGCCGATGGCGGTGGGCATGTGGTCCAGCACCGCGCAGTAGGCCACCGACACCACCCGGCCGCGCGGGTCGCGGTCGGGGGTGTCGTAGACGCCCACCCGGTCCAGGCTCCACTCCTCGAACGCCACGCCGGTCTCCTCGGCCAGCTCGCGCACGGCGGCGGCGGCGAAGGTCTCGTGCGGGTCGACGTAGCCGCCGGGCAGCGCCCACCGGCCCGCGTGCGGGTCGTGGCCGCGCTCGATGAGCAGCACGTGCCACACGTCGTGGGTGTCCTGGGCCAGCATCACCATGTCGGTGGCCAGGCTCGCGTTGGTGCTCTTCATGGTCGTGGTCTCCGATCGGGTCACGCGGCGTGCGCGGTGGTGGTGTCGGTAGTGGCGGTGGTGGTGATCTCCGAGCACGGCCAGCACAGACGGGTGCTGGTCGGCAGCACGTAGAGCGGGTCACGGCCGCAACGGCGGCAGATCCGGCGCGCGAGGTTGGCCTTGGCCAACGCGGTGAACTTCGCGCGGGTCATCGGACGGACCGGCGCGGCCCGCTCGATCAGGTACAGCGACGCAAACGAGGTCTTGCCCGACGCGCGGTGCCGCACGAACAGCACCGCCACCGGGTCCTGACCACCCGGCCGCAGCCCCATCGCCCGCAGCTGCCGGTAGGTGGCCAACTTGTCGCGCGGCGCGCAACCGTAGGACAGCAGCGGTAAGCCCTCGTACGTGCCACGGGTGAACTGCGGACCCTCAGCCCACGGCACCTCGGTCAGCACCCACGGAAACGACCTGCCTGCCATCACGCGGCCTCGTTTCCAGACGTGTCCAGCACCGGCTTGTGCACACGCAGAACCCGCACAATGCGGCTCAACTGCCGCTGAGCAACCCGCCGGTTCCGTTGCCTATGCGCCTCACCGCTCATCAGCGCCGACGTGGGCGCGGGCAGCGTCGCCAACTCATCTGCGACCTCCGCGATCAGCACGTTGATCAGCCCCTCGGTCAGCCCGTCGGGGCTGAACCGGATTGGCTCTTCCTCGCCGTACATCTGGCTTCCTCCCTGTGGTGGTCGCCACATCCGTAGCGCCATGAGGAAGCTAACAGTTGATATGGATGCAGGTCAACTGTTAGGTAGCTACTGGTTCCAAATAGGCCATCTAGCTGGGCAAACGTTGGTCAGACCACTGTTAGGTGGCTGGTAGGCTGCTGGTTTGGACGTCGAGTGCGCCGGAGGTGGCATGTCAGGCCCTAGTCCCCGTGTGTCGCGGGGGGAGTCGCTGCACCAGCAGGTGGCTCGAAACATCCGCAACCAGATCGCTGCTGGCTTGCTGCGTCACGGGCAGCCGTTGCCATCGACCCGTGATCTCGCCCAGCAGTGGGATGTGAGCGTGTTCACGATCAACGAAGCCATGAAGCTGCTTGCTGGCGAGAACGTGATCGTCAGTAGGCCCCGCGTCGGGCGCGTCGTGAACGCTCCAGACCAAGCCGCGCGGGTCGAGGTGCGCACGGAGTCTCCTCGTGTGCTGCTGGTGGGCGGTTACGCGGGAAGCGGGAAAACGGAACTCGGTCGCGTGCTGGCACGCGAAACCGGTTGGCCGATGCTCGATAAAGACACTCTTACGCGACCGGTCGTTGAAGCCGCTTTGGAGGTTCTAGGACTTTCTCCGCACGATCGGGAGTCTGAAGGGTATCTGTCGCGCATCCGGCCGCGTGAGTATGAAGCGCTGATTAATGCCATGACGGAAAACGTTCAATGTGGTAACAGTGCCATTGTTACGGCTCCGTTCATCAGAGAGTTCAAGGACGCGGCTTGGCTTGATCGTTTGGAAGCTTCCTGTATCGACATGGGCGCAAAGGTATCGGTTGTATGGGTCTACTGTGATGCTGATACCATGCACACTTACATACGACATCGTGGGGCTGCACGAGACGCTTTTAAGTTGGACAATTGGGAAAGTTACGTGGCGTCATTGGACACGGAATTCCGTCCGCCTGTTCCGCACTTCACGGTAAACAACAGCGCGTCGGGTGCACCGTTGCAAACTCAGGCGCGTGAACTGGTCTCTCGCATGCTGGCCGAAGGCTGATTAAATGTCGCAGTTTCGAGTCCTGATCAGTTGTGAACCCGACGATCAAGTCGGTCAAGATATCCTCACCTCTGTGCCTGCTCTGGAGGTGCTGACCTATGACCCAAATGAACCGAATTTGAGCAGCACGCAGCGTGCTGCGGAAGTACTCATTCCGCCATATCGAAGTAGTCACCGGCCCATTCCATTGCTTCGACAGCTATCGGATCTGCGGATGGTTCAGCTCCTCTCCGCTGGTGTCGATGAGTGGATTGGTGATGTGCCTACCTGGGTGACCTTGGCTAGTGCTCGCGGTGCTCATGCTGGTCCGGTGTCCGAGTGGGTCCTTTCTGCTATTCTCGCTCAACTGCGCCAATGGCCAGCGCTGGTGAGATTCCAAGACTCCGGGGTGTGGGCTCACCGACGCTTCGACGCTGATACGCTTGCTGGTAAACGAGTACTCATCCTCGGAGCTGGAAGCATAGGCACGGCAGTGGCTCGAAAGCTCGAAGCATTCGATGCCACCACGACCCTTGTGGCTAGTGCAGCACGGGAAGGTGTGCACGCGTCCGCCGAGCTTTCAGACCTGATTCCCGGTCACCAAGTCGTGGTCGTAACAGCTCCCTTGAACGAAGGCACGCGGAAACTCGTTAACGCCAAGTTCTTGTCGACTATGGATGATGGCGCGTTGCTGGTAAATGCCGGTCGCGGTCAGATCGTCGACACGACGGCGCTGGTGGCTGAGTTGCAATCAGGGCGTTTGCGTGCAGCGTTGGACGTGACAGATCCGGAGCCGCTGCCGCCAGGTCATCCGCTTTGGGGGTGTACGGGCGTGATCATCAGTCCGCACTCGGCACGGACGGTTCCCGGCACTAACCGCCTCTGCTATGCGGTTGCCGCTCGGCAGATCCAGGAATTCATGACGGGTGGCATACCGTCGAACGCTGTGCTGAGGTGACGTGCTGCCCTGCCTGATAGCAACGGAACTCTTGGTGCAGCGGCACTTCGCGATCTTGGGGACGGGTGCGTGGGGTAGCGCGGCAGCCTGCCGGTGGAGTCGGCACGGTGACCGCCCTCGTGACGAATGCGACCAGGGCGCAAGTGTCACGAAGCGTGGTCTTGTCCGCTGAGGGGCACCGTGGTTGGCCGCGTGGGCAAGGGTGTCTTCTGGGATCGGTAACTGCGGTAACTGCGGTAACCGTGCAGGTCAGGCGGTTACCGATGAGGGGCGGGTTACCGATCGGCACCGGTAACTCGCCGAGGGGGCTGTAGTCGAGGGGGCGTGCCCTCGGCTACAGCCCTCTTGCGGTGCGCTGACTCGTGGTGGGGTGAGGCTGAGGAGGTCTGGTTACCGATGCGGATCGGTAACCCATGATCAAAGGTAACCCTCTGACCTGCGTGGTTACCGCAGTTACCGCAGTTACCGATTGCGGGGATGGGTGCGTGGGGCAGCGCGGGAGCCTGCCGACAGGAAGCGGCGGACGTACGCGGGTGGCGTGCCGACTCGTGGCGGAGCGTCGGGGCGTATGACGCTCCTTGCTCCCTGCGGCTCTAAGCGGCTGGAGTGCCAGGGTGCGCTGACCGGGTAAGGCCATGGGAGAACGTCTCTCACGCGGCCCTCAGATGGCCGCAGACGGACGAATGCCAGATCGGGGGTGCGGACGGCCGGGGGTGCCGACTGGGAACGTGGTTCGTCCACGTTCGGGACGCGTGTTCGCGTCGGTCCTCAGTGGACGAAGTCTGCCGCGCGTCGTCTCAGTTCTCGTCTCAGTTGCTGTCGGTTCAGCAGCGTTCAGCCCTGTTCGCCAGGGTCCGCGCTCCACAACTCCTGAGGCTCTGACCAGCGGTTATGGACTCATAGGGATGGTGGCGAACAGCGGTGCGCAGACCTCGAAAGCGTGTGAGGTGCAAGCCTCCGTGGGTTCAAATCCCACCGCCACCGCTGAAGACGGGGCCCAGCTGCGGAAGCGCAGCTGGGCCCCGTTCTCGTCTCCGGGTGCCTCCGCCGTCCGCCGTCCGCGACCCGCCGTCCGCCGAGCTGGGCGGCTCCGGGGGCATCCCGCCACAGCGTCTCCGGCGCTTGGTGGCTTTGCCGCGTGGCCTCGGCTTGCGCTTCCGACTCAACGTGCGGGGACGCTGGTTGGCGCGTTTGCAGACATTGACAACGGGGGTCGGTGTGTCGCAATTGGGCCACGCTATGCGAGAGGCGCGTAAGGCTTCCGGGTTGTCGCTCGCTCGAATGGCGCAACTGACCCATTACAGCGAGGCGTACCTGAGCTTGATCGAGAACGGAAAGCGTCGACCGGTTCCGGAAGTGGTCACGGCCTACGAGGACCACCTCGGCGAGCCCATGGGGAGCGATCCTGTCCGGCGTGCGCACGAGTGGCTTGTCGCGGACTCGCCAACGGTCGTGCAACGGCGTTCAGGGCGCAGAGTGGGGGCTTCCTTGGCTGACGCGGTAGAAGCTCGCGTGGTCGAGTTGAGGCACCTGGACGACGTGGTCGGCAGTGCCGACCTGCTGCCCGCCATACGCCGGGAGTTGGCCGAGACGGAAGCGCTGGTGCGTGACGGCTCCTACGCCGAACCGATCGGCAGGCGGCTGCTCACCGCGACAGGCGAACTCGCCCAACTCGCCGGGTGGGTGGCCGGTGATGCCGGGCAGTACGCCGAAGCCCAACGGCTGTACGTCGGTGGGGTGCTCGCGGCGAAGGCTGCGGGCGATGAACCCCTCGGGGCGCAGCTGTTCTCATCGTTGAGCTACCAGATCACGAACGTTGGTGATGCCGAGGACGGGCTGCTCCTGGCGCGGACTGCGGTCAAAGGCGCACACAGCGCGACCCCGCTCGTCCGAGCGTTGCTCCTGGAACGGGTGGCATGGGCCAGTGCCAGGACCAGAGATCGTGACGCGACGCTCCGCGCGCTGGACGCGGTGGACGACGCGTATGAGCAGAGGTCACCCGGCATCGAAGAACCTGAGTGGGTCTACTGGCTCAACAGAGCCGAAATCGACGTCATGGCCGGACGTTGCATGATCAAGCTGGGTGCACCTGGCAGGGCCGAACCGCTGTTGTCCGGAGCGGTCGCCACATACCCCGAGGAGCACTCCCGGGAGGTGGCTCTCTACCTCTCGTGGCTAGCGGAGTCCTACGCCCGTACCGGGGCGCTGGATGCCGCTAGGGCGGTACTGGACCGCGCCAGGGGGTATGCGGCCCGGATGCCGTCCACGCGGACTGATGACCGGTTCAGGATTGTCGAGGGGCTGATCCGCTCCTGAGCCCCTCCCGCTGTGTCTTGGGCAGTTCCGTTGGTTCGTCAACCAATTCGGCAAGCTTGCCGCACCCTTTCAGGTACGTCGTGCCAATCATGACGGGACGTCATCACCTGTTCCTGTTCCTAACACATCGCCCCTGCGGGCGTGCCTTCACAGGCAGCCGCATCGTGGGGTGAAGGTGCCAGCCGAGGTCGACCTGTTGCTCGGCCGGAAGTGGCCGTTCGGATTATCGGCGCACACCTTCAGGAACGCCGTGGTCACATCCACGATGCCGGTCGCTTCGCCACCCGTCATTCCCGCGCAATTCACTCCACTAGTGGGATCGGTAATCCCATCGGGGGAAAGATCCCGATCCGCTCTAAGGGCGCATGTACTGTGAGTAGCGTGACCGCAGCGGAACGGCAGTCCGGCGGTCCGCAGGGGTCAGTTTGGGAGTTCTGGCGCGACGCACTCACTACAGCAAATCGCTGCTCGGGATGGTGGAGAATGGTCAGCGCGCGGCGAGACCCGAACTGGTAGCGGCCTACGAGCGTGCGCTCGGCGCACAGGGGTTGGGTGAGGACGTGAACAGGCGTGAGCTGTTGGCGGCAGCCACCGCGGTGCTCGCCGGAACCACCACCCCCGACCCGCTGGCCCGACTGCTCGACGGCCTCGGTGCGCCCGACGTGCCGAGACAGGTCGGCCGGTCGGAGGTCGAAGCCGTGCGGCAGGCCGCGACGGTCTGCACGACGATGGACCTCCGGTACGGCGGTGAGGTCGCCGCGCACGTGTCCGGCGGCGCGCTCCGGTGGGCGGTCAGCCTCTTGGACGCCTCGATGCGCGCCGACACTCGGGTGGAGCTGTGCGAAGCGGTGGGCGCGCTCGCGGACCGGACCGCGTGGACGTACTTCGACTCCGGCCGGACCCGTTGCGCGCACAGGCTGTCCGCGCTCGCGCTCCGCACCGCGGACAAGGGCGCTGATCCGGACCTCCGCGCGCACGTGCTGCTGAACATGGCCGCCCAGGTCGGCGACGCACTCCCCGGCGAAGCCGTCCACCTGGTCGAGGTCGCGCTGTCGGACCGGCGGGTCTGCGGCTTGGAGCGCGCGAACCTGCACGCGAGCCTGGCCGGGCACCTCGCGCGGACCGGTGCGCGTGGCGACGCGCTTCGCCACATCACCCTGGCGGAGAAGCTCGCCGAACGCGACAGCGACCGACCCGCGTGGGCGCACTTCCTCACCACCGAGCACATGGACTCGATCATCACCCTTGCCCTGATGTCGGCGGGTGAGGACGGCGAGGCGATCCGCCGCTTCGAGGACCTCATCCCGCGCATGGGAGCGGACCGGCTGCGCGGGAAGGCGGGACGGATGATCGACCTGGCGGCGCTCTACGCGAAGACCGATCGGTTGGACGAGGCGGGGGACCTGGTGGATCGAGCGGAGGCGGTGCTGAGCGACGTGCGGTCCACGCGGGCGACGGATCGGCTCACGGCGTTGCGTCGGCGCACCACCGCCTGACGGGGCCACAACGGGCCGCCGACCAGCAGCTCCTCGGGCGTGCGGTCGGCCGTCGCCGCGAACGGGGTGCTCCGGTCCCCCGCATTGGTCAGCTCGGCCGGGTCGGGATGCCGATGGCCCTCGACCCGGCCGGACTCCACCGCGGCCACCACCCGCGACCGCGGTGGTGAGCGCGGCTCACACGTCGTTCTGCCGAGCGACGAGGAGCCGCACGTCGCGGGCTACTTGGTTTCGACCTTCGCCAGGGGCGTCTCCTGCGCTTCCAGGGCTTTCACGGCGAGGTCCCAGGACGTGTCGCCGGGGAACAGCTGGGAACGCAGGTAGGCCCACACCATCGCGCGCACCGCGGCAACCCGTTCGGGGTTCTCGTCGGAGGTTTCCGCGGCGTCGTAGCCGGAGATCCCGCCGAACAGGTGCCCCGCGCCCAGGAAGGTCAGCAGCGTCTTGTTCCCGCCGGGGCTGTGGGTGTAGGCGTCCCAGCGGTAGCTGAGCCGGGAGGAGAAGTTGAGGTTCAGGTCCTCGTCGCCCGCGACGACCAGCGCGGTGCCGGTCATCTGCCCGAAGTCGATGTACTTCATCATCGGGTAGTTCTCGGCGGCCCACGACGAGAAGTGCTCGTCGGCGATGCCCGGTCCGCCGATCACGACGCCCGCCTTGACGCGGGGATCGGAGAGGTCCTTCTCCCTGGGGTCGTTCGGGTCGCTCACCTGCGAGCCCAGCAGCAGCGAGACCGTGTGGCCACCGGCCGAGTGCCCGACCGCGGCCACCTTCTCGGTGTCGACACGGCCCGGCAGCCCCGGAACCGCGGCGAGGACCTCCTCCAGGTGATCGAGGACGGTGTGCATGTCGACGGCGCGGTCGCGCCAGAACAGCGGCGCGTCGGGCAGGTCCTGCTCGCGCAGCCCGAGCACCGTGGAGTCCAGGTGCGTCGGCTGGATGACGACGAACCCGTGAGCGGCCCAGAAGTCCGCGACGGGGCCGTAACCGCGCAGCGAGGAGATGAAGTTGGCCATGCCGTGCCCGTGCGAGAGCAGCATCACCGGCAGGTCGGTCCCGGTCACGGGGGCCGAGATCTTGATCTCCAGCGGCACGGGCCTGCCCGGCACCTCGAGCGTGAAGGGGCTGTAGCTGAGGATGGGGGTGGGGTCGCTGACCGGGAAGCCGGCGGCGTCTGCGTAGGACATGCTCATGGTTGTGCCTCTCAGGCCGTTCGTCCAGGAAGCCGTTGCTCCCGGACTCGGTGGTGATCGACTTCGACCGCCTGGCAAAAGATTGCCATGCGTGGCAAGTTTGCGCAAGGAGGCATTTTTGCCTTGGGTGCAGTACGCTGAGGTGCGCACAGGCGGTGATCGACGGAGTGCGGGAGAGTTGCGGTGACCAGTGGCGGTCCGGGGCTTCGAGAACGGTCCAAAGCGCGACGACGGCGGCTGATCCTGCACACCGCCCTGCGCCTGTTCACCGAACGCGGGTACGAGCGGACCACGATCGCCGACATCGCCGAGGCGGCCGAAGTCGCGCCACGGACCGTGACGGGCTACTTCCCGTCGAAGCTCGACTTCATCACCGAGTGGCCGGCGTCCATCGAGCGGCGGCTCATCGCGATACACCAGGAGGAGCCCGGCCTGGACTTCATCGGTCTGGTGGACAGGTGGTGGCACGACCTGCGCGACAACGTCGACCGGGAGGAAGCCGCGCTCACCCGCGCCGTGGCCCTGGCCAACCCCGGCGTGGTCGCCATGGCGGAGGCCGAGGTCTCGCAACGAACCCCCGTGACCGACTTCCCCCTCGAGGGAGCCGATCGCGACGACCTGCTCGGAGCCGCGGGGCGAGCCGCGATCAGGGGCATCAACCTCGTGTTCCTCCGCGGCGTCGCCGAGAACCGCATGACCGACGAACTCCACAACGCGCTGCTGCACCTGATCCGGGCCATCGCCGACAGCACCAACGTCGGCCACGGCTCACTCAAGCTGGACCCTTAGGACTCCAGCCGCAGTTCGTGGTGTTGTGCCTGTCCTCGCTGGTGGTGGGCTTGTTCGGCGCGGTGCGGTGGCGTCTGCGCCAGTGGGACCAGCCCTGGGTTCCGGCACTTGGGCGAACAGGGTGAGGGCGAGGAGTGGCGGGTGACGGCGGGGGAAGCGGCGCTTCGGCGGCTTGGCGGGCGACCTTCTCCTCGGGCGTCATGGAAACGCTCATGGTCACCTCCGACTCCTGTCCGGGGCGGGGGCCCACCGCACCCGCACCGGTGGGCGCCGCACACGGGCATAACCGCCGTTGCCCGAGCACGCGGGTGCTCAGGCGCGGGGGTCGCGTTCGTCGAGGGCGTCGAACTCGCGCACCTCGTTGCGCATCCGCGGACCCCACTTGGCGAAGATCGCCTGGACCTCCGGGGTGGCCAGGTGCCGGTCGAGCGCCTCCTGCGAGGTCCACTGCTCCAGCACGGTGACGGCTCCGGCCGCCGCATCCTCCACGCTGAACGAGATCAGCACGTTGCCGGGGTTCGCCGCGGCGACCGGGTACGTCGCCCGCGCCTCGGCGATGAACGCTTCGACGTCTTCGGCGGGGACGAACACCCGGCCCGCGACGATGACGGCGGTCCTGCCCTGTGGCGAGTCCATGGTTGTTCCCGTCCTCCGTGTCCGCTGCGGAGCCGGATCGGCTCGGCACGGGCACGGTAGGACCTGACGTCGGTGTCAGGTGCAAGAGCGGCCGGGTGAGGTCCTCGTCACGCGGGTGGCCGCACTCGTTCGATCAGCTCGCGGACCGCGCCCATGTCCAGGTAGGCGTGCACCCGCACGATGAGGCCCCGGCGGAAGGTGAGCAACCAGCAGTAGTCGTTGTGGTACGGCTGCCCGTCCAGGGCGGTCGCGTCGGCGGTGAACTGGTAGGCGACGGTGTCCCCCTCCTCCAGCAGGGAGGTGGGCGTCATGCGCAGGACCGTCCGCAGGCGGTCGAGGATCGGCGCCGCGCCCTCCGCCAGGAACTCCTGCTTGTCGCGGTAGGTGCGGCCGTTGACGATCGTCCACCGCACCCGGGGGTGCAGGAAGTCGTAGAAGCTGCCGCCGCTGTTCTGCCGCGCGACAGCCTCCAGCACGATCGCCTTGTTGCCCCGCCGCGGACTCGCCTGCGCGGGGGTGCCCGCCAGTGCCAGACCGCCCGCCGTGAGGGCGATCGCGCCGAACCCGCGCCTGGTGTGCGGTGCCATCACCGGCTCCTCTCGTCGTGTCACCTTCGACGATCGGCCGGTGGTGGTGGGGTAACCAGGGTGCGTCGCACCCTGGCAGCCTGCGGCGGGCGCTGGGCACCCGCGTTCGGCACCGGAGAGGAAGGACGCCGACCGGTGCCTGGGAGGGGACCACCGGCCGGCGCTCTCACCGACGACCCTACACCATTCTCGAACACACGTTCGAGTGATTTCGGCGCAGTCAATCGTTGGTCACGGCGTCTTCCGTCGTTCACTCGATCCAGGGAGGATCGGCGGACCCGCCAATGACCGGAGGAATCCGTGAGACCAACCCCGCTCCGCGCAGGCATAGCGGCCACCGCCGCGACCGCCGCCTCGCTCGCCCTGGCCGTGCCCGCCGTCGCGGCGCCCAGCACGGACGCCCTGATCGCCGAGGTGTACGGCGGCGGGGGCAACTCCGGGGCCACGCTGACCCAGGACTTCGTCGAGCTGGCCAACCGGGGGTCCGCGCCGGTCGCGGTCGACGGGTGGAGCGTGCAGTACCTGCCCGCGAGCGCCAGCGCGGCCAGCCAGTGGCAGGTCACGCCGCTGAGCGGGGCCATCGCCTCGGGCGGGCGGTTCCTGGTCGCCCAGGCCAAGGGCTCGGGCGGCACGGTCGAGCTGCCCGCCCCCGACGCCACCGGCTCGATCGCCATGGCGGGCTCGGGCGGCACGGTCGCGCTCGTCACCGCCACCACGCCGCTGACCTGCAAGACCGCCGCCGACTGCGCCGCCGACGAGCGCGTGCGGGACCTGGTCGGCTACGGCTCGGCCACGGTGGTGCGCGAAGGCACGGCGACCGGGAACCTGAGCAGCACCACCTCCGCCGCGCGCCCCCAGCTCGCCGACACCGACGACAACGCCGCGGACTTCACCGTGGGCGCGCCGACGCCGGTCAACGCCAAGGGCGAGGGCGCGGGCGGCCAGGAGCCGGACCCCGAGCCCGACCCGGAGCCCGGTGACAAGCGCATCCGCGACATCCAGGGCACCACGCGCGTCTCGCCGCTGCTGGGCCAGAAGGTCACCGGCGTGCCCGGCGTGGTCACCGCCACCCGCGCCACCGGCGACCGCGGCTTCTGGTTCCAGGACACCGCCCCCGACACCGACCCGCGCACCAGCGAGGGCCTGTTCGTCTACACCGCGGGCCTCGCCCCGACCGTGCAGCCGGGCGACTCCGTGCTGGTCAGCGGCACGGTCGCGGAGTACCGACCGGGCGGCACGGCGGCGAGCAACTCCAACCAGACGCTCACCGAGCTCACCTCCGCCACGGTGACCGTGCTCTCCAGCGGCAACCCGCTGCCCGAGCCCGAGATCATCGCCCTGCCCGACGGCTACCTGCCCGCGGCGGGCTCCGGCGGCGACATCGAGGGCCTGCCCCTGGACCCGGCCACCTACGCGCTGGACTGGCTGGAGTCCCGCGAGGGCATGGCGGTGCGGGCCGACGACCTGCGCGTGGTCGGCCCGACCAACGGCTACGGCGAGACCTTCGTCACGACCAAGCCCGCGCAGAACCCGACCCCGCGCGGCGGCACCGTCTACCTCGGCTACGACCAGCCCAACAACGGCCGCATCAAGGTCAAGCCGGGCAGCGCCACGCCGCCGAAGAGCAACGTGGGCGACGTGTGGCGCGGCGCGACCGTGGGCAACATCGAGTACACCGACTTCGGCGGCTACACCCTGGCGGCCAAGTCCGTGGGCGAGCACGTGCCCGGCGGCATCGCGCCGGAGAAGACCGACGCGACCCGGCAGTTCGAGCTGTCCGTGGCGACCTACAACGTCGAGAACCTGTCCCCGGCCGACCAGCAGGCCAAGTTCGACCGGCTCGCCTCGGCCGTGGTGACCAACCTGGCCGGCCCGGACGTGGTGGTGCTGGAGGAGATCCAGGACAACAACGGCGCGACCGACGACGGCACGGTGGCCGCTGACCAGACCTACGCCAGGTTCACCGCGGCCATCACCGCCGCGGGCGGCCCGCGCTACCAGTGGCGGCAGATCGACCCGCGGAACAAGGCCGACGGCGGCGAGCCGGGCGGCAACATCCGGGTGGCGTTCCTGTTCAACCCGGCCCGCGTGTCGTTCGTGGACCGGCCCGGCGGCGACGCCACCACGCCGGTCTCGGTGGTCAAGCGGGGCGGGCGCGCGGCGCTGTCGGTCTCGCCCGGCCGCGTCGACCCGGCCAACCCGGCGTGGGAGAACAGCCGCAAGCCGCTGGCGGGCGAGTTCACCTTCCGCGGCCGGACCGTGTTCGTGGTGGCCAACCACTTCAACTCCAAGGGGGGCGACCAGGCCATGCACGGCCGCTACCAGGCCCCGGTGCGCGGCTCCGAGGTCCAGCGGGGTCAGCAGGCCGCCGCGCTGAAGGCGTTCGTGGACCAGGTGAAGTCGGTCGACCGGGGCGCGAACGTGGTGCTCGCCGGTGACATCAACGACTACCAGTTCTCGCCGGCGCTGGGCACGCTGACCTCGGGCGGCGCCATCGTCGACCTGATCAGCACGCTGCCCCCGAACGAGCGGTACAGCTACGTGCACGAGGGCAACTCGCAGACCCTCGACCACATCCTGATCAGCTCGAACATGACGCGGTACCGGTACGACGTGGTGCACATCAACGCCGAGTTCGCCGACCAGGCCAGCGACCACGACCCGCAGGTGGTCAAGGTGCGGCCGAGCACCGGCAACCCGCACCTGGACAAGACGGTGTTCGCCATGGAGGACCTGCTGGAGTGCCTGCGGGGCCTGCGCCCCTGACGGCTCTACGCGCGAGGCCCCCGAAGCCGCTTCGGGGGCCTCGCCCCTGCCCGTCCGACGAGTCGAACCTCCAGGTAGGGCGAGTTCAACGCTCGTGCGGCACGGCAGGCGTTCGCTCCCGCAGACGCAGCAGAGCCCCGGTCACCTGACGGTGCCGGGGCTCTGACCTGCGGAGGATACGGGATTTGAACCCGTGAGGGTGTTAACCCAACACGATTTCCAATCGTGCGCCCTAGGCCACTAGGCGAATCCTCCGCCGGAGAGCCTACCGGACGGTCCGCTGGCCACCCAAAACGGGTGGTCAGCACCAGGGGGAGCAGGGCAGGGG
Organism: Saccharothrix coeruleofusca; assembly: GCF_017876325.1. Classification (NCBI taxonomy): domain Bacteria; kingdom Bacillati; phylum Actinomycetota; class Actinomycetes; order Pseudonocardiales; family Pseudonocardiaceae; genus Saccharothrix; species Saccharothrix coeruleofusca. The sequence goes on from NZ_JAGINV010000001.1 coordinate 6,902,687, forward strand.
GGTGTCGGCGCAGCGCTCGGTGACAGCCTTGTCGGTGTGTCTGTCGCATGGGCACCACCAGCACGAACGCCGCAGTCCGCACCGAACACCGATACGTCGCACCACGCTGAACCGTCGGAGCGAGCGCGCCGGGGTGCCCGCACCGGTTCCGGCACGACTTCTCCGACCGCTGGCAGGCTGCGGGCGACAGCCAAGACCCGCCGTGGCTTGGGCGCGGCTCACGCTTCATGGGCGGTGACGCCGGACCGGTCGGCTCGCACCGCACCCGCCCGACGAGCTCTGCTCGCCCGGTTCGAGGACCAGGTCGCCCCCCGACCGGAAGCTGCCTGCCGACGCGCGGGAGCAGCGGATGCCCTCCGCACTACGGCTTGATTTTCGCCACCGTTCTTGTTCCATGTCCCTGATCCGCCCCTGGTCATTGCTGGTTGACTAAATTGTGCGCCTGTTTGATGGCATCCGAGCACTTCATCGGAATTCGTCGCGTTTCGTCGCCCTCGACTGCTACGGTCCACGGCATGTCGGCGAGCTCGTGGCAATAGGAGACCATCAGTGTTCGTCAGCCGTGCCTACGTACCTGAGTCCCTACGTCCCGATGACCACCGGTCCTGGCCGTACACCGTGCCCGCGGTCGCCGAGGTCGTCGAACGCGGCGTCGAGTTCACGCATCCGGTGACCTTCCTCGTCGGCGACAACGGCTCGGGCAAGTCGACCCTGGTCGAAGCCATCGCCGAGGGGTTCAAGCTGGACGCCCGCGGCGGGCGGGCAGCGCGTAGGACGGGCAGCGCCGACACGACCAGGACACCGCTGGGCGAGGTGCTGCGACTGGAGACCACCGCCAGGGGCGGTCGCATGTTGGCGGGGCCGCGCCTGAAGAAGAAGGGCTTCTTCCTGCGCGCCGAAACCGCGTTCAGCATGACGGAAAACCTTGGCGGTGTCCCCGGCTACTGGGATGAGAACACGGCCGAGATGAGTCACGGCGAGGGCTTCCTCGCCGTGTTCCGCTCGATGTTCCGCGACCCCGGTTTCTACGTGATGGACGAACCCGAGTCGGCGCTGTCGTTCACCGCTTGCCTGCAGCTCGTCGCGCTCATGCACGACTTGGGTGAGTCGGGCGCGCAGGTCGTGTGCGCGACGCACTCGCCGATCCTGGCCTCGACGCCCGGCGCCGACATCATCGAAGTGGGCGAGCACGGTCTACGCCGTGTGAAGTGGGCCGATCTGGGCCTTGTCGACCACTGGCGCCGCTTCCTCGACAACCCCACGAGCTACCTGCGGTACCTCACGGAAGAGTGAAGGGGGCGAAGTCGGCGCCGACGCCGTGAGCGAGGCGGACGCCCGGTCCAAGGCATGGACGCGCATCCGGTGTGGATGCTCACGGGTCGGCCCCCGGATAGCTCGGCGCCACATCGGCGACCGTCGCTGTCATTCAGGGCGACGAGCTGCGCGGCGGACGGCAACGCCCACCACTGACCGGCATCGGTCGCAGGCGTGAACCCGCAGGTGGCGGCCCCCACGTTGCACCGTTCGGCCTCGCCATGTTTGCTTAGCCTGCCCTAAATAGCTCAGGAGGTGGCCGCGTGCGGCTCCGTTCGATCGTCGTCCTGTTGGCCCTGTTCGCCACCGCCTGCGGCGGGGGCGGGACGGAGAGCAGCGACCCCGCGGCGGCGCAAGCCGTCACCGTCGACACCCGGTTCGGCCCGGTCACCGTCGAGCGGCCCCCGACGCGCGTGGTCGCGCTGGGCTGGTCGGACGCCGAGGCCGCGCTGGCGCTGGGCGTGCAGCCGGTCGGCGTCAGCGACTGGCTGGCGTTCGGCGGCAAGGGCGTCGGGCCGTGGGCGGAGGGCCTGTTCACCGCCGCGCCCACGCTCCTGGGCACCACCGAGGTCGACTACGAGGCGGTCGCGGCGCTCAAGCCCGACCTGATCCTCAACACCCGGTCGGACAACGACGAGAAGAAGCACGAGACGCTGTCCAAGATCGCGCCCACCATCGGCGCGCCCAAGGACGTCATCCCCTACGGCACCACCTGGCGCCAGCAGGTCGAGATGGTCGCCAAGGCGCTGGGCAAGGTCGACGAGGGCAACAAGATCATCAGCGACCTGGACGCCAAGTTCGCCGCGAACAAGAAGTTCGAGGGCAGGACCGCCGTGGTCGGCGCGTACTTCGACGGCAAGTTCGGCGCGTACGTCAGCGGCGACTCCAGGGCCGACTTCATGAAGGCCATCGGCTTCGGCGTGAAGAAGGAGGTCGAGGACCTCGCGGCGGGCACCTTCTACGTCGACATCTCCACCGAGCGGCTGGACCTGCTGCGCGCCGACCTGACCGCGGTGTTCCCCATCGGCGGCGACGCCTCGGCGCTGACCGGGAACCAGCTGCTCAAGCAGGCCGCGGGCGACGGCCTGGTGGTGATGGAGGACAAGACGCTGGTCAACGCCTTCTCCAGCGGCTCGTCGCTGGGCACGGCCTACGCGCTCGACCACGCGGTGCCGCTGTTCGCGAGCACCCTGAAGATGGGCTGAGCCGACCGGCTACACTGGTCGCGGACCTCGTGCGGCACACATCTCGCGAACCTCCCCAGGGCCGGAAGGCAGCAAGGATAAGCGGGCTCTGGTGGGTGCACGGGGTCCCCTTCTTCTGTCGGGGGTCCCCGGTACTGTTGCCGCCGTGGCGCTGGCCCTCTACCGCAAGTACCGACCGGCCACCTTCGCCGAGGTGGTCGGTCAGGAGCACGTCACCGACCCGCTGCGCACGGCGCTCGGCGCGGGCCGGGTCAACCACGCCTACCTGTTCTCCGGGCCGCGCGGCTGCGGCAAGACCTCCAGCGCGCGCATCCTGGCCAGGTCGCTGAACTGCGTCAACGGCCCCACCCCCGACCCGTGCGGGGAGTGCAACTCGTGCGTGGGCCTGGCCCCCAACGGGCCGGGCAGCGTGGACGTGGTGGAGCTGGACGCGGCCAGCCACGGCGGCGTGGACGACGCCCGCGAGCTGCGCGACAAGGCGTTCTACGCGCCCGCGGAGTCGCGCTACCGGGTGTTCATCATCGACGAGGCCCACATGGTCACCACGCAGGGCTTCAACGCCCTGCTCAAGATCGTGGAGGAGCCGCCCGAGCACCTCATCTTCATCTTCGCCACCACCGAGCCGGACAAGGTGCTGCCGACCATCCGGTCGCGCACCCACCACTACCCGTTCCGGTTGATCCCGCCGGGCGCGATGCGCGCGCTGCTGGAGCGCAACTGCGCGGCCGAGGGCGTGCCCGTGGAGCCCGCGGTGTTCCCGCTGGTCATCCGCGCGGGCGGGGGTTCGGCGCGGGACACGCAGTCGGTGATGGACCAGCTGCTGTCCGGCGCGGGCCCCGAGGGGGTGACCTACGAGCGGGCGATCTCGCTGCTCGGCGTGACCGACGTGGCGTTGATCGACGACGTGGTGGACGGCCTGGCGGCGGGCGACGGCGCGGCGGTGTTCGGCACCGTCGACCGGCTGGTCGAGGCGGGCCACGACCCGCGCCGGTTCGCCTCCGACCTGCTGGACCGGCTGCGCGACCTGGTGCTGCTGCGCGCGGTGCCGGACGCGGCCGAGCGCGGCCTGGTGTCCGCGCCGGAGGACGAGCTGGCCAAGATGGTGGCGCAGGCGCAGAACATCGGCCCGGCCACGCTCACCCGCTACGCCGAGGTGCTGCACCAGGGGCTGACCGAGATGCGCGGGGCGACCGCGCCCCGGCTGCTGCTGGAGCTGGTGTGCGCGCGGATGCTGCTGCCCTCCGCGTCGGACGCGGAGTCGGCGGTGCTGCAGCGGGTCGAGCGCCTGGAGAAGCACGGTCCGCCCGCCGGGGCGGTGGCCGCCGGGCAGGCGGCCCCGGTCGAGGGTGGCCGGACCTTCCAGCGGCCCTCGCAGCGCGCGGCCGAACCGGAGCCCGCGCCCCAGCCCACCGCCCAGCCCCCGGCCCCGGTGGCACCTCCCGCGGCGGCACCCGCCCGACCGGCCCAGCGGTCGCAGCCCGTCGCGGCGCAGGCGGCGCCGCCGACCGCACCTCCGGCGGCCCCGGCAGGCCCAGCCCAGCCCAGCACGCCCCAGCCAAGCGCCGCCCAGCCCAGCGCCGCCCAGCCAAGCGCGGCTCCGGTGCCGGAGCCTTCGGGTGGCGGCGGTGTCGAAGCGGTGGAGATCCGCCGCCGGTGGCCGGAGCTGTGCGCCGTCGTCCGGGGCATCGCCGGGCCCAGCGCGGGGGCGCTGCTCACCAGCGCCACGGTCACCGAGGTCAGCGGCACCGCCGTGACGGTCTCCCACACCTCGGCACCGCTGGCCCGCAGGCTCGCCGAGCAGCGCAACACCGACGCCATCGCCGCCGCGTTCGGCCAGCTGTTCGGCGGCGCGTGGCAGGTGCGCTGCGTCCACGGCGACGCCACCGCCGTCGCGGCCGCGCAGCGCCCACCCGCCGCGCAGGCCCGGCCGCAGCGGCCCGCCCCCAGCAGGCCCAGCCAGGCGGGCAGGCCCGCGCCCGACCAGGGCAGGCAGGCCCCGGCGGGCAGGCAGGCGGACGACGTGCCCCCGCCGCCCGAGCCCCCGGAGCCCGATGAGCCCCTCCCGCCGGAGCCGGTGGACGAGGAGGAGATGCTCGCCGAGGCGGCCCGGCCCACCGAGGAGGGCGGGGAGCGGCACGACCCGGAAGCGGTGGTGCTCAAGCTGCTCGCCGACCAGTTGGGCGCTCGGCCGCTGAAGGGCTGAGCACCCGACTACGCTGGATGACGGCGGCGAAACCGACGAGAGGAACCGCGGTGCAACCCGGTCAGCCCAACATGCAGCAGATCCTCCAGCAGGCGCAGAAGATGCAGCAGCAGCTGGCCACCGCGCAGCAGGAGCTGGCGGAGGCCGAGGTCACCGGCACGGCGGGCGGCGGCCTGGTCACCGCGGTGGTCTCCGGCGGCGGCGAGCTCAAGAGCCTGGCCATCGACCCGAAGGTGGTCGACCCGGACGACGTGGAGACGCTGTCCGACCTGGTCGTGGCGGCGGTGCGGGACGCCAACCGGGCCGCGCAGGAGCTGGCCGCGCAGAAGATGGGCCCGCTGGCCAGCGGCATGGGCGGACTGGACGACCTGGGCGGCCTCGGCGGGCTGTTCGGCTGATGTACGAGGGGCCAGTCCAGGACCTGATCGACGAGCTCGGCCGGCTGCCGGGCGTCGGTCCCAAGAGCGCGCAGCGCATCGCCTTCCACCTGCTCGCCGCCGACCCGGCCGACATCGGCCGACTGCAGGACGCGCTGCAGAAGGTCAAGGAGGGCGTGGTCTTCTGCGAGGTCTGCGGCAACGTCTCGGCCGAGTCGACCTGCCGGATCTGCCGCGACCCGCGCCGCGACCTGACCCTGATCTGCGTGGTCGAGGAGCCAAAAGACGTGCTCGCGGTGGAGCGCACCCGCGAGTTCAAGGGCCGCTACCACGTGCTCGGCGGCGCGCTGGACCCGTTGTCCGGCATCGGGCCGGACCAGCTGCGCATCCGGCAGCTGCTGACCCGCATCGGCACCGACGTCAACGAGATCATCATCGCCACCGACCCGAACACCGAGGGCGAGGCGACCGCCACCTACCTGGTGCGGATGCTGCGCGACTTCCCCGGCCTGACCGTGACCAGGCTGGCGTCCGGCCTGCCCATGGGCGGTGACCTGGAGTTCGCCGACGAGCTGACCCTCGGTCGGGCGCTGTCCGGCAGGCGCAGCATGTGAGGATCGTCGCCGTGGACGGGCCCTCGGGCTCGGGCAAGTCGACGTACGCGCGCGGCCTCGGCGGCGCCGTCGTGCCCACCGACCACTTCGCCACCTGGGACGACCCGGTGTCGTGGTGGCCCCGGCTGGTGTCGGGGGTGCTGGAGCCGCTGCTGCGCGGCGAACCCGGCCGGTACCGGCGGATGGACTGGAGCACCGGGCTGCCGCGCCCAGGCGACTGGGTGACCGTCGAGGTGCCCGAGCTGCTGGTCATCGAGGGCGTGTCGGCCGCGCGCCGCAGCATCGCGCCGCTGCTGGACGAGGCGGTCTGGGTGGAGGTGCCCGACCCGGCCGCGCGCCTGGAGCGCGCGGTGGCGCGGGACGGCGAGGCCAGCCGCGCCCACCTGGTGCGCTGGCAGGCGTTCGAGCGCGGCTGGTTCGCGGTCGACGGCACCCGCGAGCGCGCCACCAAGGTCGTCCACCCCGACTGATCAGATCAGGATTGATCAGGTCAGGGCTGATCAGGTCAGGGCTGATCAGGTCAGGGCTGATCAGGTCAGGGCTGATCAGGTCAGGGCTGATCAGGTCAGGGCGGCGCGCTCGTCGGTGGTCAGGCCATCCGCCCGGATCTCCCACAGGTCGGCCCCGACGCGGGTCGAGTTGTGGCGCACCCAGTCCTCCCAGGCGGCGGGCCACCGGGTGGCGGCGGACCACCGCACCCCCTCCAGCGGGATTCCCCCCAGGTCGGCGTCGGTCAGGTCCGCGCCGGTCACATCGGTGACGGACCGCTGGACGAGTCGCACCCCCTCGACCACTTCGCGTCCGATCAGTCCGCTGTCGTCCAGGTCGCTCTCCAGGGCCTGCCTGAGAGAACCCGCGTCCCCGTGCCGTCCCAGGAGGAGGAGGACGTATTTGAGGGCCGCGCCGAGGTTGGTGTCCTCTTCCAGGGCCATTGCCTTGTCCTGGACAGCGGTGAGCTCGTAGGTGGTGCGGGACGACTCTTCGACGGGGATGCGCTTCTTGATCCGGTCCAGGTTCCTGGCGATGCCGGGGGCGATGCCCGCGCGGCGGGCGTGGTCGATCGCCCGGTCGACGAAGGCGACGAGCAAGCGGGTGACGTCCTGGCCGTGCTCGCGGACGTTGTCGCTGGCGCGAGCGACGATGAGCGCCTGATCCAGCTCGTGGACGAGTGCCCGGAGAGCACTGCGCGTGGACGGGTCGATTTCCGCGGCTGCCCGGACCGCGCCCAGTCCTCCCAGGGGCAGCCAGCGGCGGGCGAGGAGCCTGTCCCGCGGCGGCCGTGCCGCCAGCAGGTGGGCGAATCGGAGCAGCGCCGACCTGTGCCTGCGAGTCACGATCGCGTTCAGGCCCGCGTCGAGGTCCAGCACGTCGTCCAGGGCGTCGGTGAGCGCGGCGGCCCTGCCGGGCAGCCGGGCGTCGGCCAGACCGGCGTCGAGGTCCAGGACCTCGTCCAACGCGGTGTCCAGGGCGGCCAGGCCGTCCCGCAGCCACTGGTCGGTCACCGGTCCCCCTCCCGACGCGCGATGAGCGCCTTGCGGGCCTGGTAGAGGTTCGCCCGCACGGCTTCCGGGGTCATCCCCAGCTCGGCGGCGATCTCCGCCGGGGTGTGGTCGTACAGGGTCCACGCCATCACCTGCCGTTGTCGCGGCGGTAATCGCGCCAGCTCCGCCACCACCTCCTGCGTCTGGTGCCAGTGCTCGACGTCGGCGGTGGCGCGCAGCAGCGGCGGGTCGGCGGTGGGAGTTTCCCGCGAGGAGAACAGCGCCCGGCCCAGCGCGCGGGAGGCGGTCCGGTAGGCCCAGGCGCGGGGCTGGGAGACCTCCGCCCAGCGCCGGTACAGCGTGGTCATGGTCTCCTGCGCCAGGTCCGCCGCCAGCGGCAGGTCCGCGCCCTGGAGCAGCAGGAACGCCACCAGCTGCCTGGTCGTGGCCCGGTAGAAGTCGCTGAACGCGGTGTCGGCGGCGTGCTTCGCGCCGACGTGCGAGGTGGTCGGTTCGCTCACCGGTCCCTCCTGATGCGCACCCGGAGCCTGCTGCCGTCGCCGCGCACGTCGTCGATCTCCACGTCACCGGCGGCGGGCAGCCGGGCGGCGAACGCGCGCAACGCCTCCTGCCGCCGCCGCTCCCGCACCGCCCACCACCGCAGCCGCGCCACCAGGCCCGCCACCGCGATCAGCTGCGCGCCCAGCGCCCACGCCACCTGCCACCCCATCCCGCCTCCGTCCGAAGCCGTTGTCGGGAGTAAGAGGCGGCGCGGCCCGCCCGCGTGAAAGCGGTCACTCGGACGGCTCAAGCAAGGCCCGCACGACTTCGGCCTCCGGCGCGTCCACGGCGGTGAACAGCTCCAGCGCCGCGCGCCACCGCGCCGCCGCCCCCGCCGGGTCGCCCAGCGCCGCCCGCGCGTCCCCGGCCAGGTGCTCCGAGCGCGCCAGCACCAGGCGCTGCCCGGTCGCCCGGCTCAGCTCGCCCGCCCGCTGCGCGTGCTCCAGCGCCCCCGCCACCTCGCCCTGGTCCAGCAGGACGCGGCCGAGCAGGGCCAGCACCTCCACCTCGGCCACCCGCAGCCGGTAGCGCACGGCGCTGTCCAGCGCCTGCCCCGCCGAGTACCGCGCCTCGTCCAGCCTGCCCGCCGCGTGGTGCGCCCTGGCCAGGCCCCTGCGCGCCGCGCAGGTCCCCCACGGGTAGCTGGTCTCCTCGGCGATGCGCAGCGCCTCGGTGTGCCTGGCCATCGCGTCGGCGACCCGGCCCGCGCCCAGCAGCGCCTCGCCCAGCACGTTCTTGGCGTCGCAGTGGCCCTTGAGGTTCTCCCGGTCCACGGCCAGCGCCACCGCGCGGCTGGCCTCGGAGATGGCGTCGGCGTACCGGCCGCGCAGCACGTACGACAGCGCCAGGCCCTCGTGCCGGATGTGCGCGAACCGCCGCGCGCCCGCCAGCTCGTACAGCTCGCCGGTGCGCTCGTACAGCCGCGCGGCCCGCTCGGGCCTGCCCTGGAACAGGTGCACCTCGCCCAGCGCCCGGTGGCTGTCGGCCTGCGCCATCCACGAGCCCAGCCGGTTGCCCACCTCCAGCGAGCCCTCGAAGCAGGACACCGCCCGGTCGAGCTGGCCCAGCTGCATGTAGACCCCGCCCAGGTTGTACAGCGCGATGCCCTGCTGCTGGGACGCGCCGATGTCGCGGGTGATCGCCAGCGCGCGTTCCAGGTGGTCGGCGGCCTGCTCCAGGTCGCCCAGGTCGATGTGCACGGCGCCGAGGTTGGCCAGCACGGCGGCCTGCGCGGGCGGCGGCGCGCCGGTGCGCCGCTGGATCGGCAGGGCCCGGCGGAAGTGGTCCACGGCCACCCGGTGCTGGCCGATCGCCCAGTGCAGGGTGCCCAGCGAGGACAGCATCGCCACCTCGCCGACCGGGTCGCCGATGCCCTGCGCGACCGCCAGGCCCGCCTTGGCGGTGGCCAGCCACTCCACCGGCATCCCCCGCGTGTAGAAGTACCGGCGCAGCGCGTCGACCAGCTGCCAGCAGTCGGCGTCGGGGCTGCGCTCGGCCGCGTGCGCGACCAGCGCCACCAGGTTCTGCCGCTCGGCGTCCAGCCAGGCCAGCGCCTCGGCCGGGGTGGTGAACCGCCGCGGCGAGACCTCCGGCACGACCGCCGCGCGGGGCAGCCGCAGCAGGTTGCTCTTGAGCGTGTCGGTGGCGTTGTCCACCGAGCGGATCGACCAGTCCAGCAGCCTGCGGAACGCCTGGGCGCGCCCGACCGGGTCGTCCTCCACGGCCAGCCGCTCGGCGGCGTACTCGCGCAGCAGGTCGTGGAACTGGTAGCGGCCGGGGACGTGGTTGTCCACCAGGTTCGCCGTGGCCAGCCGGTCCAGCCTGCGCCGCGCCTGCTGTGCGGTCAGCCCGCCCAGCGCGGCGGCGAGGTCCGGGGTGATGTCGCCCGGCGCCAGGCTGAGCACCCGGAACAGCTGCGCCAGCTCCGGTTTGAGCGCGGTGTAGGACAGGTCGAACGCCGCGTGCACGGCCGCCCGCTCGTCGCCCTCCACGCTCAGCGCGGCCAGCCGGTTGTCCGCGCGCAGCTCCGCCACGTACTCGGCGATGGTGGTCTCCGGCCTGCTCAGCAGGTTCGCCGCGGCGATGCGCAGCGCCAGCGGCAGGTGCGCGCACACCTCGGCCAGCTCGTCGGCGGCCGCGCGCTGGGCGGCCACCACCTCCGCGCCGAGCATCCCGGCCAGCAGCGCCCTGGTCTCGTCCAGGTCGAGCACGTCCAGCCGCACGTTGGAGGCGGCGTGGCTGACCGCCAGCCCGCGCAGGGTGTCCCGGCTGGTCACCAGCACCGCGCAGCCCGACGAGCCGGGCAGCAGCGGCCGGATCTGCTCGGCGTTGGCCGCGTTGTCCAGCACCACCAGCACCCGCTGGCCCGCCAGCCGGGACCGGAACATCGCCTCCTGCTCGTCCTGGTCCAGCGGCACCGCCTCGGGGGGCACGCCCTGGGCGCGCAGGAACCGGGGCAGCACGTCCACCGCGCTCAGCGGCGGTCCCTGGGCGTAGCCGCGCAGGTTCACGTACAGCTGCCCGTCCGGGAAGCAGGACCTCAGCCGGTGCGCCGCGTGCACTGCCAGCGCCGTCTTGCCCACCCCCGGCGGGCCCGCCAGGGTCACCACCGGCACGCCCTGCGCGCTGCGCAGCAGCGCCTCGATCAGCCGCACGGCCTGCTCGCGGCCCACGAAGTCGACGACGTCGGCGGGCAGCTGCGAGGGCACCACCCGGTCGCGCCTCGGCGGCGTCCCCCCGCCGGGGTCCAGCGCGGGCGCGCCGCTGAGCACCTGCTGGTGCACCCGGCGCAGCTCGTCGCCGGGGTCGATGCCCAGCTGCTCGGCCAGCAGCGCGCTGACCCTGCGGTAGGCGGCCAGCGCGTCGGCCTGCCTGCCCGACCGGTACAGCGCCACCATCAGCCGCGCCCACAGCCGCTCGCGCAGCGGGTGCTCGCTGGTCAGCCGGGCCAGCTCGGGGACGAGCTCGGCGTGGCGGCCCAGCTCCAGGTCCACCTCGACCCGCCGCTCCTCGGCGTGCAGCCGCCGCTCGCCCAGCCGGGGCACCTCGTCGCGGTGCAGCACCTCCGAGGGCACGTCGACCAGCGCCTGCCCGCGCCACAGGCCCAGCGCCTCGGTGAACAGCGCCGAGGCCGCCTCCAGCCGCCCGGCGGCCCGCTCCCGCTCGCCCCGCTCGACCAGCCGCTCGAACCGCGTCACGTCGACCGCGCCGGGGTCCACGTCGACCAGGTAGCCGTCCGGGACGGTGCGGATCGGCACCGCCGGGCCCAGCGCCTGGCGCAACCGCATCACGTAGGTCTGCAGGGTGCCGCGCGCCCGAACGGGTGGGTCCGCGCCCCAGATGTGCTCCGCCAGCTGGTCGACCGACACGCTCGACCCGGCGCGCAGCAGCAGCGACACCAGCAGGCACCGCTGGCGCCCGGCGCGCACCACCACCGGTTCGCCGTCGACGAGCACCTGCAGTGGGCCGAGCAAGCGGAACTCGACCTCGGAACTCACCGGGCGACCTCCCCTCCGCTCGGCTGCGGTGTTGCTTTTCACACTCCGTTGTACAGCGTATGAGGACGTGACACTGGTCATGCGCGTTCACGGTGGGTCAGCGGGCATACGCCGGATGTACGAGTATGTCGATCCACGTGGCCGGATCGTGACCTCCGTTACGCCAGGAGGGTTGTAGTGACCGGTTAGGGTCCGTGACCACACCGTGAGATCCCGGATTTCCCCAAAGGGGTGTTTGATGGTTCATTCCCGAACGGCCCAGCGCCGCTGGACGGCCGCGATCGGCCTGACCGGCGCCGCTGCGCTCGCACTGTCCGCCTGCGCCCAATCCGAGCGGGGGGATGAGTCCGGGGCGGGCAAGCAGGGCGGCACCTTCACCTTCGGCGCGGCGGGCGCGCCGAAGCTGTTCGACCCCCTGTTCGCCACCGACGGCGAGACCTTCCGCGTCGCGCGGCAGATGTTCGACGGGCTCACCACGTTCAAGCCGGGCACCGCGGAGCCCGCGCCGTCGCTGGCCGAGAGCTGGGAGAGCACCCCGGACGGCCTGACCTGGACGTTCAAGCTGCGCCAGGGCGTGAAGTTCCACGACGGCACCGCGTTCGACGCCCAGGCCGTGTGCGCCAACTTCGACCGCTGGTACAACCTGAAGGGCGCGGCCCAGTCCGACGCCGTGTCGCAGTACTACGTCGACAACTTCGGCGGGTTCTCCGACGGCGCCAAGCCCTCGCTGTACAAGTCGTGCAGCGCCAAGGACGCGAACACCGCCGAGGTGGTGCTGACCTCGTCCACCTCGAAGTTCCCGGACATCCTGGGTCTGCCGTCGTTCTCCATGCAGAGCCCCGCGGCGCTCAAGCAGTACGACGCCGACAACGTCCAGGCGCAGGGCGACAGCTTCGTCTTCCCGGCCTACGCCAACGAGCACCCCACGGGCACCGGTCCGTTCAAGTTCGGCAAGTACGACAAGGCCAACGGCACCGTCGAACTGGTCCGCAACGACGATTACTGGGGTGAGAAGACCAAGCTGGACAAGCTGGTCTTCCGGATCATCCCGGACGAGACCGCGCGCAAGCAGGCGCTGCAGTCCGGCGACATCGACGGCTTCGACTTCCCGAACGCCGCCGACTGGGAGAGCCTGAAGTCCGCGGGCTTCAACGTGCAGGTGCGCCCGGCGTTCAACATCCTGTACTTCGGCATCAACCAGAAGAACAACCCGGCGCTGCGCGACCTGAAGGTCCGCCAGGCGCTGGCGCACGCGATCAACCGCGAGCAGCTGGTCAAGTCGCAGCTGCCCGAGGGCGCCGAGGTCGCGACCCAGTTCATCCCGAAGACGGTGGGCGGCTTCGCCGACGACGTCACCGAGTACCCGTACGACCTGAACAAGGCCAAGCAGCTGCTGGCCGAGGCCAACGCCTCGAACCTGACGCTGAAGTTCTACTGGCCCTCCGAGGTCACCCGCCCGTACATGCCCAACCCGAAGGACATCTACGGCGCGATCGCGGCCGACCTGCAGCAGGCGGGCATCACCATCGAGACCGTCACCAAGCCGTGGAACGGCGGCTACCTGACCGACGTCGACCAGGGCATCCCGGACGTGTTCCTGCTGGGCTGGACCGGTGACACCGGCAGCGCCGACAACTGGATCGGCACCTTCTTCGGAAACCCGGAGAACCGGTTCAACACCGGCGCCGCGACCTGGGGCAACGACCTGGCCGCGCAGCTGAAGACCGCGGACGCCGAGCCGGACCGCACCAAGCGGTACGGCCTGTACGAGGACCTCAACCGCAAGATCATGTCCGAGTACCTGCCCGCCATCCCGGTGTCGCACTCGCCGCCCGCGCTGGTGGTCAAGAACAACGTCAAGGGCATCGTCCCGAGCCCGTTGACCGACGAGAAGTTCGGTCCGGTCAGCATCGGCTGATCGGACGGACCCGAGACACAACGGGGTTTACCAGTGCTCCGCTATACGGTTCGACGGCTCATCCAGCTCGTCGTCGTGGTGCTGGTGCTCTCGTTGCTCGTCTTCGCGTGGTTGCGCGCGCTCCCAGGAGGGCCTGCATCGGCCCTCCTGGGAGACCGCGGCACGGAGGAGTCGCGGGCGGCGTTGAGCAAGCAGCTCGGCTTGGACCAGCCGATCTTCGTCCAGTACTTCAGATTCCTCGGCCGCGCCCTCACCGGGAACTTCGGCAACTCCACCGGCGTGCAGCCCGGTGACTCGGTGGTCGACATCTTCCTCCAGCGGTTCCCGGCCACCATCGAGCTCAGCGTGCTGGCGATCCTGATCGCCATCGCCGTGGGCATCCCGCTGGGCTACCTGGCCGCGCGCAGGCGCGGCGGCCTGTTCGACAACTTCAGCGTCGGCGCCTCGCTGATCGGCGTCGCGGTGCCGGTGTTCTTCCTGGCCTACCTGCTCAAGTACGTCTTCGCGACCAAGCTGGGCTGGCTGCCCTCGCTGGGCAGGCAGGCGGGCGACATCGACGCCACCAGGGTCACCGGCTTCTTCGTCCTCGACGGCATCCTCACCCAGGAGTGGGACGCCGCCTGGGACGCCTTCGTGCACCTGCTGCTGCCCGCCGTGGCGCTGGCCACCATCCCGTTCGCGGTGATCTTCCGGATCACCAGGGCCGCGGTGCTCGACGTGCTCAACGAGGACTACGTGCGCACCGCCGAGTCCAAGGGCCTGCTGGGCACCGTGATCCGGCGCAGGCACGTGCTGCGCAACGCGATGCTGCCCGTGGTGACCACCATCGGCCTGCAGATCGGCGCGCTGCTCGCGGGCGCCGTGCTGACCGAGAAGGTGTTCGGGTTCAGCGGGGTCGGGGAGGCGCTGGCGCTCGGCTTCGAGCGGCGCGACTACCCGGTCCTGCAGATGTTCATCCTGGTCGCCGCCATCGTGTACGTGCTGGTCAACCTCCTGGTGGACCTGTCCTACGCGCTGGTCGACCCGCGGATCAGGACGAGGTAGCGCCATGAGCACCCCCACCACGAAGAAGGAGCGCATCGACGCGCTCGCCGAGACCTCGGCGCGGTCGGACTCCGGCGTCAGCCTCGCGGCCAGCGCCTGGAAGCGGCTGCGCCGCAGCCCGGTGTTCCTGCTCGGCGCGGCGATCATCGTGCTGTTCCTGGTCACCGCGGCCATCGCGCCGTGGCTGGCGCCGCACGACCCGGCCGCCCGCGACCTGATCGACCAGGTCGTCAAGGCGCGCAACGAGATCCCGCCGCCGCAGGAGGGCCACCCGCTGGGCGGCGACCAGGTCGGCCGGGACTTCCTGTCGCGGCTGCTGGTCGGCTCCCAGCAGACCCTGCTGGTCGGCGTGTTCGCCACGCTGATCGGCCTGGCGGGCGGCCTGGTGCTGGGCACGCTCGCGGGCGCGTTCGGCGGCTGGGTCGACTCGCTGGTCATGCGCGTGGTCGACGTGATGCTGTCGATCCCGCAGCTGCTGCTGGCCTTCGGCATCGGCGCGCTGTTCGCCAGACCGAGCCTGTTCACCGTCATCCTCGCCGTGTCGATCGTGCAGATCCCGGTGTTCGCCCGGCTGCTGCGCGGCTCGATGCTGGCCCAGCGGTCCAGCGACCACGTGCTGGCGGCCACGGCGCTGGGCGTCAAGCCCGCGCCGATCGTGTTCCGGCACATGCTGCCGAACTCGCTGGGCCCGGTGATCGTGCAGTCCACCCTGGTGCTGGCCACGTCGATCATCGACGCGGCGGCGCTGTCGTTCCTCGGCCTCGGCAACCCCGACGACACGATCCCCGAGTGGGGTCAGATGCTCGGCACCGCCCAGACCGTCATCGACAGCCACCCGCACCTGGCCTTCTGGCCCGCGGGCTGCATCATCGTGATCGCGCTCGGCTTCACCCTCGTCGGCGAGTCGCTGCGCGACGCGCTCGACCCGAAGAACAGGCGGTGAGCCACGTGGCACTGCTGGAAGTCCGCGACCTCAGCGTCGTGTTCGAGCGCAAGGGCGAGCAGCCCTTCACCGCGGTCGACAAGGTCAGCTTCGACGTCGAACCCGGCCAGACCGTGGGCCTGGTCGGCGAGTCCGGCTGCGGCAAGTCGGTGACCTCGCTGGCCATCATGGGCCTGCTGCCCAGGCGCGGCGCGAAGGTGTCCGGCTCGGTGCGGTTCGAGGGCGCGAACCTGCTCGACCTGTCGGACAAGGAGATGCGCGACCGGCGCGGCCGCGACCTGGGCATGGTGTTCCAGGACCCGCTGACCTCGCTCAACCCGGTCATCCCGATCGGCCTGCAGGTCACCGAGGTGCTGGAGCGGCACCGCGACATGCCGCGCAAGAAGGCCATGGTCGAGGCGGCCGAGCTGCTGGACAAGGTCGGCATCCCGGACCCGACGCGGCGGCTGTCGGAGTACCCGCACCAGCTCTCCGGCGGGATGCGGCAGCGCGCGCTGATCGCCATCGCGCTGGCGTGCAGGCCGCGGCTGCTCATCGCCGACGAGCCGACCACCGCGCTGGACGTGACCATCCAGGCCCAGATCCTGGCGCTGCTCAAGGAGCTGGTGCGGGACATGGGCACCGCCCTGGTGATGATCACCCACGACCTCGGGGTCGTGGCCGGGCTGTGCGACGAGGTCAACGTGCTCTACGCGGGCCGCGTCGTGGAGAAGGCGCAGCGGCACGAGCTGTTCGGGCAGCCGCGCCACCCGTACACCTACGGCCTGCTGTCGTCGATCCCGAGGCTGGACGCGCCGCGCGGCGAGAAGCTGGTGCCCATCAAGGGCTCCGTTGCCGACAACATCCCGTGGACGCAGGGCTGCGCCTTCGCGCCGCGCTGCCCGAACGCGCTGGACGTGTGCGTCAACGTCACGCCCGCGCAGGAGGACATCGGCGGTGGCAGGCTGCTGCGCTGCCACAACCCGGTGCGGCCCGAGGTCGCCGAGGAGGTGACGACCGCGTGACCGCCGAGTCCGTGGTGCAGGACAGGCCCGTGGGCACCGAGCTGGTGTCGGTGCAGGGCATCAAGGTGCACTTCCCGATCAAGCGGGGGGTGCTGCTGGACCGCACGGTGGGCCACGTCTACGCGGTGGACGGGGTGGACCTCAGCGTCCGGCGCGGCGAGACCTACGGGCTGGTCGGCGAGTCCGGCTGCGGCAAGTCCACCCTCGGGCGGGCCATCCTGCGGCTGACCGAGCCGACCGAGGGCCGGGTGGTGTTCGACGGCACCGACCTGTCCCAGCTCAAGGGCGAGCCGCTGCGCACCATGCGGCGGCGGATGCAGATGGTGTTCCAGGACCCGATGTCGTCGCTGGACCCGCGCCAGTCGGTGGAGTCGATCCTGGTCGAGGGCCTGCGGGCGCACGGGCTGGACAAGGGCCGCGAGGCCACCGGCAAGCGCCTGCGGGAGCTGCTGGCCTCGGTGGGCCTGCCGTCGACCTCGCTGCGCAAGTACCCGCACGAGTTCTCCGGCGGCCAGCGGCAGCGCATCGGCATCGCGCGGGCGCTGGCCGTGGAGCCGGACCTGATCATCGCCGACGAGCCGGTGTCCGCGCTGGACGTGTCGGTGCAGGCGCAGGTGGTCAACCTGCTGGAGGACCTGCAGGAGCAGCTGGGCCTGACCTACCTGGTGATCGCGCACGACCTGGCGGTGGTGCGGCACATCTCCGACCGGGTCGGCGTGATGTACCTGGGCGGGATCGTGGAGGAGGCGACCTCCGACGGGCTGTACGCCGAGCCGCTGCACCCGTACACCAAGGCGCTGCTCTCGGCGATCCCGGTGCCCGACCCGCTGGTGGAGGACCGGCGGGAGCGCATCCTGCTGCAGGGCGACCTGCCCTCGCCCGCCAACCCGCCGACGGGCTGCCGGTTCCACACCCGGTGCCCGTGGCGGCAGGCGACCAAGTGCGACACCGAGCGGCCCGCGCTGCGCGAGGTGCTGCCCGGCCACAAGGTGGCCTGCCACTGGGCTGAGGAGATCCGCGACGGCCGGATCCGGCCGCACGCCGTGGAGGCCGAGCTGGTGGAGGAGGACGGCATCTCGCCGGACGTCCCGCTGGTCGGGCCCGCCTCGGTGACCGAGGCGCTCAACCCGTAGCGCACGCGCGAAGGGGGGCGGTCCCAGTCGGGGCCGCCCCCCTTCGTTTTCCCCCTATCAGGCGGGCCAGCGCGGTGAGCGGCCGAGCAGGCCCACCAGCCGGTCCGTGAGCGGCGCGTCCTCCGGCACGGCGACCGGGAGGGCGAAGGGGCCGCCCGGTCCGCGCACGTCCGGGGTGCTGGGGTAGCGCCTGGCCATCCGGAACGCGGCTTGTGCCAGGTCGGCGGGCAGCGCGGCGTCCCGCCCGGTGGCCTTGGCCAGGTCCCACGCGTGCACCAGGTGGTCCACGAAGTGCCCGGCCAGCACCTGCTTGCCCGACCGCCTGCCGAAGCCGGGGAAGTCCGCCTCGCGGTCGAGCGCGGCCGGGTCGAGCTCCTCGGCGAACCGGTCGGCGGTGATCCGGTAGGCGGTGACCGGTTCGGTGTCCGGCTCCTCCAGTTCGACGCCCAGCGCCGCGCCGAACTTCAGCGTGGTGTCGACCTGGTGGTGCAGCAGGTCGCGCACGGTCCAGCCGGCGCATGGCGTGCTCGCGTCGAGCTGCTCGGCGGTCAGGCGGCTCATCAGCTCGACGTTCAGGGCGGTGGCGGCGCGGTCGAGTGCCAGCAGGTCCATGTCGTCCCCCTCAACTTGTACGAACGATCGTACTATTAGTTGGGGAGCTGTCAACGGGGTTACCGTGTCGGCGTGAAGGTGGACGGGCGCGTGGAGCGCGGCGAGCAGACCCGCAGGCAGATCCTCGGGCGGGCGGCGGCCATCGCCTCGGTGGAGGGTCTGGAGGGGCTGTCCATCGGCAGGCTGGCCACCGAGCTGGCGGTCAGCAAGAGCGGCGTCTTCGCCCACTTCGGCTCCAAGGAGGAGCTGCAGCTGGCCACCGTCCGGGCCGCCGCCGCCGTCTTCGTCGACCGGGTGGTGAAGCCCGCGCTGGAGCTGCCGCCGGGGCGGGCGCGGCTGGAGGCGCTGTGCGAGGGGTGGCTGACCTACTCCGAGGAGCGCACCTTCCCCGGCGGGTGCTTCTTCCACGCCGTGCAGGCCGAGTTCGGCGCCCGCCCCGGCCGGGTGCGCGACAAGATCGCCGAGTACGGGACCAAGTGGCACGACCTGGTGACCGCCACCGCGGCCGAGGTGCCGGGCGTGGCCGACCCGGCGCAACTGGCGTTCGAGCTGATCGCCGTGCTGGAGCTGGCCAACAGCCGGTCGGTGCTGCACGACGACCCCGACGCCTACCGCCGCGCCCGCCAGGCCCTCCGCTCCCACCTCCCCTAACGCCTGCAAGTACTACCCGACGTGCCCCAGAGGGCCGCTGACTACTACCCGGCGTTCGAGCGCTGAGGCCCGCCGGGTAGTAGTCAGCGGCGCTGGGAGAGGGACCGGGTAGTACTTGCCGACGCGGAGTGGTCAGCGGTTGGCGCGGTTGACCGCCGAGACCAGGGCGCGCAGCGACGAGGCCACCGTGGAGCTGTCGATGCCCACGCCCCACAGCACCCGGTTGCCCACCGCGCACTCCAGGTACGCGGCCGCGCGGGCGTCGTCACCGGCCGACAGGGCGTGCTCGGAGTAGTCCAGCACCCGCACGTCGTAGCCCACCGACGCCAGCGCGTCGACGAACGCCGCGATCGGCCCGTTGCCCGACCCGGTGACGTCCTGCTCCTCGCCGTCCACCACCAGCACGGCCTTGATCCGCTCGTGCCCGCTGCCGTCGCTGGTCACCTTGTGCCGCACCAGCCTCAGCGGCGCGGTGGCGTTGAGGTACTCCTCGGCGAAGGCGTCCCACATCTCCTTGGGCCCGACCTCGCCGCCCCGGCTGTCGGTGACCTCCTGGATCACCTTCGAGAACTCCACCTGCAACCGGCGCGGCAGGTCCAGGTGGTGCTCGGTCTTCATCAGGTAGGCCACGCCGCCCTTGCCGGACTGCGAGTTGACCCGGATGACCGCCTCGTAGGTGCGGCCCACGTCCTTGGGGTCGATCGGCAGGTACGGGACCTCCCACGGGAACTCGTCCACGTGCCTGCCCGCGTCCTTGGCCGCGTCCTCCAGGGCCTCGAAGCCCTTCTTGATCGCGTCCTGGTGGCTGCCGGAGAACGCGGTGAACACCAGGTCGCCGCCGTAGGGGTGGCGCTCGGGCACCGGCAGCTGGTTGCAGTACTCGACCGTGCGCCGGATCTCGTCGATGTCGGAGAAGTCGATCTGCGGGTCGACGCCCTGGCTGAACATGTTCATGCCCAGGGTCACCAGGCAGACGTTGCCGGTGCGCTCGCCGTTGCCGAACAGGCAGCCCTCGATCCGGTCCGCGCCCGCCAGGTAGCCCAGCTCGGCGGCGGCCACGCCGGTGCCCCGGTCGTTGTGCGGGTGCAGCGACAGGATGATCGACTCGCGCCGGGCCAGGTTGCGCGACATCCACTCGATCGAGTCGGCGTAGACGTTCGGGGTGGCCATCTCGACGGTCGCGGGCAGGTTGATGATCAGCGGCTTGTCCGGCGTCGGCTGGATGATCGCGGAGACCGCGTCGCACACCTCCAGCGCGTAGGACAGCTCCGTGCCGGTGTAGGACTCGGGCGAGTACTCGTACCGGAACTCGGTCTCCGGGTACTTCTTCGCCTCCTCCAGCGCGAACGCCGCCGCGTCGGTGGCGATCTTCTTGATGCCCTCGCGGTCGGAGCGGAACACCACCCGCCGCTGGAGGACCGAGGTGGAGTTGTAGAAGTGCACGATCGCCTTGTGCGCGCCGCGCAGCGACTCGAAGGTGCGCACGATCAGCTCGGGGCGGCACTGGGTCAGCACCTGGATGGTCACGTCGTCGGGGATCGCGCCGTCCTCGATGATCTCCCGCACGAAGTCGAAGTCGGTCTGCGACGCGGCCGGGAAGCCGACCTCGATCTCCTTGTAGCCCATCCGCACCAGCAGGTCGAACATCTTGCGCTTGCGGGCCGGGGACATCGGGTCGATCAGCGCCTGGTTGCCGTCGCGCAGGTCGACCGCGCACCACAGCGGCGCCTTGGTGATCCGCTTGGCGGGCCAGGTGCGGTCGGGCAGGTCGACGACCTCGACCAGCTCGTGGAAGGGCCGGTACCGGTGCACCGGCATGGAGGTGCCGCGCTGGGGGTTCCAGGCGGGCTGGTCGGCGGGCGCGGGCCGGGCCGGGGGCCGGATGCGGCTGGTGCCGGTGGTGTACGCGTCGGGGCTCGTGCTCATGGGTGGTCTGCTCCTGCGGGCCGGTGGTGGGAGACGACCGGCGGCAACGCTCGATCCCGCGACGGGGGGCCGGTCTGGTCAGACCCCGTCACGGCGGCGAAGCAGGAGGGCACGTGCCATGTCGGACAGACTAACCAGATTTCGCTCGGACGTGGAACCGGAGGCCCAGATGGTGGAACTTCGCCCCGTCGAGTTTCACTCGAAAGTGATGGGGGCATCTCCTTGACATGTCCAGATGGCGTACGAGTACTCGGACCGGCAGCTTCAGCGCTGCCCGGCTCATCAGCGGTGTTGGCGCTGTCTTCGCGCTCATCGAGGTGCTCTACATCCTCCTGATCCTCTTCGGCGCGAACCAGGCCAACGCGTTCTTCCGGTTCGTCCAGCAGCTCGCCGAGCCGCTGGCGCTGTTCTTCCCCGGCCTGTTCCAGCTCGGCAACCCCAACCTCGACCTGATCGTGAACTACGGCCTGGCCGCGGTGTTCTGGCTGGTCGTCACCGGCATCGTCGCGCGAGTCGTGGCCCGCTAGCGGTCACACCGGACCGCCGGGCCCACTCCCGTCATGACCCGCGCTGCGTGCGCCGTCGGTCGTGGCGGGAGCGCTCGGTTGGGCGTCCGGTCGGAAGTACCGCCGCCCCCAGGTGCCGGTGAACACCAGGTCCTCCAGCGGTTTGCGGGTGCGCGGCCTGCGCTCCCTGGCCCGCAGGTCCTCGGGCAGCTCGCCGCTGTCGCCCAGCTCGCCCAGTGCGATCACGACCACCGGCCGGACCTCCTCGGGCAGCGCGAACTCCGCGCGCACCGCGTCCTTGTCGAACCCGCCCATCTGGTGCGCGACCAGCCCCAGGTGCACCGCCTGGAGCACCAGGTTCTGCACCGCCAGCCCCAGGCCGTACTCGGCGTTGGGCACCTCGCCGCGCTCGTCCGAGGTCACCACCGCGCCCACGACCAGCGCCGACGCCCGCCCCGCCCACGTGCGGTTGCCGCGCGACAACGCGCCGAAGATTCGCCCGAACGTGTCGTCCCCACGACGCCCCAGCAGGTAGCGCGCGGGCTGGGTGTTGCCGTGCGACGGGGCCCACCGCGCCGCCTCCAGCAGCACCCGCAGCACCCCGTCGTCCAGCTCGACGGCCCCGTCGAAGGCGCGCGGGCTCCAGCGGTCGGCGATGATCCGGTTCAGCTCCATCAGATCGCATACTGCCAGGCGGTGATCGCGTACGCGCCGAACCACGCGCTGAACACCGCCACCCCGGCCAGCACCGCCACCGCCGTGCCGGTGCGCCGCCTGGCCAGCCCCAGCGCCACCGGCAGCAGCAGGGTGAACGCGGGCAGCAGCAGCCGGGCCTTGGAGTTCATCAGCCCGTTCGAGCCCAGGTCCATCACCAGCACCGCCACCCCGTACACCAGCAGCGGCCACTCCAGCCGCCGCCGCCACCCCACCACGGCCAGCACCACCGCGCCCAGCAGCAGCCACACCGTGACCAGCTCCAGCACCGAGCGCGGCTCGCCCAGCACCAGCAGGGTGAACTTCCAGGTGGCCGTGCCGCCGTCGAACCGGGAGTCCCAGCCGCGCTGCTGCAGCGCGAACCAGCCGTCCCACTCGCCGGTGCGCAGCGCCACGTACCCCAGGTAGCCGAGCAGGCCCAGCGGGGCCAGCGCGCCGCCGACCCACGGCCACACCCCGTCGCGCCGCCGCAGCACCGCCACCAGCGCGGCCAGCCCCACCGCCAGCACCAGCGCGGCGGCCGTCGGCCGGACCAGGCCCGCCGCCGCGCAGCACACGCCCGCCAGCACCCAGCGCCGCTCCACCACGCCCACCAGCGACCACGCCGCCAGCGCGCAGAACGTGGCCTCCGAGTACGTCATCGACAGCACGACCGCCATCGGCGAGGCGGCGAACAGCACCACCAGCGCCAGCCCGGCCCGGCGCGACCCGCCCGCCACCCGCTCGCCCAGCCGCCGCAGGCCGTAGGCGCAGACCACGCCGCTGAGCAGGCTGACCACGAACGCCGCCTCGACCGGGCCCACCCCCGGCAGGACGTCCACCCAGCGCACCAGGCCGGGATAGCCGGGGAAGAAGGCCAGCGGGGTCTCCCCGCCGCGCCTGCCGAACGCGTCCACCAGCCAGGGCGGCACCTCGTCGTAGCCGCCCTGCGCGATGCCCAGGAACCACTGCCCGTCCCAGGAGGTCAGCGCCGCGGTGACGTCCTTGTCCCAGCGGGGCGCCATGAGCTGCAGCACGAGCAGGCCCAGCTCCCGCACCGCCAGGTACAGCGCGGCAGGCGCGAGCAGGACCACCGCCCGGTGACCGGCCGCCACGCGCAACCGGTCCCGCGCCGACGGCGCGCGCTCCGCGCCGTCCTCGGCGCCGTCTTCGGCGCCGTCGCCCGCGCCGTGCTCCGAGCCCACCGATCCAGCCTCCACCGTCGACACCGCACCGAGGGTAGTGAGGGCCCGAACACGGTGGCCGCTGTCCACGCCTTGGGCCAGGTACGCTGCCTGCCAACTGGGATTTCTCACCTGGGAGGAGAGGTTCTGTGGCGCTCGTCGTCCAGAAGTACGGCGGTTCCTCGGTCGAGAGCGCCGAGCGGATCAAACGGGTGGCCGAGCGGATCGTCGCGACCCGCAAAGCGGGCAACGACGTGGTGGTGGCCGTCTCCGCCATGGGCGACTCGACCGACGAGCTGCTCGACCTCGCCCGCCAGGTGTCCCCGGTGCCGCCCGCCCGCGAGCTGGACATGCTGCTGACCTCCGGTGAGCGCATCTCCATGTCGCTGCTGGCGATGGCGATCGACTCGCTGGGCGCGCAGGCGCGCTCCTACACCGGTTCGCAGGCGGGTGTGATCACCACGTCCGTGCACGGCAAGGCGCGCATCATCGACGTCACGCCCAGCCGCATCCAGGACGCGCTGGACGAGGGGGCCATCGCGATCGTCGCGGGCTTCCAGGGCGTGAGCCAGGACAGCAAGGAGATCACCACGCTGGGCCGGGGCGGCACGGACACCACGGCGGTGGCGCTGGCGGCGGCCCTCGGGGCCGACGTCTGCGAGATCTACACCGACGTGGACGGCGTGTTCACCGCCGACCCGCGCATCGTGCCCAACGCCAAGCGGCTGGAGACCATCTCCTACGAGGAGATGCTCGAGATGGCGGCGGCCGGGGCCAAGGTGCTCATGCTCCGCTGCGTCGAGTACGCCCGCCGCTACGGCGTGCCGGTGCACGTCCGATCCTCGTTCAGCAACAAGCCAGGGACCATCGTGTCCGGGTCAGTGGAGGACCTTCCCGTGGAACAGGCGATGATCACCGGCGTCGCGCACGACCGGTCCGAGGCCAAGGTCACGGTGACCGCCGTGCCCGACCACCCCGGTGTGGCGGCCCGGATCTTCCGGGTCGTGGCCGAGGCCGAGATCGACATCGACATGGTCGTGCAGAACATCTCGCAGGCGATGAGCGGGCGCACCGACATCACCTTCACCCTGCCCAAGGACGACGGCCCGCGCGCCGTCGCCGCGCTGGAGAAGGCCCGCGACGAGATCGGCTTCGAGAAGGTCATCTACGACGAGCACGTGGGCAAGGTGTCGCTGATCGGCGCCGGGATGCGCTCGCACCCCGGTGTGACGGCGACCTTCTGCGAGGCGCTGGCCAGCGCCGGGGTCAACATCGAGATCATCTCCACCTCGGAGATCCGCATCTCGGTGATCTGCCGGGACACCCAGCTCGACGACGCGGTGCGCGCGCTGCACGACGCGTTCGAGCTGGGCGGAGAGGAAGAGGCGGTCGTGTACGCGGGGAGCGGGCGATGAGCGGGCCGGTGCTGGCGCTGGTGGGCGCCACGGGTGCGGTGGGCACCGTCATGATCGACATCATCAACGGCCGGGAGTCCGTGCCGTGGGGCGAGATCCGGCTGATCGCGTCCGCGCGCTCGGCGGGCAAGAAGATCACCGTGCGCGGCCGGGAGCTGACCGTCGTCGAGCTGACGCCGGAGGCGTTCGACGGCGTGGACGTGGCCATGTTCGACGTGCCCGACGAGATCTCCGCCGAGTGGGCGCCGATCGCGGCGGCGCGCGGCGCGGTCGCGGTGGACAACTCCGGCGCGTTCCGGATGGACGACCAGGTGCCGCTGGTGGTGCCCGAGGTCAACGCGGACAAGATCGACGACCGGCCCAGGGGCATCATCGCCAACCCCAACTGCACCACGCTGTCGATGATGGCGGCGCTGGGCGCGCTGCACCGCGAGTTCGAGCTGCGCGAGCTGGTCGTGGCCTCCTACCAGGCCGCCTCCGGCGGCGGGCAGGCCGCGATCGACCGCCTCTACGCCGAGACCCAGGCGCTGGCGGGCAAGCAGGTCGGCGTGCGCGCGGGCGACGTGCGCGAGGCGCTGGACGCGGCCGGGCTGCCGGTCGCCGACTCGCCGTTCCCCGCGCCGCTGGCGCTCAACGTGGTGCCGTGGGCCGGGTCGCTCAAGGACGAGGGGTGGACCAGCGAGGAGCTCAAGGTCCGCAACGAGTCCCGCAAGATCCTCGGCATCCCGGACCTGAAGGTGTCCGCCACCTGCGTGCGGGTGCCCGTGGTGACCACGCACTCGCTGGCGGTCCACGCGACCTTCGCGCGCGAGGTCACCGTGGCCCAGGCGCACAAGATCTTCGAGTCGCAGCCGTCGATCGTGCTGGTCGACGACCCGGAGGCCAAGCGGTTCCCGACGCCCGCCGACGTGGTGGGCGGCGACCCGACCTACGTCGGGCGGGTGCGGCAGGCGCTGGACTTCCCGAACACGCTGGACTTCTTCGTGTGCGGGGACAACCTGCGCAAGGGCGCGGCGCTGAACACCTACGAGATCGCCGAGGGCCTGGCCTCCCGGCTCTGACCCCCGCGCCTGCAAGTACTACCCGTCCCCCTCGGACGAGCCGCTGGCTACTACCCGACTTCGCGAAGCCGGGTAGTAGCCAGCGGCGTTTTGAGGTGGGTCGGGTAGTACTTGCAGGCGTCAGGGGTGGTGGGCCGTTTCGCGTTCAGGCTGACGGGTGAACGTCGGCCTCCGCTGCTCCGTTCGGCGGTACGTTCCGCGCGTGTCGTTCGACGCGGGGGAAGACGGTGCGCTGACCGACTGGGGAGCGCCGGAGATGCGGCGGGCGCTGGCCGAGCGGGACATCGGCCGGGTCTACCGGCTGCTGCGCGAGGCGGGTGTCTCGCAGCGCCGGATCTCGCGGTTGGTCGGGCAGACCCCCTCCGAGGTGTCCGAGATCCTGAACGGCCGGGCGGTACGCGCTTACGACGTGCTGGCGCGCGTCGCGGACGGGTTGGGCTGTCCGCGTGAACTCCTGGGGTTGGCCGGGGTCCCCGCGTACCTTGACGACCAGGACCACTCCGCCGGGACGGAGGTCGAGGCCGTGAAGCGACGCCAGTTCCTCGCCAGTGCGGCGGCCGTGGTGGTGGGTGATCCCGTCCTCGGTGTTCCGGCGGTGTCGGCCGAACCGGTGCTGCGCGCCACCACCCCGAGCCACGTCGGTGCCGCCGACGTGCACCGGTTGCGCGCCGCGACGGCGGCTTTCCGAGGTCTCGACTACCGCCTCGGCGGAGCCGCCTGCCGAGCGGCAGCCGCGGCGCACGCTCGCGAGGCCGAGCGGCTGCTGGACACGTCGATGGCGGACGGGGTCCGTCGAGACCTGCACTCCGCGCTCGCCGACCTGCACAGCGTGGTGGGCTGGACCTCCTTCGACAGCGATCTGGTCGACCACGCCCGCCACCACTTCCTGCGCGCGCTCGAACACGCCAAGCTCGCCGACGATCCGGCGCTGTGCGCGTTCGTGCTGTGCCGCACGGGGCACATCTATTTGGCCGGTGGTGACCCCCATGAGGCGCTGAAGCTCTTCCAGCTCGCGGAGCTGCCCGCCGCGGAATCCGGTCGAGGCGCCATCGAGTTCGTCACCTCCTGCTACCAAGCGCGGGCTTACGCCGACATGGGGCGAGCGCGGCGTGCCGAGGAGTTGGTGACCCGCAGCGAAGACGTTTTCGCCCAGTATGCCGATGACTCGGTTCCGCACTGGTTGGCCTACTTCCGCGCCGGCGGCGTGGGGTCCGTGCGCGGCAACGCCTACTTCGCGCTCAGCGCACTCCAGCCCGCTTACGCGCCCAAGGCTCTGGAAGCGATGCGCGTCGCGGTGAACGGGCACAAGGCGGAGTTGGAACGCGGCAACCTGATGGACCTCAGCACTCTGGCGACATTGCACCTGAGGCTGGGTAACAGGGATCACGGTCTTCGACTGGCTGCCAACGTGATCGATCGCGCGGAGAGCGTGGCGTCTCAACGATTGCGCCAGGGCCTGACGCCGTTGGCGCGGGCCGCCGCCGGTTGTGGCACCGCTGACGGTCGTGACCTCGCGCGTCGGATCGGGGAGGTGGCGCGGGTAGGTTCTCCGCCATGGCGGAGGTAGTGCTGGGCATCGACTTGGGGACGACCGCGACGAAGGTGATCGCGGTGGACCGGGACGCGGGTGTGGTGGCGTCGGCGGAGCGCGGCTACCCGATGCGCACCACCCGGTCCGGCGAGGCCACGCACGACCCGGCGCAGGTGCTCGAAGCGGCGCTGGCGGCGCTGCGGGAGGTCGCGGCGGCCGGGCTGGACGTCAGGGCGCTGGTGCTCACCGGGGCCATGCACACCCTGCTCGCGCTGGACGAGGCGGGCACGCCGCTGACGCACTCGCTGAGCTGGGCGGACAACCGGGCCGTCGAGCAGACCGCGCGGCTGCGGGGCACCCCGCGCGGGATCGCGCTGCACCGGGCCACCGGCACGCCGGTCCACCCGATGTCGCCGCTGGTGAAGCTGGCCTGGTTCGCGGAGAGCGGGTTCTCCGCGCCGCGCTGGTGCGGCATCAAGGACTACGTGGCCTTCCGGCTGACCGGCCAGTGGGTCACCGAGCACTCCTCCGCCTCGGCCACCGGCCTGATGGACCTGGACGCCCTGGCCTGGCACCCGGACGCGCTGGCGTTCGCCGGGATCTCCGCGGCGGTGCTGCCGGAGCTGCGCTCGCCGCTGGAGGTCCTGCCGCTGGCGCTGGAGGTGCCCGGCATCCCGTCCGGGACGCCGGTGGTGCTCGGCGGCGGCGACGGGCCGCTGGCCAACCTCGGCGTGGGGGCCGTGGTGCCCGGTGTGGCGGCGCTGTCGCTGGGCACCAGCGGCGCGCTGCGCGTGGTGCGCGACCGGCCCGCCGTGGACGAGGGCGGGCGGGTGTTCTGCTACGCCATCGGCGACGGGCTGTGGGTGCTGGGCGGGGCGGTGAGCAACGGCGGTGTGGTCGCCCAGTGGGCCGCCGAGTCGTTCGGCGTGGACGTGGTGGAGCTGCTGGACGAGGCGGCGGAGGTGCCGTTCGGCGCGGGCGGCATCACGGCGCTGCCGTACCTGCTGGGGGAGCGGGCCCCGTGGTGGGACCCGGACGCGCGGTCGGCGGTGGTCGGGCTGCGCCGCGAGCACGGGCGGGCGGAGGTCGGCCGGGCGCTGGTCGAGGGGGTCGGCCAGCAGCTGGCGCTGGTGCTGGACGCGGTCCGGTCGGTGGCCGACGTGCACGCGGTCCGGGTGACCGGCGGGGCGTTCCGGCACCCGCTGTGGGCGTCGGTGCTGGCCTCCACGCTGGGGCTGCCGCTGGAGGTGGCCGAGGACAGCGAGGGCTCCGGCGTCGGCGCGGCGCTGCTGGCGTGGCGGGCGCTGGGCGAGCTGCCCTCCCTGGAGGTCGCCGCGGACCTGGTGGTGCCGACGCGGACCATCGAGCCCGATCCCGAGGCCGTGGCGCACTACCTGCGGGCCCGCCCCGGTGTCGAGCGCCTCTACCAAGCCCTCCAGGACCTCGTGGCGGATTGATCCGTTCGGGTTCGTCGGGCGCTGCGGTGGTGCTGTAAAGGGGTGGCGCGGGGCAGGATTGCGCCATGTCCGATGGTTTTCCGCGCACCGGGAACGAATTGAGGGCGGAACGCCCCGGTGCCGTTGTGCAATCGGGGTCCATCGGCGGTGATGTCACCATCCAGCAGAATTTCCGCCATTCCCCGCCGGTGGGTTTACTCGTCGTGGTGCTGCTGGTCGCGGTGGGGGCGGTGGTCGCGTTCCTGGTGCTGGACGGCCCGCGCGACCAGCGGGCGACCCCGACGCCCACCCCGAACGCCACCCCGACCGGGGGCGGCCTTCCCCCTCCGGCGGGCACGACGCCCGCCACCGCCGGGAACGGGACGCCGTTCTGGGCGGGGAACGTGCGGATGGGGCCCGGCGGTCTCGACCTCGACGTGGACCCGGCGGTGCCGGGGGACGCGGGCGCGGACATCAGGAAGGACCACTACACCGAGGTGACGCCGGGGCAGGGCGCGGTCGCGGTGGAGTGGCCGGGGCCGCGTGAGCCCTCGTTCGAGGAGTGCCGTGGCTACGTCGCCAGGGGATCGGACGTGCTGCTGGAGCCGCAGGTAGGCGGCAAGCTCTGCGTCCGCACCACGGAGGGCAGGATCGCGGCGATGACCCACCTGGGCCCCGACGAGACCGGCCGGTTCTGGTTCGCGGTGCGGGTCTGGGACTCGTGAGGCGTTCAGCGCACGGGCACGTAGCTGTACCCGTCGAGGGACAGCAGACCGCCGCGCGCGCTCCACGTGGAGGTGATGGGCGCCCCGTTGTCGGAGAACTCGTAGTGCCAGCGCCCCAGTTCGTTCGAGCCGCCGTTCCACCGGCCGACCGGCTCGGCGGGGACCGGGCAGGCGTCGGATGGGCGGTAGCCGTCCTCCGCGGCGCAGCCGGCGATCGGCAACAGGGCGAGGGCGAGCGCGCGAACCGATCGCCGAATGCGGTGGACGCGGGTGTGCCGGATCATCTTCGCCGCCTCCGGGGTGTGGGCGGTGCGGCAGCCTGGCACGGTGGGCGGGCGAAGCCATCCGCATTAGCGCGGAGATATCGGGAAAGTGTCCCCTTGGTCATGGGAAAAAAGCGGTCACCGCATTTCCACGGCGACGGGGGCGGCGGGGCGGCGCTGCCACCGGTCCAGCAGGGCCGCGCCCACGGCGACGGCCAGCGCGCCCAGGCCCGCCGTCGCGTACCCCCAGGCGGGGGAGGAGTGGTCGATCACGAACCCGGTCACCGGCTGCCCGACCGCCACGCCCAGGGTGAGCGCGGACGCCTGCAGCCCCATCGCCACGCCGCGCGCGGACGGGGGCGCCAGCTCGGTGACCGCCTCGGCGGTGCTGGTGATCGTCGGCGCGCACAGCAGGTTGGTCGGCACCAGGGCCAGGGCCAGCAGCCACGGCGACCAGTCGAACAGCCCCACCGGCAGCGCCAGCGCGCCCATGCCGCCCATCAGCAGCCACACCGGCGGCACCCGCTTGCGCACGCCGTACACGAACCCGCCGACCAGCGACGCCAGGCACATCACCGCCACCATCGCGCCGGTCCACGCGGTGAGGTCCAGCCCCCGCATGGAGGCCACCAGCGACACCTCGACGCCCGAGAGGGCGAACGTGGCCCCGCCCGCGCTGATCAGCACGCCCAGCAGCCTGCCGTTGAGCCACTGCCGCCGGGGCAGCGCGGGGCCGGACTCCTCCTGCTCGCCCCGGATGGGCGGGTCGATCGCGAACAGCACCAGCCCGAACAGCACCATCGCCGCGCCGATGCACCACATCGCGGTGCGGCTGGACCAGTGCGTGGTGAGGAAGACGCCGAAGGCGGGGCCCGCCATGAAGGAGATCTCCACGGCCATCGCGTCCATCGCCAGCGCGGTGCGCCTGCTCGCCTCGGGCACCAGCGCGGTGAGCACCTGCCTGCCCAGCGACATCACCGGCATCACGGTGAGGCCGGTGATCAGGCACGTCACCAGCAGCACGGGGTAGGACAGCAGCGGCGCGACGAACCAGAACACGCCTTCGGAGACCATCGACAGCAGCAGCATGGCGCGCAGCCCGCGCCGGTCGGTGAGGTGGCCCATCAGGGGTGCGCCCAGGGCGATGCCGATGGTGCTCATCATGCCGACCAGCCCGGCCGCGCCGTAGCCGCGTTCCAGGCCGAGCAGCACGTGCATGGTGACGGTCATCCCGGCGGCCGTGGAGGGCACCCTGGCCAGCAGGAACAGCAGCATGGTCGACGGGACGCGGGGCATCCGGAGCACGGCGAGGTACGGGGCGGGGGTCACGACTGCCATCTTCGCCCGCTGGAGCAACAACTTTAACCAGTCGTTTTCTTGACTAGTTCAAGAAAACGTGATGACCTGGAGGAGCCATGTCCCCAGAACCCCGCGAGCTGCTCAAGAACACCGGGTTGCGGACCACCGCGCCCCGGATCGCGGTGCTTGAGTGGCTCGCCGACCACCCCCACGCCACGGCCGACCAGGTGGCCAGGGGTGTGCGCGCCAAGCTGGGGTCCGTGTCGACGCAGGCCGTGTACGACGTGCTCCACGCGTTCCAGCGGACCGGCCTGCTCCGCCGCATCGAGCCCGCGGGCCACCCGGCGCGCTACGAGACCCGCATCGGCGACAACCACCACCACCTGGTGTGCAGGCGGTGCGGCAAGACCGAGGACGTCGACTGCGTCCACGGCGCCGCCCCCTGCCTGGAGCCCTCCGCGACGGCGGGCTTCGCGGTGGAGGAGGCCGAAGTCCTGTTCTGGGGACTGTGCCCCGACTGCCAGTCAGCACAGAGGAGCCAGCCGTGACCCAGACGCCGCACACCACCAACAACGCGGGCATCCCGGTCGCCAGCGACGACCACTCGCTGACCCTGGGCGCCAACGGCCCCATCCTGCTCCAGGACCACTACCTGATCGAGAAGAACGCCCAGTTCAACCGCGAGCGCGTGCCCGAGCGGGTGGTGCACGCCAAGGGCGGTGGCGCGTTCGGCTACTTCGAGACCACCGAGGACGTCAGCGCCTACACCAAGGCCGCGCTGTTCCAGCCGGGGGTGAAGACCGAGGTGCTGCTGCGCTTCTCCACCGTCGCGGGCGAGCTGGGCTCCCCGGACACCTGGCGCGACCCGCGCGGCTTCGCGCTGAAGTTCTACACCACGCAGGGCAACTACGACCTGGTCGGCAATAACACCCCGGTGTTCTTCCTGCGCGACCCGATCAAGTTCCCCGACTTCATCCGCTCCCAGAAGCGCCGCGCCGACACCGGCCGCCGCGACCACGACATGCAGTGGGACTTCTGGACGCTGCAGCCGCAGACCGCGCACCAGGTCACCTGGCTGATGGGCGACCGGGGCATCCCGAAGACCTGGCGGCACCAGAACGGCTACGGCTCGCACACCTACCTGTGGGAGAACGCGGCGGGCGAGAAGTTCTGGATCAAGTACCACTTCAAGACCGACCAGGGCATCGAGTGCCTGACCTCGGAGGAGGCCGCCCGCATCGCCGGTGAGGACGCCGACGCGCACCGCGCCGACCTGTGGCACGCCATCGAGCGCGGCGAGTTCCCGTCGTGGACGCTGAAGGTGCAGGTCATGCCGTACGAGGAGGCGGCGACCTACCGCTTCAACCCGTTCGACCTGACCAAGGTCTGGTCGCAGCAGGACTACCCGCTGATCACGGTCGGCAAGCTGGTGCTCGACCGCAACCCGGCGGACTACTTCGCCGAGATCGAGCAGGCCGCGTTCGAGCCGACCAACCTGGTGCCCGGCATCGGCCCGTCGCCGGACAAGATGCTGATCGGCCGGATGTTCTCCTACCCGGACGCGCACCGCTACCGCATCGGCGCGAACTACAACCAGCTGCCGGTGAACCGGCCCAAGTCGCCGGTGAACTCCTACTCCAAGGACGGCGCGATGGCCTACCGCAACGCCGTCGACCCGGTGTACGCGCCGAACTCCTACGGCGGCCCGCACGCCGACGCCTCGGTCGCGGGCGAGGTCACCACGAACTACGGCGTGGAGGACGAGGTCGTGCGCGCGGCTTACAAGCTGCACCCCGAGGACGACGACTTCGGCCAGGCCGGAACGCTGATCCGCGAGGTGATGGACGAGGCCCAGCGCGAGCGCCTGGTGCAGAACGTGATCGCGCACGCCTCCAACGGGGTCTCCGAGCCGGTGCTGGAGCGGGTGTTCGAGTACTGGCGCAACATCGACAAGGAGACGGGCGACAAGATCGCCGCCGCCTTCGGCAGGTGAGCGGATCAGCGGGGGGCCGTTCTCTTGCCGGGGGAACGGCCCCCCGCCGTGTGCCGCCGCTAGTCGAGGGCGATCCTGACGTAGGCCCGGTCGTCGAAGCTCGTGTGCCCCGGCCGAAGCCCTTTCGTCGACCTCAGCGGGCCGATGCAGAGGGGGTCGTCCGCGAGCAGCCCCCGCAGCGCCCGCTCCGTTTCCGCCAGCGTCGGGAAGATGAGCGGGTAGCCGTCGCTGGCCAGCACCAGCTCCCGCACCCCCTCGGCCACCGCGTGCACCCCCACGAGCTCTTCGGGGACGCGACTGCCGTCTATCGCACCGCAGGCCCACTCGCCCGCCTCGGCGTTGTTGCGGAACAGGCCCTGCCTGATGAGCACGTCCCGGATCGCCGCTCGGCCGACGTCCTGCCTCGCCAGCTCCTCGACGGGGACGCCCCGGTGGAGTTCGGCGGTCAGGACCGCGGCCCGGACGCCCGCCGAGAAGTGGTCGACGGCGCTCAGCGTCCGCACGCCGGTGGGGGGCAGGCCGCGGTGCCAGTACGCGACGTCGCCGACCTGCCACACCTCGCGCCGCGCGGCCGAGTAGACGCCGACGGCCGCGGCCGGGCGCTCCTGCGGCGCCACGCCGCTGGGCAGCCGCGCGGCCAGGGCGGCGGACATGCGCCCGACCATGCCCGCCGCGTCGACGTCCGGCGCGGCGGTCCGCACCGCCTCCAGGCACGTGAGCATGGCGAGACGACCGCCGGTCATGCCGTCGTAGCGGTGGCCGGTCTTGTCCGTGGC
The DNA here is from genome assembly GCF_017876325.1 of Saccharothrix coeruleofusca. Classification (NCBI taxonomy): domain Bacteria; kingdom Bacillati; phylum Actinomycetota; class Actinomycetes; order Pseudonocardiales; family Pseudonocardiaceae; genus Saccharothrix; species Saccharothrix coeruleofusca. The sequence goes on from NZ_JAGINV010000001.1 coordinate 6,936,052, forward strand.
CCCGTCGACGACGGCGACGAAGTGGGCTGTGACGACGACGCCGTCCTCGCACTCCTCGTCGTCGCCCGCCTTGCCCTCGACGAACTCCTCCAGGACCCTCATCGGGGTGCCCGCCCTCAGGCGGTCTCGGGGACGTCCTGCCGGGCGTTGGCCAGCGCCAGGCCGGTGCGCAGCGCGCCGACCGCCTCGCTGACCGCCTCGCGGAACACCCCGCCGACGCCGAGGATGTTGGCGAACCCGTGGAACAGGCCCTCGTGCCTGCGCAGCACCACCGGCACGCCCTGCCGGGCGAGCTTCTCGGCGAACGCCTCGCCCTCGTCGCGCAGCGGGTCGAAGCCCGCGGTGGCCAGGTAGGTCGGCGGCAGCCCGCTGAGGTCCTCGGCCAGCAGCACCGACAGCCGGGGGTCGGCGCGGACCTCGCGCTGGGGCGCGTAGTGGTCGGCGAACCAGTCCATCTTCTCGTCGCTGAGGAAGAACCCGTCGCCGAACAGGTCGCGCGAGCGGCGGCGCGCGGTGGCGTCCACCGCCGGGTAGAACAGCAGCAGGAACACCGGCCGGGGGCCGTGCTCGTCGCGCGCGTGCAGGGCGGTGACCGCGGCCAGGTTGCCGCCCGCGCTGTCGCCGCCCAGCGCCAGGCGGGACGGGTCGGCGCCCAGCTCGTCGGCGTGCGCCGCGGCCCAGGCGTACGCGGTCAGCGCGTCGTCGACGGCGGCCGGGAACGGGTGCTCGGGGGCCAGCCGGTAGTCCGCCGACAGCACCCGCACGCCCGCCTCCACGGCCAGGTGGCGGCACAGGTTGTCGTGGCTGTCCAGGTCGCCGCTGACCCAGCCGCCGCCGTGGTAGAAGACCAGCAGCGGCGAGCCCGCGGCCAGCCCGTGCGGGGTGTAGAGCCTGCCGCGCACGCCGTCCATGGTCACCGGCCGCACCGCCACGCCGGGCACGGGCGGTCCCGCGACCAGCAGGTTGCTGCGGCTGAGGGCGGCGCGGTTGGCGGCCGGGGTGTCGGTGCGCCACTCCTGCCCGCCCAGCTGCTGCAACCTGAGCAGCAGCTGCGCCTCGGGGTGCAGGCGCTGGCCGTCGACCACGATCGGCGGCCCGGTGATCAGCCTGCGCAGCGGCTTGGGCAGCCCGAACGCGAAGCGGAGCGCACCGGCCACCACACCGGCGGGGATCGCATCGGCGAACTTCGACATGACATTCACGTTACTCGTCAGTAGTGCACGCTAGTAGTCACCGTCACGTCGCGTGGACCTCCAGCTAACTGGAGGTGGCAGGATCGGGTGGCATGACGGTCACGGTGGTGGGCATCGGCGGTTCCATCCGCCCCAACTCCCAGTCCGAGCGCGCCATGCGCATCGCGCTGGCCGGTGCGCGCGAGGCGGGCGCGGAGGTGGTCGAGGTCTGCGGTCCCGAACTGGTGCTGCCCTTCTACGACCCCTCGGTGCCCGACCGCCCGGACAACGCCCGCAGGCTGGTCGACGTGCTGCGCCGGGCCGACGGGGTGGTGCTGGTCTCGCCCGGCTACCACGGCACGGTCTCCGGCCTGGTCAAGAACGCCCTGGACTACGTGGAGGACCTGCGCGGCGAGCAGCGGCCCTACCTGGACGGGCGGGCGGTCGGCTGCGTGGCCGCCGCGCAGGGCTGGCAGGCGTCGGTCACCACGCTCACCGCGCTGCGCTCCATCGTGCACGCGCTGCGCGGCTGGCCCACCCCGCTGGGCGCGGCGGTGAACTCCGGGCAGGTCGAGTTCGACCCCGACGGCGGCTGCTCGGACCCCTCGGTCGCGCAGACCCTGCGCACCATCGGCAGGCAGGTGGCGGAGTTCGCCGCGACACACTCCGGTTGACCTCCGGCGTCCGGGGGTACTTCGGAACAGGGCGCGTGAGTTGTCACACGACCGGGTGCAGATCGGGTGGCGGGTGGCGTTGATCCACACGACGGTTGACCCCACCGGCTCGAAGGAGAGCGTGACGATGCAGGTGCTCTACACGGCGGAAGCGACCGCGGTCGGCGAAGGCCGCAACGGCGAGGTGCGCTCCTCCGACGGCGTGATCGACGAGCGGTTGGTCGTGCCCAAGGAGATGGGCGGCCCCGGCGGCGACGCGACCAACCCCGAGCAGCTGTTCGCGGCGGGCTACGCGGCGTGCTTCCACGGCGCGCTCAAGCTCGCCGCGCGCGAGGCGAAGGTCCAGCTCGGCACCACCGAGGTGACCGCCAAGGTCGGCATCGGCCGCACCGACGACGGCCTCGGCCTGACCGTGGAGCTGGTCGCGCGCATCCCCGGCGTCGAGCAGTCGACGGCCGAGGAGCTGGTCGCCAAGGCGCACCAGATCTGCCCGTACTCCAAGGCCACGCGCGGCAACATCGAGGTGGCGGTCAGCGCCACCGTCTGAGAGGGAACTCCTCCCGGACGCCCCCCGGAAGCCACCGTCTGAAGGAGGCGCTAGCAACCATGAGCAAGTCCCCGATCACCAGCCCGCTGTCCGACGCCGACAAGGCCGCGGTCGGCGCGGTCCTCCAGGCCACCCTGGTCGACCTGATCGACCTGTCGCTGATCGCCAAGCAGGCGCACTGGAACGTGGTCGGCCAGAACTTCCGCAGCGCGCACCTCCAGCTCGACGAGCTGGTGACCACCGCCCGCACCTACGTCGACCAGGTCGCCGAGCGGGCCGCCGCGCTGGGCGTGTCGCCCAACGGCAAGGCGAAGACCGTCGCCGAGTCCTCGGGCGTGCCGGAGTTCCCGGACAACTGGCTCAAGGTGGACGACGTCGTCCAGGCGATCGTGGCGACCCTGGCCGCGCTGATCCAGCGGCTGCGCGCGCGCGTCGACGAGACCGACAAGACGGACCTGGTCACCCAGGACCTGCTGATCGAGATCACCAAGCAGCTGGAAGAGGCGCACTGGATGTGGCAGGCCCAGCAGGCCTGATCACCCCTGCGCCGGGGGTCGCCGCCACCAGCGGCGGCCCCCGGCGGTCCGCTCAGCCCAGGGCGCGCCGCACGAAGTCGACCTCGGCGGCGGTCTGCCGGATGGTCTCGGCCACCACCAGCGACCCGTGGCCCGCGTCGTAGCGGTACACCTCGTAGCGGGCGCCGCGCGCGGCCAGCCGGTCCAGGTAGTTGTCGATCTGCCGGATCGGGCAGCGCGGGTCGTTCTCGCCCGCCAGCACCAGCACCGGCGCGCGCACCGCGTCGACGTAGGTCAGCGGCGAGCACTCCCGGTACCGGTCGGGCACCTCCTCGGGCGAGCCGCCGAACAGCGCCCGGTCGAACGCCCGCAGCGGCTCCATCTCGTCCTCGTAGGCGGCCAGGTAGTCGGCCACCGGCACGCCCGCGACACCCGCCGCCCAGCGCTCCGGCTGGGTGCCCAGCGCCAGCAGCGACAGGTACCCGCCCCACGAAGCGCCGTTGACCACGCACTTGCGCGGGTCGGCCAGGCCCTCGCGCACGGCCCAGTCGTGCACCGCGGCCACGTCCTCCAGCTCGGTCAGGCCGGGCCTGCCCTCGATGGCGTCGCGCCACTTCGAGCCGTAGCCGGTGGAGCCCCGGTAGTTCACGTGCACCACGGCGAACCCGGCGTCCAGCCACACCGCGCGGTAGGCGGAGAACCGGTCCTCGTCGGCCGAGTGCGGCCCGCCGTGCAGGCTGAACACGGTCGGCAGCGGCCCGTCCGGGGCCCCCTCGGGCCGGGCCACCAGCGCGTGCACGTCGCCCACGAACACGTCGGTCAGCTCCGCCGACGGCGGCGCCTTGTGACCGGCGGGCTCCAGCAGCACCCGCTCGTCGCCGTCGGCCCGCAGCACCCGCACCACGCCGGGCCGGGCGGCCGAGGACCACGAGTACTCCACCGCGCCGTCGGGGCGCACGCCCGCCGAGCCGATCGTCCCGTGTGGAGTGTCCAAGGTGGACAGCTCGCCGGTCTTGAGGTCGTAGCGGTGCAGCGTGTTGCGCGCCCGGTAGGTGTGCACGAGCAGCAGCGCGTCGGCCTCGGGGTACCAGTCGGCGCTGATCTCGCCCGGCAGGTCCACCGGGATCTCGGTCTCGGTGTCCGCGGTGACGTCCCAGATCAGCAGCTCCTCGCGACCGCGCCGCTCGTGCGCGACCAGCAGCCGGTTGTCGCCGCGCACCGGGCTGAACGCGATGGCGTCCAGGCCCTTGCCGGGGCCGTCCCACTTCTCGGCGACGACCTCGCCGCCGGTGGTGAGCACGCGCAGCGCGGTGTGCCGGTTGTCGCCGTGCTCGGAGTGCGCGATGGCGACCAGCGACTCGTCCTTGGACAGCGCGGACACGCCCGCGTCGTTCTCGTGCGCGTAGAGCACCTCCGCCTCGCCGCCCGCGCGGGACAGGTGGATGGTCGTGCCGTCGTCGGTCGAGGTGCCGACCACGGCCACCTCGTGGCCGATCTCCAGCCCGGCCGGGTACCCGGCCCGCACGCCCGGCACGGCGGGCTCGGCGGGCTGCCCGGTCGCGGCGAACGGCTCGCGGACCCACACGCCGAACTCGTCGCCGTCGCTGTCGGCGAACCACCAGATCGCCTCGCCGTCCGGGCTCAGCGCGCCGTGCGAGGTGCCGTTGGGCCGGTCGGTGACCTTGCGGTGGGTGTCCGCGGCGCGGTCCCAGGCGTAGATCTCCCAGACCCCGCTGGAGTTGGACAGGTAGAGGCTGCGGTCGGGCGCGTCGTCCGCCCAGCCGGGCAGGCTCACGCGCGGCGCGGTGAAGCGGGCCCGCCACCGGGCCTCCGCCTCGGCGTCGGCGAACAGCTGGTCGGGCACGGCAGCGGTGGGGTGCGTCGTCACGGCTGCGATCCTGCCGGCTTGCGGGCGGTGACCAGGTGGTAGTCCACCAGGCCGCGCGCCACGGCGGTGACCCAGTTGCGGCCCCAGCTGTCGCGGTACTCGCCCAGCTCGATCCACCGGTCGAAGCCCCGCCACACGTGCTCGCCGATGCTGGTGGCGGTCACGTCGGCGAACCCGGCGGCGCGCAGGTCGGCCAGGAAGTCCCCGATCGGGTGAGGCAGGTCCAGGCCGGAGGCGAAGGTGGCCAGCAGCTCGGACAGCGGGGGGCCCGCCCGGTCGTCGGCGGCGAAGAAGGTGGTGACCGCCAGCGACCCGCCGGGGGCGAGCACGCGGGCGCTCTCGCGGGTGAACGCGGCCAGGTCGTCGAAGTGCTGCGCGGCCTCGACCGACAGCAGCCGGTCGAACCCGCCGTCGCCGAAGGGCATGTCCGCGCTGGACCCCACCACGAACGCCACCCTGGGGTCGGTGGTGGTGGCCCTGGCCCGCGCCACCTGCTCCGGCAGCAGGTCCAGCCCGCGGACCAGGGCCGGGTCGTGCCGCAGCACCCTGGCCGCGCCCAGCCCGCGCCCGCTGCCGACCTCCAGCACCCGGTCGCCGGGTCGCACGCCCAGCGCGTCGAGCGCCACGTCGTAGAGCGCTTCCTGGGACGCGACGCGCTGCTCGACGGTCAGCTCGCCGTCCAGCGGGATGTCGCGCCAGTAGCCGAAGTTGATGAAGCCGCCCGCGAAGATCGACAGCGCGCTGAGGTCGCCGGTGCCGTAGGTGTCGCGCACCTGGGGTCTCACCTGGTGGTCATGCACCACTCGATCGTGCCTCAGCTCGCTAGGGTGGTGCTTATGACACTTGGGGGAATTTCTGGGTTCGAACTGTCACAAGCCAACATCGCCAGGCTGCTGGCCCCGCTGGACAGCGCGCCGCTGGCCGACTTCGTGGCCGCGCTGGACCCGGTCAACGCGGCGGCCGACCGCGCGCCGGGCTTCCGCTGGCGGCTGCGGACCGAGGACGGCGACGCCACCGCCGTCCGCGTCTTCGACGACGAGTGGCTGCTGCTGAACATGTCGACCTGGGCCTCCCGCCAGGAGCTGGTCGACTACGTGTACGGGGCCGACCACGTGGCCGTGCTGCGCGAGCGCCGCCGCTGGTTCGCCCGGCCGGTGGAGGCGATGGCCGTGCTGTGGTGGGTTCCGGCGGGCCACCGGCCGACCGCGGCCGAGGCGGAGGAGCGGCTGGTGCACCTGCGGGAGCACGGCCCGACGCCGTTCGCCTTCACCCTGCGCGCGGTGTTCCCGCCGCCGGGGGCCGCGTCCGTCGCACCGGTGGTGGACCTCCCGATCGGGTGCGGGGTGGACTGACGCCTGCTCACCCTGCGCCTGCCTGAACGGGTGCACCCACCGGGAGGGCCCCGATGCTCAGCGCAGGGCCAGGAAAGAGGTCAGCAAGGCGTCGTTGAGCCTGCGCAGCTCCCGCTCGTAGGTCGACTGGTCGCGCAGGTCCGGCCGGGGGCTCGGGGCGGGCGCCGCCACGGCTCGGGTGGCCGGCGCCGCCACCGGCACGGGCGCGGGCGGCTCGCCGAACACCCGCCGCAGCTCGGCCAGCTGGCGGCGGGCCTCGTCCACCGCGGCCGCGGCGCGGTCACCGGCCAGGTCGAGCTGCCGCCGCCACCGCTCGACCTGCTCGCGCGCGACGGCCACGCCGACCGGCCCGGCCGCGCGCCCCTCCTCGACCGCGTACCGGGCGCGCGGCTGCAGCTCGACCAGCCCGGCCCGGTAGTCCTCGACCGCCCCCGCGGCGGTGGCGAAGGCTTCGGCAGCCCGCAGGTGGTGCTCCCGCAGGCGCGCCCGCGCCAGGTCGAACCGCTCCCGAGCGTCGCCCTGCCAGCCGTCCACCCGCGCCCGGTGCACCGCACCGGCTACCCCCTCCAACCCCGCGGCGACGTGGCGCAGGCGGATGACCTCCCCGTCCAGCGCATGACAGTTGCCGGGCAGCGGGTCCGCGTCTTCGGCCATGCGCGGGCGCCGGTCACCGCGGCGCGCGGAGCAGGTCCGCGAGGTCCTCGTCCGCCCCGGTGTAGACCGCGGCCGTGGCCTCCAACCTGCGGATCAGCTCCAGTGCGTCCTCGACCAGCGTCGTGGCGCCCGCCGCGCACGTCTCGTGGAAGGCGGCCAGCGCCGCCCCGAGCCCGTCGTGGCCCACCTGGTCCGGCGCGACCCGGTACTTCAGCGCCGGTTCGCGAACCAGGTCGTCGACTTCCGCCCGCACGCGCTTGGCCGCGTCGAGCAGTTCGCGTGGATCGACCGAGAAGCCGTTCACGGTCGGCAGCCTATCGCGGACGCCCTATTCCGGAAGTGGATTTCGCTAATGCCGGAACGCGGCCACCTGTTCGGGGAGCAGGGTGAAAGTCCACCCGAGATCACCCGCCCGCTCGGCAATGGGGTTGACCACGACGCCGATCGGCGTCCGGTGCGCCAGCAACTCCGCGACGAGTTTCGCGCCAGTGGTGCTAAATGGCAGTCCGGAGAACCGCGGATTGCTCCGGACGTACTCGCGCAGTCTGCTTCGACTGCTGAACACCGGCACCCAGGCGCTGCGCCGGTCCGGCCGCAACACCACCAGCTCGCCGCCGGCGTGCCGCAGCGCGTGCAGCCGCTCCTCCCGGAGGAACCGCAGCGCCTCCTCCAGCGGTGACACCGGGCGGCGGAACCGCGCGATCCGGTCGTCCGCGCCGGTGTCCACCACCGGGTCGCCCGCCACCACCCGCCGCTCCGCGGCGACCCGCGCGCTCACCTCGTCGGGGGATATCGGCGCTGGTCCGGCTCGTAAAGAGGCGATCAGGGCGGGCTGCACCTCGTCCCGGAACCGGCGGTCCATGGTGCGCGCGGACACCCCCAGCTCCACGCACAGCCGCTGCTTGCGCGCGGTCAGGTTCAACGCCCACCACGCGGGCTCCAGCGAGGTGTTGAAGTACCCGCGGCCGATCGCCGCGACGACCGGGTCCAGCCCCGCCAACGCGCGCTCCAGCTGCAGCGCGGCCTTCGCCCGCGCCCGCTCCGGCCGGTCGGCCTCGCCGATGCCCCACAGCGCCCGCAGCTCGGGGCCGAGGTGCCGGTCCAGCGGGGTGCGCTGGACCCCTTCGGACTTGTGCAGCGAGCAGAGCCGGTCCAGGGCACGGCGGGACACGTCCACGCGCTCACGCTAGGGCCTGTCGACGGGATTTGCCACAGACTCGCCACGAGTCGAATTCTCGCCAGGGAATCGCCTTGGCGAATGCGCGGCGAGTGCCGAAATCCGGTGGCCGGGAGGCGGGAGCGGTCAATACCGTGGAAGCACATTCACCAACACCTGGAGGAGTTGCCATGCGTCACGCCCGCACGCCGTACCGCGCCCCGGCCGACAACCGCCCCGACAACCGCCCCGCCAACCGCGACATGGCGGTCGTACCCCGCCACCTGATCCCGGTGGACAACCGAGATATGAGCTGACCGGCGAAGGCCCCTCCGCATGGGGGTGCGGAGGGGCCCCGCCGGTCCACCGGTCACTTCCGCAGGATCTCCGCCAACTCCCTGGCGGTCTCGTCGGGGATCTGGTCGTGCTCGCTCACCACGTTCTTGACGGCGTCGCGGAAGGCCTTGCTGAACTCGGTGTAGTTCCGCGTGTTCGGGCGCAGCCGGGTCTGCTGCAGCGCCGTCCGCACGTGCACCCAGTGCTCGCTCTTCGCCCGGTCGTACACCGATCCCCTGCTCGGCGCGAACCCGCCGACCTCGGCCAGGATCTGCTGGCTCTGCGCGCTGGTGAGGAACTGGATCAGCGCCTGCGCGGCCCTCGGCTCGCCGGTGTGCGCCGAGATCGCCAGGTTCTGCCCGCCGAGCACGCTGGGCGAGGGCGGGGCGATGGCGTCGAAGGTGACGCCCGCGGCGTCCAGCTCGGCCTGCCGGTCGTCGAGCTGCTGGTGGGCGATGGCCCAGTTGCGCATGAACGCCGTGCGCCCGGCGGCGAACTGCTCGACGGCGTCGAGGGCGTTGGTGTCCTCGGGGCGCGGGTCGGTCAGCGCGATGCCCTGCGCCCTGGTCATCGCGTTGAGCTTGCGCATCCCCGCGTAGTCGTTCTTGGTGAACCTCACCCGGCTGCCGTCCGGGGTCAGCGTGACCTCGCCGTCCTCGGTCACCACCCCGCCGCCCTCCGCCCAGATCGCTTCCAGCGCCGAGACCATCAGCATCTCGTCCGAGAACTGCGCGGCGGTCGCCGCCTCCACCCCGCCGCGCCCCTCGGCGGCGGGGGTCCCGGAGTGGGCGTCCCAGGTGCGCGGCGCGTCGACGCCGGGCACCTTGGTGCGGTGGTAGATCAGCGCGGTGTCGGTGTTGAGCGGCAGCGCCCAGAGCTTGCCCTTCACCTCGCAGGTGCGCCGCACCGGTGCCACGAAGTCGTCCAGGTCGTCCCCGAGCTTCGACCGGTCCAGTTCCCGCAGGTATCCGTTCTCGACGAATTCCGGCATCCACACCACGTCGAGGATGTAGACGTCGGCCTTGTGCTCGCCGTCCTCCTCCGCGTCGTTGACCATGCGCTCGTGCTGCTCCTCGGTCTCACCCGCCGCGATTTCGAGCCTGGCCGGATTGCGCGGGTGGGTTTCGTTCCACTGCTCGATCAGCGTGGTGCGCGGGGTGTTGGGGCTCAGGTCCGGCGCCGCCATGATGACCAGCTCGCCCGGCTCCAGCGCGGGCGGCAGCAGGACGTAGCCCGCTCCGGCGAGAAGCGGGACGGTGATCACGACGCCCAGCGCCTTGCGCGGGCGGGTCAGCGCTTTCCCGACCCGGTCCGCCACCGCCGGGAACGGCCCCGACCAGTGCCAGAACTCCTTCACCGCCCTGGGCAGCGCGTTGATCAGCACGCTGGACAGGATCAGCATCACCGCGGTCGCGGCGAGGTAGGGGATGCCGTCCGCCCGCCACCACTCGACCACGTCGGCGACCAGGCGCGCCGACACGGACGTGACCACGGCGGTCACCAGGACGAACAAGATTATGAGCAGAACTCGATGGCCGGGTCTCCCGCGGTCCGCTGGATCAGTCATGCCGCCCCTCCGACAACGTCGTCGACACCGACATTGTCCTGAGGGGAGGTCGATTTTCGGCACATTCCCGCGAGATTTTCGGCGAAACCGCAATAAGGCGGAAATCATTCCACGATCGTCGGGAAGGAGCGGCGCTCCGGGTGCGGAATCAGCAGGCGGCCCGCCCGCGCTTCCGGTAGCCCGTGAAGGCGACGTCCGCCTTGGGGGTGCCGCGCTCGCCCACCGCGAACCGAGCGTTCGGACGCCATAGGTTCCCCCTATGGCGTCCGCAGTTATTTCGTCTTTGCTTCCCGTTCTTTCCCCGCCGTACCGTGAAAGAGCCCGATGGGTTGACCGAATACACGACGGAGAGGACCAGTGGCATGACCACGACCGAGAACGGATCTGGCACGCCCGAATTCGCGGGAAAGCGGGCCCTGGTCACGGGCGGTTCTCGCGGAATCGGCGCGGCCATCGTGCGCCAACTCCTGGGCGCGGGCGCCGAAGTGCTCACCACCGCCAGGTCGGCGACGAGCGCGGCGCCGGAGGGGGCCCGCTTCGTCCAAGCCGACGTGCGGACCCGCAGCGGGGCGGAGGCGATCGCCGCGGCCGCGCGGGAGGCGTTCGGCGGGGTGGACCTGCTGGTGCACAACGCGGGCGGGGCGCGACCGCACCGCGGCGCGCTGGACATCCCCGACGAGGAGTGGCAGGACACGCTGGAGCTGAACCTGCTGGCGTCGGTGCGGCTGGACGCGCTGCTGGCACCGGGGATGCGGGAACGGCGCTCGGGGGTGATCGTGCACATCTCCTCCGCGGCCGTGCCCGTCGCGTCCGGACCGTTCCTGCACTACACGGCGGCCAAGGCGGCGCTGGAGAACTACAGCCGGGGACTGGCCGCCGAACTGGCCCCGTTCGGCGTCCGGGTCAACACCGTCACCCCCGGCCGGGTCGCCACCCCCGGCGGCGAAGCGACGCGGGAGCAGTGGGCGCGCCTGGACTCGACGCCGGACCAGGTCAGCGCCACCACGCCGCCGCTGGGGCGCGACGGCGAGCCCGACGACATCGCCAACGCGGTGCTGTTCCTCGCCTCCGGCCGGGCGAGCTGGCTGACCGGGAGCAACCTCGTCGTGGACGGCGGCGAGTTCCCCAGGGGCTGACGGCCCCCGCTCAGGCCGTCACGACAGCGGACCGCGACCAGGACTCCTGGCGCAGCAGCTCCAGCAGCGCCAGCTCCGCCCGGCCCGCGCCGCGCCGGACCGCCGCGATGACGGGCTGGGACACGACCGGGAACACCGGCCGCACGAGGTGCTCGTGACCGTGCGGCACCGCGGAGGCCGGGACGAGCGTCACCCCCAGCCCGTGGGCGGCCCAGCGCACGGCCGTCGCCGTTTGGGACGCGCGGGCGACCGTGGTCGGGGCCAGCCCGTGCTCCCGCAGCACGTCCCGCAGCACGCCGTCGAGCGCGCTGTCCCGGTCGAACCGCACCCACGGCTCACCCGCCAGCTCGGCCAGCCCGACCCGGTCCTCGGCGAGCAGCCGGTGCCCGTCACCCAGCACCACGACGAACTCCTCGTCGCCGAGGTGGTGGGCGTCGACGGCACCCTCCTCGCACGTCGAGGCCACCAGGGCGAGGTCGATCACGCCCCGGCGGCCCATCCGCTCCAGCTCGGCCGGGTTCGGCTCCTCGAAGACGGTGACCTCCAGGCGGGGGAAGCGGCGGCGCAGCGCGCCCAGCGCGCCCGGCAGCTGCCGCGTCCCCAAGCCCATCTGCGCCATCACCACCAGCTCGCCCACCAGCTCGTCGGCACCGGCCCGCGCCATCGCCTTGGCCCGCCGCGCCGCGTTCACCGCCGCCTCCGCCTCCCGCAGGAACACCCGGCCGACCAGGGTGGGCACCAGGCCGGTCGGCGTGCGGGCGAACAGGTCCACACCGAGCTCCCGCTCCAGGTTGCGGATCTGCTGGGACACCGACGGCTGCGCGACGCGCAGCAACTCCGCCGCCGCCGTCACCGAGCCCTCCTCGGCGACGGCCAGCGCGTACTCGTACTGGCGAAGGCTCATGGGCTCCCGGCTCCTCCCCGCGACCAACCCGTCGCAACAGTTACACCACGGCGGGCGGCGCGTTATTCCGCGCCAGGTGACCGGTTGCTGCTTGACCGCTGAACCGACCTCGGCGGAGTGCGCGTCGAGCCCGTGGCCGAGGTGCGCTCGCATCCATCGTGCGTCAGTCAGACCGGCCTCACAGCCGCGAAGTGCCAGGCCCCTGCTGCGCCTGCCCCCCTCACCGGCGCGCTGGTGGGACACTGCTCTCATGAGTCGACCGCACACCTTCACCGCCGCCGTCCACCAGGAAGAGGACTGGTACGTGGCTCAGTGCCTGGAGGTGGACGTGGCCAGCCAGGGGCAGACGATCGACGAGGCGTTGGGCAACCTGGCCGAGGCCGTGGAGCTCTACCTCGAACACGTTCCGACGCCGACTATCACCCCCGCTCCGTTGGTGACCCACTTCCACCTGCCGGGTAGCGCCGCGTGAGCCCTGCGCTGGCCGACCTGCCCGTGCGCAGGGTTGAACGCGTGTTGAAGTCCCTCGGGTTCGAGCACGTACGCACCAAGGGCAGCCATGCCGTATGGCGGCATCACGACGGTCGAACAGTCATCCTGCCGATGCACGGCACCGTCAAGCGGGGCACGCTGGCGTCGGTAGTGCGCCAAGCCGGCCTGACAGCCGCCGAGTTCCTGGCCTTGCTGTGACCGAGTGGTTGGAGCAAGTTGCGGAAAGCCCCGTCACCGGCATGATGAAAATGCCACTTGCTGAACTTTTTGAAGTGTCTTCGGGGCGTGCTCACCAGCTTTCGGAAGCGACCTCGGGAATCCTGGTCGTGTAAGACAGCGCGTAGCGGTCGGCGGGCACGATGATGTCCGCTGTTTCCACTGGCCTGTCGCCCGCGTAGTAGGTGCGCTCGACAGCCATGACTGGAACTCCTTGGGGAACTTCCAGCTTGTCCGTCTCGAAGGGCCTCGGGGCTCTCACGTCGTCGCCTAGCTCGATGCCCAGTCGGTCGGCGACAGCTCTGGTGGCCTTGGTGGCTCGTGACTGGCACTCCCAGTCGGCGGTCTTCCCGGCGGCTTGGGCGCTCTGGGCGACGGGAGAGAAGGTTGGGCGCTTCGCGTAGAGGTCGCCCATGACGCGCTTCTTCAGCGGCTTGTGCCGACGGACGTAACTGCCGCTGCCTTGTTGGGTGCGCACCAAGCCCTCGGAGCGCAGCAGGTTGATCGCGTCGCGGACCACGATCCGGGAGACGCCGTAGTCGTCCATGATCTCTTGCGCGGTCGGGAGCCGGTCGCCGTCCCGCAGTTCACCGTCGAGGATCTGCCGCCGCAGGTCATCTGCGATCCGGAGGTACGCGGGTCGACCTTCGAAGCTCCCGGTCATCGTCCTGGCCTCACTCCGCTTGGTTGGCGTCCATCGCCTCCAAGCCTTCTACGGACGGCGGTGAGGTGGAACTGGACCGGCCTGCCTCCAGCCATCTGGCTGGAACGCAAATCAGGCCCGGTACGTCTTGCGACGTACCGGGCCTGACCTGGTCGGGGTGACAGGATTTGAACCTGCGACCTCTTCGTCCCGAAGCAAAGTTCCTAGGACCAAGGCCTCCCTGTTCTCCCAGCTCACAGCACGTATGACGTCCATAGACATCCTGGTGCGTGCGCACCTGTCCGCCTCGGTTGTCACGCAGTTGGTCGCTCAAGCGTCGACAGCCTGCGAGGGCAGCGAGGTAAGAACGATCGGCACCGGTACCAACTGAGCCCATTTGCCATCCCTGCCATCCCTGGGTGCCGCCACCGACCCGTCTACAGTCCATCCTGCTGGCCACGAATTCTCTCCCAGCAACGGACGGACATTGCTTCTGGGCTGATCAATCCGTACCCACACATCGTCAGCCCTAGCAATCGACTGGAACGCTGCGTCGTTGAACCAGGCGTGGCCGGTGAAGGTCGCGTCGTGGAACTCGGCGTCGCCGGTGAAGGTCGCGTCGTTGAACTCGGCGTTGCGGGTGAAGGTCGCGCGGTGGAACCAGGCGTTGCGGGTGAAGGTCGCGTTGTCGAACAAGGCGTCGCGGGTGAAGGTCGCGTCGTTGAACTCGGCGTTGCGGGTGAAGGTCGCGCGGTGGAACCAGGCGTTGCGGGTGAAGGTCGCGTCGTTGAACTCGGCGTCGCCGGTGAAGGTCGCGCGGTGGAACCAGGCGTGGCGGGTGAAGGTCGCGTCGTGGAACTCGGCGTCGCCGGTGAAGGTCGCGTCGTTGAACTCGGCGTTGCGGGTGAAGGTCGCGCGGTGGAACCAGGCGTTGCGGGTGAAGGTCGCGTCGTCGAACAAGGCGTCGCGGGTGAAGGTCGCGTCGTGGAACAAGGCGTTGCCGGTGAAGGTCGCGCCGCGGAATGATGCGGTGTTGACATGGCAGCCGGTCATATTGAAGTCAATAAGGGTAGAGCCTGTGAGATCCAGGTCGTAGCCCTCCCCCCAGTAGCGTGGGTTGACGGCTTGACCGGTGTCCTCGTCGAGGTTGGGGCGCAGGTGAGCGGCGAGGATGCGCTGGGCGGTAAGTCGAACCTCGCGCTCTTGGCGCGATTCCTCCTCTGTAGGGGACGGTGTGGGTGGATTCAGGCTGATACGGCGCGCGGACGCGGTGGCGGCGGCTACCCGGGCGGCGGGGGTTCCGCGCAAGGACCGGAGCAGGCCGGTGCGGCGGGTGATGGGACGATCCGGAGGTGGTGTGTACGGGGAGCGCAGGTAGGCGCAGATCACGTTGATTACGGTCTGTCGGTGGGTGGGGTTGTCCTGGGCTACGCGCTCCAACGCGTACAACCCGCCCTGGCGGACCACGGCCTTGTCCGACCCCAGCTGTTCGACAGCCTTGGTGTACAGCTCGGTCACCCGGCGTTCGGTCGCATCCCGCTCGCTGTGGTCGAATTCGGCGTGGCGCTGCGCCAGCTCCAACTCCTGGGTCCGCTGTCGACGCGCGGCCAGGTACAACGCGAAAAACCCACCGCCGGCGACCGCGACGCTCGCGGCGAACTTCACCGTCTCTAACCGCGTGCTCGCCGCGTCTTTCGCGCCTAGACCTGGCACCGCCGACCAGTCCCACATCACTGCCAGCACCAGCACCGCAACACCGAGGACACTGATCGCCGCGGTCAGGACCACCCACCCGGACAAACTCGACCGACGCTCCGTCACCTCCGCTTTACCCGTGGCCGTAGTCCCGGTCCCGGTAGCCGAGGTTCGGGCCGGACCCGCGTTGTCCTGGGCGGCCAGGGCGCGCCGATGCATGGCCGTCACACCGAGCACGAACAGCACCACCGTGCCCGCTACCGGCCACCACTGACCCAACCGGATGGAAATCTCCGACCACCACGGCCGCAGCGCGACCACACCCAGCACACCACCGGCGGTCAACGACAACCCACTGACCCAGCCCCACCGCACCTCCGCCAACACACGGCCCCTCCGGGTCTCGTGGCCACGATCACTGGTCATGACGACACCATCGCGTACTCACCCCGGCGCGTATCGGCGACCCGCCGCTGTGTTGGAAGCTGCGTTTTAGGAAACCGCGCTCCCCGCGCGTTCGAACCGATCTCTGACCTGGGTAGACGTGTCGCTGCCCAACTTGGGCAGAGCCAACTTGGGCAGAGCCAACTTGGGCAGAGCCAACTTGGGCAGCCACTGGGCAAATCGCACCGCGTTCGCTGGCATTGTCTCAAGTGGACATCGGCGCTCGCTGGCGCACCACCCCGCTAGCTGGTGGCAAATCTTACCCATGCCGGTTCGGCAGGTGTCGCTGCACATGGGCTGGCTCGGTTGGTCGCCTCTGTGCGGCTCTCAGGCCGTTCTGTACGGCGTTCTGCGGCGTTGACCAGCTCCGGCAAGCCCGTCCCGTGCTCTGGCGTGGTCATGTACTACTCTTCTCCTTTCTCAGGATGAGAAACAAACCCGCAAACCCGCAAGAGACCGATGAGGTGTGCTCTGACCTGCGCTGATGGTGCGCGGGTTTGGGTGCGGGTTTGGTGCAAGTGGCGGGTTTGAAACCCGCCTCCAAACCCGCGCACCCCAGGGACTGCCCTACTGCCTCGCGCGAGGTAGTAGGGCAGTCCCGTGACTGGCTGCGCCCCACTTCGGCAGGTGTCCCTGCACATGGGCTGGCTCGGTTGGTCGCCTCTGTGGGGCTCTCAGGCCGTCCTGTACGGCGTTCTGCGGCGTTGACCAGCTCCGGCAAGCCCGTCCGCCGTCCCGGCGGGCGTCACTCCTTGGGCCAGGGGCAGAGCGGACCGTGGTGGTACCGATGCACCGCAGCTCACGGACCGCCTACGACAGGCGAGTGCCGAGAGTGCTGTCGATGCCGTGTACTGCACGTGTGTGCAGTGGAAGACTCGTCTGTGGAACCGGAAGCGGAGGTGCGCCATGGAACTGGCCAAGGACGCGCAGGACGTAGCGCGCTGGGAAGCGCAGAACTCCGATCTTGTCGAATATGCCCGCCGCACAGCTGAAGCGCTGGTGTCACCACTGCAACGCCGTTGGCGGCACGTCCAAGCAGTCGCGGTGCGGGCCGATTCGATCCGTGCAGCGGTTCACTCACGGGAATCACCCGAGTTGGACTCCGTAGCGGACAAGCTTCTAGTGGCGTCCGCATGGCTCCATGACATTGGCTACGCGCCCGACCTTGTCGCGACAGGTCTCCACGCCGCCGATGGTGCCGCATATTTGCGCGAACACGAGTTGCCCACGGCATTGGTGAACCTGGTTGCGCACCACTCGGGTGCACGGTTTGAAGCAGTGGAGCGCGGCATGCCTCATGTGCTGGCCGATTACCCGTTCGAAGAGAGTCCGCTTTCGGATGCTCTTGCCACGGCAGACCTCACCACCGGTCCATCTGGCGAGAGTGTGAGTTATGACGAACGTATTGACGAAGTCTTCACGCGTTATCCGGCCAACGATCCGGTGCACCGATTTTGGCTGAGGGCTCGACCTGTGATCGGCGAGGCTGTCTCGCGAACAGAAGCACGCTTGCGCCTGGCGACTCAACCGAGGTAAGGCTCCGTACGGTTTGAGTCAAGGGCGTGATCAATCCGTAGGCGCATTGACGGGTGGATGTTGAGGCGATCCAAGTCGTTGGGGTTGACCCAACGTACCGCCTTCGTTTCGGTGCCATCCTCGCGCGGCATGCCACCAATCCACTTTGCCCTGAAGCACAATGAGAACTGCTGTCGAACCTCGCCGTCGTCGTAGGCCATGACGTGTCGTGGGTCGGTGTATGTGCCGACCAGGCTGGTGACTTGGACGTCAAGTCCTGTCTCTTCACGCACCTCCCGCACAACCGTGTCGATGATGCTCTCGCCAGGGTCGTGCCCGCCGCCCGGCAGCGCCCACAGGTCGTTGTCCACTTTGTGGATGAGGAGGATCCTCCCGTCGTCATCCCGAATTGCGCATGTAACCGAGGGAACAACACTATTGACTGCGGGTGCGTCAGCGTCATTGAAGTAGTCGATCCGAGCCACGCTAAACTCCTCTACTGTAGTTCCGGTACGCCACTGGTCCATACGCGCTCAAAGGATGACGAGTAGTTCTCCCACATCATCCCGCCGGGAGCCCGTCGGATGTGGATAACCGGATTTTGTCCGGCAACCGTCCCGTAAGCGTGGCCGTTGATCAGCATGTCATTGTCAAACCTGTATATCGAGTTATACAGGACTGTTCCGTGGCTGCGTACTTCGACGCCTGGCAGTCGTGCAACGCTTTCGAGGTAGCGCAGCATGAGTTGTGTTCGCCCTTCGAGTCCTCCGGGCGTACCCTCTTCGCGGGCTCTCTGGATGACGGCAGTCGATGTGTGGTCACCGACGAGAAGTCGGAATTTAACGCCTTCGGCCGACTTGCGCCGGATAACGGGAATTAGGTTGTACTGCTCCACAAGGAATGCGCCAGCGTACACGAGAACGTCAACTTCGGTGCTTGCGTCGCTGATTAATTCGAGCCACAAATCGTGAGGCACGGAGGCGCGAGTTGGGTACACATACACCACTTCACTTTGCCCGGTGTGGCGGGTGCGGATATCCTCTGCAACTTCTGGCCATAGGTGTACTTCGTCAACACCTAATAAGGCTGCCACCGTCAAGCGAGTCCGGCGGTGCGGCTTCCGTGATTCGTTACTGATCCACCGTTCGACTGTCTTCGGGTCGACCGCTACACGCGAGCAAACGTCCTCGATCGTGAGCCCAGCGGCACGGATGGCCGCCCGAAGTCGGTCGTTGGGCATGACGCACCCTCCCCTGGACGTTCCTAGGACGTTTTGGACGTTACGGGCATGCTCAGGACGTCTGCAAGGGTCTGTTGGAACGCGGTGTAACCGTCCTGTGCTTCGGCGTGGAATAGCCCTATCACCACATCGGCCAACTGTGGAGGAAGTCATGGGGCGCAAGAACCACACGATGATGCCGATCACGGGCGGGCAGGGCGGCCGGAAGGTTGTGCCCCTGCTCGTTCTCCTCGTGCTGTTGGCACTTGTGCTCCGTGACCCCGTGGGCGCGGCGCACGCTGCGCAGCGGCTCGGGGACTGGGGCGGCTACGTGCTCGACGCGCTCGGCACGTTCGGCTCCACGGTCGGTAGGTAGCCGAGAGGGCTGGCGATCACTTGATATCCAAGCGCTTCGCTCGGTCTTGAAGATCCTCTACCCGCTTCGCGAGGCTCGCGAGCGTCTGCGACGCGTCTAGGAGTTCGCTCGCGATGCCCCGTGCATCCGCTCGCAGATCAGCGAGGCCGTAGGCCGCCTCGTTGCTTGTAGCTCGAACCTCGACCCCTGAGTTCGGCTTGATGTCGACCAAGCCCTGCTCGGCGAGCTGCCGCACGGCCGCCATCACTGTATTGACCGCAACTCCGTACGTAGCCGCAAGTGTCCGATATGCGGGCAACGGGTCGCCAGGCCGGTAGTCGCCGTCAGCGATTGCCGTTCGCAAGCCATCCGCGACTCGCTGGCTAGCTGTTGATCGACGGCGGTTTGTAGCTCCCTGATCAGCCATAACACACATCCTACCCACCCGTCTTGAGACACGTCTTGACGGCTGCGACGGAGTATGTCTACTGTGTGCGACACGATAATTGTCTTAAGACGGAGGGGCGATGACTACCACGAAGCACTACCCGGACAGCTTGACTCCGGCGGCGTTGGCGCTGCTGGACGCGCAGGTTTCGGTGGAGATCGCGTTGGGTGAGCCGACGTCGGGGCTGTTGGACGGGTCGGCGCGGGAGCGCCGTAACCGGCGCATCTTGGCCCGTGCGTTGGCGGGCATCACCCCCAAGTACGGCAGCGTCAGCGTCGCCCAGGCTGCGGCCGAGCTGGAGGATGCGGAGCGGATGGTGGGGCCGGTGGCGGTCGCCACGGCGTTGCCGTCGCCGGTGTTCGGTTGGAGCAAGGGCAAGGGACGTAAGGCGCGTCGCAACGCCGCCCGTCGTGCCGCTGCGGCCGTGAAGCGGGTGGCGTGATGCAGCTCGACGCCATGGGGATGGCGGTCGCCTTCGCGGCGGTACTGCCAGCGTTGCTGGTGGCGCACAACGTGGCTGATCACTGGGTTCAGACCGAGTCGCAGAGCGTCCACAAGGGGTGGAGGTCGCACGCGGGCCGCTTGGCCTGTTTGCGGCATGTCGCCTCCTACACCATGGTCACCGCCGGGACGGTCGCGCTGCTGTGGTGGCTGCTGGGCCTGCCGATCACCCCGGCGGGGTTCGTCGCCGGACAGTTGGTGTCCGCGGTGACGCACTACTGGGCCGACCGCCGCCACACCCTGGCCCGTCTCGCCGCGCTGGTCGGCAAGGGCGGGTTCGTCACCTTCGGCGCACCGCGACCCGGCCGGGACGACAACCCCACGTTGGGCACGGGCGCGTATGCGCTGGACCAGTCCTGGCACTGGTTGTGGCTGGGCGTGGCCGCGCTGCTCACGGCGGTGGCGTGATGGACCGGATGTTGCAGGACTTCGACGCCCGGTTCAGGGCCGCCGAGGACCGGTTGCGCGGGGTGCGGGACCGCTTCGCCGCTGTGGGGTTCGACCTGTACGCCGAGGGTTTCGACCGGGTGGCGTACTACCGGGACGTGGTCGGGGCGGAGACCGCGTTGGCGGAGGTGTTCGCGGAGGCCCGGATGTCGGTGCGGGTGGGGGACATCGTCTGGTCGGCCCTGTACGACGCGGAGCGCTTGCACCTGGACTACGCCGACGAGTACCGCCGTCTGTTGGCCGCGAGCGACACGGCCGCCGTCGGCACCGCGTCGGTGTTGGTGGGCCGGTGACATGGCGCGCTGGCCGTGGGTGTGGGTGGAGTCGGTGCCCTGGACCACGGGGACGGTGCTCACGCGCGGCACGCATGACGGGTTGCCGCTGTTGACCTGGGGCCGTGCTCCGCGTGACAGGCTCGCCACCCGCCGTCAGTTGCGGGCGCGAGGGCTGCGGCCCGGTGGTGCCGATCCGGTCGCGGTGCTCTACGTGCGCCACCGCGCCAGTGGGCGGCGCAACTTCGCAAGCCTCTACCTGGTCGAGTCCGCCAAGCCGGTGCGGCCGATGACCCCGGCCCGTCAGGCCGCGCTGGACAAGGCCAACCGCGCCCGCCTGGCCCGCCGGTACGCCCGGTACCAGGCCGCCACCTGACCTGCTCTCGCTTTCCCTTGCACATCAACACTTCTGAGGAGATCGCTGCTGTGAAGGACAACAACGCTTCCATCACCACCGATGTGCTGCTGTTCGCCCAGGACGACGCCGGTCAGTGGCGGGTGCTGCTGATCGAGCGGGGTCACGACCCGTTCGCGGGTCGGTGGGCGCTGCCCGGTGGCTACGTCGACCCGCACGAGACCTTCGCCGCCGCCGCCGTGCGCGAGCTGCACGAGGAGACCGGCGTGGCGTTCGAGGAATGGAGCCTGGACCAGGTCGGCGTGTACGACACCCCCGGCCGTGACCCGCGTGGCCGGGTGGTGTCGGTGGGATTCGCCGCGGTGCTGGACCACATGCCCGCCGCCGTCGGTGGCGACGACGCCCGCCAGGCCCGCTGGTGGCCGGTGGCCGACGTGCTGGCCGACGAGTTCGGGTCGCTGGCGTTCGACCACGACCAGGTCCTCACCGACGCCGTGGACCTCGTCCAGCGGCAGTACGGCACCACCCTCGTGCACTGACTCCGCCCGGACCGGCGGCCCAACTCCCGGCCAGGAACGCGCCGCCGGTCCGGTCCACCCCAACACCGCCCGTCACGGGCGGGTCAGGAGAGCACCAGCATGTCGAACAACCTGCACCGGCGCGACCTCGTGGACGTCCGCACCGGCGACACCTTCATCCAGCCCACCCCCTACGGCCCGGTCATCCCGGTGACCACCGCCGACGGCTCCGCCCCGTCCAGTCAGCGCGGTCGGTCGTGGGAGTACCTGACCGCCTCCGGCCGCGTGCTGCGCCCCATCGGGGGTGCGTGACCGTGGCGACCATCCCCACCCCCTTACTGCTGTTGCTCATCGCGCTCGCCGTGGTGGCGGTGATCGTGCTGTGGAAGCTGCTCATGGTCGCCGGGCTGATCGGCCTGGCCCAGTGGGCGGTGACCGCCCAGACCGAGGACCCCACGGTCCTGCTGGTCGCCTACGGCCTGCCCGCCCTGCTGGTCGTCGTCCTGGCCCGCCGCGCCACCACTCGCACCGGCCACCGCGCCGGACTGCTCTCCCCTCGTTCCGCCCGCCGACTGGAGGTGACCCGATGAGCACGACCGCAACCCCGCTGCCCGGTCCCGACGAGTTCGACCCGTTCGCCGCCACCGTGGCCGAGTTGGAACGCTACGTCGCCGCCGCCGCGCCCACCGTTCCCACATCGGCCGTGCCCGTCGACCACGTCCGCCCCGTCAACCAGCGCGAACACGCCGCCGACGACGAGGGCCAGGACCACGCCGCCGCTTCCGCCGCCGGAGACACGCGGCGGGTGCGCGGGCTGCGCGCCGAGGTCGCCGAGGCACACGCCCTGCTGGCCTTGCAGGACGACACCGCACCCCTGCTGGTGGACACCAAGCGGGTACGCAAGGCCCTCAAGCGCTCTCACGAGGCCGCCCGCCTGCACACCCTCGGGCAGAACCCCATGGCGCGGGCGTGGCAGGCCGCCCGCGTGCGCCTGGTCCTCACCGTCACCGCCCTGGTGGCGTTGGTCGGCGCGCTGGCCTGGTCCACCACCGGCGTGCACCACACCCTGACCCTCGGCATGACCGAGCGGGGCGCGGCGTGGTGGGGCGCGTGGGCGGTCGAACCGGTCATCTCCGCCATCCTGCTGGTGGTCGTCGGCGCAAAGGCGTTCCTGACCACCCGCGGCACCACCCTGCACCACCCGCACCTGACCAAGGTCGAGTTCGGCGCGCTCGGGGTGACGCTGACGCTCAACGTCTGGCCCTACCTGCCGATCGTCGCCGATACCTTCAAGCCGATGACGCTGCTGGCCCACGCCATCGGCCCCTTGGTCGCCGTCGGCGCGGTCACCGTCCTGCCGATCATCTGGGACGGCTTCGCCCACCTCGACCACACCGCCGGCACCCGCCCCGACCGGACCGCTCCGGCCCGACCGGCGTCGGCGCACCCCGCCGGCCACCGCACCGACACCCCGACCCACGCCACCCCGGCCGGTCCGTCCAGCCCGGCCCCGGTGAGCGCCGACACCGCCCCTGAACGTGCGACCGACACCCCGATCGTTCAGGCAGAACTGTCCGCGCGGGCCGCCGCGCTGCTGCCCCGACTGCGTGCCGCCATCGCCGCCGGTGACCTGCCCGCCACCGCGTCGGCGAGTGCCATCCGCGCGCACCTGCGCTGCGGCAGCGAGTACGCCCGCGAACTGCGCAACGCCCTGACCGAGCCCGCCCGACAGACCCGACCGGAAGCGAGGTGACCCGATGAGCACCACCGCCCACGACCATCACGACGAGGACGAGGACCGGGAGCGCACCAACGTGGTGCGCCTGCCCGTGCGCCACGCCGACGCCACCCCGGACACGGGCGAGGTGGAGCCGGACGGGGCCGTTGTCGGGGAACTGCTGACCGATGAGGAATCCGCCGAGCTGGACCGCCGCATGGCGGCCCAGAACGCGGCCCGCACCGCGGCCAGTGCGGTGGTTCGGGTGGTGCGCCACGAGCGCACCCGCTCCGTGGCCCGCGCGGTGCGACGCAACGCCGGGTACGCGGTGGCCGGTGCCCGCATCCGCCGCCAGGAGCGCCGTGCACGCCGTAAGCACCTGGACCTCGAACAGGCCATCACCACCCTGCGCGTCAACGCCAAGAGCGCGGAGGACTTCCACGTCCTGCGCGAGCTTGAGGAGGTGTTGGAGCGGCGCCGGTCGGGCGCGGCCCAACGCGGCCGGGAACGGCGGCTGGAGATCCTGCGGTGGTCGGGTGGCGCGGTGCTGCTGCTGGCGTCGGGGCACGTGGTGTTCCTCGGGTTCTCCGCGGTGCAGACCGTCATCGGCGCAGCGTCGTTGACCGACCGGTGGAACGGCATGGTGGACTTCTGGACCACCGTGGTGGAGCTGTCCCCGGTCGGCGGCTACTGGTGGGCCTGGGCCATCGCGGGCGCGGGCACCTGGGCCGCGCGGACCATCCCGGTGGGACGTGACCGGGGCACCCTGCCGATGTGGGCGGGTGAGGAGCGGACCGTTGAGGCGGATGGCCGCGACATCATCCCCGACGAGTCCGCGGTGTTGTCCGCGTTGCGTCACCTGTCCGGGCTGCCCGCGCTGCGGCAGGCGTTCAAGGAGGGCTGGGGACGGTCGATCACACCGACGTGGGTGCAGCCGCCGCACCGCGACGGCAAGGGCTGGCGGATGCAGCTGGTCATGCCCAAAGGCGTGCCGGTGGAGGAGATCGTCAAGCGCAAGACCGTGTTCGCGCACAACCTCGTGCGCCTGCCGGTGGAGGTCTGGCCGTCCGAGCCCAAGGGGCAACCGGGTGTGCTGGACCTGTGGGTGGCCGACCAGGGCGCGCTGTCCGGTCCGGTGGGGCCGTGGCCGCTGCTGGACACCAACGGGCCGACGGACTACTTCGCCGCCCTGCCGGTCGGGGTGAACATCCGGGGCGAGGTGGTCCGGGCACTGCTGTTCGAGAAGAACTATGCCGCGGCCGGGGTGATGGGGTCGGGTAAGTCGTCGCTGTTCATCACGTTGGTGTGCGGAGCGATCCTGGATCCGCTGGTGGACGTGGACGTGTTCGTGCTGGCCGAGAACGCCGATTACGACCCGATGAAACCGCGGCTGCGGACTCTGCGCACTGGGGCGGACAAGGAGACCGTCCGGGCCTGCCTGGACACGTTGCGGGAGCTGTACGCCGATCTGGACGTGCGCGGCAAGGCGTTGCGGGAACACGACGAACGCAAGGTCAACCGCACGGTTGCCGCCAAGGACAGCCGACTGCGTCCGCGCGTGGTGGTCATCGACGAGTGTCAGGCCTTGTTCATGCACGACGAGTACGGAGAGGAGGCCGCCGACGTGGTCACCAAGCTGATCAGCGCCGCCCGCAAGTACGCCGTCACGCTGCTGTTCGCCACGCCGGAAGCGTCCACGGCGTCGTTGCCGCGCAAGGTCACCGCCGTGACCTCGTGCAAGGCGTGCTTCGCCATCGGTGACCAGCAGTCCAACGACGCCATCCTCGGTACCGGCAGCTACAAGGCCGGCATCTCCGCGGTCAGTCTCGACCCGGCCACCGACGAAGGTCCCGGCGACGTGGGCACCGCCATGGTGCGCGGCATCATGGCTCAACCCGGCCTGTTGCGCAGCTTCTACCTCACCTCCGCCGAGGTGGCCGAGGTCACCGACCGGGCGATGGAGCTGCGCGCCGGTCACGTCCCCACCCCCACCAGCGACGACGAAGAACCCCGGGACCTGTTGGCCGATGTGCTGGCCGTGCTGGGTGACCAGGCCGTCACCGCCGCCAAGGTCCTGGCCGCGCTCAAGACCGCGCACCCGCGCCACCTGCCCTACCAGCAGATGCGCGACCGCATGGCCCTGGTCAAGGCACTGGCCGACCACGGCGTGAAGGTGCCGTCCACCAACGGCGCGTACAACGTCGACCCCGTCACCGTCCGTCAACAGCAGCTCATGCGTGGCACCGCCGCCGACCCCGCGGAGGACGACGACCCCGACGGGTTCGCCGACGAGTGAAACACCGGTGAACCCGACGATCCGGGATGAACAATCGCACTCCCGGATGAAACCCGCAGGTCAAGGCCCTGACCAGCGGAAAGTGAAGAAATGAAGCAATGAATCTGCGATGAGCGGTGCCCGCGCGACTCTCGGAAACCGGAGTGCGCGGGCACCCCGCCCCGCTTCACCCCCACCCTCCCCACCCCCGCGCCGGCACCCGATGGCACCGCCCGCGCGTCACCCCAACACGTCCACCCGGCGTCACACACAGTCACGAAAGAGGTCGAGTTATGGGCAAGCCCGTCGCGCACATCGGCACCCGCTCGTGGTGGTCCGGCCAGGTCAAGACCCTGTGCGGCCAGACCATGCCCGAGGGCGGCAACTCCCGCGTGTGGTTCCCGACGCTGTCCGGCTACACCGTCTGTCCGACCTGCCGCGCCACCGACATCGCGGCCAAACGCTGACCTCCGAATCCCATGCATGGCAAGGGGACGTGACATGTGCAGAGCAGGAGGCCGCCGCTGCCCCAACGCCAGCGGGCGGTCCACACAGAACACCCGACAGGCCGTCTCCCGCGCCCGCCGCGCCCTGCGCCAGGCCAAGGAGACCGGCGACCCGGCCGAGATCACCGCTGCCCGCGAACGCCTCGACACCGCCCGCACCGCCCACCGACAGGCCAAGGACGACGCCGTGAACCAGCGCCACCCCAAGGGCCAGGACCCCGCCGCCGACCACGACACGACCGCAGGTCACGACAGGGACGTGACCCCGCCGACGACCACCGACGACACCACCACCGGAGCGTCCACAAGGGACGAAAGCACCTATCGGTACGGAGGATTCACCTTGCACAACACCAACATCGCCCACTCCGGCGCGCACGTGGGCAGCCAACACGACGTCACCCACGGATCAACCAGCTTCCGATACACCGCAGGTGACGACGGGGACGTGACCAACCACATCAACGAGGCACTGCGCCGCGCCGAAGAGGCCGTGCACCACGCCACCCACCACGACCGGGACGACCACGACACCCCCAACGGTCACCACGGGCACAGCACCCGCAACGTCGCCTCCGGCAACGACCACGTCGCCCAACAGGTCGGCTTCACCCTCGCCGACCTCAACCGCTTGCGCCGCCGCTGACCCCGTCGGCACTGGTCGCTGCGGGGACGTGACCAACCGCCGTCCCCGCAGCGACAGGGCCGCGCCCACCACCCGAGAGGAACCACCGCCATGACCGCAACCCGGCCCACCGCCGCCGACGTCGCGCTGTGGGTGGCCGGCCGTCACGGCTGGCACGTGCTGCCCCTGCACCCCGGCACCAAACGCCCGCTGGCCGGCTGCCCGGACTGCCGGGGCGGCGGAGGCCACACCGCCGCACAGTGCACGTGCCTGGCCCGCCGTGACGGCGCGCTGTGCCACGGCGTGTGGGCCGCCACCGCCGACACGCAGATGATCGGTCGGTGGGCGGCGCGGTGGCGCACGAGCGTGTGGGCGGTGCACCTGGGGGTTTCCGGGCTGCTGACCGTCGACCTCGACGCGCACGGCGGCACCCCGCCCGCCCAACCGCTCAACGGCGTGCCCTGGCCGGTCGGGAACCCGCTGCCCGCCGACGGCATCGACACCTACGCCACGTTGGCCGGCCTGCGGGGGCAGGGCTTCGACGTGGACACCCTCGTCACGGAGACCCCGTCCGGTGGGCTGCACCTGCTCTACACCGCCGAGTCGGGCCGGTGGAAGTCCAGCAGCGGCCGTGTCCGCGACGGCGAAAGCGTGGTGAGCAGCGGACTGGGTTGGCAGGTCGACATCAAGGCTTACGGCGGCTACGTCGTGCTGCCCGGCTCCACCACCCCGGCCGGCACCTACCGCCGCGCCTCCACCGCCCTGACCCCGGCTGTCCTGCCCGACTGGCTCACCGCCGAACTTGTGCGCACCGGCCATGACCGCCACGCCACCCCGACACCGATCCGACCGGCGCCGGTCACGGTCACCGCCCGCGGTGAGGATCGCCAAGCCCGCTACGCCGCCGCCGCGCTCCGTTCGGCGTGCGACGAGTTGGCCGCGATGCCGCCGGACTCCGGACGCAACCGCAAGCTGTTCCGCTCCACCAGCCGACTCGCCGGGATGGTCGAGGCGGGCTGGATCGACCGCCACCAGGTGGAGACCGCGCTCGCCACCGCCGCCCACACCGCCGGCCTGCCCGCCGGAGAGATCCGCTACGCCCTCGCCTCCGGGTTCAACCGACCCCGCACCCCGACCGAACACCCCGCCGCATGACCACCACCGACCGCGCCCAGCACGCCACGGAAGGGAGGCCCGTCGCATGACCACTGCTGCCGAACCCACCACCGCCGACACCGCCGACGGGACCGATCCCGTCGACCGGCCGCCCATCCGCATCGGCGGGGACGCCGAGACCATCCGCACCCTCACCGCCGCCGTCGCCGGTGGCGCGCTGCCCGACGTGTTCGTCTCCGGCGGGCAGCTCGTGCACCTGTCCCGCGTCTCCGGCCCCACCGGCACCGACCAGACCGCCGGACAGCCCGCGGCACCGCCCGTACAGGCCGAACCGCTCACCGCCTCCGCGCTGGCCTTCCTGCTCGCCCACCACACCTACGTCCACCGCCTCAAGAAGGACAAGAACACCGACGAGTGGACCGAAGTGGAGGTCAGCCCCACCGGAACTGCCCTGTCGGCGGTGCTGTCCTCCCGCTACTGGCCCGGCGTCCGACCCTTGACCGGCATCGTCGGATCACCCGTCCTGCGACCTGACGGAACGCTGATCCAGACCAGCGGCTACGACCCCGCCACCGGCCTCTACTACTCGCCCACCGCCCCCATGTCGCCCGTCCCGACCCACCCGACCGCCGACCAGGTCGCCGACGCCAAAACCTTCCTGCTGGACCGGCTGTTGTCCGATTTCCCGTTTGTCGCGCCCGCCGACCGCGCCAACCACATCGCCCTACTACTCGCTCCGATCCTGCGTCCCTATCTCGGATGCCTGACCCCGTTCGGCCTGATCTCCGCCACCACCCAGTCCAGCGGCAAAACCTTGCTCGCCGAGATTCCCGGCTACATCTACGGCTGCAAAAACCTTGTCTGGCGCAAAGGCGACGACAGCGAATTGGAGAAGAGCATCACGAGTGCCCTGCACAGCTCATCGCCGATCATGCTGTGGGACAACATCGCCGAAGGGACCATCGTCTCCTCCGCCGTCCTGGCCCAACTGCTCACCTCACCGCAATGGTCCGCCCGGATGCTCGGTTCCTCCGGCGCGGGATTCACCGCCACCAACAACCGGCTGTGGTTGGCCACCGGGAACAACATCCGGTTGGGCGGGGACATGGCCACCCGCACCGTCCTGGTCCGACTCGACCCCAACGACCCGCACCCCGACCAACGAGACCAGACCGCGTTCGGCATTCCCCACCTGGACAACTGGCTCAAAACCCCGGCCAACCGCGTCACCGTGCTGCGGCACCTGCTGATCCTGGTCATGGACTGGATCAACGCCGGAGCACCCCGCTCCGGCCACACCATGCGCCAATTCACCACCTGGGCCGGAGCCTCCGGCGGACTACTCGCCCACCACGGCATCGACGGCTTCCTCGACAACCTCAACGACATGCGCGAAGCCGACGACGAAGACGCCGAATGGGTCGCATTCCTCGCACGCTGGCACGAACTCAACCACGACCGCCGCATCACCAGCCGACATCTCCGCCAACAAGCCGAAATCGACATCATCGACAACCAACCCGTCGACCGCTGGGAAGGAACCTTCCTCACCGACGAACAAGGCCGCACCCCCTCCACCAAATCCATCGGCCGCCACCTCACCGGCCACATCGGCCGCTGGCACGGCGACTACGTCATCCGCTCCGCCATGGACACCCACGCCAAAGCCCGCGTCTTCTGGGTCGAAACCCGCACCAACGACGACCACCAGCCCGACCAGGCCACCGACGACCAGATCCCGGCCGGCCAGGCCGACCTCTGGCAGTAGCAGGGCGGCCCTCCGACCGGCCCTGCAGACCCGCTTGCGGGTTTGACACGACCACCCGCGGCTTTGGCGCGGGTTTGCCCCGACCTCAAACCCGCACCGCATCACCGCAGCTCACAGCCCTTCCTCTGCTCGATCGGCGGGTTTGCGGGTTTGACACCCCGTACCCGCCCCCCGCACAGCGCCGACGTCCAGCCGCGCTACGTCGCCGCCACCCCGACCGACCACAAGGTGATGACGCATGCCCAAAATCCCCACCCAACGACAGACCGCACCACTGGGAAGCGCTCGCGTGAAGCCGCACGACTCACCGGAAAACGAGGGGAAACCGATGAGCGACACGAGCAACGTCACCGAGTTGGCGAAGTATCTCTACAAAGTGCCCGAAGCGATGCGGCTGCTGTCACTGAGTCGCAGCACCTTCTACGAGCAGATGCGTGCCGGACGGATCAAGTTCGTCAAGCAAGGCAGTGCCACGCTTATCCCGGCATCCGCGATCCGTTCCTACGTCACGCTGTTGGAGCGGGAAGCGGGGGTGCACCTTGGCGAAACGGCGTAGCCGCGGGGACGGTGGCCTGCACTGGGATGACAAGCGTAAGCGCTGGATTGCGACCGTAACCGTAGGCTTTGACGGACGAGGGAAGCGGATCACCAAGCGCGCCAGTGGCCGAACCAAGACCGAAGCGAAGAACAAACTTGACGCCATCCAACGTGACGTCAAAGACGGGCTAGCGATAGAACCACACAACTACACAGTTGCCGACGCTGTGACCAACTGGTTGCAGTACGGCCTGAACGGTCGTGACAAGCAGACCGTCACAACGTGCCGCATCCTGGCAGAAACGCACGTCATCCCGGCGTTGGGTGCTCGAAAGCTCCGGGAGCTGTCGGCAGACGACGTTGACGAGTGGTTGGCGGAGAAGGCGAAGACCCTCAGCACGCGAACGCTGCGAGACATCCGTTCGGTTCTCCGCCGATCCGTCAGCCGGGCGCAGGCGCGCGACAAGGTCAAGCGCAATGTCGTGCTTCTCTGCGAGTGCCCGGAAGGGCAGGCCGGTAGACCGTCGAAGTCGTTGAGCTTCGAGCAGGCCGAGGCTGTCTTGCTCCGCGCGGAAGCTGATGAATCGACGATCGGGGCTTACATCGTGGTGTCGCTGGTGGGCGGCCCGCGCACTGAGGAGGCGCGGCCCCTCACGTGGTCGCACGTCGACCTGAAGGGGGACGCACACGCCAGTCCGCCGGTACCGCCGCACATCGCTGTGTGGCGGTCGGTACGGGCCGGCGGCGACACGAAGACGCGGAAGTCCCGGCGCACGCTCGCGCTGTCGCAGCGGGCAATCAAGGCGTTGGAAGCGCAGCGGGCGCGTCAGGAGGTGCAACGGAAGCGAGCCGGCGACCAGTGGCAAGAGCACGGGTTGGTGTTCGCGTCGGAAGTGGGTACCGAGCTGGACGCGGCCAACGTGCGTCGCATGTTCCGGCGAGTCCTCAAGGCGGCAGGGCTCAACGCCGCGGAGTGGACGCCTCGTGAGCTGCGGCACAGCTTCGTCTCGCTGCTCTCGGACAGCGGCATGACCTCGGACCAGATATCGAAGCTCGTGGGGCACAGCAGCACGTCGGTTACGGAGGAGGTGTACCGCCATCAGATCCGGCCAGTGATCCAAGACGGCGCGACGGCGATGGATCGGATCTTCCCGGCTTCGGGAGCGTAGTCACGCAGTAAGTCACTCAGATACAGGTCAGGCCCGGTACGTCTTGCGACGTACCGGGCCTGACCTGGTCGGGGTGACAGGATTTGAACCTGCGACCTCTTCGTCCCGAACGAAGCGCGCTACCAAACTGCGCCACACCCCGGCTGGGATCGAACGAGGAGAACTCTACCTGACGTTCCCACCCACTCCGAACCGGGTACCCCTTTTGCCCTCAGACCGCTCCTGACCTGCGTCAACGGGTCGGGGCACCAGGGTGAGCAGGCTGGCCTCCGGCGGGCAGGCGAAGCGCACCGGCGCGTACGGGGAGGTGCCGAGGCCGGCCGACACGTGCAGCCACGTGTGCTCGCCCCACCGGGACGCCCCTCGGGCGCGCGACCGGTCCAGTTCGCAGTTGGTCACCAGCGCCCCGTAGCCCGGCACGCGCAGCTGCCCGCCGTGGGTGTGGCCCGCCATCACCAGGTCGTAGCCGTCGGCCGCGAACGGGTCCAGCACGCGCGGCTCGGGGGAGTGGGTGACGCCCAGGCGCAGGGCGGCGTCCTCGGGCTTGCCCGCGATGTCCTGGTAGCGGTCGCGCTTGAGGTGCGGGTCGTCCAGGCCGGCGGCGAACACGGTCTGCCCCGCCACGGTGAACGTGCGCCGCACGTGGGTCAGGTCCAGCCAGCCGCGCTCGATCATCGCCGCGCGCAGGTCGCGCCACGGCAGCTGGACGCCGTGGATGCGCTTGGTCTTCGACGACGGCAGCAGGTAGCGGGCCGGGTTCTTCGGTCGCGGCGCGTAGTAGTCGTTGCTGCCGAACACGAACACGCCGGGCCGGTCGAGCAGCGGGCCGAGGGCGCGCAGCACGGCGGGCACGGCCTGCTGGTGGGCGAGGTTGTCGCCGGTGTTGACCACCAGGTCGGGCTCCAGCGAGTCCAGCTCGGCCACCCAGCGCTGCTTGGACTTCTGGTTGGGCGTCATGTGCAGGTCGGACAGGTGCAGCACGCGCAGCGGGGCCGAGCCCGGCTTGAGCACGGGCAGCGTCGCCTCCCGCAGGGTCCAGTTCCTGCGCTCGATGCCCGCCGCGTAGGCGATGGTGGCGGTGCCGAGGGCGGTGGTGGCGAGCAGCGCGCGACCGAACGTGTTCACGCCCCCGAGGGTAGGGGGTTAACCGGTTCGGGGTGCGGCGTGGTGCCCGGTAGGTTGAGCCGCATGGCGGAGTTGAAGGCGCGGTTGCAGTCGGACCTGACGAGCGCGATCAAGGGCCGGGAGACGGTCCGGGCGGGCGCGCTGCGGATGGCGCTGGCCGCGATCACCACCGAGGAGGTCTCCGGCAAGGCGGCGCGCGAGCTGTCCGACGACGAGGTGCTCAAGGTCCTCGCGCGCGAGGTCAAGAAGCGCAAGGAGGCCGCCGAGGCGTTCGCGGGCGCGGGGCGGACCGAGCAGGCCGAGCTGGAGCGCGCCGAG
Organism: Saccharothrix coeruleofusca; assembly: GCF_017876325.1. Taxonomy (NCBI): domain Bacteria; kingdom Bacillati; phylum Actinomycetota; class Actinomycetes; order Pseudonocardiales; family Pseudonocardiaceae; genus Saccharothrix; species Saccharothrix coeruleofusca. The sequence continues at coordinate 6,968,229 of NZ_JAGINV010000001.1, forward strand.
TCCTCGGTGCTGGAGTCCTACCTGCCCGCGCAGCTGGACGACGCGGGGCTGGCCGCGCTGGTCGACGAGGCGGTGGCCGAGGTGGCCGCGCAGCTGGGCGAGCAGCCGGGGCAGCGGCAGATGGGCCAGGTCATGAAGGCGGTCAACGCCAAGGTCGCGGGCCGCGCCGAGGGCGGCCGGGTGGCCGCGGCGGTGAAGGCGAAGCTGGCCTCCTGAGAGCCCGGCCTCCTGAGGGCCTACCCCTGGGGGCCTGCCCCCTGGGGCCGGGTCAGCGGCGGGGGCGGGTGGGGATCGGGATGCCCGGTTCCGGCCCGCCGGGCGGCCCGGTGGGCTCTGTGGGCTCGGTGGGCAGGGTGATCTCCGGCGGCTGCGAGGTGCCGGGGCCGCCGGAGGGCTGACCGCCGGTGGGGCCGGGGGCGGTCGGCTGCGGCGGCGGCACGTAGCCGGTGCTCACCAGCAGCGTGACGATGGTGCCGCGCAGGGCGGTGCCGCGCGGGGTCTGGCTGACCACGGTGCCCTTGGGCTGCCCGGAGTTGCGGTTCTGGGTGCTGACCTTGTAGCCGGCCTGCTCCAGCAGGCGGGTGGCCTCGTTGACGTTCTTGCCCACCACGTCCGGGATCTTGATCTCGGTGCCGCCCTTGAGGTAGCGCTCCTCGGGCTTGGGCAGCTCGCGCACGGGCAGGCCCGCGTGCACCCGGCTCATCGCGTCGAACCAGGTCCGCGCGGGCAGGCTGCCGCCGGTGATGTTGCCGCCGCGACCGCACAGCCTGGGCTTGTCGCCCAGGCAGATCGGCCGGGGCGAGGTGCCGTCGTTGAACACCTGCACGGCGCCCGCGAAGTCCGGGGTCGCGCCGATGAACGCGGCCGACTTGAACTCCTCGGTGGTGCCGGTCTTGCCCACCATCGGGCGGGTCCACTTGAACTGCCGCGCCGCGCCCGCCGCGGTGCCGTTGGCCTGGTCGTCCTTGCTCATGCCCGCCGCGAGGCCGTTGGCCAGGCCCTCGGACACCGCCTGCTCGCACGGGGCCTCGTTGACCTCGACGACCTTGCCGTTGCGGTCGAGCACCTCGCCGATGGGGGTGGGCGGGCACCAGGTGCCGCCGCTGACGATGGTGGCGGCCACGTTGGCCAGCTCCAGGGTGCTCACCGGCGCCGGGCTCAGCGTGAAGGAGGCGTTGCCGCCGTTGGCCTTGTAGAACTCGGTCTGCGAGATCCGCAGCTCCTTGTTCTTGTCCTTGGCGTTGGGCGGCTCACCCCTGAGGTTGGTGGCCAGCGTCTCGCGCATCCCCAGCCGGGCGGCCATGTCCACCACCGGGTCCATGCCCAGCCGCTCCTCCAGGATGACGAACCCGGTGTTCGGCGAGGTCGCCAGGGCCTGCTGCAGCGACATCTGCGGCGGGTAGCTGTTGTCGTAGTTGCCCAGGCAGTACCAGCGGGTGTTCGGCTCGCCGGTGCCCCGGCACCGCTCGCCGCCGCCCTTGAACACCCGCGACTCGTAGAAGCTGGGCGTGGGGATGACGTTCTCGATGCCCATGCCCTTCTCCAGCGCCGCCGCCGCGGTGAACACCTTGTAGACCGAGCCCGCGCCGAACTTGTTCTCCACGCCGCTGGGCAGGTCGTACTGGGTCTGGAACTGCTCGGGCTTGAGCCCGTAGTCCCGGTTGGCGACCAGTGCGGCCACCTCGTGCTTGTCCTTGCCGGGCCGGACCACGGCCATCGCGTTGGCGATGCCGTCGGTGTTCTTGGGCACCTGCGCCTCGGCGGCCTGCTTGGCCTGCCGGGTGATGGTGCGGTCCAGGGTGGTGCGCACGGTGTAGCCGCCGGTGCGCAGCTGCTCCAGGCTGAACCCGTTGCGCTCCAGGTACTGCACCGCGTACGAGCAGAAGAAGCCGTTCTCCGGGCCCGCGCCGACGCAGCCGTTGGGCGGGGTGCGGACCGGTTGGGCCAGGCCGAGCGGCTCGGCCTTGGCCGCCTCGGCGGCCTCGCGGGAGAGCTTGTCGTTCTCCACCATCTTGTCGATGACCTGGTTGCGCCGTTCCAGCGACTTCTCCGGGAAGACCTCCGGGTCCAGCGCGGACGGGCTGTTGACCATGCCCGCCAGCAGCGCCGCCTGCGGCACGGTCAGCTTGTCCGGCGTGGTGGCGAAGTAGGCCTGCGAGGCCGCCGCGATGCCGTAGATGGTCGAGCCGAAGGGCACCACGTTCAGGTAGCGGGCGAGGATTTCCTCCTTGCCGAGTTTGCTCTCCAGTTGCAAGGAGATGCGCGCTTCACGCATTTTTCGCGCAATAGTCTGCTCCTGCGCCTTCTGCTGTTCGACCTTGTTGTTCCTGGCCACCACGTGGACGAGGTAGTTCTTGACGTATTGCTGGGTCAGCGTGGACGCGCCCTGGGTGACCGACCCGCTGAACTGGTTGGTCAGCGCCGCGCGGAAGGTGCCCTTCCAGTCCACGCCCTGGTGCTCGTAGAAGCGCCGGTCCTCCACCGAGACCAGCGCGGCCTTCATGGTCGGCGAGATCTTCTCCGGCGGCACCAGCACCCGGTACTGGTCGTACAGGTAGGCGATGGGGGCGCCGTCCTTGTCCGTGATCGTGGTGATCAGCGGCGGGTCGGTGGTGACCAGGTCCGCGGAGATGCTGTCCACGGTGTCGCTGGCCTGGTTGGACATCAGCCCCAGCGAGCCGACGACGGGGAACAGCAGGCCCGCCAGCAGCACCCCCGCCAGCAGACACAGGCCGAGCAGCTTCAGCACGCCGTTCCTGACTCGCACGCGGGTCAGCGTACGCGGCTCACCGACGGGTGATCAGGCAGAAGTAACGCCATTACCCGGGATGAGTACTCGTACTCAAGACAGGTAACAGGTGCGCAACCCAGGGTTGGAGGTGGAACCGGAAGGCTCTACAGTCCGTCAACGTCCAGGGACAGCAGCCAACGGCACGGCCACTCGGTGGTGAGCCTACGGCATCCGCGGCAGGGGTGTGGCGGATTTACCGGACCGGACAAGTGTGAACGAGGTGGGGGATATGCAGCAGGGGGATTGGCGGATCAAGGCGTCCTGCCGTGATGAGGAGCCGGACCAGCTCTTCGTCCGGGGCGCTGAGCAGCGCAAGGCCAAGCTGGTGTGCCTGGGGTGCCCGGTGCGCACCGAGTGCCTGGCCGAGGCGCTGGACAACCGGATCGAGTTCGGCGTGTGGGGCGGCATGACCGAACGTGAGCGGCGGGCGCTGCTGCGGCGGCGTCCCGACGTCACGTCCTGGCACGAGCTGCTCGACACCGCGCGCCAGGAGCACCTGGAGGAGTCCAAGGTCGGGTAGCGCGCCTTCGGGTGCCCGCACGGCGAGGGGGATCACTCGCCCGCGAGGCGCCTGCCGATCTCGCGCAGCCCGTCCAGGTCGTGCACGTCGACGGGCAGCGCGGGCACACCGACCAGCGGCACACCGGGGTGCGCGCGGGTGAAGCGCGCGAGCAGCCGCTTCTCCCGGTCGGCGACGGCGACGCGGTCCGCGTGCACGCGCAGCACCGCGGCGGCCAGCGGGGCGTCACCCGAGCGCTCCAAGCGGTCCGCCGCGGCCTGCGCGCCGGACGCGGCCAGCGGTGCCAGCACCGGGTGGGTGCGATTGGCCACCAACCCGGTCAGCGGCATGTCCTCGGCCGACAGCCGCTCCACGAAGTAGCTGGCCTCGCGCAGCGCGTCGGGCTCGGCCGCGGCCACCACCAGGAACCCGGTGCCGGGCGAGCGCAGCAGGTCGTAGGTGGCCTGCGCGCGCTGCCGGAAGCCGCCGAACATGCTGTCCAGCGCCTGCACGAAGGTGGAGGCGTCCTGCAGCAGCTGGCCGCCGACGATGGTGGAGACGGCCTTGGTGAACAGGCCGAAGCCCGCGCCGACGATCTTGCGGATGCCCCGCCCGCCCGCGCGGGCGGGCGCGGACAGCATCCGGATCAGCTTGCCGTCCAGCACGGTGGACAGCCGCTGCGGCGCGTCCAGGAAGTCCAGCGCCGAGCGGCTGGGCGGGGTGTCCACCACGACCAGGTCCCACTCGTCGCGCCCGACGAGCTGGCCCAGCTTCTCCATCGCCATGTACTCCTGCGTGCCGGAGAACGAGGTGGAGATGGTCTGGTAGAAGGGGTTGGCCAGGATCTGCTCGGCCCGCTCCCGGCCCGCGTGCGCCCACACCATGTCGTCGAACGTGCGGCGCATGTCCAGCATCATCGCGTGCAGCCCGCCCTTGGGCTGGAAGCCCTCGACGCGCACCTCGCGCGGCTGGTTGTCCAGCTCCCGCAGGCCCAGCGACTGGGCCAGCCTGCGCGCCGGGTCGATGGTCAGCACCACCGCGTGGCGGCCCCGCTCGGCGGCCCGCACGGCCAGCGCGGCGGCCGTGGTGGTCTTGCCGACGCCGCCGGAGCCGCAGCACACCAGCACCCGCGTCGCCGGGTCGTCCAGCAGCGCGTCCACGTCCAGCCGGTTCACCGCACCCCCCGCCCGACCAGCACCTCGGCCAGCTCGTAGAGCGCGGCCACGTCCACCCCGTCGGTCAGCTCGGGCAGCTCCAGCGAGGGCAGGTCGGCCTCGGCGAGCAGCTCCTTGGCGCGCTGCTCGGCGCGCACCCGCATGGCGTGCTCGACGGCCTGGTCGACCAGCCCCTCGACGGCCTCGTCGTCCACCTCCAGGCCTGCCGAGGCCAGCCCGGCGCGCACCCGCTCGGCGTCCACCCGGCCCTGCGCGGCGGCGACCAGCGACCGCTCGGGCAGCCGGGGCGGGTTGACCCGGTTGACGAACACCGCCCCCGGCCGCAGGTCGGCGGCGTCCAGCTCGGCCACCGCGTCCAGCGTCTCGCGCACCGGCATCTCCTCCAGCAGCGCCACCAGGTGCACCGCGGTGTCCCCGGAGTGCAGCAGCTTCACCACGCCCTCGCTCTGCCCCCTGATCGGACCCGCCTTGGCCAGCTCGGCCATGGCCCTGGTGACGTCGAGGAAGCGCACCACCCGGCCGGTCGGCGGGGCGTCGAGCACCACCGCGTCGTACTCGTGCCGCCCGGTCGGGCGCACCCGCCGCACGCACTCCTTGACCTTGCCGGTCAGCAGCACGTCGCGCAGGCCGGGCGCGAGCGTGGTGGCGAACTCGATCGCGCCCATCCGGCGCAGCGTCCGGCCCGCGAACCCGAGGTTGTAGAACATGTCCAGGTACTCCAGCAGCGCGGCCTCCGGGTCGACCGCCAGCGCCCGCACCTCGCCGCCGCCGGGCGCGGAGGCGATGCGCTCCTCGGCGTAGGGCAGCGGGGGCCGGTCGAACAGCCGCGCGATCCCCTGCCGGTTCTCGACCTCCACCAGCAGCACCCGCCTGCCGCCGGTGGCCAGGGCCAGCGCCAGCGCCGCGGCCACGGTGGTCTTGCCGGTCCCGCCCTTGCCGGTCACGACGTGCAGCCGCGCGCGGGAGAGTTCGTCGGTCCAGCCGTTCACCGGATCAGCCTATGCGCGCCGAGCGCCACTCCGCTGGACGCGGTCAGTCCACAGTGGTGATGAACACGACGAGCATCACCGTCGCGGCCACCACGCCCCACGCCACCACCGACGGCAGCAAGTAGGCGATCAGCAGCGCCACGACGGCCACCAGGACCAGTCCGAGCAGGCCCGCGCGCAGCACCTCGGCGCGCTTGGTCCGGCGCTGCCCGCGGGTGCGGGTGCGGTCGCGCACCTGGGCCATGCCGACCAGCACGAGCACCAGCCCGCCCGCCACGAAGGCGCAGGTGGCCACGACCCGCCAGGTTTCCACCCGATCAAGGTAGCGGCGGGACCGGCGCCGTGGGCGGCCTTTCCCGATCAGGTGATCCGGTCGCGGTCGCGGGCGACCTCCAGGCCGTCCAGGACGTGCCGCAGACCCACCTCGAAGTCGTCCTCGCGGACCTCCTCCGGGTTCCTGGCGCCCTCCGCCTCGTAGAGCGCGGCCAGTCTCGGGTAGCCGCGCGTGGCCCGCTCGATGGTGGGCCGCAGGCGGGCGGTCCACTCCTGCTCGCTCTGGCCGCCGCGCTGGAGCATGGTCAGCCAGGCGGCCTCGCTGGTGGCGACGCCGATGACGTAGGCGAACACGGTGTTCATCGCGATGTTGGCCGGGAGCAGCGGGAAGCCCGCCGCCTCCAGCGTGACCAGCAGGTCCTCGGACAGCCGCAGGAGGTTCGGGCCGAGGTAGGACATGCCCGCGGCGCCGAGCGCGGAGGCGACCCACGGGTGCCGCAGGATCGCGGCGCGCATGTCCCGCGCGACATCGGCGACCGCGCTGCGCCAGTCCCCGCCCGAGGACGTGCGGATCTCGCCGAACACCTCGTCCACGACCAGTTCGACCAGTTCGTCCTTGTTGGCCACGTGTCGGTAGAGCGAGGTGGCGCCCGCGTCCAGGCGGGCGCCGAGCTTGCGCATGGTCAGCGCCTCCATGCCCTCGGCGTCGAGCAGCCGGAGCGCCTCGGCCACGATCTGCGCCCTGCTCAGCGCCGGTTGCTCGCGCCTGCTCCGGTCCTCCCGCGCCCACACCGTGGGCAGCGCCCGTTCGTCCTGTTGCACCTGGCCAGCGTAGCGCACGGTGTACCTAGTTGCGTACAGCGTTCCGCTATGCGTACATTGTTCGCAGTCAAGCGCACAGTGTGCGCACCACTCGGGAGGGGATTCGCGGTGGACCGTCACCCGCGTCGCTGGTTGATCTTGATCGTGCTCTGCTTGAGCACGTTGGTGCTGGTCGTCGACAACATGGCGTTGAACGTGGCCATCCCGGCGATGACCGCCGAACTGGGCGCCGACGCCCAGGACGTCCAGTGGATTCTGGACTCCTACATCCTGGTCTTCGCCGGTCTGCTGCTGACCGCGGGCAGTCTGGCCGACCGGTTCGGCAGGCGGCGGGTGATGGTGATCGGTCTGGCCGTGTTCGGGCTGGCCTCGCTGGCCGCCGCGCTGGCGGGCGACCCCGAGCAGCTGATCGGCGCCCGCGTGCTGATGGGCGTGGGCGGCGCGCTGATCATGCCCAGCACCCTGTCCATCCTGATCACGGTGTTCGACGAGGCCGAGCGCCGCACGGCGATGGCCGCGTGGAGCGTGGTGTCCATGGTCGGCCTGGTCGGCGGGCCCGTGCTGGGCGGCGTGCTGGTCGCCCACTTCTGGTGGGGCGCGGTCTTCCTGGTCAACGTGCCGATCGTCGCGCTGGCCGTCGTCGCCGCCGTGGCGCTCATGCCGGAGTCGCGCGGCCCCTGGAGCAAGCCCGACCCGCTCGGCGCGGTGCTGTCCGTGGTCGGCATGGTCGCGCTGGTCTGGACGATCATCGAGCTGCCCCAGCACGGCTCGGGCACCGGCACCCTGGTCGCGGCGGGCGTCGCGGTGCTGGCGCTGACCGGCTTCGTCCTGTGGGAGCTGCGCGCCGAGTCCCCGATGGTGCCGCTGGGCCTGTTCCGCGAGCGCAACTTCAGCGGCGGCTGCTTCTCGCTGGCGCTGGTGCAGATCGGCAACGGCGGCCTGCTCCTGGTGGTCACCCAGTACCTGCAGTTCGTCCTCGGCTACTCGGCGCTGGAAGCCGGGTTGGCGTTCATCCCCATGGCGGTGGCCGCCCTGGTGTTCAACGCCCTCGGCGCGGCGCTCGGGCGCAAGGTCGGCAACCGGGTGCTGACCGCGGTGGGCCTGGCCGTGATGGCGGCGGGCTTCCAGGTCATGGGCTCGGCCTCCCCGGTGGTCGCGCTGGCGCTGGTCGGCGCGGGCGGCGGCCTGGCCATGCCCGCGGCGATCGCGGCGCTGATGGGCGCGGTCCCGGCGCGGCACGCGGGCGTCGGCTCCGCCCTCAACGACACGGTGCAGCAGGCGGGCGCCGCGCTGGGCGTGGCCGTCCTGGGCAGCGTGCTGAGCGGCGCGTTCACCGCGGCCATGCCCGCCGACGCCCCTGGCGACGCCCGCCGCTCGATCGGCGACGCCCTCGGCGTGGCCGCCCGGAGCGGTGACGCGGCGCTGGCGGGCACCGCCCGCGACGCCTTCACCACCGCCATGTCCACCAGCTTCACCGCCGCCGCGGTCGGCGCCCTGGTCGCGGCCGTCGTCGCCCTGGTCGTGCTGCGCGACCGGCCCGTCGCGGTCGACTCCGCCCCCGTCCCCGTCAACGCCTGAGAACCCGGTGGACGCCCGCGCGGGCGCGAGGCACCGCCTCGCGCCCGCGCCGTCCGATCCGGGGCCGATCGCAGGCGTCTTCGGCTGACGCGCTGGTCCGACGGTGTCGCCTCCCCGAACCGGACGTGCCCGGAGTGGCCTAGGCCGGTCCGCCGCCACGGCCGGGACCGGTGAGACTCGTCGGGTCAGCGCGGACAGCCGGGGGGAAGTCATGAGCGAGTCGACGTGGCGCAAGAGCAGCCGCAGCGCCACCAACGCCCAGTGCGTCGAGCTGGCGGTGGCCGGGGGGCGCACCGCCGTGCGGGACAGCAAGAACCGGGGCGCGGGCACCCTGGTGTTCACCAGCAGGGCTTTCCGGGCGTTCCTCGACGGCGCCCGGCGCTGACCCACGCCCGCACCCGCCCAAGGGGGTGCGGCTAGGCTCCCACCATGCAGAAGTGGGAGTACGCCACCGTCCCGCTGTTGATCCACGCCACCAAGGCGATCCTGGACCAGTGGGGCGAGGACGGGTGGGAGCTGGTCACCGTCCTGCCCAACCCCAGCGGTGAGCAGCACGTCGCCTACCTGAAGCGGCCGAAGTCGTGAGCTGGAAGGCCCGGTTGGCCGAGCTGGGCGTCGAGCTGCCCGCCGTGGCCGCGCCGGTCGCGGCGTACGTGCCCGCGGTCCGCTCCGGCTCGCTGGTGTTCACCTCCGGCCAGCTGCCCTTCGTGGCGGGCTCGCTGGCCGCCACCGGCAAGGTCGGCGGCGAGGTCAGCCCGGAGGAGGCCAAGGCGCACGCCCGCACCTGCGCGCTGAACGCGCTGGCCGCGGTGGACGCGCTGGTGGGCCTGGACGCGGTGGTCCGCGTGGTCAAGCTGGTCGGCTTCGTCGCCTCCGCCGACGGCTTCACCGGTCACCCGGCCGTCGTCAACGGCGCGTCCGAGCTGCTCGGCGAGGTGTTCGGGGACGCGGGGGCGCACGCGCGGTCCGCGGTCGGCGTGGCCGAGCTGCCGCTGGGCGCGCCCGTCGAGGTGGAACTGGTCGTCGAGATCGGGGAGTGAGATGTCGGACACGTGTCACGAGCTGCTGCTGCGGCTGGCCGGGCGGCTCCCGGACGACGTGCTTTGGCGGTACCGCGACTGGGTCGCGACCGACGCCACGGCGGTGCTCGCCCGCGCCCTGCCGCGTACGCTGCTGCACGACCGGGTCGGGCTGACCGACCACGAGCAGCGGCTGCTCGCCGACGCGTTGCTCCCGCACGGGGCCGACCCCGGCGCGATCAGTTCGATCAGAGGACTGGACGAACTCCCGGAGACCGACTACACCTTTTCCCCGGAATCACCCGATCAGGCGTCAATGGGGGATTCCGCGACCGTGGTGCTCGGCGCGACGCTGCGTGGTCGGCCGGGGGTCGGCGAGGTCCGGTCCTCGTGGCGGCGCGGCGGCGGTGGTGGGACCAGGCGGATCATCCTGGTGACCGCCACCTCCGGCAGCCCTCGGCTGGCGGGTGAGGTGCAGCGGGTGCTGCGCGCGCTCGGCGAGCACGACCCGTGCGTGGAGGTCCTGCCCGCCGGGCTGGACCTGCCGCCCTACCACCGGGCGGCGTTGGCGGCATCGGAGCTGGTGTGCACCGGCGCCGAGGCCGATGGGCACCTGGTGCCCGTGTAGTGCTCGCCGCGGTGCGGGGGCCGGAAGGAGAAGCAGTCGTGGCGCATGACGGAGTGGGGCTTCCCGTCCGCCTGCACGACTTCCTGTTGGCGCTGGCGGGCCGCGTGGACGACGACGCGCTGTCCCAGGCCAGGGAGCTGCTGGCGGTGGCGGAGCCCGACCGCGCGGCGGAGCTGGTGGTGGGCTGCCTGCTGGCCGGGCGCATCCCGGTGACCGGCGACGAGCGGCGCGAGCTGGGCGCGGTGCTCAGGGAGGTCCGCTCGGACCCCGCGCTGGCCGATCGGCTGCTCGCGGTGGAGCACCTGCCCTACCTCAGGCACCGGTTCAGCTCGGACTCCGACCCGGCCGAGGGGCTGTCGGAGGCGCTGGCCAAGACCGTGTCCTCGCTGCCCGACGTGCGCGGTGTGCGCGCCTCGTGGCGGTCCAGCCCGGCGGGCGCGACGCCGGGGCCGCTGCCGCAGCGCGTGGTGCTGGTCGACATAGGCCCGAAGGGGTTCGCCCCGGCGACCGCCTACCGGGTGGACGTGGCGCTGCGCCGGGCGGGCATCCGGGCGGCGGTGGAGGTGTTGACCGTCGGCACACCGCTGGGCGACTACCACGCCTCGGCGGTGACCGCGGCCCGCGAGGTGTTCTTCCCCGCGGTGCCGGTCGACCAGCCCGTGGACAACGCCACCTGGTTCGACGGCGAGGTCCGGGACAAGGCACCGGTGGTCGAGCCGGAACCGGTGCCTGCCGAACCAGAGACCGGCTCGAAGGCCCGCCGGGCGCGGGCCGACTCGTTCGAGGGCGTGCAGCCGTTCCCGCCCAAGCCGGTCAAACGCCTGCCGGTGCGCGAGCCGGTCGAGGAGGAGCTGCCCAAGCCCCCGGCGCTGGAGGAGCCGCCGCTGTCGCGCTCCGAGGTGACCACCGAGCTGAACCCGGACGACCTGGCCGCGTTGCAGGCCGCGCTGGCCGAGGGGGAGGCCCCGGCCACGGCGGCGTTGTCCCAGCCGGTGGACGCCAAGCTCAGCGAGCGGGAGCGGGCGCTGTTGCAGCAGCTGCACGAGGAGCTGGCGCAGCGGGAGCAGTCCACCTGGCCCGCCGGTGGCCCGGAGTACGTCAACGGCGTGCCCAAGCCCAACAACGGCAACTACCCCGGCTGACCCGGTGGGGCGGCGACCGCCGCCCACCGGGTCGGCAGGTGCCTCATCCGCCCGCCGCGCGCCGCGCCTGGTCGATGATCCGCTGCAGGTACAAGCCGCGGTGCACGTCGCACGGGTGCTCGGTGGTGCCGCTCTGCACCATCGCCACGAAGTCGTCCAGCAGGTTGGTGAAGCAGTCCTGGGCGCTGGTGCCGCGGTCGGCCAGCACCCGGTGGCCGTGCTCGCCGAACACCGCCACCTCCCAGACGCCGGGGTTCAGCGGCAGCGCCATGCTCAGCGAGACGCCGCTGGTCGCGCCGCCCTCGTGGCCCAGGATGAGCTGCCACAGCCCGCCCTCGCCGCGGTGCGCGGCGATGACCTGGGTGATCGGCCCGAGCGCGGCGTCGATCAGGTCGAACACGTGCGGGCCGACGTCGTCCAGCGGGGCCCGCTCGTGCCGCCACGGCGACCGCGAGAACGGCCCTTCCAGCAGCGCGCCGTTGAGCACCCGCACCGATCCGCCCGCCCAGCCGCCGACCTCGCGCAGCTGGTCCAGCTGCTCGCGGATCTCCGGGGCGAACCGCTTGGTCAGCATCACCAGCGACGCCACGCCCGCCCGCCGCACGGCCCCGGCCAGCCGCTCGGCGTCCGCCAGCGTGGCCGCCACCGGCTTCTCCAGGATCAGGTGCTTGCCCCGCTCGGCGGCCGTGGTCGCGATCCCCGACTGGACCTCCGGCGGCACCGCGAACGCCACCGCGTCCACCGCCGCCAGCAGCTCGTCCGGGTCGGCGGCCACCTCGGCGCCGTAGGTGCCCGCCAGCTCGGCCGCGGCCTCCGGCTTGCGCGCCCACACCGCGGTCAGCCGGGTGCCGGGGTGGTCGGCCAGGCCGGGCGCGTGCACCATGCGCGCCCACGGTCCCGCGCCGACGAGTCCTACCCGCAGTTGTTCGTCCACGCGGACAATCCTGCCCGCTAGCGGTTCCCGGTGTAGAACCGCTCGGGCACGAAGACCCGCCCGCCGGAGGCGAACGCCAGTTCCAAGCCGCCCTCCACAGGACGCACCTCGAAGTCCGTGCCCCAGCCGGAGGGAATCCGCACGACGTGCCCCCTGTCCTCCGTCTGGCCGAGCCAGACCTCGTAGTCCCTGCCGCCCATCGGGCTGCCGTGCCGCTTCACGAACACACCGGGTACCTCGCCCTCCGGCTGCCTGCTGCTGATCGTGGTGGTGGTGGGCAGGAACAGCACCAGAGTGGCGGCGGTCGTCAGCAGCACCCCCGCGATTACGCCGGGTATGAATCCGTCGGCGCCGAGCAGGCGCCACTTCCGCTTCACGTCCACGACTCCATCCTGCCCGCGCTGATCGGCCGTAGGCTCGTGTCGTGCGCGAACTGCCCGAAGAACTGGTGCTGCCCGCGAGCATGGTCCCCGAGGTGCCCCCGGCGACCCCGGTGAAGCCCAGGGACGCCGCGACGGTCCTGCTGGTCCGCGACGCCGCCGAGGGCGTGGAGGTGTTCCTCCAGCGCCGCGTCGCGGGCATGGCGTTCGCGGGCGGCATGACGGTCTTCCCCGGCGGCGGGGTCGACCGGCGGGACGCCGACACGGGCGTGGCCTGGGCGGGGCCGCCGCCGAGCTGGTGGGCCGAGCGCTTCGCCTGCTCGCCGGAGCTGGCGCGGGCGCTGGTGTGCGCGGCCGTGCGGGAGACCTTCGAGGAGTCCGGCGTGCTGCTCGCGGGCCCCTCGGAGACGACCGTGGTGGCCGACACCGCGCCCTACGCCGCCGCCCGCCGGGCGCTGGTGGACCGGGAGGTCTCGCTGGCCGGGTTCCTGGCCTCCTCGGGCCTGGTGCTGCGGGCCGACCTGCTGCGGCCGTGGGCGAACTGGGTGACCCCGGCCGAGGAGCCCCGCCGCTACGACACGCGCTTCTTCGCCGCCCTGCTGCCCGAGGGGCAGCGGGCCGACGCGGTGACCACCGAGGCGTCCGACGCGGTGTGGCAGCGGCCCGCCGACGCGCTGGCGGACTGGCGCGCGGGCCGCCGACTGCTGCTGCCGCCGACCTGGGTGGCGCTGGCCGAGCTGGCGGAGCTGGGCGCGGCGGCCGAGGTGCTGGTGGTGGACCGGACCGTGGAGAAGATCATCCCCAAGCTCGTGCGCGAGGGCGGCGCGGTGCGCGTGGTGGTCCCGTGAGCGGCGCGCCCGTCGAGGGCGAGCGGCTGGCCCACCCGGCCTACGGGGTGCTGCGGCAGATCACCCCGACCGCGGCGGTGCTGCTGGCGGAGAACCCCTCGGTGATGACCCTGGACGGCACCAACACGTGGGTCCTGCGCGCCCCCGGCGAGGAGACGTGCGTGGTGGTCGACCCCGGCCCGCTGGACGAGGTCCACCTGTCCCGGATCGCCGCGCTCGGCCCGGTCGCGCAGGTCCTGCTCACCCACGGGCACGCCGACCACGCCGAGGGCGCGGCAGCGTTCGCCGAGCGGGTCAAGGCCCCGGTACGCGCGCTGGACCCCGCGTTGCGGCTGGGCGAGGAGGGCTTGGCGGGCGGGGACGTGGTGATCGCGGCCGGGCTGGAGATCCGGGTCCTCGCCACGCCCGGCCACACGTCGGACTCGCTGTGCTTCCTGCTCGACGACGCCGTGCTGACCGGCGACACCGTGCTGGGGCGCGGCACGACCGTGGTGGCGCACCCGGACGGCAGGCTGGGCGACTACCTGGAGTCGCTGCGCGCGCTGGCCGACCTGCCCGAGGGCACGGCGGTGCTGCCGGGGCACGGCCCCGAGCTGCCGGACGCGGGCACCGCGGCCCGCGCCTACCTCGCGCACCGGGAGCTGCGCCTGGCCCAGGTCCGCGCGGCCGTCGAGCGGCTGACCGAGCGGCTGGGCGGGCCGCCGACGGCCCGCCAGGTCGTCGAAGTGGTCTACGCCGACGTGGACCGCGCGCTCTGGTCCGCCGCCGAGTGGTCGGTCCGCGCGCAGCTGGACTACCTGCGGGGCTGACCGGGGCCGGTCACGGGGTGCGCAGGGGCACCACCAGGTAGGTCAGCTCCACCCCGTCCTCGCCCGCGTCGCAGGTCAGCACCGTCGACCGCAGACCGTCCCGGATGCGCAGCTCCACCCGCCCGCCGCCGAACGCCCGCAGCGCGTCGGCCAGGTAGCGCGCCTGGAAGCTCTTGGTGAGCCGGTTGCCGTCCACCGACGCCTTGACCGACTCCTCCGACTCGCCCGCCTGCGGGTCGCTGCCCCGCACCCGCAGCTCGCCGTCGTCCACCTGGATGGTCACCGCCCCGTGCGGGCCCGAGTAGGGCGCCGCCCGGCGCACCGCGCCCGCCAGCACGTCCGCCTCCACCAGCACGGTGCTCTCCGCGTCGGCCTCCAGCAGCTTGCGGGCCCGGTCGTCGGGGAAGGGCGCGGCCAGCAGCGCGGTGCTCGCGCTGCCGCCCGCCCAGGCCAGGGCCACCCGGTCGGCGTCGGCGTGCACGGCCACCTCGCCGCCGCCGAACCGCCGGGACACCTCGGCCAGCGCGGCGGCGGGCGCGAGCACGTCCAGCGCCCCGCCGGACCAGGGCAGCGACGCGAACGCCATCCGGTAGCGGTCGGTGCAGATCAGCTCCAGTCGCTCGCCCGCCGCGTGCACCCGCACCCCGGTGAACACCGGCAGCGCGTCGTCCTTGGAGGCGGCCGTGGACACCGCAGCCAGCGCGCCCGCCAGCGCCGCCCCCGGCGCCCGGCCGGCCAGCGGCGGCAGCGGCAGCACGCCGGGGTGCGCGGCCAGGTCGAGCAGCGGCAGGGCGAACCGGGCCGACTGCGTCCGCACCGCCAGCCGCGAACCCTCGACAACCAGCCTGACCTGGTGGTCGGCCAGTCCGCGCAGCGTCTCCGCCAGCGGTCTGGCGGGCACCAGGACCGCGCCCTCGGTGTGCACGGTGGCCGGGCGGGTCAGCCGGACGGCGTGCTCGCGGTCGTTGCCCGCCAGCTCGACCCCGTGCGGGTCCGCGCGCAGCACGAGACCGGCCAGCACGGGGTCGAGCACGCGGGCGGGGAGCAGGCGGGCGACGTCGGACGCGGCGGCGGCGAGGTCCGCCGCGGTGGCGGTGAGGTCCATGCGGTGAAGCTAGACCGCACCACCGACAGTTCCCGATCTAGCGGGCGACCAGTTCGACTTCCTCGCGCGAGGGCAGCTCGGCGGGGGTGGCGACGGTGCCGCGGAAGACCCAGACCAGCGCCGCGATCACCAGTCCGGAGCCCGAGGCGGCCAGGAACGCCCAGCCCGTGCCGTGGGACTCGACCAGCCTGCCGCTGAGCGACTGGCCGGCGGCCAGGCCCACGGTCACCGCGGTGACCACCCAGCCGAACGCCTCGGTGGCCGTCCCGCGCGGCGCGACCTGCTCGATCACCGCCGAGTGGGTGGTGGACTGCGGGGTGATCAGGGTGCCCACCGCGAACAGCGCGAGCCCGAGGCCCCACAGCGTCGTCGGCACCGCCAGCAGCGTCGACAGCAGCGCGAACCCGCCCAGCAGCACCGGCAGCCGCAGGTGCATGGCGCGCGGCACCGGCTTCATCGCGTACAGCACGCCGAACAGCACCGAGCTGATCGACCACAGGCTCAGCAGCAGCCCGCCCAGGCCCACGTGACCGGCCCGCGCCGCGGCGGCGGGCACGGCCACCTCGATGAACCCGATGGTCACGCCGAAGCCCAGCGCGGCCAGCGCGACCGTCCGCATCCCCGGCGAGGCCAGCGCGCCGAGCAGGCTGCCGCGGGTGCGCACCGGCCGGACCGCGCGCACGGTCGGGTTGAGCGCGAACCACAGCGCGCCCGCCACCATCGACGCCGCGCCGACCACCACGCCGGTGCCCGCCCACGGCGCCGCGACCAGCACGCCCGCCAGGCCGGGGCCCAGGATGAAGAAGACCTCCATGCTGATGGCCTCGTAGGCGTAGCCGGCCAGCCGCACCGAGCCCGCCGGGGCCATCACCGCCCACAGCGAGCGGGACGCGGAGCCCACCATCGGCTCGGTGAGCCCGACCGCGAACGCCAGCGGGACCAGCGCGCCGGGCGCCGCGCCCGCCTCCACCGCCAGCACCGCCACCGCCACGAACAGCGCGAACAGGCCGACCGTGGCCAGCAGCGGGCGGGTGGGGCCGAGCCGGTCCATCAGCCTGCCCTGCAGGATCGAGCCCACCGCCACGCCGACCAGCGCGCCCGCCGACACCAGCCCCGCGGTCGCGAACGACCCGGTCTCGTGCTGCACGTAGAGCAGCAGCGACAGGCCGATCATCGCGATCGGCAGGCGGGCCAGCAGCGAGGCCGTGATCGGGCCACGCATGCCGGGGGTGCTCAGGGCAGCGCGGTAGTCGGAGAAGCGGGCAGAGTGGGACATGCGTACCAGTATGCCTGGAGTGGTACGTGCGTACCAAATGGTTTCCGGTGTGCTCCGCCACCGCTCACCGGGGTCGCGATCAGGTCACGGCACTCGGATGACCGGGTGAAACAGGGCAGCGAAAGATGCCCCCTCGCACTCCTTGAGAGTGAACGGCCTTGAGCGGCGGGGGAGGGAACGTGCGATCGTTGGAGCCGATCGGTCACCCCGCCGACCAGCGGGCCCGACCGGTTTCACGGCCAAGTCAAACGGGTAACCACCCCTACTTCCGGCGTTGCAGGGTCGGGGCCTACCAGCGCCGGGAGTGCGGGTTAGCGCGGACTGTCGGGGGATGGGCCGCGCGAACAGCAGAGCCTGGAACGCCGCGTCGGGGGCGGCGTCCAGGCTCTGTTGGATTGACCCGGCTCCGCCGGGTCGGGCTCGGCCGCCTGGAAGTCGGCCTCGCGTGGTGCCCACCCGGAACCGCGCTGCTGGAGCGGGGTGGGCTGGTGCGGTTGTCGTGCCGCTACCTGGCCCGGCGAGCGAGGCGCTCGGGGTCGAGGATGAGCACGCTCTTGCCCTCCAGGCGCAGCCAGCCGCGGTGGGCGAAGTCGGCGAGGGCCTTGTTCACCGTTTCCCGCGACGCGCCGACGAACTGGGCGATCTCCTCCTGCGTCAGGTCGTGGGTGACCCGCAGCAGGCCCGCCTCCTGGCTGCCGAAGCGCTGCGCCAGCTGCAGCAGCGCCTTGGCCACCCGGCCGGGCACGTCCGTGAAGATCAGGTCGGCCAGCATGGAGTTCGTCCGGCGCAGCCTGCGGGCCAGCGCCCTCAGCAGCTGCTCGGCGATCTCCGGCCGGTTGGTGATCCACTGCCGCAGCGCGGGGCGGTCCATGCTCACCGCGCGCACCTCGGTCACCGTCGTGGCGGTGGACGTGCGCGGACCGGGGTCGAAGATCGACAGCTCGCCGAACATGTCCGACGGGCCGAAGATCCCCAGCAGGTTCTCCCGCCCGTCCGGCGACTTCCGGCCGATCTTCACCTTGCCGGACTGGATGATGTAGAGCCGGTCGCCCGGCTCGCCTTCCGCGAAGATCACATGGCCACGCGGGAATTCAACGGACTCCAGCGTCTGCGCCAGTGCCTCCGCTGCAGCCGGTTCAACCCCCTGGAAGATGCCCGCGCGGGCCAGGGTCTCGTCCACCTCGTCCCTCCTGTCGAGACGCGGCGGCATGGTTGAGCGCGTTCCGCCTTATGGCGGATCAGCGCCTGCCGCCGATCACTGGGTGCAGTCTAAGGGCTGTGGCGGGAAGCGCCGTTCGGCACGCCACCCACCAGCAGCCCGGACAGCCCGAAGAGGCCCGCGGGAACGTCCCGAGGGCCTCGCCGTCGGTCCTGCTAGCGGCGGGGCCGCCGCTGTCGCAGGTTCCTGGCACGACCGCCCAGCCTGCGCAGCCGGAACAGCTCCAGCGCGCGGCCGATGCCGTGCCCGTAGAGAGCCCTGACCTCGTCCGGCCGGGCCGACTCCAGGAACTCCTCGACTTCGTCCTCCTGCACGGCCACGTGCCGCAGACGGGCTTCCACGCGCTCCATGAAGAGCGCGAAGAACATGATCACGATCGGAACGGCGATGACGAACCAGGCAGTCATGATGCTCCGATCCTCGCGCATCCGGTCACCCGGTGCGGTGGCAGGGTCCTTTGTCCGGCGTGTCGAGCCGCTTCGAGTGGAGGACGTGTGCGCCCGTACATTGGTTGCGTGCCCCCCGCCACCCGCCGCCAAACCCAGGAGACCCGGCTCGGGCTGGTGCGCCGGGCCCGCCGCACGGTCCGCGTCCTCGCCGAGGGCTACCCCGGCGCGCACTGCGAGCTGAACTTCACCAACCCGCTGGAACTGCTGGTCGCGGTCGTGCTGTCGGCCCAGTGCACGGACAAGCGGGTCAACGAGGTCACGCCCGCGCTGTTCCGGCGCTACCGCACCGCCGCCGACTACGCGGGCGCCGACCGGACCGAGCTGGAGGAGCTGATCCGGCCCACCGGCTTCTTCCGCAACAAGGCCACCTCGCTGATGGGCCTGGGCGCGGCGCTGGTGGAGCGCTTCGACGGCCAGGTGCCCGGCAGGCAGGCCGACCTGGTGACGCTGCCCGGCGTCGGCCGCAAGACCGCGAACGTGGTGCTCGGCGACGCCTTCGGCGTGCCGGGCATCACCGTCGACACCCACTTCGGCCGCCTGGTGCGCCGGTGGGGGTGGACCCAGGAGGAGGACCCGGTCAAGGTCGAGCACGCGGTGGGCGCGCTGATCGAGCGCAAGGACTGGACCATCGCCTCCCACCGGGTGATCTTCCACGGCCGCCGGGTCTGCCACGCCCGCACGCCCGCGTGCGGGGCCTGCCTGCTCGCGCCGCTGTGCCCCTCCTACGGCATCGGCCAGGTCGACCCGGACAAGGCCGCCAAGCTGGTCAAGGGCGAGGAGGCCGAGCACCTGATCGCACTGGCCGAACGGGTCCGGGCGGGGGAGAAGCTGGGGTGAGCTCCGCGGCTCGGTGGTCGGTCGTCGTCCTGGTCCTGGCGATTGCGGGCGTGGTCGCCCTGTGGCCCCGCACGCCCGACGAACCCACCCCTGAGGTGCCGCGCAGCCAGCGCACCACGGCCTCGCCCGAGGACGTGCGCCAGGCGCGCGACCGGGCCGCGCTGCGGCCGTGCCCGCGCGGCGAGGGCGGCCCCCCGCAGCTGCGGGGCGTCACCGCGGTGTGCATGAGCGACGGCGGCACCGTGGACGTGGCCTCGGCGCTGTCCGGACGGGCTCTGGTGAACTTCTGGGCCCCCTGGTGCGTTCCCTGTCGTGAGGAACTGCGCGTGCTGGACGAGTACGCCCAGCAGCCCGGCTCCGTGCCGGTCCTCGCGGTGCAGGTGCGGAGCAAGGAGGAGGACGGCCTGGAACTGCTCGCGGACCTCGGCGTGCGCCTGCCCTCGGTGGTCGACGAAGCGGACGCGGTGCGCAAGGCGCTGCACGCACCCAACGCGCTGCCCGCCAGCGTGGTGCTCGCGGCGGACGGCTCGTCGCGGCTGGTGACCGACCCGACCGTGTTCACCTCGGTGGAGCAGGTGCGCGAGGTGGTCGGATGACCGCGCAGGTCGAACCGGGTGACCTCCCGGAGTGGATGTCACGGCTGGTCAAGGCCACGGCGGAGATCGACGCGCGCGCGTTCACCCGCGTGCCGCCGCCCCCGCCGGGCACCGCCAGGCCCGCCGCCGTGCTGATCCTGCTCGGCGAGGGCCAGGACGGTCCCGACGTGCTGCTGCTGCGCCGCGCGGACACCCTGGGCTCGCACCCCGGCCAGGTGGCCTTCCCCGGCGGGGCGGCCGACCCGGAGGACGACGGGCCGGTGGACACCGCGCTGCGCGAGGCGTTCGAGGAGACCGGCGTGCTGCGCGAGGGGGTGCGGCCGGTGGCGCTGCTGCCCGAGCTGCACGTGCCGGTGTCCCGGTTCCTGGTGACCCCGGTGCTGGCGCACTGGGACCAGCCCTCGCCGGTCGCGCCGGTGGACCCGGCGGAGACCGCCGCGGTGGCGCGGGTGCCGATCGCGCACCTGGCCGACCCGGCGAACAGGTTCCGGGTGCGCCACTCCTCGGGCTACTCCGGCCCCGCCTTCTCCGCTCCTGGCATGTTGGTGTGGGGCTTCACGGCCGGGCTGCTCGACGGGCTGCTCGCGCTGGGGGGCTGGGAACGCCCGTGGGACACCTCCGACGTGCGTGATCTGGAACTAGCGCTGCGCGCTGCTACTTAGCGCCGGGTGGAGGTAGGGCGTGAACTGGGTAGACCTGCTGGTGCTGGCGCTCGCCGCGTTCGCCGCGGTCTCGGGCGCGCGGCAGGGCATGGTGGTCGCCCTGCCCGCGTTCGTCGGGGTGCTGCTCGGCCTGGTGCTGGGCACCCAGGTCGCGCCGCTGGTGGTGGCCCGGTTCGACAACGTGGTGACCAAGGTGGTCTTCGCGGTCGGCATCGTGGTCCTGCTCGTCGCGCTGGGCGAGACGCTGGGCGTCTACACCGGCCGCACGATCAAGCCGAAGATCAACTCCGGTCCGCTGCGCGGCGCGGACAACGCGCTGGGCGCGATCGTGCAGGGCGCGGTCGTGTTCGTGGTGGCCTGGATGATCGCCCTGCCGCTGACCGCGGTGGCGGGCCTGCCGTCGCTGGCCAAGGCGCTGAACCAGTCGGTCATCCTGTCCACGGTCAACGACACCATGCCGCAGGCCGCCCGCACCCTCTCGCAGGACCTGCAGAACCTCTTCGACGTCTCCGGCTTCCCCGCCGCGATGGACCCGTTCAACCGCACCCCGCTCAAGGACGTCGGTCCGCCCGACCCGACGCTGAGCGGCAACCCCGTCGTCCAGGACCTGCGCCCCAGCGTGCTGAAGGTGCGCGGCCGGGCGCCGTCGTGCTCGCGGGCGCTGGAGGGCACCGGCTTCGTCATCTCCCCCGAGCGCGTGATGACCAACGCGCACGTCGTGGCGGGCACCAGCGAGGTGGTCGTGGAGGTCGGCCGGGGCCAGTTCGACGCCACGGTGGTGCACTACGACCCGCAGACCGACATCGCGATCCTGGCCGTGCCCGACCTCAACGCGGCGCCCCTGCGGTTCCGCAGCGACGAGATCCGGCAGGGCGAGGACGGCATCGTCCTGGGCTACCCCCTCGACGGCCCCTACACGGCCTCCGAGGCGCGCGTGCGCGAACGCATCCAGATGCTGCGCGGCCCGGACATCTACGACGCCCAGACCGTCACCAGGGACGTCTACACGGTCCGCGCGAAGGTCCGCAGCGGCAACTCCGGCGGCCCGCTGGTGGACCCCCAGGGCCGCGTCATGGGCGTGGTGTTCGGCGCCGCCGTGGACGACCAGGAAACCGGCTTCGTGCTGACCGCCCAGGAAGTCGCCGAAGAAGTCGCCAAGGCCCCCAACCTGGTCCGCCGCGTCTCCACCCAGACCTGCGCCGTGTAGAACCGCCCCACCCCCGCCGCGGCCTCGCACGATGCCCACCACGCCCGCGCCCGGCGTCACCCGCCTATGGGCGTGTTGGGCGTGTCACCCCCGCGAGTCGAACCTCCAGACACCCCGAATTCAACATTCGCGCGCCCCGACCCACGCTTCCGCGCCCTGACCGGCGCTTCCGCGCCCCTCGGGCAGTAGTTACCGGCCCCGCCAACCCCGTCGGGTAGTACTTGCCCACGCACCAGGGCTGCGCGCGCGGCGAGCGCCGCTTTTAGACCCCTACTCCCTGCGAACCGCTACAGCCCGGCCAGGAAGTCGGTGATCATCCCGGTGGTGGTCTGGGGGGCTTCCTGGTGGGGGAAGTGGCCCACTTCCTGCACGCACCGGTACACCGACCCCGGACCGCGCCAGTCGGCCGAGTCCAGGGCGGTCCGGGCGAGCATCACCGGGTCCAGCGCCCCGTGCAGCTGGAGCACGGGCGCGGTCAGCCGCTGGGACACGGCCTCGGCGAACCGCCTGCCGTCGCTGCGCAGCAGGGAGCGCACCGCCCACCGGTAGTACTCCAGCGCGCTGTGCGCCACGCCGGGCACCAGCACGGCTTCGCGGTTGCGCCGCACCACCTCGTCGAACTCCGGCGCGACCGTCCACTTGGGGCCGGACCACTCGCGCAGCAGGGCCTCGACGGCCGCGCCGTCGTCGGCGGTGAGCTTGCGCTCCGGGTAGACCGGCAGCTGGAACCGGAACAGGTGACCCAGCGCCTTGCCCTGTCCGCGCGGGTCCTTGCGGACCGCGCGGCGCAGCGCCAGCGGGTGCGGGGCGGAGATCGCGGTGACCGAGTGCACCAGGCGCGGGTGCATCGCGCCCACCGTCCAGGCCAGCATTCCGCCCCAGGCGTGGCCGACCAGGTGCGCCCGAGGTGCGCCCAGCGCCTTGACCAGCCCGGCGACGTCACCGGCCAGGGTGAACCCGTCGTAGCCGCGCGGGGGTTTGTCCGAGTCGCCGTAGCCGCGCAGGTCGACCGCGACCGCGCGGTAGCCCGCCGCGGCCAGCGCGGTCAGCTGGTGCCGCCACGCCCACCAGAACTGCGGGAAGCCGTGCAGCAGCAGCACCAGCGGCCCGTCGCCGAGCTCCGCCACGTGCAGGCGGATGCCGTTGGCCGACACGTCGCGGTGCGCCCACGGGCCGGGGACCCTCGTCGTGGACGGGTCCGGGGGGAGCCGCACGGCGCCGGGGTCAGTGGCCGTCGCCGCGGTGCCGGATGGCCGCGACGGTGTCCCTGGCCGAGTCGATGGTGCGCTGCGGGGCGCGCAGGCGCTTGACCTTGCGCACGCCCAGCAGGGCGAAGAAGCCCGCCGTGGCCAGCATCAGCAGGAACACCAGCAGGAACGAGAACCAGCGGTACAGCCACACCGACAGCAGCTCGGCGGCGAAGAAGAAAAAGAAGAACGAGCTGAACAGCAGCACGGTCAGCGCCACGATGAAGTAGACGCTGCCCTTGACGCCCTTCTTCAGCTCGCCGGCCACCTCGGACTTGGCCAGTTCGACCTCTGCCCTGATCAGCGTGGACATGTGGGCCGTGGCGTCGCGCACGAGGCCGCCGATCGAGGTTTCCCCGGCGATCGAGGCGGCGCTCTCCGCGGTCAGCGGGATCGACGGAACAGGTGGCAGCCCGGAGCCGTTGGTGTTGTCCCTCGCGGTGGTCACCGGCTCATCGTGCCATGCACGCGGGCGCGAGGCCGCCCGACCGGGGGGATCAGCCGCCCGAGGCCGCCCGCCGGTGCACCCGGCTGCGGCGCACCAGCAGCACGGCGGCCAGCAGCGAGGCGATCAGCGAGGCCAGCAGCACGGCCGCCTTGGCGCGCTCGGCGGTGGCGCCGTCCAGCGCCAGCTCGGCGATGAGCAGGCTCACCGTGAAGCCGACGCCGCCGAGCACGGCCACCGCCGCGAGGTCGCGCGGGCCCGCGCCGCTGGGCCACACGGCCATCTTGAACAGCACCGCCAGCGCCGACGCGCCCAGGATGCCGACCACCTTGCCCACCACCAGGCCGAGCACGACGCCCAGCGCCAGCGGGTCGGCGAAGACCCCGCGCAGCGCTTCGGCGCCGACCGGCACGCCCGCCGCGAACAGCGCGAACACCGGCACGGCCAGGCCCGCCGACCACGGCTGGAGGCGGTGCTCCAGGCGCAGCGCGGGGGCCTCGCGCTCGTGGGGGTCCTTGCGCACGCGGGTGAGCAGCGCCAGCGCGACGCCCGCGATGGTGGCGTGGATGCCCGCCGCGTGCACCGCGACCCACGTGCCCACCGCGATCGGCACGTACAGCCACGGCGTGGTGATCCGGCGGTGCTGGAGGTAGGCGTACAGGGCGAGCAGCGCCACCGCGGCGACCGCCGCCAACACGTTGAACTGGGCGGTGAACAGCACCGCGATGAGGATGATCGCGCCGAGGTCGTCGACCACGGCCAGGCTCAGCAGGAACACCCGCAGGCTGCTGGGCAGGCCGGAGGCGGTGATGGCGAGCACGCCGAGGGCGAAGGCGATGTCGGTGGCCACCGGGATGGCCCAGGCCCGCTCCACGCCGGGGTGGCCCCAGCCCACGGCCAGCGCGATCACCGCGGGCACGACCATGCCGCCGACCGCCGCCACCACGGGCAGGAGGGCGGCTTTGAAGTCGCTCAGCTCCCCGACGACCAGTTCGCGCTTGAGCTCCAGGCCCGCGACGAAGAAGAAGATGGCCAGCAGCCCGTCCTTGGCCCAGTCGCCGACGCTCAGGCTCAGGTGCAGCGACTCCGGTCCCACGTGGAAGTCGCGCACCGCCGTGTAGACCTCGCGCAGCGGCGAGTTGGCCATGAGCAGCGCGACGGCGGTGGCGGCCAGCAGCACCACGCCGCCCACGGTCTCCATGCGCAGGTAGCGGGCGAACTCGGCGACGGGACGCTGGGCGCGGGTCAAGTCGTCAACTCCAGGGGTCGGCGGAACCACTCGCCGACCAGACTTCCCGGCACACCGCCGACCACCCTAACCGGAACGGGGTGCCCCGCGCAGTGCGGGACACCCCGTTCCGGCGTGCTCAGTTCTCCGTGCTCAGTTCTCCGGGCTCAGTCCTCGCCCTTGCCCGACTGCAGGCCGCTGGAGATGAGCTCCATCACCGACGAGTCGGCCAGCGTGGTGACGTCGCCGATCTGCCGGTTCTCCGCCACGTCGCGCAGCAGGCGGCGCATGATCTTGCCGGAGCGGGTCTTGGGCAGCTCGGGCACGACCATGATCTGCCTGGGCTTGGCGATCGGGCCGATCTCCTTGGCCACGTGGTCGCGCAGCGCCTTGATCGCCTCCTCGCCCTTGGCCTCGTCCTGCGCCACGCCGCCGCGCAGGATGACGAACGCCACGATGCCCTGCCCGGTGGTCGGGTCGGACGCGCCCACCACGGCGGCCTCGGCCACGGTCGGGTGGGACACCAGCGCCGACTCCACCTCGGTGGTGGAGATCCGGTGGCCGGACACGTTCATCACGTCGTCCACCCGGCCCAGCAGCCAGATGTCGCCGTCGGCGTCGTACTTCGCGCCGTCGCCCGCGAAGTAGTAGCCCTGCTCGGCGAACCGGGACCAGTAGGTGTCGCGGTAGCGCTCGTCGTCGCCCCAGATGCCGCGCAGCATCGACGGCCACGGCTGGTCGAGCACCAGGTAGCCGCCGCCGCCCTTGGCGACCTCGACGCCCTGGTCGTCGACGACCTTCGCGCCGATGCCGGGCAGCGGGCGCTGCGCGGAGCCGGGCTTGGTGTCCACCACGCCGGGCAGCGGGGAGATCATGATGGCGCCGGTCTCGGTCTGCCACCAGGT
The DNA here is from genome assembly GCF_017876325.1 of Saccharothrix coeruleofusca. Classification (NCBI taxonomy): domain Bacteria; kingdom Bacillati; phylum Actinomycetota; class Actinomycetes; order Pseudonocardiales; family Pseudonocardiaceae; genus Saccharothrix; species Saccharothrix coeruleofusca. The sequence goes on from NZ_JAGINV010000001.1 coordinate 6,993,292, forward strand.
GTCCACGACGGGGGTCTTGCCCGCGCCGATGGTCTCCCGGTACCAGATCCACGCCTCGGGGTTGATCGGCTCGCCGACGCTGCCCAGCACGCGCAGCGAGGACAGGTCGTACTGGGCGGGGATGTCCGCGCCCCACTTCATGAAGGTGCGGATCAGCGTGGGCGCGGTGTAGTAGATCGACACGCCGTACTTCTGGATGATCTCCCAGTGGCGGCCCTCGTGCGGGGTGTTGGGCGTGCCCTCGTAGACGACCTGGGTGACGCGGTTGGCCAGCGGGCCGTAGACGATGTAGCTGTGCCCGGTGACCCAGCCGATGTCGGCGGTGCACCAGTACACGTCGGTGTCCGGCTTGAGGTCGAACACGTTGTAGTGCGTGTACGCGGTCTGCACGAGGTAGCCGCCCGCGGTGTGCAGGATGCCCTTCGGCTTACCCGTGGTGCCCGAGGTGTAGAGGATGAACAGCGGGTGCTCGGAGTCGAACGCCTGCGGGGTGTGCTGGTCGGACTGGGCGTCGACGACGTCGTGCCACCACAGGTCGCGGCCCTCGGTCCAGGACACCTCGGTGTCGGTCCGCTTGACCACCAGGACGTGCTCGACGCTGCCTGCGTTGGCCACGGCCTCGTCCACGGCGGGCTTGAGCGGCGCGGGCTTGCCGCGCCGGTACTGGCCGTCGGTGGTGATCACCAGCTTGGCCTGGGAGTCCTCGACGCGGGTGCGCAGCGCCTCGGCGGAGAAGCCGCCGAAGACCACGCTGTGCATCGCGCCGACGCGGGCGCAGGCCAGCATGGCGAAGATCGCCTCCGGCACCATCGGCATGTAGATCGCCACCCGGTCCTCGGCGCCCACGCCCAGGGAGGTCAGCGCGTTGGCGGCCTTGGACACCTCGCGCTGGAGCTCGGCGTAGGTGATGGCGCGGCTGTCGCCCGGCTCGCCCTCCCAGTGGATGGCGACCTGGTCGCCGTGACCGGCTTCGACGTGCCGGTCGACGCAGTTGTAGGCGACGTTGAGCTTGCCGCCGACGAACCACTTGGCGAACGGGGCGTTCGACCAGTCCAGCACCTGCGTCCACTTGGTGTCCCAGGTCAGCCGCTCCGCCTGCTTCGCCCAGAACGCCTCGCGGTCCGCCAGCGCCTCGTCGTAGAGCGCGGCGGTGGCGTTGGCCTGGGCGGCGAACTCCTCGCCAGGCGGGAACGTCCGGTTCTCGGTCAGCAGGTTGTCCAGGGCCGGTCCCTGGGCTTGCGGCTGGGTCATGGTGGGCAGACCTCCTGAGTCCTGGCCGTGGGTGCGCACCGAACGTAGTGCGGTGCGGCTCACTGCGCACCCAATAGGTTCAGACCAATTTCGGCGGGGGTGAAACGCGTGGGTAACTGTGTAACCCGCAGGGGAGGGCGCTGACCAGTGCGGTTCCGCTAAACGACACCTCACATGCGACCAGCGGCACAGAGGTGATGCCCATCACTCACTCAATCGTGTCTTCACCGCGGGCCACTCCTCGGCGGTGACCGAGTAGACGACGGTGTCGCGCAGCGTCCCGTCCGGACGGATGCGATGGTGCCGCAGAACGCCCTCGCGCACAGCCCCCAGTCGTTCGATCGCCCGTTGCGACCGCTGGTTGCGCACGTCCGTGTGCCAGCCCACCCGCAACGCGCCCAGCTCCTCGAACGCGCGGGTCATCAGCAGCAGCTTCGCGCCCGTGTTCAGGCCGGTGCGCTGCCAGCGCGTGCCGATCCAGGTGTGGCCGATCCACAGCCCGCGGTGCTTGGTGTCGATCTCGTAGTACGAGGTGGTGCCCGCGACCTCGCCGGTGGCCGGGTCGACCTGGGCCCACGACAGGCGCGCGGGGTCGGCCAGCGCGGCTTCGACGTAGCGCCGCATCGCGGGCAGGTCGGTCGGCTGCCGGGTGCTCAGCCACGTCCAGGTGTCCGGGTCCTTCCCCGCCGCGAGCAGGCCCTCGGTGTGGCGCAGGGTGAGCGGTTCGAGGCGGACGTGCGGGCCGGTCAGCACGGGGCGGTCGTACCAGGTCATGCTTGCGACGGTAGGCCGCCAAGTGGACATCTGGAACAGCCAATTCCGGCCATTTCCGAATAACCACTTACCGGCGGGTAGTGTTTTCCGGGTGACCGACCCGCTCGCCCCGCTGCTGGACCTGCCCGGTGTGACCGACGCCGTGGCGGCGGCCCGCGACGCCGTCTTCCAGGTGCACCGGCACCGGGTGAACCTGCGCGGCTGGGCGACCACCGCCGCCGAGGCGTCCGTGCGCGCCGCCCGCGCCTCCGCCGCCCTGGACGGCGGCCCCACCCGGATTCCCGAGGACGGCGCGGTCGTCGACCCCGTGCTGGCGGGTTCGCTGCGGGTGGCCGAGGCGCTGGGCGTCGTCCTGCCCACCTGGCAGCGCGCGCCGCTGCAGGCGCTGGCCAGGCTGCACGTGCTCGCGGGCGCGGACCTGGGCGGCGAGCTGGGCAGGCCGCGCCTGGCGCCGGGCGTGTCCGAGCGGCTGGACCTGCTCGCGGGCCTGGTCACCGGCGGCACGCGGGTGCCGGGCCCGCTGCTGGTGGCCGTGGTGCACGGCGAGCTGATGGCGCTGTCGCCGTTCGGCACCGCCAACGGCGTGGTCGCCCGCGCCGCGTCGCGGCTGGCCTCCATCGCCTCCGGCCTCGACCCCAAGTCGCTGGGCGTGCCCGAGGTGCACTGCCTGCGCAAGCAGACCGAGTACGACGCCGCCCTGCACGACTTCTCCACCGGCGACCCCGAAGGCGTGGCCCGCTGGGTCCTGTTCTGGTGCGCCGCCCTGGAAGCGGGCGCCCGCGAAGCCCGCGGCATCGCCGACGCCACCTCCTGACGCCTGCAAGTACTACCCGACCCGGGAGAACGGGCCGCTGACTACTACCCGGCTCAGCACCACCCGGCCTGGTCCCGGGTAGTAGTCAAGTGCCCCAGAACAGCGGTCGGGTAGTACTTGCAGACGCTCAGAGCAGCTTGGCGAGGGTGGTGGCGGCGCGTTCGGCCTCGTCGAAGTTGTTGTAGAGCGGGGCGAAGCCGAAGCGCAGCACGTCCGGGGGGCGGTGGTCGCCGATGACCTGGCGGTCGGCCAGCTCACCGGTCAACCGCCGCGCCTCGGGGTGCCGCAGCGACACCTGGTGACCGCGCCACTCGTCCCTCGGGGTGATCACCTCGATGCCCGGCAGGTCCTCCACCAGCGCCATGAAGTGCGCGGTCAGCGCCAGGCCCTTGGCCCGCACGTCGGCCAGCGCCACCCCGTCCCACACGTCCAGCGCGGCGTCCAGCGCCAGCAGCGAGAGGATGTCCGGGGTGCCGACGCGGGCTCGCGCCACGCCGGGGTCGGGCCGGTAGTCCTCGGCCATCGCGAACGGCTCGCGGTGCCCGTTCCACCCGGTCAGCGGCTGCTCGAACGACGGCTGCGCGGCGGTCGGCACGTAGAGGAACGCGGGCGAGCCGGGGCCGCCGTTGAGGAACTTGTACGTGCAGCCCACCGCCAGGTCCACGCCCAGCGCGTCCAGCTCGATCGGCAGCACGCCCACGCTGTGGCACAGGTCCCACACCACCTTGGCGCCCACGGCGTGCGCCCGCTCGGTCAGCGCGGCCATGTCCAGCAGCCGCCCGGTGCGGTAGTCGACGTGGTTGAGCAGCACCACCGCGGTCCGCTCGGTCAGCTCCAGCCGGTCCGGCGGCGCGGACCGCAGCGCCAGGCCGGTCAGCTCGGCCACCGACCGCGCGAGGTAGCCGTCGGTGGGGAAGGTGCCCGCGTCGACCACGATCTCCGCCCGGTCCGAACCCCGCGCCGCCGCCATCAGCGCCTTGAACAGGTTGACGCTGGTGGAGTCGGCCACCACCACCTGGCCAGGCGCGGCGCCGACCAGCCGCCCGATCCGGTCGCCGACCCGCTGCGGAGCCTCCCACCAGCCCTCGGACCAGCCGCGGATCAGCCTGCGCCCCCACTGGTGGCGCACCACGTGCGCCATCCGCTCGGCCACCGCGCGCGGGGGCGCGCCCAGCGAGTTGCCGTCCAGGTAGACCACGTCGTCGTCGAGGTCGAACAGCGCGCGGACGTGCGCCAGCGGGTCGTTCACACGTAGCTCCTGGCGGTCCACAGCTCCGGGAACACCGACCGCTGGGTGCGCTTCTCCAGCCACGCCACGCCCGCTGACCCGCCGGTGCCGACCTTGGCGCCCATCGAGCGCCGGGTGGCCAGCAGGTGGTCGTAGCGCCACCGGGCGAACTCCTCGGCGATGTCGGTCAGCGCCTCGCCCAGTTCCAGCAGGTCGCGGGAGCCGTCGCGGTAGATCCCGGTCCACACCCGCTCGACGTCGGGGTGCGGCTCGTAGGGCTGGGAGACGTCGCGCGCCAGCACCTCGGCCGGGACCGGCAGGCCCTGCCGGTGCAGGGCGGCGAGCACGTCGTCGTACAGGCTGGGCTCGTGCAGCAGCGCCTCCAGTGCGGCGTGCTGCCGGGGCGCGGCGCGGTGCGGCACCAGCATCGAGCGTGACTTCTCGCCGAGCAGGAACTCCACCTCGCGGTAGCGGCCGGACTGGAAGCCCGAGCCCTCCCCGAGGGCGTCCCGGAAGGAGTTGAACTCCGCGGGCGTCATCCGGGCGATCGGCCGCCAGGCCGCGTTCAACGCCTGCATGTGCAGGTCGCTGCGGCGCAGGGTGCGCACGGCGGCGCGCAGGTCGTCGGCGCGCAGCTCGCTCTGCGCCTGCCGCCACTCGAAGCAGAGCAGCCCGAAGTACAGCTCCATGATCTGGGTGATGACCAGGAACGACATCTCACGCGGGTCGTCGGAAGCCTGCTGCTGCAGGGAGTGCAGCACCGAGGCGTGCACGTAGTCCTCGTACGGCGTGGTGCCCCCGAAGTCCAGCTTCGGGGCTACGGGGCAGGTCTGTTCCATGACGTCATGATGCCTGCGATTCCACGTCGGCTGAATGGCCATCAAGTGCCTGCGAAGCCCGTTCTTCTATCATTCGGAAAGTCATGACGGGCGGGAGTTTTCATTCGTGAGCACGGAGCTGGACGCGGTGGACCGGGCGCTGCTGGACGCCCTGCAGGAGGACGCGCGGCTGTCCTACAACGAGCTGGCGCGGCGCGTGCACGTGTCGCCGCCGACGGTGGCGCAGCGGGTGCGCAGGCTGGAGAACGCGGGCGTGATCACCGGCTACCGGGCCACCGTGGACCCGACGGCGGTGGGCCGCCCGGTGGTCGCCCTGGTGCGGATGAAGTGCTACGGCCCCCGGTGCATCACGGTGCACCCGGAGTTGCTCGACGACTGCCCGGAAGTGGTCGAGGTGCAGCGGCTGACCGGCGACATCTGCTCGGTGGTCAAGGTCGTCACCACCACGATCAGCGAGCTGGAGCGCCTGCTGGTCCGCCTCGGCGGCTACGGCGAGACCTCCAGCGCGATGGTGCTGTCGACGCCTATCCCGTGGCGCCCGGTGCCAACAGGCTGAGCGCCTGCCGGACGTGGCCGTGGGCGGCGGCCAGCACCTCGGCGGCGCGCGCGGTCGGCACGCCGGAGAGCAGGCGCACCAGCGCCACCTTCAGGTCGCCGTCCGCCTCGGCCAGCGCGGCGGTGCACTCCGGCTCGGCCAGGCCGGTCGCCTCCCGCAGGATGCGCACGGTGCGCCCGCGCAGCTTGGCGTTGGTGGCCCGCATGGACACCATGAGGTTGGAGTAGGTGCGGCCGAGCTTGACCATCACCGCGGTGGAGAACGAGGTCAGCACCAGCTTCTGCGAGCTGCCCGCCTTCATCCGGGTGGACCCGGCGATGGCCTCCGGGCCGGTGTCCAGCGCGATCAGCACGTCCACGTCGACCGGCGCGGCGTCGGGGTTGTTCGACACCAGCACGGTGCGGGCGCCCAGGGCGCGCGCCTGCTCCAGCGCGGCGACCACGAACGGGGTGCGGCCCGACGCCGTCACGCCCAGCACCAGGTCGCCGGGGGCGGCGTGCCTGCGGATCTCCGCCGCGCCGCCCGCCGCCTCGTCCTCGGCGTTCTCCACCGCGCGGACCAGCGCCTCCGCGCCGCCCGCGTGGTGGGCGACGAACCACTCCGGCGGGGCGTTGAACGTGGGCGGCAGCTCGGCGGCGTCCAGCGTGGCCAGCCTGCCCGAGGTGCCCGCGCCCACGTAGTGCACCCGGCCGCCGCCGCGCAGCGCCACCACCGCCAGGTCCACGGCCCGCGCCAGCTCCGGCAGCACCGCGGCCACCGCGTCGGGGACCTGCCGGTCCTCCTGGTTGATCAGCCGGAGCACCTCCAGCGTGGACACCCGGTCGATGTCCTCGGTCCGCGGGTTGCGCGCCTCGGTGGGGGAGTCGACCCGGACCGCGACACCGTTCGGGGGTGAGGTCACTTACCCGCCTCCCTGCGCCGCCTGCCGTCCGGCCTGCTGCCCAGGCGGTGCCCGGCCACCGCGTCGTAGGTGGCCTCCAGCGCGGTCTTGGCGCTGTCCACGTGCCGCTGGGCGACCCCGATGAACAGGCAGTCGATGATCGTGAGCTGGGCGATGCGGCTGGCCATCGCGCCGGAGCGGAACGTGGTCTCGCGCGCCGCCGTGGTCAGCACGTGGTCGGCGACCTCGGTGATCGGCGAGCGGGGGAAGTTGGTCAGCGCCACCGTGGTCGCGCCGTGCTGCTTGGCCACCCGCAGCGCCTCGACGGTCTCGGCGGTGGAGCCGGTGTGCGAGATGCCCACCGCCACGTCCGCGCCGCTGAGCACCGCGGCCGAGGTCAGCGCGATGTGGGTGTCGTTCCAGGCGAAGCAGGTGCGGCCGATGCGGTGCAGCTTCTGCTGCAGGTCGAAGGCGACGAACGCGCTGGCGCCGAAGCCGTAGACGTCCACCCGGCCCGCGCCCGCGACCGCTTCGACGACCGCTTCCAGCGTGTCGACGTCGAGCTGCTCGGCGGTCTCCTCGACCGCGCGGGCGTCGGCGAAGGCCACCTTGCCCACCACCTGCCGCAGGTCGTCGCCGGGGCCGATGTCGCCGCCGAGGTCGCGGTCGGTGCGGGCGGCGGTGCGGGCGGTGTCGGCGGCCAGCGCGATGCGCAGCTCCGGGTAGCCGCCGACGCCGATGGCCTTGCAGAACCGGGTCACCGTGGTCTCGCTGGTGCCCGCGGCCTCGGCGACCTCGGTGATGCTGCGGTGCGCGACGGTCGCCGGGTTGTCCAGCACGACCTTGGCGACCCGCTGCTCCGCTCGGGCCAGGCCGGGCAGCAGGGAGCGGATCTTCACCAGGGGGCTGGTGTCGGTGCTTTCGGTGGCCACGTGGGAAACTTACTAACCGATTGACTAGTGGTCAACGTAGAGTGCCCTGCTGTCACCCTGATCGAGCACGATCCACCCTGTTGATATCGACTATCGGGAAGATCGTTACTACCTGTTGACGGCTTGCCAGCCCTCGGCCGTCAGGCCGGCCTGCTCCCGCTCCGCGTCGAGCACCAGCCCCCGCTGGTCGGTCACGCGCACCGCGTCGACGTGCACGCCCCGGCCGCCGTAGCCGGTGCCCCGCGAGTACACCCAGCGGAACCGGGACGCGGGCGCGGTGTCCACCACCACCCGCTCCCACCGCCGCTCGCCGTACCCGGTCAGCACCTCCACGTCCCGCCAGGTGGTGCCGTCACCCGCCTGCACGACCACCCGGTCGCCGGGGTCCAGGTCGACGAACGCGCTGAACACCAGCCGCTGCCGCGTCCCGCGCACCGGCAGCTCGCGCGTGGTCAGCGTGCCGCCCGCGACCACCGGCGACCACGCCGACGGCCCGCGCCGCGGCTTCACCGCCAGCGCCTTCGCCAGCCCGTCGGCCACCGCGCGCCGGGCGGGGTTGACCGAGCCCCAGTTCCGGCTCGGGTGCACCCGGTTGGTCAGCAGGACCGCCACCGACCGCGACAGCGGGTCCAGCACCAGCGAAGTGCCCGTGTACCCGGTGTGGCCCGCCGTGCCCGGCGCGGTCAGCGCGCCCATGTACCAGCGCTGGTCCAGCTCGAAGCCGAGGCCGTGCGAGTTGCCGGGGAAATCACCGGTGAAGTCGGTCAGCATCAGCTCCACCGTGGCGGGTTCGAGGATCCGCCTGCCGCCGTACGCGCCGCCGTTGAGCAGCGCCTGTCCCAGCACCGCCAAGTCGCGCGCGGTGGAGAACACGCCCGCGTGGCCCGCCACGCCGCCCAACGACCAGGCGTTCTCGTCGTGCACCTCGCCGCGCACCATGCCGCGCGGCGGGCTGGCCTGGAACTCCGTCGCCGCGATCCGGCCCAGCTTGCTCGCGGGCGGGTTGTAGCCGGTGTCGACCATGCCCAGCGGCTCCGTGACGCCCTCGCGGACCAGGGCGTCCAGCGGCTTGCCCGCGACCCGCTCCACCAGCACGCCCAGCGTGATCAGGTTCAGGTCCGAGTAGGCGTAGGCGGTGCCCGGCGGGGTCTTGGGGGCCACGTCCATGACCGCCTTGACCCGCGCGGCCCGGTCCGGCCAGCTCTGCCACAGCGGCAGCCACGGCTCCAGGCCCGAGGTGTGCGTCAGCAGCTGCTCGACGGTGATCGACGCCTTGCCGTTGACCCCGAACTCCGGCAGGTAGTCGGCCACCGGCCGGTCGATCGCCACCCGGCCCAGCTCCACCTGCCGCATCACCGCGATCGAGGTGAACAGCTTGGACACCGACGCCAGGTCGAAGATCGTGTCCGGGGCCATCGGCACCCGCTGGTCCTCGGGCAGCTCGGTGCCCGCCGCGTCCGCGTAGCGCACCGCCCACCCCTCCGGCTGGTGGGCGACGACGACCCCGTTGTGCGCCAGCAGCGTCACCGCGCCCGCGAACAGCGGGTGGCCGTCCGCGCCCGGCTCGGTGTAGCGGCGCACCGCCTCCAACGCGCCCTCGACCGGCGCCGGGTCCAGCCCGGCCCGCTGCGGCGTGCCGGGGCGCAGCGCGGTCCACGCGGGCGCGAAGCGGTCGTGCGGCTGGTCGAAGCGGCCTCCCGCGCCGGTCGCGCTCGCGGGGACGCTCAGCAGGCTCAGGGCGGTCACGGACGCGAACAGCAGGGCGGGAACTCGCATCGGTCTCCTCACCGGTAGCGCAGGTACCTGCGGCGGGTGTGCCGGAACGCGGCCAGCTCCGCGGCCCAGGCGCCGACCACCTCGTCGGTGCCCGCGCCCGCGTCGACCATCCGGCGCAGCCGGTCGGAGCCGGTGAGCTTGTCGATCCAGTTGTCCGGCCGCCACCCGAACTGCTGCGGGTAGCGGGCCTTCGCGGTCACGATCATGGCCACGCCGGTGCGCACGGCGTCGAACCGGTGCGGGTCGGTGACGTGCACCGCCACCCCGGCGCACGCGGTGCCCGCGAACTTGTTGAACGTCGGCGCGAAGTGGGTCTCCCGGAACCGCACGCCCGGCAGGCCCGCCGCGTTGAGGTCCTCCGCCCACCGCCAGTCCAGCCCCGGCGCGCCGACGGTCTCGAACGGCCGCGTGGTGCCCCGGCCCTCGGAGAACAGCACGCCCTCGAACAGGCACGTGCCGGGGTAGACCAGGGCGGTGTCCCTGGTGGGCACGTTCGGGCTGGGCGGCACCCACGGCAGGCCGGTGTCGAGCTGGTCGCGCCGCCAGCCGCGCACCTCGACCACGTCCAGCTCGGCGACCCGGCCGCCGTCCTCGGGCAGGAACTCGCCGTCGAAGAACCCGGCCAGCTCGCCCACGGTCATGCCGTGCTGCTGCACGATCGGCTTGCGGCCCACGCCCGTGGCGTACGCCGGGTCCAGCTGCGGGCCGCGCGCCGTGCCGCCGATCGGGTTGGGCCGGTCCAGCACCACGAACGCCGCGCCGGTGGCCGCCGCGGCCTGCATCGCGGTGTACATGGTCCAGATGTAGGTGTAGAAGCGGGCGCCGATGTCGGCGATGTCGAACACCACGGTGTCCACGCCCGCCTTGGCGAACATGCCCGCCAGCTTGGTCGCGTTCGCGCCGTAGGCGTCGTAGACCGGCACGCCGGTGCGCGGGTCCAGGTAGTCGCCCTCCGAGCCGCCCGCCTGCGCGGTGCCGCGGAACCCGTGCTCGGGGCCGAAGGCCGCCACCGGCCGCACTCCGGCGGCGACCATCGAGTCCACGACGTGGGTGTGGTCGCGCAGCACGCCCGTCGGGTTGGTGAGCACGCCGACCTTGCGGCCCGCGAACCGCCGCCAGCCCCGCGCGGCCAGCTGCTCCGCGCCGGTGGCCGTCGCCCCGGCGGCCGAGGCCGGGTCCGCCGAAGCCGGGGCGGACGCCGCGCCCAGCGCGGGGACGGCCAGCGCGCCGGCCAGGAATCCCCTGCGGTCCACGCGCGTCACCAGCCCACGGCGTGGCCGAAGGGGTACGGGCGCGGGCCGGGCACGTCCACCGGCAGCTTGCCCGCGGGCTTGACCTCGCCGTAGACCACCCTGGCCAGGGACTCCATCGACACCGCGCCGTAGGAGAAGGTGGCCAGCCAGGTCGGCGCGTCGGTGTGCGCCACGTCGTACGGGTTCTGCACGGCCACCGCGACCACCGGTTTCCCGGTCGCCAGCAGCCGGGCCACCAGCGCCTGCTGGGCGGGCTGGCGGGACAGCGCGTTGGTCAGCACCACCACGACCTGCGCGTCCGCCGCCGCCTGCGCGGCCGACGCGATCTGCGCCTCGGTGGGCGCGGAGCCGGTGGGCAGCGCGGTGGCCGCCGCGCCGCGGGCGGCGAAGCGCTCGGCCAGCGCTCGGGTCGTCGTCTCGCCCCAGCCGGTGACCAGCGCGGACGCGGGCTTGGCGGACAGCGGCAGCACGCCCGCGTCGTTGCGCACGGCGGTGACCGTCCGGTCCGCGATGGCCTGCGCGACCGCCAGCCGGTCCGGGGTGCCCACCTTCGGGTCCGCGCTCGCGGGCGGGGAGGTGAGCATCCCGCGCAGGAACTTCATCCGCAGCACCCGCAGCACGCTCTGGTCGATGCGCCGCTCGGTCAGCTCGCCGCCGCGCACCGCGGCGACGACGCTGTCCACGGCCACGCGCAGGTCGACCGGCATGAGCAGCTGGTCCACGCCCGCCTTGAGGGCCAGCACCGGGATCTCCGCGTCGGGGTGCAGCTGCCGCACGCCCGCCATGGCCAGCGAGTCGGTGATGACCACCCCGTCGTAGCCCAGCTCCTCGCGCAGCAGACCGGTCACCACCGGTCGGGACAGCGTGGCGGGCTCGCCGGACGGGTCGATCAGCGGCATCCGGATGTGCGCGGTCATGATCGAGTCCACGCCCGCGGCGATGGCCGCCCGGAACGGCTCGGCGTCCACCGCGCGCCACTGCTCGGCGGTGCGGTCCACGGTCGGCAGGCTGGTGTGGCTGTCCTCGGCGGTGTCGCCGTGGCCGGGGAAGTGCTTGGCGGTGGCCGACACGCCGGTGCGGGTCAGCGGGTGCTGCTGGTAGCCGCGCACCTGGGCGGCGGTCATGGTGGCCGCCAGCGCCGGGTCGCCGGAGTAGGAGCGCACCCCGATCACCGGGTTGGCCGGGTTGGAGTTGACGTCCGCGTCCGGGGCGAAGTCCTGGTTGATCCCCATCGCCCGCAGCTCGCGCGCCGTGATCTCGGCGGCCTTCTCGGCGTCCTGGGCGCGGCGGCCCGCGCCCAGCGCCATGTTGCCGGGGAACTGGGTGACCGGCGGGCCGATGCGGGTGACGATGCCCATCTCCTGGTCGGTGGAGATGGCCAGCGGGATGCGGCTGGCCCGCTGCAGCCCGTTGGACAGCGCGGCGATCTGCGCCGGGGTGTCGATGTTGTCGTAGCTGGAGTTGTTGAAGTAGACGACCCCGCCGGGCCGGTACTTGGCGACCACCTCGGCGGCGGTGCCCACGCCGAAGTCGCGCTGGTTGCCGGGGTGCGCCTCGTCGGCGGCCTGGCCGTGCACGTAGGTGACGAAGAGCTGGCCCACCTTCTCCTCCAGGGACATGCCCCGCAGGAGCGCGCTGATGGCGGTGGTGCCCAGCCGCGCGGCCCCGGCCGCGTCGGCGGGCGCCTGGGCGGTGGCCGGTGGCGCGGCGAGCGAGGCCGCGGCCACGGCGGTGGCGACGAGCGTTCGGCGGAGCCGGAGCACGGTGGCCTCCCCACTTGGCGATGTTCCACCACTGGTGGACGCAATCGGCAAGTTACCCACGCCACAGTGGCGGGTCAACGTTGCCTCATCGCCGTCGTGCGGCCATTGTGCGGGGCGGCCCCGACGATTTCCGGCTCGCGCTCGTCCTTCGATGGTGCGGTTTCCACGGGCATGAAACAGGCGATGCCCCCACTCGCGTGAGGGCACCGCCGGCAGCGCGGACGTTCGAGTTACCAAGCGTGCAACTCGTGTCGTACCAACCTGGCCTCGGCGTCCGGCGTCCCGGTACGCAGGCCCTAGACGACAAGCCTCCCGCGGCGTGCTGCGCGTGGGTGCTCGACGTCCGCGCACGGAGCTCTGTCAGGGAGGAGCTGGGCTTCTCTTCGCCCGGTCCCGGCCGACCCGAGGTCCGCACTTCCTTTGTAGTCCGTGCCCGCCGTCACATCAAGGGCTCGATGGGGTGCACCGGTCAAGCAACGGTGAGTAGCGGATGTTCTTGTGCGACAGGGGTTTCCGCCGTAGGTACCGCTGAGCGGGGCACAGCGGGGTGAATCAGTTCTTGCGCCGCCTGCGCAGTCCGTACCAGGCCACCCCGGCGGCCGCCGTGGCCGCGCCGAGACCGATCGCGGTGACCGCCACCGCGGCGCCGGACGGGCGCGGCAGGCGGGCCCTGAGCGACACCGGGTCGGAGAAGGTCAGCACGGGCCAGCCGCGCTGGGCGGCGACCTTGCGCAGGGCGCGGTCGGGGTTGACGGCCGTGGGGTGGCCGACGGCCTCCAGCAGCGGCAGGTCGGTCACCGAGTCGGAGTAGGCGTAGCACTCCGCGAGGTCGTAGCCGTGCTCCGCGGCCAGCTGCTTGGCCGCGATGGCCTTGTTCTCGCCCGCGCAGTAGAAGTCGACCGCGCCGGAGTAGCGGCCCCCGTTGACCACCATCCGCGTGCCCACGCTGCGCGTCGCGCCGATCATCTCCGCGATGGGGGAGACGACTTCCTCGCCGGACGCGGAGACGACGACCACGTCGTGGCCCTGGTCCTTGTGGTCGCCGATGAGCTGGGTGGCCTCTTTGTAGACCAGCGGGTCGACGATGTCGTGCAGGGTCTCGTCGACGATCGCGCGGACCTGCTCGACGTCCCACCCCGCGCACAGCGCGGTGATGTGGGAGCGCATCCGGTCCATCTGGTCCGCGTCGGCGCCCGCGAGCATGAAGACGAACTGCGCGTAGGCGCTCTTGAGCACCGCCCGCCGGTTGATCAGGCCGCCTTGGAAGAAGGGCCTGCTGAACGCCAACGTGCTCGACTTGGCGATGACCGTCTTGTCCAGGTCGAAGAACGCGGCGACTCGACGTCCTCCGCTGGCGTCACCTTCATTGGCGTCGCCGTCGTTCGGGTGCTCGGTCACGGCTCCAGCTTAAGGGCGCACGGGCGAGACCCGGATGGACGCCTACGTTCGAAGGTTTACGAACCGAAGGTGATGCGGCCCCCCGAATTTTTTCTGTCCCTCTAACGGAAGACGCGCATGACCCTGGCGCGGGGGGATACAGTAGGACTGGTCCGGCTCGACCGGACGGGTTCAGTCCGACCCCCCGGGACTGAACCAATGACGACCCCCGTCCCTCCCCCCTGGCGGGGGTCGTCCCATGTCCGGACTCGGGTGGCCGCCGCCGCTCGCTGGACCGCCGGGCCCTTTTCCCGCCAAATCCCCCAGCATTTCGCACCTCCGCGTCCGCTGCGAGCGGGAGCGCTCTCATCGCGCCGAGTTGTCCACAGGGCCCCCGGTTGTCCACATGTTGATCTTCGGTCGTTGTGGGCCCGCCCACGACCGGTGACCGTGGACCCCGACGAGTCCTTGATCGACGGGGGTGGGGTTGTGCGACGACCGGTGGCGCTGGTGACCGGGGAAGAGCTGCTGGACGAGGTGCTCCGGCTGGCCGCCGCGGCCGAGTGCGAGGTGGAGCGGGTGGCCGACGTGGCGGCCCTGCGCGGGCGGTGGGCCGCCGCGCCCGCGGTGCTGCTGGACCAGCGGGCGCTGGAGGCCTGCGCGGCGGCGGGCCTGCCGCGCAGGCCGGACGTGCTGCTGGTGGCGACCGGCCCGCCGTCGCCGGGCGCCTGGCCGAGGGCGGTGGCGCTGGGCGTGGCGCGCGTGGTGGTGCTGCCGCAGGGCGCGCCCGAGCTGGTGGCCGTCCTGCGGGAGGTCGCCGACGGCCCGCCGACCGGCGGGGGCCGGGTGCTGGCGGTGCTGGGCGGGCGCGGCGGCGCGGGCGCCTCCGTGCTGGCCGCGGCGCTCGGCCACGCGGTGCTGGCGGCGGGCGGCAACGGGCTGCTGGTCGACTGCGACCCGCTGGGCGGCGGGCTGGACCTGGCGCTGGGCGTGGAGGCCGCGCAGGGCCTGCGCTGGCCGGACGTGCGGGTGACCGGCGGCCGGGTGCCCGCATCGTCGCTGCGCTCGGCCCTGCCCGGCCGGTCCACCCGGCGCGGCACGCTCAGCGTGCTGGCCTGCGGTCGGGCCGGACCGGACCCCGAACCCGAGGCCGTGGCGGCGGTGGTCGAGTCCGGCCGCCGCGCGGGCGACACGGTGGTGTGCGACCTGCCCCGCCAGCTCACCCCGGCGGCCTGCGCCGCGCTGGACCGGGCCGACCTCGCGGTGCTGGTGGTCCCGGCGGAGGTCCGGGCCTGCGCCGCCGCCCAGCGGGTGGCCCGCCAGGTCGGCGAGCGCGGCGTGGCGCTGGGCGCGGTCGTGCGCGGCCCCGCGCCCGGCGGCCTGCGGGCCGGGCAGGTGGCCGACGCGGTCGGCGTCCCCCTGCTCACCGTGATGCCGTCGCAGCCCCGCCTGGCCGGCGCGCTGGACCGGGGCGGTTTCCCCGGCGGCGCTCGCGGTCGGCTGGCCAAGGCGGCCCGCGAGGTGCTGGCGGTGCTCCGTGAGGGCTGAACGGGTGAGCGCCGAGCGAGTGAGCGCCGAACGGGTGAGGTGGTGGGGATTCCTGTGTTCGGAGGTATTCCGGCCAGGACGGCGCCGCCGCGGCCGCGTCAGGCCGCTGCGCGGGTGCGCACCGTGACCGCCGATCTGGTCGAGCGCGTTCGCCGGAGGTTGGCCAACGGCCGGTCGGAGCTGACCTCGGCCGCGGTCGCGGCAGCGGTGCGCGGCGAGGCGGGCGGCCTGCTGGGCGACGAGGACGTGCTGCGGGCGCTGGCCGTGCTGCGCCGGGAGTTCGCGGGCGCGGGCCCGCTGGAGCCGCTGCTGCGCGACCCCGGAGTGACCGACGTCCTGGTCACCGCGCCGGACCAGGTGTGGGTCGACGGGGCCGAGGGGCTGCGCCGCACCGGCACGACCTTCACCGACGAGGCGGCCGTGCGCCGCCTGGCCCAGCGCCTGGCGGTCGCCGCGGGCAGGCGGCTGGACGACGCCGTCCCGTACGTCGACGGCTGGCTGCCGGGTGCCGTGCGGCTGCACGCGGTCCTCCCGCCGATCAGCCAGCACACCTGCCTGTCGCTGCGCGTCCTGCGGCCCGCCGCGCACGACCTGGCCGCGCTGGAGCGCGGCGGCACCTTCGACGGGCCCACCGCCGGGCTGCTGCGCGCCATCGTCGAGGCCCGCCTGGCGTTCCTGGTCGTCGGCGGCACCGGCTCGGGCAAGACCACCCTGCTGGCGGCGCTGCTCGGCTGCGTGCCGCACGACCAGCGCGTGGTGTGCGTGGAGGACGCGGGCGAGCTGCACCCCGACCACCCGCAGGTGGTCCGGCTGGTGGCGCGCGCCGCCAACGTCGAGGGCGCGGGCGAGGTGACCGTCCGGGACCTGGTGCGGCAGGGGCTGCGGATGCGCCCGGACCGCATGGTGGTCGGCGAGGTCCGCGGCGCGGAGGTGTGCGACCTGCTGTCCTCGCTCAACACCGGCCACGACGGCGGCGCGGGCACCCTGCACGCCAACTCCCCGGCGGAGGTCCCGGCCCGGCTGGAGGCGCTGGCCGCGCTGGGCGGCCTGGACCGGGCGGCACTGCACAGCCAGCTCGCCGCGGCGGTGCAGGTCGTGCTGCACACGCGCCGGACGGCCACCGGCGCGCGTCGTCTCGTCGAGATCGGCGTCTTCGAGCGCAGGGCCCGCACCACCGGGGTCACGCCCGCCTGGCGGCACGACACCGGGTGGCAGGCCGGCGCGGCGGTGCTGCGCGAGATGCTGCGCGAACGGGGACGGCCATGCCCCTGATCGTGCTCGCGGCGGCCTTGGCGGCGCTGCCGCCACCCCGCGCCCACCGACGCCTGAGAGCGCTGCGCCCCGAGCCGCGACGCCGATGGCGGTGGAGGCGGCCCGGCACGCCCGTGGTCGCCGTCGGGGGCGCGCTGCTCGGGCTGGTGGCCGGGGTGGGCGGTGCGCTCGCGGGCGCGCTGCTGGCTGCGGTCCTGTGGCGCGAGCACCGCGACCGCGTCGCGCGGCGGGACCGGCTGGCCGCGACCGCCGCACTGGCCGCCGGGCTCAAGGCGTTCACCGCGGAGCTGCGCGCCGGAGCCCACCCGGCCGCGGCGGCGGCCAACACCGCCGAGGACTGCGCACCACCGGCCGCCGAGGTGTTCGCCACCATCGCCACCACGGCGGCCAGGGGCGGCGACGTCGAAGCCGCGCTGGCGCACACCGACGCCGCCCCGCTCGCGCGGGCGTGGCGGCTGGCCGACGCGCACGGGGTGCCGCTGGCGGGCGCGCTGGAAGCGGTGGGCCGCGACCTCGACCGGCGCGCGGCGTTCGCCCGGCAGGTCCGCGCCCGCATGGCCGGACCGCGCGCCAGCGTCGCGGTGCTGGCCGCGCTGCCCGTCTTCGGGCTGCTGCTGGGCGAGTTCAGCGGAGCGGGCCCGGTCCAGGTGCTGCGCACCACGCTCGCGGGACAGGTCCTGCTGGTGCTCGGCGCGGTGCTGGTGTGCGCGGGACTGCGCTGGTGCGCTCACCTGACCGGGGAGGCGCCGGGATGAGCCCGCTGCTGCTCGCCCTGGCCCTGCTGGTGCTCCCGGCGGGCCGACCGGCGCTCGACCGGCTGCGCCCGCCGCCCGCGCGGCGGACAAGGGCGAAACCGCCACCGCCCGACCCGTTCGCCCTGGCCGCGACCTGGGACCTGCTGGCCGCCTGCCTCAGGGCCGGTCTGCCGGTGGCGGGCGCCCTGCACGCCGTGCTGGCGGGCGTGCCGCCGGGTCCGGCCGGACGCCTGCGCCGCGTCTGCCACCAGCTGGCGCTCGGCGTTGACCCGGCCACCGCCTGGGCGCCCGCCCTGGCGCACCCGGACACCGCGCCGCTGGCCCGCGCGGCCAAGCGGTCGGCCCGGTCCGGGGCCGCGCTGGCGGACGCGGTGACCGACCTGGCCCGCGACGTCCGCGCCGCGCTGGCCGACGAAGCCGAGACCCGCGCCCAGCGGGCGGCGGTGCTGGTGGCCGGGCCGCTGGCGCTGTGCTTCCTGCCCGCCTTCCTGTGCCTCGGCGTGCTGCCCGTGGTGCTCGGCCTCGTGCGCACCCTGACCTGATCACACCCTGACCTGATCCCACCCTGACCTGATCCCACCCCGACCTGATCACACCCGATGGAGGATGAAAGTGCTCGACGACCGGGGAACGACCACCACCGAATACGCCCTCACCACGCTCGCCGCGGCGACGTTGGCGGGTCTGCTCCTGACGTTCGTCGCGGGCGGATGGGTCGAGCAGCAGTTGCAGAAGGTGCTGCGGCTCGCCCTCGACCTGCCCTGGTGAGCGACGACCGGGGCACCGCGACGGTGGAAGCGGCGCTGGCGATCTGCGCCCTGCTGGCCTTCCTGGCGCTGTGCGCGGGCGGCCTGGCCGCCGTGATCGCCCAGCTCCGCTGCACCGACGCGGCCCGCGAGGCGGCCCGGCTGGTCGCCAGGGGCGACAGCGCGCTGGCCGAGTCCGCCGTGGCCGCCATCGCCCCCGCCGACGCCCACCTGACCGTGCGCCTGGAGGGCGACACCGCCTGGACCGAGGTCACCGCCACCGAAGCGGGTCTCACCCTGCGCGCCCGCGCCTACGCCGTCCTGGAACCCACCCCCGAGGAGCCCCGCGAACCGAGCGTTCCGACACCGCGAACTGAGCGTTCGGGCACTCCGAACTGAGCGTTCAGGTGACGAAGACGAAGCAGCACGAGCGAAAGGAGGTGGTGGATGCGTCCGCACCACGACCGGGGCGCGGCTTCGGTCCTGGCGGTGGCGCTGCTGTCGGTCCTGTTCACGATCACCGCCCTCGGCATCCGGCTGGGCGAGGTCACCCTCGTCCGGCACCGCCTGACCGCCGCGGCCGACCTGGGCGCGCTGGCCGCGGCGGCGCACCTGGTGTCCGGTCCGGCGCACGCCTGCGCCCGCGCCGAGTGGGTGATCACCCGGATGGGCGGCAGGCTGGACGACTGCTCGGTGCGGGGCTGGGAGGTCTCGGTCGAGGTGTCGGACGAGTCCTCCGGCGAGTCCTCCGGCGGCCCCGTGCTGTTCGACGCGCCGAGCGCACGGGCGCGGGCGGGTCCGGCGGAATGGTGAGGGGTCCTCCGCACGACGAGCGGTCGTCCTCCGGCGGTGAGCGGACTCACAGTGGGGTTCGCCGGCGGTGAACGGTGGCCGCGGTCGTTCGGTCCCCCGTCCGGGCGAAGGGCGTTCGCCGTTCCGCAACGACCAGTTGTCGACTGCCGGGTTACCAACGGGGCCGGTCGTGTCGTTAATTCGAATGGCGGCACCGACGCGGTGTCGAGAAGTACCCGACACGGTGTCGTGGTCCTCAAGGAGGCGAACTCAACATGGAGTGGTCGGATAGCTGGCGCGGGGCCTTCCGCATCGAGCTGCGCGCGGAGGCGGTCAACCTCGCGTGGCACGGGTGGCCTGTGCTGCCGGGCACCTATCCGGCGGGCGACCGGTGGGCCGGTCGTGACGGCCTGGACCAGGACGGCCCGGTCCCGGTGCACCACGACTGGCAGGAGCGCATCGGCAGCAGGCCGGAGCAGGTCGCCTCCTGGTGGACCGGCCAGTCCTACAGCATCCTGGTCGCCACCGGCCACGGCGTCGACGCCATCGAGGTCGGGGCCGACCTGGGCCGCCGCGCCGCGGTCGCGCTGCGCGCCATCGGCATCCCGGTGCCGATCGCCGCGACGCCCGCGGGCCGCTGGATGTTCCTGGTCGCCTCCGGGCAGCCGCTGAGCACCGACCTGCTGGCCCACGACGACGTCCACCACTACGGGCGGGGCGAGTACGTCCCGCTGCCGCCGACGCCGGTCCAGCACGGCGTGGTGCACTGGCGGGTCAAGCCCCAGATCTGCGGCTGGCAGCTGCCGCGCCCCGGCGTCGTCGAGGACGCGCTGCTGGAGGCCGTGCGGGTGCCCGACCGCTACGAGGGACTGGTCTCCGCCGACCGGTCCTGACCTGAGACCCGGCCGTGCCGGGCGTCGTCGGACCCCTCCCCGACAACCCCGAGCACGACGTCCAGCACGGCCAGCCCGCCCGCCTTGTCCAGTGGGTCGTTGCCGTTCCCGCACTTCGGCGACTGCACGCAGGACGGGCACCCGGCCGGGCACGCGCAAGCAGCGATGGCCTCCCCAGTAGCGGCCAACCACGGGATGATCGCGGCGAAGCCGCGGTCGGCGAAACCGGCTCCCCCCGGATGACCGTCGTGCACGAACACCGTCGCCTTCCCGGTGTCCGGGTGCAGCGCGGTCGAGACACCGCCGATGTCCCAGCGGTCGCAGGTCGCGAACAGCGGTAGCAGGCCGATCGCCGCGTGCTCGGCCGCGTGCAGTGCGCCGGGGACGCGCGCCGGAGCCAGACCGGCGCCCCCCGGCGCACTGCCCACCAGCAGCGCGTCGTCCACCGCGTACCAGACCGCGCGGGTGCGCAGGGTCTGCGCGGGCAGGTCCAGCGCGACCTGGTCGATCACCTGCCCGGAGGGCAGCTTCCGCAGGTACGACACGACCTGCGAGGTCACCTCGACCTCGCCCAGGCACACCGACACGCCGTCGTACTCGCGCTTGTCCAGGGTGCGCACCACGGTGATGTCCTTGGTGTCGCGGGCCGTCGTGGTCCACTCCGGCTTCTCCGCGCGCACCAGCGCGATCCCGCTGTCCAGGTCCAGCCGGTCCACCACGTACGACTCGCCCTGGTGCAGGTAGACCGCGCCCTCGTGGACCGTCCAGCAGGCCGCGCCCGGATCGACCGTGCCCAGCATCCGACCCGTGTCGGCCTCCACCACCACGACCTGCTCGCCGCCCGAGCCTCGGATGTCCACCTCGCCGTGCGGGCGGTCGTGCGAGGTCCAGTACCAGCCGTTGGGCCTGCGCCGCAGCACCCGCCGCGCCACCAGGTCGTCGAGCACCGCCCGCGCGGCCTGCCCGCCGAACTCGTCCAGGCAGTCGGGGGTCAGCGGCAGCTCGGCCGCGGCGCAGGCCAGCTGCGGCTCCAGCACGTACGGGTTGGCCGGGTCCAGCACGGTGGCCTCGACCGGTCTGTCCAGCACCGCCGACGGGTTGTGCACCAGGTAGGTGTCCAGCGGGTCGTCCCGCGCCACGAACACCACCAGCGCGTCGGAGTCGCCGCTGCGCCCGGCCCGCCCGGCCTGCTGCCAGAACGAGGCCAGGGTGCCGGGGAAACCGGCCACCACCACGGCGTCCAGACCCGCGATGTCCACGCCGAGCTCCAGCGCGTTGGTCGTGGCCACGCCCAGCAGGTCGCCGCCGGACAGCGCCCGCTCCAGGGCCCGCCGCTCCTCGGGCAGGTAGCCCGCCCGGTAGGCGGCCACCCGGTCGACCAGCTCGCCGTCGACCTCGGCCAGGATGCGCCGCGCGCCCAGCGCGGTCAGCTCCGCCCCCACCCGCGACCGCACGAACGCCAGCGACCGCGCGCCCTCGACCACCAGGTCGGCCAGGATGCGGGCGGTCTCCGCGCCCGCCGACCGCCGCACCGGGGCGCCGTTCTCGCCTTCCAGGTCGTCCAGCAGCGGCGGCTCCCACAGCGCCACGGTCCGGCCCGCGCGTGGCGAGCCGTCCTCGGTGACCGCCTCGCACGGCGCGCCGAGCAGCCGCGACGCCGATCCCGCCGGGTCCGCCACGGTCGCCGAGGCCAGCACGAACACCGGGTCCGCGCCGTAGCGCCGGGCGACCCGCCGCAGCCGTCGCAGCAGCAGCGCCACGTGCGAGCCGAACACGCCTCGGTAGGCGTGGCACTCGTCGACCACGACGTAGGACAGCCGCCGGAAGAACCTGATCCACCGGGAGTGGTTGGGCAGCACCCCCCGGTGCAGCATGTCCGGGTTGCTGAACACCCAGTTGGCGTGCGCCCTGACCCAGTCGCGCTCGGCCATCGGCGTGTCGCCGTCGAACTTCGCGGCGCGCACGCCGGGCAGGCCCAGCGCCTCGACCGCGCGCAGCTGGTCGGCCCCCAGCGCCTTGGTCGGCGACAGGTACAGAGCTGTTGCTTTTGGATCTTCCACGAGCTTGCTCAGCACCGGCAGCTGGTAGGCCAGCGACTTGCCCGAGGCGGTGCCCGTGGCCACCACCACGTCACGCCCCGACCAGGCCAGCTCGGCGGCTTGGGCCTGGTGCCGCCACGGCACCGGCACGCCTCGCTCGACCAGCGCGGCCACCACCGGTTCCGCAGCCCAGGAGGGCCACGGGACCGGTTGGGCGGGTTGCGCGGGCAGGTCGGCGGCGTGCGTCAGCGGCGACTCGCCGGAGGGCACGCCCGCGAGCACCCGGTCCAGGAGTCGACGTCCTTGGTGCGCCACGCACCGCAGCTTCGCACACGGCGCCGACAGCGCCCCCTGAGTTACCTTTGCTTCCTGCGTTGATAACGGCGCGTGCACAGATCGGTACACCTGGTGGTGGGGTTGCGCCCTATGAATAGACTCCGCCGCTATCGCATCCAATGAGGGATGGATCACGTCGTGCCGGGGCTGACGTCGGGCCCGCCCTGGCGCGCCGCGAACCAGCCTCCGTTGGGCCAACTCTCACCAGGAGGATGGATGTCCCGGCAATTCCTCGCGGAGGGCCTGGAGCTCTCCGGAGGTGATCGCGGCCTCGTGGCCGTGGTCGCCGTGGTCGCCCTGGCCGCCCTGGCCGTCGGGTACGTGCTGCTCAGGGAGGTGCTGGCCGCGGGCCAGGGCACCACCAAGATGCAGGACATCGCCAAGGCGGTCCAAGAGGGCGCAGCGGCCTACCTCAACCGCCAGTTCCGCACCCTCGGCATCTTCGTCGTCATCGTGTTCGTGCTGCTGTTCGCGCTCCCGGCCGACACCGCGGCCGAGCGGATCGGCAGGTCGCTGTTCTTCGTCATCGGCGCGGCGTTCTCCGCCGCCATCGGCTACCTGGGCATGTGGCTGTCCACCCGCGCGAACGTGCGCGTGGCCGCCGCGGCCAAGGAGTCGGGCGGCCGGGAGAAGGCCATGCGGGTGGCGTTCCGCACCGGTGGCGTGGTCGGCATGATGACCGTCGGCCTCGGCCTGTTCGGCGCGGCGGCGGTCGTGATGGCCTACGCGGGCCAGGCGCCCAGGGTGCTGGAGGGCTTCGGCTTCGGCGCGGCGCTGCTGGCGATGTTCATGCGCGTGGGCGGTGGCATCTTCACCAAGGCCGCGGACGTGGGCGCGGACCTGGTCGGCAAGGTCGAGCAGAACATCCCCGAGGACGACCCGCGCAACGCCGCCACCATCGCCGACAACGTCGGCGACAACGTGGGCGACTGCGCGGGCATGGCGGCGGACCTGTTCGAGTCCTACGCGGTCACCCTGGTCGCGTCGCTGATCCTGGGCACCGCCGCGTTCGGCATGCAGGGCCTGCTGTTCCCGCTGATCGTCCCGGCCATCGGGGTGCTGACCGCGGTCATCGGCGTCTACACCACCAGCGCGCGCACCGGTGAGAACGGCCTCAACGCGATCAACCGCTCCTTCTACATCTCGGCGGTCATCTCGGCGGTGCTGTGCACCGTGGCGGCGTTCGTCTACCTGCCCGGCTCGTTCGCCGACCTGGAGGGGGTGCCGGACGCCATCCGCAGCACCCCCGGCAACCCGGCGCTGATCGCCGCGATCGCGGTGATCATCGGCATCGCGCTGGCGACCGTCATCCTGTGGCTGACCGGCTACTTCACCGGCACCGAGTACAAGCCGGTCAAGGACGTCGGCCGGACCTCGCTGACCGGCGCGGCCACCGTCATCCTGTCCGGCATCTCGGTGGGCTTCGAGTCGGCGGTCTACACCGCGCTGGTCATCGGCGGCGCGGTGTACGGCGCGTTCCTGCTGTCCGGTTCGGTGGTGGTGTCGCTGTTCGCGGTGGCGCTGGCGGGCTGCGGCCTGCTGACCACGGTCGGGGTCATCGTCGCGATGGACACCTTCGGCCCGGTCTCGGACAACGCGCAGGGCATCGCCGAGATGTCCGGTGACGTGGACGGCGAGGGCGCGCAGATCCTCACCGAGCTGGACGCGGTGGGCAACACCACCAAGGCCATCACCAAGGGCATCGCCATCGCGACCGCGGTGCTCGCGGCGACCGCGCTGTTCGGCTCCTACAAGGACGCCATCGAACAGGCGCTGGCCGACGTGCAGGTGGCCCTGGGCGAGGTGCCGGTGTCCTTCACCAACGTGGTGTTCAGCCCGAACGTGCTGGTCGGCGTGGCCATCGGCGCGGCGGTGGTGTTCATGTTCTCCGGCTTGGCGGTCAACGCGGTGACCCGCGCGGCGGGCGCGATCGTGTTCGAGGTGCGCCGCCAGTTCCGCGACAACCCCGGCATCATGGACGGCACGGTCAAGCCGGAGTACGGCAAGGTCGTCGACATCTGCACCAGGGACTCGCTGCGCGAGCTGGCCACCCCCGGCCTGCTCGCGGTGATGGCGCCGATCGCGGTGGGCTTCGGCCTCGGCGTCGGCCCGCTGGCGGGCTACCTGGCGGGCGCGATCGCGACCGGCACCCTGATGGCGGTCTTCCTGGCCAACTCCGGTGGCGCCTGGGACAACGCCAAGAAGCTGGTCGAGGACGGCAACCACGGCGGCAAGGGCTCCGACGCCCACGCGGCCACCGTCATCGGCGACACGGTCGGCGACCCGTTCAAGGACACCGCGGGCCCGGCCATCAACCCGCTGATCAAGGTGATGAACCTGGTGTCGGTGCTGATCGCCCCGGCGATCGTGACCTTCTCGGTCGGCGCGGACGCCTCGGCGGGCGTGCGCTACGCCATCGCGGCGGTCGCCGCGGTGATCATCGTGGCCGCCGTGGTGGTGTCCAAGCGGCGCGGCACGGCGATCTCGGACACGCCCGCGGACGCGCCGGTCGCCAACGGCGCGGCCTGAGCCCACCGGTGCCCGCGAATGCCGTCCGATCCTCCTTTCGGGTGGTATTCGCGGGCACCCCTGCGTGCGTAGCCCCCGGCGGTTTCGGGTAGTACTGCGAGGTACACCGGGAGCACACCGGAACACGCTGGGAGACGACATGGGTGTCCGCCTCGCCGCCGCGCTCGCCGCGTCCGCCTTGCTCGCGGGCTGCGGATCGGGCGGCGACGACTCCTCCGCCACGTCCAGCACCCCGCCGTCCACCTCCTCCAACGACGCCGCGGTGGCGTACGTGGACAAGGTGTGCGCGGCGGCTTCGTCGTTCGTGAGCGTCCCGAAGACGCCCCCGAAGCTGGACGCCACGGACCAGAACAAGCTCAAGGCCGACATGGCCGCCTACATGGGCCAGATGGCCGACGCCTTCGGCTCCACGGCGACCAGGCTGCGGGAGGTCGGCCCCTCGCCGGTGGCGGGTGGTGACGAGCAGGTCGAGAAGATGGCCGCCACCTTCACCGACGTGGCCAAGACCTTCGGCGACGCCAGGAGCACGATCGAGCAGGCCGACGCGAACGACCCGGTCGGCGGCATCCAGGCGGCGGGCGACGCGATCGCCCGGCTGGACGAGTTCACCGAGCCGCTCAAGCAGCTGGAGTCGCACCCGGAGCTGGCCGCGGCGGCCCAGCAGGCGCCGTCCTGCCAGGCGCTGCGGACGCTGCGGCCGTCCACCGCGACGTCCGAGGCCCCGCCCGCCACCTCGTAGTAGGTTCCCCCTTTCGATTGTCACTCGACTGGGGGATCTCTTCGTGAAGCACCGCATCATCCTGCCCGGCCTCCTCGCTGCCTGCCTGGCGGTCGCGAGCTGCACCTCCGGCACCACCTCCGGAGACACGGCCGCGACCGGTTCCAGCGGCTCGGCCGCGCCCACCACCACCACCACCTCGGCGGCCACCGCCGACCCGGTGACCTGGGCGGGAGCCTTCTGCGACGGCATGGGGGTGATGGCGCAGGGCATGGTCGAGATGCTCCAGGCGCTGCTGGCCGGGGGCAACGCGACCGACCCGGCCGCGCAGAAGGCCGCGCTGCTGCAGTTCAGCGAGAAGTCCGGCACCGCGCTGACCGCCGCGAGCGAGGAGCTGGCCCGGATCGGGGCGCCCTCGCCGGAGACCCGCGCCCTGCACGACGAGCTGGTCGGGTACTTCGGCCAGGCGGGCAAGGGGCTGACCGACGCCAACCGGGAGCTGGCCGGGCTCGACCCCAACGACCCGCAGTTCTCCGCCAAGCTGGAGCAGCTGGGCGGCGAAGCGGGCGACCCGACCACGCTGCGCCAGCAGGTCGAGAAGATCCAGGGCGACCCGGTGCTGGGAGCCGCGTTCAAGCAGGCGCCGCAGTGCACCGCCATGGGTGACCTGCTGCGGAACATGGGCGGCTGACCCGCCGCTCCGGTTGCTCCGCTCGACCACTGGCCGTGGTCGAACGTGTGTTCTACGCTGCCGCCTGTGGGGCAACTGTCCTTCTTCTCGGCCGAGGCGAGGCAGCCGTGCGTCGGTGACCTCGCCGGTGTGCTGTGCGGGCCGGGGCAGGTGCTGGGCTTCGCCAGGGGCCGGGCCGCGCGGGTCTCGGTCGGGCTGGAGGAGCGGTGGCGGGCCCCGGCGCTGGTCGCCGCGTTCGCCGAGCGCGGTGTGCAGGCCGAGGCGCGCTCGGTCGAGGCCCCACCACCCGAGGACGGCGCGGAGGACGCTGAGGGAGACGCTGCGGGAAACGCGGGCCCTGTGCGGACGTGGGAGGTCAGGACCGCCTTCCGGGCGGATCTGCGGGGGCTGGCCGCGCGGTGGCTGCGGGGAGCGGAGAAGGCGGTGCCCGAGGGTTTCACACCGCACGGCGGCGTGCTCAGGATGTGGGCGCTGGCGTCGGGCCGGTGGGTGGAGTCGGGCTACCTGCTCGGCCTGGACCCGCTGGCCCCCGCGACGCACGAGCCGCTGCGCACGGCGCTGGCGGCGGCCGGTCTGCCCGCCGCGCTGCTGACGCCCCGCGCGGGTCCGCCCGCGCTGCGGGTGGTCGGCCGCAGACGGCTGGAACGCCTCGCGGAGCTGGTCGGACGTGCTCCGCGGGGAGTCGCCGAGCGCACCTGGCCGGCCGCGTAGCCGGTCCTCCTGGCGGACGAACGCCGCCGGTTGTGTCACTCTGTCTGCGACCAGGGCTGCTCGTCGGCGACTAAGGACAGTGCACACTGGCGGGTCGGGAACACAGTGTTCGGGGAGAGAGCGGGACGGCGTGGCTGGATCGACACGGGCGAGGAAGTCCAACGGGGGATCAGCGAGCGGCAACCGGCGGTTGGTGATCGTCGAGTCGCCCGCCAAGGCGCGCAAGATCGCGTCCTACCTCGGCAACGGCTTCGTCGTGGAGTCGTCCAAGGGGCACATCCGCGACCTGCCGCGGGGCGCCGCCGACGTGCCCGCCAAGTACAAGGGGCAGTCGTGGGCGCGGCTGGGCGTCGACGTGGACCACGACTTCGAGCCGCTGTACGTGGTGACCCCGGACAAGAAGTCCACCGTCGCCGAGCTCAAGGAGCTGCTCAAGGACGTCGACGAGCTCTACCTCGCGACGGACGGCGACCGCGAGGGCGAGGCCATCGCCTGGCACCTGCTGGACACGCTCAAGCCCAAGGTGCCGGTGCGCCGGATGGTGTTCCACGAGATCACCGAGCCCGCCATCCTGGCCGCCGCGGCCAACCCGCGTGACCTGGACCAGAGCCTGGTCGACGCGCAGGAGACCCGCCGCATCCTGGACCGCCTCTACGGCTACGAGGTCAGCCCGGTGCTGTGGAAGAAGGTCATGCCGAAGCTGTCGGCGGGCCGGGTGCAGTCCGTGGCGACCAGGATCGTGGTCGAGCGGGAGCGCGAGCGGATGAAGTTCGTGACCGCCTCGTTCTGGGACGTCTCGGCGACCATGGACGCGGGTGCGGACGCCAGCCCCCGCACGTTCGGCGCGCGGCTGGTCGCGGTGGACGGCACCCGCCTGGCCACCGGCCGCGACTTCGGCTCAGACGGCCGCCTCAAGCAGGGCGCGGACGTCCGGGTGCTGGACGAGGCGCAGGCCCGCGCGATCGCCACCGGCCTGGCCGACGCGACGCTGACGGTGTCCTCGGTCGAGGAGAAGCCGTACTCGCGCAAGCCGTACGCGCCGTTCATGACCTCCACGCTCCAGCAGGAGGCGGGCCGCAAGCTGCGCTTCTCCGCCGACCGCACCATGCGCGCGGCGCAGAAGCTGTACGAGAACGGCTACATCACCTACATGCGCACCGACAGCACCACGCTGTCGGAGACGGCCATCTCGGCGGCGCGCGCGCAGGCCACCGAGCTGTACGGCTCGCAGTACGTGCCCAAGGAGCCGCGCCAGTACAACCGCAAGGTCAAGAACGCGCAGGAGGCGCACGAGGCGATCCGGCCCGCAGGCGAGGTGTTCCGCACCCCCGGCCAGGTGGCGCGCGAGCTGGACGCCGACGAGTTCAAGCTCTACGAGCTGATCTGGCAGCGCACCATCGCCTCGCAGATGGCCGACGCGCGCGGCAACACCACCAGCGTGCGCATCTCGGGCACCACCACCGGCGGCGAGGAGGTGCTGTTCGCCGCGTCCGGCCGCACGATCACCTTCGCGGGCTTCCTCAAGGCGTACGTGGAGACCGTGGACGCGGAGGCGGGCGGCGAGTCCGACGACGCCGAGTCGCGGCTGCCGCAGCTGGCCAAGGACCAGCCGGTGCAGGCCGCCGAGCTGTCCGCGGACGGCCACTCGACCAGCCCGCCGCCGCGCTTCACCGAGGCCAGCCTGATCAAGACCATGGAGGAGCTGGGCATCGGCCGCCCGTCCACCTACGCCTCGATCATCAGCACCATCCAGGACCGCGGCTACGTGTGGAAGAAGGGGTCCGCGCTGGTCCCGTCGTGGGTGGCGTTCGCCGTGGTCGGGCTGCTGGAGCGGCACTTCGGCAGGCTGGTGGACTACGACTTCACCGCCGCGCTGGAGGACGAGCTGGACGGCATCGCCGCGGGCCGCCAGGAGCGCACCACGTGGCTGTCCGGCTTCTACTTCGGCGGCAACGTCGGGCCGGAGTCGTCGGTGGGCCGCTCGGGCGGGCTCAAGAAGCTGGTCGGCTCCAGCGTCGAGGAGATCGACGCGCGCGAGGTCAACTCGATCCCGCTGTTCACCGACGCCGACGGGCACACCGTGGTGGTCCGGGTCGGCCGGTACGGGCCGTACCTGGAGCGCGAGGTCGACGGGGTGTCGCAGCGCGCGAACCTGCCCGACGACCTGCCGCCGGACGAGCTGGACCAGCAGGTCGCGGAGAAGCTGTTCGCGACCCCGCAGGAGGGCCGCTCGCTGGGCACCGACCCGGTGACCGGGCACGAGATCGTGGCCAAGGAGGGCCGCTTCGGCCCGTACGTGACCGAGGTGCTGCCCGAGCCGCCGGACGGCAAGAAGGCGCCCAAGCCGCGCACCGGCTCGCTGTTCAAGTCGATGTCGCTGGAGACGGTGACCCTGGACGACGCGCTGAAGCTGCTGTCGCTGCCCAGGGTGGTCGGCACCGACCCGGAGACCGGGGCGGAGATCACCGCGCAGAACGGCCGCTACGGGCCGTACCTGAAGCGGGGCACCGACTCGCGGTCGCTGGCCAGCGAGGACCAGCTGTTCACGGTGACCCTGGACGAGGCGCTGAAGATCTACGCCGAGCCGAAGAAGCGGGGCCGGGCGGCGGCCGCGCCGCCGTTGAAGGAGCTGGGCAACGACCCGGTGTCGGGCAAGCCGATGGTGGTCAAGGAGGGCCGGTTCGGCCCGTACGTGACCGACGGCGAGACCAACGCCTCGCTGCGCAAGTCCGACAGCGTGGAGGGCCTGTCCGACGAGCGGGCGGCCGAGCTGCTGGCGGAGAAGCGCGCCAAGGGCCCGACCACGAAGAAGAAGCCCGCGGCGCGGAAGAAGGCACCGGCCAAGGCCAAGGGCTAGCGGAGGTGGTGGCGGTGGACGAGTGGTTATTCGGACCTGACGGCACTGAGCCGCCACCGCCGCCACGCGCTTTTCCCGATCCGCTCGCCGGTCTGGTGACCGGCGAGCGGGCCTACGACGCGCCCGGAGCCCCGAAGTCCGCGCCCGCGCGACCCGAAGCGGTCGTCGAACCACCTCGGCAGGCCCCGGTGCGGACGGTTCGGCCCGCGCCGCCGCTGCCGGGACGCGCCGCCCAGCGCCCCCTGCGGCACTCTCCGCAGCGCCCCGTTCAGCGCCCCGTTCAGCGCCATGTCCAGCGCCCCGTGCAACGTCCTCCGCGGCGCTCCGATCAGCGTCCCGTGCGGCTTCCTGCGCCGATGGCCCCGGTCCGGCCCGCAGCGGCGCGGCCGGAGGAGGTCCCGAGCGAGATCGGAATCGGCATCGGGTTCATGGTCGTGCGGACCGGGGCGTTCTTCGACACCCTGCGCGAGGTCGTCCGGTCGTTGTTCGACCGCTCCAAGTGACTGGAACCACCACCCGAATGGTTCATCTGGTCACCAGCCCTGATGACCCCGGCTACGCTGGTTCATCGCACCAGGCAGGGGGTGAGCACCATCCAGGACGCTTCGACCAGCCACCGGATTCGCAGCGTGCTGGCGATCCGGCCCTTCCGCAGGCTCTGGGGTGTCACCTATCTGTGCAGCATCGGTGACTGGTTGTCACTGCTGGCCCTGACCGGCCTGGTCACCCGGCTCCTGGAGAGCTACCAGTGGCAGAGCTTCGCGCTCAGCCTCGTGGTGCTCACGCAGCTGCTGCCCGGCATCCTGTTCGCCCCGCTCGGCGGCGTGCTGGCCGACCGGTTCGACCGCCGCAAGATCATGGTGGTCTGCGACCTGCTGCGCGGCGGGCTGTTCATCTCCATCGCGCTGGTCGGCACGGCCTGGTGGCTGTTCGTCGCGAACTTCCTGGTCGGCTGC
The DNA here is from genome assembly GCF_017876325.1 of Saccharothrix coeruleofusca. NCBI lineage: Bacteria > Bacillati > Actinomycetota > Actinomycetes > Pseudonocardiales > Pseudonocardiaceae > Saccharothrix > Saccharothrix coeruleofusca. The sequence goes on from NZ_JAGINV010000001.1 coordinate 7,023,578, forward strand.
TGCGCGATGCTGTGGATCCCGGCCAAGGACTCGGCCGTGCCGAACCTGCTGCGCCGCCCGGACCAGGTGGAGACGGCCAACCAGCTCGGCCTGGTGATGACCTACGGCATCTCGGTCATCAGCGGCGCGGGCCTGTACTCCCTGATCTCCGGCATCCCCGGCTACCTGCACCTGCAGAACACCGACATCGAGTTCCGCATCGCGACCATCGCGGTCATGGTCAACGGCGCGCTGTACGTGACCTCCGCGATCATGGTCGCCACCCGCATCCCGGAGCTGTCCGGCCGGGCCGCCGTGGTGCGGCGGGCCAGGCAGGACGGCGACGCCCCCGGCTTCTTCGCCATGCTGCGCGACGGGCTGCGCTACGCGGGCCGCACGCCGCTGGTGCGCGGCCTGGTCATCGGCATGATCGGCGCGTTCGCCGCGGCGGGCGCGGTGGTCGGCACGGCCAAGCTGTACGCGAACTCGCTGCTGGGCGGCGACTCCACGTTCGGCCTGCTGTTCGTGGCGGTCTTCGCGGGCCTGGCGGCGGGCATGGCGACCGCGCCGAGGATGGCCCGGCGGCTGCCCTACGACCGGCTGTTCGGCCTGACCATCGTGCTGGCCGGGCTGAGCCTGCTGGTGGTCGCGATCGCGCCGCACCTGTGGATCGCGCTGATCGCGGTGGCGCTGGTCGGCGGGTGCGCGGGCGTGGCGTTCCTCACCGGCCTGACCATCGTGGGCTCGCAGGTCGAGGACGCGATGCGGGGCCGGACCGTGGCGCTGCTGCAGTCGCTGCTGAAGGTGGTGCTGTTCGCCACGTCGGCGACCACCCCGCTGCTGGTCAGCCTGGTGCAGCAGCGCACCGTCACCGCGTTCGGCCACCCGATGCAGGTCGACGGCACCCGGCCGGTGCTCTTCGGCGCGGGCGTGGTGGCCGCGCTGCTGGGCCTGATTGCCTACCGGCAGATGGACGACCGGCGCAGCGAGCCGCTGCTGTCCGACCTGGTGGCCGCCATCCGGGGCAGGCCGCGCCGGGGCGGCGGGCTGCTGATCGCGGTCGAGGGCAACACCCGGCGGGACACCGCGGCGCAGGCCCGGCGGCTGGCCGAGGCGCTGCGCGCGTCCGGCCGCGAGGTGCTGCTGGCCAGCGACCCCGACCTGGACGAGCAGCGGCTGCGCAACCTGCTGTCCACCGCCGACCTGGCGGGCGTGCGGGCGCACGCCCTGGTCGCCGCGGCGGTGCGCGCCGACGTGGTGGAGCGCGAGGTCCGGCCCGCGCTGGACGGCGGCTCCCTGGTCGTCATGGAGCGCTACGTGGACAGCCCGCTGGCGCACTTCAGCGCCGCGGGCAGCGTCGAGCCGCGCGAGGTCGAGGGCCTGGTCGACTGGGCCACCGGCAGGCTGCGCCCGGACATCACGGTGCTGCTGGACCGCTCCCCGCTGCCCGCCGCCGAGGGCGGCAAGCGGCCGATGGACAACGCCGAGCACCACTGGCGGGTGCAGCGGCTGCTCAGCGAGATGGCCTCCGCCGACCCCGAGCGGTACGCGGTGGTCGACGCGGACGCGGACGAGGACCAGGTGGCCGAGCGGGTGCGCGCCGCGGTGCTGCCGCTGATCGAGGCCCGCCAGTCCGCGCGGCCCACCCCAGCCGCCCACCCGATGGCCGAGGCGACCTGATCGCGGCACTGGGTACGGTGGCCCGGTGAGCAAGGGTGTCTGGGGCGGGGTGGTCGGCCAGCCCGAAGCCGTCGCCGTGCTGAGCGCCGCCGCCGAGGCCGCGGCGAGCATCGTCGCGGGCGGCTCGCCCGCGCCCGGCGCGATGACCCACGCCTGGCTGTTCACCGGCCCGCCCGGCTCCGGCCGGTCGGTGGCGGCCCGCGCGTTCGCCGCCGCGCTGCAGTGCACGGCGGTCGACGACCGGCCCGGCTGCGGCGCGTGCGCAGGCTGCCACACCGCGCTGGCGGGCACGCACGCGGACGTGCGCGTGGTCGCCCCCGAGGGGCTGTCGATCTCGGTGGCCGAGATGCGGTCGCTGGTCCAGGTCTCCGCGCGCAGGCCCACCGGCGGCCGGTGGCAGGTGGTGATCATCGCCGACGCCGAGCGGCTCACCGAAGGCGCGGCGAACGCGCTGCTCAAGGCCGTGGAGGAGCCGCCGGAGCGGACGGTGTTCCTGCTGTGCGCGCCCTCGGACCACCCCGAGGACGTGTCGGTGACCATCCGCTCGCGCTGCCGGGTCGTGCCGCTGGGCACCCCGCGCGCCGCGTCGATCGCCGAGGCGCTGCGGGACGAGGGCGTGGACCCGGACCTGGCGTCCTGGGCGGCGTCGGTGTGCGGCGGGCACGTGGAGCGCGCGCGCAGGCTGGCCACCGACGAGCAGGCCAGGCAGCGGCGCGAGGCCGTGCTGGGCATCCCGCTCGCGCTTCGCAGGCCCGCCGACATCTTCACCTGCGCCGACGAGCTGGTGAAGGCCGCCGAGGCGGACGCGCTGACCGCCAACTCCTCCCGCGACGAGGCCGAGCGGCAGGCGCTGGAGACCGCGATGGGCGCGGGCGGCACCGGCAAGGGCACCGCCGCGGCCACCCGCGGCGCCAAGGGCGCGCTCAAGGACCTGGAGAAGCGGCAGAAGTCCCGCGCCACCCGCACCCAGCGCGACTCGCTGGACCAGGCGCTGGTCGACCTGGCCGCGTTCTACCGGGACGTGCTGGTCTCGGCGACCGGCTCGGAGGCCGCGCTGAACCACCCGGACCGCGCCGCCGACGCGCGCACCGCCGCCGCGTCGTGGAGCCCCGAGTCCACGCTGCGCCGCCTGGAGGCCGTGCTGGCCTGCCGGGAGGCGCTGGAGATGAACGTCAAACCGCGCATCGCCGTCGAGGCGATGCTGACCACGCTGCACCGGGGCTGACGCCGGGATCTACCGGCGGTCGGCCCGAGGTCGGCGCGGCGGCAGCGCGGCCACCAGGACCACGCCCACGAGCAGCAGCGCGGTGCCGGTCCAGAAGATCGGCACGGTCCGGTAGGCGGCGTTGGTGCGGGCCAGCGCCCGCTTCGCGGGTGGCGCGGGCCGCGCGTCCTCGGGCGGGGCCGCGGCGGCCGCGCACACGACCCCGCCGCGCGGCGCCGCCGCCCGCACCACCTGCTCGCCCAGCGACACCTGCGCCAGCGCCGAGGGCAGGTTCGGCAGGCCCAGCGCGTCGGTGGGCAGCAGCTGGAGGTCCAGCAGCCGCGCGGTCGCGCCGACCGTGAACCCCTCGACGGCGGGACCGCCCTGCCCCGGTGGACCCTCCAGCGGACCCTCCAGCGGGGCGGCCTTGCGGTTGAGCTGGCCGACCTGCAGCCGCAGCACGCCGATGTCGACCCTGGGCAGCCGGTCGACCACGTCGCCGACCAGCGGCAGCTTCCCGGCCTGGTCCAGCGGAACGCCGATGGGCACGTCGAGGCGGGGGTTGGCCGCGTCCAGCACGCCCAGCTGCCTGCCGCCCTGGCTGACCCGCAGCACCGGCGCGGTGTAGTCGACCCGCGAGGTGGCCTCGTCGCCGGTGGCCAGCGCGATCAGCGCGGGCTGGCCGACCACGTCCACGCGGATCTCCGCGGGCGTGCCCGCCAGCAGCCGCACGGCCGTGGCCTGCAGCGTGGAGATCGACCGCACCGCCTTGTTGGGGCTGCCCGGCAGGTCCACCAGCTCGACCCTGGACCGCGCGGCCAGCGCGTTGGGCAGGCTGAGCAGCGAGCCGTCCGCCCCGGTGTCCTGGCTGCCCGACAGCAGCCCGCCGAGCCTGCTCAGCGGTCCCGCCAGCCGGTTGAGCCCGTCCAGCAGGGCCCGCTCGGCGTCCGCGTCCAGCTTCGGGACGTCCGCGAGCACGCCGGTGAGGTCGGTGGCGGTGGGCAGGGTGGGGATCGCGTTGAGCGCGCTCAGGCTCGCCAGCTCGGTGGTGGCGTCCGCGATCGGCGAGACGCACGGGCCCAGCCGCTCGTCCCAGCGGGCGTGCGCGGTGCCGTTGAGCGCCCCGACGCTGAGCAGGCCGCCCAGCGGCGTCCGGGGCGGGTTGAGGCCACCCGCCACCGGCTGGGCGTTGTCCGGGGAGGCGGTCTGCACCAGCGTGCCCGGCGTCTGCGGGGCGTGGCCCCGCACCGCGAACCCCAGCGGCGAGGCCTGGGCGACGGCGCGCTCGTAGCTGAGCAGCGCCTCCGAGTTGGCCTGGGCGCTGGCCAGCCCGACGCCGAGCTCCGCGGCCGACTGCTCGGCCAGCCGCTCGCCGAAACCGGGCAGGATCGAGCTGGTGGCGGCCGAGTCCGGGGCCAGCCGCACCACGGCCAGCCCGGTGCCCGCGTCCCCGATCGCGTGAGCCACCACCGGGGGACCGGCGGACATCGGCGGCTGACCGGGGTTCACCGGGCCTGGCACCGGTGTGGTGACCGGCTGCGCGAGCGCCGGGGTGGCGCACAGCGCGACCAGCGCGAGGGCGGCGGGCACGGCCAACAGGCGCATCTGGTCGGTCCTCCCCGGACGGCGATGTCGCGGTGACGCGGGGTGAGGTGCGTCACCCGTGGGCTCAACGAGGGAACCCCCTGATCGGTCACGACGCAAGGCTGGGCTATAGTTGTCGCGTCTCGCCGCCTTAGCTCAGTCGGCCAGAGCGGTTCACTCGTAATGAACAGGTCGTCGGTTCGATTCCGACAGGCGGCTCAGGTGAGATGCACTCGGGTCCGGCGTGCCACGCGCGCCGGACCCGAGTCGTTTCCGCGTTCCGGGACCGTTGACTACTCCATTAGAGTGACGTTCGCGCATGCGGCATCAGGGTGGCCTCATCCTGTCGTTGCGTTCGTGGAGGTGGTGGCGGTGATCGGGATGGTCGTGCTGACCGTGCTGGCGTTGCCGCTGGTCCTGCTCGTCCTGCGGGGCGGCAGGCGGCGGTGGTCGAGGCGGTGCGAGCCGCCGGTCGAACTGGCGCTGTTCCACCACGGCGTGCGCAGCACGCCGAGCCGCCCGCACCGGCTCACGCCGTCATGAGGACCGGGGCCGCCACGCGGGTGACCACGTCGCCGTAGCGGTCGCGCAGCGCCGCCGCGGCCTCGGCGGGCGTGCCGACCACGGCGAACGCGCGCAGCACCTCGTCGTCGACCAGCGCGCTCATCTCGTCCCACCGCTGCCTGCGCGAGAGCCGGTGCAGCTCCTCGTGCAGCTCGCCCCACCCGTGCAGGTCCAGCACCTTGCGGTAGGCCGGGGTGGAGCCGTAGAACGCGATCCGCCGCCGCACCGCCGCGGCCGACTCGTCGTCGGTCACCACCAGCGAAGGGCCGCTGATCTCCAGGCCCGCCAGCGGCTTCCCGGCCTTGGCGCGGCCCCGCGCCAGCGCGGGCAGGGTGACCTCGCGCAGGTAGCGCTCGGTGGTGAAGTCGTGGCACAGGAACCCGTCGGCCACCTCGCCCGCCACCTCGGTCATCCGCTCGCCGACGCCCGCCAGCCACACGCGGGGGTTGCCGTGCGGGTTGGGGCCGGGGTCGAAGAACGGCGTCATCAGCGTGTGCGTGTAGAACTCGCCGCGGAAGCGCGGCCGGTCGCCGGTCTCCCACGCCCGCCAGATCTCCCGGATGGCCAGCACGAACTCGCGCATCCTGGCCGCGGGCCTGGACCACGCCATGCCGAACCGCTTGGTGATGTGCGGTTCGACCTGCGAGCCGAGGCCGAGGTGGAACCGGCCGCCGGTGATCAGCTGCAGGTCGTTGGCCAGCACGGCGGTGCTCATCGGGTTGCGGGCGAAGGCGACCGCGATCGCGGTGCCCAGCTCGACCCGCCGCACCCGCCCGGCGACCTGCCCGAGCGCGAGGAACGGGTCGTGCCGGGTCTCCGCGACCCAGAACCCGTCGCAGCCGGACGTTTCCGCTTCCAGCGCCGCCGCCACGACGCTGCCGGGGTCGTACTCGACTTCGACGCGGTCCACCTTCACCCGGCTGGTTCTACCAGCTACTCGCAGGCCACGCCGTCGTTGTCGCGGTCGAGGGGGGCGCGGTAGCCGGGCTCGCCGCGGTGCAGCGGCGCGGCGCCCGCGGCGCGGGCCGCGTCGCAGTTGCGGTAGTAGACCTCCGGGGCGGGCTCGGGCTGCGGTGCGGGCTTGGGCGCGGGCTCGGGGGCCGGGACCGGCGCGGGCTTGGGCGCGGGCGGCGGGGGCGCGACGGTGTCCGCGCCGTCGCACGGCGCTCCCCACAGGCCCAGCTTGGCCTGCTGCGCGGTCGCCTGTGCGGCGCTCAGCACGGCGCCTGCCGCCTGCTCGGCCCGCGCCAGGCCCTGGCCGACGAGGAACACCGCCAGGTCGGTGCCGTCCGGCAGCAGCACGGTGCCGCCGTTGACGCGCAAGTACTTGCCCGCCAAGGAGTTCTTGACGGCACCGGTGGCGGACTGCCCCCAGCACGCGCCGGGCTGGGCGAGGCCGGCGAGCTGGACGGTGGCGCCGCCGGTGACGACGATCGTGCGGGCGTCCACGACGTCGGCGACCTGGACCGGAGGCGGGGTGGTCGTCGTCGTGGTCGTCGTGGTGGTGGAAGTTGTGGTGCTGGGGGCGATCGACAGGGCGGCACTGTCGTTTGTGGACGGACCGGTTCCGCAACTGGTCAGCAGCAGAACCGGAATCGCCAGGAGTGGAGCCAATCCTCGGACCGAACCGGTGGCGTTCATGTACCGGGCATCGCACGGCCACCGCCCGCGCGTTACCCGCCTCAGCGGTTGGGGCGCAGCGTCCACACCACCGTCATCTCGCCGGTCGTGACGCCCTCGGCGTTGGTGATGGTCACCCGCACCGGGAACTCCGGCCGCGTGCCCGACTCCAGTTCCGCGACCACGTCGGCCGCCGGTCGGTCCAGGACGGCTTCGGCGCGCAGCGCGCCCAGTGCCAGCTTCCGGTAGTCGATCCGCGAGCTCACCACCAGCGGGGTGGCCTTGCCCAGGTGCTCGGCGAAGGCGGCCATCACCACCGCGCCGGAGGCGGTCTCGGCGACGCCGAACATCATCGCGGCGTGCGGGCCGCCGACGTGGTTGCGCAGGTCCTCGCGGTCGGGCAGCGCGGTGACCACCCGACCGGGCGCGACCTCGACGAACTCGATGCCGTTGGTGCGCACCCACGGCACGGCTTGCTTCATGGCGGCGGCTAGCGACGAGGTGTCCATGGCCGGATGTTACCGCTGGGTAACCAGTAGAGGTGAGACGCCGGTCATCTCAGTTGCGAAGAATCCTCCGAAAGTGCATGCTTGTACTCAGCAACTAGTTGGATGATGCAAGCAACGGAGTGCCCGATGACGACCGAGCCCGACGACGGAGCGCCCGCGTCCGAGGAGGCGCTGGCCGACCGCGTCGGTCACGCGCTGGCGCGGCTGAACAGGCTGCAGGCGTGCCTGCACTCCCAGATGAGCAAGGCGGGCATCGACAAGGCTTCGTTCATCCTGCTGGCGACCCTGCACTACCAGGGGCCGTCGCGATCCAGCGCGCTGGCCGAGGCGGTCTTCTCCGACCCCTCCACGGTCAGCCGCCAGGTCGCGGACCTGGTCAAGGAGGGCCTGGTCGAGCGCAGGGCCGACCCCGCGGACGGGCGCGCGAGCGTGCTCGTGGTGACCGAGGCCGGGGTCGCGTTCCTCGACGAGCGGCGGCGCGGGCGCAACGCGGCGATCGCGCGCCTGTTCGCGGACTGGTCCACACCGGAGTGGGCCGAGTTCGCCACTTACTTCGAGCGCTTCGTGGGCGACTACGAGCGGGCGCTCCCGAACTTCATCCCTGAGCGCGGATCACGACCGCGCCCAGAAGGGGAGAACAACTGATGTCGGAAACAGCCACCACGCCACCCGGCGCGGCGCTGCTCACCCACCGGCAGATCCTGACCATCTTGTCAGGACTGCTGATGGGCATGTTCCTCGCGGCGCTGGACCAGATGATCGTCGCGACCGCCATGAAGACGATCGCCGACGAGCTCAACGGCCAGACCGTGCAGGCGTGGGCCACCACCGCCTACCTGATCACGGCGACCATCTCGACCCCGCTGTACGGCAAGCTGTCGGACATCTACGGCCGCAAGCCGCTGTACCTGACCGCGATCTCGCTGTTCCTGGTCGGCTCGCTGCTGTGCGGCATCGCGAACTCGATGTACGAGCTGGCCGCGTTCCGCGCGGTGCAGGGCCTGGGCGCGGGCGGCCTGATGTCGCTGGCCTTCGCCATCCTCGCGGACATCACCTCGCCGAGGGAGCGCAGCCGCTACGCCGCCTACTTCATGATCGTCTTCGGCACCTCCAGCGTCGCGGGCCCGGTCGTCGGCGGCCTGTTCGCGGGCATGGAGACGTTCCTGGGCACCGCGGGCTGGCGCTGGGTGTTCCTGATCAACGTGCCGATCGCGCTGGTGGCGCTGGCCGTCGTGGCCAAGGTGCTCAACGTCCCGCACAAGCGGGTCGACCACCGCGTGGACTACCTCGGCGCGCTGATGCTGGCCGTCGGCCTGGTGCCGCTGCTGGTCGTGGCCGAGCAGGGCCGCGAGTGGGGCTGGGCCTCGACCACCGCCGTGGCCATGTACGTCGTCGGCGTGCTGGGCCTGATCGGCTTCGTGCTCGCCGAGCGGCGGATGGGCGACGAGGCGCTGCTGCCGCTGCGGCTGTTCCGCAAGCAGACCTTCTCGATGGGCAACACGATCAACTTCGTGCTCGGCGCGGGCATGTTCGGCGGCATGGTGTCCATCCCGCTCTACCTGCAGATCGTCAAGGGCTACTCGGCCACCGACGCGGGCCTGATGATGCTGCCGATGACGCTGGGCATCATGTCCGCGGCGAACATCAGCGGCAGGATCACCGCGGTGACCGGGCGCTACAAGATCTTCCCGGTGATCGGCTTCGCGGTGCTGACCGTGACGCTGTTCGTGTTCAGCCGGGTCGGCGTGGACACGCCGGTGTGGCAGCCGCTGGTGCTGATGTTCAGCATGGGCATCGGCCTCGGCCTGTGCATGCAGACCCTGCTGATCGCGATCCAGAACGCCGCCGAGCCCAGGGACATGGGCGTGGCCACCTCGTCGGCCACCTTCTTCCGCCAGATCGGCGGCACGGTCGGCACCGCGGTGTTCCTGTCCATCCTGTTCAGCACGGTCACCACCAAGATCGCCGAGGCGCTGCGCGAGGCGTTCGGCCGCCCGGAGTTCCAGGCCGCGCTGGCCCGCCCGGAGAACCGCGAGTTCGCCGCGTCCCTGCAGAGCGGCGGCTCGGGGATGAGCCTGGACAACACCGAGTTCCTCACCACGCTGGACCCGGTGCTGGCCCGGCCGTTCCTGGAGGGCTTCTCCGAGGCGATCGGCACGGTGTTCGTGGTCGGCGGCGTGGTGACCGCCGTCGGGTTCGCGATCGTGTGGTTCCTGCGCGAGGTCCCGCTGTCCACCCGCTCCAACCTGGAGCGGGTGCGCGACGAGGAGGAGGCCGCGGCGCCTCCCGTCGCCGTGCACTGACCCGCCGGTCGAACGCGGAGAGGCCCACCCCCTGCCAGGGGGTGGGCCTCTCCGCGTTCGACCCGGTTCTCCGGGCTCAGTGCTCCTCGCCGCGCGCCACGGCGTCCTTCAGGCGCTGGTAGGACCGGACGATCTCGGCCTCGGCCTCGGTGCGGCCGACCCAGGTCGCGCCCTCGACGCTCTTGCCCGGCTCCAGGTCCTTGTAGACCTCGAAGAAGTGCTGGATCTCCAGCCGGTAGAACTCGCTGAGGTGGTGGATGTCGCGCAGGTGCTCGCTGCGCGGGTCGTCCGCGGGCACGCAGAGCAGCTTGTCGTCGCCGCCCTTCTCGTCGGTCATCCGGAACATGCCGATGGCGCGGGCGCGGATCAGGCAGCCGGGGAAGGTCGGCTCCTGCACCAGGACGAGGGCGTCCAGCGGGTCGCCGTCCTCTCCCAGCGTGTCGTCGACGAACCCGTAGTCCGCCGGGTACTGAGTGGCCGTGAACAGGGTGCGGTCCAGCCGGATGCGCCCGGTCTTGTGGTCCATCTCGTACTTGTTGCGGACCCCCTTGGGGATCTCGATGGTGACGTCGAACTCCACTGCGCTGGTCCTCGCTCGTCTTCGCTGTGCGGTGTGGCCACTAGTGTGGACCACGACGTCTCGTCAACCCCCACAGCGGTCTCGCCTGGGGGTGTGAGATTGCCCGTAGTCGACCCCGGAGGACCCCGCGTGCCCGACGAGCCATCGTGGCCAACCGTGGACGGTGACGAGGCGGACCGCGAGCCGCCGACGGTGCAGGTGCAGCGCTCGCGACCGGCCGAGCCGCCCACCATGCGCATCCCGCTGCCGCCCAAGCCGCGGCCGGAGTCGCCCCGCCCGGAGTCGCCCCGCCCGGAGTCGCCCCGCCCGGAGTCGTCCCAGCCGGAGCAGGCCTCGACGGAGATGCTGCGCGTGGACCGGCTCCAGCCGCCGCAGGTCGACGCGCCCCGGACGGAGCTGCCCGCACCCTCGCCCGAGCAGCCCGCCGAGCAGCAGCGGACCGAGCAGCAGCCCGTCCCGGCCCCTGCTCCCTCCCCGGTTCCTGTCCCGGCCCCCGCGCCCGCCCCGACCCCGGTTCCTGCCCCTGCCCCTGCCCCTGCTCCTGCTCCCGCGCCGCGCCCCGAGCAGGCCGAGCAGCAGCCCGAGGGCACCGCCGAACCCGTCCGCCGCCGCAGGCGTCCGCTGCTGATCGGCGCGCTGGCCCTGGTCGCCGTGCTGGTCGCGGGCGCGTCGCTGGCGGGCGCGCGGCTGGGCTGGTTCGACAGCATCCCGACCGCCACCACGCGGCCCCCCGCGCCGCCTGCCGAGGTCACCAGGGCGCTGCGCGCCGTCGGCAGCGGCGGTCCCCCGCCCAGCGCCCCCGGCGTGACCGCCGCGCTGAGCGGACCGGCGGCCAACGGCGCGCTCGGCACGCTGACCGGCGTCGTGGTCGACCCGGTGGCGGGCACCACGCTGTGGCAGCAGGGCGAGACCACGCCGCTGACCCCCGCCTCCACCATCAAGACCCTCACCGCCGCCGCGGCGCTGCTGGAGCTGGACCACACGCAGCAGCTGTCCACCAAGGTCGTCCAGGGCGACCAGCCCGGCACCGTGGTGCTGGTCGGCGGCGGCGACCCGACGCTGTCCTCGCTGCCCGAGGGCGTGGCCACCGTCTACCCCGGCGCGGCCACGCTGGACGACCTGGTCGCCCAGGTCAAGGCGGCCGGACCGGTCACCAGGGTGCAGTTCGACACCAGCCGCTACACCGGTGAGGGCATCGCGCCCGGCGTGGACCCCATGGACGTGCCCAACGGCTTCGTCACCCCGATCACGTCGCTGATCCTCGACGGCGGCCGGGGCAACCCGCAGCTGCTGGACACCCCGCGCACCGGCACCCCCGCCGAGGACGCCGCCCGCGAGCTGGCCGAGCGGCTCGGCGCGCAGGTCGCCGGGCGGACCACCGCCAAGGCCGACGCCAAGGTGCTCGGCGAGGTCAAGTCGCCGCCGGTCGACCGGCTGGTCGAGACGATGATGCAGAACTCGGACAACGTGCTGGCCGAGACGATGGCCCGCGAGGTGGCCGTGGCCCGCGGCCAGGAGGCGTCGTTCGCGGGCGCCACCAAGGCGGTCCGCGACGTGCTCACCGAGCACGGGTTCGACCTGACCGGCGTGCAGTCCGCCGACGCCAGCGGCCTGTCGCTGGACAACCGGGTGCCCGCCAAGCTGCTGGGCGCGCTGCTCAGCACCGCTGCCGGGCCGGACACCGCCGACCCGCGCACCGCCAAGCTGCGCCCGCTGATGACCGCGCTGCCGGTGGCGGGCGGCAGCGGCACCCTGGCCACCCGGTACAGCCAGAGCGGCGCGGCGGGGCGCGGTTGGGTTCGCGCCAAGACCGGCACCCTGACCAGCGTGAACTCGCTGGCGGGCGTGGTGGTGGACGTCGACGGCAGGCTCCTGGTGTTCGCGTTCATGTCGATCAGCGACAAGTCGACCGACAGCGTGCGCGGGGCGCTGGACGAGCTGGCCGCCGCGCTGCGCGGCTGCGGCTGTTCCTGAACCCGCACGCGCAGGTAGCGTCGGTGGGGTGAACGCGGCGACGCAGCAGGAGCAGGTGGGCGGCACGCCGGTCGACTGGGACCTGGCGGTGGCCACGGCCGCGCGTCTGGTGCGGCCCGGCCCGGTGGTGCCCAGGGCCGAGGCCGACATCGCGGTGGGCAGGTTGCGCGAGCTGGCGGTCGACGCCGAGGTGCACGTGCGCGAGCTGACCGGGCTGGGCAGCGGCCTGCCGCTGCGGCCGGGCGAGGTGGTCGACCGCCCGGCCTGGGTGCGCGCCGCCGCGCAGGGCCTGAGCGCGCTGACCGACGGCGCGCTGCCCAAGCAGTCCGGCGCGTTCAGCGGCGTGCTCGCGGGCACGGCGGGCGTGCAGGCGGGCGTGGTGCTGGCCTTCCTCAGCGCCCGCGTGCTGGGCCAGTACGACCCGTTCTCCGACGGCGGCAGGCTGCTGCTGGTGGCCCCGAACATCGTCGGCGCGCAGCACGCGCTCGACGTGCCGGGCGAGGACTTCAGCATGTGGGTGTGCCTGCACGAGGTCACCCACCGGCTCCAGTTCACCGGCGTGCCGTGGCTCGCGGGGCACTTCGCCGGCCTGGTCACCGAGCTGCTCGACGCCATGGACGGCTCCTCGCCGCGGCTGCGCGACCTGCCCCGGCGGCTGCGCGAGGCCACCGGCCCGGTGGGGCTGCTCGACCTGTTCCAGAGCCCCGAGCAGCGCGCCGTGCTGGACCGGCTGATCGCGCTGTCGACGCTGCTGGAGGGCCACGCGGACCACGTGATGGACGCCGTCGGCCCGGACGTGGTGCCCTCGGTGCGCACCATCCGCGAGCGGTTCACCGTCCGGCGCAAGGGCGGCGGCGTGCTGGACCGGGTGCTGCGCACGCTGCTGGGCGTGGAGGCCAAGGTCCGCCAGTACGCCGAGGGCGCGGCGTTCACCCGGCACGTGGTCGACGAGGTGGGCATGGCCGGCTTCAACACCGTGTGGACCAGCCCGGACACCCTCCCGACCCGCGTGGAGGTCACCGACCCGGCCGCCTGGCTGCGCCGCGTCGCGCCGTGAGCGGGAACGGGCCGCTCGCCCAGGTCCGCACGGCCGTGCGCAGGTTCCTGCTGGAGCACCGGCCCGAGCGGGTCACCGTGGCGGTCTCCGGCGGGGCGGACTCGCTCGCGCTGGCCGCGGTGACGGCCAAGCTCGCGCCCGGCGCCCGCGCGGTCGTGGTCGACCACGGCCTGCAGCCCGGTTCCGCCGAGGTGGCCGCCCGCGCCGCCCGCACCTGCGCCGAGCTGGGCCTGGCAGCCGAGGTGCGCACCGTCGTGGTGGACGGCCCCGGCGGCCCGGAGGCGGCGGCGCGGCGGGCCCGGTACGCGGCGCTGCGCCCCGAGCGCGGGCTGGTGCTGCTCGGGCACACCCGCGACGACCAGGCCGAGACGGTGCTGCTCGGGCTGGGCCGGGGCTCCGGGCCGCGCTCGATCGCGGGCATGCGCCCGCTGGACCCGCCGTGGGGCCGCCCGCTGCTCGGGGTGCCCCGCGCCGCGACCGCCGCCGCCTGCGCCGAACTGGGGCTGGAGCCGTGGACCGACCCGCACAACGCCGACCCGGCGTTCACCCGCGTCCGGCTGCGCACCGAGGTGTTGCCGCTGCTGGAGGACGTGCTCCAGGGCGGGGTCGCCGACGCGCTGGCCCGCACGGCCGCCCAGCTGCGGGAGGACTGCGACGCGCTGGACGAGCTGGCGGCGGCCTTCGACGGCGACTGCTGCGCGGTGGGGGACCTGGACGGATTGCCCGCCGCGCTGCGCAGGCGGGTGCTGCGGCGCTGGCTGCTCGCCGAAGGCGTGCCCGAGTTGTCCGACTCGCACCTGCGCTCGGTGGACGCGCTGGTGGGGGACTGGCGCGGTCAGGGGGGCGTTTGGCTGGCGGGCGGCTTTGTGGCGCGCCGCGCGCATGGCAGGCTGATCCTGGAAGCAGTGCAGGCATGACCGAAGGGGATCGTCCGTGTACGACGGCGACATCGCCTCCGTGCTCATCACGGAGCAGGAGATCGGCGACAAGGTCGGCGAGCTCGCCAAGCAGGTTGCCGCCGACTACCCGGCGGGCGACCAGGACCTCGTCCTGATCACCGTGCTCAAGGGTGCGGTGATGTTCATGACCGACCTGGCCAGGGCGCTGCCCGTGCCGGTGCAGCTGGAGTTCATGGCGGTGAGCTCCTACGGCTCGTCCACCTCGTCCTCCGGCGTGGTGCGCATCCTCAAGGACCTCGACCGCGACATCGCCGACCGCGACGTGCTCATCGTCGAGGACATCATCGACTCCGGCCTGACCCTGTCGTGGCTGCTCAAGAACCTGGCCTCGCGCAAGCCGCGGTCGCTGGAGGTGTGCTCGCTGCTGCGCAAGCCCGACGCGGTGAAGGTCGACGTGCCGGTCAAGTACATCGGCTTCGACATCCCCAACGAGTTCGTCGTGGGCTACGGGCTGGACTACGCGGAGCGCTACCGCGACCTGCCCTACATCGGCACCCTCGACCCCAAGGTCTACTCGGTGTAGGACTGCCGCGCCTCCGGCGCGGCGGCTCGGCCGCCTGGAAGTCGGCCCATCGGCACGCGTTTCGCGGAAAATCGAAGAGCGTGATTTTCCGCGAAAGGCATGCCGACAGGCCGACGCGGCCTCGCGCGGTGCCCACCTGACTAGCACCGGTGTTGTCGTGCTCACCCGATCGCGCGAACGGAGCGTTCGGACACCGCGAACTGAGCGTTCGCGCGCCTCGGGTAGTACTTACCGGCCCTCGTGGGCGCCTCGGGTAGTACTTGCACGCGCCTCACCGGGTGGGTGGTGGGGGGTGGGCAAGTACTACCCGAGGGGGTGGGGTCAGCAGTTGGGGCGGCAGCGGCGCTGCGAGATGCCGTCCAGGAGGACGCCGCGGATGTCCTCGGCCTCCATCGCCTGGTACGCCTTGCCGCCGGTGGCCTGGGCGATCTGGCGCAGCGCCGCCATGTCGGCCTCGTTGCCGAGGCCGACCATGATCAGCGGCACCGGCCGGGTCGGGTCCGCCTCCCGCTTGAGCGTCTCGATCAGCGCGGCCGTGTCGATGCTGGAGATGTCGTCGTTGCGGCCGTCGGTGATCAGGGTCACCGAGTTGATCTTCGTCGGGTCGTAGGTCCGCTGCACGTGCCGGAACGCGGCCAGGGTGGTGTCGTTGAGCGCCGTCCCGCCGCCGACCAGCGACGGCAGGCTGGACGCGCCCTGCTGCAGCCGCACCCGCCGGGTCGGCCCGCCCAGCGCCTCGCCCAGCGGCCCCAGCGGCACCAGCTCGATCCAGTCGTTCGGCGGCTTCTTGTCCGTGGAGAACGCCCACAGGCCGATCTCCGAGGTGTCCGGCAGCATCCCCAGCGCGGTCAGCGCCGCCTCGGTGGCGGCGTTCACCCTGGTCTGCTTGCCGTTGCCCATCGGCTCGGCCATGGAGCCGGACACGTCCAGCACGGCCAGCAGCCGGGCGTCCAGGCTCACCGCGCCCCACGTGCCCAGCAGCTCGGAGACCTGGTCGGGGGTGGGGGTCTTGAGCACGGTGACCTCGCCGCCGCGCACGCCGTGCTCGTCGGTCGTCCAGTCCTGCGGGGCCTTGCCGTCCGGGGTGCGGAAGCCCGCCTCGGCGAAGCGCTGGGCGGTCCGGTCGCCGCGCAGGGCGGCCTCGAAGTCCTGGGCGGCCCGCGCGGTGCCCGCCTGCTCACCCGACCGGCTGACCCGCACCACCGGGTAGTCGAACGCGACCGTGCCCTCCTGGGGCTGGGACGCCACCACCTTGCGCGCCCCGGCGGCGCGGTTGGCGGCCAGCACTGACTGCTCCGGGGCGGTGAACACGGGCGCGTTGTCCACCCCCTGGGTGACCTTGCCGAAGGCGTCGCGCACGGACGGCAGCGCGTTGCGGCCGACCCGCAGCAGCGCGCCGATCAGCTCCGGCTTGGGGGTGCCGTCGGGGTTGCCCAGCTGGGCGCGGATGACCGCGAGCGTGGCCAGGCCCTCGGTGGAGGTGGTCGGGTCGCTCAGCGTCACCTCGACCCCTGGGTCGACCACCTTCTTCCAGCTCACCGGGGTGATCGGCCAGCCGAGGGCGGTCATGGCCCGCTCGGAGCCCGCGATCAGCAGCGGGGAGCTGGCCAGCGGCTCGCCGATGTCCAGCTTCGGCGCCTCGACACCCTCGTCGCCCGCCTGGCGCTGGGCCTCGGCGGCCCACATCGACGAGTCGGGAATCCACAGCGCGGGCGGGTTGATCTGCGCGGTGGGCAGCTCGTGGGCCACGTCCGCGGCGCCGCGGGGCTCGACCTGCACCTGCACGCACCGGCCGTCCACGACGGGCTGGTCCGCCTGGTAGTCCTCCGCGGCGGCCCGCACCACCTCCTCGGCCGCGGGGGTGACCGCGACCTTCAGCGGCAGGGTGCCGTCGCAGTCGGGACCGCTGGTGGCCCGCAGCGCGACCACGGTCACACCGGCGGCCGCGATGACGCCGAGCAGGGCGCCGACGGGGAGGGCGACCCGCCGGAGGCGTCCGGGTGTCTGGGGGCGAGGGGACATGCTGTCGTTACCTTCGGTCGGTGTTCACTCTTTCGGGTGGGTGTTGAACACTCGTGGTGGCGAGGATCGCACGCGCGCCACCACGCGGCCGGCCCCTGGTGTTCCGAGTCACCCGAGTCCGGCTCGCGCGGTCGCTACCCGCGCTGGTAACGCCAAGGCCGTCATGGTGGTTACGGCGGTGTGGCCGAGGCGGTTCACCACGACCCCGGTGAACCGCTCTGACCTGCGGGCCGTGTTCGTGGTCACCGCGGCACCGCGGTGGGGAACCCTCGGCCGTCCCCGGCCGTTGATCCCTCGAACGCCACCACCCGGTCCGCCGCTTCCGCACGCGGAGCACTGCTCCGGCGGCTCGGGCGGTAGGCTGGTCGGACGGGCGTGCCCGTCTGCGCCCGTCACCAAGTCAGGGAGGGTCGAGGCCGCCCGACGGCCGTAAGTGCATGGACCGCAAGCGCCTGCTTCGCAACCCGCTGCTGTGGATCGTCGCGGTGTTGCTGCTCTACTACGCCTTCAACGTGCTCTTCGACGACGCCAGGGGCTACACCCCGGTCAAGACGTCCCAGGCACTGCAGCAAGTCCGGGACGGCAAGGTCAAGGAAGCCACGATCGAGGACAAGGAGCAGCGCCTCAAGCTGACCCTCAACGACGGGGTGACCTTCGAGGGCCACGACCGGCTGATCACGCAGTTCCCGGCGAGCTCCACCGACGAGGTCTTCACCATCCTCGACCAGGCGGGCAACAAGCCGACCGTCGAGACCAAGGTCAACCAGGACTCGTTCCTGATGCAGATCCTGCTGTACCTGGTCCCGCTCGGCCTGCTGCTCGTGCTGCTGATGTGGATGATGAACAACGCCCAGGGCGGCGGCAACCGCGTCCTCAACTTCGGCAAGTCCAAGGCCAAGCAGCTGTCCAAGGACATGCCCAAGACGACGTTCGCCGACGTCGCGGGCGCCGAGGAGGCCGTGGAGGAGCTGCAGGAGATCAAGGACTTCCTGCAGAACCCCGGCCGCTACCAGGCGCTCGGCGCGAAGATCCCCAAGGGCGTCCTGCTCTACGGCCCGCCCGGCACCGGCAAGACGCTGCTCGCGCGCGCGGTCGCCGGTGAGGCCGGGGTGCCGTTCTACTCGATCTCCGGCTCGGACTTCGTCGAGATGTTCGTCGGCGTCGGCGCCTCCCGCGTCCGCGACCTGTTCGAGCAGGCCAAGCAGAACGCGCCGTGCATCATCTTCGTCGACGAGATCGACGCGGTCGGCCGCCACCGCGGCGCCGGCCTCGGCGGTGGCCACGACGAGCGCGAGCAGACCCTCAACCAGCTGCTCGTGGAGATGGACGGCTTCGACTCGCGCGGCGGGATCATCCTGATCGCGGCGACCAACCGGCCCGACATCCTGGACCCCGCGCTGCTGCGCCCCGGCCGGTTCGACCGGCAGATCCCGGTGTCCGCGCCCGACCTCAAGGGCCGCAAGCAGATCCTGCGGGTGCACGCCAAGGGCAAGCCGTTGGCCCCCGACACCGACCTGGACGGCCTGGCCAAGCGCACCGTCGGGTTCTCCGGCGCGGACCTGGCCAACGTCATCAACGAGGCGGCGCTGCTGACCGCCAGGCAGAACGGCACCGTGATCAGCGGCGCCGCGCTGGAGGAGTCCGTCGACCGGGTGATCGGCGGTCCGGCCCGCAAGAGCCGGATCATCTCCGAGAAGGAGAAGAAGATCACCGCCTACCACGAGGCCGGGCACGCGCTGGCCGCGTGGGCGATGCCGGACATCGACCCGGTCTACAAGGTCACCATCCTGGCCCGCGGGCGCACCGGCGGTCACACGCTGTCCGTGCCCGAGGAGGACAAGGACCTGATGACCAGGTCCGAGATGATCGCCCGGCTGGTGTTCGCCCTGGGCGGGCGCTCGGCCGAGGAGCTGGTCTTCCACGAGCCGACCACGGGCGCGTCCAACGACATCGAGCAGGCCACCAAGATCGCCCGCGCGATGGTCACCGAGTACGGCATGAGCGCCCGGCTGGGCGCGGTCAAGTACGGCCAGGAGCAGGGCGAGCCGTTCCTCGGCCGCACCGCGGGCCGCCAGGCCGACTACTCGCTGGAGGTCGCGCACGAGATCGACGAGGAGGTCCGGGAGCTCATCGAGGCCGCGCACACCGAGGCCTACGAGGTGCTCAACACCTACCGCGACATCCTCGACAACCTCACCCTGGAGCTGATCGAGAAGGAGACCCTGCACCAGAAGGACCTGGAGCGGATCTTCGCCGGGGTGGAGAAGCGGCCGAGGATCACCAAGTTCAACGAGTTCGGCAACCGCGTCCCCTCGGACAAGCCGCCGGTCAAGACCCCGGCGGAGCTGGCCAAGGAGCGCGGCGAGCCGTGGCCGCCCACCGTCGAGGAGCAGCTGGAGCGCGAGATCGCCGAGGTGACGTCGGCGCAGGAGCCGGTGACCGCGCCGGTCCAGGCCCAGCAGCCGCCGCAGCAGCCCAACGGCAGCAACGGCTACCAGCCGCAGCACCCGTCGTCCGGCCCGCCGAACTACGGCGCGCCCCCCGGTTGGACCCCGGCCACCGTCCCCGGCGGCGGCCAGCCGCCCGCGACCCAGTGGCAGCCCGAGCCCACCGACGCGGAGGCGGGGAAGCGGTCCTTCGACACGGACCCGGACAACCGCCAGTGACCGGTCTCGACCACGCCGGCCTCTCCCTGACGGGGGAGGCCGGCGTCGCCGCGCGACGGCCCTTCGACCAGCGCCGGGCCGAGGAAGCCGTGCGGGAACTGCTGCTGGCCTGCGGCGAGGACCCGGACCGGGAGGGCCTGCGGGACACCCCGGCGCGGGTGGCGCGGGCCTACCGGGAGCTGTTCGCGGGGCTGTTCACCGACCCGGACAGCGTGCTGGACAAGACCTTCGGCGAGAGCCACGAGGAGCTCGTCCTGGTCACCGACATCCCGATGTACTCGTTCTGCGAGCACCACCTGCTGCCCTTCCACGGCGTCGCGCACGTCGGGTACATCCCCAACGAGCAGGGCCGGGTCACCGGGCTGTCCAAGCTGGCCAGGCTGGTCGACCTGTACGCCAAGCGGCCGCAGGTGCAGGAGCGGCTGACCTCGCAGGTCGCCGACGCGCTGGTGCGCAGGCTGGAGCCGCGCGGGGTGATCGTGGTCATCGAGGCCGAGCACCTGTGCATGGGGATGCGCGGGGTGCGCAAGCCCGGCTCGCGCACCACCACCTCGGCCGTGCGCGGGATGCTGCGCGACTCGCCGACCACCCGCGCGGAGGCGATCGAGCTGATCAGGGGGCGCGGCCGGTGACCCTGCCCAGGCCGGGGCACTGCGTGGTGATGGGCGTGCTCAACGTGACCCCGGACTCGTTCTCCGACGGCGGTCGCTACCTCGACCGCGACGACGCGGTGGCGCACGGCGTGGCCGTGCACCGCCGGGGCGCCGACCTGGTCGACGTGGGCGGCGAGTCCACCCGCCCCGGCGCCGAGCGGGTGCCGCCGGAGGTGGAGGCCGCGCGGGTGGCGCCGGTGATCCGCGAGCTGGTCGCCGAGGGCGTGCCGGTGAGCGTGGACACCATGCGCTCGGAGGTGGCGCTGGCCGCGCTGGAGGCGGGCGCGTCGATCGTCAACGACGTCTCCGGCGGCCTGGCCGACCCGGCGATGGTGAAGGTCGTCGCCGAGGCGGGCGTGCCGTACGTGGTCATGCACTGGCGCGGGCACAGCCGCGAGATGCAGCGGCTGGCCGTCTACGACGACGTGGTGCGCGAGGTGCGCGACGAGCTGTCCGCGCGGGTCGACGCCGCGCTGGCGGCGGGTGTGCGGGCGGAGGACGTGGTGCTGGACCCCGGTCTGGGGTTCGCCAAGGACGCCGACCACAACTGGCAGCTGCTCAACCGGCTGGACGTGCTGCTGGAGCTGGGGTTCCCGGTGCTGGTGGGGGCGTCCCGCAAGCGCTTCCTGGGCACGCTGCTGGGTGGCCGCGCGCCGGACGGCCGCGAGGACGCCACCGCGGCGGTGTCGGCGCTGGCCGCGTTCGCGGGCGCGTGGGGCGTGCGGGTGCACGACGTGGGCCGTTCGCTGGACGCGGTGGCCGTGGCGCGGGCTTGGCGGGCGGGCCGTGGCTGACCCGGCGGGCGACCGCATCGAGCTGCGCGGCCTGCGGGTGCGCGGCCACCACGGCGTGTTCGAGCACGAGAAGCGGGACGGGCAGGACTTCCTGGTCGACATCACCGCGTGGCTGGACCTGTCCCGCGCGGCGGCCACCGACGACCTGCGCGACACGCTGCACTACGGCGAGCTGGCCGAGCGCGCGGCGGCGATCGTCGGCGGCAGGCCGCGCGACCTGATCGAGGCGGTCGCGGGCGAGGTCGCCGACGAGGTGCTGACCGACCGGAGGGTGCGGGCGGTCGAGGTGACCGTGCACAAGCCGTCCGCGCCGATCCCGCTGACCTTCGCGGACGTGTCGGTGACCATCCGGCGGACCCGTGACTAGGGCGGTCCTGTCGATCGGCTCGAACATGGGCGACCGGCTGGGCTACCTGCGCCAGGCCGTGGCCGGTTTCGCCGACGACCTGGTGGCGGTGTCCCCGGTGTACGAGACCGCGCCGTGGGGCGTGACCGACCAGGACGACTTCCTCAACGCCGTGCTCATCGTCTCCGGCGAGCCGGACGAGTGGGGTTGGCTGCGGCGCGGGCAGGAGCTGGAGCGGGCGGCGGGCCGGGTGCGCGAGCGACGCTGGGGTCCGCGCACCCTGGACGTGGACGTGGTGACCGTGGACGGCGTGCGCTCCGACCACCCGGACCTGCTGCTGCCCCACCCCGGCGCCCACGAGCGCGCCACCGTCCTGATCCCCTGGCTGGACGTCGACCCCGACGCCGTCCTACCCGGACACGGCAGGATCGCCGACCTGCTGTCCACACTGGACACGACCGGCGTCCGCCCCTACCCCCACTCCTTGCTCTGACCCTCAGCCACCACGCGAGGCCGCGGAGGTCAGGTGACCACCACGCGAGGCCGGGGAGGCCAGGTGACCACCACGCGAGGCCGCGTCGGCCTGTCGGCATGCCTTTCGCGGAAAATCACGCTTTTCGATTTTCCGCGAAACGCGTGCCGATGGGCCGACTTCCAGGCGGCCGAGCCGCCGCGCCGGAGGCGCGGCAAAATGATCCAGTGAGGTTCACCAGAACGCGGGACCTGCTCGCCGCCGCGCTGATCGCGGGCTTGCTGGCGCACTTGGTGCTGCGCTTGGCCTACGACGCGCTGCCCCTGCTGCCGAGGTTCGCCGGATTCACCCTTTTGGTGATTTCCGCGGTGGATGTCGGGCTGGCGTTCAGCCTGCGGGCCCGCATCCTGCGCAAACCCGGTGCGCGGCCGGTCCAGCCGTTGACCGCGGCCCGCGCGGTGGCGCTGGCGAAGGCGTCGTCGCTGCTGGGGGCCATCATGCTGGGTGGCTGGGCGGGGGTGCTGGTCTACGTGCTGCCCGCGCGCGGCGAGTTCGAGGCCGCGTCGAACGACCTGGTCAGCTCGATCGTGGGGGTGGTGTGCGCGGCGGCGCTGATCGGTGCGGGGCTGTGGCTGGAGCACTGCTGCAGGACGCCGCCGGACCCGCACGCGGACCGGTGAATACGGGTCCGGAGGTCTCAATCGCATAACCGACCGGTACCGTGGGCCCCATGACCGGGCGAGGCGCGTCGCAGGACGACGATCGGCAGGACCGCGGTCGCGCTGCCGGGCGACTGCTGCTGGTGGGGGCGCTGGCGCTGGCCTTCGGCGCCGCGGCGGTGCTGGTGCTCAGCGACAACGCCCGCTGGTTGCGGTTGGCCGTGGTCGCGGCGCTGTGGGCGGCGCTGGTGGGCGCTTTCCTGGCCGCGCGCTACCGCCGCCAGGTCGTCGAGCGCGATGACGAGGTGGCCGACCTCCAGTCGGTCTACGAGCTGGAGCTGGAGCGCGAGGTCGCGGCTCGCCGGGAGTACGAGCTGGAGCTGGAGGCGGAGACCCGCAAGCGGGTCCGCGAGGAGGCCAAGGACGACCTGGAGGCGCTGCGCGGCGAGCTGCGCGCCCTGCGGGAGAACCTGGAGGCCCTGCTGGGCGGCGAGGTGCTGGTCGAGCGGGTGGCGCTGCGCGCGGAGTCCACCCGGATGCGGTCGCTGTCGGACCAGTCGCGGCTGATGGGGTTGGGGGACAAGCGGATCATCACGGCCGGGCCGGTGGTGGACAAGCCCGCCGCCGAGCGCCCCGAGGTGCGCACCGAGATGATGGACCGGGTGGTGGCCGAGGCGCCGCGCAAGGAGCAGCCGCGCCGCCCCGAGCCCGCCCGGCCCGAACCGGCGCGGCAGACCCAGCCGGTGCGCCGGGAACCCGCCCGCGTGCAGCAGCAGCGGCCCGTGCCGCCGGTGGTCCGGCGGGAGGCCCCGCCCAAGCCCGAGCAGACCGAGCGGGTGAACCGCCCCAAGCCGCAGCGCCCTGCCCCCGAGCCGGTGCGCGGTGAGCCGGTGCGCGCGGAGCAGGCGCGCGGGGAGGCCGCTCGCGACACCGACCTGTTCCGCACCCCGAACAAGCCACCGTCCCGTTCGGACGGTGGCCGCGACGAGTTCCCGCAGGGCGGCGACCCGACCCGGTTCGCCGAGCTGGGGCCGCGCGAACCGGGTCGGGGCAGCGGTGCCCAGGCCCGTCCGGTGGGGTCGGCGAAGACCGAGCGCCGCAGCCGGATCGCCGAGCGGACCGAGATGATCAGCCGCGAGTCGGTGGCCGACAAGCCCCGGCGCAAGGGCGCGGAGTCGACCGGCAGCCACCGCCCGGTGGCGGGCCGCACGGCGTCCGAGCGCACCGGCGGGCACCAGCCGGTCGAGCCCGCCGGGCGGCGCCGGGTGGAGGAGCACTCCCCCCAGTGGGAGGAGATCAGCAAGCCCACGCGCAGGCCCGAGCCCGAGGAGCCCGCGGGCGCGCACGCGGACGGCAAGTCGGTCAGCGAGCTGCTGGCCGCGTTCGGCGGCGGGGACTCGCCGCGGCGGCGGCGTCGCCGCGAGGGCTGATCACTTGTCGATGTCGCCCACGACCACGGCGAAGGAGCCGAGGACGGCGGGCAGGTCGGCGACCGGCGTGCCGGGCAGCAGCGCCGAGAGCGCCTGGACGTTGTTGAACGACGGGGTGCGCAGCTTGAGCCGCCACGGCGTCTTCTCGCCGCGCGAGGACAGCAGCACCCCCGAGGTGCCCAGCGGCGCCTCCACGCTGGTGTAGACCGAGCCCTCGGGGGCCTTGATCGCCTTGGGCAGCCGCAGGTTCACCGGTCCGGCGGGAAGCCGGTCCAGGCACCGGCGGGCCAGCTCGACGGACTGGCGGACCTCGTCGACCATGCACGCGACCCGCGCCCGCGCGTCGCCCTCCCGCCGGGTGACCGGCTCGACGCCGAGTTCCCGGTAGGCGGGCAGGGGATCGTCGCGGCGCAGGTCGAAGTCCACTCCGGACGCCCGTCCGATGGGGCCGGTGACGCCGTGGGCGAGAGCCGCTTCCCTTGTCAGCACACCGATCCCGGCCAACCCGTCAGGCACGTCGGGGATCTCCACTGTGGACAGCGCGGCGGCCACCCGGTCGGTCCAGCCCGCGGGCACGTCCTCGCGCAGGCCGCCGATGCGGTTGGCCATGAAGTGGATGCGCCCGCCGGAGGCTTCCTCCAGCACCGCCTGCACGGCCTCCCGGCCCCGGCCCGCGGCGGCCGGGTCGGTGAGCGGGGCGAGGAAGACCAGGTGGGCCATGATCCGGTTGAGCTCGCACAGCAGGGCGCGCAGCCACTGGGCGCGCGGCGGCACGTCCATGCCGGTCATCCGCTCCACGGCCAGCGCGACGGCCAGCTCGTTGCAGAAGGCGGCGAGCCAGTCGTGGCGGTTGGCCAGGGTGAGCACCTGGCGGTAGTCGCGCACCTCGAACAGCTTCTCCGCGCCCCGGTGCAGGTGGCCCACCAGCGGTTCGGCCGAGGTGATGACGTCGTCGGACACGGTCAGCCGCAGGCGGTAGGCGCCGTGGGCGGAGGGGTGCAGCGGACCGAGGTCGACTACCCGGTCCACGCCGAGGTGACGCGCTCCTGCCCCTACGCCCACAGTGATCCGCACCCCGTCATGGTCCCACGTCAGTCCCCGGTCACCGCGAACAGGAAGCAGCCGTGGGAGAGGCTGCGCACCTGCACCTCGACGACCTCCGGGTGGGCCAGCAGGTCCGCCAGGTCGCGCTCCAGGGTTTCCGGCTGGGCCAGCACCCCGTCGTGGATGCGCCCGTGCGCGGTGTAGGCCCGCAGCACCCGCGGCGCGCGGCTCAGCTCGACCGGGAGGCCGCCGTCCGGCCCGCCGCACGGTTCGGCGTGCACGAACACCGGCCCCACCTCCTCGTACGGGCCGCGGCCCGCCGTGGGCGAGTAGCGGAACAGCACCAGCGGCTCGCCCTCGCGGGCTTTGCGCAGGCAGCACCTCAGCGGCGAGCCCGCCGCCTCCGCCACCCGCTCGTGGTGCTCGTCCCGCCCGGCGGCTTCCCGAGCCCTGGTGACGACGTCCTGCGGCAGCGCGTGAATCCTCATGCCGCGCACCCTGCCCGCGCCCGCGTCCCGCTGCCGGCGCTCTTCGGACCTCGCGCTCACGGTCGCCACGGGGGCAGCGGCGGCAGCAGGTCCGACGTGCGCACGCCCACCCCGTGCAGCAGCCACCCGAAGCCGCCCAGCCCGCCCACCGCCCGCAGCTCCGCGATGCGCGAGGCCCGCTCCGCCGTGTCCAGCCACCGGGCCGGGTCGATCTCCCCCACCAGCCCCAGCGCCGCCAGCGCGTCCCGCTGCGACACCAGCACCCAGTCCCCGCCCGCCGCCTCGGCGCAGGCGTCCAGCGCCACGTGCGCGGTGAGGTCGCAGCTGCCGTCGAAGACCGGCTCCACCCGCCGCCCGTCGCGGTAGGCGGCGAAGGTGCCCTCCGGGTAGCGCCCGGCCGCCCGGTCCGCCCGCACGTGCCCGTAGTCCACCGCCAGCGCCGCCCCCCGGACCCGCGACACCGCGTCCGCCCAGGCCGCGTCGCGGGGCGCGCCGACCTCGGCGGTGGCCCCGGCGGGCAGCGGCCACCAGCGGGCCAGCCACGGGTCGTCCGACGGGCCCGTCACGATCGGGCAGGGGATGGCGTCCAGCCACTCGTGCCCGACCAGCAGCCCCTCCACCCGCTCGGGCAGCGACCGGGTCCACGTCACGCCGTCGACCCGCCGCGCGGGCCCCAGCTCCACCGCGGTCACCCGCAGCCTGCGCGCCAGCGACCCGGCGGCCAGCGAGCGCACCGCCGCCGACAGCTCGCCGCCGCCCGCGCCGACGTCGACGAAGTCCAGCCGGGCGGGCCTGCCCAGCGCGAAGTCCACCCGGTCGAGCAGCACCAGCAGGGCTTCGGCCAGCTCCGGACCCACCAGGGGGGCGGTGCGGAAGTGGTCGGCGGGCAGTGCTCCGCGCGTGAAGAAGCCCTCCGGCCCGTACAGGGCCTCGCGCCAAGCCGATTCCGGGTCTCGCATCGTTCAAGTGTCCCTTTAAGGTTTCACTCCGTGACCGACCCCGCACCGACGCCGCACACCCCCACCGCCCGCAAACGGGTGGAGCAACGCCGCTGGACCGTGCTCCTGCCCGTGGTCGGCCTGATCGCCCTGGGCGTGTGCGGGCTGGTCCTGCTCGGCCTGGGCACCAGCCGGATCGGCCTGCTGCCCATCCTGGTCGGCGCGGTGGCCGCGCTGCTGCCGGTCGCCGCGGTGCTGGGCGCCTCGCTGTGGATCGACCGCTGGGAGCCGGAACCGGCCAGGAACCTGCTGGTGGCGTTCGCGTGGGGCGCGTGCGGGGCGACCATCACCTCGCTGGTGTTCAACCAGACCGCGCAGGTGCTCGGCGAGCTGATCAACGGGGGCGACGGCACCACGTTCGCGGCCGTGGTGGGCGCGCCGGTGGTGGAGGAGGCGACCAAGGCGGTCTTCCTGGTGGGGCTGTTCCTGCGCCGCCGCCAGGAGTTCGACGGCGTGGTGGACGGCATTGTCTACGCCGGGGTGGTCGCCGCGGGGTTCGCCTTCACGGAGAACATCTACTACTTCGCGCGGGTCTTCGTCGACAGCGGCTTCGGCGACCTCAGCAGCGGCGTGATCGCGCTGTTCATCCTGCGCGGCGTGCTGTCCCCGTTCGCCCACCCGCTGTTCACGTCCATGACCGGCCTGGGCATCGGCTTCGCCGCGATGACCGCCAGCCGGAACCTGCGGCTGGTCGCGCCGCTGCTGGGCTACCTGGGCGCGGTCGGGCTGCACTCGCTGTGGAACTTCTCCACCACCGTGGGCACCGGATCGACCTTCATCAACCTGTACTTCCTGATCATGGTGCCGATCTTCGCGGCGATGGTGTGCCTGGTGGTCTGGCAGCGCCGCCGCGAGCAGCGCATCGTCGCCGCCCAGCTGCCCGCGATGGCCGAGCGCAAGTGGATCGCCGCCAGCGAGGTGACGCTGCTGGCCAGCCTGCAGGGCAGGCGGCGGTGGCGGCGGCGGGTCCGCCGCAAGGTCGGCGACCGGGCCGCCCGCGCGGTGGCGGGCTACCAGGTGGCCGCGACCGAGCTGGCCTTCCTGCGGCACCGGATGGCGCTGGGCACCGCCGCCGCGGACGCCGACGAGCGGCACGCCAAGCTGCTGGAAGCGCTCATCGCGGCCCGTCGGGCGGCGGTCGAGGCGCCGGGCGCGCTCAACGCCGCGGGTGGTGTTCGTCGCAGTTGACCAGCGCCGCCGACGGCCCGGATTACGCTCGGTGTCGTCGTCCGGTACCCGCCCGTAGGGACTGGAACGTCTGGATGGAGTACGTCGCATGGACGCGACCCCCCGCCCCGCGCGGCTCGCCGTGGGCGTGATCTCGGCCGGCCGGGTCGGTTCGGTGCTGGGCGCCGCGCTGGCCAGGGCCGGGCACGTGGTGTCGGCGGCGTCCGCGGTCTCGCGGGAGTCGCTGCGCCGCGTCGACGAGCTGCTGCCCGACGTGCCCGTGCTGCCGCCGCCGGAGGTGGCCGCGGGCGCGGACCTGGTGCTGCTGGCGGTCCCCGACGACGCGCTGGCCGGGCTGGTGCGCGGCCTGGTCGCCACCGGGTCGCTGCGCGCGGGCCAGATCGTGGTGCACACCAGCGGCGCGCAGGGCGTGGCCGTGCTCGCCCCCGCCGCCGAGGTCGGCGCGCTGTGCGTGGCGCTGCACCCGGTCATGACGTTCACCGGCCGCGCCGAGGACGTGCAGCGGGTCACCGCCTGCTCGGTGGGCGTCACCGCCGCCGACGGCGACGACGTGGCCTGGAACGTGGGCGAGGCGCTGGTCGTGGAGATGTCCGCGGAGCCGGTCCGGGTGCCCGAGGCGGCCCGCCCGCTCTACCACGCCGCCCTGGCCCACGGGGCCAACCACCTGATCACGCTGGTCGCCGACTGCGCCGACGTGCTGCGCCGGTCCGGCATCGCCGACGCCGAGCGCGCGCTGGGGCCGCTGCTGTCCGCCGCGCTGGACAACGTGCTGCGGCACGGCGACCGCGCCCTCACCGGGCCGGTCGCGCGCGGCGACGCGGGCACCGTCGCCAAGCACCTGGCGGTGCTCGCCGAGCGGGCACCTGCCACCCTTGCGCCGTACCGAGTTCTCGCGCGACGCACCGCGGAGCGCGCGCAGGCCGCCGGGCTGCTCCGGCCCGAGCTGGCGGCCGAAGTCCGCACCACCCTCGAGGACGACGCATGACCAAGCCCCTCACCAAGGACGACTACACCCCCGGTGGGGTCACCGTGCACCACGACCCGGACCGCCTGCGCCGGGTCACCCGCGCGCTGCGCGCCGCGGGCCGCAACATCGCGCTGGTGCCGACGATGGGCGCGCTGCACGAGGGCCACCGCAAGCTGATCCGCGAGGCCCACGTCCTGCAGAACACCGTCGTGGTGGTGTCGATCTTCGTCAACCCGACCCAGTTCGGGCCGAACGAGGACTTCGAGCGCTACCCGAGGACGCTGGAGGCCGACGTGGAGGTCTGCCGCGAGGAGCGGGTCGGCCTGGTCTTCGCGCCCGGCGTGGAGGACATGTACCCGGAGGGCGGGCAGGTCACCGTGGCGCCGGGGCCGCTGGGCGAGCAGCTGGAGGGCGCCACCCGCCCCGGCCACTTCGCGGGCGTGCTGACCGTGGTGGCCAAGCTGCTCAACATCGTGCAGCCGAACTACGCGCTGTTCGGCGAGAAGGACTACCAGCAGCTCACGCTCATCCGCCGGATGGTGCGGGACCTGAACCTGCCGGTGGACGTGGTGGGCGTGCCCACCGTGCGCGAGGCCGACGGCCTGGCGCTGTCCTCCCGCAACCGCTACCTGTCCGAGGACGAGCGCGCCGCCGCCACCGCCCTGTCCGCCGCGCTGGTGGCCGGGGCGCACGTCAGCGGCCAGGGCGCGGACGCCGTGCTCAAGGCCGCCCGCGACACGCTGGCCGCGGTGCCCGAGGTGGACCTGGACTACCTGGAGCTGCGCGCGCCCGACCTGGGCCCCGCGCCGGAGAACGGCGACGGCAGGTTGCTGGTCGCCGCCCGCGTGGGCGCCACCCGACTGATCGACAACGCCCCCGTGCTGCTGGGCGCGGGGGACGAGTGAGGGGGACCGCGATGTTCCGCACCATGCTCAAGTCGAAGATCCACCGCGCCACCGTCACCCAGGCCGACCTGCACTACGTCGGCTCGGTCACGGTCGACGAGGACCTGATGGAGGCCGCCGACCTGCTCGCGGGCGAGCAGGTGGCCATCGTGGACGTCACCAACGGCGCGCGGCTGGAGACCTACGTCATCCCCGGCGAGCGGGGTAGCGGCGTCATCGGCATCAACGGCGCCGCCGCGCACCTGGTCAAGCCCGGCGACCTGGTCATCCTCATCGCCTACGGCATGATGGACGACGCCGAGGCGCGCGCCTACCAGCCCAAGGTCGTCTTCGTCGACGCCGACAACAAGGTCGTCGAGCTGGGCGCGGACCCGGCGCACGCGCCCGAGGGCTCCGGCCTGCTCAGCGGCGCGGTCCTGGTGCCCGCGGGGGGCGTGCCCGCCTCCGAGACCGAGGACGCCGCGGCGCTCGACGCGCTGATCCAGGCCGAGAACCAGTAGGGAGAACCGCGGTGCTGCTCGCCGTCGACGTCGGCAACACGAACATCGTCCTCGGGCTGTACGACGGCACCGGGGACAAGGCCGCGCTGGTCCGCGACTGGCGGATGCGCACCGACGCCCGGATGACCGCCGACGAGCTGGCGCTGACCATGCGCGGCCTGCTCGGCGAGTACGCCGACAAGATCACCGGCATCTCCGCCCTGTCCACCGTGCCCGCGGTGCTGCGGGAGCTGCGCGTGATGCTCGGCCGGTACTACTCGTCGGTGCCGAAGGTGCTGGTCGAGCCCGGCGTGCGGACCGGCGTGCCGCTGCTGGTGGACAACCCGAAGGAGGTCGGCTCGGACCGGGTGATCAACACCCTGGCCGCGCACCACCTCTACAGCACCGCCTGCGTGGTGGTCGACTTCGGCACCTCCACCAACCTGGACGTGATCTCGGCCAAGGGCGAGTTCCTCGGCGGGGCGCTGGCGCCGGGCATCGAGATCTCGGTGGACGCGCTGGCCGCGCGGGCGGCCCAGCTGCGCAAGGTCGAGCTGGTCCGCCCGCGCTCGGTGATCGGCAAGAACACCGTGGAGTGCCTGCAGTCCGGGATCGTGTACGGGTTCGTCGGCCAGGTGGACGGCCTGGTGCGGCGGATCGTCGACGAGTTGCAGGAGAGCGAGCCGGGACCGGTGTCGGTGATCGCGACCGGCGGCCTGGCGCCACTGGTGGTCACCGAGTCGGCGACCATCGGCAGGCACGTGCCCGACCTGACCCTCCTGGGCCTGCGCCTGGTCTTCGAGCGCAACATGAGGTGACCCGCCCCCGCGAGTCGAACCTCCAGGCACCCTGAATTCAACGTTCGCGCACCCCGACACGCACTTTCGCGCCTCGACCCCGCACCTCGGGTAGTAGCTACCGGCCCTCGCAGCGGCCTCGGGTAGTACTTGCCGACGCACCAGGGAGGCTCAGGCGCGGGTCATGCGCTTGACGTGGGTGGTCAGGGGGAAGTCGAACTCGCCTTCGGCGGTCTCGGGGCGGGCGCGCAGGAACGCCAGCACCTGCTCGCGCAGCGCCCGCCGCTCCTCCTCGGCCGCCACCAGCACGTGCGACTGCGTGCCCACCGTCGCCACCAGGGTCTCCGCCGTGCGCCGGTGGACGTGCGGGAACGTCGCCCGCGCCGAGCCGGTGAACAGCTCGTGGTCGGGCATCACCTGGTCGACATCGCTCACGCCCCGGTTCGTCCCGTCGTGGCCGATGCGGTCGAACTCGGCCACCCATGGCACGGACAGGTCGCCGTAGTTCCACAGTCCGGCGAGCACGCCGCCGGGCCGCAGCACCCTGGCGATCTCGGGCAGCGCCGCGTCCCGGTCGAACCAGTGGAACGCCTGGCCCACCAGCACGGCGTCCACCGACCGGTCGGGCAGCGGGACGCGCTCGGCGGAACCGGGCAGCGCGCGCACCTCCTTGTTGCGGCGCACCAGTTCGGCGAGCATCTTCTCGTCCGGTTCCACCGCGGTGACCTGGTGGCCCTCGGCGACCAGGACGGCGGTCAGCTTGCCGGTCCCGGCGGCGAGGTCCAGCACCTCCAGCGAGGATCGGCCCAACGAGGATCCGCCCAGCGGTTCCAGGGCCCACCGGACGGCGGCGGCGGGGTAGTCGGGGCGGTGTTCGGCGTAGGCGCGAGCGTGCGACCCGAAAGAACCGGCTCGGCGGGCCCACATCTCGTCGCGGTCGTCGGCACTGGTCATCACCTCACCCTAGGGAGAACCCGTTCGATCCCCGGAGCGGCCTTTCCGTACCCTTCTGCGTGTGAGTGAGCAGCCTCAGACCGGTATCCCGATCAGCGACGACGATCTCCCCGAGCAGTTGCGCGTGCGCCGGGAGAAGCGGGCGCGGCTGTTGGAACGCGGGGTCGACCCGTATCCGGTCGAAGTACCCCGCACGCACACGCTGCGCGAAGTGCGGGAAGCGCACCCGGACCTGCCGCCGGACACCAGCACCGGCGAAGTCGTCGGCGTCACCGGCCGCGTGATGTTCATCCGCAACACCGGCAAGTTGTGCTTCGCGACGTTGCGCGAAGGCGACGGCACCGAACTGCAGGCCATGTTGAGCCTGAACGGGGTCGGGGAGCAAGCGCTTGCCGAATGGAAGTCCGACGTCGACCTGGGCGACCACGTATTCGTGCGCGGCGAGGTCATCACCTCCCGCCGGGGGGAACTGTCGGTGCTGGCCGACTCCTGGTCGCTGGCCGCGAAGTCGTTGCGCCCCTTGCCGGTCGCGCACAAGGAACTCGCGGAGGAAACCCGCATTCGGCAGCGCTACGTGGATCTCATCCTGCGCGAGCAGGCGCGCAACACGGTGCGCAGCCGGGCCGCCGTGGTGCGGTCGTTGCGGGAGTCGTTCCACCGCCGGGGTTTCATCGAAGTGGAGACCCCGATGTTGCAGACGTTGCAGGGCGGTGCGGCGGCCCGTCCGTTCGTGACGCACTCCAACGCGCTGGACATCGACCTGTTCCTGCGCATCGCGCCGGAGCTGTACCTCAAGCGGTGCGTGGTGGGCGGCATCGAGAAGGTCTTCGAGATCAACCGCAACTTCCGCAACGAGGGCATCGACTCGTCCCATTCGCCTGAGTTCTCCATGCTGGAGTACTACGAGGCCTACGCCACCTACGACACCAACGCGGTGCTGACCAGGGAGCTGATCCAGGAGGCCGCGCTGGCGGTGGCCGGGTCGCACGTGGTGACGCTGGCCGACGGCACCGAGTACGACCTGGGCGGCGAGTGGACCACGCTGACCATGTACGGGTCGCTGTCCGAGGCGGTCGGCGAGGAGGTCACCCCGGAGACCTCCGCGCAGCGGCTGCGCGAGCTGGCCGCCGAGCACGAGCTGGAGACCGATCCCAAGCTGGGCCACGGAAAGCTCGTGGAGGAGCTGTGGGAGCACCTGGTGGGTGATCACCTGTACGCCCCCACCTTTGTGCGTGATTTCCCGGTGGAGACCTCGCCGCTGACCCGGCAGCACCGCTCCGTGGCCGGGGTCGCCGAAAAGTGGGACCTCTACATGCGCGGTTTCGAGTTGGCCACGGGTTACTCCGAACTCGTCGACCCGGTGGTCGAGCGGGAGCGGCTGGAAGCCCAGGCGCGGCTGGGCGCGGCGGGCGACGACGAAGCCATGCCGGTGGATGAGGACTTTCTGCGATCACTGGAGTACGGAATGCCACCGAGCGGTGGGGTGGGAATGGGCATCGACCGGCTGCTGATGGCCATCACCGGCCTCGGTATCCGGGAGACCATCCTGTTCCCCCTCGTCCGCCCGGAATGACGAACCCCCCGCACTCCGGGGGGCGGATTCCGGGACTTGTGCGCTAACCTGCACTCGACAATGATTTGGTCGCGGTCGGGGACACCGCGCACGCATTCGAGTCCAGGAGGATACGCATGGCGCAGAAGGTCACCGTGACCCTGGTCGATGACCTGGACGGCGGGCAGGCCGAGGAGACGGTCGGCTTCGGTTTGGACGGGGTCTCGTACGAGATCGACCTTTCTTCGGCCAATGCGGGGAAGCTCCGCGACGCCCTCGCCGACTTCGTCGCAAGCGCCCGCAAGGCGGGAGGTCGCAAGCGCGGTCCGGGTCGTCCGGCTGGGGTGAAGGCGGCGCGTCCCGCGTCGGCTGATCGGGAGCAGAACCAGGCCATTCGGGAGTGGGCGCGCAAGCAGGGGATGAAGGTGTCGGATCGCGGCCGCATCCCCGCCGAGGTGCTGGAGGCTTACCACCAGCAGGGGTGACGACATTGCGTGGCGTGCACCACGTCAATTACGTCAAGTAACGAAGGGGTACCGGTTTCGGCCGGTGCCCCTTCGTCGTTTTGGGAAAGCACGCCCGTGCGGCGTTGAATGATCTCCGGCGTCGCGCCGGAGCTGCCGCGCCCGAGCCGCCCTATGGTTGATCTTGACATCCCGGAGGGCGTGCCCGACGAGCGGCGTCCCCCGACGGTTCGGTTAGGCTTGCCTCACCGGATCAGGTGGTTGTGGAGCGGGGGATCGCGCAGTGGCCGTTCGCACGACCCGCAGACCCCTGGGCCTGCTCCTGATCGGCTCGGCGCTGCTGGCCGCCGCCGTGGCCAGCGTCGCGATCGGCGCCAAGGAGATCCCCCTCGACGCCATCTGGCACGCCCTGGTCAGCCCCACCGGCGTGGAGGACGACCTGGTGGTGCGCGAGCTGCGCGTGCCGCGCACGGTGATCGGCGTCGTGGTGGGCGTCGCGCTGGGCGTGGGCGGCGCGCTCATGCAGGGCCACACCCGCAACCCGCTGGCCGACCCCGGCGTCCTCGGCGTCACCCAGGGCGCGGCGCTCGCCGTCGTGCTGGCCATCTTCACGCTCGGCGTCACCAGCCCGCTGGCCTACGTGTGGTTCGCGTTCGCGGGCGCGCTGGCGGCCAGCGCGGTGGTGTTCGCGCTCGGCTCGGCGGGCCGCGCCGGGCCGACCCCGGTGACGCTGGCGCTGGCGGGCGCGGCGGTCAGCGCGCTGATGCAGGGGCTGGTCTCCGCGCTGGTGCTGCTGGACCGGCAGAGCCTCGACGCGTTCCGGTTCTGGCAGGTCGGCGGGCTGGCCGGGCGCGAGCTGTCGGTGCTGTGGCCGGTGCTGCCGTTCCTGGTGGCGGGCCTGCTGCTGGCGGCGGCGGGCGCGCCCGGCATGAACGCGCTGGCGCTGGGCGACGAGGTGGCCCGCTCGCTGGGGCACCGGGTGGCGCTGACCCGCGCCCTGGGCATCGCGGCGATCACGCTGCTGGTGGGCGGCGCGGTCGCGGTGTGCGGGCCGATCGGGTTCCTCGGGCTGGTCGTGCCGCACGTGGCCCGCGCGGTGACCGGGCCGGACTACCGCTGGCTGCTGCCGTGCTCCGGTCTGCTGGGCGCGGTCGTGCTGCTGCTGGCGGACGTGCTGGGGCGGATCGTCGCCCGACCGGGTGAGCTGGAGGTCGGCATCGTGATGGCGCTGGTCGGGGCCCCGTTCTTCATCGCCCTGGTCCGCCGCAAGAAGCTGGTGAAGCTGTGAAGGGGCACGCCGGGTTCCGCCTCGGCCCCCTCTCCGGGCCGCTGCGCGCGCGGTCGCTGGCGCTGGCGCTGGTCGGGTCCGGGCTGCTGGTGCTGGCCGCGGCGGTCAGCGTCGCGCTGGGCGACTACCCGATCGGCCTCGGCGAGGTGTTCGAGGTGCTGCTCGGCGGCGGGCAGCGCGGCCAGCGGTTCGTCGTCTGGGAGCTGCGGCTGCCGAGGGCGCTGACCGCCGCGCTGGTCGGCGCGGCGCTGGCGGTGTCCGGCGCGGTGTTCCAGTCCATCGCCCGCAACCCGCTGGCCAGCCCGGACGTCCTGGGCGTCACCTGGGGCGCGGCGCTGGGCGCGGTGTCGGTGATCACCTTCGCGGGTGGCCTGAGCGGCCCGCCTGCCCAGGTGAGCGTGCCGCTGGCGGCCCTGGGCGGCGGCCTGCTGGCGGGCCTGCTGGTCTACGGGCTGGCGTGGCGGCGCGGCATCGAGGGCTTCCGGATGGTGCTGGTCGGCATCGGCGTGGCCGCGGTGACCGGCAACCTCACCCAGTACCTGCTCACCCTGGGTGACGTCACCGACGCGACGCGGGCGCTGGTGTGGATCACCGGCAGCCTCAACGGGCGCGGCTGGGAGCACGTCGTGCCGGTGGGCGCGGCGCTGGTCGTGCTGCTGCCCGCCGCCCTGCTGGGCGCGCGGCTGCTGGGCGCGCTGCAGTTCGGCGAGGAGACCGTGCGCGGCCTCGGCGTCCGGGTCGACGGCGCGCGCACGGCGCTGCTGCTGCTGGCCGTGGCGCTGGCCGCGGTGGCGACCGCCGCGGCCGGGCCGATCGCGTTCGTGGCGCTGGTGTCGCCGCAGATCGCGCTGCGCCTGGCGGGCACCGCCACGCCGCCGCTGCTGGGCTCGGCGGTGGTCGGCGGCCTGCTCGTGGTGGTGTCCGACCTGGTGGCGCGCACCCTGTTCGGCGGTTTCGAGCTGCCGGTCGGCGTGGTGACCGCCGTGTTGGGCGCGCCCTACCTCATGCACCTGATCATCCGCAGCCGCCGGGAGGCGAGGGTATGACCGCGGTACGTCTCCAGGCGCGGGAGCTGGCCGTCGGGTACGGCGAGCGCACCGTGGTCGACGGGCTCGACCTCGACGTGGTCGCGGGCACCGTGACGGCGGTCATCGGCCCCAACGGGTGCGGCAAGTCGACGCTGCTGCGCGCGCTGGGCAGGCTGCTGCCCGCCAAGTCCGGCGCGGTGCTGCTGGACGGCAAGCGCATCGACCGCACGCCCACCCGCGAGGTGGCCAGGGCGCTGGCCGTGCTGCCCCAGTCCCCGCAGGCCCCGGAGGGGCTGACGGTGGCGGACCTGGTGGCCCGCGGCAGGCACCCGCACCAGGCCTGGTACCGCCAGTGGTCGGCCGACGACGAGGCGGCGGTGGCCGAGGCGCTGCGGCTGACCGGGATGGCGGAGCTGGCCGAGCGGACCGTGGACGAGCTGTCCGGCGGGCAGCGGCAGCGGGCGTGGATCTCGATGGCGCTGGCGCAGGGCACCGACCTGCTGCTGCTGGACGAGCCGACCACCTACCTGGACCTGGCCCACCAGATCGACGTGCTGGACCTGGTCCAGCGGCTGCACGCCGAGGGCGGGCGGACCGTGGTGATGGTGCTGCACGACCTCAACCTGGCCGCGCGGTACGCGGACCGGCTGGTGGCGATGAAGGACGGGCGGATCGTGGTGCAGGGCGAGCCCTCGCGGGTGCTGACCGAGGAGGTGCTGCTGGAGGTGTTCGGGCTGGACGCCCGCGTGGTGCCCGACCCGGTCTCCGGCACGCCCCTGGTGGTCCCGATCGGACACCGCTACAAGGGGTGAGCGGCCGGGCAGGGGGCAGTGGCCGGGCAGGCGTCAGCGGGGGGTGGTGCGGGGGCAGCCCGCGCAGGCGGTGGCGCCGGGCAGGGTGAAGTGGAAGCAGCAGCTCTCGCGGCGGCGGGCCCAGCCGTCCGGGGTGGGCCGGAAGGTCGAGGCGGCGGTGAACGGGGCCTGCTGCTCGGGCAGCAGCAGCGCCGAGTCGGCCACGCCGGAGTCCTCGTCGCCGCACAGCAGCCCGGCGGTCCAGGCGGCGCTGTCCAGCGCGTCGGTGGCCGCCGCCCACAGCATCCGGCGGCCCAGCCGCACGGTCGTGCCGTAGGAGGCCACGAACGCGGCGGCGTGCGCGGCGAAGCGGGCCCGCAGCAGCGCGGCCAGCGCGGCGTCGTCGGCGACGGCGGTCGCCGACGGGTGGTCGCCCCCGGCGTCGTCGGGCAGGCAGGCGAACTCGCCGGACAGCAGCGCCAGGCCCACCACGTGCGGCCTGCCCTCGTCGGCGATGCGCAGTGCCACATCGGAAGGCCGCAGCGACGGGACGCGGCGGGCGGTGTGGAACAGCACCCCGCCCAGCAGGCCGACCGCGCCCAGGTACCAGCTCATCACGTACCCGGCGGTGGCCCGCTCGTTGGACTCGCCGTGCTCGTCCTCCAGCCACCGCGCCAGGCGGGCCCGCCACTGGTCGAACCGCTCCGGCTGGTCGAGCAGGTCCGCGCAGGTCAGCCAGTCGTCGCCGACGGGCGGGCCGTACCGCACGTCGAGGTAGCCCACCAGTGACGCCGCGCTGAGCAGGGAGTCGGCCACCGGGCTGGAAGCGTCGCGCCGGGTCAGCCTCGCCGGTACGGTCATGGGCAAACAGGTCCTCGTCGTCGCGCTAAGGTTTGCCTTACCTTAGCCGCAGGTCCCCCCGAGGCGGTGGTGACGGCTGTCACAGCCCAGGCGGTCGGGTCGCGTGTTGTTCGCGCTCAGCGGACACCGCCCGATCCGTGGAATCTGCCAGGCAGATCGCGCGTTCCCACTGGTGTCAGAGATCCCCGAAGACGACTGCCTGCGAACGGGAACTGAGAGCGACGGGGCTGACGACTACAGTGGTCCCACGGTGCCGCGCTCACCGTGCGCATACCGAGGCGGACAACAGGGGTATGCCAGCGGTGAGCCGAGGACCGCCGGCGCAGCAGTCAGGGAGTGCGAATGTTCGAGAGGTTCACCGACCGCGCGAGGCGGGTGGTTGTCCTGGCCCAGGAAGAGGCCCGGATGCTCAACCACAACTACATCGGCACCGAGCACATCCTCCTGGGGTTGATCCACGAGGGTGAAGGTGTCGCCGCCAAGGCGCTGGAGTCGTTGGGGATCGCGCTGGAGGGCGTCCGCCAGCAGGTCGAGGAGATCATCGGCCAGGGCCAGCAGGCCCCGTCCGGCCACATCCCCTTCACCCCGCGCGCCAAGAAGGTGCTGGAGCTGTCGCTGCGCGAAGCGCTGCAGCTCGGGCACAACTACATCGGCACCGAGCACATCCTGCTCGGCCTGATCCGCGAGGGCGAGGGCGTCGCCGCCCAGGTCCTGGTGAAGCTGGGCGCGGACCTCAACCGCGTCCGCCAGCAGGTCCTGCAGCTGCTGTCCGGCTACTCCGGCGGCAAGGAGCCCGCCGAGTCCGGCGGCCGCGGCGAGGGCACCCCGTCCTCCTCCCTGGTGCTCGACCAGTTCGGGCGCAACCTGACCGCCTCGGCGCGGGAGGGCAAGCTGGACCCGGTGATCGGGCGCACCAAGGAGATCGAGCGGGTCATGCAGGTGCTGTCCCGCCGCACCAAGAACAACCCCGTCCTGATCGGCGAGCCCGGCGTCGGCAAGACCGCCGTGGTCGAGGGCCTGGCCCAGATGGTGGTCAAGGGCGAGGTCCCGGAGACGCTCAAGGACAAGCAGCTCTACACCCTCGACCTCGGGTCGCTGGTGGCGGGCTCGCGGTACCGGGGCGACTTCGAGGAGCGCCTGAAGAAGGTGCTCAAGGAGATCCGCACCCGCGGCGACATCATCCTGTTCATCGACGAGATCCACACCCTGGTCGGCGCGGGCGCCGCCGAGGGCGCGATCGACGCCGCCAGCATCCTCAAGCCGATGCTGGCCCGCGGCGAGCTGCAGACCATCGGCGCGACCACGCTGGACGAGTACCGCAAGTACGTGGAGAAGGACCCGGCGCTGGAGCGGCGCTTCCAGCCGATCCAGGTGGGTGAGCCCTCGCTGGAGCACACCATCGAGATCCTCAAGGGTCTGCGCGACCGGTACGAGGCCCACCACCGGGTCTCCATCACCGACTCCGCCCTGGTCGCCGCCGCCACCCTGGCCGACCGGTACATCAACGACCGGTTCCTGCCGGACAAGGCGATCGACCTGATCGACGAGGCGGGCGCGCGGATGCGCATCCGCCGGATGACCGCGCCGCCGGACCTGCGCGAGTTCGACGAGAAGATCGCCGACGTGCGCCGCGACAAGGAGTCCGCGATCGACGCGCAGGACTTCGAGCGCGCGGCCAAGCTGCGCGACGCGGAGAAGCAGCTGCTCGGGCAGAAGGCCGAGCGGGAGAAGCAGTGGAAGGACGGCGACCTGGACGTGGTCGCCGAGGTCGACGACGAGCAGATCGCCGAGGTCCTGGCCAACTGGACCGGCATCCCGGTGTTCAAGCTGACCGAGGAGGAGACCACCCGGCTGCTGCGCATGGAGGACGAGCTCCACAAGCGCATCATCGGGCAGGTCGACGCGGTCAAGGCCGTCTCGCAGGCCATCCGCCGCACCCGCGCCGGTCTGAAGGACCCCAAGCGCCCCTCGGGCTCGTTCA
Organism: Saccharothrix coeruleofusca; assembly: GCF_017876325.1. Lineage (NCBI taxonomy): Bacteria > Bacillati > Actinomycetota > Actinomycetes > Pseudonocardiales > Pseudonocardiaceae > Saccharothrix > Saccharothrix coeruleofusca. Next base: position 7,062,941 of record NZ_JAGINV010000001.1, read on the forward strand.
TCTTCGCCGGTCCGTCCGGTGTCGGTAAGACCGAGCTGTCCAAGGCGCTGGCGAACTTCCTGTTCGGCGAGGACGACGCCCTGATCCAGATCGACATGGGCGAGTTCCACGACCGCTACACCGCCTCGCGGCTGTTCGGCGCCCCTCCCGGCTACGTCGGCTACGAGGAGGGCGGCCAGCTGACCGAGAAGGTGCGGCGCAAGCCGTTCTCGGTGGTGCTGTTCGACGAGATCGAGAAGGCGCACCAGGAGGTCTACAACACCCTGCTGCAGGTGCTGGAGGACGGCCGCCTGACCGACGGTCAGGGCCGCACGGTGGACTTCAAGAACACCGTGATCATCTTCACCTCCAACCTGGGCACGTCCGACATCAGCAAGGCCGTCGGGCTGGGCTTCACCTCCGGGCAGGACACCGCGTCGAACTACGAGCGGATGAAGAACAAGGTCAACGACGAGCTGAAGAAGCACTTCCGGCCGGAGTTCCTCAACCGCATCGACGACATCATCGTGTTCCACCAGCTGACCCAGGACGAGATCATCAAGATGGTCGACCTGATGATCGCCCGCGTCGAGGCGCAGCTGCGGAACAAGGACATGGCGATCGAGCTGACCGACAAGGCCAAGAAGCTGCTGGCCCGTCGCGGCTTCGACCCCGTGCTGGGCGCCCGGCCGCTGCGCCGGACCATCCAGCGCGAGATCGAGGACCAGCTGTCGGAGAAGATCCTGTTCGGCGAGATCCAGCCGGGCCAGATCATCATCACCGACGTCGAGGGCTGGGACGGCGAGTCCGAGTCCGACGACAAGGCCCGCTTCACCTTCCGGGGTGAGGTCAAGCCGACCCGCGTCCCCGACGCCCCGCCGGTCGACCTGGCGGCTTCGGGTGGCGACTCCGGCGAGGCCGACGCCTCCGGCGAGTGAGCCAGCCCGCTCCACGGCGCCCCCGCGGTCCACGGACCGCGGGGGCGCCGCGCGTTACGGGGCCCGCCGGGTAGTGGTCACCGACCCCGGAAGGGGGGTCGGGTAGTACTTGCAGACGCGGTCAGTGCAGGTGGCCCGCGGTGATGGGGAGGTCGGCGGTGGTGGCCAGGCTGGTCCGCACGATGATCTCCAGCGCGTCCACCGTGGTGGCCAGCGGCAGGCTGGGCACGTCGGGCCGGTCGGCGACCTGCTCCGGCGCGTACGGCACGTGCACGAACCCGCCCCGCACGCCGGGGTGCTCGGTGGCCAGCAGGTGCATCAGCCCGTAGAACACGTGGTTGCAGACGAACGTGCCCGCCGTGTACGACACCGACGTCGGGATGCCCGCCGCCGCCACCGCCGCCACGCACGCCTTCACCGGCAGCCCGGTGAAGTAGGCGGCCGGGCCGTCCGGCACCACCGGCACGTCGATCGGCTGCGCGCCCGCGTTGTCCGGGATGCGCGCGTCGTCCAGGTTCACCGCGACCCGCTCCGGCGTCACCCCGGCGCGCCCGCCCGCCAGCCCCGTGGCCACCACCAGCGCGGGCCGGTGCTCGGCGACGGCGGCGCGCAGGACCTCCAGCGAGGAGCCGAACTCGCAGGGCAGCAGGACCGCCCGCAGGCCATCGTCCCGGTCGGCCAGCGCGCGCACCGCGTCCCACGACGGATTGGTCGTCTCACCGCCGAACGGCTCGAACCCGGTGAGCAGGACGACGCTGTTGTTCACTCGGGCAGACTAGACCGCGTGGTTGACACCGAGGTACGCCGTGTCGGGGGTGGGGGCGCGACGTTCCTGCTGGTGCTGCCCGCCACCGCGTTCACCGTCGCGGCACTGGTCAGGCTCCTGGGCATCGACGGCAGCCGCCACCTGCTGGCGGCGACGGCCCTGATCCCGCACATCACGGCCGGGGGCGTGCTGCTGGGCGCGCTGGCCCTGCTGCTGCGCCGCTGGGCCGTGGCCGCGGTCGTGCTGCTGCTGGCCGTGGTGCTGGTCGCGGCGGTCGCGCCCAGGGCGCTGCCGGACTCCCGGCCGGTCGGCGTGGGTCAGCAGGTGCGGGTGATGTCGTCGAACTTCCTGGTGGGCAAGGCCGACGCGGAGGCCGTGGTGGACGCCGTGCGGCGGCACCGGGTGGACGTGCTGGCCATGCAGGAGCTGACCCCGGCCATGGTGGACGACCTGGCGCGGGCCGGGCTGGACGAGCTGCTGCCGCACCGGGTGCACCTGGCCGAACCGGGCGGGTCGGGCTCGGGCATCGCCTCCCGCCACCCGCTGCGGCCACGCGCCCTCACCGCGCCCAGCACGCTGCGGCAGGCGTCGGCGCTGGTGGACCTGCCCGGCGCGGACATCGAGGTGGTGTCGGTGCACCCCATGCCGCCGGTGGTCACCGAGGGGCCGCAGGCGTGGCAGCGGGACATGGCGGGCCTGCCGGGCCGCGACCTCAACGGCCCGGCGCGGGTGCTGGCGGGCGACTTCAACGCGACGCTGGACCACGTGGGGCTGCGCCGCCTGCTGGCCGGGGGCTACGTCGACGCCGCCGACCAGGTGGGCGCCGGGCTGACGCCCACCTGGCCGTCGGAGGGGTGGTGGCCGCCGCTGGTGCAGATCGACCACGTGCTGGTGGACAACCGGTGCCCGGTGGACCGGTTCGAGGTGATCGACATCGCCGGCACCGACCACCGGGCGGTGCTCGCCGAGTTCGTGGTCCCCGACGCCTGAGCGCGGGTGTCAGCCCGCGCAGGTCACGTCGAGGTCCAGGCGGCCGCCGGGCAGGTCCGAGCCCTCGGGCTGGAACCGGGCCGCCGCGGTCAGCCGGGGCGGGGCCACCTGGTAGTCGCCGGGCAGCAGGGCCGCGGCCATCTGCAGGCCGGTGTCGTCGATCTCCACCGACGAGGTGCCGCCCGCGACCAGCGCCACCACCACCTTCGTCCCGGACGAGGACTTCAGCTCCAGCCGGGTGGTGTCGCCCTTGGCCTCGCAGCGGCCGGTGACCTCCGACTCGACCACGCCCAGGCCGGTCAGCGCGAGCTTCATCCGCCCGCGCGCGTCCCCGGTGGGCAGGCCCGAGCGGGCCACCGAGCCGGGGTCCACGGTCGCCGTGATCGGCGCGTCGGAGGTGACCGACGCGATGGTCGGGGGCGTGCCGGTGAACGAGGGCACCTCGCTGAACGCCGGGCTGGCCGGCGGGGGCGGCGGGCTCGGCGTGCCCGCGCCCGCCGGTCCGCCGCCGCTGCTGCAGCCGCCCGCCGCGAGCCCGACCAGGCTCGCGGCGAGCAGCAGCGTCACGCGCTTGTTCATGCGGCGGGCACGGTGACGGTCCGGCAGCCCAGCGGGGTGTGCCCCGCCGAGGTGGCGAGGTCTATCCCGAGCACGCACACCTCGTGCGTGCCGGGGGTGACGGTCGCCGTGTGGTCGAAGCCGTGGTTGATGCCGTAGGCGCCGTAGCCCTGCTGGAGGTCGGGGCGGCTGATCCCGGCGAAGCCCATGTCCTGGGCGACGCCGTCGACCAGCAGGTGCGCGGGCGACTGGCTGCCGCCCAGCTCCGACTCGGCGACCCAGCCGACCACGCGGACCTTGCCCGCCGACGGGGTGACCGAGTCCAGCGAGCCGAACGGCTTCTGCGGCGCGCTCACCGAGCGGCAGCCCAGCTGCGGGTTGCCGTCGCCGTGGTGGATGTTCACGCCGTAGAGGCACACGTTGTGCGTGCCGCCGGGCATCGGGCCGGTGGCGTCGAAGCCGTGGTTCGGGCCGTAGGCGGGGTAGTGCTGGGCCACGTCCGGGCGCGGGTCGCGGACCAGGCCCATGTCGAAGCCGCCGCTGTCGATGAACAGGTGCGCGTAGGTCGGGTCGGCGGTGTCCGGGTCGATGACCCAGCCCTGCGAGCGCACCAGCATCCGCTCGTTGTCCACGGTCACCACGTCCAGCGCGCCGAACGGGTTGTGCTCGGCGGGCCGGTGCACGTAGCCGTCCGGGAACAGCGCCCGCACCGCCCCGGTGACCGAGTCCTGCGTGTACTGGTAGCTGCCGCCGCTGCCCTCCTGGCCCAGCACCACGACGATGTACCGGGAGTCGCCGCCGACCAGGCCCGAGGTGTGGATGGTGCGGGTGTTGTTGGTGCAGCACATCCAGCCCTGCTTGACGCCCAGGACGCCTTCGCGGGGCAGCCCGTCGGGCAGGCCGTGGCGCTGGTAGAAGCCGTCGGTGCCGTGCGAGGTGAACTGCCGCAGCGCGGCCACGATGTGGTCGGCCAGGAAGCCGGGCAGGCCGCCCGCCCCGTTGAGCATCCGCTGGTAGTAGACCGAGATGTCGAACGAGGTGATCTTGGTCAGACCCCACCACGGCGCGCTGGGCGGCGGCTGGATCTCGTTGAGGCCGTAGCGGCTCTTGACCCGGTTCAGGATCGCCGGGCCGCCGTGGTTGGACCAGAACCGGCTGGCCGCGGCGTCGTCGGACGAGCTCAGCATCAGGTCGAGCTGGGTCCAGTCGTACTGGGTCATGCCGAACTCGCCGCGCCACGACCGGTAGAGCAGGTCGTCGGCGATGAACAGCTTCACCAGCGACGCCGAGCCGAAGTGCTGGTGCGCGACCTGCCCGTTGTCGCGGTACTCACCGGTGACCCGGTCCATGTAGCCGATGGCCACGGTGGTGTTGCGGTTGCTGGCGACTTGCCAGGCGGCCTGGACGCGGGCCGCCATGTTCTCGTGGTGCGCGGCGGCGGGCGGCGCCAGCGCCACCGTGACAGCCGCCGCGACGAGCGCTGTCACGCCCGCCTTGACCCGTCTCGCGCCCAACCATCTTGCAGCCAATTCGGTCCCCCATGATCGAGTGGTAGCCGACTCACCTTACGGGGGTACACGCGCGGAAGGGCAGTCCGCGTTGCCTCAAGATCCGGAATCACCGCGAAGTGTGGCGTCGATCGCGTTCAGCGCCTCCCGCGCCCCCATCCGCAGCGCCACCCCCCGCCCGTGCCGCACCTCCGGCTCGCGCGGGTTGATCCGGATCAGGGCCCCGCCCGCGGCGCTGGCCAGCTCCGCCTGGCGGCGCACGGTGGGCACCGCCACGCCCGCGCCGATCTCGATCACCACCAGGTCGCGGCGGGCGCGCCGCCACGCGGTCAGCTCGTCCAGCCGGGCCTGGCTGCGGCCCGCCACCCACGCCCAGTCGCCGAACATGAGGATGTTGGGCCGCGCGAGCCCGCCGCAGTTGCGGCACGACGGCAGCGGCCCGACCGCGCGCATGGTCTCCGGGTCGACCGCCACCTCGACCCCGTCGGCGGACCACACGTCGTCGGTGCACGGCTCGACGCACTGCAGGTGGTGGATCGACCCGTGCACCTCGGCCACGTGCTCGAACCCGGCGCGCTGGAACTGGCCGTCCACGTTGGAGGTGAACACCCGCGCGCCCCACCGGCGCAGCACCGCGAAGCCCTCGTGCGGGGTGGTGGCGCGGTAGAGCGCGAGCCGGTGCCCGTAGAAGCCCCAGGCCAGCTCGGGGTCGTCGGCGAAGTGCACCGGGTCGGCCAGCTCCTCGAACCGCAGCCCGAGCCGGGCGTAGGGCGGGTAGGCCCGCCAGAAGCCCTCGGCGCCGCGGAAGTCCGGCAGGCCGGAGTCCACGCCCATGCCCGCGCCCGCGCACACCAGCACCGCCCCCGCGCCCGCGACCAGCTCGGCGGCGCGCTCGATCACGCCTCGGCGTCGCGCTTGGGCCGGGACTGCAGCACCACCTCGAACTCCAGCAGGTCCGAGCCGGTGCCCACGGGCTTGGCCCGCTCGCCCGAGTGCGCCTCGCGCCCGCTGCCGCCCAGCCAGTTGCGGAAGTCCTCGTCGGTCTCCCAGTGGGTCACCACGAAGTAGCGGTCCTCACCGGCGGTCGGGCGCAGCAGCTCGAAGCCGAGGAAGCCGGGGGAGGAGTCCACCGCACCCAGCCGGGCGGCGAACCGCTTCTCCAGCTCGGGGCCGGAGCCGTCGGGGACGTGGATCGCGTTGATCTTCACCACTGCCATGGCGTCCAACCTACCTGCGCAGCGGACCCGGCCACAGGTGCTCGTCCGGGGGGCGCTGGTCGCCCCGGAACCACGCGCCGAAGAAGCCGTCGAGGTCCTGCCCGGAGATCCGCTCCACGTGCGCCTCGAACTCCGGCCACGAGGCGTTGCCGTCGTGGTGCTCGGCGAGCCAGTCCTTGATCACCCGGTCGAACGACTCCTCGCCGATCTGCCTGCGCAGCGCGTGCAGCGCGAGCTGGCCCTTGTCGTAGACGCCGCGGAACTCGTTGCCCCGCCCCATGTCGTAGAGCTTGCGCGACCAGTACGCGGCGCTGTCCGCGCGGCGCTCCACCTCGGCGCGGTAGCGGGCGTCGAGGTCCGCGCCGCCCTTGGCCTCGTCCCACAGCCACTGCGCGTAGCTGGCGAAGCACTCGTTGAGGCAGATGTCGGCCCAGCTGCGCAGGCTCACCGCGTTGCCGAACCACTGGTGGGCGTTCTCGTGCACCACGGTGTCCAGGTCGGCCCACCCGGCGTAGACCGGCCGGGTCTGGGTCTCCAGCGAGAAGCCGATGTTGTCGACCAGGTAGATCCCGCCCGCCGCGTCGAACGGGTAGGGGCCGAACTCGCCCGCCAGGAACTCCAGCACCTCGGGCAGCCTGCGCTGGTGCTCGCGCCCGCCCTCGGCGCCGGGCGCGTAGGCGTCGACCACCGGGGTGCCGTCGGGCAGCGCCGAGCGCTCCACGGTCCACCGGTCGATCGCGACGGTGGCCAGGTAGGTCGCCATCGGCTCCGGGTGCGACCAGCGGAACGTGGTCCAGCCGTCGGCCTTGGTGCTGTCGCCCTCGACCCCGTTGGAGATCACCGACCAGCCGTCCGGCACGCGCGCGGCGAGCTGGAAGGTCGCCTTGTCGCGCGGGGTGTCGTTGGCCGGGAACCAGGTGGTCGCCGAGTGCGGCTCGCCCGCCGCGAACGCGCCGCCGGAGGCGGAGATCTGCCAGCCGCTGCGGCCCAGGGCGCGGTCCTCGAACAGGGTCGGCTCGCCGCCGTAGGTCACCGAGACGGTGAACTCGGCGTCGCGGGCCAGCGGGGTCGCGGGCGTGATCACCAGCTCGTGGTCGCCCTCCTGGCGGAACTGGGCGGCCTGGCCGCCGATCTCGACCTGGCTGACCACCAGCGCGTAGAGGTCCAGGTTGAACCTGGTCAGCTCGGCCGTGGCGGTCGCGGTGACGCGGGTGGTGCCGTCCAGCCGCCTGGTGGCCGGGTCGTAGCTGATCGCCACGTCGTAGCCGCGCACGTCGTAGCCGGTGTTGCCGTCCTGCGGGTAGTACGGGTCGCCCGCGCCGTCACCGCCCATGGCGTCCACCACCGCCGGGGTGGACGCGGGGGCGGGTGCCGAAGCGGGGGGCGCGGCCGTCGGGGTGCCCTCCTCGGGCAGGCGGGCGACCACCACACCCGCCGCCACCAGCACCAGGGCGGTGATCAGCAGGACGGGGCGCGCCTTGGAGCTGATGGCCATGTCGTCATCATGCACGCATGAGCGTGGTGGAGTTCGGTGGCCGGGGACCGGGCATCCTGCTGCTGCACGGCCTGATGAGCCGGGCCAGCACGTGGTGGACGGTGGCGCGGTGGCTGAAGCCCTACGGCCGGGTGGTCGGCGTGGACGCGCGCGGGCACGGCCGCAACCCCCGGCGGGGGCCGTTCCGCACCGAGGACTTCGTGGCCGACCTGGTGGCCGTGGTGCGGCGCCTGGACCTGGCGCCCGCCGTGGTGATCGGGCACTCCATGGGCGGGCTGCACGCGCTGGCGCTGGCCGCGACGCGGCCGGAGCTGGTGCGCGCGGTGGTCGCCGAGGACGTGGTGCCGGACAACCGGGGCAAGTCCGTCGAGGACTGGCGGTGGTACTTCGACGCGTGGCCGGTGCCGTTCCAGTCGTTGGCGCACGTGCGCTCGGTGGTGGACGTGCCGCGCGTGGAGGAGCTGTTCGAGGAGCGCGCCGACGGCTACCACCTGATCGCGGAGCTGGCCGACCTGTACGAGATCGCGGCCGAGTGGGGCGAGCGGTCCTACTGGGACTTCGTGGACGCCGTGCGGTGCCCGCTGCTGGTGATCGAGGCGGGCAGGCACCCGCTGGCGCCGGGGCAGATGGCGGAGATGGCGCGGCGCGCGAGCGGGCGACACCTGCTGGTGCCCGAGTCCGGGCACGTGGTGCACGACGAGGCCCCGGAGGTCTACCGCGGCGCGGTGGAGGCGTTCCTGAGCGGACTGCCGCCGACGTGAGCGGTCAGCGCTGACCGCTCAGCGGTGACCGCTCAGCGGTGTTCCCCCGGCAGGGCGAACAGGCCGCTCGCGGTCTGCTCGACCAGGCCGTCGACCAGCAGCGAGTGCAGGCAGCGGTCGCGCTGACCCGCGTCCGCCCACACCACGTCCAACCGGGACTTGGCCACCGGCTCGGCGGTGCCGCGCAGCACGTCCAGCAGCAGGCCGCGGACCTGGCGGTCGGTGCCCGCGAACTTCTGCGCCACCTTGACCGGACCGTCGTAGGCGGGGCGGCCGTCGCGCTGCCAGGCGCAGGCGGCCAGCACCGGGCAGTCCGCGCACCTGGGCGTGCGCGCGGTGCAGACCAGCGCGCCCAGCTCCATCAGCGCGGCGGAGTAGACGGCGGCCCGCTGGTCCGGCAGGAGCGCTTCGACGTCGGCGAGATCCCTCGTGGTGGACGGCGGGCCCGCGTCGGCGGCCCCGTGCACGGCGCGGGCGACCACCCGCCGGACGTTGGTGTCCACCACCGGGCACCGCTCGCCGTAGGCGAAAGCGGCCACCGCGCGGGCGGTGTACGCGCCGATGCCCGGCAGCGCCAGCAGGGTGTCCACGTCGTGCGGCACCTCGTCGCCGTGCTGCTCGGCGATGGCCAGGGCGGCGGCGTGCAGGCGCAGCGCGCGCCGGGGGTAGCCGAGCTTGCCCCACGCGCGCAGCACCTCGCCCTGGGTGGCCGCCGCCATCGCCGACGGCGTCGGCCACCTCGCCAGCCACTCGCGCCACACCGGCTCGACCCGCGCGACCGGTGTCTGCTGGAGCATGATCTCGCTGACCAGCACACCCCAGGGGGTGCACTCCGGCCTGCGCCATGGCAGGTCGCGGGCGTGGTCGGCGAACCAGTCGATGAGGACCTCGGCATCCAGGCTCATAGCGCCCCCAGTCTCCCAGACCGGAGGGCGCCCGCCGCTACACCACCTCGGTCAGCTCGCCGGTGTGGACGTCGTAGACGAAGCCGCGCACGGTGTCCCGGTGCAGCAGGAAGGGGCTGTGCCGGACCCGGTTCATCGAGCCGCGCACGCTGTCCTTGACCTCCCGGAACGCCTCCACCGACCAGGTCGGCCGCATCCCGGAGGCCTGCTCCAGCTCGTCCTTGAAGTCGTCCTCGGTCACCAGCTCCAGGCCGCAGTTGGTGTGGTGCACCAGCAGCACCTCGCGCGTGCCCAGCTTGCGCTGGCTCAGCGCCAGCGACCGCAGCATGTCGTCGGTGACCACGCCGCCCGCGTTGCGCAGCACGTGCGCCTCACCCTGCTTGAGCCCGAAGATCTCGAAGACCCTGATCCGGGAGTCCATGCAGGTCAGGATGGCGACCTGCATGGACGGCTTGGGAGAGGAGCGGTCGCCGGGGACGATGTTGCCCAGTTCGGCGTTGCGGCGGAGCAGTTCGTCGATAGCGGTCATGCCTGCCTCCCTCGGTTCCCCAGAATTGGAACGAGATTCCCACCACGTGGCAAGGGGAACCGGGGGCAGATCACGTCACGTCATCCGTTCAGGGGCCGAACCAGCGCTCGTCGGCCGCCGAGCGCGGCGGCGCGGCCGTGGTGCCCCGGATCAGCTCGGTGGCCAGCGTGACGCTGCGCGGGCGGGCCCGCTCGGCCGAGTCCAGCAGCAGCTTGCCCGCCGCCCGGCCCTTCTCCAGCACCGGCTGCCGGACCGTGGTCAGCCCCGACTGCTCGGCTTCCCGGATGCCGTCGAACCCGGTGACGGTGAGGTCCTGCGGCACGCGCAGCCCCCGCCGGTCGGCCTCGGCCAGCGCGCCCAGGGCCAGGATGTCCGAGGTGCAGATGAGCGCGGTGATCCGGGGGTCGCGCTCCAGCACCTGCGCGGCGGCCGACGCGCCGGAGGCGATGGTGTGGTCGAAGCGCTCGACCACCGGCACGTCCTGCCAGTCCACGCCCGCCTCGGTGAACGCCTGCGCCAGGCCCGCCAGGCGGGAGCGCTGGACGTGGAAGCGGGCCGACTGCTGGCGCTCGTGGCTGACGTAGCCGTCGTTGCGGTCCCTGGCCAGCCGCATGCACACCACGCCGACGCGGCGGTGGCCCAGTTCGATCAGGTGCCTGGCCAGCTCGGTCATCGCGGCCCGGTCGTCGATGCCGACGCGGTCGACGTCCTCCAGGTCAGGCTGGTCGCACAGCACCGTGGGCACCGGGCGCTCCAGCACGGCCGCCAGGTGCGGGTCGTCGTCGGGCACCGAGTACACGACGAAGCCGTCCACGCCCGCGCGGTGCACGGCCGCGACGTCCTCGCGCTCGGGGTTCGCGGGCACCAGCAGCAGGCCCTGGCCCGCGTCCTCGCAGGCCAGCGCGAGGCCCTCCAGGAACCCGACCGCCGCCGGGTCGCGGAAGGCGTAGGACAGGTTCTCGGTGAGCAGCAGCCCCACCGCGCCCGCCTTGCGCGTGCGCAGTGAGCGGGCCACCGGGTCGGGGCCGGGGTAACCGAGTCGTCTCGCTGTCTCCAACACCCGGCGCCGCAGCTCTGGGGAGAGCTGGTCGGGACGGTTGTACGCGTTGGACACCGTTGTCCGGGAGACACCCAGCTCAGCCGCAAGGGAAGCGAGCGTCGCCGGGCGTCGCACATGCATCGACCGCGCCATGAAGTGACCGTAACGGTTCAGAACACATTACAGAAGTGGTGGTGACCTGCGTCCCTCCGACCTGTCGTCTGCCCAGGTGAATACCGGTTACGTTCCGGTATTTTGGTTCAGACCAATGTTTTCATCCGGGCGGTGCTGTTGATTCCCGGATCACCAGCTTGGGGCGGAACACCCGCGTGTAGTTCCCGGAGGGCTTGCGACGCCGATCCGGGTCCAGCCGGTGCGCCAGCTCGTCGACCGCCGCGGCGGCCATCTCCTCGATCGGCTGGGCCACCGTGGTCAGCGCGGGGGAGCAGTAGCCCGCCAGCGGGATGTCGTCGAAGCCGACCACCGACAGGTCGCCCGGCACCCGCAGCCCGCGCCGGTGCGCCTCCCGCAGCACCCCCATCGCCATGTGGTCGGAGGAGCAGATGACCGCCGTCGGCGCGACCGCGTCCAGCAGCGCCGACACCGCCGCCGCGCCGCCCTCCGGGCCGAACGGGGCGTGCGCCACGAACTCCGGCTCCGCGGGCAGGCCGTCCTCCTCCAGCGCCGCCGCCCAGCCCGCCCGCTTCAGCCGCGACGGCAGCGACCGCGCGGGCCCGGACACGAAACCCACCCGCCGGTGCCCCAGCTCCACCAGGTGCCGGGTGGCCGCGTAGCCCGCGTGCTGCTCGTCCACGGTCACGTCCGGCACGTCCAGCGACGGCGTGGCCCCGTTGAGGAACACCATCTGCACGCCGTCGGCCAGCAGCTTGGCGTAGTAGCTGGGCCGGGGCGCCTGGCCCAGCGGCACCTCCACGTTGGTGATCTCCGGGGACACGAAGACCATCCCCTCCACGCCCCTGGCCAGCAGCATCCGGACGTACTCCTCCTCGCCCATGGCCGCGCTGCCGGTGGCCCTGGTGTTGCACAGCAGCGAGGAGTAGCCCAGCCGCGCCGCGCGCACCTCCAGCGCCTCGGCGAAGGCCGGGAAGACCGGGTTGGACAGCTCCGGGACCAGCAGGCCGATCACCCCGGTCCGCTGCAGGGCGCCGAGCCCGCGAGGTGTGTAGGGCATCTCCGCCAGCACCGCCAGCACCCGCTGCCGGGTCTCCTCGTTGACCCCCGCTCGGCGGTTCAGCACGCGGCTGACCGTTGAGATGCTGACCCCGGCTGCCCTGGCTATCTCGGACAGTCCGGACACCGCGCCTCCTCGCCTCGACCGTGGGTGACGTGCAGCCTGCCGCCCGTGGCAAATTTTTGCAATTCCCGTCACTGCTACGCCTGAAGGGGGATCGCCGTTACGGCTTGGTTACGTCCCGGCCCTTGACCCGGCCCAGGTCGGCGGTATGAAATCCGCGGCAACATTTACGCAAAATCTTGCAACACCCTCATCGTGATGAGGCCAGCAGGAGGGACGACAGCAACGATGCGACGTACCACCCTCGTGACCGCCACGGCCGCCGGCATCGCGGGCGCCCTCGTCCTCACCGCGTGCGGTGGCGGCGGCTCCTCCAGCGGCAACGCCGGTGAGGTCACCTTCTGGGACACCAGCGGCCCCAACGAGAGCCCGGTGTTCAGCAAGATCGCGCAGGACTGCGCCACCCAGGGCGGCTACTCGGTCAAGACCGAGACCGTCGCCTTCGACCAGGCGCTGAACAACTACAAGACCGCCGCCCAGGGCGGCCAGGGCCCGGACGTGTTCCGCGCCGAGGTCGCCTGGGTGCCGCAGCTGGCCAAGAACGGCCTCGTGGTCGACCTCAGCGACACCGAGCTGGCCAAGGACACCTCGGACTTCCTGGAGACCCCGTTGGGCTCCACCCGGTTCGAGGGCAAGACCTACGGCGTCCCCCAGGTCACCGACTCGCTGGCGCTGTTCTACAACAAGAAGCTGCTCGCCGACGCGGGCGTCGAGCCCCCCAAGACGTGGGAGGAGCTCAAGACCGTCGCCGCCAAGCTCGGCGGCGAGAAGGCGTTCTTCGTCAACAACGACGCCTACTACGCGCTGCCGTTCATCTACGGCGCGGGCGGCGACCTGGTCGACGCCGACGCCAAGAAGATCGTGGTCAACTCCGCGGAGAACGTGAAGGCGCTGGAGACCGCCAAGGGCCTGGTCGACGCCAAGGCCGCCTCCACCGCGCTGGACCCCGGCAACTCCTACAGCAACATGCAGGCCGGGTTCTCCTCCGGCGAGATCGCCATGGTCGTCAACGGCCCGTGGTCGGTGGCCGACTACCTCAAGGGCACCGCGTTCACCGACGCGGCGAACCTGGGCATCGCCCCGGTCCCCGGTGAGACCGAGGGCGGCGGCTCGGCCCCGGTCGGCGGCCACGACTACGTCATCCGCCAGGGCACCAAGGCCAAGGACAACGCGATCAAGCTGGTCGCCTGCATGAGCAGCACCGAGTCCCAGGCGCGGATCGCCAAGGAGCTGGGCCTGCTGCCCACCCGCAAGTCCGCCTACGACAACGCCGACGTCAAGGCCAACCCCGTCGTCTCGGCCTTCGAGCCGGTGGCCACCTCGGCGCACGCCCGCGCGTGGATTCCCGAGGGCGACCAGCTGTTCGCCCCGCTGAAGATCGCCTACGCCGACGTGCTGGCGGGCAAGAAGGACGCCAAGACCGCGCTCGACGAGGTCGCCAAGTCCTACAAGGACCAGATCCTGCCCGAGTACACCACCAGCTGACGGGTTCGCCGGGGGCCGCCCGCCAGGGCGGCCCCCGGCTCGCGCAAGGGAGGCTTTCGGTGCGCAGGTTCCTGGACCGGCACTGGTACGCGTACGCGATGGTCCTGCCGGTGGTGGTGGTCATCGCGGTGCTGGTGCTCTACCCGCTCGCCCAGGGCGTGTTCTTCACCTTCACCAACATCAACGAGGCGAACATCGCCAACCCGATCCTGGACCGGCCCGCCACCTACATCTCGGTGGGCCTGCGCAACTACCTCAACGTGCTCTCCGGCGACCCCAGCTACGGGTCGTTCTGGTCCACGCTGGCGCGCACCCTGATCTGGACCTCCGCCTGCGTGCTGCTGCACTACGGGATCGGGCTCGGCCTGGCCATGCTGCTCAACCGGCCGCTGCGCGGGCGCTCGGTCTACCGGGTGCTGCTGATCCTGCCGTGGGCGGTGCCCGCGTTCATCAGCGCGTTCGCCTGGAAGTACATGTTCAACGCGCAGTACGGGATCATCAACCAGGCGCTGCGCGCGATCGGCTTGCCCGATCCGGTGTGGCTGGGGCAGTCGGACTGGGCGCTGGTCGCGGTCATCATCGTCAACGTGTGGCTGGGCGTGCCGTTCATGATGGTGTCGCTGCTGGGCGGCCTGCAGTCCATCCCCGGCGACCTCTACGAGGCCGCGGAGGTCGACGGGGCCACCCCGTGGCAGCGGTTCCGCCACGTGACGCTGCCCGGCCTGCGCGCGGTGTCCAGCACGGTGGTGTTGCTGGGCATCATCTGGACGTTCAACATGTTCGCGGTCATCTACCTCGTCGCGGGCCAGAACCCCAACACCCGCATCCTGGTGACCTACGCCTTCGAGCGGTTCTTCTCCGGCGCCTCGCGCGACTACGCGGTCGCGTCCACCTACGGCGTGCTGATCCTGTCCGTCCTGCTCGTGTTCGCGAGCGTGTACCGGCGCGCGTTGCGCAGGCAAGGCGAGGTGTGGTGATGTCGGTCGAGGCCGCTTCGCTCCGGACCGTCCCGACCGGGCGGCGACAGGTCAAGCGCGGCAAGCGCGGCAGGGGTGCCAGCGTCGCGCTGCACGTCACGCTGGTCCTGGCGTCGCTGATCGCGGTGTTCCCGGTGTTCTGGGTGCTGGTCACGTCCTTCAAGCCGGACGCGCGGGCCGTGGAGACCACGCCCAAGCTGTTCAACGAGTCCAGTCTGGACAACTACACCCGCGTGCTGTCCGGCGAGAAGGGCGACTTCCTCGCCTGGTTCGGCAACTCGGTGCTCATCGCGCTGCTGACCACGGTGATCGCGGTGTTCCTGTCCGCCACCGCCGGTTACGCGGCCAGCCGGTTCCGGTTCCCCGGCAAGCGGTCGCTGATGCTGTCGTTCCTGCTGGTGCAGATGTTCCCGTTCGCGGTGCTGATCGTGCCGCTCTACAACATCCTGCTGACCCTGGGGCTGCAGGGCACCAGCATCGGCCTGGTGCTGGTCTACTGCACCACCGCGGTGCCGTTCTGCACCTACATGCTCAAGGGCTACTTCGACACCATCCCCGCCGACATCGACGAGGCGGGCCGGGTGGACGGGCTGTCGCCGTTCGGCGTGTTCTGGCGGCTGGTGCTGCCGCTGGCCCGGCCCGGCCTGGCGGTGACCGCGTTCTACGCCTTCCTCACCGCGTGGGGCGAGGTGGCGTTCGCGTCCGCCTTCCTGTCCGCCGCCGACGAGTCCAAGACGCTCGCGGTGGGGCTGCAGGTGTTCGTGCAGCAGAACCGGACCGAGTGGGGCCACCTGGCCGCCGCGTCGATCCTGGTCGCCATCCCGGCCATCGCGGTGTTCTACCTGGTCCAGCGCTTCCTGGTGACCGGCCTGTCCAGCGGCGCCGTCAAGGGCTGACGCCTGCAAGTACTACCCGACCCCCGCGCAACGGCCCTTTTCCACTACCCGTGCCGCGCCCGCCCGGCGCTCGCCCGGACCAGCAGGGTGCCCCGCTGGTCCGGCGCGGGCGGCGCGACGACCTCGGCGGGATCGGTGAACCGGACCGCGCCGAAGATCGAGTGGATGATGTCGAACGACGTCGTGGTGGTTGCCAGGTACTCCGCGGCGTCGGCCGTGACGAAGTCCAGCCCCGGCAGGTGGGACCAGGTCCGCCGAGTGGTGGCGGTGCGGCCGGGAGCCAGGTTGAGGCACCCGCCCCGCGCCCGCTGACACGGGTAGTAGTTGAGTGCGCTCGCACGGTGCACGGGTGGTACTTGCCGGTGCGGAAGTGGACCAATTGCGGTGTTCCCGTAAGCGCTTGCGATGCCTAGCGTGGCGGCAAAGCTTGAAGGTGAAAGGTGCGTCGCAATGGCTGAGGTCGCCTACGTCAAGGCTTCGCGGATCTTCTCCGGCAACCCGCCGGTCCGCGCGGTCGACCAGTTGTCGCTCGATGTCGCCGACGGCGAGTTCCTCGTCCTGGTCGGGCCGTCGGGCTCGGGCAAGTCGACGGCGCTGCGGATGCTCGCGGGCCTGGAGGACGTGGACGAGGGCGCGATCCAGATCGGTGGCAAGGACGTCACGAACGTGCCGCCGAAGGGCCGGGACATCGCGATGGTGTTCCAGTCCTACGCGCTGTACCCGCACATGACGGTCGCGGAGAACATGGGCTTCGCGCTGAAGCTGCGCGGGGTGAACAAGGAGGAGATCAAGCAGAAGGTCGCCGAGGCGGCCAAGATGCTCGACCTCACCAAGTACCTCGACCGCAAGCCGAAGGCGCTGTCGGGCGGTCAGCGCCAGCGCGTCGCGATGGGCCGCGCGATCGTGCGCGAGCCCAGCGTGTTCCTCATGGACGAGCCGCTGTCCAACCTGGACGCGAAGCTGCGCGTGGAGACCCGCGCCAACATCGCCGCGCTGCAGGCCCGGCTGGGCACCACCACCATCTACGTCACCCACGACCAGGTCGAGGCGATGACGATGGGTCACCGCGTGGCGGTGCTCAAGGACGGCCTGCTGCAGCAGTGCGACACCCCGCGCGCCCTGTACGACAAGCCCGCGAACGCGTTCGTGGCCGGGTTCATGGGCTCGCCCGCGATGAACCTCAAGACCGTGCCGCTGACCGCCGAGGGCGCGAAGCTGGACGGCGTCGTGGTGCCGCTGTCGCGGTCCGCGCTGGACAAGGCGGCGGCCGAGGGCCTGTCCGAGGTGACCTTCGGCGTGCGGCCGGAGTCGCTGGGCCTGGTCAGCAGCTCCGAGCAGGGCATGGACATGACCGTGGAGCTGGTGGAGGAGCTGGGCGCGGACGCGCTGGTGCACGGCTCGGTCCGGATCGGCGACGTGCCCGAGCGGTTCGTGGTCCGCGTCGACGGCCGCACCCCGCCCACCCTGGGGCAGACGGTGAAGCTGGCGGTGCGCCAGGCCGACGAGGTGCACCTGTTCCACCCGGAGACGGGTCTGCGGCTGACCGACTGACCGGTTCAGACGATCAGGGCCACCCCCGTTCGGGGGTGGCCCTGGTGTGTTCTTAGCCCGGTCGGTGGACGGTTCGGTGGCGGAGGGTTCTAAACTGAACTCGACAACGGTTTCCATTCCCCCGCCGTCGCCCTGTCGAGGAGTTCCCGATGACCGTCCGCAACACGCTGCTCGGTGCCGCCGCGGTGCTGAGCCTGACCGCCTGCGGCGGTGGTGAGCCCACCCCCGCCGCCGACAGCGACCGGCTGCACGTCGTGGCCTCCACCAACGTGTGGGGCAGCGTGGCCCGCGCGGTCGGCGGCGACGCCGTCGAGGTCCGCTCGATCATCGACGACCCCTCCGCCGACCCGCACTCGTTCGAGAGCGCCCCCGCCGACGTGGCCGCGGTCGCCGAGGCCGACCTGGTCCTGGGCAACGGCGGCGGCTACGACGACTTCCTCGCCAAGCTCGTCGACGACTCCGGCAAGCAGGTCAAGCGGATCGACGCCTTCGAGCTGTCCGGCAAGAGCGACAACGAGCACGTCTGGTACGACCTGCCCACCGTGCGCAAGGTCGCCGACAAGGTCGCCGAGGAGCTGGGCGGGCTGGCCGCCGACAAGAAGGACACCTTCACCGCCAACGCCAAGGCCTTCGGCGAGCGGCTCGACGGCGTCGAGGACGCGCTCGGCCGGATCAAGCCCGCCAAGGTCGTGGTCACCGAGCCGGTGCCCGCCTACCTGCTGGAGGCCGCCGGGGTCGAGGACGTGACGCCCGCGGAGTTCACCGAGGCCATCGAGGAGGAGACCGACGTGCCGGTGGCCGCCCTCTCCGCCACCACCGACCTGGTCGCCACCAAGCAGGTCGCCGCGCTGATCAACAACACCCAGACCGAGAGCACGGTGACCGGGCAGCTGGTGGCCAAGGCGGGCGAGGTCGGCATCCCCGTGGTGGGGATGACCGAGACGCTGCCCGAGGGCGTTCCGGGTTACGTTGAGTGGATGACGAAGCAGGTTGACGAGCTGACCGCCGCGCTCGGGACGAAATGACAGCTCAGATCTCCACGGCGGACCGCCCCACCCGGCAGGGGGCGGTCTCGCTGCGCGGCGCCCGCCTGGCCTACGGCGACCGGGTCCTGTGGGACGAGCTGGACCTGGACGTGCGGCCGGGGGAGTTCCTGGCCGTGCTGGGCCCCAACGGATCGGGCAAGACCAGCCTGATGCGGGTGCTGCTGGGCCTGCAGCCGCTGTCCGGGGGCACCGTCGAGGTCGCGGGCGCCCCACCCGGCCGGGGCAACCGGCGCATCGGCTACATCCCGCAGCAGCGCGCGCTGGACCCGGCGCTGACGCTGCGCGGCCGCGACCTGGTCGGCCTCGGCCTGGACGGGCACCGCTGGGGGCTGGGCCTGCGCGGGCGCGCGCGGCGCCGGGAGCGGGTCGCCGAGGCGCTGGCGTCGGTCGGCGCCACCGAGTACGCCGACACCCCCGTCGGCCTGCTCTCCGGCGGCGAGCAGCAGCGGCTGCGGGTGGCCCAGGCCCTCGTCGGCGACCCGGACGTGCTGCTGTGCGACGAGCCGCTGCTGTCGCTGGACCTGGCCCACCAGCGGGTGGTCAGCGACCTGATCGACGCCCGGCGGCGCGCCGCGGACACCGCGGTGCTGTTCGTCACCCACGAGATCAACCCCGTGCTGCCGCTGGTCGACCGGGTGCTCTACCTGGTCGACGGCCGCTTCCGGGTGGGCACGCCCGCCGAGGTGATGACCTCGGCGACGCTGTCCGAGCTGTACCGCACGACCGTCGAGGTGGTCCGGGTGCGCGGCCAGATCCACGTGGTCGGCGCCCAGGGCGTGTGCGAGGACCAGGCCCACCACGTGGCGGAGGACGCCTGATGCTGTTCGACCTGGCCGAGACGGCGGACCTGCTGGCGCTGGACATCGTCCAGCGCGCCCTGGTCGCCGCGGCCGTGCTGGGCCTGGTGGCGGGCGTGGTGGGCCCGCTGGTGGTGACCCGCAAGATGTCCTTCGCGGTGCACGGCACCAGCGAGCTGGCGTTCACCGGCGGCGCGGCGGCGCTGCTGCTGGGCGTGGGCGTCGGCTACGGCGCGGTGCTGGGCGCGGTGCTCGCCGCGCTGCTGCTGGGCCTGCTGGGGCGGCGCGACACCGAGCGCGACTCGGTGATCGGCGCGGTGCTGGCGTTCGGCCTGGGCCTGGGCGTGCTGTTCCTGTGGCTGTACCCCGGCCGCGCGGCGAACAAGATGGGCCTGCTGGTCGGCCAGCCCATCGGCATCCAGCCCACCGACCTGTGGGTGCTCATCGCGTGCGCGGTGGTGGTGCTGGTGGCCATGGCGCTGCTGTACCGACCGCTGCTGTTCGCCAGCGTGGACCCGGACGTCGCGCTGGCCCGCGGCGTGCCCACGCGCACCCTGAACTGGGTGTTCGCGGTGCTGGTCGGGATGGCCACGGCGCTGGGCGTGCAGGTGGTCGGCGCGCTGCTGGTGCTGTCGCTGATGATCACGCCCGCCGCGGCGGCGGCGCGGGTCACCGCCAGCCCGCTGCGCGCCACCCTGCTGGCCGTGGCGTTCGCCGAGGTGGCGGTGCTGGGCGGGATCGTGCTGTCGCTGGCGCCGGGGGTGCCGGTGAGCGCGTTCGTCACGGCGATCTCGTTCGCCATCTACGTGGTGTGCCGCGTCGTCGGGCGTTCGCGGAATCGGGTGGTTTAGCGCTCGGCCGCGCCGGGTACCCACGAGGCGCCTGAACGTCCCGCGCCGAAGTGAGCGCCCATGACTCGCAGGTCGTGCCTGGTGGCACGCGGTGGGGCCCCCGCCGGGGCACGCCGCGCGCCCCGGCGCGCGCGGGCCCCGATCACGGGACCGGGCGCCGGGTCAGGCCGAGCGGGTCACTTCCGGCTCGTCGGCGCGCGGCAGGGGCAGCCGCCGCCCGGCGTGGATGTCGATGCCCGCCACGCGCACCTGGTTGCGCCCGTTCTCCTTGGCCGCGTAGAGCGCCGCGTCGGCGCTGTGCTGGGCGGTGAGCAGGCTGTCCACGCCCGCCTGGAGCACCGCCACGCCGATCGACGCGGAGATGGCCCGGAACTCCGCGGTCTCCTCGTCGTGCGGCAGGTTGCGCCCCAGCAGGGTCACCGTGTTGCGGTGCTTGTCGGTGGTCTCCACGGTCATCGCGCCGATGGCCTCGCGCACCCGCTCGGCGATGGCGATGCCCTGCGACAGCGGCGTCTCGGCCAGCACCACGACGAACTCCTCGCCGCCGTCGCGCCCGGCCACGTCGCCCGGCCGCAGCTTCTCCCGCAGGATGCGGCCGACCTCGGCGAGCACCGCGTTGCCCGCCGGGTGGCCCCAGGTGTCGTTGATCCGCTTGAAGTGGTCCAGGTCGATGGCCAGCACGGTCACCGGCCTGCCGTCCACCCGGCAGCGCTCGGCGATCCGGCTCGCGTACTCGTTGAGGCCGGTGGTGTTGAGCAGGCCGGTGCGGAAGTCGGTGTGCGCGTCCTTGGTCAGCTGCAGGTGGGCCTGGCGCTGCTCGGCGAGCAGCCGCTCCAGGTGGGCCTGCCGCTCGGAGGCGTGGTAGAGCAGCGCGTTGACCAGGATCACCGGGATGACCAGCAGCAGCGGGCCCACCCAGTGAGTGGTGGTGAGCACGCCGAGCATGGCGCCCACGCCCAGCGTGGTCGCCTCCAGCATGTTGTCGCTGCGCGAGCCGATCAGCTCGGCGGGCCGGGTGGCCGGGTTGACGATCTTGAGCACGCCGGACATCAGCACGACCTGGACCGACCAGTACAGCACCGCGACCAGCACCAGCTCCAGCACCAGGCCCAGGTCGGACAGCGCGTGCCCGGTCACGCCGGGGGCGGAGCCGGTCAGGTGCAGCGCGGCCCAGGACAGCAGGGTGGCGGCCAGGATGTTGGCCGAGCCGAACACGAACCGGTAGGGCTGCCGCCGCGCGATGGGTTTGAGGACCAGGCGCATCCACACCACGGTGAGCACCGCCAGCCCGCCCGGCAGCGCGATGGCCGCGGCCAGCGTCCACACCGAGGTCAGGTCGAAGTACGGGCCGGTCGATTCGTTGCGCCGCGATTCCTCGGCCCGTCGCACGATGGTGAGGTGAACCGTGATCGCCAGGATGAGCGCGCCGAAACGGAACCACTCGGTGGCGGTGGTTGAGCCGACCGTGGTCAGCAGCCCAATAGCCGCGGCGACCACCGCGAATTCGACGGAAAGGATGTAACCAACCGCGGCCCGGCGCAGGGACCAGAGTTCCCAGGTGCGCGTCGGTCGCCGCCCGACTGTCGCAGGCGGCTCCCGATCAGGCAAACTTCCCTTCACCACGTCCCCTTAGACTTCACGCCGACGACGCACCACGACCAGCCCCTGCGGTCCCGGCCGTTCGCCCCCCTTCACCAGCCCAGCAGTGCGTAAAGGAGTGTCCGCCATGCGTAACCGCGACTGGTGATCTCATCGCTCTCCCGGAGCCTGTGCTCTCACTCTCCGTACCGGACCTCTTGCGGTGCGCACACGAGGTCTCGTCATGACAATCGTCGCTCATGATGAGTCCGTTTCAGGTGATCATCGCGTTCGGGTCCGTCCGGGTGCGCGCCCGGTTCCAGGCTACGGTCGCCTGGGCCGCCAGCAGCAAGCCTATGCCGCCCGCGCCCGCGATGGTGAGGGTGACCGAGCCCAGGCCGTGAGCCACGGCGCCCGCCAGGGCCATGCCGCCGCCCTGGCTGGAGCGCAGCGCCGTGCGCGCGATGCCGTGCGCCCGACCCCGGCAGGCGTCGGGCAGTATGCGCATCCAGGCCGAGCGCGCGGGCGTGTGGTAGGCCCCCGCCATGCCGGCGACCACCAGCAGCACGATGGTCCAGGTCAGGTTCGGGTCCAGCGCGAAGAGCACGAGCGGCGCCAGGGACAGCACGGCCAGCGGGCCCATCAGCCGCTCGCGCTTGTCCGGGCTGCGCACCACCCGGAACAGCACGGCCACGCCCAGCACGTTCGCCGCGGGTTCGATGGCCAGGATCAGCCCCACCGCCCAGACCGCGTCCAGGCTCGCCGCCAGGGGCACCGCCAGCCCCTCGGGGACCATGGCCAGCCCGGCCAGCATCCGCAGCCACAGCAGGGTGCGCAGGCGCGGGTCGGTCAGCAGCAGCCGCAGCACGCCCGCCGACCCGACCTCGGCCCGCTCCCGCGCCGGGTCGCGCGGGGCGGCGGCGGGCCGGTGCCGCACGGAGAACTGCACCAGCAGCGCCACCAGCACGAACGAGGCGGCGTCCACGGCCAGTGCCACGTTGGGGCCCGCCCAGGTCACCACGAAGCCCGCCGCGGCCAGGCCGATCATCTGCGCCACGTCCACCGAGGTGCCGAACAGCGCCACGCCGTCGTCGTAGCGCTTGGCGGGCAGCACCGAGGGCAGGCTGGCCTCCTGGGCGGCCAGGAACGGCGACGCGGTCATCAGCACCGCGACCAGCAGCGCGATCATCACCCACAGCGGCACCCCCGGCAGCGCCATCAGCGCCATCAGCGCGGCCTGCAGCCAGGCGCAGCGGATCATCACCGTGCGGCGCGGGAACCGGTCCGCGACCCAGCCCAGCAGCGGGCCCGCGACCAGCGGCGGGACCAGGGTCAGCGACCAGGTCAGCGCGGTCCACGCGGGGGAGCCGGTGCGTTGGAACACCAGCAGCGACAGCGCCACGGCGGCGAGCTGGTCGCCCGCGGTGGACACCGTCGAGCCGATCCACAGGCCGCGGAACTCGCGGTTGCCGACCAGGGCGCGCAGCGTGCCGCGCGGGGTCACGTCCGCCCCGCGATGGTCGACTCCGATGAGTGAGTCACGTTACCCCCACCCGAGTATTAATTCCCTCGGTTAGCACGGTAGAAGCTGCCGGTTGCACAATGTTGGTCCCGCCACAGTGGGTACCCAAACGGACGACATTGGTGACATAAAGTAGTTACAGTGTCGAGGAAACGGGCTCCCATTCTTTGACAGTTGACCGTGGCGTCACCCGACGCGAGCAATGTCCGCCCACCCTACGTCAGGTCCGGCCGCCCGTCCGGGGCAGGCGGGTTCCACGCCGTTGAGTCCTGGGTGATCGCGTTCGAAATTGTTGGGCGCGCTGAAACGTCGATCGTCAGAACTGGTAGTACAGGAACGGGCTGAACGTACCGCTGGCGACCAGGATCGCGGCGTAGGCGACCCCGACCGTCATCAAGGACACCCTGATCGTGGCGGCCACCCGGTCCCGCGACGCCTCCAGGTAAGGGCCGGTGACCGGATGATCCGGCAGCACCACCACGACCAGCGCCACCAGCAGCAGCACCACCCGCTGGTTGGTCGCCGCCGCGGCGACGGCCTCGGTCAGGCCGGTGAAATCGGGAATGAACAGGTGCCCGATCATCACCAGCGCGGAACCGAGGTCGGCCGCGCGGAAGAACACCCAGCCGACCACCACGAGCAGCATCGTGAGGACCCGGCGCGCAATGCGCCTGCCGCGCGCGGCGGGCGCCGAATTCCAGCCGAACCGCCGTTCCAGCACCAGCAGCCCGCCGTGGAACAAACCCCACACCAGAAACGTCCAGTTCGCGCCGTGCCAAAAACCGGTGAGCACGAAAACGACCGTGAGGTTGCGGTAGGTCCGCGCGACCCCGTGCCGGTTCCCACCCAGCGGGATGTAGAGGTAGTCGCGGAACCACCGCGACAGCGACATGTGCCAGCGCCGCCAGAACTCGGTGACGGTCACCGACGAGTACGGCCGGGCGAAGTTCTCCGGCAGCCGGAAGCCCAGCATCCGGCCCAGCCCGATCGCCATGTCCGAGTAACCGGAGAAGTCGAAGTAGAGCTGCAGGGTGTAGCCGATCGCGCCCAGCCACGCGGTCGCCGTGGTCATCTGGTCCGCGGGCGTGGCGAAGCAGGCGTCCACCAGCGGCGCCAGCGAGTCGGCGATGATCACCTTCTTGCACAGGCCCAGCGCGAACCGGGGGAACCCCGCGGCGATGTCGTCGAGCCGGTGCGTGCGCGGCTGCGGCAGCTGGTCGGCGATCTCCCGGTAGCGCACGATCGGCCCGGCCACCAGCTGCGGGAACATCGCGATGTAGGTGACGAACGCGACCGGCTCGCGCAGCGCCGGGCGCTCACCGCGGTAGACGTCCACCACGTAGGAGATGTGGTGGAAGGTGTAGAAGGAGATGCCGATCGGCAGCGCCAGGTGCACCACCGGCAGGTCCGCGCCGACCACGCTCGCGATGGCGCGCAGCTGCTCGGTGGCGAACCCCAGGTACTTCCACACCAGCAGCACGCCCAGGTCGAACGCGATCACGCCGACCAGCAGGCCCCGCCGGTCGCGCGGGCTGCCCGGCTCCAGCCGCAGCCCGGCCAGGTAGTTGACCACCATGCAGGCCAGCAGCAGCAGCGTCGTGCCGCCCGCCCCGCTGACGTAGAAGAACAGGCTGGCGACCGCCACCACGCCGTTGCGCCGAGTCCTGGGCGCGACGAGGACGGCCGCGAGCACGACCGGCACGAAGAACCAGAGGAACAGGGGCGTGGCGAAGGACATCGCGGGTGACCTTATCCGCCCGCCACCCGCGATGTCCCGGAGATCAGCCCGCCGCGTCCAGCCTGCGCCTGCGCGCCACCTCGGCCAGCACCACGCCCGCGGCCACGGAGGCGTTCAACGACTCCACCCCCGGCGCCATCGGGATCGACACCGTCTGGTCGCAGGTCTCCCGCACCAGCCGCGACAGCCCCCGGCCCTCCGAGCCGACCACCACCACCAGCGGCCCGGTGGCCAGGTCCAGCCCGTCCACGTCCACGGTCCCGTCGGCGTCCAGCCCGACGATCATCAGCCCGGCGTCGGCCCACTCCCGCAGCTGCCTGGTCAGGTTGGTGGCCACCGCGATGGGCAGCTTCGCCGCCGTGCCCGCGCTGGTCCGCCACGCCACCGCGGTGATGCCCGCGGACCGGCGCTGCGGCAGCAGCACCCCGTGCGCGCCGAACGCCGCGGCCGAGCGGACCACCGCGCCCAGGTTGCGCGGGTCGGTCACCCCGTCCAGCGCCACGAACAGCGGCGGCCTGCCCGACTCGTTGGCGACCTCCAGCAGGTCCGCCGGGTCGGTGTACTCGAACGGCGGCACCTGCAGGCCGAGGCCCTGGTGCACCGCACCGCCGGTGATCCGGTCCAGCTCGCCCCGCTGCACCTCCAGCACGGAGATGCCCCGGTCCGCCGCCAGCCGCACCGCCTCGGCCACCCGGTCGTCGGCGTCGATGCCCAGCGCCACGTACAGCGCGGTGGCCGGGATGCCCGCCCGCAGGCACTCCACCACCGGGTTGCGCCCGGCCACGGTCTCCGGCGCGTTCTCGGCGGCCTTGCGGCGCTGCTGGCGCGCGTGCTCGACCTTGGCCACCGCCTTGGCCTTGCGGTAGGCGGGGTGGTTGGGCCGGTCGGCGGCCTTGGGCGTGGGCCCCTTGCCCTGCAGGCCCTTGGACTTCTGCCCGCCGGAACCGACGATCGCGCCCTTCTTGGAACCGGGGTTGCGCATCGCGCCACGGCGCTTGGAGTTACCAGCCACGAGCTCAGTCGTCCTTCAAGGTCCACAACGGACCGTCGGGGGTGTCCTCGACGGCGATACCGGCGAGCAGCAGGTGGTCGCGCAACGCGTCCGCCCTCGCGAAGTCCTTCTCCTTGCGCGCCCGCGCGCGGTCCTCCAGCACCCGCTCGACCAGCGCGGCCAGCGCCTGGCGGCTGCCGGAGTCCTGCGCGGCCGACGCGCTCCACAGCTGCGACAGCGGGTCCAGGCCCAGCAGTGCGGTCATCGCGCGCACCGACTCGGCGGCCGCGCGGGCGCCCCGGTCGTCGCCCGCCTCCAGCGCCGTGTTGCCCTCGCGCACCCGCTTGTGCACCGCGGCCAGCGCGCCCGGCGTGCCCAGGTCGTCGTCCATCGCCGCCACGAACGCCTCGGGCAGCGCGCCCCGGTCGTCCACCGAGCCGGTGCGCTCGACCACCCGGCGCAGGAACGACTCCACCCGCCGGTAGGCCGCCACCGACTCCTCCAGCGCGGCCTCGGAGTACTCGATGGTCGACCGGTAGTGCGGGCCCACCAGGTAGTAGCGCAGCTCCGGGGCGCGGACCCGCTCCAGCATGGCCGGGATGGACACGGTGTTGCCCAGCGACTTGGACATCTTCTCGCCGCTGAGCGTCACCCAGGCGTTGTGCATCCAGTACTCGGCGAACCCGTCGCCCGCCGCGCGCGACTGCGCCTGCTCGTTCTCGTGGTGCGGGAAGATCAGGTCGATGCCGCCGCCGTGGATGTCGAAGGTCCCGCCCAGGTAGGCGGTGGCCATCGCGGAGCACTCCAGGTGCCAGCCGGGGCGGCCCGCGCCCCACGGCGTCGGCCACGACGGCTCGCCCGGCTTGGCGGCCTTCCACAGCGTGAAGTCGCGGGGGTCGCGCTTGCCGGTGGCGGCCGTCTCGCCCTGGTGCACCTCGTCGGGCTTCTGCCCGGACAGCGCGCCGTACTCGGGGAAGGAGGTCACCGAGAAGTACACGTCGCCCTCCGCCGCGTAGGCGTGGCCCTTCTCGATCAGCCGCTCCATCAGCTCGACCATCTGCGTCACGTGCCCGGTCGCGCGCGGCGCGTAGGACGGGGGCAGGCAGCCCAGCTCCTCGTAGGCCGCCTCGAAGGCGCGCTCGTGCGAGTACGCCCACTCCCACCACGGCCTGCCGTGCTCGGCGGCCTTGGTGAGGATCTTGTCGTCGATGTCGGTGACGTTGCGCACCAGCCGCACGTCCGCGCCGTCGCGGGCCAGCCAGCGGCGCAGCACGTCGAAGTTCAGCCCGCTGCGCACGTGGCCGATGTGCGGCACGCCCTGCACGGTCGCCCCACACACGTAGATCGACGCCGTTCCGCTGATCTGCGGGCGGAACTCCCGCAGTTCCCGACGTGCGGTGTCGTAGATGTGGAGGCTCACACCGGAATGGTACGGGCGTGTGCCCGCCGGGGTTGAATCGCCCGGCTAAATGTGCTTGTGGAGCACCCGCAGGAGTGCGTCCGGCCGATCCGAGGTCGGCAACGGGTCCACGAATTCCACGCGGCAGCCGATCGCGGCCGCGCCCCCGTCGGCCTCCGGGCTGTCGCCGACCATCAGCGCCTCGTGCGGCTCCACGCCCAGCCGCTCGCAGGCCAGCTCGAACAGCTTGGGGTCCGGCTTGATCGCGCCCTCCTCGTAGGAGAGCACGAACTCGTCGACCCGGCCGGTGAGGTGGTGCCGGTCGAACACCGCGCGGATGTCCCACCCGGTGTTGCTCACCACGGCGACCCGCAGGTGCGTGCCCAGCGCCTGCGCGGTGTCGGGGTAGGGCTGCCAGTACGGCGGGCTGCACAGCCGCTCGTAGAAGTCGACGGGATCGGCCGCGCCCGCCTTGGCCAGCGCCGAGACGTGCAGCTCGCGGTGCAGGTCGGCGTCGAGGTCGCGGCGTGCCCACGCGTCGGCGTCCAAGTCCTGGAAGGCGCCGACCGGCGCGGTCAGCGCGCGCATCAGTCCCGCGTGCGCGGCCAGGCTGTCGTGCTCCAGGCGGAACAGGGTGCCCGAGAAGTCGAAGAGGACTGCGCGGATCGTGGTCACAACGCGACGTTACGTGGTCTGGACCTCTTCGCCAATGGTCTCGGGCAGCAGCAGGACGCACACCACACTCGCCGCCGCCGCGGCGGCCACGTACCAGGCGACGGACTGCGGCCCGTGCCGGTGCACCAGCCACGTCGCGACCGTCGGCGCCAGCGCCCCGCCCAGCACACCGCCCAGGTTGTAGGCCAACGACGAGGCGGAGTACCGGAACCGCGTCGGGAACAGCTCCGGCAGCAACGCCCCCAGCGGCCCGTAGACCCACCCCATCGCCAGCAGCGCCAGCACGAACGCGGCCAGGTGCTGACCACCGTGCAGCAGCGGCGCGAACACCGCCCCCGCGCCCACGGCCGCCAAGCAGCCCGAGACCAGCACCGGCTTGCGCCCCCACCGGTCGGACAGCAGGCAGGCCACCACGGTCGCGGCGGCCATCGCCCAGACCGCGACGATCTGGTCGGCCAGCACCCCGGCGCGCGGCGCCCCCAGCACACCCGTGGCGTGGGCCAGGCCGAACGTGGTGGCCACGTAGAACAGCACGTAGCAGACCACGATCGTCCCGCCGCCCAGCAGCAGACGGGCCGGGGCCCGGCGCAGCATCTCCAGCACCGGCAGCGAGCTGCGCTCCCGCTGCCGCAGCACGCGGGCGAACGCGGGCGTTTCGGCGATCCTGAGCCGGACCCGCAGACCGACCAGCACCAGCACCGCCGACGCCAGGAACGGCACCCGCCAGCCCCACGCCCGGAACGCGGCGTCGTCCAGGACGGCGGAGAGCACCAGGAACGACCCGCCCGCCGCGAAGAACCCCACCGCGGGCCCCAGCTGCGGGAACACCGAGTACCAGCCCCGCCTGCCCGCCGGGGCGTGCTCCGCGGCCAGCAGCGCCGCCCCGCCCCACTCGCCGCCCAGGCCCAGGCCCTGCAGGAAGCGCAACGCGGTCAGCGCCACCGGCGCGGCCACGCCGATGGTGGCGTAGCCGGGCAGCAGGCCGATCGCCACCGTGGACAGGCCCATCAGCAGCAGCGACGCGACCAGCGTCGCCTTGCGGCCCACCCGGTCGCCGAAGTGGCCGAACAGCACCGCGCCCAGCGGGCGGGCCACGAACGCCACGGCGAAGGTGGACAAGGCCGCCAGGCTGCCCGCGACCGGGGACAGGGTGGGGAAGAACGCCGAGTTGAGCACCAGCGCGGCGGCGGTGCCGTAGATGTAGAAGTCGTAGAACTCGATCGCGGTGCCGACGAAGCTGGCGAGAGCTACCCGGCTGGTCCTCGTGGACACTTCACCCGTCCATTCGCGCAGCTGGTCAGTCGAACGAGAACAACGCCGTTCCGGACTGGTGCCCCACCGGGTCGCTGACCACCAGGCCCCCGCGCCAGCGGCCGGTTTCGTCGCGGTAGCGGAACTGCAGGTCCTTCACCGCTGCGCCGTAGTTCCTGCGGACATCGGCGTAGCGCGGTGATGAGTGCGGGTTGTTCGGCACCGGCTTGCAGAACGCCGAGGCCGCCATCGGGAAGACCAGCGTGGTGGCCACCAGGTCCGCGATCTGCAGGCCCACGTGGTTGTCGCTGTGGGCGAACAGCGGGACTTCCAGCAGCGCCGGGTAGGGGTCGCCACCGATGCGCCACTTCTGCGTGAAGATCGAATGTGCCACCTCGACGTTCAGCCGGGGGGCGCGTCCATCCGCGATCAGGAAGCCCGTCGAGGCGTTGTCGGACAGGTACTCGCTGAAGTGACGGGCGATGTCCTGCACGGCGTAGCAGTAGCTGGCCGTCGCCTTGACGCTCTTGCCCGCTTCTTTGATCCAGACCCGCCCGGTGACGCGGCACCCGTACCGCTTGAGCAGGTCCAGCAGCTCGTCGCGCAGCCGGTCGGCCTGCCTGCGCTTGTTCCGCGAATCGCTTCTGGTCATCTGCAGGATCTCGCTGCCCTTGACCTCGGTCAGCACGTGGTTCAGCGCGGGGCCGGTGGTGAAGCGCCCTGGGAAGTGCCGGCGCTTGAGCGCGAGGAATTCCCGCGTCAAGGACGGAATGTGGTCCGCATTGACGACGAGCCCCAGGATCACCATGACCGGAGTCGCACTCGGGCCTTGATCCGGAGGCTCGCACCCACCCGACTCGTCCAGGTAGCAGAAGTGCATTGGGTCACGATAGCGCTAAGGCCGCCCCGGAGGACGGCCTTAGGATGTGGTGTTCGGGTCGCCCCTATGCACCTAGAGAATGGTCTCTGCTGACAAAGTTCCCAGGAACATCGATCAACTTCAAGCTGGACGGATGTGACCTACGTCACATCACTCGTCCGGTGCGCAGAGTGTCCTACCTGATCTTACACCATACCGAAAATGTTGCGTTCCTCTTTCGTGTCCGTCTCGGGGTCCAAGGTGTGGCAATGGCGAGGTTCCGGGCTGCTGAGCTGGGGAAACTCGGTGGTTCGCGCCGGGGCGGCGAGGAAATGGGTATAGACCTATCTCCTTGCGATCTTGCGAATGGGCAATGCGCTACGCAGAGTGGTCGCTTCTATCACTCGATGGTGAGAGTGTCAATCATGGTGGAAGAATTTTTGATCTTCACACGATAGAGTGAAGTATCTCAGGTCCGGCCGTACTCGCGACTGTTTCACCGAGATCTGTCGCAGGCAAACCCGAAAAATGCGACCCGAGAGCCGCAAGCGCCGCTGGCGTCGAACGGTGATTTCCCCATTCGCCTCAAAGGGGGACGAACCAGCCGGAGCGACCGTCCTCAGCGGACGTTGCCGGTGATTTTGGTGGGGGTCAGCCGGAGCACCACCCGCACGCGGTCCTCCGGCTCGGCCGGGAAGTCGGCACCGGTGTACTTGTGCGCCAGCGCGTCGACCAGCGCCCGCCCCTTGTCCTCGGTGATGGTCACGGTGCCGCGGATCTCCGCGTACCGCTCCGGGTCGGCGGCGTCCCACACGGTCACGCTGGCTCGCGGGTCGCGGCGCAGGTTGCGCTCCTTGCGGCGGCCCCTCAGCGTGCTGAACAGCAGGTCGTCACCGTCGCGGGTGATCCAGATCAGCGAGTTCTGCGGACCGCCGTCGGGGTTGACCGTGGCGAGCGAGGCGTGGTTCCGGCCGTCGACCAGTGCGCGCAGCTCCGCGCCGAGGGTGATCGCCATGGCACCCCAGCCTAGGGGCACTCAGCCCAGGGGGACCAGCAGTGCCGTGGCGATGGCCGCGACGCCTTCCCCCCGACCGGTCAGGCCCAGTCCATCGGTGGTGGTGCCGCTGACCGACACCGGGCCGCCCAGCACGTCGGAGAGGACTTTCTGGGCCTCCTCGCGGCGCTTGCCCACGCGCGGGGCGTTGCCGATGACCTGCACCGCCGCGTTGCCCAGGCGGTAGCCCGCCTCCTCGACCATGCGGCGCACCTCGGCCAGGAACTCCACGCCGTGCGCGCCCGACCAGCGCGGGTCGCCGGTGCCGAACACCGCGCCCAGGTCGCCCAGGCCCGCCGCGGACAGCAGCGCGTCGCACAGGGCGTGCGCGGCCACGTCGCCGTCCGAGTGGCCCGCGCAGCCGTCGACGCCCTCCCAGCGCAGTCCCACCATCCAGCACTCGCGGCCCGGCTCGACCGGGTGCACGTCGGTCCCGGTGCCGACCCTGGGGATCGCGGGGGAGATCGCGGGGGGAGTCACGGACGTTCTCCTGCCAGCAGCGCCTCGGCGACCGCGAGGTCGAACCGAGTGGTGATCTTCATCGCGTCGGGGTGGCCCGCCACCGTGACCACCGGCACGCCCAGCCGCTCCACCAGGCCCGCGTCGTCGGTGGCGTGCAGGCCGGATTCGTGGGCGCGCAGCAGCACCCGCGCGTCGAAGCCCTGCGGGGTCTGCACGACCCGCAGGGACGACCGCTCCGGGGTGGCCACGACCCGCCCGCTCCCGTCGACCTGTTTGACCGTGTCCGCGACGGGTAGTACCGGGATGACCGCGGGGTGACCCGCCTCGACCGCGTCGACCACGGCCTTGACCACGGTGGGTGGGGTGAAGGCCCGTGCCGCGTCGTGCACCAGCACGACGGTGGTGTCGGGTATCTCACGCACCGCGTGCTCCAGCGCCAGGCGGACGGAGTCCGACCTCTCCGCACCGCCCGCCAGCACGTGAACCGCCCCGCCGGCCTGGGCCAGCGGGGCGGTGACAGTGCTCACGGTGTTCACGTCGGAGGGCGGGGCGGCGATGACCACGTGCTGAACGCACCCCGCGTCGAGCAGCCCGCGAACGGCGCGGACCAGCAGCGGGACCCCATTGACCGGCACCAGCGCTTTGGGCATCCCGTAGCCCAGGCGCTCACCCCGGCCCGCCGCGGGCACGAGCGCGACCACACCCATGTTCGCGGTCCGAAGTCGTGTTCGAGTAGTCGATCAGGACGCGGTGGCGAGGACTTCGTCGAGGAGGACCTCAGCCTTGTCCTCGTCGGTGCCCTCGGCGAGCGCCAGTTCACTAACCAGTATCTGTCGAGCCTTCGCCAGCATCCGCTTCTCACCAGCGGACAGACCGCGATCCTTCTCGCGCCGCCAGAGGTCGCGCACCACTTCGGCCACCTTGTTCACGTCACCGGACGCGAGCTTCTCCAGGTTGGCCTTGTACCGCCGGGACCAGTTGGTCGGCTCCTCGGTGTGGGGAGCGCGCAAGACCTCGAAGACCTTGTCGAGACCCTCCTGGCCGACGACGTCGCGCACACCGACGATCTCGGCGTTGTCGGCGGGGACGCGGACCGTGAGGTCACCCTGGGCGACCTTCAGCACGAGGTACTTCTTCTCCTCGCCCTTGATCACACGGGTCTCGATTGCTTCGATGAGAGCGGCACCGTGGTGCGGGTAGACGACGGTCTCTCCGACCTTGAAAACCATGTGTCCTCTGCCCCTTTCGCTAACTCCATCCTAACACGCCGAGCAATCCCCCCATCGGCCTCCGGAGATCGGTTAGCCCTGGTCAGGGGCGGCGCGGGGGGTTGACAAACCACCTGTTCGCGTGCAACGGCCAGGTCCTGGCCGGGTCCCCGGAGGCCCCCGGACCCGGTCGTCGGGGGCACCACGTGCCGCCGAGTCCGGCCCGCCCGGTTAGGCTCCCGACTGGTGGTCGGGCGCCGGTGCTACCGGGCGCGGCCGTCCCAGCCAGCACATCGGGAAGGGATCCGAGCAGCCGTGGGTCGCGCACAGCAGAAGTCCTCAGCGCCTCGCCGCCTGGCCGTCGCGGCCGCACTCGCGGTCGGACTGGGCATGGTCGCCGCGGCCTGCGGCGCGGGGCAGGTCACCCAGACCGACACCCAGGTCGCCGCGGTCAACGGCGCCTCCGGCGACGTCGGGCTGCTGTCGGTCCGCGACGCCCAGCTGGTGTTCCCCGTCGAGGAGGGGCACTACGGCGAGGGCGACGACGCGCCGATGGTGGTGACCGTGGTCAACAACGGCAACGAGGAGGACAAGCTGGTCTCGGTGACCAGCGAGCTGACCTCAGGCCCGGCGGAGATCACCGGCGACGTCGACCTGGAGCCCTCCTCCGCGATCATCAGCGGCGGCGAGCAGGACTCCGGCGGCAGCAGCCACGTCAGCACCACCTCGCAGACCAGCGGCTCCGCCGCGTCGGTCACCGCGACCACGACCCCGTCCGGCTCGCCGACCAGCGGCGCGCGGGAGAGCTCCTCGGCCCCGACGACCACCACCGGCAGCCGGGGGTCGGTGTCGAACCCGCCGACCTCGGTGACCAAGCTGCCGTCCTCGGCCGAGCCGGTGGAGCCCGGTGTGGTCAGCATCGTGCTCAAGGACCTGACCCGCGACTTCCGCCCCGGTCAGACCGCCAAGGTGACCTTCGTGTTCGAGAAGGCGGGCGAGCTGGTCCTGGAGCTGCCCATCGGCCCGTCCCCCGAGCCGCGCCAGGGCGGCGAGGGCGGCGGTCACTGACCCCGCGCCGCAGGTGCGGCGGTCCGGCACTGTCGGGGGCGGTCTATAGCCTGGCCGCGTGGTGAAGAACGCGCGGGCGGCACGGCCCCTCTACCGGTGCGCCGAGTGCGGGCACGAGGTGTCCAAGTGGGTCGGGCGGTGCCCGGAGTGCCAGGCGTGGGGCACGGTCGAGGAGCGCGGCGCCGCCGCGCCCTCCCGCTTCCTCGCGGGCGCGACCAGCGGCGACGCCCGCCCCATCGCCCAGGTCGACGTGGAGTCGTCCAGGGCCAGCGCCACCGGGGTGGGTGAACTCGACCGGGTGCTCGGCGGTGGCCTGGTGCCCGGCGCGGTCGTGCTGCTGGCGGGCGAGCCGGGTGTGGGCAAGTCCACGCTGCTGCTGGAGGTCGCCCACCAGTGGGCCGCCACGGTGGGCCGCTGCCTCTACATCACCGGCGAGGAGTCCGCGGGCCAGGTGCGGCTGCGCGCCGACCGCACGGGCAACCTGCACGACGAGATCTACCTCGCCGCGGAGAGCGACATCTCCGCGGTGCTGGGCCAGGTCGACGCGGTCAAGCCGAGCATGATGATCATCGACTCGGTGCAGACCATGTCCTCGATGAGCATCGACGGCTCACCCGGCGGGGTCAGCCAGGTCCGCGCGGTCACCTCCGGCCTGATCTCGCTGGCCAAGGAGCGCAACCTGCCGATCATCCTGGTGGGCCACGTCACCAAGGACGGCGCGGTGGCGGGCCCGCGGGTGCTGGAGCACCTGGTGGACGTGGTGCTGCAGTTCGAGGGCGACCGGCACTCCACGCTGCGGCTGCTGCGCGGCATCAAGAACCGGTTCGGCGCGGCCGACGAGGTGGGCTGCTTCGAGCTGCGCGACGACGGCATCGTCGGCGTGCCCGACCCGTCGGGGCTGTTCCTCAACCGCCGCGAGCAGGACGTCACCGGTTCGGCGGTCACCGTCGTGGTGGAGGGCAAGCGGCCGCTGCTGGGCGAGGTGCAGGCGCTGGTGGCGCCCACCAGCCTGCCCGCGCCCCGGCGGGCGGTCAGCGGGCTGGACTCGGCCCGCGTGGCCATGGTGATGGCCGTGCTGGAGAAGCGCGGCCGGGTGCCGCTGGGCAACAAGGACGTGTTCACCGCCACGGTCGGCGGGATGCGGCTGGTGGAGCCCGCGGTGGACCTGGCGGTGGCGCTGGCGGTGGCCTCCGCGGCCACCGACCAGCCGCTGCCGCACGACCTGGTGGTGGTCGGCGAGGTGGGGCTGTCCGGGGAGCTGCGCCGGGTCAACGGGGTGGGGCGGCGGCTGGCCGAGGCCGCCCGGCTGGGCTACACGCGCGCCCTGGTGCCGCCGGACGCGGGCAAGCTGCCCCCGGAGACCCGCGCCCTGGTCGCCAACGACCTGGGCGAGGCCCTGCGCCTGCTCAAGCTCAAGAAGTGACGAGGGGGGCGCACCCGGCGAACCGGGTGCGCCCCCCTCGCGCGAGCGGTTACTTGGCGGCCAGCAGCTGGGCGCAGCGGATCAGGCCCAGGTGGCTGTACGCCTGCGGGTGGTTGCCCAGGGAGCGCTCCGCGATCGGGTCGTACTCCTCGGGCAGCAGGCCGGTCGGCCCGGCCGCGTCCACCATCTGCGCGAACAGCTCCTCGGCCTCGGTGCGCCTGCCGGTGAGCAGGTACGCCTCGATCATCCACGCCGCGCACAGGTGGAAGCCGCCCTCGTCGCCGGGCAGGCCGTCGTCGCGGCGGTAGCGGTAGACCGTCGAACCGGACCGCAGCTCGGCCTCGATGGCGGTCACCGTGGCCTGGAACCGCTCGTCGGTCGGGTCGATCAGCCCCGCCAGGCCCACGTGCAGCGACGCGGCGTCCAGGTCGTCGCCGTCGTAGGCGGTGGTGAACGACTGCGCCTCATCGCTCCAGCCGTGCTTGAGCACGTCGTTGGCGATGGTGTCGCGCAGCACCGGCCACGACGGGTCGATGTCGCGCCGGTAGTCCTCGGCCAGCCGCACCGCGCGGTCCAGCGTCACCCAGCACATGACCTTGGAGTACACGTGGTGGCGCGGCGCGTGCCGCTCCTCCCAGATGCCGTGGTCGGGCTCGTGCCAGCGGCGGGCGACCGCCTCGGCCATCGCCTGCACCATCCGCCAGTCCTGGTCGGTCAGCGAGCCCCTGGCCCTGGCCAGCTGCGCCACCAGGTCCACCACCGGGCCGAACACGTCCAGCTGGACCTGCTGGTTGGCCAGGTTGCCCACCCGGACCGGGCGGGAGCCCGCGTAGCCGGGCAGGGTGTCGATGACCGCCTCGGCGCCCAGCATGGTGCCCTGCAGCGTGTACAGCGGGTGCAGCCGCTCCGGGCCCGGCAGCGTGGCCAGCACGCCGTGCACCCAGCCCAGGAACGCCTCGGCCTCGCCCAGCGAGCCCAGCGACACCAGCGCCTGCGCGGTCAGCGCCGCGTCGCGCAGCCAGCAGTACCGGTAGTCCCAGTTGCGGATGCCGCCCAGCTCCTCGGGCAGCGAGGTGGTGGCGGCGGCCATGATCGCCCCGGTGTCGTGGTGCACCAGGCCCTTGAGCGTCAGCGCGGAGCGCAGCACCAGGTCCGGCTCCACCTGCGGCAGCTTCAGCGTGGCCGCCCAGTCCGACCAGTAGCTGCCCGCCCGCGCGCGCCGCTCCGGCTCGCCCAGGGTGGCCTCGGACAGGTCGTCGGTGCCGCAGCGCAGCTCCAACAGGATCGGCGCGCCCTCGCGCGGGCGGACCACCGCGGTGGCGGTCTCCTGCATCCCGTCGCTGGTGATCTGCCAGTCCACGCCGGGGGAGCGCAGCACCATCGGGTCCGAGGTGCCGACCACGCGCAGGCCGTCGCGCTCGCGCAGCAGCCGCACCGGCACCTGGCCGAACTCCGGGCGCGGCGCGAAGGTGATCACCGCGTTGGTCGAGCCGCTGATCCGGCGCACCAGGTCGGTGCGGTGCGAGGGCTGGTCGTGGTCGAGGTAGTCCGTGACCAGCAGCCGCGACCAGCGGGTCTCCACGATCATCGTGCCGGGCACGTAGCGCTGGCCCAGCGGCAGCGACCCGTGCTCGGGCTTGATCGAGAAGTGCCCCGCGGCGGGGCCGCCGAGCAGGTCGGCGAACACCGCGGCCGAGTCCGGCTCCGGGTGGCACAGCCAGTTCAGCCGCGCGTCCGGGGTCACCAGGGCCACCGAGCGCTCGTTGGCCAGCATGGTCAGCCGCTCGATGGGCACGGCCTGGTCGCCGTGCAGCCAGTTGCGCCGCTCCTCCAGCAGGAACGCCAGCACCGTGGCCACGTCGACGGTGTCCTCGATGGTGAACTCGGCCAGCGACTCGGTGTGGCCGACCTTGATGCCCACGTCCGGGCCGCTGAGCCGGGCGAAGGCCTTCTCGTCGGTCACGTCGTCGCCGACGAACATCGCGGCGGTGGCCGACACGCGGTGCCGCAGCACGTCCAGGGCGTGGCCCTTGTCGGTCTGCACCACGGCCAGCTCGATCACCGCCTTGCCCTCGGTGACCTGCACACCTTCCCAGGTGCACGGGCCGGAGCGGACGGCGTCGAGAACCCGCTCCCCCACGGCGGGCTCGGCGCGGCGGACGTGCACCGCGATGCTGGCGGGCTTGACCTCCAGGGTGACGCCCTCGTGGTCGGCGACCACGCGGTCCAGCTCCTCCTCCAGCCTGCGGTGCAGGGCGCGGGCGTCGGCGTCGAGCGCGTGCACGAAGCCCACGTCGAACTCCGAGCCGTGCGAGCCGACCAGGTGGACCTCGGAGGGCAGTCGGGACAGGATGGCCAGGTCGCGCAGGGCCCGGCCGGAGATCACCGCCGTCGTCGTCTCGTGCAGCCCGGCCAGTGAGCGCAGCGCGCCCACCGACTCGGGCAGCGGGCGCGCGTCCTCCGGGTTTTCCACGATCGGGGCAAGTGTCCCGTCGTAGTCGCACGCGACCAGCAGGCGCGGTGTGC
Source organism: Saccharothrix coeruleofusca (assembly GCF_017876325.1). Lineage (NCBI taxonomy): Bacteria > Bacillati > Actinomycetota > Actinomycetes > Pseudonocardiales > Pseudonocardiaceae > Saccharothrix > Saccharothrix coeruleofusca. Next base: position 7,100,298 of record NZ_JAGINV010000001.1, read on the forward strand.
GGGCCAGTTGGACCAGCGCGCGGCGGAGTTCGGCGGGGAGGGCCTCGGCGGTCAACGCCCCTCCTCAATGCTCGGTGGGACAGGTCAGGGATGTGGTCTGAACTGATTCAGAACGCGGTCTGCGTCCCCAAGGCATCAAGGAACGAACGCGCCCAGCGGTCGACGTCGTGCGTGAGGACTTGGCGACGCAGAGCGCGCATCCTACGGCGACCTTCGGCCGGATCGACCGTGAGGGCGGCTTCCAAGGCGTTCTTCACGCCGTCCAGGTCGTGCGGGTTGACCAGGAACGCCGAGGTCAGCTCGGCAGCCGCGCCCGCGAATTCGCTGAGCACCAGCGCGCCGCCCAGGTCGTAGCGGGTGGCCACGTACTCCTTGCAGACCAGGTTCATCCCGTCGCGGACCGGGGTCACGACCATGACGTCCGCCGCCGTCATGAACGCGGCCAGCTCCTTGCGGTCCACGGACTGGTGAAGGTAGTGCACGACCGGGTGGCCGACGGTGGAGAACTCGCCGTTGATCCGGCCGACGATCTGCTCGATGTCCCCGCGCATCTGCTTGTAGTGCTCGACCCGCTCCCGGCTGGGCGTGGCCAGCTGCACCATGGCCACGTCCTCGGGGTTGACGCGCCCGTCGACGAGCAGCTCGTTGAGCGCCCGCAGCCGCACGTCGATGCCCTTGGTGTAGTCCAGCCGGTCCACCCCGAGCAGGATCTTCTTCGGGTTGCCGAGGTCCTCGCGGATCTGCTTGGCCCGCGCCTGGACCTCCTTGCTGCGCGCCAGCGCGTCCAGCGACGAGGAGTCGATGGAGATGGGGAACGCGCCCACCCGGACCGTGCGGTCCCCGACCTGCACCACACCGGGGCGGGTGCGCACGCCCACCGCGCCGCGGCTGGGCTCCAGGCCGACCAGCCGCCGGGCCAGCCACAGGAAGTTCTGCGCGCCGCCGGGCCGGTGGAAGCCGACCAGGTCCGCGCCCAGCAGGCCGCGGATGATCTCGGTGCGCCACGGCAGCTGCATGAACAGCTCCACCGGCGGGAACGGGATGTGCAGGAAGAAGCCGATGCGCAGGTCCGGGCGCAGCTCGCGGAGCATCGCGGGGACCAGCTGGAGCTGGTAGTCCTGCACCCACACGGTCGCGCCCTGCGCGGCGACCTTCGCGGTCACGTCCGCGAACCGCTGGTTGACCCGCACGTAGGCGTTCCACCAGTGCCGGTGGAACGCGGGCGGCGCCACCACGTCGTGGTAGAGCGGCCACAGCGTGCCGTTGGAGAAGCCCTCGTAGTAGTCGGCCACCTCGGCGGCGCTGAGCCCCACCGGGTGCAGCTGCAGGCCGTCCTCCTCGAAGGCGTCCACCTCCGCGTCGGCGATGCCGGGCCAGCCGACCCACGCGCCGCTGTGCGCCCGCAGGAAGGGTTCGAGCGCGCTCACCAGGCCACCGGGGCTGTGCTTCCAGCGCTGCGTCCCGTCCTCCAGGCGTTCCAGGTCGACAGGTAGGCGGTTGGCCACGACCAGGAAGTCCGCGCCGTGCTCGCCGATGCTGCTCACCGGGTAACGCCTCCTCAGGGATCGTCTCGCCCACGTGAGAGGTTAGTGGGAAGGTCCCGCTGGTATGCCCGGCCGTCATGGCGGTCACACCGATTCACTCCACTCGACGTCGAGCTTGCGTCCGACCGGGCAGCCGCGGGCCACCGCCGCAGGTCACCAGCGTGCGCCGGGCCGCGCGGCGGGGCGCGCCACGCCGCTACCGGCCACCTGATGGTGTGTCGTGCGACACCCCCCGAAGGGGTACCCTTCGGGGGTGAGTTGATCACATTCCGTCGAGCCTGTCGCGAGGCCCTGACCAGCGGTTTTCTCCCCGAGTGGGCCACTCGGCCAGAATCGGGCACTCCGGAAGGACCAGCGGCGACCGACGCCCGGTGCACCGCAATCCGCAGGTGGAACCTGGTGCGGGCGCTTACGATGTTCCCGGCCGTCGGCCCGGCCGGTGTAGCTCAACTGGCAGAGCACTCGCCTTGTAAGCGAAAGGTTAGGGGTTCAAGTCCCCTCACCGGCTCAGGAACAGCTACCCCCTGACCAGTGGAAACCCTGGTCAGGGGGTAGTTTCATGATCATGGCGGGTCTCAGATCGGGTCTCAGTCACCCGCCCACAGGTGGCCTCCCACCTGCTGCGCGATGCTGGCCACTAGCTCCGCTGGCACGTGCTGGTACCGGGCCGTCATGGACACCTGAGACCAGCCCATCACCTCCATAACGGCCCTGGGCGGTACACCCAGCACCATCAACATCGTGGCGGCCGTGTGCCGGGCGTCGTGCAAGCGAGCGTCACGAACTCCCGCTTCGCGCAGCAGCTCCTTCCACTCGTCATGGTCGCGACGCGGGTCGATCGGCTTTCCGTTCGGCTGTGCGAACACCCAACCGCCCTCGTGCCACTCCGACCCCGCAAGCTCACGTTCGGCATCCTGCGAGGTCTTGTGCTCACGGAGCAGCTTCACCAGCGGCGCCGGGATGCCGACCGCACGCCGTCCGGCCCGCGACTTCACGTCCACCTCGCGGAGTCCGCCACCGTGCCGTTGCGGGCACGTCGAAGCGTGCGCCGTGCACGAGGGCGGGCAGGGTGGTGGGCACGGCTTGCGTCGGTGCTGCGTGCAGTCCTTCTTACAGGGCTTGGTCTTGTGGCGTGCGGAGCCGCACTCGTGAGGGTCAGCGCACCCGTGCTGCCACTTGTGGCGCTGAAGCTGGCGCGGGGTACGGAGGATGCCGCTGTCCAGGTCGATCCTGGACCACTTCAGTCCTAGCGCCTCTCCCTTCCGCAGGCCGAGTGCGAGCGCCATCGCGAAACGCACACCGTTGCGGCGCTTGACGCAGTGGTTCAGGATTCGTCGGGCCTCCTCGCCCGTGAACGGGATGACTTCCTGTTCCTCGACGCGCGGTGCCTTCGCCAGAGCTGCGGGGTTGGACGTGATGTGTTTCCGCGCTACCGCGACGTTGAGCGCGGTTCGTACGGTTCGGTGCACCTGGTGTGCGTATCCTGCCGACTTCCCTTCTGCCTGCATCCTGGCGTACAGCTTTTCGAGGTGTTCAGGCTGTAGCCGGTCTAGTCGGTGAGCACCGACACCAGGGATCAACCACTTGTGCACCGCGTACCTGTAGGCAGAGGCAGCGTTCGGCGTGATCGACGGAGTTGCGATGTTGTCGAGCCAGTGCGTGAGCCACTTTTCCAAGGTCCATGCCCTACCGGGCTTTCGTACTTGGCCGGTGTCACGCTGTCGCTCCAAGTCGCGTACGGCGTCGATCACCTCTTTCTCGGTAGAGCGTTTGACGTGTCGCCGGTCGGGTTTGCCGTCGTCACGGACGCCCATCGTGACGCGGCCATGCCATTTGCCGTCACTGCCGTAGTAGATGCTGCTCGCGCCGTTGGGTGCGCGCGTGCCCTCGGGTCGTTTCCTGCGCGGCATGTCGTGTTCTCCCGGATGGCTGGTCTGCCGGTCACGTCCCCTTGCTGACCTGGGCAGACAGGGGACGTGACGGGCTGGAACAGGTGGACTAGGCGGCAGGCTGTTCGGCGGTCAGGCGCGCGGTGAACTCCGCGATAGCAGCGGAAGGGATGCGCCGCAGGCGTCCGATCTGGACAGATGCGATCGCGCCGGACTTGATGAGGCCGAACATGGTGGTGCGGCCGATGGACAGTGCCCGCGCGGCGTCTTCCACGCTCAGCAGTGCGCGGGGCTGGTCGGCGGTCGTGGTGTCGGTGCTGGCCATGACCTTGCGTTCCTTCCGTGGTGGCGTGAGCGGGCCGCGCGGGGGTGGCGGATGGCCGGTGCGGGCTGTCCGTGCGGGTGCGCGTGGGAGTGGCGCTAGGCGCTAGCGGGCTGGTCAACCCCCAGGTGGAGCGCTAGCGGGGGTGCTAGGTCTAGCGGGGTGGGGTGCTAGCCCTAGCGCGTTCGTCTGCGCAGCTGCGCGGTATGCGCCTTCTCGGAGAGCGGGACTGGCAGCGTCTCCGGTGTCAAGGCCGCTGCGGATTAGGGCAGAGGTATGTTTCTCGTCAGACTTGTGACTTTCCGTTATGAATGCAGGCCGGATTGTGTGCACTTTAGGAGTAGTGCAACGACTGAACGGGGGTGACTCTTCACGGGGAAAACTCTCGATTTGGGTTACTTGAGTCGTCTTCTTGACTGTAAGGCGGCTGGATGTGAATCCGGTGATCTCGGTCACCGGCAAGGCTGTTGACACGGAAATTCGTTGCGGTACTTTGCGAGATGAAGGGTAATTCCGTAGCTGAATTCGAAGGGGGATCTATGAAGGTGAAATTCCGTTTCCGCATGTTTGCGACCCTTGGTCTGCTGGTGGCAGCACTATTTGCATCTCCGTTCACCTCTCATGCTGGTGTAGCTTCGACGTCGGGCGATTTCCAGGCGAACGCGTGGCGGATCGCCGGCGGGCCGTGGCCGAATAACGACCAGGGTCGCCGTCAGTGTGACAATGCTGCTTACCTCCTCATGGAGAGGGGGACGGTCCGGGCTGCTCAGTGTTTGGTAGATGGCGAGACGGGTACCGAAATCTGGCTCTGGGGCGACTTCATCTGATGCCGTTCGCGGTGAACTAGCCTTCCCGTAGTACAGGCCGCAGGTTCGACCGGCAGCGCTAGCTCGCCGGTCGAACCTGCCCAGTTGCAGGCGTAATCCGTAGTGCCTCGATGAGTGGCACGAACTTGACGAACTTACGAACTAAGAGGTTGACCTGCGGTTCGTGGTGGACTTAGTTCGTCGGTGACGAACTAAGTCGGGAGCGTTTGCCCTGGTCAGGGGCATAGTTCGTAAGTTCATCAAGTTCGCGCGGGCGCTCAGGTGGCGGTGTAGACCTCGGTGGGGCGGCCCCGCCCTGTGACCGGTGGTCGTTGGGTGCGGATGATGCGGCCGGACTCGGTGAGGTGGTCCAGCAGTCGGGCTGGGTCGATCCCGCGCCGTTTGGCATTACCACCAAAGTGGACAGTGGTGATCTCCTTGCGGGTGCGCCCTTCTGGTCCGGCTGCCGTGATGAACGCGGCTAGTTCGTCGGCTTCCTGGTCGGTGCCGAGAACGGCGCGCGCGGACGCGATGGAGTAGCGGACTAGTGCGGCGGCAGCCTCCAAGTGGTCAGGGGTGATCAGGGGTGTGCGGTCGAGTGCGGCATAGATGGCGGCTATGCGGACGCAGTTGGCTGCGGCTCGGGAGATGAACTCCTCTACCGGGCCGTCACCGCCGAGATGGCCGTTGAACTCGATTTGGAGGCGTTGCCAGGCCAGTTGAGCGGGAGGGGTGAAGCCGAGTGCGCCCAACTGCGCGGCGTGGCCCAGACGAGCGGCCAACGACGCGGCGAGCTCGCTCATCAGCCCTGGTTCGGGAGTGGGCGGGTAGTACTTGGACTGAGCCACCGCGATGGGGAGGAACCGGTTGTAAGTGCCTCCCGCCAGGTCTGCGGCGGAGACCTTGCTACGGAACTCCTTGGGCGTGATGTGCGCGATGATGCCCAGGTGGGAGCGAGCCGCCATGCGGGCGTCAACGTTGAGAGTGGAGAGGTTGCCGCCTTCCCATGCCTGGCGCAGCAGCGCGCCCAGGGTGTTGCCCTCGCGCTTCATCCGGGCCATGACCGATGACCATTCGGTTTCCAGGGCCAGCAGCCGACAGTCTCCCTCGGGCAGCAACCTAGGCCGGGTCTTGCTCGCACCGTCCCCGGTACCGGAGTCGAGTGCGAACGCGGCGGCTAGGCCCTCACCGGAGGACAGCCCAGAGTGCTTGTTGCTCGCCACGAAGTCGGAGTCTGCTTCGGTCAGCAGCGCGAGCATGGCGTTGGTCGCGGTGCCCTTGCGGCCGATGCCGGTCGCGCCGATGAGCATGGGCCACACCAGCAGCGGATGCCGCTCCCCGAACCCGAGTTCCAGGTGCGGGCCGGGACCAAGGTGAACCCCGGCCGCGCCGACTAGGGAGGCAAGCACACCGATCGGGTCGCCCTCGGTGTGGGGGTCGATCCGTTCGGCGAGTCGACCCAGGTAGCAGCCGAACACCGCCGGATCGGCGGGCGGCAGCCAGGCCCGTGCTCGGGCGACCTGGGCAGCACCCTGCCGTTGCAGCTGCGCGGCTTCCTGGCTGTAGCCGGAGGGGGCGGCCGAGGGTGACGAATGCCCCGCGGGCACCCCAGCGGCTACAGCCGTGTCGGGAGTCCGCGCGGAACCGGAGGTCACCAACGGCGGCAGCAGTCCATCCGACTGGTGTGCAGGCTGAAAGGATGGCCCGTAGGGCTCCGTTCGGGTTTGTGCGGTGGAGGTGACCGGCCGCAGGTGACGGGTGTTCCCGGTTGCCGTTGCGGCACTGGCCGGGCCTGCCGCTCCCGGTGGCGGGGGTGTGGCGTTGGCGTGGGTCACGGCCTGTCTCCTGCTGCTAGTGGTCGGTGCCGAGTGACGTTTCCCCGTCGACGGGGTTTCGTCCCGCCTGCCGCTTGTGGGAGGCGGGGGCGGACACGGCGCGGGTGAACACCGCGAGTACGGCCGGGGCGAACTCTTCGACCTGGGCGTAGTAGTCGGGCAGCACGTGCCCGGTCCGGTGGGCGCAGGCGACCAGGGCCACGAGTTCGGGCACCCGCACGCGGGGGTCTTCGCAGCTGCGCAGGATGAACTCAGCCACACCGTCCGGGCCGATGGCCTCCCAGGCATCGGGGGCCATACCGGTCAGGTAGATCAGGGCTGTGATGGTGTCCAGGTCCACCGGCACTGGGGCATGTCCGATGCCGGGGCTGACGTGGACCACCGGGCAGGACCGGGGACGGTTCAGGTGGTCATCGGGGTGGGTGCCGGGCAGTAGCTGCATTAGTGGACGCGGCGCACGGGAACGGCCGGAACCGGGGCGCGCGTCACGGCGGGTTCGGCGGTTGGTGGGCTTCACAGCGGCTCTCCAAGCGGTCTGCGGGACTGGGTGCGCGGTGGGTCCGCGCCGGTCGGGAACAGCGGGAACGGCAGCGCGGCCCTGCTAGCCCGCGCGGAGTAGCAGGGGGCTTGTCGCGTGCGGTGGGGGTGACGGTTGCGCCCTGGGCGCTTGCGTCACGGCGGGTCCGGCGCGCGGCGCGCGCACCGGTCGGGAAATGCGGTTTTGTGCCGGGCCTGCGGGTTGGATGGCCAGCCGGAACAGCGTGGTGACTGGCCACCAGGCAAGGGACGGTGTTGGGGAGGGAGCCCGGTCCGGCCGGGTTCAACGCCGCACCTGACCCCGCGTCCGGCAGGTTCCGGGGCGGGTCTTGGCGGGAGGTGCGGCGGGCCGGGAGCGGCCGGACCGGGCTTGCTTGTCCGTTCCGATCTGCCCTGAACGATCGGGGTAGTCGGGTGGTGGGGTGAGCCGGTCCGGTGGTTGGTTCTGGGCCGTGCCCACTGGCTCCGGTGGGCGACGGGCCACCGAACCGGGCGAACTGTTTGGCCTGTACGACCGGGGCCGCACCCCGTGCGACACCCTCGCGTCAGCGGACCGGACTAGCGGGCGTCGAGTACGACGCGCGCAGCGGCGCGGCAGTCGGTGAAGCGGTCCAAGTCATCCGGCGCGGCGTGCACCCGGTTGACCACTTCGGCGGTCAAGCCGTCCAAGCCGATCGCGGCGCACGTCTCCACCCACTCCAGACCGGAGCGGGCCAAATCACCGGGCCGGTAGTCGGAGAAGTACAACGCCACCGCGACCTGACGCAGCGATGCCCCCGCAAGCGCGGCCTCGACCACCTCCGCCGGACGTCCGGCGCTGTGCTGTGGGTAATCGGTACGGCCACGCTGCTCGGGCACCGACACAGCGGCCGGGAAGACCTCCGCCACTCGACGGCGGCAGTAGGCCAACCACTCGGCCGTTACGTCGTCCAACGGCGCGGTGTCGATCTCGAAGCACAGCGCGGTCAGTTCGCCCATGCCGACGTTGACCACCGATTCCACAACCAGTTGACGCACGTACTCGTCATCGACCAGTTCGGCGCTGTCCGAGCTGTTCCAGTAGAACAGCGCCGCTACCAACTCCTCGCGGCTCAGCGGCAGCGACAGCGACAGGGTGGCCAGCGTCGCGGGCTGCTCAGCAAGCCCGTCGCGAGTGCTGGGCGTGAACTCCGGCACCGCCACACCATCGATCGACGCGACAGCGGTCACGGTGGCGATGGGAACGGCGGGCGCGGTCATGACGGGCTCTCCCTCTGCGAGCTGGTCGGAAATGTGCGTGGTCACGGTCGGGGCGCTCATCGGGTCACCGCCGTCAGGTCGGCGCACACCTGACCGGCCGGGTGGCTGCGGCAGGCGAACACCTGGGAACCGCTGTTCGAGCACCCCACCGGGTAGTGCGCCACCTGCGTCCGCATGAAGTCCGTCCCGCACACCACGCACGCGCGGCCGTCCGCCTGAGCTTCGTTCAACGGCCCGTGCTCCCACCGCCATTCGGTCACGTCCCCACCCTGACCAGCACCGTCCAGCGCGGCCGGGTCGCCGCTGCCGGTGACGAACTCCCGGTAGGCGGCCTGGGCGCACGCCTCCCGGTAGACCTCCACTGAGCTGGCCGGAATGCGGATCGACCCGCCCACCTTCAGCGCGTCCAGCTCACCGGCCCTGATGGCCCGGTAGATCGTGGCCGGATGCACGTCGAACATTTCTGCCACTGCTTTAACCCGGAACATCCGGGTACCCTCGGTCTGCATCGTCTGGTCTCCCAACCGCGATGTGATCTGCCGCCCCGGCCGGTGCGCCAACACCGCCGGGGCTTTTGCTGTCTGCCGCTACCGGTGCAACCGGTGCGACAGGTGGAACAGTAGCAGCGTGCTAGTACACCTGCAAGTGGTGTTCTAGTGCACTCCGAAAGATCACCGCTGACCTGCGGAAATAGTGACTGATACAGTGTGCGTGCTAGGACGCGCTCAGTCCGTAGAGGAGCCAGCAGTGCCCACCATCGAACGTGCGGAGCCTCCGTACTTGCAGGTCGCCGGACACATCCGGGAGCAGATCAAGGCTGGCGCACTCAAGGACGGTGACCTCGTGCCCTCAGCGCGGGAGATCGCCCGAACCTGGGGGGTGGCGCTGGCTACGGCTACGAAGGCATTGGCCACCCTGCGATCCGAGGGACTGACTCGCGCCGTGAGCGGCGTGGGGACGGTTGTGCAGACGAAGGGGGCGCTTCACCACTCCGCCCGCGATCGAAGCATCGCGATCCACCGCACCGGCAAGATCTACCCGCCTGGCCACTACGCCAGGATTCGCACGGCCGCTCTCAGTCCCGCGCCCGACCTCGTGGCCGATGCGCTGGGCATCCAGGAGGGAGCACCGGCCATCCGGCGGCAGCGAACGACCTACACCGCAGACGACACCCCGGTTTCTACCTCGGTCTCGTGGTTCGACGGTGCGCTAGCCGCAAGCTGTCCTTTGTTGTTGTCCACTGAACGGATCGTTCAAGGCACCGCCCGGTATGTGGAGGAACAGACCGGGCGGCTAGCTGTGATGACGTATGTGCAACATGCCGCCGGTTTTGCCACCGAGGATGAGGCCGCCGAGTTGCGCGTACCGGTCGGATCGGCTGTGCTTGTCAGTCGTAACAGGTTTGTGGACAGTGAGGGCTCAGTCCTTGAATATGGGGAATCAACTGCGCTGCCTGACCACTGGGTGTTTTACGAGTACGCCAATGAGGAAGTGAAATGAAGCATATCCACAGTGGCAAGGTGCGCGACCTCTACGAAATCGACGGCGATATCTTGCTAGTCGCAACCGACAGGGTGTCCGTCTATGACGTTTCCCTGCCGACTCCGGTTCCGGACAAAGGCGCGCTCCTGACGCAGTTGTCGGCGTGGTGGTTCGACAAGTTGCGTGACGTGGTTCCTAATCACGTCATCTCCACCGATGACGTTCCCGAGGAGTTTCGAGGCAGGGCCGTTCGCTGTAAGCCTTTGAAGATGATCCAGGTAGAGTGCATCGCACGCGGCTACCTGGCGGGACTCGGGTTGCGCGAGTATCAGGCGACCGGTGCTGTGTCGGGTGTTCCGCTGCCTCCTGGCCTGTTGGAGGGCAGTCGGCTGCCGGAGCCTATCTTCACGCCGACCACGAAGGTGTCCGACACGGGGCACGATGAGTTCATCACCTTTGACGATGTGGTGAACGACATCGGTCTTGAAACTGCCGAACGGCTTCGTGAACTGACGATTGAAATTTACACCAAGGGTGCGGAGCACGCCGCACAGCGCGGCATCATCATCGCTGACACTAAGTTGGAATTCGGGTTTGCCGAAGACGGCACCCTGACTCTCGGAGACGAGGTGCTGACCTCGGATTCCTCGCGTTTCTGGCCTGCTGACGAGTGGGAGCCGGGGCGGGCGCAACACGCTTTTGACAAGCAGTTCGTACGGGATTGGTCGCTGACTACTGGGTGGGACAAGACCCCGCCAGGCCCGGAGATGCCCGAGGAGATCGTGAGCGCGACGCGCGCACGCTACGTCGAGGTGTACGAACGCATTACCGGAAACCAGTGGACCAGTGAGGAGCCCGCGTAATGTCGGAGACTATCCAGACGTATGACCCGCGTCGTCTCGTTGAAGAGGTGGCCGCGCTTCTCGTTGAGCGCGGTCTGCGGCCAGATCGTGACGGCGGCAGCGCGGTGGAGCGGATGACAGCTGCGAGCACGTTGCTGCGCAACCTCGGGATCATGCCGACCGTAGCCCCTGAAGCTTGGCTCGACTTGGACGGTCAGCAGGGCTACAACCGGCTTGTGCATGGCGACTGACGCTGTCACGTCCCCCGCGTGAGCAGCAGGTTCGGGGCGAGTTAGGTTCCTAACTCGCTGGTCCTACGTGGGTGGACAGCTGCTGACCAGGGCAAAGTTAGGTGAGTTACCCGAGTTAGGTCGCCTGGCGGGACCGCTGGCGCGGGCCGCACCGGGGCCGTTCGAGGTAGTGCCGGTGGCCTAACTCGTTGAGGTCCTGTGTGACGGTTCCTCAGCGGCCTTCCTGGCGTCACGTCCCCCGGCTCACTCCCAGCGCGGTCACCACAGCCCGCAGAACTACGCTGAACGGGCGCTGAGATGGCCGTAGGGCGTCGATCGGCCATGTCGGGTAGTGGTCCCAGTGGGGCGGTCAGAGAGGGAGGCACGGGCAGGGGAGTGGACAGCGCCCGTGAGGACGGTTCCGGTAGGTCCCTGTCGACTCTGATGATCTTCCCTGTCTGGGGTTGTCCGAGGTGACGCCAGGGAAGTAGGCCAGGGAGGCGGTCAGGGATTTTTCCCTGTCTCCTGCTGCCTCCCTGGCCGCTTCCCTGGCCGCATCCCTGTAGGAGGTCTAGGCCCTAGAGGCCAGGTCAGCCCCGCTTTGAGGTTCTAGACGGGGGTCTAGCTCTAGCTCTGTGGGTCTAGATCTAGACCCACAGAGCTAGAGGCCGGTCGCCGTGGCCCGACGTGCGGGCTTTGGGTGCGGCGGAAGGGTCTCAGAACGGGTCTCAGTACGGCGCGGTTCAACCCGTGCCACAGTGTTGCAGCCTTAGCTCTGACCAGGGAAAACGTACGTCTACGTACCCTGCTGAACGATCATCCCGAGAACTTGTAAGCGAAAGGTTGCGGGTTCAAGTCCCGCCACCGGCTCCACGACCGGGCGTGGGACCGCCTCCTCGGCGGTCCCACCACCCGCGTGCCAAGGTGGGCGCATGGTCCACCTCCCCGACGCCGCCCGCTACGACCGGATGACCTACCGCCGCTGCGGCCGCAGCGGCCTGCGCCTGCCCGCGATCTCGCTGGGCCTGTGGCACAACTTCGGCGACGACCGGCCGCTGGAGACCGGCCGGGCCGTCCTGCGGCGGGCCTTCGACCTGGGCATCACCCACTTCGACCTGGCCAACAACTACGGCCCGCCCTACGGCTCGGCCGAGGCCAACTTCGGCAGGCTGCTGGCGAGCGACTTCAAGCCCTACCGCGACGAGCTGGTCATCTCGACCAAGGCGGGCTACGACATGTGGCCCGGCCCGTACGGCGACTGGGGCTCGCGCAAGTACCTGTTGGCCTCGCTGGACCAGTCGCTGGGCCGGATGGGCCTGGACTACGTCGACATCTTCTACTCGCACCGGTTCGACCCCGAGACACCGCTGGAGGAGACCGTCGGCGCGCTGGTGAGCGCGGTGCGCCAGGGCAAGGCGCTCTACGTCGGCATCTCGTCCTACTCGGCGGCCAAGACGCGGGAGGCGGCGGAGCTGCTGCGCGCCGAGGGCGTGCCGCTGCTGATCCACCAGCCCTCCTACTCGATGCTCAACCGCTGGGTCGAGGACGGGCTGCTGGACGTGCTGGCCGAGACCGGCACCGGCTGCATCGCGTTCTCGCCGCTGGCCCAGGGCCTGCTGACGGACAAGTACCTCAACGGGGTGCCCGAGGGCTCGCGCGCCGCGCAGGGCAAGTCGCTGTCGCCGGACATGCTCTCCGAGCGGACGTTGACCCACGTCCGGGCGCTGGACGACATCGCCCGGCGGCGCGGCCAGTCCCTGGCCCAGCTCGCGCTGAGCTGGGTGCTGCGCGACGAGCGCGTCACGTCGGCGCTGATCGGGGCCAGCTCGGTGCGGCAGCTGGAGGACAACGTGGCCGCGCTGGACGCGCCGCCGCTGACCGACGACGAGCTGGCCGCGATCGACGAGCACGCCGTCGAGTCCGGCATCAACATCTGGGCCCGCTCATCCGAGGTCGGCTAGGGCGGCCGCGCGCAGCGCCAGGAGCAGGGGCAGCGAGCCGTCCTCGCGCAGCCGCTGGGGCAGCAGGGCGAGCAGGTCCGCGCCCGCCCGCAGGCCCCGGCCCAGCGCGGCCAGGTCCACGGGCACGAGCAGGACCGGCGAGCTGTAGAGCCGCTCCGCGCCCTTGGCGCGCCGCCCGCGCACCTCGGCGCTGCTCGCGGTCAGCCGGGTCAGGCCGAAGAACTCCGGCCGCGCTCCGCGCTCCAGCCAGCGCGCGTAGCCGACCACGCGGGTCGAGGCGACCTCATCGGCCCGCAGGCCGGTCTCCTCGCACAGCTCGCGCTCCATGCCCGCGCGCACCGAGTCGACCAGCGTGCCCGCCAGGTCGCGCGGCTCCAGCGACCCGCTGCCCGAGGGGGCGACGAGCAGCTGGCTGGCCGCGTTGCGGTGGGACTGCACCACCAGCACCAGGTGGTCGTCGGTGGTCAGCGCGACGGTGGAGATGCCCACCGGGTCGGCCAGCTCGCTCTCGGCCAGCGACCGCAGCCGCCCGCCCGCGTCGACCAGGAGCCTGCGCCGGGCGTCGAACTCCTCGCCCGTGCCGCGGTCGGCGATGCGCAGCCCGCACAGCTCGTTGGAGCACTCGCCGTCGAAGAACCGGGCGCGGTGCAGCCGCAGCGGGTTCGCGCCGGGCAGCGGGTCGTCGCGCAGGCCCACCACCGCGCCGTTGAACAGCAGCCTGCCCCTGGCGCGCAACGGCAGGACGTGCGGCGCGGTGGCCCGCAGCCGGGGTGGCAGCCGGTAGCGCTCCTCGGCCAGCTCCACCGGGAAGTCGTGCCCCCGCAGGCCCTCGTCCACGACGTCGCTGACCAGCGCCGTGCCCCGGCCGGGCACGGCCAGGTACCGCCCTTCGGGGAAGCCCGCGGGCGGCGGCACCTCCTGGTGCGGGAACGGCGCGGCGATCACCGAGAAGTCGTAGGCCGACCAGCGGGCCCGCAGCAGCCGCACGTCCCGCGTGAAGGTCAGCACGCCCAGCACCAGCGCGACGACCGACAGGGCGACGCCGATCGAGCTGGGCAGCACGGTCATGGCGCCCAGCAGCACGCCCACCCCGGCGACCAGCACCGGCCACTCGCGCGAGCCCAGGAACACCAGGTAGTCCAGCCGAGAACGCGCCCAGCGCCGCACACCGCCCACGGGCCACCACGGTAGCGATCATGGGCGGGGAAGGGGAGGAATCGGCTACTCCGCCCGGCCGGACAGCAGTTGGCGCTGCTCGGCGGGAGCGGTCGCCGGGGTGTTCGCCGAGGGGGTCGCGGGCGGGTCGGCGCGGGGCAGGTGGACCGTGAAGGTGGTCGAGCCGGGGTAGCTGGTCAGCGCGACGGTGCCGCCGTGGGCGACCACCAGGGAGTGCGCCACGGCCAGGCCGAGGCCGCTGCCGCCGCGGTCGCGGGTGCGCGAGTCGTCGACCCGGTAGAAGCGGTCGAAGATGCGCGGCTGGTCGGCGGCCGGGATGCCCGGACCGGAGTCGCTGACCCGCACGACCGCCTCACCCGGCGCGGTCGACACCGACAGCGACACGGCCGTGCCCGGCGGCGTGTGCACCGCGGCGTTGGTGAGCAGGTTGTCCACCACCTGCCGCAGCCGCACCGCGTCGAACGGGAGCAGCACCGGGTCCGGTCCCGCGGTCACGGTCAGCGGGTGCGTCGGCCTGGCCGCGCGGAACGCGTCCGCCGCCTGGTGCGCCAGCTCGACCAGGTCGCCGGGGGACAGCCGCAGGGCGGGCTCCTTGTCGGCCGAGTCCAGCCGGGCCAGCAGCAGCAGCTCGTCCAGCAGCACGCTCATCCGCGCCGCCTCCGAGCGCAGCTTCTCCAGGTGCGCCTCGCGCTCGGCGGGCGCGTTGGCCGCCGCGTAGCGGAACAGGTCGGCGTAGCCGCGGATCGAGGTCAGCGGCGTGCGCAGCTCGTGCGAGGCGTCCGCGATGAACCGGCGCAGCCGCTGCTCGGCGGCCGTGCGCGCGGCCAGCGAGGAGTCGATGTGCTCCAGCATCTTGTTGAACGCGATCCGCAGCTCGTCCACCTCGACGCCGCCGGGCGAGCCCTGGGCGCGCACCGGCAGCCGGGCCGAGTCGGTCAGGTCGTGCGAGGTGATGTCGTGGGCGGTGCGGGCCATCTCGCTCAGCGGCTGCAGCCCGCGCCGCAGCAGCGCCCGGCCGACCACCACCAGCGCGACCAGCGCCAGCGCGAACGTGGACACCGCCACCAGCACCAGCTGCCGCGTGGTGTTGGCCAGGTCGTTCATCGGCGCGGCGCTGACCAGCACCACGCCCTCCGCCGACGGGCAGCCGCGCACCCGGTAGACGTCGCTGCCCAGGTGCACGGTCTTGAACAGCGGCTTGCCCGCGCCGCCGACCTCCCGCGCCATCTGGGCCATCTGCACGGCGCCCTGCGGCGGCAGGTCCTCGGTGTCGCGCGGGGTGGCCACGCCGTCCTTGACGTCGTAGACCGCGGAGAACCAGCCGTAGGTGATCCCGCGCAGGTCGCCGAACTTCTCGACGTCCTTCTCCTGGGCGATCTGCGTGCTGCGCATCTGCTCGTCCAGCTTGCGCGCCAGGTAGTCCTGCATGCTGGTGACCATCACCGTGCCGACCACGGCGAACACCGCCAGCGCGAGCGCCCCCAACCCCAGCGCCAGCCGGGTGACCAGCCGCATCCGGCGGCGTCGGGGCAGGCCGATCACGCGGGCGCCAGGCGCAGCACGTAGCCCACCCCGCGCACGGTGTGGATCAGCGGCTCGGCGCCGTCCACGTCGAGCTTGCGGCGCAGGTGCGAGATCACCAGCTCGACCACGTTGGACCGGCCGCCGAAGTCGTACTCCCACACGTGGTCCAGGATCTGCGCCTTGGTCAGCACCGTGGGGGAGCGGCGCATCAGGTAGCGCAGCAGCTCGTACTCGGTGGGGGTGAGGGAGACCAGCCTGTCGCCGCGACGCACCTCGCGAGTGTCCTCGTCCAGCACCAGATCCGCCACCTTGAGCACGGACCGCTTCCAGGCGGGCCCGGTGGTGCGCCGCAGCACCGCCCGCAGCCGGGCCATCAGCTCCTCCACCGAGAACGGCTTGACCAGGTAGTCGTCGCCACCCCTGGTCAGCCCGGCCACCCGGTCGGCGGTGCCGTCGCGGGCGGTGAGGAACACCACCGGCACCATCGCGCCGCCGCCGCGCAGCCGGTCCAGCACGGTGAACCCGTCCAGGTCGGGCAGCATCAGGTCGAGCACCACGATGTCGGGGTGGAAGTCGCCCGCGGCGCGCAGCGCGGCCTCCCCGCTGCCCGCCGTGACCGCCTGCCAGCCCTCGTACCGGGCGACCGTGGCCACCAGATCGGCGATGTGGGGCTCGTCGTCGACGACGAGCAGTCGAACCGCAGTGGCCTTGTCCACCTCACCATGGTGGAGCAACGCGGCCCGCGGGTCGAAGAGATCAACGGCACCGCGGGGCTTAGACAGCAACTCGACAGGTCGGGCGTGATCGAACACGCCCGCTCTGCTACGGTTCGGCGCACGGGATCTCCCGCTCCACGCAGGTCGCGCCGGGTGTTGCGCTCGGGGCGTCACCCGCCGCGCGCCGGTGGAGAGCCGGCCTCGGTCGCACGCATTCGGGAACGTGCGCGCCGAGGCCGGCTTCACTCGTAGCGCGCGTAGTCGAAGTCCAGCCCGACCACCGACCGGCCCAGGTCCGCGCCGAGCTCGGCGAGCACGTCCACCAGCTCCAGCCCGGCCAGCCAGTCCCTGGGCAGCGCGGCCGTGCCGTGCATCGCGCCCAGGATGTTGCCGGTCAGCGCGGCGGTGGCGTCGCTGCCGCCGGAGTGGTTGACCGCCGCCCGCAGCGCGTCGACGAACTCGCTGCCCTTGGCGTGCACGAGCACCGTGTGCACGGCGATGGCCAGCGCCTCAGGGCCGGTCCAGCCGCTGCCCAGCCGGTCCACCCGCACCGAGTCGAAGCCCATCGCCCGGTGCTCCTCGGCGAACAGCACCGCCCGGTTGAGCGCGTTGGCGGTGTAGGGGTCGTCGCGCAGCACCCGCCCGATGACCTGGTCCACCGCCTCGCGCAGCGGCCGCCCGCGCACCGCGAGCAGGTGGATCAGCAGCGCGAACGCCCCGCCGGACACCCAGCCGCCGGTGCCGCCGTGGGTCAGCGCGGCGAACCGGCAACCCAGGTCGTAGGCGATGTCGGCGGTGGGGGCGAAGCCCGCGGGCGCGGTGCGGGTGACCCCGTTGCAGCCCGAGGACTCGTTGTGCGGGGCCTCGGGCGTCGGCGGCTCGTCGGCGGCCAGCGCGCGCAGGCAGGTCAGCCCCGGCGACCTGCTGGCGTAGAGCCGCTCGTTGCCCAGCAGGCCGGTCGCGCCCTCCTCGGGCCCGGCGATCTGCTGGGTCACCAGCCACCGCCGGTAGCTGTGCCAGACCTCCTCGACGGGCTCCCACTCGCCGGTGTTGCGCCCCCGCACCCAGGCGCGCAGGTAGCCGTCGGCGGTGAACAGGGTGAGCTGGGTGTCGTCGGTGACCAGCGCGGGCCGGGGCGGCTCCAGCACGCCCTCGGGGCCGTGGTCGCGCTGGATGTCCGCCCAGCCCAGGTACTGCACGGGCGCGCCCAGCGCGTCACCCAGCGCACCGCCCAGCAGACATGCCGCGCCACGGTCGACCACACTCATCGGCTCGCGCGCCAACGGCCCTCCTGCACTGCGACGTCCGGGGCCAAAACCCTAGCCCCCGCGGCGGTGGACCGGTGAGGGGAGCGGGTGAAGTTGAACAAGCAAGGACTACCGGTTGGTATCTGCGCGACCACCGTCGGCATCTTGACCTGTGACCGGTTCACGGACGACGGCGGGGGGAGGGGCATGGCTGACGACCGGATCCGCAGCGGGCTGGAGTTCGGCGTGCTCGGACCGTTGCAGGTGCTCGCGGACGGGCGGCCGGTGCGGATCGGTCGCAAGGGGATGCGGGGGCTGCTGGCGATGCTGGTGCTGGAGGCCAACCGGGTGGTGCCGATCGACGGGATCGTGGACTCGCTGTGGGGCGACGACCCGCCCGCCACCGCGCGCACCATCGTCCACGGCTACGTCTCCCGGCTGCGCCGGATGCTGGAGGAGGCCGACCCGACCGGCTCGGCGCGGATACTGACCACCCCGCCCGGCTACCAGCTGGCGGTGGACCCGTGGCGGCTGGACTACCACCGGGCCCGGCAGCTGGTGTCCTCCGCGCGCGGCAAGCCCGCGGCGGCGCGGGCCGCGCTGCTGCGGGAGGCGCTGGGGCTGTGGCGGGGGCCGGTGCTGGGGGACGTGCCGGGCGAGCTCGCCACCACCGACCTGGCGGAGCTGCGGCTGGCCGCGCTGGAGGAGCGCGTCGAGGCGGAGCTGGCGCTGGGCCGCCACCTGGAGCTGGTGGGGGAGCTGCGCAGACTGGTGGCCGAGCACCCGTTCCGGGAACGGCTGGTGGCGCACAGCATGAGGGCGCTGTACCGGTCGGGCCTGCGGGCCGACGCGCTGGAGGCCTACCAGCGGTTCCACCGCCGGGTGGTGGACGAGCTGGGCATCGACCCCGGCCCGGAGCTGCGGGCGCTGCACGAGCAGGTGCTGCGCGACGACCCCGCGCTGAGCCCGGCCGGCCGCGCCGAGCCCGTCGAGGTGCCGCCGAGGGCGGGCGTGGTGGTGCCCGCCCAGCTGCCCGCCGCGGCCAGCGGCTTCGTCGGCCGCGACGAGGAGCTGGCCTGGCTGGACCGGCTGTGCGACGTGCGTGACCGGGGCGCCACGACCACCGTCGTGGTCACCGGGGCGCCGGGCGTGGGCAAGAGCGAGCTGGCCATCACCTGGGGGCACCGCCGGTCCGGGCAGTTCCCCGACGGGCTGCTGTTCGCCTCGCTGGGCGGGTTCGCGGGCGACGAGCACGCGCGGGCCGAGCCCGCCGAGGTGCTGGCCCGGTTCCTGCTGGCGCTGGGCGTGCCCGCCGACGGCGTGCCGCGCGACCTGGACACCCGCGTCGGCCTGTACCGCTCGGTGCTGGCCAGGCGGCGGGTGCTGGTGGTGCTCGACGACGCGTGGGCCCCCGAGCACGTCCGGCTGCTGACGCCGCCCGGCGCGGGGTCGATGGTGCTGGTCACCAGCAGGCGGCGGCTGGAGTCGCTGGTGGTCCGCAACGGCGCGCGGATGCTGACGCTGAGCACGCTGTCGGAGGAGGAAGCGGTCCGGCTGGTCGACGAGGTGGTGGGCAAACCGCTGTCGGAGCAGGAACCGGCGGCCGTGCGTGAGCTGGTGGCGCACTGCGACCGGCTGCCGCTGGCCCTGCGCGTGGCCGCGGCCAAGCTGGTGCTCAGTCCGGAGTGGACGGTCGAGGCGCTGGTGGCCCAGCTCGCCGACGAGGGCGCCCGGCTGCGGGTGCTCGACCTGGCCGACGCGGGCATGGGCGTGGGGCGCGCGCTGGCCGTGTCCTACCGCAACCTGCCCCCCGAGCTGGCCGCCGCGTTCCGCGCCGCCGGGGCGCTGCCGGGGCGGTGGGTGAGCCCGCGCGCCGTCGCCGCGGTGTGCCGCACCGACCTGGGCACCGCCGCGGCCAGGCTGGCCGACCTGGCCGACGCGCACCTGCTGGTCGAGCAGTGGCGCGGCGGGTACGTGCTGCACGACCTGGTCCGCCTCTACGCCGAGGAGGTCATCGCCGAGGAGGCGCCGGACAGCTGCGCCACGGCGGTGGGCAGGCTGGTCGAGCAGTACCTGGCCGCTACCACCGGGCAAGCGCTGTCCTGGTTCGACGAGGAGTGGCCCAACGTCGTCGCCCTGGTGCGCGCCGCCGCCGAGCACGGCCTGCACCGGCAGGTCCGGCAGCTGCTCCGGTTGGCCCGCGCCTACTGCCAGACCCGTTCGCTGGACGGGGACTGGGCCGCGCTGGTCGAGTCGACCTCGGGGTTTTAGCCACCGTTTAGTTCCGGTGGGGCATGTCGTGGCAGTTTGTAATCGGACGCTGATCACCGCATCGCGGCGGCGTCCGGGGTGGCACCGGGGAGAAGCCAGGGGGGATGCCACCCGAACCCGGTTGGCCGGCATTCGGGGGAGAGTGCCGGCCAACCGGCTCCGCTCGGCCCGTCCCGCTCGGCCCGTCCCGCTCAGCCTTCCCCGACGACGGGCAGCAGCTCCGGGCGCTTGGGAGCGATGCCGTCTCCCATGGACTCCCCGCGCAGCTGCCTGGCGATCCACGGCACCACGTGCTCGCGGGCCCACTTCAAGTCGTGCCTGCGCTGGGTCATCCAGTCCGCCTCCACCGCGAGCGGCGGCCACGGGGCGTTCCAGTCCTCCGCGACCTCCAGGCCCAGCACCTCCGCCACGCGCAGCGCCACCCGGCGGTGGCCCTCCGAGGACAGGTGCAGCCGGTCCTCGCTCCACGCCCGCCGGTCGTGCAGCACCTGCATCGACCACAGGTCCACCACGCGGCAGTGGTAGCGCTGCGCCACCGACCACAGGTGGCTGTTGTAGACCGCGACCCGGCTGCGCAGCGACCGCAGCAGCGGGGTGTTCCTGGTGTCGAAACCGGTGAAGATCACCACCTCGCACCCGGCCGCGCGCAGCTCGGCCACGGCGATCTCGTACACCTCGGCCAGCGCGTCCGGGTCGGAGCCGGGCACCAGCAGGTCGTTGCCGCCGCCGCAGAAGGTGACCAGCTGCGGCTTGAGCGCCACCGCCAGCGGCACCTGCTCGTCCACGATCTCCTGCAGCAGCTTGCCCCGGATGGCCAGGTTCGCGTACCGGAAACCCCGCTGCCGGGACGAGATCATCGCGGCCAGCCGGTCGGCCCAGCCGACGTAGGTCCCGTCCGGCGCGGGGTCGTCCATGCCCTCGGTGAAGCTGTCGCCCAAGGCGACGTAGCTGTCCAGTGCCAGCACAGCCCCTCCCCTCCCGCGCGGCGCACACCCCCTGTGACGCGCTGGACAGCATGCTCCCGCAGCGTCGACCTACGCCAGCGTCGGTTGACGACACCGTTGCTCGAAAGTCACCCGATGGTGGGAGCTCTGAGCGTCGATGGGCGTTTCGCCCCGTCGGCGGGCCTAGCCTTGCCAGCCGTGCCGCCCGCCGCTCCCCGTCATCTCCTGCGTCGCGATCACCGTGCTGGCCGGGTTCGCCATCGGCTTCGCGCTCACCGCGCCCGGCCCGCGCCCACCGGGGAAAACGCGGGTCGAGCCAGGTCCGGGACCGTCACAGTCCTTTGTGGACGGACCACCGCTGGACTTCCACGGCCGCCCGACGACCATCGCGACCACCCGCGCGCCGCGCCCCGCTACGTCGCCGCCGAAGACCTCCGAGGTGGTGACGACCACCACCACGACAACTGCGACGAACATCACGGTTAGCTCGTCGCCGAGCCGTGCGGCGCTGCTGCCGTCCGTGCGCATCGGGACACCCAGCGTGGCCCTGACCTCGGTCTACCCGCCCGTGCCGGTGGGGCGGCCACCCGCCGCCGAGTCCCCCGCGAGCCGGTCCCGGTAGGCCGCGCGCAGCCTCTCCTCGGCCCCCTGCGCCGCGCCGAGCGCGTCCAGCCCGAGCAGCGCCGCGCCGACCACCGGCGGCACGTCGACCACCCGCACCTCGGCTCGCGGGGCCAGCTCCGCCAGCCGCCGCCGCACCGCGCCCACCACCGCCCCACCGGTGCCGGTGAGCACACCGCCGCCGAGCACCACGGTCACCGGCTCGGCCAGCAGCGCCAGCCGCCGCAGCGACACCGACGCCAGCAGCACGACCTCCTCGACCAGCCGCTCCACCACCGCCCGCGCCACCGCGTCGCCCGCCGCGGCCACCTCGAACAGCAAGGGGCACAACGGGTGCGGGTCGAACTCCAGCTCGCCCAGGTGCACCCGCTCGACCACCTCGGCCAGCGCGCCGACGCCGAAGTGGGCGCGCAGCGCGGGCAGCAGCGCGGTCGGCTCGCCGCGGCCGTCCTCGGCGCGCACCGCCAGCCACAGCGCCTCACCGCCGATGTGCCCGCCGCCGCCCCAGTCGCCGGAGATCCGGCCCAGCGCGGGGAACCGGTGCGTGCGCCCGTCCCGCGCCACGGCCACGCAGTTGATCCCCGCCCCGCACACCACCGCCACGCCCACCCCGTCGGGGGTGCCCGCGCGCAGCAGCGCGAAGGTGTCGTTGCCGACCGCCGTGGTGGCCGACCAGCCGCGCGCCCCGATCGCGGCGCGCAGGTCCTCCTCCTCGCGCGGCAGGTCCGCGCCCGCCAGGTAGGCGGCGGTGTGCGCGGCGACCCGCTCGCCCGGCGGCAGCCCGGCCCGCCGCGCCGCCTCGGCGACCAGCTCCCCGAACACCTCCAGGCCGCGGGCCAGGCCGACGTTCTGCGGTGAGGCGCCCGGCCCGCGCACGTCCGCGAGCACCCGCCCCGAGGTGTCGACCAGCGCCACGGCCGTCTTGCTGTTGCCGCCGTCGATGGCGAGCACCCGTGCGGCCGTCACCCGCGCGCCCAGGGCAGCAGGTGCCGGTTGCGCGCGACCAGCTCGTCGGCCAGCCGCTCGGCGGTGGCGCGTTGCCCCACCAGCGGGTGCGCCAGCAGCGCGTCGAAGACCCGGTCGCGTCCGCCGCGCACGGCCGCCTCCAGCGCCAGGAACTCGTAGGCGGTGACGTGCGAGACCAGCCCGGAGATCGACGGGCCCACCGGCCGCGCGGGCAGCGGTGTCGCCCCCGAGGCGTCGACCGCCGCGGGCACCTCGACGACCGCGTCGTCGGGCAGGAACGGCAGCGTGCCGCCGTTGCGGACGTTGACCACGTGCCGCTGCGCGCCCGCGCCGCCGGTCAGCGCGTGCACCAGCTGCACCGCCGCCTCCGAGTAGTACGCGCCGCCGCGCCGGGACAGCTGCTCGGGCTTGGTGACCACGGCCTCGTCCCGGTAGACGGCCAGCAGCTCCCGCTCCACCTCCGCGACGACCTCCGCGCGCGGCCGCCCGGTCCGCTGCGCGGCCACCACCTCGTCGTGCTCGTAGAAGTACTTCAGGTAGTACGACGGCACCGCGCCCAGCCGTCGCATCAGGTTCGCGGGCAGGCCGATGTGCTCGGCCAGCGCGTCGCCGTGGCCGTCGAGCAGCTCCGGCAGCCGGTCCACCCCGTCGACCAGGACGCCGCGCTCCCAGGACAGGTGGTTCAGGCCGACGTGCTCCAGCTCCACCGCCTCCGGCGTGACACCCAGCAGCGCGGAGGCCCAGCGCTGGAAGGTGATCGCGACGTTGCACAGCCCCACCGCGCGGTGCCCGGCCTCCAGCAGCGCCCGCGTCACGATGCCGACCGGGTTGGTGAAGTTGACGATCCAGGTGTCCGCGCCCGCCACCGCGCGCACCCGCTCGGCGATGTCGAGCACCACCGGCACGGTCCGCAGCGCCTTGGCCAGCCCGCCCGCGCCGGTGGTCTCCTGCCCCACGCAGTCGCACAGCAGCGGGAACGTCTCGTCGGACAACCGCGCCCGCTGCCCGCCCACGCGCAGCTGCAGCAGCACCGCGGACGCGCCCTCGGCGCCCTCGGCCAGGTCCGCGGTGGTGCGCACCCGCGCGGGGTGCCCGGCGTGCGCGAGCAGGCGGCGGCAGAACGCGCCCACCACCGCCAGCCGCCGCTGGTCCGGGTCCACCAGCACGATCTCGTCGACCGCCAGGCTGGTGCGCCTGTTCGCGATGCCGTCGACCAACTCGGGGGTGTATGTCGACCCCCCACCGACCACGGTGAGCTTCAACCCTTGACTCCTGTGAACGTGATCCCCCTGACGAACGAGCGCTGCGCGAGGACGAACAGCACCACCGCCGGGAGCATGGTGAGCAACGTGACCGCCATGGCGAGGTTCCACTGCACGTGGTGCATCCCCTTGAACGAGGACAGCGCCAGCGACAGCGTCCACTCGTCCGGCCGCTCGCTGGTGTAGAGCAGCGGCCCGAAGTAGTCGTTCCAGGTGTAGAGGAAGCAGAACAGCGCGGTCGCCGCGATGCCCGGCCGCGCCATCGGCACCACCACCCGCAGCATCGCCTGGAACTCCGTGCACCCGTCCACCCGCGCAGCGTCCACATAGGACTGCGGGATGGTGAGCATGAACTGGCGCAGCAGGAAGACGCTGAACGCGTCGAACAGGAAGTACGGCACGACCAGCGGCCACAGCGTGCCGGTCAGGCCCAGGCCCGACCAGGCGTCGTACAGCGGCACGGCGACCACCTGCGGTGGCAGCATCATCGCCCCGACCACGAGCAGGAACACCGCGTCGCGCCCGCGCCAGCGCAGCTTGGCCAGCGCGTAGGCGGCCGGGATGGACGACAGCAGCATCCCGGCGGTCGCCAGCAGCGCGTACAGCATGCTGTTGCCCAGGTAGGTCAGCAGCGGCGCCCGCTCGAAGACCTCGACGAAGTTGCCCCAGCGCCACTCGCGCGGCCACAGGTCGGCGGTGAACGCCTGCTCGTCCGGCATCACCGCGGTGAGCAGGACGAACACGATCGGCAGCGTGAACATCAGGCCCAGCGCGATGCCGATGCTGTGCACCGCGACCCAGTCCAGCGCGCCGCGCCAGTCCCTCGGCGCGCGTCCCGACGCGGCGGTCACGCCCCCTCCTCCTGGTGGGTGGCCCGGCGCATCCGCTGCACCAGCAGCGCGGTGGCCAGGAACGACACCGCGAACAGCACGGTCGCCATGGCCGCCGCGTAACCCATGTCGAAGTAGCGGAAGCCCTGCGCGTACAGCCACACCGGGAACGTCAGCGTCGAGTTCTCCGGGAAGCCGAGGTCCTTCGTGCTGCCGGTGACGTCGGCCGAGCCGCTGGCCGCCGACCCGGCCACCACCGCCTGCGTGAACAGCTGCAGCGCCAGGATGATGGAGTTGACCACGCCGAACAGCAGCACCGGCGAGATCGACGGCAGGGTGATGTGCCACCACCGCCGCAGCGGCCCCGCCCCGTCCAGCTCCGCCGCCTCGTACTGCTCCCGCGGCACGTCCAGGATCGCCGCCAGGACGATGATCATCAGGTCGCCGGAGACCCACAGCACCACCGCGGCGATGCCCGGCTTGGCCCACGCCGGGTCGGCGAACCACAGCGGGCCCTGGACGCCCAACCAGCCCAGGAAGGTGTCCACCGGGCCCTCGTTCGGGCGCAGGACCAGGAAGAACACCAGGGTCGCGGCCACCGGTGGGGCCAGCGAGGGCAGGTAGCACAAGGTGCGCACCAGGCCCACGCCCGACTTCAGCCGGGCGATCACCGACGCCACGCCCAGCGCGAACACCACGCGCGTGGCGGTGAGCACCACGACGAACCACAGGGTGTTGCCCACCGCCCGCGCGAACAGCTCGTCGCCCAGCATGTACTCGTAGTTCGCCAGGCCGATCCACTCCGGCGGGTTGATCAGGTCGTACCTGGTGAACGAGAACACCACCGTGGCCACCAGCGGGTAGCCGAAGAACGCGGCGAAGCCCAGGACCGCCGGGGCCAGCAGGGCCAGGACGGTCAGGCGGCGGCGGGCGGTCACCGCTACTTGCCGCTCTTGGCGATCTGCTCGTCGACGCGCCGGTCGACCTCCCGCAGGCCCGCCAGCACGTCGGGCACCTGGCCCGCCTGCCACGCGGTGGCGAAGTCGCCGACGGCCTTGATGTGCGCGTCGCCGATCGGGGTGACCGGGTTGCCCCGCAGCTTGCCGCTGGTGGCCAGGTCGACGAAGGTCCGGAAGTTCTCGTCCACCTCCAGTCCCGGATCGGCCAGCGCGGCCTTGGTGCTGGGGATGTTCTTGATCCCGTTGGCCAGCTCGACGACGGTGTCGGTGTCCAGCGCCAGGTGCTTGATCAGCTCCCACGCCGCGCCGGGGTTCTTGGCGCCCTTGGGGATGCCCATAATCGTGCCGGTGGTGAAGCCGGTGCCGTACAGGTCGGGCCTGTCGTCGGGGACGGGGAACGGCGCGGTGCCGAACTCGACCTCCGGGGCCTGGTCGGCCAGGAACGCCGTGCGGTACTCGCCGTCCACCATCATGGCGATCTTCTGCCGGTGGAAGGCGTGGTCGGCGGAGTACTCCTGGCCGAGCCCGGCGCGGAAGCGCTCCAGCGCGTCGTGGCCGTAGAAGTCCACCAGCCGCTTCTGGAACTCCAGCATCGCCGCCCACTCCGGGGTGGCCAGGCCGGACCTGCCGTCCGCGGTCTCCCACTCCGCGCCGAAGTGCGGCGCCCAGATCTGCGGCCGGTTGGCGTAGAACGGCATGGAGGGCAGGAAGCCCACCACCTCCAGCGAGCCGTCGGCCGCCCGCCTGGTGGTGCGCTTGGCGAAGTCCAGCAGCTCGGAGGTCGTCCTCGGCGGGGCGGTGATGCCCGCCGCTGCCAGCAGCTCCTTGTTGTAGTACAGCCCGTACACGTCGCTGAGCATGGGCATCGCGCAGCGGTTGCCCTTGTACTCGGTGTAGGAGCGCACCGCGTCCGGGATCTGGCCCAGGTCGACGCCGTCGCGGTCGAGGTAGGGCTTGAGCGGCTGGAAAGCGCCCCTGGAGCAGAACTGGCCGATGTTGTCGGTGGTGAACGACAGCGCCACGTCCGGCGGGTTGCCGCCGCGGATGCCCGCGGTGATCTTGTCGTCGTCCTGGCTGCCCTGGTGCTCGATCACGGCGTTGGGGAACTTCTCCTTGAAGCTCTCCAGCGCCTTGGTGACCTCGTCCTGCTCGCGCCCGGAGTAGTTGCTCCACACCGTCAGGGAGAACTCGGCGTCACGGGCGGGCGCGGCGGCGGGCCCGGACCCCTGGCCGCTCCCGCCCGAACCGGCCGCGCACGCGGCTAACGACGCGGCCAACGCCACCGCCGACGACACCGCGGCGGCGCGGGGGAGTGAACGCATGTGCTCTCCTCGTCTCAGCGGGGACTCTCAGCGGGGACTCTCAGCGGGGACCGAACGGCTCGGTCGTGGCGGCGGGCAGGCCGAACACCTCTTCCCGGACCACCGACAGCGCGGAGTGCAGCGCGCCGGAGCGCACCGGCTTGCCGGTGACCATGGCGAGGCGGACGGCGGTGCGGGGCACCACCAGGGTGCGCAGCTCGGCGGAGACCAGGTCCACCAGCGCG
This sequence comes from Saccharothrix coeruleofusca, assembly GCF_017876325.1. Taxonomy (NCBI): domain Bacteria; kingdom Bacillati; phylum Actinomycetota; class Actinomycetes; order Pseudonocardiales; family Pseudonocardiaceae; genus Saccharothrix; species Saccharothrix coeruleofusca. Next base: position 7,127,047 of record NZ_JAGINV010000001.1, read on the forward strand.
GTCCCGCCCGCCTGCGCGATGTCGCCGGAGAGCAGCACCAGCTCCGGGTCCAGCACGGCGACCACGTTGGCCACCCCGGTGGCGATCCGGCGGGCCAGGTCCACGAGGAACTCCCGGCCGGGCGTGCCCGCGCCCAGCGCCTTGCGCACCGCGGCCTCGCCGGAGCGGGCGGACAGGCCGTGCGCCCGCGCCAGCTTGACCACCGCGGCGTTGTCCAGCAGGTCGCCGTAGCGCCCGCCGCGGCGGCCGGTGCCGGTCTCGGCGTTGGCCGGGTCGGGCACCCGCATGGCGTCGATCTCACCCGCGCCGCCGGTCGCGCCGCGCAGCAGCACGCCGTTGACCACCACCGCCGCGCCCACCGCGTCGGCGGGCCAGACCAGGACGAAGTTCCGCACGCCGACGGCCCGCCCGGCCACCATCTCCTCCAGCGCGACCAGGTTGACGTCGTTCTCCACGGTGACGCCGGTGCCCAGCGCCTCCCGCAGCGCGCCGGGCACGTCGAAGCCCTCCCAGCCGGGCATGTGCGGCGCGTAGTCGAGCCCGCCGTCGGCCGGGTCGACCGCGCCGGGGCTGCCGACCACGACGTGCCGCAGCGCGTCCGGGGTGAGCCCGGCCTGGCTCGCGGCCTTGGCCACCGCGGCGCGGAACGCCTCCACCACGCCGGTGCGCGGCATGGGGGCGCAGTGCTCGGTGAGCAGCGCGCCGGAGATGTCGGCGATGGCGACGTCCACCGCGTCCGGCGTGAGGTCGACCGCGGCCACGTGCGCCAGCGCGCCGTTGACCGCCCACAGCTGGGCGCGCGGACCCCGGCCGCCGCCGCGCAGGCCGGTGCGCAGCACCGTGCCCTCGGTCTCCAGGCGGGTCAGCAGCTGGGCGGTGGCCGGCTTGGACAGGCCGATGAGACCTTCCAGCTCGGAGCGGGTGAGCGGGCCGTTGCGCAGCAGTGCTTCGACCGCCGCGCGGTCGTTGATCTCCCGCAGCAGTCGGGGGCTGCCCGCGCGCATGACCACTCCTGTCTGTTAACTTTCCAGACTATTTCTCGCCACGCTAGTGAGACCGGTCACGGCGGTCAATGGGCGAAACGGGTCCATTGGTCAGGTTAGGACGCCCTAAGGCACCCTGGAGGCATGACCGATACGCGGCAGGAGTCGCTGGCCCAGCTCCTCGGCGGCAGGGGAGGGGCGCTGGACGCCTCCCTGCCGCCGGTGGCGTTCGCCGCGGGGTGGCTGCTGGGCGGGCGCTCCGTGGTGGTGGGCGCGGTCGCCGCCGTCGTCGTCGGGCTCGCGGTGGGCGGCGTGCGACTGTTCCGGGGCGGGCGCGTCGGCGGTGTCGTGGTCAGCGTGACCCTGGTCGTGCTGGCCGCCTACGTGGCGCTGCGCACCGGCCGGGCCGAGGACTTCTTCCTGGTGCAGGTGTTCCTCAACGCCGCCAGCGCGCTGGCCTGGCTGGCCAGCATCGTGGTGCGGTGGCCGCTGCTCGGCGTGGTCGTCGGCCTGCTGACCGGGCAGAGGTTCCGCTGGCGGCGCGACCCGGACCTGCTGCGCGCCTACCGCTACGCGAGCTGGCCGTGGGTGGGGCAGTACGTGCTGCGCGTGGTGGTCTTCGGGGCGCTGTGGCTGGCCGGGCAGGTGCTCGTGCTCGGCATCATGCGGGTGGCGCTGACCTGGCCGCTGCAGGCCGTGTGCGTCGCGGCGAGCTGGTGGATCCTGCGCCGCACCCTCCCGGCCGACCACCCCGGCCTGCGCCACCCCCGCGAGCCCGCCGCCTGACCGGGGCGCTCGGTCGGGGCGCTCAGACCGGGCGCTCAGACCGGGCGGGGCGCGTCGTCGCCGAGCAGCTCCACGGCGGCCAGCCACGCCGCGCCCGCCGCGCCCTCGGACGCCACCAGCACCGGGCCGTCCGTGCGCACCGCCAGCTCCGCGCGCAGCCGCTCGCCCAGCGACGGCGCCCCGACCAGGCTGCCGACCAGCACGATCGGCGTCGTCTCCGCCGGGGTCCGCGCGGCCATCGCCAGGTCGGCCAGCACGCGCGCCGCCCGGCGCACGATCCCGCCCGCCACCGGCTCGGCCGCGTGCGCGGTCACCAGCGGCGCGAACCGGGCCAGGTGGATCGGCGGCTCGGCGTTGACCGCGGTGATCAGCCGCTTCCACGCCGCCGGTCCCGGCGCCACCCCCGCCAGCGCGAGCACCGCCTCGGCCAGGCCGTCCAGCTCACCCGCCTCCAGCGCCCGCAGCGCCGCCCGCACCGCCTCGCGGCCCAGCCAGAACGCCGAGCCCTCGTCGCCGAGCAGCCAGCCGTACCCGCCCGCCGTGCGGACCAGCCGCCTGCCCTCGATCCGCGCCGCGATCGACCCCGTGCCCGCCACCAGCGCCGTCCCGTCCGGCGACGCCGAGGCGGTGGCGAACGCGGCCTCGCAGTCGGTCACCACCCGCAGCGGGCAGCGCAGCCCCGCGTCCGACCACGCCCGCTCGTACAGCTCGGCCACCAGGGGGTCGGTCAGCTTGCTGGACCCGGCCATGCCCAGCACGCCCGCCCGCACCCCGCCCGCGTCCAGGCCCGCCAGCGCCTCCCGCAGCGCCTGCCCGACGTGCGCGGCGGCCCGCTCGGGCGGGTGCGAGTTGGGGTTGCCCCCGCCCGCGCGGCCCACGCCGACCGCGCGGCCGGTCAGGTCCAGCACCAGCGCCCTGGTCGACGTGCCACCCGCGTCCAGACCGACCACGAGATCCATGCGATCAGCTTGCCGGCCGTCCGGTGCGCGGGTGTAGATTCCGGCCTCGTACCGACAACCCTGGTCGGCGCCAGGTTGGTGGTTGGAGCGTGCCGGCCGTCCCGCGCGTGCGCGGGTGCGGACCGAAGGACAACCACCGTGAACGATCTCATCATCACCCTGTTCCGCGAGCACATCGGTCGCGAGGTGCCGCTGACCGAGCTGGACGACCGCGCGGAGCGGATCGTCGCAGGCATCGGCGGGCGGAGCCCCCACCTGGAGCTGACCGCCGTCGTCGTCGCCGGCTACCAGTGCCTGCTGGCCCGGATGCCGCAGCGGGAGGCGCTCGTGCGCGTGGCGCGGGCGTTCCACGAACCGACCCGTCCCCACGGCCACGACAGCACCAGGGCCGCGCTGGACGCGGCCGAGGACCCGTTCGCCGTGATCGTGGGCTACTCCAAGGACCGCGAGGAGAACTACTTCGGGGCCGACTTCGCCTTCGAGCGCACCGCCGACGATGACGAGCGCTACTTGGTGGACGTGCGGCGGTGCTTCTACGTCGAGGTGCTGGCGCGTTGCGGGGTGCCCGAGCTGGGGCCGGTGTTCTGCGAGTTCGACGCCGCCTGGATCAGCGCGATCGACCCCGACCGGCACGGCATCGACTTCCGCCGCCCGACCACCATCGCGCGCGGCGGGGCCACCTGCCCGTTCCACTTCCGCAGGCGCGACGTGCGACCCTGACGACGAGGCCCCGCACCGACGGCCTCACGCGGTGCACGGCCTGGGCATCACCCGCATCACCACCGCCGCGTTCTCCTGGCGGCGTTCTCCTGACCGCGGTCCAGGAACTCGCGGATCGCGGCCAGCCACTCGGCGGGCCGCTCCGCGAAGGGCAGGTGGCCCGCCTCGAGCTCGACCAGCTCCGCGCCGGGGGTGGCCTCGGCCAGCTGCCGCTGGAGGAAGGGCGTCACCAGGGCGTCGTGCCGGGTGCACACCACCAGGGTGGGCACCCGGATCGCGGCCAGGTCGTCCCGCACGTCGACCTCGGCGGCCAGGTCGACGTGCTGCGCCGTGCCCGGCGGGATCGACGCCGCGGTGTCCGCCACCGCGGCGTCCAGCGCCTCCTGGGACAGCCGGTCCAGCGCGGGCGCGCCGGTGGCCATCAGGGCCAGGAACGCCGCCAGGCGCTCGCGGTCACCCGCCTCCAGCAGCTCCCGCCACAGCCGCACGGCCAGCAGCATCCGCGGGTTGGGCCGGGCGAAGCCCGCGGTGAGCACCAGCGCGGTGACCCGGTCGGGGTGGCGGGTGGCCGCGCGCACCGCCACCGCGGCGCCCAGCGAGTACCCGGCGACGGCGAAGGTCTCCAGGCCCTCCTCGACCGCGGCGGCGACCAGGTCGTCGGCCAGCCCGTCCAGCGACAGCGGTCCGGCGGCGCGCGGGGTCCGGCCGGTGCCGGGGTAGTCGGGGCCGACCACGGTCCGGCGCTCGGCCAGGCCGTCCAGGATCGGTCCGAAGTTGGCGTCGACACCGCCGCCCGCGCCGTGGGCGAGCAGCAGGCCGGGTCCGGAGCCGCGCACGACGCGGCCCAGCGGCAGCTTGGTTCCGGTGGTCATGCGGCGACGATAAAGTCTGACACCGATGTGAGGGTCAAGGCGCGGAGGTGCGGATCACGTGCGCATCGGTGAGATGGTCCGGCGAACCGGGGTGAGCGAGCGGCTGCTGCGCTACTACGAGGAGCAGGGGCTGCTCGCGCCGGAGCGGCTGCCCAGCGGGTACCGGGTCTACCGCGAGGCGGACGTGGACGCGGTGCGGCGCATCCGGGCCCTGCTCACCGCCGGGCTGCCGACCGCCGTGATCGCGCGGGTGCTGCCGTGCGTGCGCGACGACGGCGAGCGGCTGGTGCCCACGTGCTCCACGCTGGTGGCGCAGCTGCGGCGGGAGCGCGAGCGGATCACGTCGGTGATCGAGCAGCTGCAGGTCTCTCGCGGGATGCTCGACGAGGTGATCGACGCGGCTCCCCAGGGCGTGGTGGGTTGAGCGTGGTGGGTTGAGCGCGGCGGGTCAGGCCAGGTCGGGCAGCCACCGCTCGACGCCCGCCACGTGCACCGTGGACCAGGAGCGGGCCAGCTCCGGCTGGTGGGCGGCCAGCGCGTCGACGATCGCGCGGTGCTCGGCGACCGTGCGCTCCACCGCGCCCGCCCTGGCGATGCCGCGCCAGACCCGCGCCCGCGCGGTCGGCCCGGCCAGCGCGTCCAGCAGCCGGGCCAGGTAGGAGTTGCCCGAGCAGCGCGCGACCGCCCGGTGGAACTCCAGGTCGTGCCCGGCCAGCTCCTCCACCGTGCGCGCGGACTCCGCGGCGTCGCACAGCCCCCGCAGCGCGGCCAGCTCCTGCTCGCCGATGCGCGTCGCGGCCATCGCGGCGGCGGCGGGTTCCAGGATGCGGCGGACCTGGAGCACCTCCAGCGCCGAGTCCTCGCCGCGGTGCAGGTCGAGCACGAATGACAGCGCGCCGAGCAGCTCGTCGGCGCGCAGGCTGGACACGTAGGTGCCGTCGCCCTGCCGCACGTCCAGCACCCGCACCAGGGACAGCGCCTTCACCGCCTCGCGCAGCGAGTTGCGCGACAGCCCCAGGCGCTCGGCGAGGTCGGCCTCGCGGGGCAGCCGGTCGCCCGGCTTCAGCTCCCCGGACACGATCATCTGCTTGACGCGCAGGATCGCGTCGTCGGTCACCGCCACGGCGCCCAGTATGGCCAACGGCAGCGGGGCTGTGGCCGTTCCGGAACGCCGCCGTGGCTGACGATCATTAACCGTGATTCACTATATTCGGTTATCTTCTCACCACGGGTGACGTGGCCTGCGGATTGCGGCCATAATGGTCTGGACCATTTGAGGAGGGACCTTGGACACGGTTGTCGCAGCTCCGCGAGCACTGCTCGGTCGCACCATCACCGGTCCGGCGTCCGTGCGCGTCAGGGCGGGCCGGATCGTGGAGGTGCTCGCGGGCGACCCGCCCGCGCGGGCCGAAGTGCTCACCGGCGGCCTGCTCACCCCCGGACTGGTGGACGTGCAGGTCAACGGCGCGGTCGGGATCGACTTCGCGGACGTGGACGCCGAGGGGATGCTCGCCGTCGCCCGAGCCCTCCCGCGCACGGGGGTGACGCGCTTCCTGCCGACCCTGATCACCGCGCCGGTGCCGGTGGCCATCCGGCAGGCCAGGGCGGTGCTGGCGGCGTCGGCCGCGCTGCCGGAGGGCGTCGGCGCGCGTCCGCTGGGCGTGCACCTGGAGGGGCCGTTCCTGTCCCCGAAGCGCGCGGGCGTGCACAACCCGGCGCTGATGGCGGAACCCGGAGCGGCCGAGATCGACCAGCTGCTCGACGACGAGGCCCTGCGCGGCGCTCTGCGCGTGGTGACCCTCGCCCCCGAGCAGCCCGGCGGCATGGCAGCCGTGCGCAGGCTGGTCGAGGCGGGCGTGCTGGTCGCCGTCGGGCACAGCGACGCCACCGGCGAGCAGACCCGCGCGGCGGCCGAGGCGGGCGCGCGGATGGTGACCCACCTGTTCAACGCGCAGCGGCCGCTGGGGCACCGCGAGCCCGGCGTGCCCGGCGTGGCGCTGGTGGACGAGCGGTTCACCCTCGGCCTGATCGCCGACCTCGCGCACGTGGGGCCGGACGTGTGCAGGCTGGTGTTCAACGCGGCGGGCCACCGGGTGGCGCTGGTGACCGACGCGATGGCCGCCGCGGGCATGCCGCCCGGCCGCTACCACCTGGGCGGCGAGGTCGTGGTGCTGACCGAGGACGGCGTGCCGCGCTCGCCCGAGGGGATCATCGCGGGCAGCGCGCTGACCCTGGACCGGGCGGTGCGCAACATCGTGTCGGTGGGCGTGGACCTGGCCGACGCGCTGGCCTCGGCGACGATCGTGCCGGCGGACGCCATCGGCGAGACCGGGCTGGGACGGCTGGCCCCCGGCGCGGTCGCCGACCTGGTCTGGTGGGACGACGAGCTGCGCCCGCGCAAGGTCTGGGTGGGCGGCGAGGTGGTCTTCGACGCCGACGCGCCCGTGCCCGCCGACGGCAAGCTCGGCTACGCCGCCGCCGGCCAGTGAGCTGACGGGCCGGTGAGCTGACGAGAAGGGCGGGCTCCCCAGGGGAGCCCGCCCTTCTCGGCTAGCGGGTGCGGGTGACCTTGTTCAGCCCGCGCGGGCTGTCCGGGTCGCCGCCGCGGGCCAGCGCCAGCCCGTGCGCCAGCCGCTGCACCGGCAGGATCTCCAGCACCGGCGCCACCTCCTCGGCGGTCTCCGCCACCGGGATGCGCAGCGCCGCCGACGCTTTGGTCGCGGCCGAGCCGACGGCCAGCACGTCCGCCCCGCGCCCGTGCACCGCGTCCAGCACGTCGTGCAGCGCCTCGCCGCCCTTGCCGGTGCTGGTCACCGCCAGCACCGCGGTCTCGGCGTCGACCGCCGCCACCGGCCCGTGCAGCAGGTCCGCCCCGCTGTAGGCGCGGGCCGCGAGGTAGGAGGTCTCGGCCAGCTTCAGCGCCGACTCCAGCGCCGAGGGCAGCGAGTACCCGCGCGCGGTGGTCAGCACCCGGTCCACGAACCGGTACCGCCGCACCGCCTCGGCCACCGCGTCCGCCGAGGTGTCCAGAGTGGACCTGGCCAGCTCGCCCAGGTCGCGCGCGTGCCGCCCGTCGCCGCCGCGCACCGCGTCCACCAGCAGGTACAGCGCCAGCAGCGTCGCCGAGTAGGTCTTGGTGGCGGCCACCGCGTGCTCCACGCCCGCGCCGACGTCCACCGACAGCTCGGCCGCGCCGTTGAGCGGCGAGTCGGGGGTGTTGGTCACCGCCACGGTGAGCGCGCCCCTGGCCCGCGCCGACTCGGTGACCTCCAGCAGGTCCGGTGAGCCGCCGCTCTGCGACACCGACACCACCAGCACGTCGGTCAGGTCCGGCTGGGCGCCGTACAGCGTCGTGGTGGACGGCGACACCAGGCCGGCGGGCAGCTGCAGCAGCACCTCGGTGAGGTACTTGGCGTACAGCGCCGCGTGGTCGCTGGACCCCCTGGCGGCCAGCAGGACGAACCGGGGGCCGCGGTCGCGGATGGCTCGCGCCACCTCGGCGATCTCGGCCCGCCGGTCCACCAGCGCGGCGAAGATGCCGGGCTGCTGGTCGATCTCGGCCGCCATGTGCCTGCCGGGCTGCTGGTCGGTCATGTCGGAACCCCTGTCAGGTGGTGGCGTCAGGTGGTGGCGGCGGCGATGCGCTCGGCCGCGGCGCGCAGGCACACCCGTGAACCGCCGTGGGTGTCCACGCGGGCACCGGCGCCCAGGTCGGGGCCCGGCACGCCGGTCTCCACGTGCACTAGGTCTAGACCAATTGTAGCCAGTTCGGACACCAGGTCGCGAACCGCCGGGAAGCGGTGCGCCTCCCTGGTGACCACCACCACGGTACGTCCGGCGGCCGCCCGCGACACCGCCGCGGCGGTGACGCCATCGGCGGGCAGCACCTCGGTGCCGGGCAGCAGTTCCACCAGGTGCGGCCCCAACCCCCACGGCACGTCGCCGACCGCGATCGACGGCTCCACCGCCAGGTCGAGCACCAGCGGCGGACCGCTGGGCGCCAGCGTCCCGGCCACCTCGACGGCCCGGCGCGCGGCGGCCATGCCCAGCTCCGGGTCGTGCCCGTCGACCGCCGCCGGGGGCCTGCCGAGCGCGGCGGTGCGCCGGGCGGCCTCCGCCAGCCGCTCGCGGGACAGCGCCCCGGACTCCACCGCCGCCACGATGCTGTCCACCAGCCACCGCAGCCCGTCGTCGTCCAGCGGCTCACCGCCCAGGCACAGCGCGTCCACGCCCGCCGCCAGCGCCCGCACCGACCCCTCGGCCAGGTCGCCGCCGACCGCCTTCATGTCCAGGCCGTCGGTGATGACCGCGCCGGTGAACCCCAGCTCCTCCCGCAGCACCCGCAGCGCCCGCGGGTTCAGCGTCGCGGGCTGGTCGCCCCACGCGGGCACCACCAGGTGCCCGGTCATCACCGACCGGACGCCCGCCCGCACCGCCGCGCGGAACGGCACGAACTCCACCTCGCGCAGCTGCTCCTCGGTCCTGGGCAGCACCGGCAGCGCCGCGTGCGAGTCCACCGAGGAGGCGCCGTGGCCGGGGAAGTGCTTCGCGCACGCGGCCACGCCCACCGCCTGCGTCCCCTCCACGAACGCGGCCACGTGCCCGGCCGCCGCGTGCGGGTCCGAGCCGAACGCGCGCACGCCGATCACCGGGTCCTCCGGGGTGAGCACCAGGTCGGCCGACGGCGCCAGGTTCAGGGTCACCCCGCACGCCGCCAGCCGCGCCCCGATCGACGCGGCCACCGCGCGGGTCAGGTCGAGGTCGTCGGCGGCCCCCAGCGCGTGGTTGCCGGGCACCTCCGACCCCCGCGCGGCGTCCAGGCGGGTGACGTCGCCGCCCTCCTCGTCGATGCCGACGACCACGTCCGGGCGGGCCGCGCGCAGCTGCGCGGTCAGCGCGGTCACCTGGGCGTCGTCGACGACGTTGCGGCCGAACAGCACGACCCCGCCCAGGCCGTCGGCCACCCGCGCGATCAGCCAGTCGGGGGCGGTGGTGCCGTGGAAGCCGGGCAGCAGCACGGCCGACGCGAGCCGGTGCAACGACATGCGGTCCTACCCCTTCACCGCACCGGCGGTGACGCCGATGACCATCTTGCGCTGGACGATCAGGAAGAACACCAGCACCGGCAGCGTGAACAGCGCCGAGGCGGCCATCGCGCCGCCCCAGTCGGTGCCGAACTGCGACTGGAAGCCGCTCAACCACACCGGCAGCGTCTGCCTGGACTGGTCGTTGATCAGCGACAGCGCGTACAGGAACTCGTTCCACGCGGTGACGAACGCGAACACCGACGTGGCCACCATGCCGGGGCCCAGCAGCGGCAGGGTGACCCGGCGGAACGCCTCCCACCGGCTGCACCCGTCGACCTGCGCGGCCTCCTCCAGCTCCAGCGGGATGCCGTTGACGAACCCGCGCAGCGTCCAGGCGCAGAACGGCAGGGTCACCGCGAAGTAGATCAGCACCAGCGAGGGCAGCTTGTCCAGCAGGTCCAGGTCCCGCATCATCAGGAACACCGGGATCAGCAGCGCCTCGAACGGGGCCATCTGGGCCACCAGCATCAGCATCACGAAGCCCTTGCGGCCGCGGAACCTCATCCGCGCCAGCGGCACCGCCGCCAGCAGGCCGACCACGACCGCGGCCAGCACCGCCAGCAGCGTCACCACCAGGCTGTTGCCCAGCGACTGCAGGAAGCCCGGCTTGGTCCACGCGGTGGCGAAGTTGGTCCCGGTGACCGACAGCGGCAGCAGGTCGTACTCGCTGGTCAGCATGTCCTTGCGCGGCTTGAGCGCGGTGGCGACCATCCAGTAGGTCGGGAACGCGAAGAACAGCGCCACGACCAGCGCGACGGCGTTCGCGGCCACCTTCTTGCTCTTCGCGGGGTTCACAGCGCCCCTTCCTGGGATCGGACCAGCCTGCGCAGGTACTGGAAGGTCAGCAGGGCCAGCAGCAGCACCATCAGCACGCTCACCGCGGCGGCCACGCCGAAGTGGCTCTGCGAGATGCCCTCCAGGTACTGGTAGACCGCCAGCGTGGTGCTCCCGCCGTCCGGGCCGCCCTTGCGGATCGCCCAGATCTGCGCGAACACCTTGAAGTCCCACAGCAGGGACAGGAACGTCACCATCATCAGCAGCGGGCGCAGCTCCGGCCAGGTCACCGCGCGGAAGGTCTGCCACGGCGAGGCGCCGTCCATGCCCGCCGCCTCGTACTGGTCGCGCGGGATGCCGATGGCGCCCGCGTACAGCGAGAAGGCCAGGAACGGCACGGCCTGCCAGACGATCAGCAGCCCGATCACCGCCAGCGTGGAGGCGCCGGTGGAGAACCAGGAGAAGCCCGCGAACCCGTCGAAGCCAAGGCGCACCAGGGTCTTGTTGAGGATGCCGTACTGCTGGTCGAAGATCCACTGGTAGACCGTGGTCGCCGCGAGCAGCGGCATGGCCCACGCCAGCAGCATCGACACCTGCAGCACGATCCGGACCACCGGGCTGATCTGGCGCATCAGCAGCGCCAGCAGCAGGCCCGCCAGCACCGAGCTGCCCACCACCAGCGCGGTGAACACCACGGTGCGGGCGGTGATGGCCCAGAACTCCGGGTCGGACAGCACCTGGGTGTAGTTGTCCAGGCCGGTCCACACGACCTGGCCGCGGGTCAGCTCGCGCAGGTTCAGCTTGCGGAAGCTGGTCGCCAGCACGGACAGCACCGGGAAGCCGATCATCCACAGGATGGCGATGACCGCGGGGGCGAGCAGCAGGTAGGGCAGCGCCCGGTCCAGGGCGCTGCCCCGGCGGCGACGGGCGCCGCCGGGCGCGGCACGCCGCGGTGCCTGCGAGGAACCCCTCGTCGGCACCGCGGCGTCGGTCGTGTCCACGGCCGTCATGGCTGCGTCATCCGGCCAGCGTCTTGGTCAGCGCGGCGTTGGCGTCGCCGGTGGCCTGGTCCAGCGACTTGGCGCCGGTCAGGTACGCGGTCAGCATGTCCTTGAGCGGGTTCTGGCCCGCCTCCACCGCGGCCCAGGTGGGCGTGGTCGGGGTGACCTTGCCGTTGGGGGCGGACTCGGCCAGCGCCTTGCCCACCGGGTTGGTGGCCAGCTTGGCGGTGTCGGTGGAGGTGCCCGGCACCGAGCCGCCCTCGGCCAGCATGTCCTGGTACTTCTTGGACGACAGCAGCTTCAGGTAGTCCTTGGCCAGGTCGGTGTTCTGGCTGCCCGCCGGGATGGCCAGGTTCGAGCCGCCGAGGAAGACCGGCGCGGTCTTGCCCGCGGTCTTGGACGGGATCGGGAACGCCGCGGTCTTGCTCGCCAGGTCGGGGTTGGCCTTGACCGCGCCCGCCAGCTCCCACGGCAGGCCGATCATCATGCCGACCTTGCCCGTGCCGAAGACCTCCATCTGCTGCGGGGTGGCCTCGTCGGTGTCCTTGGGGGCCTTGGTGCCGGAGACGTCCACGAGCTTCTTGTAGAAGTCCAGGCCCGCCTTGGCCTGCGGGGTGTCCAGCGCGCCGGTCCAGGCGGAGCCGTCCTGCTTGGCCACGTCGCCGCCCTCGTCCCAGATGAACGACAGCAGCGCGTACCAGGACTGGCCGGGCAGGTAGAGGGCCTGGAAGTCGGGGTCGGCGGCGTTGGCGGCCTTGAGCTTCTCGATGGCCGCGACCCACTCGTCGCGCGTGGTGGGCGCGGCGGTGATGCCCGCGGCCTCGAAGAGGTCCGTGCGGTAGATGACGGTGCGGTTGGAGGCGTAGAACGGCATCCCGTAGGACTTGCCGTCCCAGGTCAGCGAGTCCTTCAGGCCGGCGAGCCACTGGTCGCCGCCGAGCGCGGAGACGTCACCGCTGAGGTCCTCCAGCGTCTCCTCGGCGGCGAACTTCGCGGTCTGGGTGTTGCCCAGCTCGATCACGTCGGGCGGGGTGTTGCTGGTCAGCGCGGTGGTCAGCTTCTCCTGGATGCCGCCCCACTTCTGCACCTCGTACTTGACCGTGACGCCGGGGTGGGCGTCCTGGAACTCCTTGTGCAGGGCGTCGGTCAGCGCGGCCGGCGCGGAGCCGTCCATCAGCCAGACGGTGAGCGTCTTGCCGTCGCCGGAGCCGCTGTCGGACCCGCTGGAGCTCGTGCCACATCCGGCCACGGCCACCGCCAGTGCGGCGGCACCGGCGGCCATCCCTTTCCAGCCCTTCACGTTCGCGCCCTTTCCCTGACCCGGTCGCCGCGACCGGGCACCAAGTGGTGTAGACCAATATGATCAGCGTGTGCCTCGCCACACTGCCTGTCAAGGCCGTTGCAGAGACGTTGCAAAGTCATCGGATCAATTCCGCTCCGGGGGTTCGGGGGCGCGATCCGCCGTGGACAGGGCATCCTTGTCGTGGGAGCGCTGGTGAGGTCGAGGAGGAAGGCATGCTGGAGACGAGCACTGCGACGGGACTGGACACCAGGTCCCGCGCGCAGCGCGAACCGAAGTACTGGGGACTCAAGCGCCACCTGCTCGACCTGCTGCGGGCGCTGCCGCCGGGCTCGCCGATCCCGACCGAGCGCTCGCTCGCCGCGGAGTTCGACGTCTCGCGCACGACGGTCCGGCAGGCGCTGGCGGAGCTGACCGTCGAGGGGCGGCTGCTGCGGGTGCAGGGCAAGGGCACCTTCGCCGCGGAACCCAAGGTGGCGCAACGGCTTCAGCTGTCCTCGTACACAGAGGACATGCGGGCGCAGGGCCGCCAGCCCTCGTCCCGGCTGATCGACGCCTCCGAGCAGCCCGCGGAGGCCGAGCTGGCCCGGCTGCTGGGCGTGCGGGCGGGCGCGAAGGTGCTGCGGCTGCACCGCCTGCGGCTGGCCGACGGCGAGCCGATGGCGATCGAGACCACGCACCTGGCGCTGGGCCGGTTCCGGGGCCTGCGCCGGTACCTGACCCCCGGCGGCTCGCTGTACCAGGTGCTGCGCGAGCGCTTCGGGGTCGAGATGGGGCACGCCGAGGAGACCATCGAGACGGCGCTGGCCTCGCCCGAGGAGGCCGAGCTGCTCGGCGCCGACATCGGGCTGCCGATGCTGCTGCTGTCCCGGCACTCCTTCGACACCCAGGGCAACCCGGTGGAGTGGGTGCGCTCGGTGTACCGGGGCGACCGCTACAAGTTCGTGGCGACGCTGAACCGCCCCTCGGACTGACCGCTCACCCCGCCAGCTCCAGGGCTCGTCGGTGCAGCAGGTTCTGCCGGGGGAGCTGGGCGGGGTCGATGTGGCGGGGCGGGATGAACACCGCCGCCCCGCCGGTGAGCCGGATCCGCCACCGGTGGTGGTGGACCTCGCTGTGGTGGCGGCGGCAGAGCAGGACGAGGTTGTCCAGATCGGTGGGACCGCCGTCGGCCCAGTGCCGCACGTGGTGGGCGTCGCACCAGCGGGCCGGGCGGCCGCAGCCGGGGAAGGCGCAGCCGCGGTCGCGCGCGTGCAGCGCCCGGCGCTGGGCCAGGCTCACGGTGCGCCGGGCCCGGCCCAGGTCCAGCACCTCGGAGCGACCGCCCAGCACCGCGGGGATGACCACGGCGTCGCAGGCAAGGCGGCGGGCCTGGGCGGCGGTCAGGTGGCCGCCGCCGTCCAGCCGCGCGGTGCCGGTGCCGGTGCGCAGGGTCTGGTAGTCCAGGGTGACGCTGAGGTGGGGGCGTTGCCCCGCCCGGGTGGGCAGGGCCTCGCCGCGCAGGTCGATCAGGTCGGCCAGGGCCTGGCCCTGGCGCTCGGCGCGGGAGCGGGTGTCCTCGGCGCCGGGGCGGGCCAGCGGGTCCAGCGCGGCGGTGAGGCGGGCGCCGGTCTCGGCGGTCAGCTCGCCCCACAGCTCCAGCCGCCCGCCGGGCAGGTCGCGCAGGTGCAGCACGTCGGGGGCTTCCGCCTCGGGCTCGGGTCCGGGCTCGGCGGCGTCCTGCTCGGCGTGGATGCGGTCGGCCAGCAGGCGCAGCGCGCGGGGCTCGGTGGAGCGGGCGGCGGTGACCAGGATGTCCTCCGCGCCCTCGGGGAGCCGGGGCAGGGCTCGGGCGAGCTGGGCCAGGTGGGCCTCGGACAGCTCGGGCAGGGCGGCGGCGGTGACCGGGTGGGCCGGTGGCAGCGGTTGGCCCGACGGGCTCAGCGCGGGCAGGAACAGCCGGACCTGGGTCAGCCAGCGGGTGAACTCGGCCCGGTCGGCGCGCAGCAGCAGGCGGTAGGCGGCCAGGTCCAGGCCGCGGCGCTGGGCCTCGGCGAGCAGGCCCAGCCGTCGCCGGTGGGCCGCGCGGGCGGCGGCCTCGGCCTCGACGGCGGCTGAGCGCAGCTGCTCGTCGGACAGCAGCGGCGGCGGGGTTTCCATGCCGACCACGCTATTCGAACGGCTGTTCGAGCGGCAATGACACGATCAGGCGGACCCGATCAGGTGGCAGTGATCGGGTGCCCGTGATCGGGTGCCCGTGATCGGGTGGCCGTGATCGGGTGGCCGTGATCACGAGGACAGGATGCGGGCGAAGACCTCCGGGTCGACGTTGCCGCCGGTCACCACGGCGACGGTCTTCCCAGGACGCGGCGACTTCAGGTGCGCCGCGACGGCCACCGCGCCGGTGGGCTCGACCACCAGCCGCGCCCGGCGGGCGAGCACCCGGACGGCGTCCAGGATCTCCCCCTCGGACACGGTCACCACGTCGTCGACGAACGCCCGCAGGTGGGCGAAGGTCAGCTCGGACAGCTCGGCCCGCAGCCCGTCGGCCACCGTGCGGGCGCGGTCGGCCGGGGACCACGGCACCCGCGCCCCGGCGCGGAACGACTCGGCCGCGTCGGCGGCCAGCTCCGGCTCCACGCCGACCACCGCGGCGGAGGGCCGCAGCGCCTTCACCGCGGCGGCGACGCCGGAGATCAGCCCGCCGCCGCTGACGGGCACCAGCACGGTGGCCACGTCGGGCAGGTCGGCCAGCACCTCCAGGCCGATGGTGCCCTGGCCCGCGATCACGTCGGGGTGGTCGAACGGCGGGACCAGGGTGGCGCCGGTGGCCTCGGCCAGCTCGCGGGCCCGCGACTCGCGCTCGGGCATCGGCACCAGCACCACCTCGGCGCCGTGCGCGCGGGTGGCCTCGATCTTGACCGCGGGGGCGTTGTCCGGGATGACGATGGTGGCCTTGATCCCGAACAGGGCGGCGGCACTGGCCACGGCCTGGGCGTGGTTGCCGCTGGAGTAGGCGATGACGCCGCGCGCCCGCACCTGCTCGGGCAGCCGCGCCAGCGCGTGGTAGGCGCCGCGGATCTTGAACGCGCCGACCCGCTGGAGGCTTTCCGGCTTGAGCCACAGCCCGTCGTCCTGCGGCAGCAGGGGGGTGCGGACGACCGCGGGGGCGATCAGGGCCGCCGCGGCCTGGATGTCGGTGAGGGTGACGAGGTCCATGGTGGAGATCCTGAACCCTCCCGATGTCCGCGCCGGGTTCGTTCCGGAACCACTCTGGCGACTACTGAGACGCGCCATGGCCACTCGTTCGGCATAGGGGGTGTCACGCGAACGGGGAGTAGTCGGACGAGAACTGGTCACTTCTGGCAATTAACACCATTCGGTGAGCTAATCATTACCCCGAGTGAGAGTTAACTGTCAAACGCTACACAGCGCAGTCAAACTGGCGTGACTTGTGACACACTTCGCCCTCAGGTGATCCGAGGCGTAACAGGTCACAGAGTCATAACGTAGCTCGAACGGGCGAGTACTGATCGGTAGCGATCGGGAAGGAGCGCGATGCGACGGCACCCCGCGCGACTCGTCCGGCCCGTGCTGGAGAAGACGGAGAGAAGAGAAGGGGTGGGGCGACCCCTGCCGCCGCCCCACCACCCGTCCCCCTAGAGCCCCCGAGAGCGGTCCCTGCAACCAGGCTCTCGGGTTCCCTGCACCCGAAGATGAGGGAGACGCCTGATGAACCGCACGAGTGCGGCCCGCCTCGCCGTGGCAGCTCTGCTCGCCACCGGCGCGGCTACACCTCTCAGCGTACCGGCGATCGCCGCTCCGGTCGGCCCCAACGGGACAAGCTCTCCGAACACGGAGAGCTACCCCGCCGAGTTGGTCCGAGCGGCGCAACGCGACCTCGGCCTGACCGCCGAACAGATGACCACCCGTCTCGCCCGCGACGCCGCGGCGGCGGAGGTCGAGGACGAGGCGCGCGACGCCGCGGGCGCGGCGTACGCGGGCTCCTGGATCAGCCCCGCCACCGGCGGGCTCGTGGTCGCCGTGGTCGACCCGGCCAAGGCGGGCGCGGTGCGCGCCGCGGGCGCCGAGGCCAAGCACGTCGCCTTCTCGCACCAGCAGCTGACCGGCGCCAAGGACGCGATCGACGCCATGGGCGCGCCCCGGTCGGTCACCGGCTGGCGGGTCGACGACCTGACCAACTCGGTGGTGGTCGAGGTCCACCGCGACCAGCGGGACGCGGCCACCGAGGCGTTCCTGACCAGGGCCAGGGCGGTCAGCCCGGCGGTGCGCGTGGTCGAGGTCGACCAGACGCCCACCACCCTGTACGACACCCGCGGCGGCGACGCCTACTACATCGGCAGCAGCCGGTGCTCGGTCGGCTTCGCGGTCAGC
Organism: Saccharothrix coeruleofusca; assembly: GCF_017876325.1. NCBI lineage: Bacteria > Bacillati > Actinomycetota > Actinomycetes > Pseudonocardiales > Pseudonocardiaceae > Saccharothrix > Saccharothrix coeruleofusca. The sequence goes on from NZ_JAGINV010000001.1 coordinate 7,143,903, forward strand.
GGCGGCTTCGTGACCGCGGGCCACTGCGGCCGCAGCGGCGCGAGCACCAGCGGCCACAACCGGGTGGCGCAGGGCTCCTTCGCGGGCTCGTCGTTCCCCGGCAACGACTACGGCTGGGTCCGCACGAACAGCAACTGGACCTCGCGGCCGTGGGTGAACCGCTACAACGGCTCCAACGTCACCGTCACCGGCTCCAGCTCGGCGGCGGTCGGCGCGGCGATCTGCCGCTCCGGCTCCACCACCGGCTGGCGCTGCGGCACCGTCCAGGCCAAGAACCAGACGGTGAACTACGCGCAGGGCTCGGTGTCCGGCCTGACCCGCACCAACGCCTGCGCTGAGCCGGGCGACTCGGGCGGGTCGTGGGTGGCGGGCAGCAACTACAGCCAGGCCCAGGGCGTGACCTCCGGCGGCTCGGGCAACTGCTCCTCCGGTGGCACGACCTACTTCCAGCCGGTCGGCGAGATCCTCAGCGCCTACGGGCTGAGCCTGACCCGAGGCTGACCCCGGCCCGCGCGCGGTCGACCTCCCTGCGGACCGCGCCGCGGGCGACCGGCACCCCCTGGCGCACCCCCTCGCCAGGGGGTGCCGACCCCGGTCAGCCGAACTGGACCGAGCGCTTGGACAGGCCGTACCAGAAGCCCTCGACGGCGGTGCGGGGCGACGACGGGTCCGCGCCCGCGCCCGCCGCGCCCATCGCCACGAACAGCGGCGCGAAGTGCTCGGTGCGGGGGTGCGCGATGCCCGCGGCGGGGGCCTTGCGCTGGAAGTCCAGCAGCGCGTCCACGTCGCCGCCTGCCAGCGCGCGGGCGGCCCAGTCGTCGAACTCGGCCGACCACGACGGCGGCTGGTAGTCCGGGCCCGCCGGGAAGTCCACGCAGCTGAGGTTGTGCGTGAGGAACCCGCTGCCGACCACCAGCACGCCCCGCTCGCGCAGCGGCGCGAGCCTGCGGCCCAGGTCGAACAGCCCGCGCGGGTCGAGGCTGGGCATGGACACCTGGAGCACCGGGACGTCGGCTTCGGGGAACATCTCCTTCAGCGGCACGTACGCGCCGTGGTCCAGGCCGCGTTCCGGGTCCTGGGCCACGGGTTCGGCGCCGCCGACGAGCTTGGTCACCTCCTCGGCCAGCTCGGGCGCGCCGGGCGCGTCGTAGGTGACCTCGTAGTAGCGCCGGGGGAAGCCCCAGAAGTCGTAGGTGAGCGGCGTCGGGCGGGTGGCCCCCAGGGTCAGCGGGGACTCCTCCCAGTGCGCGGAGACGACCAGGATCGACTCCGGTCGCGGCAGCTCGGCCGCCCACGACCGCAGCTCGCCGGTCCACCGCTCGTCGTCGGCCAGCGGGGGAGCCCCGTGGCCCAGGTACAGCACAGGCATCACGGGGTCGAGAGTACGCCCTCTAGTTGAAACTTCAACCACGATGCCGCGGCCCTCGGGTCCTCGGCCTCGGTGATCGCCCGCACCACCACGATCCGGCGCGCCCCGGCGGCCAGCACCTCCGGCAGCCGCTCCCGGTCGATGCCGCCGATGGCGAACCAGGGGCGGTCCACGCCCGCCGCCGCGGTGGCCCGCACCAGGTCCAGCCCCGGCGCGGGACGGCCCGGCTTGGTCGGCGTCGGCCAGCACGGGCCGGTGCAGAAGTAGTCCACGCCCGGCTCGGCCGCCGCCGCCCGCGCCTGCGCCACGTCGTGCGTGGACCGGCCGATCACCACGTCCTCGCCCACGATCCGGCGGGCCAGCGGCACCGGCAGGTCGTCCTGGCCCAGGTGCAGCACGTCGGCGTCCACCGCCAGCGCCACGTCCGCGCGGTCGTTGACCGCCAGCAGCGCGCCGTGCCGGGCGCACGCCTCGGCCAGCACCTCCAGCGCGGCGATCTCCTGCTTGGCCTCCAGGCCCTTGTCCCGCAGCTGCACGACGTCCACCCCGCCCGCGAGCGCGGCGTCGGCGAACTCGGCGAGGTCGGGGCGGTTCGGGGTGCAGAGGTACAGCGTCGCGTCCGCGAGCCGCCGCCTGGTCGTGGTTGCGTCGAGTCCTGGCACGGGCTGGAAGGTAACCGCCCGCCGCGGCCGTGCGCTACGGTGGAGGCGGTCCGCACGGGAGCCCGGAGGACACCGGGCTGAGAGGGAGCGTGGTTCGCTCCGACCGTCGAACCTGATCCGGGTCATGCCGGCGCAGGGAGCGTGAGTGCCTTGGCAGTGCAGGTCACCGTCCTCGGGGGCGGCGTCATCGGCCTGTCCGTGGCGTGGTTCGCCGCGCGGGACGGCTTCCCGGTCACCGTCGTCGACCGCGGCTCGCCGCACGGCGGCTCGTGGGTCGCGGGCGGGATGCTCGCCCCGATCACCGAGGCGTGGCCCGGTGACGAGCACGTGCTCGACCTGGGCGTGGAGTCGCTGGAGCGGTGGCCCTCCTTCGCCGCCGACCTCGGCCTGGAGCTGAGCGAGGTGGGCACGCTGGCGGTGGCCGTCGACCGCGCGGACGCGCAGGTGCTCGACCAGCTGTGCGCCTACCTGGGCACGCGCGGCCGCTCCGCGCGCCGGGTGACCGGGCGCGAGCTGCGCGGCCTGGAGCCGGGGCTGGGCCCGTCGGTCCGAAGTGGACTGCACGTGCCCGGCGACCTCTCCGTGGACAACCGGGCGCTGCTGGACGCGCTGCGCGCGGCGTGCCGGGACCACGGCGTGCGGTTCGCCGAAGCCGAGCCAGGGGCCGAGCCCGAGACCGCGTCCGGTCGGAACGGCGGTGTCACGGTGATCGCGGCAGGGGCGTGGAGCGGCGGGCTGCACCCGAAGCTGCGCGGGGTGATCCGCCCGGTGAAGGGCGAGATCCTGCGCCTGGCCGCCCGACCAGGCGCGCTGCCGCCGCCCCGGCACACCGTCCGCGCGCACGTCGAGGGCAGGCCGGTCTACCTGGTGCCGAGGCCGGGCGGGCTGGTGCTCGGCGCCACCCAGTACGAGGCGGGCTTCGACACCGGGGTCAAGGTGCGGGGCGTGCTGGACCTGCTGCGGGACGCCGAAGCGGTGTGGCCCGCGATCACCGAGTACGCGCTGGTCGAGTCGGCCGCCGGGTTCCGCGCGGGCAGCCCGGACAACGCGCCCGTCGTGGACTGGCTGGAACCGGGCGTGCTGGCCGCCACCGGCCACCACCGCAACGGCCTGCTGCTCGCGCCGGTCACCGCGCGGCGGGCGCTCGCCCTGCTGCGCGAGAGGGAGGACAGCTGATGAAGGCCAAGGTCAACGGACGGGTGCGGGAGCTGGCCGAGGGGGCCACCGTGGCCACCGTGGTGGCGCTGCTGGGCACGCCGCCCAGCGGGGTCGCCGTCGCGCTGGACGGCGAGGTGGTGCCGCGCGCGGCCTGGGACTCCACCGCCGTGCCCGAGGGCGGCGCGGTCGAGGTGCTCACCGCCGTGCAGGGGGGCTGACGTGGACGACCCGCTGGTCATCGCCGGGCGCGAGTTCCGCTCCCGGCTGGTCATGGGCACCGGCGGCGCGGCGAACCTGGCCGTGCTGGAGCGCGCGCTGGTGGCGTCGGGCACCGAGCTGACCACCGTCGCCATGCGGCGCGCGGACGCGGGCGGCGGCACCGGCGTGCTGGAGCTGCTGCGCCGCCTCGGCATCGAGGCGCTGCCCAACACCGCGGGCTGCCGCACCGCGGCCGAGGCGGTGCTGACCGCCCGGCTGGCCCGCGAGGCGCTGGGCACCAACTGGGTGAAGCTGGAGGTGCACGCCGACGAGCGCACCCTGCTGCCCGACCCGGTGGAGCTGCTGGACGCGGCCGAGCGGCTGGTCGACGACGGGTTCGTGGTGCTGCCCTACACCAGCGACGACCCGGTGCTGGCGCGCAGGCTGGAGGACCTGGGCTGCGCCACGGTGATGCCGCTGGGCTCGCCGATCGGCACCGGGCTGGGCATCCGCAACCCGCACAACATCGAGCTGATCGTGGCCCGCGCGTCGGTGCCGGTGATCCTGGACGCGGGGGTGGGCACCGCCTCCGACGCCGCGCTGGCCATGGAGCTGGGCTGCTCGGCGGTGCTGCTGGCCACCGCGGTGACCCGCGCGCAGGACCCGGAGCGGATGGCCTCGGCGATGCGCGGCGCGGTCGAGGCGGGCAGGCTGGCCCGGCTGGCGGGCCGCATCCCGCAGCGGTTCTGGGCGCAGGCGTCCAGCCCGGCGCTGGATCGGTGATGGCCCATCGGGCGGTGGTCGGCGCGGGCGGCATGATGGATGCTTGAGCACCCGTGCTCCGTCCTGTCCACCGACCGAGGAGGAACGTGCCGTGACGGCACCGTTGACCGACCAGGTCGAGGACGCCACCGCGCGCCTGTACCTGGCGATCGGCAGGCTCGCGCGCCTGCTGCGCCGGACCGGGTCCCCAGGGCTCGGTCCCGGCGCGGTGTCCGCGCTGGCCACCCTCGCCCGGTGCGGCCCGATGCGGCTGGGCGACCTCGCCACCAAGGAGGGGGTCGCCCCGCCGACGCTCTCGCGGATCGTCGCCGCGCTGGTGGAGGCCGGGTACGTGCGCCGGGAGCCGGACCCGCAGGACGGCCGCGCCTGGCTGGCCACGCCGACCCCCGAGGGCGAGACGATGGTCTCCGGGGTCCGCTCGGCCCGCGTGCGCGAGCTGCAGCGCCGCATCGAGCAGCTCTCCCCGGAGCACCAGTCGGCGCTGGTCAACGCGCTGGGCGCGCTGGAGGAACTGGTGGGCGAGGCGCACTAGCGGTCAGAACCTCGGCGGTCAGAACCGGTACCGCACCAGCCTGCCCGAGTCGCGCAGGCCGGGCAGCAGCGCCAGCACCTTCATCGCGATCCGCCCGCCGCGCGGCAGCTTGTCCAGGTGCGGCAGTTCGACGCTGCGCAGCGACTGCACCAGCTCGACGCCCCACGGCTCGATCGACCGGGGGTCGTCCATGCCCCAGTGCAGCGTCGCGCCCGCGTTGCGCACCGCCGGGACCAGCTTCTGCAGCTTGATCCCGAGCGTGCCGTAGGCGTCGAACAGCAGCTGCCCGCCGGGGAAGTGGCCGGTGATCCGCCGCACCAGCCGCTCCACCTCCTCGGCCCGCAGGTACATCGTCAGGCCCTCGAACACGGCCACCACCGGCCGGTCGGCGGGGACGGCCTCCAGCCAGCCCTCGGCGGTCACCGAGGTGGCCAGCAGCCGGTAGTCGCCCGGCGGGTCGGGCAGCAGCTTGCGCCGCAGCTCGACCACTTCGGGCAGGTCCACGTCCACCCAGCGCACCGACGGCGGCGGCGCCATCCTGCGCGCCCGCGTGTCCAGGCCGCAGGCCAGGTGCAGCACGGTCGCCTCGGGCGTGGCGGCCAGGAACTCGGCGGTCCAGTCGTCGAGCACCCTGGCCCGGATCGCCACGCCGATCGCCGAGGTGCCCCGGATGCCGGTCCTGGCGAAGTCGTAGTCGATCCGGGCCACCGCCTCGGCCGCCGCGGTGTCGTGCAGGACGGAGTCGGGCCGCGCGCTGTCCAGCGCCCTGGCGTACAGGGTCGCCAGCATCGTCTCCTGAGTGCCCGTGAACGTGATCGCCTCGCGCGCCATCGCGCCACGCTAGTGCGACCCGTCCGCCAAGCGCCACAACGGGGACACGGGGCCGACGCCCGCGCCCAGCGGGTAGGCGGCCCGCACCGAGCGGACGATGAACTCCTTGCCGAACCGCACCGCGTCGGGCACGCTCTCGCCCCTGGCCAGCCGGGAGCAGATCGCCGAGGCCAGGGTGTCGCCGCTGCCGTGGGTGTGCGGCACGTCGAAGCGGGGGCCGAGCAGCTCGACGAACTCCGCGCCGTCGTAGAGCACGTCCAGGCACTCCGGGTCGTCCCACAGGTGGCCGCCCTTGACCAGCACCCACCGCGGCCCCAGCGCGTGCAGCGCCCGCGCGGCCTCGCGCTGGTCCGCGCGCGAGCGCACCTCCAGGCCGGTGAGCAGCCGCACCTCGTCCAGGTTCGGCGTCACCAGCGTCGCGCGCGGGAACAGCTCGTCGCGCAGCGCCTTGAGCGCGTCGTCGGCCAGCAGCTGGTGGCCGTGCATGGACGCGGCCACCGGGTCGACCACGAACGGGATCGTCCGTCCGATGTGGACCCGGTCGCACGCTTCGGCGACCGCCTCGATGATGCCCGCCGACGCCAGCATCCCGGTCTTGGCCGCGTTCACGCCGATGTCGCCCGCCACCGCCTCGATCTGGGCGGCCACCACCTCCGGCGGGATCTCGGTGTAGCCGGTGACGCCCAGCGAGTTCTGCACGGTCACCGCGGTGACCGCGGTCATGCCGTGGACGCCGCACGCGAACAGCGCGCGCAGGTCCGCTTGCAGGCCCGCACCACCGCCGGAATCCGATCCGGCGATGGTGAGGACCCTGGGGGGTGTTCGCTCCATCACTCCACTACCGGCAGGTAGACCTTGCCGCCCTGGTCGCTGAACTGGTGGGACTTCTCGGACATGCCCGCCTCGATCGCCTCGACCGTGGACAGCCCGCGCTCCTCCGCGTACCGCCGCACGTCCTGGGTGATCTTCATCGAGCAGAACTTGGGACCGCACATCGAGCAGAAGTGCGCGGTCTTCGCCGGCGCCGCGGGCAGCGTCTCGTCGTGGAACGAGCGCGCGGTGTCCGGGTCCAGCGACAGGTTGAACTGGTCCTCCCAGCGGAACTCGAACCGCGCCTTGGACAGCGCGTCGTCCCAGTCCTGCGCGCCGGGGTGGCCCTTGGCCAGGTCCGCCGAGTGCGCCGCGATCTTGTAGGTGATCACGCCGGTCTTCACGTCGTCCCGGTTGGGCAGGCCCAGGTGCTCCTTGGGCGTGACGTAGCACAGCATCGCGGTGCCCAGCCAGCCGATCTGGGCCGCCCCGATGGCCGAGGTGATGTGGTCGTAGGCGGGCGCGATGTCGGTGGCCAGCGGCCCGAGGGTGTAGAACGGCGCCTCACCGCACCACTCCTCCTCCAGCCGCACGTTCTCCGCGATCTTGTGCATCGGCACGTGGCCGGGCCCCTCGATCATCACCTGCACGTCGCGGGCGCGGGCGATGTGGGTCAGCTCGCCCAGCGTGCGCAGCTCGGCGAACTGCGCCTCGTCGTTGGCGTCCGCGATCGAGCCCGGCCGCAGGCCGTCGCCCAGCGAGAACGTCACGTCGTAGGCGCGCAGGATGTCGCACAGCTCCTCGAAGTGCGTGTAGAGGAAGCTCTCCTTGTGGTGCGCCAGGCACCACGCGGCCATGATCGACCCGCCGCGCGAGACGATGCCGGTGACCCGCTTGGCGGTCAGCGGCACGTACCGCAGCAGCACGCCCGCGTGCACGGTCATGTAGTCCACGCCCTGCTCGGCCTGCTCGACCACGGTGTCGCGGTAGACCTCCCACGACAGCTTCGCCGGGTCGCCGTCGACCTTCTCCAGCGCCTGGTAGATGGGCACGGTGCCGACCGGCACCGGCGAGTTGCGCAGGATCCACTCGCGGGTCTCGTGGATGCGCTTGCCGGTGGACAGGTCCATGATCGTGTCGGCGCCCCAGCGGGTCGCCCACACCATCTTCTCCACCTCCTCCTCGATGGAGGAGGACACCGCCGAGTTGCCGATGTTGGCGTTGATCTTCACCAGGAACTTCTTGCCGATGATCATCGGCTCGGCCTCGGGGTGGTTGCGGTTGAGCGGGATGACCGCGCGCCCGGCGGCCACCTCGTCGCGGACGAACTCGGGGGTCATCGACTCGCGGGCCGCGATGAACCGCATCTCGGGGGTGATGACCCCGGCCTTGGCGTAGGCCAGCTGGGTCACCGCCCCGCCGATCGGCTCGCGGTCCCCGATCCACCCCGCGCGCAGCGCGGGCAGTCCGCTGTGGACGTCGATGGTGGCGTTGGAATCGGTGTACGGACCGGAAGTGTCGTACAGGTCGACGTGCTCGCCGTTGGTCAGCTCCACCCTGCGGAAGGGCACCCGCACCCCGTCGCCCACCTCGCGGTGGACCTTGCGGGAGCCCGAAATCGGGCCGGTGGTGACAGCGGGCCGAACCGAGCGGTCGTCAAGTGCCGTCACGACGTTTCCTCCCTACGCCGGCATTACCCGGTCAGGTTCCGGCGGTCGGCGGCGCCGGGTCCCTCGACCCAGCCGCCCTCTCAGCCCGCTACGGCGCGAGCTCCCGCGTGTTGAGTTGTCCGCCCGACCATAACCACGGCCGGGTGCGGATGCCAAGGCCGCCGGTTTCGGTCTAAGTTCTCCGCGTGGCTGATCACCAGCCGTTCCCGCCCGGAGGCAGGCGCGTGGAACGCCCCGCCGTCGCGTCGCCGTGCCCCTCGTGCGGGGACCTGGCCGGTCGCGGCTACCCCGCCTGCCGGTTCTGCGCCGAGCTGGTGGACCAGTACTGGCTGGCCGACTGGCAGGTGCTGCTGGCCGCCGAGCAGCTGGCCGAGGGCGGCGCGGGGGAGCGCGAGCTGGCCGAGCTGGTGCTCGCCGACGAGGTCGGCAAGTACCCGTGGACCTGCGTGGACTGGGCGATGACGCTGGTCGGCTGCTCCCAGTGCGGCGCCGAGCCGGGCACCGGGCCGGTGGACTGCGTCCGGTGCGCGATGTCCGACGCGCTGCGCTGGTCCTGGGACCACGCCGGGTTCCCGAAGTCGATGACCGCGGGCGAGCACGCGCTGCGCGTGGCGCGGGCCACCCTGCGCGCCCCGCACCGCCACCGCGACCCGGTGGTCGGGGCGTGGCGGCTGCTGATGCCGTTCCTGCTGGTCGGCCACCTGCCCACGGTGGGGCAGGTGCGGCGGCTGCGCGCCCAGGTCCTCGCGGGCGCCTACGAGGAGCTGGCGCGCTGCGCCGACCACGGCGAGCTGATCGGGTTCCCCGAGCTGCCGTGGCTGCGTCCGTCACCGAGCGGAGAGCACCAGCCGAAGCCCCAGGGCGACCAGGACCGCGCCGGAGACCCGCTCCAGGGTGCGGCGGACCCGCGCGCGGGAGAGCCGGCCTCGGACCCGGTCTAGCACGACCACCACGACCAGGTACCACGCCGTGTCCACCAGCACCCAGACCAGCGCGAACAGCAGCAGCACGCTCCTGCCGCCGCCCGCGGGCAGGAACTGCGGCAGGAACGAGACGGCGAACACGCCCAGCTTCGGGTTGGCCAGGTTCACCACCAGGCCCGCCCGGAAGGCGTGGCTCGCGGGCGGCGGCGCGGTCACCGGCTCGCTCGCCGACCGCCACGCCTTCACGCCCAGGTAGACCAGGAACACCGCGCCGGTGATCCGCAGCGCGTGGTAGGCGATCTCGGACGCGGTCAGCAGCACCGACAGCCCCAGCGCGGCGGCCACCGCCCAGCAGGCCACGCCGACCTCCATGCCCGCGACCGTGGCCAGCGCGCTGCCGCGCCCCCGGACCGACTGGCGCAGGACCAGCGCCGTTCCGGGGCCGGGCGACAGTGCGATCAGGAAGGACGCCGCGACGAGCGCGGCCGCGCTGCTCCACACGCGACCATCGTCACCGGGGTGTCCAGCGGTTTTGTCAGCCCTCGTCGTCCTCGTCGGCGAACGGGTCCGGCGAGGTCGCCGGGTCCCAGGACAGGCCGGGCACGCCCCACCCGTTGGCCTTGAGCATCTTCTTCGCGGCCCGCTTGTGCCGCCCGACCAGCCGGTCCAGGTACAGGTGGCCGTCGAGGTGGTCGGTCTCGTGCTGCAGGCAGCGGGCGAAGAACCCGGTGCCCTCGACCTCGACGGGCTTGCCGTCGCCGTCCACGCCGGTGACCTTCGCCCAGCTCGCCCGGCCGGTCGGGTAGGACTCGCCGGGCGCGGACAGGCAGCCCTCGTAGTCGTCGTCCGGGTCGGGCATGCCCAGCGGGATCTCGGAGGTCTCCAGCACCGGGTTGACCACCACGCCGCGGTGCCGCACGCCCTCGTCGTCCGGGCAGTCGTAGACGAACAGGCGCTGGTCGATCCCGATCTGGTTGGCCGCGAGGCCGACGCCGCGCGCCGCCGCCATGGTCTCGAACATGTCCTCGATGAGCGTCCGCAGCGCGTCGTCGAAGACCTCGACCGGGCGCGTCGGGTGGTGCAGGACCGGGTCTCCCGCGATCCGGATCGGGTGAACTGCCATGACCGGCAGCCTAACCAGGCGGGCCGGGGACGCGCCGACCGATGAGCCGACCCGGTCGAAGATCACGTGATGTAATGGGGCGGCACGCACCGACACGGCTGAGGAGCCCGATGGACGCCGCAGAGGCACTGGCGCCGGCGGAGGGGCCGGACGACGGTTTGGACGACCGCGAGCGCCAGATCCTGGCCTTCGAACGCCAGTGGTGGAAGTACGCGGGCGCCAAGGAGCAGGCCATCCGCGAGCTGTTCGACATGTCGGCGACCCGGTACTACCAGCTGCTCAACGCGGTGGTGGACAAGGAGGCGGCGCTGGCGGTCGACCCGATGCTGGTCAAGCGGCTGCGCCGGATCAGGTCCGGCAGGCAGCGCGCCCGCGCGGCCAGGCGGCTGGGCGTGACCGGGCCGGGTGTGACCGGGCTGGGTGCGACCGGGCTGGGTGCGACCGGGCTGGACCCGGCCGACTCGGACGTGGCCGACTCGGACGTGGCCGACCGATGAGCAACCCCGAACCGACCGGCTCCACGCGTCCGACGCGAGCCGCGGGCTACGCCCTGCTCGCGGTCGCCGCGGCGTCCCTGGTGCTCGGCGTGGTGTCGCTGTTCACCGGCGGCGAGGACACCTCCGGCGCGCAGCCGGGGCAGCCACCGGCCTCGACGGCGGGCTCGCCGACCTCCGACGCGCCCCCCTCGGCACCCGCCGAGACGACCACGGACGCGCCCACGAGCACGGACACGACCACGGACACGACCACGGGCGCGCCCGCGACCACGACGACCGCGCCCGCGACGGACACCCCGCCCCCGCCGGTCACCCCGGAGAACCGGCAGCCGGTGCGGGTCTACAACAACAGCACCGTGCCCAACCTGGCGGCCAGGGCGTCCACCGAGGTGCGCTCCCTGGGCTGGCAGGTCACCGAGACCGACAACTACTCCCAGGGCCAGATCCCCACCACCACGGTCTACTTCCGGCCGGGCACCGACGAGGAGGCGCAGGCCAAGCAGCTGGCCGAGCTGATCGGGGCCAGGGCGGAGCCGCGCTTCGAGGGCATCGTCAAGGCCCACCCCGGCATCATCGTGATCGTCACCAACGACTACCGGGGCCCCAACCCGAAGGCGGGGTCCTGACCGGTCCCGCCCGCGCGCGTCAGGCGCGCTGGCGGGACTCGGCGTAGGCGGCCAGCGACGCCAGCTGGGCCGGGTCCAGGGAGGGCCGCACGGTCTTGCGCGCGGTCGCCAGGTGCGCCGCGGTGACCGACGCCGCCGCCAGGTCCTCGCGCATCGCGGTGAGCGCGGCCTCGCGGATCAGCGCCGCGCAGTCCGCCGCCGAGTAGCCGTCCAGCTCCGCCGCCAGCGCGGGCAGGTCCACGTCCGCCGCCAGCGGGGTGTTGCGCGCCGACGCGCGCAGGATCTCGGCCCTGGCGTCGGCGTCCGGCGGCGGCACGTAGACCAGCCGCTCCAGCCTGCCCGGCCGCAGCAGCGCCGGGTCGATCAGCTCCGGCCGGTTGGTCGCGCCCAGCACGATCACGTCCCGCAGCGGCTCCACGCCGTCCAGCTCGGTCAGCAGCGCGGCCACCACGCGGTCGCCCACGCCCGAGTCGGCGGACTGGCCCCGGCGCGGGGCCAGCGCGTCCACCTCGTCCAGGAACACCAGCGCGGGCGCGGCCTCGGCGGCCCGGCGGAACAGCTCCCGCACCGCCCGCTCGGACTCGCCGACGAACTTGTCCATCAGCTCCGCGCCCTTGACCGAGAGCACGTTCAGCCTGCCGGTGCCCGCCAGCGCGCGGATCAGGAACGTCTTGCCGCAGCCGGGCGGGCCGTACAGCAGCAGGCCGCGCGGGGGAGCCACGCCCAGCCGCGCGAAGGAGTCCGGGTAGCGCAGCGGCCACAGCGCGGCCTCGGTCAGCGCCTGCTTCACCTCGACCATGTCGCCCACGTCGTCCAGGGTGAGCCCGCCGGTGCGCAGCGTGTCCGAAGTGGACATGGAGATCGGCCGGACCGTGTCCAGCGCGCCGATCAGGTCCTGCTGCGCCACCAGCGGCTCGTCGTCGGCGCGCTGGCGCAGGGCGGAGCGCACGGCGGCCTCCCGGCGCAGCGCGACCAGGTCGGCGGCGACGAAGCCGGGCGTGCGGTCGGCCACCGCCTGCAGGTCCACGTCGGCGTCCAGCGGCACGTCGCGCAGCAGCACCCGCAGCAGCTCCCGGCGGGTGGCGGCGTCGGGCAGCGGCAGCACCAGCTCGCGGTCGACCAGCTCGGGGGCGCGCAGGCGGGGGTCGATGGCCTCGGGGTGGGCGCTGGTGACCACCAGGACCACGCCGGGGCGGGCCACGGCGGCCTTGAGCGCCTCCAGCACGACGGTGGCCACCGGGGGCGGGTCGGTGGCCGGGAGCAGCGCCTCCACGTCGGTGAGCAGCAGCACGGCGGGCGCTTGCGCGGCCACGATCGCGTCGGCCAGGCGCTGGGCGGCGGCGTTGGCCTCCAGCACCGCGATGCCGGGCGCGGCGATCTCGGTGGTGGTCGCGCCGACGCTGTGCGCCACCGCGCGGACCAGGGTGGTCTTGCCGACCCCCTCGGGGCCGCTGACCAGCGCGGCCAGCCTCGGCGCGGCGCCCAGCCTGGTGAGCAGCTCGGGGCGGGTGAAGGTCAGGTCCAGCCACTCGGCCAGCCGCTTGGCGGCGTCCTGCTGGCCGATCAGGTCGGCCACCGGCACCGCGTCGGGGTGGCGCGGCGCCTCGGCGGGCGCGGGATCACCGGTGCGGGCCCCGTCGCGCCAGCTCACCACGGTGGTGGGCTGCACCGCGACCGGGCCGGGCGGCTCCGCCGAGGTGATCGTCAGCAGCTCGTTGGTCCAGGTCAGGCCGATCGCGTTGGACAGCTTGCGGCGGGTGGCGCTGACGTCCGAGCCGGGCGGCGGCGCGAGGTCCTGGGGCAGCAGCGAGACCGCGTCGCCCACGGTGAGGACCTTGCCGGTCAGCGCCATGCGCAGGGTCTCGGGGGTCAGCGCGGTGCTGGCCAGCCGGGAGCCCGCGACGGTGATCGCGCGGGCGGCGGCGACCTCCACCGGGGCCACCACGACCTCGGAGCCCTCGGTGACGCCCAGGTTGGACAGGGTCACGTCGTCGACCAGCACCACGCCGGGCGGCCCGTCGCCCGCGGCGGCCAGCGCGGCGCTGACCCTGGCGCCGGTCAGCCGCACCGCGTCCCAGGCGCGCAGGCCCAGCGCGTCGAGGACCTCCGGGTGCAGCCGCACCACCCCGCGCCGGGTGTCCAACGCCGAGGGGGACAGCCGGGCCGTCAACGTGATCACGCGAAGAGCCTAGGCTCTTCACTCCCCCCGGCGCAGCCCGATCCGCCGCCAGCCGCGCCGCCTGCCCCGCCCGGCCTCGGGCACCACCTGGGTGGGGTCGACCGCCCGCCGGGGCCGCCGCACCGCCCGCATGGCCGCGCCCGCGACGCGGTTGCGGATCGGCCGGTGCAGCCCCAGCCGCCGCGCGGCCACGCCGTGCGCCCGCCGGATGGCCCGCCGGTCGGCGGCGGGCACCTCCCACGCCTCGGGGTGGCGGGCCAGCCAGCGGTAGCGGCGCACCGAGTACGGCAGGTGCGCCAGGTACACCACCTCGGCGGCGATGAGCGCCACCAGCGGGAACGTGATCACCGCGGCGGCCAGCAGGCCCACCAGCACCAGCAGCGGCGCGACCGCCCGCGCGGGCACCCTGACCGCCTTCACCGACACCGTCGGGATGCGGCTGACCAGCAGCAGCGCCACGGCCACCGTCCACACCGCGACCACCGGGCGCTGCGACCACCAGCCGCCCGCGCCCAGCTGCTCGTCCAGGATCAGCGGCAGCAGCAGCAACAGCCCGCCCGCGGGCGCGGGCACGCCGACGAAGAACTCCTTGGCGTAGGGCGGCTGCTCGACCTCCAGCAGGGTGTTGAACCGGGCCAGCCGCAGCACCATGCACACGCCGAAGATCAGCGCGACGACCCAGCCCTCGCGGCTGCCGTCGAACCGCCAGACGTAGACCACCAGCGCGGGGGCGATGCCGAAGGACACCGCGTCGGCCAGCGAGTCCAGCTCCGCGCCCATCTTGCTGGTGGCGTCCAGCAGCCGGGCCAGCCTGCCGTCCAGGCCGTCGAAGACGGCGGCGGCGGCGATCGAGCCGATCGCCGCCCCGTACATGCCGACCATCGCGAAGTGCACGGCCGACAACCCCGCGCACATCGCGAGCACGGTGATCGCGTTCGGCAGCAGTCGAACGCCCGGCCCGCCGGGAGCCACCGGTCAGACCTCCGGGAGCTCGGCGAGGACGGTCTCGCCGCCGATGGTGCGCTGGCCCGCCTCGACCAGCACCCGGCTGCCGCGCGGCACGTACAGGTCGACCCGCGAGCCGAACCGGATCAGGCCGTAGGTCGCGCCCGCGACCACCGCGTCGCCCTCGGCCACCTGGCACACGATGCGCCGCGCGACCAGGCCCGCGATCTGCACCACGACCAGGTCGTGGCCCGCGTCGGAGCGCAGCCACACGGTGTTGCGCTCGTTGTCCTCGCTGGCCTTGTCCAGGTCCGCGGACAGGAACTTGCCGGGCCGGTAGGAGACCTGCCGGACGGTGCCGGTCACCGGGACGCGCTGCACGTGCACGTCGAACACCGACAGGAACACGCTGATCCGGGTCATCGGCTCGGCGCCGAGGCCCAGCTCGGCGGGCGGCAGGGCCTCCACGACGTGGGAGACGGTGCCGTCGGCGGGGGCCACGGCCAGGCCGGGGCGGGTGGGGGCGGTCCGCTTGGGCTCGCGGAAGAACCAGGCCACCCACGCGGTCAGCACCGCGCCGATCACGCCCAGCTTGGGGGAGACCCTGCGGAGCAGGAATGTCGCCACCGCCGCGCCTGCCACGAAGGGGCGGCCGGCGGGGTGCATCGGGGGGACGACGCCCCGAGCGAGGTCGATGAAGTGGGAGACGGCACCACTGTGCTTGTCGCGATCGACGGTCATGTCTCTTCCGGGGTAGGGCGGTGCATCGGCCGGCCACACGCTACGCCGGCGGCACCCGTCGCCGCCCGGCCCGCCCGTGCGTCCCCCGACGAAACGCGCGGGCGGGCCGGGCGGGTCGACAACCAGTGTAATTCGAGTCACACGGGGTTAACAACTCCGAACGGTGACTTTGATGCTACTCACAGTGTCATCGCGGATGGCGTGGAATCACCCAGGAAGCGGACGAGCACCTCGTCGCCCTCGGCCAGCTCGGTCACCTCCGGCGGCACCTCGATCAGGCAGTCGCTCAGCGCCAGCGCCGACAGCAGGTGCGAGCCAGGCCCGCCGACCGGCGTCACCACCCGGCCCGACGCCGGGTCGTAGGCCCCGCGCCGGAACTGGGTGCGCCCGGCGGGCGAGGTGATCGCCTCGCTCAGCCGCGCCCGCGCGGTGGGCCGCTCCACCCGCGCGAACCCCATCGCCGCGCGCAGCGCGGGCCGGATGAACACCTCGAACGACACCTGCGCGCTGACCGGGTTGCCGGGCAGCGTCGCCACCGCCACGCCCAGGTAGCGGCCCGCGCCCTGCGGCCCGCCCGGCTGCATGGCCACCCTGGTGAACTCCACCCCGCGCCCGGTGAGCGCGTCCTTGACCACCTCGTACGCCCCCGCGCTGACCCCGCCGGAGGTCAGCAGCAGGTCGAAGCCGGGCAGCCGCGCGGCCACCGCGTCGTGGAACCGCGCCACGTCGTCGGGCACGAACCGCAGCAGCTCCGCCTCGCCGCCCGCCTCGCGCACCGCCGCGGCCAGCATCACGCCGTTGGACTCGTAGATCTGCCCCGGCCGCAGCGGCTCGCCCGGCGCGACCAGCTCCGAGCCGGTGGACAGCACCAGCACCCTGGGCCGCCTGCGCACCGGCAGCCCGGCCAACCCCAGCGCCGCCGCCAGGCCCAGCTGGGCGGGCCCGAGCGGGGTGCCCGCGCGCAGCACCGTCGCGCCCGCCGCCACGTCGTCGGCCGCGCGCCGCACGTTCGCGCCCTCGGCCACGCCGCGCTCCAGCCGCACCACCTCGGTGCCGCCGTCGGTCCACTCCACCTGCACCACCGCGTCCGCGCCGGGCGGCAGCGGCGCGCCGGTCATGATCCGGTGCGCGGTGCCCGGCTCCAGCGGCGGCACGTCCGTGCGGCCCGCCGGGATGTCCTGCGCCACCGGCAGGGACACCGGCGCGCCCGCCACGTCGGCCGCGCGCACCGCGTAGCCGTCCATGGCCGAGTTGTCGAACGGCGGCAGCGACACCGGCGCGACCAGGTCGGCCGCCAGCACCAGGCCGAGGCAGTCGGCCACCGGCGCGGTCACCACGGGCATCGGGCCGACCAGCTCCGCGATCCGGGCGCGGTGGTCGGCTACGGCGGTGAGGGGGCTCGGCACGGCGCCCATCCTGCCGCGCCCGTGCGAGACTGCTCCGACCGGCCGTCACACCCGGTGCTGGGGAGGGGGATTGAGGTGCAGGTCCGGACGCGGCACACGCCGACTTCGGGAGTGGCCAGGCTGGTGCTGGCGCCCGCCGAGCCGGTGCTGGTCGAGCGGTCCTCGTTGCTGGCCACCAGTTACGGCGTGGGGGTCGACACCCGCGTCAAGGGCAAGGGCGTGCGCGCCGCCCGCTGCACCGCGGGCCCCGAGGGCGGCTGGGTGGACGTGGCCCCGCCGCTGCCCGGCGACCTGCACGTGCTGGAGCTGGACGGCACCGCGGGCTGGTGCCTGGCGGGCAACAGCTGGCTGGCCTGCGCGGGCACGGTCGGCTTCGACCCGGCCGCGCCCCCGCTGCGCGCCCTGCACGGCGGGGACAGCGGTTTCCTCAACTACGCCTTCGGCACCGGCTCGGTGGTGCTGGGCTGCTACGGCGAGCTGGACGTGGTGACCCTGGCGCCGGGCGAGCTGGTGACCGTGGACAGCGGCCACGTGCTGGGCTTCGCCGACACCCTCCAGTGCAGGCTGCGGGCGCTGTCGCCGGACGCGTCGCAGTCCGTGCGCACCGGTGCGGGCCTGGTGCTGGACTTCGCCGGGCCGGGCCTGGTGCTGACCAGGACGCGCAGCCCGCGCGGGCTGGCCACCTGGTTGCGGGACAACGGACTCAGCCCGCGCGGATGACCCCGCGCATGACTCCGTAAGGGGGTATCGGCGACCCCCTCGCTGCCTCTAGCGTGGCGCTTTGCTCAGGTATTTCTCGAAGGAGGACGTCTTGGCTGTCGGCACGGTCAAGTGGTTCAACTCGGAGAAGGGGTACGGCTTCATCGCCGCCGACGGCGGGCCGGACGTCTTCGTGCACTACTCGGCGATCCAGATGGAGGGGTTCCGCACCCTCGCGGAGGGCGACCGCGTGGAGTTCGAGATCCAGGCGGGGCGCGACGGCCGCAGCCAGGCGTCGGACGTCCGCAAGGCATCGTGACTCCCGCCCGGCCCGTCCCAGCGGCGGGTCGGGCGGTTTTCCGGCGCGTCGGCCCGAACCCGGCGCGGCGGGCTTCCGGCGGGCGTTAGGCTGCCTCGCGTGTCGGACGACCTGACTGGGCGACGGCTGGGCCACTACCGGATCGACGGGGTGCTCGGCCGCGGTGGCATGAGCGTGACGTACAAGGCCACGGACGTCCGGCTCGGGCGCAAGGTGGCGTTGAAGGTCATCGGCGAGCACCTGACCGCCGACGCGGAGTTCCGCGAGCGCTTCGTCGACGAGGCGCGCAACACCTCGGCGATCGACCACGCCAACATCGTGCCGCTGTACGACTTCGACGAGGTCGACGGCCTGCTCTACATCGCCATGCGGCTGGTCGACGGCCACGACCTGGCCAGCCACATCAAGGACGGCCCGCTCTCGCCCGCGCGTACGCTGACGCTGCTGGGGCAGGTGGCCGAGGCGCTGGACATGCTGCACGGCAAGGGCCTGGTGCACCTCGACGTCAAGCCCGCCAACGTGCTGGTCACCACCAAGGAGGCCGCGCGCGAGCACGTCTACCTGGCCGACTTCGGGCTGACCCGGCGCGGCGCGACCGGCCACCGCACCCGCACCGGCGACTTCCTCGGCTCGCCCACCTACGCCGCGCCCGAGCACCTGCGCGGCGAGCCGCTGGACGGCCGCACCGACCAGTACGCGCTGGCCTGCATGGTGTTCGCCTGCCTGAGCGGGCGGCCGCCGTTCCAGGGCGGGGTGCAGGACGTGATCCAGGGGCACCTGGGCTCGGAGATCCCGGCGCTGAGCTCGCTGGTGGCGCTGCCGCCCGCGATCGACGACGTGCTGCGCAAGGGCGCGGCCAAGGAGCCCGCCCAGCGCTTCGCCTCCTGCCAGGAGCTGATCGCGGCGGCGCGGGCCGCGCTGGGCGGTGCGGCGCAGCAGAGCACCCCGCCGCCCCGGCGCGCCGAGCAGGGGCCGCACTCGGGTCCGCTGCCCGCCCCGCTGCCCCAGCAGTCGGGTCCGCTGTCGGGTCCGCAGTCGGGTCCGCTGTCGGGTCCACTGGCCCAGACCGGCCCGCACAGCGGCGGCCTGCCCGCGCAGCAGCCCTACCGCCCGGCCGGCTACCAGCAGCCCGGCTTCCCGTCCGAGCCGGTGCGGCTGCGCCCGCCCGCCCCGGTGGGCGCCAGCGCGTTCGCCGACACCGGCCGCGCCAGGCCGCCGTGGTTCCTCCCGGTGGTCGTGGGCGCGGCGGCCATCGCGCTGATCGTGGTGCTGGTGGTGATCCTCATGCCCAAGGACGAGCCGACCCGGCCCTCCAGCGGCACGTCCAGCACCGGCCAGTCCATCCCGGTGGGCGAGGCCACCACCTCGGGCAAGCCGCTGCCCACCAGCGTGTCGGTTCGCTCGACCCGGTGACCTGCGCTTCTTGCACTCGACGGCGGTGAGTGCTAAACACGGTTCTGGCACTCGGGACTGCCGAGTGCCAGCACGCAGGCTGGGACGGTGAGGCGCGGCCACGGGGATCCCGTGACCGGGTCGTCCGTCGCGGGCACCGAGCCTGGCCGAAGCACCGTGTTCCGCTGAGGACGCACGTCCCCAGTGGCCCCATACGCGATTTAGGCGGAGGAACACACCGCAATGGCCAAGATGATCGCCTTCGACGAGGATGCCCGCCGCGGCCTTGAGCGCGGCATGAACACCCTCGCGGACGCCGTCAAGGTGACGCTCGGCCCGAAGGGTCGCAACGTCGTGCTCGAGAAGAAGTGGGGCGCGCCGACCATCACCAACGACGGCGTCTCCATCGCCAAGGAGATCGAGCTCGAGGACCCGTGGGAGAAGATCGGGGCCGAGCTCGTCAAGGAAGTGGCGAAGAAGACCGACGACGTCGCCGGTGACGGCACCACCACCGCCACCGTGCTGGCCCAGGCGCTGGTCCGCGAGGGCCTGCGCAACGTCGCCGCGGGCGCCAACCCGCTCGGCCTCAAGCGCGGCATCGAGCAGGCCGTCGACGCCGTGATCGAGCAGCTGCACAAGACCGCCAAGGAGGTCGAGACCAAGGAGCAGATCGCCGCCACGGCGTCCATCTCCGCGGGCGACTCGACCATCGGCGAGCTGATCGCCGAGGCCATGGACAAGGTCGGCAAGGAAGGCGTCATCACCGTCGAGGAGAGCAACGCGCTCGGGCTCGAGCTGGAGCTCACCGAGGGCATGCGCTTCGACAAGGGCTACATCTCGGGTTACTTCGTGACCGACCCGGAGCGGCAGGAGGCGGTCCTGGAGGACCCGTACATCCTGCTCTACGGCTCCAAGATCTCCACGGTCAAGGACCTGCTGCCGCTGCTGGAGAAGGTCATGCAGAGCGGCAAGCCGCTGCTGATCATCTCCGAGGACGTCGAGGGCGAGGCCCTGGCGACCCTGGTGGTCAACAAGATCCGCGGCACGTTCAAGTCCGTCGCGGTCAAGGCCCCCGGCTTCGGCGACCGCCGCAAGGCCATCCTGCAGGACATCGCGATCCTGACCGGCGGCCAGGTCATCACCGAGGACGTCGGCCTCAAGCTGGAGAACGCCGACCTGTCGCTGCTGGGCAAGGCCCGCAAGGTCGTCGTCACCAAGGACGAGACCACCGTGGTCGAGGGCGCCGGTGACGCCGAGCAGATCCAGGGCCGGGTGAACCAGATCCGCGCCGAGATCGAGAAGTCGGACTCCGACTACGACCGCGAGAAGCTGCAGGAGCGCCTGGCCAAGCTGGCCGGTGGCGTGGCGGTCATCAAGGCCGGTGCCGCGACCGAGGTCGAGCTCAAGGAGCGCAAGCACCGCATCGAGGACGCGGTGCGCAACGCCAAGGCCGCCGTGGAGGAGGGCATCGTCGCCGGTGGTGGCGTGGCCCTGCTGCAGGCCGCCGAGGCCGCGTTCGCGGGCCTGAAGCTGGAGGGCGACGAGGCCACCGGCGCCAACATCGTCAAGGTCGCCGTGGAGGCCCCGCTCAAGCAGATCGCGGTCAACGCCGGTCTCGAGGGCGGCGTCGTGGTGGAGAAGGTCAAGGGCCTGCCCGTCGGCCACGGCCTCAACGCCGCCACCGGCGCGTACGAGGACCTGCTGGCGGCCGGCGTGCCGGACCCGACGAAGGTCACCCGCTCGGCGCTGCAGAACGCCGCGTCGATCGCCGCGCTGTTCCTCACCACCGAGGCCGTCGTGGCGGACAAGCCGGAGAAGGCCTCGGCCGCCCCGGCCGTGCCGGACGCCGGCGGCATGGACTTCTGATCCACGCCTGACGCGCTGACGAGAACAGGGCCCGGTCCGCTTCGGCGGACCGGGCCCTGGCTCGTTCAGCGGTTCCCGCGGCTCACAGCATGATCGTCGGGGTGACCACGGTGCGCCCCCGCTCGCCCCTGGAGTCGACCAGGTGCACCACGATCTGGGTGGTCCCCGCGGGCACGTCGGAGAGCACGAACCGGCCGCCGTCGTCGGCCGTGGTCGTGCTCGACTCGTGCTCGGCCACGCGCACCTCGACGGTGTGCTCCCCGGCGGGCACCAGCCAGCCGTCGATGCGGTGCCGCGCCCCGGTGGAGGTGAAGTTGACCATCAGGGTGAGGTTGTCCACCGTGAAGGTGATGGTCCCCGGCTGGCCGCCGCGCACCCCGGCGAAGGAGCCCGCGCGCTCCCAGCGCGCGACCTCCACGTCGAGGCTCTCCAGCGCGACGGCGAACTGAATTCGCTCCACCAGGTCCGCAGGCGGTGGGTCGAGCTCGTGCACCAGCCGGTTCAGCTCGGTGAGGACGGCGGTGTCCTCTTGGCCTCTGCGGTCATCGCGCGGGTCGATGTCGTTCACCGCGATCCTCCTTCCGCTTCAAGATGCGTGCGCAGCGTGTTCAGGCACCGGCCCCTGGTGGGGCCGATGCTGCCGCGCGGGATGGACAGTGCTTCCGCGACCGCGCGGTACTCCGCCCGCCCGGCCAGCACCGTGAGCCGCAGCAGTTCTTGGCACCGCTGCGACAACTTCCCGAACGCGCGCCACAGCCGGTGGTCGCGGTCGTCCACCAGCGCGGCGTCCTCGGGCAGCCCGTACTCGCTCTCCAGCTGCTCGGCCAGCTCGTCGGACAGCGCCGCCTCCCGGCGGGCGGGGGTCCAGGTGCGCTGGGCCTCGCGCCGGGTGGCCACGACCAGCCAGCCCACCAGCGCCCTGGGCTCGTTGAGCCGGTCGAGGTGGCGCAGCAGGGCCAGCCAGACCGTCTGCACCACGTCCTCGGCGGTGCTGCGGTCCAGCCCGTTGCCCCTGGCCACGTGCCAGACCAGCGGGGTCAGGTCGGCGACCAGCACGTCCAGCGCCCTGCGGTCGCCCGCTCGGGCGGCGATGACGCAGGCGGCGTGGCGGTCCGCCCCGGCCAGTCCCTCCCACGGCGGGCGTTCCCCGGTCGTGCGCAGCTCACCCACGTCGTCACCTCCTCCTCGGCGTACCCAGCCGTAGCCGATCGTCACACACGTCCCTCCTCACAGCGCGGGGCGGTCCGCACCACCTCTCCCGCAGCGCGGACCGCCCGGCGCTCCGGCGGCCACCTCGGTCGACACCCCTCGAAGCCGACCGAGGACGGGCCGCTCGTCCCCCCTCGGGTCTAGGTGGCTCCGGCGAGTGGCTTCGCGGTGGCCATGAGGTCCTCCCTGGTCGAGGTTCGAAGGGGCGGTCACCAGATAAGGAGTGAGTAGTTCTACGGTGGATACACCGCCCTCCGTTAACAGTTCACGGTCGTTCCGGAAGGTCGGTCCGGTCGCCCCTCGGCGATATGGTCCAGACCATGTTGGAAGTCATCGCTCTGCACGCGGCCGACGCCGAAGCCGCCCAAGCCGGTGGCGCGCACCGGCTGGAACTGGTCGCCGACATGGCCGCGGACGGCCTGACGCCGCCCACCGCCGTCGTCCGCGACGTGCTCTCCGCCACCGACCTGCCGGTCCGGGTGATGCTGCGCGACGCGCCGGGGTTCGCGCCCGGCGACCTGGCCGCGCTGCGCCGCCGGGCCGCCGAGTTGCGGGACGCCGGGGCCACCGAGTTCGTGCTGGGCTTCCTGGACGCGAACGGCTGGGTCGACCGGGCCGCGTGCGCCGAGGTGCTGGCCGAGCTGGAGGGCTGCCGGTGGACCTTCCACCGGGCGCTGGACAACTCCGCCGACCCGGAGGCGGCGTGGCCGGTGGTCGCCGGGCTGGGCTGCGACACCGTGCTGGCCGCGGGCAGCCCGCGCGGGGTGGCCGACGGGCTGCCGGTGCTGGAGCGGCTGGCCGCGCGGCAGGGCGAGGTGCGGCTGCTGGTCGGCGGCGGGCTCAAGCGGGAGCACGTGGCCCCGCTGAAAGCGGCGGGCGCGACCGCGTTCCACGTGGGCAGCGCGGTGCGGCCGGGGGGCTGGGACGCGCCGCTGTCCGCCGGGGCCGTGCGGACCTGGGCGAATCTGGTCTAGACCGTTCGGCCATTCGGACATAGCATCCCCGTTGCTTCCCATGAAATACCTGTTGCACATAGTGCAACCCATGGAAGGGGTGTCGGAGATGCGGTTCGTGGTGCTGACCGCCGTGGCGGTCGCCGCCCTGGCAGGCTGCTCGCCGGTCCAGTCCGGTCCGGCCGCCTCCGGCGGCGACGAGCAGACCGGCCAGTTGCGGGTCTGGCTGTTCGACGAGGTCAACCGGGGCCCCAAGGAGGCCGTGGTCAAGGAGGCCGTCACCGAGTTCCAGGCCGCCCACCAGGGCGTCACCGTGGACGTGCAGTACATCCAGGTGCAGACCCGCGCCGAGCGCTTCAAGGCCGCCTTCAGCGACCCGCAGAGCGCGCCCGACGTGGCCGAGTTCGGCAACACCGACCTCGCGGGCTACGTCGCGGGCGGCGGCTTCGGCGAGCTGGACCTGTCCTCCTGGGCCGACGGCCAGGACCTGCTGCCCGCCGTGCTGGAGACCGGCAAGGTCGACGGCAAGGTCTACGGCCTGCCCTGGTACGTCGGGGTGCGCGCGCTGTACTACCGCACCGACGTGTTCAGCGAGCTGGGCCTGCAGCCGCCCGCCACGCTGGCCGACATCGCCCCGCTGGCCAGGAGGATCCGCCAGGCCAAGCCGGACATGCTGGGCATCTCCGCGGGTGGCAAGTACACCTACGGCGCCATGCCGTTCGTGTGGGCCAACGGCGGCGACATCGCCCGCGAGGACGGCGGCAAGTACGTCGCCGCCATCGACAGCCCCGAGTCCAAGGCGGGCCTGAAGCAGTACACCGAGCTGATCGCCGACGACATCTGCCCGCCCGCCCAGTGCGCGGCCAACGGCGGCGACGCCAGCGTGGAGGCCTTCCGCGCGGGCAAGGCCGCGATGGTCATCGGCGGCGACTTCAACCGCAAGTCCGTCGACTCCTCCACCGCGGCGGGCAAGTACGCCGTGGTCCCGCTGCCCGGCAAGGACAGCGGCTCCATCGCCCCGGCGTTCGCGGGCGGCAACCTGCTCGGCGTGATGAAGGGCAGCCAGCGCAAGACCCTGGCCACCCAGTTCGTCCAGCTGCTGGGCGGCAAGGTCTACCAGCGCAAGATGTTCGACGCCATGGGCAACCTGCCCACCTTCGGCGACGTGCAGGCCGAGGTCGCCGAGGCCGACCCCGCGCTGGAGCCGTTCACCAAGACCCTGGAGGCGGGCACCAAGTTCGTGCCGGTGACCCCCAACTGGGCCAAGGTCGACGCCCAGGGCGTGCTGCCCACGCTGATCCAGCAGGTCGCCACCGGCGAACAGGACCTGGACGGCGCGGCCAAGGCCGCCGCCGACCAGATGAACGCCGCGTTCTCCTCATGACCCACGGCGTGACCCGGCGGGCCGGTCGGGGCGAGGGGCGCACCGCCTACGCCTACCTCGCCCCGGCCCTGCTGGTCCTGGTCGGGCTGATGGGCTACCCGATCTACCAGCTGGTGCTGATCTCCCTGTTCGACTACGGCCAGGAGCAGGTCAGCGGTGGCGCGCCGCTGACCTTCCTGGGCCTGGACAACTACGCCACCCTGCTGGCCGACCGGCAGTTCTGGTCGGTGCTCGGGCAGACCGTCGCGTTCGCGGCGTTCTGCGTGGTGGGCACGCTGCTGGTCGGCACGGCGCTGGCCGTGCTGGCCACCAAGGTCCGCACCTGGGCGCGGATGGTGCTGTTCCTGGCCGCGCTGGGCGCCTGGTCCACCCCCGCCGTGGCGGGCTCGACGATCTGGCTGTTCCTGTTCGACGCCAACTTCGGGTTCGTCAACGAGGTGCTGGGCACCACCGGGTTCTCCTGGATGTTCGGCAAGTGGACCGCGTTCGGCGTGGTCGCCGCCGAGGTGATCTGGTGCTCGTTCCCGTTCGTCATGGTGACCCTGTACGCGGGCATCAAGGCGATCCCCGGCGAGGTGCTGGAGGCCGCGGCGCTGGACGGCGCGTCCACCTGGCGCACCACCCGCAGCGTGGTCCTGCCGCTGCTGCGGCCGCTGCTGATCGTGGTCACCATCCAGTCGATCATCTGGGACTTCAAGGTGTTCACCCAGATCTACGTGATGACCAGCGGCGGCGGCATCGCGGGCCGCAACCTGGTGCTCAACGTCTACGCCTACCAGCAGGCGTTCGCCGCCTCCGAGTACGGGCTGGGCGCGGCCATCGGCGTGGTCATGACGCTGTTGCTGCTGCTGGTCACCCTGGGCTACCTGCGGGCGCTGCGCCGCAGCGGGGAGGAGTTGTGATGCCCCGAGGACTGAGCCGCGGCTTCTACGAGGCGATCACCGTCGTCATCGCCGGGATCATCGCCTTCCCGCTGTACTGGATGGTGCTCACCGCGCTCAAGCCCGAGGACGAGGTGATCTCGGCCGACCCCCGGCCGTGGACCGCCGAGCCGACGCTGGACAGCTTCGTGCGCGCGCTGACCGTGCAGAGCTTCGGCCGCTACCTGGCCAACAGCCTGGTGGTGGCGCTGGCGGTGGTGCTGCTGAGCCTGCTCATCTCGTTCCTGGCGGCCACCGCGCTGACCCGGTTCCGCTTCCGCAGCCGCACCACGCTGCTGGTGATGCTGCTGGTGGTGCAGATGGTGCCGGTGGAGGCGCTGACCATCCCGCTGTTCTTCGTCATGCAGTCGGTGCGCGACGTGGCCCCCGCGTTCGGCCTCAACCACCTGGGCTCGCTGGTGCTGGTGCACCTGGCGTTCAGCCTGCCGTTCGCGATCTGGATGCTGCGCGGGTTCGTCGCGGCGGTGCCGGTGGAGCTGGAGGAGGCGGCCACCCTCGACGGCGCCTCCCGCTTCCGGTTCCTGTGGCAGGTGCTGTTCCCGCTGGTGGCGCCGGGCCTGGTGGCGACCAGCGTGCTGTCGTTCATCCACGCCTGGAACGACTTCCTGTTCGCCAAGACGTTCATCATCTCGGCGGCGGAGAACCAGACGCTGCCGCTGGCGCTGCAGGTGTTCATCAAGCCCGACCAGAACGACTGGGGGGCGATCATGGCCGGGTCGACCCTGATGACCATCCCGGTGCTGGTGTTCTTCGTGGTGGTGCAGCGCAGGCTGGTGGCCGGGCTGGCCGGGGCGGTGAAGTCGTGATCCTGCCCAAGCCGGTGCGGTTCACCAGGGGCGACGGCGAGGTCGAGTTCTCCGGCCGGGTCGAGGTGCGCGCGGTCGACGGCCCGGCCGAGGGCTACCGGCTGTCCATCTCGGACTCCGGGGTCGTGGTGGAGGCCGCCGACGAGGCGGGGGAGTTCTACGCGCGGCAGACGCTGCGGCAGTTGAGCGGGCCGGACGCCTTCCGCGCGGCCCCGATCCACGACGGGCCGGTGCTGCTGCCGGTGTGCCGGGTCGAGGACCACCCCCGGTTCGCCTGGCGCGGGTGCCTGATCGACGTGGCGCGGCACTTCCTGCCCAAGGCCGACCTGCTGCGGTACGTGGACCTGCTGGCCGCGCACAAGCTCAACGTGCTGCACCTGCACCTGACCGACGACCAGGGCTGGCGGTTCGAGTCCAAGCGCCACCCCCGGCTGCACGAGGTCGGCGGCTGGCGGCCGGACTCGCGGTGGGGCGACCGGCGCGGCGGGCTGATGACCGGACGCCCGCACGGCGGCTACTACACGCAGGACGACCTGCGCGAGGTGGTGGCGTACGCGGCGCGGCGGCACATCACCGTGGTGCCCGAGATCGACGTGCCCGGCCACTCGCAGGCGGCCATCGCGGCCTACCCGGAGCTGGGCACCGAGGGCGGCGGCGTGTGGACCGACTGGGGCGTGAACCCCCGCGTCCTCAACGCGCACGAGTCCACTGTGGACTTCTACCTGGACGTCTTCGACGAGCTGCTGGAGGTCTTCCCCAGCGAGGTCATCGGCCTGGGCGGGGACGAGGCGCCCGGCGGGGACGGCCGGTTCGTGCGGCGGATCGCGCAGCACCTGGTCAGTCGCGGACGTCGCCCGTACGGGTGGGACGAGGTGCTGTCGGTCGGGCCGCTGCCGGTGAGCACCGTGGTCGCCGCGTGGCGCGACGAGGAGGCCGGGCGGGCGGCGCTGGCGCGCGGGCACGACGTGGTGATGTGCCCGGAGCGGCACGTGTACCTGGACTACCGGCAGTCCGACCGCCCGGACGAGCCGATCCCGGTGGGCACGGTGCTGACGCTGGAGGACGTCTACCGGTACGAGCCGGTGGGCCGGGTGCTCGGCGCGCAGGCGAACCTGTGGACCGAGCACCTGGACTCCCCCCGGCGGCTGGACTACGCCGCCTTCCCGCGCCTGGCCGCGTTCGCCGAGGTGGTGTGGAGCCCCGCGCCGCGTGACGAGGCGGAGTTCCTGGCCCGGCTGGCCGAGCACCACCTGCCGAGGCTGGACGCGCTCGGCGTGGAGTACCGCCCCCTGGCCGGTCCCCGCCCCTGGCAGACCCTGCCCGGCGTCCCCGGCCACCCCCGCTGACGTCTGCAAGTACCACCCGAGGGGGGCCGGGTGGTACTTGCAGATGCGGTCAGTCCTCCTCGGGGACGAGGAGCCAGCAGGCGAGGTAGAGCACCGCGCCCGCGCCGAACCCGAACAGGGTCGCGGCGACGAGCAGGATGCGCAGCAGGGCCGCGTCCACGCCCAGCAGCTTGGCGACGCCGCCGCACACACCCGCCACCATCCGGTCGCTGCGGCTGCGGCGGAGCTTCTTGACCTTGTCGGTGGCCTGGTTGAGCACGTCGTTCGTCATGGCTCAAGCCTGTCCCGCGGCGGGCCCCGCGACATCCGGGTCGAACCCTGACTTCCCCCGGACCCGCGACCCCAGGGAAACACGGCGTCGCGCTCCGGGGGGCACCGCCGGGATACTCGACCCCCGTGACCCCCGAGGACCTGGCCGACGACCTGGACCGCGTCGGCTACCTGCCCGACGCGGGCATCGCCACGGCCGCCTTCCTCGCGCTGCGGATGCGCCGCCCGCTGTTCTGCGAGGGCGAACCCGGCACCGGCAAGACGTCACTGGCGCTGGCACTGGCCGAAGCGCTGCGCCTGCCGCTGGTCCGCCTCCAGTGCCACGAGGGCATCGACGCCTCGCAAGCCCTGTACGACTGGGACTTCCCGCGCCAGCTGCTGCACCTGCGCGCACTGGAGGCCGCGGGCCCGGTGGACGCGGGTGAGGCCGAGGCGTCCCTCTACACGCGCCGCTTCCTGCTGGCCAGACCGCTGCTGCGGGCGCTGGAGGAGGCGCCGTGCGTGCTGCTGGTGGACGAGGTGGACCGCGCCGACGACGAGTTCGAGGCGTTCCTGCTGGAGGTGCTGGGCGAGCACGCGGTCACCATCCCCGAGCTCGGCGTGGTTCGGGCTGCCGAACCACCGTTGGTGGTGCTCACCTCCAACCGGACCCGCGAGGTGCACGACGCGCTCAAGCGCCGCTGCCTGTACTACTGGCTGGAGCACCCGGACCTGGAGCGCGAGGTGGCCATCCTGCGCCGCCGCCTGCCGGAGCTGCCCGAACGCCTGGCCGGGCAGGTGGCGCGGGCGGTGCGGCGGCTGCGCGGGATGGAGCTGCTCAAGCCGCCGGGGGTGGCGGAGTCGCTGGACTGGGCGCGGGCGCTGCTGGCGCTGGGGCGCACCGAGCTCGACGCCCGTGCCGCGGCCATGTCGCTCGGGGCGGTGCTGAAGTACCGCGAGGACGTCGAACGCGCCCTTTCGTCGGGTGTCCCGGCGGCCCCATTGCATGATTGAGGCCCTTCTGACCAGCATGAGATGTCCAACTCGGCGAAAGCGTCGAGCATGCCGAGGCGCGGGCCGCAGTGAGGTCGTGGGGCAAGTTAGGCAGTGCCGGCCGGCGGTGGAGCCTGTTGTAGAGCCCTAAACCGTCGGCCGCTGTCGCTGCTCTACTGCTGCCGTGTCTGCTGGGGGAACGTCCAGCGTCCTTGACCGACCCCCGCGTGGTCGTATAGCTGATTTAACAGCTGGTTTACGGCTTCGATCGAGAACAGCCGACATCCGTTGACGACTTGCATGTCCTCATCGGTGACTCGGATCTCCAATAGTGGTATATTCTCCAACGCCGCATTGCCCCAGTGTGCCGACTCTGTAGTGTTCTGTTTCCGCTCGCGTTCGATTGCATCGCGCTGCTGCTCGATCCGTGGCCGATCCTGGCTTGGCCCGAAGTAGGCGCTGACCCGCATCGTGCGGCCATTCATATGGATTACGATGTCGGACTTCAGTTTCCAGTCGGCGCGAGGGTCGTACAGCACCACGCCAACCTTGGCTTTGTCCTCCAGGGCCTGCACGAGGCACACGTAGAGGTAAGTTTCTGCCATTCCGGACTCGTACCAGACCCCGACTCGATGCCTCATGCCCTCGAGGAGTGGTTCTTTGAAGTACCTCTTGAATCGCGCAGGATTGGGGTGGCTTTTGGTGTACGCATTCTTGCACACCTTGAAGAAATCTTCGTACGAGAAGAGGCGGTAGCCGGTGCTGTGACCGTAAAGGCAGAGGGATGTGAATAAGGCTCGCCAGGCAGGGAACTCGCCTGACTGTGAATCCGGGGTGGGCCATACTTCGCGATTCCATGTACCGTCTTGACGGAACGCCTCCACCTTTCGTAACTCTTTCCTGAAACGGTGCTCATACATGTCCACGGACATCGATTTCGCACTCCTCGGAGTTTGTCCTTAATGGATTCCTTGACACTGAGGTGATCTCACCAACGGTGGCTCGGGCGTCGAAGGCGTGCGGGGGCGGACTCGGCTGCTTGCTCGACGAATGACACAGTCCTGGAGACGTGGGGCGAGGGACTCCTGGTAAGACTGGATTTGCGAAGATCAAGTCCGAACCAGAGGCCCCTCGTGATCACCTATCGTGCCACACTCGACGTCTCCCGCGAACTCGCCCGCTACCTGGCCAGGCTGCTGCACGCCGAACGCCGCGCCCGCGGCACCCGCACAGGCACCAGGGCGCTGACCTGCTACCAACAGGCCGTGCTGGGACTGCGCTGGTTCCGCCACAACACCGACATCACCGCCCTGGCACGCGATCACGGCATCTCCCGCGCCACCGGCTACCGCTACCTCGACGAGATCGTCACCGTGCTCGCCGACCGGGCACCGGACCTGCACGACGCCCTGCGACAAGCCAAGGACGAGGACCTGTCCCACGTCATCCTCGACGGGAAACTCTTCCCCGCCGACCGCCTGGCGGAGAAGACCACCAGCGTCAAAGGCGAACCGATCGACCGGTGGTACTCCGGCAAAACGCACGGACACGGCGGCAACATCCAAGCCCTGACCGCGCCGGACGGCTTCCCGCTGTGGGTCGGAGACGTCGAGCCCGGCTCGGTGCACGACCTGACCGCCGCACGCGAACACGTCCTGGCCGCGCTGTACTGGGCCGCTTCCCGACTCGACCCGCCCACCCTTGCCGACGGCGGCTACGACGGTGCCGGCATCGGCGTGCTCACCCCGGTCAAACAACCCGCCGACGGCCAAGCACTCGACGCGGACAACCGCACCTACAACGCCCTGCTGCGCGGCCTGCGCTGCCTGGGCGAACGCGGATTCGCCCTGCTCGCCGGACGCTGGCGTGCCCTACGACACTTCACCACCAGCCCCCGCAAGATCGGCGACATCGTCAAAGCCGCCCTCACCCTCACCCATTTCGAGTACGGACGACTCACCTGAAACTCGTTGAGATCACGTCACTGTGCCGGGCGTTGGCATGCCATGGCGTCACGCCTGTGCTGGACGGTAGTCAATTATGTCATGCGGCAAAAGGGCTCGCTGGGCCCTTCTGAACCTGGTTGTGCAGGCTGTGCTCATGGTGGTTGCGCGGTCAACCTATGATGGGCGGCAAGTGACGTTGCCCAATCGCCAAGCCCTGCTGAATCCTGGCGCATCTGTGCAGCGATGACGCCTGCGCCTGCCTGGCCGCCGGGGTTCGGTGCCCTGGCCGAGGTTTGCACCGCCGACTTCCGCCTCAACCCCGGATAAGGTCAGAAAGGACTGACTATTCGAAGCTGATCCGCCCTCCGCGGAAGGCGTCGGTGCGTCCAGCGTCAGCCGATCGCTTCAGCTGTCCGTGTCCTTGCGTGTTCTGACCTGCTGAGCGATCGATTGTGCGGCTGCATCGAGGTCTTCGTGCTCCCACACCACGGTCAACGTCCAGCCCGCCTCGGCCAGACGGGACGCCGTGTCGGCGTCTCGACGCATATTGCGTTGGACTTTCTCCGCCCAGTAGGTCCCGTTCGCCGACGGGGCGCGGTAGTGCTCCGGGCAGCCGTGCCAGAAGCAGCCGCGCACCTCGACGGCGATCTTGACCCTCGGGAAGACGATGTCCACTGTGCGTCGCACTTCGGGCAACGGACGTGCGCACACGCGGTAGCGAAGCCCCATGGCATGCAGGGCGCGCCGAAGGCGTAGTTCGGGCTTGGTGTCGCGGCTCCGATTGGCCTGCATGGACTTGCGAGTCGCACTGCTGGTGGCCCACGAGGCGTCCGCCATGCCATGCACCTTAGTACGGGTCACTCGAAGTCGAGGCCGAGTTCGCTTTCTGGGCGGTCTGTCTCGATCTCACTGTGGGGAACGTGTACATCTCCTACGAGTTCTCGCATGCTGATCGCGTTGGCGCTCGGTTCGGGCCGGCCGGTCGCCCCTGCGAGGCGACTCGCCGCAAGATAAGCGAGCCGGATGGCTTGCACGACGAGTACCCGGCGAAGCCCTGGGGATACTTCTCCGCGCTCATGGGCCACAGCGGCGAGGCGGGAAATCGTTTCGGCGCGGCGTGCGATGCGGACGTCGGGGTGTCCGCGTTCCTCTCGTGTCTCGTCACTGATCAGAGGGAACCGCCGTGATGGAGGCATCTCTCCCAGGACATCAGAGATCGGAGGGATCTTCTCGTTCAAGATCGCCTTGAACCGGCTGTTCTCGACGGCTCGGATGTACGCGGTGTGCTCCACCCGGTTCAGGTGCTTCCTGGCTTCCTTATCGGAACTTGGGGTGTCCTGATAACCCCAGAGTGGCCAGAGCTCCATCTCGGCGACCTCGAACACATCGAGGATGCGCATCGCTACCGCATCTGTCCGCTGGTTGCTCAAGTGGCGGCGGACACGGACACGGAGCTGCTCATTGGTCTGCCCCACGTAGATGGGCTCACCATCATAGTCGTAGAAGGCGTAGCAGCCCCACTTGGCGTCCGCCCACTTGCGTCCCTGTTCGTCTGTCGCTTCCAGCGCCTGTTCGAGAGCACTGCGGAAGTCCTGAACGTACTTTGCGGGAAGACTCTTCTTGGATGGCTTCGGAGGCACCTGATCAGGCTCCCACAGCCGCCAGTTCCACGTTGGCGATTGGGACCTTTCCCTTGACCAAGGGCATCAAGTAGTGCTTGGCCAGCCAGGCAACCGCAGGAACGCAGACCGCATCGCCGAACCCGAAGATCACATGGCTGTCCCGCTGCCCCTCG
Organism: Saccharothrix coeruleofusca; assembly: GCF_017876325.1. Taxonomy (NCBI): domain Bacteria; kingdom Bacillati; phylum Actinomycetota; class Actinomycetes; order Pseudonocardiales; family Pseudonocardiaceae; genus Saccharothrix; species Saccharothrix coeruleofusca. Next base: position 7,176,254 of record NZ_JAGINV010000001.1, read on the forward strand.
ATCACGTAGTCGTCCGCCCCCATCAGACGCGCGTACTCAAGACCTGTCATCCAGCGAATGCGGAGTTCGCCCTTGCCGACCGCCACCACAGCCTGCTTCGACGACCCGCCGCGAGCGGTGCGAAGGCACCCAGCGATGTCGTCCGAGCGGATCTCCCACTGCGGCTTACCTTGGCGGGTTCGCCGATAGGCAGTTCGATACGTCACCCTCCGTCCCTTGCGAAGCACCTCCAACCGTCCCATCTGGATGGGGGACAGTTGAGCCTCGAACGCAGCGACACGACTCGCGTCCCACCAGCGCGTGTCATCCGGAGCTACCTGTTCCACGGCCTGCGACAGCGAGATGTCCGGTGAGGGGGCGATGTCCGGGAGCAGGTAGCGGTGGGTTCGCAGCGTTTTGTCCTTGAAGGGAGCCTGAAGCCACGCCGGACGTAGAAGCGGATTCGCTCCTGGTGTGTCGACTGGCGGATGGAGCGCTCCTACTACGAACAAACGGGGGCGTGATTGTGGGACGAACCAGCGCGCATCCAAGGTCAGCACGTCGACGGAGTAGCCGAGCTCGTTGAGCTCCCTGATTGCCGCCGCCAGATCCGCACCCCCGTGGCTAGTGGCCAGGCCGACAACGTTCTCCAGGGTGACCACCTGAGGGCGCTTGTCCTCGGGCAGTTCGCCGAGGACACGAGTGAACTGGTAGAACGCGGCGGATCGCGCCCCGCTCAGACCGAGCCGAGCTCCGGCCAAGGAGACGTCGACGCAGGGAGAGGACGCCCAAGCGAGCGAGAGGTCCGGCGGCAGGTCAGCGCCCTTGACGTTGGTCACATCTCCTAGCACGAAGGTGTGATCGCTCTCGTCGTCCCGAAAGTTCTCGACGTACATCTTGTGCTTGGCGGGCTCGATGTCGTTGGACCACGAGACACGGAAGCCAGCCTGTTGCAGACCGAGTCTGGCGAGGCCGATGCCTGCGAAGAACTCCGCCGCAGCGGGTTCGGTCGGCTCGAACGGCAGCGTGGGCTCGCTGACCACGGCTAGCTTCGACACAGCGCGCACTGTACGAAACCTACTCTCTGCGCGGCGAGACCTTCTCTGCAGGTCGCACTTGTGTTCGATCTTATGGTCAGGATCAACAACGCGCATGAGCAACAGTGATCACGGGTACAATCGAGTGATGACGGGCGCGCTGGCCGGGTTCGCGGGGTTCGCCCACGCGCTGCGGCGGGCCGGTGTGGCGTGCGGGCCGCAGCGCGTGCGGGCGTACCTCGCCGCGCTCGGCCACGTCGACCTGGCCCGGCGCGAGGACGTGTACTGGGCGGGCCGGGTGTCGCTGTGCGCCGAGCCGGACGACCTGCCGCGCTACGACGCCGCTTTCGCCGCGTGGTTCGGCGGGCAGCGGCCCGCCGCGCCGACCGGCCGGGGCACGCGCGCAGGCCACGTCGCCGCGTTGATCAGCGGCACCAGGCGCAGCGGTCCCGCCGCCGCCCTGAAGGCCGCCGCCAGTGACGCGGAAGTGCTGCGGCACCGGGACATCGCCTCGCTCACCGCGGCCGAGCGGGCGCACCTGCGGGAACTGCTGGCCCGCCTCAGGCCCGTGCCGCCACGCCGTCGCGCGCTGCGCCGCAAACCCGCCCGCCGCGGCGAAGTCGACCCCGGCCGGACGCTCAGGGCCATGCTGGCCACCGGGGAACCCGTGCGCCCGGCCCGCAGGCGGCGCGCCGCCCGGCCGCGCAAGGTGGTGCTGCTGGTCGACGTGTCCGGCTCGATGAAGCCCTACGCCGACGCCCTGCTGCGGTTCGCGCACGTCGTCGCGCGGGCCATGCCGGTGGAGGTGTTCACCGCGGGCACCCGGCTGACCCGCGTCACCCGCCAGTTGCGCCACCGCGATCCCGAGCGCGCCCTCGACGCCGCCGCCCGCGCGGTGCCGGACTTCGAGGGCGGCACCCGCCTCGGCGAGGCGCTGCGGGTGTTCCTGGACCGCTGGGGGCAGCGGGGGGTGGCGCGCGGGGCCGTGGTGGTGGTGTTCTCCGACGGGTGGGAGCGCGGCGACCCGGCGCTGCTGGGGGCCCAGCTGCACCGGCTGCGGCGGCTGGCCCGCCGGGTGCTGTGGGTCAACCCGCACGCGGGCAAGGACGGCTACCTGCCGGTGCAGTCCGGCATCGCCGCAGCCCTGCCGCACCTGGACCGGCTGCTGGCGGGCCACAGCCTGGACACCCTGCGCCGACTGCTGGAGGAGATCGCCCTTGCGTGACGTGCTGGCGGAACTGGCCCGGCGGGTCGAGGCGGGGGAGGTGGTGGGCCTGGCCACGGTGGTCGGCACGTTCAGCTCCGCGCCCCGGCCGCCGGGCGCGGCGATGCTGGTCGGCGCGGACGGGCAGGTCGCGGGCAGCGTCTCGGGCGGCTGCGTGGAGGGCGCGGTCTACGAGCTGGCGCAGCAGGTGATCGCGGGCGGCACGCCGGTGCTCCAGCGGTACGGGGTGAGCGACGACGACGCCTTCGCGGTGGGCCTGACCTGCGGCGGGATCATCGACGTGTACGTGGAGCCGGTGTCCGCGCAAACGTTTCCCCAGCTGCCCGAGGTGCTCGCGGCCGTCCAGGCGCGGCAGCCGGTGGCGGTGGCGACCATCGTCGAGCACCCGGACCGGCTGGGCCGCAGGCTGGTGGTCTGGCCCGACCAGGTGGACGGCGACGTCGGCTCCGCCCGCGCCCGCGACGCCATCGCCGACGACGCCCGCGGCCTGCTCGCCACCGGCCGCAGCGGCACCCTGCACTACGGCCCGGACGGGCAGCGCCGCGGCGAGGGCATGACGGTGTTCGTCAACTCCTTCGAGCCGCCGCCCCGGCTGCTGGTCTTCGGCGCCATCGACTTCGCCGCCGCGATGGCCAGGATGGCCGCGTTCCTGGGCTACCGGGTCACCGTGTGCGACGCGCGGCCGGTGTTCGCCACCAGGTCCCGCTTCCCGGAGGCGGACGAGGTGGTCGTGGACTGGCCGCACCGCTACCTGGCCGCCGAGGCCGAGGCGGGCCGCCTGGACGAGCGCACCGCCGTCGCGGTGCTGACCCACGACCCGAAGTTCGACGTGCCGCTGCTGGAGGTCGCGCTGCGGCTGAAGCTGGGCTACGTGGGGGCCATGGGCTCCCGCCGGACCCACGACGACCGGATGCGGCGGCTGCGCGAGGCCGGGCTGAGCGAGGGCGAGCTGGCCGGGCTGTCCTCGCCGATCGGGCTGGACCTGGGCGCGCGCACGCCGGAGGAGACCGCGGTGTCCATCGCCGCGGAGATCATCGCGCTGCGCTGGGGCGGCGGGGGCGAGCGGCTGGCCCGCACCGACGGCGCGATCCACCACCCGCGCGGCTGACCCGCGCGAGCCGTGTCGCCCGATCGGGTCGGTGGGTGTGACCGTACGATCGGGATGTCCGGGAAGGGGGTGCGGCGGTGGTCGACAAGTTCCACGACCCCTTGCTCACGCCCAGGGAGACGGCCCGGCACCTCGCCATCCCCGAGTCGACGCTGTACTACTGGCTGGCCGAGGAGGCGGGCGGTGCGCCGCTCGTGCACCGGGTGGCCCCGGAGCGGCGCGGGTGGCCCTCGGTGCCGTTCGTGGCCGTCGTCGAGGCCTACGTGCTCCGGTCGTTGCGCGATCTCGGGCTGACCAAGAGCAAGGTCCGGGACGCGGCGGCAGCCGTGCGGGCGGAGTTCGGCACGCCGTACGGCCTGGCCACGAGGAAGATCGCGACAGACGGCATCGACATCTTCCTCGATTACGCGGAGGGCGACCTGGCCCGTGTCGGCGACCAGCAGCGCCCCATCCGGGAAGTCCTCGGCGGCTACCTCCGGTACATCACGTGGGACACCGAGGACGACTTCGCGGCCGCGTTGCGGCTGCGGCAGTACCCGGAGGTGGCTCCGGTGATCATCGACCCCCGGTTCAGCGGGGGATCGCCGGTGATCGAGACCAACCACGTCCCCGTCGACGCGGTGGTGGGCATGTGGCTGGCGGGCGATTCGATCAAGGCGGTCGCCTACGAGTACGACTTGACCCCTGAACAGGTCGAATCGGTGTGCCGAGTTGCCCAACGCGTCGCCGCTTGAGTTCTTCCTCGACCGCGGGCTGGGTCGGGGAGTGGCCGGTGTCAGCGACCTTCCACGCGGCGCAGCCGGTCCAGCCACCGCGCCGTCGTCTCCCGGTCCGCCGCGAACTCCGCCATCCGGTCCGGCGTCGGGGGCTGCCGGGGCACCGGGAGGAACCCGTCCACCGGCCGCAGCGACGCCGACGTCACGTCCCCGTCCAGCAGCGACAGCGTCCCCAGGCCGCACGCGAAGTCCAGCTCCGGCAGCGCCCCGGCCAGCGCCAGCCCGGCCGCCATGCCCACCGAGGTCTCCACCGCCGAGGACACCACGCACGGCAGCCCGCACGCCTCGGCCACGCGCAGCGCCCGCCGCACCCCGCCCAGCGGCGCCACCTTGATCACCGCCACGTCCGCCGCGCCCGCCACCGCCACGCGCAGCGGGTCCTCCGCCCGCCGGATCGACTCGTCGGCCGCGACGCGCACGTCCACCCGCCGTCGCACGGCCGCCAGCTCGTCCAGGGTCGGGCAGGGCTGCTCGACGTACTCCAGCCCGCCCGCGGCCCGCTCCAGCTCCCGGATCGCGGCCACGGCCGTGTCGACGTCCCAGGCCGCGTTGGCGTCCACCCGGATCGCCCCGGACGGTCCCAGCGCGTCGCGGACCGCCGCCACCCGCTCCAGGTCCGCCCGCAGCGGCACGCCGGGGTCGGCGACCTTCACCTTGGCCGTGGCGCACCCGGACGCGGCCACCAGCGCGTGCGCGCGCTGCGGGTCCACGACCGGCACCGTGCAGTTGACCGGCACCCGGTCCCGCACCGGTTCGGGCCACCCCGCCGACGCGGCCTCGACGGCGCACGCCAGCCAGGGCGCGCACTCGGCGTCGGAGTAGTCGGGGAACGCGCAGAACTCGCCCCAGCCGCGATCCCCTTCCAGCAGCACGCCCTCGCGGACGGTGATGCCCCGGAAACGGGTGCGCATCGGGATCGAGTAGACGAACGCCACCGCGACATCCTAGGACCGCGGTCCCCGCGCCCGGCCGGGTCGGCGTGGGGGCGGACCGGTGGCTACCAGGTGGCGACCGGGTCCAGCGCGGCCACCCGCCGCAGCGCGCTGCCCGCCAGCTCCGGGTCCAGCTCCTCGGCCAGGATGCGCAGCGCGTCGCCGAACTGGTCCAGCCGCCGGTCCAGCTCGGCCAGCGCGCGGGTGGTCTCGGCGATGGCCGCCGCCAGCCCCGGCCGGTTGGACGCCTTGGCCAGCGCCTCGCGCACGGTCCCGCTGTCGCGCAGCGCCACCAGCGCCTGCCACAGCGACCGCTCGACCCGCTCGACCCGCGCCGGGTCCAGCGAGGTGCGGTCCACGGCCAGGAAGTGCTCGCACAGCCGCCGGGCGCGCCGCCGCTGCTCCAGCGGGAACTGCTCGAAGTGCACGACGTCCTGCTCGCGCGCCAGCTTCACCACGTCCCACTCGGCCACCCTCGGCGGCACCAGCACGACCAGGCCCGCCAGCGCGAACGGCGCGCAGGCCAGCCCGGCGGCCCACCAGGGCGTGGCGCCGAGCACGGCCAGCGCGCCCGCCAGCGGCACCGCCGCGGGCAGCAGCACGCGCGCCCGGCCGTGCCGGACCCGCCGCCTGGCCTCCGCCGCCACCGCGGCGCGGTCCGCGCCGGGACGCCACATCCACCAGCGCGGCAACGGTGTCAGCCGCACCACCACGTTCATGCGTCCTCCGGTCCCCCAACCCGGTGACAACCTAGCGCGCACCGGGACCGCCGCCGGACGCGGTCAGCCGATCTTCGGTCCCAGCAGGTCGTCGGCGTCCACGATGCGGTAGGCGTAGCCCTGCTCGGCCAGGAACCGCTGCCGGTGCGCGGCGTAGTCGGTGTCCAGGGTGTCCCGCGCCACCACCGAGTAGAAGTGCGCCTGCCGCCCGTCGCCCTTGGGGCGCAACAACCTGCCCAGCCGCTGCGCCTCCTCCTGGCGCGAGCCGAAGGTGCCCGACACCTGCACCGCCACCGAGGCCTCCGGCAGGTCGATGGAGAAGTTGGCCACTTTGGACACCACGAGGGTGCGCAGCTCCCCGCGCCGGAAGGCGTCGAACAGCTGCTCGCGCTCCTTGTTCTTGGTGGAGCCCTGGATGACCGGCGCGTCCAGGGCCTCGCCCAGCGCCTCCAGCTGGTCCAGGTAGGCGCCGATGACCAGGGTCGGCTCGTCCTTGTGCCGGTCGAGGATGGCCCGCACCACGGGCAGCTTGGTGCGCGCGGTGGAGCACAGCTTGTAGCGCTCCTCCGGCTCGGCGGTGGCGTACTCCAGCCGCTCGTTGTCGGTCAGCGTGACCCGGACCTCGGTGCACTCGGCGGGCGCGATCCAGCCCTGCGCCTCGATGTCGCGCCACGGCACGTCGTAGCGCTTCGGGCCGATCAGGGAGAACACGTCGCCCTCCTGGCCGTCCTCGCGGACCAGGGTCGCGGTCAGCCCCAGCCGCCTGCGGGACTGCAGGTCGGCGGTCATCCGGAACACCGGCGCGGGCAGCAGGTGCACCTCGTCGTAGACGATCAGGCCCCAGTCGCGCGAGTCGAACAGCTCCAGGTGCTTGTACTCGCCCTTGGACTTGCGGGTGATCACCTGGTAGGTGGCGATGGTGACCGGGCGGATCTCCTTGCGCTCGCCGGAGTACTCGCCGATCTCGTCCTCGGTCAGCGAGGTGCGGGCGACCAGCTCCCGCTTCCACTGCCGCCCGGCCACGGTGTTGGTCACCAGGATCAGCGTGGTCGCCCCGGCCTCGGCCATGGCCGCCGCGCCGACCAGCGTCTTGCCCGCGCCGCAGGGCAGCACGACCACGCCCGAGCCGCCCGCCCGGAACGCCTGCGCGGCCAGCCGCTGGTAGTCGCGCAGCCGCCAGCCGTCCTCGACCAGCTCGATCGGGTGCGCCTCGCCGTCGACGTAGCCCGCCAGGTCCTCGGCGGGCCAGCCGACCTTGAGCAGCAGCTGCTTGAGCCTGCCGCGCTCGCTGGGGTGCACCACGACGGTGTCGTCGTCGATGCGCGCCCCGAGCATCGGCTTGATCTTCTTGTTGCGCAGCACCTCCTCCAGCACCGCGCGGTCGGTGGTGCTCAGCACCAGCCCGTGCGCCGGGTGGTTGGCCAGCTGCAGCCTGCCGAACCGGCCCATGGTGTCGACCACGTCCACCAGCAGCGGCTGCGGCACCGGGTAGCGGGAGAACCGCACCAGCGCGTCCACCACCTGCTCGGCGTCGTGGCCCGCGGCGCGCGCGTTCCACAGCGCCAGCGGCGTGACCCGGTAGGTGTGCACGTGCTCGGGGGCGCGTTCCAGCTCGGCGAACGGCGCGATGGCGGTGCGCGCCTCGTCGGAGAGCGGGTGGTCGACCTCCAGCAGCAGGGTCTTGTCCGACTGGACGATCAAGGGGCCGTCGGTCACGGAAGCGCACTCCTGTCGGTTGGCGTCCTCACCAGTGTTCCAACCGCGTGCAAGTACGCTGGCGGACGCCGTCACAGCACCGATCACAGCACCGACGCGAGGGTGGTCATGAGCACTGACGATGCGCAGCCGCAGCCGGGGGGCAACCGCAGGCGGGGGCTGATCGCCGGGTTGGCGGTGGTGGCCGCGGCCGCGATCGCCTTCGCGGTCTTCATGGTGGTCCGGGACGGCGGTTCACTCGCCGCGGGCGACTGCGCGGCGGTGCAGGGCGGGGCCTCGCAGGCCGAGGCCAAGCCGGTCGCCGCCGCCGCGGACTGCGGTGACGACAAGGCGGGCTACAAGGTCGGCAAGGTCGTCGAGGGCGCGGACGCGGCGTGCCCGGAGGAGGGCCTGTACACCGAGGCGCTGCCGGAGACCGGGTCCACCACGACGCTGTGCCTGCTGCCGAACATGGTCGAGGGCGCCTGCTACGCGCCGGACGAGCGCGGCGACGGGTTCGTCAAGTCCGACTGCGCGGGCGGGGACACGATCAAGGTCACCAAGGTCGTCCAGGGTTCCACGGACACCACCCAGTGCCCGGACAGCGCGGGCATGTCCTACCCCGAGCCCGCGGTCACCTACTGCCTGGCGCCCGCCGAGATGTGACCGCATGAGGTGAATCCGCTCAACCCGGAGCGCGGGTGCGCCGATGTCGTGGCCATGCGGAAGATCGGGTGGGGCGTCGGCGCGGCGGCTGTCGTGGTCGCGGGGGCGTGCGCGCTGGCCGTGGCGGGGCAGGACGGCCCGCGCCCCAGGCCGGGCGAGTGCGCGGCCGTGGCCGGGACCGGGGACGAGCCGCGCTACCGGCCCGCCGACTGCGGCTCCGAGCAGGCCAACGTCCGGATCGCGAAGGTGCTGGAGGAGGGGGAGGGCTGCCCGAAGGGCGGGGCCCGGTACTCCACCTACGCGGGCCCGTTCACGCTGTGCCTGATCCCCAACTTCGTCGAGGGCGCGTGCTACCGCGGCGACCGGCAGGTCGGGATGCGCCGGGTGGACTGCGCCGGCGCGCACGCCGTGCGGGTGGCCAAGGTGGGGGCGGGCGAGGTGTCCTGCGGGTCGGACCGCGCGGTGGCCTACCCCGAGCCGTCGGTGACGTTCTGCCTGGCACGGGGGCCCGCCGCCCGGTGAGCGGAGAGGACGGCGACGGCATCGCGCTCAACCTCAACGCCGAGGAGGGCCACTGCTTCAAGGAGGAGGGCGACGCGGTCCCCGCCTGCTCGGCGGTGGCCTGAACGCGCCGAGGGCCTCCCGCGACGTTCCGGGAGGCCCTCGGCGACGGAGCGGGTCAGCCGTTCGCGTCCGGGGGCAGCAGCCCCTGCACGTCCAGGCGGCCGGGCAGCACGTCCTCGGTCTCCATCAGGTCGGCGACCCGCTGGAGCCGGACCGGGTTGAGCGAGAGCGGGAAGGTGCCCACCGACACCAGCGCCGCGGTCTGCTGGTCCACGTCGATGTAGCTGGTCAGCGCGTCCTGCACGGCCAGCTTGTTGTTGGTGGCGGCCTGCTGGGCGTCGCGCAGCACCGAGCGGAACAGCGCCAGCGTGTTGGGGTTGTCGTCGGCGAACTTCTTGCTCGACGCGTAGCCCGACATGGGCAGTTCCTTGGTGGGGCCGGTCGCGGTGTCGGTGACGATCCGCGCGCCGATGTCGCGCTGCGCCTTGGTGATGTGCGGCTCGATCATCCAGGCCGCGTCGACCTGCTTGGCCTGCATGGCGCTGACCATCTGCTCGAACGCCATCTCGCGCAGCTGGATGCCCTGCTTGCCCACGCCCGCGGTGTCCAGCACCGCCTTGGTGGTCAGCGCGCCGAGGTCGACGGTGCTGTTCACCGCGATCTTGGGGGTGGGCAGCGCGCCGGGGCTGTCGTACCTGCTGTCGATGGTGACCAGCGCCATCGAGTTGGCGCCCGCCTGGTAGGCCTCGCCCTGGATCTGCAGCTGGGTGCCCTCGGCCACGGCCTGGAACAGGTTCACGTGGCTGGCCCAGGTCACGTCCAGGGTGGTGTCGAGCTGCTTGATGCCCTCGTCCTCGTTGTTGAGGGGGACCAGCTGGACCTGCAGGCCCGCCCGCTCGAACAGCTTGTCGTTGATCGCGAGCCGCAGCGGGGCGACGTCGACCACCGGCAGCACGCCGATGCGCAGCGTGGTGCGCTCCACTTCCGGCCGGTCGCCGCTGTCGGTTCCCGGGATCAGCCCGCAAGCCGACAGAGTCGCGGCGCAGGCGATCAACGCCGCGGAACGTCGCAGAACACGCGCTGGGGTAGGCATGGCACCTCTCGCCCTTGACCTCGGGAGCGGGGTCGGTGTGATCACGGAATTGCCGACGAGGTGTCGACGTTCGGGGATGGTAACCACCCGTAGGTATGAAAAGACAGCCCTAGTCGATACGGTGAGTGCTTCCGGAGGCTTCCGTCGGGTAGGGGGCGGGCACTACGCTGCCGGCCGGGTGGCACGCCGTCTGCGCAGACTGCCGTGCACCCGCCCAGAGGTGGGGTGCCTAGCCGGCTCGACCGCCTCTGTGCTGCAATTCGGCCCGATTTCGAGTCCATGCTTCGGCTCTGGGGAGAGGCCGGGGAACACTGCTGCCGGAAGAGGAAGCCCAGGGTGGCCCGACGAGAGAGAGGTCCCAGCCAGACTGGCGTGGGGATTACACCGCGCTCCGATAGGCCCGAAACGGGTGACGGACTGGCTGCGCTGGGTGATGGAACTGTGACCGAACAAACGGGGACCGGGTCGAAGGCGGACGCTTCGCAGGACACCGCGCGCACCGCCGCGTGGCGTCTGCGCAACTGGCGGCTGCCGACCAAGCTGGGCGCCGTGCTGCTGATCCCCACGGTCGCAGCCGTCGCGCTGGGCGGGCTGCGGGTGCAGGCGGACCTGCAGAACGCCAGTGAGTTCAACCGCCTGGCCAACCAGGTCCAGCTGGAGTCCTCGGTCGCGAACCTGGTCCAGCAGCTCCAGCGCGAGCGCGACCTCAGCACCAGCCACGTGGCGTCGGGCAGGCAGCTCGACCGCGTGGTGCTGGACCGACAACTGCGTCGCGTCAACGACGCGACCGACACGCTCAACAACCGCATCGGCGAGCTCAGCGGGGATCTGGACGACGAGGTCGTCGCCCGGTTCCGCCGCGCCGCCGAGCAGCTCAACCGGCTCAACAGCCTGCGCAACGCGGTGCGCGAGACGCAGTACCCGCCGGACGCGGTGCTGCGCACCTACTCCGAGTCCATCGAGAACCTGCTCGACCTCGGCGAGCAGGCCATCGCCGGGATCGACGACCCCGAGCTGGTGCGGTTGCACCTGGCGACCAACGCCATGGCCCGCATCAAGGAGCAGGAGTCCCGCAAGCGCGGCATCATGCTGGACGTGTTCCAGCGCGGCGCCTTCGGTCCCGGCCAGCAGCGCGCGCTGCTGGCGGCCAACGCCGAGCTGGACGCGGCCCGCAACGACTTCCGCAAGTCGGCGACGCCGGAACAGGCCAGGATCTACGACGACACCGTCACCGGTCTGATCATCGACAACGCCAACGACATGCAGGAGTCGGCGCTGAACCTGGCCGACGCGGGCCAGAACTTCTCGTCTTCGCTGCGCCCCGGACCGTGGGACACCGCGGCCACGCTGACCGTGAACCTCACCGGCGACGTGGAGAAGCTGCTGCTGGAACAGCTGCAGAACCGCACCGACGAGCTCACCGGCGACGCCCGCGCCGCGGCCTTCCGCGACTCCGGCATCGTGCTGGGCGCGCTGCTGCTGGCGCTGGTGACGGCGCTGTTCGTGGCCCGGTCGATCCTCAACCCGCTGCGCACGCTGCGGCGCACCGCGCTGGAGGTCGCCGACCACGGCCTGCCCGAGGCGGTCGAGAAGATCCTCGCCGACCCGAACCCGCAGGAAGCGGCCAAGACCGCCATCGCCAACGTGCCGATCACCACCCGCGAAGAGGTGGGCCAGGTGGCGCGGGCGTTCGACGCGGTGCACGGCGAAGCGGTCCGGCTGGCCGCCGAGCAGGCGCTGCTGCGCGACAACGTCAACGCCATGTTCGTCAACCTGTCCCGCCGCTCGCAGACGCTGGTCGAGCGCCAGCTGAACCTGATCGACCGGCTGGAGCAGGACGAGCAGGACCCCGACCAGCTGGCCAGCCTGTTCGAGCTGGACCACCTGGCGACCCGCATGCGGCGCAACAGCGAGAACCTGCTGGTGCTCTCCGGCACCGACCTGTCCCGGCGGCTGACCCGCCCGGTCCCCGCCGCCGAGGTGCTCGGCGCCGCGGTGTCCGAGGTCGAGCAGTACGCCCGCGTGCAGGTGGGCCAGACCCCGGAGCTGACCGTCCAGGGCCGCGCGGTCAACGACCTCGTGCACCTGATCGCGGAGCTGCTGGACAACGCCACCGCGTTCTCCGACCCCGTGACGAAGGTCACCGTGCGCACCGCGCGCACCCGCAAGGGCGAGCTGGCCATCGAGATCCAGGACCGCGGCGTGGGCATGGGCGAGCAGGAGATCGCCGACGCCAACCAGCGGCTGGCCGACCCGCCGGACGTGGACGTGGCGGTGTCCCGCCGGATGGGCCTGTACGTGGTCGCGCGGCTGGCCAAGCGGCACGACATCAAGGTCCGGCTGCGGCCCAACGAGGACATCGAGGGCGGCACCACCGCGGTCGTGCTGGTGCCCGAGACGCTGGTGGCCTCGCCGGGCGGGGCCGCGGGGCCGCTGGGCGAGCCGCCCTCGGTCTTCCCGGCCAGCAGCACCACGACCACCGCGCAGCGCGCCAGCGGCATCGCGGGCGCCTTCGGCGGCGGCTCGCCGTTGCCGCGGCTGGACGAGGAGCCCGGCCAGCCCGCCGTCAGCTTCGTGCGCGGCGACACCGGGGCCGACGTGTTCGGCGTGCCCGCGCTGCCGCCGTCGCCGCAGGAGACCTCCGCGGAGATCTCCCAGCCGCAGTGGCTGCCGGTGGACGAGCCCGCCGACAACGGCCCGGCCAGCGGTCCCATCAGCGGTCCCATCAGCGGCCCGATCGGCGCCCCGGTGGAGGAGCCCGCGAGCGGCGGGGGCGAGCCCACCCTCTTCACCGCCTACGAGGACCGGGAAGAGGACGAGGCGGGCTACGAGCACGGCTACGAGACCACGCAGTTCGCGCCCGCCGTGGACAGCGGGATCGTCTCCCGCGCGCCACTGGCCGAGCCGGAACCCGCGCAGCGCAACGGCTCCTCGCCGAGTGCGCCGAAGGAGGTCGAGCACGACTTGGACGCTCCGACCGAGCGGCTGCCGATCTACGAGGCGGTCCTCTCGCAGTGGTTCCAGGCCGTGGGCAGCGAGACCTCCGCGGCGACCGCGCAAGCGGTCCCGCCCGCACCGGACGTGGAACCGCAGCCGCGCTCGCTGAGCGAGCCGGAGCCCATCGCCGAGCGGGGCGGCACGTCGCTGCCGGTCCGCAAACCGCAGTCCGTGCCACCCGCCGAGCAGAGCTCGCCGCCCGCGCCGGTGACCCCGGCCGTCGACGGCGGCCTGCCCAAGAGGCGGCCGGGTGCGGCCGACAACCTGCCCAAGCGCACACTGGAGACGAGCAGGGTGACCGAACCGGAACCGGTTGCCGAGCCCGAACCGGTCGCGCTCGGCGTCGAGCAGACATGGCAGTCGCCTGCCGACGAGGGCTGGCAGGCCGCCCAGTCCCTGCTCAGCCGCACCCCCGAGACCACGACACAGGCGGGGTTGCCCAAGCGGGTGCCCAAGGCTCAGCTTGTGCCGGGATCAGCCGCGCCGAAGACCCCGTCGGCGGCGCAGCAACCGCAGCGGCCCCCGCTGCCACCACGATCGGCTGACGCGATCCGTGGACGCATGTCGAGTCTTCAGCAGGGCGTCCGTCGTGGGCGGCACGCGCTGATCGACGCTTACGCTGGTGACATGTCGAGCCGGCAAGACGAGGAGCAGGAGTGACGACCGCAGCTCAGCCAGGCAGCTTTGGTTGGCTTATCACCGACTTCGTGCGCCGGGTTCCCGGTGTGGCACATTCCGTGGTCGTGTCGGCCGACGGGCTTCTGCTCGCCGGTTCGCAGGGCCTGCCGCGAGACCGCGCCGAACAGCTCTCCGCCGTTGCGTCGGGGCTGGTCAGCCTCACCGCGGGCGCGGCGAGGTGCTTCGAGGCGGGCGCGGTCAACCAGACCGTGGTCGAGATGGAGCGGGGTTACCTGTTCCTGATGTCGATCAGCGACGGGTCGTGCCTCGCGGTGCTCGCGGCCCCGAACTGCGACATCGGCCTCGTGGCGTACGAGATGACCCTGCTGGTCGAGCGCGTGGGCCAGCAGCTGACCCCGGAGCTGCGCGCGCAGCTCCAGGGCGTGGTTCGGCGGTAGGCCCTCATGAGATCGTGGGGGTGAGGTAAATGGCTGAACGATCTGGTGCCGGTGGCGGTCGCTTCGGTAGGAACTTCAACTACCAGGAGTGGGCGACCGGCGGCTTCAGGTTCGCCGAGCCGGATGCCCACCCCGCACAGGATGAGGAAGCCGAAGACGCACCCACCTCGTGGCCTGACCGGGGCGAGCGGGCCGCGGGACCACGAGTCGAAGGCACAGAGCAGGGGCTAGGCGATATGTCTCAGCGTGAGGTTGACGACTCGTCGTACGACTACGACGACGTTCCCAACCGGTTCGACATCGACGGGTACGGCAGCGGGCTGTTCGGTGGTCCGGGGGCGGACTTGTTCGGTGCCCACGGCCTGCCCGACAGCGTGCCGGAACAGCTCCCGTACCACACCGGTCCGCAGCCGGTGGTGCGGCGGGAGGAGAACCCCGCGGCCGACTCCGGCTCGCTGGTTCGCCCGTACACCCGGACCGGAGGCCGCACCCGGCCGGACTACGACCTCGCGATCGAGGCGCTGGTGTCCACCAGCGAGCGCGGTCTCGAACGCGACGCGGCGGTGCTCCCCGAGCACCGCTCGATCTGCGGGCTGTGCACCGACACCAGGTCGGTGGCCGAAGTCGCCGCTCACTTGAGGCTCCCGCTGGGTGTGGTGCGGGTGCTGATCGGCGACATGGCGAGCATGGGTTTGGTTTTGATTCACCAGGGTGGCTTGGTCGTGGGGGACCGGCCGTCCATTGAATTCCTTGAGAGGGTGCTCAGTGGGCTTCGCAGGCTCTAGCCCCAACGCGGCCGAAGGCGCACGGAAGCCGACGACCTCCGCGAAGATCGTGGTGGCCGGTGGCTTCGGCGTGGGCAAGACTACGTTCGTCGGCTCCGTGTCGGAGATCGTCCCGCTGACGACCGAAGCGGTGATGACCGAGGCCAGTGCGGGGGTCGACGACCTCTCCGCCACGCCGAACAAGGTCACCACCACCGTGGCCATGGACTTCGGCCGGGTCTCCCTGGACCAGGACCTGATCCTGTACCTGTTCGGTACGCCGGGTCAGCACAGGTTCTGGTTCATGTGGGACGACCTGGTCCGGGGTGCCATCGGCGCGATCGTGCTGGTCGACACCCGGCGGTTGGCCGACGCCTTCGCGTCGATCGACTTCTTCGACGACCGCCAGCTGCCCTACGTGGTCGGCGTGAACTGCTTCGACGGTCTGCTGCACCACCGCATCGAGGACGTGCGGGAGGCGCTGACCATCGACCAGTCCGTGCCGATCGTGACGTGCGACGCGCGCAACCGGCAGTCGACCAAGCAGACGCTGATCACGCTGGTCGAGCACGCCATGCGGCAGTGGATGTCGGTCCGCGCGGGCTGACCGCGCGCACCCGCTCCTGACAGGTCGGAGGGCGGCCTCCCGGTGGGGGAGGCCGCCCTCCGACGTGCACGCGGGCGGAAGTGACCCGCGTCACTCCTCCACGAGCGCGGCGGAGGTGATCCGGTGCAGGGGGAAGCGCCGGACCTCGCCGTAGCTGACGTCCACGCCCTCCAGCACGCCCCCGCCCACCAGCTGCGGGGTGATCACCCGCCGTGCCGCGGTGCCGTGCCCGTCCACGAAGTCCACCAGCACGTTGCGGCCCTCCTTGGCCGCCCGCTGCAGCAGCGCCAGCGTCGCCGACGGCCCCGCGCCCAGGTTGCCCGGCACGGACACCCGCGCGCCGCCCGTGGTGCGCGCCGCCCGGTCGCCCGCCCGCACCAGCCGCACCAGCTCGCCCAGCTGCTCCTCCGACGGGGCGGGCGGCGGCGCGGGCCTGCGCCTGCCGCGCCCGGCGATCCGCCGCCCGGCCGCGCGCAGGTCGAGCACCTGCCCGTCCGGCCCCTCCGCCGACGGCGCGAACCCCGCCCCGCGCAGCCCGTCCAGCACCTCGGCCAGCGGCAGCGGCGAGACCAGCACGGTGGGGGCGATCCGGCGCAGCTCCAGCCGCTGCCCGGCGGGGTGCGCCAGCACCTCGGCGATCAGCACCGGGTCGTCGCAGCGCAGGAACGACCCGGCCGCGCCGCCGCGCAGCCTGCCGTGCTTGCGGGCGGTGTCGTCGATCAGGTAGGTCAGCGACTGCGGCACCGGCGTGCGGGACCGGGCGCGGAACAGCTCGTGCAGGTCGGCGGCGGTGCGCCCGGCGTCGAACGCGCGCCGCACGGAGTGCTCGCCCACCCGGTACACCGTCGCGCCGCCCGCCGACTCCACGTCGGCCACCAGCGCGATCTCCTCGGCCAGGTCCGGCTCCAGCCGCCCCGGCGCGACCACCGTCAGGTCGGCCTGCACCAGCACGTGGTCCACCGGCGCGGGCAGCGCGTCGCCGAGCCGCTTCGCGGCGGGCCCCGGCCCCTCGGTGAGCAGCGTGCGGCCCGCCCCGGTCACCGCGCCCAGCGCCAGCACGCCCACCGCGGTGCCCTCGGCGACCGTCCAGCGCACCAGCTCGTCGCGCAGCCGCCCGCCCCGCCTCGGCGCCCGCCAGGCCAGCACCGCGGCCAGCCGCTCCACGTCGGGGACCGCGGTGCCCGGCGGCAGCGCGGCCAGGGCCTCCAGCACCCGCCTGCGGTCGCGCGGCGCGCCCGGCCGGTTCAGCTCCGGGGCCAGCGGGTTGAGCAGCCGGTCCCGGTCGTCCCGGCCGCCGACCAGGCCGGGCAGCCGGGGCAGCTCCAGCCACGCCTGCGCCAGCGCCGCCCAGCGGTGCTCCGGCGGCGCGACCAGCCACGTGTCGGCCTGGGTGGTCGGCACCCACTCCGGCTCCAGGCCCTCGCTGTCGGCCACCAGCCCGGCGGCTACCACCAGCTCGACCAGCAGCGCGGCCCGGCGCTCGTCGACCTCCAGCTCCTTGGCGGCCTTGCGCAGCTCGCGCACGCCCACCCCGCCGGAGCGCAGCACCGGGGGCGGCTCGTCCGACCACAGCCGCAGCAGGCCCTCGACGTGGCGGCCCAGCTCCAGCGCCGCGCCGCCGCCGGTGCTGTCCACCGAGACCGGGTCCAGCGCGGAGGTGGGCAGCGGCGGCTCGGCGGTGACGACCTCGCCCAGCGGCCGGTCGCCGCGCACCGCGAGGCCGACCTCGCGCGGCAGCTCGACGGTCAGCGTGTCGCGGCGCACCAGCAGGCCCCGCGCCAGCAGCTTCTGGATCGGGGTGGTGGCGCTGTCCAGGGAGACCACGTGCGCGGCCTCCTTGGTCTGCCCGACCGGCGGTCCGGCCGCCAGCGCCTCCAGCACCCGCCGCTCGTCCTCGCCCAGCCCGGTCAGGTCCACGCCCGCCAGCGCGGGCACGGAGCGGCCCAGGCCGCACGGGAAGGCCGCCACGGCGTCGCGGGTGGCGGGCGGGGTGGACAGGCCGTCGTCGTCGCCCCAGAGCAGCGCGCGGGCCCGCAGCAGGGCCACCGGGGGCCGGATGTCGACGTCGAACAGCTCCCGCAGGGCCGTCAGCGGCACCGGGCGCAGGTCGGCGTCGAGGACCAGCAGGGCTTCCAGGACGGTCAGCGCGAGGGTGTCCAGGTCCTCGCACGCCCGCGCCACCGAGGCGCGCGAGCCCACGCGGGTGGCCAGCACGGTGGTGTCCGCGGGCGGCGGGGTGGCCAGGTCGGGCCGCGCCCGCAGCAGCGCGACGAGCGCCGCGTCGTCCAGGGCGCGCAGCCAGTCGGCGAGTGTGGTGCCGGACATCTTCACCACGGTATATGGCCGTGGGGCACACTTGTCCGTGACGTTGGCACCACCGAGGAGGAATCGTGGCCAAGGCCCGCCCCGAGCGCATCGACCCGAACTGGCCGGAGCCGCCTGCGGACGGCAAGCACGCGGTGAGCGAGCTGGCCAGCGACGTGCAGGGCGCGCTGTCCCCCTTCGGGAAGGTCACCTTCCCGCTGCCCGTCGAGGACCTCGGCTACCGCCACCCCACCACCGAGATCAACCGCTGACCCGCTGCCCGACCCGCCCCCGGCGCGCGCCGGGGGCGAGGCGAGCCGGGCGCGTTCCGGAATTCGCCGCGGACTACGCTCGACTCCCGCGTGAGCTGTGCTGATCTGGGAGGTTCGATGCCGGTCCCCGGCCCTGGTTACTCGATCACCGTCCGCCTGGAGGCGCCGCCCAGCGCGGGCGCGGCGGGTGACCTCACCACGGCGGTCGGCAGGGCGGGCGGTGTCATCACGGCGTTCGACGTCGTCGAGTCGCACACCGACCGCGTCATCATCGACCTCACCTGCAACGCCCTGTCGGCCAACCACGCCAAGGACATCACCGACACCCTGGCGCTGCTGCCCGGCATCGCGGTCCGCAAGGTCTCCGACCGCACCTTCCTGGTCCACCTCGGCGGCAAGATCGAGATCTCGTCCAAGGTCCCGCTGCGCAACCGCGACGACCTCTCCCGCGCCTACACCCCCGGCGTGGCCCGCGTCTGCCAGGCCATCGCGGAGAACCCCGACGACGCGCGCCGCCTGACCATCAAGCGCAACACCGTGGCCGTGGTCACCGACGGCACCGCCGTGCTGGGCCTTGGCAACATCGGCCCGGCCGCCGCGCTGCCGGTGATGGAGGGCAAGGCCGCGCTGTTCAAGAAGTTCGCGGGCGTGGACGCCTGGCCGGTGTGCCTGGACACCCAGGACACCGAGGAGATCATCCGCGCGGTCGAGCTGATCGCCCCGGTCTACGGCGGCATCAACCTGGAGGACATCGCCGCGCCGCGCTGCTTCGAGATCGAGGCCCGGCTGCGCGAGAAGCTGGACATCCCGGTCTTCCACGACGACCAGCACGGCACCGCCATCGTCGTGGTCGGCGCGCTGCGCAACGCGCTGCGCGTGGTCGGCAAGAAGATCTCCGACTGCAAGGTCGTGGTCTGCGGCGTCGGCGCGGCGGGCTCGGCGATCATCCGGCTGCTGCTCAAGCAGCAGCCCGGCGACGTGGTCGCGGTCGACGTGGACGGCATCGTGCACCGCGACCGGCCCGGCATGGACAGCAACCTCAAGTCCATCGCCGCCAGCACCAACAAGCACAACGTCTCCGGCCGCCTGCACGACGCGCTGGTCGGCGCGGACGTGTTCATCGGCGTCTCCGCGCCGAACCTGTTCGGCGCCGAGCAGGTCGCCACCATGAACTCCGACGCGATCGTGTTCGCGCTGGCCAACCCGGACCCGGAGATCGACCCGATGGAGGCGCAGAAGCACGCCGCCGTCGTGGCCACCGGCCGCAGCGACTTCCCCAACCAGATCAACAACGTGCTGGCCTTCCCCGGCGTGTTCCGGGGCCTGCTGGACGCGCACGCCCGCACCATCACCGACGAGATGCTGCTGGCCGCCGCCACCGCCATCGCCGACGTGGTGGACGGCGAACGGCTCAACGCCTCCTTCATCGTCCCCAGCGTCTTCGACACCTCCGTCGCCCCCGCCGTCGCCGAGGCCGTCCGCAAAGCCGTGTAGGACTGCCCCGGCTCCGGCGCGGCCTCGTGTGAACTGCGCGTTGGGTGCGTCGGGTAGTAGTTGGCGGCCCTCGCGGGTGGGGCGGGTAGTACTTGCAGGCGTTTGTGGGGGTGGGGTGGGGGCGCGGCCATAATCACAGGATGAGCCGGTTCACTCACCTGGACGATGCGGGCGCGGCGCGCATGGTCGACGTCTCCGACAAGCAGCCGACGGCGCGCACGGCGGTCGCCTCGGGCGTGCTGCGCACCACCGCCGAGGTGGTGGACCTGCTGCGCCGCGACGGCCTGCCCAAGGGCGACGCGCTGGCCACCGCCCGCATCGCGGGCATCATGGCGGCCAAGCGGACCTGGGAGCTGGTGCCGCTGTGCCACCCGATCGCGCTGTCCAGCGTCAAGGTGGACCTGAGCCTGGGCGAGGCCGAGGTGGTGGTCACCGCGACCGTGCGCACCAACGACCGCACCGGCGTGGAGGTGGAGGCGCTGACCGCCGTCTCGGTGGCGGGCCTGGCCCTGCACGACATGGTCAAGGCGGTCGACCCGGCGGCGTCGATGGACGCGGTGCGGGTGGAGCGCAAGGAGGGCGGCAAGACCGGCCTGTGGGAGCGCCCGTGAGGACCGCGCGGGTCGTCACCGCCTCGAACCGGGCCGCCGCGGGCGTCTACGCCGACCGGGGCGGCCCCCTCATCGCCGAGTGGCTGCGGGAGCGGTCGTTCGACGTGCCGGACCCGGTGGTGGTGCCCGACGGCGAGCCGGTCGCCGAGGCGCTGCGCGCGGCCGTGGCGGACGGGGTGGCGGTGGTGGTCACCACCGGCGGCACCGGCATCAGCCCGACCGACCGCACCCCGGAGGCCACCCGCGCGGTGCTGGACTACGAGGTGCCGGGGCTGGCCGACGCGATCCGGGCGTCGGGCTGGCCGGGGGTGCCGACCTCGGTGCTCTCCCGAGGCGTGGCCGGGGTCGCCGGGCGCACCCTGGTGGTGAACCTGCCCGGCTCCACCGGCGGGGTGAGGGACGGACTGGAAGTGCTGGGCGCGGTGCTGGAGCACGCGCTCGACCAGCTGGCGGGAGGCGACCACACGTGACGGCGGAGACGACTGCGGAGACGACGGCGGAGATCCTGCGGGCGACGGTGAGCGAGGAGCCGCTGTCGGTCGAGGAGCACGCGAAGCTGGTGGACGACGCCGCGGCGGGCGCGGTGGTCACGTTCGCGGGCGTGGTGCGCGACCACGACCACGGGCGCTCGGTGCGGGAGCTGGAGTACCACGGCCACCCCAGCGCCGCGGACGTGGTGACCGAGGTGGTGCGGGACGTGGTGGCGGGTGTGACCGGCGTGCGCGCGGTCGCCGTGTCGCACCGCGTGGGTCCGCTGGCCATCGGTGACGTGGCGCTGGCGGTCGCGGTGGCCGCCGAGCACCGCGCGGAGGCGTTCGCGGTGTGCTCCGAGCTGGTGGACGAGGTGAAGCGGCGGCTGCCGGTGTGGAAGCGCCAGGTCTTCGCCGACGGCACCGACGAGTGGGTCAACTGCCCCTGAGCCCGGACAGCAGGAACCCCCGTCGCCAGGGGGGAGGGGCGACGGGGGTTCCTGGTCAGGCGCCTGCGCGGGGGCAGGCCGGGCTCATCGGCCGACGATCACTTGGTGGCGATCTTCTGACCCGCGAGGATCAGGTCGGCGTTCGGGATGAACTCCTTGTTCAGCTGGTGCAGCCGCTGCCAGCCACCCTCGATCTTCAGCTCCTGCGCGATCTTGGACAGGGTGTCGCCCGCCTTGATCTCGTAGTCGCCGTTGGGGTTGGACTTGGGCAGCGCCACGGTCACCGGAGCGGCCTTCTGCACCGGGGCCGGGGCGGCCTTCTGCGCCGGGGCCTGCGGGGTGGCCTTCTTCGGCGCCACCGGGGCGGGGGCCGGGGCGGGCTTGGCGGCGGGCGCCGGAGCGGGCTTGGCGGCCGGAGCCGCACCGCCGGTCAGGCCCTTGGGGCCGCACACCGGCCAGGCGCCGATGCCCTGGCCCGCCAGGACGTTCTCGGCGACCCGGATCTGCTCGGCGCGGGAGGCCTGGTGGGGCATCCCGGTCCCGCCGAAGGCGCGCCAGGTGCTCGGCAGGAACTGCAGGCCGCCGTAGTAGCCGTTGCCGGTGTTGATGCTCCAGTTACCGCCGCTCTCGCACGCGGCGACCGCGTCCCAGTTGACGCCGGAGCCCTGCGCGGACGCGGTGCCCGCGGCCATGCTCAGCGGAGCGCCGACGATGACGCCCGCCACGGCGACCTTCGCGATGTTCCGGGCGGCGTTGCTGGTCTGCGGACGGTGCTTGCCTCGGTAAGAAGCCATTTGCCTCTCGCCCACCACACCTGCGTCGGGGAGCTCGGGTTCGGGGCCCGGTGCGCTTCCTCGTCCCCGTCCGGTGGTGATCTCTCACTCGGGGGTTGGTGCCCGGGCCGCTGGACGGGGTTCGGTGTGCGGCGTCCCGGGTGTTGCTCTTGGTCGGTCGGGGCCAACCGAAGAGCGACCGTACGTAACCGGCGGCGGCACGCCAAACGTTCTGGCCCGTGAGGGGGCTCACAGTAACGTTTTCAGGTTCTGTGTCGATTGCGCTCGTTTCCGCAGGTCAGAGGGCCGTTACCGTCCCGTTTTCAATCCGAGACAAATTGAGATAGATCACGGTAAGTGAGGTCTGCATCACGTGATTCCCCCATCGGGGGAAACTTGATTAGCCCCCCGCGAAGGGGGGTAGGACGTCCAGCAGCGCCCCCTCCGGCACCGGCGTGTCCCGGTCCCGCACCGCCACGCCGTCGAGCAGGAAGCTGGACGCGGCCAGCACCCGCGCCAGCCGGTCGTCGTGCCGCTCGCGGACCGCCTCCAGCACGTGCGCCACGGTCGCCCCGCCGGACAGCGCCACGCTCTCCTGCGCCACCCCCGCCGCCGCCCGCGCGCCCGCGAAGTACCGCACCGTCAGCTCCACCACGTCATCCCCCGATCGCGCTCATCGGCCGGTCCGGCTGGAAGAAACCGGCCTCGTTGATCCCGTGCCCGGCCGCCTTGGCCCACGAGTCGCCCCGCCAGCGCTCGGCGATCTCCTCGTCCGAGGCGCCGGCGCGCAGCAGCGCCCGCAGGTCCGTCTCCGACCGGCTGAACAGGCAGTTGCGCACCTGGCCGTCCGCGGTCAGCCGGGTCCGGTCGCAGGCCGCGCAGAACGGCCGGGTGACCGACGCGATCACGCCCACCACCGCCGGGCCGCCGTCGACCAGCCAGCGCTCGGCGGGCGCGCCGCCGCGCTCGTCCGGCACGGGCGTCAGCTCGAACTCCGCGCGCAGCGTGGCCAGGATCTCCTCGGCGGTGACCATCTCGTCCCGGTTCCAGCCGTGCTGCGGGTCCAGCGGCATCTGCTCGATGAACCGCAGCTGGTAGCCGTGCTCCAGGGCGAACCGCAGCAGCGGCACCGCCTCGTCGTCGTTGACCCCGCGCATCAGCACCGAGTTGACCTTCACCGGGTCCAGCCCGGCGGCCCGCGCCGCCGCCAGCCCCTCGAACACGTGCTCCAGCCGGTCGCGCCGGGTCAGCTCGCGGAACCGGACCCGGTCCAGGCTGTCCAGCGAGACGTTGACCCGGTCCAGGCCCGCGCGCACCAGGCCCTCGGCCCGGCGGGCCAGCGAGACGCCGTTGGTGGTCATCGAGATCCTCGGCCGGGGCTCCAGCGCCGCCGTGGCCGCGATCACGTCCTCCAGGTTGGGGCGCAGCAGCGGCTCACCGCCGGTGAACCGGATGTTGGTCACCCCCAGCCGGGTCACCGCGATGCCGATCAACCGGGTCAGCTCCGCGTCGCTGAGCAGCTCCGGCTTGGGCAGCCAGTCCAGGCCCTCGGCGGGCATGCAGTAGGTGCACCGCAGGTTGCACCGGTCGGTCAGGGACACCCGCAGGTCGGTCGCGACCCGGCCGAACCGGTCGACCAGCAGCGGTGAGTCCGGACGGGTGGAGGTGTCGGGCGTTCCTCGCAGGACGGGTATTCCCAATTCCACTGCTGTCACCCCGTCCAGGGTAATCGCGCGATCACCGGCGCAGCGCGGTCGCGAACGTGCCGAAGTGGATCGGCCGCTAAATTGCCCGCATGGGAAACGAGCGCGACGTGCCCGCCGACGTGCTGGGGAGGTTCGCCTCCTACGCGCGGGAGAACAGCACGCTCACCATCCTGTTCCACACCCGCGTCGCCGAGGCGATGGGCCTGTCGACCACCGACGAGAAGTGCCTCGACCTGGCCATGCGCGCGGACGGGCCGGTGACCGCGGGGCGGATCGCCGAGCTGTCGGGCCTGTCCACCGGCGCGGTCACCGGCGTGATCGACCGGCTGGAGCGGGCGGGCTACGTCAAGCGCGTGCGCGACCCCCACGACCGGCGCAAGGTGCTGGTCCAGGTGACCGTGGAGGACGGCCGGTTCGCGCCCCTGTTCCAGGACGCCCAGGAAACGCTGCGGGAGGTGCTGGCGCGGTTCACCCCCGAGGAGTGGGAGGTGCTGGAGCGTTACAACAAGGCCCTCATCGAGGTGTTCCGCGAGCGCATGCGGGTCACCTGAGCCTGGCAGCATGTCGCCCATGGCTGAGCAGTGGAACTACCTGATGGACATGGACGGCGTGCTGGTGCACGAGGAGCACCCGATCCCTGGGTCGAGCGAGTTCGTCGCGGAGCTGACCGCGGCGGGCATCCCGTTCCTCGTGCTCACCAACAACTCCATCTACACCCCGCGCGACCTGCGCGCCCGCCTCGCGCGCACCGGGCTGGACGTGCCCGAGACGTCGATCTGGACCTCGGCGCTGGCCACCGCGAGGTTCCTGGACTCCCAGCGCCCCGGCGGGTCCGCCTTCGTCATCGGCGAGGCCGGGCTGACCACGGCGCTGCACGAGGTCGGCTACGTGCTGACCGACCGCGACCCGGACTACGTGGTGCTGGGCGAGACCCGGACCTACAGCTTCACCGCCATCACCAAGGCCATCCGGCTGGTCGAGGAGGGGGCGAAGTTCATCGCCACCAACCCCGACGCCACCGGGCCCTCCCGCGAGGGGTCGCTGCCCGCCACCGGGGCGGTCGCCGCCCTCATCGAGCGCGCCACCGGCCGCGAGCCCTACTACGTGGGCAAGCCGAACCCGCTGATGATGCGGTCGGCGCTGCGGGCGCTGGGCGCGCACTCGGAGAACACCCTGATGATCGGCGACCGGATGGACACCGACGTGCGCGCCGGGCTGGAGGCGGGGCTGCGCACCATCCTGGTGCTGACCGGGATCTCCGCCGACACCACCGCCGAGCTGTACCCGTACCGGCCGACCAGGGTGATCAAGTCGATCGCCGACCTGGTCGGCAACTCCGCCAACCCGTTCCCCGACCAGGGCTGACCCGGCGGCCCCGGAAACTGTCGGTGCTCGGGGCTAGCTTGCCCGGCATGAGCATCGACCACATGGCGGTCCTGGAGGCCTACAGCGCGTCGTTCACCTCGGCGGTGGAGGGCGCGCTGGACCGCCCCGTGCCCAGCTGCCCCGGTTGGACGGTCGACGACCTGGTCGAGCACGTGGCCGAGGTCCAGGCGTGGTGGACCACCGCGGTGCTGGCCAAGGGGGAGTACCCGGACGAGGAGGCGGCCCGCCGGGCCGCCGACACCGGGCCGGACCGGGTGGCCGGGTGGCGCGAGATCAACGCCCGGTACCTGGCGGTGCAGCAGACCTACCCGGCCGACGGGCCGGTGTGGACGTGGTGGAACGAGGCCCGGTGCGACACGGCGGCGGCGCTGGCGTCCCGGCAGGCGCACGAGATCGTCGTGCACTGCTGGGACGCGCGCAACGCGGTGGGCGCGGTCGAGCCGATCCCGGCCGACATCGCGGCCGACGGGGTGGGCGAGTTCCTGGAGCGCTTCCTGCGCGGCGGGGAGTGGGCCCGCCCGTTCCTGCTGCGGCTGGCCGCCGTCGACGCCCCCGCCTCGTGGTCGGTCGCCTCCACCGGCGGCGCGCCCGCGCTGGTGGCCGAGGAGGTGCCGGAGGCGATCGTGCCGGACGCGGTCGTGCGGGGCACCGCCGAGCAGCTCTACCTGCTGCTGTGGCGCCGCCTGCCGGTGTCCGGGGTGGCCGTGGAGGGCGACGCCGCACTGGTCGCCGAGTTCCTGGCCTGGCCGGGGCTGGACTGAGCAGCGGGACGCCGGGCTCTCAGACCCCGGTGGGGTGCGGCACCGGGTCGGGCTCGAACGCGGGCACCCGGTTGAGCCGGTCGGCCATCCGCTCCGCCTCGTCGCGCAGCAGCGCCGCCCGCCCGGACAGCGGGTGGCCGGGGCCCGCCGCCGCGGCCAGCCGGTCCAGCAGGTCCGCCTGCAGGCGCAGCCACTCCACGTGCTCCCAGGGGGTCCAGGTCGAATCCGCCGCGGCGGTGGCGGTCATCGTCTCGTCCAGCGTGTGGGCGATCCGCTCCAGGTGGTGTGCCCTCATACTGGCGGGGTGCGCCCCGCCGGGGGTGTTCTCACGTGCCCTCACGCTGCTTCACCCACTCAGGCAGGTGGGTGTGGCGGTCCGCCGGTGACGGTCTGATCGACTTCTGCGCTCCCCGCCACCCCGTTGCATAAGGTTGTTCCGTGGAAAGACCGCTCTTCGTGGTCGGCGACGTGCACGGGCACCTCGCCGAACTCGTCCGCGCCCTGCACGCCGCCGAGCTGGTCGACGCCGACGGCGGGTGGTGCGGTGGCGAGGCGGAGCTGTGGTTCCTGGGCGACTTCGTCGACCGCGGCCCCGACGGCGTCGGGGTCATCGAGTTCGTGATGGGGCTGTCCGAGCAGGCCGCCGGGGCGGGCGGCAAGGTGGACGCGCTGGTCGGCAACCACGAGGTGCTGCTGCTGGGGATGCACCGGTTCGGCGACGAGCAGGTGCCCGGCGCGCCGTCGCCGCGCAGCTTCGCGCGCAGCTGGACGATCAACGGCGGCCTGCGCAGCGACCAGGACCGGCTCACCGACGAGCACATCGCGTGGCTGACCTCCAGGGCGGTGCTGCGGCTGGTCGACGACCACCTGCTGATGCACTCCGACACGCTGGCCTACCTGGAGTGGGGCGGCACCATCGACGAGGTCAACGCCGCCGTGGCCGAGGTGCTGCGCGGCGACGACCTGGCCGAGTGGTGGGAGTGCTGGCGGCGGATGACCACCCGCTACGCCTTCCGCGGCCCGGACGGCGGCGCGGTCGCCGAGCAGCTGATGCGGATGCTGGGCGGGCGCGAGGTGGTGCACGGGCACAGCGTCATCGCCGACCAGCTCGGCGTGCCGCCCGCGCAGGTGGACGGGCCGCTGCGCTACGCCGACGGCAAGGTGCTGGCGGTCGACGCGGGCCTCTACAGCGGCGGCCCCTGCCTGGTCGTCCCCCTGCCCTACCGCTGACCCGCCGCGGGCTGGGCCGGTCAGGGTGCGGGGACGATCTCCTTGCCCAGCGGCATCAGCGACACCGGCACCATCTTGAAGTTCGCCACGCCCAGCGGGATGCCGATGACCGTCACGCACAGCAGCGCGCCGGTCACCACGTGGCCGATGGCCAGCCAGATGCCCGCGACCACGACCCAGATGACGTTGCCCAGCAGCGACGGCGCGCCCGCGTCGGGCCGGTCCACCACGGTGCGCCCGAACGGCCACAGCGCGTAGTTGGCGATCCGGAACGCCGCCAACCCCCACGGGATGGTGACGATGAGCAAGCAGCAGATTACTCCGGTGACGACGTAGCCCACCGCCAGCCAGAACCCGCTGAGCACCAGCCAGATCACGTTGAGGATGAGCCGCATGTGCCCATCTTGCCCGATTAAGCTGCTCCCTCGTGGTGAACAGAGTGCGCTGGGGAATCGTGGCCACGGGCGGCATCGCCGACGTCGTCACCGCCGATCTGCTGCGGGTGGCCGAGGCGGAGGTGCTGGCCGTGTCCTCCCGGCAGCTGCCGAGGGCGCTGGAGTTCGCCGCCAAGCACGGCATCCCGCGCGCCTACGGCGGCACCGCCGAGCTGCTGGCCGACCCGGACGTGGAAGTGGTCTACGTGGCCACCCCGCACGCGCAGCACTACGAGGTGACCCGCGCGGCGCTGGAGGCGGGCAAGCACGTGCTGTGCGAGAAGCCCATCACGCTGGACCTGGCGGGCGCGCGGGACCTGGTCGACCTGGCCCGCGAGCGCGGGCTGTTCCTGATGGAAGCCATGTGGACGCGGTTCAACCCGCTGATCCGCGAGCTGCGCGGGCTGGTGGCGGAGGGCGTCGTCGGCGAGGTGCGCAGCGTCCGCGCCGACTTCGGGTTCGTGCACGAGTTCCTGCCGCAGCACCGGCTGTGGAACCTGGCGCTGGGCGGCGGTTCGCTGCTGGACCTGGGCGTCTACCCGGTGGCGTTCGCGCAGATGCTGCTGGGCGAGCCCGCGGTGGTGCACGCGCACGGCTCGCTCGCGCCGACCGGCGTCGACGCGGAGGCCGCGCTCCTGCTGGGCTACCCCGACGGCGCGCACGCGCTGCTGACCTCGACGCTGACCACCGCCCCGACGGCCAGCGCGACCGTGTACGGCACCAAGGGCCGCATCGACGTGCCGGACCGGATGTACAACCCGGACCGGATCGTGGTCAACGGCGAGGAGCGCCGCGCCGAGATCGAGGGCTCGGGCTACACGCCGCAGCTGCGCGA
Source organism: Saccharothrix coeruleofusca (assembly GCF_017876325.1). Lineage (NCBI taxonomy): Bacteria > Bacillati > Actinomycetota > Actinomycetes > Pseudonocardiales > Pseudonocardiaceae > Saccharothrix > Saccharothrix coeruleofusca. Next base: position 7,204,217 of record NZ_JAGINV010000001.1, read on the forward strand.
GGTCGTCGCGCGCGTGCGCGCGGGAGATACGGAGAGCCCGGAGATGTCCCTGGAGGACACGCTCGCCGTCATGCGCACCATGACCACCGCGCTGGACCAGCTCGGCGTCCGCTACCCCGTGCTCAGGTAGCGGGCGCTGGAGTGGCGGGCGCTGGAGTGGCGGGCGCTGGAGTGGCGGGCGCTGGAGTGGCGGGCAGCAGCGCCGCCACCACGGCCACGACGTCGTCCACCGGGTCGTGGGCGGTCGGGGTGAGCAGGTGGCTCATGCCCAGCCGGGCGGTGGTCTCGGCCACCAGCCGGACCCGCTCGGCGGGCAGCGCGGGCCAGTGCCGCCGCACGTGCTCGGCGAACACCTCGGTGGCCTGCGCCAGCACCGGCTGCCCCCTGGTGGTCAGCAGCGGCAGCATGTCCTCGGCGTTCGCGCCGGAGAACACCGAGCGGGCCAGCGCGTCCCGCTCGGCCAGGTCGAGGGCGAACCGCAGGCCCGCGCGCAGCCCCTCGACCGGGTGCGGCTCGCGGGCCAGCCGCTCGCCCACGCCGTCCAGGAACTCGCCCACCTTGACCAGGGTGACCTGCTGGACCAGCCGCTCCTTGTTGCCGAACTCGTTGTAGACGGTCTGCCTGCTGACGCGCGCCCTGGCGGCCACGTCCACCACGCGCAACCCGTGCGAGCCGCGTTCCGCGAGCAGTTCCGCGGCGTGGAGCAGCAGCGATCGGGTGAGATCGGTCACGGCGCGTACTTTACACAATAGGGTTGTTTGTAAAGCCCGTAGAGTGGCAACGTGCCGCTGATCGTGGGATTCGACCTGGACATGACCCTCATCGACCCCCGACCCGGCATGGCGGCGGTGATGGACGCGGTGGCCGCCGAGAGCGGCTACCCCCTCGACGGGGCCCACTTCGCGGCCAACCTCGGGCCGCCCCTGGACATGACCTACCGGGACTTCGGCGTGCCCGAGGAGGAGATCCCGGAGCTGGTGGCGCGGTTCCGCGCGCTCTACCCGGAGATCGTCATCCCGGCCACGGTGGCGCTGCCCGGCGCGGCCGAGTCGCTGGCGGCGGTGCGCGAGCTGGGCGGCACCACCATCGTGGTCACCGGCAAGTACCGGGCCAACGCCGCGCTGCACCTGGCCGCGCTGGACTGGGAGGTCGACCACCTGTTCGGCGAGCTGTGGTCCACCGGCAAGGCCGAGGCGCTCAAGCTGCACGGGGCGTGCGCGTACGTCGGCGACCACGTGGGCGACGTGCGCGGCGCCAAGGCCGCCGAGGCGGTCTCCGTGGCCGTGGTCAGCGGCCCGTGCAGCGCCGAGGAGCTGACCGCCGAGGGCGCGGACGTGGTGCTGCCCGACCTGACCGGGTTCCCGGACTGGCTGCGCGCCAACGCCGAGCGGCTCAGCGCCGAACAGGTCAGCGCCGCGAACGGGCGTCGCGCACCGCGCTGAACACCCCGATCGCCAGGCCGAGCGGGGCGAGCAGCCACCCCGCCACGAACACCCAGACGGGCAACCCGGCCGCGCCCGCGGCGAACATGGCGGCGATCGCCACGACGCCGAGCGCGAACATCGCCACTGCCAGCGGCATCAGCTTCGAGGTCGACATGCGGGTGAGCGTAGTCGCGCGATCGGAGGTGCCCTGTCGGCGGTGGACTGGCTAGTCTGGTCAGACGCGTCCTGGGCACGCCCCCGGACGCGTTCGTCATGTGGAACGAAGGAGCGGTGAGGTGCCGACCGGCAAGGTCAAGTGGTACGACTCGGAGAAGGGCTTCGGCTTCGTCACCCAGGACGGTGGCGAGGACGTCTACGTGCGGAAGTCCGCGCTGCCTCCGGGGGTCGAGGGCCTGAAAGCCGGTCAGCGCATCGAGTTCGGCATGGCGGAGGGCAGGCGCGGCCCCCAGGCGCTGTCGGTGCGCCTGATCGACCCGGCCCCGTCCGTGGCCGAGGCGCGCAGGCGGCCCGCGGAGGAGTTGCACGGCCTGATCGAGGACATGATCAAGCTGCTGGAGCTGAAGGTGCAGCCGGAGCTGCGCCGCGGCCGGTACCCCGACCGCAAGAACACCAAGCTGATCGCCGACGTGGTCCGCGCCGTCGCACGGGAGCTCGACCCGTAAACCCGCCCCCACTCCTGGTGCGTCGGCAAGTACTACCCGGCGGGTGTGTGAGGGCCGGTAAGTACCGCCCGAGGCGCGAGAGCCGGGTCGGGGTGCGCGAATGGTGAATTCGTGGTGTCTGGACGTTCGACTCGCGGGGGCGACACGCCCAACACGCCCGCAACCGGGTGAGACCGGGAGCGGGCGTGGTGGGGGTCAGTGCCTGTCGTCGACGGAGAGGACCCAGGTGCCTCGGGCGACGAAGTCGAACGCGCCGGTGGTGCTGGTCTCGATGCGCGCGCCGTACTGCTGGACCTCGACGCTCTCCAGCTGGTCGTCGGGGTTGGGCAGCACGAGCGTGTACGCGTAGCGCGGCTCGTTCGCGGTGAACAGCTTGCTGCGCAGCGGCTCCTGCTGCTCGCCTCGGGCGTTGCGGTAGGTGAACTTCACCGACCACGCAGACTCCGCCAGCTCGCCGGGCACCGAGATCTGCACCGGCTTGCCGGGGCGCACCCGCAGCACGCCCGCGGCCTCGACGTCCACCTCGCAGTTCTCCGACTCCAGGTCGCAGTACTGGGTGGGCTCGACGTTGATCGCCTCGCCGTCGGCGTAGAAGGTCACCTCGGGGTCGGTGGGGGCGGCGCAGCCAGCCGCCAGGGCCAGCAGCAGCACGGTGAGGACTTTGCGCACGCCAGGCACCCTACGGGGTGACCGGGGTGGGCTTGAGCGGGCGGTCGCCGCCGAGGCCGGGGACCAGCGACCCGCCGCGGCGGGTGGCGATGGTCTGGGCCAGGCCCAGCGCCAGCAGCGCCGACAGCACGGTGAAGCCCACCCAGTACTCGGTGGGCAGCAGCACGCCCAGCGCGCCGCCGAACACCCAGCCCAGCTGCAGGATGGTCTCCGAGCGGCCGAACGCCGACGCGCGGGACTCCTCGGGCAGGTCGTCCTGGATCACCGCGTCGAGGCTGATCTTGGCCAGCGAGCTGGCCGTCGCGCCGATCAGGCCGACCGCCGCGGCGGTGATCAGACCGGGCAGCACGGCGGCCACCACGGTGGTCGCCAGCGCGCCCACCAGGCAGCCGATCACCACCTGGTCGGGCGAGCCGAAGTGCAGCCGCGCGCCCACCGCGTTGCCCAGGAAGCTGCCCACGCCCGCCGCGCCCGCGATCACGCCGAGCAGCAGCAGCTGCAGCAGCGCCTCGCCCTCGGTCTGGGCGCGCACCACGAACGCGGCGAACAGCGTCAGGAAGCCGGTGAGCATCCGGATGGCGCCGTTGCCCCACAGCGCCACGACGACCGAGCGGCCCAGCGCCTGGCGGGGCTTGCGCGGCCGGGCCCGCAGTGAGGTGGGCACCTCGCCCTCGGTGACCTCCACCCAGGCCGGGATGCGCAGGCAGAACCAGGCGTTGGCCAGGGACAGCACGGCGGTGAACCACAGCGCGCCCGGCGAGCCGAACAGGTTCGCGAAACCGGCCGCGACCAGGCCGAACACGCCGCCCGCCGCCAGGCCGAACACGGTCATCCTGGCGTTGGTCTTGGACAGCGTGATCTCCGGCGGCACCACGCGGGGCGTGATCGCCGCCTTGAGCACGGTGAACGACTTGGACAGCACCATGCTGCCCAGCGCCGCCGGGTACAGGCCCCAGTTGTCGAAGTTCAGCGCCATGACGATCGACAGCAGCACGCGCAGCGCGCACGAGGCGGCCAGCGCCACCCGCCTGCCGTGCTGGACGCGGTCCAGCGCGGGCCCGATCACCGGGGCCACCAGCGCGAACGGGGCCACCGTGATCAGCAGGTAGAGGGCGACCCGGCCGCGGCTCTCGCCGGTGGCGGCGGAGAAGAACAGGGTGTTGGCCAGCGCCACGGCCATAGCCGCGTCGGCGGCGTAGTTCAGCATCACCGCGTAGGTCAGCGACGACAGCCCGGACTGCTTGGCGCCGTCGGCGTGCGCGGCGCGGCGGAACGCGGCCACGCCCCGCGTGGTGAGCTGCCGCGTCCGGTAGAGCGCGACGCGCGTCACGGTCAGCTTCTTCGGCGGTGGGGGCGCGCCCTGGAGGCGGGCCCTGGCGCGGGGCTGAGCGCGGGGTTGGGGACGCGGTTCGGGCTCGGGGGGCCTGCCCGGCGTGGGGTAGGGGCGGGTGTCGCGGGGGCGGGGGCGGTACTCGTCGTCCTCCCACGGGTACCGGCGGGGTGGCGGCGTGCCCCGGCCTGCCCGGCCGGGCTGGTCCTCGGGACGTCGCGTCACGGCGTCAATCCTGCCTCACCGGGGACGGCCTGTCCGCCGCATCGGCGCTCGTGGGCGCGCTCACCCCGTGGTGAACCGAATCCGGAAGATCGTCGGCCAGTTCTTGCCGGTCACCAGGAACTCGTCGGTGCCGGGGACGGCGGCGATGCCGTTGAGCACGTCGGTGGGCGGCACGCCCGGCGGGCGCAGCGGGCCGAGGTCGGCGGTGGTGAGCACGCGGCCGGACGCCGGGTCGACGCGCACCACCTCCTCGCTCTGCCACACGTTGGCCCAGACCTGCCCGTCGACGCACTCCAGCTCGTTGAGCCGGTCCAGCGGCCTGCCGTCGCGGGTGACCCGCACCGCGCCGGTCTCGGCGAAGGTCACCGGGTCGCGGAAGGTCAGCTCGTCGGTGCCGTCGCTCATGACCAGCCGCCCGCCGTCCAGGCACAGCCCCCAGCCCTCGCCGTCGTAGCGGACCCGGCGCAGTTCCCGCAGGCTGGCCCGGTCGCGCTCGATGGCCACGCCGTCGCGCCAGGTCAGCTGCCAGATGCGGTCGTCGACCACGGTGATGCCCTCGCCGAACAGCGGGGCGGGCAGCTCGACGCGCTGGGCCACCTCGCCGGTGGTCGGGTCGAGCCTGCGCAGCGACGAGCGCCCCTCCAGGCCGGTGCCCTCGTACAGCGCGCCGTCGGCCAGTTCGAGGCCCTGGGTGAACGCCTCCGGGTCGTGCGGGATGGTGCCCAGCACCTCGGCCCGCGCGGTGGTGGGAGCGGTGCTGGACGGGGGTGGTGAGGGGGCGGGTTCGGCCGCGCAAGCCGACGCGACCGCTGCGAACGCCACTGCCACCGGGAGCCACCGCACGTCCGAAAGGGTGGCACGTGTGCGCGGCCCTGCGAAGACGTGCGGCACAATCAGGACGTGACCGCCACGCCGACTCAGCAGCCCCAGCCCGTGCTCGCCGACCAAGCGGCCGTCCGGTTCGCCCGCGCCGCCGCGCAGGAGGAAGCCGGTGCGGAACGGGTGGGCGCGCACGTCGGCGTGCTCGCCGAGGACGAGGTGTCCGCGACCCACCTGTTCGAGGCCGAGCACGCGGGCTACCGCGGCTGGAACTGGGCCGTGACCATCGCGCACGCCGGCCCCGGCACGCCGCTGTCGATCAGCGAGGTCGTGCTGCTGCCCGGCCAGGACGCGCTGGTCGCGCCGCAGTGGGTGCCGTGGAACGAGCGGGTCCGCGCGGGCGACCTGGGCGTGGGCGACCTGCTGCCGCCGAAGGAGGACGACCCCCGGCTGGTGCCCGGCTACGTCGCCTCGGACGACCCGGCGGTGGAGGAGGTCGCGCTGGAGGTCGGCCTCGGCCGGGTGCGGGTGCTCTCCCGCGAGGGCGTGCTCGACGCGGCCCAGCGCTGGCAGGGCGGCGACTTCGGCCCGCGCAGCGACATGGCGCGCAGCGCCCCCGCGCACTGCGGCACGTGCGGCTTCTACACCCGCCTCGCCGGTTCGCTCGGCGCCGCCTTCGGGGTGTGCGCGAACGAGCTGACGCCCGCCGACGGGCACGTGGTGCACGTGGAGTACGGCTGCGGCGCGCACTCCGAGGTCGAGGTCGAGGGCGGCCCGATGGTGCCGGTGGCCGACGTGGTCTACGACGACGCGGAGCTGGAGGTCGAGCCCACCGGGGCCGAGCCCGGCCCCGCCGCCGACGCCGGTGCGCCGGTGGACGAGACCGCGCGGTGAGCCGGGACCCGTTCGGCACCGAGGCGCTGCGCGAGTCGGTGCTGGCCGCGTGGCGCGGCTCGCCGACCCGGTTCCGCGAGGACGCCAACGCCGAGGAGGACCTGCGGCTGGGCGGCTACCGCGACCGGCTGCTGGTCGAGCTGGCGCAGAACGCCGCCGACGCGGCCGGTGACGAGCCCGGCGTGCTGCGGCTGACGGCGGTGGGCGGCGAGCTGCGGGCGGCCAACACCGGGGCTCCGCTGGACGCGGCGGGCGTGGCGGCGCTGGCGTCGCTGCGCGCGTCGGCCAAGTCGGCCGACACCGTGGGGCAGTTCGGCGTCGGGTTCGCCGCGGTGCTGGCGGTGACCGAGGAGCCGCGCGTGGTGTCGCGGTCCGGCGGCGTGCTGTTCTCCGCGCGGCGCACCAGGCAGGAGGTGCCGGAGCTGGCCGAGCAGCGCGGCGGCGACGTGCCGGTGCTGCGGCTGGTGTGGCCGACCGACGAGGCCGACCTGCCCGACGGGTTCGACACCGAGGTGCGGCTGCCGCTGAAGGCGGGCGTGGACGCGGCGGCGCTGCTGGCCGAGTTCGCCGAGCAGGCGCCGGACCTGCTGCTGGCGCTGCCGGGGCTGCGCCGCGTGGAGGTCGGCGACCTGGCGTGGGAGCGCGCGGAGTCCGCCGGTGTCGTGGTGCTGACCGGGCCCGCGGGCGAACGGCGCTGGCGGGTGCACCGCGTCGGCGGCGAGCTGCCCGAGCACCTGGTGCAGGGCGTCGAGTCGCGTCCGGTGTGGACGGTGTGCTGGGCGTGGCCGATGGACGAGCCGCTGACCGGTGACGTGCTGCACGCGCCGACGCCCACCGACGAGAAGCTGTCCCTGCCCGCGAGGCTGATCGCGACGCTGCCGGTGGAGCCGTCCCGGCGGCGCGTGCTGGTCGGCGCGGCGGCGCAGTTCGTGCTGGAGCGGGCCGCCGCGGCCTACCCGGAGCTGGTGGCCGCGCTGCCCGCGGTGGAGCGCACGTCCCTGGTGCCGCTGCCCGGTTTCCCGCTGTCCGAAGTGGACGGTCGGCTGCGCGAGGGCGTGCTGTCGGCGCTCCGGGTCGCCGAGTGGCTGCCGCTGGCCGACGGCGAGTGGGGCGCCCCGGAGCGCGCGAAGGTCCTGGACGCGCCGTCGGAGGAGCTGGTCGAGCTGCTGGAGGACGTCGTCCCCGGCCTGCTCGACGCCGAGCTGACGCTGCCCGCGCACGCGAAGGCGTTGGCGGCGCTGGGGGTTCCCCGGCTGCCGGTGTCCGAAGTGGTCGCCGCGCTGGCGGGCGTCGGCGGCGACCCGGAGTGGTGGCGGCAGGTCTACGCGGCCCTGGAGCCGATCGCGGACGTGGACTCCTCGGCGCGCGAGGAGATGGGCAGCCTGCCGGTGCCGCTGGCGGACGGGCGGCTGGTGAGCAGCCCGCGCGGCGTGCTGCTGACCGACGAGCCGGTCGACTTCCCCGGCCTGCGGGTGGCGCACCCGGACGCGGCCCACCCGCTGCTGCTGCGGCTGGGCGCGGTGGAGGCGGGCGCGGCCGAGGTGCTGGACTCCGACGCGGTCCGCGAGGCCGTGCGGCACAGCGCGGACGAGCCCGACCCCGAGCTGGCGCGGGCCGTGCTGCGGCTGGTGTCCCGCGCGGGCGGGCGGCCGTGGCTGGGCGAGCTGGCGCTGCCCGACGCCGATGGCCAGTGGCGGCGGGCCGACGAGCTGGTGCTGCCGGACTCGCCGCTGCGCGAGGTGCTGGAGGCCGACGCCCCGGTGGGCGTGCTGTCGGCGGAGCTGGCCGCCGAGTGGCCGCGCGAGGTGCTGGTGGCCGTCGGCGTGCTCGACGGGTTCACCGTGGTCGAGGATGACTCGCCGACCGAGCCCGACCACGACCTGGCCGACGAGGGCTACTGGTGGGACGCCGCCGAGGTGCCGCCCTCCCGCGTGCTGGGCATCCGCGACCTGGACCTGGTGGCGCGGGACAAGTGGCCCCAGGCGCTGCGGATGATGTCGGCCTCGCCCGAGGTGTGGCGGGCGGTGGTCGAGCCCGACGGCTACACCGGGTGGTGGCTGGCCCGCTACGCGCTGCTGGAGGGCAAGCCGCTGGGCTCGTGGCGGCTGCCCGAGGCCGACTCGGTGGACGGCCTGTACGACGTGGTGCCCGACGTGGGGCTGCCCTCGCACGTGCTGGCGGCGGCGGGGGTGCGGACCGGGCTGGCGGTGCTGGACGAGGACGACGTGGCCGACCTGGTGGCCCGGCTGGGCGACCCGCAGCGCGAGCTGTCCGACGCGCTGGTGCTGCGGGTGCACGCCGCGCTGGCGGAGGTCGCCGAGTCGGTCGGAGTGGAGCCGCCGGAGCGGGTGCGCGTGCTGACCGGGGCCGCGGTGCCCGCCGACGACGTGGTGGTGCCCGACCTGCCGTGGCTGCTGGGGGTGCTGCCGCCGGAGCAGGTGCTGGCCGCCGACGGCGCGGCGTCCGCGCTGGCCGAGCTGCTGGCGCTGCCGCTGGCCTCGGAGGAGGTCGGCGGGACCGTGGCCAGCGCCGGGGACGAGGTGGTGTGGGCCGAGCTGGGCGCGGTGCGGCTGGCCTGCGGCCTGCTCGGCGTCGAGCTGCCCGCCGGTTCGCTGGTGGTGCACGACGTGCTGCTGGTGGACGCCGAGGGCGCGCGGCACGAGGTGTCGTGGTGGGTCGACGGCGACGAGCTGCACGCCGCGGACACCCCGGAGGGACTGGCCCGCGCCCTGGCCTGGACCACCGGTCGGTGGGCCGACCGGCACACCTTCGCCGCGCTCATCGCCGACCCGACGCCGACGGTCCTGCTGGCCTGACCGTCGCGAGAGGACCGGCCACCCGAGGACCGGCCACCCGAGGACCGGCCACCCGAGGACCGGCCACTCAGGACCGGTCGAGCCCCCGCTGGGCGGTGCGGGAGCCGCGCCGGGACGCGGCGCGCTGCCAGCTGAACACGCCGTAGCCGATCAGCCCGAGCAGCCCGCCGCACAGGCACGTCCACAGCAGGGTGGTGTTGTCCCGCGCGAACAGCAGCACCCCCAGGAAGGCGAGGAACCACAGCCCCGTCCCGGCCACGATCACCGGCACCGGGTCGAGCAGGCGCGGCGGCAGCGGCGGGGGCGGGGGTGCGGGTGGGGGCGTCAGCGACTGTTCGGCCACGTCAGGCAGGCTACCTCCCCGAAACACCGGTGCGGCACGCTCTTGCCCGCACCGGTCACTGGACAAGGGAGACGTGATGGCCACCTCCGCCGGCCTCGACCGCTTCTTCAAGATCTCCGAACGCGGCTCCACGCTGGGCCGCGAGGTGCGCGGCGGCCTGGTCACGTTCGTGACCATGGCCTACATCGTGGTGCTCAACCCGCTGATCCTGGGCAGCTTCGCCGCCGACGACGCGGGCGCGAAGAAGGACGTGCTGGGCGACATCCTGCCGGTGCCGCAGGTCGCCGCGGTGACCGCGCTGGTCGCGGGCGTGCTGACCATCCTGTTCGGACTGGTCGCCAACTACCCGTTCGCGCTGGCCACCGGGTTGGGCATCAACTCGTTCCTGGCGGTCACCCTGGCGCCGCAGATGACCTGGCCCGAGGCGATGGGCCTGGTGGTGGTCAACGGCCTGGTGGTGCTGCTGCTGGTGGTCACCGGGGTGCGCACGGCCGTGTTCAACGCGGTGCCCGCCGAGCTGAAGGCGGCCATCGCGGTCGGCATCGGCCTGTTCATCTGCTTCATCGGCCTGGTCGACGCCGGGTTCGTGCGGCGCGTGCCGGACGAGGCGGGCACCACCGTGCCGGTCGGGTTGGGCATCGGCGGCTCCATCGCGTCGTGGCCGACGTTCGTGTTCGTGGTCGGCTTGGTGCTGACCGGCATCCTGGTGGCCCGGCGGGTGCGCGGGGCGATCCTGATCGGCGTGCTGTCCGCCGCGGTGCTGTCGATCGTCCTGGAGGCCCTGGTCAAGGCGGGTCCGTCGCAGGGCACCAACCCCAAGGGCTGGAACCTGGGCTACCCGGCGCTGCCGGAGCAGGTGTTCGGGCTGCCGGACCTGTCGCTGCTGGGCGAGGTCTCCTTCGGCGCGTGGACGCGGGTGCCCGCGCTGACCGCCGCGCTGCTGGTGTTCACCCTGGTGCTGACCGACTTCTTCGACACCGTGGGCACGATGACCGGCCTGGGCAAGGAGGCGGGCCTGATCGGCCGGGACGGGCAGCTGCCGGGGGTGAGCAGGGCGCTGTTCGTCGACGGCGTGGGCGCGGTCGCGGGCGGTGTCGGGTCCTCGTCGTCGAACACGGTGTTCATCGAGTCGGCGGCGGGGATCGCGGAGGGCGCGCGGACCGGCCTGGCCAACGTGGTCACCGGTCTGCTGTTCCTGGCGGCCATGTTCTTCACCCCGCTGTACTCGGTGATCCCGGTGGAGGCGGCGGCGCCCGCGCTGGTCATCGTCGGCGCGCTGATGGTCGTGCAGATCAAGGAGATCGACTTCGCCGACTTCTCGGTGGGGCTGCCCGCGTTCCTGACCATCGTGGTCATGCCGTTCACCTACTCGATCGCCAACGGCATCGGCGCGGGCTTCGTCAGCTACGTGCTGCTGCGGGCGCTGACCGGGCGGGCGCGCAGCGTGCACCCGCTGATGTGGGTGGTGGCGGGCGCGTTCGTCGTCTACTTCGCCATCGGGCCGATCCAGGCGCTGCTCGGGGCGTGACGGGATTTCCCCCGGCGGACCCGGAAATCGTGAGGTATGCTAACTACATGGCGGACAGCGACGCGGACCCCGGACTGGCAGGCAGGCTGAGGTTGGCCGTGGTCCGGCTCAACCGCAGGCTGCGCGCGCAGCGGGTCAACTCGACGATCTCGCTGACCCAGGTGTCCGCGTTGTCCACGCTGCACAAGTGCGGCCCGCTGACCCCCGGCGAGCTGGCCGCCAAGGAAGGCGTCCAGCCGCCCTCGATGACCAGGGTCATCGCGGCGCTGGAGGAGTACGGGTTCGCCACCCGCCGACCGCACCCCACCGACGGCCGCCAGGCCATCGTGGAGCTCAGCGAAGCGGGCTTGAACTACATCAACGAAGAGGTCTCGGCCAGGGAGGCGTGGCTGGACAAGCGGCTGGCCGAGCTGACACCGGAGGAGCGCGGCGTGCTCTCGCGCGCCGCCGAGATCATCGACAGGATGGCGGGGCAGTAACGAAGTGCCTGCGTACGAGGGTGGTGCCGGAAGCGATCGGAACGATCCGCGGACAGCGCCACCCCCGCCGCGGCGCACCGGCACGTTCGCCTCGCTGAAGGTCCGCAACTACCGGCTCTACGCGGGCGGCCAGGTCGTCTCCCTGGTCGGGCTGTGGATGCAGCGCGTCGCCCAGGACTGGCTGGTGCTGGAGCTGTCCGACGGCAGCCCGGTCGCCCTGGGCGTCGCCGCGGCGCTGCAGTTCGCGCCGACCCTGCTGCTGTCGCTGTGGGCGGGCGTGCTCGCCGACCGGCTGGACAAGCGCAGGCTGCTGCTGGTCCTGGAGACCGGCCTGGGCCTGTGCGCGCTGGCGCTGGGCCTGCTCGACGTGACCGGCGTGGTCCAGCTGTGGCACGTCTACCTGCTGTGCCTGCTGCTGGGCGGGGTCTCCGCGGTGGAGACCCCGGTGCGCCAGTCGTTCGTGGTCGAGATGGTGGGCCGCGACCAGCTCACCAACGCCGTGGCGCTGAACTCCATGACGTTCAACCTGGCCCGCATGGTCGGCCCGGCGGTCGCGGGCGTGATGATCACCGTGGTGGGCACCGGCTGGGTGTTCCTGGTCAACGCCGTGTCGTTCCTCGGCGTGCTGGCCGGGCTGCTGCTGATGGACGTCGGCGCGCTGCACCGCGGCGAGCCCGTGCCCAGGCGCAAGGGGCAGCTGCGGGAGGGCCTGCGCTACGTGCGCAAGCGCGTCGACCTGGTCGTGCTGCTGTGCCTGGTGTTCTTCATCAGCACGTTCGGGCTGAACTTCTACGTCACCCTGGCGGTGCTGGCCCGCAACACCTTCGGCGGCGACGCCGACGCCTACGGCCTGCTGTCGACCATGCTGGCGGTGGGCACCCTGGCCGGGGCCACGCTGGCCGCCCGGCGCAGCGCCAGGGGGAAGCCGCGGCCCCGGCTGCTGATCGGCGGCGCGCTGGTGTTCGGCGTGCTGGAGGTGGTGTCCGGGCTGATGCCGAGCCTGTGGGTGGTCGGGCTGTCGCTGATCCCGCTGGGGATCGCCATGATGACCTTCACCACCACCGCGAACGCCACCGTGCAGCTGGCCGTCGCGCCCGCCATGCGGGGGCGCGTGATGGGGCTGTACATGCTGGTGTTCCTGGGCGGGAACCCGGTGGGCGGGCCGGTGATGGGCTGGCTGGCCGAGCACTTCACCGCGCGGGCGCCGCTGGTGTTCGGCGGCGTGGTGTCGGTGGTGGCGGCCCTGGTCGGCGGCGCGGTGCTGGCCCGCCTCCCCAGCGCGTCGGCAAGTACTACCCGACGCGCTCGCGAGGGCCGCTGACTACTACCCGTGCTGCGCGAACGCTCGGTTCGCGCGGGGCTAACGTCGCCTGCCCGCCTTGAGCGGGGCCACGTCGGCGCCGTCGTGGGAGCTGCGGCACTCGTCCGGCGTCACCGCTTCCACGGCCAGGGTCAGCATCCCCTTCACCCCGGTGTAGATCGACTCGCCGCGCGAGGCCAGGGACGTGTGCACCCGGTTGGAGTCGGAGAAGTCGCGGTCGTCCTTGGTCCGCTTCTTCCCGACCTCCTCCGGCTTGGTGGCGCTGCGGAGGTTGACCTCCAGCCACGCCGCGACCTCGGCCGGGGTGGTCAGCACCTCCTCGGGGGTGCGCTCCAGGCGCTCCGAGCGCGGCGAGGCGTGGTCCAGCGAGGTGTGCTCCACGTAGGCGTGCCAGTGCGTGTTGCGCAGCGACCACGTCTGCTCGACCGGCCAGTCCTCCTCGGTGCCCATGCGCCTATCTTGCCAGGGTTCGCACGTCCAGGGTGTGCTCCACCCCCACCGCTTCGGCCAGCCTGCGGTCGTGGGTCACCAGCAGCAGCGTCCCGGTGTAGGACCCGAGCGCCTGCTCCAGCTGCTCGATCGCGGCCAGGTCGAGGTGGTTGGTCGGCTCGTCCAGCACCAGGCACGTGGTGCCCCTGGCCTGGAGCACGGCCAGCGCCGCCCTGGTGCGCTCGCCGGGCGAGAGCGTGCGGGCGGGCCGCAGCACCGCGTCCGCGCCGACCCGGAACTTCGCCAGCAGGGTGCGCGCCGCCACGGCGGACAGGCCGGTGGCCTCGGCGACCACCTCCAGCGCGGGCGTGTCGGTGGTGAACGAGGCCCGCACCTGGTCGACCTCGCCGACCACGACCCCCGCCCCCTGGTCGCGCTCGCCCGCCGCCAGCGGCAGCCTGCCCAGCAGCGCGCCGAGCAGGGTGGACTTGCCCGACCCGTTGGGCCCGGTGACGCGCCACCGCTCGCCCGCGCCGATGGTCAGGTCGACCGGGCCGAGCACCACGTCGCCGCGCCGCACCACGGCCCCGCGCAGGGTGAACGCGATCCGGCTGCCGCGCCCCGCGCTGGGCAGGGTCAGCCGCAGCTGCCACGGCTCGCGCGGCTGCTCGACCTCCTCCAGCCGTCCCAGCGCCCGGTCGGCGGCGGCGGCCTTCGCGCCCAGGTTCTCCGCGCCCTCCTTGTGCCAGAACCGGATGAACTTGTCGCTCTCGTCGGACTTGGCGTTGCGCCGCACGCCCGCCCGCGACCAGTCGCGGGCCTGCCGCGCCCGCTGGGTCAGCGCGTCGCGCTTGGCCGCGTACGCCTCGTACTCCTCCTGCGCGCGCCGCTCGGCCAGCGCCCGCTCGGTGACGTAGGCGTCCCAGCCGCCGCCGAAGACGCGCACGTCCTTGGTGAACTCGTCCAGCTCGGCGATGGCCGTGGTGGTCCTGGCCAGGAACTCCCGGTCGTGGCTGACCAGCACCATCGCCGCCCGGCCGGCCAGCACGTGCGACTCCAGCAGCTCCAGGCCCGCCAGGTCGAGGTCGTTGGTCGGCTCGTCGAGCAGCAGCACGTCGGCCCGCACCAGCAGCACCGACGCCAGCCGCAGCCGCGCCGACTGGCCGCCGGACAGCTCCCGCGCGCCGCGCCGGTCGAGCAGGTCGGCGGGCAGGCCGAGGCGCTGGCACACCGCGTCGGCGCGCTCGGCGAAGTCGGCGGCGCCCACGGCGGTCCACTGGTCGAACGCCGCCGCGTAGTCGTCCTCCGCGCCCGGCTCCCCGTCCGCGAGCGCCCGCGCGGCCCGCTCGAACCGCGCCTCGGCCCGCGCCACGCCGGTGCGGCGGGCGAGGTGGTCGCGCAGCGACTCGCCGGGGCGCACCGCGGTCTCCTGGGTCAGGTGGGCGACCGGGCCGCGGGCGATGACCGTGCCCTGGTCCGGGGTCAGCTCACCGGCCAGCACGCGCAGCAGGGTGGACTTGCCCACCCCGTTGGGCGCGATGAGACCTACGCGTTCGCCTGCTGGAACATCGAGATCGACCTCCGAGAGCACGGTCCGGGGACCGAACGACAGCGTGACCTTCCTGGCTGTCAGCGCGGACACGGCACCGATGGTGGCAGCGCGTCGCCGGGGGAGCACCTGATTTTCGGCGCGAGACGAGGCCCCGACCGGCGGTACGACCGGTGCGGGGCCTCGTCATGTTCCCGAACTGACTGCCGCTCCCACCACGAAGCGACGCGCTTAGGTTAGCCTAACCTGGCTATCGGGACAAGGGGTGCCACCGGTCGCCGTCCGGGCTCCCGGCGCGGGGTTGGAGCACCGACGGCTCGTCGTCCAGCGGGAGCCCGCCCAGGTCGTGGCCGGGCACGTGCAGCCACGCCGTGCCGACGAAGGACTTGTTGCGGATGGTCGCCTCGCGGAAGTCCGACCAGGACAGCCGGGTGTGCCCCTGGCCGACCACCTCGACGAACAGCGACGGCGACAGCGCCAGCACCACGTCGGCGGCGGGGCAGGCCAGCAGCGCCCGGCGGGCCGGACGGCTGTCCACCATGCGGGACACGGTGACCACGCCCTGCCCGGCGTACCCGGCGACGGAGGGGCAGACCAGCCCCTGGTGCACGGCCATCCGCAGGCGCAGCCGGGGCTCGTCGGGGTGCTCGTCGTTGTGCGCGCCCAGGGCGTGCGCCAGCGAGCCGGTGAAGTCGTCGACCACCTGCCGCTCGGAGGTGTCGGCGGGCAGCACGGCCAGCTCGCTGTCGCCCGCGTGCTGCACGTCCCAGCGGGTGCGGTCGAAACCGGCCTGCGCGGCGGCCACCTCCAGCACGTCCAGCAGCGCGTGCTGCATGTGGAGCTGCTGTCGGTCGTTGCGGGCGCTGTACGCCTCGGCGTCCACGCTGATCAGGACACGTCGACTGAAGTCGTCGGGCACGGGGTCTTCCTCCGCTTCGTGGTGGTTCTCGGCAGTCTGCGGGAGCGCGCCGGGACCGGGCCCGGTCGTCGAAAATTCAAGGATCGCTTGGGTAATCGGTCGGAGCGACTCGGAAGTTCCTCTTTCGAGCGTTATTCCTTCCACGATCCGGGGTCTTTTCGGACACGCGCAGGTCACCGTGAACACTATGGGTAGAAAGACGTGGTCGGCCCGTGTCGGGGCAAACGTGCCACCCCACCGAACCGGTGACTCGCCTATGGTCAACCGCAAAAATCGGAGTGAAGACGCTCTGTTCGGAAAACCGAAAAAGACGAGCGGTATTCGGTTATTCCACGGCCCAGGTGTGCACCGGTTCCCCGGTGTTCATCAGCTCCACGTAGCGCGCCAGCATCCCGGCCAGCGCCGCCTCCCGGTCCGCGCCGCGCTCCTCCAGCCGCGCCACGGTCTCCCGCTGCCACGTCGAACCGGTCCGCCGGGCCAGGCAGCGGGCCTCGATCACGCCGAGGTAGCGCTCGCGGGCCTCGTCGGACACGCCGCAGGCGCGCAGCCCCTCGTGCGCCAGCGGGAGCAGCTCGCGCAGCACCAGTTCGTCCGGCGACACCCAACCGGCCCCCGGCCAGTACAGCCGGGAGCGCATCCCGTGCCGCGAGCCCGCGTACAGGTTCTCCTCGGCGGCGTGGAAGCTCATCCGGGTCCACAGTGGACTGTCCATCTCCACCAGGGCCCGCTGCGCGCCGTAGAAGAACGCCGCGTTGGCCACGGTGTCCAGCACGGTCGGACCCGCGGGCAGCACGCGGTTCTCCACCCGCAGGTGCGGCACGCCGTCGGCCACGTCGTACACCGGCCGGTTCCAGCGCCACACGGTCCCGTTGTGCAGCCGCAGCTCCAGCAGCGACGGCGTGCGCCCCGCCGCCAGCTCCTCGACCGGGTCCTCCTCGCCGGTGTCGGGCAGCAGCGCGGGGAAGTAGCGCACGTTCTCCTCGAACAGCTCGGTGATCGAGGAGATCCACCGCTCCCCGAACCACACCCTCGGCCGCACGCCCTGGTTCTTCAGCTCCTCCGGCCGGGTGTCGGTGGCCTGCTGGAACAGCGGGATGCGGGTCTCGTGCCACAGCGCCCGCCCGAGCAGGAACGGCGAGTTCGCCGCGATGGCGACCTGCACCCCGGCCAGGCACTGCGCGGCGTTCCAGTGCGCCGCGAAGTCCTCCGGCTCGACCTGCAGGTGCAGCTGCACCGACGTGCAGGCCGCCTCGGGCAGGATCGACTCGGCGTAGCTGAGCAGCTCCTCGCGCCCCCGACCCGGCATGGGCACGCCGTCGATGGACAGCACCGTCTCCTCGCCCCTCGCGGCGAAGATCTGGTCGTTGAGCAGCGCGTAGCGCTGGTGGTGCGACAGCCAGCGCCGGTCGAAGTGCTCGTGCCGCAGCGTGGGCAGCACGCCGATCATCACCAGGCTGGTGCCCGCGTCGTGCGCCTTGGCGTCGGCGGTGCCCAGCAGGGACCGCAGCTCCCGCTCCAGGCCCAGGGTGCCGTCGCCCGCCAGCTCCCTGGGCGGGACGTTGACCTCCAGGTTGTGCTGGCCCAGCTCCAGGGTGAACGAGGGGTCGGCGATCTTCTCCAGCACCACCCCGTTGACCATCGCGGGCTGCCAGGCGGAGTCGACCAGGTTCAGCTCGATCTCCAGGCCCATCTGCCTGCGGGGGAAGGAGAAGCGGCGCTGCGCCAGCATGGTCCCCAGCGCGTCGAGGCACCGCCGGACCCGCTCGCGGTAGCGCTGGCGGTCCTGCCTGGTGAACGTTCGACGGGACACGTCCCTACCCATGCCGCCTCCCCTTCGTCCGGGTGTTCCGGCGGGCCCAGCGGAGGCCAACCGTGACACAGCGGGGAGCCGCCCGTCAGCGCCCAAATCGGTGCTCTCAGTCACTTAGGCGTAACAATGAGCAACGTATGCCTGGTGGGCGGTGCGCCGTTCAGCCCCGTGGACCGGGGGTACCCCCTGCGGTGGGAGACTCCCCCGGTGGCCCAGGTGATCGAGATCGACGACCCGGCCGACCCCAGGCTGGACGACTTCCGGGACCTGTCGACCGCGGACCGCCGCCCGGACCGGCCGGGCGGGCGCGGCCTGGTCATCGCCGAGGGCGTGGTCGTGGTGGAGCGCCTGCTCGCCTCGCCGTACCCGGTCCGCTCGCTGCTGGGCGTGCGCCGCCGGGTGGAGGCGCTGGGCGAGCTGCCCGCGCCCGCCTACGTCACCTCCGCCGAGGTGATGGCCGAGGTCGTCGGCTTCCACCTCAACCGGGGTGTGCTCGCCGCCGCCGACCGCGCGCCGCAGCCGCCGGTCGAGCGGCTGGCGCGGCACGCGCGACGGCTGGCCGTGCTCGAAGGCGTCGGCGACCACGAGAACCTGGGCGCGCTGTTCCGCAACGCCGCCGCGCTCGGCGTGGACGGCGTGATCCTCGGTCCGGGGTGCAGCGACCCGCTCTACCGGCGCAGCGTGCGCGTCTCCATGGGGCACGTGCTGCGCGTGCCCTTCGCCACCGCCCCCAACTGGCCGGGCACCCTGGGGATGCTGCGCGACGAGGGCTTCCGGGTGGCCGCGCTGACCCCGAGGGCGGGGGCGGCGAACCTGGCCGACGCGGGGCTGCGCGGCGAGCGCGTGGCGGTGCTGCTCGGCTCGGAGGGGCCGGGGCTGACCGAGGAGGCCATCCAGGCCGCCGACCTGGCCGTGCGCATCCCGATGTCGCCCGGCGTGGACTCGCTCAACGTCGCCACCGCCGCGGCCGTCGCCTTCTACGCGCTGCTCTGAACGCGCTACGTTCTTGCCGGGGCGAGAAGGAGGCTATTCGTGGAACTGCGGGTCCAGGGCGGCCGTGCGGTGCTCGCGGGGCGCGACGACGCGGGGGAGCGGGAGGTCGACCCGCGCAGCCTGCCGCTGGCGGCGGGCCTGGCCGAGGCGCTGCACGAGTGGGCCGAGGTCGCCGAGGCGGTGCTGCGGACCGAGCCCCCGGCCGAGGGCGTGGCGGGCGCGCTGGTCACCCGGCGGGGCCGCCAGCTGGCGGGCAGGCTGGCCGCCGAGATGGGCGCCCCGGTGGAGTTCACCGACCCGGTCAGCGGCGAGCGGTTCCTCGTGGCCGCCCCGGCCGACCCGGAACCGGCGGAGCCCGCCCCGGAAGCCGCCGAACCCGCCGAAGCCGCTGCCGAACCCGCCGCCGCCCAGGCCCCACCGCCGGGCGAGCCGACCCCGTGGGGCACCGGCCTGACGGTCGCCGCGTTCACCGCGGCGGTGGTCACCTTCACCGTGGTGACGCTGTCGGTGGGGCTGGGGGAGACCAGCGGCTGGCTGGCCCTGCTCGCCAACGTGCTGGTGGTGGGCGGCATCGCCCCGTCGGTGTGGCTGGCGCGCACCGTCCCGGTCTGGCGCTGGGTCGCCTACGGCGTCATGGCAGGCGTCCCGGCCGCCTGGTTCGCCCTCCTGCTCACCCTCCTCTGACCCGCGGGGGTCAGGCGAGGGAGTCGCGCCACGCGGTGTGCAGGGCGGCGAAGCGGCCGCGCTCGTCGATCAGCTCCTCCGGGGTGCCGTCCTCGACGACCCGGCCGCCGTCGAGCACCAGCACCCGGTCGGCGATCAGCACCGTGGACAGCCGGTGCGCGATGATGAACGCCGTCCGGTCGGCCAGCACCGTCTCCAGCGCCGACTGCACCGCCCGCTCGGTGGGCACGTCCAGGCTCGACGTGGCCTCGTCCAGCACCAGCACCGCAGGGTCGGCCAGGAACGCCCTGGCGAAGGCCACCATCTGCCGCTGACCGGCGGACAGCCGCCCGCCGCGCTTGCGCACGTCGGTGTCGTAGCCGTCGGGCAGCGCGGCGATGAACTCGTGCGCCCCCACGGCCGCGGCCGCCGCCTCCACCTCGGCGCGGGTGGCCGACGGCCGCCCCAGCGCGATGTTGTCCGCCACCGTCCCGTCGAACAGGAAGTTCTCCTGCGTCACCGCCACCACGGCGCGGCGCAGGTCCACGTCGGCCACCGACCGCAGGTCGGCCCCGTCCAGCCACACCGTCCCGCGACTGGGGTCGTAGAACCGGGACACCAGCTTGGCCAGCGTCGACTTCCCGGCCCCGGTCGCGCCCACCAGCGCCACCGTCTGCCCGGCGGGCACGTGCAGGTCGAACCGGGGCAGCACCAGCGGGGTGTCCGCCGAGTACCGGAACTCCACCCCGTCGAACCGGACCTCGCCGCGCACCTCGCCCAGCGGCACCGGGTCGGCGGGCTCGGGCACCGACGGGACCTCCTCCAGCAGCCCGGAGATCTTCTCCAGCGCCGCAGCGGCCGCCGCGTAGGCGTTGGTGAACACCGCGATCTGGTCGAACGGGTCGTAGAACCGCCGCACGTACAGGGTGAACGCGGCCAGCACGCCCAGCTCCAGCTGCCCGTCCGCGACCCGCCACGCGCCCCACGCCAGCACCACGGCCAGCGAGACGTTGCCGATCACCCGGACCCGCGAGGTGAACGCCGCCATCACGCCCAGCGCCTCGGTGTTGGCGTCCCGGAAGGAGCCGTTGAGGTCGGTCATGATCTGCTCGTTGCGGCGCTCCCGGCGGAACGCCTGCACCGCCCGGATGCCGTTCATGGTCTCCACGAACTGCACGATGATCTTGGCGATGGCGCCGCGGGTGCCCCGGTACGCGCCCGCCGAGCGGCGGTTGAACCAGCGCGTGAGCCCGATCAGCGGCACGAACCCGAACAGCACGACCGCGGCCAGCGGCGGGTCCAGCACCACCAGCACCACCGAGATGCCCACCACCGACAGCAGCGAGGTGAACAGCCCGTCCAGGCCCTCCTCGACCAGGTCCTGCAGCGCGTCCAGGTCGCTGGTCAGCCGGGAGATCACCTTGCCGGAGGTGTACTTCTCGTGGAAGGACACGGACAGCCGCTGGGCGTGCCGGAACACCCGTTCCCGCAGGTCCAGCAGCACGTCCTGGCCGATCCGCCCGGTGAGCCGGACGAAGGCGTAGCGCAGCAGGGTGGCGGCCAGCCCGGCGGCGGCGTACCCGCCGACCGACCAGGCCAGCGCGCTCGGGTCGCCCGCCAGCGCGGCGGGCACGCCCCGGTCGATGGCCGCCGCGATCAGCAGCGGCCCCGCCAGGGTGACCAGGTTCTCCACGACCACGATCGCCAGCGCGAGCGCCGCCGCGCGGGAGTGCGGGCGCAGCAGCGACCCCAGCAGCTCGCGCGACCTGCCGCGAAGCTTGAGCCCGGTGGCCCGGTCCAGCTCTTCGACGTCCTCGGCGGCGACGCCCCGCCACGACTCCTCGGCGGGCGGTCGCTCGGGGGCTCGCTCAGGGGTTCGCTCGGCGGATTCCTCGGGGGTGGTGGTCACGCCGCGACCTCCTCGTCCTCCAGCGTGGACAGCAGGTGCCGGTACTGCTCGTTCTCCGCCAGCAGCCGCCGGTGCTCGCCGACCGCGGCGACGCGGCCGTCGACCAGCATCGCCACCC
This sequence comes from Saccharothrix coeruleofusca, assembly GCF_017876325.1. Taxonomy (NCBI): domain Bacteria; kingdom Bacillati; phylum Actinomycetota; class Actinomycetes; order Pseudonocardiales; family Pseudonocardiaceae; genus Saccharothrix; species Saccharothrix coeruleofusca. Next base: position 7,225,138 of record NZ_JAGINV010000001.1, read on the forward strand.
GGTCGGCCAGCTGCACGGTGCTCGGCCGGTGCGCCACGACCAGCGCGGTCACCCCGGACAGCACGCGCCGCAGCGCGGCCTCCACCTCGGCCTCGGTGTGCACGTCCAGCGCCGAGAGCGGGTCGTCCAGCACCAGCACCGCCGGGCGGCCGACCACCGCGCGGGCCAGCGCCAGCCGCTGCCGCTGGCCGCCGGACAGCGACAGGCCCTGCTCGCCGATGCGGGTGTCCAGGCCCCACGGCAGGGCGTCGACGAACTCCTCGGCCCGCGCGACCCGCAGCGCCTCGCGCACCCGCGCCTGGTCCAGGTCGGGCTGGCCCAGCGCCACGTTCTCGGTGACCGCGGCGGAGAACAGCACCGGCTCCTCGAACGCGGTGCCGACCACCCGGCGCAGCTCGGCCAGGTCCAGGTCGCGCACGTCCACCCCGTCCACGGTCACCCGCCCGGCGGTCACGTCCGCCAGCCGGGGGACCAGGGCGGTCACCGTCGTCTTGCCCGAGCCGGTCGCGCCGACCAGCGCCACCGTCTCACCGGGCCGGATGTCCAGGTCCACGCCGCGCAGCACCTCGCGGTCGCTGCCGGGGTGGCGGAAGCGCACGCCTTCGAACCGGACGTGCCCGCGCACCGGCACCGGCAGCGGTCGGGGCCGGTCCGGGCTGGTGATCGCCACCGGCTCGTCGAGCACCTCGAAGTACCGCTCGACGGCCGAGGCGGTCTGGTTGGTCTCCGCCAGCAGCCACCCGATCGAGTCGGTCGGCCAGCGCAGGTAGGCGCTCACCGTGATGGCCGCGACCAGCGTGCCGACCGTGGTGGTGCCCTGCGCGATGCCCATCGAGCCCAGCGCCAGCTGCCCGGCGATGCCCAGCTCGGGCAGGATGATCAGCACCGCCCACAGCGCGGCGAAGATCCGCACCTTGGCCAGCTCGGTGGCGCGCAGCTCGCGGGCCTGCCGCAGGAACCGCTGGGCCAGCAGCGGGCCGCGGCCGAACGCCTTGAGCACCCGGATGCCCAGCACGGACTCCTCGACCACGGTGGTCAGGTCGCCCGCCTGGTCCTGGGCCCGCCGGGCGACCACCTTGAACCGGGTCTCGAACAGGTAGGACAGCGCCACCATCGGCAGCGTGCAGGCCAGCACGACCGCGCCGAGCAGCGGCGACAGCCAGAACAGCACCCCCAGGCCCACCACCAGCACCAGGCTGTTGACCACCAGGAAGATCACCACGAACGCGACGAAGCGGCGCACCGCCGACAGGTCGGTGGTGGCCCGCGACAGCAGCTGACCGGACTGCCAGCGGTCGTGGAAGGCCACCGGCAGCCGCTGGAGGTGGTGGTAGAGGTCGGCCCGCATCCGGGCCTCGACGTCGGCGGCGGGCCCGGCGATCAGCTTGCGCCGGGCGTAGAAGAGGGCGGCTTCGGCGCAGCCCAGCGCCAGCACCAGGCCGATCAGCCAGGGCAGCGCGTCCAGCTCGCGCCGGGCCACCGGGCCGTCCACGATGCGCTGGGTGATCAGCGGGATGCCCAGCCCGCACAGCATCGCCAGCAGGGCGGACGCGGTGCTGAGCAGGATCGGTGTGCGAACGGGTTTCAGGTACGGCCACAGCCTGCGCAGTGTCGCGGCCGTGGAAGTACGTTGGTCCTTCACGAGTGTCGTCCCCCTCAGGTCCACCCCGACAGTACGAAGGCGTGCCCGTCGCGGCATCCGGTTTTCTCCCGGCTGAACCATGCGAGCTCTACCGAGGTGGAGGTCAAGATGGACACCCGCTACCTGCTCACCCAGGCCGCGATGGCGTTCCCCCGAGGCAGGCTGCTGGCCGTGCGCGGGGGCAGGCTGCACGTGCTCGCCCCGGACGGCTGGGACGTGGTCGGCGGGCCGCGCCCCGACGGCGCGCGGCCGATCAGCCGGGAGGAGGCCGAGGACTGGTGCGAGCACGAGGGCTGGGACCTGGCCCTGCTCGACCGGGTGCCGCTGCCGGAGTGAGGGTCAGCGGGCGTGGGGGTCAGCGCTTGGCGCGCAGCATCGCGGGGGTGGTGATGAGCCCGGCCAGCGCGTAGCTCAGGCCCGCCAGCACGGCCAGCGCGGTCCACTCGTCCAGGCCGGGGAACCGCTCGGCCAGCCGGAAGAAGTACGCCACGCCCAGCAGCACCGGCCCCAGCAGCACGATCGGCCACACCGGGCGCACCCGCATCAGCCACAGCAGCGGCCCCGCCAGCAGCGCGCTGACCAGCAGCGCCACCGGCAGCCCCACCACGACCAGCAGCAGGAACTCGCTCAGCGAGGTCTCGTCGACCACCCGGTCCAGCGCCCCCGCCCGGTAGGCGGAGACCCACGCGGCGAGCAGCCCGGCGCCGACCACGCCGGAGATCACCACGCGCAGCAGCACCCGGAACGCGAGGGCGCCCCCCTGGGAGCGCGTGGCCTCAGCCATGGTTCGCGGCGGGGTCGGCGGAGGAGCCCGCGGGGCGGCGCGCGGCGCGGACGGCGGGGTGGCGGGCGGTCACCGGCGCGGCCAGCGCGAACCCCAGCGCCCCGGTCAGCACCGACCCGGAGGTCACCGGGAACCAGATGGTCAGCAGCGTCAGCACGGCGGTGAACGCCGTGCCGACCGCGGCCATGCCCAGCGGGCGCTCGACCTTCGCCGCGGCCAGCACCACCCACCCGACCAGCACGCCCACCACCAGGCTGACCGGGATCGCGAGGAGGCCGAGCCCCAGGCAGTCCCAGTCGTCCTTCGAGCAGGCGGCGCCGGAGGCGATGAACTCCCGCAGCCCCCACCACGCCGCGCCCAGTCCCGCGCCCAGGGCGGCCCCGACGATCACCCGTGCCAGCATGACGCCCGGTTTCCCCGGTGCTCACCCGGCGTAAACCAAGGGCCCCGCCTCGGCGGGGCCCTCGGGCGTCATCCCCCGGTCATCCCCGGTTGGACCGGACGCCCAGCAGGACGTCCTCCCAGGACGGGACGATCGGGTGGTTCTTCTTGCCGCGCTTGGGCGGCTCCTTGCGGGCCTCGTCCACCACGGGCACGGCCTCCGGCTCCACCGGGATCGGCTCGGCCGCGGAGGACACCGGCTCCTCGCGCACGAGGATCTCCGGCTCCGCGCTGGCCTGCGCGGGCACCGGCGGCTTCTCCAGCTCCATCGCCGCCCTGGCCAGCTGGGTCACCGGCCGCAGGCTGCGCAGGCCCCGGTTGGGGTTGGGGTCCATCAGGTCGACGGCGGCGTCGTCCAGCGCGGTCACCGTGCCGCCGTGCGCGCCGGGGTGGAACGCCCAGTGCGCCCGGTTGTCCGAGCGCCCGGCCCGCCAGTGCAGCTGCACGACCCACCGGCCGTCCTCGCCGCGCCAGGAGTCCCAGCTCACGTCGGCGTACTCCTGGCCGCGCAGGCCGAAGGAGTGCGCGACCACCTCGCCGAGGGTCTGCACGTCCGGGCCGTCCTCGCGGACCGGGTGGGCGCGCTGGGCCAGCTCGGCGGTGCGGGAGCGCTCCAGCAGCACCGGGTAGGCGAACCGCTCGACGCGGTGCTTCGGGATGCCCGCCGCCATGGCGACCTGCTCCACCGACTCACCGGCGCGGATGCGGGCCTGGATCTCGCGGGGGCGCATCTGGGACTCGGTCTCGACCTCGATCTGGCCGAGCCGGGTCAGATCACCGCGGGCCGCCGCGCGCAGCCGCTCGTCAGCGGGCAGCACGAAGCGCTCGCCGCGTTCCGGGTCCTCGAGGATGACGGATCTGCCGTCCTCTTCGAGCCCGATGACTCGCAGCGCTCGCATCATGGCCTCCCGAATGACATTCACCTCGCCAGACACTGACGGTAAACCGGCGTGCCGCCTTGACGGGGACGACTCGCCGGGCTCATCGATATCTACGTGTGATCTTGCCGTATGTCGGGGCGGCCCGCACGTTCGTTACGGGAGTTCGCGCGACGTTCACCTCCGCGGGCAGACTCCCGTCCCGATCAGACCCGATCGGGCCCGACCGGGACGGGAGGTCGGCCGGTGGGGTCAGAGCTGGCCGACGACCCAGTCGATGGCCTTGGTGAGCGCGGTCACGTCCTCGGGCTCGATGGCCGGGAACATGGCCACCCGCAGCTGGTTGCGGCCCAGCTTGCGGTACGGCTCGACGTCCACGACGCCGTTGGCCCGCAGCACCTTGGCCACCACCGAGGCGTCCACCGAGTCGGCGAAGTCGATCGTGCCGACGACCTGCGAGCGGTGCGCCGGGTCGGCCACGAACGGGGTGGTGTACTCGGTCTTCTCGGCCCAGCCGTACAGCCGCGACGACGAGTCCGCGGTGCGGGCGACCGCCCAGTCCAGGCCGCCGTTGCCGAGGATCCACTCGATCTGGTTGTTCAGCAGGAACAGCGTGGCCAGCGCCGGGGTGTTGTAGGTCTGGTCCTTGGTGGAGTTGTCCAGCGCCGTGGTCAGCGACAGGAACTCCGGCACCCAGCGGCCCGAGGAGCCGATCTCGGCCACCCGCTCCAGCGCGGCGGGCGACATCAGGGCCAGCCACAGGCCGCCGTCGGAGGCGAAGGACTTCTGCGGCGCGAAGTAGTAGACGTCGAAGTCGGCGGCGTCGACCGGCAGGCCGCCCGCGCCGGAGGTGGCGTCGATGGCGATCAGCGCGCCCTCGGACCCGGCGGGCCGGGACACCGGCACCGCGACGCCGGTGGAGGTCTCGTTGTGCGCCCAGCCGACCAGGTCCGCGCCCTCGGCGTAGCTGATCTCGGGCGCGCTGCCCGGCTCGGCCTTGACCACGATCGGCTCGCCCAGGAACGGGGCGTCCTTGGTGACCTTGGCGAACTTCGAGGAGAACTCGCCGTAGGTGAAGTGCTGGGCGCGCTCGCGCACCAGGCCGAACGCGGCGGCGTCCCAGAACGCCGTGGTGCCGCCGTTGCCCAGGACCACCTCGTAGCCCTCGGGCAGCGAGAACAGCTCGCGCAGGCCCGCCCGGACCTTGCCGACCAGCGACTTGACCGGCTTCTGCCGGTGGGAGGTGCCCATCAGCGCGGCGCCCTCGGCCGCCAGCGCCTGCAGCGCCTCGGGGCGGACCTTGGACGGCCCGCAGCCGAAGCGGCCGTCGGACGGCTTGAGGTCGGCGGGCAGGACGAGAGTGGTCGGGTCGGCGGTCTGGGTCATCGCGACGCCTCCGGTGCGGGGTGGAGAACCGTGACCGGCGCCGTTGCCGGGGCTACCAGTGTTGCAGCCGGGTGGCGGGCGGGTGACGGCCGGGTGTCGCCGGTCACCGCCGCCCGCGAGCCTTTGCGCGTTGCCCCGCGAGTCGAACGCCCAGGACCCCTGAACTCAACGCTCGGGCTCGGTTATCCATGACTATGGAGGACGCGGGCCTTCACGGTGATGTGGCGTGGGGCACAACCATGGTTGTCACGCTCGGTGATGAATATTTGGCGGCAATGAGCCGGGGCGAGTTTTGCGCCCAGCTTTGGCGCTGATCCTCGCCGCTCGGGGGGTGAGTGCTGAGCCAAGGGTGAAGTGGGCAGGCCGTTTGGCGCATTGATTATTGGGGGTGAGATCGTGGCGCTGATTCGGCAGGGTGTCCGTGCCCTTCGGTCGAGCAGTTCGAGGGGGTTGTCCTGGGTGTGATTTCTCCTGGTGCGCCGACTGCGGGGTTCGCGTTGTACTACACGTGGACGATCAGTTCGACCGGCAATGAGGTAGAGTCCGGCCGCGTGGAGACCTGCTGACGCTTGCTCCAGCTATTCGGGGACACCGCCACCGAATGCCCCCGAATAGGTTCCGTCATATGACCGAGAGTGGACTCTCATTGCTTGTCCATGTTGAACAAGTTGGCTTCTCGTATGGTAGGACCGAGATTCTGCGTGGTGTCGACTGGCGTATTGGCCTCGGGGTCACCGGACTGCTGGGGCCCAACGGCGCCGGTAAGACCACGCTCCTGAATCTCCTGGTGGGGTTGGCGCGTCCGACAGGCGGGACCATCACCATGCGTGACGGTGATCGGGCTGCCGGTTTCGCGGTCGGGTTCGTGCCGCAGCGCTTCTCCCTGGCGGGCGAGATGCGCGTGCTCGACACGGTCGCCTACGCGGCCTGGGTCAACGGAGTGGCGCGCGAGGACTGCGGGAAGGCAGCCGGGACGGCCCTGGAGATGGTGGGGTTGTCGGACAACGCACGCACACGCGTTCGCGTGTTGTCCGGGGGTCAGCGCCAGCGGGTCGGCATCGCGGCCGCGTTGGCCCACCAGCCGAGACTGCTCGTCCTCGACGAGCCGACCGCAGGGCTCGATCCCGGCCAGAGGTTGCGGCTGCGCGAGGTGGTGGCCGCGATCGGCGCCACCAGGGCGGTGCTGCTGTCGACTCACCTGATCGAGGACATCAGTCACCTGTGCGACCGGGTCGGCGTGCTCGCGGGTGGCCGCTTGGTGTTCGACGGCACCGAACGCGAGCTGACCGCCCTCATCGACGACACCGACGCCACCGCCGCGGCCTCGGCGGGGTCGCGCTTCGAACGCGCCTACGACGCGCTCATCACCGGTCTGGGAGCGGCACGTGACTGATCCGGTCCTCCGACGCCTGTGGCCGCTGGGACCGTGGCCGCTGCTGCTGCCCGCTGCCGCCATCGCCGCCGCTGCCGTGCTGGCCACCACGGCCATGCGCTCCTGGCCCTACCAGGAATGGGTCCGGACCTCGGCGGAGTTCCACCAGCAGAACGCCTTCGCCGGTCCCATCGCCGCGGCGGCCGCCACGTACTACGCGGGCCGGTTGACCAGACCCGACCGCGTGTTCGCACTGCCCTCAGCCCCTCGTGCGGGGCGGGACAGCGCCCGTCGCCACCTCGGGCTGCTCGCCGTCACGTTCACCCTGGCCTACCTGGTGGGCATGGCTCCGCTGACGGCCGTCACCGTCGAACACGCCGAGCACGGCGGCCCGGATCCGCTGCCGATCGCCACCGGGCTGCTCGGCCTGTGGGCGTCGATCGCGGTCGGTTACCTCATCGGCGTCGTCGGCAGGGGAGCGCTGTGGGCGCCGATCAGTTTCGTGGCCGTCTTCGCCGTGGTCGTGCTGGGAACCGGCGGTGACACGTTCTCGGCCCTGGTGCCGGTCCTGCACGTCGCTCCCGCCGCGGGCCGGGTGGAGGCTCTGCCGTTCACCGTCTACCGCGTCGCGTTCTTCCTGCTGGTCGCGGTCGCGGCGGTGGTCGCGGCCACCGCCGTGCTGCGCAGGCACCGCACCGGGCACCGCCCCGTTCGGGCGATGGCACCGCTGTTGGTGCCGGTGGTGCTCGCCGTGCCCGCGGTGGTCAGCACACCGGCCTTGTTCGCGGTCGAGCAGGACGTCCAGCGGGTGTGCCGGACCCAACGGGGAATCGAGCACTGCGTGCACGCCGCGCACCGCAGCAGGCTGCCGGTGATGGAACAGGCCACCGCCGCGGTTCTCACCGCCTACGGTGACGACACCTCGGGCCGCGTACGCCGGGTCTACGACGAATCGCTGCGCTGGGCGACGGCGGTCGACGACGCCGCCTCGGGCAACACCGAAGCGCACCAGGATGTCGTGTGGGTCGCCGTGCAACCCATGAGCCCCACTGACCACACCGGACGCGAAGTCGCCTGGTTGCTGGCGGGCGCCACAGCCTGCGCCGCGCGGTCCGACACCACCGATGAGGAACGAGCGCTGACCGTGGAACTGGCCCTCTGGTTGCAGAACGGTGGCCGTGCCGCGTCTTCCGGTCCGCTGAGCGGCATCGCGCCGCACGCGCTCCGCGACTGGATGTCCGCGCACAGGACCGGGCTGGACACCTGCGTCCTCACCGCCGCGGACCTCCCCGGCTGACACCGACCCTCGCCACAACAGCCACCGAAGAGCCCCAGGATGTCATCGCCCGTGCCATCGGACGCCACCCCGCCGCGGATCACCGCGATCATCGCATCGTCCCGCAGCGCACACCTCTATGCCGTGATGCTGGTGGCACTGGGCGTGCTCTGCCTGGCGCTGGGCAACCGCACCATCGCGATCGCGCTGTCCACGCTCAACCGCGCCAACCGCCTGCCCTATTCGGAGCTCTGCGCCGTGGTGGCCGCCTCGACCGGGACCTGGCTGCTGCGCCCCCGGTTCTGGCAGTGGGACCGCGTCGGCACGCGCAGGGCGGCCGTGGTGGCCGCCACTTGCGCCGTCGTCGGCACGCTCGCCCCGCAACTGATCGTCGTCGCGGGGTCGGTCAACCTCCCGCCGGGCACCCCCTGGGCGTGGGTGGCGTGCAACGCGCTGCTCTACTCCGCCCTGGTCTTCTGCCTGGCCCCGGTGGTCGGTCCTGGTCCAGCCGCCGGGGCCACGCTGCTGCTCTACTTCGCGGTCGCCGTGGTGAACAACGTCTGGCCCACCGCGAGCCGGATCATCCCGGTCAGCCCGTATCCCGGCCCCGGCACGCACTGGACGGCGGCGCTGGTCCTCACCGCGGCGGCCGCGGTCGTCCACGCTCGCACTCGTGGCGCGACCGCCTGGACGCAGCGGGAGCGCGACCACGACTGACACGGCCCGGTCGAGCGCGACGTACGAGCGGCGGGCTCGCCCAGGGCCTAGTGGGAGATCTCGTCCCAGCCCTCGACCTCGGACGGCTTGCGCGGGCCGGGGCCGACGTAGGACGCCGATGGCCGGACCAGCCGCCCGGTGCGCTTCTGCTCCAGGATGTGCGCCGCCCACCCGGCGGTCCGCGCGCAGGTGAACATCGCGGGCATCATGTGCGGCGGCACCTCGGCGAAGTCCAGGATCACCGCCGCCCAGAACTCGACGTTGGTCTCGATGGCCCGGTCCGGCCGCCGCTCGCGCAGCTCCGCCAGCGCCGCCTGCTCCAGCGCCGAGGCCACCTCGTAGCGCTGCGCGCCCAGCTCCTGGCAGGTGCGCCGGAGCACCCGCGCCCTCGGGTCCTCCGCCCGGTAGACGCGGTGCCCGAAGCCCATCAGCCGCTCGCCGCGGTCGAGGATGCCCTTGACGAACGAGCGGGCGTCACCGGTCCGCTCCACCTCCGCGATCATCGGCAGCACGCGGGCGGGCGCGCCGCCGTGCAGCGGGCCGGACATCGCTCCGATCGCGCCCGACATGGCCGCCGCCACGTCCGCGCCCGTGGAGGCGATCACCCGCGCGGTGAACGTGGAGGCGTTGAGGCCGTGCTCGGCGGCGGAGACCCAATAGGCGTCCAGCGCCTTGATGTGCGCCGGGTCCGGCTCGCCGCGCCACCGGGTCAGGAACCGCTCGGTGGTGGTGCGGCATTCGTCGATCCGCTTCTGCGGCACGGCGGGCCGCCCGATGCCGCGCGCGGACTGCGCCGCGTAGGACAGCGCCATCACCGACGCGCGGGCCAGCTGCTCGCGGGCCAGCTCGTCGCTGATGTCCAGCAGCGGTTTGTAGCCCCAGATCGGGGCCACCATGGCGAGCGCGGCCTGCACGTCCACCCGCACGTCCCCGGTGTGCACCGGGATGGGGAACGGCTCGGCGGGCGGCAGCCCCGACCCGAAGCGGCCGTCGACCAGCAGCGCCCACACGTTGCCGAAGGTGACCTTGCCCGCCAGGTCCTCGATGTCCACGCCGCGGTAGCGCAGCGCACCGCCGTCGCGGTCCGGCTCGGCGATCTCGGTGCGGAAGGCGACCACGCCCTCGAGGCCGGGTCGGAAGCCGTCGTCGTCGGTCTGCTGCACCACGTTGTGCGCTCCTTAGCGAGTCCACGAAGTCCAGGGAAAATTCAGGGTTGGATGAACCCTGCTCCTGCCGGAACTCCGTGGCAATCGCCCTCACCCGTGTTGTCGGTCACGATCGGACACCGGTTCGGAAACGCCGATCCGCCGGGTCAGTAGCACCGCTCCTCGAAGGTGATGGTGATCGGGACGGCTTGGGTGGTCCTGCCGTCGGAGGCCCACACCTCGGCGGTGTAGACGCCGACCGGGGCGGGCGCCAGCGGCGACATGACCCCTTCGAGGACGTGGTCCTCGTGGTACCGCTCGGCGGGCGCGATCGTGGTGGGCTGAGGGGACGAGCCGGGGGGCAGGTTCCGCGTCCCGACCTCCAGCGGCGTGGTCCAGTACCCGCGCAGCGGGACCAGGAAGTACTGACCGGGGTGGCCGAAGTCGGATGTGACGCACGTCCGCTGCCCGATGTCGACCAGTTCCCACTTCGACGGGTGCTCCGCCGTGGGAGCGCCCACCGCCGGTGCGGCGCCCACCAGCGCCAGCGCGGCGGTCAGACCGAGCGTCCGGGATGTCGCGCGACGAATTCGTCCCATGTCTTCCTCCGGTTCGGTGCGGGTGATGCCCTCCGGCACTCGGTCTACCAATGTTCCGGGTATTTGCACATACCGTGGAACGGCCCCGCTCCGGTATTGCGCTTAATTACCCGGCGGAATGTCCCCAACCCCTTCACCCGCGCGGTCCAACGGCCCCCTCCGCCGTCTCGACTGGCGGTTCAGCCGCAGCTGCGCGCGGGGGCGAGCCCGAGTCTGCACCTGCAGTCGGGCGGCATGCGCACGCCGGTGGCGATGCGCTCGATGGTGTCCAGCGTCGGCTGCCGCACGCCGCGCATGTACTCGCTGATCCGCCCCTGGGCGATGCCGGTGACCACCGACAGGTCGGTCTGGCTGTACCCGGCGTAGCGCCGGATCAGCACCAGCAACCGCGATATGTCGCGACTCTCCAGCGCCTCGACCACGTCGTCCCGGTGCCACACGCCCTCCGGAACACGCATCGGCCAGCGTGCCAAAGCCCACCCCCCTTGGACGTCCCGCTGATGAAGTCGACGGTTGTGCACGCCCTGTTACGGGACCATTGCACGGTGATATCTCACGGTGGGCTGGGACGGCGAGTGGTGCGCTGTCAAAGTCGTCCCACCGCAACCGTGAATGGGATCGCAAGGGGGATTCCGATGAAGTTCTTCAACGTGCTCGCCGGGGTGGCGCTGGTGTTCGTGGCGATTTTCGCCGCACCCGGCGCGGCGTCGGCCGGACCGGCCGACGTGCGGACTCCGAACTCGCCGATCTACAGCCTGTACGACAGCCGCTGCCTGGACGTCGACGTGGCCACGCCGACGCACAACGGCACCAAGGTGCAGTTGTGGGACTGCAACGGCCGGGACAACCAGAAGTGGACCTACCTGGCCGACCACACCATCCGCAGCACCCATGACGGCCGCTGCCTGGACGCCGATGTCGCCACGCCGACGCACAACGGCACCAAGGTGCAGGTCTGGGACTGCAACGGCCGGAGCAACCAGAAGTGGACGATCTACGACGACGGCAGGATCCTCAGCCACTACGACGCCCGCTGCCTGGACCTGGACGTGGCCACGCCGACGCACAGCGGCAGCAAGGTGCAGATGTGGGAGTGCAACGGCTGGACGAACCAGGGCTGGCGCCACTAGTAACAGCCACCGGGCCGTGCGCCGGAACCCCGCCGGGTTCCGGCGCACGGCCGCGTCGGGAAGGCCCTGGATTGCCAGGACACCGGCTCCTGTGGTGGCGGGGTTCAGTCGTTGGTGGACGCCCCCGGTCCGGTCACGGCGTACCGGGCGGCGATGGTGCGCACGGCCTCGTCGACCACCTGGGCGGCGCGTTCGGCGCTCACCTCCCAGCCCGGCACCAGGAGTGTCGGCCAGAAGACGTAGTTGGAGATCATGCCCAGGAACTGGGTGGCCGCGAGGTCCACGTCCTCGACCCGCACCGTTCCCGCCTCCTGCTCGGCCAGGAGGTAGCCGCGCACGGACTCGAAGTAGGGCATCTTCCCGTGCGCGAACTGCGCGTGGGCCAGCTCGGGGAACCGCGGCAGCTCGGCGATGACGATCCGGAACAGGTCGGTCATCTGGGCGCGGCGCAACAGCTCGGCGTAGCGGCGGCCGATGGTGCCGAGCCCTTCGACGAGGTTGCCCGGCCGCGGCGGGTCCTCCTCGCCCTCGGTCGACCACGACTCGGTCACGATGGCGTCGAACAGGGCGGCTTTGCTCGGGAACTGCTTGAACAAGGTGGCCCGCGAAACGCCCGAGCGCTCCGCGATCCGCGCCAGCGACGTCCGGTCGTAGCCCAACTCGAGGAACAGCTCGGTCGCGGCCGTCACGATCAGCGCGCGCTTCTCCCTGGCGATGCGCTGGTGGTACGTCGTCACGCCCCTGCTCATGGCGGTGAGCATACGAGGTGAGTGGCTTGACTCACCACTGTCGCCGACCTAGTGTCGAAAGCATGGTGAGTCAATCGACTCACCACTGACCGCCGTTCACCACTGGTGATCCCGGTCGGTGATCCACGTATTGAAGGAACTTCTGATGCCCCGCTTCGACAACCAGACCGTGCTCGTGACCGGTGGGACCGGTGGCCAGGGAACGAGCCACGTGCGCGCCTTCCACGCGGAGGGGGCCAACGTGGTGATCGGCGACATCGACGCCGAACGCGGCGCCGCTCTCGCCGACGAGCTCGGGCCCCGCGCCCGCTTCACCCACCTCGACGTCATCGACGAGAGCTCGTGGTCCGCCGCTGTGCTGGCCACCGAGAGCGCCTTCGGGGCCCTGAACGTGCTCGTCAACAACGCGGGCGTGCAGAACCCGCCCGCGACCATCGAGGACACGGACCAGGCCACGTGGTCGCGCGTCCTCGACATCAACCTCACCGGGACCTTCCTCGGCATCAAGGCCGCCGTCCCCGCCCTGCGCCGCGCGGCAGGGGGAGTCATCGTCAACATCGCCTCGACGATGGCCCTGGGCGGCACGGCTCACTACGCGCCGTACGTCGCCGGCAAGTGGGCCGTGCGAGGTCTCACCCGGACGGCAGCGCTCGAACTCGGCCGCGACCACATCCGCGTGAACGCCATCCACCCCGGTGTGATCGCGACTCCCTTCATCCACGAACCGGCGGCAGGCGCCACCGCGGCGATCGCCGACTTCTACTCACCCGAGCCGTTCGCCATCCCCCGACTGGGAGAGCCGACCGACGTCACCCGGCTTCTGCTGTTCCTCACGTCGTCAGAGGCGTCGTTCATCACGGGGTCGGAGTACGTCATCGACGGTGGACTCCTCCTCGGCCCCGCCCTCCGGACCGAGGCCGCATGAGCACTCCAGGCACGACCGGGTGGAACGCCCCGGCACGGGACACGTCCTTGTCCCACCTGCCCGACCACATCCGGCGAGCCGTCGAGATCACCCCCGCCGCAGGCACCAGGGAACGGATCATCGACATCACGACGCTGGGGCGCCGCACCGGCAGGCCGCACCGCATCGAGATCTTCTTCTACCGAGCGGCGGGCGCCACCTACCTGTGCAGCGGCGCGGGCGGTGCCGCGACCGACTGGCACGCGAACCTCCTCGCCAATCCCGACTTCACCTTCCACCTCAAGAACGGGGTTCGCGCGGATCTGCCCGCACGGGCCACGCCGGTCACCGACCCGGCCGAACGCCAGGCCGTGCTGGCGGAGATCGTCGCGGATCTCAACCAGCCCCACGACCCCGGCACCATTCGGCCGACTCGGCTCGAAGACTGGGCCGACAGCAGGCTGATGCGCATCAGCTTCTGCGGGAAGGCGTCGCCGGAGCGGTAGGCCGAACGGCCGCCGCGCGGCTTGAAGGTCGGGTTAAGCGCTCGTTTCGCCGACGCGGACCGCGTGTTTCGCGTGGTAGACCTCGGAGATGCACCTGACCCCGCACGAGCGCGACAAGCTCCTGGTCCACGTGGCCGCCGACGTCGCGCGCAGGCGGCTGGAGCGCGGGGTGGCGCTCAACTACCCCGAAGCGGTCGCGCTGATCACCGACCACGTCCTGGAGGGCGCGCGGGACGGCCGCTCGGTCGGCGAGCTGATGGAGAGCGGCAGGCACGTGCTCACCCGCGCCCACGTGCTCGCGGGGGTGCCGGAGATGATCGAGTCCGTGCAGGTCGAGGCGACCTTCCCGGACGGCACGAAGCTGGTGACCGTGCACGACCCGATCGCCTGAGGAGGCGCCCGTGCGGCCGGAGGGGATCATTCCGGGCCAGATCATCCCCAGGGAGGTCATCCCAGGGGAGATCATCCCCGGTCGGGAGCCGGTGGAGCTCAACCCCGGCAGGCCGCGCACCGCGCTGGTCGTGGTCAACCGGGGCGACCGGCCGGTGCAGGTCGGCTCGCACTACCACTTCGCCGCGGCCAACCCCGCGCTGGCGTTCGACCGCGAGGCCGCGTGGGGCAAGCGGCTGGACGTGCCCGCGGGCACCGCCGTGCGGTTCGAGCCGGGCGTGGAGCGCGAGGTGGTGCTGGTGCCGCTGGCGGGCAACCGGGTGGTGCCGGGCCTGCGGCCGGAGTGGGCGGGGGAGCTGGACCGGTGACCGAGTCCAACCCGGCGATCAGCCGCGAGCGCTACGCCGAGCTGCTCGGCCCCACGGTCGGCGACCGCATCCGCCTGGCCGACACCGACCTGACCATCGAGGTCACCGAGGACCGCTGCCGCGGCGCGGGCGCGGGCGACGAGGTGGTCTTCGGCGGCGGCAAGGTGGTGCGCGAGTCGATGGGCCAGGGCCGGGCCACCCGCGCCGAGGGCGCGCCGGACCTGGTCATCACCGGCGCGGTCGTGCTGGACCACTGGGGCGTGGTCAAGGCCGACGTGGGCGTGCGCGACGGGCGCGTGGTGGCCGTCGGCAAGGCGGGCAACCCGGACGTGATGGACGGCGTGGACCCGGCGCTGGTCATCGGCCCCACCACGGAGATCGTCTCGGGCAACGGCAAGATCCTCACCGCCGGCGGCATCGACTGCCACGTGCACTTCATCTGCCCGCAGATCGTGGACACCGCGCTGGCCTCCGGCCTGACCACGCTCATCGGCGGCGGCACCGGCCCGGCCGAGGGCACCAAGGCCACCACGGTCACGCCGGGCGCGTGGAACCTGGGCCGGATGCTGGCCGCGATGGACCACATGCCGGTCAACGTGCTGCTGCTGGGCAAGGGCAACACCACCCGCGAGGAAGCGCTGTGGGAGCAGCTGCGCGGCGGCGCGGGCGGGTTCAAGCTGCACGAGGACTGGGGCAGCACGCCCGCCGCGATCGACACGGCGCTGCGCGTGGCCGACGAGTCCGGCGTGCAGGTGGCCATCCACACCGACACGTTGAACGAGGCCGGTTTCCTGGAGTCCACAGTGGACGCCATCGCGGGCCGCTCGATCAACGCCTACCACTCCGAGGGCGCGGGCGGCGGGCACGCGCCGGACATCATCCAGGTGGTGTCCGAGCCCAACGTGCTGCCCTCGTCGACCAACCCGACCCGCCCGCACACCGTCAACACCCTCGAAGAGCACCTGGACATGCTGATGGTGTGCCACCACCTCAACCCGTCGGTGCCCGAGGACCTGGCCTTCGCGGAGAGCCGCATCCGGCCGACCACCATCGCCGCCGAGGACGTGCTGCACGACCTGGGCGCGATCTCCATGATCAGCTCGGACGCGCAGGCGATGGGCCGGGTGGGCGAGGTGGTCATCCGCACCTGGCAGACCGCGCACGTCATGCACCGCAGGCGCGGCGAGCTGCCCGGCAACCTGCGCGCCCGCCGGTACGTGGCCAAGTACACGATCAACCCGGCCATCGCGCACGGCATCGACCACGAGGTCGGCTCGGTGGAGGTGGGCAAGCTGGCCGACCTGGTGCTGTGGGAGCCGAAGTTCTTCGGCGTGCGGCCGTCGGTCGTGCTCAAGGGCGGCTTCATCGCGTGGGCGGCGATGGGGGACGCCAACGCCTCCATCCCCACGCCGCAACCGGTGCTCGCGCGGCCGATGTTCGGCGCGCACGCGGGGGCCCGCACCAGCGTGCACTTCGTCTCGCGGCAGGCGGTCGGCGCCGACCTGGCCGACCTGCTGCGGCTGTCCCGCCCGCTGGTGCCGGTGCGCGACACCCGCGCGGTGGGCAAGGCGGACATGGTGCTCAACGACGCCATGCCGCGGGTGCGGGTGGACCCGGACAGCTTCGCCGTGCGCGTCGACGGCGAGCTGGTCGAGCCGCAACCGGTCGAGGAGCTGCCCATGGCCCAGCGCTACTTCCTGTTCTGACGGGCGCTGTTGTGATGGACGCCGCTCCGATGGACGCCACCGCGCTGCTGCTGGCCGACTCCCGCTTCCCCGGCGGCGGCCACGCGCACTCCGGCGGGCTGGAGGAGGCCGCCGCCAGGGGGCTGGTCACCGACGAGCCGAGCCTGGCGTCGTTCCTGCTGGGCAGGCTGCGCACGGCGGGGGCGCTGGCGGCGGCCTTCGCCGCGGCGGCCACCGGGGGCGGCGACCTCGGGGCGCTGGACGCCGAGTTCGACGCCCGCACCCCCTCGCCCGCGCAGCGGGCGGCCTCCCGCGCGCAGGGCGGGGGCGTCGCCCGCGCCGCGCGCAGGGCCTGGCCGTCCGCGCGGCTGGACTCACTGCTGGCCGCGCAACCCCGGCCGCACCACCCGGTGATCGTGGGCCTGCTCGTGCGCGACCCCCGCGACGCCGCGCGGGTCGTGGCCTACCTGGCGGTGACGGGTCCGGCGAGCGCGGCGGTCCGCCTGCTGGGCCTGGACCCGCTCGGCGTCAACGCGGTCCTGGCGCGCCTGGCGGGCGAGGTCGACGCGGTGGCGGCGGACGCGGCGCGGCACGCCGGGACTGCCCCCGAGGACCTGCCCGCGCCCGGATCACCGGCCCTCGACCTGCTGGCCGAGGCCCACGACCGCCACCACAGGGAAGAGGTGCGTCTCTTTGCCAGCTGACCACGTGCACCCGGTGAACTTCGACCCCGCCGACACCGGCCACGACCCGCACGACCACGACCACGACCACCAAGGCGGCCACCGGCGCCGCGCGGTGCGCATCGGCATCGGCGGCCCGGTCGGCAGCGGCAAGACCGCGCTGACCGCCGCGCTGTGCCGCGCGCTCGGCGACGAGATCGACCTCGCGGTGGTGACCAACGACATCTACACCACCGAGGACGCCGACTTCCTGCGCAAGGCGGGCGTGCTGGCCCCCGAGCGGGTCGAGGCGGTGCGGACCGGGTGCTGCCCGCACACCGCGATCCGCGACGACATCACCGCCAACCTGGACGCGGTGGAGCTGCTGGAGCACCGCTTCCCCGGCCTGGAGCTGGTCATCGTGGAGAGCGGCGGGGACAACCTGACCGCGGTGTTCAGCCGCGGCCTGGTGGACCGGCAGGTCTTCGTGGTCGACGTGGCGGGCGGGGACAAGGTGCCCCGCAAGGGCGGCCCCGGCGTGACCACCGCCGACCTGCTGGTGATCAACAAGACCGACCTCGCGCCGCTGGTGGGCGCCGACCTCGGCGTCATGGCGGCCGATGCCCACCGGGTGCGCGGCGGGCTCCCGGTGGTCGCCCAGTCACTGGTGGCCACCCCGGACGCCCCCGAGGTGGCCGCGTGGGTGCGGGCTCAGCTGCGCACGCTGGCCACGGTCAGGTGAGCGCCGACCCGGCTCGCGTCGCCCGCGCAGCCCAGCTGCTGGTCCATGTCCAGGTACAGCGGCTCGGTCTCGTCCGGCGGGTAGACCCGCACGCCCCACACCGGCGTCGGCTGGCACACGTCCGGGTCGAAGTTGCGCACCTGCGCGAAACCCACGTCCGAGGCGGCGGTCTCGCCGTGCCGCAGGGTGAGCTGCGGACCCCGGTCACCCACCCGTTCGGCGGCGCCGCCGATCTGGGCGCCGTCGCCGTCCACGTAGGACACGCCGGGGAAGCCGCGCAGCACGCACGGCCGCACCCCCCGGTTGGTCAGCAGCACTTCCCGGTAGACCGTGCCCGCCGCGCCCTCCTCCCTCCCGAAGGAGACGTCCAGCCCGACCGACCGGCACGTGGCCGCCCCCGCCGCCGCGTCCACCACCGCGTCCGCTCCGGTCGCGCCGCCGACCAGCAGCGCCGCGGTCACCGCGGTGACCGAGCCGATCCCCGTCAAACCCATCATCGCCCTCTCCCCCTGCCGTGCGGGGCGGGAGGTCCGCCCGCGCAGTGGACGTGTCGCCGTCCACAAGGGTTGCGCTGGTGAGGGCCCGCGCCCGCCTGGTCGTGGAACGCGACCCGAACGGCCGTACGTCGGTCCGAGAAATGCGGTCGGCGGTCCCCCTGAAGTTGGTACCGCACCGGGGGCGGTTGCGCCGGGCGGACCACGCCTTGGTGCACCTGGTCAGTGCCACGACCGCCCCGCTGGGCGGGGACGACCTGGCGCTGACCGTGCGCGTGGGCCCCGGAGCGCACCTGGTGCTGCGCGGCGTGGCGGCGACCGTGGCGCTGCCCGGCCACCGGCCCGGCGGCAGCCGCGCCCTGGTGCGGGTGGAGGTGGCCGAGGGCGGCAGCCTGCAGTACCTGCCCGAGCCCACGGTGGTGACCGCGCGAGCGCGGCACGAAGCGGTGTTCGAGGCCGAGTTGGCCGGGGACGCGCGGCTGCGGGCGCGCGAGGTGCTGGTCCTGGGGCGGGTGGGGGAGCGGCCGGGTCACCTGGTCAGCACGCTGTCGGTGCGGCGCGGCGGGCCGCTGCTGCGCCAGTCGGTGTCGGTGGGAGCGCCCGAAGTGGACAGCAGCCCGGCCTGCCTGGCCGGGCGGCGGGTGCTCGGCGCGGAAGTCCTGTGCTGGGGCCACGACCCGGCGGAGCCGGTGTCGCGGCCGTGGTGGTCGCTGGTCCCGCTGGCGCGCGGCGGCAGCCTGGCCACCGCGCTGGCCGACGATGCGGTCACCGTCGGCCACGCCTTGGACCGGGCAAGACAACACCATCCCGGATCGGGTGAGTTCTGATTCGATCTCGATCACGATTCCGTGCACAGAGTCACACCACCGACCAGCCATCTCACCGCGCGAGCGGTTCCCCCCGAGCGTGGAAACCCGTACGGTCGCTGGACCACGTGGTGCCACAAGTGCCAACTCCAGGGAGGTCGGGATGTCGGAGTCGACGAGCATCGCGCTGCCGTCCATGCGCGTGTCCTACGAACAGGGGGCGCTGACCGAGGCCGACCTGGCGGGCACGTGGCACGAGCAGCTGCAGCTGTGGCTGGACCAGGCCACGGGCGCGGGTCTGCCGGAGCCCAACGCGATGGTGCTGGCCACCGCCGACCCGCAGGGCCGCCCGTCCTCGCGGACCGTGCTGGCCAAGGGCCTGGACGAGCGCGGCCTGGTGTTCTTCACCAACTACACCTCGGCCAAGAGCCACGACCTGATGGCCACCCGCTACGCCTCGGCCACGTTCCCGTGGTTCGCCATGCAGCGGCAGGCGCACGTGCGCGGCACCGTGGAGAAGGTCGGCCCCGCCGAGACGGCCGCCTACTGGGCCAGCCGCCCGCGCGGCTCGCAGCTGGGCGCGTGGGCCTCGCCGCAGTCGCGCGTGGTGTCCGGGCGGTCCACTTTGGAGAGCGCGCTGCACAAGATCGAGCGGCAGTTCGCCGACGCCGACCAGGTACCCGTGCCGCCGCACTGGGGCGGCTGGCGCATCCGGCCCGAGGAGGTCGAGTTCTGGCAGGGGCGGCGCGACCGGATGCACGACCGGCTGCGCTTCACCCTCGGCCGCGACGGCTGGGAGGTCAAGCGCATCGCGCCGTGAGCCCCGCGAGTCCCGCGAGCCCGTCGTCCGGAAGGCCCCGCTTCGGCGGGGCCTTCCGCCGTCTCACCCCCGGACCGCGGCGGCCACCTCGTCGTAGATCCGCGCCACGTCGCCTTCGCCGCCGGCCCGCACCCACGTCTCCACCGCGACGTCCAGGCAGACCAGCGCGCAGAGCACGAGGGCCTCGGCGCGCGGGTCCGGCTGCGGGCCGGGCGGCGCGCCCAGGCGCCGCTGGACCTCGGGCGCCAGCAGCGCCACCCACTGGCGCTGCTTCTCCACCATGCGGGCGCGCAGCGACGGCGTCTCCAGCATCTTCGACATCTTGGCCAGCGATTCGGGAGCGTTGCGCGGGTCGTCCCGCTGCGCGAGGAAGGCGGCGCGCAGGGCCTGCCAGGGCGGCTCGTCGGCGGGCCGGGACTCCAGGGCCTCCTTGAGCACGTGACCCCGCTCCACCAGCCCGTCCAGGACGATGTCCTCCTTGGTGTCGAAGTAGCGGAACAGCGTCCGGCGGGAGATGCCGGCCTCGGCGGCGACCTGGTCCATCGTCGTGGCGTCGAAGCCCTGGTCGAGGAACAGCCGCTCGGCCACCGCGCCGATCTCGGCCCGCATCACCCGCCGGGTCCGCTCCCGCAGTCCGGGCCTGCTCGCGTCCATGGCCACAGCTTAGGCACCCGCCGTTGTGGCACTCAGTGTCAGAAGTGGCCTATAGTGCACGTATGACACCTGTTGACTACCGCGGTCAGACCACCCTCGTGACCGGTGCCAGCGCGGGCATCGGCGTCGCGTTCGCACGCGAGCTGGCCCGGCGCGGCTCGCACCTCGTGCTCGTGGCCCGCCGCGCGGACCGCCTCGAAGCGCTGGCCGCCGAGCTGACCGCCGCGCACGGCGTCCGGGTCACCGCGCTGCCGCTGGACCTGAGCCGCCCGGCGGCCGGGCGCGCGCTCGCCGAGCAGGTCGACCACCGCGGCCTGGAGGTCACCAGCCTGATCAACAACGCGGGCTTCGGCACCCACGGCCCCTTCCACCGGGAGGACCCGCGGCGGCTGACCGAGGAGATCAACGTCAACGTCGCCAACCTGGTCGACACCAGCCGGGCGTTCATCGAACGGCTGCGCGACGCGGGCACCGGCGTGCTGGTCAACGTCGCCAGCATCGGCGCCTACCAGCCCGCGCCCAACATGGCCGTCTACGCGGCGACCAAGGCGTTCGTGCTCAGCTTCACCGAGGCGCTGTGGTACGAGTCCCTGGGCACCGGGCTGCGCGTGCTGACGCTCTCACCCGGCGCGACCAGCACCGAGTTCTTCGACGTCCTCGGCTCGCAGGAGGTGGACCGCGGCCCTGGGCGGCAGACCCCGCAGCAGGTCGTGGCCACCGCCATGAAGGCGCTGGACCGCCGCAACCCGCCGCCCAGCGCGGTCTCCGGCAGGCTCAACGCCCTGCTGTCGCACTCAGCCCGCTTCTTCTCCCGCCGCCGCGCCGTGACGATGATGGGCGCCATCACCGCGCGGGCGAACTGACCGGTCGCCGCACCGGGCCTGCCCGGAGGCGGCCTCGATCCCGGCGTGTCATGGCCGCTCCAGCACCACCCCGCCGCACCGCACGGCCTGCCGCGCCACCGTGTTGGCCAGCACCTCCACCTCCGGCAGGTGCGGGCCGGGCACGATGGCGCAGGCGTAGGAGGCGTCGCGCGGGCCGGGGCCGTGGTCGAACCCGATGGTGAACACGTCGGCCTCCAGCGGCCGGGGCGAACCGGTGCCGCCGATGTCCCGCCAGCTGCCGGTGCGCTGCTCCACCCCGGAGAAGTGCCCCGGCGACAGCGGCAGGTAGACGATCCCGCCGTGGTCGGCCAACCGCTGGTCGATGGTGGTCACCACGGGGTTGCGGGCGTCCGGCGCGGTGATGCCCGCGCCCAGCGCGACCACCACGTCGTCGAAGCAGAACCACGCCTTCCAGCCCTCGGTGAACCCGTCCACGCCCGCCAGGCGCAGCGCCGCCACGCCGTGCCTGCCGTCGCTCCAGCCCGTGGCCTCGCCCGCGCCGCGCGCCCCGGCGGGGCGGGGGGTCAGGCTCCGGCCCAGCTCCGCGGTCACGCCGGGCAGCCGCGCCCAGTCCCACACCGGCAGCACCGCCCGGTAGCCGTCCTCGGCCTGGTCACCGACGCGGACCGCGGCCACCCCGTCGGCCAGGTGCCTGCCGCGCGGGTTCCCGCCGCTCGCGCCGCCGGAGGTCGCGGTGTCGGAGGTCGCGGTGCGCGGCGACGACATGCGCACCGACACCGACCAGCCGGGGCGGCGGTGCACCAGGTAGCCCGAGCGCGGGTAGTAGCGGGTGCCCACCAGCGGCGCCCCGCGCCCGGCCAACCGGTCGTCGAACGCCACCAGCTCGCCGTGCCGGGGCGCGTCGGCCTCCAGCAGCCGCAGCACGGTGGTGCGCAGGTCCGCGGTGGCGCGGTGGGCCTCGGCGCGGCCCACGTCGTCACCCATCACGGTGAAGTCGAAGCCGCCGCCGTGCACCGCCCACTGCTGCCCGTCGAGCAGGAAGTCGACCAGCCGCCGCACCTCGCGCGGGCCGAACGCCCACGGCGTGCCGTGCACCGCGTGCACCCACAGGGCCAGCTCGCAGGCCAGCGCGTGGCCGTGGCCGCCTGCGTGCGGCACGGGGCCGTGCCGGTGGAAGCTCATGTCGTCCTGGATGCCCTCGCCGCCGGTGCGGCGCAGCGCTTCGGACATCCGGTCCACGGCCCGCGCGACCAGCTCGGGGGCGTCCTCGACCAGGCCGCGCCGCAGCACCACGCCCTGGGCCCGGACCAGGTCCAGCCCGGTCGGCTCGACCGGGCCCGCGCTGGCGGCCAGCCAGCGGCCCCAGGTGGCGCGCTGCTCGGGGGTCAGGTCCAGGTCCAGCAGGGCGTCGCCGACCAGCCGGGGCGCGCCGATCTCGTTGAACCACCGGTTGTGGCTGCGCGGGGCCAGTCGCCGCCACGCCTCCAGCGCGCGCAGCCGGTCCGGGGCGGGCAGGCCCAGCGCGCGGCGCAGGTGCTCCAGCGGTCGGAACAGCCCGCCGTCGCGGTCGGCGTAGTCGATGTCCGGCCAGGTGCCGTCGGGGCCCGGCGGTCGGCTCGGCGGGTGGTGGGCGCGCAGGCGCTCGCGGACGACGTCGAGGTCGCGCATGGTGATCAGTGTGCTGGTGACCTGCGTGACGTTCAGGTGAAGTAGATGTTAGTTGTCGTACGCTAACGGGTTGTGAGGCGTCTGCTGGGCAAGGTCGCGATCGACACCCGCCCCCTGAGGATCCCGGCCTACCGGCGGCTGTGGCTGTCCACCGTGGTCACCGCGATCGGCAGCCAGCTCACCGCCGTCGCCGTGCCCAAGCAGGTCTACGACCTCACCGGCTCCTCCGGCTGGGTGGGCGTGTCCGCGGGCGTGGCGCTGGTGCCGCTGCTGGTCTTCGGCCTCTACGGCGGCGCGGTCGCGGACGTGGTGGACCGCCGCAAGCTGCTGCTGGTGACCAACACCGGCATCGCGGTCACCTCGGTGCTGCTGTGGCTGCAGGCCGCCTTCCCGGTGCGCTCGGTGTGGCTGGTGATCGTCCTGCTCGGCCTGCAACAGGTGTTCTTCGCCGCCAACTCTCCCGCCCGCACCGCCTCCATCGCCCGACTGGTGCCCGCCGAGCAGCTGCCCGCCGCCACCGCGCTGGGCTCCACGGTGATGATGTTCGGCGGCGTGTTCGGCCCGATGCTGGCGGGCGCGCTGATGCCGGTGGTCGGCCTGCCCACGCTCTACCTGGTCGACGCGGTCGCGCTGACCGCGACCATCTGGTCGGTGTGGCGGCTGCCGCCGCTGCCCCCGCTCAACGCGCCCTCCCGGCGGGCGGGCCTGAAGGACGTGCTCGACGGCTTCCGCTACCTGGCCCTGCAACGGGTCCTGCTGGCCTCGTTCCTGCTCGACATCATCGCGATGGTCTTCGGGATGCCGCGCGCGCTGTTCCCGGAGATGGCCGAGAAGACCTTCGGCGACCCGCCGGGCGGCGGCCTGGCGCTGGGCTGGCTGTTCGCCGCCATCCCGCTGGGCGCGCTGCTGTGCGGGCTGGTGTCCGGGTGGACCTCGCGGGTGGCGCGGCACGGCGTGGGCGTGGTGCTGGCCGTCGTCGCCTGGGGCGTGGCGGTGATCGGGTTCGGGTTCTCGCACGCCCTGTGGCTCGCGGTGGTCTTCCTGGCCGTCGGCGGCGCGGCGGACATGATCAGCATGGTGTTCCGCAGCGCGATCCTGCAGACCGCCGCCAGCGACGACATGCGCGGCCGGATGCAGGGCGTGTTCATCGTCGTCGTCGCGGGCGGCCCGCGCTTGGCGGACCTGCTGCACGGCACCACCGGCGCGCTCGTCGGACCCGGAGTAGCCACCGCCGTGGGCGGCGCGCTGGTCGTGCTGGCCACTGGTCTGGCCGTGCTGGCCATCCCGGCGATCTGGCGCTACCGGTTCACGCCCGAGCGCGTGGCGAGCTGACCCCGGCTCACCCGTTCACCACGTCCACCCGGATCGAGTCGTTGTCCCTGAGCGTGGTGATGGTCAGCTTGCGCCGCCCCGGCTCACGGCCCACGATCACCACCCACCGGTCGCCCGCGTAGGCGAACAGCCGCAGCCCGGTGTACCGGTAGGACACCTTCCCGTCCGGGTCCACCAGGCGGGTCTCGGCGACCAGCGGCGCGGGCAGGTCCAGCTTCGCGGCGCTGTGCACGACCAGGGCGGGCCTGCTGGCCGGGTGGCGGTCGACGTGCGCGGCCAGCGCCAGCCCGCTGCGCGTCGCGTGCACCGTGGTCGCCCAGAACACCGCGAACGCGACCACCGCCCCCACCACCGCGCGGCAGGCGAACGCCCGCCGGTCCCGGTGCAGCAGGGGACCGCCGAGCACCGCGGCGGCGGCCAGCGCGAGCGCCCCGAGCAGCGGCTCGAAGCGGCCCGCCAGCGCCGCGCCCGCGCACACCGCCAGGCCCAGCGCCAGCACGGCGCGCAGCGCGGGGACCAGGGGGCCGGGCGGGGTGAACCGCGCCGCCCAGCGGTTGACCAGCAGCAGGAGCACCAGGCCGCACAGCAGGAAGGCCAGCGGCCGGAACACCACCCCGACCCCGCGCAGCAGGTAGTCCTGCACGCTGAACTTCAGCGCCGCCTGGTCCAGGCCGAAGTAGCCGTAGATGGCGGTCTGCCGGTTCCAGCCGAAGTACAGCACCACCGAGGTGAGCGCGGTGAGCGGCGCGGCGACCAGCCCCACCAGTTCCAGCGCGGTGCGCGCGTGGTCCGGTTCACTCCGGGGTGTAGGGGCCGCCGGGGATATCACCCGTCGGCGTGGTGGTTTCCGGAGCAGAATTCGTGTTTGCCGGGGCATCGGGGGTCGACGTGAATTCCTGTTCCCGCGCCGAGGACGGGACTTCCCGCGTCGGCGCCGCCGGGGCCGGTTCCCGCGCTGGTTCGGGCGCGGATTCCGGCGCGGGAGCGCGCTGGCCGGTCCGCTGGTCGGTCCGCGCAGGCGCGACCGGCGGGAGCACGCCCCCGGTCCGCACCGCCGGTGGTGTGTGCGACGTGCTGACCGGCGGTTTCGCCGTGGTGCCCGGAGTGGACGGGGCCTGCGCGGAAGTGGGGTATTCCCGAACACCGGGGATGGTCTCGCCGTGCGGTTCCTCCGCCCGGTCGCAACCGGCAAGGACACCGTGCAACGCGAGTCCGCCGATCAACAGGAATGATCGAATCTTCGCCATCCGCGCTTCCGGTCGGTAGTCGGGATTTCCCCCAGACTAACCACGCCCCGCTCGCCCGCGTGGGACATCCGGTTCACCAGATCGGTGCATTCTTCCGCCCCGCCCGCGCCTGCAAGTACTACCCGACCCCCGCCAAAGGGCCGGTAACTACTACCCGGCTCAAGGCGCGCCGGGTACTGAGGTTTGTTTTTGGGGTTGATGTGGCTGGTTGCGGTCGCGGAATGGCCGTCGGTGTGTTAAGCCGGGACGATGAGGCTGGGTGGTGGTCTGACCGGCCCGGAG
The DNA here is from genome assembly GCF_017876325.1 of Saccharothrix coeruleofusca. NCBI lineage: Bacteria > Bacillati > Actinomycetota > Actinomycetes > Pseudonocardiales > Pseudonocardiaceae > Saccharothrix > Saccharothrix coeruleofusca. The sequence goes on from NZ_JAGINV010000001.1 coordinate 7,250,662, forward strand.
CGTCAGGAGCGTGAACAGGTCCGGCTCAGGGCGGCGGACCTGTTCGACCAGGGGATGTCCCAGGCCGATATCGCCCGCCTGCTGGGCGTGAGCCCGCAGGCGGTGTCGCAGTGGCGCAAACACTTCACCGAACACGGTGTCGACGGGCTGCTCTCGGCAGGCCCGTCGGGTGCGCGGTGCTACCTCGACGACGAGCAGATCCGCACGGTGCTGCGGGAACTGGACAAGGGCCCGGCCGCGCACGGCTGGGCCGACCAGCGCTGGACCCTGGCCCGCATCGGCCGGGTGATCACCGAGACCACCGGCGTGGTCTATGCCGCCCCCGACGGCATCTGGCGCCTGCTGCGCCGCATCGGCTGGTCCTGGCAGATGCCCCGCACCCGCGCCCTGGAACGCAACGAGGAGGTGATCACCGCCTGGCGCACCGAGGTGTGGCCGCGGGTAAAACATCCGCGGGCCAGACAGCGTGGATCTGCTTCCAGGACGAAGCGGGCGCCTCGATGACCCCACCCACCCGACGCACCTGGTCCCCGGTGGGCCGCACCCCCGAACTGCGCATCGCCGGACGACATCGCAACGGCATCAGCCTGGCCGGCATCTGCTGCTACCACCCCGACCGGGCACCGGTACTGCTCTACGCCACCCGCGAGCACAGCTTCACCAACACCACCTTCCCCGCCCTGCTCACCCGACTGCACCGCCGCCTCAACGCCCCCATCGTGCTGATCTGGGACAACCTCTCGGCACACCTGTCGGGCAAGACCCTGCAATACACCAAGGACAACACCGCCTGGCTGACCGTGGTCCAACTGCCCGCCTACGCCCCCGACCTCAACCCCACCGAAGGCGTCTGGGCACACCTGAAAAACACCAGCCTGGCCAACCTGGCCGCCCGCAGTCTCCCCGAACTCACCCACGCCGCCCGCCGCGGACTACGCCACATCCAACGCCACCCCGCCCTGCTCGCCGGCTTCCTCACCCACACCGGCCTCACCCTCGACCCCACCCCATCAACCCCATAATCAAACCCCGGTAGTAGTTACCGGCCCCCGCGAACCACACGGGTAGTACTTGCAGGCGTCAGGGGGTGTGCAGGAAGCGGCGCCAGGCGGACTCGGGGAACTCCAGGGTGGGGGCGGGGTTCTTGGAGTCGCGGGCCAGCACCCGCCGCCCGCCGAACGCCACCTCCACGCAGTTGGCGGAGTCGGCGCTGCGGGTGCTCTTGCGCCACGCGACCTCGACGCAGTTCGCGCTGCTCGCGCTGTGGGAACTCTTGCGCCACAGGGTCATGCCCCCATGGTTTCACGCGAACTGCCGGAGCAACTCCGCTGTTTCCCCTGGCTCGTGCGCCAACTTGCGCAGTTCCGACCAGACCGCCTCGTAGACCTCGATCTGCTCCGGCTCGTCGAGGAAGAGGCTTGCGATCTTGTTCTCCAGCAGCACGAGGCTCGGCTCCTCGTCGTACTCCAGAATCACGAACGCGCCGTTCAACCCGGCGTGCAGTCCGGCCCCGGAGGGGAGCACCCGAACTGTCACGTTGGGCCGTTCGGACATGTCGGCGATGTGGCGGAGCTGTCGAGCGTGGGCCCCCGGCTCGCCGAAGGGGCGTTCGAAGACGCCTTGTTCGACGATCGCTTCGAGCTTGAGCGGGTTGCTCCGGGTGAGCAGGCCTTGGCGGCCCATCCTGCTTGAGACCAAGGCGTCGATCCGCTCCTCGGTGAGGTCGTGGCCGGTCGCGTGGATGATTGCCCTCGCGTATTCGGGCGTCTGGAGAAGACCAGGGATCATCAACGGCTCGTAGAAGAGCAGGGAGCCGGCCTCGTCCTCGAAGTCGGCCCAGGTCTGCCAGTCCTCGGGCAGGTTGGAGTTGTGCATTCGCAGCAGGTTGCGCTGTTCGGCGTTGCGCGCCAGGTCGAGCAGTTCCACCCGCTGCGCGCGGTCGACTTCGTAGAAGTCCAGCAGCTTTTCGAGGTCGTCGAGGTAGATGCCGATTTCGGAGGTCTCGATGCGGCTTATCTTGCTGCCGGACATGCCCACCGCCTCACCGGTGGCATCGGTGCTGAGACCGGTGGCGGTGCGCAATCTGCGGAGGACGTGGGCGAGTCGGCGGGATCGGACCGAACGTCCGGAACGGCGTGCCATGGCGGCAACAGTATGGTCGCCGCAAACAAAACAGCCAGTCCGTTCACACTAAGGTGTAATTGCTGGCCGGTATGCAGCGCTGCACGCTGTGCCCATGAACGATGAACCGATCATCAGGACCAGGAGGCCCAAGCGGGAGTGGCTGCTGCGCTGCGAGGGAGAGGAGGACGAGGTGTTCTCCGTGAACGTCTCGCGCGGCGCGGTGGAGATCCACCCGCCCGAGCACCTCGACTGCGTCCACTTGGAGAAGTCGCAGATCGCCGAGTTCCGGGCGGTCCTGGACGAGGCGATCGAGCGCGCCGAGACCGATCTGCGGGCCGCCGTGGAGTCGTAACCTCAAGCTTTGCCCAAACGCCCCCGATCCGCTGTCCACGACCCCTTGTGATCCGGCACACTCCCACGGCATGGTGGAAGCGACTGGCGCACCGGCGCAGCCGGAACTGAAACGGGCCATCGGTCCGAAGCTGCTGCTGTTCTTCGTGGTCGGTGACATCCTCGGCACCGGCGTGTACGCCCTCACCGGCAACGTCGCGGGCAAGGTCGGCGGGGCGCTGTGGCTGCCGTTCCTGATCGCGTTCGCGGTCGCGTTCCTGACCGCGTTCAGCTACCTCGAACTCGTCGGCAAGTACCCCAGGGCGGCGGGCGCGGCGCTCTACACCAACCGGGCGTTCAAGATCCAGTTCCTGACGTTCATGGTGGCGTTCGCGGTGATGAGCTCGGGCATCACCTCGGCCTCGTCCGCCGCGCTGGCGTTCGGGCGCACCTACCTGCAGTCGGTGGTCAAGGAGTTCTTCTCCGACACGTTCACCATCTCCGCCACGCTGGTGGCGGTGCTGTTCATCATCGGGCTGGGCGCGGTCAACTTCCGCGGCGTGTCCGAGTCGGTCAAGGCCAACGTGGTGCTGACCTGCATCGAGCTGTCCGGTCTGGTGATCGTCATCGCGATCGGCGTGTACGCGGTGGCGGTCGGCGACGGCGACCCCGGCAGGCTCACCCAGGTCGACCCGGCGCCGGGGCAGTCCGCGCTGGTGGCCGTCACCTCGGCCACCGCGCTGGCGTTCTTCGCCATGGTCGGCTTCGAGGACTCGGTGAACATGGCCGAGGAGTGCCGCGACCCGGTGAAGATCTTCCCGCGCGCGATGCTGTGGGGGATGGTGGTGGCGGCCACCATCTACGTGCTGGTCGCCATCACCTCCTCGCTGCTGATCCCGGCCGACCGGCTGGCCAAGGCGGGCAGCAGCGCGCTGCTGGAAGTGGTCAAGGTCGGCGCGCCGTCCTTCCCGCTGTGGGTGTTCTCGCTGATCGGCCTGTTCGCGGTGATCAACTCGGCGCTGATCAACATGCTGATGGCCAGCAGGCTGGTCTACGGCATGGCCAACGAGCGCATCATCCCGAGGGCCTTCGGCGTGGTGCACCCGTTCCGCCGCACGCCGTGGATCTCCATCATCTTCACCAGCGGTGTGGCGATCATCCTGGTGATGACCACCGACATCGCGAAGCTGGGCGGCACCACCGCGCTGCTGCTGCTGATCGTGTTCACCATCGTCAACATCGCGGTCCTGGTGCTGCGCAAGGAGAAGGCCGACCACGAGCACTTCCGCGCGCCGACCTGGGTGCCGGTGCTCGGCGCGCTGTCCTGCGCCTACCTGGCCAGCCCGCTGTCGGGCAGGCCCGCCGACGACTACAAGATCGCGCTCTACCTGCTGGGCGCCGGTGTGGTGCTGTGGGGCATCAACCGGGTGGTGCACGGCAAGACCGAGTTCGACGCGCAGAAGCTGGCCAAGTAGGTCACCGCGTCCGGTGGAGCTGGTGCCTGGCCAGCTCCACCGGGTCGTGGGCGCTGAAGACGTCCACCTCGGACCGGTGGTCGCGGACCAGTTCCCGCAGTCGCTCCAAATTGGACAGTCGCAGATCGCGCACCGTCTCCATGCCCTTCTCCAGCAAGGCCAAGCCGGGCGGGCAGCTCGGCCGCTCCTCCAGCTGGCCGTGGAAGAAGTAGCTGTCGCCCGCGTGCAGCAACCACTTCCCGCCGGTGCGCACCGCGACGCCGGTGTGCCCTCGGGTGTGCCCGATGAGCGGCACCAGCAGCACGTCCGGGCGGAACTCGCGCACCCCGTCGAAGCCGAACCACCGCTCGCCGGTCGGCTCGTACGGCCGCCACTTCGGGCCGTGCGCCCGCTGGCCCAGCGGGTAGCGCGCCTTCGCGGCCGGTTCGAGGAGGCCGTCCAGCTCCTCCCGCAGCACGTGCACCTCCGCGTGCGGGAAGTCGCGCAGGCCGCCCGCGTGGTCGAGGTCCATGTGCGTCAGGACGACGTGCCGCACGTCCTCGGCGCGGAACCCGAGCCGCTCCACCTGCCGCAGGGCGGTTTCCGACTCGTCCAGCGAAGGGCGGGCCACCGCCCGCCAGTACCAGGGCAGCGTCGGCGACGGGTCGCGGATGTCCTCCAGGCCGATGCCGGTGTCGACCAGCACGAGCCCGTCGTCGGTCTCCAGCAGCAGGCAGTGGCAGACCAGCTCGGCCGTGGCGAACGCGGAGCCGCGCCCGCTGACCAGCCTGCCGCCGAACGGTCGCATGGTGCCGCAGTTGAGGTGGTGCGCCTTCATGGCGTCGCCTTTCCGAGCAGGGCGCCGAGCCGGGCGGCCACGGCGTCGACGGGGGACAGGTCGCGGCGCGTGCGGGCCAGCAGCAGCGCGCCTTCGATGGCGGCGAGGACCACGGTGGCCAGCTCGTCCGCGTCGGGGAACCGGGTGCGCAGGTGCTCGGCGATGGCGGACCGCCAGCCGTCGTAGACGCCCGCGCACGCGCGGCGGATCGTCTCGCTCTGGGCGGCGGCGTCGAGCGCGACCGTGGCCACCGGGCAGCCGTCGCGGAAGTCCGAGGCCGCCAGCCCCTCGCTGAGCAGCCACAGCGCCGAGCGCAGCGCCTCGACCGGGTCCTCCTGCCGCGCCAGCACCTCCCTGAGCGCGTCGCCCAGCTCCTGGCCCGCGTGCGCCACCGCCTCGGCGGCCAGCTGCTCCTTGCCGCCGGGGAAGTGGAAGTACAGCGAGCCCTTGGGGGCGCCGCCCTCGGCGAGCACCTGGTTCAGGCCGGTCGCGTGGTAGCCCTGCGACCGGAACAGGGCGGCGGCGGTGCGCACCACCCGATCGCGAGTGTCGTTACGGCGAGCCACGAGATCACTATACAGACTGGTCTACTGAGCAAGTGGGGGCCGTAGGCTGCTGACCCATGCTGGAGATCGCCCGCGGCGCCGCGCGCGCCGTCATCACGCCCGATGGCGCCGGATTGAAGTCCTACGAAGTGGCCGGAGTGCCCTACGTCGAGACCTACGACGACCAACCCCCGATGGGCAGCGGCGCGGTGCTCGTGCCGTGGCCCAACCGCACGGCGGGTGGCAAGTGGGTCCTCGACGGTGTCGAGCAGCAGTTGGAGGTGACCGAGCCCGCGCGCGACAACGCCATCCACGGCCTGGTGCGCCGGGTGCCGTGGACGGTGGTCGAGCACACCGGCTCGCTGGTGGTGCTGGAGGCCGAGGCGGCCGGGCCGGGCTGGCCGGTGCCGCTGCGCACGACCATCTCCTACGCCCTGGACGACCACGGCCTGACCGTGTCGCACGGCGTGCACAACATCGGCTCGGCGCGCACCCCGTTCGGCGTCGGCACCCACCCGTACCCGAGGGCGGGCAACTCCGCCACCGACGAGACCAGCCTGTCCCTGGCGGCCACCACCGTGCTGCCGGTGGACGCGGACAGCATGATCCCCACCGGTCCGGCCGAGCCGGTGTCCGGCGACTACGACTTCCGGGTCGCCCGGCTGCTCGAAGGGGTGAAGCTGGACACCGCGTTCGGCGGCTGCGAGCCGGTCGACGGGCTGGTGCGGCACGTGCTGCGCGGGCCGGAGGGCGCGGTCGAGCTGTGGGCGGACCCGGACTTCAAGTGGGTGCAGGTCTACACGCCCGACGACTACCCCGGTCGGGGCCGGGCGGTCGCCGTGGAGCCCATGACGTGCCCGCCGGACGCGCTGAACTCGGGGGTGGACCTGATCTGGCTCAACCCCGGCGACTCGTGGGCGGGTCGGTGGGGTTTGCGCCCCCTGGACTAGATGTTTAGGCTTGCTAACTATGGATGTCGCGATCACGGGTGGGTACGTCGTGCCGGTCTCCGGTGAGCCGGTCGAAGGCGGGACGGTGCTGATCCGGGACGGTCGGATCGCCGCCGTCGGAGCCTCGGTCGAGGTGCCGGACGGCGTGCCCACCGTGGACGCGACCGGGTCGTGGGTGCTGCCCGGCTTCGTGGAGGCCCACGGCCACCTCGGCGTGCACGAGGAGGGCGAGGGCTGGGCCGGTCAGGACACCAACGAGATGACCGACCCCAACGGCGCCCGGCTGCGCGCGCTGGACGCCATCAACCCCGCCGACCTGGGCTTCGCCGACGCGCTGTCCGGCGGCGTCACCACGGCCGTCATCAAGCCCGGCTCGGGCAACGTCATCGGCGGCCAGACCGTCGCCGTGAAGTGCTGGGGCCGCACCGCCGACGAGATGCTGGTGCGGCAGCCGGTGAGCGTGAAGAGCGCGCTGGGCGAGAACCCCAAGCGCGTCTACGGCGACCAGAAGAAGCTGCCCTCCACCAGGCAGGGCGTGGCCGCGGTGATCCGCGACGCCTTCACCGCCGCCCAGGACTACGTGGCCAGGCGGGACGCCGCCGACGGGCCGTTCCAGCGCGACAACACCCTGGAGACGCTGGCCAAGGTGCTCTCCGGCGAGCTGCCCTGGTGCCAGCACTGCCACCGCGCCGACGACATCGCCACCGCCCTGCGGCTGGCCGACGAGTTCGGCTACAAGCTGATCGTCAACCACGGCACCGAGGGCCACCTGGTGGCCGACCTGCTCGCCGAGCGCGGCATCCCGGTGGTCATCGGGCCGCTGTTCGCCACCCGGTCCAAGGTGGAGCTGCGGCAGCGCAGCCTGCGCACGCCCGGCGTGCTGGCGCGGGCGGGCGTGGAGATCGCCATCACCACCGACCACCCGGTGGTGCCGATCAACTTCCTGGTGCACCAGGCCACCCTGGCGGTGAAGGAGGGGCTGGACCGCGAGACCGCCCTGGAGTCCATCACCGTCAACCCGGCCCGGATGATGGGCCTGGACGACCGCGTGGGCTCGCTGCGGCCGGGGCTGGACGGCGACGTGGTCATCTGGTCCGGCGACCCGCTGGACGTGATGAGCCGCGCCCAGCGCGTGTTCATCCAGGGCCGCGAGGTGTACGCCTACACCGACGGCGAGCCCGTCGTCGCCAACCCCTACTACACCGGGTCCTGACCCTCCCCTCCCCGCGAGTCGAACGCTCAGGTACCGCGAGTCGAACGCTCAGAACCCCTGAGTTCTACGTTCGGGGTGGGTCAAGGGCATGCGCTCGCCGCGCGGCAGGTCGCCCCGCTGCGCGCGCTCCGCGCGCACCCCTGATGCGTGGGCAAGTACTACCCGACGGGTGTGCGGGGGCCGGTAAGTACTACCTGGGGTGCGCGAAAGCGCGGGTGAGAGCACGGAGGCGCGGGTTGGGGCGCGAGGGTGCCGGTCGGGGTGCGCGAATGTTCAGTTCGGGGTACCTGAGCGTTCGACTCGCGGGGGCGACACGCCCGACACGCCCATAGGTGGGTGACGCTGGGGGGCGGGCGTGGTGGGCGTGTCGGGTGGTCAGCGGCGGAGGTGGCGGGCGATGACCAGGCGTTGGATCTGGTTGGTGCCCTCGAAGATCTGCAGCACCTTCGCCTCGCGCATGTAGCGCTCCACCGGGAAGTCGCGCGTGTACCCGGCGCCGCCGAGCACCTGCACCGCGTCGGTGGTCACCTTCATCGCCGCGTCCGTGCACACCAGCTTCGCCACCGCCGCCTGCCGGGTGAACGGCAAACCCCGGTCGCGTCGCCGCGCGGCCTGCAGGTACGTCGCGCGGGCCGAGTCGACGGCGGCGGCCATGTCCGCGAGCATGAACTCCACGCCCTGGAAGTCGATGATGGCCCGGCCGAACTGGGTGCGCTGCTTGGCGTAGGCCACCGCCTCGTCCAGCGCCGCCTGCGCCAGCCCCACGGCCGTGGCGGCGATGCCCAGCCTGCCGGAGTCCAACGCGGACAGCGCGATCTTGAGCCCGTCGCCCTCGGCCCCGACCAGCCGGTCCGCCGACAGGGCCACGTCCTCGAAGCGCAGTTGCGCGGTGATCGACCCGGTCAGGCCCATCTTCCGCTCGGGGGGCGCGGCGGAGAGGCCGTCCGCGACGCCGGGGGCGAAGAAGCAGCTGATGCCCCGGCCGCCGTCGTCGGACGTGCGCGCCATCAGCGTGTAGAAGTCCGCCGCGCCCGCGTGCGTGATCCACGCCTTGGTGCCGTTGACGACGTACTCGTCCCCGCGCCGGACGGCCCGAGTGGACAGTGCCGCCGCGTCGGAACCCGCGTGCGCTTCGGACAGCGCGTAGCCGCCGAGCAGTTCACCGCCCACGGCGTCGGGCAGCCACCGCGCCTTCTGCTCCTCGGTGCCGAACGCGGCCAGCCCGTAGCTGGACATCACGTGCACCGACAGCCCCACGCCGACCGACATCCACGCCGAGGAGATCTCCTCCAGCGCCTGGAGGTAGACCTCGTAGGGCTGCGCGCCGCCGCCGTACTCCTCGGGGTAGGGCAGCCCCAGCAGCCCGCTGCGGCCCAGCAGCCGGAACACCTCACGCGGGAACCGCGCCTCCTCCTCGGCCCGCGCCGCGCGGGGGGCCAGCTCGTCGCGGGCGATCTCGCGGACCAGCGCGATCAGGTCCTCGGCCTCGGTGGTGGGCAGCAGCCTTTCGGCGGGCATCGTCGACCTCCTGGGTGGTACTGCCGTCAGTACTGTGGGACGTACGCTAGTACTGTCACCGGGAAGTGTGACAGAGTTCGACCATGACCTCCCCGCTCGCGCGTCGCCCGCCGACGCCCCGGCAGGCCGAGCTGCTCGGCAGGCTGGAGGCGCTGGTGCTCGCCGAGGGGTTCGCGCGCTTCACCCTCGACGACCTGGCCGCCCGGCTGCACTGCTCGAAGTCGACCCTCTACGCGCTGGCCGCCAGCAAGGAGCAGCTCGCGGTGCGCGTGGTCGGCCACTACTTCAAGGGCGCCTCGGAGCGGATCGAGCGGCGGATCGAGGGTGTCGCCGACGTCCGGGCCAGGATCGGCACCTACCTGGCGGGCGCGGCCGAGGAGCTGCGCCGGGCCAGCGCCACGTTCATCGAGGACGTCGCCGCGTTCGCGCCCACGCGCGCCACCTACGAGCGCAACGCCCGCGCGGCGGCCGAGCGGATCAGGTCCTTCATCCAGGACGGCGTGCGGGAGGGCGTCTTCCGCGAGGTCCACGCGACGCTGGTCGCGGAGATGGCCGGCCTGCTCATCGAGGGCATCCAGAGCGGTGTGCTGCCCCGGCGGGCCGGGGTGTCCGACGCCGAGGCGTTCACCGCACTGGGTGAACTTCTGCTCGACGGGTTGCGGAGAGAACGGAGTCAGGCGTGATCGTCGTTGCCGGTGAGGCGTTGGTCGACCTCGTGCCCACCCCGCAGGGGGACCTGTCGCCGAGGCTGGGCGGCGGGCCGTACAACGTGGCCATCGCCGCCGGGCGGCTCGGGGCGCCCACCGCCTTCCTGTCCCGCGTCTCCCGCGACCTGTTCGGCGACCGGCTGGTGGCGCGGCTGCGCGACTCGGGCGTGCGCACCGACCTGGTCTCGCGCGGCGACGAGCCGACCACCCTGGCGCTGGTGGGGCTGACCCCGGACGGGTCCGCGCGCTACTCCTTCTACGTCGAGGGCACCGCCGACCGCCTGTTCGCCGACCCCGGCCCGCTGCCCGACGGGGTGCGGGCGGTGTCCTTCGGCACCCTGTCGCTGGTGCTGGAGCCCGGCGCGAGCGCCTACGAGGCGGTGCTGCGCCGCGAGGCGGCTCGCGGCGCGCTCACCGCGCTGGACCCGAACATCCGCGCCGCGCTCATCCCGGACCCGGACGCCTACCGGGCGCGCTTCCGGGGCTGGCTGCCCCACGTCGGCCTGCTCAAGGTGTCGGTGGAGGACGCCCGCTGGCTGGCCGACCTGCCCGAGGACGCCCCCGAGGACGACGTGCTGGCCGCCGCGGGCGAGTGGCGGGCGGCGGGCCCCGCCGCGGTGGTGCTCACCAGGGGCGGCGACGGCCTGGCCGCGCTGACCGGCGCGGACGAGGTGATCCGCGTCCCACCCACCCCGGTCGACGTGGTGGACACCATCGGCGCGGGCGACACCGTGCAGGGGGCGCTGCTGGCGTGGCTGCACGAGCGGGACGCGCTGTCCGCAGAGGCCGTGCGCGGGCTGGACGCCGAGGACTGGGTGGCCGCGCTGTCGCGCGCGGGGGCCGCCGCGGCGATCACCTGCTCCCGCGCGGGCGCCGAGCCGCCGCTGCGGCGAGAGCTGGAGATGACCTAGGTCTCACCTCTCCCGAGGTGGAGGAACCCCCCGCAAGGGCTACGGTGGACACGCGCGCTAGCCACCACTGCATCCCTGTGTGATGCCGGTCCCATCTGGCAGAACCGGTCACGCCACAGCTGTGGAGCGGGGTTGCCCGCCGACTAGCGTGGCAGGAACTGTCAGGACCCCAACGGGGTGGTGCTGCGGTACGGGGCCGTCAGGTCCGGCAGTGCCGTTGTGCGAGATCCGCACGCGCCACCCCGCCTAGCGTGAGAGGGACTCCGTATGCCCGACGCGACGACTGCGCCGAACGACACCCGTACCGTCGCGCTGCGCCACCAGGGCGGAGAGCACGAGATGAGGGTGGTGCCCGCCACCGAGGGTGCGCCCGGCATCGATCTCGGCAAACTCCTGGCCAACACCGGCCTGGTAACCCTGGACAGCGGCTTCGTCAACACCGCCTCCTGCGCGTCCGAGATCACCTACATCGACGGTGACGCGGGCATCTTGCGCTACCGGGGCTACCCCATCGAGCAGCTCGCCGAGAAGTCCAACTTCCTGGAGGTCAGCTACCTGCTGATCTACGGTGAGCTGCCCACGCAGGCGCAGCTGGACGAGTTCTCCTCCAAGATCAGCAGGCACACCCTGCTGCACGAGGACCTCAAGCGGTTCTTCGACGGCTTCCCGCGCGACGCGCACCCGATGCCGGTGCTGTCCTCCGCGGTGTCCGCGCTGTCCACCTTCTACCAGGACAGCCTGAGCCCCTTCGACGACAAGCAGGTGGAGATCTCCACCATCCGGCTGCTGGCCAAGGTGCCGACCATCGCCGCCTACGCCTACAAGAAGTCGGTCGGCCAGCCGTTCCTCTACCCGGACAACTCGCTGGGCCTGGTGGAGAACTTCCTGCGGCTGACCTTCGGCTTCCCGGCCGAGCCCTACGACGTCGACCCGGACCTGGTCCGCGCGCTGGACCTGCTGTTCGTGCTGCACGCCGACCACGAGCAGAACTGCTCCACCTCCACGGTGCGCCTGGTGGGCTCCTCCGAGGCGAACCTGTTCGCCTCCATCTCCGCGGGCATCAACGCCCTGTTCGGCCCGCTGCACGGCGGCGCGAACAGCGCGGTGCTGGAGATGCTGGAGAAGATCCGCGACGAGGGCGGCGACGTGGAAGCCTTCGTGCGCAAGGTGAAGAACAAGGAGGACGGCGTCCGCCTGATGGGCTTCGGCCACCGGGTCTACAAGAACTACGACCCGCGCGCCGCCATCATCAAGAAGACCGCGGACGAGATCCTGGGCAAGCTGGGCGGCGACGACCAGCTGCTCGACATCGCCAAGAAGCTCGAGGAGACCGCGCTCGCGGACGACTACTTCATCGAGCGCAAGCTGTACCCGAACGTGGACTTCTACACCGGGTTGATCTACCGGGCGATGGGCTTCCCCACGAAGTTCTTCACCGTCCTGTTCGCACTGGGCAGGCTGCCGGGCTGGATCGCGCACTGGCGCGAGATGATCAAGGACCCGGCCACCAAGATCGGCCGCCCGCGCCAGGTCTACGTCGGCTCGCCGTCGCGCGACTTCGTGCCGATGGACCAGCGCTGACCGGTTCCGCGACGAGAAAGGCCCGCGCCCCAAGGGGTGCGGGCCTTTTCCATCCTCTGTGGACTGTCAGGGGCGCAGCGCGTCGCGCAGCCGGACCCGCGCGCCGGTGCGCAGCACCGCGTTGGCGTAGACCCTGCCGCCCAGCCACGTGATGGCCGCGATCGCCAGCAGCGCCAGCAGCACCGCCAGCAGCACCTGCCACGCGGGCGCCACACCGACCGCCATCCGGCCCGGCATCATGATCGGCGCGAACGGCGGCAGCAGCGACAGCACCGTCACCGCGGTCCCCGACGGGTCCTGGATCATCAGGTTGATGCCGACCACGAAGGCGATGATGATCACCATGCTGATCGGCGTGAGCACCGACTGCAGCTCCTCCTGGCGGGACACCAGCGAGGCCGCCGCGGCGAACACCGTGGCGTAGAGGAAGAACCCGAGCAGGTACCACAGCACGCCGGTGGCCAGCGCCCCGCCCGCCAGCCCGGCCACGTCGAGCACGCCCGACAGCGAGGACAGCAGCACCCCCAGCCCGCCGATCAGCAGCAGCTGGACCAGCCCGACCGCGCCCAGCCCGACCACCTTGCCCAGCAGCAGCTGCCACGGCCGCAGCGTGGCCAGCAGCAGCTCCACCACCCGGCTGGACTTCTCCTCCACCACGCCCTGGGCCACCATCGTCCCGTAGACCAGCAGCGAGTAGTACAGCAGCCCGGCGATCACCAGGCCGATGGCCAGCCGCGGCCCCTCCTGGTCGTCCTCGGGCTCCAGCGCCACCACGGCGGTCTGCGCCCGCGCCACGTTCGCGGTGACCGTGGCCGGGTCCAGCCCTGCCTCGGCCAGCTGCGCGCTGAGCACCTGCTGCTTGACCACCAGGTCCAGCGCGGTGCGCAGCTGCTCGTCGAGCCGGTCCTTGACCACCACGCGCAGCGCGTCCGCCGCGCCGGTCACCAGCGCGTCCAGCTCGCCCTCGCGCACCCGCCGCTCGGCGTCGGCCACGTCGGCCGCGTCCACCACCTCGATGTCGTAGCTCAGCGACTGCGCGGTCTGCTCCACCGCCCCGGCCAGCGCGGTGGCCTGGCCGTTGAACGCCACCACGTCGCGCCCCACCCGGTCGAACAGCACCGCCTGCAGCAGCACGTAGCCCACCAGCACGGCCACGATGACCACCGTGCCCCACAGGAACGACTTGGCGCGCACTCGGGTCAGGAATTCCCGGCGCGCGACCAGGAACACCGCGCGGCCGGGGGTGAGGGTGCTCATGCGGCGTTCTCCTCCGTCACGACGCTGCGGAACAGCTCGGTCAGCGACGGCCGCTGCCGGGTGAACTCGTGCACCGGCCCGGTGGCCAGCGCCGCGCGCAGCACCACCTGGTCGTCCGCGTCGGGGGCCAGTTCGAGCACCGTCCGGCCGCCGCTGACGTGCGCGGACCGCACGCCCGCCAGCCCGTCGGCCCAGCCCGGCGGCGCGGCGGGCGCGTGCACCACCAGCCGCGAGTCGCCGCCCGCGCGCAGCTCGTCGACCGTGCCGCAGGCCACCAGCGAGCCGCCGCGCACGATGCCCACCCGGTCGCACAGCCGCTCCACCAGGTCCAGCTGGTGGCTGGAGAACACCACGGGCACGCCCTCGGCGGCCTTCTCCCGCAGCACCTGGCTCATCACGTCCACGGCCACCGGGTCCAGCCCGGAGAACGGCTCGTCGAGCACCAGCACCTCCGGCTGGTGCACCAGCGCCGCGGCCAGCTGCACCCGCTGCTGGTTGCCCAGGCTGAGCTTCTGCACCTCGTCGCCGCGCCGCTCGCGCACCCCGAGCCGGGTGATCCACGCCTCCGCGGAGCGCCGCGCCTCGGCGGGGGACAGCCCGTGCAGCTCGGCCAGGTAGACCAGCTGCTCCAGCACCTTCATCCGGGGGTAGAGGCCGCGCTCCTCGGGCATGTAGCCGATGCGCCTGCGGGTCTCCAGGGTGATCGGCTCGCCGTTCCAGCGCACCTCGCCGGAGTCGGCGGCCAGCACGCCCAGCGCGATGCGCATGGTCGTGGTCTTGCCCGCGCCGTTGCTGCCGACGAAGCCGAACAGCTCGCCGGGGTGGACCTGGAAGGTCATCTCGCGCAGGGCCACGACGTCCCCGTAGCGCTTGGAGACGCGGTCGATCTCCAGCACCCCGTGTGCCACGGTCGCTCTCCTCACGTCGTCAACCGCCGTAGACCTGCGTCGACAGCGGCTCGAAGGGGGTGCGGCTGAACACCGCCTCCACCGGCAGCCCGAACACCTCGCAGATGCGCAGCGCCAGGTCCAGGCTGGGGTAGTGGTCGCCCCGCTCCAGCGCCCCGATGGTCTGCGGGTTGACCTCGACGGCCTCCGCCAACGCGGCTCTGGTCATACCGCGCTCCGCGCGCAGGACCTGCATCCGGTTGTGGATGCGCTGTTCGGACCCCCGGCGAACCGGACTCATGGACGAAGTGTTGCGAAAACCCAACGAATCGGCAAGCAAACAACCTGGCGATTGCGCTGAACGGCCCAGCATGAGCAGCGCCGGTACCCCAAATCACGATTCGGTGAAACGATCCGCAGCCCGGAACCGAAACGAACTCTCGACGAGTCGAATGCGCACCAGGGCAGCCAGCCCGTTGCGGTGAGGGGTGGACATGGAGCCGGACCAGTGGCTCGCCCAGTACGGGCAGAAGATCGAGCAGGCCAAGCGCGGCGCCGCGGAGGTGGAGACCCGCCTCGGCGGGGTGGGCGGCAGCGCGACCTCCCCGGACGGCCTGGTCACCGTGTCGGTCAACGCCTCGGGCGCGCTGACCGACCTGATCCTGCGGCCCGGCCTGCGCGGTGAGGACCCCGAGCGCATCGCCAGCGCCGTCATGGCCGCCGCCGCGCAGGCGCAGCGCGCCGCGGCGGGCCAGGTGGTCGAGATCATGACTGAGTTCGTGGGCGACAGCCCGGCGCTGGAGTTCGTCAAGGCGAAGATGCCCAACGGCTATTCGGGTGACGGCACGGACGCCGTGGAACCGCAGCCGGAGCTGCAGCGTCGAGACACCAGGCCCGATGACGAGTACTTCACCAACCCACCCGACGTGATGGCCTGAGCAGGGGGTAGAGGGACATGTTCCACTCGTTCCACGTCAGCCCGGAGCAGATCCGGGCGCACGCGGGCACCGTCGACCAGTTGACCCAGCGGATGCTCGCGGCCACCCGGACCGCCGACCCCTCGCTGTCGACCGAGGCCTTCGGCGTCTTCGGTTCCTTCCTGGCGCAGTTCCTGCTCAAGACCGCCGGCGCGTCCCAGGACATCCTCGGCCAGGCCACCGAGACCGTCGCGGACATGTGCCAGGGCCTCAAGGAGGTCGCCGACCTCTACGAGAACGTCGACCTGGACAACGCGTTCGGGTTCACCGGAGGAGCGCGCGGATGAGCACCCAGGCCACCACTCAGGGCCGCGACCCGGCCTACCTGGTCAACGACGTGCAGGGCACGGTCGCGGCGGTCGAGCGCGGCGACTGGGTCTCCGCCGGGCTGGGCATGGCCAACACCGCCATGGGCATCGTCGGGCTGGCCGCCAACCCGCTGTCGGGCTTCCTGTCGGCCGGGTTCAGCTGGGCCGTCCAGCACGTGGATTTCCTGCGCGAGCCGTTCGACGCGCTGCTGGGCGACCCGCAGGCCATCGCCAGGATGTCCGAGAGCTGGGCCTCGGCGGCCAAGCAGGTCGAGAGCGTGGTCGCGGACTACCGGCGCACCGCCGTGGAGGAGACCCGCGGCTGGGCGGGCCGCTCCGCCGACGGCTACCGCGCGGCGGCCGCCAAGCACGCCAGCGGCCTGGAGACGCTGGCCAAGGCCACGCAGGGCATCTCGCGCGCGGCCAAGGGCGCGGGCGAGCTGGTGGCCACGGTCCGCAAGGCCATCATGGACCTGATCGGCAAGGCCGTGTCGGACATGGTCATGCGGATCATCCAGTGGCTGTCGGCGTCGTTCCTGACCTTCGGCGCGGCCATCGGCGCGGCCATCGCCGACATCGTGCAGATGGCCTGCAACTACGCCAAGAAGCTCGCGGACTTCCTGCAGAAGCTGGCCAACTCGCTGAAGAAGCTGATCGAGCTGATCCGCTCGGTCGCGCAGATCGCGCAGACCGCCAAGCAGATCCTGCAGGCCATCACCGCGATGACCAACTCCAACCGGACGGGCGGCGGCAGCGGGCCCCGGCTGAGCCAGGGCGGGGTCGGGCTGACGCAGGAGCAGCTGGCGCAGATGGACCGCAACGCGCGCGACCGGTACACCTCCGGGTCCGGCGGCGCGACCAACCCCAGCGGCAGCCACGGCGCGGGGCCGGTGGTCAACCAGCCGCCGCAGGTCGGCGGCACCGGCGGGTGGACCTCGCCGCAGCCCCACCCCGGTCAGCCGGGCGGGCCGGTGGTCAGCCCGCCGCCGCAGGTGGGAGGCACCGACCAGTGGGTGCGGGCGCAGCCGTACCCGTACCCCGGCAACTCCGGCGGTCCGGTGGCCCAGCCGCCGCGGGTCGGCACCCCCGGCTACGGCCCCGGTGCGCCCGGTGGCACTCCAGGGGGCGCTCCTGGCGGCGGCAGCGGTGGTTCCGGTGGTTCCGGTGGCAGCACCGGCGGGCACTGGGAGCCGGGCCGCTGGGTGCCGAACACCCCCGGCGGCACCACTCCGGGCGGTACCACCCCGCCCCCGTCGGGCTACACGCCGCCGGTCTACACCCCGCCCGCCTACACCCCGCCCGCGAGCCGCGGCGCCGACACCACGCACGCCACCACGGCGGACGGCGGCGGCACGCCCACCGCGCCCCCGGCGCGGTCGTTCAGCGCGCCCGACCTCAACCTCGACAAGGCGGGCGGCGCGGGCGGCTTCGGCGGCGGCGGTGGTGGTGGTGCCGCCGGTGGCTTCGGCGGTGGCGGCGCGGGTGGCTTCGGCGGCGGTGGCGCGGGTGCGGGCATCGGCGGTTCCGGCGGCGGTGGCGCGGGCGGCAACCCGATGCCGCAGGCGGGTGGCGCGTCCGGCGTCCTGCCCCCCGGTTCCGGCGGCGGCCCCGCCACGGGCGGCCCTGCGGCCGCCGCGGCGGGTGGTCGGCCCGCCGCGGGTGGCGGCATGGGCATGATGGGCGCGCCGATGGCGGGGATGCCCCCGCAGGGCGGCGACGCCAAGGACCACCAGCGCAAGGTCCGCATCGAGGGCGACCCGCTGATCGAGGAGCCGCCCAGGGCGGCCAAGCCGGTCATCGGCGAGTGACGCGGAGCCGGGGCCGTCCCACGCGGGGCGGCCCCGGCGGCCTCACAGCTCCACCAGCGCCTTGCCCAGGTTCTCCCCGCGCAGCATGCCGATGAACGCCTCGGGGGCCTTGTCCAGGCCGCCGCTGGTGACCGTCTCCCGGTAGCGCAGGCTGCCCTCGGCGACCCAGCGGCCCACCTCCCGCTGGAACCGCTCGCGCAGGTGGCCGTGGTCGCGGACCAGGAACCCGCGCAGCGTCAGGCGCTTGCCCACCGCCAGGCCCAGGTTGCGCGGCGCGGTGGGCGCGGAAGTGCTGTTGTAGACCGAGATCGCGCCGCACAGCGCCGCGCGGCCGAAGTCGTTGAACGAGGCGATGGCCGCCTCCAGGTGGTCGCCGCCGACGTTGTCGAAGTACACGTCGATGCCGTCCGGCGCGGCCTCGGCGAGCAGGTCGGCCACCTTGCCGCTCTTGTAGTTGAACGCCGCGTCGAAGCCGAGCTCGCCGGTCAGGAAGGCGACCTTGTCGTCGGAGCCCGCGCTGCCGATCACCCGCTTCGCACCGCGCAGCTTCGCCACCTGCCCGGCCACCTGGCCCACCGCGCCCGCCGCGCCGGAGACGAAGACGACCTCGCCCTCCTTGAACGCGGCCACCTCCAGCAGGCCCGCGTAGGCGGTCAACCCGGTCATGCCCAGCACGCCGAGGTAGGCCCCCAGCGGGGCGGCGTCCGGGTCCACCTTCACCGCGTGGCGCGGGTCGAGCACGGCGTACTCGCGCCAGCCCAGGCCGTGCAGCACCTTGTCGCCGGGCGCGAACCCCTCCGCGTCGGACTCCACGACCTCGCCGATCGCCCCGCCGTCCAGCGGCTCGCCGAGGCGGAACGGCTCGACGTAGGACTTGACGTCGTTCATCCGGCCGCGCATGTACGGGTCGACGCTCATCAGCACGTTGCGCACCAGCAGCTCGCCCGGACCGGGCCGGGGCACGGGGACCTCCGCCAGCTCGAAGTCCTCCGGGGTGGGCAAGCCCTTCGGCCGGGCGGCCAGGCGGATCTCACGGGCGGTCATCGGCGCTCCTCAGCGGACTGTCTCGAGTGGACTTCCTGGAGTGGACTGGCGCGGCGACTCCAGCACGGCCACGCCGCGGTAGTCGAAGCCGAGCTTGCGGTAGACGGCGATGGCGTCGGCGTTGCCCGCGTCGACCATGAGGGCGCAGGTGCCGTGGCGGGTCAGCAGCGAACTGGCGACGAACGCGCAGAGCCCGGTGGACAGGCCCCGGCCGCGGTGGTCGGGGTGCGTGGCCACGCCCGCGAGGAAGCCCGCGGTCGGCGCGGACCAGGCGTCGGCGGCGACCGCGACCAGCCCGCCGTCCACGCGCAGCCCCGCCCACCGCGTCGGGCCGGGTTCGCGCGGCCACACGTAGGAGTTCGGGTTCGCCTCGCGCAGCAACGCCTCCACCTCGTCCCACTCGGACTCCGCGAGCCATCTTCCTGGGCCGGGGGCCAGCTCGCCACCGCGCTCCATCCACCCGAAGACCACCCTGGCCGGGGTGCTCAGCCGCGCGGCGAGGTCGGTGGTGACCAGCGGTCGCAGGTGCGGGGCGGCCAGGTGCTCCAGCAGGGCGTCCACGTCGCCGGGCGGCCCGTCCAGGACCAGCCGGTCGTGGCGGTTGAGCCGGGGGGCCAGCACGGCGACCGCGCCGCCGTGCGCCCAGGCGGAGCCGCCCCAGGCCAGCGCCTGGGCGGCCCAGCGGATCATGGTGCTCCGGTCGGCCAGGTCGGCGGGGCTGTGCAGTCGACGCATCCCCGCATCATCGCCCGCCCCGCCCCCCGCGTCGGCAAGTACTACCCGGCACGCCTCCGGCGGCCGGTAACCACTACCCGGCGTCGCGAACGCTCGGTTCGCGGTGCTTGGACCCTCGGTTCGCGGTGTCCGAACGCTCGGCTCGCGGGGTCAGGGCTTGCGGCGCAGCAGGGAGCGCTTCTGCAGCGCCTCCTCCAGGGCGTGGAAGGCGGCGTCCATCGCGGCGTTGTACTCCTGCTGGGGGCGGGGCGGCACGGCCTCGTCCGGGGTGGGGCGCGAGCCGATGGAGGTCCACCGCTCGTCCCACAGCGCCTTCACCGCCGCCTCCCAGTACTGCTCCACGTCCGCCTTGACCGCCTTCTCCTGCTCCAGCGCGGCGGCCATGCGCTCCTGGGACTCCGCCAGCCGCTCCAGCAGCTGCCGGACCACGGCGCGGTCCCGCGCCCGCATCCGCTCCACGGACTCGCCCACCATGGCGATGGTCTCCTTGTACCGCTCGACCGCGGACGGCTGGTGCGGGTCGGCGCTGTGCTGGCCCATCACGACTCCTCCCCGGTGTCGAACGGGATGAGCACCTGCGGCCGGGAGTGCTCGAACCGGTCGAAGAACAGCCCCCGGCGCGGCCTCGGCGACCACGCCATGACCTGCTCCGGCCCGAACGACAGCAGCTCCTTGCCCTGCACGTCGAAGGCGACCCACGCGCCGATGTCGTCGTACACGCCCGGCGGCAGGCTGTTCTTCAGCCGCTGCACGCCGCGCCACCAGCCGATCACGTGGGTGCGGTGCTCCGGCCCGTGCTTGAGCACGGTGCGCAGGTGGTCCAGGCCGGACGTGCGCGTCGCCGGGTCCTTCTCCTCCAGCGCCGTGTGCGCCGCGTCCACCGCGTAGATCACGACGTAGTGCGGTTGCGGGGCGGCGAGCGCGCTGGTGGCCGCCGCCCTGAGCTGCTGCGCGGTCTCGCCGAGCAGCCCCCTGATCCCCTCCAGGCCCAGCAGGTTCGCCTCGTGGTCTGTGTTGCGCAGCTGCTTGACCAGGCGGTCGGCGTGCGGCTGGGCGTCCTCGGCCAGGCAGATCACGGTGAACCTGGCCGCCGTGGGCTCGTGCTGGCGGGCCAGCGACAGCGCCGCGCTGCCCAGCACCCCCGCGGCGTCCTCGGCCAGCGAGCCCAGCACCGCGATGTTGCGGCCCGGCGTGCGGGGGAAGCGGACCCCGGCCGCGCTGCCCGCCACGTCGATCACCTGGCCCAGCAGCACGGTCGGGTTGACCTCCCCGGCGCGCAGCGCCCGGAAGTCCGGCAGCGCCCGCAGCGCGGGCACCCGGCCGCCGTCGAACAGCACCGGTTCGGGCAGGTCCGAGGGCCTGCGCCGGAACAGCTCCGCCTGCAGCACGTCGAAGGTGCCCCGGCGGGTCGCGTCCGGGATGCGGGCGACCTCGTTGCCCGGCCGCACCCCCGACTCGTGGTTGACCACCGCGTGCCAGCGCGGCAGCTCCACCGCCGCGTCGTTGTGCGGCTCGGCCAGCACCCGGCGCGCCTTGGGCAGCGCGATCCGCACGGTGAACTGCTCGAAGATCGCCGACTTGCCCCAGAAGCCCTCGATGCCCGCCACGTCCTGGCTGCACAGCACCAGGTGGATGCCCTGCGAGCGGCCCCGCCGGGCCACGTCCTCCAGCAGCTGGGTGGCCTGCTGGGTGACCTGGTCGCGCTCGCCGAACAGGTACTGGAACTCGTCGACCACCGCGACGATGCGCGGCCACCGGCCCTCCGGGTCCTCCTCGCGCAGCTGCTCCAGCTTGGTGACCTCGTGCTGCTTGGCCGCGTCCGCGCGCCTGCGCATCTCGTCGGACAGGAACTTCAGCAGCGCCACGCCGAACTCGCGGTCGGTGTTGACGTTCACCCCGACCAGCCGCGCGTGCGGCAGCCACGTCGGGTCCTTGCGGCCCGGCGCGAACTGGGCGAACGACACGCCCTCCTTGAAGTCCAGCAGGTACAGCTCCAGCTCGTCCGGCGAGTACCGGGCGGCCAGCCCGCCGAGCATGGCGTAGAGGAAGTTCGTCTTGCCCGACCCGCTCGGCCCGCCCACCAGCGCGTGCGGCGAGGTGTCGCCCAGCGCCACGTGCACCGGCTCGCCGTCGTGGTAGCCGACCGGGGTGACCACGCCCGCGGCCGAGCTCTCGGTCCACAGGTGCTCGGGCAGCAGGTCGTCGAACGCGCCGAACCGGGTGCGCCGCTCCTCGCGCTTGTCCGCGATCACCGCGCACGCCCTGGGCACCTGGGCGCGCGGCAGCGGCGGGTCCAGCGCCACCGCCACGTGCTTGCCGGTCATCGTGCAGCTCGCGCTCTGGTCGGCGTGCACGGTCACCGTCTCCACCGGCGAGTTCACCGTGATCGGGATGTCGACGATGAACAGCTGCACGCCCGCCGCCAAGCCGTTGCGGGCCACCCGCTGCAACTGCTGCTGGTGCTCCTCGCGCAGCGGCTGCCGGTTGCCGAACAGCACCGCGACGTGCCACGGCTCGGTGCGCCTGCCGCCCGCGCTGACCGCGCGCACCGACTGGTGGCCCTCGACCAGCACCCCGGTGTGCACCCGGCGGATGTGGTCGGACAGCTCGTCGAGCATCTCGTGCAGCCGCGCCGGGTCGTGCACGGTGAGCAGGCCCGCGCGGGTCAGCGGGTACAGGCCGGGCAGCGAGCCGGTGAGCTGGCTGACGTCCCACACGTGCACGTGCACCAGACCGGGCTGGAAGTGGCTGAGCACCCGCAGCAGCAGGTTCTCCACCAGCGCCTCGGCCGTCGCGCGGCTGTCCGGCACCGACGCCACGTGCAGGTGGGCCTGGTCCAGCAGCGGGACCGCCACCGGGAACCGCTGGGGCTCGGGCGCCGTGCGCACCACGCCCGTGCCGATGCGCCACAGCTCCGGCACGCCCTCGCTGCCGTCGGCGGTGCCCGCGCTGCCCAGCCACGCCTCGGGCGGCCAGGACGCCGGGCCGTCCGCCACTTCGCCCACCAGGGCGGTCAGCTGGTCCGGGCCGTGCTCGGACCACTCGCGGAACGCCTCCACCCGGTCGATCAGCGCGCTCGCCAGCCGCGCGTCGAACAGGGGCTTGGCCAGCGCCCCGGCCAGCGCCGGGTCCTCCAGCGCCCGGTCGACGCCGTCGCCGCGCAGGATGACCTCGAACATGTCGCGGGCCCGCTCCTCGGCCAGCCGGTGGTGCTCGCGCGCGGCGTTGCCCAGCGCGGCGGCCACCGAGCGGCGGAACTCCTCCAGGGCGGCCTGGACCTTCCTCCGGCGTTCGTCGCGCCTGCTCACGTCAGAGCTCCGCGGTCAACCGCTGGACCAGGTCCAGGCTGCGCACGATCAGCTCCAGCTGAGCGGCGAAGCCCTCCTTGGCCTTGAGGAAACCGGGCGGCACCAGCGCGTCCTGGTGGTTGGCGTCGGCCTCCGCCAGCACCTCCAGCGCGTCGTCCAGCGCGCTCTCCGCCTCCCGCACGCTGCGGTAGGCGTCCCGCAGGAACTCGCAGCTCTGCTCCAGGGCGAGCTTGACCTCCGCGACCGACGTCACGCTAGAGCCTCGAATTGATGCTCTCGGCCTGCGAGATGCCCGCGCCGAGGAACTTCTGCAAGTCGTTGACGCCGCTGACCACCTCGGCGAACTGGGCGTTGGCCTGCTCCACGTCGGACTGGACGCTGCCCTGGGTGGCCGTGTTGAGCAGCGCCTGCGCGTCCTCGGCGAGGTCGGCGGCCTGCTGCAGCGCGGCGGCGCTCTGGCCCGCCTTCTCGATGGCTTGGGCGATCGCGGCACGGACCTCTTCGATGCTGGCCATGTCGAATCCCGTCTCCCTCTGAACCGCCCCCGCGCTTATGGTTACCCAGCCGCGCGTTGAACTTCTGCCCAAAAATTCACAGTTTAAGAGTGCCCGCCGCTGGTGGAGTGTATTGCAAGTCCACCCTTTTGGGTTAGAGCGCGCGAACGCTCACTCGGGCTCCGTCCACACCAATGCCGAAGTCGGCGTCGCGTTGAGTTCCAATGCGGTGACCCCCGTTATCGGGGGTGGTGTCGCTGACCAGCGGACCGTGGCCGATTCGCCCGACCACTCCGGCGCGGACCACCCCGAACGGCCCAGCGAGGACACTGCGTCGAGTAGCACCGACGTGGTCGACCCCACACTCATCCCGAGGTCGAAGTGCACGCTCAGTAGGTGCCCGAGGGGAGCCACACGGGTGATCTTGCCATCCCGACCCACCCGGCTGGCTACCGCCCGCGCCTGCCACTCGGCCCCGGCGGGCCGGTCCGCCGCCACGTCCACCCGCAGAAGCAGCCGAACGGTCGAGTCCGGATCGGGCGTCAGCGCGGGTTCGGGCCCCGGTTCGGGTTCGGGTTCGGGGACCGGTTCGGGGGCCTGCGGGGGTTCGGGCGGGGGTTCGGGCGCGGGTTCCGGCTCCGGCTCCGGCTCCGGCTCGGGTGCCGCCCCGACGTCGCGCCGGTAGGGGTCGCCCCCGGCCCACGCCTCGACCAGCAGCCGCTCCGCGCCGGGCACCAGCCCGTCCAGCAGCGCCGGGTCCTCGATCACCGCCCACGCGGCGGGCGGGTCGCAGGCGATCCGCGGCAGGGGGAAGTCGTCGCCGAGCGCCCGGACGAACCCGCGCACGGCCATGGCCAGCGCGCCCGCGCTGTGCCGGGCGGCGTCACCGGTGGTCGGCTCGCCGCTGGTCCGGCTGATGGTGACCGACCAGCAGCCGGGCTCCTCGTCCGAGCAGTCGCGGGCCTGGAGGACCGACCCGCCTACCCGCCGCAGCAACCCGGCGCAGGCGGTCAGCGCCTGCCGCTCGTCGTCGGCCGCGACCACCAGTGTGATCAACAGCTCCAGGTCATCTCCAGCCATCGCGGGGCGATTGTCCACCAGGCGGGTCCTGCCCCGGCACGCGCTCCCACCAGGCCGGGCGGGCGGCGGCCGCGCGAATCACCCGAAGGATTTTCGCAGTGCGGTTCATTCGGTTACCCGATGGTGGCCGGAGAGTCGCCCTGGTTTCCTCGGAGCGACCGGGAGAAGATATCCCGGAATGGTTGCCGTGTCGCTCCGGTGAACCATTCGGAGGTGTTGAACAATAGCCGTGGAATGGGTGGGCATCGGCGGCGGTCCGGATCATCCGGCCTGATCACGTGCGTGCCCGGCGGGCGGGCGGCGTTCGGGGCGGGCGCATCCGGTCGCGCTGCCGCGCCCGCACCGACTGTTGCCGCAACCTTGCGGGAACAGCGGGCAAAGGCGTCGGAAATCGCCCTTTTGCGGGTTTCCGGGGGTAGGGGTGGGGGTGCGCGGGCAACGACACGGCGAATTCGCGCGCGTCCGGCCGGTGGCCGACCGGTGACCGGCCACACCGTGCTGTGGTCCCCGGTCCGGCTGTCCCCGGTCGAGCTGGCGGTGTGCTGGTCGCACCTGGGCCTGGGCGCGCTGCCGCGGGTGCTCGACCCGGCCGCAGTCCAGCCGCGCGATTCGGTCCGCGAGGTGCTGACCGGGCTGCGCGGGCGCGGCGTCGCACCGCGGGGCGGTCAGCTGGAGCGGCAACTGCGCACGCTGGCGGGGGGCGAGTGCCGGATCGACTCGTGGCAGTTCCTGGACGAGCCGGTGCGGCTGCGGGCGGCGCTGTCGGGGCCGGTCGGCGTGCTGGCCGTGCTGCGGGCCGACCACGCCGTGCTGGTCAGCGTCCCGCACTACGCCGTGCCCGGCCAGCTGCTGGCCGGGCTGGCCCCGGTCGACCCGGCGCCGCTGCCGCCGGTCAGCGTGCGCGCCACCGCGCTGGACGAAGCCGACCGCGACCACCTCGCCGCGGCGCTGGCCGCGCGGGGCGAACCCCGGTCCGCCGCCGAGCGGTGCGCGCGGGCGCTGCGCGACGCGGGCCACCACGGCCGGTTCGCGGTCACCGCGGGCGGGCGGCGCTCCGGGCGCGTGGTCGCCTTCCACGACACCGGGCTCGGCAGGCTGCTGGTGCTGCGCGGACCCGACCGGACCACCTGCCTGCCCGCGGACCGGGCCGCCGTCGCCGCCGCGATCGCCGAGCTGGTCGACGAGACCCGCGGCAGCACCGAACCACTGGCTTGACCTTGAGCAGGTCCAGCGGTGTTGAGTGGAGCCATGACGAACCACCTGCAAGGCAAGGTCGCCCTCGTCACCGGCGCGTCGTCGGGCATCGGCGAGGCCACGGCGGTCGCGCTGGCCCGCGCGGGGGCCGCCGTCGCCATCGCGGCGCGGCGGGTCGAGCGGCTCAAGGCGCTGGAGGAGCGGCTGACCGAAGAGGGCGCCCGCGTGCTGCCCGTCGAGCTGGACGTGACCGACGAGGCCGCCTGCCGGGCGGCGGTCCAGCGCGTCGCCGACACCTACGGCGGGCTGGACGTGCTGGTCAACAACGCGGGCGTGATGCTGCTGGGCAAGATCGAGGGCGCGGACACCACCGACTGGACCCGCATGGTCTCGACCAACCTGCTCGGGGTGATGTACCTGACCCACGCCGCGCTGCCGCACCTGCTGGAGCGCCGGGGCGCGGTGGTGCAGGTGTCCTCCACCGCGGGCCGGGTGGTGCGGGCGGGCGGGGGCGTCTACAACGCCACCAAGTTCGGGCTCAACGCCTTCAGCGAGTCGCTGCGCCTGGAGGTCACCCAGCGCGGCGTGCGCGTCATCGTGGTCGAGCCCGGCGTGGTCGCCACCGAGCTGCGCGACCACATCACCGACCAGGAGGCCAAGGCCAACATGGAGCGCACCGCGGCGGCCATGCGGCAGCTCCAGCCCGAGGACGTCGCGGCGGCCGTGGTGTACGCGGTGACCCAGCCCGAGCACGTCGCGGTCAACGAGATCCTGGTGCGGCCAACCGACCAGGGCTGGTGAGGGGCGAGGGGCGGCGGCCCGGCGGGACCGCCGCTCAGCCCAGCTCCAGCACCCGCCGCACGAACTCGACCACGTCGGCGAGCACCTCGTCCCGGTTGGTCTCGTTGAACACCTCGTGCCGCGCGCCGGGGTACACCCGCTCCTCGAACAGCAGCCCGCGCAGCCGATCGGTGCCGGTGCGCGTGTCGGCCAGCGGAACCAGCTCGTCGGCGTCGCCGTGCAGCCACAGCGTGGGCAGGTCCTCCAGGGCGGGCCCGTAGTTGACCTCCTCCAGCGCCCGCTCCAGCGCCTCCAGCGTGGCGCGCTGGAACGGTCCGTGCCAGACCAGCGGGTCGGCGGCGTAGCCCCTGACCACCTCGGGGTCGCGGGAGAGCAGCTTCGGGTCGATGGACTCGTCCGGGATCTCCGGCTCGGACAGCAGGTCCAAGCCCTGCCAGGTGCCCAGCACCGGCGCGGAGAGCACCAGCGCGGCCAGCCGCTCGCGGTGCTCCTGCGCGTACTTGGCGGCGACCAGGCCGCCCACGGAGTGTCCGATGAGGACGATCGGCAGGTCGGAGGCGGCCGAGCTGATCGCCGCGTCCACGTCGGCCACCAGGCCGTCGACGTCGGTGATCAGCGCGCGGGGCCCCTCCGAGCCGCCGTGGCCCGCCTGGTCGGCGGCCACCACCAGGGCGCCCGCCGCGACGAGGGCCTCGGCCACGTGGCCGTACCGGCCCGAGTGCTCGCCGTACCCGTGCACCAGCACGGCGAGCCACGTGGCCTCCAGGTTGGGCCAGGTGCGGACCGCGAGTTCCCCCGAGTGGCCGGGGACGTTGGACTCGATCACCTAAGCAGCGTAGAACGCGCTGATGTAGATCTTCCCGCCGCCGCACACCGGCCCCAGGCCCCAGTTCAGCCGCATCGGCTCGGTCTCGTCGGGCGGGACCGCCGCGGCGCTGGGGGCCTCCGGCTCGCACGGCCGGTCCACCGGCTCGTCGCCGGTGGCCACGACGGTCCAGTGCAGGTTCGCCACGGCGGTGCCGCCGGGGGGCAGGGTCACCGCGGAGGGGCCGGGGTCGGCGGTGCGCTCCAGCTGGGTCGGCACCTGGCTGCCGTCGGCGGCCAGCAGTTGCAGGCCGCTGTAGCCGTTGAGGGTGCACGGGCCGGCGCCGGTGTTCGTGACCAGCAGCTTGCCGTAGCGGTTGCCCGCCCCGGCGTCGGTGGGCTCGACCCTGCCGTCGAGCACCGCCGCCGAGCAGCGGCCGGGGTCCGTCGCCGCCGGGGGCGCGGCCGAGGAGGGCGGGGGAGGTGGCGTGCCCGCCGCTGTGCCCGCCGCTGTGCCAGCCTGCGACGTCGATGACGACGTGGCGGGCGGTGACGCCGTGGTCGACAGGGCGGTCTGGTCGGCTGCCGTCTGGGCATCGCCGCACGCGGTGAGCGAAGCCGCGAGAACACCGCACGCGACGAGCGTCCGTCGCCTCATGTCCACCTCCTGGTCGGGCCTGTGGTCTCCCGTGGTCTACCCAGAGGACGTGCCCGCGCGACGACCGGTTGGGTGGGGTGGACAGGATTTCACTTGATCGGGGGTATCACGGTCGCTTTTCGACCCAGCCCCGCGCGAGCACCGGCATCCCGGTCACCTCGGCGGCCCACAGGTAGGTCCAGCACACCCGGCCGTCCGGCAGCGTGACGCGAACCCGCCGGTACTCAGGGCCTTCGTACTCGTCGAGCACGGGCAGCGCCGCCTCGGGCGTCTCCAGCCGCAGCAGGTGCCCCGGCACGCCCGCGCCGTCGCCGCCGGGGCGCAGCGCCGGGTAACCCAGGCCGGTGTCGTGCAGCACGCCCGGCAACATCACCCGTTCGGGCTCGCCCGAGGTGAACGGCTCCACCAGGGACCACGCGCTCAGGCCGGGCTGGAGCGTGCCGTAGACGAAGAGCCGGTCCGGCCAGTCGTCCGGTGACGGGGCGCCGCGCACCGGCGACACGTCCAGGCCGTCGGTGAGCGCGGCCCGGCCCGCCAGCCTGCGCGCGCCCCGCTGGTCCACCTCGGCGCACCGCACCGGCCGCCCGCCGGACAGCAGCGGCATCCGCCGGGAGCCCGCCCCGGTGTAGGCCAGCACGGAGTCGATCACCCCGCCGTTGAACAACGTCACCCGACCGGTGTGCAACCGCACCAGTTGGTAGCGCAGCCCCCGGCCCTCGCACCGGTCCAGCACGCGCAGCTGCTCGGCGGTGGCGAACCAGACCGCGTGCTCCTCCTCGACGCCGGGCGCGGCGGCCAGCGTGGCGGGCCGCTGCCCGTCGGTCTTGCGCAGGCCGGCGGCCCACACCGCGGCGATGCCCTCGCAGCGGGCGCGCAGCACCACGGCGGGGCCGGGCAGGCCCAGCTCCTCGCGCAGCCACGTCACCTTGGCGGGGTTGGCGTTGGACCCGTAGGCCAGCACCGGCATCCGGCCCGCCAGCGGCGGCTCGCCGTGCCGGGCCAGCCACTCGTCCAGGTCCACCCCGTCGGGGGCGACCCGCCACCCCGAGTCGGCGCCGGGGTCCGGGGTGACCGGCCACCCCGCCCCGTCCAGGTGCACGAAGCAGTGCCCCGGCCGGGCTCCCGGATAGGGCTCCGCCGGGTGCCGGTCGTCGGTGAACGGCTGCGTCATCCCTTCATTCTGGCAAAGCTCACAGGGAATTCACCTTTTGCCGGACCGACCCCTTCGGCAACCCCTCCGATCTGTGGGCGGTCCGAGTCGGGTCAGCTCAGGAGAAATTGCCCAATTCGGCCCAGCAAAGCTCGGAGGGGTCCATGTGACCTGTCACACGTTCGCCATGCGCCGGTCGTCGTACTCCCGCTGCGCCGCCAGCAGGGTCGGCAGGTTCTGCTCGATCCACTCGAACATGCCCTTGATCCGCAGGGCGATCTGCCTGCCCGGCTCGGTGAGGGAGTAGTCCACGTGCGGCGGGATCACCGGGTGCACCACGCGCCGCACCAGCCCGTCGCGCTCCAGCGCCTGCAGCGTCTGGGCCAGCATCTTCTCGCTCACCCCGCGCACCTCGCGGCGCAGCGCGGAGAACCGCAGGGTGCCCTCCAGCAGCTTGCCCAGCACCAGGCTGCCCCACCGGCCGGTCACGTGGTCGGCGATCACGCGGGAGGGGCAGTTGTGGTCGTACACGTCACCTGTCAGGGCCATGAAGGGCAGCCTAGCTGGATGCTTTCGTATTCGTAAGTACCCCACTTCAAGGTGGGTACTTACGAATAGTGAGCGGTTTTCCTAACGTGTCCGCCATGACCACGTTGATCACCGGCGCGACCGGCCACCTCGGCTCCCTGATCGTCGAGCACGTCCTGAACCGCATCCCGGCCGCCGAACTGGCCGTCTCGGTGCGCGACCCGGAGAAGGCGAGCGCGCTCGCCGCGCGGGGGGTGGACGTGCGGCACGGCGACTTCACCCGCCCCGAAACCCTCCGCACTGCCTTCGCGGGCGTGGACAAGCTCGTGCTCGTCTCCATCGACGGCCCCGACGAGGAGCGCGTGGAAGCCCACCGGGCCGCCGTCGCCGCCGCGAAGGAAGCGGGCGTGTCCTTCATCGCCTACACCAGCGTCACCGACGCCGACACCTCCCCGCTGATCCTGGCCAAGGTCCACAAGGCGACCGAGGAGGCCATCAGCGCCACCGGCATCCCGCACGCCTTCCTGCGCAACGGCATGTACCACGAGAACTACACGCCCGCGCTGGCCCAGGGCGCGCTGGTGCACGCGGCCGGTGACGGCCGGATCGCCAGCGCCTCCCGCGACGACCTCGCCGAGGCGGCGGCCGTCGTGATCACCTCCGACGGCCACGACAACGCCACCTACGAGCTGACCGGGCCCACCGCCTGGAGCTTCGCGGAACTGGCCGAGCTGGGCGGCGTCGAGCACCGCGCGATCACGCCGCAGGAGCGGCAGGCCCAGCTGGCCTCCTTCGGGCTGCCGGAGTTCCTCGCGGAACTGCTGGCCGACATCGAGGCCAACATCGCCAAGGGCGTGCTGTCGGAGGTCCGCCCCGACCTGGAGAAGCTCCTGGGCCGCACCCCCAGGAGCATCCAGCAGGCTCTGTAGGGGCGGGGTCAGAGGCGGACGGCGGAGCCGGAGACGCGGGCGCGGGGGTCGTCGGGGGAGACCTCCACCAGCAGGAGGCTGGGCCGGCCCATGTCCTCGCCCTGGTGCAGGGTGATCGCCCTCGGCCGGTCCACCAGGCCCAGCTCCCGCAGGTAGCCCGCGAACGCGGCGGCGGCCGAGCCGGTGGCGGGGTCCTCGACCACGCCACCGACCGGGAACGGGTCGCGCGCGTCGAACACGTCCTCGGCCCGCTGGAAGAGCAGCTGCGCGGTCACCGCGTCGCGCTCCCGCAGCAGGTCGGCCAGCGCGTCGAAGTCGTAGTCCAGGTCGGCCAGCCGCTGCCTGGTCCCGGCCACCACGACCAGGTGGTGCGACCCGCCGAACGCCCAGTGCACCGGGTAGCGCGGGTCGAGGTCGTCGGCGGACCAGCCCAGCGCCCGCAGCGCCCGCGCCACGTCCTCCTCGGAGGCGGCGCGGGAGGAGGTCGCCACGCTGGTCAGCGTGGCCCGGCCCGCCGCCGCCGCCACCTCCACCTCGCCCGCGCGGGTGGCGAACCGCACCACGCCGGACCCGCCCAGCGCCACCGCCGCCGCCACGGTGGCGTGCCCGCAGAACGGCACCTCCACCAGCGGGCTGAAGTACCGCACGCCGAACGCGCGCGGGTCGTCGGTGGGGAGCAGGAACGCGGTCTCGGAGTAGCCCACCGATGCGGCCAGCGAGAGCATGTCCTCGTCGGCCAGGCCGGTGGCGTCGAGGACCACCCCGGCGGGGTTGCCTCCCGCCGGGTCGGTGGTGAACGCCGCGTAGCGGAGCACTTCGGTCGTGCGCTCGGTCATGCGCACAGCCTGACCGGCGCGGTCGGCCGAGTCCAGGAGTCGGGCGTCACGCCAGCGCCGCGAGCATCCCCTCGCAGCTGCGCACGACCACCTCCGCCGCGCGCCGCTGCGCCTGGTCCAGCGCCGGGTTGGCGGCCTGCTCGCGCCAGCGCCCCAACGCCTCCAGCACGCCCTGCCGCGCCTCGCCGGGGGTGGGCTCGTGCTCCATCCCCAGCCGTGCGGGCAGGCTCGTGCCCAGCCCGCCGACCAGCCGCGCCGCCTCGGCGTCCAGCTCGGCGGGCAGCCGGGTCCGCCCGCCCTGCAGCGCCGCCAGCAGCCGCAGCTCCCGGAAGTCGTGCGCCGAGGCCAGCACCCGCTCCACCGCCGCGACCAGCGCCCGCGCGGCGGGCCGGGGTTCGGCGCGCAGCACCACGTCCAGGCCCAGCAGCGCCGAGCGCGCCTTGAGCACCTCGCGCCGCTCGGTGAAGTACTGCCCGATCGAGTCGCGCAGCTCGCCCAGGCCGCTGCGCTGCACCAGCTGCCCGGTCAGCTTGACCTGCGTGTCGAACCCCTGCCGCACCAGGGTGCTGGTCAGCCGCACGCCGAACAGCCCGAACCGGTCCAGCAGCCGCTGCCGCACCGGGGAGGCCAGCCGCACCGGGAAGTCCTCGCCGACGAACCGGTCCGCGGACAGCAGGTGGTCGTCCAGCTCCGCGCGCGGCAGCGAGGCCAGCGCCGCCAGCGCGGCGAACTCGTCGTCGCGCAGCGTCCGCGCGGCCACGGCGAGCAGCCCGGCGACCGCGACCACGTTCTGGCACAGCGGCCTGATCCGGGGCTCGCGCCGGTAGCGGCGGGCGATCTGCTTGGCCGAGGACAGCGCGTCGATCCGCCCGCCGCCGATCTCGTCGGCGCGCGCCAGCACCAGCACCGTGCCGACCGGGGTGGCCCGCGCGATGGGGTGGTCGTGGGCGGCCTGCAGGTAGTGCAGGTCGGCGGTGTGCAGGTGCCGGGTCAGGTACAGCACCGCGTCCGCCTCGCCGTAGACCTGCTCCACCGGCGCCCCCGAGGGCGCGTCGATCACCACCACGTCCCGCAGCGACCGCGACGGCCAGTCGACCACCACCCGGTCCGCCGTCGGGGCCTCCACGAACACCTTGCCGTCGCGGCGCACCACGGGCACCTCGTGCGGTCCGGCCTGGGCGCGCGGCTGCGGGCCGTCGCGGTACCAGGTGAACGCGGCGCGCGGCGCGAACTCCTCGCCGACCAGGGCACTGGCCACAGTGGACTTGCCCGCCAGCGGCGCGCCCGCGACGGCGACGCGCACCGGTTCGGCCAACCGCGCCAGGTGCCCGCGCAGCCACGCGGTCGCCCGAGGGCTGTCGCGGTAGACGCCGAGCGCCTCGGTGAGCAGGGCCTGGACCCGATCCTCCAGGTTCACGCGCTGATCCCCAGCGGCGGTTGGCCCGGCGCCGCCGCCAGTGCCTGGACCCGCTGGTAGAGCTGGACCAGCGCGTCCAGCTCGCGCTTGGCCTCCCTGGTGCGGCGCTCGCGCTCGGTGGCGTCGTCCTGGACCGCACGGCGGGCGCTGCGGGCGGACTCCAGCAGCGTCTCCTGCATCTCCTCGGCCAGCGTGCTGAAGTGGTTGCGCAGGCTGCGCTGGATGTGCCGGGCGGCGTCCCGGCAATCCTTGCTGAACTTGACGAAGAAGTCGTCCACGTGCCGCTGCGCGGCCTGGCGGGCGGCGGCCTGGCGGCGCTTGAGCCGCTGGTCGCCCTCGTCCATGATGGACTTGCCGCCGAACAGCGCCCCCGCCCCCAGCGAGATCGCGTTGATCAGCGGCATCCCGGCCAGGCTGGTGACCAGGCCGAACATCAGCAGGCCGCCGTAGGAGCCGCGCAGGCCGGTGAAGAACTTCTGGCTGATGCTGAACTTCTCGATCACCGGGCGGTCCATCTTGGACACCCGGTCCAGCACGTCGTCGGGGAACACCGACTCGGGCAGCAGGTCCTCGCGGTGCACCGGGAAGCTGCGGGCGACCTTCTCGGCCACCCACTCCGAGCGGTCCAGCAGCCAGGCGAAGTTGGTGGTGGCGGCTTCGGTGAGGTTGTCCTCCAGCCAGCGCTCGAACCGGTCCCAGCCCAGCATCGGGTCGGCGGTCTCGAAGGTCCGGTCCACCTCGCGCAGGATCTTGCGGGTGCGGTCGCGCAGGTCGTACTCGATGTCGGAGACCAGGTCGGCCATCTCGTCGGCGAGCACGGTCTGCCAGCGGGCGGAGCGGCGGCGCAGCTCGTCGACCCGGCGCTGGGCCTCGTGCAGCGCCGCGATGGTGTCCTGGGTGCCGCGCGAGCCCTGGCTGGACAGCTCCTCCCGCAGCGGCGCGACCAGCTGCTTGATGGCCGAGGCGGCGGCCACCGCGACGGTGCGGCGGGCCAGCACGTCGGCGGCGGCCACGATGTCCTGCTGCACGCACGCCAGCAGCTCGGGGAACCCCGACTCGGCGTTGAGCTCGCGGTCGCCGGTCTTGGCCGCGCGCAGCCGCAGCGCGGAGGAGACCGGGATGAGCTTGGCGGTGACGCCCGCCCGCGCCAGGTGGGCCCGGTTGCGCTCGACCACGCGCCGCCACTGCGCCGCGATGTCGATCTTGGTCAGCACCACGGTGACGTTCGGGCAGGAGGTCATCACCTGCTTGAGCAGCTCCAGCTCGGAGGCGGTCAGCTCGGTGGTCGCGTCGGAGACCATGAGCACCGCGTCGGCCTGGAGCAGGGCGGTGAACGTGCTCGCGGTGCGCGCCGAGCGCAGGTCGCCCACGCCGGGGGTGTCCACCAGCACCAGCCCGGAGGTCAGCAGGGCGCGGGGGATGCCGACCTCGGCGGCCAGCAGCTCGCCGGGGCGGCCCGCGCTGACCTGCTGGGCGACCTGGTCGATGGGCACCGGGATGCGCTCGGTGGGGGTGTTGGCGATGGAGACCCCGCGCACCAGCGCGGCGGAGGGCGTCTCGGCGTGCTGCACGAAGGTGGGGACGGTGGTGGTGACGTCGTCGCCCACGGCGCACACCGGGGCGTTGATCATCGCGTTGACGAGCTGGCTCTTGCCCTGCTTGGCCTCACCGACGACCAGCACCCGCAGCTTGGGGTCGAGCTGGCTGGCCCGCTTCTCGCGCAGCCGGGCGGCCAGGTCGGGTCTGTTGTGCGCGGCGCAAGCCCTGATCGTGTCGTCGAGCACGTCGAGCCAAGGCGCAGACATCACCCGAAAGAGTGTGCCTGCTGACCGTCCGTGGTGAAAGGGGAGGGCCCGCCCGTCCGGTGGACGAGCGGGCCCTCCCGAGGCTCGACCGAGCTCAGAACAGCAGGTCGTCCACGCCGAGCGAGTCGACGACCGGGACGTCCAGCGCGTCCACCTTGCCGGTGACGTGACCCACCACGTCGTCCACGCCGGTGTGGTTGGCGACCTCGGCCACGGTGTCCACCACGGGCGCCACCGGCGCCGCGGAGGTCACCTCGGTCACGTGGGAGGTCACGTGGGAGGTGACGTGGGAGGTGACGTGGCCCAGGGTCTGGTCCACGCCCAGGTTGCCGGTGAGGTCACCGGTCACGCCGTCGACCACGCCGTTGAGCGTGTCGACCGTGCCGAACACGTGGCTGGTCAGGCCCTCCGTGCCGGGCAGCGGACCGGTGACCCCACCAACGGAGGCGACCGCGCCGTGGGCGGCGGCGGTCGCCGTGTCGGCGAGGTCGTCGACCTGGCCGGTGGTGGTGTGCAGCGTGCCGTCCAGGGTGTCGGTCACGTCGCCCACCGCGGAGAAGTCCCCCGCGACGGTGGCGTCCACCGAGGCCACCGCGTCGACCAGGCCCCAGCTGGACAGGCCGCCGAAGGCGTCCAGCCCGTTCGCGTCGGCGGTGAGCGCGCCCGCCACCGCGAGGTTCACGTCGGACGTGCTCGGCACGCCCGCGAGGGACAGCTGCTGGGCCACGGCCTGGAGCTGGGTGATGGCGCCCGCGGTGCCGTCCTCCACCACGTCCAGCGGCAGGTCGTTGAGCACGACGCCGTCGAGGGCGGGCAGGCCCGCGGTCGGCGCGTAGTCCAGGACCAGCGGGATGACCTCCTGCACGTCCAGGGCGCTGATGTCGCTCAGGCCCGCCGCGGCCAGCGAGCCCTCGGCGTCGACCTGGAACGCCTCCAGCGCCTTGGGGTCGCTGAGCAGCTCGAGGACGAAGTCGTGCAGCGTGTTGGGGCTGGTGCCCATGTGGAAACTCTCCTGGTCAGATGGGGCGCGGGTGCCAGGCCGGCAGGGGTGGCCCGGCGGGTTGGTCCCAACGTACGGAGAGTGGCGGACCGGGCCATCGGGGATTGCTCCCAGTAGATGCCGAAACCACGTTGGGGTGGTTCTCGTTCACTCCCTAGGGGATTAGGGGCTGAAGTTGTGACCCCCCGATCCCGCGTGTAGGTAGTGGGAGCCCTACTGCGAACAGGTGACCGAAGGAGGCTCCGAGTTGCCGTACGTCCTCGGGGTCGACGTGGGCACCACGCGCACCGCGGCGGCCGTGTGCAGGCTCGGCGGCGCCGGGCGGGCCGAGCCAGAGGTGGTCGGCCTCGGCGGACCGGGCGGCGGCGTGGCCTCGTTCCTGCAGCTCACCCCCGACGGCACGATCGCGGTGGGGGAGCCGGGCGACCCCCGCCGGACCGCCACCGGGTTCCTGCGCCGGGTCGGCGACGAGGTGCCGGTCGTGCTCGGCTCCGAGCTGTGCGCGCCCGAGGAGCTGACCGCCCTGATGGTCGCCTGGGTGGCCAGGCAGGTCGCCGACCGGGAGGGCGAGCGGGCCTCGCACGTCGTCCTGACTCACCCCCCTGGGTGGGGGCCGCACGCCAAGGGGCTGGTGCACGGGGCGCTGCGGGCGATGGGGCTGCCCGAGGTGACGCTGCTCGCCGAACCCCTCGCCGCCGCGGAGAACCACGTCTTCGCGCGCGGCCCGGCGAGCACGGTCGGCGTGTTCAGCATGGGCAGCCACGCCTTCAGCGCCGCGCTGGTGCGCCGCGCCCCCGACCGGGGCTTCGAGCTGCTGTCCTGGACCGAGGGCGTGGACCAGGACGCCGGGGCCGACTTCGACGACGCCGTGCTGTCCCACGTGCGCACCGAGCTCGGCCGCGCGCTGGGCGAGCTCGACGCCGAGGACCCGCGCGCGCTGAGCCTGCTCGCCCGGCTGCGGCGCGACTGCGAGGCCGCCAAGCGGGTGCTGTCCGGCACGCCGGAGACGGCCGTCCCGGTGCACCTGCCCACCGGACCGGTCGAGGTGGTGCTGACCAGGGCGCGGTTCGAGGAGCTGATCCGCCCCGCCGTCGAGCAGGCGGTGGAGTCCCTGCGGCGGACCTGCCGGGGCACCACCCCGGACGCGGTGGTCCTGGTCGGCGGCAGCGCCCGCATCCCGCTGATCGCCGCGTCCGTCCCCGGCCGGGTGGCGCTGGAGGCCGCCCCGGAGACCTCGGTGGTCAAGGGCGCCGCGCTGGCCGCCCGGCGGCTGCTGGTCGGCCCCGAGGACGAGCCCGAACCCGTGGAGACCTCCGTGCTCGCGCGCGGCGACGACCCGCGGCTGCGCTTCCCCGTGGGAGCGCTGGAGCTGGACGACGCGGAGATCGCCGCGCCGCCACCCCGCCCCCCGGTCGAGATCACCCCGCTGGACCTGCCCGAACGCCGCTCGGTCAAGCGCGTCGTGCGCGGCTTCGCGGTCAGCGGCCGGTCCCGCGGTTCCCGCTCCCCCGACGACGAGGACGGCCGTTGAGCCACCGCATGACGATCCCCACCAGGCCCGTGCTCGACCAGGCGACCAGGCAGCTGCTGGACGCCATCGCCGCCGACCCGGCGGCGCCCATGAGGCTGGGCGTGCTGGCCCCCGGCGGCTACGGCAAGACAACGGTCCTGGGCGAGGTCGAACGCGCGTACGCGCAGGCGGGCGTGGACGTCACCATCGTCGACGACGCGCACCTGCTGCCCGAGGCCGACCTGCTGGCCCTGCGCTCGGCCGTCGAGCGCGGCGGAGGTCGCGTCGTGGTCGCCTACCGGCCGTGGCCGCGCTCCCGCGCGCTGGCCGCGCTGGCGGAGTCGCTGGGGCGGGCGCGGCCCGCGCTGACGCCCGCCCCGTTCAGCCGCGACCAGGTCCGCCAGGCGCTGCCCGCCTCGGCGGGCCGGGCGGTGGTGGACTTCGTGCACCAGCAGACCGGCGGCGTGCCCCGGTTCGTGGCGCGGCTGGCGGCGCTGACCGCGCCCGAGCTCACCGCCGAGGTGATCGGGCGGTTCCGGGCCGACCTGGACTGGCTGGACACCGACGTGCAGAAGTTCCTGCTGGCCGCCGAGGCGGGCGCGGCGCTGCGGCTGGACCTGCTGGCCGCGTTGCTGGACAAGGACTTCGACGCGGTCGGCGAGGTGATCGAGGCCGGTCGGGCGACCGGGCTGCTGGCCCAGGACGGCACGCTGCTGCCGGTGGCCCGCGCGGCCGTGGCGGCGCTGAGCCGCACCGACCGGCGCATCGCCGTGCGGCAGCGGCTGGCCGAGATCCAGCTGCGCTCCGGCGGCCCGGTGCTGGAGCTGGTGCGCCCGCTGCTCGGCTCCGGCGCGGGCGGCCCCTCGGTGGCCGCCGCCTTCCAGGCCGCCGCGCGGGAAGCGCTTCCCACCGACCCCGCGCTGGCCGCCCGGCTGCTCGGCGCGGCGGGCTCGCCGTCGCCGGAGGCGGCGGTCCACCGGGCCACCGCGTCGGCCATGGCCGGTGACCTGGACGCCGCGCTGCGGCTGGCCGACCAGGTGATCTCCTCGGGCGACCGGCAGCACCGCGGCCCGGCCGCCGAGGTCGCCGCGATCGCGCTGGCGCACCGGGGCCAGCTGGCCCGCAGCACCGAGCTGCACCGCTGGTCGCCCAGCGCGACCTCGACCGCGTTCGCCGTGGTCGGCCAGATCGGCACCGGCAGGCTGCCCGCCGCCGCACTGCCGGTGGCGCCGCCGACGATGCTCGAGGGCGGCGCTTTCCTGATGGCGCAAGGAGTTCTGGAGTCCGTCACCGAGGAGCCGACCACCGCTCTGTCCACTTTGGTCCGCGCTGCCGGGCTGCTGGAACCGGCAGGCGGCGCGGTGCTGCTGCCGGACACCCCCGCCGCGCTGGCCGCGCTGGTCGCGCTGCACAGCGGGGAGCTGGGCGTCGCGGAATCGGTGCTGGACCGCGCGATCGCCACCTCGCTGGGCGGCGGGCTGATGTCGGTGCGGCACCGGCTGCTGCGCGCGTGGGCGGCGATGCTGCGCGGGGACCTGGTGCGGGCCAGGGAGGTGCTGGTCGCCCTGCGCAAGGTCGGTCGGCCGCTGGAGCCGAGGGACTGGGTGTTCGCGGTGGCGCTGGAGGTGGGCATCGCGCGCCGCAACAGCGACTTGGCGGCGTTGAAGCGCACCTGGGAGCAGGCGTGCGAGGCGGTGCTGCGGCACCCGGTGGACCTGTTCACCTTCCTGCCGCTGGGCGAGTTCGCCGCCGCGGCGGCCCGGCTGCGCGACCAGCACCGGCTGGCCCCGCACCTGGCGCGGGCGCGGGAGCTGCTGCGGCAGCTGGGCGACCCGCCGCTGTGGTCGGTGCCGCTGCACTGGAGCGGCCTGCACGCGGCGATCATCGCCGAGGAGGCGGGCGCGGCCGAGGAGCACGCCGCCGAGCTGGCCGCCAACCGCGACCGCGGCCGGTACTGCGCGATCGTCTCGGCCGCCGCGGAGAGCTGGCTGGACGTGCTGGCGGGCAAGGTCGACCCGGACCGGGTGGAGCGGGCCGCGCGCGGGCTGCACGTGGCGGGGCAGTGGTGGGACGCGGCCCGGCTGGCAGGGCAGGCCGCGATCCGCACCTCCGACCGGCAGGCCATGGTGCGGCTGCTGGACTGCGCCCGGCTGCTGCAGGGGCGGCCGGTCGGCGCGAAGCGGGCCGCCGAGGCGGGCGCGGAGGGCCCGGCGGAGGTGGGCAAGCTCAGCGACCGCGAGCGCGAGGTGGCCGAGCTGGTGCTCAGCGGGCTGACCTACAAGCAGGTGGGCGACCGGCTGTTCATCTCGGCGAAGACCGTCGAGCACCACATGGCCCGCATCCGCCAGCGGCTGGGCTGCTCCAGCCGGGCCGAGCTGCTCGACCAGCTCCGCCAGCTGCTGGGGTAGACCACTCGATCGTGATCTTGCCGGGTGTCGAACACCTGTTCGACACTGGACGGCATGATCACTCCTGCCCTGCTGCTGTACCCGCTGGTCCTGGCCTTGTCTTGCTCGGTCGTGCTAAATTTTGCTCATGCGAGCAAAATCGGTGACGGAACAGGCCCGGCGGGCGCAGATCATCGCCGCGGCCATCGAAGTCGTCGCCGAACTGGGGTACCAGGCCACCTCGTTCAAGCGGATCGCCCAGCGGGCGGGGCTGAGCAGCACCGGCCTGATCTCCTACCACTTCAAGGGCAAGCAGGAGCTGGTGGACGAGGTCTTCGCGGAGGTGCTGCGGCGGTTCACCACCTTCGTGCTGGAACGGCTCGACCGGGCCGACACCGCCGCGGGCGAGCTGCGGGCGTTCCTGTCGGCCAACTTGCGGTTCATGGCCGCCCACCGGGCGGAGGCGGTCGCCTTCCTGCGGCTGCGCCCGCACGTGTCGGAGCGCGAGGTGGCGGAGGGGGACCACCGCAAGATGGCCGACCTGCTGCGCGCGGGTCAGGCGGCGGGCGAGTTCCGCGACTTCGACCCGGACATCATGTCGATCTTCCTGCTGGCCCTGCGCACCGGTGTGCTGACCAGGGCGGCCGACGACGCGGCGGTCGACATCGAGCTGTGCGAGCGCGAACTGCTGATCGCGGTCGAGCTCGCCACCAGAAGATGACGCGCCACCTCGCGCTCGCACTGGCACTGGTGCTGCTGCTGGGCGCGACGAGCGGAGGGCAAGCGATGGACGACCACACGACCAAAACAGACACCGGCGTGGTCCGCGGCCTGCGGAAAGCCGACCACCTGCTGTTCCAGGGCATCCCGTACGCGGCCAAGCCCGGCCGCTGGGAGGCGCCCCACCGGGCGCGGCCGTGGCCGGGGGTGCTGGACGCCACCGCGCCCGGCAGCCCGTGCCCACAGGTGGGCTCGCCCTACTCGGAGCTGCGCTCCACCGAGGAGGAGTGCCTGTTCCTCAACGTCACCACGCCCTCCACCCGAGGCCGCAGGCCGGTGCTGGTGTGGCTGCACGGCGACGGCGCGATCGGCGCGGGCCACTTCTTCGACGCCGCGCGGCTGGCGGTGCTCGGCGACGCGGTCGTGGTGACCGTCAACTACCGGCTGGGCGTCTTCGGCGGGTTCGGGATGCCCGGCCTGGCGGGCTCGGGCGAGTTCGGGCTCATGGACCAGCGGGCCGCGCTGGCCTGGGTGCGGCGCAACGCGGGCGCGTTCGGCGGCGACGCGGACAACGTGACGCTGTTCGGGGTCTCCTACGGGGCCACCGCCGTCGCCGCGCACCTGATGTCACCGCACTCGCGCGGCCTGTTCGACAAGGCTGCCCTGCACAGCTCGTTCACCCTGGTCGACCTGCCCGCCGGGGCGTGGTTCCCGAACCTGCCCGCGCTGCCCTGGCTGGCGTGGCGGCCGCCGGCGGAGATCGAGGCGCTGGGCGCGGCGGTCGCCGCCGAGCTGAACTGCGCGGACGTGGCGTGCCTGCGCGCCCAGCCGGTGGAGCGGGTGCTCGACCACCCCGACGTGATGAACATCTTCCAGGCCATGCCCTTCCAGGGCGGCCCGCCGGACGAGGTGCTGGGCCGGGGGGAGTTCGCCGAGGTGCCCGTGCTGGCCGGGAACACCAAGGACGAGCACCGCTCCCTGGTCCGCGTGTTCCGCGGCGAGGTCGCCCGCGAGGAGTACCCGCACCTACTCGAAGCCGCGTTCGGCGCGCACGCGCCCGACGTGCTGGCCGAGTACCCGCTGTCGGACTACCCCGACGCCACTCGGGCCTGGGCGCAGGTCCTCACCGACCGCGTGTGGGCGCGGCCGACGTGGCAGCAGCACCGGTTCCTGTCCGCCCACAACCCGGTGTACGCCTTCGAGTTCGCCGACCCGCGCGCCTCCGCCGACGGCGCCGGGCACAACTCCGACATCGGCTACCTGTTCGTCGAACCGGGCAACAAGTTCACCCCCGAGCAGTGCGAGCTGTCCGACCAGATGATCCGGTACTGGACCAACTTCGCCCGCAGCGGCGATCCCAACGGCGACGGACTGCCCGCATGGCCGCGCTTCGACCACGGCGGGCACGTCCAGTCATTGGCGCCCAACGCCATCGAGGGGGTGGACTACCGGACCACGCACCGGCTCGGGTTCTGGGAGGGACGCTGAGGCCAGTTCCGCTCAAGGTTTCTCCCAAGTCGGGCCGCCACCCTGAGCGGGCGCGTTGGGTGACTGGGGGTGTCGAGGTCGGGGCGGTGACCGCTCACCGTCCCGACCTCGACCGTGCTCAGCCCGCCAGGTCCTCCCGCGCCAGGCCCTCCCGCGTCGCGGCGCGGTTGCCGGTCGCGTGGACCAGGATCAGGCCGACCGAGGCGATCAGGAAGTTCTGCAGAGCCGCGTTCAGCCCGTTCCAGTCCGACGACTGCCACATGAGGAACCACTCGCCGCCGATGGCGATGAACCCGCCCCCGAACAGCAGCACCTGCATCACCCAGCCCGCCGAGGACAGCCGCCGCGCGGTCGTCACCCGGCCCCTCAGCCACGCCACCAGCGCCGCCAGCAGCACCAGCGCGGTCAACGCCTCCCAGGCGATGATCAGCAGGTAGGCCGCGGTGACCAGACCCTGCGCGGTGATCGCGCGCCACATCGTGTTCGACGACTTGAACGTGGTGTCCATCGCGAACACGTGCTCGACGAACGCGCGGTTGGTCTCGTAGTCGGTGACGTTGCCCAGCACCACGAGGCTCATGTACAGCGCGGTGATCGCGGTGACCACCGCGATCGCCGTCTCCGGGCTCCCCACCCGTGCCAAAAAACGCATGGTCGGAACTTAGTCACTCCGGTCGGGAAATCCATGAGGACCAGTGCCAGGACCCGGTCCGGCGCTGCGGGTTGACGCAGGCCCCGCCCGCGAACCGAGCGTTCGGGCACCGCGAACCGAGCGTTCGGGCACCGTGGCGGACGCTGCCCCCCAGCCAAGTCGCCCGGAGCAACCTCCGTGCGACCCCTCGCGTGTACCAGGCGTCGCAGTGTTGTCACGCAGAGGAGAGAAATGCGGAGAAAACGTCGCCTCTACGCGGTGCTGGGGTGTCTCACCGCCGCGCTCGTCAGCCTTCCGGGGGTGAGCGCCGCGCGAGCGGACCAGCCGGATCGGGTGCCCGTGGAACGCCTGACCGACACCAGGTCGGACCGGGTGCTCCGCGAGGGCACCCACACCGGGCCGACCGATCCGGCCACGCGACTCACCGCCCAGGTGTTCTTCAGGGGCGATGCCAACGGCCTGGCCGACTACGCGCGCGCGGTGTCCGACCCGGCCGACCCCCGCTACGGCCGGTTCCTGACACCCGAGCGGACACGTGCCCGCTTCGGTCCCGCGCGGCAGCGGATCGACGCGGTCACCGCCTGGCTGCGCGACACCGGTCTGGCCGTCGACGCGGTCAGCTCCCTGGGCGTCGTCGTGAGCGGAACCGTCGCCCAGGCGACCGCCGCCTTCGGCACGCGGTTCGCGAACTACACCCTCGGCGGGACGCCGTACCGCGCGGCGGTGGACCCGATCACCGTGCCCGCCGACGTGGCGGCCGACGTCCTCGCCGTCACCGGGCTCACCGCGGGCAAGCCCGGCAAGCCCGACATCCCCGTGTCCAGCGGTGCCCTCCCGGCGAACCGGACGCGCACGCCGGACGAAGCCGCGCGCCGAACCGCCGCGCCGACCAACCCCTGCCCCGCCCACTTCGGCGACACCCCGGCCACCGACCTCCCGCCCGCCTACGGGCGTCCCGCCCAGTGGGCTCCGTGCGGCTACACGCCGAAGCAGGTGCGCGACGCCTACGGGATCACCGGCACCGGGCTGACCGGCAGAGGCGCGACCATCGGCATCATCGGCTCCAGCTACGAGGTCAACGCGCTGGCCGACGCGAACCGCTTCGCCGCCGAGCACGGTGAGCCCACCCTCGCGCCGGGGCAGTTCACCGCGCACGTCGCGCCTGGCGCGAGCACGGCCGATGTCAGCGGCGAGTTCGCCATGGACATCCAGGCCGCGCACGCGATGGCGCCGGAGGCGAACATCGCCTACGTGGTCGGTTCGAGGACTCAGTGGGGAGATCCGGTGCTGGACGCGATCGCCACCATCGTGGACCGGCGGCTGGCGGATGTCGTGTCGGGCTCGGTCCTCAGCGGCTTCACCCCCGGCTGGGCGCCCGACGCGATCGCCGCGTACGAGCGCCTGTTCCAGGAGGCGGCCGTCGAGGGCATCACGTTCGCTTTCGCCAGCGGCGACTCGGGCGGTGGCCTCGTCGACGGTGTGCGGACCGTCGAGTACCCGTCGTCCAGCCCCTGGGTCACCGCGGTGGGCGGCACCACCCTGGCCATCGGCCCGCGGAACAGCCACCTGTGGGAAGTCGTCTGGGCGACCGAGTACACCGACCTGTCCGCGGACGGCACGCGCTGGGACCCCGAACCACCCGGCCACCAGGAGAAGGCGACCGGCGGCGGCGTCAGCACCGTGTTCGGCCAACCCTTCTACCAGCGCGGTGTCGTGCCCGCGACCTTCGCGGGCAGCCCGCGGGGGCGCGCCATTCCCGACGTCTCCGCCCTCGCCGACCCGGACCTCGGTCTGCTCATCGGGCTGACCCAGTACCACCTCGACGGCAGCCTGGGCTACGTCGAGGAGAACGGTGGCGGCACCAGCCTGGCGTCTCCGCTGTTCGCGGGCGTCGCGGCCCTCATCGTGCAGGCCAGGGGTCCGCTCGGCTTCGCGAACCCGGCGCTCTACGCGCGCGGGCACCAGTTCCGCCGCGTCCACGACAACCCGGCGGGAACACCGGACACGATCGCGTTCGCCGTCAACCGCCACGGCTCCGTCAGGCTGGTCACCCCCGGCCAGTACGAGAACGCCAACCTCGACTTCGCCCCCGGCTACAACACGGCGACCGGCCTCGGCTCACCGACCCGAGAGCTGATCGACTCGTTCCGGGGCACGCCTCAGCCGCAGGGCGGTTCGTAGTCCAGTTGCGGCAGGTGCTTGCGCCAGACCTCCTCGGTCATCACGCCCTTGGTCTTGGCGCAGATCCGGTCGATGGTGCGCTGCTGGTCCAGGTCCCACAGCCGGACGGTGCTGTCGGTGCTGGTGGACATCAGCAGTTTGCCGTCGGGGCTGTAGTCCAGGTCCCGCAGCGCACCCTCGTGCCCCTCCAGCACCTGGTCCAGCGACTCGGCGCGGGAGGGCGTGGCCAGGTTCCACAGCCGCAGCGTCCGGTCGGCGCTGCCGCTGGCCAGGGTGTGCCCGCCGGGGTGGAACGCGAGCGCGACCACCGCCTCGGAGTGCCCGGTCAGCGCGTCGCCCAGCGGCCGGGGGTGGGCCGGGTCGCCGATGTCCCACAGCCGGATCGTCTTGTCGTCGCTGCCGGTGGCCAGCACGCGGCCGTCGGGGCGGATGTCGCCGGAGCGCACC
Source organism: Saccharothrix coeruleofusca (assembly GCF_017876325.1). Classification (NCBI taxonomy): domain Bacteria; kingdom Bacillati; phylum Actinomycetota; class Actinomycetes; order Pseudonocardiales; family Pseudonocardiaceae; genus Saccharothrix; species Saccharothrix coeruleofusca. Next base: position 7,295,238 of record NZ_JAGINV010000001.1, read on the forward strand.
GGACTGGTGTGCCCCTCCAGCGGGTCGCCCAGCGGCTTGGCGGCGGCCGGGTCGGTGACGTCCCACAGCCGGATGGTCTGGTCGGCGCTGCCGGTGATCAGGGTCCGGCCGTCCGGGGTGAACTGCGCGAAGTGCACGTAGCCCTGGTGGCCCAGCAGCGGCGGTCCGAGTTCGCGCGGGTGGGCGCGGTCGCTGATGTCCCACAGCCGCACCGAGGTGTCGTCGTCGCCGGTGGCCAGCACGCGGCCGTCGGGGCGGAACGCGATCGGCGAGCTGTAGCGGGTCCGCAGCCGCAGCGGGTCGCCCAGCGGTGTCGGCGACCTGGGGTCGGTCAGGTCCCACAGCCGCACGCTGGTGTCGCTGGCGCTGGCCATGGTGCGGCCGTCGTCGCTGATCGCCAGCGCCCACACCACGTCGTCCTGCTCCGGCGCGCCGGGCTCGACGCCGCGAGGGGAGGTCGGGTCGGACACGTCCCAGATCCGCAGCGTGCGGTCCTCGCTGCCGGAGATCAGGGTCTTGCCGTCGGGGGTGATGCGCGGTCCGATGGTGCGCGCGGAGTGGCCGACCAGCACTGTCTTGGGCAGCGACCACAGCCGCACCACGTGGTCCTGGCTGCCGGTGGCCAGGGTGTGGCCGTCCGGGCTGAACCCCACCGCGTAGACGATGCCGTTGCGGCCCGCCATGGGTGTGCCCAGGGACAGCACCTGCGCCGGGTCGGTCACGTTCCACAGCCGCGTGGTGCCGTCCTCGCTGCCGGAGGCCAGCAGGTTGCCGTCGGGGCTGAACGCCACCGACCACACCCCGCCCTTGTGCTCGGTCAGCGGTTTGCCCACCGGCCGGGGGGAGGCCGGGTCCGAGACGTCGAACAGCCGCACCGTGCGGTCCTCGCTGCCCGCGGCCAGGGTGCGGCTGTCGGGGCTGAACGCCACCGAGTGCACGGTCCCGTCGAACCCGGTCAGCGGGGTGCCGGTGGGCCGGGGCCGGTCGCGGTCCAGCACGTTCCACAGCACCACGGTGGTGTCGTCGCCGCCGACCGCGAGCAGCGCGCCGTCGGGGCTGAACGCGATCGAGCGGACCGGTGCCGAGTGCAGGCCCAGCGGTTGGCCGAGCTGCCGGGGCGCGGCCGGGTCGGTGACGTCCCACAGCCGGGCGTTGTGGTCCTCCTGGGCGGTGGCCAGGGTGCGGCCGTCGGGGGAGAACGCCAGCAGGTAGATGGTGCCGCCGCGGCCCTCCAGCGGCGGGCCCAGCGCGCGGGGCGCGGCGGGGTCGGTGACGTCCCACAGCCGCACCGTGCCGTCGTTGCCCGCGGTGGCCAGGGTCCTGCTGTCGGGGCTGAACACCGCGGAGCTGACCCACTCGCGGTGCCCGACCAGCGGTTGGCCCAGCGGTTTGGGGTCGTCCCGGTCGCGCACGTCCCACAGCCGCACGGTGTTGTCGTAACTGGCGGTGGCCAGCGTCCTGCCGTCCGGGCTGAACGTGGTCAGGTACACCGCGCCCTGGTGCCCCGCCAGCGGGGTGGCCAGCGCGGTGACCTGGGTGGACAGCAGCCGCTTGACCACCGACTGGTCCTGCGGCCGCATCCGGTGCGCGGCCAGCGCCAGCTGCGCCGACAGCGACGGGTCGGTCTCCTGCAGCCGGTCGGCCTCGGCCACGACCTGGCGGAACACCGCGTCGTCGCGCTGCCGCACGGCCACCACGGCGGCGGTGGCCGCGATCAGCGCCAGCACCACCACCGCGGCCACCGCGCTGCGCCTGCCCCAGGTGGCCCGCTTGCGGTGCTGGGTGGACACGGCCAGGAAGTCCTGCGCGGTGCCGGTCAGCCCGCCGGGGCCGACCGCGTCGGCCCAGTGCCGCGCGGTCTCCAGCCGGGCGCCCCGGTACAGCAGCGAGGAGTCCCGGTCGTGCGCGGCCCAGCTCGCCGCGTCCTCCTCCAGGCGCTGGCGCAGCAGCTGCCCCTCGCGGTCCTGGTCGATCCAGCCGCGCAGCCGGGGCCACGCCTGCAGCAGCGCCTCGTGGGTGATCTCCACCGAGCCCGCGTCCAGGGTCACCAGCCGGGCCCTGGCCAGCACCTCCAGCGCCTCCTCGCCCGCGGCGCGGTTGGCGGCCTGCTCGACCAGCTCGTTGCGGGTGGACCGGCGCCGGGTGTCCTGGGTGTCCTCGCCGACGCGCACCAGCCGCAGCAGCAGCGGGCGGGCGGCCTGCTGGGCGGACGGGTCCAGGTCGGCCCAGGCGCGTTCGGCGGTGGCCGCCACCGCGCCCTGGATGCCGCCCGCCGCGCGGTAGCCCGCGATGGTCAGCTTGCCCGCCTGCCTGCGCTGCCAGGTGGCCAGCAGCGCGTGCGACAGCAGCGGCAGCGCGCCCGCGTCGTAGGCGCCCTGGCCGCGGGTGGGGGCGCGTCCGCTGCGCACGCCCAGGTCGCGCAGCATCAGCTCGACCAGCCCCGGCTCCAGGTGCAGGCCCGCGGCCTTGGCCGGGCGCGACACCGCCTCGCGCAGTTCGGCCGAGGTCATCGGGCCGAGCACCATCTGCCGGTCCTGCAGCGCGTCGGCCAGTTCCGGGTAGGCCAGGCAGCGGCCGTAGAAGTCGGCCCGCACGCCGAGCACGACCAGCGCGGGCGGGGCGCCGCCGGGCACCGCCGGGGTGCTGGCGGCGCTGAGGGCGTGCACGAAGACCTGCACCAGGCTCTCGTCGCCGCACAGCGTGAACGCCTCTTCGAACTGGTCGACCACGAGCACGACCCGCTCGGCGCCGTGCCGCGCGGCGTAGGCGGCGAACGCGGCGCGGATGCGCCCGGCGTAGCGCAGCACCCCCAGCAGCGCTTGGCCGGGGAACGACTCCGCCCCGGCGGGTTCCTGGTCCGCGCCCTCGGCGCGCAGCGCCACCCGCAGGACGTCGGCCAGTTCGGGAATGTGCCTGGACAATTCCGCGAGGGGATCGGCCCTGGGCGTCATGACCACCGCGGGCCATTTCTCCGAACCGGTCACGGGAAGGGCGCCCTCACGAATCGCGGGAATCACCCCGGCGCGCACCAGTGATGATTTCCCGGCGCCCGAGGCGCCGACCAGCATCACGATTCCGCCGGTTTCCGCGGCGCTGCCCAGGCGGGACACCAGGGCGGCCGTGCTGCGTTGTCTGCCGAAGAACCAGTTGGCGTCCTCGGATTGGAAGGCGGCCAATCCGCGGTAGGGGCAGACGCCGATTTCCCCGGTGCTGGGAGGCTCTTCCTCCTCGGCCGCGGCGACCGGGCTGGACAGCGCTTGCTCCCACAGCGAGTGCCACGCTTCGAGGTCGTACAGGCCGGGCGCGGCGGGCTGCGGGTGGGTCTTGCGGGCCTCGCCGATGAGGACTTCGAGGACTACCGAGAGTGCTGAGAACCGGGCCGGGACGTTGCGCCCGCGCCGCCAGTCGCTGACCCGCTGGGCGCTCGCCCTGACCGGTCGGCCGCGCTCGTCGGCGCGCCGGGCGCGGGCCACCGACTCGGTCACCCGCTTCAGGGGAGGATCGCCCGCCTCGGCGTAGAGCAGCGCGAACCGCTCCGCGAAAACCGCCCGCGACCCCGACCCCCGACCGGAACTCGCCATCCGCAGCTGGCCTCCTCGCGTCCGGCCTTCCGGACCGGAAAACCGGGTGTGAGCGCATGAACTGGTCGTTTGCCGACCGGCGGTACCCCCTTGGGACCACCCTAACGACTCGCGCTGCCAAGGTGGTCCTGACGGCGTGCTGACGTCGTCGGGTTGTGCGAAGGGACCGGACAAAGTGGTTTCGCAGGCAACTATCACGGCGAGGGGTTCATCGTTCGCCGAGGAGTCCTGGGGGTCTTCTCGGCGGTGCGCACCGGACCGGCCCGCGCGCTGGAACGGTGCGGCGACCTTCCTCGCCCACCGGGGGTAAGGGGGATCGACCGGCTTCCCGCCGGTGACGATCCGTGACAGCCGGGAGTGGCCCGGCGCGGCGGGGTCCGCGGCCCCGCGAGACCGGGTGATCACCGCACGGCGCGGTGCGGTGATCACCTCGTTCCCCTCCCTGTCGCATTTCCGCCGGCCACCGGCGTCCGCCTGCCCGATGCTGGTGCCGTGCACGAAGACGCGGAACGCTGCGCCAGGGCGGTCAAGGCGAGGGACGCCCGATTCGACGGGTGGTTCTTCACCGCCGTCGTGACCACCCGGATCTACTGCCGCCCGAGTTGTCCGGTGGCGCCGCCCAAAGTCGAGAACATGCGTTTCTATCCGAGTGCGGCGGCGGCCCAGCAGGCCGGATTCCGCGCCTGCAAGAGATGCCGCCCGGACGCCAGCCCCGGTTCTCCGCTGTGGCACCACCGCGCCGATTCGGTGGCCAAGGCGATGCGGTTGATCGCCGATGGCGTGGTCGACCGGGAAGGGGTGCCGGGTCTGGCCGCGCGGCTGGGTTACAGCGTTCGACAGGTCGAGCGGCAATTGGTGGCCGAGCTGGGCGCGGGGCCGCTGGCGCTGGCGCGGGCGCAGCGCGCGCAGACCGCCCGGTTGCTGATCGAGACCACCGCGCTGCCGATGGCCGAGGTCGCGCTCGCGGCCGGGTTCGCCAGCGTCCGGGCGTTCAACGAGACGGTGCGCGAGGTCTTCGGCCTGTCCCCGACCGAGCTGCGCGCGCGGCGGCGGGGTCCGGCGGGCGGCGTGCCGGGGGTGCTGCCGCTGCGGTTGCCCTTCCGCGCGCCGCTGCACCCGGACAACCTGTTCGGCCACCTGGCCGCGACCGCGGTGCCAGGCGTGGAGGAGTGGCGGGACGGCGCGTACCGCCGCACGCTGCGGCTGCCGCACGGGCACGGCGTGGTGTCGCTGCGCCCTGGGGGCGACCACGTGGCCTGCCTGCTGGCGCTGGCCGACCTGCGCGACCTGTCCATCGCGATCGCCCGGTGCAGGCGGATGCTGGACCTGGACGCCGACCCGGTGGCGGTGGACGAGCAGTTGGCGGCGGACCCGCTGCTGCGGCCGCTGGTGCGCCGCGCGCCGGGCAGGCGCGTGCCGGGCACGGCGGACGCCGAGGAGTTCGCCGTGCGCGCGGTGCTCGGGCAGCAGGTGTCCACCGCGGCGGCGCGCACGCACGCGGGCAGGCTGGTGCTCGCCGCTGGTGAGCCGGTGCCCGACGACGGCGGGCTGACCCACCTGTTCCCCACGCCCGCCGCGCTGCTGGAGCTGGACCCGTCGGCGCTGGCGGTGCCAGGGGCGCGGCGGGACGCGTTCACCGGGCTGGTGCGGGCGCTGGCCGAGGGGCGGATCGACCTGGGGGCGGGCGCGGACTGGGCCGAGGCGCGGGCCGGGCTGGCCGCGCTGCCCGGCCTGGGCCCGTGGACGGTCGAGGTGATCGCCATGCGGGCGCTGGGCGACCCGGACGCCTTCATCCCGTCGGACCTGGGCGTCCGCGCCGCCGCGCGCGCCCTCGGCCTGCCCGCCACGCCCGCGGCGCTGACCGGGCGCGCCAGGGCGTGGCGCCCGTGGCGGGCCTACGCCGTCCAACACCTCTGGGCCACCGGTGACCACGCGGTCAACCGGCTGCCCGCCTGAAGGACCTCCAGGGAGCCACTGATGACGCACACCACGGTCGACAGCCCGGTCGGCCCGCTGACGCTGGTCGCGACGGACGGCGCGCTGTCCGGCCTCTACATGACCGACCAGCGCTACCGGCCGGACGACGCGACGTTCGGCGAGCCGGACGCCGAGCCGTTCGGCGAAGCGGTCGCCCAGCTGGCGGAGTACTTCGCGGGCGAGCGCACGTCGTTCGACCTGCCGCTGTCCTTGCGCGGCACGCCGTTCCAGCGGACCGTGTGGTCCGCGCTGCGCGAGATCCCCTACGGGGAGACGGTGTCCTACGGCGAGCTGGCGCGGAGCATGGGCAGGCCGACCGCCGCGCGGGCGGTCGGCCTGGCCAACGGGCGCAACCCGATCGGCATCATCGTGCCGTGCCACCGGGTGATCGGCTCGACCGGCGGCCTGACCGGCTACGGCGGCGGGCTGGACCGCAAGCGGCACCTGCTGGACTTCGAGCGCTCCCTCAGGCGCTGACCGGCTGCGCGGCGGGCCGGGGGCCGCGCTTGCCCGGCCGCTGCAGCCACCACTCGGCCACCAGCAGCGGGATCACCCAGCCCGCCCACGCGGACAGGCCCGCGATCGCCTGCGTGAGCGCGACCTCGCTGCCGCCGAAGGTGGTCTCCAGCCCTGGCGAGAGCACGATGACCCCCACGGCGGTCCACAGCCGGTTGCTGATGATCGACGCGGTGAGCGCGAAGCTGCGGATCATCCACCGCCGGTGGTCGGCGAACCGCCGTCGCCGGGCGGCCCGGTAGCCCGCGACCGTGAAGGCCAGCCACAGCAGGCCCATCAGCACGTTGCTGACCTGGGTGTTGGGTCCGAAGGGGCTGACCGAGCCGACCGCCACCGCCAGCACCCCGGCGGGCAGCACGCCCGCGAGGACGTAGGCGCGGCCGATCCGCCGGTGCGCCACCGGGAAGCGCTGCCGGAACCACGGCCACACCTGGACCACGCACGTGGTCAGCGCGATGGCGCCGAAGACGACGTGGCCGACCAGGGCGGGGTAGTGCCACGTGTGGTCGCCCGGCTGCGGGACGCGCGACTGGGCCCGGTCCAGCGACAGGTAAGGGGGTAGCGAGAACGCCACGAAGGCCACCACGACGAACGCGAACGGCGCGACCCACGGGCGCCGGTACCACTTGGTCCTCATGCCGCCACGGTCGTCGGCGGCGCTGACCGCGCGCGCACCGAGCGCTGACCACCGACAACAAGCGCTGTCTTGACAAATAAAATTGTCGGTAGCAGGCTGTGTCGCGTGATGGACGTTGCGGTGATCGAGGACCCGGCCGCGGCCGAGGTCTCCCTGGACCCGGTGCGCGCCCGGCTGCTGGCCGAGCTGGCCGAACCGGCGTCGGCGACGGCGCTGGCGGCCAAGGTGGGGCTGCCCAGGCAGAAGGTGAACTACCACCTGCGCGCCCTGGAGCGGCACGGCCTGGTCGAGCTGGCCGAGGAGCGGCGGCGGGGCAACGTGACCGAGCGCGTCATGCGCGCCACGGCGGCCTCCTACGTGATCTCCCCGGTCGCGCTGGCCGCCGTCCAGCCCGACCCGGCCCGCTCGCCGGACCGGCTGTCCGCGCGCTGGCTGCTGGCCGTGGCCGCGCGGCTGGTGCGCGACGTCGGCGACCTGGTCACCGGGGCAGCCAGGGCGGGCAAGCGGGTGGCCACGTTCGCGCTCGACGGCGAGGTCCGCTTCGCCTCCGCGGCCGACCGGGCGGCGTTCGCCGAGGAGCTGGCCGCGTCGGTCACCGCCCTGGTGGCCAAGTACCACGACGAATCCGCCGCGGGGGGACGCGCGCACCGCGTCGTCGTCGCGGTGCACCCGAGCACCGGCAAGGAGCGCTGACATGGGGCGGGAGTTCGAGGCCGTCAACGAGGTCGAGCTGGACGGCGTGACACCGGAGCAGGTGTGGCAGGCCATCGCCACCGGGCCGGGCATCGACTCGTGGTTCATGGGGCGCAACGAGGTCGAGCCGGGCGTGGCGGTGCGCTCGGCGTTCGGCGGCTACCAGCCGACCCACCCGATCACCGCCTGGGAACCGGGGGAGCACCTGGCCTACGGCGGCGAGAAGGCCCCGGACGGGCGGTTCGTCGCCTACGAGTTCCTCGTCGAGGGCCGCGACCGCGGCAGCACCGTGCTCCGCATGGTCACCAGCGGCTTCCTCCCCGGCGACGACTGGGAGGACGAGTACGAGGCGATGCTGGCGGGCGGCGAGATGTTCTGGGCCACCCTGGTGCAGTACCTGCGGCACTTCGCGGGCCGCGCCGCCACGCCCGTCACCGCGTTCGGCCCGCCGGTGGCCGACTGGGCGGCCACCTGGACCGCGCTGGGCCGCGCGCTGGGCCTGGACCGGCCCGCCGAGACCGGCGACCGCGTCCGGCTCGACGGCGCGGACGGGGTCGTCTACTTCGCCAACGCGCAGACCGTCGGCGTGCGCGCCGAGGACGCCCTCTACCGGTTCTTCCGCGGCGCGCAAGGCGGCCTGACCGCCATGCACCACTTCTTCACCCCCGTCGACGCCGACACCGAGCGGGTGTGGGCTTCCTGGATCGGAGACCTGTCGTGACCACCTTCGCCACGTCCGCGGACGGCACCCGGATCGCTTGCGGTGCAACGGGTTCCGGCCCGGCTGTGATCATCGTGGACGGTGCCCTGTGCTCGCGCGGGTTCGGCCCGAGCGCCAAGCTCGCCGAAGCGCTCGCGCCGCACTTCACCGTCCACACCTACGACCGGCGCGGTCGCGGCGAGAGCGGCGACACCCGGCCCTACGCCGTCGAGCGCGAGGTCGAGGACCTCGCCGCCCTGGTGGAACTGGCGGGTGGCCGGGCGCACCTGGTCGGCGTGTCCTCCGGCGCGGTGCTGGCGCTGGAGGCCGCGCACCGCGGCGTGCCGGTGGACAAGCTGGCCCTCTACGAGGCGCCGCTCGTCGTGGACGGCACGCACGAGCCGATGGACCCGGAACTGCCCGCGCGGATGGCGGCCCTCATCGCGGCCGACCGCCGAGGTGAGGCGGTGAAGACCTTCATGCGCTGGGTCGGCACGCCCGCCCTGGTCACCGCCGTGCTGCCGATCATGCCGCCGTGGAAGAAGCTCACCGCCGCCGCGCCCACCCTGTCGCACGACATCGCGCTGGTGTCGGAGTTCCAGCACGGCGAGCCGATCCCGGCGGGCCGGTGGGACGGGGTGAAGGCGCCCGTGCTGGTGCTGGCGGGCGGCAAGAGCCCGGAGTACATGCGCAACTCCCAGGCCCAGCTGGCCGAAGTGCTGCCGGACGCGGAACTGCGCGTGCTGCCCGGCCAGACGCACATGGTGAAGGCGAACGTCCTGGGGCCGGTCCTGGTCGACTTCCTCGCCCGCTGAAAACCCCCTACCGGGTGCGGAATCGGCGGTTTCGGCGGTGCGCGAGGAGCCGATCCTGTCTCCGTCCTGCCATCCCCAGCACGAGAACGGAGCGGGTCGTTGACGACCGAGGAGCTGTTCAGCCACCTGGAGACCCCCGAGCCGCAGGCGCCGATCGCCCAGGTCGAGCAGCCGCGCTCCTACGAGGGCCTGTTCCGCGAGCCCGGCGCGCCCGCGGGCGGCGGCGCCCACCGGTGACCGCCCCCGCTCACCGCGCCCCGCGCGCGGCGACGCGCTCGCGGTGGTGGCGGGGCCGGACCGCCTCGTCCACCACCGCCACCGCCAAGTCCGAATAGGACAGTGCCGCGCCGCCTGCTTCCTCGCCGCCGAGGCGGTAGCGCCCGGTCCGCTCGCCGGTGAACAGCTCGGCGGGCGGGGTGAGCACCACCCAGTCCACCCCGGTGGCCGAGGCGCGCAACCGCGCCAACCCGTCGGCGTGCGCTTGCGCGAACGCCCTGAGCTCCGGCGGGAACAGCGCCGGGTCGTCCATCACCAGGCCGCCACCGGGCGCGCGCAGGTCGGCGAAGAGCCCGACCGCCACCAGCCTGGGCACCCCCGAGGCCAGCAGCGCGTCGGCCGCCTTGGTGAAGAAGGCCCGGTCCCAGTCGCCCGCCACCTGGTGCGGACCGGTGACGGGGGTCGCGGCCTGCACCGCCGCGTCGTGCCCGGCCACCAGCTCCGCGACCGAGCGCGGGTCCGTGACGTCCCCGCGCACGCCGGGGTGCCGCCGCGGGTCGCGCACCACGGCCGTCACCTCGTGCCCCCTCGCCCTCGCCTCGTCCACCACCGCGCGACCGGCTCGCCCGCCCGCGCCGAAGACCACGATCCGTCCCATGGGACGGACGCTAGGGCCACCCCCGCCGGTCACTTCAAGGAAACTGGGCCGGGTGAGCCTCGACCCCGACATGTTCCCCTCGTACTGCCCGTCGTCGGTGCCGGTCCGGATCGGCGACAAGTGGACCGGCATGGTGATCCGCTGCCTGGAGGGCGGACCGCGCCGCTTCGGCGAGCTGCGCGTGCCGCTGCGCCGCGTCACGCCGAAGGTGCTCACCGAGACGCTGCGGGCGATGGAGCGCGACGGCCTGGTCACGCGCACCGCCCACGACGAGAACCCGCCGAGGGTGGTGTACGAGCTGACCGGGCTGGGGCGCGGCCTGCTGCCGCTGATCGACGCCGTGGGGACGTGGTGCGAGAACAACCTCGACGCGCTGCTGCGCGCCCGCGAGCGGCATCAGGGCTTGCGGCCCACCGCGCCCGCGATGCAGTAGGACACCGCGTCCAGCGGAGTCAGGTTCGGGCCGTCCGGCCACCAGTCGGCGCAGATCACCAGGCCGGGCGGCACCAGTTCCAGGCCCTCGAACAGCTCCTCCAGCTCCCGGCGGGTGCGGAACCGGCCGCTGCCCATCGGGCTGTGCAGGAAGGTCTCCTCCATGCGCCGCGCGATGGCGCTGTGCTCCTCGGTCTCCGGGTCGAAGAAGTGGCTGATGCCGACGTAGGAACCGGAGGGCAGGGCCTCGATGTACTCGGCCATGATCTCCCGCACGGTGGGCGACTCGCCGTTGTAGTGGTGCAGCGTGCCCATCTGCAGCAGCGCCACCGGCTCGCTGAAGTCGATGTGCTCGCGCACCACCGGGTCCTCCAGGGTCTCGCGCGGGTTGAAGATGTCCGCCGCGGAGAAGTGCGTCCGGTCGTTCTCCTCCAGCAGCGCGCGGCCGTGCGCGAGCACCACGGGGTCGTTGTCCACGTAGACCACCCGCGCTTCCGGGTTGATCCGCTGCGCCACCTGGTGGGTGTTCTCCGCGGTCGGCAGGCCCGAGCCGCAGTCGAGGAACTGGGTGATGCCGGTGCGGGCGGCCAGGAACCTGGTGGCGCGGATGAGGAACTGCCGGTTGTCCACGGCCAGGGTGGACGCCTCGGGCGCCACCCGCCGCACCCGGCGCAGCACTTCCCGGTCGATCTCGTAGTTGTCCTTGCCATCGAGGAAGGCGTCGTAGACCCTGGCGATGCTGGCTTTCGAGGTGTCGATGTAGGCGGGAGCGGGAGCGTCCGACGACGGACCGCGCATGAGGTGACCTCTCAGAGCGTTCGGGGCGGCAGCTGTGCACCACGGGACGACCGCGGAGTCCATCGGGCAGGAACCTGTCGAGCGGCGCTGGACGAGCGGTCGTGGGTGTACGTTCGGCGACGATGCGATTTCACCCTTCACCACCGCAACCGCTGTTCGGGTGGGAGTAGTCCAGAGGGAGGATCTGCCATGACCACGGATGACCCCTCCCGCTCGGGTGATCGGGACACCGGCCCGACCGCGCTGCGCATCGTGCTCGGCGCCCAGCTGCGCAGGCTCCGGGAGGCCGCGGGCCTGTCCCGCGCCGAGGCGGGCTACCAGATCCGCGGCTCCGACTCCAAGATCAGCAGGTTGGAGCTGGGCCGGGTCGGTCTGAAGGTCCGCGACGTGACGGACCTGCTGACCATGTACGGGATGACCGACGAGGACGCGCGGGAGAAGTTCCTGGCGATGGTCCGCCGGTCCAACGAGCCCGGCTGGTGGCACCGCTACAGCGACCTGATGCCGGACTGGTTCCAGGACTACGTCGGGTTGGAGGAGGCGGCCGCCCGCATCCTGACCTACGAGACGCAGTTCGTGCCCGGCCTGCTGCAGACCGAGGACTACGCCAGGGCCATCGCCAGCCACGGCCGGGCGGAGCTGGCCACGGCGGAGGTCGAGCGGCGCGTCAAGCTGCGGATGGACCGGCAGAAGATCCTGTGGCGGCCGACCGCGCCGCGGTTGTGGGCGGTGATCGACGAGTCGGTGCTGCACCGGCCGATCGGCGGCAGGCGGGTGCTGCGCGAGCAGCTGGACCACCTGCTGGAGGTCACCGAGCAGCCGCAGGTCACCCTGCAGGTGGTGCCGTACGAGTTGAGCGGGTACGCCGCGGAGGGGCCGTTCTCCGTGCTCCGGTTCGGCGAGCCGGACCTGCCCGACATCGTCTACGTCGAGCACCTGGCGGGCGCGCTCTACCTGGACAAGCGCGAGGAGCTGGAGATGTACGGCCGGGTGTTCGATCGGCTGACCGTGGACGCCGAGACGCCCGATCGGAGCAGGCAGCTGCTCGCGAAGCGACGCGCTGAGCTTTAGCGTTTTCCTCCTTGAGGGGGAGATTCCGCCGCTGCGGTTGCACGTGCGTTTACCCGTGCACCCACCGGTGCTAGCGTCCGTGCACGCTCAAATGCACGTGCAGATGCAACCTCGACCGAGGTAGGTGGGTGTTGATGATCACCAAGGCCCGCAACGGTGTGTCCGCTACCGAGCTGCGCGGAGTCGACTGGCGCAAGAGCACCCACAGCGGCGCCGTGGGCAACTGCGTGGAGCTCGCCGAAGTCGATCACGACGCCATCGCCCTGCGCAACTCCCGCTTCCCGGAGGGGCCCGCGCTGGTCTACACCCGCGCCGAGATCGCCGCCTTCGTCGCGGGCGCCAAGGACGGTGAGTTCGATGACCTCATCGGCTGATGCCTCCCGCACGACCTGGCAGCTGCGCCAGCTGATCAACCGGGGCTTCCAGTTCCTGCACCCGCGCAACGCGCGCGGCGAGCTGACCGCCGTGGTCGGCGTGCGAGCCCACGGCACCGTCATCGACGTGGTGCGACTGCACACCGAGGACGACGCGCTGGCCATGCGGGTGCCCGAGGACGAGGCGAACCTGTTCTCGCCCACGCGGTTCGCCTGGCGCAGGCGCGGCCCGGCCGCCGCGGTGCTGGAGGAGCTGCTGGAGCTCCCGGACGACCGCACCCCCTGATCTCCGACGAACCGACCTGGGGAGAGGCGTCAGGGGACGGGCCCACCGCGCTCCGGCCCGTCCCGTGCTCCCCGTTCGTCGCGGCCGCGGCGGTGGTCGTCGCCGGTCCTGCTCCGCCCAGGGCCCCGCTCGCGGTGACGACCACCGCTGCGGCGGAAGTCGAGTTGTCCACAGCCCTGTCCACAGCTGTGGAAGGATCGAACAGGCGTTCGACCGGAGCGTGTCGCCCCGTTCGGGTGAACCTGATCGTCCGTTCGCGCACCGTCCGTGAGAAGTCGCCGCAGTGGGAATCTCATCGGGTTGGTATTTTGGAATTAATCCACCGGTAATCACGATGGCCATTTGATCGGCAGCCGGAACGGATTGCCAAGCGCTTTCGCCTGGTGGATGCTGCCGCCATGGACCGCCCTTTCCCGTCGCGCCGCCGCGCGCCGGGCCGCCGCCGCGGGGTCGCCGATCCGCTGGCCGCGCGGGGCTCCGCGCCGCTGGGCCGCCCGGTGTCCGCACCCCGCGTCGAGGATCGTCGACGCGGCGTCGAGCGCCCCGGACCGCCGGGGGAGGCCCTCGCAGGCGGTCCGGTGAATGCGTCGCCGTCCACGGGCGGGCACGTCACCCGCGCGTCGCGCGCGTGGGCGGTGGCGAGCCGAGCCGCGCCGGGGGAGCGCCCGTCCGCCGAGCGCCCGCGCCCGCGATCACTCCCCCGAAGGGATGACTTCGAACAGGTCCTCGAAGCGCAGGGGTGCCAGCGCCACCAGTGCGCCGCCGATGAACGCCGGGCCGGGTTTGAGGTAGCCGTCGACCACTCTCGTCACCGTGGACCGGTTGACGTCCATCGCCTTGGCCAGGGCGTAATCGGAGCGGAAACCCGCCCGTCGCGCGGCCTCGGTGAACGCCTCGGCGCGCAGCTTGATGGTGTTCGGCATTGCCGTCCCGTGCTGTGTGGACACCCAACGTCCGGTGTGTGCGCGGACAGTAGCGCATGGTGGACGTTGCGTGCGCGCACGTAACATGTCGGCCCGTGGCCGCAGAGGAGAGCACCCCGTCGTCCTGGTGGCAGTACGTCCAGGCCAACTTGGACAACCAGGGCTGGACCACCGGCGACCTCGCGCGGCACACCGGCATCGACCGCAGCCGCTTCACCGACTGGCGGCGGGGCCGCAGCGTCTCCATCGAGAACGCGCGCACGATCGCCCGCGTCTTCGGCGCCAGCCCGCTGGAGGTGATGGTGGCGGCGGGCCTGCTCACCGAGCAGGAGGCCCAGCTGCGCCGCACCCGGCCCGACCCGGCGGCGCTCACCGACGAGGAGCTGCTGGCCGAGCTGGGCCGCCGCCTCCGGCGCGCGGACGGCAAAGTCTGAGCGGGTAATTGGAAAATTCACTTCTCCAGGCGAATTTCCCGCGCGCTTGCGTCGGTTGTCGTACCCTGACCGCGTGCGAAAAGGCGCGGGAGATCAACTGGGACTCGCTGCCGCCCTGGTGCGCTCCGCATTTTTAGTGAATTCCGCGTACGCCGACGTGGGCCGCAGGCTCGGGCTGACCGCGCAGCAGGGGCAACTGCTGTGCGTCCTGATGCTCCAGCCCTACGGGATGGGCGAGCTGGGCGAGGTGCTCGGACTGGCGAAGTCCAGCCTCACCGGGCTGGTCGACCGCAGCGAGCAGCGCGGGCTGGTGCGCCGCGAGCAGGACCCGCTGGACGGCCGCGCGGTGCGGGTGGCGCTGACCGCGAAGGGCGCGGGGGTGGCGGGCAACTTCCACGCCGAGGCGCGCAGGCGGATCGAGGCGCTGCCCGCCTGCCTGGACGAGGACGACCGGCGCAGGCTGGCGGAGCTGCTGAGCCGGGTGGTGGCGGACAACCGGGTGCCCGCGGTCTTCGCGACCTCCGACGAGAGCGGCCCCTGACCGGGACTGGACGGCGGGTTCAGGGCTGCGCTGGGTGATCGTCCCGATGCGATGGCGCCCACCCGCTGCTTGGCTTCGGGGCATGAACTCCCTGGGCGCTCTCGCTCTGGCGGCGCTGGTGGCCGCACCGGCCCCCGCCGCGCCGACCGCCACCCTGCCGGAGCCGACCGGTCCGCACCCGGTCGGGATCACCGAACTGCACCTGGTCGACCACACCCGCCAGGACCCGTGGGTGCCCGGCGCGGTGCGGGAGCTGGTGGTCGACATCCGCTACCCGTCCTCGCGCACCGGCGAACCGGCCCGGTTCACGCCGCCGCCCGTCGCCGAGGTCGTGGCCGCCGAGGACGCCGCGGTGGTGGGCGTCGACCCCGGCGAGCTGGACTACACCTTCCCCACGCACTCCTCCGCCGGCACGCCCGCGATCGGCCGCCACCCCGTCGTGCTCTACTCACCCGGTCGCGGCGTGTCCCGCGCGTTCGGCACCGCGCTGGCCGAGCAGCTGGCGAGCCGGGGCTACGTGGTGGTCTCCCTCGACCACACCCACGAAGCGCCCGCCGTGGCGTTCCCCGACGGCAGGGTGGCCCGGCGCGCCCTGCCGCCGTCGAGCGTCGAGGTGTCCAAGCGGATCATGGCGACCCGCGTCCAGGACACCCGGTTCGTCCTCGACCAGCTCGAGGTCCTGGCCGGGGGAGGCAACCCCGACGCCGCGCGGCGCGCGCTGCCGCGCGGGCTGGGGCTGGCGCTGGATTTGTCCGAGGTGGGCATGTTCGGCCACTCCGGCGGCGGGTTCACCGCCGGGGAGACCATGGTGTCCGACCGCCGGATCGACGCCGGGGCCGACCTCGACGGCAGCATGGGCTACTCCCAGTCCGACCGCGACTTCGGCCGAGTCGCCGACGAGGGGCTCGACCGGCCGTTCCTGTTCATGAGCGCGGGTGACCACAGCGCCGCCTCCGACGCCTCCTGGCAGGAGTTCCTGCGCAACCATCGGGGGTGGAGCCGCCAGCTGCACATTCCGGCGGGGGAGCACTTCACCTACACCGACCACCAGGCGCTGCTGCCCGGCCTGGTCGCGCGCCTCGGACTGGACCCGGCCGTGGTCCACCCCATCATCGGGACCGTGGACCCGGTGCGCGCTCTTGCGGCCCAGCGGGCCTACCTGACCGCGTTCTTCGACCAGCACCTGCGGCACAAGCCGCAGCGGCTGCTGGACGGCCCGTCCGCCGCTCACCCGGACGTGCGATTCCTCGGGTGAGCGGCGGTTTCCAGAACCGGTTTCACAGAACCGGTTTCACAGAACCGGTTTCACAGAACCGGTTTCACAGCGGGTTTCACAGCTCCTGCCGAACTTCCTCCAGCACCGCGCCGGAGGCGTCCCGGACGACGAGCCGCACCACCGTCGAGCCCGCCTCGTTCAGCGTGATCCCCGGCAGGACCACCGAACCCGCCACCGGAGCGGCCGTCACATCGGCGTCGTCCGGGCCCTCGACGGTCACCGACGCGACGCGCGGGTCGGTGGGCACGGCGATCACGGCCACGGTGTTCGAGCTGGTGTAGGCGGTTCCGCTCTCGTCGCGGGAGTCGACGAAGCCGTGGAAGACCCGCACGCCGCGCAGGGTCGCGCCGGACACCTGAGGCTTCCTCCCCAGGTCGTGCACCTGGACGGTCCGGTCCTGGTGGCACAGCAGCAGGAGGTCGCCGTAGTGGCCCAGCTGCGCGGACTCGGCCGCGCCCAGCGCGACCGCCTGCCCGGCCCGCCAGGCGGCGGGGTCCGGCACCGGCCTGCCGTCCAGGCACTCGCCCAACCGGCGTCCCTCGGCGCTGTCGCGCTCCTCGGGGGCGCGAGGCCGGTCCACGACCGCCGGGGACGGCGGCGGCGTGGCCAGCTCGAACCGCTGGACCAAGTCGGCCGCGCCGGTCACCTCGGGCTGCGCGACCACCGGCCCCGTCGGGAGGAAACCGTTGGGCACCAAGAAGATCCGGCCGGACCGCGCCGCGACGGCCCGCCGGTCCGCCGCCCGGTCCCCGGCGAGGGTGAAGGGGCGCGGGTCGTCCCCGGTGAACCCGGCCAGCGAGCCGGTGGACGTGGTGAACGCCAGGGTGAGCGCGCCCGGATCGGCCACCGGCGGCGACACGGTGACCGAGGCCGGGGTGGTCTCGCAGAACACGGTCCCCGCCCCGGTGCCGAACGCCATCACGTCCACGCCGTGGCGGGAGGCCGTGGCGACCGGGGTCCACCCCTCGACCGGCGGCAGCCCGGTGCCCCCGGCGTGGCAGCGCCACGCCGCGCCCTCCGGAACCGACCCGGTGCGCAGGTCGTAGTCGGAGCCGGCGTCGGACAGCGCCAGTTCCGGGATGTCGGCGCGGCTCGCGGCGGTCGACGCCGTCCCGTCGCGGTCGACGAGCTGCACCGCCAGCGCGGTCGTGGCGGCCACGGCCACCGCGACGGCGGCGACCTTGAGCGGCAGCCGACGCGGGGGCGGCGCGTCGAAACCGGCGCGCAGGCGGGTGAGCGCGGCGTCGCGCACGCCGTCGGGCAGCGGACTGCCGGGCGGCAGGTCCAGGTCAGTCATCGGGGTCCTCCTCGATCATGGCGCGCAGCCGGGCGCGGGCGCGCGAGGTCCGGGAGCGGACGCTGGCCTCGGCGATGCCGAGCAGCCGCGCCGCGTCGGCCGTGGAGACCTCGCCGAGCAGGCACAGCCGGACGACTTCCCGCTCGGCGCGCGGCAGGCGGTCCACGGCGGCCAGCACGCGCCGCAGGCGGCGCTCGGCGAGGTCGCCCTCGGCGACCGCGTCGGCGTGGTCGCGCTCGGCGGGGGTGCGGGACAGCAGTTGGCGCAGCGCTGCTCGCCGCGCGACGGCCCGCCGCTCGTCGCGGGCCAGCCTGGCGGTGACGGTGAACAGCCACGGGCGGGCCGAGTCCCTGGTCAGCACCGCCCTTCCCCTGGTGCGCCAGGCGTTGAGGAACGCGGTGGAGAGCAGGTCGTCGGCCTGCGACCAGGACGCGGTGAGCCGGTAGGCGTAGTTCCACACGGCCTCGGCGTGCCGCTGGAACAGCTCGGTGAACGCGGCGTGCGCCTCCGGCCCGCTCGCCGCGACGCGGTTCCACAGGTCGGCGTCGGACTCGGGAGGGGGGCCTGTGCCGGGGGCGCTGTCCAATGCCGACACCCCGCTCGACTCCGTCGAAGCTTGCGTCATGCACTGTATGAGGGCGCGCGGCGGGCAGTGCTGCGGCGCGGCCGTATGCCTTGGGTCACACCTTTGACGTGGCAGGATGCGCTGGTGACCAGCAGACCTACCGCCGAGCAGCGCCTGGGCGACCTGGCGCTGCTGCGTCGCGTCCGCGACCGGATCGACCGCGAGTACGCGCAGCCGCTGGACGTCGAGGCGCTCGCCCGCGGCGTGAACATCTCCGCCGGGCACCTGAGCCGCCAGTTCCGGCTGGCCTACGGGGAGTCGCCGTACTCCTACCTGATGACGCGGCGCATCGAGCGCGCGATGGCGCTGCTGCGCCGCGGCGACCTCAGCGTCACCGAGGTCTGCTTCGCGGTCGGCTGCTCGTCGCTGGGCACCTTCAGCACCCGCTTCTCCGAGCTGGTCGGCATGTCGCCCAGCGCCTACCGGCGCGAGGCCGCGCGCGCGACCGAGGGGCTGCCGTCGTGCGTGGCCAAGCAGGTGACCAGACCGGTCAGGAATCGAGAAGCGCGGGCCGCCTGGCCGCGCCTAGCGTGACCGCCATGGACATCACCATCCACACGAGCTTCCTGCCGCACGACGACCCGGAGGCGTCGCTGGCCTTCTACCGGGACGTCCTGGGCTTCGAGGTCCGCAGCGACGTCGGGCAGGGCAGGATGCGCTGGATCACGGTCGGCCCGGCCGGTCAGCCGGACACCTCCATCCTGCTCGCGCCGCCCGACGCCGACCCCGGCATGACCGAGGACGAGCGCCGCACCATCACCGAGATGATGGCCAAGGGCACCTACGGCTGGATCCTGCTGGCCACCAAGGACCTCGACGCCACGTTCGAGAAGGTGCAGGCGGGCGACGCGGAGGTCGTCCAGGAGCCGACCGAGCAGCCGTACGGGGTGCGGGACTGCGCTTTCCGCGACCCGGCGGGCAACCTGGTCCGCATCCAGGAGTTGCGCTGAGCGGTGGGGCACCGGGGCAGGACCCCGGTGCCCCACGAGCGGCTACTCCTTCAGCGCGGCGAGCTGGATCAGGTTGCCGCAGGTGTCGTCGAGCACGGCGGTGACCACCGGGCCCAGGTCGGTCGCCTCCTGGGTGAACTCCACGCCCAGCCCCTTGAGCCGCTCGACCTCGGCGTGCACGTCGTCCACGGTGAACTGGGTGAACGGGATGCCATCGGCGACCAGTGCCTCCTTGAACGGGCGGGCCGCCGGGTGGGCGTCCGGCTCCAGCAGCAGCTCGACGCCGTCCGGGTCGGCGGGGGAGACCACGGTGAGCCAGCGGAACTCGCCCGCGGGCTGGTCGGTCTTCTTGGTGAAGCCCAGCTTCTCGGTGTAGAAGGCCAGCGCCTTGGCCTGGTCGTCGACGAACACGCTGGTGATGCTGACGCGGATCACGGGTTCGGTGCCTCCCTGTCGATGGGCCACCGCTCGACGATCGAGCGCAGCGGGCTCGTGTCGAGGTGGTGGAACTTGTACCGGCCCTGCCGCCGGGTGCGCACCAGCCCTGCTTGTTCGAGCACCGCGAGGTGCTGCGAGATGGCCTGCCGCGAGGAGCCCAAGCCGTGCTTCATGGTCAACCTGCTGCAGATCTCGAACAGCGTCTGACCGTCCTTCTCGGTCAGCTCGTCCAGGATGGTGCGCCGAGTCGCGTCACCGATGGCCTTGAACAGTTCGGCGTCGGCGTCCACCGGTCCAGTTATAGGCAAGTCCCCACTTGCCTGTCAAGGGTAGCTCGTCCCGAACGCTCGGTTCGTGACGCGCGAACGCTCAGTTCGTGGTGTCCGAACGCTCGGTTCGCGACTTCTGGCGCTGGTAGTAGCGCGCGACGCGGGCGCGGTTGCCGCAGCGGGTCGGGGAGCACCAGCGCCTGCGGGGGTGCGCGGGCAGGAAGAGCATCACGCACCCGTCCGCCTCGCACTCCTTGAGGCGGCCGATCGCGGGGTCGGTGAGCAGGTCGGCGGCGGCTTCGGCGAGCCGGGCGGCCAGTCGGACGCCGAGCCCGCCGTCACGCCGGGCGGTCGCGGTGACGGTCGCGCCGTCCCAGGCCAACTCCCGCACGGCGGGCGCGGCGCGCTGGGCTTCGGTCAGGCCGCGCAGGGCGGCCTCCGGCGGCCTGCCGCCGCCCAGCAGCGCCCGGACGACCGCGTCGACCTGCTCCCGCGCGGCGTGCACGGGCGCGAGGTCGGCCGCCGTCGGTGCGGCGTCGCCCGCCTCCACGTGGAGCGCGGGTTGTCGGGCCACCCAGGCGGCCAGCCGTTCCGGCGTGTCGAGCAGGTCGGCGCGGCCGTCCTCGGTCGCCGGACGGGTGTTGACCAGGTCCAGCGCGAGGGGTTCACCGGTGAGCGGTTCGGCGTCACTCATGTGACTAATGCTACCAAGGGCGATTGACCCGTTAGATCAACAGAGCTATAACTAACGCATCATCGCGCCAAGGAGGCATGTGACATGCTCGCTCGCGTCGCCCACCGCCACGTCCTCGTCGACGGGGTGGAGGTCTTCTACCGGGAGTCCCTGCCGGACCGGCCGGACGCGCCGGTCCTGTTGCTGCTGCACGGTTTCCCGTCCGCCTCGCACCAGTTCCGCCGACTCCTCGACGCCCTCGGCGCGCGCTACCGGCTGATCGCGCCCGACTACCCCGGCTTCGGCCACACCCGCGCCCCGGACGGCTTCACCTACTCGTTCGACCGCCTCGCCGACGTCGTCGAGGGCTTCGTGGACCGCCTGGGCCTGACCCGCTTCGCGCTGTACCTGTTCGACTTCGGCGCACCCGTCGGCTTCCGGCTGGCGCTGCGCGCGCCGGAGCGGATCACCGGGCTGGTCGTGCAGAACGGCAACGCCTACGCCGAGGGCCTGTCGGACGCGGCGCGGGACTTCATCGCCCTCACCCCCGACACCCCCGGCGCCGAGCGCACCATCATGGACCTGTTCACCCTCGACGCGACCCGCGCCCAGTACGAGGGCGGCACCGCCGACCCCGCGCTGGTCGCGCCGGAGGGCTGGCTGCTCGACCAGTTCTTCCTCGACCAGCCGGGGCGCAAGCGGGCCCAGCTCGCCCTGGCCTACGACTACCACCGCAACGTCGAGTCCTACCCGGACTGGCAGGCGTGGCTGCGCGAGCACCGCCCGCCGACGCTGATCGCCTGGGGCGTCAACGACCCGTTCTTCACCGAGGCCGGGGCGCGGGCCTACCTGCGCGACGTGCCGGATGCCGCGCTGCACCTGTTCGACACCGGCCACTTCGCCCTGGAGGACCACCTGCCCGCCATCGCCCCGCTGATCGCCGACTTCCTCGACACCGCGGCGAGCCGGTAGCGCCCTTCCCTGCACCCCTTCCCGGCGCCCCTTCCCTGCGCCCCTTTCAGTGGGACGCGGTGTGCGCGGCCACGACCTGCCGCCAGCTCGACCGGGCGTGCTCGGGGGCGAACTCGGCCACCAGCAGGGAGGGGAAGGTGCCCAGCGGGGCACGGCGCGGGTCGGCCTTGGCGTGCTCGACGATGGCGTCGGTGATCGACGTGATGAGGTCGAGCCGGGGCAGCAGGTCCTCCGCCTCGGTCACCAGGTCGGCGGGGACCAGGTCCAGGCCGTCCCCGGCGACGTCGGCGCCCGCGCCCAGGTGCAGCAGGGCGATCTCCGGCCGCTTGCGGGAGGCGATGCCCAGGCTGGTGTGCAGGGCGATGGAGTCCCAGACGACCTCCACGCGCTCCTCGGGCACGTCCCGCTCGCGCAGGAACCGGGCCGCCGCGTCCGCGCCGCCCACCTCGAACCGCTGGTCGCCCCGGTCCTGGGCGCTCAGCCCGAGGTCGTGCAGCACGCAGCTGAGGAACAGCAGCTCGTCGTCGTAGTCGGCGCCGGGGCGCAGCCCCCGGTGCTCCCCGAGGGCGCGGCCGTACAGGTAGCTGCGCACGCTGTGGTTGAACAGGTAGGGCTCCTCCTGCTCCTCGGCGAATTGGCAGGCGGCGCGGGCCAGGTCGGTCCCCGGCAGGTCGAACTTCTCGTGCAAGGCGTTCTCGCGCAGGGCGGACATCGGCGCTCCAAGCGGTGTGGTCGTTCCGGACACCGCTGATCGTGTCCGGTCCGCCCCGGCGCAACCAGTGGCCAGAAGGCCGTATGTCGCTAACATCTTGCCATGACCGTGATCGCTGTCCTGGCCCTCGACGGCACCGTGGGGTTCGAGCTGACGATTCCGTGCCTGGTGTTCGAGACGGCCACCGGCTGGGTCGGCGGACCTCCCTACGAGGTGCGCGTCTGCTCCCCCCAAGACCCGGTCCACGTCGAGTCCGGGCGGCTGGCCTTCCGCGCCCCGTGGGGCCTGGAGGGACTGGCCGGGCTGGAGGCCGCCGACACGGTGTTCCTCCTGGCCCGCACCGGTTTCCTCGACGACCCGCCGGAGGAGGCGCTGGACGCGGTGCGGGCGGCGGCGGCCAGGGGCGCGCGGGTCGCGTCGAT
Organism: Saccharothrix coeruleofusca; assembly: GCF_017876325.1. NCBI lineage: Bacteria > Bacillati > Actinomycetota > Actinomycetes > Pseudonocardiales > Pseudonocardiaceae > Saccharothrix > Saccharothrix coeruleofusca. Next base: position 7,317,524 of record NZ_JAGINV010000001.1, read on the forward strand.
CTGCACCGGGGCGTTCGACCTGGCCCGCACCGGCCTGCTGGCGGGCAAGCGGGCGACCACGCACTGGAAGCACGCCGCCGAGCTGGCCCGCCGCCACCCCGAGGTCGAGGTGGACCCGTCGGTGCTGTTCGTCGACGAGGGGGCGGTGCTCACCTCGGCGGGCGTGGCGGCGGGCCTGGACCTGTGCCTGCACCTGCTGCGCCGCGACCACGGCGCGGCGCTGGCCGCCGAGGTCGCCAGGGTGATCGTGATGCCGCCGCAGCGCGACGGCGGCCAGGCCCAGTTCCTCCGCCACGTCGACCCCTCCGAGCCCGACGCCTCGCTCCAGCCCACCCTGGCCTGGCTGGAGGCCAACCTGAGCCAGCCGCTCACCCTGGCGGGCATCGCCCGGCACGCGGGGCTGAGCCAGCGCAGCCTGAGCCGCCGGTTCCAGCAGGAGGTGGGCAGCGCGCCGATGCGGTGGTTGCTGCGGGCCCGCGTCCGGCGCGCGCAGCAGCTGCTGGAGACCACCGACCTGCCGGTGGAGCAGGTGGCGCGGGAGGCCGGGCTGGGCGCGGCCAACACCCTGCGCCACCACTTCGGCAGGATCGTCGGCACCTCGCCGCACGCCTACCGCAGGACCTTCCGCGCCCAGCCGCTGGAAGGCCGCGCACCCGCGGACTGACGATCAGGACGCGGGCACGAAGTTGGCGTACTCCTCGATGCGGGTGATCAGGCCGTCCTCGAAGCGGAAGTACACCGCGGCGTGCACCTGCCCGCGCGTGCCGTCCACAGTGGACACGTGGATCACGTGCTGCTGGAGGACTTCGCCGGGCCGGGCGAACTGCCGCACGACCTCGTAGCGCATCGACTCGATCGAGCCGATCTGCGCCTCCATCCCGCCGATGTTGTCCTGGATGGTCTCGTCGCCCTTGCCGTCGTTGTGCCAGACGGTGGCCGTGTCGGCGCACATCGCCCGCGCGGCCGCCCAGTCGCGCGCCTCCAGGTGGCGCAGGTAGGTGATGGCCTTGTCCTCGAGCTCCTGGCTCATGCGTCACTTCCTCGGGTGAGAGCGCGTTCTCCCGCTTCGACCCGCATCGGCAGGTGGTTGCCGGCGGGCGCGAGCGGGCAGGTGAAAACGGTGGGGGACAGGTGGTGGTGCGACAGCGTCGCCCGGTTGAAGTCGACGGTCACCGCGCTGCCGGGGTCGAGCGGGGGCAGCACCAGCCAGCGGCCGATCTCGGGCGTGCCGTCCCCGCTGGTCTCGTCGGTGAAGACCACCAGCCGCTGGCCCGGCATGTCCTCCAGCACGGTCAGCACGTGCTCGGTGCCGTCGATGGTGACGACGAGGTCGACGGGGGCCAGGACGGCCTCCGTGCTGCGGGGGCTCGTCAGACGCCCCACCTCGACGCGGCGGCCCTCCGGAGCCGCGCGGTACCGGCCCTCGAAGACCCAGGCCGGGTCGTAGGGGTAGGCGTCGACGCCGCTGAGGCCGGAGCGCTCGAGCGCCAGCGGGTCCATCACGACCAGCCCGTAGAACCCGTCCGCGCCGCCCGCGAAGCCCGCGCGTCCCTCGGGCAGTTCCAGGGAGCTGCCGGAGGGCACTTCGACCGTCCCGTCCACCACCTCGCCGTTGACCCGCAGGCCGTCCCCGGCGGTGGCCGTCACGGTCAGCGCGCCCGCCTCGGTGACGCTCCACCGCCCCGGGACACCGGCGACGGTCCGCGGCTCCCGGCCCGCCACCCGGCCGTTGGCGACCACCTTGGCCTTGCCGTTGGGGCCCGCGATCTCCTCCCACCTGCTCCTGCGCCACGCCTCGTGCTCGGCGGGCGGTCGGCTCGCCTGCTCGGTCCCGCTCATGGTTCCCCTTCTCCGTTCTCAGATTCGGCGTGCGGCCCACACGGTCCGCTCGGTGCGCACCGCGAGGTCGTCGCGGCGCAGGAGGCTGTGCGGGCCGTCGGTGTCGAGCAGCCGGTCCAGCGCGGCGAGGTCGTCGGCGGGCAGCGCGTCGGCGACGACCTCGCGGATTCGCCGCAAACCGTTGAGCGCGTAGCGGGCCACGGCCTCGGACCGGGACTGCTCGATGTGGACGCTGAGGGTGCGCTCGCCCTCGACGGTGAAGCCGGCCGCGGTCAGCCTCGGTCCCCAGTCGGCGCCGCGGTGGGGCATCCGCTCGGCGTGGCGGCCCTCGGTCACGGCGTGGCAGCGCTCCTCCAGGCCGGGGCGCTCCTCGGGGGCGTCCTCGGGCAGGAAGCGGGGGAAGCCCGCCAGCTCGACCACGGCGAACAGCCCGCCGGGGGTGAGCGCGTCGCGCACCCGGCGCAGGGCGCGCTCGGGGTCGGTCAGGTGGTGCAGCGAGGCCGAGGCCCACACCAGGTCCGGTGCGCCGAGTTCCGGCCACGACGCGTCCAGGTCGGCCTGGACGGTGCGCACGCGGTCGGCGACCCCGGCCGCTCGGGCCTTCTCCGCCAGCCGGCGCAGGTGCTCCGGCGAGGAGTCGACGGCGGTCACGCGGGCCTCGGGGAAGCGGGCGAGCAGGGCGAAGGTGCCCGCGCCGGTGCCGCAGCCCAGGTCCGCGATCCGGCGCGGAGCCGTGTTGACGGGCAGCCAGTCGACGATGGACGCGATGTGCTCCGCGAGCACTTCCGCGTCCAGGTCGAGGATCTCGGCCTGGTCGTGGCTGTGCTCATGCGCGTGCTCGTGGTGCTTGTGGTGCTTGTGGTGCTTGTGGTGGTGCGCGGTTGGGGGCATGGACCCAAGGTAGGACGGTCATGCGTCAGGAGCACGGAACCTTGCGTATATGGCAAAACGGTGGGTGCTGGGCCTGCCGCACGCGCAACCGCTCCTACCGGGTGGGGACCTCCTCGGCGCTCGGGTGCCCCCGGCGGGCGTCGCGGTCGAAGATGCCCAGGATCTCGCACGGCCCGCCCTCGGCGCCGATCGCGTGCGGCAGCATGGTCGGGAACTCCGCGGCCTGGTTGGTCTCCACGCGGAAGCGGCGGTGGCCCAGCATCAGGACGGCGGTGCCGGAGAGCACCACCAGCCACTCGCGGCCGGGGTGGGCCCGCATGAGCGCCGGGTTGTCCGGCGGTGGCTGCGTCATGCGCTGGCGCACGACCGACATGCCGGGGTCGGCCTTGATCGGCCACCGCATCAGCCCGTGGGCGGCGTCCACCGCCGGGTGCGAGATCACGTCGTCGGTGCCGGTCTCGACCAGCTGGTCCAGCGAGGTGTCCAGGGCGCGGGCCAGGGTGACGAGCTGGTCCAGGGCGAGGCGGCGCTGCCCGTTCTCGATGCGGCTGAGCGAGGACGGGCTCAGCCGCGCGCGGGTGGCGAGCTCCTCCAGCGACAGGCCCTGCGCCACCCGCAGTGCGCGGATGCGCTTGCGCACCAAGCCGTCCAGATCGCCATCGTTTTGCTTCATGAGCAAGAGGTTATGCCCAGAACGCAAGCACTTCGTACGTTCGCGTCATGAACACCAGTGGACAAGCGCGGACCGACGTCGGCGCGGTGATCCCGGACCCCCGCCTGCGCCGCCGGGTCCTCATCGCGGTCTGCGTCGCCCTGATGGCCGTCATCGCCTCGGTGACCGGGCTGAACGTCGCCCAGCCCGACCTCGCCGTCACCTTCGACGCCTCGCAGGCCGAGGTCCTGTGGATCATCAACAGCTACACCCTCGCCCTGGCCGCGCTGCTGCTGCCGCTCGGGGCAATCGGCGACCGGTGGGGTCGCAAGCCCGTGCTCCTCGCGGGCCTGCTCGTCTTCGGCGTCGCGAACGCGGCGGCGGGACTGGCCCCCTCCGCCGGGGTCGTGCTGGCGGCCAGGGTGCTCAGCGGTGTGGGCGCGGCCATGATCATGCCCGTCACCCTCGCCGTCATCACCTCCACCTTCCCCGACCAGGAGCGCGGCCGGGCGATCGGGGTGTGGACCGGCGTCGCCGGGGGCGGCGGCGTCCTCGGCATGTTCCTCTCCGCCGTGCTGGTCGACGCGGCGAGCTGGCGCTACCTGTTCGTGCTGCCCGTCGCGCTGGTGGTGGTCGCGTTCGCCATGGCGTGGCGCTCGGTCCCCGACTCGCGCGAGCAGGCGCGGAACTCCTTCGACACCGTCGGCTCGCTGGTGTCCCCCGTCGCCGTGGTCGGGCTGGTCCTCTTCCTCCAGGAGGCCCCCGAGCGGGGCTGGACCGCGCCCCTGCCGCTGGCCGGCCTGCTCGTCGGCGTCGCGGGCGTGGTGGGCTTCGTCGCCTGGGAGCTGCGCCACCGCGCCCCGCTGCTGGACGTCCGGCTCTTCCGCGAACGCGGCCTGGCGAACGGCTCCGTGGCGCTGCTGGTGGTCTTCGGCGTCCAGGCGGGGGTGACCGTCGTGCTCTACCCGTTCTTCCAGACCGTGCTGGGCTGGTCGGGCCTGCTGGCCACGGCGGCGCTGATGCCCATGGCCGGGTTGATGATGGTGGCCTCCGGCCTGGCCCCGCGCCTGGCCGAGCGCGTCGGGGCCCGCGCCACCACGGCGACCGGCGTCCTGCTCGCGGGCGCGGGTCTGCTCCTCATGGCCGTCCTGGTCTCCGTCGACGGCGGCTACCCGGCGGTCCTGCCCGGCATGCTCGCCACCGGGCTGGGCATGGGGCTGACGATGCCGCCCGCCACCGAGGCCATCACCAGCGCCCTGCCCAGGCAACGCCAGGGCGTCGCCTCCGCGCTCAACGACGTCACCCGCGAACTCGGCACCGTGCTCGGCGTCGCGCTGCTCGGCGCGCTGCTGTCGGCGGGCTACCGCGACGCCATCGACACCCGGCTCGGCGCTGGACTCGGCGCTGGACTCGGCGCTGTGCCCGCCGACGCGGCGAACGCCGCCCGCGAAGGCGTCGCCACCGCCGTCGAGGCCGCGGGCCCCGGTGGGCAGGCCCTCGTCCTGGCCGCGCAGGAGTCCTTCGTGGACGGTTGGCGGACCGCGCTGTGGGCGGGCGCGGCCGTCATGGCGGTCCTGTTCGCCTACCTGGTGGCGGCCCGCCCGACCCGCCGGTGACCCTCCAGCCGCCCGGCCGCGCGGACCAGCCCGGCCAGCGCGGGGGAGCGGCTGTGCGGGGGCCAGGCCAGGACGGTGGTGATGGGCGGCGCGTCGGTCAGCGGGACCGCGGTGTGCTCGTCCCACAACCAGGTGTGCGCGGAGGCGCAGATGACCACCGTGGCCCGGCCCAGCGCGATCATCTGGGCCAGCTGCGACTGGTCGCGGAACTCGGGGCCGGGGCCGGGCGGGTAGTTGCCGTCGTGGTCGGGCCAGCGGGCGGCGGGCAGGTCGGGCAGGCCGGTGACCTCGGCCATGGACAGCGACGGGCGCGTGGCCAGCGGGTGCCCGGCGGGCAGGACGGCGATCCGCCCCACGGTCAGCAGGTCCTCGGTGTCGAACTCGACGAGGGGGTCGAAGGGCCGGTGCAGCAGCGCCGCGTCGGCGCGGCCGTCGCGCAGCAGCCGCCGCTGCTCGCCGATCCCGCACAGCACCACCTCGACCTCGACCGCGTCGGGTTCGGCGGCGTAGGCGTCGAGGAGCTCGCGCAGCAGCTCGTGGTCCGCGCCCGCCTTCGTCGCCAGCACCAGGCGCTCGCGCGAGGACGCGGCGCGGCGGGTGCGGTGGACGGCGGCGGTGGCCGCGTCGAGGGTCGTGCGGGCCTCGACCAGCAGCACCCGGCCGGGGTCGGTGAGGGCCACGCCGCGGCGGTCGCGCTCCAGCAGGCGGACGCCCAGGCGCCGTTCGAGCCGCTGGATCGCGCGGGACAGCGGCGGCTGGGCGATGCCCAGCCGCTCGGCGGCGCGACCGAAGTGCAGCTCCTCGGCGACGGTCACGAAGTACCGCAGCTCGCGGGTCTCCAGCAGGTCCACTCCACCACCGTACTGCGGTGATACCCGCCGGGTATGACAGGGCACCGGATCGGTGTTGGCGCGCCGCCCACCCGCGAGCACAGCATCGGAGCCGTGAGTGAGCACAAGATCGCGCTGGTGACCGGCGCCAACAAGGGGATCGGGTACGAGATCGCGGCGGGGCTGGGCGCCCTGGGCTACCGGGTCGGCGTGGGGGCCCGCGACGACGTCCGACGCGAGACCGCCGTCGAGAAGCTGCGCGCCGCGGGCGTGGACGCGTTCGGGGTGCCGCTGGACGTGACCAGCGACCAGAGCGCCGCCCAGGCCGCCGAACTGGTCCAGCGGCAGGCGGGCAAGCTGGACGCCCTGGTCAACAACGCGGGCATCTCGGGAGAGCTGAGCCAGGACTGGACGCAGGACCCGACCGCGCTCGACCTCGACCTCGTCCGCACCGTCGTGGAGACCAACGTCCTGGGCGTCATCCGGGTGACCAACGCGATGCTGCCGCTGCTGCGCCGCGCGGCCTCGCCGCGCGTCGTCAACGTCTCCAGCAGCGTGGGCTCGCTGACCTGGCAGTCGGACCCGAACGTCGACGTCGGCCCGGTCATGGCGGCCTACGCGCCGACGAAGTCGTTCCTCAACGCCGTCACCGTGCAGTACGCCAGGTGGTTGGCGGACACGAACATCCTGGTCAACGCCGCCTGCCCCGGCCTGGTCGCGACCGACTTCACCGGCTTCACCGGCCGCACCCCCCAGGAGGGCGCGGCCACGCCGATCCGCCTGGCCACGCTGCCCGACGACGGCCCGACCGGCTCGTTCTTCAACGACGACGGCGTCATCCCCTGGTGACGAGGCTCACTTGGACTCGACCGCGCCCACCGGGGTCGCCATCGCGGCGAGCGCGGCGGTCGCGTCGGCCCAGGCGCGGTCGCCGGGGTAGAGCGCGCTGCGCAGGTAGGCCCAGACGAGCGCCCGCAGCGCGGCCACCCGCTCGGGGTTCTCGTCGGTGGTCTCCTTGGCGTCGTAGGAGGAGATCCCGCCGAGCCCGTGCTCGGCGCCGAACAGGGTCAGCAGGCTCTTGGGGCCGGGGCTGCGGGAGTAGGCGTCGCAGTGCCAGTCCCGGCGCTGGGAGAAGTGGGCGTTCCAGTCCTTGTCGCCCACCACGACCAGCGCGGGCGTGGTCATCCCGTGGAAAGCGGTGGCCTTCAGGGCGGGGTAGTGCTCGGCCACGGCGGGCGCGAGGTCCTCGCCGTGGCCGGGCGCGGCCAGCAGCACGGCCGCCTTGACGCGGTCGTCGGACAGGTCCAGGTCCGACCCGTCAGCCGGGTCCGCCGTGCTCTGACCGGCCAGCACACCCACCGTGTGGCCGCCCATGGAGTGCCCGACCGCGGCGATCCTGCTCCGGTCCAGGCGTCCGGCGAGGCCGGGGACGGCGGCCTCGACCTGGTCGAGGTGGTCGAGGACGTGGCGCATGTCCTCGACGCGGGAGCGCGCGTACGCAGGCGCGTCCGGGTCGTCGGCCTCCCGCAGGCCCAGCATCATCGCGTCCAGGTGGGTGGGCTGGATGACGACGAACCCGTGGGCCGCCCAGAAGTCCACCACGGGCCCGTAGCCGTGCAGGGACGAGACGAAGTTCGACGGCCCGTGGCCGTGCGAGAAGAGGATGACGGGCAGGTCGTCGCCGGTCGCCGGCGCGGAGACCTTCATCCGCAGGTCGACCGGCCTGCCCGGCACCTCGAGCACCACGGGGCTGAAGGTCGTGACGGGAGTGGCGGCGTCGACCGGGATGCCGCCGGCCTCGCTGAACGGCGGACCGCTCTCCGGCGAGGTCCGGGCGGCAGGCGGTGCGTGGTTGGAGCCCGGCCCTGGTTGGGACATCACGTGGTCCTTCCGCGTTCGTGGATGCGGGTCCGGCAACTAACCGGAACCATGTTCCAGAACCTACCGGAACTTCGTTCCACTTCGCAAGCGCGGGTGGGCCCGTCCCCCCGACCCGTGTCCGAAGAGGACACGGCGACACCTCAAACGCCGACCTCGCACAGCAGTTCGCTGAGCTCGACAGGCGCGGTGACCATGCAGTCGTGACCCGTCTTCAGCTCCCGCACCCGCGCCGGAGAACCGTTGGGCTGCACCGGGGGCACCGGAGGGCGGACGATGCCGTCGATCGTCGCCCCGACGCAGTGGATGTGCGTGCGCGGGATCGCCTTCGCGGCCGGGTTGTCCAACCGGACCGGCTCCTGGAAGCAGCGCGCCGACTGGTCCGAGAGCATCCCGCGCACCCAGGCCGCGTCCGCCGGGTCGGTGATCCCGAACAGGCCGTGCGGCGGCGGCAGCTCGGGCAGCGGCGGAACCCGCCAGCCGTCGCCGGACCGCGCGGCGAGGTCGAGCAGACCCTGCGTCACGGGCTGGACGTCGATCGCCGTCTCACCGTGCTCGGGGACCATCGCGTCGAGGTAGACCAGGTGCGCGATCCGGTCCGGGACGTCGTTGGCGACCGAGGAGATGACCAGCCCCGCGTAGCTGTGCCCCACCAGGACCACTTCGGTGAGGTCCTGTTCGAGGATCAGCGCCACGACGTCGGCGATATGCGTTTCCAGCCCCACCTCGGCGCTGAGCAGGTGCGCCCGGTCGCCGTGACCGGTCAGCGACGGCGCGAGCACCCGGTGCCCGGCCGACTCCAGCAGCGGCGTCACCCGGTCCCAGCAGCGCCCGCTGTGCCAAGCGCCGTGCACCAGCAGAAAAGTCGACATGGTCGCGGTGGTCCTCCGGGTTCGGGACGTGCTCGGAGAACGGCACTTACGATTCGTAACCAAGTACCGTTCGGGAATCACGATCATCGTGATCGCCCGACTTGTCCCTGGCAATAAGGCACATTCCGGTGACCCGGTTCCTCGGAGGTAACCATGACCGCGGCGGACGACGAGCCGGCTTGCCGTCCCCAAGCGGTGCTCGACATCGTCGCGGACAAGTGGTCGCTGCTGATCGTGCGCGCCCTCAGCGGCGGCCCGCGCCGCTTCACCCAGCTCAAGCGGGACATCGACGGCATCAGCCAGCGGATGCTCACCGCCACGCTGCGCGGGCTGGAACGCGACGGAATCCTGACCCGCACCGTCCACAACGTCATGCCGCCGCACGTCAGCTACGAACTCACCCCGATGGGCAACACCCTCCGCGAAGCCGTCGCACCACTGCTGCAATGGGGCGTCGCGCACCTGACGCGCATCCAGGCGGCCCGAGCCGAGTACGACGCCCGCCCCATCAGCGGCACCCACACCACCCCCTGACCGGTCGATGGCGGACGCCCACGCCCGCCCCCGGTGTCACCCACCTATGGGCGTGTTGGGCGTGTCACCCCCGCGAGTCGAACGCCCAGACACCCCGAATTCAACATTCGCGCACCCCGACCCGCGCTTTCGCACCCCGACCCGCGCTTTCGCGGCCTCGACCCGCGCTTCCCGCGCCCCAGCCCGCGCCCGCGCGCCCGCTTCCGCGCACCTCGGGTAGTAGTCACCGGCCCTCCCAACCCCGTCGGGTAGTACTTGCCCACGCACCAGGGGGGCGCGCGCGGAGCGCGCGCAGCGGGGTGCCCGCGAGCGCCGTCCCCGTATGACCTGGGCTCGTCCCGACCGCACGTGTCAAGGGGGCCTGAACGCACCACCAACCCCGGACACGACTGCGGCCCCCTTGACGCGTGTGGTTCGCCTCCGGCAGGTCATGCGGGGGCGGCGCGACCCGCCATCCTTGGCGACCTGCCGCGCGGCGAGCGCACCCTTTGCTGGATAACCCAACCCGAACGACGAACTCAGGGGTCCCGAACGTTCGACTCGCGGTACCTGAGCGTTCGACTCGCGCGACCTGAACGGAGAACTCGCGGATGTGGGCGCGGCGGGCTTCCTGCGGGGGAGTAGGTACTTTGGGGTGAGTAACACCCTGCGAGAGAGTGGTGAACGATGGCGACGACGACCGCGGCCCGGAGGAGGGCCATGGCCAAGGTCGAGTACGACGCTTTCCTGGCCGTCTGCCCCAGCCGCGAGTTGCTCGACCGCATCTCCGACAAGTGGGTCACGCTGATCCTGTGCGCGCTCGGTGGCGGTCCGGCCAACCCGGATCACGACGGCACGGGCGAGCCCCGGCCGATGCGCTACTCGGAGCTGGCGCGGCTGCTGGCGGGCGTCAGCCAGAAGATGCTCACCCAGACCCTGCGCTCCCTGGAGCGCGACGGCTTCGTCACCCGCACCGTGACGCCGACGGTGCCCGTCACGGTCACCTACGAGGTGACCGAGCTGGGCTTGTCCCTGTACCAGGCGGTGCGCGGTCTCAAGGTCTGGGCCGAGACGCACATGGACACCGTCCTGCTGAACCGCGAGACCTACGACACCACCCCCGCCGAAGGGTAGCCACGGACCGCTTCCCGCGCCGGACCGGTGGGACGCACCCGATAGTCAACTAGACTGCCTAGGTTGTCGACCTCACCGCCCGCACCGTCGAGGAGGGTGTCAGATGACCGAGGAGTCGGCGCTCCGCCAGCTCGCCGACGCGGGCAGCGACGAGCTGGGCAGGCTGCTCCTGCGCGCCGTTCGAGCGGTCAACGAGCAGATCATCGGCAGGCTCACCGCCCTGGGGCACCCGGCCGTGCGCGGCCCGCACACGGCCGTGTTCACCAACCTGGACGCCGAGGGCACCCGCGCCGTCACCCTCGCCCAGCGCGCGGGGATGACCAGGCAGGCGATGAGCACGCTGATCCGCGAACTGGAGGAGGCGGGCTACCTGCGGGTGAGCCCGGACCCCGCCGACGGTCGCGCGACCCTGGTGCGGCTGACCGCTCTGGGCGAGCGGTTCTGCCGCGACGCGGCGACCGTGATCAACCGGCTCGGCGCCGAGTGGGCCGAGCTCCTCGGCGACCCCGACCTGGCGAACCTGCGGGGGTCGCTGCACGCGCTGGTCGACTACGCGCCCCCGGCCTGACCTCCCCCGGCCTGACCTCCCCCGCGCCAGTGAGAGGTCCAGGGGAAGGTGGTATCGGCGAGTCCTGGTTGTCCCGCCTCGCCAGGACCACCCTGGGAGCGTGGAACGGGACGACCTCGCAGACTTCCTGCGCCGCCGACGCGCGCTGCTCCAGCCGGAGGACGTCGGCGTCCCGGCCGGAGGACGGCGTCGGACGCCGGGGCTGCGGCGCTTCGAGGTCGCCCAGCTCGCGGGCATGTCACCGGACTACTACGCCAGGCTGGAGCAGGGACGCGGGCCGCGGCCATCGGTCGCGGTGCTCACCGCGCTGGCTCGCGCGCTGCGGCTGACCACCGACGAGCGCGATCACCTGCTCCGCCTCGCCGGGCACCTCGCCCCGCCTCGCGCCGGTGGTGACGAGCACGTCGACCGCGGCCTGCGCCGTCTGCTGGACGGGCTGCCGGGCCTGCCCGCCCTGGTCGCCTCCGACCTGAACATCGTGCTCGCCCAGAACCGGATGGCGGACGCGCTGCTGGGGGAGTGGACCCGGTTCCGCGGTCTCGCCCGCAGCTGCACCTACCGGTGGTTCACCGACCCGGAGATGCGCGGGCAGCACCCCGTCGAGGACCACGAGCACGAGAGCCGGGCGCGGGTGGACGACCTGCGCGCGACCCTCGCGGCCCGCCCGGCCGATCCGGCGGTGCGGGAGATGGTCGGGGCGCTGCGCGCGAGGAGCGCGGAGTTCGCCCGGCTGTGGGCCCGGCACGACGTCGCGGTCCGCCGCGGCGACCGCAAGCGCATCCTGCACCCCGCGGTCGGGCTGGTCGAGCTGGACTTCGACGTGCTGGGGACGGGCAGGCAGGACCAGCGCCTGGTCGTGTACTCACCCGCGCCGGGCAGCGCCGCGGTGACGCAGCTGGAACTGCTGGCCGTGCTCGGCGGGGAGCGCTCCACCCCGTCCGGGAGCGCGGAGCGGCACCTCCCGAGCTGACCCGATCCCGCCCTGCCCTGTCCTGCCTCGCCCGCACGACCGAAGGAGAACCGTGCCCCAACGATCCGTCCAGCCGCTGCGGCGGACCACCGCGCTCGTGCTCACCGCCCTGCTCGCCACGACCCCGACGGCTCTCGCGACCCCGACGGCTCTCGCGACCCCAGCGCGCCCCGACCACGGCCGCACCTGCCTGGGTGACGTGCGCGTCCTCGCCCACTTCGACCGGGCGGCGGGGCAGGCCGCCGAGAGCATCGCCCCGGAGCCCGGCGGCGGCGCGGTCGTCGGCATGATCCCCGCGCGCCAGGTGGTGCGGGTCGAGCGGACCGGGGCCGTCCGGGTGCTCGCCACCATGCCGCTGCCCCCGGACGGGGGCGGCACCACCCCGGTCGTCGGAACCCCCGTGGTCACCGGGGTCGTCCGGTCGGGCGGCGGCGCCGTGCACTTCCTCTACTCCTCGGGGCGGGGCGGGCTGACCGGGGTCTGGCGGCTCCGCCGCTCCGGTGCGCCCGAGCTCGTCGTGCCGCTGCACGCCGACACCATGCCGAACGCGCTGGTGGTCGACGACGAGCGGGACCGCTTCCTGGTCACCGACTCGACCGGCGGGCGGGTCTGGCAGGCCCCGCTGCGCGGCGGCGCGGCCTCCGTGTGGTCGGCGGACCCGGCACTGGCGCCCGTGGACTTCTTCGGCGCCAACGGCCTGAAGGTCCACGACGGCGCGGTGTGGGCGAGCAACTCCGACCGCGGCACCATCGTCCGCATCCCGGTGGCCGAGGACGGCGGTCCCGGCCGCGCCGAGGTCCGGGCCAGTGGCCTGGAGGGCGTCGACGACTTCGACTTCACCGGTCGGGGCACCGAGATCCTCGCCGCGGTCAACCAGAGCAGCAGGCTCGTGCGGGTGAGCGCGGACGGCACCGGGGAGACCCTGCTGGACGCCGGGGACGGAATGCGGGGCACCACGGCCGTCGTCGTGCGCGGGAACCGCGCCTACGTGACCAACGGCGCCAACCTGGTCGGTGGCGACTCGAACCTGCTGCTCGCCGAGCTGCGGCGGTGCTGACGGCCGCGCTCGCCCGACCTGGTGCCCCGCGAGCGCGGGTCAGCGCGGGTCAGTGCGCTGCGGCCGAGCGGCTGAGGCGCACCGCCGAGACGAGGAAGAACAGGCCGCCGAGGGTGGCGTAGCCCGCCAGGCTCGCCAGCGACGCGCCGGGCTGGGCGGCCTGCAGCACGAAGGACGTCCCGGCGACGGTGGAGATGGCCCCGCTGATGATCATCGCCCACTGACCGCCCAGCGCCCGGCGGCTGAGGCCGACGCCGAGCTGGGTCAGGCCCGACACGACCGCCCAAGCGCCCCACACCCGCAACACCGCCGGGATGCCGGAGGCGGCGGCGAGGGCGAGTCCGACGCAGGCGAGAGCGCTGATCGCGATGTTCGCGTACAGGCCCTTGGCGGGCCCGGCGGTGCGCGACGACCGGACGTCGACGACGGCGGCGGCCAGGTCGAACAGCGGGTACAGCACGAGCAGCGCGATGCTGACCGGCCCGAGCGTCGACGCGGTCGCGAACAGCGCGCCCGCCCAGACCAGGGCGAACCCGAAGCGGGTGAAGTACAGGCGTCGGAGGGCGGGCGCGGGAGTGGCCTCGGCGGTGACGACGGCGCTGGCGCTCATGAGAACTCCTTGGGTGGTGATTCCGCTCGCTCGGACCAACGAGCGGCGGAGATGATGAGGAGAACGTTCGGTCTCATCGGAAGGTTGTCAGCTCCGCCCGTCCACGTCAAGACCGAACGTTCTATCGACTATGCTGGGTGGGGTGACGAACGCCCAGGGTCAGGTCTCCCAAGCGCGGTCCCGGCTGCTCACCGCGGCGACCCGGATCTTCTACGCCGAGGGAATCCACTCCGTCGGCGTGGACCGGATCGTCGCCGAGGCGAAGGTGACCAGGGCCACGCTGTACCGGCACTTCCCCGGCAAGGACGACCTGATCGTCTGCTACCTGCGAGAAGCCGACGCGGCCATCCGGCGGCAGGTCGACGACGCCGTCTCCGGCGTGCTGTCCGCCCCGGACGCCGTCCGGGCCGTCGGCAGGTCCATCGCGGAGGGCATCCGGTCGCCGGGGTTCCGGGGCTGCGCCTTCCTCAACGCCGCGGCGGAGTACCCCGACCCGGAGCACCCCGTGCACCAGGCCGTCCTCGCGCACCGCCAGTGGTTCTCGCGCACCGTCACGGAGTTGCTCGCCCGCGCCGGGGCCGCGCCCGCCGAACCCGCCGCCAGGCACTTCGTCATGCTCCGGGACGGGGCGATGGCCGCGGGCTGCCTGTCGGACCCCGAGCCGATCTGCGAAACCCTCCTGGAGGGGGTCGAAGGGCTGTTGCGCGCCCTCGGCGCGGACGGGGGGAATCCCCGGAAGAACGGTCGACCGGACCGTCCTGAGTAGACTGTCCAATTCGGTCGCACCCGACGTCGAACCGGCGGGACGGTGTCACGACGGCGGTCGGGGGCTTGCCTCCCGGTCGCCGTGGTGGCGACGTTCGCGGTAGGTGCGGGTCTTGTGGCGGTTGCCGCAGATCTCCATCGCGCACCAGCGGCCACGGCCGTTGCGCGAGGTGTCGTAGAACGCCCAGCGGCAGTCCGGCGCGGCGCAGAGCTTGACCCGTGCCCAGTCGCCCCTGGCCGCGCTGCCTGCCACCGTCTCCACGACGGCGTCCAGCCACGGCCTGCCGGACGCGGCGGCGATGCGCAGCCCACCCGACGCGTCCGGCACGAGTCGCAGCGGGTAGTCCCGCAGGGCCGATGCGACCTCGACCTCGGTCTCGGCATCGACGACGAGCGCCTGTCGCAGCGCCGTGCGCAGTGCGATGGCGGCCTCCACGTCCGCCGTGCGCAACGGGGTGTCGCCGGACGAGAGGTCATGGGCCGCCAGCCAGTCCGCCAGCGCTCGGGGCGACGTCAGCCGCTCGCCGGGGACGTGGCTCTCCCCGTGTCGCGTGAACGTCCGCTCGTCGAGGGTGTTGAGGAAGTCCTCGACCACCTTCAGCGACAGCACGACACCGTTGTAACACGAGACTGGTGTTGCTCGCCAACGACACCGTTGTTAGCTTTTACTGGTGTCGCTGATCAGGTGAGAAGAGCGGAGGTCGTCATGGCTGGTGCCGCACCCGAAATCGTCCCCCAACCGGTGCTGGAGGACTTGCGCGCCCGGCTGCGGGCCTACCGCCGGGTGGCGCTGCCGCCGGGATTCGGCTGGGAGCGCGGCGTTGACGGTGATTTCCTGGCCGAACTCGTCGCCTACTGGGCCGAGCACTACGACTGGCGGGTGCACGAGGCGCGGATTCGCGCGCTGCCGTGGGAGCTGAGCGGCGTCCCCGTGCGGCTGATCCACCAGCGCGGCGCGACCGGTGGCGTGCCGGTTCTGCTCCTGCACGGCTGGCCGGACTCGGTGCTGCGGTTCGAGAAGGTCCTGCCGCTGCTGACGGAGGTCGCCGTGGTCGCCCCGGCGCTGCCGGGTTTCCCGTTCGCGGCCCCCGTGGCCGGTGCGGGCATGTCGGCCGCGGCCATGGCGGAGGCGGTGGCCGCCGCGATGGCCGAACTGGGCTACGACCGCTACGTCGTCTCCGCGGGCGATGTCGGCTGCGACGTCGCCGAAGTGCTCGCCGCGGAGCACCCCGACAGGGTCGCCGCCCTGCACTTGACCGACGTGTCGCAGCACCGCTTCCTGATCGACCCCCCGGAGGACCTCTCCCCGGCCGAGCGGGCCTACGTGCGGCACGGGCACCGCTGGCAGGCGCGAGAGGGCGGCTACATGCGGGAGCAGGCGACCAAGCCGCACACCCTGGCGGTGGGACTCGGCGACTCGCCCGCCGGGCTGGCCGCCTGGCTGCTGGAGAAGCTGCGCACGTGGACCGACTGCGGAGGCGACGTCACGGCGGTGTTCACCCGCGACGAGCTGCTGACCTGGATCACGGCGTACTGGGTCAGCGGCTCGATCGGCACCTCGTTCACCCCGTACGCGGAAACAGGTCCGGGGCCACGGGAGCGGATCGTCGCGCCGACGGCGTTCACGATCTTCCCCAAGGACCTCGTCAACGCGCCACGAGAGTTCGCGGAGCGCTTCTTCGACGTCCGGTCCTGGGTGGAGGAGAGCAGCGGCGGGCACTTCGCGGCGTGGGAGCGCCCGGAGCGGTACGTCGCCGGAGTCCGCACCGCGATGTCCTTGGCCTGACGGCAGGGTGGGCGTCATCCACCCGGTCCGCCGTGGCCACGGCAGCCCGGTGATGGCCCGGATCGGCGAGCAGTTCCGCCCTGGGCGTGCTCGCCGCTGGCGAATAGCCCCATGGTGCCGAGGCGGTAGAAAAGACAGACTGCTCGGAGATCTCGCGAGGTATCGCCGATACCGCCATGGCGATTCCATGCCGGCCCACGCTCAAGCGCGACCACCCGGTGAACGACGACCGACCACTCCTCCGCGCCGCGGTCGGCCGCTCGCGGATCACCGGCGGTGCGGCGGTGGGCAGCGGGGGCGTGGGCAGTGCGGCGGCAGGGGCCGACCCGCCTTCGGCCAGCGCGTCCAGCTGCCGCCGCATGAGCTCGACCAGCCGCTCGCTCAGCGCGAGCTGGCGTGCGACGACGTCCCGCACGTCGGCGGGCTGCCCCGCCCGGTCGGCCTCGGCGGTCCGGCCGGGCTCGACCGCTCGACCGGGTTCGGCGGTCGGGGCGGGCTCGGCGGTCCGACCAGGCGCGGGCGGAACGAGATCGGCCAGCTCGCGCGGCGTGTCGACCTCGTCGAACAGCGCGCGGACGGGCACCCGCACCCCAGCTCCGCGCCGACCTCCCTGGCCAGGCTCATCAGCGACAGGGAGTCCGCGCCCAGGTCGAAGAAGGGCGTGTCCGCCGCGACGGCTTCCACCCGAGGGCCTGCCACAGCGCGGTGACCGGATCGGCGTCCGCGCGCCGGCTGGTGGCACCGCGCCCGCCCAGCCCGACCAGCGTCTCGTCCGGGCTGACCTCCAGCAGCTCACACCCGCTCGCGGCGGCCAGGACCAGGTCGAACCGCACCGCCTGCCGCAGCAGGTGGTCGGCATCGGGCACCCAGCCCGCGACCACCCTCTGCCGGCGCTTCCCGCTCCCCGCCCAGACGCGCGGTGGCGAGAAGCCCTTGGGACCACAACACGCGGAAGCCGCCAGGAAAACTCCCCTGGCGGCTTCCGCTCATCGAGCGGGCGGTCAGCCCTCGTCCTCGTCGTCGTCCTTGGTGGCCGCGCGCTCCGCCGCGCTGCGCTCCACGCAGAACTCGTTGCCCGCCGGGTCGGCCAGCACCACCCAGCCCTTGCCGTCCTCGGTGCGCTGGTCGTCGACGAAGCTCGCCCCCAGCGCCAGCAGCCGCTCCACCTCCGCGTCGCGGGACAGCTCCGGCTGCAGGTCCAGGTGCACGCGGTTGCGCACGGCGGGCTTGCCGTCAGGGACCCGGACGAACAGCAGCGTGGGACCTTCGCCCTCGGGCGGGGCCAGGCCCACCGCGTCGTCGCCGGGGACGTCCTCCTCGTCCACCGGGTGGCCCAGCACCTGGCTCCAGAACAGGGCCAGGTCGTAGGGCTCGTGCGGGGCGCCGCAGTTCAGCGTGACGTGACGGACGACAGACTTCACGCGCTCTCCCTCGAACCGTGCCGGTGGCACGGCGGTTGTCGGCGGGGCGGTTCCGGGTGGGCCACCGCCCGGCGGCGGGCCTCCACGTCCGGTCGTCCCAGGGTATCGGCCGCCCCCGGCTCCGGGCACAGCCAGGAGGATTCCCGACGCCGCCGCGCGCCCTCGCTGCCGGGCTCGCCGCGGACGGAGCGGGAGAGGAGCCGAGGGCGACCGTGGTGACCCGTGCGGCGGCCGAGCCGGCCGCCCCCGCCTCGCCAGCCCACCGTCACCGCGCCAGGTCGAAGGGGCGCGGGTACGGCGCAGGCCGGTAGACCCGGTACGCGTGCGTCGCGCCGGGGTCCAGCCGTGCCGCCGCCGCGTTCAGCGCGTTCGGGCCCGTGTCGGGCCACCGGCCGGTGTCCACCCGCTCCTCCAGCGCGGCCAACGCCGCCATCATCTCCCCGGTGGTGAACGCGCAATGGCCGCCGCGATGCACGAACGCTTGGCGCAGCGACTTCTCGTGGCCCGCGTCGCGCACCGCGTCGGCGTAAGCGCGCTGGCCCTGCACCGGCACGGGCGCGTCCCCGGTGGTGTGGATCGTGAGCAGCGGGGTGCGCGGCCGTCCGGTGAACGTCAGGTTCCGGGTCATGTACGCCACCGCGCCCTGGTCGGCCGAAATCCGGGGCGCCCCGGCGAGCGTCGCGAGGTCCTCGGCGAGCGACAGTCCCGCGCGGGCGTAGAGCGCCTCGACTTCGGGGCGGATGGCGGAGCGGGCGAGCAGGCGCGAGTAGTCCACCGCGGTGTTCCACGACATGTTGCCGCCGGCCCTGGTCTCCGCCTCCTGGCGACCGGACAGTCCCGTGTGGACGATGTTGTGCAGCTGCTCGTACTGGTTGCGCTGCGCGGTGTCGTAGTCGTCGGGAGCGGGCTCCGGCGACGAGGCGGTGGTCCACGCCGGGATGTTGTGCAGCGCCGAGGCCAGCGCGATGCGGGCCCGGCCACGGGCCGTGGCCTGCGCCGCGTCGAGCGCCGGGACCAGCTCGGCCGCCGACGCGAGCGCGGTGGCCTGGTCGGGCAGGTCGACCAGTGGCACGGTGGAGGTCGTCAGCAGGGTCCGGACGGCGAAGACCGCGTCGAGGGTGCTGTTCCAGCTGGCGACCGCACCCGCCTGCACCCCGCACATGGCGAGCGCGCCGTCGAACCGGTGGCCGTGCCGCTCGGCGAGGCCGGTGGTGATCATGCCGCCGAGCGAAGCGCCCCACGCGATAGTCCTGCGGGGCTTGCCGAACCGCTTCGCGAACTCGTCCACAGTGGACAACTGGTCGGGTAGCGCGTGCTCGACCGCCCAACCCGTCTCGGCGTACGACGACCCGATCAGCGCGTAACCCCGGTCGAGCGCGGCGGTCCGGACCGCCGCGCTCGGCGCGTTCTGAGCGGGGTTCGGCGCGCCGTCGGCGGTGTAGCCGTGGCTGTACAGCAGGGCGGTCCGGTTCCAGTTCCTCGGCACGTCCATGACGTAGGCCGCGCCGCTGGGCAGCACCCCCTCGACGTGGGACGGTGGCGCGGCAGCGGGTGGCAGGAGCCCGGCCACGAGCGCGGTCGCGAGCACGAGCTTCACGATCGTTCCTCTCGGTGGAGCGCGGTTGCGACCTCGCGCGGGACGAGCACGACCGAGCGGCGACCCGAGGGGACTGCCGCGGTTCTGGATGTTGTCACCAGCTACAAAGTAGGCACTGGCAACTATGTTGTCAACGAAACACCTTCCGCTACCGTGAGGCCGTGCCACCTGCGACCGACGAGCGGCCCTACCACCACGGGAAACTCCGCCCCGCGCTGCTCGAAGCCGCCGAGCGCCACCTGCGCGAACGCGGCGCGGACGAGCTGTCACTGCGCGACCTGGCGCGAGAGCTCGGCGTCAGCCACGCCGCGCCGCGCAGGCACTTCGCGGACCGCCAAGCGCTGCTCGACGCGCTCGCCGAAGCCGGGTTCACCCGGCTGGACACCGCCCTGCGCGACGCGCTGGCCGCCGCGCGAGCGGACTTCCCGGCCCGCGTGCGCGCCGCCATGACGGCCTACCTGCGCTTCGCCACCGAGAACGCGGCACTGCTCGACCTGATGTACACCAGCAAGCACCGACCGGGCGCGACGCGGATCATCAAGGCGGCCGAAGCGCCGTTCGGGCTGATGAACGACCTGATCGTGCAGGGGCAGGAGCAGGGCGCCCTCGAAGCGGGCGCCCCGGAGCGGATCGGCATCGTCCTGTTCGCGACCCTCCAGGGCATCGCCTCCATCGTCAACGGCAACATCGTCAAGCCGGAACTCCTCGACGGCCTCGTGGAAACCGCCGCCCAGCAGTTCCTCCGAGGAGCCCGCCCGCTCACCGAGAACCCTTGATGGGACGGTGAGGTTTCTCAGCGAAGCGCCGGCGGCGAACGCCTCGCGCTGTGCGCTCCTTCGCCGCTCGCGGCGCTGAAAGCCGTTGAAGGCGCTGTTCGAGAAGCAGCCGCAGCTGGCCAGGGCCAACGCCGCCAAGGCCCTCGACGACCTCGGCGCGCCCTTCTCGCCGGTGGTTCCCGCCTGAGCCGCGCTCCCGGCTCAGGCGGTGATCGCTGCCCAGCCGCGGTCGAGCAGCTCCCAGGCCTTGGTGAAGGCCATGGCCGGGTCGGGGCGGGAGCGGGCGAGGGCCACCGCCTCCAGGGCGAAGCGAGCGAGGGCCGCGCACGTCAGATCGTCCGCGGGCAGGCCGGACTCGGCGGCGATGGCGCGGGCCAGCGCCTCCTCGTGGCGCAGCCACATCGTGCGGCCGTACTCCCGCAGGGCGGGCGTCCGCTGCACGAACGCTTGGAACTCGGCGAACCGGGATCCGGGGCCGGACGGCTTCGTGGCGAAGCCGGTCAGGTGGATCCGCAGGGCCTCGGTGATCGTCCGGCCCGGCGGCCGGTCGGTCACGGCGGCGATCAGCGCCGCCTCGTTGTCCGTCTCGTCGTCGAAGACCAGCGCTTCCTTGCCGCCGGGGAAGTAGTTGAACAGCGTCGACACGGAGACGTCGGCGGCCTCGGCGATCTGCCGGATGCCCACTCGCTCGTAGCCGTGCGCCAGGAACAGCCGCAGTGCCGTCTCGGCGATCGCCTTGCGGGTGGCCGCCTTCTTGCGCTCCCGCAGACCCGCAGGCCGCCGGCCCGAGTCGCTCATGCCTTCACTCTACGCCAAACTTGGCCTCGGTCAAAACTTGGAACAGTTGCATGTTTGGGATCGTTCTGTTTACCGTAGCGGGGGCGACGAACCCACGAGAGGAAGACGCGATGACGAACCTCAGACCGGCCGAGGCCAGGATCAGCATCATCGGGGCCGGCCCCGGCGGCCTGACGTGCGCCCGGATCCTGCAGCGGCACGGCATCCCGGTCACGGTCTACGAGCGCGACGCCTGCGTGCACGCCCGCAATCAGGGCGGCAGCCTCGACCTGCACGCCGACGACGGTCAGCTGGCGCTGCGCGAGGCCGGGCTGCTCGACCAGTTCTTCGCCCTCGCCCGCCCGGAGGGCCAGGAGATGCGGCGCTTCGACACCGACGGCAACGTGGTGTTCCGCCAGCTGCCGGAGCCCGACGACCGGTACAAGCCGGAGATCGATCGCGGCGTGCTGCGTGACCTGCTGCTCGACTCCCTCGCGCCGGGCACCGTGCAGTGGGGCCGCGCCCTCGAATCGGTCGACGGCCCCACCGGCGGACCTCGGCGGCTGCACTTCTCCGACGGCGGCACGGTCGAGACCGACCTGGTCATCGGCGCGGACGGAGCGTTCTCCCGCGTACGCCCGGCGATCTCCTCCGCGGTACCGCACTACACCGGCGTGAACTTCCTGGAGGCCCGCTTCGACGACGTCGAGGAGCGTCACCCCGGCATCGCCGAGCTGGTCGGCCACGGCCTCGCGACCGGTACGGACGGCGAACGCGCCCTGGCCGCCCAGCGCAACAGCGGCGACCACATCCGGGTCTACATCGTCCAGCGCGTCCCGCTGCACTGGATCTCGGAGGCGGGGCTGAGCATCGACGACACCGCCGGCCTGCGGGCTCACCTGCTCGAACAGTTCGCCGGCTGGTCGCCAGGGGTGCTCAGCATGATCGCCGACAACGACGGCCCGTACATCGACCGCCCCCTGTTCGTGCTGCCCGCGCCGCACACCTGGGAACACTCGCCGACCGCGACCCTGCTCGGCGACGCCGCCCACCTCATGCCGCCGGTGGGCGTCGGCGTCAACCTGGCGATGCTCGACGCGTGCGAACTCGCCCTGGCCCTGACCCGCGCCGACACGGTGGGCGAGGCCGTGCGCGCTTACGAGGGGACGATGCTGCCGCGCTCCGCGGAATGGTCCACCGCCCTCGACGGTGCGGCCGGTTTCCTGTTCGACCGGGACGACAGCCACGAGGGCGGCGACAGGATGCGAGAGCTCAAGGAGGAGATCAACCGATGAACGTCGACGGAACGTGGCAGCTCACCATGCTCACCGGGGGCGGTGAGGAAACCGTCGAACTGGTCCTGCGATCGGCGGGCGAAACCCTGAACGGCACCTTCGACGGCCGTCCCATCAGCGAGGGCGAGCTCCAGGGTGCCGAGGTCACCTTCACCGCTTCCATCACCTCGCCCCTCAAAGCGAAGATCAAGTGTGCCGCCGCGCTGGACGGAGACGCGATGAGGGGCGAAGCGAAGGCGATCTTCCTGACGGTCCCGTTCACGGCCACCCGCATGTCCGCCCCCGGAAATCCGTCATGAGGTGACCTTCCTGGTCGTAGCCGCCGCGGTGGCACAACTCAGCGGAGTTCCCGCCGCGGCCGCGTCCGACGTCCACCGCCCCTCCATCGCCTTCGACTACCTCGCGGGACGGTGGCAGGCGCGGGCCGGCCGCGGCGGGTACGACAACCGGCGGGCTCGCAGGCAGGGAACACTTGCGCTACCCGGCCAACGCGAAGGCCCACCGTCCCCGAGAACAACAGGATGCCCCCACGGCGCAGCTGTTCGCTCCGTGCTCGATCCGGCTGGCGCCTTTGCCATCGGAGCTTCAGGAAATGCCGTGTGAGGCGTTCGAGACACTTGCAAGCTGAGTCAGAGCTCGAGTCACGCGAACAAGGCACGAACGCGGTCGAGTTGGGTGAGGAACTCCGAAGTGCGCCGGTCGCGTTGCCGCCATCGGACGGCCGGCCATCGCTGTCGACACTTCGTGAAAACTATGGGCGGAGCTCCGCCGGTTGCGTCGGGCTGACCCGGACGAGTTGCGGCACAAGGAGAAGTGGCGGCCGGCGCTGGACATGCTCGACGAGGTCACCGCCGATGGCAGCCTGCCCGGGTGCTGGCTGCTGGCCGAATGGCCACATCGAGCACGAACGCCGCGTGGACCCAGCAGGCGGCGGTGCGCACGTAGGTGATGCCCGCGACCCGCAGTTCGCTGACACGCGTGGTCGTGGAGCCACGTTCCACCAGGTCGGCCAGCATGCCGGTGTCCGCTGCCGGTCGTGTCGTGGGCGACGACCTGTCACGCGGCAGGCCACGCGGCCTGCTCTCGCGCATCAGCCGCTCGACGGTGCACCGGGCCGCCTCGATGCCGTGTAGTACGTCAACGGTGTGACTCCCGGCGGGCGTCCGCGCGAGCGCCTCCAGGACCGGCTGGACACCGTCGGTCGTGGTGCACGACCGGCGGGCTCGAAGCACCGGGCGGCGAACGACTTGCGCTGTGCGCTCTTTCGCCCAATCAGCTTGTTCTGCCGCTGCGCGGGGTCGGCTGGACGACGCCGAATCACCGACCAACACGGTGCATTTCATCCGGTTGCTCCCCCCGGCTCGGCCACTGCGGATGACTTCCGCCGAGCGACACACCGCGCCGCGCAAAAGTTCCCCTTGAGGAAGGTAGGAACCTGGTGAGAATCCCCCGTTGAGGCGCTTTCGCCATTGCCGTCGAGTGAGGGCGATTCCTAAATTCGGTCACGAGCGAGCACTTCTCCCGCTGTCCACACGTGCCGCACCCCCTCACCGAAGGAGCTTCGTGGATACCACCATGAGCACTCACGCCCCGCCGGGCAGGCCACCGCACACGCGGTGGAACCCGCGGCTCATCGGGCAGATCGCCGCGTTGCTCCTGGCGAACGTCACGGCGGACTCGGTGATCGTCATGCCCCTGTTCGTCCTGCCGCAGATGCTCGACCACTTCGACACCACCCAGGCGGCGTGGGTCGGTTCCACCGCGATGCTCGCGGGGGCGATGTGGGCGCCGCTGTTCGGCAAGAGCGCCGACATCCACGGCAAGCGCCGGATGCTGACAGTCGCGCTGCTCATCGCCTGCGGCGGTGGCGTGGTCTGCCTCATCGCGCCCAGCCTGTGGGTCTTCGTGCTCGGCCGCATGTTGCAGGGCGCCGCCGTGGCGGCGGTGTTCCTGACCGCCTCGCTGGTCCGCGACATGTGCGCGCCACGGATCGCGATGCCCGCCGTGGGTGCGGTGACCACCTGCGCGGGAGTGGTGGGGATCGCCTCGACCTCCAGCGTCGAATCGCTCGTGGCGCAGTTCGGGTTCCGGGTCGTGTTCGTGGCCTCGGCGCTGTTCGCGGCCGCCGCGGTGACCTGCATCCGCGCCTTCGTCCCGGAATCGGAGGTGAGGACTCCGGGGCGGGTCGACGTCGCGGGAACGCTCCTGCTCGGGGGAGGCGTCGTCGCGGTGCTCGGCTACATCAGCCTCGGACCGGACCTCGGCTGGCTCAGCGCGGGCGCGCTCGCGCTGCTCGCCGCGGGCGTCGTGGCGCTGACCCGGTGGTACCTCGTCTCCAGCCGGATTCCCGAGCCGGTGATCGACATCAGGAACCTCGGCAGGCCGATGGTGCTCACCCTGCTCGTGGTCGTGCTCGCCACCGGTGCCGGGCAGAGCATGGACCAGCTGCTCAGCCTCATCGCCCAGGTCTCGTCGGACCAGGGGCTCGGCTACGGGCTCGACGCCCAGGGCTCGCTCGCGCTGCTGTTCGGCCTGCCCGCCATCGCGATCATGGCGGGAGGGTTGCTGTCGGGCTGGGTCGCGGCCCGCACCGACCCGGCGGTGGCACTGGCCGCGGGCGTGCTGGTGGGCACCGTGGCAGCGTTCGGCATGTTCCTCGGCGCGTCCTCGTTCCCCTTCGCCGTCTTCTTCGCCTTCTGCCTGAACCTGGGCATGGGATCGCTGCTGGCCTCCGGGTTCAACATGGCGGCCGCCCTCACCGCGCCGGACCGCCAGGGCGTGACCGCGAGCATGGTCTCGGTCACCAGCGCGATCGGCTCGGTGGGGGTGAGCTTCACCGGCGCGGCCATCCTCTCCGGCACGAGGATCGAGGTCGACGGGGCCACGGTCAACTCCGCCACGGGCGTGTACAGCTACATCGCGACCTCGGCCGGGTTGTTCGTGACCGCCGCTGTGCTCGCCTTCCTGCTACTGGCCCAGCGCCGCGCCAACCGGCCACAAAGGACTGTCTGACGTGCTGGAGGTGGTGTCGGACGGGTGGGGGCTGATCGCCGTGCGAGCCGAGGAACCGACCGTCGCGACGGTCGCCCCAACCAATCCGACCGGTGAACCGAGGACTCTCTCCGGCCACGTGCGCGCGGCGATGTCCGTGTCCCTACCTGCCGCCGGTCCGCACAGGCGGATGGCATGACACCGCTGGCCATCACGCTCGCCGTGCTCAGTGCCGCGTGTCTGGCGCTGGCGACTCGTTCGCAGCACGACGCGGTCACCGTGTCCGGGGCGAAGCTCGGCATGGTCCGAGATCCTCGCTGGCTGGGTGGGCTGGCGTTGCTGGCCGTCGGCGCAGGGGTGCACGCGGCCGCGCTGGGCATGGCGCCGTTGACGGTCGTGCAGCCCATCGGGGTGCTCGCGATCGGGATGACCGCGTTGCTGGACCGCCGGTTCCGCGAGATCCCGGCGATCCTGCTGACCACCGTGGGCGTGGGCGCGTTCGTGTTCCTCGCCTCCGGCAGCGCGACCGCGACCCCGGTCGCGCCGGACGCCGAGCTCACGGCCGGGCTCGTGGCCCTCGGCGGGATCGCCGTTCCCGGAGTCGTCGCCGCGCTCACCACCAACGCGCGCATCCGTGCCGTGGCGTTCGCGTCGGCCGGTGGTGTGGCGTACGGGTACGTGTCCGTGCTCATGCGCGCTGTCTCGCAGTCGGTGCAGCAAGGCGGTTTCGGGCTCTCGCACATCGCGTCCGCGCTCGGCATCGCGCTCTCGCTCGCGGTCGGCGGCTGGCTGGTCCAGCACGCCTACGCGGACGGACCCCCTCATCTCGCCGTCGCCTGCCTGACCGTGGCGGACCCGCTGGTCGCGGTCGGCCTCGGCGCCTTCCTGCTCGGCGAGGCCGCACACCTGTCCCCGTGGACCGGCGCAGCGCTGATCACCTGCGCGCTCGCCGCCACGGGCGGTGTGCTCGCACTCGCCTGTCACCCCCGTGCCACTCTTCGAACGGAGCTTCCCGTGAACACCTCCAGCGCGCTGCGGATCGTCATCGCCGCCGACACGTTCCCACCGGACGTCAACGGTGCGGCGCGCTTCGCGCAACGGCTCGCCGTCGGTCTGGCGGGCAATGGCCACGACGTGCACGTCATCGCCCCGGACTCGCCGCGCGCCACGCCGATCGAAGGCGTGACCGTGCACCGGCTGCGGTCGCACCGGCTGCCGTTCTACCCCGACTTCCGCTTCTGCCTGCCGTGGCAGGCCTCCCGCGAGGCCGACGAGCTCGTCAAGTCCCTCAAGCCCGACGTCGTGCACGTGCAGGCGCACTTCGTGGTCGGCCGGTACGTCCTGAACTCCGCCGCCGCGCAGGGCATCCCGACGCTGGCCACGAACCACTTCATGCCGGAGAACCTGTTCAGCCACGCGCACGTGCCCGCGTTCCTGCGGGGCCTGGCGCGCAAGTGGGCCTACCGCGACCTGACCCGCGTCTTCGACCGCGCCGACATCGTCACCGCCCCGACACCGCGCGCCGTGCGACTGCTGCACGACAGCGGTTTCCCGGAGCGGGCGGTGCCGGTGTCGTGCGGTATCGACATCTCCCGCTACCAGCGTTCGGTGACCCGCGGCGAACGCCCGACCGCGCTGTTCGTCGGCCGCTTGGACGAGGAGAAGCGGGTGGACGAGTTCCTGCGCGCTCTGGCCCGCGTGCCCGCCGCGTCCGGCGAGATCGTCGGCGACGGCACCTGCCGCACGGCGTGGGAGCTGCTGGCCCGCGACCTCGGCATCACCGACCGCGTCCGCTTCCGCGGCTTCGTCTCCGAGGACGAACTGCTCGACGCCTACGCCCGCGCCGACCTGTTCGTCATGCCCGGTGTTGCGGAGTTGCAGAGCCTGGCGACGATGGAGGCGATGGCGGCGGGCAAGCCGGTGATCGCCGCCAACGCCATGGCGCTGCCGCACCTCGTGCACCCCGGCCGCAACGGCTGGCTGTTCGAACCCGGCGACGTCGACCAGCTCACCCAGCGCCTGCACACGCTCGTGCACGACGCCGCGATGCGGGCCCGGATGGGCGCCGCCAGCGGCGAGATCATCTCGCACCACGCCCTGGCGGCCACGCTGGAGCGCTTCGAAGCCCTGTACGCGCGGGCGATGGGCCGCACGGCACCGGTCATCGCGCTGGCGGCCTGAACTCGCGAACTATTTCCGAAACAATTGCCGACGCTCACTCGGTGAATTCTGGAGTGGGCTATCCCGATGCGCGCGAACACATTTGCGCGACCGCTGGTCGAATTATCTACGACGCCCCGATCCGATTGACAACTCAGCACCATCCAGCCATGCTGATCACTATCCCTTAATTAAGTTAAGGAGTTTCCGTGTCGAACGCCGACCTAACTCACCCGAATGCGAAGATCCTGTCGGTCCACCAACGCCTCGCCACGTCCGGCGCGCGCAGCGCACACGTTTTCCGGACCGACCGCGGGCTGCACCTCGTGGTTCCCCAGCTGGCCGAGGACCTGCCGGACCGGGCCCCGGACATGAACGGCGGGAACGCCGACGTCGACGCCCTGCTCTACCGCTGGGAGGGGGAGCGGTTCGTCCAGGTGAACCGCCTGCCCTGTCCGAGCGGCGAGGACGCGCTGAGCTTCACCAGCGGCGGGAGGAACTACCTGGCGTTCGCCAACCTCCGCACCGGGAAGGGGCCGTACGAGACGGACGTCGACTCGCTCATCTACCGCGAGGACGAGAACGGCGAGTGGGTCATCGACGAAACGCTGCCCACCTTCGGGGCCAAGCAGTGGCACCACTTCTCGATCGACGACCGCGAGTTCCTGGCGCTGGCCCAGGGGCTGACCATGCCGGGCCTGTCGCCCAAGGGGCACGGACGTTCGGTCATCTTCGAGCGCGTCCACGGGCGGTGGCGGGAGTTCCAGGTCCTGGGCGGGCGCTGGGGTTACAACTGGGACCACTTCCGCGTCGGCGGCCACCACTTCCTGGCCTACGCCGACCAGGTCACCCCCAGCGTCGTCTACCGCTGGGACGGCGATTCCTTCATCCCCTACCAGACCTTCGCGGAGAAGTTCGGCCGGAGCTTCCGGCACTTCTCCCAGGACGGCCAGGAGTGGCTGGCCTTCGCGTGCATCAACGGCGACTCGACGCTCTACCGCTGGAACGGCGAGCTGTTCGAGCCGCACCAGTCCCTCGGTGGCCTCGGCGGCCGCGAGTTCGCCCTCCACCGGCACGGCGACGAGCTGTTCCTCGTCCGCGTCTGCTTCATCCAGGGAAGGCCCCCCGTGGCCAAGACCGACCTGATGTCGCAGCTGTACCGGTGGGTCGACGGGAAGTTCGAGGTGATCGAGGAGTTCCCCACCTTCGGCGGCACCGACGCGAGCTTCTTCGAGGCCGACGGCAGAACCTTCCTGGTCGTCGCCAACAGCCTCACCCCGGACGTGCGGTTCCGCCAGGACAGCGTCGTCTACGAGCTCGCACTCGACAACGCCTGACCCGGACCGACAGCGCCCGACCCGAGCCGACAAGGACGAATTCGATGCGATACCAGCCCAACCCGCACTTCATGCGGCTGTTCGAGATGTTCACCTCCGCCCCGGACAGCATCGGCCAGAACCTGCAGCGGCGACTGGGCGAGGCCCACGCGGACGCCCCGTTGCTGCTGGCGACGGGCACCGACCTGGTGCTGTTCCCCGGCGGCGGACGCCCGCCCACGTCGGTCGACTTCAGGAAGGGCACCAAGGGGTTCTTCGAGATCACCGCGGTCTCGCACCTCGGCCTCGCGATCCCCTACCTGGCCCGGCTGCGCGAGCTCGGCGACTTCGGCTGCAAGACCGCCGCCAGGGAGCTCATCGAGCAGTGCCGCGTCGTGCAGGACTTCAACAGCGTCTCCTACTGGCGTGACGAGGTCGCGGTCACCGCGTGGCGGGGGCGCGAGGAGAAGATCACCGACCTGGTCGACTACACCTGCGCGACCACCGCGGACTACCTGGGACGCGCGATCGAGAACCCGAAGCTGCTGAACTTCGAGCACATGCGCGCGAACCTGCTCGAAGGCGACGGACCGGACGCGGTGCCCGTGCCGTTCAACGACATGATGGCCGCCACCTTCGCCCTCTCGGCGCTGGACTCGGTGCACCGGAGTCTGAAGTGGCTCCACGAGCAGTCCATCGACTGGGCCCGGCTGATGGTGATCGTCACCGGTGGCGCCGGACGCCCGAGCGCGGGCCTGACCTGGCAGAGCAACAACCTGTGCCCGCTGCTCTACGAGGCGTCGGGCCACCAGCTCGACCCGGCCCGGCTGATCATCGCCCCGACCGCCCCGGCCATCGGGCCCGAGCAGCTCGCCGACCGCGAGGTCTGCGCTCGGGCCGAGGCGCAGTACCGCACGTTCTGGTACGGCTGCCTGTCGTCGGTGGAGATGAGCCGTCTCATGTGGCCGGACTACCCGGCTTTCCGGAAGCGGATCGACCAGGCGCCCGTGGTCGATGCCGACACCGAGGTGGTCGAAGCCATGCCGCGCGTCCGGTCGGTCCACGACAAGCGGGCCATCGTGACCAGGCTCCGCTACGTCATGGAGGACCCCGGCGCGCAGATCGCGACCGCGGGCGTGCAGTTCGTGCTCGACCAGCTCAGCGCCAACGGGAACCGGCCCGAACTCGTCGAGCTCCCCGGCTTCACCCACACCACCTACCCGGCCGGGGCGCGGAGGTGACGAGCGTTGCGGCTCAGTGCCCGCCGAAGGTGACGGCGGACGTGCTGCCCCCGTCCGCCGTCCTCCTCAAACCATGGTCCTACCTCAGGAGTCAGAAGTGACACATCCGGACACGGCGGAGTTGGCGCTCGCCAAGGACGCGCAGGACATGCTCTTCCGCGATGCCCGCACCGTCACGGATTTCCAGGACGTGCCGGTAACGGACGCCCAGGTGCGCGCCATCTACGACCTCGTCAAACACGGCCCGACCGCGATGAACCAGCAGCCGTTGCGCGCTGTCCTGGTCCGGTCGGAAACGGCCTGCGGGCGTCTGCTCGCGCACATCTTCGAGGACAACAACAAGGCCGAGACCCAGGCGGCGCCGTTGTCGGTCGTCCTGGCCGCCGACCTGGACTTCCACCTCAGGTTCGCGGAGACGTTCCCGGTGCTGCCCGATGCCGAGCAGCTGTACGCCGAGGCCGAGCCGGAGGCCCGCATCGCTTCGGCGCTCATGAACGCCCACATCCAGCTCGCCTACTTCATCATCGGCGTCCGCGCGGCCGGACTCGCCGCGGCGCCCATCACCAGGTTCGACCACCAAGCCCTGGACGCGGACTTCTTCCCCGACGGCAAGCTCCGAGCGGTGGCCGTGGTCAACGTGGGCGTGCCGGTCCAGGGCATGCCCGGCTACCCGCGTCTGCCTCGCCTTCAGTACGAAGACGTCTTTCTCACCGCCTGATCCGAGAAGAGGGGAAACACCATGCAGAAGCGTGCGCTGATCGTCGGTCTGGGGATCGCGGGCATGTCCGCGGCGATCGGGCTGCGCCGAGCGGGATGGACGCCCGTGATCATCGAGCGGGCTGCCGAGCGCCGGACCGGGGGCTACTTCATCTTCCTGTTCCCGGAGGGCAGGCAGGCCGCCGCCGACCTGGGCATCGCCGATCACCTGCACACCCGCAACCCGGCGTGGAAGGAGGGCGGGAACACCTGGGCGCTGAACCGCCGCAACGAGCCGAAACCGGAACTGGGGTTCCTGGACCAGCCTGGCCCGGCGGCGGTGTTGCGCGGCGACATCGAGGCCGCGCTGTGGCGCAGCATCACCGACGATCCCGTCGAGGACCCGGTCGAGGTGCGGTTCGCCACCACCCCGGTCGAGATCACCCAGGACGCCGACGGAGCGCGGGTCCTGCTCCAGAACGCCGATTCCGGCACGCAGTACCGCGAGACGTTCGACCTCGTGGTCGGAGCGGACGGGCTGCGCTCGACCGTGCGCCGGATGGTGTTCGGCCCGCACGAGGATTACATGACGGATTGGAACGCGATGGTCTGCGCCTTCCAGCTGAAGGAGCACGTGCCCTCGTTCGCTCCGACCGACACCGTCGTCGTCCCGCGCGCCAAGCGCGCGGCGTGGGTGTTCGGGTTCGCCGATCACGCGCCCACGACGCTGCTGACGTACCGGACCGATGACGTCCAGAAGCAGTTCAGCGGGTCGCGGATCGAGCAGCTGCGGTCGGTCTACGCGGGAATGGACGACCCGGTGGTGCGCCACATCCTGGACTCCCTGGAGGACGCCCCCGACGTCCTGTTCGACTCGGTCCACCAGGTGAAGATGCCGCGGTGGAGCTCGGGCCGGGTGGTCCTGCTCGGTGACGCGGCGTGGTGCCTGACCACCTACTCGGGCATGGGCGCCTCGGCCTCGCTGTGCGGCGGCGCTGCTCTCGGCAAGGCCATGCGGGAGCACCCCGACGACCTCGACGAGGCCCTGACCGCGTGGGAGACCGGGCTTCGCCCGTTCATCACCGAGCAACAGCGCACCGCGAAGATCAAGCAGCAGAGGTTCGTGCCTTCGAGCAGGCGGGCAGCGGCGTTGCGCAGGCTCATCCTCGGTGTCGCCCGCAGGGTCATTCACCGCCAGCTCGCCGCCGGGACGTCCGAACATCCGGCTCCGGTCCTGTCCGGCACGGCTCGGTGACGCGTCCACACCCCAGCTTGATCGCGGTAGTCGCGTTCATCCGCGTGGTGGCCGGGCCGGTTCCGGCCGTGGGCGTCGACGATGCCCCGCCTGCGAGGAAACCCCGCTGACGAGGACTGAGGTGAGGGGACGGGTCTTTCGGCGGCGGGATGGAAGTGCGACCAACACATCCGCCGAGCGGAAAGACCCGTCCGTGCTCCACGGCAACGCCCCGCTGTCCGTAGAAGGCCGCCACCCAGCACGGCCCCGGCGGTCGACCTTCGGGCCTCTCATCGCGACTGACTGCCTGCTCAGCGCAGGCGCGCCGCCTGTTCGCCGTCGCGCGCACCCGAATCGGCATACGTCCGCCTACAGACCAACGAGGTGACAACGTGACCACCCAGTCGATCGCTTTGCGTTCCCGTGCCGCAGAACCTGGCGACCAGCCCGACACCAACGGCGCACGCCTGGTGTCGCCGCACACCACGGCCATGCTCGGGATCGCGCTCGCCGCCGCGACGTTGGTCGTCCTCGAACTGGTCGGCGCGGGCAGGATGGATCTCTTCGCCCAGACGGTCAGCGACTACATCGCACTTCCGGCGGGGGCCCTGTTGATCGGGATCGCCGCCGCGGGCTTGGTCACAGCCGGGCTCGCCGCGACGTCGACCGCGACCGCGGTGGTCCGTCGAGTGCTCCTGGCGTGGTGCGCGGCCGTGGCCCTGCTCGCTGCGTTCCCCACGAACCTGCCGAACGAGCCGGTTCACCTCTCGGGCCAGATACATCGCTGCGCGGGTGCGCTGGTGTTCATCCTGCTGCCGGTCGCGGGCGTACTCGCCGCCCGTTCGGCAGGCGCACGGCGGTGGGACCTGACCATCGCGACGGTCATCGCCGCCATCGGTTCGGCCGCGTTCCTGCTTCCCCACGTGCCGCACATCCTGGCAGGCACGGACTTGCCCGACTGGCTGGGGCTGGCCGAGCGGGGCGCACTCGTCGCACTGGCGGCCCTGCTGTTGCGGCTGACCGCACCCACTGGCGTTCCGACGACACGGCCACTGGCGGCAGCCGGCGCAGGAGTCGAGTCGCGGAGCGCGTCGTGAACCGCCGTCCGCCGGACACCGGGCGTGGTGGTGGCCGAAGCGAAAGAGCGGTCACCGAGTCGGAGGCAAACCGCCGAACCTCGCAGCCCGCCTGATCACGGATTTGCCGGTGGCTGGTCGGCAGGCCCTGCGAGATCGCCCATCGGAACGCCACTCGTTGCGGCACTCTGCCGCTGACCCGAAAGAACCGCCATGATCACCAAGTCCACCGCTCGCGGATTCGGCTTCGCCCTGTCGACCTTCCGGCGCTTCCTGCCCCTGCCCGCGACCCGGTGACGTCGACAGCCGCGCGAGGGACACCGCGCCGGTGCACAGCGGTACTTCAACCTACGCGATGAACAAGGGGACACCATGCTTCACTACGCCGTTTCCGCCTTCTCCACAGCGCCCCGGGAAGCGATCTGGGCGCTACTGGTCGATGCCGAGTCGTGGCCCCGGTGGTCGTCCCTGGGTGAGCTGGACCGGGAGCGCTCGGCGAACCTCGACCCGGCCGGCCGTGATCAGGTCGGAGCGGTTCGCGCGTTCCGCAAGGGCAAGAACGTCAGCCGGGAGCAGATCACGGAACTGCGGGAGCCTGCCTTGTTCGCCTACGAAGCGGAGTTCCTGCCGGTCATCCGTGACTACCGGGCGCGAGTCGAGCTGACGCCGACCAACGGTGGGACTCTCATCCACTGGCGAGGCCAGTACACCGCGCCGTGGTGGGCGCGCTGGTTCACGCAGCGCTTCCTGCAGCGCCTCGTACAGAAGCTGGCCGATGACCTCGCCGCGCACGCAGGCCAGCAGAACAGCCGTATGTGACGACAGGCGAGCGTGGCGGCGAGGACGGCAGCATGACGACGGGCGGCGGAACGAGAGGGGCGCGCACCTGACGGCGTCTTTCGCGGTCGGCTACTACGGCCCATGTTCAACGGCGGTGCCCCCCGGCCGCCGAGGTGGCGGAGCGGGCGGGGCACTCGGTGAACGTGCTGCTGAAGGTGTACGCGAAGTGCATCGACGGGCGATGAAATGTCATCAACAAGAAAATCGAAGCGCTGTTGGAGCATCTACAACTACACCGTTGCAACCCCTTGCCTGCAGTTCTGTCGGGAGCTGGCCCGTGAGCGGCGGCGCGTGAGGTGACCACGCTCAGGGACGCGCACGAGGTGCTGGGGAAGTTGATGCCCGCGCCTGCTGCTCCGCGATCGCTCTGGCGGGTCTTCTGCCTGCGTAGCGCGGAGGTGTACCGGCAGGTCGCCGAGATCGACCGCTGGCACCACCACGAGGCCCTGTACTGGGCCACGCGCGAGCGCGAGAAGGGAGAGGCGATCGGCCCCAATGAACCCTAGTCAGTCTCCCGGTGTCACTCGACTTCCGGACCGCGTCTTCGCCGGGGTGAATCTTTCGAACACCGTCGGACAGCAGGCCGATTCCAGTACGTTACGGCACGTCAGAGCGACGGGGGGAGTGCCCGGCGTGTTCAGGAGGACGAGAGCCGAGAGCGGAAGGCGTGGGATGAGTCCGGCAACGAAAGCGCTGGCGGGTGGGAGTGTCACGGTCGCCGTCGGTTTGCTGCTCTGGTTGTTCACAGGTGATGTCCACACCCCGGTGATCACCTTGACCAAGGTGGGGGTCGTGCTCATGTTCATGGGCGGCCTGGAGCTGCTGTACGGCGTCTACCTGGGTGTCGTGAAGAAGAAGTAGCGGCAGGGGACCGGGGTGGGGGCAGGCGGCGGCCGGTGGAAAAGATCAAGCCCCGAGCGCGTTGCCGCAGCTCAGGGCCTGATTCACCCGGCGAAAGGTGAGTGCCCCCGGCAGGATTCGAACCTGCGACACACGGTTTAGGAAGGAGAGTCGGCTCCGGGCTGGCTCACTGCTGCTGACCAGCGCACACGGTCCTTCCTACCGTTGGTGCGTGGGGCGCTGTCCCGTGACTGTCCCGCGTCCCGTGGTGAGCGCTTCCGGCGGCCTGGCCCTCGTCGGCCTCACGGCTCGGTGGCAAGACGGCGCAGCCGTCGCGGCAGTCGATCGCCGTGCCCAGCCCACGCTAGCCGCGTGACCGCGCGATCGTCCCGACCGGCAAGCCGCGGGCTCCCTGGCTCCAGCTCGGTGCTGCGCTGCGCGCCGCCTCCGGTCCGCGTGCACCGACTCCGCGCACGGCCGCTGGGCGGAGCGGAGCGGGAGCCTGGCGTGCCGTGATGCGGGGAGTCGGTGCCAACGTGCGACCGGACCAGCCGCGCGCTGCCGCAGGCGGCGCGCCTTGATCCCGTAGAGCCGGATTCGGCAGTTGCTCAGATGAAACGCGGCGGGGTTGCGATGCGATAGAGGTGCACTGAGACCTATTGGATTGTGGGCGGGTGGCATGGTTCGTGTGCTGGTCGAGAACCCGGATGGAGTGTCCTTCGGCGACGAGCGAGATGATGTCTTGGATCATGCTCGCGCAAAAGGGATGAAATACGAGGTGTTCGAGGACGTTGATGCGCCAAAGAGGTTCCGCTATTCGCTTGTAGTTCATTTTTCAAGTGGTCGTGACGTGCGTCCGACCACGATCCGACCTATCGGCGGCCGGTACCTGATTGAGGGCTCGTTCGAGACATGGAAGTTCTTGGATACGTATGCCGCCGTGTTCCGTCCTCAAGAGAAAGTTATCGAGGCCGTAACACGTTCACTCGCCGGAAACGAGGTGCAGGTAAATAAGTGGGTGCGGCAGCTTCCTGGTGTAAGGTTTGCCGAGGTTGATCGTCAACGGCGCTTCGGTAGCGAGTCATCTAGAGCTCAGGAAGATGGCTTGGAAGGAGACGACTACTATGCTGATTATCGTGACTGGAAGTTGGAACTCAGGCACGATGAGTGTCCGTATACTGTAGAGTTGTCACCAATGTCGAGGTCGCTTAGTGGTCTGTTCGGCGGTACGCTTTGGGACCGTTCCCCGACGTTGAAGATTCATGACGTCGACACCGATCGCCATGACGAGGCGCTTAAAATTATGGAAACATACGCCTCCGGCCTGTTCTTTGAGCTTGATGTTAGATTTGGATTGCCATTGGGGTTCATGCGGAGACGGTCGAGGAACGATCCGGCGCGGATAATTGTAGACGCGGACTCACAGCCGGTAACCCTTCCGCGCAACAATTATGCTGCTCCTGCCGTGTCTCTATATACCTACGCTAGGGCGGCTACGCAAACGCCACTGTTGGAGTATCTCGCTTACTATCAGGCTATCGAGTTTTTCTTCCCTTCCTTCTGGCAGGCAGACGTAATGGAAAGAGTGCGCCAGGAATTGCGAGACCCCAGGTTTGACAAGGAAAGTGATGCGCAGCTTACAAAGCTTATCGGGCTAGCCATGCAGGCGGGGAAGAGTGCGCCCTCGGAGCGTGATCAGTTATGCACAACCCTAAACAGGTGTTTGAGCGACGACCAGCTTCGCGAGTTCCTGCAAGAGGACGACGAGCGGCTGGAGAAGCTTACTAAGAAGGACTACCTCAAGGATGTCGCGGTGCTCAATCTGAGAGGCTCCGCGCGCATTGGCGACCAGGTGGCCGACCGCGTCTATGACATTCGATGTAGAATCGTTCACGGCAAAGAGAATGGAGGAGGTCGGGCGGAGGTTCTGTTACCTTTCGGAAAGGAGGCTGAGCGTCTCGCTCATGACATCGAGGTGATTCGCTTCCTTGCGCAAAAAGTTATCATTGCGGGGAGCCGTGGACGCCTCTGGTGACCCGCTAATGAGAGTTTTCTATGTGAAGAAAGGTCTATCGGTTCGTGCTAGCCCGTGGCTTATGCGCAAGAGGATGGAAGGGTGGATGTCGAGATTGTTTATCTCTTTCGGGTCGACCCAGTGCACTTCCTTTGATTCGCTGCTACTGGTTAGAGTTCCGCCAATCGGACTGCCGCGGAAGCATATGGAAAACTCCTGTCGGATCTCTCCGTCGTCATAAGCGATGATGTGGCGAGGGTTCGAGTAAAGGCCGATCAATCCCTTGACTTCGATTTCGACTCCGGTTTCTTCTTTAGTTTCCCGGATTGCGGCCTCGGATAGGGTTTCTCCAACCTCCTGCTGTCCGCCGGGGATGGCGTACTTGTCGTTGTCGGTGCGGCGGATCATGAGGATGCGGCCTTGGTCGTCCTGGACGAAGGCGCTGACGGCGGGGCGGAGGCTGTTGGCCTTGGGGGCGTTCGGGTCGTGGAAGTAGTCCACGCGGCCCATGTGGTGGCTCCCTAGAACGTCGCTGGCTTGGACAGGTTCCAGACGTGCTCGAAGCTCTCAGAGTAGGTCTCGAAGAGATCGCCTGCCGAGAGGCGGCGCAGGTGCAGGGCGGGGGCGTGTGCGCCCTGGAAGCCATACACGTGGGTGTTGATGATCATCTCGTCGTCGAACCGGAAGATGGAGTTGTAGAGGGTGGTCCTGTGGAAGCGCATCTCTACGCCCTCGACGTCCTGGAGCGGCCTGTAGAAGGCCAGGGCGTTGCGGATGCGGGAGCCGAGCGTGCCCTTGCCTAGCTGCTCCTCGTCGCTGCGGCGGGCGACTTCGCGACTGGCGGGGTCGCCGAAGTTCAGTCGGATGCGGGCTCCGGCCTCGGCTTTGCGG
Organism: Saccharothrix coeruleofusca; assembly: GCF_017876325.1. Classification (NCBI taxonomy): domain Bacteria; kingdom Bacillati; phylum Actinomycetota; class Actinomycetes; order Pseudonocardiales; family Pseudonocardiaceae; genus Saccharothrix; species Saccharothrix coeruleofusca. Next base: position 7,354,670 of record NZ_JAGINV010000001.1, read on the forward strand.
GCCAAGTCGCGGACGAACGTGGGCCGTTCGATCAGGAAGATCCCGGCGTGGACCAGGACCTCCACATGCTGGGTGGCGTTGGTGATGAGGTGGTCCCACAGGTCCGGCGGGATCGAGTTGCGGTGGGGGTAGAGCTTGACCAGCTCGGATTCGGTGATCTCGGCCTTGCGCTGGGGCGCTACGGCGTCGGGCCACAGGTAGCCTTCGGTCTCGCGGACCAAGGCGGCGATGGTGTGGCGGTGGCGGGGGTAGGGCGTGCGGCCCTTGGTGACCCATCGCTCCACGGTCTTCTGGTCCACACCGGTGGCCTTGGAGACGTGCTCGTAATTGAGACCGTTGCGCAGCAACGCGTCTCGTAGCCGTTCGTTGGACATGATCCTCCTCTAGGACGCGTCAGGGACGTCTCTGATCAAGATAGACGTCTCTAGATGTCCTGTCATGTGGTGCTGACGTCCTACGTTTTCGCCGAAAGTCGTAGGTGTCGAGATGCTGGACAGCGGGTCCGGCCGACATCGACGACAGGAGAACGGCCGTGGCGATCACAGGTGGGAGCAGGCTCCCCACGTCGCACGACTTCGTCTTTCCGCGTGGTGCGCTGGTGATGAGCGTCGAGCCGGTGCTGAAGTTCCAGTCCGCCGAGGATCGGCAGCGGGGCTTGCCGGTGGAGCAGGAGAAGGACAAGGAGACCGGCCTGCTGGTCTGGTCGGTCCTGGTGATCGACCAGGCGGCGGAGCGCAAGACCGACGCGGCGGTCACGGTGAAGATCGCGGCTGCTCAACAGCCGGTGCCGCCGGAGGCCATCCCCGGCACCGACGTGCGGCCGGTGGTGTTCGAGGGGCTGACGGTCACGCCGTGGATCGATGACAAGGCGTGCCGGGGCAGTCATGTCGGTGAGCGGCACCGCTGCCGTGCCAAGCTCGGGTACAGCCTGCGGGCCTCCGGTATGAAGCCGGTGGTCGCCAAGCCCGCGTCCAAGGCCGCGTGACCCGGTGGCGCAGGACATGGTGCGGTTGCACGTGACCGCCAACCTGCCCATCCGGGTGGAGCCGCTGGCCTTCGCCAACCGGGTGGAGCTGCGCTTCGGCCAGGCTTTCCCGGCGGTGCTCATCGTGGACAGGGACGCGCTGCCTCAGCTGATCAAAGCCCTGGTCAACGGGCAGGAGGCGTTGGACGCCTCGCCTGGTCCGGTCGGGGGTAGTCGTTGATGACGGCCAAGACCGGGAAGGTCGATCCGTGGGCGGCGGCGTGTGAGGTGACCACGCTCAAGGACGCGCACGAGGTGCTGGGGAAGTTGATGCCCGCGCCGACTGCTCCGCGGTCGCTGTGGCGGGTCTTCTACCTGCGTAGCGCGGAGGTGTACCGGCAGGTCGCCGAGATCGATCGCGGGCACCACCACGAGGCCCTGTACTGGGCCACGCGCGAGCGCGAGAAGGGGGAGGCGATCAGCCCCGACGAACCCTAGAAAGTCCTGATTGGACAGAACGCATGATCCTGCGGGGTCATGTGGCGATGCCGCACACCTTGTTGCGGCACAACGGAGACGTAAGACGCAGGAGCGGAATCCGGCTACCAACCTCGCCGCTCCTGCGTTGTCCACACCGACTCGGAGTGAACAACGATGAGCGTAGGGCTTGGGCGCGAGCGTGCGCCAGAGAGGGTCACTCGAACGCGCTGCGCGACGTGCAAGAGGTTCGCGCGGCTGCTGAGTGGCCAGAGGGAGTGCAACACCTGTGCGGGGGCGCTGGAGCTGGACTTCGGCTCCCGGTCGGGCGGTGCCCGATGAACGGCGGCAGGTGGGTCGATCCGGCTCCGTTCGAGGGCGTGCGGCCTCGGGTGCCGTGGTGGGTGCTGGTGCCCGGCAAGGCCAAGTGGATCGCGGCGCTGGTGGCGTTGGTGTGGCTGGCCCTAGTGGCCGTCGTGCGCCTGGTGCTCGTCGTGGTCCGCTATCCGGTGGTGACGCTGGTTCCGGCCTCGGCGGCCTGGTGCTGGTGGCGGTTCGGGCTCTCGCCGCTGGTGCTGGCGCTGTTGTCGCTGGTCGCGGCGCTACTGGTGTGGTTCGGGCTGGATCGCGGTTCGTTCCTGCGGCACTGCTGGTACCGGCTGGTCACCGAGTGGCGGCGAGCCACGGTCTACGTGCCCCGGTGGCGGTCGGTGATGCGCCTGGCGGAGCTGGCCAAGCAGAACCGGGGGCGGGAGTACCGGCCCAAGCTGCGGCGGGTGCGGTCGGAGGGCTGGCGGGACCGGGTTCGGGTGCGGATGACCCCGGCCCAGTCGCCGGAAGCGTGGGAGCTGCGGCGGGAGAACCTGGCGCACTCCTTCCACGCCCGTTCGTGCCGGGTGCGGGTGCTGCGGCCCCGGCTGCTGGAGCTGGACTTCGTGCACCGCGATCCGCTGGCCCGGCCGGTGCCGGTGCCTGTCCTCGGCGACTCGGCGGAGGTGGACCTCAAGCGGGTGGTGGTGGGCCGGACCGAGACGGGCAAGCCGTGGCGGCTGCGGCTGCTGGGCTCTCAGGTGCTCGTGGTCGGCGTGCCCGGTGCGGGCAAGGGCTCGGTGCTGTGGTCGATCGTGTGGCAGCTCGCCCCGGCCATCCGCGCGGGCCTGGTGCGCCTGGTCGGCATCGACCCCAAGGGCGGTATGGAGCTGGGTCAGTGCCCGGACGCCTTCGACCGCGTAATCTACGACAACGGGCCGGAAGCCGTTGCCCTGCTTGAAGAACTGGCCTCGGAAGTCAAGGAGCGGGCGTCTCGTTACCGGGGCATCCGGCGGTTGTGGGCGCGCTCGTCGGGGGAGCCGTTCACGGTCCTGGTCGTCGACGAGCTGGCCGATCTGATCGCCTACCAACCGGACAAGAACCTGCGCGAGCGGGCGGCGCGAGCTATCCAGACCATCACCTCCCAGGGACGGGCACCCGGCTACGCGGTCGTGGGCCTGGTGCAGGACCCGCGCAAGGAGGTCGTGGGCTTCCGGCACCTGTTCACCACCCGCGTGGCCCTGCGGCTGGATGAGCCGCAACAGGTGGACATGGTGCTTGGGGACGGGGTGCGGCAGCGGGGCGCGGCGGCGCACGAGATCAGCGAAAACACCCCCGGTGTGGCGTGGCTGAAGGAGGACGGGCAGCGGGAGCCGGAGCGGGCTCGGGCCTTCCACGTCACCGACGCCGACTTGATCGAGCTGGGCTCCTACCTGGCCAAGGGCACCGTGCACGACTTTCCCACCCGCCCGGACGGCTCGGGGGAGGTGGCGGCGTGAGCGAGTACCTGACCCGCGCCGACCGCATGAAGCAGCCCGCCGCGCTGGACGTGGCTCGGGCCGTCGCCGAGGAACACGGCGTGTGCGTCCGGCCCCTGGCCAAGGAGCGGATCGATCTGGACACCGGGCGCGTGGACATCGTGCCCGTGCCCTGCGGCTCGACGGTGGCCAGCGTGTGCCCGACCTGCGCGGAGAAGAACCGCCGGTTGCGCATGGCCCAGTGCCGGGAGGGGTGGCACCTGACCGAGGAACCCGACTTCACCCCCAACCAGCCCAGCGAGGATCAGCGGGCGCTGACGACGTTCCGGGCCGATCTGGTCGCGGCCTACCGCCAGGCCGTGGAAGAGGGCGATGAGGTCGGCGCGGAGGAGGTGCGCGAAGAGGTCGCCGAGATCGACGCGGAGCTTCGGCAGATGGGAGTCCGCGGTTCACTCCCGCCCTTGCAGGCTCGGCCTCGGGCTGTCCGCAAGCGCTCGACCAGGCGGCGGCAGGACGCGCCCAACCTGCCCCGGCGGCCGGTGGCCAAGCGCACGGTGGGGCGGGTGTTCGGGGGCAAGTACCGGCCCTCGACGTTCCTGACGCTGACCCTGGACAGCTACGGCAAGGTCCGCCCGGACGGCACCCCGGTCGATCCGCGCACCTATGATTACCGGCGGGCGGCTCGGGACGCGGTGCACTTCGCGGCCCTGCTGGACCGGTTCGTGCAGAACCTGCGGCGCTGCGTGGGCTGGGATGTGCAGTACTTCTCCACCGTCGAGCCTCAGCGGCGGCTGGCGCCGCACTGGCACGCGGCCATCCGGGGCAGCATCTCGCGGGCGGAGCTGCGCGCGGTGGCTGAAGCCACCTACCACCAGGTGTGGTGGCCCGCCCATGACGAGATCAAGTACAGCGGGGACAACCTGCCGGTGTGGGACGCCCGTGCCAAGGGCTTCGTGGACCGGCAGACCCGCACGGCTCTGCCTACCTGGGAAGAGGCGTTGGACCAGGTGGAGCGTCCAGCGCACGTGGCGCGGTTCGGGGTCCAGGTGCACTCCAAGGGCATCCTCGGCGGCACCGAAGAGGCCGGCCGCCACATCGGCTACCTGACCAAGTACCTGACCAAGAGCATCGGCGAGTGCTACCAGGCGCAGACCACGCGGCAGGAGGAGCACGCGGAACGGCTGTGCGCGGAGTTGGCGGTCACCCCGTGCTCGCCGCAGTGCCCGGTGTGGCTGCTCTACGGCGTCCAACCGCGTGGGGCTCGGCTGTCGATGGAGCCGGGCAAGTGCAAGGGCAAGGCCCACAAGCGCTCGACGCTGGGCGTGGCCGGTCGGCGGGTGCTGGTGTCGCGGAAGTGGTCCGGCAAGTCGCTCGCCGACCACAAGCACGACCGGGTGACCTTCGTTCGGCAACTGCTGGCCGACGTCGGGATCAAGCAGGAGGACCAACCCGCACGGGTCGTGTGGAACAACGTCCAGCCCGGTGACCCGAACGTGCCTCCACGGCCGCACCTGCTGCTGCGGGCCGTCGCCGAACGGCGCAGGTGGAAGGCCGAGTACACCGCCGCGCTCCTGGCCTCGGCGAGTCCGTCAGAGCGTTCGGCAACTGCTCTAGCTGCGTAAACAGGGGGAAAGATGAACGGCAAGGTGCGTGAGCTGGCGGAGTTGATGTCCGTTCCGGAGATGCTGGAGGCCCTGGGCGGGGAGGTCTCGCGGGACACGTTCTACAAGTGGCGGCAGACGGGGAAGGGGCCTCGGTGCTTCGCGCTGCCCAACGGTGAGTTGCGCTGCAAGCGGGTGGACTTCCTCGCCTGGCTGGATGACCTCTACCGGGCGGCGGCATGAGGACCACGTTCAACGTCCGGTTCTGGGAGATCCAGCTCAAGAAGAACCGCCGTCGCAAGTACGGCGTCCGGTGGATCACGGATGACCGGGAGCACTCGGCGTGGTTCGAGATCAAGGCGCAGGCCAGCAGTCGGCGTTCGGAGTTGATGCAGGCGGCTCGCAGAGGGGAGGGGTTCGACGTTGAGACCGGGCTGCCGGTCTCGGAGCTGAAGCGCCGCAACTCCTTGTCCTTCCTGGAGTTCGCGCAGTTCTACATGGAGGTGAAGTGGCCCAGCGCTGCTGCCAAGACGCGGGAGAGCACGGTTGACGGCTTGGCCACCGCCGGGGCGGCGTTCGTCCTGGACGGCGTGGGTCGTCCCGCGTACGCCGATCTTCGGCGGGTGCTGCGGACGCACCTGCTGCCTCCTCCCGCGCGGGCGCAGGAGCTACCGGGGGCGGATCGGGACGTGGCGGAGTGGCTGGCTCGGCGGTCCCGATCGTTGATCGACCTGGCTGACCTGGGCACCGCACGGGAGCTGTTGGACGTGATCAGCACGAAGATCGACGGCGGGCAGGTGGCGGCCTCGACCTACCGGCGCAAGCGGGCCGTGCTGTTCAACCTGCTCTCCTACGCGGTGGAGCGGGAGCTGCTGCCCGACAACCCCTTGGACAAGGTCAAGCGGGCGGCTCCGAAGCTGGTCGAGCAGGTGGACCCTCGGGTAGTGGCCAACCCTCGGCAGGTGCGGGAGCTGCTGACCGGGGTGACCTACGTCGGGCGTCGAAACAGGGAGCGAGGGGCGCATCTGGAGGCGTTCTTCGCCACGCTGTACTACTCGGCCGCTCGACCGGCTGAGGCGCTGGCGCTCCGGGAGGGGGACTGCAAGCTCCCGGAGTCCGGCTGGGGGGAGCTGGCGCTCGGCGAGTCGCGTCCGGCGGCGGGCAAGCGGTGGACCGACTCGGGGGAGGTGCACGACCGGCGGGGCCTGAAGCACCGGGCGACGAACGACCTGCGCTATGTGCCCATTCCACCTGTCCTGGTGGCTCTCCTGCGGGCGCACCTGGACCGGTACGGCACGGCGGCGGACGGGCGGCTGTTCCGGGCTCCTGGGGGTGGCATGGTGTCCTCCTCGACCTACTCGCGGGTGTGGGCCGAGGCGCGGACGTACGCCCTTCCGCCGGATCGGGTCGCCTCGCCGCTGGCGGGTCGGCCGTACGACCTGCGTCATGCTGCGGTCTCGCTGTGGCTGAACGCGGGTGTCCCGGCCACGGAGGTGGCGGCGCGGGCTGGTCACTCGGTGGACGTGCTGCTCAAGGTCTACGCCAAGTGCGTGGACGGCCAGCGCGACAGCCTCAACAGCCGGATTGACGGCGTTCTCGGGTGATCCCCCGGCGTGAACGGCCCTCGGAGCGCTCCTCCGGGGGCCTTCGTCTGTCCCGTGGCTGTCCCGTGGACGGCGGCAAACAGGGGCAGATTCCAGCCGAGAGTGACTGACCTAAAAGATCAAGCCCCGAGCGCGTAGACGCAGCTCAGGGCCTGATTCACCCGGCGAAAGGTGAGTGCCCCCGGCAGGATTCGAACCTGCGACACACGGTTTAGGAAACCGATGCTCTATCCCCTGAGCTACGAGGGCGCGGGCAACAGCGTACCGGGTGCCCGCGCCCTCCTCGTCGGTGGGGCCTCACCCGACCGGCCCTCATCCGCGACCCCCTCCCCACGGCATCCGTGCACCGCGCGTGAGGATGGGCTGGGAGCGCTCTCCGCTGTTGGGGGGAAGTGGTCCACGCCATCTTCTCCCCGGCGACCGGGTGAGGTAGGGAGAAGGCAACCACCTCTAGCGGGAGCGGCACCTCATGAGCGGCAGACCCTGGCCCGACTTCCGGCCCGGACCACTCGGGGCGTTCGGCGCCTGGTGGCGGCGCAGGCAGGCGCGCAACGCCGAGCAGTTCACGTTCGTGCCGCCGCCGACCTCGCACGAGCACCCGTTCGAGACGCCGCTGCCGAGCGCGGTCTACGGGCTGGACTTCCAGGCGAAGTTCACCGTGCACTGGCGGGTGGATCTGACCACCGGGGCCCGGCACAACGCCCCGCGCAGCGCGGCGGTCAACGACGTGGTGCAGCGCGCGAAGGCGATCACGGAGCGCGCGATGCTGGTGCACTGCGCGCCGTTGCGGCACCAGCTCGCGGATGAGCTGGCGACGGAGCGGCAGGTGGAGGGGACGCACGTGTTCGCCCGCGCCGAGGGGGTGGACCTGCACGTGCTGGACGCGGACATGGAGATGGCGCGCAAGCACATCGAGCTGCTGCGGGCCACGACGGTGCGGCAGGCCGAGCGGGAGGCGGAGCGGGCCGAGATCCGGTACTTGCGCGACGAGGTGCTGACCGACCTGTCCACGGCGACGATCTGGTGGCTGCACCGCAACGGGTACCAGGTCGAGCAGGCGGTCGCGCTGTCGCAGCAGCTGGCCGAGCTGGTCCGGATCGCTTCCCAGCGGGAGGGCAGGCACTGGGCCGACACGCTGGTGACCAGCTTCGAGAGCGCGCTGCCCCGGTTGTCCGACGGGCACCGCACGGATCTGCGCCAGCACTTGGCGCAGGCGCTGGGGATCTACGGCGGGTCGGGGGTGGCGGCGGAGTTCGCCGAGCAGGTGGGGTTGGCGCGCCAGTTGCCGCCCGCCGAAGAGCACGTCCCGGAACACGCCAAGGAGCACGTCCAAGGGCACGTCCAGGGGCACGTCCAGGGGCACGTCAACGGGGCATCCCGGCCGAACGGGGTCGCGCCTCGGCACTGATTCCCTACTGTGGTGGGGTGATCGAGAACCTGACCGAGGTGCGGGGTGCCGCCGTGGCGGGCGCGCTGCGCGTGCTGGCGCGGTTGACGCCGTTCGTCGAGCCCGAGCTGATCGGTTTGCGCGAGGTGGTGCGGCCCGGCGACGTGTGCGTCGACATCGGTGCCGCGCTCGGCCTCTACACCGTGACCTTGTCCCGCCTGGTGGGGCCGAGCGGGACGGTGCACAGCGTCGAGCCGCTGGTCTTCGCGCACCCTGCGCTGTCCTACCTGCTGCGCCCGCGCGAGGGCCGCAACGTGGTCCGGCACTCCGTAGCGCTGGGCTCCTCCGAGGGGCAGGAGGTGATGAGCGTGCCGGTGCGGCACGGGACGCCGGTGACGGGCCGCTCCTTCCTCACCGCGGGCGCGGACGGGCTGGGGTCCAACGCCGAGTTCTCCGAGCACGTGGAGGTCCTGGTGCGCACGGACACCCTGGACCGGTTCTGCGCGGCCAACGGGGTCGAGCGGCTGGACTTCGTCAAGGCCGACGTGGAGGGCGCGGAGCTGCGCGTGCTGCAGGGCGGCGAGGACACCATCGGGAGGTTCCGGCCGAAGCTGCTGCTGGAGGTCGAGGAGCGGCACGTCCGGCGGTTCGGCTACCGGGCGGACGACGTGGCGTCGTGGTTGGGCGAGCGCGGCTACCGGATGTCGGTGTGGCACCGGGGGGCTTGGACGCGGGTCGACCGGATCACCGACCGGGTGCGGAACTACCTGTTCACGCCCCTGCCCACCTGAGCGGACCGCCTGAGAAGGCGGAAGACCCCGGTCCCTGGGGGTGGACCGGGGTCTTCCTGCGGACCGGTCTACGTGTCGTAGACCTCAAGCTCGTACAGCGAGTATCCGTAGCCCGTGGCTCGTTGGGTACCCGTCATTCGTACGAATCGTGCCTCGGCCGAGGCGAACGGGACAACATCTTTACCGCCATTACCTGCATTCGTGATGAAAACTTCATGCCACTGTGCTCCATCACGGGAAATTTCAAGGCGGTAGCCCTTCGCGTAGGCGGCTTCCCACGACAGCACGACCCGGCCGACCCGGCGCACCGCGCCCAGGTCGACCTGGAGCCACTGCCGGTCGCTCCAGTCGCTGGCCCACCGGGTGCCCGGATCGCCGTCGACGGCGTTGGCGGGCGGCGAGTGGTGCGCGCCGCGCTCATAGCTGCTGGCGGTGGCCGTGCCGCCCGCGGCGAGGTTGGCCACGGTGGTGCCGCGCCGTGCGGGGAACTGCACGACCTGCTGGTAGGTGGGCCGGTTCTGCCAGCTGATCTTGTCGTGGGTGATGCCGCCCATGGGGCGGTGGATGATCGTGTCGGCGCACCACTGGTCGCCCGCCGCGCAGCTGTCGTCGCCGGGGTAGACCGCCGTGGCGGGCACGGCGGCGGCTTGGGCGAGGCTGTCGAGCAGCACCTGCCTGCACTGCGCCAGGTCCCCGCCGCCGCAGTACTTCGCGCCCAGCGGGCCCCGCACCGGTTCGCCCAGCACCGCGCGCAGGTCCTTGTCCACGTAGCTCCACCAGCCGTACTGGAACGAGGAGCCCTTGTGCGGCTGGGCGCCGTGCGCGTCGGACGGCGGCTCGTCGACCTGGACGGCCCTGGTCAGCTCGGTGTAGAGGGCGTCGCCGAGGCCGGGTTGGAACTGGGCGCGCACCAGGATCGGCCACCAGGCGTCGAGCACGCGGATGGCGTCGGCGTGCGCGTAGGTCCTGCTGCCCCTGGTGGTCTCCTCGCGCAGCCCGCCCGCCGCCAGCCAGGCGCGCAGCTTCGCCACGGTCGCGGCCAGCGCGGGGTCGGCCACGGTCGCGGTGTCGATGACCCGCAGCAGGTCGGGCAGCACCTGCTCGGCCCGCAGGTCCGCCACGCCCGCTTCGGCCATCGCCCTGGTCAGCGACGCGCGGGTCACCTTCGTACCGCTGGAGACCATGGCGCGCACCCGGTCGTCGAGCAGGTCGCCGCGGTGCACCGAGCCGTTGCCGTAGCCCGAGGACGTGTAGTCCAGGGCCTGCTTGTTGTTCCAGCTGATGTAGTAGTCCTGGTTCACCGAGTTGGGGTGCTGGGCGAACGGTGTGTAGGTGGCGGTGTTGTCGTTCGGGTTCCACCCCTCCCATTCGTAGGACGGCTCCGCCTTGACGGGCAGGTTCGGGTCCACGAAGGACTTGCGCACGGGGTTGGCGCCGGAGTTGAAGTACGCGATGTCGCGCGAGTCGGCGTAGAACCAGTTGAACGCGTACCCGACGTGCTCGGCGGCGCGCTGGAAGTCCTGCGCCGAGCGGATCGCGTCGGGGTCGTTGAACTCCTGGAAGCCGATGATGGAGTCGACCTCGTGCAGGTAGGTGGAGCGCAGCGAGGTGTAGGCGACGTGCTTGCCGTCCACGCGGGCGCGGCTGTGCACCAGGCCGTACTTGGTGCGGTGCATCACCAGCGTGTAGGAGCCGGCGGGGGTCGGGTCGGCGACTGTCGGCTTCCAGGAGTTCTTGCGCTCCAACCGCTCCATCGGCAGGCACTGCCCGTGGTAGCGGTAGTGCAGCGACGCGGCGGAGGCCGGCTTGCCGTCGGGCTCGCACAGCTCGACGGCGTAGGTGTCGGTGATGTCCTGGCCGGCCGAGGTGGCGCTCCACGAGTAGTCCACGCCGCGGCCGAGCTGGACGTACATGCTCACGCCCGCGAACGACACGCCGCGCGCCCGCAGGCCGGGGCCGTTGAGCTCTTGGAGCATCAGCAGCTGCGGCGCGAAGTAGCCGGTCTGCGGCCCCCACACGGCGACCGGGTTGCCGGTGTCGGTGTGCGCGCCGGAGACCGCGAGCGCGTTGGACATGCCGTGCGTCTTGGTGAGCAGGTCGCGCGGCAGCACGCCGTCGGCGAAAAGCCCTTCCGCCGCCTTGAGGTCGGCGGGGACGTCCACGGTGGACCGCGCCGAGGTGGTCTCGTCGTGGACGACCGGTTCGGGGGTCACCACGCCGCCGTCGGGCAGCGCGACGCCCTGCGGGTCCGCGGGGGTGGTGGCGTACGGGAAGCGCTGTCCGTCGTGCAGGGTCAGCACCGCTTCGGGGTCGTTCTGCTGCCGGAACGAGCGCCACACCCGGTCGCCTGCCTCGGCGCCGTAGCGGTTCTGCGCGGCCAGCTTCACCAGCGCGTTCTGCACCTCGCCGCCGCCGCCCGCGCCGAACAGCCCGCCGACGACGGCCGCGATGGCGACCAGGTCGGTGGTCTTGAAGGGCTGGATGTCGTTCCAGTTGGTGATCGCGTCGGCGTGTCCGGTCAGGACGTACTCGCCGGGGAAGTCGCGGTTGGCGACGGCCCGCTGGATGTAGGCGTTGATGCCCGCCACGTAGTCGGTCACGTCCCGCAGCGCCTGCGCGCCGCGCTCGCCTTGCGCGGCCACGCGGTCGATCTGGGCCTGCAGGTCGGCTTCGGTGTAGGGGATCTGGGTGTAGAAGCTCTGCTCCAGCGCGCGGTTGCCCTCCGCGCCGCCCGCGAACCCGGACAGCTGGCCCCGGCCGAGGTGGCGGAACAGGTCCATCAGCCACAGCCGGTCCTGCGCCGCGGCGTAGCCCGCGCCGAATTCGGTGCCCGATCGAGTGGTTCCGTAGATGTGGGGCATGCCCAGGGCCTTGTCCCGGACGATAGTGACGTCAGCGCGCGGTGAGATGGTGCTCTCGACCTGGTCGGCGGGCACGCCGAAGGATGCGTCGTTGAAGAAGGTGCCCAGTTGCTCGTTGGTCAAGCCCCGGTAGCCCGACGCGAGGGCGTCGTACTCGTCGAGCTGGTCGGCCGCGTGCGCGGGGCGCGTGCCGAACACCTGGTGCGCCAGGATCTGGGCGAGCGTGGCGTTGCCGTTCTGGCCCGGCGGCACGATGTCGTGGCACTGGCCGAGGCAGAAGTCGTCGGCGGCGAACGCCGCGGCCGTCGGCTCCGCCCGCGCCGGGACGGACGCGACGGCGGCCACCGTCACCAGGACGGCGGCCGCGGCGATCGATCGGGCGGCTCTCCGCATGGCGCGAAGCTCCTTCCAGCCGGGTTTGGTGTGGCGCACGTTACTTTTCCGCTCGCTATCACGAAAGTGCTTCGCGTTTAGCCGAACCCGATCGGCCGTACGGGTGTTGCCGCTTGACCATATTCGCTGACAGTGGGAAAAGAATTGACATGCTGCGACGTCGACGACTGCTCACCGGGCTCGGTGCCGGGGGCCTGCTGGCCCGCCTCGGCGCGCCCGCGGCGGGGGCCACCCCCCTGCTGCCCATCCGGGGCTGCGCCGACTGGGGCGCGCGGCCCCCGTCCGGCCCGCTGACCGTCGCCGCCCGGCGGCCGGTGCGCATCCTCGTCCACCACACCGCCTCGGACAACGTCACCGACTACTCGCTGGCGCACGCCTGCGCGCACGCCAGGTGGATCCAGGACCTGCACATGGACCGCAACAAGTGGATCGACTCGGGGCAGCACTTCACCAACAGCCGAGGCGGGTTCCTGATGGAGGGCAGGCACGGCAGCCTCGACGCGCTGCGGGCGGGCGACCGGGTGGTGCAGGGCGCGCACTGCCCCGGCCAGAACCTCGACGCCATCGGCATCGAGAACGAGGGCACGTACATGGTGGTCGAGCCGACCCGCCTGCAGTGGGACTCGCTCGTGTCGTTCTGCGCCTACACGTGCCAGCAGTACGACATCGCGCCCACCGAGATCCAGGGCCACCGCGATTACTACGACACCCTGTGCCCCGGCGACCTGCTCTACGCCCTGCTCCCGCAGCTGCGCCAGGAGGTCGCGCACGCGCTGGGGTGACCAGGCGTGTCCTGGCAACTGTGAACGCGCTGGTCGGCCTGCCCCAAGGGGCCGTGACCCTGGCCAACGCCTTCCGGGGCGTGGTGAGATAACGGCGAATTAACGCCCGCTTGCGCGATGGTGCGCGATGCTGGGGCGGTACGAGCACGAAACGCCAACTCGGGGAGGCGTCGTGATCAAGGTGATGCTGGCCGACGACGAGGACCTCGTCCGGTCGGGCCTGCGCATGATCCTCAGCAGCGCCGGGGACGTCGAGGTCGTGGCCGAGTGCGACGACGGGCACCTGGTGGTCGACCTGGCGCGCAAGCACCGCCCGCACGTCGTTCTGCTGGACATCCGGATGCGCTCCTCCGACGGGCTGGTGGCGCTGCGCAGGCTGCGCGACCTGCCCGACCCGCCCAAGGTCGCCATGCTGACCACGTTCGACGTGGACGAGTACGTCAGCGAGGCGCTGCGCCTGGGCGCGAGCGGGTTCCTGCTCAAGGACACCGAGCCCGAGCAGCTGGTCAGGGCGGTGCGCGACCTGGCTCGCGGCGGCGCCGTGCTGGACCCCGGCGTGGCCGCCCGCGTGCTGGCGGCGGTCGCCGACGGCGAGCGCGCGGCCGAACCCGCCCGGCGGCTGCTGACCTCGCTGTCCGAGCGCGAGCGGGAGGTGCTGGTGCTGATCGGGCAGGGCCTGTCCAACGCCGAGATCGGCGCGACCCTGCACCTGTCCGAGGCCACCGTGAAGGGCTACGTGTCCTCCGTGCTGGGCAAGATCGGCGCGGTGAACCGCGTCCAGGCCGCGCTGGTGGCCTTCCGCGGCGGCCTCATCGCCTAGCCCGCGCAATGCCCGTTCGGGCGGCCGGGTAGTAGTCACCGGCCCGTGTGAGCGCCCCCGGTGGTACTTGCGGGCGCTATACGGGGAGGTCGATCGAGGGTTCCACTTCGACGCGGTTGCGGCCCCTGCGCTTGGCCCGGTACAGCGCCATGTCCGCCGCGGCGAACAGTTGATCCAGGGCGGCGGGACCCGCCGCCACACCGATCGACACGGTGGGCCGCCGGGCGGTGCCCAGCACCACGTTCCACTCGTGGGCGTCCACCGCCGCGCGGATGCGCTCGGCCACCACCGGGCCCACGTCGGGGGCGTTGCCCTCGCCCAGCAGCACCACGAACTCGTCGCCCGCCCACCGGGCCACCAGGTCCTCGGCCCGGCACTCGCGGCGCAGCAGCCGGGCGATCTCGCGCAGCGCGGCGTCGCCCGCCGCGTGCCCGGCGTCGTCGTTGACGTCCTTGAACCAGTCCACGTCGACCAGCACCAGCCACGGCACCCGGCCGCGCGCCGCCGAGCCCTCCAGCAGCCGGGCCGCCGCGCGCTCCAGGCCCAGCCGGTTGGCCAGCCCGGTCAGCGGGTCGCGGGCGGCGGCCTCCTGCGCCGCCACCGCCAGCCGCTGCGCCTGCACCGCCACCCGGCGCTGCTCCAGCGCCTGGGCCAGGCCCTCCTGGAGGGTCTCCGACGCCGTCTTGCCCGCCGCGACGCTGCACCGCAGCGCGGCGGCCTCGCCCACCGAGTCGCCCATCCGGGCGCAGATGTCGGCCAGGTCCTGGGAGAACCGCAGCAGCAGCGACGGGTCGTTGATCGCCTCGGACGCGGCGACCGCCCGGCTGGCCAGGGTGCGCGCCTCGACCAGCTTGCCCTGGTCCCGCCGGACCACCGCGAGCACCCAGTTGCCCACCGCCAGCGCCCACTTGTCGTCGGCCCGCGCGGCCAGCCGCAGCGTCTCGCGGGCGTGCTCCTCGGCCAGGTCCAGCTCGCCGACCCCGGCCAGCGAGCGGCTGTACGCGCCGAGCAGCGCGCGGTGCATCTGCGCGTCCTTGGTCAGCGACAGCCCTTCCTTGAGGCAGTCCCTGGCCTCCTCGAAGATCGCGGGCGCGACGTCGGGCGGGGAAGAGATGGCGCGGAAGTTCAGCGTGCCGCCCAGCCCCTGCAGGCAGTGGCCCAGCACCTCGGCCGCGCCCGCGCGGCGCGCGGCCCGCACCGAGGAGCGCAGCATGTCCACCGCGGCCCGCCGGTTGCCGATGCCCTCCAGCAGGTAGGCCAGCGAGTGCATGGCCTGCGCGGCGGCCGGGGAGTCGGGCTGCTCGCCGTCCAGGTCGGTCCAGCCCTCGGCGGCCAGCTCCAGCGCCAGCGGGATGCGGCCCAGCCGCCAGGCGAGCTTGGCGCGGTTCACCAGCACCGCCGACCGCGTCCAGCGGTCCAGCCCGGTCGGCAGCCTGGTCATGACCTGGTCGAACAGGGTGTTGGCCTCCGGGAGGCGGCCAGCGTTCAGCAACGCCTTGACCTCGCGGTCCTGTTCCGGCACCTGTCCCGGTACCAGCGGCTCCTGCTGCTCCACTCGTGCTCGACACTCCATTCCGACTCGATGGGGGCGCGCGGACCCCACACCGCCGGCACGGTCCCCACAGGCTACCGGCCGGGACGCCGCCTGTACCGCTCCTGGTGGAGGACTTCCTCCAGGGGCAGCCTGCTGCGCCATCCGTGGCGCTCCAGGTCGGGGGTGTCGGGCAGCCCCGCCACCGGTCCCAGGCACAGCCAGGCCACCGGGCGCACCCTCGGCGGGATGTCCAGCAGCCTGCGCAGCACGTCCTCCCGGTAGAAGCTGACCCAGCCCACGCCCAGGCCCTCGGCGGTGGCGGCCAGCCACAGGTTCTGGATCGCCAGGCACACCGAGTACAGGCCCGCGTCGGCGATGGCGTGCCTGCCCAGCACGGCGGGCGAGCCCCGGTCCGGGTCGTAGGTGACCACGACGCCCATCGAGGATTCCATGATCCCCTCGACCTTGATCCGGGCGAACAGCTCCGCGCGCTCACCGTCCAGTTCGGACGCGAAGACGCTGCGCTCGGCCTGCACGTGGTCGCGGAAGGCGCGGCGGGTGTGCTCGTCGCGCACCAGCACGAAGTCCCACGGCTGGGACAGGCCCACGCTGGGCGCGGCGTGCGCGGCGGTGAGCACCCGGCGCAGCACGTCCGGCGGGATGGGGGCGCCGGTGAACTCACCCCTGGTGTCCCGGCGGCGGTGCAAGACGTCGTAGAAGCTCATTCCACGGATCGTGCCCCACGATCCGCGCAAATCCCCAGACAGATCCCGTGGCATTCGTCTCACCCCCAACCCCGGCTTTTTCCACCTCCCCGACCACCACGCGAGGCCGCGTCGGCCTGTCGGGATGCCTTTCGGAAAAATCACGCCCTTCGATTTTTCCGAAACGCGTCCCGATGGGCCGACTTCCGGGCGGCCGAGCCGCCGTCTGCGGAGCAGCGGCCATCAATACAGCCGACTTCCAGGCGGCCGAGCCCGACCCGGCGGAGCCGGGTCAATTCAATACTGCGTTTCTCCGTCGGGGGAGTCGCGCCACTGGGGGAAGGGGCGGTCGATGTGCCAGCGGGTGCCGTCGTGGGTGAGCACGCGGTCTTCGCAGGTGTTGAGGTTGGACAGGGATTCGAACAGCTCGATGCTCCAGCCGAAGAGCCTGCGGCAGAGCAGCCGGATGGTCAGGCCGTGGGAGACGACGAGCGCGGTGCGCGGGTGGTCGGGTTGGCGCATCCGGTTTTCCAGTTCGCCCAGGAACGCGGCGAGCCGGTCGTCGACGTCGGCGCCGGATTCGCCGTTGGGGAGTCGGAAGAAGAAGTGGCCGAAGGCGTGCCGCTGGTGCTTGAGCACTTCTTGCTGCACCGGGTCCTGGAGGTTGCCCCAGTCCTGTTCGCGGAGCCGGGGTTCGGCGACGACCCGTTCGGCCAGCGGGCCCAGTGCCAGGCCGCGCAGGGTGGAGCGGGTGCGCACGTAGGGGCTGACGTAGACCGCGGCCGGGGTGCCGTCGAGGAGGGTCTTGATCCGGGGTCCGGCGGCGGCGGCCTCTCGTTCGCCGCGCCGGGTGAGCGGCAGAGCGTGGTCGGGTATACGGCAGTAGGCCAGTTCGTCGACGTTGCCGAGGCTCTGGCCGTGGCGCAGCAGGATGATCCGCACCCCGCCATGGTGCCGATGTTACAGTCCGGCAGCCATGCCGGACGGAAGGTGTCACATGATCAAGTACATCGCGCTGTACCGGAAACCGCAGGACGCCGAGGCGTTCGAGGAGCGCTACTTCCAGTCGCACCTGCCGCTGGTGGCCAAGACGCCCGGCCTGGTGCGCGCCGAGGTCGCCAGGGTCGGCCGGGTGTTCGTGCCGGGGTTCCTGGGCGAGAGCGAGCCGTACCTGGTCGCCGAGATGTACTTCGAGTCCGAGGCCGCGATGAAGGCGGCGTTCTCCTCCCCGGAGTGGCAGGCCGCGGGCGCCAACCTGACCGAGATCGGCGGGCTGGACCTGGTCGCGATGTTCGCCGCGGAGGTCGTGCAGCGATGATCGCGGCGGTGATCGGCGGGGGCACCATGGGCGCGGGCATCGCCCACCTGCTGCTCGCGGGCGGCCACGAGGTCGTGCTCGCCGAGGCGGGCGCGGAGCGCGCGGCGGCGGCCCAGGCGGCGGTCCGCGCGTCGCTGGAGAAGGCGTTCCAGCGCGGCAAGCTGGACCGGCCCGTCGAGGACCTGCTCGCCGCGCTGACCGTGGTGGAGAAGCTGGCCGACGTGCCCGCCGAGCTGGTGGTCGAGGCCGTTCCCGAGGACGCCGAGCTCAAGCGCGCGGTGCTCGCCGAGGCCGCAAGCGCTTGCCCCGACGCGGTGCTGGCCTCCAACACCTCGTCGCTGTCCATCACGCGGCTGGCCGAGGGCCTGCCCGGCGAGCGCTTCCTCGGGATGCACTTCTTCAACCCCGTGCCCGTGCGGGAACTGGTGGAGCTGGTGCACCACCCCGGCGTGGCACCCGAGGTCGTGGCGCGGGCGCGCGGCTGGGCCGAGGCGCTGGGCAAGACCGTGATCGAGGTGCGCGACGCGCCCGGCTTCGCCACCTCGCGGCTGGGCGTCGCGGTCGGCCTGGAGGCGATCCGGATGCTGGAGGAGGGCGTGGCGGACGCCGAGGACGTCGACACCGGGATGCGCCTTGGCTACGGCTGGCCGATGGGGCCGCTGCGGCTGACTGACCTGGTCGGCCTGGACGTGCGGCTGGCCATCGCCGAGCACCTGGCCGCCGAGCTGGGGCCGCGCTTCGAGCCGCCCGCGCTGCTGCGCGCCAAGGTCGAGCGCGGCGAGCTGGGGCGCAAGACCGGGCGCGGCTTCTTCACCTGGTAAGCAGGACGGCGTGCGGATCAGGGACATCACCGCGGACGACGCGGCCGAGACCGCCCGCCTGCGCAAGGTCGCGTTCGGCAGCGCCCCCGACGAGGACCCGGCGCGGCCGGGCCTGCGCGGGCTGGTCGCCGAGCTGGACGGCCGCGCCGCGGCGGTGCTGACCATCCGGGAGTTCCACCAGTTCTACGGCGGGCTGCCGGTGCCGATGGGCGGCATCGGCGGCGTCGCCGTGGACCCCTACGCCAGGGGGCGCGGCGTGGCCACCGGCCTGCTCGACGCGACCCTGCGCTCGCTGCGCGAGCACGGCCAGCCGCTGTCGGTGCTCTACGCCACGGTGCCCGCCCTGTACCGGTCGTGCGGCTGGGAGCGGGCGGGCGTGTTCGAGTGGCTGGACTTGAGCGTGGACCGGCTGCCGCGCGGGCCGAGGGTGCTCTCGCGGGCGGCGTGGGAGGGCGACCTGGACGCGCTGCACGCCTGCTACCTCGACCTGGCCAGCGGGGTGGACGGGCTGCTCACCCGCGAGAAGCCCGCCGTCGACGTGGCCGACGTGCTGCGGCACGACGTGGTGTCGGTGGTGCCGGGGCACGACGGCGAGGTGCGCGGGTACCTGACCGCCGAGCGGACCCGCGACGGGCTGAAGGTGTTCGACCTGGTCGGCCGGGACGCCGACGCCGCGCTCGGGCTGCTGCGGGAGCTGACCTCCTGGGGCGGGACGCTGGAGCGGCTGTCGCTGCGGGTGACCGACCCGGCGGTGGTCGGGCTGCTGGTCAACCAGGGCATCCGGTACTCCGTGACCACCTCCACGTGGCTGCTGCGGGTGGTCGACCTGCCCGCGGCGGTGGCGGCGCGGGGCTGGCCGGGCGCGGCGTTCCTGCGTCCGGCGGCGGTGGACCTGGAGGTCGTCGACGAGCACGCGCCCTGGCACGCCGGGCGGCAGCGGCTGGTCGTGGAGGACGGGCGGGTGCGGGTCGAGCCCGGCGGCAGCGGCGCGGTCCGGGTGCACGCGCGGGCGCTGGGGCCGTGGTTCAGCGGGATGCACGACACGCGCGCGTTGCGGCGGGCCGGGTTGCTGGACGGCGGCGGGGACGCGGCGCTGCTGGACCAGCTGGTCGCCGCGCCCGGCGTGCCCAGGCTGGCCGACTTCTTCTGACCCGGCTCCGCCCGGTGCCCTGGGACCAGGACAACTACCCTGGCCAGCCGTGTTGCTCGACGCGTTGGAACTGATCGGGATCGCGGCGTTCGCCGCGTCCGGCGCGGTGGCGGCGGTGCGGGCCCGGCTGGACGTGTTCGGCGTGGTCGTGATCGCGCTGACCACCGCGCTCGGCGGCGGCGCGCTGCGCGACGTGCTGCTGGGCGTGCACCCGCCCACGAACCTGGTCACCTGGCCCTACCTGCTGGTGGCCTCGGTGACCGGGGTGGTGGTGTTCCGCTTCCACCCGGCGCTGGCCCGGCTGCGCCGGTCGGTGCTGCTGCTGGACGCGGTCGGCCTGGGCCTGTTCGTCACCTCGGGCACCTCGACCGCGCTGGCGCTGGGCGTCCCGGCCTACGCCGCCTGCCTGGTGGGCATGACCACCGGCATCGGCGGCGGCGCGCTGCGCGACGTGCTGCTGCGGGAGATCCCGCTGGTGCTGCGCCGGGAGATCTACGCGGTCGCCGCGCTGGCCGGGGCCGCCGTGGTCGCGGCGGGCGACCGCCTCGGGCTGCCCGCCGGTCTCACCGCGCTGGCCGGCTCGGCGCTGATCGTGGCGCTGCGCCTGGTCGCCCTGTGGCGCCGCTGGAACGCCCCCGTCCCCAAGGAGCACTGATCCCGCGAACCGCGCGTTCCGGCACCGCGAGTTCGCTTTCCGCGCGATCCGCGGGTGGCGGCGGAAAGACGGGACAGCTCACACCGGGTTCTCAGGCGGCTCTCAGGACCAGGGGCAACACTGAGCCCATGCGCATCCTCGTTGTCGACGACGACCGGGCCGTGCGTGAGTCGCTCCGCCGCTCACTGCAGTTCAACGGCTACCAGGTCGACCTGGCCGGAGACGGCCAGCAGGCGCTCGAATCCGTCCTCACCCAGCGCCCGGATGCGATGGTCCTCGACGTCATGATGCCCAGGCTGGACGGCCTGGAGGTGTGCCGCAGGCTGCGCAGCACCGGTGACGACCTGCCCATCCTGGTGCTCACCGCGCGGGACGCGGTGTCCGACCGGGTGTCCGGTCTGGACGCGGGCGCCGACGACTACCTGCCCAAGCCGTTCGCGCTGGAGGAGCTGCTGGCCCGGCTGCGCGCGCTGCTGCGGCGGGCCGCCCCGGACGCCGGGGACGAGACGGCGGGCGCGGTGCTGCGCTTCGCCGACCTGGAGCTGGACCCCAACACCCGCGACGTGCGGCGCGGCGACCGGTCGATCAGTCTCACCCGGACCGAGTTCGCGCTGCTGGAGCTGTTCCTGGCGCACCCCAAGCAGGTGCTCACCCGCGGTCGCATCCTGGAAGACGTGTGGGGCTACGACTTCCCCACCTCGGGCAACGCGCTGGAGGTCTACGTCGGCTACCTGCGCCGCAAGACCGAGGCCAGCGGCGAGCCGAGGTTGCTGCACACCGTGCGCGGCGTGGGCTACGTGCTGCGGGAGACCCCTCCGTGATCGATGCCGGTGGCCGCTTCCAGCGGTTCTCCCTGCGCGCTCGCGTGACCCTGCTGGCCGCGTTCTGCGTGGCCGGGGCGGTGGCCCTGGTGTCGCTGGGCGCGTACCTGACGGTCAGCCAGAACCTGCACGCCCAGCTCGACGCCCACCTGCGCCAGCGCGCCGAGGCCGCCGTGGCGGCCCCCAAGGTCAACAACGAGGTCGACGAGATGCCCGGCGCGTTCCTGGCCGCCGGGGACATCCGCATCGGCGTGCTGCACGTGGACGGCAGCATCGTGTACCCGAAGTACACCGTCCGGCCGCCCACCCGCGACGCCGACCTGGAGGTGGCGCGGGGGAAGGTGCTGGAGAACATCTGGACCGACACCCGCACGGACTTCCGGGTCATCTCGGTGCCCTACGGCGACGGCCAGGCCATGGTGATCGCCCAGTCGATGAAGCCGATGCACACCACGCTGGCCAAGCTCAGCGTGGTGCTGTTCGTGATCAGCGGGCTGGGCGTGCTGGTGGCCGCGGCGGCGGGCACGGCGGTCGCGCGCACCGGTCTGCGGCCGGTGCAGCGGCTGACCGAGGCCACCGAGCGGGTCGCGCTGACCGGCGACCTGCGGCCGATCCCGGTGTCCGGGGACGACGAGCTGGCCCGGCTGACCCAGCGGTTCAACGCGATGCTGGGCGCGGTGGCCGAGTCGCAGGAGCGGCAGCGCAGGCTGGTCGCCGACGCGGGCCACGAGCTGCGCACCCCGCTGACGTCCATGCGCACCAACCTGGAGCTGCTGCTGGCCTCCGAGCGGCCGGGCGCGCCCACGCTGGCCGAGGAGGACAAGGCGGAGATCCACGCCGACGTGCGCGCGCAGCTGGACGAGCTGACCACGCTGATCGGCGACCTGGTGGAGCTGGCCCGCGAGGACGCGCCGCAGGTGGTGCAGGAGCCGGTGGACCTGGTCGAGGTGGTGGAGCGGGCGCTGGACCGGGCGCGCAGGCGCGCGGCGACCGACATCCGGTTCGAGGTGCGGCAGCTGCAGCCGTGGTCGCTGCTGGGTGATTCCAGCGCGCTGGAGCGGGCGGTGCTGAACCTGCTGGACAACGCGGTGAAGTTCACCCCGGACGACGGGGTGGTGCGGGTGGAGCTGCGCCAGCTCGGCGACGGCAGCGCGGTGCTGGAGGTGGCCGACTCCGGGCCGGGGGTCGCCGAGGCGGACCTGCCGCACGTGTTCGAGCGCTTCTACCGCTCGTCGGAGGCGCGCACGCTGCCCGGCTCCGGCCTGGGGCTGGCCATCGTCAAGCAGGCGGCGGAGCGCCACGGCGGCGCGGTCTACGCGGGCCGGGCCCCGGAGGGCGGCGCGCTGTTCGCGGTCCGCCTGCCCGGTCGCCCCTGACCCCGGTCGGAGGACACCCAACGGAGTCAACCCAACACGGAGTCAAACAAAGTTGCGCACGTTGTGCTCTTGGTTGTCGTGCGTGTCAACCCCTGTCACTTGGCTGCTGAACTCCATTTTTGGGTGTCCCTAACCGAGGTGTGCGCGGTCGAGTGGGCGGGAGTGCCGAACAGACCCGAACGATCAGTCATGTTTGACTGTGTTGACTTGGCGGTCCCGTTCGGCCACGCTGAGCGCCATGACGAGCTGGCCCACCGCCCTGCCCGGCCTGGCCTGGGGGGCGGACTACAACCCCGAGCAGTGGCCCGAGGCGGTGTGGCGGCAGGACGTCGAGCTGATGCGCCGGGCCGGGGTCGACCTGGTCACCGTCGGCGTCTTCGCGTGGGCGCTGCTGGAGGTCGAGGAGGGGCGCTACGAGTTCGGCTGGCTGGACCGCGCGCTGGACCTGCTGGCCGAGCACGGCATCCGGGTCGACCTGGCCACCGCCACCGCCGCGCCGCCGCCCTGGCTGACCACCCGCTACCCCGACGTGCTGCCCGAGCGGGCCGACGGCGTGCGGCTCTCGCACGGCTCCCGGCAGGCTTACTGCCCGACCTCGCGGCGCTACCGGGACAAGGCGGTGGCGCTGGCCCGCGCGCTGGCCGAGCGCTACCGGGACCACCCGGCGCTGGCCGCCTGGCACGTCGGCAACGAGTACGGCTGCCACGTCCCGCGCTGCTACTGCGACCGCTGCGGCGCGGCGTTCCGGGAGTGGCTGCGCGCCCGCCACGGCGACCTGGCGGCGCTCAACGAGTCGTGGGGCACGGCGTTCTGGAGCCAGCACTACACCGACTGGGCGCAGGTGCTGCCGCCGCGCGTGACGCCGAGCTTCGGCAACCCCGGCCAGCTGCTGGACTTCGACCGGTTCTGCTCCGACGCGCTGCTGGAGCTGTTCAAGGCCGAGCGCGACGTGCTGCGCGAGGTCACCCCCGGCGTGCCGGTGACCACCAACTTCATGGTGATGTGGACCTTCGCCGAGCTGGACTACTGGGCGTGGGCGCGCGAGGTCGACTTCGTCTCCAACGACCACTACCTGCGCGCGGAGGACCCGGAGCGGCACGTAGAGCTGGCGTTCTGCGCGGACCTGGTGCGCGGTCTGGCGGGCGGACGGCCGTGGCTGCTGATGGAGAACTCGACCTCGGCGGTCAACTGGCAGCCGCGCAACACCGCCAAGCCGCCCGGCGAGATGCGGCGCAACGCCTACGCGCACCTGGCCCGAGGCGCCGACGGCACGCTGTTCTTCCAGTGGCGGCAGTCGGTGGCGGGCGCGGAGCGGTTCCACTCGGCGATGGTGCCGCACGCGGGCGGGGACACCAGGATCTTCCGCGAGGTGTGCCAGGTCGGCACGGAGTACGCGCGCCTGAAGGAGATCGTGGGGTCCACTGTGGACGCCGAGGTGGCGCTGGTGTACGACTGGCAGTCCCTGTGGGCCTCCCGCCAGCCCGCGCACCCGACCGCCGACTTCTCCTACCAGGACAACGCTCTCGCGCTCTACCGCGCGCTGTGGCGGGCCGGGGTCACCGTGGACTTCGTGCCGCCCGACGCGGAGCTGTCCGGCTACCGGCTGGTGGTCGTGCCGTCGCTGTACCTGATGGACGACGCGGAGCCGCTGGCCTCCTACGCGGCGGGCGGCGGCCACCTGCTGGTGACCTACCTGTCCGGCATCGCCGACCGGCGCGACCACGTGCACCCCGGCGGCTACCCCGGCGCGCTGCGCGAGCTGCTGGGCGTGCGCACCGAGGAGTTCTTCCCGCTGCGCCAAGGGGAAACGGTCCGGCTGGACGACGGCGGCGAGGTCGCGGTGTGGACGGAGTGGCTGCACGCGGAGTCCGCCGAGGTGGTCTCCCGCTACGCCGACGGCCCGCTGGCGGGAGTGCCCGCGGTGACCCGCCACGGCGACGCCTGGTACCTGGCCTGCGGCCTGCGCGGCGAGGGGCTGGACGCGCTGGTGGCCGCCGTGCTGGACCGGGCGGGCGTGGCGCGCGGCCCCGAGGGCGTCGAGGCGGTCCGCCGTCGCGGTGCGCTCGACGGCGCGGACGTATCGTGGCTGGTCGTGGTCAACCACGGCGAACGCGACGCGGAACTGCCCGCGACCGGCCTGGAACTGCTCTCCGGCGCGCGGGTCGGTGGACAGCTGCGGGTGCCCGCGGGCGGCGTGGCCGTGCTCAGGGAAGAGGTGTGACGTGCTGGCGCGACAACGGCAGGCGGTGATCCTGGAGGAGGTCCGCCGCACCGGCGCGGTCCGGGTCAGCGACCTGGTGGTGCGACTGGGCGTGTCGGACATGACGGTGCGCCGCGACCTGGACGTGCTGGCCTCGCGCGGGCTGCTGGAGAAGGTCTACGGCGGGGCCACCTCCGTGGTCGGCCGCAGCACCGACGAACCCGGCTTCGAGGCCAAGTCGGTGCGCCAGCTGCCGGAGAAGGAGGCCATCGCGGCGCGGGCGGCCGGCCTGGTGCGGCCGGGCACCGCGATCGGGCTGTCGGCGGGCACCACGACGTGGACGCTGGCGCGGTTCCTGGACGACATCCCGGACCTGACCGTGGTGACCAACTCCATCCGGGTGGCCGACGTGCTCCAGCAGAGCGGGCGCACCGACCGCACGGTGGTGCTCACCGGCGGCGTGCGCACGCCGTCGGACGCGCTGGTCGGCCCGGTGGCGGTGCAGGCGCTGCGGTCGCTGCACCTGGACGTGGTGTTCCTGGGCGTGCACGGGATGGCCGAGCGCTCCGGCTTCACCACGCCGAACCTGAACGAGAGCGAGACCGACCGGGCGCTGGTGGACGCCGCGGGGCGGGTGGTGGTCCTCGCCGACCACACCAAGTGGGGCACGGTCGGCATCTCCACCATCGCCGACCTGGACGAGGCCCACGTGCTGGTGACCGATGAAGGACTGCCCGAGCAGGCCAGGGCCGTGCTCGGCGAGCAAGTGGGCGAACTGGTGCTGGCGCACGTGCCCGGCAGGGGAGAGGAACTCGCGTGAAGCGCACGGCGGGCAAGCTGGCCGACGGCCGGGAGATCATCTACTACGACGACTCGCCGGACGCGCCGCCGCGCCAGGCGGTGGACACCAGGGACCTCCCGCGCACCCAGCCGCTGTCGGAGGTGCGGCGCGACCCGCTGACCGCGGAGTGGGTGGGCATCGCGGCGCACCGGCAGACCCGCACCTACAAGCCGCCCGCCGACCTGTGCCCGCTGTGCCCGTCCACGCCGGGCAAGCCGACGGAGATCCCCGAGTCCGGCTACGACGTGGTGGTGTTCGAGAACCGGTTCCCGTCGTTCGCGCCGACCGTGCCGGACCTGCCGCCGACGGTGGACGGGATGCCGATGGTGGCCCGCGCGCCCGGCCTGGGCCGGTGCGAGGTGGTCTGCTTCACCTCCGACCACAACAGCTCCTTCGGCGAGCTGAGCGCGGACCGGGTGCGCACCGTGGTGGACGTGTGGGCGGAGCGGACCGCCGCGCTGGCCGAGGTGCCGGGGGTGGAGCAGGTCTTCCCCTTCGAGAACCGGGGCGAGGAAATCGGCGTCACGCTGCACCACCCGCACGGGCAGATCTACGGCTACCCGTTCGTCACGCCGAAGACCGAGCGGATGCTCTCGGTGGCCGGGAAGTACCTGGAAGAGCATGGACGCCCACTTCTGGGTGACATCCTGGCGGCGGAGCGCGCGGCTGAGGTCCGGGTCGTCGCGGAGTCCGGGCACTGGACCGCGTTCGTGCCCGCCGCCGCCCGCTGGCCGGTCGAGGTGCACGTGGTGCCGCACCGCCAGGTGCCGGACCTGCCCGCGCTGACCGACGCCGAGCGGGACGACTTCGCCCGGCTGTACCTGGAGGTGCTGCACCGGCTCGACGGCCTCTACCAGCGCCCCCTGCCCTACATCGCGGCCTGGCACCAGGCCCCCGTGCGCACCGGCCGCGACCTGGCCTGGCTGCACCTGGAGGTGTTCTCGGTGCTGCGCACGGCGGACAAGCTGAAGTACCTGGCCGGGTCGGAGTCGGGCATGGGCGTGTGGGTCAACGACGTCACCCCGGAGCAGATCGCGGAGCGGCTGCGCGCCTCGGCGCGGTGATCCGCGGACTCACAACTGACGCCCAGGTCTGTTTAAGCCTCTTCTCAGGCGGGCACCGCACAGTGGTGGACATGACCGAGAACGAGCCGCAGCAGCCCCAGCAGCAGCAGCCCCGGACCACCGAGCCCAGCCCTTGGGCGCGCGATACCGGGGGTTCCGGTCATGATCAGGACCACCCGCGCCAGGGCGCCGGTGGTTCCGAGGCCGACCGGGCGGGCGCCGTGCAGGGCGGCCCCGCCGGGACGGAGTGGGCAGGCGGTCCCGGCGCTGTGCAGGGCGGCGACGGGACCGCGCCCGGTGTCACCGACCGGGGTGCTGTGCAGGGCGGCACCCCGGTCGCGGGCACTTCCTTCCCCGGCGTCCCCTTCGCGGGCGCTCCCGGTTCCGCGCCGGAAGCGGGCTGGTCCCACGGCGCGCAGGACCCCGGCCAGCCCGGACAAGCACCTGGCCAGATGCCCGGCCAGGCCCCCGGACAGCCCGGTCCCTACTACCTCGCGCCCGGCGCGCAGGTGAGCGCCCCGCCGCGCCCCCGAGGTCGCGGCAAGGTCGTCGCGGGCGTGGCCGCGCTGGTGCTGGCCGTCGGCGGCGTCGCGGGCGGGGTCGGCGGCTACTACGGCTACCAGGCCGCGGAGGACGCCACCGTGGTCAACGCGCTGGACGCCCCGCCGCCCGCGCGGCAGACCGGCGGCGCGGCCGAGGGCTCCGTCGAGCAGGTCGCCCAGAAGGTGCTGCCCGTCGTGGTGCAGGTGCAGGTCAGCGGCGGCGCCGGATCCGGCATCGTGATCAGCTCCGACGGGTCGGTGCTGACGAACAACCACGTGGTCGAGTCCGCCGCCAACGGCGGCCCGGTGCGCGTGCAGTTCCAGGACGGCAGCACCGCCGACGCCGAGATCGTCGGCCGCGACCCGTCGTCGGACCTGGCCGTGGTGAAGGCCCGCGGCGTGTCCGGGCTGCCCACCGCCGAGCTGGGCACCTCCAGCGACCTGCGGATCGGCCAGGAGGTGGTGGCCATCGGCTCGCCGTTCGACCTCAACGGCACGGTCACCTCCGGCATCGTCAGCTCGCTCAACCGCCCGGTGCGGGCGGGCGGCGAGAACGGCAGCCAGTCCTCCGTGCTCGACGCCATCCAGACCGACGCGGCGATCAACCCCGGCAACTCCGGCGGCCCGCTGGTGGACATGCAGGGCCGCATCATCGGCGTCAACTCGGCGATCTACAGCCCCAACTCCGGCCGGTCCTCGCAGGCGGGCTCGGTCGGCATCGGCTTCGCCATCCCGATCGACCAGGCCCGGCGCACCGCCAAGGAGCTCAGCGAGAACGGCCGGGCCACGCAGACCGTGCTGGGCGTGCAGGTCACCGACGCCGACCGGGGCGGCGCGCTGATCCGCGAGGTCAGCGGCGGCGGTGCGGCCGAGCAGGCGGGGGTCAAGGCGGGCGACGTGGTGACCAAGTTCGGCGATCGCCGCATCGACAGCGCGGACGCGCTGGTGGCGGCGGTCCGCTCGCGCACCCCCGGCGACAAGGTGCAGCTGACCATCGGCACCGACCGCACCGTCGAGGTGACCCTGGGCAGCCAGCCCGCGCCCACCAACTGACCGGACCGCGAGGCCGCGCTCCGACGGGTGGCTCACCCGCCGGGGCGCGGCCTCGACACGTGCCGCACCGCGCCCACGACCAGGGCCGTCGCCCAGACCAGGCCCACGGCGGCCAGCAGACCGGCCCAGTACGGGCGGTCCAGCAGGCCGGGGTTGGCCGGGCCCGCGAACGGCCGCCACAGCAGCGGCACGGCCAGCAGGCCCAGCACCCCGGTCAGCACGGCCGCCGCCGCGACCGGTCCCCGCCACGGCCGGGGCAGTCCGCGGCCCACCAGCAGGCCGATCCCGCCCACCAGCGGCGCCACCAGCGCGTCGTGGACGACGGGACCGGCGAGCAACCACAAGCCGATGGCGGGCAGGTCCTGCGGCAGCAGCAGGAACACCCCCCACAGGCCGAACGCCACGCCGACCGCGCCCAGCACCCACCGCGTCATCGGACCTCCAGGCTGGTGACCCACTTCGTCTGCAGCACGCCCGGCCTGCTCGGGGCGATCAGCCTGCACGGGTAGCCGTGGTCCAGCGGCAGCGGCGCGCCGTCCAGCCGCAAGGCCAGCAGCGTCAGCGGGTCCTCCGCGTGCGCGGCGGGCAGCGTGCTCGCCCGGTACAGCCCGTCCCGCTCCAGCGACTCCACCCGCACGTCGCCGACCGGCAGACCGGCCAGCGCCAGCAGGTCGCGCACCGGCACGCCGGTCCACCGCGCCGAGGCGCTCCAGCCCTCGACGCACGCGATCGGCAGCTCGGCGCTGGTCTGCGGCAGCGCCGCCAGCTCGGCCAGCGAGAACTCCCGCGCGCCGACCCGCAGCCGCCACCCGTCGCCGACCCGCCGCACCCCGGCCGCCGCGGCGGTGCGGTTGACCGGCAGCGCCGCCGACCGGGTCGCCAGCACCGAGACCCGCCGCAGCCACGGCACCGACGCACCGGCCGTGGCCAGCACCGCGACCGCCACCGCGCCACCGGTGGTGAGCAGGAAACCGCGCCTGCTCAGCGTCGCGCGCCTGGGCTCGGGCGCCGCGCGCCAGAGCGGCAGCTTCACCGCGACGTGCACCAGCAGCGCGCCGACCGCCACCCACGCCACGGCGTAGTGGGCGGGTGGGAAGAAGAAGCCCCACGGGTAGTTCTGCGCGGCGTTGAACAGCCCGGTCACCAGCTCGAAGAACGCCGCGCCGACCAGCACCAGCACCGACCCGCGCTCCAGCGCGTGCCGGACCGACCCGACCACCGGCCGCTGGAACAGCCTGGGGTAGACGGTGTGCAGCTTGGCCAGCAGCAGCGGGATCGCCGCCACCCCGGACACCACGTGCACGCCCTGGGTGATCCGGTAGAGGCTCACCGGCCGCGTCGGCCAGGTGAACCAGCCGGGCGGGTGCTGCGCGGCGTGGCTGAGCAGGCCGGTGGCGAAGCACAGGCCGAACGCGACGCCCAGCCACAGCCCGACGCGCGCGGCGAGGTGGGGGTCGGACCTCCTCACGGCCGCATTACCTCCGCGAACCAGCGGCCGTCCCGCTCGACCACCCAGCCCGGCCGCAGCCCGGCCCGGCGGGCGGCGGCGGCCAGCGCGGCGGCGTCCAGCCGGGCCCAGTCGAACCACGGCCCGCCCGCGATCCTGGCCCGCTCGCGGCGCAGCCCGCACCCCGGCGGGTCCACCTCGACCAGCACGCTCCCGCCGCGGCGCAGCAGCTTCCCGGCCCGGCGCAGCAGCGCCACCGGGTCGCCGCCGATGCCGATGTTGCCGTCGGCCAGCAGCGCGTGCGACCACCGCCCCGCGCCGGGCAGCCTGCCGAACAGGTCGCGCCGCACGGCGGGCGCGCCGCGCGAGCGGGTCAGCGCGACGGCCACCGCGGAGCTGTCCACGCCCAGCGCCACCACGCCGCGCCGCACCAGCGCCGCGACCAGCCTGCCGGGGCCGCAGCCCAGGTCCACGGTCGGGCCGCCGCAGGCCCGCAGCAGCACCTCGTCGGCGGCGTCCGCCTCGCCCCGCCAGCGCCCGACCGGCAGCGGCACCCGCTCGTCGGCCAGCTCCAGCAGGCACTCGTGCCCGCGCAGGCCCGCGTCGAAGGCGGTCACCGCGCCGCCTCCCGCACCGCTTCGGCGAACCGGGTGCCGGGGAGGTTCCCGGCGACCGCGAGGGCGTCGTCGATGGTGTCCACATCGGACAGTGTCGGCAACATCCCGATCCCCTTGTCCCGCAAGGCCGACGCGGTTCGCACCCCGGTGTCGTTCCGGGACATCGGCACGTCCCGCAGCGCTCGGGCGCGGGTGGCGTCGCGCAGGCCCAGCGCCCACCAGCCGCCGTCCTCGGCGGGACCGAGCACGGCGTCGTGCTCGGCCAGCGCGCCGACCGACGAGTCCAGCAGCTGCGGGGTGACCTGCGGGGTGTCCATGCCGATCTGCAGCACCGGCAGCCCGTGCCGCCGCGCGGTGTCGGCGTGCGCGTTGGCCAGCCGCTCGGCGAAGTCCGCGCCGCGCTGCGGCAGGACCAGGAAGCGCCGCAGGGCCGCCCGCAGCTCGGCCCGGCGGCACGCGGCCGACAGGTCCCCGGTCAGCGCGACCACCGGCCGCACCCCCGGCGTGCGCAGCACCGCGTCCAGCGTGTCCAGCAGGGCGGCGGCGGCGATCTCGGCGGCTTGACCGGGGGTGGCGGGCGGGGTCAGCCGCGTCTTCGCCGCACCGGGCACCGGGGCCTTGGCCACCACCAGCAGGCTCGCCCTCACCGCGACACCGCTCACCGCAGCACCTTTCACCGCAGCACCGCCGCCATGTCGCGCACGGCCCGCGCCGTGCCGCGCACCGAACCGGAGACCTTGGAGCGCGTCCCGGCCGCGCGCGGGCCGTAGCGCACATCGCGCTCGACCACCCGCCACCCGGCCGCGTTCGCGCGCAGCAGCAGTTCCAGGGGATAGCCGAACGCCCGGTCGGCCACGCCCAGCGCCAGCAGGTCACGCCGCCGGAACGCCCGCACCGGCGCGATGTCGCGCACCGGCAGCCCTCGGCGCCGCAGCAGGGCGGCCAGCAGCGCGTTGCCCGCCCGCGCGTGCCACGGCCAGCTCCCCGCCACCGGCACCCGCCTGCCCACCGCCAGGTCCGCCCCGTCCAGCAGCGCCACCAGCGCGGGCAGCTCGCCGGGGTCGAGCGAGCCGTCCGCGTCGAGCACGCACACCACCTCCGAGCGCGCCCGCTCGATCCCGGCGTGCACCGCCGCGCCGTACCCCGGCCTCGGCTCGTGCACCACCTCCGCGCCCAGCCGCCGCGCGATCCCGGCGGAGCCGTCGCGCGAACCGTTGTCCACCACCACAGGCCGGTAACCGGTGGGCATCGCCCCCAGCACACCCGGCAGCGCCGCCGCCTCGTCGAGGCAGGGGAGCACCACGTCGATCTCGTCCACGCCGCCAAGAGTGGTCCGCCGTGGACGTTGGAAAAGCGTTGTGGCGCTTACGGAATCGTGACGCCTCCGCAGTTCTTACAGACCTCTGACGAATCGCCCGCGCGACGGCCTTACGCGGGTTCGGGCCTCTACGGTGGGCGGGTGCTGCGCGTGCTGGCCGCCTCGGCCCTCGTCGTGCTGGCCGCCGCGGCCGGCGTGGCGCTGGACGACCACCTGGTGTTCGCGGGAGCGCCGCCGCTGTTCGCCTCCTGGCTGCCGCACGTCGGCGTCGGCACCCCGTTCGCGATCGTGGTGGCGGTGCTGGTGGTGGCGCGC
This sequence comes from Saccharothrix coeruleofusca, assembly GCF_017876325.1. NCBI lineage: Bacteria > Bacillati > Actinomycetota > Actinomycetes > Pseudonocardiales > Pseudonocardiaceae > Saccharothrix > Saccharothrix coeruleofusca. The sequence continues at coordinate 7,385,913 of NZ_JAGINV010000001.1, forward strand.
GGCCCCGAGCTGGCGCAGCGCCTGCCGTGGCGCGGGGCGCTGCTCGCCGGTTACGCGGCGGCGGTGGCCTGGACGTTCTCCCTGGCCCTGGTCGGCGGCTGGGGGCGGGGGTTCGCCGACCGCCTGACCACCCCCGACGAGTACCTCAGCGAGGTGCCGGGGGTGACCGACCTCGGCGCGGCGCTGCGCGGGTTCTCCTCGCGCATCCTGGACTTCCAGCCCGACTCGTGGACCGTCCACGTCTCCGGCCACCCGCCCGGCGCGCTGCTGGTGTTCGTCGGCCTCGACCGGGTCGGCCTGTCCGGCGGCGCCTGGGCCTCGGCGCTGGTGGTGCTGGTCGGCGCGCTGACCGCGGTGGCGGTGCCGGTGGCCGTGCGCGCGGTGGTCCGCGAGGAGCGCGCCCGCGCCGTGCTGCCGTTCGTGGCGCTGTTCCCCGGCGCGGTGTGGGTCGGCGTGTCGGCGGACGGGCTGTTCGCCGGTGTCGCGGCGGTCGGCATCGCCCTGCTGGCGTGCCGCCGGGCCCTGCTCGGCGGCGTGGTGCTGGGGTTCGCGGTGTTCCTGTCCTACGGGCTGGTGCTGCTCGGCCCGCTCGCGCTGGCCGTGCTGTGGCCGGACCGGCGCGGAATCGCGCGGGCGGTGCTCGGCGCGCTGGCCGTGGTCGGGGCGTTCGCGCTGGCCGGGTTCTGGTGGCTGGACGGCTACCACCTGGTCGTGGAGCGGTACTACCAGGGCATCGCGTCCTCCCGCTCCTACGGCTACTGGGTGTGGGCGAACCTGGCCGCCGCCGCGGTGGCCACCGGCCTCGCCCCGCTCGCGGGCCGGTGGCGCGGCCCGGCGCTGCGGCTGGCGGGGCCGGCGGCGCTGGCGATCCTGCTCGCCGACCTGTCCGGCCTGAGCAAGGCCGAGGTCGAGCGGATCTGGCTACCTTTCACGGTGTGGCTGCTCGTGCTCGCGCCCCGGCGGCGCGGGTGGCTGGCCGCCCAAGCGGCGACCGCGCTCGCGGTCGACCACCTCCTGCTGACGAACTGGTGAGGCCGTGGACGAGTCGGTGACCGGGCGGGTGCTCGTCGTGGACGACGACGCGACCGTGCGCGACGTGGTGCGCCGCTACCTGGAGCTGGCGGGCCACGAGGTCGAGCTGGTCGGCGACGGGGAGCGGGCCCTGCGCCGCTGCGCCGAGCACCCGCCCGACGTGGTCGTGCTGGACCTGATGCTGCCCGGCGTGGACGGCCTGGAGGTCTGCCGCAGGCTGCGGGCGCGCGGCGCGGTGCCGGTGGTCATGCTCACCGCGCTGGGCGAGGAGGAGGACCGCATCGCCGGGCTCCAGCTCGGCGCGGACGACTACGTCACCAAGCCGTTCAGCCCGCGCGAGCTGGCGCTGCGGGTCACCTCGGTGCTGCGCCGCGCCCGCGCCGCCACCGCGCCGGGCCCCGAGCTGGTCGACGGCGAGCTGCGGCTGGACCTGGGTGCCCGGTCGGCCCGGCTCGGCGCTCGGGAACTGGCGCTGACCAGCCGCGAGTTCGACCTGCTCGCCTTCTTCCTGACCCACCGGGGCACCGCCTTCAGCCGCGCCGAGCTGCTCTCCCGCGTCTGGGGCTGGGAGTTCGGCGACCAGTCCACGGTCACCGTGCACGTGCGGCGGCTGCGGGAGAAGGTCGAACCCGACCCCGCCCGGCCGGTGCGCATCACCACCGTGTGGGGCGTGGGCTACCGCTACGACGGGACCGCCTGATGCTCGTCGAGATCTCCCACATCGCCCCCTACGCGGTGCTGTTCTCGCTGCCGCTGGCGCTGCTGGGCGCGGTGCTGCTGCGCAGGCTCAGCGGCGGCTCGCTGACCACCGCGCTGACCGTGCTGGCCATCGTGCCCGTGGTGGCCACCATCGGCGGCGTGCTCGCGGTCAGCGGGTTCATGTTCACCCCGATCCTGACCACCACGCTGCTGGTGTGCCTGCTGGTGGCCGCGGTGACCGTGCCGACCGCGGTGCTGCTGGGCCGCGCGCTGGCCCGCCGCAGCGTGTGGGAGCGGGAGGCCCGCGCCCGCGAGCGCGCAGCCGAGGCGTCCCGGCGCGAACTGGTCGCCTGGATCAGCCACGACCTGCGCACACCGCTGGCGGGCATCCGGGCGATGGCCGAGGCGCTGGCCGACGGCGTGGTCGCCCGGCCCGACGAGGTCGCCGACTACGCGGCCCGGATCAGCGCGGAGGCCGAGCAGCTCTCGGGCATGGTGGACGACCTGTTCGAGCTGTCCAGGATCACCGCGGGCGCGCTGCGGCTGACCCTGTCGGAGGTGCCGCTGGCGGACGTGGTCAGCGAGGTGGTCGCCGCCGAGCACCCGGTGGCGCGGCGCAAGGGCGTGCGGCTGGAGGCCGACGCGCCGACCTGGCCGGTGGTGCTGGGCAGCGACCCGGAGCTGGCGCGGGTGGTGCGCAACCTGCTGTCCAACGCCATCCGGCACACCCCGCCCGACGGCACGGTCGCGGTGCGGGTCGACGTGGACGGCGGCGAGGCGCTGCTGCACGTGGACGACTCCTGCGGCGGCATCCCCGAAACCGACCTGCCGCGCGTGTTCGACGTGGCCTTCCGCGGCACGCCCAGCAGGCAGCCGGTCGGCGGCGGCCTCGGCCTGGCCATCGCGCGCGGCCTGGTGGAAGCCCACCGCGGCACCATCGACGCCCGCAACCACGGCCGGGGCTGCCGCTTCGAGGTGCGGCTGCCGCTCAGCGCAGCGGGTCCGACGCGAACCGCTTGACCCCCTCGGCGAACCCCGTCGCCGCCCGGAACCCCAGCAGCTCGGCCGCCTTGGCCGGATCGGCCACCACGTGCCGCACGTCCGCGGCCCTGGCCCCGCCGACCACCCGAGGTCGCGGCCCGCCGCACGCGTCGGCCAGCTCGTCGGCCAGCTCGCCGACGGTGCGCGGCTCGCCGGAGCAGATGTTGAGCGGGGTGAAGGAGCCCTCCTGCTGCGGCGTGTCCACGGCCAGCACGTTGGCCCGCGCGACGTCGCTGACGTGCACGAAATCCCGGCGCTGACGGCCGTCTTCGAGGACCGTGGGCGCCTCGCCGCGCTCCAGGGCCGACCTGAACAGCGACGCCACGCCCGCGTAAGGGGTGTCGCGCGGCATCCGCGCGCCGTAGACGTTGTGGTAGCGCAACGCCCACACCTGGCCGCCGGTCTGCCGCGCCCACGCCGCCGCGTAGTGCTCCTGGGCGAGCTTGCTGGCCGCGTAGGTGCTGCGCGGGTCCAGCGGCGCGTCCTCGGGCACCAGCAGCGGCTCCAGCGCCGCCCCGCAGCGCGGGCACGGCGGCTCGAAGCGGCCTCGCGCCACGTCCTCGGCCCGACGCGGACCGGGCCGCACGACGCCGTGCTCGGCGCACCGGTACCGGCCCTCGCCGTAGACCACCATCGACGACGCCAGGACCAGCCTGGAGACGCCCGCCGCGTGCATGGCGGCCAGCAGGGCGGCGGTGCCGTAGTCGTTGTTGAACGCGTAGCCGGGCGCGTCGGACGGGTCGAGCCCGTGCCCGACCAGCGCCGCCTGGTGGCACACCACGTCGACACCCGCGAGATCGGCGGGTCCGATCGCGGTGACGTCGGCGACACCGGAGGCATCGGCGGGCCGCTCGCGGTGCGCCTGGGGCAGGTAGGCGTCCAGCACGACCACCTCGTCACCCCTCGCGGTGAGCAGGTCGGCGATGTGGGAACCGATGAAGCCGGCGCCGCCGGTGAGGAGAACTCGCACGTCGTCGAAGTTAGGGGTGATCCGGCCCGGCCGAGGCGCGTGGCGACGTGACGTCACGGAACCGTCAGATCTCCCATTGGTTACGGTGATCCGCATGGAACGCAGCGCGCAGCGCCTGGGACGCGCCCTCGTCGTGATCGTGGACGACCGGGTCGCGCACGGTGAGCACGAGGACAGCACGGGACCGCTGGTCACCGAACTGCTGGAGGAAGCAGGCTTCATCGTCGACGGCACGGTCGCGGTGGAAGGCGAGGTGGTCGGCATCCGCGCCGCGCTGAACACAGCCGTGATCGGCGGCGTGGACCTGGTGGTCACCGTGGGCGGCACCGGTGTGTCGCCGCGCGATGTCACCCCCGACGCCACGCAGGGCGTGCTGGACCGGCCCATCAGCGGCATCGCCGAGGCGCTGCGCGCCTCCGGCCTGGCCGCGGGCGCGGTGGACGCGGGCATCTCCCGCGGCCTCGTGGGCGTGTCCGGCAGCACCCTCGTGGTCAACCTCGCCGGATCGCGCTCCGCCGTGCGCGACGGCATGGCCACCCTGTCCGCCCTGGTGCCCTACGTCATCGAACAGCTCTCCGGACTCGACGAGGCATGACCGACCAGACCCCCGAGCCGACCGGCGGCGAGGACGCGGCCCGCGCCGCGGCCCGCCGCCGCCGGTTGGCGGAGGTGTTCGGCGAAGTGCTGCCCGACACCACCACCGACGAACGCCCCACCCCCGCCCCCACCGACTCCTCTGACGACTCCTGGTACCAGGAGAACCGCCCACCCCACCACGGCACCTGACCCAGCGCCGGCAAGTACTACCCGAGGCGCCCACCAGGGCCGGTAACTACTACCCGAGGTGCGGACGCGGCCGGGTGGGCTCACCCTCTCCTGGCGCGGGCGCTCCGCTCAGCGCCGAGGCCCGGCCGGACCGGACGGCCCGCCGTGGGCCGCGGGGCCGCCAGGGCCGCCCGGCCCCCGGTAGCCGGGGTGGGCGGTGCCCAGCTGCTCGACCCGCGCCGAGGCGGTGGACGGCCCACCGGTCCCGCCCACCGCGCCCGCCGGGGCTCCGCCCTGGCGGATCAGCAGGTCGCGGATCTCCATCAGCAGCTCGACCTCGGTCGGCTCGGACGGGCCCGCTTCCTCACCCCGCTTCCGGCGCTCCTTGATCTTGTTCATGGGCATCACGAAGACGAAGTAGACGACGGCGGCGACGATCAGGAAGTTGATCACCGCGGTGATCAGCGCGCCGAAGTCCATCAGCGTCTTCTCGTTCTTGTCCACCAGCTGCACGGCCAGGCCGTCGACGTTCTGCCCGCCGAACACCGCGACGATCGGGTTGATCAGGTTGTTGGTGAACGCGGTGACGATCGCGCCGAACGCGGCGCCGATGACCACGGCCACCGCCAGGTCGATGACGTTGCCGCGCATCAGGAAGTCCTTGAAGCCCTTGATCACAGCCAGCTCCTCCGAGGGGACGTGCTTGAGGTCAGCGGAGGGTAGCCGGATCGGGGTCCGGTGATGCGTCGGGCGGATCGATCAGCGCAGGGTCACCGCCAGTGGGTGCTCCAGCGACTCGGCGGCGACTGCCGTGGCCGCCGCGCGGGCCGTCGAGACGACCACCGACTCCCGCTCGCGCACGGACACCACGGTCGCGTCCTCGGCCAGCACGCGCGAGTCCGCGCCGACCACGTCCACCCGGCTGCCCGGCCGCAGCAGCGCCGCCACCTCCGGGTCGGCCAGGCGGATCGGCACGGACGCGGCATCGGGATCGGGCGCGGCCAGCCGGGCGTCGGTCAGCGGCTCACCGGCTCGGGCGGCGCTGACCAGGACGCGGTCGCGCGCCGCCGCCAGCGGCACCGCGCCCGAAGGCCGCAGGTCGGGAGGGACACCGACCACCCTGAGGTCGGCTGCGGACAGCACGACGCCGGGAGCCAGGTCGCGGGCGGCCACCACCACCTCGACCGGAGCAGGCTCCGGCCACACCACCAGCGCGGCTCCCACCAGCGCCAACACACCCGCCAAGATCTTCCGGAACAGGATCATGGCCACGACGGTAGGGGCCGGGCGGGGCCGCGCGACAGCGGCGACCCCCGAGCTGTGGACAACTCGGGGGCCTGTGGACAACTCGGGTCAGGAAGCCGCCGCGGCGGGCGCGGAGGAGCTGGAGGACGACGACTCCGAGCTCTTCGACGAGGACGACGAAGACGACGAAGCGGGCGACGACGAGGACGACGAGCGGCTGTCGTTGCGGTAGAAGCCGCTGCCCTTGAACACCACGCCCACCGCGCCGTAGAGCTTGCGCAGCTTGCCGGAGCACTCCGGGCACACCGTCAGCGCGGAGTCGGAGAAGGACTGCACCGCTTCGAACCGGTGGTCGCACTCGGTGCAGGCGTACTGGTAGGTCGGCACGGTTGCCCCTCCACGAGTCCTGGTTGGCACTCTCACGACGAGAGTGCCAGCACGATGATGCGCCAGGTGGCATACGTGGCGCAAACCTCACAGGTCAACGCCACAGGGCAGCCGGATCAGTCCCCGCGAAGGTGTGAGAACGGCATCAACCCGCACGTCGTGCGGCTCGCTGGGCAGCGAGTCGACGAACTCGTCGTCGCGCACCACGGCCACCAGCGGCGCCGAGGTCAGCGGCAGCGACCGGTCGTAGTGCCCGCCGCCCTTGCCCAGCCGCACCCCGGACCGGTCCACCGCCAGCGCGGGCACCAGCACCAGCGCGGCCGAGGCCACCGCCGATGCGCCCAGCGGCGGCCCCACCGGCTCGCGCAGCCCGTACGGGCCGGGGCGCAGCTCGCCGGTGTGCTCGGCCCAGTCCAGCGGCGCGTCGCCGACGACCACCGGCAGCAGCACCCGGTACCCCGCCCCGCGCAGCGACTCCAGCATCTGCGCGGAGCCCGGCTCGCCGCCGACGGCCAGGTACGCGCACACCACCTGACCGGGGCGGACGCCGAAAGCGGCGGTCGCCAGCAGCACCTGGGAAACCATCGGCGCGGCGGGCGCGCCACGCCGCGCCGCGCGCAGCCGCGAGCGGTGCGCCGCCTTCCGGTCACGTTCGTCGGACGTCATCGCGGACCACCCCAAGCACGTCGTTACGCTCGCTGTTCATGAGCGCCTTCACGACAGCAATCGTGCCCGCGGCTGGTCTGGGCACCCGCTTCCTCCCGACCACCAAGGCGGTGCCCAAGGAGCTGCTGCCGGTCGTCGACACCCCCGGTATCGAACTGGTCGCCACCGAGGCCGCCGAAGCCGGGGCGACCAAGCTCGTGATCGTGACCTCCCCCGGCAAGGACGCCGTGGCCCAGTACTTCCGCCCCCAGCCGGAGCTGGAGCAGACCCTGGCCGAGCGCGGCAAGACCGACCTGGTCGCCAAGGTCCGCCGCGCCCCCGAGCTGCTCCAGGTGGAGACCGCCATCCAGGACAAGGCGCTGGGCCTCGGCCACGCGGTCGGCTGCGCCGAGGGCAACCTCACCGGCGCCGACGAGGCCGTGGCCGTGCTGCTGCCCGACGACCTGGTGCTGCCCACCGGCGTGCTGACCAGGATGGCGCAGGTCCGCGAGCGCTTCGGCGGCACCGTGCTGTGCGCCTTCGACATCCCGCGCGAGCAGATCTCCGCCTACGGCGTGTTCGACGTGCGCGAGACCGGCGACGACGACGTCAAGCAGGTCGTCGGCATGGTCGAGAAGCCCAAGGCCGAGGACGCGCCGTCCACCTTCGCCGCCGCGGGCCGCTACCTGCTGGACCGGGCCATCTTCGACGCCCTCAAGCGCATCACCCCCGGCGCGGGCGGCGAGCTGCAGCTCACCGACGCCATCGCGCTGCTGATCAACGAGGGCCACCCGGTGCACGTCGTGGTCCACCGCGGCGGCAGGCACGACCTGGGCAACCCCGGCGGCTTCCTCAAGGCCGCGGTCGACTTCGCGCTGGAGCACCCCGACTACGGCCCCGAGCTGGCCCAGTGGTTGCGGGGACGGCTCAGCGGGTCCTGAGCGAGGATCGGTGCATGAGGATCGGCACATGAGGTCAGTGGAGGAGCAGCTCGCCAGGGTGATCGCCGCCGCCGTGCGCCCCGCGCCGGTCCGGGTGGCGATCCCCGAGGCGCAGGGCCTGCTCTGCGCCGAGGAGGTCGTGGCCGAGCGCCCGCTGCCCGGTTTCGACCAGGCGGCGGTGGACGGCTACGCGGTGCGCAGCGTGGACGTGCAGGGCGCCGCCGAGCGACCGGTGCCGCTGCCGGTGGTCGGCGAGATCCCGGCGGGCTCGCGCCAGCCCCGGCGGCTGCAGCCCGGCCAGGCGGTCCGCATCGCGACCGGCGCGCCGCTGCCGACCCTGGCCGACGCCGTGGTCCCGCTCGGCTTCACCGACGGCAACCCCGCGAAGGTGACCGTGCAGCGCCCGGTGCCGTCGGGGGCGTTCGTCCGGCGCACCGGCGAGGACGTGCAAGCCGGTGACGTGGCGGTGCGCCGAGGCGCGGCCATCGGCGCCGCCCAGGTCGGCCTGCTGGCCGCGGTGGGCCGCAACAAGGTGCTGGTGCACCCGAGGCCCAGGGTGTCGGTGATCTCCATCGGCGAGGAGCTGGTCGACGTGGACCGCACGCCCGGCCAGGGCCAGGTCTACGACGTCAACTCCTACGCGCTGGCCGCCGCCGCCCGCGACGCCGGGGCCGAGGTGAGCCGGGTCGGCATCCAGACCGCCGACCCGCGCAGGCTGCGCGAGGTGGTCGAGGGCAGGCTGCTGCTGTCCGAGATCGTGGTCGTCGCGGGTGGCGTCGGGGGCGCCATCGGCGACGAGGTGCGCGCGGCGCTGGCCGACCTGGGCGAGCTGGACACCACGCGGGTGGCCATGCACCCCGGCTCCGTGCAGGGCTTCGGCAGGCTCGGCCCGGACGCGGTGCCCACCTTCCTGCTGCCCGCCAACCCGATGAGCGCCCTGGTGGTGTTCGAGGTGCTGGTCCGGCCGCTGATCAAGGCCGCGCTGGGCAAGCGCAACCCGTACCGCCGGGCGGTGGCCGCCCGGCTGCTCTCGCCGCTGACCTCCACCAAGGGGCGGCGCGGCTTCCTGCGCGGTCAGCTGCTGCGCGACGCCGACACCGGCGAGTACCTGGTGCAGCCGCTGGGCACCGCCGGCTCGCACCTGCTGGCCTCGCTGTCGGAGGCGAACTGCCTGGTCATGGTGGACGAGGACGTGACCGAGATCGCGGTGGGCGAAGAGGTCATGGTCAGCTTCCTGGCTCAGAGGGGGTAGATGAGCGCGGGTCCGACCTGGGAGGGCGGGGGCAGGCACCCCGGCTGGCCCGCGCGGCTGGGACCGCTGCGGGTGGACGCGGGGCTGGTCGCCCTGCGCCCGCCACGGCTGTTCGACGCCTCGACGTGGTCCCGCCTGCGGCTGCGGGACCAGGCCCACCTGGAAGACTGGGAGCCGACCGCGGTCGGCGGCTGGTACGACCGCAACTCCGCGATGTCCTGGCCCGCCCAGTGGTCCTCGCTGCGCGCGTCGGCCCGGCGCGGCCAGGCGCTGCCGTTCGTGATCACCGTGGACGGCGAGCTGGCGGGGCAGATCACCGTGGGCAACGTGGTGCGCGGGGCGCTGCGCTCGGCGTGGGTCGGCTACTGGGTGGCCGCCGACCGCGCGCGCGGCGGCGTGGCCACGGCGGCGCTGGCGCTGGTGGTCGACCACTGCTTCGGCGAAGCCGGGCTGCACCGGCTGGAGGCCACCGTGCGGCCGGAGAACGCGGCGAGCCTGCGCGTGCTCGGCAAGGCCGGGTTCCGCGAGGAGGGGCTGTTCCTGCGCTACCTGGACGTGGCGGGCGACTGGCGCGACCACCTGTGCTTCGCGATCACCGCCGAGGAGACCTCCCCGGAGGGCCTGGTGCGCCGCCTGGTCGCCCAGGGACGCGCCCGAACAGCCTGATAAGCAGGCCGAACGGCTCAACTTCGCTCACCCGAAAGTGGGTGATACACCACACTTTGGTACGTGCTCCGGTCGGCGTGGCTCCGACACGGGTGTGACTGTTGTGACTAGCGTGGCGCGTGCACTACGCGTCGGCAGGGGGAGGTGACGGGGATGCCGAGCTCGCTGATCGTGGTCGGACTGGTCGTGGCCTGGCTGGTCGTCCTCGTGCCCATGGTGGTCCGCAAGCGGGCCGACGCGCGGAGCAGCGTGGAAGAGGAGTACGACACCGTGCCCGAGTCCGAGCTGGAGTTCGACGACTACGACGACTTCGAGGAGTACGAGGCCGAGTACCGCCCGTTCCGCCCCGGCCGGGGCGGCTACGACCCGGAGACCGCGGCCATCGTCGCGCAGGCCAAGTACGCCTTCCGGCGTCGCGTGGTCGGCACGCTGCTGCTCACCGCGCTGGTCACGGGCGTCGTGGCGGGCTTCGTGCACCCCCTGGTGTGGTGGGCGCACGGCGCGGTCGACCTCGCCCTCGTCGGCTACCTGTCCTACCTGCGCCGCCAGGTGCGCATCGAGGAGGAGATCCGCGCCCGCCGCCAGGCCCGGCTCGCCCAGCGCCGCCGCCACGCCCGCCGCGCCGAGCCGCGCCCGCCGGTCGCGCGGCCCGAGTTCGAGGAGGAGGAGGCCGCCGAGTACGGCCTCGACCCGCAGCCCCGCTTCGAGCACCACGTGCGCCCCGGCACGGTCGTGGTCGACCTCGACGACGAGGACCCGGTGTTCGTCGAGCTCGACGGCCCGGAGGCGCTGCCCTACCGGCGCGCGGTGGGCGAGTGAGGGGGGTGGCGAAAGCACCCTCCGGCTACTGCTATGCTTTCCCCGCACGACAACAGAACACGGGGCTGTAGCGCAGTTGGTAGCGCGACTCGTTCGCATCGAGTAGGTCAGGGGTTCGATTCCCCTCAGCTCCACCTCGCCTCGAGGCGAGGTGGTCGACAGAAAGCGTCGACCACCTCGCCTCGTTGTGTTCTGTGGGGTGGAGCCCCCACATCCCATCCTGGGGCGCTGCCCCAGACCTCCGGTTGGTCCGGCAGCGGTGCGGCGTACGTCACATGGTTGCTGTCCATGGTGGATCGGGTCGCGAGTGGACTTCGGGAAGATCTTTTTCCTGATGTGGTGCACGTTTTTGGGTGCGCTGACTGGAACCCATGCCGCGCACAGGGCATTCTGTCCTCCGAACACTGAATGCTCGGAGTCTTCGCGAGGGTTGTGCATGGGTGCCGCCGCCAAATTTGATCTTGCCGTGAAGCCACTATTGCGAGGCGTCGTCCGGGAGGGGCGCGCGATCACCTCTCGTGTCGATGTCGAGTGGAATCATTCGGCGGGTCGTTCGACTGTGGAGCTATTTGAGGCATGAACACTTTCGAGTCGCGAGTGCCTCCCCCAGTGTTCAACGACCTCATCGGTCGAGGGCACACTGTCCAGTACGAACCAGGTGACTGCCTCATGTCTGCGGGTGCCGTGGGGGACTGCGTGATGGTGCTCCGCCACGGCCACGTCAAGATTCTGAGCGGTGACGCGGCGGGCCGCGAGCGGCTGCTCGCCGTCCGTGGGAGGGGTGAGTTGCTGGGCGAGATGGCCCTCTTCAGCACCGGGACGCGGACCGCTTCAGTGGTGGCGCACGACGCGGTGACCGTCGTCAAGATCGCCGAGGTGCGCTTTCGAGGCTTCTTGGACAAGTACCCGTCCATCCAAGGCGACATCCTGCGGCTCGTGATCGCCAAGCTGCGCGCGTTGGAGGGCAAGCGCGTCGAGAACGGGCCGGGAACGGCGGTGCCGCGCCTCTTGCGCGCGCTGGTGGAGGCGGCTGAGGCATGCGGCGACCTGCTGAAGGACGGCGCTGTTCTGGTGCCGTTCACCCAGAACGAGCTGGGGCAGATGGCCGAGATGTCCGTCCTGTCGGCGCACCGGGCGGTGAAGGTGCTGCGCGAGCGCAAACTGCTCGGTTCGTGGCCGGAGAGGGGGAAGGTGCTGGTCCCGTGCTTGGGATGCCTCCGCGCAGCAGCGCTGTCGCCGCAAATGTACGGACAAGACATCAGCGGATGTGGTGGGGTCCGATCTTGCCCTAGAAGGTGAACGGCGACGTTGCCGGATCATGACCCATCCAGCGAGGAATCGTGAGTGTTCCCCTTGCCACCGAGTGCACCGTCGTGCGCTTGGACGTGGTGGACTCCAGTTCAGGTGGTCGGCGCAGGCAGGCCCACCTCGACCAGGCGCTGAGCGCGGCGCTCGACCTTACCCTCGACAGCCTGAGCCACCACTCGCGCTACGCCTCCGAGCCGACCTTCCGGCGTGACGACGGCGACAGCGTGACCCTGGTCTTCGGCGCGAACATCCCCAAAGCGTGGGTGACGGCGGACATCGTGCTGCGCGAGCTGGACCTGGCGCTCTCCGAGGTCAACAAGCCTTACAACGACGCCCACCGGTTGAGGGTGCGGATCGCCGTGGACGACGGGGCGACGGTGATCGACCCGCCGCACATCAGCGGCAGCCCGGTGACCACGACGGCGAGGCTCATCGACGCCGAGCCCTTCCGCAGAGCCGTCCTGGACGCTCCCGAGGAGGACTTCGGGTTGATCGTGTCCGACCGCTTCCACGCCGAGGTGGTCCTCGGCGGGGAGCGCGGCTTGGACCGGATCGCATTCCGCCCGGTCGAGGTGGACGTCAAGGGCTTCCAGCAGACCGCCTGGGTCTACGTGCCCAAGCGCGAGCGGAGCGACCACGGGATGTGAGGCGGTGGGTGGTGTGCGTACCACCCACCGCGATCGGATCAGGAGTTGCGCGGCCACTGCGAGCGGTGGGCCGCCGGTATTGATCGCGTTCTTCGGTGAGTTCCGACTACCGCTTGCTGAGCACTGGATGATCCACGGCCTGGTGAGCGGAAACCGGAATGGAGGACCGAGTGTCCACTCCGGGGTGACAGTCGAAAGTGGTCCAATCCATTGGACTGTGGTGGACATGGTGCTGCCGCTGGTCGCGGTGACTGAATCGGAGGCGTTCACAGATGTTGGGCTGCGGTGCGCCTCTATTGTGAAATTTCTAGACCACCCGGAATTTATCGGAACTGGGATCGCACGGCGGAGCGAATCTCGCGCTGGCTCGCCATGAGATGTAGTCGCCGACTTCATGTGCCCTCGGGCACGTGCCGGATCGCGCTGCGTGTGCTGGAACTGATGTCGCGTCATCGATCGCGACGCCTCTACCATGTACGTGATATATGTCTCATTTGGAGGAGACGGAGCGGCCCTACCGGGTCGCCCGCTGACGGAGCAGGGCCGCGCCCAGCGGGGTGAGCGCGTGCAGCACCGCGCCGCCGTGCCGGGTGCTGCTGATCAGCCCCGCCTCCCGCAGCACCTGGGTGTGCCTGCTGGTGGACGCGGGCGAGGTGCCGACGCGCTGGGCCAGCTCGGTGGTGTTGGCCCCGCCGCCGATCGCCTGGAGGGTCGCGGCGCGGGTCGGGCCGAGCAGCGCGGCGAGGGCGTCCGGGCGGGGCGCGGTGGACCAGCGGTGGGTCGGGTCGATCGGGTAGACCAGGACCGGCGCGAGCGTCGGGTCGGCGGGCGCGACCGGTCGGCCCCGGCAGAAGTAGGAGGGGACGAGGACCAGGCCCCTGCCGTCCAGGCGCAGGTCGCGGTCCACCGCGTAGTCGACCTCCAGCAGCGGCGGGTGCCACCGCGCGAGCGGGCGCAGGCCGTCGAGCAGGCCGTCCACCCCGCCGTCGAGCAGGTCGTGGGCGCGGCGCACCCGGTCGGCGTTGACGCTGGCGCGGATCACGTCCTCGTGGGGTGCGATGGCCGCCGCGTGGTAGGCGCGCAGCGTGCGCACCAGTTCGGCCAGCGCCCCGGTGTCGCCGCGGGTCAGCGGGGCCAGCCGGTCCGGCAGCGGCGACAGGGCGTGCAGCAGGCGCAGTTCCTCGGTCAGTCGCGGCTTCGGGGTGCGCAGGATGGCGTCCAGGCCCGCTTCCAGGCCCCGCGCGCCCTCGGCGGGGGTGAGGAAGTCCGGGAAGTACGGGCCCGCCGGGGTCAGCGCCTCCAGCAGCCGCGCCGCCGAGCGGACTTCCGGGCGCAGCGTCCGCGCCCACTGCCGGAACGCGCGCGGGCGGTCCCGGTCGCGCAGGCGGAAGCTGCTGAGCACCACCTCCCACAGCGGGTGGGTCTCGGCGGCCAGGGTGGTGCGGGCCAGGTCGGCGGCGGTGAAGTGGATGCGCAGCACGGCGACTCCCCCCGGAACGTCCCCTTACCGATTATGGACGCACGCTGCCTGCGCGTTTCCACTCGGGTGCAAGGGCGTCGCGGGTGGTGGGCCGGTCGGGCCAAGGTGGTGCTCCGTCGGGGGGTGGGGATCGCGCGGCCTGGTGCGGGGGGCGTCAGGCCGCGCGGTCCTCCTGGTGGCCCGGCCAGTAGCATCCGCGCGGTGCGCTTTGTGGCCGATCTGCACATCCACTCCAAGTACTCGCGGGCGTGCAGCCGCGACTGCGACCTGGAGCACCTGACCTGGTGGGCGCGGCGCAAGGGGATCACCCTGGTCGGCACCGGCGACTTCACCCACCCCGCCTGGTACGACCACCTGCGCGAGAACCTGGTGCCCGCCGAGCCGGGCCTGTTCCGGCTGCGCGAGGACCTCGACCGCGACATCGACCGCCGGCTGCCGCCGCGCTTGGCCGCCGCGCCGGTGCGGTTCATGCTGTCGGTGGAGATCTCCACGATCTACAAGCGCGACGACCGCACGCGCAAGGTGCACCACCTGATCTACCTGCCGGACCTGGACGCCGCCGCCGAGTTCAACCGGAAGCTGGGCAGGATCGGCAACCTGGGCTCCGACGGGCGGCCGATCCTCGGGCTGGACTCGCGGGACCTGCTGGAGATCACCCTGGAGTGCGGCGGCTACCTGGTGCCCGCGCACATCTGGACGCCGTGGTTCGCGGTGCTGGGCTCCAAGTCCGGGTTCGACGCCGTCGAGGACTGCTACGCCGACCTGGCCGAGCACGTCTTCGCCGTGGAGACCGGCCTGTCCAGCGACCCGGAGATGAACTGGCGGATCTCCGGGCTGGACAAGTACCGCCTGGTCAGCAACTCCGACGCGCACTCGCCGCCGATGCTGGGCCGGGAGGCCACGGTGTTCGACACCGAGGTGGACTACTACGCGGTGCGCGCGGCGCTGGAGACCGGCGTCGGGCACGCGGGGTCCATCGAGTTCTTCCCCGAGGAGGGCAAGTACCACGTCGACGGGCACCGCAAGTGCGGTGTGCGGATGGAGCCCGCCGAGACCCGCGCGCACGGCGGTGTCTGCCCGGAGTGCGGCAAGCCGCTCACCGTCGGCGTGCTCAGCCGCGTGGAGGAGCTGGCCGACCGGCCCGAGGGGACCGTGCCCGACGGCGTGCCGGGGTTCCGCAGCCTGGTGCCGCTGCCGGAGATCATGAGCGAGATCCTGGGCACCGGGCCGAAGAGCAAGAAGGTGCTCGGCGAGATCGACCGGCTCACCGCCGCGCTCGGACCGGAGCTGGGCATCCTCCAGGACGTCCCGGTGGACGAGGTCGAGGCGCACTCGCCGCTGCTGGCCGAGGCGCTGACCCGGCTGCGGCGCGGGCAGGTCATCCGCGACGCGGGCTACGACGGCGAGTACGGCGTGATCAGGCTGTTCGAGCCCGGCGAAGTGGCGCGGCGCAACGCCTCCCTGTCGTTGTTCGACGACGGGCTGTTCACCGCGTCCGCCGCGGCGAAGCCCAAGCGCGAACCCGCGCCTCGACCGGAAGCGGAACCGGAACCGGTCGCCGTCGCCGAGCCCGCGCGGCCCGAGGGCTCCGGCCTGCTCGACGGGCTGGACCCGGACCAGCGCGCGGCGGCCTCGACCACCGGGGGACCGCTGCTGATCATCGCCGGTCCGGGCACCGGCAAGACGCGCACGCTGACCCACCGCATCGCGCACCTGGTCACCGAGTGCGGCGTCGCGCCCGAGCACTGCCTGGCGATCACCTTCACCCGCCGCGCCGCCGGGGAGATGGCCGAGCGGCTGGCCGCGCTGGTTCCCGAGCACGCCGGGGCGCTGACCGTCGCCACGTTCCACTCCCTGGGCGTGCGCGTCCTGCGCGAGCAGCACGAGCGCGCCGGGCTGGGCCGCGACTTCGGCGTCGCCGACCCGGACCGCGCGCTCGCCGTCGCCCTGGAGGTCGCGGGGGAGGAGAAGCAGGCGCGGCGGCTGCTGGCCGAGGGCGACCCCCGGTACAAGGAGGCGCTGCGGCGACAGGACCTGGTCGACTTCGACGACCTGGTCGCGCTGCCGCTGGCGCTGCTGGAGGCCGACCCGGAGCTGGCCGCCGCCTACCGCGACCGCTACCGGTGGATCTGCGTCGACGAGTACCAGGACGTCGACGAGCGGCAGTACCGGCTGCTGCGGCTGCTGGCCCCGCCGGAGGGCAACCTCACCGCGATCGGCGACCCGGACCAGGCGATCTACCGGTTCCGCGGCGCGGACGTCGGGTTCTTCCTGCGCTTCCGGCAGGACTTCCCGACCGCCCGCGTGGTGCACCTGACCCGCAACTACCGCTCCAGCGCCCCGGTGGTCTCGGGCGCGCTGCAGGTCATCTCGCCGACCACCCTGGTGCCCGGCCGGGAGCTGCGGCCGGTGGGCGAGCACGGCGACGCGCCGGTGGGCGTGCACCAGGCGGCCAGCGAGCAGGCCGAGGCCGTGTTCGTGGCCCGCACCATCGAACGGGTGCTGGGCGGCGCGTCGTTCCACGCGCTGGACAGCGGTCGGGTGGACTCCGGCGGTGCGCACCACGACCTCGGGTTCTCCGACTTCGCCGTGCTCTACCGGACCGACCGGCAGTCGCGGGTGCTGGTGGACGTGCTGACCCAGTCGGGGATGCCGTTCCAGAAGCGCTCGCACGACCGGCTGGCCGACCGGCCGGGCGTGGAGCGGATCGCGCGGGAGCTGCCGTTCGTCGCCGGGACCACGGTGCTGGAGCGGGTGCGGCGCGCGGCGGGGGCCGACCACACCGCGTACGAGCTGCTCAAGCCGCTGGCGCGGGACTGCGGCGAGGACCTGGAGCGGTTCCTGACCGAGCTGGCGCTGGGGGTGGAGGTGGACACCTGGGACCCCCGCGCGGACCGGATCTCGCTGCTGACCCTGCACGCCGCCAAGGGGCTGGAGTTCCCCGTGGTGTTCATCGTCGGCTGCGAGGACGGGCTGCTGCCGCTGCGCTGGCCCGGTGCGTCGGACTCCGGCGACGAGGTGGACGAGGAGCGCCGCCTGCTGTTCGTCGGGATGACCAGGGCGCAGCGGCACCTGTTCCTCAGTCACTCGTCCGGGCGGCCCCGGTCGCCGTTCCTCGATGACCTGAAGTCGGGGTTCGAGCGGGTGGGCGAGGTGCCGCCGAAGCGGAGGAAGCGGGGCACGCAGCTGAGCCTGATCTAGGCGCGGGAGGGCGTCCGCCCTCCCGCGAGGCCGTCACAGCCTGCCGCCGCCGGTGGCGTCCAGCCAGTTGGCGGTGATCCAGCGGGAGTCCTCCGACGCCAGGAACGCCACCACGCCGGCGACGTCGGTCGGCGTGCCGACGCGGCCGAGGGCGTTCTGCGCGGACACGGCGGCCTGGCTGTCGGGGTTGTCGCGCAGCCAGTCCGCGTTCATGTCGGTGTCCACCGCTCCCGGCGCGACGGTGTTCACCGTGATGCCGCGCGGGCCGAGGTGCTGGGCCAGGGTCTTGCTGAACGTGTCCAGCGCGCCCTTGGTCATGGCGTAGGCGATGAGCTCGGGGTTGACGGCCCGCGTCACCCCGGAGGAGATGTTGATGATCCGGCCGCCGTCGCGCAGCCGGGGCAGCAGGCGTTGGACCAGGAGGAACGGGGCGCGGACGTTGGTGGTGAACACCCGGTCGAACTCGTCCGGGTGAATCTGCTCGATCGTTCCGCGCGCGACGACGCCCGCGTTGTTGACCACGATGTCCAGCTCGTCGGGCAGCGCCCGCACCAGGTCGTCCAGCTCGTCGGGCAACTCGGCGCGCACCGCGCCGGCCGCGCCGCCGTCGGCCCGGATCGACTCGACGACTTCCTTCGCCGCCGCGTCGTCGCGCGCGTAGTGCACCACGACGGTCGCGCCGTCGCGGGCCAGGCGCCGCGCGATGGCCCGGCCGATGCCTCTGCTCGCGCCTGTGACCAGTGCTGTCCTGCCGGTGAGCATGGAAGCCCCCAATCTGTAGTGGTCGCTACAAATTGGCACTGTAGCGGTCGTTATAAAATCGCGCCATGGCTGGTCGCAAGAGGGCGTTCGACCGGGACGAAGTGCTCGACCGGATCACCATGGCCTTCTGGCGCGACGGGTTCGCCGCGACCTCGGTGGCCGACCTGACCGCGCTCACCGGCGTCAACCCGCCCAGCCTCTACGCCGCGTTCGGCGACAAGCGCGCGCTGTTCGACGAGGCCGTCCGGCACTACACCGCGGCCTACGGCGGGTTCATCGTCGCCGCGCTGCGCGAGGAACCGACCTCCCGCCTCGCGATCCGCAGGCTGCTGCGCGAGGCCGCCGCCGAGTACACCCGGCCGGGCAGGCCGCCGGGCTGCCTGGTCCTGCACGCGCCCGAACTGGCCGAGCAGCGCCGCGCGACGGCCGCGATGGTGGAGGAGAAGATCCGCCACGACGTGCGCGGCGGCGCGCTGCCCGGCACCGCCGACCCGCACGCGCTGGCGCTGCTGGTCTCCGCGGTCATGCGCGGCATGTCCGACCTGGCCCGCGACGGGGCGACCGAGGCGGAACTCGCCGACGTCGCCGAGGCGGCCCTGTCCGCGTGGCCCGCACCCGTACCCTGAGAGGCGATCAGAAGGGGTGGTGGAGTTTCGTGGAGCTGGCCGGGTCGTTGCTGGAGTGGCTGCACGGCTGGTCCGGGATCTCCCTCTGCCCCGGTGACTGGGCTTGGACCAGCACCGCGCTCGGCGCCCTGATCGGCACCCTGCCGACACTGGCGGCGCTGCTGGCCATCACCGTGCGGCGCGTCGTCGGCAACTCCTACGGGCCGGTCACCGGCGCGATCTTCGCGGTGCTCGGGGTGAGCAGCACGCTCGTGCTGCCCTGGCTGCTGTTCACCAACACCTACAAGCTGTTGTCGCGGCGCTCGCTGTGGGAGATGAGGTCGCTGGACAGCAGTCCGTGCGGCCCCATCACGCAAGCCGAGTACCTGGTCGAGGCCCCCTCGGCGCTGGACGCCTTCACCGGCGGCAGAGTGCTGTTCCTGATCGCCGCGTGCGGCACGGCCGGGCTGGCGCTGCTGTGCCTGGTCTTCGTCATGATGCAGGCGGGCTCGGCGTTCCGGCTGGGCCCGAACTGGCCGCGCCGGGTGTTCTGGCCGCCGTTCCTGGTGCTGCTCGCGGCGACCTCGCTGCTGCCCGTGACGCTGCTGGGCCACCTGCTGCTCGGGTTCTTCCCGGTCGCGCTGGTGGGCTCCCTGGTGGTGCGGGTTTTCGGGTTGACTACGGCCATGCTGAACCGCCCCGGCCGCGACCGCGGCACCCCCGCCGCCCAACCGGCGGCGTCCCGCGCGCCGCTCCAGCCGTCCCAGGGGCCCGCGCCCAAGTCGGAGCCCAAGCAGGTGCCGCCTCCCGCCGCCGCGACGCATCACTCGGCGCCCCACAGCGCGCCCCACAGCGCGCCCCCCAGCACACCCCACAGCACATCCCACAGCGCAACCCCGAACCCAGCCCTGAGCGCGGGCCACAGCGCGCCGCACAGCACGCAGAAGCCGCCGCCCTACCAGCCCGCGCAGAGCCCGCCGTACCGGCCGGTGCCGCCCTACCAGCCGCCGCACCAGTACCCGCCGACGCGAGTCGCCGACTCGCGCCCGGTGGAGCCTCGCCCGGTCGAGCCGAAGCCGATGCGCGTGGAGCCGACGTCGCCGCCCGCCAAGCTGGCCGACACGCCCGGCCCCCTGCCGTTCGGCCTGGGCGGGGCGGCCTCCGGCTCCGCCCCGGTGCCGACCGCGCCCGAGCCGGGCAAGGTGTGGAACCCGGCGGGCGGGCGGTTCCGGCGCGTCCGGCAGCTGGGCCGGGGCGGGTTCGGCACGGTGTGGCTGGCCGTGGACACCCAGCTCGACCGCACGGTCGCGGTGAAGCTGGCGCACGCCCCGGACAACGACACCGAGCAGCGGATGCTGCGCGAGGCGCGGGCGCTGGCCGCCGTGCGCCACCCGAACTGCGTGCGCGTGTTCGACATCGTGCAGGACCCGGACGGCCTGGCCATCGTCATGGAGTACATCGACGGCCAGTCGCTGTCCGAGGTGGTGCTCAAGAACGGCCTGCTGGCCGACACCCTGGCCGCCCGGCTGTGGGTCAACATGGCCGACGCGCTGGCCGCCGCGCACGACCGGGGCGTGCTGCACCGCGACGTGAAGCCCTCCAACGTGATCGTCGACGGCGAGGGCACCGCGCACCTGATCGACTTCGGCATCGCCCGCGCCAAGGGCGACTCCACGCTCACCGCCACCGGCATGATGGTCGGCACCCCCGACTTCCTGGCCCCGGAGACCGCGCGCGGCGAGGCGGCCAGCCCGGCCTCGGACGCCTGGCAGCTCGCGGCGACGGTCAGCTACGCCCTGACCGGCCACCCGCCGCGCGGCGAGCGGGAGAACCCGATCTCCTCGCTGATGGCCGCGGCGCAGGGCGAGCCGTGCGTGAAGCTGCCCCAGCACAGCGCCCACCACCGGCTGCTGACCTCCGCGCTGGACCAGGACCCGGCGCGCAGGCCCAGCCTGACCGCCATCCGCGCGGAGCTGAGCGGCTGGCTGATGCAGGCCGGGGTGAGCAAGGAGGGGCCGGTCACGCAGCTGATCGGCAGGCCGGAGCCGCCCACCCGTCCCGCGCGCTGAGCGGCGACGTCGCTCCCGGCCGGTGGGCCGGAGCAATCGGCTTCATGCGATCGGGTGAAACCGGACAAGTCCGGTAACGGTGGTGTCGCCCATTCCGACCAAAGGCGATGACCCCGGCCCGACGTGTGCAGCGAGGTGGCGATGTCGTCGGAGCAGCACTGGCACGCGGCGCGGCTGATCCCCACCTCGGGCGGTGACCGCGCCGGGGAGCAGCGCCGCCGGGCGGCCTCCGCCCTGCTCGCGGTCATGTCCGCGGCCGACGGCTTCGGCCGCGCGCTGCTCCGGCCGCTGGGCGCGCCGGACGCCCCGGTGCGCGCCTACACCGAAGTGCCCTTCGACAACGGCGGCGTGGTCGACGGCGTCCTGCGGGTGGTGCGCGGCAGGCGGAGCTGGACGGCGCTGGTCGACGTGCGGACCGGCGCCGACGAGACCCCCGCCCAGCGGCTGGCGGACTGCCTGCGGGTGGCGCGCGAGCAGGGCTTCGACGCGGTGATCACCCTGTCCAACCAGGTGCCCCCGCTGCCCGCGCCCGAACCGGGGGAGGTCCTGCGGCAGCACTGGTCCTGGAGCGAGGTCCTGTGCGAGGCCGTGCGCAGGCGCGAGCACGCCGAGGCGGCCCAGGCGTGGGTGCTCGGCGAGCTGATCCGCTACCTCGTGCACCCCGACTCGGGGACGCTGCGGTTCGACGACATGGGGCCGGACTGGGCGCCGCTGCGCGAGGCCGTGCGGGCGGGCACGCCGCCCCCGACCCCCGCCGCCTCGGACGCGGTGCTGCGCTTCGAGGCCCTGCTCCGGTTATCCGCCCTGGAACTGGGCCGCGAGGCGGGCGTGGGGGTCACCCCGGCGCTGACCCGCCGGGAACTGGCCGACCCGACGTCGCGGGTGGCCGCGCAGGTCGCCCGGCTGGCCGCCGAGGGGCTGCTGGCGGGCGGGCTGCGCATCGCGGGCGCGGTCGGGGCGCTGCGGGTCACCGCCGACCTGCGCGCCGACCTGGTGACCTGCCACGTCGACTTCGACGGGCCCGCCGAAGGCCGGTCGTCGACCAAGGTGGGCAGGCTGGTGCGGCAGCTCTCCGGTGCGCCGGACACCGTGCTGCTGGAGACCTTCACCCGCCGGGGGCGTGGCGCGGCCGAATCCCTGGGCGCGGTCCGGCGCGACCCGGCGCTGCTGGTGGCCGACCCGATGCGGGAGGTCCGCGGGTTCCGCGTCGCCCGGTCCACCCCGCTGGAGGCCGGGCGCGACGCGTTCGCCGGTTCCGTGCTGGCCGCCGTGACGGCCTTCTACCGCGACGTGGTGCGCGACCTGCGGCCGTGGACCGGCGTGCCGCTCACCGCCAGGACGGCAGCCAGCGCTGCGCGTCCCACATCTCCTGGGTGATCGGGTTGCCGTTGAGGATGGGCCACAGCCAGATGAAGTTGGCCACCACCAGACCCACGTACAGCGACACCACCAGCAGCCCCGTGCCGCGCCGCTCCTGACCGGCCCCGGCCCGGCCGAGGACCTCGCCCATGGCCAGCGTCAGCCCCAGCACCAGGAACGGGGCCATCGGCATCGCGTAGAAGTAGTACATCTGCCGGTCCAGGTTGGTGAACCACGGCAGGTAGCCCGCGGCGTAGCCGACCAGCACGGCCGCGTAGCGCCAGTCCAGCTTCCCGATCGCCTTCCACAGCGCCCACGCCAGCACCGGGAACGCCAGCCACCACATCGCGGGCGTGCCGATCAGCATGATCGCGCCCACGCAGGTGGCCGCGCCGCACCCGGCCACCGAGCCCTCGAAGTAGTACAGCATCGGCCGCAGGCCCATCGGCCACGTCCAGGGCTTGGACTCCCACGGGTGCCGGTTGGTCTCCGAGGTGACCAGGTTGGTGTGGAACTCCAGCACGTTGCCGCTGTAGTACCACAGCGCCCGCAGCGGGTCCGGCAGCCAGCCGTCCGCCGGGATCTTCACCCCCGCCACGTGCCGGTCGATCGCGGTCTCGCTGGCGAACCACGCCCACCACGTGCCCAGGTAGACCAGCAGCGGGATGGCCACCAGCGCGAACAGCGACGGCAGCACGTCCTTGGCGATCGCGCCCCGCCACGGGTGCTCCACCCCCGCCGCGCGCCGCGCCGTGGCGCTCCACACCACCGTCATCAGGCCGAACGCCGCGATGTACCACAGGCCCGACCACTTGACCGCGCACGCCAGCCCCAGCGCGACCCCCGCGCCAAAGCGCCACCAGCGGAAACCCAGCCACGGCCCGTACGGCGAGTTGTTCACCCAGCCCTCGCGCACCGCCACGGCCAGCCTGCGCCGCACCAGGTCGCGGTCGGCCACCACGCAGGCGAACGCCACCACCACGAACGTGGTCAGGAAGACGTCCAGCATCCCCATCCGGGACTGCACGTGGCTCAGGCCGTCGGCGATCAGCAGCACACCGGCCAGCGCGCCCAGCAGGTCCGACCGGGTCAGCCTGCGCGCCACCCGCACCAGCACCACGATCGTCAGCGTGCCCGCCAGCGCCGGGACGAACCGCCAGCCCACCGCGTCGTAGCCGAACAGCCACTCGCCGATCGCGATCAGCTGCTTGGCCAGCGGCGGGTGCACCACCAGCTCGTAGCCCGCGTTGTCCTCGTAGCCGCCGTTGCGCAGCACCTGCGCGGCCTGCGGCACGTAGTGCTTCTCGTCGAAGATCGGGGTGCCCTTGTCGGTCGGGAACCCCAGGTTCCAGAACCGCACCACCCCGCCGATCAGCGCGATCGTGAGCGTGACCAGCCAGCCCCGCAGGCGGTTGTCCAGCGGACCGGGGTCGAGCACGCGCGCCCGTTCCTCTGCGGTGTTGGCAGGCGGGGGAGTGGTCGGCGGCACCTGGCCGACGTCGGCCACGTCGTCTGCGGACTGCGGTGCGATCAGGCTCACGGGGCCGATCGTAGGGTGAGTGGCGTGAGCCTTGTATCTGGATCAGGCCGTTTGGTGCTGGCGGCTACTCCGCTCGGCGACGTCCGGGACGCCTCGCCGCGCCTGGCCGAGGCGCTGGCCTCCGCCGACGTGGTGGCCGCCGAGGACACCCGCCGCCTGCGCTCCCTGGCCGCCGCGCTGGAGGTGACCCCCTCGGGCCGGGTGGTCAGCTTCTACGACCAGGTGGAGACCGCCAGGCTGCCCGGCCTGCTGGAGTCGCTGCGCGGCGGCGCGACGGTGCTGCTGGTCACCGACGCCGGGATGCCCAGCGTGTCCGACCCCGGCTACCGGCTGGTCGCCGCCTGCGTGGCGGAGGACCTGCCGGTGACCTGCCTGCCCGGCCCTTCGGCGGTGACCACCGCGCTGGCCGTGTCGGGGTTGCCGTCGGACCGGTTCTGCTTCGAGGGGTTCCCGCCGCGCAAGCAGGGCGAGCGGCAGCGCTGGTTCGCCGCGTTGCGCGCCGAGCCGCGCACGTGCGTGTTCTTCGAGTCGCCGCACCGGCTGGCGGCCACGCTGGCGGACGCGGCGCAGGTGCTCGGGCCGGACCGGCGGGCGGCGGTGTGCCGGGAGCTGACCAAGACCTACGAGGAGGTCCGGCGCGGCGGGCTGGGCGAGCTGGCGCAGTGGGCCGAGGAGGGCGTGCGGGGCGAGATCACCGTGGTGCTGGCCGGGGCCGAGCCCACCGGCGCCCCGTCGATGGACGTGCTGGTGGCAGAGGTGAAGCAGCGGGTGGCCGACGGCGAGCGGCTCAAGTCCGCCGCCGCCGAGGTGGCCGAGGCCGCGGGCGTGAGCAAGAAGGCCCTCTACGACGCGGCCGTCAGCGCTTCGTGAAGTGGGCGGGAGGGGTTGGCGCCCCTCCCGCTGGGTCAGAACCCCTGGCCGCGGTTGTGGTTGCGTGAGCTGTTGATGATCGTCATCGGAATCCAGACGAACAGCCAGAGTCCGCACGTCACCAGCGTCATGATCAGGTGGAACGTGTGGTTGGTCTGGATACGTCCCCGCAGTCCATTCACGTTGACCTGCACGAACTGCTGCGGAGGCGCGGCCGGGTAACCCTGCGGCGGGTAGGGCGGCGGGTAGGGCGGTTGCTGCCCTGAGGGGTACTGCGCAGGCGCCTGGTACGGCTGTGTGGGGTAGGCGCCATGAGGCGTCTGCTCCTGGGGCGTCTGCTCGGGGTAGGGACTCGACACGCGTGCTCCTGAGAGGTGCTGGTACTCGGCATCGCGCATGTCGTCCCAGGCAGGCGAGTTGTTAGCTGCTGTTTACTAATTTTTCGCAACGGTGGTGCGGAGCGGTTCGCGCAGCTCAGGCGTGCCGCCTAGGGGTAGGCCAGGTGCGCGTCGGCGATGAGGCTCCGGGTCCTCAGTAGGGAGTTCGCGCTCTGGGAGACCCAGTGCGCGCCGTTGATCCACAGCACGGCCTCGTCGGGGAATTCGAGCCCCCAACCGACGAACGGCTCGTCCGGATCGAACTTGCTCGTGCCGTAGATGGCGAACAGGCGGGGCGGGTTGACCAACAGGTCCAAGGGGTTCATGGCTAGAAACTAAGCTAGAAAAATAGCGATGGGAATTCCCTGATCAGGTGACTGCCCCAAGCGGGCGGCTGGGCGAGGATCTTCGCCATGACCACGCGACGAGACCCGTCCGCACTGCGCTGGCTCATCGGCGTGGAACTGGCGCACTACCGCAAGCTCAGCGGGCTGACGCTTGCCAAGGCGGCGGACGGCACCGGGATCACCCGCGCCAAGGTCGGGCACATGGAGACCGGGCGCTACCAGCAGTTCCCCGACGACGTGGCGAAGCTGATGACCTTCTACGGCGCCGACCGCAAGGACGTGGATCGGTTGGCGTCGCTGGCGGGCAGCTCCGAAGGCCGGAGCTGGTGGGCGCCGTGGTCGCACCTCGTGCCGGACTGGTTCAAGACCTTCGTCGGACTGGAAGGGCTCGCCGAAGCGGAGTTCTGCTTCGAGCCGATGGTGCTGCCCGGTTTGCTCCAGACCGAGGAGTACGCACAGGCGATCACGGATGCGACGGGCTTCGTGCGCCGGGACCACAGCGAGCGGTTCGTGTCCTTCCGGGTCACGCGGGCGAAGCGGCTGACCGAGCCGAAACCGCTGGAGCTGCGCGCGGTGATCGGCGAGGCGGCGCTGAGGCTGGAGGTCGGCACGCCGGAGGTCCGGCAGGAGCAGTACCGGCACCTGGTGAACCTGGGCAAGCGGCGCAACGTCACCATCCAAGTGCTCCGGCCCGAAGATGGCCCCCATGCGGCGACCAGCGGTGGTTTCTTCGTGCTCGACTTCGCTCAGGCGCAATCGGTGGCTTACGCAGAACGGCTCGACGGTGCCGTCTACGTGCAGGACCAAGATGACGTGCGAACTTATAAGATGGCGGTGGATAACTTGCGTTCAGTCGCGTTGTCGCCGCAGCAGTCCCTCGTGTTGATCAGGTCTCTGGTCGACGGTAGTTAGCCGGGAGGCTCCAGTGTCTGGACTCCAGTGGTTCAAGAGCAGCTACAGCGCCAACAACGGGGCGTGCGTCGAGGTGGCGTTCGTGCCCGGTGGAGTGATGACGCGGGATTCGAAGAACCCGCAGACCGGGGAGCTGCGCTTCACCTCGGCCGCGTGGCGGGCACTGCTGGAGCGGTTGGCGACCCGCTAGCGACCGGATGACCTCCCCGCCAGTCCTGCGAGCCCGTTGGCGCGTGTATCGCGGACCCGCCCTGCCCGACGATGCCGGTCACGACGATGCCGGTCAGGCGGAGGTGACCACCCCGGAGGACGTGCGGGACTTGGTGCGGGCGCTGGCCGACCCGAACGCGGACGACGCCTACGTCACGCACCTGGGGCGTCCCACCGTGGTCCTGCCGCTGACCGGCGACGAGCCCGTGCCGGACCACGTGCTCCACCTCGCCGTCCGCGACGGGTGGGGCTACCTCGTCTACGCGGGCGTCGCCGACGGCTACCCGGACGGCTTCACCGGACACCCGAAGGGCGATCCGCGCTCACCGGGCACCCACGGTTCGCACGACGAGTACCCGCCTGCCAGCGGGCTGCCGTTGCCGCTGTTCACCGAAGTGCTCATCCGGTTCCTGGAGAGCGCCGAACTGCCCGACGCGGTCGAGTGGGTGGAGTTGGGGCCGGTCACGCCGAGGTGAACCGGTCCATCCCGAGGGAATCCGCCGGGCGCGCCTCAGTGTGGCGTTCGTGCCCGGTGGAGTGATGGCGCGGGACTCGAAGAGCCCCGAGGGGGGAGGCTTCGGTTCAGCTCGGTGGCGTGGCGGGAGTTCCTCGACGCGAACGGTGAACTCGAGGTACCTGAGCGCTGAGTTCGCGGTACCTGGACGTTCGACTCGCGGTACCTGGACGTTCGACTCGCGGTACCTGGGGGTTCGACACGCGGGGTGGGCGGGCCTCCGTAGGCTTGCCCCATGAGTGCCCCCGTGTTGACCGCGGTGGCCTGGCCTTACGCCAACGGCCCCCGCCACATCGGTCACGTCTCCGGATTCGGTGTCCCCTCCGACGTCTTCTCCCGCTACATGCGAATGTCGGGCCACCGGGTGCTCATGGTCAGCGGCACCGACGAGCACGGCACCCCGATCTCGGTGCAGGCCGAGAAGGAGGGTCTGTCCACCCGCGAGCTGGCCGACAAGTACAACCGCGTCATCGCCGAGGACCTGCAGGGCCTTGGCCTGTCCTACGACCTGTTCACCCGCACCACCACCGGCAACCACTACCAGGTGGTGCAGGAGCTGTTCCTGTCGCTGTGGCGCAACGGCTACGTCGTGCCCAAGACCGAGATGGGCGCGATCAGCCCGTCCACCGGCCGCACCCTGCCCGACCGCTACATCGAGGGCACCTGCCCGATCTGCGGCTACGACGGCGCGCGCGGCGACCAGTGCGACAACTGCGGCAACCAGCTCGACCCGATCGACCTGAAGAACCCGCGTTCGCGGATCAACGGCGAGACGCCGAAGTTCGTCGAGACCGAGCACCTGTTCCTGGACCTGTCGCGGTTCACCGAGTCGCTGGGCTCCTGGTTGCAGACCCGCACCGAGTGGCGGCCCAACGTGCTCAAGTTCAGCCAGAACCTGCTGGACGACCTGCGTCCGCGCGCGATCACGCGCGACCTGGACTGGGGTGTGCCGATCCCGCTGGACGGCTGGCGCGAGCAGCCGATGAAGCGGTTCTACGTGTGGTTCGACGCGGTGATCGGCTACTTGAGCGCCAGCGTGGAGTGGGCGCGGCGCAGCGGCGACGACGACGCCTGGAAGGAGTTCTGGACCGGCGACGCCCAGGGCTACTACTTCATGGGCAAGGACAACATCGTCTTCCACTCGCTGATCTGGCCGTCGCTGCTGCTGGGCCAGAACGGCGCGGGCGACCGGGGCGGGCAGGCGGGCTCGTTCGGCACGCTGAACCTGCCCACCGAGGTGGTCTCCAGCGAGTTCCTGACCATGAGCGGGTCGAAGTTCTCCACCTCGCGCGGCACGGTCATCTACGTGACCGACTTCCTGCGCCAGTTCGGGCCGGACGCGCTGCGCTACTTCATCTCCGTGGCGGGCCCTGAGAACCAGGACACCGACTTCACCTGGGACGAGTTCGTCCGGCGGACGAACTTCGAGCTGGCCAACGAGTGGGGCAACCTGGTCAACCGGTCGATCTCGATGGCGCACAAGAACGTGGGCGCGGTGCCCGCGCCGACCGCGCCGACCGCCGCCGACCAGGAGCTGCTGGAGCTGTCCCGCAAGGCGTTCGACACCGTGGGCGGGCACCTGCGCCGGTCGCGGTTCAAGGCGGCCTCCTCGGAGGCGATGCGGGTGGTGAGCGCGGCCAACCGGTACCTGTCGGACCAGGAGCCGTGGAAGCTCAAGGACGACCCGGCCCGCCGGGACACCGTGCTGCACACCGCGTTGCAGGTGGTGCAGGACGCGAACACGCTGCTCACGCCGTTCCTACCGCACTCGGCGCAGAAGGTGCACGAGCTGCTGGGCGGCACCGGCGTGTGGTCGGCCCAGCCGCGGATCACCGAGGTGACCGACCTGGACGTGCCCGAGCGCGAGTACCCGGTGCTGACCGGTGACTACGCGGGCGAGCAGGCCAGGTGGGCGTCCACGCCGATCGAGGTGGGCCGCCCGCTGGACAAGCCGACCCCGCTGTTCGCCAAGCTCGACCCGGAGCTGGCCGAGACCGGCCCGGAGTGGGCCCCGATCGTCAGGTGACTCCCCGCAGGGGCGAGCGACCGCCGGTGCCGGAGCGCCTTCCGGCGCCGGTGGTCGACGCCCACACCCACCTCGACGCGTGCGGCGCGCGGACCCCGGAGGGCGTGCGGGAGGTGCTGGACCGGGCGGTCGCGGCGGGCGTGGACCGGGTGGTCACCGTCGCCGACGACATGGCCGCCGCCCGGTGGGCCGCCGAGGCGGCCACCTGGGACGAGCGGGTGTTCGCCGCCGTCGCCCTGCACCCCACCCGCACGTCGGACTTCAGCGACGCGGACAAGGCCGAGCTGAGCGCCCTGGCCGCGCAGCCGCGCGTGGTGGCCGTCGGCGAGACCGGGCTGGACTACTACTGGGACTACGCGCCCAAGCAGGCCCAGCACGAGGCGTTCCGGTGGCACGTCGACCTGGCCAAGCGGGTGGGCAAGCCGCTGATGATCCACGACCGGGACGCCCACGACGACATCCTCAAGGTGCTCGACGACGAGGGCGCGCCTGCCGATGTGGTCTTCCACTGCTTCTCCGGCGACCTCGACTTCGCGCGCGCGTGCGTGGAGCGCGGGTTCGTGCTGTCGTTCGCGGGCACGGCCACGTTCCGCAACGCGCACGCGCTGCGCGAGGCCGTGGCGTGGGTGCCGGAGGACCGCCTGCTGGTGGAGACCGACGCGCCCTTCCTCACGCCTCACCCGTTTCGGGGGCGTCCGAACGAGCCCTACTGCGCCAACTACACCCTCCGGGAGATCGCCACGCTGCGTCAGGTCGACGTGGCTGATCTCGCGGTCGCGGTCACCCGGAACGCCGAACGGATCTTCGGTCTTGGTGACGCGACGCGGTCGTAGCCGCGTTACGACGAATGGTCTACCCGGTTGCTCCGCCAACGAGGTGACTGGGATCACAAGAAAAGCAGGGGTGTTTGCACAACCCCCGTACACCCGTTACGGTCCCGTGACCGTGCCCCGCAGTGCGACTCCCCGTCCACGGCGGGCGCGCACCCGCAGTCGGGGCGGGTACTGGACACCAGAAGCGATGAAGTCGAGCGAACGCGCGGGAGCTGCCGGGATCACTTGCTGACCACCGACAGCCGGACGCGCGCGACCGAGCGGCTTCGCGCCTTCAGGAGGTAAGGAACCCCGTGAACTCGTTCAACGAGGACACCGATTGGTTTACCCCGGTCCAGCCGGGTGCGGTCGCCACCATGGAGCGGCCGGTCGAGGACTGGGACACCTCGGTGTTCGCCATCACGCCCGACGACGTGATGGACGTGCTGGGCCCCGAGGCCGACGAGCTGCTGGCCAACGCCAACCTCGACGTCGACGAGCTGATCCGGCTGATCAACGCCGAGACCACGCTCCTGCCGCCGATCATCCTGCCCGACGAGGTCTCCCAGGACCGGGTCGCGAGCGCGGACGCCGCCGAGCGGCCCGACGCCCCGCCCGCCGCGCTGGTCGAGGCCGCCGGGAAGTGGAAGCGGCGCTTCCTCAAGGCCGCCGTGGCGACCATCCTGGTGACCGTCTCCGGCGGCGGCGCCACCGCCATCGCCATGGACAAGTCGGTCACCGTGGACATCGACGGCGAGGCCAAGACGGTCCGCACGTACGAGTCCACCGTCGGCGAGGTGCTGGCCGACGAGGGCATCACCGTCGGCGAGCACGACGCGCTCAGCCCCTCCCCGCAGGCCAAGGTCAGCGACGGCGGCAAGATCACCCTCGACCGCGGTCGCCAGGTCAAGATGACCGTCGACGGCGAGCAGCGCGAGGGCTGGGTCCGCTCGGTCACCGTCGGCGAGGCGCTGGACCAGCTCCAGGTCAACGACGAGGGCGCGTGGGTCTCCGTCGACCGCGGCCAGGACGTCCCGCTCGAAGGCATGTCGCTGGAGGTCAAGAGCCTCAAGACGATCACGCTCTTCGACGGCGGCCAGGCCCCCCGGCAGATCCGGACCACCGCGCTGGACGTCCGCGAGCTGGTCGAGAAGGAGAACCTCAACCTCGGCGCCGAGGACAAGGTCGAGACGGCGCTGGACCTGCGCATCACCAACGGCGCCGAGGTGCACATCAGCCGCACCGGAGTCTCGGTGGTCAACGCGACCGAGGCCATCGCCCCGCCCGTCGAAGAGGTGCCCGACGCCTCGATGATGAAGGGCGAGAAGCAGGTCGTCGAGGCGGGTGAGGCGGGCGAGAAGATCGTCACTTACCGCGTCACGATGAAGAACGGCAAGGAAGTCGCCCGCGAGCAGCTGGGCACCAAGGTCACCAAGGAGCCGAAGGCCAAGAAGGTCAAGGTCGGCACCAAGGTCCCGCCCGACGGCGCGGTCTGGGACCGGCTCGCGCAGTGCGAGGCGGGCGGCAACTGGGCCATCAACACCGGCAACGGCTACTACGGCGGCCTGCAGTTCAACAAGAGCACCTGGGACGCCTACGGCGGCAGCCAGTACGCCGCGTACCCGCACCAGGCCACCCGCGAGCAGCAGATCGCCGTCGCGACCAAGCTCCGCGACGGCCGCGGCGGCACCTACTCGGCTTGGCCCGGCTGCCGCGCCAAGCTCGGCCTGCCGTAACCCCTGGGCTTCCCCCACCGCCGCGTCCCACCTCCGCCGCGTCCCACCTCCGCCGCGTCCCACCTCCGCCGCGTCCCACCTCCGCCGCGTCCCACCTCCGCCGCGTCCCACCTCCGGGACGCGGCGGTCGCCTTCCCCGCGTCTGCAAGTACTACCCGACGCCCCGCAGTGGGCCGGTAACTACTACCCGGCTCCGTGACCGTCGGTCGTCGGGTAGTAGTTATGCGCTCGATGGAGCGGGTCGGGTAGTACTTGCAGGCGTAGGAGGGGGCCGGGGCGTTCGGCTCGCGGGAGGGGAGGGGAGAATGCGGTGGTGACCGGAACCCCCCAGGCGGGCAGCGCGCTGCTCGGCCCGGCCGACGTGCGGCGGCTGGCGGCCGAGCTGGACATCCGCCCCACCAAGAAGCTGGGGCAGAACTTCGTGCACGACCCGAACACGGTCCGCCGCATCGTCGCCTCCGCCGAGCTGACCGCCGACGACGTGGTGCTGGAGGTCGGGCCGGGCCTGGGCTCGCTGACCCTGGCCCTGCTGCCCTCGTGCCGGGCGCTGGTCGCGGTGGAGATCGACCCGGTGCTCGCCGACCGCCTGCCCGCCACCGTCGCCGAGCGCGCCCCCGAACTGGCCGACCGGCTGTCCGTGGTCCCGGCGGACGCGCTGCGCGTCACCGCCGGGCAGCTGCCGGTCGCGCCGACCGCCCTGGTCGCGAACCTGCCCTACAACGTGGCCGTGCCCGTGGTGCTGCACCTGCTGGCCGAGCTGCCCTCGCTGCGCACCGGCCTGGTGATGGTGCAGGCCGAAGTGGCCGACCGGATGGCCGCGGGCCCCGGTGGCAAGGTCTACGGGGTGCCCAGCGTGAAGCTGGCCTGGTACGCCGACGCGCACCGGGCCGGGCCGGTGTCGCGCTCGGTGTTCTGGCCGGTGCCCAACGTGGACTCCGCGCTGGTGGCCTTCCGGCGGCACCCCGAGCCACTGTCCACTGTGGACCGGAACGTGCTGTTCCCGTTGGTGGACGCGGCTTTCGCGCAGCGCCGCAAGACGCTGCGCGGCGCGCTGGCGGGCTGGGCGGGGTCGCCCGCCGAGGCGGAGCGGCTGCTGCTGGCCGCCGGGGTCGATCCGGGCGCTCGCGGCGAGCAGTTGGGAGTTCACGACTTCATCCGGATAGCCGAAGCCGCTGCCACTCGATAGCCGGTGATCCTTCGGCCATCTGTGTGATTTGTCGAACGATCCGTTTACAGGCTTGCGTCAACCTCGGGTCGTCGGGTGTACTCGTGCTGCCATCCCGAGCGGCCGAGAGACCTGGCTCCACGACGCCGCAGCAACCACCCCCCATGGGGCAGGTGCTTCAGCCAGGATCGATGGAGGATCACGTGCCCAGGACGCGAATGCTCACACGCAGGCGAGTCGTCGACCACGGCCGTCGCACTGCCACGGGCTGTCGCGGCTCCCTCGCCTAGCGGCACCAGCGGCACCAGGCAATCCTCGCCGTCCTCTGCGGACACCCCTTCAGCAGCAGATCTCGGTCGCGCGCGCCACGAGCGCGCGCTGCCGCGCGCAGTCGTGGAGCGAAAACGTGATCACAGTCGAAAACCTCACCAAGACCTTCCCCGGCAGTACCGGTCAGGTTCGCGCGCTGGACGGCGTGAACCTGGACGTCGCCGCCGGAACGGTGCTCGGCGTCGTCGGCCCCTCCGGGGCGGGCAAGTCCACCCTGGCCCGCTGCGTCGCGCTGCTGGAGCGCCCCGACAGCGGCGCGATCCGCGTCGACGGCACCGACCTGGTGTCGCTGGGCGGGTCCGCGCTGCGCGCCGCCCGCAGGCAGATCGGCGTTGTGCCGCAAGGGGATTCGCTGCTGCGCCAGCGCACCGCCGCGGGCAACGTGGCGCTGCCGCTGGAGTCCGCGGGCGTGCCGGGGCCGCAGCGCCGCACCCGCGTGGCCGAGCTGCTGGACCTGGTCGGCCTGACCGACAAGGCGGGCTCCTACCCCGACCAGCTCTCCGGCGGCCAGCGCCAGCGCGTCGCGGTCGCCCGCGCGCTCGCCGCCAGCCCGTCGGTGCTGCTGGCCGACGAGCCGACCTCCGCGCTGGACCCCGAGACCACCGGCTCCGTGCTGACCGTGCTGGACCGGGCCCGCGCCGAGCTGGGCGTGACCGTCCTGGTGGTGACCCACGACATGGGCGTGGTCCGCCGCATCTGCGACGACGTGGCGGTGCTGGAGGGCGGCAGGGTCGTGGAGCACGGCAAGGTGCTCGACCTGGTCTCCGACGCGGCCAGCCGGACCGCCGCCTCGCTGCTGCCCGCCGTGGACCAGAACCCGGCGGTCGAGCGCTCCTACGACCGGGTGGCCGACGTGGTGCTGGTCGGCTTCGCCGCCGTGGGCGCGCTGCTGCCCGAGGCCACCAGCCGCTTCGGCGTGGAGCTGAACCTGCTCGGCGGCGGCCTGACCAGGCTCGGCGAGACCCCGGTCGCGCGGTTCCGCGTCGGCCTCAACGGCGAGCGCGCCGACTCGGCGCTGGAGTGGATCACCGAGGCGGGCGGCGCCGTGCGCCGCACGCCGACGGGTCCGCAGGGAGTAGCTGCGTGAGGAAGGCAACACCCTGGTCCACCGTGTTCGACTACCTCGTCACCGCGACCGGCGAGACGTTGTACATGGTGGCCGTCTCCACCCTGATCGCGACCTTGCTCGGCATCCCCGTCGGCGTCTGGCTGCAGCTCACCGCCCCCGGTGGGCTGCGGCCCAGGCCGCTGCTGCACAAGCTGCTCGGCTTCGTGGTCGACCTCGGCCGCGCCATGCCGTTCCTGGTCCTGCTCGTCCTGCTGACCTCGCTCACCCGGCTGGTCATCGGCCAGTCCATCGGGCCGACCGCGGCGATCGTGCCGCTGTCGGTGGGCGCGATCCCGTTCGTCGGCAGGCTGGTGCAGAACGTGCTGAGCGAGGTGCACGTCTCGGTGGTGGAGGCCGCGGTCACGACCGGCGCCACGACCACGCGCATCGTCCGCAGCGTGCTGCTGCGCGAGTCGCTGCCCGCGCTGATCAACGCCATCGGCGTGACCGCGATCGCCCTGCTCGGGTACTCGGCGATGGCCGGGGTGCTCGGCGGCGGCGGTCTCGGCGACCTCGCCGTGCGGCTGGGCTACCAGCGCTTCGACGACCGGGTGCTGTGGAGCACGGTCGCGGTGCTGGCGGTCATCGCCACGCTCATCCAGTTCGCCTTCAACCGTGCCGCGCGCGCTGTCGACCGCCGCAGGCACGCCTCCGTCTGATCCGGACCCACCCCGTAGTTAAGGAACACCATGCGTATTCGTGCTGCCCTCCTCGGCGCTGTGCTGCTCGCGGCAGGCTGCGGGAGCGGCGACAACGGCGCGGCGGGCAACCCCGACGCGCCGCTGAAGGTGGGCGTCAGCCCGGTGCCCCACGCCCAGGTCCTGCGCTACGTCGCCGACAACCTCGCGGCGGAGAAGAACCTCAAGATCGAGGTCGTCGAGTTCACCGACTACGTGCAGCCCAACACCGCGCTGGTGGACGGCTCGCTGGACGCGAACTACTTCCAGACCGTGCCCTACCTGGACACCTTCAAGAGCGAGAGCGGCGCCCAGCTGGAGTGGATCGGCCCGGTGCACGTCGAGCCGCTGGGCGTGTACTCCAACAAGCACAAGTCGCTGGCCGACCTGCCCGACGGCGCCCAGGTCGCCGTCGCCAACGACGCCACCAACGAGGCCCGCGGGCTCAAGCTGCTCCAGGACAACGGCCTGATCAAGATCAAGGAGGGCGCGGAGAAGACCGCCACCATCCGCGACATCGCGGAGAACCCGAAGAACCTGCGGTTCGTCGAGCTGGAGGCGGCCCAGCTGCCCCGGTCGCTGGAGGACACCGACGCGGCGGTGGTCAACGGCAACTACGCCATCGACGCCGGGTTGAAGCCCGCCGACGACGCGTTGGCGCTGGAGAAGGCCGAGGGCAACCCCAACGCCAACGGCCTGGTCACTCGCGCCGAGCTCAAGGACGACCAGCGGATCAAGGACCTGCTGGCGCTGCTGCAGTCGCAGCAGGTCAAGGACTACATCAAGGACACCTTCGCCGGTTCCGTCCTGGCCGTCTGACCCCACCCGACCGCGCCCGCGAGCACCGCCCGACCCCTTCGGGCGGCGCTCGCGGGCGCGGTCGCGTTCC
Organism: Saccharothrix coeruleofusca; assembly: GCF_017876325.1. Taxonomy (NCBI): domain Bacteria; kingdom Bacillati; phylum Actinomycetota; class Actinomycetes; order Pseudonocardiales; family Pseudonocardiaceae; genus Saccharothrix; species Saccharothrix coeruleofusca. Next base: position 7,421,319 of record NZ_JAGINV010000001.1, read on the forward strand.
GGGAGTTCGGCCACCGGTGGCAGCGCGAGCACCCGCGACAGCCGTAGGCTTCAGGGTGTGCTCGCCGTAGTCCCGCCACCGGTCACCGTCCGCGTCCCGGCCAAGGTCAACCTGCACCTGGCAGTGGGCGACGCGCGCGCTGACGGCTACCACGACCTCGTGACGATCTTCCAGGCGCTGTCGCTGACCGACGAGGTCACCGTGGCCATCGCCGACGACCCCGGTGTGGAGGTGCACGGCGAGGGCGCCGACGCGGTGCCCACCGGGCCGTCCAACCTGGCCTGGCGGGCGGTGCGGGTGCTGGCCGAGCACACCGGGCGCGACCCCGAGGACCCCAAGGTCCGGGTGGTGATCCGCAAGAGCATCCCGGTCGCGGGCGGCATGGCGGGCGGCAGCGCGGACGCGGCGGCCGCCCTGGTCGGGCTGGCCGCGCTGTGGCGGGTGGAGATCACCCGCGACGAGCTGGCCGAGCTGGCCGGGCAGATCGGCGCGGACGTCCCGTTCGCCCTCTACGGCGGCACGGCGCTGGGCACCGACCGCGGCGACCGGATCGTGCCGGTGCTGGCGCGGCACACGTTCCACTGGGTGCTGGCCTTCGACCGGCGCGGCCTGTCCACACCGGAGGTCTTCCAGGAGCTGGACCGGCTGCGCGCGGACGGCGACCCGCCCCGCGTCGGCCCCGCCGAGGCCGTGCTGGAGGGCCTGTCCTCGGGCGACCCGCGCCAGCTGGCGCTGCTGCTGGGCAACGACCTGCAGGCCGCCGCGGTGTCCCTGCGCCCCAACCTGCGCCGCACGCTGCGCGCCGGGGTGAACGCGGGCGCGCTGGCGGGCATGGTGTCCGGCTCGGGTCCGACCTGCGCGTTCCTGTGCGCCGACGGCGACTCGGCGGTCCGGGTGGCCGCCGAGCTGGCGGGCGCGGGCGTGTGCCGCACGGTCCGCGTCGCCCAGGGACCGGTGCACGGCGCGCGGGTGGTCGGCACCGACGAAGCGCCCAGGCCCACCCCACCCGAGGTCCACGCCTGACCGCTCGACCGCGTCGCCCGGTGTCCGGAACCGGGGGCCGCCGCGTGTCTAGGCTTGAGGGGCGGGACTGCCCGGTGTGTCCCACTCGCGTCCCACGATCTCGATGAAGGTGTGTTGATGGCCAACTTGGTCAACCTGGAGACGGTCTCCAAGTCGTTCGGTGTGCGCCCGCTGCTCGACGGGGTCTCCCTGGGCGTGGGCGACGGCGACCGGATCGGCGTCGTCGGCCTCAACGGCGGCGGCAAGACCACCCTGCTGGAGGTGCTGGCCGGGCTGGAGGAGCCGGACGAGGGGCGGGTCAGCCAGACCCGCGGCCTGCGGATGGCCGTGGTGACCCAGCGGACCTCGCTGCCCGACGGCTCGACCGTGCGCAACGCGGTGCTGGACCCGCTGGGGTTCGCCGCCGAGCACGAGTGGGCCGCCGACCCGAGGGTGCGGTCGATCCTGGACGGGCTGGGCATCACCGCGCTCGGGCTGGACTCGCCGGTGGCCACCATGTCCGGTGGCGAGCGGCGGCGGGTCGCGCTGGCCGCCGCGCTGGTGCAGGACCTGGACCTGGTGGTGCTGGACGAGCCGACCAACCACCTCGACGTGGAGGGCGTGCGCTGGCTGGCCGAGCACCTGCTGTCGCGGCGTGGCGCGCTGGTGGTGGTCACCCACGACCGGTGGTTCCTGGACACCGTGTGCACCCGGACCTGGGAGGTCGTCGGCGGGCGCGTCGAGCAGTACGAGGGCGGCTACGCGGACTGGATCTTCGCCCGCGCCGAGCGCGCCCGGCTGGCCGACGCGATCGAGGAGAAGCGCCGCAACCTGGCCCGCAAGGAGCTGGCCTGGCTGCGCCGGGGCGCCCCGGCCCGCACGTCCAAGCCGCGCTACCGGATCGAGGCCGCGGAGGCGCTGATCTCCGACGTGCCGCCGCCGCGCGACAGCGTGGAGCTGATGGCGTTCGCCAAGCGCCGCCTCGGGCGCACGGTGGTGGAGCTGGAGGACGCCACGCTCAAGGTTGGCGAGCGGACACTGGTGCGCGACCTGACCTGGCGCATCGGCCCCGGCGACCGGGTCGGCATCGTGGGCGTGAACGGGTCGGGCAAGACGACCCTGCTGCGCGCGCTGGCCGGTGAGCGCGAGCTGGACGCGGGCAGGCGCGTGCAGGGGCAGACGGTGAAGCTGGCGCACCTGAGCCAGGAGCTGCACGACCTGGACGGCTCGATGCGGGTGCTGGAGGCCGTGGAGGAGGTGGCCAGGCGGGTCGTGCTGGGCAAGCAGGAGCTGTCGGCCTCGCAGCTGGCCGAGCGGTTCGGGTTCTCCTCGCAGCGGCAGTGGACGCCGGTGGGCGACCTGTCCGGCGGTGAGCGGCGGCGGTTGCAGCTGGCCAGGCTGCTGATGGCGGAGCCGAACGTGCTGCTGCTCGACGAGCCGACCAACGACCTGGACATCGACACCCTCCAGCAGCTGGAGGACCTGCTCGACTCGTGGCCGGGCACGCTGGTGGTCATCTCGCACGACCGGTACCTGGTGGAGCGGGTGTGCGACAAGGTCGTGGCGCTGTTCGGCGACGGCGGGCTGACCGACCTGCCCGGCGGGATCGAGGAGTACCTGCGCCGCCGCGACGCCCAGCGGGAGGCGGTGGCCGCCCCCGCGCCGCGCGCCGCGTCGCCGTCGTCCTCCTCGGCCGCCGACCAGCGGGCCGCCCGCAAGGAGCTGGCCCGGCTGGAGCGGCGGCTGGAGGCGCTGCAGAAGAAGGAGGCCCAGCTGCACGCCAAGCTGGCGGAGGCGGCCACCGACCCGGAGCGGCTGATGGCGCTGGACGCCGAGCTGAAGGCGGTGCTCGCCGAGGCCGAGGACGTCGAGGCCCAGTGGCTGCTGGCCGTCGAGACCGCCGAGGGCTGACCCGCGCCTGCAAGTACTACCCGGCCCGTCGCCGTGGGCCGGTAACTACTACCCGACTTCGGCGCGGGTAGTAGTTACCGGCCCGCAGAAGCGGCACGGGTAGTACTTGCAGACGCTACTTGCGGGCCAGCAGGTAGGCCCGCGGCGGCTTCTCGCCCTCCACGGGCTCGCGGGTCATCCGCGCCAGCGGGGAGAACCCCGCCCCGCGCAGCAGCTCCTCGACCTCGTCGGGCACCAGCCGGTGGAAGCGCAGGGTGATCTCCTGGTCGAACCACCGGTCCAGGTCCACGTGGTCGTCGCGCAGCTGGAACGCCAGCAGCAGGTGCCCGCCGGGGGCCAGCACGCGGTGGAACTCGGCCAGCGCGGTGGGCACCTCCTCGGGCGGCAGGTGGAACAGCGAGTACCAGGCCAGCACACCGGTCAGCGAGCCGTCGGCGTGTCCGAGGGCGGTCATGCCGCCCTCCTCGAAGCGCAGGCCGGGGTGCAGCTCGCGGGCGCGGGCGACCATCCCCGGCGAGAGGTCAACGCCGAACGCCTCGACGCCCGAGGCGCGCAGGTGGGCCGTCACATGGCCGGGGCCGCAGCCGACGTCGGCAACCGGTCCGGGGCCCGCCAGCTCGGCGAAGGCGGCCAGCATGGCCCGGTCCAGCGGCCTGCGCGCGAGCTCCCGCTCGTACTGGGCCCCGTAGTGGGCGGCGACGGCGTCGTAGGACGCGCGCGTGGTGGTCAGGTAGGACGGCTCGGTCACCGGGCTCCTCGTGGTCGCGAAGCGGTCGCGGGGTGGTCGCTGGTTCAGCGGCCCCGGCGGCGCAGCTCTTCGGCCAGCAGCGGCATCAGCTCGTCCACGTAGTCGCAGTCGTAGCCCTGGCCCGCCATCAGCGACAGCGCGAACCTGGCCTTGGCCACCTCCGCCGAGGTGGCCCCGATCATGCCGTCCAGCGCGATGCCGACCTCCTCCAGCACCCGGTCCACCTGCGAGGTGCGATAACCGCGCTGGTTGGGAGCGGCCAGCGGGATCTTGATCAGGCGCAGCTGCTTCCACGAGCTGATCGGCGGCAGCGCGGCGGGCCGGGGTGGGCCTTCGCCCAGCTGCTTCTCCACCCTGGCCAGGAACGCGTCGACCTCGGTCTCGTCGTAGCCGCGCCTGCCGAAGATCGGGCGGCTGAACCGGGCCTCGCGGACCTCCTGCGCGGTCAGGTCGTCCTGGCCCAGCAGCGTCTTCTCGATGCGGTCCAGGAACTTGTCCACCTGCGACTCCTGGTAGCCGCGGCTGCCCCTGGCGGGCTTGCCGAACGCGACCGTGCGCACGTCCCTGGCGGTCAGCGGGCGGGTGCCGGGGCCGGGGCGGGGCCGCACCGGCGGCGGCGGGACGGGCCGGGCGGGGGGCGCCGGGCGCGGCGGGGTGCGCTCCAGGGTCACCACCACCAGGTCCAGGAAGGTGTCCACGTCGTCCTCGTCGTAGCCGACCTGGCCCGCCGGGGCGTAGCTGAACTCGGCCTCCTGCACCTCCAGCGCGGTCAGGTCGTCCTGGCCGCGCAGGGTGGCCTCGATGCGTTCGAGGAACGCGTCGATCTCGCCCTCCTCGTAGCCGCGGTTGCCCGGTCTGGGCTTGTGGAAGCGCACGCCTCGGACGTCCTGCGGGGTCAGCCGGGGCGCGGGGCGCATCCCGGTGGACGTGGCGTGCGCGCCGGTGGCCGGGGCCACGGCCTGCCTGCGCTGCGGGGTCGACCTGAGCGTCTCGGCCACCAGCTCCAGGAAGGCGTCCACCTCCGCCGCGTGGTAGCCGGGGCGGGCGGGGCGGAAGCGCATCCGGCGCACGTCCTGCTCGGTCACGTCGTCGCGACCGCGCAGCGTCTCCTCGACGCGGTCGAGGAAGGCGTCGACCTGGGACTCGTCGTAGCCCGGCAGGCCGGGGGGCGGCCGGTGGAAGGTGACCTGGCGCAAGTCCTGCGCCGTCAGCAACGGCGCAGGATGAGCCGGCCTGCGCAGCTGGCGCGCGTCGTACCCCGCCCGATCCACCCGAACCTCCTTCACGTCTGTACCGGGGAGTATCGCGTTAAGGGGGTGGACTTGTTTCGTCCTATCGGGTTAATGAGACGGCGCGTTCTAGGCTGGCGCGCATGAGTCGGTTCGTGGACACGATGGTGGCGACCGCGGCGAGCGCAGGCGGCCGCGTCCGGGGCATGACGACGGGGGAACCGAACTCCCCGACGCACCGGACGTGGGCGCAGGTGCACGAGCACGCGCGGCGGGCGGCGGGCGCGCTGGTCGCGGACGGGGTCGCGCCCGGCGCGGCGGTCGCCGTGCTGGCGGGCGACCCGGCGGCCATCGCGCCCGCCGTGCAGGCCGTGTGGCTGGCGGGCGGCAGCACCACCATGCTGCACCAGCCGACCCCGCGCACCGACCTGGGCGAGTGGGCCGCCGACACGGTCCGCGTGCTGCGCATGATCGGCGCGGAGCTGGTGCTGCTGGGCGCCCCGTTCGACGCGCTGGCCCCGGTGCTGGACGAGCGCGGCATCCGCTACCGGCTGCTGGAGGCGCTGGACGGCGAGCCGCTGGCCGAACCGGTCGAGGTGCCCGAGTCCAGCCCGGCGCTGCTGCAGCTGACCAGCGGCTCCACCGCCGACCCGAAGGCGGTCCGGATCACCCACGGCAACCTGTGGTCCAACGCGCAGGGGATGCGCGTGGCGGCCCAGCTGGACCCGGAGAACGACCGGATGGTCTCCTGGCTGCCGCTGTTCCACGACATGGGGATGGTCGGCTTCCTGACCGTGCCGATGCTGCTGGGCATCGACCTGGTGAAGGTCACGCCCGCGGACTTCCTCGGCAGGCCGACCCTGTGGCCGGACCTGATCAGCCGGTACCGCGGCACCATCACCGCCGCGCCCAACTTCGCCTACGCCATCGTGGCCCGGCGGATGGCGGGCGTGGAGGCCGACGACGCGTTCGACCTCTCCTCGCTGCGCATCGCGCTCAACGGCGCAGAACCGATCGACCCGGCCGCGGTGCACGCCTTCGTGTCGGCGGGGGAGCGCTTCGGGCTGCGGCCCGAGTGCGTGCTGTGCGCCTACGGCATGGCCGAGACGACGCTGGGCGTGGCGTTCGCGCCGGTGTTCACCGGCATGGCGGTGGACTCGGTCGACCAGGAGGAGCTGGCCGCCGGACGGCGCGCGGTGCCCTCCGACGCGCCCGACGCCAGGGTGTTCCCGCTGCTCGGACCGCCCCTGCCGGGGCTGGAGGTGCAGGTCGTCGACGAGTCGGGGGCGGTGCGCGGCGAGCGCGAGGTGGGACAGCTGCGGGTGCGCGGCGAGGCGGTGACACCGGGCTACCTGACCGTGGACGGCCCGCTGGCCACCCAGGACGCCGAGGGCTGGCTGGACACCGGCGACGAGGGCTACGTGGTGGACGGCCAGGTCGTCGTGTGCGGGCGGCGCAAGGACGTGATCATCATGGGCGGGCGCAACATCTACCCCACCGACATCGAGCGGGCCGCCACCTCGGTCGAGGGCGTGCGCGCGGGCAACGCGGTGGCCGTGCGGCTGGACGCGGGCACGCGGCGGGAGCGGTTCGCCGTGGTGGTCGAGTCCCGCCTGGCCGACCAGGAGGACGCGGTGCGGGACCTGCAGAAGCAGATCAGCGTGAAGGTGGTCGACGCGGTCGGCCTGCGCCCGTTCTCGATCGTGGTGCTCCCGCCGGGCAGCCTGCCCAAGACCCCGTCCGGCAAGCTCCGCCGCTCCGCCGCCACCACCCTCGTCCCCGCCTCCTGACCCCACCGACACGCCCACCACGCCCGTTCCCGGTGTCACCCACCCATGGGCGTGTTGGGCGTGTCGCCCCCGCGAGTCGAACCCTCAGACACCCTGAATTCAACGTTCGCGCACCCTGACGCCCGCTCTCACCCACCTCGGGTAGTAGTTACCGGCCCTCTCACACCCCTCTGGTAGTACTTGCCGACGCACCAGGGGGGTGCGCGGAAATCGCGCGCGGGAGTGGGGTCAGTGGAACTTGTTCTGGGCGGCTTCCAAGCCCAGCGACAGCAGGGCCTCGACGGCGTCCGCCGTGCGGTCCAGCTCGAAGCCCAGCTCCTTGCGCTCCGTCGCGGAGAAGTCGCGCAGCACGTAGTCCGCCGGGTCCATCCGGCCCGGCGGCCGGTCCACCCCGAACCGCACCCGGTGGTAGTCCTTGGTGCCCAGCGACTTGGTGATCGACCGCAGGCCGTTGTGCCCGTTCTCGCCGCCGCCCAGCTTCAGCCGCACCGTGCCGAAGGGCAGGTCCAGCTCGTCGTGCACGACGACGATCGACGCGGGCGGCACCTTGTAGAACTTCGCCGTCCCGGCCACCGGCCCGCCTGAGGTGTTCATGTAGCCGCGCGGCTTGGCCAGCACCACCCGGCGGCCCGCCAAACGGCCCTCCAGCACGTCCGCCCCACCCCGGTGCGCCTTGAACCTGCCGCCCACCCGGTCGGCCAGCACGTCGAGGACCAGGAAGCCCGCGTTGTGCCGGTTGCCCTCGTACTTCGGGCCGGGGTTGCCAAGGCCGACTACCAGGGCCAGCTCATCGACCACGGGACCGCAACTCCTGCTCCAGCTCGTCCAACAGCGCGTCGACCGCGCGCACCTGGTAGCCCCGCCGCAGACCCGACGTGGTGCTGAACCTGGTGTGGCGGACCTCGTTCGCGCTCATCCTGCCCTGGCCCTCCAGAGCGGCGGCGGCTCGGGCGAGGAAGGCGTCGACCTCGGTGCGATCGTATCCGCTCGACGCGCGGGGCAGCTTCACCGCCAGCAGGTCCGCGCCGCTGCGCAGCGCGGTCGGCGGCACGTGGCCGCTGCGCAGCTGCCACTCCAGCCTGGCCAGGAACTCGTCCACCGGCTGCTGGTCGTACCCGCCGGGCACCTCGTGGAAGACCACCGAGCGCACCTGGTCGGGGTGCGGCCCGGCGTGCTGGGCCAGCGCGTTCGCGACGTGCCGCAGGAAGGCGTCCACCTGGGCCGGGTCGTAGCCCCTGCCGCGCTTGCGGGGGAACGTGGTGCGGCGCACCAGCGCCGGGGTCAGGTGCGGCAACGGCACGCCACCCCCACCAGCCGGTGGGGGAGGCGTGCCGTTCGACCAGCCCGACGTGGTGGGCTCAGCTCTCTTCGGTGGCCTCGGACTCGCCGGCCGCGGTGTCGCCGTCCATCTCGGCGGCGGTGGGGGCGGCGCCGACGACCAGCACCAGGGCCTCCGGGTCGGTGACCAGGGTGGCGCCCTGCGGCAGGGCCAGCTCCGAGGCGTGGATCTGGGTGCCCGCCGCGACGCCCGCGATGGACAGCTCGACCTGCTCGGGGATGTTCAGCGCGTCGGCCTCGACCTGGAGCGTGGTCAGGTCCTGGGTGACCAGGGTGCCGGGGGCGGGCTCGCCGGTGACGACCACGGGCACCTCGACGGTGACCTTCTCGCCCCGCTGCACCAGCAGCAGGTCGACGTGCTCGATGTAGTTCTTGATGGGGTGGGTGGTGACGGTCTTGGTCAGGGCGAGCTCGCTGGAGCTGTCGATGTCCAGCGTGAGCACCGCGTTCTGACCGTGCTCGCGGACGACACGGGCGAACTCCAGCGCCGGCAGAGCCAGGTGCTTCGGGTCGGAGCCGTGCCCGTAGAGCACCGCGGGGATCTTGCCGGCGCGACGGGTGCGGCGGGCAGCGCCCTTGCCGAACTCGGTGCGCTGCTCGGCGGCGAGACGGACCTCGGACACGGTGGGGCTCTCCTTACGATATGGCCTTTTGTACGTCGGGCGGGGCTGAGCGGGTGGCGGCCTGCGACGGAGGGGTGGCGCGGAGGGTACACACGCGCGGCACCACAACCGCCGCGTCGATCACGCCGAGCGTGGTGCTCGCCCTCGCCGAGGCAACCTGAACAGTGTAGGCCGACCGCGGGGAGGAGCCCTAATCGGGGTGCCCCGCGGGTGCTCACCGGCACCCGCGGGGCACCACCGGGCTCAGGCGTTGCCGTCGAACAGGCTCGTCACCGAGCCGTCCTCGAAGACCTCCTGGATCACCCGCGCCAGCAGCGGGGCGATCGGCAGCACGGTCATCGCGTCGAACCGCTTCTCCGCAGGGATCGGCAGGGTGTCGGTGAACACCACCTCGCGGGCACCGCAGTCGCGCAGCCGCTGCACGGCCGGGCCGGACAGCACCGGGTGGGTGGCCGCGATGACCACGTCCGAGGCGCCCTCGGCGAGCAGCTGGTCGACCGCCTTGGTGATCGTGCCGCCGGTGTCGATCATGTCGTCGATCACCACGCACAGCCGGTCCTTGACCTGGCCGACCACCCGGTTGGCGACCACCTCGTTGGGCCGCAGCGGGTCGCGGGTCTTGTGGATGAACGCGATCGGCGTGCCGCCGAGGGTGTCCGCCCACTTCTCCGCCAGCTTGGTCCGGCCCGCGTCCGGCGAGACCACGGTGATCTCGCGGCCCGCGTACTTGGCGCGGATGTGCTCGGCCAGCAGCGGCATGGCCCACAGGTGGTCCACCGGGCCGTCGAAGAAGCCCTGGATCTGCGCGGTGTGCAGGTCGACGGCCACCAGCCGGTCCGCGCCCGCGGTCTTGAACAGGTCGGCCACCAGCCGGGCGGAGATCGGCTCCCGGCCGCGGTGCTTCTTGTCCTGCCGCGCGTAGGGGTAGAACGGCATGATCACGGTGATCCGCTTGGCGGAGGCGCGCTTGAGCGCGTCCACCATGATCAGCTGCTCCATCAGCCACTGGTTGATCGGCGCGCAGTGGCTCTGCACGACGAACGCGTCGCACCCGCGCACCGACTCCTCGAACCGCACGAAGATCTCGCCGTTGGCGAAGTCGTAGGCCGACTGGGGGGTGACCGACACGTTCAGGTGCTTGGCGACCTGCTCGGTCAGCTCGGGGTAGGCGCGCCCGCCGAAGAGCATCAGGTTCTTCTTGGGTGTCCCGGACATCGTGGGGTTCACGGTCAGCGCCCTTCTTCTGTCTTCTCGTTCTGCGACGCCAGCGCGCGTTCCGCCGCGGCGGCGGCGGGCGTTCCGGACCTGCGGGTGAGGACCCAGCCCTCCAGGTTGCGCTGGGGCCCCCCGGACACGGCCAGCGCGCCGGGCGGCACGTCGCGCCGCAGCACGGTGCCCGCGCCGGTGTAGGCGCCGTCGCCGACGGTGACCGGGGCGACGAACATGTTGTCCGAGCCGGTGCGGCAGTGCGACCCGACGACGGTGCGGTGCTTGTTCACGCCGTCGTAGTTCACCGTGACGCTGGCCGCGCCGATGTTGCTGTGCTCGCCGATCGTGGCGTCGCCGATGTAGCTCAGGTGCGGCACCTTGCTGCCCGTGCCGATCTCGGAGTTCTTCACCTCGACGAAGGTGCCGATCTTGCCCGCCTCGCCCAGCCGGGTGCCCGGCCGCAGGTAGGCGAAGGGGCCGACGGAGGCGCCGGGCCCGATCTCGGCCCCGCTGCCGTGCGTGCGCACCACCGACGCGCCCGCGCCGACCGCGCAGCCGCTGAGCGTGGTGTCCGGGCCGATGGTCGCGCCCTCGTCCACGGTGGTGCCCGCGCGCAGCTGCACGCCGGGCTCGACCAGCACGTCCCGCGCCAGCCGCACGTCCGCGTCCAGCCAGGTGGTGGCCGGGTCCACCACGGTGACGCCCTCGCGCATCCAGCGCTCGACGATCCGGCGGTTGAGCTCCGCGCCCAGCCTGGCCAGCTGCACCCGGTCGTTGACGCCCTCCACCAGCCACGGGTCGGCGGTGACCAGCGCGCCCACCCGGCCGCCGTCGCCGCGCGCGATGGCCAGCACGTCGGTCAGGTACAGCTCGCCCTGGGCGTTGTCGGTGGACAGCCGGGACAGCGCGTCGCGCAGCACCGCCGCGTCGAAGGCGTACACGCCCGAGTTGATCTCGGTGATGGCCCGCTCGGCCTCGGTGGCGTCCTTCTGCTCGACGATGCCGCGCACCGAGCCGTCGGCGTCGCGCAGGATGCGCCCGTAGCCGGTCGGGTCGGCCACCACGGCGGTCAGCACGGTGACCGCGTTGCCCCGCTCGCCGTGCTCGACCAGCAGCCCGCGCAGCGCGTCGGTGTCCAGCAGCGGCACGTCGCCGTAGGTGACCACGACCGTGCCGGTCAGGTCGGGGGGCAGTTCGGCCAGGCCGCAGCCGACCGCGTGCCCGGTGCCCTTCTGCTCCTCCTGCACCGCCACCACGACCTTGCGGTCCAGGTCGGCGGCCAGGGTGTCGAGGTGCTCGGTGACCGCGGCGCGGCCGTGGCCGACCACGACGGCCAGGTGGGTCGGGTCGAGACCCGCCGCGGCCCGCACCGCGTGCTCCACCAGCGCGCGGCCGGCGAGGCGGTGCAGCACCTTGGGGGTGGCTGAGCGCATGCGGGTGCCTTCCCCCGCTGCGAGGACGATCGTGCTGACTGGGGTGGGGACACCCTCGAGCATCAGCGCTCTCCCTAGCTGAGTGCGTGCCTGCAGCGGGAAAGCCTGGCTCCCGCCAGGTGTCGATACTAAGCCTCCGGCGGCAGGTCGCCGGTTACCGCGGCGACCTGGCAGCCGCCCCGGCGCTTGGCCGCGTACATCGCCGAGTCGGCCCTGGCGAGGGCGTCGTGGGCGCTTTCGCGGGGGCGCACGGAGATCACGCCGACCGACAGCGTGACACCCCTGGACAGGTCGGATGGCAAGCTGGCAACGGCTTCCACGGCGCGGCCCAGCGCCGCTTCGGCGGCGTGCAGCGGCGCTCCGGGCAGCAGCACGACGAACTCGTCACCGCCGTAGCGGGCGACCAGGTCGTCCCCCCGCAGGGCCTGCCGGAGTGTGCTGGCAATCACCCGCAGGACGTCGTCACCCTCGGCGTGCGAGTGCTTGTCGTTGACCACCTTGAAGCCGTCGAGGTCGACCAGCGCGATGGCCATCGGGTTGGTCTGGGCGCTGATCAGCGCGGCCAGCCGGTCGTCCAGCGCGCGCCGGTTGGGCAGGCCGGTGAGCGGGTCCTGCAGCGCCTGCTGGGCGATCGCGCCGTGCGCCCTGGCCAGCCGCTCGTGGTCGCGCCGGGTGATCAGGGTCGCGGTGCGCGCCTCCTGCATCAGCCACAGCTCCACCTCCAGCGCGTTGGCGTAGTCCTGCAGCGCCGACGGGGTGTGCTCGCCGTGCGGGCCGGACAGCCGGGCGTACTCGCGCACCAGGCACAGCATCAGGGTGGGCTCGGAGGTGTCGTGCTCCAGGCTGGTGCGCGCGTCGTTGAGCACCTGCAGCGCCTGCTGGGGCAGCTCCTCCAGCTCCAGGCAGCGGGACAGCGCGATGGAGACGATGATCAGCTCGCGGGCGTACATCGACAGCTCGCGCAGCCTCCACAGCCGGGCGATGTGCTCCGGGCCGGGCTTGGCCAGCGCGTGCGCCGCGCCGATCACCGGCACCTGCTCGGCGGCCGAGCGGTCGCGCCTGCCGGGGTGCAGCGACTCCCGGAAGGGGCCCTCGACCGCCTCGGCGATGCGGGAGGCGGTGGTGAACCGGTCCGCGGCCTCCTCGAAGTTGTTCACCCGCTCCAGGCGCAGGCCCCAGCCGATCAGCATCCGGGCCCGGTTCATCAGGTGCACGTAGATCTGGTGCGGCCCGGCGCTCTGCCGGATGGCGTTGTGCGCCCGCGCCAGCACCTGGTCGGCCATCTCGTAGACGCCCAGCTGGGTGAGCACCAGGCCGGTGCTCTGCAGCGCCGAGGCCAGCAGCCGGTCCCAGGTGCGCTTGTCCAGCATCGGGTCCGGGGTGAGGTCCTCCTCCAGCATGGCCAGGCCGCAGGCGACCTCGGACAGCGCCTTGTCCTCGTACCCGCCCAGCAGGTAGCGACGTCCGCGCAGGGCCCGCGCCTCGGCCTCCAGCACCACCAGGCCGTGCCTGCGGGTGTGCGCCAGCATCTCGTCGAGCATCTCGTCGACCATGTCGACCAGGCCGGGGGTGACCAGCCGGACGATGGCCGAGGCGCGCAGCAGCTGGGCGACGATGCGCGGCTCGCCCCGGCCCTGCGCCTCGGCCAGGATGTCGTCCACCTCGTGGGCCGCTTCGAGCTGATCGGACAGGTGGCTGCTCTGGGCCACGGCCACCAGTTCGCTCGCGCGGCCGACCAGCCAGGCGTCGGACATCTCGTGGAGCGAGGGCGCCCCGTTCTCCTGCTCGTCGACCGTGTCCTCGTGCAGCGGCCCCCACCCCCCATGCGCGCGCAGGGCGACCGGGCCGGATGGCCGGCCCGGTCTCTCGCTCCGCCACCAGGATTCGAACCTGGACCATCGGAACCAAAATCCGAGGTGCTGCCTTTACACCATGGCGGATCGCCGCGAGGTGGTCCGCTCGCGCGCACACATGTTGTCACGAGTGCGGTCCCCAGGTCAGCAGCACCACTCAACTGGCCGTCTGCTTTTCGTGACTGGACCGTTACCTAGCGTGTTATGGCTGGTCAACTCGGTTGCTTGAGCGAACTGACAAACCCGGTCAGTGCCCTTTCGTACCCTCCCGGTCGGTGTTGCGGGACGCGGTGCGCTCCGCGCCGGACACCTCGATGTATCGGGCCGGCCCGTCCACGACCGCCTGGCCCATCGGTCACGCGCACGGCACGACGTCGTTCGCGGTAGATCGCCGCCAGAACGGGTACTCCGAGGTCATGCGACACCGGGAGAACGCCGGGGCCGGGCCCAGCTCCGTGGCGATCCCACCTCCGCATGTGCCCAGTTGCGACGTGACACGCCGGAGTTCCTGAGAACACGCCGTGAAAACGCGCGCAGCTCTGGCGGGCGGAGTCCAGCTAACTTACGCTGCCGTAAGTTACGGTGCCGTAAGTAGCACTCGACCGGACTACAACAAGAGGTAGTTGTATGACCAGCACCCTGGAGAACAGGTCCACGCCGCCGGGTCCCCCGAACAGGGGGCCGAAGCCGTTGACGGACGGGCAGCGCAGCAACGCCGAGCAGGCCGGCGTCTACGTCTTCGTCATCGTGCCGTTCCTGGCACTGCTCGCGGCCGTCCCGTTCGCCTGGGGTTGGGGGCTGGGCTGGGTCGACGTCGCTCTGTTCGCGCTGTTCTACTGCATCTCCGGCCTCGGTGTGACGGTCGGCTACCACCGCTACTTCACCCACGGCTCCTTCAAGGCCAACCGGGCGCTGAAGATCGCGCTGGCCATCGCGGGCAGCATGGCGCTGCAGGGCCCGGTCATCGACTGGGTCGCCGACCACCGCCGCCACCACGCCTTCTCCGACCGCGAGGGCGACCCGCACTCGCCGTGGCTGTTCGGCAGCGGCCCGGTGGCCCTGGCCAAGGGCTTCTGGCACGCCCACATGGGCTGGCTGTTCGAGCGCGACAAGACCAACAAGCAGCGCTTCGCCCCCGACCTGCTGGCCGACAAGGACCTGGTCAAGGTCGACAAGCTGTTCCCGCTGTGGACCGCGGCCAGCCTGCTGCTCCCGGCCCTCATCGGCGGCCTGGCCACGCTGTCCTGGTGGGGCGCGTTCACCGCGTTCTTCTGGGCGGGCTTCGTGCGGGTGGCGTTCCTGCACCACGTGACCTGGTCGGTGAACTCGATCTGCCACATGATCGGCGACCGCCCCTTCGCGGCCCGCGACAAGTCGGCCAACTTCTGGCCGCTGGCGATCCTGAGCTTCGGCGAGTCCTGGCACAACCTGCACCACGCCGACCCGACCTGCGCCAGGCACGGCGTCAAGCGCGGCCAGATCGACATCTCGGCGCGGATGATCTGGGCGTTCGAGAAGTTCGGCTGGGCGACCAACGTGCGCTGGCCCAACCAGCAGCGGCTGACCCGCATCTCCGCCAAGAAGTGACCTCCACCGCCCGCCCCTCGCGCCCGGCGCGGGGGCGGGCGTTTAGGCTGGCTGAAATGGCGGCCAGGAAGCAGGACGACGCGACGCCGGTACCGCGCGTGCGGATGACCGGCAAGGAGCGGCGCGAGCAGTTGCTCGACGTGGCCCGCGCCCTGTTCGCCGAGAAGGGCTTCGAGGTCACCTCCGTCGAGGAGATCGCGCACCGGGCGGGCGTGAGCAAGCCCGTGGTCTACGAGCACTTCGGCGGCAAGGAGGGCATCTACGCGGTCGTGGTCGACCGCGAGATGCAGTCGCTGATGGACCAGATCGTCAACGCCCTGTCCGGCGGGCACCCCCGCGAGCTGCTGGAGCAGGCCGCCTGCGCGCTGCTGGACTACATCGAGGGCTCCACCGACGGGTTCCGCATCCTGGTGCGCGACTCCCCCGTGGCCTCGTCGACCGGCACGTTCTCCTCGTTGCTCAACGACATCGCCTCCCAGGTGGAGAGCATCCTCGGGCTGCACTTCTCCCGGCAGGGCTACGACCGCAGGCTGGCCGCCCTCTACAGCCAGGCCCTGGTCGGCATGGTCGCGCTGACCGGCCAGTGGTGGCTGGAGGTGCGCAAGCCGAAGAAGGACGAGGTGGCCGCGCACCTGGTGAACCTGGCCTGGAAGGGCCTGTCCCACATGGACCACAAACCCAAGCTCCGCATCCGCTGACCCGCGAGTCGAACCCTCAGGACCCCCGAGTTCAACGCTCAGGACGACCACGCCCGCTCCCGGTGTCACCCACTCATGGGCGTGTCGGGCGTGTCGCCCCTGCGAGTCGCGCGTCCAGACACCACGAACCGAGCGTTCGCGCACCTCAACCCGCACTTTCGCGCCCTGCGCCGCGCTTCCGCCGCACCTCGGGTAGTACTTACCGGCCCTCCCAACTCCGCCGGGTAGTACTTGCCCACGCATCAGGGGCGCGCGCGGAGCGCGCAGCGGACTCCGCGAGCGCCGCTTTTCACCCCCACCCAACCCCAACGCTCAACTCACACGACCCGAACGCTCAGTTCGCGCGACCTGAGCGACGAACTCAGGGGTCCTGAGCGTTCGACTCGCGGTACCTGAGCGTTCGACTCGCGGGGGTCAGCGGGGGGTGAGTTTGAGGACCTTGTCGTCGGTGCCGTTGGACGTGGTCACGTAGAGCGCCCCGTCGGGCCCCAGCTCCGCGCCCCGCAGCCTGCCGAACGTGTCGTCCAGCTCGGGCGGGACCGCCACCGAGTGCACCCCGCCCTCCGGCGTCACGGTGAACAGCAGCAGCTTCGACCCCTTCAACGCGGTCACCGCCAGCACCCCGTCCAGGTCCCCCCACCGCTCGCCGGACAGGAACACGGCGTCGGAGAGCGCCTCGGTGGGCCTGCCGCTGGACCACACCGCCCGCACCGCGTCCGGGAACCGCTCCAGATCGGTCATGGGCACTTCCTCGTTGTACCCGCCCACGGTCCCGCCCCGCGACGGGTCCCACCCGTAGTTCGCCCCCTCGCGCAGCACGTTGACCTCGTCGTCCACGTCCGGGCCGTGCTCGGCGGTGAAGATCATCCCGTCCTCGCGCACGGCCACGCCCTGCACGTTGCGGTGCCCGTACGTGTAGACCGTCGCCTGACCGCTCTCGGGGTCGATCCGCAGCACCTTGCCGCCGAGGCTGGACCGGTCCTGCGACACCGCGGCCCTGGCCGTGTCGCCGGTGCCCGCCAGGATCGTGCCGTCCCGGTCCAGGGCCAGCCTGCAACCGGAGTGCCTGCCGCTGGGGTTGGCGGGCAGCCCGGCCAGCAGCGGGTCCGCGACCCGCTTCGCGGTGGTCCCGGTCAGCTCCCAGGTGACCAGCCGGACGTCCTGGGCGGTGTTGTGGCAGGTGGTGAACCGGTTCTCGCCCTGCACCACCAGCCCCATCAGCCCGCCTTCGCCGCGCGCCACCACGTCGGTGAGGTCGGCGTCCAGGTCGGTCACCCGCCCGTCGGCGACCAGGCTGATCTTCCCCGGCCGCTGGGTGACCAGCATCCGCCCGTCGGGCAGGAAGCCGACCTCCCACGGGTGGGTCAGCCCGGAGGCGACGGTCTCCACCGCCAGACCCTTGCCCGAACCCGAATCCGAGCCGGTGCTCGCGCCGGGCGCGCTCACCGTCGGGGCGCTGCCGCCCGTGGACGGCTCGGCGGTGCAACCCGCGGCGCTACCCGCGGTGATCATGAGCGCTGCCGCGGCGAAACCGGCGAGTCGGGCCATGCCGACCAGGATGCCCCATCCGGTGTGGGGTCCCCGTCTGCCACCCGCGCCTCGCCGCCCGCCCCGCGATCCCGGTGTCAGCGGGCGGGCGACCGCGCCGTCCCCGTAGGCTGGGGGCGAGCACCCCTGCTGAGGCCGACTCGTCCCGGGCAGGGGTCTGTCCGCGTTTCACCGCACGGGAGCTGCCGCACATGCCCCAGCCCGGTCCGCTGTCCGGTCTGCTGACCGCCGTCCTGCCCGACAAGCCGCTGCGCGCGCTGATCGACTCGGTCGGCGCGCCCGCGCTGGAACTGGAGGGCGCGCCCGCCGCGCGGCCGGTGGTGGCCGCCGCGCTGGCCCAGCGCGCGCCCGTGCTCGCGGTCACCGCGACCGGCCGCGAGGCCGAGGAGCTGACCTCGGTGCTGTGCGACCTGATCGGCCACGACGCGGTGGCGATCTTCCCGTCGTGGGAGACGCTGCCGCACGAGCGGCTCTCGCCCCGCGCGGACACCGTGGGCGCCCGGTTGCAGGTGCTGCGCAGGCTGGCCCACCCCGAGGGCAACCCGCTCAAGGTCGTCGTCGCCACGGTCCGCAGCCTCATCCAGCCGATGGCCCCCGGTCTGGGCGAGCTGGCCCCGGTGGAGCTGGCGGTGGGCTCCGAGCACGACTTCGAGCAGCTGCTGGTCCGCCTCGCCGAACTGGCCTACACGCGCGTGGACATGGTGGAGAAGCGCGGCGAGTTCGCGGTGCGCGGCGGCATCCTGGACGTGTTCCCGCCGACCGCCGAGCACCCGCTGCGGGTGGAGTTCTGGGGCGACGAGGTCAGCGAGATCCGGCCGTTCGCCGTGGCCGACCAGCGGTCGCTGCCGCAGGAGGTCGCCGGGTTCACCGCGCCGCCGTGCCGGGAGCTGCTGCTCACCGACGACGTCCGGGCCAGGGCCGCCGAGCTGGCCGCCCAGCACCAGGCCGACGCGCAGCTGGCCGAGATGCTGGACAAGATCGCCAGCGGCATCCCGTCCGAGGGCATGGAGGCGCTGATCCCCGCGCTGTGCGAGGGGGAGCTGCAGCTGCTCACCGACGTGGTGCCCGAGGGCACCCACGTGGTGCTCAACGACCCGGAGAAGATCCGGGCCCGCGCGCACGACCTGGTCCGCACCGGCCAGGAGTTCCTGGAGGCGTCCTGGATGGCCGCCGCGGGCGGCGGCAAGGCCCCGATCGACCTTGGCGCGTCCGCCTACCGGGGGCTGGACGAGGTCGCCGACGCCGCGCGCGCCGCGGGCAGGCCGTGGTGGACGCTGAGCCAGCTCACCACCGAGGGCGCGGACGTGCTGCGGCTGGAGTTCAAGCACGTCGAGGCGTACCAGGGCGACATCGACCGGGCCTTCGCCGACCTGCGCGCGCACACCTCCTCCGGTGGCACGGCCGTGCTCGTCGTGCCCGGCGCGGGCACCGCCCAGCGCGCCGCCGAGCAGCTGCGCGACGCCGAGGTGCCCGCCGGGTGCGTGGACGCGCTGACCGAGGTGCCCGAGGCGGGCAAGGTCACCGTGGTGCGCGGCGCGCTGGAGGACGGCTTCGCGCTGCCCGAGCTGGCGCTGGTGGTGCTCACCGAGACCGACCTGACCGGCGGGCGCGGCGGCACGTCCACCAAGGACATGCGGCGGATGCCGTCGCGGCGGCGCAACGCGGTGGACCCGCTGGCGCTCAAGGCGGGCGACTACGTGGTGCACGAGCAGCACGGCATCGGCCGCTACGTGGAGATGGTGCAGCGCACCGTGGCGGGCGCGACCCGCGAGTACCTGGTGCTGGAGTACGCCTCCAGCAAGCGCGGCCAGCCCGGCGACCGGCTGTTCGTGCCCACCGACCAGCTCGACGAGGTCTCCCGCTACGTCGGCGGCGAGCTGCCCACGCTGAACAAGCTGGGCGGCTCGGACTGGAAGAACACCAAGGCCAAGGCGCGCAAGGCGGTCAAGCAGATCGCCGCCGAGCTGGTGCAGCTCTACGCCGCCCGGCAGGCCGCGCCCGGCCACGCCTTCGCCCCGGACACGCCGTGGCAGCGGGAGCTGGAGGACGCCTTCCCGTTCACCGAGACGGTGGACCAGATGGCGGCCATCGACGAGGTCAAGGCCGACATGGAGCGCTCGGTCCCGATGGACCGGGTGATCTGCGGCGACGTCGGCTACGGCAAGACCGAGATCGCGGTGCGCGCGGCGTTCAAGGCGGTGCAGGACGGCAAGCAGGTCGTCGTCCTGGTGCCCACGACCCTGCTGGCGCAGCAGCACCTGAACACCTTCACCGAGCGGATGCGCGCCTTCCCGGTGAAGGTCAAGGGCCTGTCCCGGTTCACCGACCCGGCCGAGGCCGAGCAGGTCGTCGCGGGCCTGGCCGACGGCGAGGTGGACATCGTCATCGGCACCCACCGGCTGCTGCAGAAGGGCCTGCGCTACAAGGACCTCGGCCTGGTCATCGTGGACGAGGAGCAGCGCTTCGGCGTCGAGCACAAGGAGCACATCAAGGCGCTGCGCACGCACGTGGACGTGCTCACCATGTCCGCCACGCCGATCCCGCGCACGCTGGAGATGTCGCTGGCGGGCATCCGCGAGATGTCCACCATCCTCACCCCGCCCGAGGAGCGGCACCCGATCCTGACCTACGTCGGCGCCTACGACGACAAGCAGGTCGCCGCGGCCATCCGGCGCGAGCTGCTGCGCGACGGCCAGGTGTTCTACGTGCACAACCGGGTGTCCACGATCGAGAAGGCCGCCCGGCGCATCCGCGAGCTGGTGCCCGAGGCGCGGGTGGTGACCGCGCACGGCCAGATGAACGAGGACAAGCTGGAGAAGATCATCCAGGGGTTCTGGGAGCGCGAGTACGACGTGCTGGTGTGCACGACGATCGTGGAGACCGGCCTGGACATCTCCAACGCCAACACCCTCATCGTCGAGCGCGGCGACCTGCTGGGCCTGTCCCAGCTGCACCAGCTGCGCGGGCGGGTGGGCCGCGGCCGGGATCGCGGGTACGCCTACTTCCTGTACCCGCCGGAGGCGCCGCTGACCGAGACCGCGCACGACCGGCTGGCCACCATCGCGCAGAACACCGAGCTGGGCGCGGGCATGGCGGTGGCCATGAAGGACCTGGAGATCCGCGGCGCGGGCAACATCCTGGGCGCCGAGCAGTCCGGCCACATCGCGGGCGTCGGCTTCGACCTGTACGTGCGGCTGGTCGGCGAGGCGGTCGAGGCGTTCCGCAGGCACGCGGGCGCGGCCGTGGACGGCGAGGAGGAGCTGGCCGAGGTCCGGGTGGAGCTGCCGGTCGACGCGCACATCCCGCACGACTACGTGCCGGGCGAGCGGCTGCGGCTGGAGGCGTACCGCAAGATCGCGGCGGCGGGCGACGAGGCCGCCCTGCAGGCGGTGTGGGACGAGCTCAAGGACCGCTACGGCACCCCGCCGCTGCCGGTCGAGCGGCTGCTCGCGGTGGCCAGGTTCCGGCACACCTGCCGCGCCCACGGCGTGACCGAGGTGGCCACCCAGGGCAGCTCGATCCGGTTCGCGCCGCTGAAGCTGAAGGACTCGCAGCTGGTGCGGTTGCAGCGGCTGCACCCGAAGGCGGTCTACAAGCAGGCCACCGCCACCGTGTCGGTGCCTCGGCCGACCGAGGGAGCGGCGGGCGGCCGGATGGGCGCACCGCAGCTGCGCGACCAGGAACTGCTCCAGTGGTGCGCGCACTTCCTGGAATCTTTGTCGGGTACTCCCGTGAGCCCCGTCACGGGTTCGTGAGAAGGTATTTCGCGTGAGGACTGTGCAGAGGCGCTTCACCCTGGTCGGCGTGGCCGTCGCACTGCTCGTGGCGGGCTGCGGGTCCGGCCCGAGCCAGGTGGGCTCGGCCGCCATCATCGGCGACACCGCGATCCCGCTGGAGTTCGTCCAGCAACGACTCGACGACTACCTGGACCGCCGGGCGGAAGGCCCCGCGCTGCAGGGCCAGCCGGAGATGGGGCTGGCCGACGCGGCCCGCAACATCCTGACGTACAAGATCCAGCACGAGCTGACCCTCCAGCTGGCGCAGCAGGAGGGCGTGAGCGTCAGCGACGAGACGCTCACCGAGGCCATGGAGCGGCTCGGCGGCGGCGAGGCGGCCAGCGCGGGCACCCTGTTCGACGCGACCACCATCCGCGACGAGCGCGCCCGCGACCAGTACCTGCAGCTTGAGCTGGGCCGCAAGTACTTCGAGAAGCTGTCGGTCACCTTCGACTACTTCTTCACCAAGTCCACCGAGGAGGCCAGGGACAAGGCCGACGAGGTCGCCAAGGACCCGGCGAAGATGGCCGAGTTCATCCGCGCCGCCCAGCAGGAGGACCGGCAGGCGGGCGGCACCGGCGAGTCCGTGCACGCGGTGCAGTCGCCCGGCCTGGCCGCCACCCCGCTGTTCGGCGTGCCCGCGAACACCGTGGTCGCGTTCCCGCCGGACCCGGACTCCGGCCTGTGGATGGTGGCGCTGGTCAAGGAGCGCGAGACCGACGCCGAGGCGCCCGAGGGCGACACCGGTGCCGAGCCCGCCACCCCCGACGCGCTGGCCAAGGTGGGGCTGCGCCTGGTGCAGTTCCACGCCGACCGGCAGGACATCCGGGTCAACCCGCGCTACGGCGTGTGGGACTCCTCGCAGATGGCCGTCGCCCCCTCCGAGGGGCAGCGGGCGGGCTACCAGGTGGCCGTGCGCCCGCAGCGGGCGTCGTGACCGCTGTCGCCACGCCCGCGGTCGTCCTGCTCGACGACCGGCTGCCCGACCTGCTGCCCGCCGCCGCGCTGCCCGTCCTGCGGGCCGCGACGGCGGTGTACGCGGGGGAGGGCGTGCCGCTGTCCGAGGGCGTCGACCCCGCGCCGGAGGTCCTGCCGCCGGGGTCGGTGCTGCTGACCACCGACCTGTCCGAACCGCGGGCCGCCCGGCTGGTCGAAGCGGGCGCGCGGGTCGTGCGCGGCCCCGAACCGGAGGGCGCGGAGCTGCTGGAGGTGGTGTCGGTGATGGACCGGCTGCGCTCGCCCGGCGGCTGCCCGTGGGACGCCGAGCAGGACCACAAGTCGCTGCGGCAGTACCTGGTCGAGGAGACCTACGAGCTGCTGGAGGCCATCGAGGACGGCGACCGGGCGGCGATGCGCGAGGAGCTGGGGGACGTGCTGCTGCAGGTCCTGTTCCACGCCCGCATCGCCGCCGAGCACGCCGAGCCGTTCGGCATCGACGAGGTGGCCGCCGACCTGGTGGCCAAGCTGGTCGGCAGGCACCCGCACGTGTTCCAGGGCGGTGACCCGGCGGTGCACGACGCCACCTCGCAGCAGCACCGGTGGGAAGAGCTCAAGCAGGTGGAGAAGCGGCGCGAGTCCAGCCTGGACGGCGTCGCCTCCGGCCAGCCCGCGGTGGCGCTGGCGGGCAAGCTGGCCCAGCGCGCCTCGCGGGCCGGGCTGCCCGCCGACCTGCTGCCCGGCGGCGAGGGCACCGGCGAGCGGCTGTTCGCCACGGCGGCGCTGGCCAAGCTGGCGGGGGAGGACCCGGAGACCGAGCTGCGGGCCGTGGCGCGGGCCTTCGAGGCCAGGGTGCGGGCGGCGGAGAAGTCCGCGCGCGCGGCGGGCGTGACGGCGATGACGGCGCGCGACTGGCGCGCTCACTGGCCCGCCTGAGGCGCGTTCTCGCGCTCGAACTCGGCGAGGGCCGCGCCGCACTCGCGGATCAGGTGGCGCAGGGCTTCGGCGTCGGCGAGCAGCTCGAAGCCCTGCGGCCCGTCGAAGGTGAGCACGACTTCGTGCGGGTCGACGGTCCAGTCGATGCGCGTTTCCCGGCTGATGCGCGCCCACCCGTGGATGTCCACGTCGCCTCCCTTGGTTTCGGGAAGAGTGTGGCAGTTCCTGGGAATTCCCGCGCTTCTCGTTTGGGTGAATCCCTAGGGTGGTCCGCATGGAGAGCAACGCGCGGGCCCGGACCCTGGGCGCGGAACTGCGGGACCTGCGCAGGGGCAAGGGTCTGGGCATCGTCGAGCTGGGACAGCGGGTCGGGCTGAGCAAGAGCACGGTCAGCCGCGTCGAGCGCGGCGAGCGGGTGCCGACCGAGACCGAGGTGGCGTCGATCCTCGGCGCGATGGGCGTGGTCGGCGCCAAGCGGCGCGAACTGCTCAAGCTGGCCCGCGAGGCGGCCGGCTCCAACTGGCTGGGCACCGGAGCGGAACTGCCCCAGCAGCTCAAGGCCCTGATCGAGTACGAGCGCGTGGCGACCGCGATCACCGAAGTCGGACCGCTGCTCGTGCCCGGCTTGCTCCAGACGCCCGATTACGCCCGCGCGATCATGGTCGAGAGCGGACTGCCGCACGCTCACGCCGAGGCGCGGGTGGAGGTGCGGCTCGATCGCCAGCAGGTGCTCACGCGCGAGAAGCCGGTTCCCTACCTGGCGGTTGTCGATGAGTCGGTGCTGCGCCGCCCTCTGGGAGGGCGGTCCGTGATGGTCGAGCAAGCACGCCACCTGCTGGCGATGGTCGAGCGTGACAACGTGACCATCCGCGTGGTGCCTGCCCAGCGAAGCTGGTACCCCGGTCTGTACGGACCCTTCTCGTTGCTGGAGACAGCGCGCACCACCCCGGTGGTGCACCTGGAGCACTTGCGGTCGAACTTGTTCCTGGACAAGCCCGAGGACGTTCAGGCATACCTTGACATCAAGCCGACGTTGCTGGCCGCCGCCGCGAGCGTCGAGGACTCGGCGGAGTTGATCTCCACGTACGCGGAGGGACGGCACGGATGACCGTGTGGCGGAAGTCCAGTCGGAGCGCGACCGAGACCGCCTGCGTGGAGATCGCGCATCTGCCTGGCGGCGTGGCGGTGCGTGATTCGAAGAACCGGAGCGGGCCGGTGCTGGCTTTCCCGGCCCGCTCGGCGGCGAGTTTCCTGGCACGGCTGAAGCGGGTCTGATCCGGACTCGCGGGGCGGGTCAGCCGTGGGCGGTGATGGCGTAGCCCTCGGGGCCGATGAAGGTGAAGGTCTTGCCGAAGGGGCTGTCGCCGATGCCCTTGGCGATGGGGACGCCCGCGTCCGCGAGCCGGTCGTGCAGGGCTTGCGCGTCGTCGGTGCGGAACCAGAGGGCGACGCCGGTGCCGGGGCGCTCGACCGCGTCGAGGTCCACGCCCGGCAGCGGCTCGCGGACGGCGAACGGGACCGGTTCGGTGGTGAACACGACCGCGCCGGGCGGTGACTGGGGCGCGCGGCGCAGGCCCAGGTGGTCCTCGTAGAAGCGCGCGGCCCCCTCGACGTCGCGCACCTGCAGGGCGATGAAGTCCGGTCCGGTGACCGTCATGGTGGTGTGCTCCTCAGCTCGATGTCAGGACTTTGACATGACGGACCGTAGAACGCCGGGCGCGGGTATGTCAAACTCCTGACATGGAGGATGCGACCCAACGCCTCGGCTACCGCGTCAAGCGCGCCGCCGCCGCGCTGCGCGGAGCCCTGGACAGAGCGCTGCGCGAGCACGACCTGACCGTGCCGCAGTACGCCTGCCTGGAACTGCTCGACCAGCGGCCCGGCCTGTCCAACGCCGAGCTGGCCCGCGGCACCTTCGTCACCCGGCAGTCCATGAACACCGTCCTGCGCGGCTTGCAGGACAGCGGCCTGATCACCCGACCGGCCGCCGCCGACCACGGTCGCGCGCTGCCCGCCCACCTCACCGAGCAGGGCCGCCGCCGCCTCGACGCGGCGCGCTCCGCCGTCTACGCCGTCGACCAGCGGATGACCGACGCGGTCCCGCCGGAGCGCCTCGCCGACCTGCTCGCCGACCTGGACCGCATGGCGGCGGCGTTCGAGCGATGACCCGGCGGCGGACCGGTGATCGCCGCTAACGTCGATGAGGTGACCGAACCCGCCTACCTCCGCTTCCCGCACCTGCACGGCGACCTCGTCACCTTCGTGGCCGAGGACGACGTGTGGCTGGCTCCGATCGACGGCGGCCGGGCCTGGCGCGCCTCCGCCGACCAGGTGCCGGTGTCGAACCCCCGCTTCTCCCCGGACGGCTCGCTGCTGGCCTGGACCAGCACCCGCGACGGGGCCCCTGAGGTGCACCTCGCGCCCGTCGCGGGAGGACCCGCCACCCGCCTCACGCACTGGGGCGACCACGGGACGAGCGTGTGCACGTGGACCCCGGACGGCGAGGTCGTCGCGGTCACCACCGCCGGGCAGGCCACCTCGAACCGGCAGTGGGCGCACGCCCTGCCGGTCGACGGCGGCCCGCCGCGCAGGCTGCCGTTCGGCTGGGTCGGCGACGTGGCCTTCGGGCCGTCCGGGCAGGTCGTGGCGACCAGCGTCTACGGCCACGACCCGGCGTGGTGGAAGCGCTACCGGGGTGGCGCGGCGGGCAAGCTGTGGGTGGACACCGCCGGGGGCGGCGAGTTCCGCCGCGTCCTGTCCGAGCTGACCTCCTCGCTGACCGCGCCCATGTGGGTGGGCGAGCGCATCGCCTTCCTGTCCGACCACGAGGGCGTGGGCAGCGTGTACTCGGTCCGCCCCGACGGCACCGACCTGCGCAGGCACACCGAGCAGGAGTTCTACGCCCGCGCCGCGACCACCGACGGCACCCGCGTCGTCTACCAGTGCGCGGGGGAGCTGTACCTGCTGGACGGCCTGGACGCCGAGCCGCGCAGGCTGGACGTGGTGCTCGGCGGCCCCCGCACGGCCCGCGCGCCCCGGCCGATCACGCCCAGCCCCGACGACGTGCACCCGGACCGGACCGGCCGGGCCAGCGCGGTCGAGGTGCGCGGCACGGTGCACTGGGTGACCCACCGGGACGGGCCGGTGCGGGCGCTGGCCGAGCAGCCGGGCGTGCGGGCCCGGCTGCCCAGGGTGGTCGGCGACGGCGTGGTGTGGGTGACCGACGCCGAGGGCGAGGAGGGCCTGGAGTTCGCGCCCGCGAGCGGGGTCGAGCCGGGCAACGCGCCGCGCCGGGTGGCCGTGGGCAGGCTGGGCCGGGTGCTGGAGCTGGAGGTGTCCCCGGACGGGCGCAGGCTCGCGGTGGCCACCCACGACGGGCGGCTGCTGCTGGTGGAGGTGGAGTCCGGCGAGGTCCGCGAGGTGCTGCGCGGGGCCAACCCGCACGTCAGCGACCTGGCCTTCTCGCCGGACTCGAACTGGCTGGCCTGGTCGCACCCCGGCCCCGACCCGCTGCGGCACATCCGGATGACCAACACCACCGACCTGTCCGTGGTGGACGTGACGCCGCTGCGGTTCTCCGACTTCTCGCCCGCGTTCACCGAGGACGGCCGCTACCTGGCCTTCCTGTCCGTGCGCAGCTTCGACCCGGTCTACGACGCGCACGTGTTCGACCTGTCCTTCCCCACCGGCTGCCGCCCGTACCTGCTGCCGCTGGCCGCCACCACGCCCTCGCCGTTCGACCCGATGCGGCTGGGCCGCCCGGTCGGCGACGACTCCGGCGACAAGGACAAGGACAAGGACGAGGAGAACCCGATCACCGTCGTGGACCTGGACGGCCTGGCCGACCGGGTGGTGACGGTGCCGGTGCCCGCCGCGCGGTACTCCGCGCTGACCGCCGCCAAGGGCGGCCTGCTGTGGCTGCGCAGCCCGCTGCGCGGCGTGCTCGGCGACAACCTGGCCAGTCCGGACGCCCGCCCGCCGCGCGCCGTGCTGGAGCGGTTCGACCTGGCCAAGACGCGCACCGACGTGCTGGTGGACGGCGTGGACGGGTTCGCGGTGACCGGCGACGGGCAGCGCATGGTGGTCTTCGACGGCGACGACCTGCGCGTGGTGCCCACCGACCGCAAGGTCGACACCGACGAACCCGACTCGGTCGAGGTGGACCTGTCCCGCGTTCGGGTGGTGGTCGACCCCGCCGCGGAGTGGCGGCAGTCCTACGCCGAGACCGGTCGGCTGATGCGCGACCACTTCTGGCGCACCGACATGGGCGGCGTGGACTGGGCGGGCGTGCTGGCCAGGTACCGGCCGCTGGTGGACCGGCTGGGCAGCTACGACGACCTGGTGGACCTGCTGTGGGAGGTGCAGGGCGAGCTGGGCACCTCGCACGCCTACGTCATCCCGGCGCGGCGCTCCAGGGGGCGCGGGGTCGGCCTGCTCGGCGCGGACCTGGAGCGCGACGAGTCCGGCGCGTGGCGGGTGGTGCGGGTGATCCCCGGCGAGACCTCCGACCCGGCCGCTCGCTCGCCGCTGGCCGCGCCGGGGGTCGCGGTGCGGCCCGGCGACGCGGTGGTGGCCGTGGACGGCCGCCAGGTCGACCCGCTCACCGGCCCCGCGCCGCTGCTGGTCGGCACGGCGGGCAAGCCGGTGGAGCTGACCATCCGGCCCGGCGGCGGGGGCGAGCCGCGCCGCGTCGTGGTGGTGCCGCTGGCCGACGAGGGGGCGCTGCGCTACCACGCCTGGGTGGCCGACCGGCGCGCCCGCGTGCACGAGCTGTCCGACGGGCGGGTGGGCTACCTGCACGTGCCGGACATGATGGGCGCGGGCTGGGCGCAGCTGCACCGCGATCTGCGGGTGGAGGTCGCCCGTGACGCGGTGGTGCTGGACGTGCGGGAGAACGCGGGCGGGCACACCTCCCAGCTGGTGGTGGAGAAGCTGGGGCGCAAGGTCATCGGCTGGTCGGTGGCCCGCGGCTACACCACTTCCGAGAGCTACCCCGGCGACGCGCCGCGCGGCCCGGTGGTGGCCATCGCCGACGAGTTCGCCGGGTCCGACGGCGACATCGTCAACGTGGCGATCAAGGAGATGGGCATAGGCCCGGTCGTGGGCACCCGGACGTGGGGCGGTGTGATCGGCATCGACATGCGGTACACGCTCGTGGACGGCACCCTGGTCACCCAGCCCCGGTACGCGTCGTGGTTCGCAGGCCACGGCTGGGGCGTGGAGAACCACGGCGTCGACCCGGACGTCGAGGTGGTGATCACCCCGCAGGACCGGGTGGCCGGGCGCGACCCGCAGCTGGACACCGCGGTCCGGCTGGCCCTGGAGGCGCTGGAGGCCCGGCCCGCCGCGAGGCCGCCGCAACTGCCCCCGCTCACCTGATCGAGTCCACCCCATCGGGCAGTGTCCCGGAGCCGCTCCCGAACCGATCACCAAGATGTGGTCAAGATCGGTTCGGGGGTGGGGGTGTGAGTCACCGGGAGTCGCCGCGAACCGGGCGCGGCTGCTTCTCGGCCGTGCTGGTGCTGCCGCTGGTGCTGCTGGGCGGTGGTGTGGCGCTGCTGGTGCTGTTCGGGTGGGGCGAGCGAGCCCGCGTGCCGCGCGGCGAGGTCGAGGTGGCCGACCTGCCGGCAGTGGTCAGCACGCGGCCCGGCCCGCCCGCCGTCACGCTCACCCACGTCGAGCAGCCCGTGGCGCTGCGCGAGGTGGCTCACGTCGAGCCACCGCCACCACCACCGCCTCCCCGACGGACCCCGGCCAGGGGAGTGGTGCCGACGCGGGACGCGCCGCCGCCCGTCGCCGCGGTGGACACACCGCCGGCGGAGCCGCCCGCTCACCTGGAACAGCGGCAGTTGGTGCGGACGGAGACGCCGACGACCACGCCCTCGCGGCGGCTGCTGAGTCCGGTGTTGCCACCGCCGTCCACCACCGAGGCCGCCGAAGTGCCCCTGGGGCGCGCGGCCGTGGAGCCCTCGGGCACCGAGTCCCCGATCCCGCCCACGACGACCTGATCCGCGTGCCACCATGCGGGCGTGGACTCCTTCTCCGCCCTGGTCGGACCCGCGCCCGCGCCGGTCCCGGTGGACTGGGCGGCCGTGGAGGCGTGGCTGGGCCTGCGCCTGCCCGGCGACTACAAGGAGTTGGCGGGCACCTTCGGCCCGCTGGACGTCGGCGACTTCCTGTGGCTGCACGTGCCGTGCTCGCGCGTGGGCCGGTTCGACTACGGGGTGTGGCTGGGCGAGGCGCACCGGGTGTGCCGGGTCAGCTCCCGCGACGCGGGGTTCGCCGTGCCGGACGGCCTGCTGGCGTGGGGCGTCACCCGCGCGTCGAGCTACCTGTTCTGGGACACCACGGCCTCGGCGGACCCGGACCGGTGGCCGGTGGTGGTGTTCGAGATGGATGCCGCCGAGCGCGGCGTCGACCCCTGGTACGACTACGGTCTGCCGGTGACCGCCGCGCTGACCCTGGCCGTGGCCGAGGGGCTGCCGCTGCCCAGCGGACGCGACCTCGGCCCGCTGCCCGCGACCGCCCGGCGCACCGCGTTCCTGGTCGGCGCCTCGCCGTGGACCCCGCCCCCGCCCGAGCCCGAGGTGCCCGAGGCCCGCCGGGCCGCGCTGGTGCGGGGCAGCGGCCTGGCGGCGCTGTGCGCCCTGGTCGTGCCGCCGGAGCGGCCGAACCTGGGCGGTGGCACGTGGGACTGGCTGGCGGCCGAACTGGGCACCGCGCTGCCCGCCGAATTCGTGGCGCTGATGCGGCGCTACGGGGCGGGTTCGTGGGCGGGGCACTGGCTGTTCCCGGCTCCGCTGGCCGAGGACGGCCTGCTCGCGCACGTGGCGGGCGTCCGCCGCACCTACCGCGAACTGCGCGACGCGCACCCGGAGTTCTACCCGCTGGGCGCGTTCCTGCCGATCGCGCACTCGATCGACGGCGACGTGCTGGCGTACCTGACCGGGGGTGACGACCCGGAGAGCTGGCCGCTGGTGGCCTGGCCCCGGCACGCCGAGCAGGGTCCGCCGCTGCCGCACGGCCTGGTCACGACGTTGCTGGAGTGGTTGCGCGGCCGGTTCCGCACCGCCGGGTTCGCCCGGTTCGACCAGGAGGACGACCTGGTGGAGCACGCCGTTTTCCGGCCTTCGCCGTAACCGCACCACCCGAAAAAGCTTCAACTACGACGTAGCCTGGGATGGTGGTCGTCTCGCCGCCGTCCGAGGTCGAAACCCGCCGTCCGGCCAGGGGTCGCGTCGACAACCTCCTGGGCCGCCTGCTGCTCGTGCTGCT
The DNA here is from genome assembly GCF_017876325.1 of Saccharothrix coeruleofusca. NCBI lineage: Bacteria > Bacillati > Actinomycetota > Actinomycetes > Pseudonocardiales > Pseudonocardiaceae > Saccharothrix > Saccharothrix coeruleofusca. Next base: position 7,451,211 of record NZ_JAGINV010000001.1, read on the forward strand.
CCTGCTCGCCGTGGTCGCGGGCGGGGCATGGGCCCTGAGCAGGTTCGACCGCAGGTCCCCGCAGTTCGCCGACCCGCCGTTCCCGGTGCCGTTCCAACAGGTCGAGCCCGGCTCCCAGGCGCCGGAGCAGGGCGGCCAGGTGCCCACCTCCCAGCAGCCCCAGGCCTCGCCCGCCCAGCAGAGCGCGGGCGTCGAGCCCCTGGAGGCGTGGGCGCGGCAGATGGCGGAGAAGACGGACATCCCGGTGCGGGCGCTGCGCGCGTACGCCATGGCGGACCTGCTGATGAGGGCGCAGAGCCCGGCGTGCCGGATCTCGTGGGCCACCCTGGCGGGCATCGGCCGCGTCGAGTCGCACCACGGCACCATCGGCGGTCTCCGGCTGGGCGAGGACGGCAGGCCGTCCGACCCGATCATCGGCATCCCGCTGGACGGCAGACCGGGCGTCAAGGCCATCCCCGACAGCGACGGCGGCACCCTGGACGGCGACACGCAGTGGGACCGCGCTGTGGGGCCGATGCAGTTCATCCCCACCACGTGGGCCAGGTACGCGGTGCGCGCCAACGGCGACGGCAACTCCCCGGACCCGCAGAACATCGACGACGCCGCCCTGGCCGCCGCCCGCTACCTGTGCTCGGGCAACCGCGACCTGGCCACCGGCGAAGGCTGGTGGGCGGCCGTGCTGACCTACAACCAGTCCGTCGAGTACGGCCAGAACGTCTTCAGCGGTGCCGACGCCTACGCCCGAGCCAGCACCCCCTGACCCCGCGAGTTCAACCTTCAGACCGCACACGCCCGCTCCCGGTGTCACCCACCTATGGGCGTGTTGGGCGTGTCGCCCCCGCGAGTCGAACGCTCAGAACCCCCGAATTCAACATTCGCGCACCCCGACCCGCGCTTTCGCGCCCTGACCCGCGCTTTCGCGCCCTGACACGCGCTTCTCGCGCCCCAGCCCGCGCCCGCTTCCGCGCCCCTCGGGTAGTAGTTACCAGCCCACTTAACCCCGTCGGGTAGTACTTGCCCACGCACCAGAGGGGCGCGCGCAGCGGCGCGACCCGCCATCCTTGGCGACCTGCCGCGCGGCTCGTGGGGGTCAGCGGTCGCGTTCCACGGCGAGGCGGGCGCTGACCTCGCCCAGGGCTTCCTGGTACTCCGGGGTCGGGTTCATCGCCGCGGCCATCCGCAGCTGCGCCAGCGCCTCCGGCAGCCTGCTCTGCCGCTGCAGCGTCCGGCCCAGCGCGAACCGCGCGTAGTAGTCGCTGGGGTCCAGCTCCAGCACCTTGCGGAACGCCTCCTCGGCGCGCTTGAGCTGGGCGGAGCCCAGGTAGGCCCGCCCGGCCAGCAGCTGCACGCTGCGCTGGTCCGGCGCCGCGTCGAGCACGGCCTTCAGCTCGCGCAGGGCCTCCAGCGGACGGCGGTCCGCCAGCAGGGCCTCCGCTCGGCGGAAGGCGTCGAAGGTGCTGTCGCTCATGGTCCGATCAACGCTACCCGCGCGACCGGCCCACCTTCGACTGCCGACCGGATGACGGGATGTTCACCTCAGCAGCTCCAGCACCGGGTCGAGCGCCGAGGGCGCTTCCACGTGCGCGTTGTGCCCGACACCGGGCAGCACCAGCCCGTTCGGGTCGGCGGCGAGCAGATCAGCGGGTGGGCACATGTGGTCGTCGGCTCCCGCCGCCAGCACCGTCCGGTCGGCCTTGCTGACCGCCAGCAGCCCCGGCACGTCCGGCGCGCCGACCGCGAACGCCGCCGGGTCCAGCGCGGCCCGCCACCCGCCGGGCCCACCGCCGAGCCCGCCGTCAGCGCCGGTGACGCCTTCGGACAGCGGCACCCCGGCCAGTCGGGACGCCCACGCCTCGGCGTCCTCGCGGGAGTCGAACACCTTCGGGGGCCTGCGCGCGACCTCGGCGGCCTTGGCCAGCTCCTCGGGCGTCCACAGCAGCTTGACGCCCAGCCCGGCGACCGCGCGCACCTCCACCCCGAACCACCCGCTGGCCAGCGCCAGCGCGACCACCCCGCCCAGCGAGTGCCCCAGCACCGCCACCGGTCCGGCCGGGATCGCCGGCGCCACGGCCGCCGCGAGCGCGCCGAACGAGTACCTGGTCAACGGGTCGGAACGGCCGTGACCTGGGAGATCGGGAACGATCCAGGAACCGGGCCAGCGCGGCGCCACCTCCCGCCACACCTCGCCGGTCGCCCCCAGCCCGTGCAGCAGCACCAGCGCGGGACCTTCGCCACCCGTTCGCACGTGGACCGACACACCGGAAGTCTGCCAGTGCGGCGGCGGAGCGCAGAAGTCACCAACTAGTCTCGTCACCGATACAGAGATGGTCTGACGAGGGAGCGCACGTGGCGGTCATCGAGCAGGTTGGCGCCCGCGAGATCCTGGACTCGCGAGGCAACCCCACCGTCGAGGTGGAGGTGGCGCTGGACGACGGCACGCTGGAGCGCGCCGCGGTCCCCTCCGGGGCTTCGACCGGTGAGCACGAGGCGGTCGAGCTGCGCGACGGCGACGCCAAGCGCTACCTGGGCAAGGGCGTGGAGCGCGCGGTGACCGCGGTGCTCGACGAGATCGGCCCCGAGCTGGTCGGCATCGAGGCGGTCGAGCAGCGCGTGGTGGACCAGAAGCTGGTCGACCTGGACGGCACGCCGGACAAGTCGCGGCTGGGCGCCAACGCCATCCTGGGCGTGTCGCTGGCGGTGGCCAAGGCCGCCGCGGCCTCCAGCGGCCTTGAGCTGTTCCGCTACGTGGGCGGCCCGAACGCGCACGTGCTGCCGGTGCCGATGCTGAACATCCTCAACGGTGGCGCGCACGCCGACACCGACGTGGACATCCAGGAGTTCATGATCGCGCCGATCGGCGCGGAGTCCTTCCGCGAGGCGCTGCGCTGGGGCGCGGAGGTCTACCACGCGCTGAAGTCGGTGCTCAAGAGCAAGGGCCTGGCCACCGGCCTCGGCGACGAGGGCGGTTTCGCGCCCGCGCTGTCGAGCAACCGGGACGCGCTGGACCTGATCCTGCAGGCGATCGAGAAGGCCGGGTACACGCCGGGCCGCGACATCGCGCTGGCGCTGGACGTGGCGGCGACCGAGTTCTTCGGCGACGGCGCCTACACCTTCGAGAAGACCAAGCGCAGCGCCGAGCAGATGACCGGCTACTACACCGAGCTGGTCAACTCCTACCCGCTGGTCTCCATCGAGGACCCGCTGTCGGAGGACGACTGGGACGGCTGGGTGCAGCTGACCGCCGAGCTGGGCGAGAAGGTCCAGATCGTCGGCGACGACCTGTTCGTCACCAACCCGGAGCGGCTGGAGGAGGGCATCTCCCGCCGGGCGGCCAACGCGCTGCTGGTGAAGGTCAACCAGATCGGCACGCTGTCGGAGACGCTGGACGCGGTCGCGCTGGCCACCTCCTACGGCTACAAGTCGATGATGTCCCACCGCTCCGGCGAGACCGAGGACACCACGATCGCCGACCTGGCCGTGGCCACCGGCGCGGGCCAGATCAAGACCGGCGCGCCCGCCCGCGGTGAGCGCACCGCGAAGTACAACCAGCTCCTGCGCATCGAGGAGGCCCTGGGCGACGCCGCGCGCTACGCGGGCGACCTGGCCTTCCCGCGGTACACGCCGGAGAGCTGATGGCTCCACGGGAACGGCGGTCCCGGCGCGCGTCCAGCGACGCGCGCCGGGACCGCCGTTCTGCCAAGGCCCAGCCGAAGGCTCAACCGAAAGCCCAGCCGAAGTCGCAGAAGGCCACCCAGCCCGCACCGCCGCCGAAGGCCCAGCCGAAGGCCCAGCCGAAGTCGCAGTCCAAGTCGCCGTCCAAGTCGCAGCCCAAACCGCCGCCGAAGCCGGAGGCCAAGGGGCAGGCCAGGGCGCGTGCCCAGGCCGGGTCCCAGGGCAGACCTCGGTCCAGACCCCAGTCCAGGCCCCAGAGCAGGGCGCGGACCAGGGCGGGCGCGGGCACCGGCGGCGCGTTCGGGATGAGCGGCACCCGCCGGGCGGCGCTGCTGGCCATGGTGGTGTGCGCGCTGGCGCTGAGCATCGCGGTGCCGCTGCGGACCTACCTGGCGCAGCGCGAGGAGCTGCGCGAGGTGACCGCGTCGCAGGAGACGCTGCGGGCCGAGGTCGCCGAGCTGGAGCAGCGCAAGCAGCAGCTGACCGACCCGGCGCAGGTGGAGGCGGAGGCCCGCAGGCGGCTGCACTACGTGCGGCCCGGCGAGACCCCGTACGTCGTGCAGCTCCCCGGAGACGCGGAGCGCGAACTGGAACAGGAGAGGCCGGCCAGCGAGCCGGCCGAGGACAAGGCGTGGTACCAGCAGCTGTGGGACTCGGTGGCGGCGAAGTGAGCGAGGACGACCGGGAGGTGGTCGCGCGGCAGTTGGGGCGTCCGCCGCGCGGCATGAGGGCCGTGGCGGCGCGCTGCCCCAGCGGCCACCCGGCGGTGGTGCAGACCAGCCCCCGACTGGAGGACGGCACTCCCTTCCCGACCCTGTACTACCTGACCTGCCCCAGGCTGAACTCCCTGGTCAGCAGGCTGGAGAGCGCCGGTCTGATGAAGGAGATGACCGAGCGGCTGGCCGTGGACGAGGAGCTGGCCGCGGCCTACCTGCGGGCGCACGAGTCGTACCTGGCCGAGCGGGACGCGATCGAGCCGCTGGGCACGAAGGTCACCGCCGGGGGGATGCCGGGCAGGGTGAAGTGCCTGCACGTGCACGTCGCGCACGCGCTGGCGGTGGGGCGGGGCGTGAACCCCTTCGGCGACGAGGCGCTGGACGCGCTGGCCGAGTGGTGGCCCAGCGGCGACTGCGCGGCAACGGTGAAAAACTGAAACGGTGAAAAACTGACCCCTGAGGGCAGTGTCCGGGACACAATGCCTCCCCCGGCCGTGACAGCGTGAGTCGTATGGGGCACGCTGGATCGTGGTCGGGGAGCGACACGATGGGGAGTTCGCGGCTGTGCCGAAGCGACGGGGACGCAAGCGGAGAGTGAATCCGGGCACCATGACGCCACGGCAGTGGGGCATAGCGGCGACCGCGACGTGCGCGATGCTGGTGCCCGCGCTGCTGCACGGCGCGGCGGGCCCGGACTGGGTCAACGTGGCGGGCCGCAGCGGCATCGAGGTGGTTCCGCCCACCCCCGGTGACGTGCTGGCCGCGCTGGCGCAGCAGGAGGACGGCGCGCTGGGCGCGACCGGCAGGCTGCCGGAGACCGACGAGCTCAGCGCCGCGCTGCTGGCCGAGGCGGACGACCCGTCGGGGTTCGGCGACGACCTGTCGCCCGGTCAGCTGCGCGGCGGTGCCACCAGCGGCCCGCTGGGCCTGCCCGGCGTGATGCTGGACGCCTACATGCGCGCCGCGGACCGGCTGGAGCGGACCACGCCGAACTGCAACCTGCACTGGTCGCTGCTGGCGGGCATCGGCCGGATCGAGTCCGGCCACGCGCGCGGCGGTCGGGTGGACGCCAGGGGCAACACGATCAACCCGATCCTGGGCCCGGTGCTCAACGGCGGTCCCGGCATGGCGGCCATCTCCGACACCGACGACGGCCGGTACGACTACGACACGACGTGGGACCGCGCGGTCGGGCCGATGCAGTTCATCCCCTCCACCTGGGCGGGCTACGCGGCGGACGGCAACAACGACGGCCAGAGCAACCCGAACAACATCTACGACGCGACCGTCGGCGCGGGCAACTACCTGTGCGCCTACAACTCGGACCTGAGCGACCCGGCCCAGCGCGCCCGGTCGGTGTTCCGCTACAACCACTCCGACGAGTACGTGCGCACGGTCCTGTACTGGGCGGACGCCTACGCGGACGGCGTGACGCCGCTGCCGAGCCTGCCCGGTTCGGACGACGACTTCACCCCGCTGAACGTCAACCCCGGCGGCAGCTCGTCGCGGCCGGGCAACTCGGGCACGAACAACCCTGGCACGAACAACCCCGGCACGAACCCGCAGCAGGGCACCCCCGGCAACCCCGGCAGCTCGAACCCCGGTTCGCCGACCACGACCACCACGACGTCGCCCGACGGCAGCACCACGACCACGACGACGTCGTCCGACGGCAGCACGACCACCACCACGACGTCGTCCGACGGCACCACGACCACGACTACGACGACCACGGACACGTGCCCGCCCACGCCGACGACCACGACCACCACCACGACCACCACGTCGACCACGACCACCACGACGACGACGCCGTCGGGTTGTGAGACGACGACCACCACGACCACGACCACGGCCGCGGACACCCCGGCGGCCACGTCCCAGGTCGCGTTCCCGGCCGCGGTGTCCTCGCTGAAGCCGGTCTAGCCGGTCCAGCCGGGCGCGCGCCGTCGTCTACCGTTCCCACCAGCGCCAAGAGGACGGAGACGAGATGGCGAGGGTGGCGGCGATCGACTGCGGGACGAACTCGATCCGCCTGCTGGTGGCCGATGTGACCGCGGCGGACGACGGGTCGCGCTGGCTGCGCGACGTCCACCGCGAGATGCGCGTGGTCCGGCTCGGCCAGGGCGTGGACGCCACCGGCGTGCTCGGCCAGGAGGCGCTGCGGCGCACCAGGGAGGCTCTGGTCGACTACACCGCCGTGCTGCGGCGCAGGGGCGCGGAGCGGGTGCGCATGGTCGCCACCTCGGCGACCAGGGACGCCGCCAACCGCGACGAGTTCTTCGCCATGACCCGCGAGGTGCTCGGCGTCGAGGCCGAGGTGATCACCGGCGACGAGGAGGCCCGGCTGTCGTTCACCGGCGCGGTCTCCGACCTGGCCCCCGAGGAGGGGCCGTTCCTGGTCTCCGACGTGGGCGGCGGCTCGACCGAGCTGGTGCTGGGCGCCTGGGACGGGGTGCGGGGGGCCGTGGAGGCCGCCAAGTCGGTGGACGTGGGCTGCGTCCGGCTCACCGAGCGCTGCCTGCCCGACGACCCGCCCACGCCCGCGCAGGTGGAGCACGCGGTGGCGGTGGCCTCGGACACCCTCAAGGCCGCCTTCGAGCACGTGCCGGTGGCCAAGGCCCGCACCTGGATCGGCGTGGCGGGCACCGTCACCACGCTGGTGGCGCTGGCCAAGGACCTGCCCCGGTACGAGCCGGACGAGATCCACCTCGCCCGGCTGAGCGTCGACCAGATCCGCGAGACCACCTCCCGGCTGCTGACCATGAGCCACGACGAGCGGGCCGCGCTGGGCCCCATGCACCCCGGCCGGGTGGACGTGATCACCGGCGGCGCGCTGGTCGTGCGCACCATCGCCGAGCACCTAGCCGAGCACGCGGGCGTCACCGAGCTGGTCGCCAGCGAGCACGACATCCTCGACGGCATCGCGTTTTCCCTGTCGCGGTGAATGTCAACTGGGATCGATCGTGACGAGCTTGTAATCGCTACCCCGTGTGGCACCGACCACACGGGGGTTAGCGTCCCCACCACGCTGCGGATGCAGTCGGCTCTCCTCGGCTACCGCCGGTCGAGTCGAGACAGTGGGGAGGACGTATGCGCGCACGCCTGGTCGCCGCCGCCACGGGGGTCGCTCTGGTCGCGGCAGGCTGCGGGGCCGCCGAGACCACCGGTTCCGCCGACGCGGGCATCACCATCTTCAACACCGAGCCGGAGAACCCGCTGGTGCCCGGCAACACCACCGAGACCGGTGGCAGCCGGGTGCTCGACCCGCTGTTCACCGGCCTGGTCGAGTACCGCGGCGAGGACGCCCAGCCCGCCAACGCGATGGCCGAGTCCATCGAGACCACCGACTCCAAGGTGTTCACCGTCAAGATCAAGCAGGGCTGGAAGTTCCACGACGGCAGCCCGGTGACCGCGAAGAGCTTCGTGGACGCCTGGAACTGGACCGCCTACGGCCCCAACGCCACCCAGGGCGCCACCTTCTTCTCGCAGATCCAGGGCTACCAGGACGTCCACCCGGCCGACCCGGACGGCCCCGACGGCCCGGAGAAGGCGCCCACCCCGACCACCGACGCGATGTCCGGTCTGGTGGTCGTCGACGACCACACCTTCACCATCACGCTGTCCGAGGCGTTCTCGGTGTTCCCGGTGACCGTCGGCTACGAGGTGTTCGCGCCGCTGCCGGAGGCGTTCTTCAAGGACCGGGCGGCCTTCGAGGCCGCGCCCATCGGCAACGGGCCGTTCAAGTTCGTCTCCCGGCAGCCCGGCGCGGAGATCAAGCTGACCCGCTACGACGACTACCAGGGCAGCGACAAGGCGACCTTCAAGGACCTGACGCTGAAGGTCTACCAGAGCCGCGAGTCCGCCTACGCCGACCTGGTGGCGAACAACCTGGACTTCCTGGAGGAGCTGCCGCCCAACGCGCTGGCGGGCAAGAAGTACGAGTCCGACCTCGGCGACCGGGTGGTGCAGCGGGAGACGCTGAACAACCAGACCATCGCGTTCCCGTTCTACCTCAAGCCCTACGACAACGTGGACCTGCGCCGGGCGATCTCCATGGCGATCAACCGCGAGGAGATCACCCAGCGGATCTTCGAGGGCACCCGCAAGCCCGCCGACGGCTGGGTGCACCCGCTGATGAAGGGCTACACGCCCGGCCAGTGCGGCGAGTACTGCACCTACAACCCGGAGAAGGCCAAGGAGTCGTTCCAGAAGTCCGGCTACACCGGGGAGATCCTGCTGCTGTCCAACACCGACGGCGGGCACCAGGAGTGGGCCGAGGCGGTGGCCAACAGCATCAAGAACACCCTCGGCGTCGAGACCAGGTTCGTGCCCTCCACCAGCTTCGGCGAGTTCCGGCAGAAGGTGAACGCGCACGAGATGACCGGCATGTACCGGTCGGGCTGGATCGCCGACTACCCGTCCATCCAGAACTGGCTCAGCCCGCTGTTCCGCACCGGCGCGTCGTCCAACGACGGCCTGTACTCCAACCCGGCGTTCGACGCCAAGATCGCCGAGGCCGACAAGGCCACCAGCGAGGACGAGGCGATCAAGCTGTACCTGGAGGCCGAGCGGATCGTGGCCCAGGACATGCCGTCGATCCCGCTGTGGACGCAGAACACCATCGCGGGCAAGTCCAACCGCCTCAAGGTGGCCAACCTCGACCCGTTCCGCACGCTGGACGTCCCCAGCGTCGAAGTGGGCTGAACACCGGCGCCCGGCCCGTCCGCACCCGTGCGGGCGGGCCGGGCCGCTTGAGGGGAGTGGCGCCCGTGGGGCGGTACGTGCTGCGCAGGCTGTTGCAGATGGTCCCGGTGTTCCTGGGGACCACGTTCCTGATCTACGCGCTGGTGTGGGCGGTGCCCGGCGACCCGTTCGAGGGCAAGTGCGGCGAGCGGGACTGCCCCGAGTCGTACGTGGCCGCGATGCGCGAGAAGTTCAACCTGGACGACCCGCTGGTCGTCCAGTACGGCAAGTACCTGCTCAACCTGGTGCAGGGCGACTTCGGGCAGACCTCGGCCGGGTTGCAGGTCGGCGAGCGGATCGCGGCCACCTTCCCGGTGACCCTGCGGCTGGCGCTGGTGGCGCTGCTGGTCGAGGCGGTCATCGGGATCACCGCGGGCGTGGTCAGCGGGCTGCGCAACCGGGGGTTCCTGGACAGCCTGGTGCTGGTGTCCACGCTGTTCCTGATCTCCATCCCGGTGTTCGTCACCGGGTACGTGGTGCAGCTGGTGTTCGGCCTGCAGCTGGGCTGGATCTCGCCGACGGTCAGCACGCCCACCTTCGGCAACCTGATCGTGCCCGGTTTCGTGCTGGCCAGCCTGTCCATGGCCTACGTGACCCGGCTGACCAGGGCGGGCATCGCGGAGAACCGGCGCGCGGACTACGTGCGCACCGCGCTGGCCAAGGGGCTGCCGACCAACCGGGTGATCGGCGTGCACCTGCTGCGCAACTCCCTGATCCCGGTGATCACGTTCCTGGGCACCGACCTGGGCGCGTTCCTGGGCGGGGCCATCATCACCGAGGGCATCTTCAACGTGCCCGGCATCGGCGGCCTGGTGTTCCGCTCGATCCTGACCAAGGACGGCGCGATGGTGACCGGGCTGGTCACCGTACTGGTGCTGGTCTACCTGCTGATGACGCTGCTGGTGGACCTGCTCTACGCCGTGCTCGACCCGAGGATTCGCTATGACTGACGCGGTGGCGGCCGGTGGACTGACCGCGGTGGGTGGCCCGGCGGGCGGCCCGGTGGGCGGGGCGGGCGGCGGGGACGCCGACAAGCCGCGCGGCCTGTTCGACGACGCCTGGCGGGAGCTGCGCGGGCGACCGCTGTTCTGGGTGTCGGTGGCGCTGATCCTGCTGGTGGTGCTGATGGCCGCGGTGCCGCAGCTGTTCACCTCCGCAGACCCCACCCTGGCGCAGCTGTCCCGCAGCCGCCAGGGCCCCTCGGCGGCGGCCTGGTTCGGCTACGACAACCAGGGCTACGACATCTACGCGCGGGTCATCCACGGCGCGCGGGCGACGATCGTGGTCGGCCTGCTGGCCACGGTGGGCGTGGTGCTGTTCGGCGCGTCGCTGGGGCTGCTGGCCGGGTTCTACGGCGGCTGGCTGGACGCGGTGGTCTCGCGCATCGCCGACATCTTCGTGGGCGTGCCGTTCGTGCTGGGCGCGATCGTCATCCTGACCACGCTCAACGCGGGCGGCGGCGCGGGCGCGGCGCGGATCGTGGCGCAGGTGGTGCTGTCGATCTCGGTGCTGTCGTGGCCGGTGTCGATGCGCATCATGCGGTCCACCGCCATCGCGGCCAAGCAGCAGGACTACGTCAAGGCGGCCCGCTCGCTGGGCGCGGGCACCGGGCGCATCATCACCAAGCACCTGCTGCCCAACTGCGTCGCCCCGGTGCTGGTCTACTCCACCATCGCGCTGGGCGCGTTCGTCGGCGCCGAGGCGACGCTGTCCTACCTGGGCATCGGGCTGCGCCCGCCGGTGGTGTCCTGGGGCGTGATGATCAGCGCCGCCAAGGACTACATCCGGGTGGCCCCGCACGCCCTGCTGTTCCCCGCCGGCTTCCTCACCGCCACCGTGCTCGCGTTCGTGATGCTGGGCGACGCGGTGCGCGAGGCCCTCGACCCCAAGCTCCGCTAGGAGGGCAGGACCGCATGACCGCCTTGCTGGAGGTCGAGGACCTCCACGTGGAGTTCCGCACCCGTGACGGGGTGGCGCACGTGCTCAACGGCGTGACCTACCACGTCCAGGCCGGGGAGACGCTGGCCGTGCTGGGCGAGTCCGGGTCGGGCAAGAGCGTCACCGCGCAGGCGGTGATGGGCATCCTCGACACGCCGCCCGCCTTCGTCACCGGCGGCTCGGTGCGCTTCCGCGGCGAGGAGCTGCTGACCGCCACCCCGCAGCGCCGCCGCGAGGTCCGCGCCGAGGGCATCGCGATGATCTTCCAGGACGCGCTGTCGGCGCTGAACCCGGTGTTCACCGTCGGCTTCCAGATCGAGGAGCAGCTGCGCCTGCGCCGCGGCATGAGCAGGCGCGACGCGCGCAAGCGGGCCGTGGAGCTGCTGGACCTGGTGCGCATCCCGCACGCCGCGCAACGGGTCCGCGACTACCCGCACCAGTTCTCCGGCGGGATGCGGCAGCGCGCGATGATCGCGATGTCGCTGGCGCTGGACCCCGAGGTGCTCATCGCCGACGAGCCGACCACCGCGCTGGACGTCACCGTGCAGGCCCAGATCATGGACCTGCTGGCGGAGCTGCAGCGGGAGCGGCGGATGGCGCTGGTGCTGATCACCCACGACCTCGGCGTGGTGGCCGAGGTCGCGGACCGGATCGCGGTGATGTACGCGGGGCGCATCGTCGAGCACTCCGACGCGCTGTCGCTGTTCCGCGCGCCCGGCCACCCCTACACCGAGGCGCTGCTGCGGTCCCTGCCGCACCTGGAGTCCAAGGGAACCAAGCTGGAGACGATCAAGGGCCTGCCGCCCAGCCTGCTGCGCATCCCGCCGGGGTGCCCGTTCCACCCGCGCTGCCCGCGCGCGGAGCAGGTGTGCTCGCTGGAAGTGCCACCGCAGGTGCCGCTGGGGTCCGGGCGCACCAGCGCGTGCCACTTCGCACTGGAGGTGGTCGGCCGTGGCTGAACCCGTGGCTGAACCCGTGCTGGAGGTCCGCGACCTGGTCAAGCACTTCCCGGTGACGCGGGGCGTGCTGTTCAAGCGCACCATCGGGCGCGTGCGCGCGGTCGACGGCGTGTCGTTCACCCTGGGCGCGGGGGAAACCCTCGGCGTGGTGGGCGAATCCGGGTGCGGCAAGTCCACGCTGGCCCAGGTGCTGATGCGGCTGGAGCCGCCCACGTCGGGCGAGGCGTACTTCGAGGGCAGGCCCATGTTCCCGATGCGCGGCGCGGAGCTGCGCGAACTGCGGCGGAACATGCAGATCGTGCTCCAGGACCCGTACACCTCGCTCAACCCCCGGATGACCGTCGGCGACATCGTCGGCGAACCGTTCGAGATCCACCCGGAAGTCGCGCCGCGCGGCTCGCGCGCCGGGCGGGTGCGGGAACTGCTCGACGTGGTGGGGCTCAACCCCGAGCACATCAACCGGTACCCGCACCAGTTCTCCGGCGGGCAGCGGCAGCGCATCGGCATCGCGCGCGCGTTGGCGCTGCGGCCCAAGGTGATCGTGTGCGACGAACCGGTGTCCGCGCTGGACGTCTCCATCCAGGCGCAGGTGATGAACCTGCTGGGGGAGCTGCAGTCGGAGTTCGGGCTGGCGTACGTGTTCATCGCGCACGACCTGTCGGTGGTGCGGCACCTGTCCGACCGGGTCGCGGTGATGTACCTGGGCAAGATCGTGGAGATCGGCACCGAGGAGCAGATCTACGAGCACCCCACGCACCCGTACACGCAGGCGCTGCTGTCGGCGGTGCCGGTGGCGGACCCCGCGCTGCGCGGGCAGCGGGACGTGATCCGGCTGACCGGCGACGTGCCCTCCCCGATCGACCCGCCGTCCGGCTGCCGCTTCCGCACCCGCTGCTGGAAGGCCCAGGACGTGTGCGCCACCGAAGAACCCGCGCTCGTCGAGCGCGGACTCCCCTTCGACCACCCCAGCGCCTGCCACTTCGCCGAGGAGCGCTCCGTCGTGCCGTAGCGGTTGGTGGTCGCCTGCCCCAGGGGTGCCGTCACGCGGCGCTCGCGAGCCAGACGCGTGCGGCCACGTTCTCCGGTCGGTGCTTGCCACCGGCCAGCTCGATGCGCACGGTGCGCCGAGGCGGCTCGGGTGGGGCCGAGACAGGGGCGTCAGAGGCACGTGGGGATGCCCCTGCCTCGGCGTGCCCGTCCGAGGAGACGGCGTGGACGGGCTGTCGGAGGGTCCGCAGGCGCTCGATCTCCTCGCGGAGTTCGGCGTACATCCGCGTCCTGCGCCTGCGGGCCAGCAGAAGGGGAACGATCACCGAGGCCACGGCGACACCCGTGGCGGCGCCGATCACGAGAAGCACCCAGAACGCACCGCTCACCTTGCACCTCCGTGTCTTGGGACGCCGCTGTGCCCGATTTCCCGAACCGGGCGGCGGACCAGTCGGGGTTGGTCCGCCGCCCTGGGCGTCACCCTCGGGCGCATCCGTCGGGAACGGACTGGAGTGACGCTTACGCACCGTATAACTGACGATCGTCAGTTGGCGATTCACTGATGGGGTGATTCGGTGCGCCCGCCCGAGCCGGGCAGGATGGACGCCGAGACGCTCTCGGCAGAGGAGGACAGTTGGCCGTCGCGAACCCGCTGCGCGTCGAATTGGGGCAGCGTCTACGGGCGTACCGCGAGCGGGCCTGCCTGAGGACCCAGCAAGTCGAGACCGATCCCGTGCTCCGCTGGCACGTGGGCAAGGTGTCCCGAGTCGAACTCGGTCAGCGCGTGCCGACCATCGCCGAAACCCACCGGCTCGCCGAGCTCTACGGCGTCAAGGGCGACGAGCTGACCGCCCTGGTCGACCTCGCGAGCAGAGCGCGCAAGCGCGCGAGGATGCCGCACGTCCCGGACTGGGCGCAGTCGTTCGTACTGCTGGAGCAAGCCGCCCACGAGATCGATTACCACGACGCCGAACTGATCCCCGCCGTGCTCCAAGCGCCGGGCTACGCCCGCGATCTGCTGGGGCAGAGCACGACCGAGGACCTCGACCAGCGCGTCGCCGACCGGCTGACGCGCGGGCAGGTGTTGACCGGACAGGGCGCGCCGCGGGTCAGGGTGGTGCTCGGTGAAGCCGCCCTGCACCGACTGCCCGCCGATCACCGCGCCGCCGCGGAGCAACTGGAGCATCTGCTGGAGGCGGGGACATGGCCGACGGTGGAAGTCCGCGTCCTGCCCTTCAGCCTGGGCTTGCACCCCATGGTGGGCGTCGGGTTCACGGTGCTCCGGGTGCGGGACCCGGAGGTCCACCGCGTCTACATCGACGGCGCCACCACTGCGACGTACCTCCACGAGCCCGCGGAGATCGCGGTCTACCAAACTCGCTTCGAGCGGCTGTGGACGATGGCCTGCGCACCCGATGAGTCTGCGACGATCGTGAGCGGGCGCATCCGGCAACTCGGGTAACGGAGGGGGCATGACCGCCAACATCCCTTGGGGCGAACGCAGGACCAGCAGTTTCAGCGACGGCGCGAACACCTGCGTCGAGGTGGCTCACGGACCGTCCGTCGTCGGTGTGTGGGACACCAAGCACCGCGAGTCCGGGCCGATCGTGGTTCCGCGCGCGCGGTGGGCGGCGTTCGTCGCCGGCCTGAAGGACTGACGCGAGTGCGGCGGCCCCCGGCGCTCTCGCAGGAGAAGCCGGGGGTCACCGCGGCGGTCGTGCGTGGACGCGCTAGCGGTTCGACGCCGACTGGACGAAAGCGGCGATGTCCTTCGACTGCTGCACCCGCGACGGCTCGTGCACGTACATCATGTGTCCCGCCGGGTAGTAGGCCGACTCGATGTTGTCGTGCAGCTCCTTCGGGATCTGCAGGTGCGCCAACACGTGCTCGGCCGCGTAGTACGGCGTCGCGCCGTCGTGGTAGCCGAAGGCGACGTGCACCCGCAGGTGCGGGTTCGCCCGCATCGCCGCCGCGAGCTTGCCCGCGACGGTGACGTGCGCGCCCTCGAACTCCTTGAACGACCACGGGTGCACCGACCGCGAGATGATCTCGTACGGCAGGTCGTTGGAGTACCCCAGCTCGGTGCGCACGTAGTGGTTCAGCGCCGCCGTGTACGGGCCGAGGATCGCCGAGTACGACGGGTCCTCGCTGAACAGCTCGCGGCCGTAGTCGGCGTCCCAACCGGTGAAGCGGGCGTCCAACCTGCCCACCACCTTGCGCTGCGAGCGCAGCAGCTCGGTGAAGAACCGCACGTGCTCGATCCGCAGGTCCACCCGGTCCACGTAGTCCTCGGACAGACCGGTCAGGGCGGCCAGGCGGGCCACCGCGTCCGCGCGCTCCTCGGTGGACAGCCGGTGCCCGCGCGCCAGCGCCCACGGGTAGTCCCGCGAGGCGAACTCCTCGGCCTCGGCCAGCACCTCCGCCAGCGGCCGGTCGCCGTGCAGGCCGTGGTAGTGCGCGATGGCGGCGTAGGTCGGCAGGAACAGGGTGTGCGGGAGGTCGTTGCCCTCGTTGAAGTCCAGCGTCGCGAAGTCCAGCACGGACGAGATGAGCACCAGGCCGTTGAGGTACATGCCGTACCGGGTCTGCAGGTGCTCGGCCAGCGCCGCCGCGCGAGTGGTGCCGTAGGACTCGCCCGCGAGGAACTTCGGCGACATCCACCGGCCGTTGCGCGAGGTCCACAGCCGGATCACCTCGCCGACGGACTCGATGTCGCCCTTGAACCCGTGGTACTCGCCGGGCTTCTCGCCCTTCACCGCGCGGGAGTAGCCGGTGGAGACCGGGTCGATGAAGACCAGGTCGCTGTGCGCGAGCAGCGTCTCGGCGTTGTCCACCAGCTCGTACGGCGGCGGCACCAGGTCGCCGACGTCGCCGGAGACCACCCGGCGCGGCCCGAACAGGCCCAGGTGCAGCCACACGCTCGACGAGCCGGGGCCGCCGTTGAAGGCGAACGTGACGGGCCGCTTGGTCGGGTCGGCGCCGTCCAGCGTGTACGCGGTGAGGAAGACCTCCGCCTTCGGCTGGTGCCCGTCGAACTTGCCGTCGGTCAGCACCTCCTGCCGCAGCACCACCCGTCCGGTCGTGGTGGTGTAGTTCAGCTTGCGGCGCTTGACGGTGGTGCTGTGCTGTGTGGTGACCAGGTCGTCGGTCGGCAGGTCCTTGTCGTCCTCGGGCTTGGCGTCGGTGTCCTTGTCGGTCATGGTCGAACTCTACGGTCGGGAGCGGGCGCGGTGCGCAGCCTTGAGGAACTGGACCGGCGGGTGACCACCTGCCGCGCGTGCCCCAGGCTGGTGGCGTGGCGCGAGGAGGTGGCGCGGGTCAAGCGGGCGGCGTTCCGCGCCGAGGAGTACTGGGGGCGGCCGGTGCCCGGCTTCGGCCCGCCCGACGCGGCGCTGGCCGTGGTCGGTCTGGCTCCGGCGGCGCACGGCGCCAACCGCACCGGCCGCATGTTCACCGGCGACAGGTCCGGCGAGGTGCTCTACGCCGCGCTGCACGCCGTGGGGCTGGCGTCCCAGCCGACGGCGGTGCGCGCGGACGACGGCCTGGAGCTGTTCGGCACCCGGATCACCGCGCCGGTCAAGTGCGCCCCGCCGCAGAACAAGCCGACGCCCGCCGAGCGCGACAACTGCCGACCGTGGCTGGTGCACGAACTGGAGCTGCTGCGGCCGACGCTGCGGGCGGTGGTCGTGCTGGGGGCGTTCGGCTGGCAGGCGTTGCTGCCCGTGCTGGCCGCGTGCTGGGAGGTGCCCCGGCCCCGGCCGGTCTTCGGGCACGGGGTGGCGTACGAGCTGCCCGCGCTGGACGGCGGCCCGCCGCTGCACGTGTTCGGCTGCTACCACGTGAGCCAGCGCAACACCCAGACCGGCCTGCTGACGCAGTCCATGGTGGAGGACGTCCTGCGCACCGCCAAAACCACCGCAGGCCTCTGACCTCCCGGCTCCCCGCGAGCCGAACGCCCAAGACCACCCGTTTGAGCGACAAGTAAGTGGGCGGAACCAGCCGTTCCGCAATGTAGCCTGTTCCGCGTGTCACGGAATCCGATAAAACTTGGAACGGCGAGTGCGGAGCTGGTGTGGTCCGCCGGGCAGGCTGTTCGAGAGGCGCTCCCGCCCACCTGGGAGGTGGCGCACCAGCCCAACCGTGGCCGCCGTGCGGGCAGGGCCGACGCGCGGCTCGTGCTCACCGCGCCGGACGGCACGAGCACCGTCGTCCTGATCGAGTCGAAGGCCGCGGTGACGCCCAGGGACGTCGCCGCGGTGGCCGCGCGGATCGAGTCCTACCGCACCGACGACGTCGGTGGGGCGATCCTGGTCGCGCCGTTCGTCTCGCCCCGCACCCGCGCGCGGCTGGCGGAACACGGTCTGGGGTGGTTCGACGCCACCGGCAACCTCCGCCTCGCGATCGACCGCCCGGCGGTCTTCATCGACCGGGCCGGGGCCGACCGGAGCGGGTTCCGCGACCCCGCCGACCGCTTGCTCAAATCGCTGCGCGGCCCCGCCGCCGCGAAGGTGGTGCTGGAGCTGTGCGAGACCGCCCTGCCGGTGGGCGTCCGGGAACTGGCCGAGCGGGCCGGCGTCGGCGCGGCGTCCAGCGCCAGGGTGCTCGACCTGCTGGACCGGGAAGCCGTCGTCGAACGCGGAGAAGGCGGAGCGGTCGTCGCCGTGCGCAAGCGGGCGCTGGTCGGCAGGTGGGTGGAGGACTACCGACTGATGAGCTCCAACGAAGTCGTGCCCGCACTCGACCCGCGTGGCGTGAACCACGCGCTGACCGCGATGTCGGGCGTCGGTGGGGGCGTCGCGGTGACCGGCTCGGCGGCCGCGCGGGCGTACCTGCCGGAGGGCGTGACACCGCTGTCCCCGCTGGTTTCCCTGAGCCTGTACGCGGAGGACCCGGTCGACCTGATGACCCGGTTGGGGCTCAGGAGGGTCGAGCGGGGGGCGAACGTGCTCGTGGCGCGGCCGTACGACGAGGTCGTGCACGAGAAGGCCCGGCTGGTCGGTGGGATCAGGTGCGCCGCTCCCGCGCAGGTGGTGGCCGACCTCCTGACCGGCCCCGGTCGGTCGAGCGAGGAGGCCGAGCACCTGGTGTCGGCTCTGGGGTGGGCCTCGTGACCCCCGCCGAGTACGTGGTGGCCCGATCCGTCCTGCTCGACGCGCTCGACGCGCTGGGACCGCACCGCGACGCCGCCGTCCTGGTCGGAGCCCAGGCCGTCTACTTGCACAGCGGGGACGCGGACCTCTCGACCGCGCCGACCACCACCGACGCCGACCTGGCGCTGACACCCAGCAGGCTGGCGGACGAACCGCTGATCGGCGAGGCCATGCGCGCGGCCGGGTTCGTCCCCGGTGGTCAGCCGGGGACCTGGCTGGGACGCGGGCGGGTGGCGGTCGACCTGATGGTCCCCGAAGCGCTCAGCGGTGTCGGGGGCAGGAGGGGCGCCCGGCTGCCGGGGCACGGCAACCGGGTCGCTCGGCGGACGTTGGGACTGGAAGCTTCGGTCGTGGACAACGAGGTGCACTCGATCACCGCTCTCGACGGCGTGGACACGCGGTCCTTCCGGATCAGGGTGGCCGGACCGGCGGCCCTGCTGGTGTCGAAGATGATCAAGATCGATGAGCGCCGGGAGCAACCGCACCGCCTCAAGCCGAAGGACGGGCTCGACGTCCTGCGGCTGCTGCGCACGACCGACCCGGCGCGGTTGGCCCGGACGCTGCGGGAGCTCGCGTCGAGTGATCTGGCGGGAGAGGTGGTCCGCTGCGCCGTGGCGGCGATGCGCCACCACGGGACGGACCCGGACGGTGTGCTGCCTGCCCTCGCCGCCGCCGCGGAACAGGGTTTCGAGGACGCCGATGTGATCAGGATGTCCACCGTGACCCTGGTCGAGGACGTGTTGCGCGAACTCGGGCGTTCGACTCGCGCGGGTTGAGGGGAAACGGGGCGCGGGGGAGGAGGGAGGGGGCATCCTGACGGCATGAGGTCCCGACCCGCGCTCGCGCTCGTGGTGGGCTCCGCGCTGGTCCTGGTCGCCTTGGCGGCGCGCGGGACCTCACCGGTGCCCTACGGGCCCCGCGACGCGGCGGGTGCCGACGCGCCGACGTGGACCCAGCCGCCGGTGCGGGGCGTCGAGAGCACCGACGTCGAGGGCAGCGTGACGGGTGCGTCGCTGGTCGCCCTGGTGCTGTTCGTGCTGGTGCTGCTGGGTGCCGCCCTCCTCTGGCTGCTCGTCGGCTACCTGCGGGACGCCTCTTGGCGGCGCAGGCGGCGCGGTGCGGGGCACGTCGCCGAGGAGTCGTCGCCGGACGACACGCCCGCGCCTGCGGAGGTGCTGGTGCGCGGTGCCCGCCGGGCGCTGGCGGACCTGCGCGCCGCTGACAGCGGGCCGCCGGGGGACGCGGTGGTCGCCGCCTGGTTGACGCTGGAGCGGGCCGCCGCGGCGTCGGGGACGCCGAGGGAAGCGCACCAGACGCCGACCGAGTTCACCGGTGGGCTGCTGACCCGCCACCGGGTGGACCCCGACGCCACGGGTGCGCTGCGGCGGGTCTACCAGCGCGCCCGGTTCGGCAGCGGCGAGGTCACCGACGCCGACGCGCGCACCGCCGCGGACGCGCTGGAGCGCATCGTGCGGGACCTCGGGTGACCCCGCTGCTGGGCCGGGTCGGCTCGCTCGGCGCGGCGCTGCTGACGGGCGCGGTCACCGGGTTCGCGCTGCACCGGGCGGGCGCGCCGCCGCACTGGGCGGCGCTGGTCGCCCTGCCCGCCGCGGCGCTGGCGCTGCTGGTCGGGCGGCTGCCCAGGGCCACCGACGTGGTCTGGTCGCCCCCGCCGGTCGAACCCGGCGGTGTGGTGCACGTGCAGGCCAGCACGCTGGCCACCCGGCTGGCCGAGGCAGCCGTGGACCCGGACCGCTTCGCCAGTCGCGTGCACCCCCGGCTCCGGCGGCTCGCCCAGGCCCGGCTGCGCCAGCGGCACGGCGTGCCGGACCTGGCCGACCCGCGCGCCGAGCGGTTGCTCGGGCCCGAGCTGCACCGCCTGGTGACCGACCCGAAAGCGCCCCTGCCCGACCCGAAGAGGCTCGCCGAGCTGCTGGAGGAGCTGTGACGACCACCGAGAGCATCGCCGCCGAGGCCGAGGCGGTGCTGGCCGCCGTCGGCACCGTCGTGGTGGGGCGGCGGCGCTCCCTGCGGCTGGCGCTGGCCGCCCTGCTGGCGGGCGGGCACGTGCTGCTGGAGGACGTGCCCGGCCTGGGCAAGACGCTGATGGCGCGCACCCTGGCCCAAGCGCTGCGGCTGGACTTCACCCGCCTGCAGTGCACCCCCGACCTGCTGCCCGCCGACGTGACCGGCTCGTTCCTCTACGACCCCGGCGCACGCGAGTTCAGCTTCCGGCAGGGCCCGCTGTTCACCGGTCTGCTGCTGGCCGACGAGATCAACCGCACCCCGCCCAAGACGCAGTCCGCGCTGCTGGAGGCCATGCAGGAGCGCCAGGTCACGGTGGAGGGCCGCACGTTCCCGCTGCCGCGCCCGTTCCACGTGCTGGCCACCGCGAACCCGGTCGAGTACGAGGGCACCTACCCGCTGCCGGAGGCGCAGCTGGACCGGTTCCTGCTGCGCCTGGACATCGGCTACCCGCCGCCGGAGGAGGAGGTGGAGGTGCTGCGCCGCAGGCTGGCCCGGCAGCGGGAGGAGACCGAGGTGGCGCCGGTGCTGGCCGAGGGCGGGCTGGCGGTGCTGCAGCGCGGCGTCGAACAGGTGCCGGTGGACCAGGACGTGCTGCGGTACTGCGTCGACCTGGCCTCCGCCACCCGCGCCCACCCGGCCGTGGAGGTCGGCGCGTCGCCGCGCGGCGCGCAGGCGCTGGTGCTGGTGGCGCGGGCGCTGGCGGTGCTGGACGGGCGGGACTTCGTGCTGCCCGAGGACGTCAAGGAGTGCGCGGTCCCGGCGCTGGCGCACCGGCTGACGCTGCGCCCGGAGACGTGGACCTCGGGCACGACGGGGGTGGAGGTCGTCACCGAGCTGCTGGGCCGGGTTCCCGGACCGGCGGGTGCCCGGCGGTGAGCCGCGCCGAGCGCGTCCGGGAGGCGTTCACCGGGGGCCGGGGGGCGCGCTGGCACCCCACCGACGCGCTGGTGCGCGGGGTGGGGCTGGGGGTGGGCATGGTGGTGCTCGGCGCGCTGCTGCACCGGGTCGAGCTGGTGCTGCTGGGCGCGCCGCTGCTGGTCTCGACGCTGGTCGCGCTGGTGTCCCCGGTGGGCGGCACGCCGTCGGTGCGGGTCCGGGCGCTGCCCAGGATCGGGGAGGTGGGCTCCACCAGGGCCACCGTGGAGCTCGACGGCGACGAGGGCGCCGAGCTGATGGCGGTCCGGCTGCCCGACGGGCGGGAGGAGGGCGTGGGGCCGGTGCACCTGCTGCCCGCCTCCGCCGGGGCGGTGACCGTGGCGCTGCGCCGCGACAGCTGGGGGCAGGGCGCCGCGCTGCGCCCGGACCACCTGGTCGCGGGCCCGGACGGGCTGCTGGTGCACGGTCCGGTGACCGCGCCGGAGCTGGGCCGCACCACGCTGCCCCCGGTCCGGCCGCTGCCCGCCGGGCTGCTGCCCGCCCGCCCGCTCGGGCTGGTGGGGGCGCACCGCGCGCGCAGGCCGGGCGACTCGGTGGAGCTGCGCGACATCCGCGCCTTCCAGCCGGGGGACCGGCTGCGGCGGGTGGACTGGCGGGTGTCGCTGCGCGCGGGCGCGCTGCACGTGCGCGAGCACCACGCGGAGGCCGACGCGGACGTGCTGCTGGCGCTGGACACCCGGCTGGACGTGACCGCCGAGGTGGCGGACTGGACGGCCACCGGTCGCGCGGTCACCGTCCGGCCGGGCGGCAGCCTGGACCTGGCGGTGACCGCGGCGGCTTCGCTGGCCGCGGGCTACCTGCGGCAGGGAGACCGGGTGGCGCTGGCCGACCTGGGCCGACCGCAGCTGGGCGTGCGGGCGGGGGTGGGGCGGCGGCAGCTGCTTCGGCTGCGCACCGGGCTGGTGCGGTGCGCGCGGTCGGCGGGGTGGGCGCCGAAGCCGGTGCTGCACGTGCCGCACGGCGCGCTGGTGGTGGTGCTGTCGCCGTTCCTGGACGCCCCGGTGGTGGAGCTGACCGTGCACGCCGCCCGGCGCGGCAACGCGGTGCTGGCGGTGGACGTGCTGCCGGGGCCGCTGACGCCGGACCCGGAGACGCCGTGGGGGCCCGGCGCGGCGCGGATCGTGGAGCTGGAGCACGAGGTCCGGCTGGAGGCGATGCGGCGGCACGGCGTGGTCGTGGTGCGCTGGGACGGGGGTGGCGCGCCGCTGGCGGGCGCGCTGCGGCTGGCGGCCCGGCCGGGACGGCGGGTGGTCCGGTGACCGCGCCGCCGGAACGGAATGCCGCCGAACCGGACGGGGTGCTGGGGCCGGGGTGGCCGGGCTGGGTGCTGCGCGCGGCGGTGGTCGCGGTGGGCGCGGCGGTCGCCGGGGTGCTGTCGGCCAACGGGGTGGCACCGCTGGTGCTGGGGCTCTACCTGGTCCTGGTGGGGGTCGCCGCGGCCATCCCGGCGTCGGCCGCGTCCGCGCTGGCGATCGCCTACCCGGCGGCGGCGGTGGTGCTCGCGGGTGGGCCGCCGGTGCGGCCGGGGGTGCTGGCCCTGGTCGTGCTGCTGCACCTGCTGCACGTCCTGTGCGGCTACGCGGCGCTCCTGCCCGCCCGATCGCGGGTTCACCCGTTCGCCCTAAAGAAGCCGGCGGTCCGGTTCCTCTCGGTGCAACTCGCCGTGCTCACCCTCGCGGGCATGATCACCCTTTTGCCGGTCAGCCGAACGGCTCCCGCAGTGGAGGTCGTGGGGTTGCTCGCCGCGGTCGGGCTGGTGGTCGCGGCGGTCCTCCTGATGCGCCGCAAGGGCTGACGGAACGGTCCTCCACCGGTCCGCTGGATCGATCCTCGCAGCGGGTTCGCCGATCAGCGCAGGTGGGCGGCTGCGTGTCAACCATCACCTCGCGACAGTCGTCACAACGGGGCTCGCCGATACGCGCTATGGGCGGGTCCGGTGTCACCATGTCCGTATGGCTGCTGTGAAGTCGCAACCCACACGGATCGTGATCGTCGGCGGTGGGTACGTCGGCATGTACACCGCGCTGGGGCTGCAGAGGAAGCTGCGTTCCGGTGAGGCGTCCGTGACCGTCATCGACCCGCAGCCGCACATGACCTACCAGCCGTTCCTCCCCGAGGCGGCGGCCGGGTCGATCGAGCCGCGCCACGTCGTGGTGCCGCTGCGCCGCGTCCTCAAGCGCTGCCACGTGGTCACCGGCCGCGCGACCAAGATCGAGCACGCGCGCAAGGCCGTGACCGTGGAGCTGGCCGACGGGCACGTCGAGGAGTTCGAGTACGACGTGCTGGTCTCCGCGCTGGGCGCGATCTCGCGCACCCTGCCCATCCCCGGCCTGCCCGAGGTCGGCATCGGCATGAAGACCATCGGCGAGGCCATCTACCTGCGCAACCACGTGCTGTCCCGGCTGGACCAGGCGGCCAGCACCAACGACCCGGAGCTGCGCCGCAGGCTGCTCAGCTTCGTGGTGATCGGCGGCGGCTTCGCGGGCATCGAGACGCTGGCCGAGCTGGAGGACATGGCGCGCTACGCGCTGCGCTACTACGAGGGCCTCAAGCCCGAGGACATGCACTGGGTGCTGGTCGAGGCCGCGGGCCGGATCATGCCCGAGGTGAGCGCCCCGCTGGGCGTCTACACCGTCGAGCAGCTGGAGAAGCGCGGCATCAAGTGCTACCTCGACACCCGCGTGAAGTCGCTGGAGGGCGGCCACGTGGTGCTCGACGACGGCACCGAGTTCGACTCGGACACCATCATCTGGACCGCGGGCATGAAGGCCAACCCGGTGCTGCGCAATACCGACCTGCCGCTGGACGAGCGCGGTCGCGTCCGGTGCACTGCGGCCATGCAGGTGGTCGGCCTGCCCGGCGTGTGGGCGGCGGGCGACTGCTCGGCGGTGCCCGACCTCTCGCGCACCGAGGAGGACCCGAACGCGACCTGCGTGCCCAACGCGCAGCACGCGATCCGGCAGTCCAAGCTGCTGGCCGCCAACATCGTGGCCAGCCTGCGCGGCAAGAAGCCCAAGGACTACTACCACAAGTACCTGGGCTCGGTGGCCGGGCTGGGCCTGTACAAGGGCGTGGCCGACGTGTTCGGCCTGCGGTTCAAGGGCGTCGTGGCGTGGTTCATGCACCGCAGCTACCACGTGATGTTCATGCCCACGGTCAACCGCAAGTTCCGCATCTTCGTGGACTGGACGCAGGCGCTGTTCTCCGGTCGCGAGGTGGTCGCGCTGGGGCAGATCCACGACCCCAAGGCCGAGTTCGACCGCGCCACCAAGAGCTGAGCGTCGCCGCCCACTGCCCCGTTCGGGGGCAGTGGGCTCACGTCCATCTGGCCCAAGGCCGTAACTTAATCCCCCGTTCAGAGCAATGCCAACGGGCCGTCTTGACATTGCGTAACGTGAACCACAGACTACGGCTGGTGCATCACCTGAATGCGTGAAGCACAAGTGTGGGGAGAGAAGGTGACCGCGATGTCTCTCGAGGAGCTGGCCGCACAGCTTCGCCGCGGTGAGATCGAGGATCGTGCGCTGGCGGAGTACGCCGCCGAGTACGCCACCGCTGGAAAGTGTTTCCGCAGCAAGAAAGACGACTGAGCATGTCCGCTTCCGGGCGGGGGAGCGATCTGGTGCCCCCGCCCGAAGGCGTTCGAGCCGCGAAACCCACCCCACTGCTGCTGCAAGGCCAGGACTACCTCTTCCGCACCCACCCCCAGTGCCTGGACTTCCAGGAGAAGGTGCACAGCCTGGGCGTGGTCGACGAGGGTGACGGCGAACCGGTGCCCTGCGTGCTGGTGCTCGCCCGCTCCGCCGACATGGAGATGAACGAGCTGTCCATCGCGCTGGCCGAGCGCGGCATCCGGATGGCCCGCATCGACGCCGACCGGTGCGTCGACCTGCCGCTGACCGTCTACACCGACACCCCGCTGCTGGAGCTGGACCGCTGGCTGCTGCGCCCGGTCCTGGTGTGGCGCAGGCACTTCGAGCTCGCCGCGCTGCCCGTCGAGCCGGGCACCCTGGCCGCGGCCTACGCCGCCGACCAGTGGGGCGCGGTGGCCAACTGGCTGTCCACCCGCGGCGACTGGGCCCACGTCAACCCGGTGCGCCACACCGCCCACCTGGACCGGCTCACCCAGCTCGCCGACGCCGCCGCGTTCGGCCTGGCGGTGCCGCGCACCGCGGTGACCACCCGGCCCGGCCGCACCCGCCCCGGCGGCGGCCGGTGCATCGTCAAGACCACGGGCCGCCACCTGCTGGAGCCGCGCCCCGGCGTGCAGCACGGCCTGTTCCCGCGCCCGCTGGAGACCCACCGCGCGGGCGACGCGCCCGAGCCCGCCCCGGTGATCGTGCAGCAGTACGTCGGCGCGGACACCGAGCTGCGGATCTTCGTGGTCGGTGAGCGCTGCCTGGCCTACCAGGTGGACAAGCTGGACCCGGCGCAGCTGTGGGTGGACCCCGACGCGGTGCGGGTGACCCCGGTCGAGGTGCCGCACGGGCTGGCCGGGCGGCTGCGGGCGCTGGCCAGGCACTGGCGGCTCCAGGTCGCCGCGTTCGACCTGCTCGTCGCGGGTGGTGAGCACGTCTTCCTGGAGGTCAACGTCAACTGCGACTGGCGCTGGTTCGAGCACCGCGCGGGTGACGAGCGGGTGTCCGACGCGGTGCACGACTGGGTGGCGGGCCGGTTCGAGGAGCTGCTCGGTGCGGGTCAAGGTCGCTGAGCACGCGGCGCTGTTCTACCGGGACGGCACCGTGATCTGGGACGACTACCTGCACCACCGCCAGTTCGCCATCAGCGAGACCGCCGAGCTGCTGTGCCGCAAGTTCGCCCGGTTCGCCGACGTGGACGAGCTGCTCGCCCCGCTGGCCGAGGCCGACCGGGTGGCGCTGCGCAAGGTGCTCGACGAGCTGGTCGAGGCGGGCGTGCTGGTGGTGGAGGGCTCGCCGAGGCACGAGGAGGAGCTGCGGCTGCTGCGCGGCTGGGCGGACTGGGGCGCCTCGGCGCGGTACTTCCACTTCGCCAGCCGCACGCTGGGCGACGCGCCGTACTTGGGGGCCGACGAGCACGACGCGGCGCTGGAGGCCAAGCTGTCCACCGTGCCGCCGCCCCCGCCGTTCCGCAGCCTAGGCGGCGAGCGGGTGCCGCTGCCCGCCCGCCCGGCGCGGCCGTCGTGGGCGCGGGAGGGGCTGTTCGACGTCCTGCTGGCCCGCCGCACGACCCGCGAGTTCGGTGACGGTCCGTTGCCGTTGGGCCGAGTGGGTGAACTTCTCGCGGTGCTCGCGGCACCCTCCCCGGTGCGCCCTCGGATCGGCCGCAGCGGGACAGTGTTCAAGACCACTCCATCGGGGGGCGGAAGGCACCCGGTGGAGGTCTACGTCCATGCGCGCTCCGTCGAGGGGCTGGCGCCGGGCTGGTACCACTACGACGGCTCGGCGCACGTGCTGGAGCGGATCGGTCCGGTGTGGACGGCCGAGGAGATGTCCGAAGCCGCAGGTGATCAGGAGTGGGTGGGGCGGGCCCCGCTGGTGCTGGCCTACACCGCGGTGCTGGAGCGGACGCGGTGGCGCTACGACACCTCGCGCGCCTATCGAGTGGTCCAAATGGATGTGGGCCACTTGTCCCAGACCGCTTATCTGGTGGCTACTGCCCTGGGTTTTGGTATCGGCTTCACCGCAGCATTGCGGGATGAACTCGTAGAACTCGCATTGGGCTGTGACGCATATCACGAAGTCGTACTCGGTATGAGTGCGCTCGGCCCATTACCCGAATGAGCTCGATAAAGCTTCGCATTGAGCCGTGCGGGGGAAGTGCGTGCAACAAGCCCCACGAACACACGGTAACGGCCTAGGCTCCCCGCTGCCCCCGTAGCCCAACCGGGTAGAGGCAGGCTCCTTAAAAGAGTCACAGTACGGGTTCGAATCCCGTCGGGGGCACTGCTCAATGCGCCTGTACCCACTGTGGGGTGAACACGCATTCGTGGGGGCGAGTCGCCCGCGCCGCCGCGCGACCCGACCCGGCGGGGTAGCCCGACCGGGGCAACCACTCAGGGCTGACCGGCGTCTACAGAGCCAGGAGATGATCGGCGCGCACGCGCTCGGCATACTGGCGCTGGAGGTGGCCATTGGATCTCCGCGTCCTCGGCGCGGTCGAGGCGTGGTCGGCCGGGCGGCGGCTGGACCTCGGCTCCCGCAAGCAGCGCTTGGTGCTCGCCGTGCTGGCGCTGGAGGCCAACCGCTCGGTGCCGGTGGACCGGCTGATCGACCTCGTCTGGGGCCCCGCCCCGCCCGCCTCCGCCCGAGGCACGGTGCAAACGCTGGTCTCCCGGCTGCGCACCGCCTTCCGGCAGGCCGATGACCCGCCCGAGATCGCCAACGAGGGCGCCGGGTACGTGCTCAGGGTCGACCCGGCCGCCGTCGACGCGCACCGCTTCGCCCGGCTGGTGGCCCTCGCCCGCGAGGCGGACGACGAGCGCGCCGCCGAGCTGCTGGGCCGGGCGCTGGCGCTGTGGCGCGGCGAGCCGCTGGCCGACGCCGCCCCGCCGGAGGTGCGCGACCGGCTGTGCGGCGGCCTGCGGGAGGCCCGCTGGACGGCGCTGGAGGACTGGCTGGAGATCCTGGTGCGGCTGGGCGAGGGCAGGCAGGTGCTCGACGAGCTGACCGAGGCGGTGGCCGAGCAGCCGGTGCGGCAGCGGCTGGTCGGCCTGCTGATGCACAGCCTGCACCGGGAGGGGCGCACCAACGACGCCCTGGCCGCCTACCGGGCGCTGCGCACCAGGCTGGCCGACGAGTTCGGCCTGGACCCCGCCCCCGAGCTGCGCGAGCTGGAGACCCGCATCCTGCGCGGCGACCCGCCCCCGGACGCCCCGCGCGCGACCGAGCGCGCGGCCGAACCCGCCCGCCCGGCCGAGCTGCCGCACGACGTGGCCGGGTTCGTCGGCCGCGAGGCGGAGCTGGCCAAACTGGACGCCGGGACCGGCGCGGCGGGCGGCCCGGCGGGTGGCACGGACATCTGGGTGGTCAGCGGCGCCCCCGGTGTCGGCAAGACCGCCCTCGCGCTGCGCTGGGCGCACCGCGCGCGCGAGCGGTTCCCGGACGGGCAGCTGTACGTGGACCTGCGCGGGTTCGACGCCGAGCACGAGCCGCTGCCGCCGTCGGCCGCGCTGGCCCAGCTGCTGCGCGGGCTGGGCTGCGACCCCAGGTCGGTGCCGCCGGACCTGGACGGCCAGGCCAAGCTGTTCCGCTCCACCGTGGCGGGCAGGCGGGTGCTGGTGGTGCTGGACAACGCGCGCGACGCCGCGCAGGTCACGCCGCTGCTGCCGCCCTCCGGCGCGGTGCTGGTGACCAGCCGCAACCGGCTGGGCGAGCTGGTGGCGCTGGCCGGGGCGCGGGCGCTGCCGCTGGACGTGCTGCCCGAGCGCGATTCGCTGCGGCTGCTGGAGGAGGCGCTGGGCCGCGAGCACGTCAGCGCGGAGCCCGCCGCCGCGGCGCAGCTGGCCAGGCTGTGCGGGCACCTGCCGCTGGCGCTGCGCATCGCCGCGGCCAACGCCGCCGCCGGGCCCGAGCCGGAGCTGGGCTACCTGGTGCGGGAGCTGTCCCAGGGCGACCTGCTGGCCGAGCTGACCGTGGACGGCGCGGGGGAGAGCCCGGTGGCGCGGGCCATGGCGCTGTCCTACCGGGCGCTGCCCGCCGAGCAGCGGCGGCTGTTCCGCGGGCTGGGCGCGGTGCCGGGGCGGACGTTCACCGCGGAGGCGGTGTCCGCGCTGGTGGGGCAGCCGCAGGCGGTGGTGAACCGGCAGCTCAAGGCGCTGGCCGCGGCGCACCTGGTGGAGCGGCACGGCCGGGGCCGCTACCGCTCCCACGACCTGCTGCGCCGGTACGCGGTGGACCGCGCCGAGGCCGAGGACGACGAGCACGACCGGGAACGGGCCCGCGAACGCCTCTACGAGCACTACCTGAGCACCGCCGACGCGGCCGGGCGCGCGCTCATCCCGCACTTCCTGCGGCTGCCCCGCCCCACCCCGCCGACGGACCGGTTCCCGGACGCCGACGCGGCGCTGGCGTGGCTGGACGAGGAGTGGGCCAACCTCACCGCGGCGGTGGACGCCGCGGCCCGGCGCGGGCCGCGCCCGCACGCCTGGCACCTGGCCGACGCCCTGCGCGCGTTCTTCCACCACCGCGGCCACCACGCCGAGTGGCTGGCCGCGGCGTCCGCCGGGCTGGCCGCCGCGCACGCCGCCGGTGACCGGCGCGCCCAGGCCGCGATGCACCAGAGCATCGCGCTGGCCTGCGTGAACAACGGCCGCTACGAGGAGGCCGTCGAGCACCTGACCGCCGCGCTGCGCGGCCACGCGGGCAGCGGCTGGGCCGAGGGCGAGGCGGCGGCGCTGAACAACCTCAGCGCCGCCCACCAGCGCCTGGGCGCGCCGCGCGAGGCCATCGCCTGCGGGCTGCGGTCCCTGCGGCTGTACGAGGAGCAGGACAACCCGGCGGGCATCACGATGTCGCTGGCCAACGTCGGGTTCGCGTACTGGCAGCTGGGCGAGCTGACGCGGGCCCGCGAGCACTTCGGCCGGGCCCTGGAGCTGGGCGAGCGGACCGGCGCGCGGTTCAACGTGGCGGTGCTGCTGGTGGACCTGGGCAACGCGCACCGCGACCTGGGCGAGCACGACGCGGCCGAGGACCTCTACGCCAGGGCGCTGGGGACCAACCGCGAGCTGGGCTACCGCTACGGCGAGGCGACCGCGCTGGCGGGCCGGGCGCTGCTGCGCTGCACGACCGGGGTGACCGCGCGGACCCGCGCCGACGCGGAGCTGGCGGTGGAGCTGACCGAGCGGATCGGCGACCGGGGCACCCTGGCGTGGACGCTCAACGCGCTGGGCGCGGTGTGCCTGCGGCTGGGCGCGGCGGCCGAGGCGCAGGCCCACCACCTGCGGGCGCTGGAGCTGGCCAGGGAGACCAGCTTCAGCTGGGGCGAGACCGACGCGCTGACCCGCCTCGCGGCGGCGCTGGTGCGGCTGGGCGACCTGGACCAGGCGCAGCTGCACGGCGAGGTGGCGCTGGAGCGCGCCCGCGCCTGCGGCTACCGCCCGGTCGAGATCCGCGCCCTGCGCACGCTGTCGCGGGTGCGCGTCCGGCGCGGCCAGCACGACCTGGCCGCCCAGCTGAGCGACCAGGCGCAGGCGCTGTTCGCCGAGACCGGCTACCACCCGGACCCCGACCTGGACGAGCACCCCCACATCCGCCGCTGACCCGCGAACCGGGCGTCCGAGCACCGCGCCTCAGGCGGCCTGCCCCGCCGCCCAGTCGCGGACCACCTGGTCCAGCACCGCCAGCGGCAGCGGCCCGCCGCCGAGCACCACGTCGTGGAACGCCCGGATGTCGAACCGCGCCCCCAGCGCCGCCTCCGCCTCGGCGCGGACGCGCTGCACCTCCAGCCGCCCCACCATGTACGCCAGCGCCTGGCCCGGCGCGGCGATGTAGCGGTCCACCTCCGACTCGATCTCCACCAGCGCCACCGGCGTGTTCTCCCGCAGGTAGGCGATGCCCCGCTCGCGGCTCCAGCCGTGCGCGTGCAGGCCGGTGTCCACCACCAGCCGCCCGGCCCGCAGGGAGTCCATGGCGAGCATCCCCAGCCGCGCCACGTCGTCGGAGTACAGCCCCATCTCGTCGGCCAGGCGCTCGCAGTACAGCCCCCAGCCCTCCAGGTACGCCGTCACCGGCGCCAGCCTGCGCAGCACCGGCAGGTCGGTCAGCTGCTGGGCCAGCGCGATCTGGAAGTGGTGCCCCGGCACCGCCTCGTGGAAGGCGATGGTCTCGGCCTGGTAGCGGAACCGCTCCCGCACCCGGTGGGTGTTGGCGTAGTAGGTGCCCGGCCGGGTGCCGTCCAGCGACGGCGGCGTGTAGTACGCGGTGGGCGCGCCGGGGGCGTCGGCCGGGGGCACCGGCTCGACCTCGCAGCGGCCGTCGGGCAGCCGCCCGAACCAGCGCGGCGCGGCCTCCTCCGCCCTGGTCACGGCCGCGCGGGCGGCGCTGAGCAGCTCCTGCTCGGAGTCCCAGCGCAGGGCCGGGTCGGTGCGCAGCCGCTGGAAGATCTCGGCCACGTCGGTGGTGCCGAAGACCCGGCCGCCGATCTCGGCGTACTCCTCGGCCAGGCCCGCGACGACCTCCAGCCCGGTCCGGTGCACCTCCTCGGGGGTGCGGCGGGTCGTGGTCTGGGCGCGGGCCAGCGCGGCGTACGCGGCGTCGCCGCCGGGCAGCCAGCACAGGCCCGCCTTGTCCTCGGGGCGACCGGTGGGGACCAGGTCGGCGAGCACGTCGCGGTACTCGGCGAACGCGGGCCGCACCGCCTCGGCCAGCAGCCGGTCGCGCTCGGCGCCGAACTCCGCCCCGCCCGCGTGCTGGGCCAAGGGGTCCTGGTCGGCGGCCAGGTAGCGGTCCAGGTGCGCCACGGCGGCCCGCACCAGGTGCGCCACCGGGGTCCGCCCGGCCGCCGCGCCCGCGCGGTGCCGCCCGGCGACGGTCCGCAGGAACTCCGGCACGGCCGCGAGCCGGGCCAGGTAGTCGCGCTCCTGCCGGGCGGAGGCGACCTGGACCATCGGCATGATGGTCAGCAGCTCGCCGACCGGGGCGAAGAACGAGTCGGTGATCGTGTACTCGACGCCGCGCGCGTCGATCTGGTCGACCAGGGATTCGGCCTGCTGCACGACCACGGCCCTGGTCACCGGGTCGTCGTCGGCGGGCACGGCGCGGGCCCGCTCGGCTATCGCCAGCGCCCGCGCCCGCGCGGATTCGTCCGCTTCCTCGCGGTGGTCGGTGAGCAGGTCGTCATATCCGGGCAAGCCGAAGAGCGTCACGCTCAACGGCGACTGCCGCGCCATGAGGTCGAGCAGTTCCTCGGCGAGGTTTGCGGTTCGGTCCACCGGGCTCTCCCAGGTCGTCGGGAAAGGAAATGCTACTTAGCCTAAGAAACGATTTACAGCCGGTCCAAATAAGCCAGCACCGCGAGCACCCGGCGGTTGTCGTCCTCCGACAGCGGCAGGTCCAACTTGGCGAAGATGTTCGCGATGTGCTTGCCGACCGCTTTCTCGGTGACGAACAGCCGCGCCGCGATGGCCCCGTTCGAACGGCCCTCCGCCATCAGCGAGAGCACTTCCCGCTCGCGCGGGGTCAGCGCGGCCAGCGACTGGTCGCGACCGCCTCGGGCGAGCAGCTGGGTGACCACCTCGGGGTCCATCGCGGTGCCGCCCGCGGCCACCCGGCGGATCGCGTCGACGAACTGCCGCACGTCCGAGACCCGGTCCTTGAGCAGGTAGCCGACCGCGCCGCCGCGGTCGGACAGCAGTTCGCGCGCGTAGAGCCGCTCGACGTACTGCGAGAGCACCAGCACCGGCAGCCCCGGCACGCGCTTGCGGGCCCGGATGGCCGCGCGCAGCCCCTCGTCGGTGAACGTCGGCGGCAGCCGGACGTCCACCACCGCCACGTCCGGCCGGTGCCGCACCAGCGCCTCCAGCAGCGCCGGACCGGAGTCGACCGCCTCGACGACCTCGAAGTCGTAGGCCCGCAGCAGTCTGATCAGGCCGTCTCTGAGCAGGACGAGGTCTTCTCCGAGGACAACGCGCACGGCAGCTCCATGGTCACGGTGGTCGGCCCGCCGACCGGGCTCGTGATCACGAGTGTGCCGTCGAAGGCGGCCAGCCTGCGCTCGATCCCCCGCAACCCGCCGCCCGCGTCCGCCCGCGCGCCGCCGCGGCCGTCGTCGCCGACGACCAGCCTCAGCACGCCCGCCTCGTGCCGCGCGCGCAGCCACGCCCCGGTCGCGCCGCTGTGCTTGGCCACGTTGGTCAGCGCCTCGGCCGCCGCGAAGTAGGCGGCGGACTCCACCGGGGCCTGCGGGCGGCCCGCCAGCTCCACGTCCACCGCCACCGGCAGCGGGTGGGCCAGCGCCAGCGCCCGCAGCGCGCCGTCCAGGCCGCGGTCGGCCAGCACCGGCGGGTGGATGCCGCGCACCAGGCCGCGCAGCTCGGCCAGCGCCAGGGAGGACGACTCGCGCGCCTCGGCCAGCAGGGCGCGCACCGCCTCCGGGTCGCGCGCCAGCAGCTCCTCGGCCATGCCCAGGCTCATGCCCAGCGCCACCAGCCTGGCCTGCGCGCCGTCGTGCAGGTCGCGCTCGATCCGGCGCAGCTCGGCGGCCTGCGCGTCCACGGTGTCCGCGCGCGAGTCGGCGAGCTGGCGCACGCGGGTGCTCAGCGCGGCCCGCGCGGACGGCGCGAGCAGCCACCTGGCCAGCAGCGCGGGCACCCGCACCAGCCGGGGCGTTGCCCACCACGCCAGCGCCAGGTGGGCGGTGGCCAGCAGCGGCACGGCGACGTAGCCGCCGGGGGTGCGCTCGTCGATCCCGAGGTAGGCCAGCCCGTCCGCGCCCAGCTGCCACAGCAGCGGGGTGGCCATGGCCAGCGCGCCGCTGGCCCACAGCGCGGCGGGCAGGAAGCCGAAGAGCACCGACACGATCGCGTTGAGCGGCAGGAACGCCAGGTCCCGCCACGTCGCCGGGTCGGTGGCGATGGTCCGCACGCGCGTCATCGGCCCCCGGTTGGCGGGCGCGCGGTACGGGCGGGGGATCTGCTCGCCCAGCACCCGGCCCGCGAGGTCGCGGTGCAGGTTGGCGTAGCCGCGGGCCAGGGCGGTCGCGCCCAGCGTCAGCGGCACGCCGACGGTGACCAGGATCAGCGGGTAGCCGAGGAGTTGCAGCGGCACCAGCGGCAACCCCAGCACCGCCAGCGGCGCCTTCGCCATGGCCAGCACGACCGCCAGCGCGCGGTCGCTCGCGCCGCGCAGCAGGTCCTTGTCCGTCATGCGCCGATTCTCCCGACCGGCGGGCTGCCGCGCGGTAGGTCCAACCCCCCGATCACAGCTCCAGCAGCGCCCCGTCGGGCAGCACCTCCACGCCCGCCTCCCGCAGCGCGTCGTGCTCCGCCGAGGACGGGTCGAGCACGGGGTTGGTGTTGTTCAGGTGCGTGTAGACGCGCCGCACGCCGGGGTGGCGGCGCAGCCGGGGCAGGCTGTCGACGATCGGCAGGTGCCCCATCGCGGCCTGCCCGCCCGCCCGGCCGGTCGCCGAGCCCATCTCCGACGGCGCGTGGAAGGTGCCGTCCAGCAGCGCCACGTCCGAGGCGGCGAGCAGGTCGTCGAACCCGTCGGGCCACGCGGCCAGGCAGGGCGCGTACAGCAGCGAGCCGCCGGTGACGGGGTCGGCGAACCGGTACGCCACCACCCAGGAACCGTCCACAGAGGACTCGCCGACGTACTTGGGGCGCTTGCCGCTGACCGGGTGCGCGGTCACCACGAGCCCGCCCGCCAGCTCCACCGGCCGCTCGGAACCGACCTCCTGCCACGACCACGCGGCGTAGGTCGCCAGCACCGCGCGGGTGTCCGCCAAGGCGCGCAGCACCGCGGCGGGCGCGTGCACCGCCAACCCGGCGGCCCCGCGCAGCGTCAGCAGTCCGAGGGTGTGGTCCAGTTCGGCGTCGGTGAGCAGCACCCCGCGCACCGGGGTGTCCCGAGGCCCCGGCCCGGCCGCCAGCTCCGGCGTGACCGCCAGCTGGACCCGCAGGTCCGGGGAGGCGTTGACCAGCCACCAGTCCGCGCCGTTCCCGCTGACCGCCAGGCAGTCCTGGGACCGCGCGGGCAACCCGCCCGCACGGGTGCGCGCGCACAGCTCGCACGCGCAGTTCCACTGCGGCGCACCGCCGCCCGCCGCGGTGCCCAGCAGCACGACCTTCACCGCCCGAACCCCCGCCGGACCGGCGCGGCGGGCTCCGGCTCCAGCGCCAGCACGCGGTCCACCTCGGCGCGGTGCGGGGACAGCGAGCACACCGGGTCGGTGTTCGCCGCGTCACCGGTGAGCTGGAACGCCTGGCAGCGGCAGCCGCCGAAGTCCAGCTCCTTGCGCGGGCAGCCGCGGCACGGCTCGCGCATCCAGTCGAACCCGCGGAAGGCGTTGAACGCGCGCGAGTGGTGCCAGATGTCGGCCAGCGGGCGGTCCCGCACGTTCTCCACGCCCAGGTCCGGGATCACCCCGGCCGCCGGGCACGGCAGCACGTCGCCGTCGGGCGCGACGGTGAGCTGCCGCGCGCCCCAGCCGTGCATGCAGGGCTTGGGGTGCGCCTCGTGGTAGTCCGCGACGACGTGGACCAGCTCCATCCGCCCGGCCAGCCGCTCCCGCGCCGCGGCCACCACCTCGGCGGCGCGGGCCAGCTGGTCCGGGCGCGGCAGCAGCGCCGCCCGGTTGCGCAGCGCCCAGCCGTAGTACTGGGTGTTGGCCAGCTCCAACCGCTGCGCGCCCATCCGCTCGGCCAGCGCGATGATCCCGTCCACGCGGTCCAGGTTCAGCCGGTGCAGCACCGCGTTCACCGTCAGCGGCAGGCCCAGTTCCCGCACCAGCCCGGCGGCGGCGAGCTTGTGGTCGAACGCCCGCGCGCCCGCGATCAGGTCGGCCTCGCCGGGCCGGGCGTCCTGCACCGACAGCTGCACGTGGTCGACGCCGCGCGCGGCCAGGTCGGCCAGCCGTCGGGCGGTCAGGCCCAGCCCGCTGGTCACCAGGTTCACGTAGCAGCCCAGCCCGGCCGCGTGCTCGACCAGCTCGGGCAGGTCCCCGCGCGCCAGCGGCTCCCCGCCGGAGAGGTGGACCTGCAGCACGCCCAGCGCGCGGGCCTGGTCGAACACCTCGCACCAGCGCGCGGTGCCCAGCTCGGCCTCGCGGCGCACCAGCTCCACCGGGTTCGAGCAGTACCCGCAGCTGAGCGGGCAGCGGTGGGTCAGCTCCGCGAGCAGCCCGAACGGCGGCTCAGCCACGCAGCTCCACCACCCTCCGCTCGGCCAGCCTGCCCACCAGCTCCACCACGTCCGCCACCCGCACCCCGTCGAACTCGGCGGCCAGCCGGGCGGCGATGTCGCGGACGGAGTTGCGCCCGTCGCACAGCCCCACCACCGCGGCGGCGGTCTCGTTGAGCACCAGCACCCCCTCGGGGAACAGCACCACGTGGCAGCGCCGCACCTCGTCGTAGCTCCGCTTGACGCCGGGGCGCAGTCGCGGCACCACGTCCACCGCGCTCACGACCCGCTCGCGTGGTAGTCGACCGCGTCCAGGATCGCCCGCAGCACGTCGCACTTGAACGCCAGCGCGGCCACCGCCGCGTCCTGCTGCTCGCGCGTGCGGCAGTGCCGCACCACGATGTCCAAGGTGGACTTGCCCTCGTCGGCCACCACCGCCAGCCGCGAGGTGAAGTAGGCGAAGCCGTCCTCGGCGATCCACGGGTAGCGCTCGCGCATGTCGGCCAGCCTGCGCGCCATCAGGCCGCGGGAGAACATCTCGGTCAGCCCCGAGGCCACCCCCTCGACCCACGGCTTGGTGCGCGCGAAGGTCACGTAGGCGTCCACGGCGAACCGGACACCGGGCAGCACGTGCCGCTCGTCGAGCACCTCCTGCCTGGACAGCCCCACGGCCTCGGCCATGCGCAGCCAGTTCTCCGCGCCGCCCTCGCCCGCGCGCTCGCCGTCGTGCCAGGCGATCCGCTCGCGCCACCGCCGCCGCACCTCCGGCAGCGGGCAGTTGGCCAGGATCGCCGCGTCCTTCTGCGGGATGCGGCGCTGGTAGTACCAGCGGTTCGCGGCCCACGACCGCAGCTCGTGCTCGCCCAGCGCGCCCGCGTGCAGCCGCAGGTGGAACGGGTGGTCGTCCCAGTAGCGCGACGACAGCGCCCGCAGCCGGGCGGTGAACTCCTCGGGCGCCAGCGGTCGGCTCATCCGCGACCCTTCGAGTCGGCCGTGACCCCGTGGCAGGCCGGAGCCACGGCGGGGACGGCTGGTCAGGCGCGGGCGGCGTACGCGGTGACCTCCATGGGGGTGTCCACGTCCCGGAAGTCGGGCCTGACCCAGGCGCGCTTGGGCTTGGGCGGGACGCGACGAGCCGTCTTCGTGGCTTTCATGCGCAACTCCTCGGATGCTCGATCTCCGTGGGGCGCGGCGGCACGACCCACGTTAGAGCGTCCACCCAGGGCTGCGCCAGATCGCCGGAAGTGTTGCGCGGCAATCAGTTCCGCGCGGCGGGCATCCGGCGGAACTGCTCCAGCACAACGGGGTCTTGCAATTGCATCCACTGGATGACCTCGGTGTAGGTGGCGCAGACGGTCTCCGGCTGCACGCACACCTCGCCCATGTACTGCTCGACCGCCGCGCTGAACGCGCCGCCCGCCCACTCGTTGAAGTGGTTGCCGATGACCAGCGGCGCGCGGTTGCTGTTGAACGTCTTGCGGTACACCGAGCGGTAGGTGTCCACCACGACCTGGGTGTACTCGGCGGCCCTCGAGGCGTCCTCCTTGGCGCCGTTGAGCGCGTACCAGAGGTTGAAGTCCATCATCACGACCTGCTTGCCCAGCGCGGGCACGCGCACCTCGGGCATGGGGAACTCCCACAGCCCGTCCTGCACCGACGGCCACACCACGCCCAGGCTGACGTGGCTGGTGTCGTAGACCAGGCCGTGCTGCTTCATGGCCGGGAAAGCCTGGTCCCACTTGCCCTCCAGGCACGGCGTGCGCCCGCCGCGCACCGCCGCCGGGTCCAGGGCGAAGCCCTGCCGCCTGGCCTTGTCCACGATCTCGAAGAACTGGTCCAGCTCGCGGTTCCACGCGGCGGTGTCCCAGCGGCCGACGCTGGGCTCGTCGCCCTGGCAGTAGTGGCCGTTGTAGTGGGTGCCGATCTCGTGGCCCGCCTCGATGGCGTCGTTGAGGTACTCGATGCGCTGCGCCACCTCCTGCCGGGTGCCGCCGAAGCTGATGGAGGCGTACCCCGGCTCGTGCCCCGGCCCGGTGTAGCTCCTCTTGTCCTGGTCGGCCACCAGGTACACGCCCGACAGCAGGCCGGTGACGTGCGCGTTGACCCGCTTGGTCAGCGGCAGCACGCGGTCCCAGTGCGCCTTGGACGCGGCGCCGTCGAAGGAGAACAGCACGAACTGCGGCGGCTTCTCGTTGGGCTGCAGGCGGCGCATCCACGACGGCGGGTTCGCCGGGGGCGGCACCGTCGGCGGCGGACCGCTGGAACTGCTGGTGGGCACCCGCGGCGCCATCGGCAGCGGCGCGGCCAGCTCGCCCGCGTCGTTGCCGGGCAGCGGTTCACGCGCCCCCATGACCGCCAGCACCACGAGCGTCAACGCCAGCGCGACAGCAGTAGAGACCAAGCCCCATCGCTTCACACCGATCAAGACGGCTCGGGGTGCCCCGAGGTTGCGCGCTACCCCGCCGGAGTCGCGATCACCACCCGGTTCTCCTCGTAGCCCAGCTGCCCGCCGACCCAGCGCCCGCCGCAGGTGACCAGCACCAGGCGGTGCCCGCCGCGCGGCCCGAACAGCTCCACCGCCCGGCGCGGCAGGTCGTCCTTGCGCACCGTGGCGACCTCGCTGACGGTGAACCGGAACGCCTTGCCCGCGGTGTCGACCACGGTGACCTCGCCGCCGACCCGCGCCCGCCACAGCTCGTCGAACGGGCCGGTGGCGCCCTTCCAGTTGACGTGCCCGGCGAGCACCGTGGCGCCTTCGGCGGCGCCCAGGTCCACGCCCCACCAGGTGGCCTCGCCGACGCCGTCGGGCACCGGCAGGGTGCCGTCCGCGGTGACCTCGCGGCGCACCAGCGTGGCGGTGGAGCCCGCGGGCAGCCGCACGGTGCCCGGCTGCTGCGCGGTCGGCTGCCGCTGCGGGGGCGGGTCGGGGGTGGCTGGGGGAGGGGTGGACGGGGTGGCGGGCGGGTTCGCGCCCGCCAGCACGCCCGTCAGGTCGACGCCGCGGCCGGTGCGCAGGCTGTCGCCCAGCGGGTGCGGCACGGCGGGCTCGGCCGGTTCGGCGCGGCCCGCCAGCACGACCGGCCGGACCAGGCCCTCGGGCGGGGCGACGACCAGCGCGGCGGCGGCGAGCACGCCCGCCACCGCCGCGCCGGTCAGCAGTGCCTTCACGGGGAGGACTCTACGAGCGGGCCGCTGCCAGGCGGCGGCGCACCACGAAGCCCAGCAGGGCCGCGCCCACCAGGACCGCGCCGCCGAAGCCGACCAGCGCGCCGGTGTTCGGCTCGGTGGTGTAGGCCGCCTTGGCGACCACCCCCGCGCCCTCCGCGCCCGCCGGGATGGTGATCGGCACCACGGGCTTGTTCGGCTTGTTGGTCAGCGCCAGCGCCAGCGTCTGCCCGGCCTCGACCTTGCCGCACACCTTGGGCGGCGAGTTCGGGTCGTAGAACTCCTCGTAGCCCTTGGGCGCGGCCACCTCGATCAGGCAGATGTCCTGCGGGGTGCGCAGGTCGGGCACGGTGGCGGTGCCGTCCGCGCCGGTCTGCACGACCACCGGGGTGCCCTCCGGGCCGACCAGCGGCGCGTCGTCCTGCCCGATCGCGGGCGTCGAGCCGTCCGCCGCGGTGACCCGCAGCGCCGCGCCCGCCAGCGCCTTGCCGGTCTCGGCGTCGGTCTTGGCCACCTTCACCGCGCCCGGCGCGGTCTTGGCCGTGGTGGAGGCGTTCGCGGTCAGCTTCTTCTCGCCGCCGGTGGTGACGATGCGCTGCATGTCGGTGTCCGCCGGGACGTGCACGACGGGCCGGTCGGCCGGGCTGTCCAGCTTCACGCTGAACGAGGGCTTCGCGCCGGTCGGCACCACCTTGACCGTCAGCGGCTTGCCGTCGGTGGGGGTGGTCAGCTCCGCGGTGGCGGCGCCGCCCTCCAGCGTCGCGTCGGTCAGCTCCACGGTCACCGGCACGCCGCCGACCCCGCCGCCGCCCTGCTTGGCGATGGCCACGGTCCAGGTGTCCGGCGAGCCGATGACCTGCTCCGCCTCCGGCGCGATGACCTGGGCGGCCCACGGGCCCCGGTTGGCCTCGGCGTCGGCCTTGAGCCGCGCGATGGCGTCGCGGGCGCTCTGCGGCAGCCGGTCGAAGTGGAACTTCTCGTCGTAGGCGATGTGCCGGAAGTCGGCGTTGGGGTCGGTGGTGATGTCCTTGTGCGGGTAGGCGGTCCAGCTGTGCAGCAGGTGCGACAGCGCGGACGCCTCATCCGCCGAACGGGTGGTCGAGTAGCGCAGCAGGAGGTAGGAGATGTTCGCCGCGATCTCCGGGCTGAGGCTGTCCCCGCCCTTGGTCAGCAGCTCGTCGCCCTCCTTGTACTCCACCCCGCTGTCGGGAGCCTTGAGGGAGTAGGCGACGCACCACACCTGCTTGCCGCGCCACATGTAGGAGCCGGACCAGTCCGGCCCCGCCGGGTTGCCCCGGTAGGGCTGGGCCTCGTGCTCGTGGCCGATGCCGCGCTGCACCTCGGCGTGCGACGTGCCGGGCACCGCGAGCAAGGTCACACCGGCGGCCAGCGCCGCACCTGCCAGTCGTCTCCAGCCCATGTCGGCCTGAACTCCCTAGGTCAAGGGGGGCGAACTGCCGCCGTGAGCCTTCCGGCTGATCCGGGTGGCGGACAAGCCTCCGAGGGAGTGGGATCACGATTACGCTCCGCAGCGCGTCGCGGTGGGTTCGAGATCGTTCCGTCCGGGTAAAGTCGCTTTTACCCGACGGGAACCGATCGACTCGTGTGGTCGTTGAACCCCGTGACGGCGTCAGACGCCACAGGAGGACGAGGTGCGTACCACCAGCAACCCCGCGTTCCGCAACCTGCCGACCGGCGGCGGTTACGGGAACTACGCAGGCTTCGGCCAGCCGTACCAGGCGCAGCAGTACGGCGGCTACCAGGGTGCTCCGCCGACCACCGGCGAGCGCCCGATCACCATCGACGACGTGGTCACCAAGACCGCGACCACGCTGGCACTGACCCTGGTCACCGGCTTCGTCTCGGCGTGGCTGGTGCTCACCGGCCAGGTCGCGCCGATGGCGCTGATGCTGCCGGGCATGCTGGTCGGCCTGGTCGTGTCGCTGGTCATCATCTTCAAGCGCACCCCCAGCGCGCCGCTGGTGCTGACCTACGCGGCGGCGGAGGGCGTGTTCCTCGGCGGCATCACCGGCGTGTTCGAGGCGATCTTCCCCGGCATCGCCTGGCAGGCCATCCTCGGCACGTTCGGCGTGTTCGGCGCGATGCTCGTGGTCTACAAGACCGGTGCGATCCGGGTCACCCCCCGGCTGACCAAGTGGATCATCGGCGCGACCGTGGGCGCGGCCGTGCTGATGCTGGGCAACCTGCTGCTGGGCCTGTTCGGCGTGAACATGGGCCTGCGCGACGGCGGTGCCCTGGCGATCGTGTTCAGCCTCGTGGTGATCGGTATCGCGGCCTTCAACTTCCTGCTGGACTTCGAGGCCGCGAACGAGATGATCCGCAGCGGCGTCCCGGCGAAGTGGGCGTGGTGGGCCGCGTTCGGCCTGATGACCACCCTGGTCTGGCTGTACCTGGAGATCCTGCGCCTGCTGTCCTACCTGCAGCGCGACTAGCACTCCGCGTCACGACCCAGCCGCACGACCCAGCTCCATGAGGAAGGGCGCCCGCCTCCCGGCGGGCGCCCTTCCTCATGCGCCTGCAAGTACTACCCGACCCCCGCCCCAGGGCCGCTCGCTACTACCCGGCGGCCCTGGGGCGGGGGGCACCGGGTCAGCTCAGCCGCTCCAGCACCATGGCCATGCCCTGCCCGCCGCCGACGCACATGGTCTCCAGGCCGAACTGCTTGTCGTGGAACTGCAGCGAGTTGATCAGCGTCGTGGTGATCCGCGCGCCGGTCATGCCGAACGGGTGACCCACCGCGATCGCGCCGCCGTTGACGTTGAGCTTGTCCAGGTCGATGCCCAGGTCCCGGTAGGACGGGATCACCTGGGCGGCGAACGCCTCGTTGATCTCCACCAGGTCGATGTCCCCGATCGACATGCCCGCCAGCGCCAGCGCCCGCTTGGACGCCTCCACCGGGCCGAGGCCCATGATCTCCGGCGACAGGCCGGACACGCCGGTGGACACGATCCGGGCCAGCGGCGTGATGCCCAGCTCGCGCGCCTTCACGTCGCTCATGATCACCAGCGCCGCCGCGCCGTCGTTGAGCGGGCAGCAGTTGCCCGCGGTGACCCGCCCGTCCGGCCGGAACACCGGCTTGAGCGCGGAGACGCCCTCGTAGGTCACCCCGGCGCGCGGACCGTCGTCAGCCGAGACCACGGTCCCGTCCGGCAGCGTCACGGGCGTGATCTCGCGCGCCCAGAACCCGTCCGCGATGGCCTTCTCGGCCAGGTTCTGCGAGCGCACGCCGAACTGGTCCATCTCCTCCCGCGTCACGCCCTTGGCCAGCGCCAGGTTCTCCGCGGTCTGCCCCATGGCGATGTAGATGTCGGGCAGCTGCCCGGACTGGCGGGGGTCCTCCCACGACGACGCCCCGGCGGCGGTGGCCGCGGTGCGCGCCTCGGCGTCGGCGAACAGCGGGTTGTGCGTGTCCGGCCAGCTGTCGGAGCTGCCGCGGGCGAAGCTGGAGACCGTCTCCACGCCCGCGCTGATGAACACGTCGCCCTCGCCCGCCTTGATCGCGTGCAGCGCCATCCGCGTGGTCTGCAGCGACGACGCGCAGTACCGGGTCACCGTGGTGCCCGGCAGGGTGTCGTAGCCCGCCAGCACGGCGACCACGCGCGCCATGTTGAAGCCCTGCTCGCCGCCGGGCAGGCCGCAGCCGAGCATCAGGTCGTCGATGTCGGCGGGGTCGAGCTGGGGGACCTTGGCCAGCGCGGCCTTGAGCACCTGGACGGTCAGGTCGTCGGCGCGCACGTCCTTGAGCGAGCCCTTGCCCGCGCGGCCGATGGGGGACCGGGCGGCGGAGACGATCACGGCCTCAGGCATACGGAACTCCTTTGTTTCGCCGCGGCGTGTGTGCGCAGCCTAGTTAACGCTGGTTCAGGTCGACCGCGGTTGGTGACCCACGCCGCTGGTCCTCCTGGCGGCGGCGGCAGGGGGCGCGAGATACGCTCGTCGGGTCATCCGGCAGCTGTGGAAGGGCGGGCAACTCCCGTGGAGTACGTCGAGAGCGTTGTCGACCTGGTGGGCAACACACCGCTGGTGAAGCTCAACGCGCTCGCCGAAGGGCTGTCGCCGCTGATCCTCGCGAAGGTCGAGTACCTCAACCCCGGCGGCAGCGTGAAGGACCGGATCGCCCTGCGCATGGTCGAGGCGGCCGAGCGCTCCGGCGAGCTCAAGCCGGGCGGCACCATCGTCGAGCCCACCTCCGGCAACACCGGGGTCGGCCTGGCGCTGGTGGCCCAGCGCAAGGGCTACAAGTGCGTGTTCGTCTGCCCGGACAAGGTCAGCGTGGACAAGCGCAACGTGCTCAAGGCCTACGGCGCCGAGGTCGTGGTGTGCCCGACGGCGGTCCCGCCGGAGCACCCCGACTCCTACTACAACGTCTCCGACCGCCTGGTAGCCGAGATCCCCGGCGCGTGGAAGCCCAACCAGTACGCCAACCCGGAGAACCCGGCCAGCCACTACCACGGCACCGGCCCGGAGGTGTGGCGGCAGACCGAGGGCCGGATCACCCACTTCGTCGCGGGCGTCGGCACCGGCGGCACCATCTCCGGCACCGGCCGCTACCTCAAGGAGGTCTCCGGCGGTCGGGTGAAGGTCATCGGCGCGGACCCGGAGGGCTCGGTCTACTCCGGCGGCACGGGCAGGCCCTACCTGGTCGAGGGCGTGGGCGAGGACTTCTGGCCGGACGCCTACGACCGGACCGTCTGCGACGACATCGTCGCGGTGTCCGACGCGGACTCCTTCGAGATCACCCGCAGGCTCGCCCGCGAGGAGGGCCTGCTGGTCGGCGGCTCCTGCGGCATGGCCGTGGCCGCGGCGCTGCGGGTGGCCCGCGACTGCGGCCCCGACGACGTGATCGTCGTGCTGCTGCCCGACGGCGGGCGCGGCTACCTGTCCAGCGTGTTCAACGACAAGTGGATGGCCTCCTACGGCTTCCTGTCGCCGGACACCTCCGGGGCCACGGTCGGCGACGTGCTGCGCCGCAAGGGCGGCCGGATGCCCGACCTGGTGCACGGCCACCCCAGCGAGACCGTCGCCGAGGCGGTGGCGATCATGCGCGAGTACGGCGTGTCCCAGATGCCCGTGGTCAACGCCGAGCCGCCGGTGATGGCCGCCGAGGTCGCGGGCGCGGTCAACGAGCGGGACCTGCTGGACGCGCTGTTCACCGGCAAGGCGCAGCTGACCGACCGGCTGGACAAGCACATGTCGCCCAAGCTGCCCACCATCGGCGCGGGCGAGCCGGTCGGCGCGGCGATGCAGGCGCTGTCCTCCGCCGACGGCGCGCTGGTGCTCGACGACGGCAAGCCCGCGGGCGTGGTCACCCGGCAGGACATCCTGGGGTTCCTGGCGGGGCGCTGATCGGCTGCCCGC
Source organism: Saccharothrix coeruleofusca (assembly GCF_017876325.1). Lineage (NCBI taxonomy): Bacteria > Bacillati > Actinomycetota > Actinomycetes > Pseudonocardiales > Pseudonocardiaceae > Saccharothrix > Saccharothrix coeruleofusca. The sequence continues at coordinate 7,495,706 of NZ_JAGINV010000001.1, forward strand.
CGGGGCACCGGGGGGCGGTTGCCGGTTCCGCCCCCGTCACCATCCGCTAGCGTGAGCCACCGATCTCGTCACACCAACGGCGCACGCCAAGGGGGTTGGAAACTGCGATGAACGCTCCGCAGCCGCCAGGTAACCAGCAGTTCGGCGGTCAACCGCAGCAGGAGCCGGGGCAGCAGCCAGCCAACCCGGACGCGACCCAGGTCGTGCCCGGCGGCGGTCACGCGGGTGGGCAGGCCCCGGTCTTCCCGTCCTCCGACGCCACTCAGGTCGTGTCCAGCGGCTCCACCGGGGCTTCCGGGGCCTCCGCCGGTCCCGCCACCGGGGGGCAGCCCGCGGCGAACTCCGACGCCACCCAGGTGGTGTCGTCCGGAGCGGCCCAGCAGGCCCAGCAGCAAGCACAGCAGCAGGCCCAGCAGGCTCAGCAGCAGGCCGCTTCGGGCGGGTTCCCGGCCCAGCCGCAGGCGCAGCCCGGCTTCCCGCCGCCGCCCGGCCAGTACGGGCAGCAGCCGCCGCAGCAGTACGGCCAGCAGCCCGCCCCTTACGGCCAGCCGCCGCAGTACGGTCAGCAGCAGCAGTGGGGTGCGCCGCAGCCCGGCTACGGCCAGCCGCCGCAGCAGCAGTGGGGTGCCCCGCCGCCCGGCTACGGCCAGCAGGCCCACCCCGCGCCCGCAGGCGGCTACGCCGAGTGGGGCACCCGCGCCCTCGGCGCGCTGGTCGACTACGGCACGCCCGCCGTGGTCATGGGCCTGCTCATCGGCATCGGCATCGCGATGGCCGACCTGTCGCTGCTGATGATCTTCTACGCCCTCAGCGGCCTGCTCTCGTTCGGCTGGGCGCTCTACAACGCCTGCTACCTCCAGGGCAGCACCGGCCAGACGCTGGGCAAGCGGGTCGCCAAGATCAAGCTGGTCAGCGAGGAGACCGGTCAGCCGATCGGCTTCGGCAACGCCTTCGTCCGCCAGCTGTGCCACTTCGTGGACATCCTGCCCTGCTACGTGGGCTTCTTCGCGCCGCTGTGGGACGCCAGGAAGCGCACCTGGGCGGACAGCATCATGGGCACGGTCGTGGTGAACGCCCCCGAGGGCGTGCCCGGCGGACACCCCGGTGGCCACCCCGGCGCGGGCGGCCAGCCGCAGCAGTACCCGCCGCAGCAGCAGCCCTACGGCTACGGCCAGCAGCCGCAGTCCAACCCGTACGGCCAGCCCCAGGCCAACCCGTACGGCCAGCAGCAGCCGGGGTACGGCCAGCAGCAGCCGCCCCAGCAGTGGTGACTTCTCTCCCCCCGGAGCACCCACCGCCCGTCAGCCGATCGGCTGGCGGGCGGCCGCTTTTCACGCCCCCGTAGCCTGGGGAGCATGACGGACAGCGGCCACCAGGGCTTCGCAACGAGGGCGATCCACGCCGGGCAGGAACCCGACCCCACCACCGGCGCGGTCATCCCGCCCATCTACGCCACCTCCACCTACGCGCAGGACGGCGTGGGCGGGCTGCGCCAGGGGTTCGAGTACTCGCGCACCGGCAACCCCACGCGGCGGGCGCTGGAGGAGTGCCTGGCCGCGCTGGAAGGCGGCAGGCACGGCCGCGCGTTCGCCTCGGGCATGGCCGCCACCGACACCGCGCTGCGCGCGCTGCTGCGCCCCGGCGACCACCTGATCATCCCCAACGACGCCTACGGCGGCTCGTTCCGGCTCATCGACAAGGTGCTGCGGCCGTGGGGCGTCGAGCACACCCCGGTCGCGCTGTCCGACGTGGACGCGGTGCGCGCCGCGGTGCGCCCCAACACCAAGGTGATCTGGGTCGAGACGCCCACCAACCCGCTGCTCAACATCGCCGACATCGCGGCGCTGTCCCAGGTCGCGCGCTCGGCGGGCGCGCGGCTGGTGGTGGACAACACCTTCGCCTCGCCCTACCTGCAGAACCCGCTGGAGCTGGGCGCGGACGTGGTCATGCACTCGACCACCAAGTACATCGGCGGCCACTCCGACCTGGTCGGCGGCGCGCTGATCACCTCCGACGACGAGCTGGACGCCCAGTTCGGCTTCCTGCAGAACGGCTCGGGCGGGGTGCCCAGCGCGTTCGACGCGTGGCTGACCCTGCGCAGCCTGAAGACCCTCGAAGTGCGCATGGAGAAGCACTCGGACAACGCCGAGCGGGTCGCCGAGGCGCTGACGCGGCACCCGAGGGTGGCGTCGGTGCTCTACCCCGGCCTGCCCGAGCACCCCGGCCACGAGGTCGCGGCCAAGCAGATGCGCCGGTTCGGCGGCATGATCTCGTTCGTGGTCGAGGGCGGCGAGGAGGCCGCGCTGGAGGTGTGCTCGCGCACCCGGCTGTTCACCCTGGCCGAGTCGCTGGGCGGGGTCGAGTCGCTGATCGAGCACCCCGGTCGGATGACCCACGCCAGCGTGGCGGGGACGCTGCTGGAGGTCCCGGCCGCGCTGATCCGCATCTCCGTGGGCCTGGAGTCCGCCGACGACCTGGTCGCCGACCTCCTCTCCGCCCTGTCCTGACCCCCACCCCGCGAGTCGAACGCTCAGGTACCGCGAGTCGAACGCTCAGGACCCCTGAGTTCGTCGTTGGGGTGTGGTGGGGGTGCGCTCGCCGCGCGGCAGGTCGCCAAGGATGGCGGGTCGCGGGCGGTCCGCTGCGCGTGCTTCGCGCGCGCCCGCCCTGGTGCGTCGGCAAGTACCACCCGAGGCCGCCGGGAGGGCCGGTAACTACACCCCGACCGGCGCGAAAGTGCCGGTCGGGGTGCGCGAATGTTGAGTTCAGGGTGTCTGGAGGTTCGACTCGCGGGGGTGGGTCAGCGGGGGCGGTAGCGGTCGGCGGCGCGGGCTTTCGCCTTCGCGGCTTCGACCTCGCGGTCGCGCGGCGGGCCCTTGGTCACCAGGCTGTCCAGCAGGACCCTGGTGGCCTCGGCGACCGCCGCCACGGCCGCCTCGAACGCCTCCGCGTTGGCCGCCGAGGGGTGGGTGGTGCCGCTGACCTTGCGCACGTACTGCACCGCCGCCGCGTGGACCTCGTCCTCGGTCGCGGGCGGTTCGAAGTTGTGCAGCACCCGGATGTTCCGACACATGCGACCACTATCGCGCGAAACGGCGGGCGGAGCTCAGGGTTTGACGTCGTACCGCGCGCTGTCCACCGGCTCGGGCGCGGTGGGCAGGTCGTGGCCGTCGAGGCAGCCGCCGACGAACTCGACCGCGCCGTCCTCGCGCTGCACGAACCGACCGCTGTCCTCGCAGCCCGCGTGGGCCACGGTGAAGAAGGCCGCGCCGGTCAGCGCCACGGCCGTGGCGACCGCTCCGGCGAGCGGGAGCAGCGCGGTGACCCGTCCCGCGAGCGCCATGCCACCTCCCAGGTGAACGCGGTGTGAGGGGAATCCCCAAGCCGAGCGTACCCGTCCGTGGAGGTCCCGCGCCGCGCCCCGGACCGACCGACAGCAAAAAGGGGCGGGCCCGCTGGACCCGCCCCTCGCGAAGCTGAAGATCACAGGTTCCCGCGACGCTCCTGCTCCCGCTCGATGGCCTCGAACAGGGCCTTGAAGTTGCCCTTGCCGAAGCCGAGCGACCCGTGCCGCTCGATCAGCTCGTAGAACACCGTGGGCCGGTCGCCGATCGGCGCGGTGAAGATCTGCAGCAGGTAGCCGTCCTCGTCCCGGTCGACCAGGATGCGGTGCTGCTTGAGCACCTCGATCGGCACCCGCACCTCGCCGATGCGCGCCCGCAGCTCCGGGTCGTCGTAGTAGGAGTCCGGGGTGTCCAGGAACTCGATGCCCGCCGCGCGCATGTGCTCGACGGTGGCCACGATGTCGTTGGTGGCCAGCGCGATGTGCTGCACGCCCGCGCCCTCGTAGAACTCGAGGTACTCGTCGATCTGGGACTTGCGCTTGGCGATGGCGGGCTCGTTGAGCGGGAACTTGACGCGGTGGTTGCCGTTGGACACCACCTTGCTCATCAGCGCCGAGTAGTCGGTGGCGATGTCGTCGCCGATGAACTCCGCCATGTTCACGAAGCCCATGACGCGGTTGTACCACTCGACCCAGTAGTCCATCTTGCCCAGCTCGACGTTGCCGACGCAGTGGTCGACGGCCTGGAACAGGCGCTTGGGCGAGCCCTCCGGGCGCACCACCGCGCTCTGCTTGGCCACGTAGCCGGGCAGGTAGGGGCCGTGGTAGCGGGACCGGTCGACCAGGCTGTGGCGGGTCTCGCCGTAGGTCGCGATCGCCGCGCGCCGGACGGTGCCGTGCTCGTCGGTGACGTCGTGCGGCTCCTCCAGCACGGTGGCGCCCTGGGCGCGGGCGTGCGCGACGCACTTGTCCACGTCGTCCACCTCCAGCGCCAGGTCGACGACGCCGTCGCCGTGCCTGCGGTGGTGGTCGAGCAGGGGGCTGTCGGGCGCGACGCCGCCGTTGATGACGAACCGGGCCGAGCCGGACTTGAGCACGAAGGACTTGTGGTCCCGCTGCCCGGTCTCCGGTCCGGCGTAGGCGACGAGCTGCATCCCGAAGGCGACTTGGTAGAACCACGCGGTCTGGGTCGCGTTGCCGACCACGAAGACCACGGCGTCCATGGAGCGGACGGGGAACGGGTCCCGCGTCCCGTCGTAGTCGACCAGGCCCACGAGTTGGCGGAGCTGGTCGTAGCTCACGTCGTCAAGCTGCTGCGTCATGGGTCACAGGATGTGAGCCGGTGAACAGGGTGGGCAACAGCCTGTTGTTCGGCTGGTCAGTTTGTACAGTGGTTCATGGCTCAGGACGGACAAGTTGAGCACTTTGACCAGTCGGTGGACCGGCTCGACGCGCGGCTGTTGCTGCTGCTCACCGACGAGCCCCGGTTGGGGGTGCTGGAGTGCTCGCGCAGGTTGGGCGTGGCGCGCGGCACGGTGCAGGCGCGGCTGGACCGGCTGACCGCCAGGGGTGTGCTCACCGGCTTCCCGCCCGCGGTGGACCTGGCCGCGATGGGCTACGGGCTGACCGCGTTCGCCGTGCTGGAGATCGCGCAGGGCAGGCGGCGGGAGGTGGTGGACGGGCTGGCCGCCATCGGCGAGGTGTGCGAGGTGCACGCGACCACCGGCCAGGGGGACCTGTTCGCGCGGGTGGTGGCCCGGTCCAACGCCGACCTGCAGCGGGTGATCGACGAGATCGTGGACGTGCCGGGCGTGCGGCGGCTGTCCAGCTCGATCGCGCTGTCCACGCCGGTGCCGCCGCGGGTGCGCCCGCTGCTGGAGCGCATCACCTGACCGCGACACGCGAGAGGGGCGGCCACCCCGCGTGGTGGCCGCCCCTCTGGCACGGACCTCAGCCCGAGTAGGGCACCGCCTTGATCAGCGTGACCTTCATCGTGCTGCCGCTGGGCAGCTCGTACTCGCGGGTCTCGCCCTCCTTGGCGCCCAGCAGGGCCTTGCCCAGCGGGGACGAGGGGGAGTACACCTCCAGCGCGCCGTGCGCGCCCTCCTCGCGGGTGGCGAGCAGGAACTCCTCGGTCTCGTCATCGCCCTCGTAACGCACCGTGAGCACCATCCCCGGCGCGGCCACGCCGTTGACGGTGGGGGCCTCGCCGACCTTGGCCACGCGGAGCAGCTCCTGCAGCTGGCGGATGCGGGCCTCCTGCTTGCCCTGCTCCTCGCGCGCCGCGTGGTAGCCGCCGTTCTCCCGGAGGTCGCCCTCCTCCCGGCGAGCGTTGATCTCCGCGGCGATGACCGGGCGGTTCTCGATCATCTCGTCCAGCTCGGTCTTGAGCCGGTCGTAGGCCTCCTGGGTCAGCCAGGTCACCTCAGTGTCGCTCACGGTTACCAACTCCTCGTCTTGCTCCAGGCCCGTGGTGTGGGCTGGCAGTTCCCGGACGCGAACGTCCGGAACGGAAAAACACGGCCCGCGCCGGGGCCGTGCTGAAAGGCAAGAGTAACATGCCGACAACGTTCGGCGACGGTGTTTCGTTCCCCGAGGCGGCAACAAAGCCGCAGATCACCCGCTTGGCCGCTACCTCGTGGACAGGTAGGCCGGGACCTGGTAGGAGCAGCCGAAGACCTCTCCGGTCACGGGGGGTTTCGACGTCTTGAGGACGGTCCTGGCGAACGTGGTGCCCGGCCCCGGAGGCACCAGCACCTCGCGTCTGCCCGCCTCGTCGCCATCATCGGAGCGTGCACGAACGACGCACACCACCGCACGGTCGGGGGTGTCCCGGACGACTTCCAGGGTGATCTCCACCGAGCCCGCGTCCAGCACCTGGAAAGCGGTCTGCTTCGCCTCCACCGGCTTGGCGCCGAGGTTGCGGTAGCCGACCCAGGCCACCACGGCGCCCAGCAGCACGGCGATCACGGGCAGTGACCACCGGGCCCACTTCGGCATCGGCTTGCTCGTCTTGCCGTACCTGCCCTCGGGCAGCGCGCGTCCTGCCACCTGCTCGCGCCTCCTACCCGTGGGGAACAATGTGCCGCGACCACCGCGTTGAGTGTCGCAGGGGCCGAGGGGGCTCCGTTCGGCAGGGCCAAGGAGGACTACCACCGTCATGGTTGAGAAGCTGCGACTGATGGCGGTGCACGCGCACCCCGACGACGAGTCGAGCAAGGGTGCGGCCACCATGGCGCGCTACGTGGCCGAGGGCCACGAGGTGATGGTCGTGACGTGCACCGGCGGTGAGGCGGGCAGCATCCTCAACCCCGCCATGGACCGACCCGACGTTTTGGAGAACATGGCCGCGATCCGCCGCGAGGAGATGGCGCGCGCGGCCGAGATCCTCGGCATCCAGCACCGCTGGCTGGGCTTCGTGGACTCGGGCCTGCCCGAGGGCGACCCGCTGCCGCCGCTGCCCGAGGGCTGCTTCGCGCTGGTCCCGCTGGAGGAGTCGGTGCCGCCGCTGGTGGCGCTGATGCGCGAGTTCCGCCCGCACGTGGTCGTCACCTACGACGAGAACGGCGGCTACCCGCACCCCGACCACATCCGCTGCCACGAGGTCTCGGTGGCCGCGTTCGACGCCGCGGGCGACCCGGACCGCTACCCGGAGGCGGGCGAGCCGTGGCAGCCGCTCAAGCTGTACTACTCGCACGGCTTCTCCCGCGCCAAGCTGCTGGCCTTCCACGAGGCGCTGCTGGCCATGGGGCAGGAGTCGCCGTACGCGGAGTGGCTGGCGGGCTGGGGCGCGGACCGGCCGGACGTGATGGAGCGGGTGACCACGCGCGTGGAGTGCGCGGACTACTTCCCGCAGCGCGACGAGGCCCTCAAGGCCCACGCCACCCAGATCGACCCGACCAGCCGCTGGTTCGCCGTGCCGCTGGAGCTGCAGCGCGAGCTGTGGCCCACCGAGGAGTACGAGCTGGCGCGCTCGCTGGTCGACAGCACCGTCCCCGAGGACGACCTGTTCGCGGGAGTTAGGGAAAAGGTGACAGCGTGAACCCGGTCCCCTGGGACCAGACCACGGCGCTGGTGCTCGTGCAGCCCTCGACCTCCAACGACCCCGGCGGGCAGCAGGAGGACTTCGGCAAGTCCTCCCCGCTGGGGCTGTTGCTCCTGGTGCTGTTCTTCATCGCGGTGTTCTTCCTGGTCCGCTCGATGAGCAAGCACCTGAAGAAGCTCCCCGCCTCCTTCGACCCGCCCGCGGCGGAGGAGAAGGCGGAGTCGGCGAAGAAGAAGGACTAGCCGCCGCGGCTGTACCAGACCCGGAGCGCGGGCACGGACACGATCTCGCGCTCCGGGTAGCGCAGCGCCGTGAGACGGCCGCCGAACACGCAGCCGGTGTCCAGGCACAGGGTTCCGTTGACCCACCGCGGTTCCTCGACCACGGTGTGTCCATAGAGGACCATCGCGTCGCCCCGGTAGTCGTCGGCCCATGGCAGCCGGACGGGGAAGCCGCGCTCGTCGCGCTCGCCGGTGCCCACGCCGTACAGGGCGGTGCTGCGGGCGCGGGAGGACTCCCGGCCGTGGAAGCGCTCGGGCAGCCCGGCGTGCGCGACCACCAGCCTGCCGCCGTCGAGCCGGTAGTGCGGGACCAGCGAGTCGCAGAACTCGACCACCTCGGTGCGGAACTCGGGCGTCTCGCGGGCCATTTGGGCGAGCGAGAGCTCCAAGCCGTGCGTGACCCGCACGTCGCGCCCCCGCAAGGCGCGCACGAACTTCTCCTCGTGGTTGCCGCGCACGCACAGCGCCCGACCGGCCCGCACCATGTCCATCACCAGCCGCAGCACGCCGGGCGTGTCCGGTCCCCGGTCGACCAGGTCGCCGACGAACACCGCCTTGCGGCCCTCGGGGTGCGCGCCGTCGCGGTAGCCCAGCTCGCGCAGCAGTCGCGCCAGCTCGGCGGCGCAGCCGTGCACGTCGCCGATCACGTCGAACGGGCCGGTCTCGTGGCGCAGGTCGTTGGGCAGCGGCTCGACCACCAGCTCCACCGGCTCCCCGCCGGTCAGGTGGACCCGGCGGAAGCCGCGCGGCTTGCGGTGGGCGCTGACCGCCACCGGCCGCGCGCCCGCCTCCTTGGCCAGGTGCAGCAGCGCCTCCGGGGCGCCGCCCTCGACCAGGACGACCTCGCGGTCCGCGAGCCGCCGGGCGACCTCGTCCAGCCGGTCGCCCGGCACCGCGCCGGGCAGCGCGACGTCGACCAGCAGGACCAGCGACCCGTCCGGGATGACGATCTCCACCCGGCCAGTCTCGCCGACCGGTAGCCGGGACGCCGCCCAATTACCGTGGGGGCATGACGAACCGGCTCGCGTCCTCGACCAGCCCGTACCTGCTCCAGCACGCGGACAACCCGGTCGACTGGCACCCGTGGTCGCCCGAGGCGTTCGCCGAGGCCCGCGAGCGGGGCGTGCCGGTGCTGCTGTCGGTGGGCTACGCGGCGTGCCACTGGTGCCACGTGATGGCGCACGAGTCGTTCGAGGACGAGGACACCGCGCGGTACATGAACGAGCACTTCGTCAACGTGAAGGTGGACCGCGAGGAGCGGCCCGACGTGGACGCGGTCTACATGGCGGTGACGCAGGCGTTGAGCGGCCAGGGCGGCTGGCCGATGACCTGCTTCCTCACCCCCGACGGCGAGCCGTTCTACGCGGGCACGTACTACCCGCCCGTGCCGGTGCGCGGGATGCCGTCGTTCCGCCAGGTGCTGGAGGCGATCGAGCACGCCTGGCGGGAGCAGGGCGACCAGGTGCGCCAGGCGGCGGCGAGCATCGTGGAGCAGCTGGCGGTCAAGCCGCTGCCGTCGTCCACAGTGGACGAGGACGTGCTGGCGGGCGCGGTGGTGTCCCTGCTGGGCCACTACGACCGCGCCAACGGCGGGTTCGGCGGCGCGCCCAAGTTCCCGCCGTCGATGGTGCTGGAGTTCCTGCTGCGCCACCACGAGCGCACCGGTTCGGTGCAGGCGTTCTCCATGGCGAGGGTGACGTGCGACGCGATGGCGTCCGGCGGCCTGTACGACCAGCTGGGCGGCGGGTTCGCCCGCTACAGCGTGGACGCGGCGTGGGTGGTGCCGCACTTCGAGAAGATGCTCTACGACAACGCCCTGCTGCTGCGCGTGTACACCCACCTCAGCCGCCGTGACGACAACCCCCGCTACCGCGAGGTGGTCCGGGACACCGCCGGCTTCCTGCTGCGCTGCCTGCTGACGGAGGAGGGCGGCTTCGCCGCGTCCCTCGACGCCGACACCGGGGGCGTCGAGGGCGCCACCTACGTGTGGACCCCGGCGCAGCTCGACGAGGTGCTGGGCGCCGACGGCCCGGCGGCCGCCGCCCGCTACGGCGTGACGGAGGAGGGCACGTTCGAGCACGGCACGTCCACGCTGCGGCTGCTGGGCGAGTCCAACCCCGCCTGGCAGCGGCGACTGCTCGCCGCCCGCGAGGCCAGGCCGCAGCCCGCGCGCGACGACAAGGTCGTGACCTCGTGGAACGGCCTGGCCGTCGCCGCGCTGGCGGAGGCGGGCGCGGTGTTCGGCGTGCCGTCCTGGATCGCCGCCGCCGAGCGCGCCGCGACGCTGCTGCTCGACGTGCACCTGGTCGGCGGCAGGCTGCTGCGCACCTCCCGCAACGGCGTGGCGGGCACCGCGGCGGGCGTGCTGGAGGACTACGGCTGCCTGGCCGAGGGGCTGCTGGCCCTGCACCAGGTCACCGCCGACACCCGGTGGCTGCTGACCGCCTGCGACCTGCTGGACACCGCGCTGACCCGGTTCGCGGGCGCCGAACCCGGCACCTACTACGACACCGCCGACGACGCCGAGGCCCTGGTGCAGCGCCCCTCCGACCCCTCGGACAACGCCACCCCGTCCGGCGCGTCGGCACTGGCCTCGGCGCTGGTCACCGCGTCCGCCCTGGGGGCGCCCAACGCGGCGGCCTACCGGGCGGCGGCCGAGGCGGCGGTCGACCGCGCCGGTCTGCTGGCCGCCCGCGAGCCGAGGTTCGCGGGCAACTGGCTCAGCGTCGCCGAGGCGCTGGCGCTCGGCCCGGTGCAGGTGGCCGTGGCGGGCGCGTCCCCGGAGCTGGTCTCCGCCGCCTGGCGCGGCGTCCACGGCGGCGGCGTGGTCGTGGCCGGTGAGCCGGACTCGACGCCGCTGCTGGCCGACCGGCCGCTGGTCGACGGCGCGCCCGCCGCCTACGTCTGCCGCGGCTTCGTGTGCGACCGCCCGGTCACCTCGGTCGCCGAGCTGACCGAGGCACTGGCCGTCCACCGCTAGCGAACCCCTCTTGCCCCGCTGTGTTGCGCGCGTAACTTCGGAAGCGTCGTAATCATGTAATCAAGCGAGGTGGGGACGATGCGGCGAAGCTGGGGAGGCTGGCAGCAGGGCGACCTGCCGCCCGCCACCGACGCGGCGGCGTGGTTCGCGGGCAGGCTGCCCGACGGCTGGTTCACCGGGGCCCCGGAGGTGGTGGTCGACCGCGAGGAGATCCTCGTGGTCGGCGAGCTGCCACCGCTGGAGGGCGAGTTCGACGACGACGCGGCCCGCGCGGCGGCCGAGTCGGGGCGGATCAGCCGGTTCCGCGAGCAGACCAGGGACGAGCGGATCGAGATCGCCCGCCAGGCCGAGCACCGCTACCGGCGCAAGGTCGCCTGGGGCGCGCGGCTGGGCGGCACGCGGGAGCTGTTCACCACCCTGTCCGTGCCCGTGATGACCAGGCTCAAGCAGCCCGAGCGCAAGGTGCTGGACACCCTGGTCGCCGCGGGCGTGGCGCGGTCCCGGTCCGACGCGCTGGCCTGGGCGGTCCGGCTGGTCGGCGAGCACGCCGACACCTGGCTGACCGAGCTGCGCGAGGCCATGGCCAAGGTCGACGACCTGCGCGCCCAGGGACCCGACCTGAGCTGAGCTCACCGCGAGTTCCGGGAGGTCGGGTAGTGGTTACCGGCCCGCGGGCGGGCGTCGGGTAGTACTTGCCTGCGCTCAGGGAAGGAGGCCGGTGGTGTGGAGGTGGTCGAGGACGGCCCGGTTGGCCGGGGAGACGCGGTCGCGGTCGGCGTAGGTCAGCCAGGCCACCTCCTCGACCTCGTTGCTCGCGGTCGGGGTGCCGCGGTAGTCGGCGGTGTAGCAGGTCATCCGCACCACCACGCCCTCCGGCCTGCCGTGCGCCTGCGCCTGGAAGGTGCCCAGGTGGCGCGCGGTGCCGGGGACGATGACCACGGCCAGCTCCTCCTCGACCTCCCGGACCAGCGCCTGCAGGTCCGTCTCGCCGGGCTCGCGCTTGCCGCCGGGCAGGTAGTACACGTCCTTGCCCCGCGACCGCGCCCCCAGCACCCGGCCGTCCTCCACCCGCACCCACGCCACCTTGTCGATCATCCCCACGCCTCCCGCGACCGTCAGGAGTAGATGGCGAACCAGATCGCGATGTAGTGGCACAGCGCCGCGAGCACCGTCGCGGCGTGGAAGAACTCGTGGTAGCCGAACACCCGCGGCCACGGGTTGGGCCAGCGGGTCGCGTAGAAGACCGCGCCCACCGTGTAGAGCAGGCCGCCCACCACGAGCAGCACCAGGGCCGCCACGCCCGCGTTGTGCAGCAGGTCGGGCAGCACGAAGACGGCCACCCAGCCCAGGGCGATGTAGATGGGCACCCCGAGCCACCTGGGCGCGTGCGGCCAGGCCAGCTTCAGGGTCACGCCGCACAGCGCGCCGATCCACACCACGGCCAGCACCGTGTTGCCGGTCGACGGGGGCATGGCCAGCAGGGCGAACGGCGTGTACGTGCCCGCGATGAACACGAAGATCATCGAGTGGTCCAGGCGCTTCATCCACGTCCGCGCCCGGACGCTCTGCCAGTTCACCCGGTGGTACAGCGCGCTGACGCCGAACAGGCCCAGTACGGTCGCGCCGTACACGGAGGTGGCCAGCGCGGCCTTGGCGGAGACCGTCGCGGCCGCGAGGGCGATGAGGGTCGCGCCGGTCGCCACCGACACGACGAAGGACCACAGGTGCAGCCAGCCGCGCAAACGAGGACGCAGCGCCGGTGCGGGGGTGTTGGAGTGCGTCGACGTGCTCACCTGCCTGAGGTTACGGGAGCGTAAGTTGGCGGGCAGCACACCACGGCGTGAGCGACACCACCCGGCGTACGCTCTTTCAGCGTGGGTCTTCGCGAGCGCGTCAAGAGCGTCCTTCTCAAAGGGTACGAGTACCGCCTCACCCGGTGGCTGGACGGCAAGCAGCGACCGCGCCACGTCGGGGTCGTCCTCGACGGCAACCGCCGCTGGGCCAAGGAGGCCGGCTTCACCGACGTCGCGCACGGCCACCGGGCCGGGGCGCGCAAGATCCTGGAGCTGCTGACCTGGTGCCGGGAGGCCGAGGTCGAGGTGGTCACGCTGTGGCTGCTGTCCACCGACAACCTCAACCGGCCCGCCGAGGAGCTCAACCCGCTGCTCGACATCATCGCCGACATCGTCGACGAGCTGGCCGAGCCGGACAAGCCGTGGCGGGTGCGGCACGTGGGCGCGCTGGACCTGCTGCCCACCGAGACCGCCGCGCGGCTGTCCGCGGCCTCGCTGCGCACCCGTGACCGGACGGGCCTGGAGGTCAACGTCGCGGTCGGCTACGGCGGTCGCCAGGAGATCGCGGACGCGGTGCGCAAGCTGCTGCTGGAGCACGCCGAGTCCGGCGGCACGATCGAGGAGCTGGCCGAGGTCCTGGACGTGGACCACATCGCCGAGCACCTCTACACCTCCGGCCAGCCCGACCCCGACCTGCTCATCCGCACCTCCGGCGAGCAGCGGCTGTCCGGGTTCATGCTGTGGCAGTCCGCGCACTCGGAGTTCTGGTTCTGCGAGGCGTACTGGCCGGAGTTCCGCCGCACCGACTTCCTGCGCGCCCTGCGCGACTACGCGGCCCGGCACCGCCGCTTCGGCTCCTGACCCCGCGTCGGCAAGTACTACCCGACGTCCCGCAGGGGGCCGGTAGCTACTACCCGGCCTCCCGGAACGCTCGGCTCGTGGTGGGTGAACGCTCAGTTCGGGGTGCGCGAACGCCCGGTTCGCGGTGTCCGGGCGCTCGACTCGGGGCTGGAACGCCGGAGGGCGGTGGCGGATCGGGATCCGCCACCGCCCTCGCGGTGCACTCGCTTCGAACCGGACGGGCTGGACGCCCCGTCCTACTCCGCCGCGGTCTCGGTGTCGATGTCGGTCTCGTTGCCGACGATCGCGGTCTCGTTCTCGTCCTCGCTGTAGCAGGTGATCGTGTCGCTCTCGGACAGGATCGGCACGATCGGGATCACCTCGAGGCCGCAGAGGTACACGTCGCTCAGCAGCTCGGAGTCGTTGAGGTTGATCAGACCGACCTGGTCGGCGGTGTTGGACTCGTTGTCCTCGTAGTTCAGCCACTCGACGCCGGGGACGTCGCCGTAGCCGTAGCCGTAGTAGTGCGGCTCACCGCTGGTCGCGAAAGCGGGAGAACCGGCCATCATGAAGCCGGCGGCGATGGCGGCCACCGTAGCTACCTTCTTCAGCACGTGCATTTCTCCTTGGTTGTGGATTTCAGGGGTCGGGGCCCGTGTGGCACTGCTGGGCTTCCGCGTTCGGAACCTATCGGGATGATCCGCGGTGTGCGATTTCAATACCCGATCGTGTGACTTCGTGGTGTGTTCCCGCTTGTGCCGCCAACGGTTCTGGTAAATGCCGCAATCGACGGCGACCCGAGTCAACTCCCCGCCTGACGTCCGCGGGGACGCAGGAGGGTGGCGGTGGGCCGGAGTTCCCACCGCCACCCGGCACCGGCACGGGGGACCGGCCGTCCGGCCTGCCCCCGCGTGGGCTCTCAGTCGCTGTCGATGTCGGTCTCGTTGCCGACGATGGCGGTCTCGTTCTCGTCCTGGCTGTAGCAGGTCACCGTGTCGTTCTCCGCAATGATCGGGATGACCGGGATGACCTCCAGACCGCAGGCGTAGATGTCGCTCAGGACCTCGGAGTCGTTGAGGTTGAGCAGGCCGGTCTGAGCGGCCTCGGTGCTCTCGTTGTCCTCGTAGTTCAGCCATTCGATGCCGGGGACGCCGTGCTCCTCGCCCGCGGTCGCGAAGGCCGGGGAGCCGACCATCAGGAAACCGGCGGCGATAGCGGTGACCGCAGCTGCCTTCTTCAGCACGTGATTCTCTCCTTGAGGCGAAAAATCCCGGTCGGAACACCCGGATGTACTTATGGGCTTTACGATCAGGAACATACCGGGGAACGGATACCGCGCGCCCCACTGAATACCCGATGGTGTGAGGCTTTCGCGCTTGTTTCCCCTGTACCGGTGATACTCGCCCGTTCGCCGTACCCTCGGGCCCGTGGACGCCGACGAGGTGGTGCGGGAGTACCAGCTGCTCGGGCTGCGCCTGGACCGGCTCTCGCCCGGCCTGGTCGACGCGTTCACCGGGGACCGGTCGCTGCGCGCGCGGGTGGACGACGAGCCGAGGTGGCACCCCGCCGCGCTGGCCGACCGGGCGGGCCTGCTGCGCCGCGAGCTGGCGGGCGCGGGCCTGCCCGGCGTCCGCGAGCGCTTCCTCGACGCCCACCTGACCGCGCTGGAGTGCACCGCGCGCAAGCTCGCGGGCGTGCGCGTGCCGTTCGTGGCGGAGGTGCGCGCCTACTTCCAGGTCGACATCCGCCCCGGCGAGCCGGACGACTACCGCCGCGCCCACGCCGCCCTGGAGGACCTGCTGCCCGGCGACGGCCCGCTCCGGCGCAGGCTGGCCGATCACCGGGAGCACGACCAGGTGCCGCCGCGCAGGCTGGCGGAGTGCGTGCACGCCCTGTCCGACGCCCTGCGCGAGCGGGTGCGGGGGCGCTGCGGGCTGCCCGCCGAGGAGGAGGTGCGCTACCGGGTGGTCGCCGACCAGCCGTGGAGCGGCTTCAACCGCTACCTGGGCGGCTTCCGCTCGCTGGTGGCGGTCAACGCCGACGCGGGCCATCGGATGTCCACCCTGCCGCACCTGGTCGCCCACGAGTCCTACCCCGGCCACCACACCGAGCACTGCCGCAAGGATGCGGGCCTGGTCGCCGCGCGCGGCCACGCCGAGCAGTCGATCTTCCTGATCAACACCCCGCAGTGCCTGCTCGCCGAGGGGCTGGCCGAGTTGGGCCTGCACGCCGCGGTGGGCCCCGGCTGGGGCCGCTGGACCGAGGAGGTGCTGGGGGCGCGCGGCCTGCGCCTGGACGGCGAGCTGGCCGAGCGGGTGGACGACGCGGTGGCGGGCCTGCTGACCGTGCGGCAGGACGCCGCGCTGATGCTGCACGACCGGCGCGCCCACCCCGACGACGTGGTGGCGTTCCTGCGCCGCTGGCTGCTGGTGCCCGAGGAGCGGGCCCGGCGGATGGTGCGCTTCCTGGCCGACCCGCTGTGGCGCGCCTACACCACCACCTACGTCGAGGGCGCGCGGCTGGTGCGCGCGTGGCTGGACCGGGAGCCGGGCAGTGGGACCGGCAGTGGGACTGGCAGTGGGACTGGGGGCGGGACGCTCAGCGACCGCTACTTGCGCCTGCTGGATGAACCGCTGGTCCCCCGGACGTTGCAGGAGGACTTGGCGCGTGAGCTGCCCGGCGGACCGACCACAGCCGGTGATCACCCGGACGGCATCCGGCCGCACCCCCGCTGAGCTGGGCGGACGAGCGTTCGTTTCGGTCAGGTGACGATCGCGGGCGGCGCGCAAGCACCCGTTGTGGGCATCTTTCGGTGATTTTGCCCGCGGATGACGAGTTGGCGAATCACCTGTGTGGCTGCCTGCAGAAGAGGTAGTCGCGGAGGTAACTTCCGAACTGGCGGGCCGCGTCCACTGCGGACCGCGCAGGGAGGCCCTGATCGTGGCTGTGGTGAGCGCGAGGGGGCCGGCACCCGGCCCTCGTGGTCGGAGCACCTGAAACGGGTGGTCCGACCGATCGGGGTGGTGCCTGGCCCAGCGAGGAGCGGACGCGGGTGCCGCGTTCGTGAAGGAGTTGCCGTGAACGCACGACGACCCGCGAGCCGTTCCTCAGGCTCATCGCGCAGCACGTCCCGGCGCCGCGGCGCGCCCACCACCCACACCTACGTGGTGGACACCTCGGTGCTGCTGTCCGACCCGATGGCCACGGCCCGGTTCGGCGAGCACGAGGTGGTCCTCCCGCTCGTGGTGATCAGCGAGCTGGAGGGCAAGCGCCACCACCCGGAGCTGGGCTGGTTCGCCAGGGAGGCGCTGCGCCTGCTCGACGACCTGCGGCTGGAGCACGGCCGCCTGGACGCACCGGTGCCGATCGGCGAGGACGGCGGCACCCTGCGCGTCGAGCTCAACCACTCCGATCCGGAGGTGCTGCCCGCGGGTTTCCGCACGGACTCCAACGACGCCCGAATCCTGGCCTGCGCCCTCAACCTGGCCGCCGAGGGGGCCGCGGTCACCCTGATCACCAAGGACATGCCGCTGCGCGTCAAGGCGGGCGCGGTGGGCCTGGCGGCCGAGGAGTACCGCGCCCTCGACGTCACGCTGTCGGGCTACACGGGGATGTCGGACGTGGACGTGGACCAGTCCGTGGTCGACGCCCTGTACCGCGAGGGCACCGTCGACCCGACCGCGTTCGACCTGGCCCACGTGGCGGAGCTGCCCTGCCACAGCGGCCTGCGGCTGCTCGCGGGCACCGCCAGCGCGCTGGGCCGGGTCACGCCGGACAAGCGGGTCCGGCTGGTGCGCGGCGACCGCGAGGCGTTCGGGCTGCACGGCCGCTCCGCCGAGCAGCGCGTGGCGCTGGACCTGCTGCTGGACACCGAGGTCGGCATCGTCTCGCTGGGCGGACGGGCGGGCACCGGCAAGTCGGCGCTGGCGCTGTGCGCGGGCCTGGAAGCGGTGATGGAGCGCAGGCAGCACCGCAAGGTCGTGGTGTTCCGGCCGCTGTACGCGGTCGGCGGGCAGGACCTGGGCTACCTGCCCGGCTCCGAGAGCGAGAAGATGCAGCCATGGGCGCAGGCGGTGTTCGACACCCTGGGCGCCCTGGTCAGCCAGGACGTGGTCGAGGAGGTCATGGACCGCGGGATGCTGGAGGTCCTGCCGCTGACCCACATCCGCGGCCGGTCGCTGCACGACTCGTTCGTCATCGTGGACGAGGCGCAGTCGCTGGAGCGCAACGTCCTGCTCACCGTGCTGTCCCGGCTCGGCTCCGGGTCGCGGGTGGTGCTCACGCACGACGTGGCGCAGCGCGACAACCTGCGGGTCGGCAGGCACGACGGCGTGGCGGCGGTCATCGAGAAGCTCAAGGGCCACCCGCTGTTCGCGCACGTCACGCTGAGCCGCTCGGAGCGGTCGCCGATCGCCGCGCTGGTCACCGAGATGCTGGAGGACTACGCCCCCTGACCCGACCGGGTGGCCTCTCCCGCGCCGGGGGAGGCCACCCGCCACGTCACCAGCCCGAGGGCAGGGGCCGCCCCTCGGCGAAGCCCGCGGCGGACTGGATGCCCAGCGTGGCCCGCTCGTGGAACTCCTCCAGGGTGTTCGCGCCCGCGTAGGTGCACGCCGAGCGCACCCCCGCGGTGATCGAGTCCAGCAGGTCCTCCACGCCCGGCCGGGTCGGGTCCAGCCGCATCCGGGAGGACGAGATGCCCTCCTCGAACAGGCCCTTGCGGGCCCGGTCGAACGCGCTGTCGGTGCGGGTGCGGGCGGTCACCGCGCGCTTGGAGGCCATGCCGAAGGACTCCTTGTACAGCCTGCCCGCCTCGTCGCGCTGCAGGTCGCCGGGCGACTCGTAGGTGCCCGCGAACCAGGAGCCCACCATCACGCTGGACGCGCCCGCCGCCAGCGCCAGCGCCACGTCGCGCGGGTGCCGCACGCCGCCGTCGGCCCACACGTGCTTGCCCAGCGCGCGCGCCTGGGCGGCGCACTCGGCCACCGCGGAGAACTGCGGCCTGCCCACACCGGTCATCATCCGCGTGGTGCACATGGCGCCCGGCCCGACGCCGACCTTGACCACGTCGGCCCCGGCCTCCACCAGGTCGCGCACGCCCTCGGCGGTGACCACGTTGCCCGCCACCACCGGCACCGTCGGGCCCGCCGCGCGGACCGCGCGCAGGGCGGTGATCATCTTCTCCTGGTGGCCGTGCGCGGTGTCCACCACCAGCGCGTCCACGCCCGCCTTGAGCAGCGCGGCCGCCTTGGCGCCCACGTCGCCGTTGACGCCGATGGCGGCGGCCACCCGCAGCCTGCCCTCGGCGTCCAGCGCGGGCGCGTAGACCTCGGCGCGCAGCGCGCCCAGCGCGGTCATCACGCCCCGCAGGCGGCCCTGCCCGTCCACGCCCAGCGCCACCCGCTGGGTGCCGCCGTTGAGCCGGTCGAACACCTCGCGCGGCGCGGTGTCCAGGGGCAGCGCGAGGAACCGCTCGTCGGCCACGTCGCCGAGCCGGGTGAAGCGGTCGACCCCGGTGCACGCGGCCTCGTCGACCACGCCCGCCGGCCTGCCGTCCTCGTCGACCACGACGACCGCGCCGTGCGCCCGCTTGTGCAGCAGGTTCACCGCGTCGGCCACCGAGTCGCCGGCGGTCAGCACCAGCGGCGTGTCCCACACCGGGTGCCGCTCCTTGACCCAGGAGACGATCTCGGCCACCGCGTCCGGGGCCACGTCCTGCGGCAGGACGACCAGGCCGCCGCGGCGGGCCACGGTCTCGGCCATCCGGCGGCCCGCGACCGCGGTCATGTTGGCCACCACGATCGGGATGGTCGCCCCGGTGCCGTCCGCGGTGGACAGGTCGACGCCGAACCGGGACTCCACGGCCGAGCGGCCGGGCACCAGGAACACGTCGTCGTAGGTCAGGTCGTAGCTGGGCCGATGCCCTTCGATGAATCGCACGAGAACCTGACGATACCCGCGCGAACGGCGATGCGCGCCGTTCCGGTCAACTCCGCCGCGCGCCCGGCAGCAGCGCCCGCACGGCGTCGATCGTGTCGGCCTCGGCGGCGTCCTTGTCCGGCCGGTAGCGCACCACCCTGGCGAACCGCAGGGCCACCCCGCCGGGGTAACGCGGGCTGACCTGCACGCCGTCCAGTTCGATCTCCACCACCACCTCGGGGCGCACCAGCACGCCCCACGGCGGGCGCTGCACCGCGATGGCCCCCAGTTCGCGGGTCTGCCAGGCCAGCAGCTCGTCGGTGAGCCCCTTGAACGTCTTGCCCACCATCACCGGCGGGCCGCCGTCCGGGTCGCGCGCGCCCAGGTGCAGGTTGGACAGCAGGCCGCGGCGCCTGCCGCTGCCCCACTCCACGCCGAGCACCACCAGGTCCAGCGTGTGCACCGGCTTGACCTTCTGCCAGGCCCGCCCCCGCCTGCCCGCCGCGTACACCGACTCCAGCGACTTGACCACGACGCCCTCCTGGCCCGACGCCAGCGCGTCGTCCAGGACCTCCGCCGCGCCCGGCTCGTCGGGCTCCACCGCGCCGGGGATGACGTGCCCGGCCGCCACCCGGCGCAGCGCCGCCCGCCGCTCGCGCAGCGGCGCGTCGAGCAGGTCCACGCCGTCGAGGTGCAGGCAGTCGAAGAAGAACGGGCTGAGCAGCAGCTCGCGCGCGTCCCCCTCCGACGTGCGCCTCTTCGCGGAGGCGGCGTCGAGCAGAGCGCCGAAGCGGCTCATCGTCTCCTGGAACGGGCGCGGCTTGCCCTCGTCGGTCAGCGCCAGCGTCTCCCCGTCGAGCACCACCGACTCGCACGGCAGCCCGCGCACCAGCTCGACCAGCTCGGGCACGGTCGCGGTGACCTCGCGCAGGGTGCGGGTGAACACCCGCACCTCCCGGCCGGACCGGTGCACCTGGATGCGAGCGCCGTCGAGCTTGTGCTCGACCACGCACGGCCCCAGCTCGGCCAGCGCCCCGCCCAGCGACTCGGCGGGGGAGGCCAGCATCGGCCGGACCGGGCGGCCCACCTCCAGCCGCACCGCGGCCAGCGCCCGCTCACCGCCCGCCATCGCCGCCGCCGCGGTCTCCGGCAGCTTCCCGGAGAGCATGAACGCCCGCCGCACCACCTCGCCGGGCACGTCGGCGGCCCGCGCGACGGCGTCGAGCATCACCCCCTCCAGCGCGCCCTGCCGCAGCTCACCGGTGAGCAGCCTGCGCAGGAAGTCCTGCTCGGCCTCGGTGGCCCGGCCGAACAGCGAGGTCAGCAGCGCCGCCCGGCGCTGAGCCGAGCCCTTGCCGCCGATCGCGGCGAACTCGCCCAGCGCGGCGTCCACCTCGGCCACGGTGAGCGCGGGCTCGGCGGCGGGCGGCACGACCAGGTCCAGCACGGTGCGGAAACCCGCTCCGATGCGGCCCTGGCTGGGCACGCCGACCAGGAACGACACCACCGCTGGCGTGCTCATCCGGCGGATCAGCGCGGCCAGGGCATCGACCTTGGCCAGGCGGGAGCGCGTCGCCGCGACCGCGGCGGAGGTCTCGACGACTTCGGCGAACAGCACGGTGACCATGGTGCACCGGGGCACCGACAAAAGCCGGTCGGGCAGCCGGTCGGGCAGCCGGTCGGGTAGCCGGTCAGGCAGCCGGTCAGGCGCAGTCGCGCAGCTCCCGCACGGCCGCGCGCAGCCGGTCCGGGCTGGTCGCCGCGTAGCCGAGGACCAGTCCGGGGAAGATCGGCGCGCGGCTGTAGCCGCTGAGCGCGAACACGTGCACGCCGCGCCGGGCCAGCCGGTCGCGCAGCGCCGCGTCGTCGGTGCCCTCGGGCAGCCGCAGCACCACGTGCAGCCCCGCCGCGACGCCGATCGGCTCCCACGACGGCAGCAGCCGGGCCAGCTCGTCCAGCAGCGCGTCCCGCCGCACCCGGTACAGCTGGCGGGTGCGGCGCAGGTGCCGGTCGTAGCCGCCGGTGCGCAGCAGCTCCGCCAGCGCGGCCTGGTGCAGCGTGCCGGTGCCCAGGTCCGTCAGCGTCTTGCCGCGCACCACCGGCCCGGCCAGCGCGGGCGGCAGCACCAGCCAGCCCAGCCGCAGCGCGGGCGCCAGCACCTTGCTGGCGCTGCCCTGGTAGACCACCTGCGACGGGTCCAGCGCCTGCATCGCGCCCAGCGCGGGCCGGTCGTAGCGGTGCTCGGCGTCGTAGTCGTCCTCCACCACGAACCCGTCGCGCTCCCGCGCCCACTCCACCAGCGCCCGCCGCCGTTCCGGGTGCAGCACCACGCCAAGCGGGAACTGGTGCGCCGCCGTCACGAACACCACCCGGCAGTCCGTTGTGGACAGAGCGTCGACACGCAACCCCTTCTCGTCCACGGGGATTCTCTCCACCCGCAGCCCCTGCGCCGCCAGCGTCTCCTCGGTGCCGAAGTGGCCCGGCTCCTCGACCGCGGCGCTGACGTGCCCGAGGTCGCGGAAAACCCGGCCCAGCAACGAGATCGCCTGCGCCGCGCCGTTGGTGACGACCACCTCCGACGGCCGCGCCGCCACCGCCCGCACCCGGCCCAAGTAGTCGGCGAGCTCCGCGCGCAGTCCGGGGAAACCCGCCGGGTCGGGGTAGCCGAGCTCCTCGGCGGTCAGCGCGGTCAGCGCGTTCCTCTGCGCCCGCAACCACTCCTCGCGCGGGAACCCGCTCAACGCGGGCACACCGGGACGCAGGTCGTAGCGCCACCGGGGCGCGGTCTCGGCTTCTGCGATGGCCCCGGCGCGCGGGAAGGTCGCGGCGACCGTCGTGCCCGACCCCCGCTTGGCCACCAGGTAGCCCTCGCCCGCCAACTGCTCGTAGGCCGCCGTCACGGTGCCGCGCGCGACGCCGAGCTGGGCGGCGAGGTCGCGGCTGGACGGCAACCGCGTACCGGGCGCGAGCCTGCCGTCGCGGATGGCCCGGCGCAGCTCGGCCTCCACCCCGCGCCGCCGCCCGGCCGACGCGGGCAGCAGCAGCTCCCGGAAAGTGGTCCAGTTCGCGGCCATCGAAGTGGAGCTTAAAGGTGGTCCACTTCACCGGAAAGGTGGCCGTCATGAGAATCGCTGTCACCGCGGGCGCGCTGAGCGCGGTCATCGTGGGCGCGTCCGTCCCTGTCTCCGGAATGCTCCAGGACTACCCGCTGCTGTCCGGTCAAGCCCTGCGCTACCTGCTGGGCGGGCTGGTGCTGCTGGCGTGGACCGCGATGCGCGGCAAGCGCTTGCCCCTGCCGTCCGCGCGCGACCTGCCCGCGCTGTTCGGCCTGGTGGCCACGGGCATGCTGGGGTTCAACGCCTGCCTGGTGCAGGCGCAGGCGTTCGCCGAACCGGGGTTCGTCGCCGCGGTGCTCGGCACGTCACCGCTGGTGCTGGCGCTGGCCGCCCCGCTGGCGGCGGGACGGCGACCCGCGCCCGCCGCGGTGGCCGGGGCCGCGGTGGTGGTCGGCGGCGTGGTGCTGCTGTCCGGTGGTGGGGCGTGGCACGGGCCGGGACTGCTGCTGGCGCTGCTGACCACGGCGGGCGAGGTGTCGTTCACCCTGTTCGCGGTGGGCGTGGTGCGGCGGCTCGGCGGGGTCGCGGTGGCCACGTGGTGCTGCTTCATCGCGGCGGGCGCGGGGGCCGTGCTGGGCACGTTCGTCGGCGGCTGGCAGGTGCCGACCGTCCGCGAGGGGGTGGCGCTGGTGGTGCTCGGCACGGTGCTGACCGCCGTGGCGTTCGGCCTCTGGTACCACGCCGTGGCCCGGCTGGGCGCGGACCGGGCCGGGGTGCTGATCGGCCTGATGCCGGTGGCGGGCCTGGCCGCCTCCGTCGCCCTGGGCGTCCAGCAGCTCACCCCGCTCAACACCTCCGGCGCACTCCTCGTCGCCCTCGGCTGCGCCGTCGGCCTGCGCCACCCCACCCCCCACCCCCTGCCGACTCAAACACCCACACCCCCCACCCCGCCCCTCCCCGTCACAACTCACCCATCCGCCCCGCGTGTCGCACTCCCCCTCGCGCGAGTCGAACGCTCAGACACCCTGAACTGAACATTCGCGCACCCCGCCCCGCACTTTTGCGCTCTGTCAGGCGCTTTCGTGCCTCTCGGGCGGTACTTACCGACCTTCCCGCCCCCGTCGGGTGGTACTTGCCGACGCAGCAGGGCGGCGCGCGCGAAGCGGGGTGCCCGCGAGCGCCGCCCTTGGCGACCTGCCGCGCGGCGAGCGCGCTCTCCAACTCCGAACGCAGAACTCAGGGGTCCTGAGCGTTCGACTCGCGGTACCTGAGCGTTCGACTCGCGGGGGAGGGGGTCAGCGGCCGCCGCGGGCCATGCGGAGCACGTCGAGGGCCTCGTCCAGCTGGGCCTCGGTCAGCTTGCCCGGCACGTGGCCGCGCTCCAGCACCACCTCGCGGATGGTCTTGCGCTCCTTGAGCGACTGCTTGGCGATCGACGCCGCCTCCTCGTACCCCAGGTACCGGTTGAGCGGCGTCACGATCGACGGCGAGGACTCGGCGTACTCGCGCATCCGCTCCACCTGCGGCTGCGCGCCGACCAGCACCTTGTCCGCCAGCAGCCGGGCGACGGCGGCCAGCAGCCGGGCCGATTCCAGCACGTTGCGCGCGATCACCGGCAGCATCACGTTGAGCTGGAAGTTGCCCTGCGACCCGGCGAAGGCCACCGCCGCGTCGTTGCCGATCACCTGGGCCACCACCATCATCGCGGCCTCGGGGATCACCGGGTTGACCTTGCCGGGCATGATCGACGAGCCCGGCTGGAGGTCGGGCAGCGCCAGCTCGCCCAGTCCGGTGCGCGGGCCCGAGCCCAGCCAGCGCAGGTCGTTGGCGATCTTGAACAGGCTCACCGCGGTCGCCCTGAGCTGCCCGGACACCTCGACCACGCCGTCCTGCGTGGCCTGGGCCTCGAAGTGGTCGCGCGCCTCGGTCAGCGGCAGGCCGGTCACCGCCGCCAGCTCCGCGGACACCGCCGCGCCGAAGCCGGCGGGCGCGTTGAGGCCGCTGCCCACCGCGGTGCCGCCGATGGGCAGCTCGGCCAGGCGCGGCAGGCTCGCGGTGAGCCGCTCCACGCCGTGCCGGACCTGCGTGGCCCACGCCCCGACCTCCTGGCCCAGCGTGATCGGCACCGCGTCCATCAGGTGCGTGCGACCGGACTTGACCAGCGAGGTCCAGTCGGCGGCGCGGGCATCCAGCACGTCAGCCAGGTGCTCCAGGGCCGGGATGACGTCCCGCGCGACCGCCTCGGTCGCGGCTACCCGCAGTGTCGTGGGGAAGGTGTCGTTGGACGACTGGGAGGCGTTGACGTGGTCGTTGGGGTGCACGTCGCGGCCGAGCGCGCGGCTGGCCAGGGTGGCGATGACCTCGTTGGCGTTCATGTTCGACGAGGTGCCCGACCCGGTCTGGAACACGTCCACCGGGAAGTGCGCGTCGTGCTCGCCCGCCGCGACCTCGTCGGCCGCCGCCGCGATGGCCCCGGCCAGGTCGGCGTCGAGCACGCCCAGCCGCTCGTTGACCCGCGCCGCCGCCGCCTTGAGCAGGCCCAGCGCCCGGATCTGCGCCCGTTCCAGGCCCCGACCCGAGATCGGGAAGTTCTCCACCGCGCGCTGCGTCTGCGCCCGCCACAGCGCGTCGACCGGCACCCGGACCTCACCCATCGTGTCGTGCTCGACGCGGTACTCCTGTTCACCCATGTCACCGAGTTTGGACCCGGACGAGGCACTGGGCACAGTGGCCATGAACACCTAAGGTCGAGGAATGGACCTCCAGGTCGACTTACTGGTCGTCGGCGCGGGCCCCACGGGGTTGTTCGCCGCCTACTACGCCGGGTTCCGGGACCTGTCCGTCGCGCTGGTGGACGCCCTGCCCGAGGCGGGCGGCCAGATCACCGCGATGTACCCGGAGAAGATGATCTTCGACGTGGCCGGCTTCCCCGCTGTGCGCGGGCGCGAGCTGGTCGCCGGGCTGGTCCAGCAGGCCGCCCAGTGGAACCCCGTCTACCTGCTCGGCCGCCAGGCCCGCACGCTGTCCACTGTGGATGGCGGTGTCGAGGTGGGGCTGGCCGACGGCGCCGTGGTGCGCGCGGGCGCGGTGCTGATCACCGCGGGCATCGGCGAGTTCCGGCCCCGCCCGCTGCCCGCCGCCGAGGGCTGGCTGGGGCGCGGGGTGGTGCACTTCGTGCCGGTGCTCAACGCCCACACGGGCCAGGACGTGGTCGTGGTCGGCGGCGGCGACTCGGCGTTCGACTGGGCGCTGGCGCTGGCCCCCATCGCGTCCAGCGTCACCGTGGTGCACCGGCGCTCGACCTTCCGCGCGCACCCGCCGACCGTGCGCCAGGTGCGCGACCTGGGCGTGGAGATCATCACCGACGCCCAGGTGGCGGAGCTGCGCGGCGGCGAGTCGGTGGAGGAGGTGGAGCTCTCGCTCAAGGGCGGCGACCGCAAGGTGCTGCCCGCGCAGACCGTGGTGGCGGCGCTGGGCTTCACCGCCGACCTGGGGCCGATCGAGTCGTGGGGGCTGGAGCTGGACCACCGCGCCATCGCCGTGGACACCACCATGAAGACCGCGCTGGACCGGGTGTACGCGGCGGGCGACGTGGCGGCCTATCCGGGGAAGGTGAAGCTGATCGCGACCGGGTTCGGCGAAGCGGCCACGGCGGTCAACAACATCGCGGTGGCGCTCAACCCCGAGGCGCACCTGTTCCCCGGCCACTCCAGCAACGAGGGGTGAGCCCGTCGCGGGCCCACCCCCGTCGCCGTCGCGGTCACCGCACCACCTGCACCTGCTCACCGGGGAACAGGTTGGCGTAGAACGTGGCCGCGGCCTCGTTCGACAGCCGCACGCAGCCGTGCGACTGCTCGGTCAGACCGCCCTCGTGGAACGCGATGCCGTCCGTGGTGAAGTAGACCGCGTGCGGCATGGGCGCGTTGTAGGGGCGGCTCCAGTCGTTCCTCACCTTGCGCAGCACGGGGAACGTGCCGGTCGGTGTCTCGTACCCCGGCCGCCCGTGGGCCACCGGGACCGGGCCGTAGCTGGCTTCGCCCCGGTAGACCAGCCACGCCTGGTTGGTCGACAGCCGCACGCACGCGCCGTCGCGGATGGAGCAGGGCGTGCCGGTCGCCGCCGAAGCGGGTGCCGCGAAGCCGAAACCCAGTGCCAGCGCGGCGATCGCCGCAGTGCTGAGCGTCTTCATCTGCTATCACCCCTTTCCGGTTGGCTACCCGCCTCCGCGGCGGTCGAACCCCCGTGTTCCCAGCGGCGGCCTGACGTCCACAGTGGACTACCGAACTACACGGTTCCCGCGTACTGGCCGATCCACGAGCGGAACGCGGGCACGTCCAGGTAGATGGACGGGGCGGTGGCGCAGGTGGTGCTGTTGTTGCCCGCGCGGCTGGTGGCGCCGATCAGCTGCCACGTGCCGCCCACGGACTTGATCTGCGGGCCGCCCGAGTCGCCGTAGCAGGCGCCAGCCCTGCCGCCGGGGTTGCTGGTGCAGATCTCCCCCGGACCGTAGATGCCCGAGCAGCTGCTGTCCGACACGATGGAGGTGTTCAGCTCCTGCAGGGTGACCGGCGCGCTGCCGCAGCCGCGCGGGGCGCAGGTCTGGCCCCAGCCGATGATCCGGGTGGCGGTGCCCACCGGGCCGGACTCGGCGGCCACCGCGATCGGCGCCTGGCCCACCGAGGTGGCCAGCCGCACCAGCGCGATGTCGTAGCTGGAGTGGGTGACGACCTGGGCGCCCGAGGCGACCGTGCCGCCGCTGGTGCGGCTGGTGGAGCCGATCCGCGCGCGGATCGAGGACGCCGAGCGGCCCTCCACGCAGTGCTTGGCCGTGACGACCCAGTTGGCCTTGATCAGCGAGCCGCCGCAGAAGTGGCTGCCCGAGGTGCTCTGCAGGGACACCATGAACGAGTAGGTCTGCGTGGCGTTGCCGCCGCCGACGATGAACGGCGTGACGCCGCCGTCCTCCGTCGCGGAAGCCCCGGCGGTGGACGCGAGCGCCGCGCCCATCGCGACGGCCAAGGCGGTGAACAGGGTGCGAACCTTCATCACTTCCTCTCCTCCTCCGGCGCAGGGGGCCGGAGGATTATCGGAAGGTAAGGAGGCGCAGCCCAGCGTCACCACCTACTTACGACCGGTAGTTACGCTTGACGGTTAACTCGTGGCGGCGGTTACGGCAGCGGGGGGAGGGCGTTCTCGTCCCGGGGCAGGATGTCGAAGTCCACCGAGGCGTACTCGCGCAGCTTGGTGAGGCGGTGGAAACCGTCGATCATGCGCACCGTGCCGGACTTGGACCGCATCACGATCGACTGGGTGGTGCAGCCGCCCGCCCGGTAGTGCACGCCGCGCAGCAGGTCGCCGTCGGTCACCCCGGTGGCGCAGAAGAACACGTTGTCGCCGCGCACCAGGTCGTCGGTGGTCAGCACGCGGTCCAGGTCGTGACCGGCGTCCAGCGCCTTGCGCCGCTCCTGGTCGTCCTTGGGCCACAGCTTGCCCTGGATCTCCCCGCCCATGCACTTCAGCGCCGCGGCGGCGATGATGCCCTCGGGCGTGCCGCCGATGCCCACCAACAGGTCGATGCCGGTGTTCGGGCGGGCCGCGGAGATCGCGCCCGCCACGTCGCCGTCGGAGATGAAGTGGATGCGCGCGCCCGCCTGGCGGATCTCGCGCACCAGCGACTCGTGCCGGGGGCGGTCCAGCACGCACACCGTCACGTCGGACACGTCGCTGTGCTTGGCCTTGGCGACCCGCCGGATGTTCTCCGCGATCGGGGCGGTGATGTCGACGACGTCGGCCGCCTCCGGGCCGACCGCCAGCTTCTCCATGTAGAACACCGCGGACGGGTCGAACATCGCGCCGCGCTCGGCCACCGCGAGCACCGCCAGCGCGTTGGGCATGCCCTTGGCCATCAGCGTGGTGCCGTCGATCGGGTCCACCGCCACGTCGCAGGCCGGGCCGTTGCCGTCGCCGACCTCCTCGCCGTTGTAGAGCATCGGCGCCTCGTCCTTCTCGCCCTCGCCGATGACCACCACGCCGGACATGGAGACGGTGCCGATGAGCTTGCGCATCGCGTCGACCGCCGCGCCGTCGCCGCCGTTCTTGTCGCCCCGGCCCACCCAGCGGCCCGCGGCCATCGCGGCGGCCTCGGTCACCCTGACCAGTTCGAGCGCGAGGTTCCGGTCGGGCGCCTCACGACGGCGCTCGGACGGGCTGCTGCTGGACACCATGCGCTCCTCCTGCGATTACCGGCCGGTAGACCAATCCTCGCACGGGATCACACCTCGGCCACGTCCTCCTCGGCCACGGCGAGCGCTTGATCGATCCGCTCGCGCGCGCCCGCGAGGTGCCGCTCGCAGGTCCTGGCCAGCTGCTCGCCGCGCTCCCACAGGGCAAGCGACTCCTCCAGCGACAGGCCGCCCGCCTCCAGCCTGCGGACCACCTCGACCAGCTCGTCCCTGGCCGCCTCGTACCCCGGCTCGCTCACCTGGACAGGTTCCCCAATCGGTTGCGGACGTGCACCACGACGGTCGCCACGGCCTGGTCGTAGCCGATGAACGCCTCCGCGAACTCGGCCCCGTCACCCTCCCGCACCGCGTCGTCGATGCGGTGCTCGGCCTCGGCGACCCGCTTGCGGTGCACCGAGCCGTGCGACAGCCACCAGCGCGTGCCTGCGTAGCCGCCGGTGGCCTCGGACAGGTCGTGCAGCCGGTTGATCAGCGCCTGCCTGCCCGACGTGCAGCCCGCGACCAGCGCCAGCCAGCAGTCGGCGGCGGCGCGGTCGGCGGCCTCGGCGCTGCCGCGCACGTGGCGCACCGCCTCGTCCCGAGTGTCGCAGGCGGCCATCGTCAAGGGCAGGAACGTGGGCTCACGTGCCGGGTTGGGCACCACCACCTCCTTCCTCGACGACCGCGTGCACGGCCCCATCAGCCAGGCGAATCCTCAGTCGGGTGCCCGCGGGCGCGTCGGTGGTCGAGCGGACCACCCCGTCGACCCCCTGCGGGGTCACGACCTGCACCACGGCATACCCACGGGCCAGCGTGGCGGCCGGGCCCAAGGTCGTCAAGCGCGCTGTGGTCGCGGCGAGTCCCGCCTGCTCTGAATCGAGTCGGACGCGGACCGCGCGCAGCGCGTGGTCGCGCAGCCGCCCGACCTCCTCCGCGCGCCGCTGAAGCGGCCCGTGCGGGTCGGAAAGCGCAGGTCGGGTGCGCAGCGCGTCGAGCAGCTTGCGCTCCCGGTCGACCCACCCGCGCAGCGCGCGGCGGCTCCGGTCGCGCAGCTGCCGGACCCGCTCGGTCTCCTCCGCCACATCCGGCACCACGCGCTTGCCCGCGTCGGTCGGTGTGGAGCAGCGCACATCGGCCACGTGGTCCACCAGCGGCGTGTCCGGCTCGTGCCCGATCGCGGACAGCACCGGCGTGCGGCACGCCGACACCGCCCGGCACAGCGCCTCGTCGGAGAACGGCAGCAGGTCCTCCACGCTGCCGCCGCCCCTGGCCAGGATGATCACGTCCACCTCGGGGTCGCGCTCCAGGGTGGACAGCGCGGTGAGGATCTCCGGCACCGCCGACGCCCCCTGCACCGCGACGTTGACCACCCGGAACCGCGCGGCGGGCCAGCGCGCGCGGGCGTTGGTCAGCACGTCCCGCTCGGCCGCCGACGCGCGCCCGGTGATCAGGCCGATCTTGTTCGGCAGGAACGGCGGCCTGCGCTTGCGGCGCGGGTCGAACAGGCCCTCGGCGGCCAGCAGCTTGCGCAGCCGCTCCACGCGCGCCAGCAGCTCGCCGACGCCGACCGCGCGGATCTCGTCCACCCGCAGGCTCAGCGTGCCCCGGTTGGGGAAGAAGTTGGGCCTGCCGTGCACCACCACCCGGCTGCCCTCGGCCAGCTGCACCTCGCGCACCAGGCCGACCGGCGCGGTCAGCGTCATGGACATGTCCACCGACGGGTCGCGCAGCGTCAGGAACGCGGTCGACGTGCCGGGGCGGGCGCTGAGCTGGGTGACCTGGCCCTCGACCCACACCTCGCCCAGCCGGTTGATCCAGTCGAAGATCTTGCGCGCCACCGTGCGCACCGGCCACGGGTTCTCCGCGGTGGACTTCTCGTCCGTCACGACTGCGCGCGCAGGTTGGCGATGCGGCGCGAGAGCATCCCGGTGAACTCGGGGCGCGCGGCGTGCGCGCGCTCGTGCGCCAGCAGCGACTCCAGGTCCGCCAGGCTCAGCCCGCGCAGCTTGGCGCGCAGCTGGGGCAGCGTGAGCGAGTCGTAGTCCAGCAGCGCCGCGGGCGGCTCGGCGGCCAGGGCGCGCTCCTCCTCGGCCCACGGGTCGGCCCCGGCCGCAGCGTCCTCGCCGTCCTCGTCGTCCTCGTCGAAGGTGGCCCACTCCGGCTCGTCGTCGGCGGGCCGCAGCGCGGACAGCGCGTCGTCGCCCTTGATTGCGAGTTCGGTCACCGTCTGCTGCACCCGCATGGACAGCTGCAGCGCCTCGCTGACGACCGTGACCGGCAGTCCCACGAGCTGACGCGGGAGCTTGCGGGCCTGCTCGACGGCGGTGACCGCCAGTCCCGCGGCGACGCGGACGGGCAGCGGCAGTGGCTTCATGGGCCCTAGCCTGCCCCAGTCGGGCGGCCGATGCCTAGGCGCGCGCCGCCCGTACCCTGGAGGCATGGACAAGCGAGTGCTCCTGGCCAAGCCCCGCGGCTACTGCGCGGGCGTGGACCGTGCCGTGGTCACCGTCGAGAAGGCGCTGGAGCAGTACGGCGCACCGGTGTACGTGCGCAAGGAGATCGTCCACAACAAGCACGTGGTGGAGACGCTGTCCAAGCGGGGCGCGATCTTCGTCAACGAGACCGACGAGGTGCCCGAGGGCGCGCTCGTGGTGTTCTCCGCGCACGGCGTGTCGCCCGCGGTCCACCAGGAGGCGGCGGCGCGGCAGCTGCGCACCATCGACGCGACGTGCCCGCTGGTCACCAAGGTGCACAACGAGGCGAAGCGCTTCGCGCGCGAGGACTACGACATCCTGCTCATCGGCCACGAGGGGCACGAGGAGGTCGAGGGCACCGCGGGCGAGGCCCCGGAGCACATCCAGCTCGTGGACACCGCCGAGGACGTGGACAAGGTCGTGGTGCGCGATCCGTCCAAGGTGGTCTGGCTGTCCCAGACCACCCTGTCGGTGGACGAGACCATGGTGCGGGTGCGGCAGCTCAAGGAGCGCTTCCCGGACCTGCAGGAGCCGCCGTCGGACGACATCTGCTACGCCACGTCCAACCGGCAGACCGCGGTCAAGACCATGGCGCCGGAGTGCGACCTGGTGCTGGTGGTCGGGTCCAAGAACTCGTCGAACTCGGTGCGGCTGGTCGAGGTCGCGCTGCAGGCCGGGGCCAAGGCCGCCTACCTGGTCGACTACGCCCGCGAGGTGGACCCGGCGTGGCTGGAGGGCGTCACCACGGTCGGCGTGACCAGCGGCGCGTCCGTGCCGGACATCCTGGTCATGGACCTGCTGGAGTTCCTGGCCGGGCACGGCTACGGCGAGGTCGAGGAGATCACCACGGCCAACGAGAAGCTCGCCTTCGCGCTGCCCCGCGAGCTGCGCAAGGACGCCGTCCGCTAGGGCTCTGGCGCTAGGGCTCTGGCGCTAGGGCTCTGGCGCTAGGACTCTGGCGCGGTCGACTCGCGGATCGCGCGCCTGGCCTGCGCGGCGATGGCGGGGTTGGTGTCGCGGTAGTACGGGAGCTGGATCAGCGCCATGGACAGGGCGCGCCCGCGTCC
The DNA here is from genome assembly GCF_017876325.1 of Saccharothrix coeruleofusca. Classification (NCBI taxonomy): domain Bacteria; kingdom Bacillati; phylum Actinomycetota; class Actinomycetes; order Pseudonocardiales; family Pseudonocardiaceae; genus Saccharothrix; species Saccharothrix coeruleofusca. Next base: position 7,527,725 of record NZ_JAGINV010000001.1, read on the forward strand.
CCTGGTCCAGGTCGCCTCGTCCGGCGCGAGGGCGGCGCGGAACGCCTCCCGCGCGCTCGGGGTGAGCAGGTACCAGGCGGCGATCAGGTCGCAGGCCGGGTCGCCGACGCCCGCGGTGCCGAAGTCGATGACCGCGGCGAGCCGGTCGCCCGAGGTCAGCAGGTTGCCCGGCATCAGGTCGGCGTGGACCCACACCGGCGCGCCCGTCCAGGCGGGCGCGGCCAGGGCTTGCTCCCAGACGGCGGTGGCGGCGTCGGCGTCGATCTCGCCGCGCAGTGCCCGGATGGCTTCGCGGGTCGGCGCGTCGAGGTCGCGCAGGGGCCCGCCGCGGTGGGCGTCGGGCGCGCCCTCGGGGTCGGCCCGGTGCAGCGCCGCGAGGAAACCGGCCAGGTCGCGGGCGAGGGCTTCGCCACCGGTCCGCGGGGGCTGGCCGTCCAGCCAGCGGCAGACCGACCACGGCCAGGGGTAGTGGTCGGCGGGCTCGCCCCGGCCGAGCACCTCGGGGACCGGGACGGGCAGCAGCGGGGCCAGGCGGGGCAGCCAGCGGTGCTCCTTGGCCACGTCCGAGACGCCCCATGGGACGCGCGGCAGCCGCACCACCAGCTCGTCGCCGAGCCGGAACAGCGCGTTGACCGTGCCGGTCGAGGCCACGGGCGTCAGGTCGAGGTCCGCCCACCGGGGGAACTGCCCGGCGAGCAGCCGCCGCACCAGGCCCACGTCCACGGCCAACTCCCCGACGTGCACCCCACCCCCCTAACGCAACACGTGTCGCCTTACCACGCGCGAACCGAGCGTTCGGGTCAGTCGTCGTCGCGGGGGCGCGGGCGGCGCGGGCGCTCCGGGCGTCGGCCGGACGACCCCGGCCGGTCGGCGCCGGAGCGCGGCTTGCGGGGCCGGTCCGCGTCGGCGGCGGGCTTGCGGCGCGGCGGGGCGTCGGGGTCGCGCGGACGCCGGGGGCGCTCCTCCTCGACGACCTCCCGCACCACCGCCGGGGGCTCCTCGGCCGGGTCCTCGTCCTCGGCCCGCCGGTTCGGGTCCTTCTGGGTGAACACCCGGTAGATCCCGATCAGCACCGTGCACGCCGTGGTCAGCGCCATCGCCGGGAAGCCGTCGATCAGCGGCTTGCCCAGCGTCAGCCCCACCGAGGTCAGCCCGCCCGACGGGAACCCCTGGGTGACCAGCACGACCAGCGGCACCACGATCGCCAGCACCAGCGGCGGCTGCACCACCGGGCCGAACATGGACCGGCGCTCGACGAGCACCACCGCGCCCACCGCGCCCGCGAAGAAGGTGATCCCGAAGATCCAGCCGACCGTCCTGCTGGAGCTCACGTCGATGAACGTGCCGATGGTGGCCAGCGCGAACGCGCCGAGCACCGCCGCCCACCAGGGCAGGCCGCGGAACGTGCCGAACATGGCGCGGTCGTTCCAGCGGACGGGTTCGAAGTCCTCGTCGTCCTCCGGCTCGCCGCGCCGGTCGCGCGTTGCAGCGGTCACGAACACTCCTCGTTCGGGTGAGACCTGGTCGGCACACGGTAGCCGACTGTTGTTACGCCTCGCGGGCGTCCAAGGGTGCACCGAGTTCGGCCTGCTCGTCCGCGCGCCGCACCAGCGGCACCGGCGTCGGCGTGCCCGACGCGGCGCTGAGCGGCTCCACCGCGGCCCGGAAGCCCTCCAGCGCCTCCAGCTCGCGCCGCCGCGCCGACAGGAAGCGCTGCAGGTGGGTGCTGGACAGGTTGACCGCCTCGACCGCCGAGTCCGCCGCCCGGTGCGCGCGCCCGGCCTGGGCGCGGACCTGCTCCACGTCGTCGGCCAGCGCGCGGTCGGTCGCCGCGAACATGGCCGCCGAGGCGAGCACCGCGAACCCGGTCGGGCCGCACAGGAACACCCGGCGGTCCAGCAGCCAGCGCAGCAGCTCGGGGTCGGTGTCCATGGCCGCCACCACCGCCCCGTCGTTGGGCACGAACATGATCGTGCCGTAGATGGCGTCCGCCCAGCGCTGGTAGCCCTTGCCCGCCAGCTCCGCGGCCCGCGCCCGGATGTGCCGCACGTGCACCCGCAGCGCCTCGGCGCGCTCCCGCGGGTCGTCGGTCTCCACCGCCTCGGCCCACAGCGCCAGGCTCATCTTCGCGTCCACCGGCACCCGCCTGCCGCCACCGACGGTGAGCACCATGTCCGGCCGCACGGAGCCGCCGCCCGCCACGTCGACCTGGAGCTCGAAGTGCAGGCCCTCGCGCAGCCCGAGCGCGCGCGCCGTCTCCACCAGCACCCGCTCACCCAGCTCGCCCCGGCCGCTGACCGACGAGAACGCCACCTCGTAGCGCTGCAACGCCACCTGCTGCGCGTCGGCGCGCGCCCGTTCCTGCTGGACGGCCAGGAGCGCGACGTCGGTGCGCCGCACGGCGTCCTGGTAGAGCCGCCACAGGAAGACCAGCGCCCCCGCGAGCAGGAGGGCCACGACCACCGCCGCCGTGCTGAGGACCGCTGTCACGCCCCGATCATGCCGGGAACGCGCGATCGAACGACACGCCGGGGCCGGTGCGCGGCCCGGCGGGTGCTCCCCCCTAGCGTGACCGCCATGCGTTTGCTGCACACCTCCGACTGGCACGTGGGGCGCGTGTTCCACGGCCGCGACCTGCTGCGGGAGCAGGAGGAGGTGCTGGGCGGGCTGGCCGACCTGGTGTCCGACGAGCGGGTGGACGCGGTGGTCGTCTCCGGCGACCTGTTCGACCGCGCGGTGCCCAACGCCGAAGCGGTGGCGGTGTGCTCGCGGGTGCTGGAACGCCTCCGCGCGGCCGGGGCGCGGGTGGTGGTCACGCCGGGCAACCACGACTCGGCGGCCCGGATCGGCATGTTCTCCGGGTTCGCCGAGGCGGGCGGGCTGCACCTGCGCACCCGGATCGGGTCGCTGGCCGAGCCGGTGCTGTTCGCCGACGACCACGGACCGGTGGCGGTGTACGGCATCCCGTTCCTGGAGCCGGAGACCGCGCGGCACCGGCTGGAGGTCCCGCAGGCCAGGGGGCACGGCGGGGTGCTGACCGAGGCGATGCGCCGGGTCCGCGCCGACCTGGCCGGGCGGCCGGGCGCGCGGTCGGTGGTGCTGGCGCACGCGTTCGTCACCGGCGGCCAGCCGTGCGAGTCGGAGCGGACGATCGCCGTGGGCGGGGTCCAGGACGTGCCGGGCGCGGTGTTCGACGGCGTGGACTACGTGGCGCTGGGCCACCTGCACGGCGCCCAGCGGATCGCCGAGCACCTGCGGTACTCGGGCAGCCCGCTGGCGTACTCGTTCTCCGAGGCCCGGCACACCAAGTCGGTGTGGCTGGTGGAGCTGGACGCGGGCGGGCTGGCGGGCGTGGAGCGGCGCGAGCTGCCGGTGCCCAGGGCGCTGGCCACGCTCACCGGCGCGCTCGACGACCTGCTGCTCGACCCGGAGCACGACGCGGTGGCCGACCACTTCCTGTCCGTGGTGCTGACCGACCCGGTGCGCCCGCTGGACGCGCTGCGCCGCCTGCAGGGCAGGTTCCCGCACGCGGTGCACGTGGAGTGGCGGCCGGAGGGCGGGCGTCCCGGCGAGCTGCGGTTCGCCGAGCGGGTGCGCGACCGCGGCGACGAGGAGATCGCCTGCTGCTTCATCGAGGACGTGCGCGGCGACGGCCCGGCGGAGCGGGAGCTGGCGCTGCTGCGGGAGGCTTTCGAGGCCGCCGCGCGGGAGGGGGTCGGGTGAGGCTGCACCGGCTGGAGCTGTGCGCGTTCGGCCCGTACGCGGGGCGGGAGGTCGTGGACTTCGACCTGCTCGGCTCGGACGGGCTGTTCCTGCTGCACGGCGACACGGGCGCGGGCAAGACCACGCTGCTGGACGCGGTGGCGTTCGCGCTGTTCGGCAAGGTCCCCGGCGCGCGCGGCGAGGTCAAGCGGCTGCGCTGCGACTACGCCGACCCGGAGGCGGTCACCGAGGTGTCGCTGGAGCTGACCGTGCGCGAGCGCCGGTTCCGGATGGTGCGCAGCCCCGAGTACGAGCGGCCCAAGAAGCGCGGCGGCGGCTCCACCCGGCAGCAGGCGAAGGTGTCGTTGACCTGGGTCAGCGGCTGGCAGGGCGACGGGCACACCCGCATCGACGAGGTGGCGCGCGAGGTCGAGGCCCTGCTGGGGATGACCGCCGAGCAGTTCTTCCAGGTCGTGCTGCTGCCGCAGGGCGAGTTCGCGAAGTTCCTGCGGGCCGAGACGGCCGAGCGGGAGAAGCTGCTGGAGAAGCTGTTCGGCACCGAGCGGTTCCTGGCCGTGGAGAAGTGGTTCCGGGACCGCCGCACGGTGCGCGGCCGGGAGCTGCGGGAGCTGCGGGAGGCCAACCGCGCGCTGGTCAACCAGATCGCGGGCGTGGTGCACGAGGAGCCGCCGGAGGGCGGCGGCGACGAGGAGTGGCTCAGCTCCCTGGTCAAGCGGCTCGACGAGGCCGAGCGGGACGCGGCGGCGCGCGCCGAGGCGTCGGCGGCGGCGTGCCGGGCGGTGGAGCAGCGGTGGCAGCTGGCCAAGGTCCGGCACGAGCGGGTGCGGCGGGTGCGCGAGGCGCGGCGCAACCTGCAGCGCTGCGCGGAGGCCGAGCCTCGGCGGCGGGAGTGGCTGGCCGAGCGGGACGCGGCGCGGCGGGCGTCGGTCGTGGTGCCCGCGCACACCGCCGTGCGGCGGCTGGAGCAGGCGCTGCGGTCCGCGGTGGCCGCTGAGGAGCAGGCCGCGCGCGAGGTCGCGTCGTTCGGCTACACCGGCACGCGGCTGCGCGCCGACAGCGAGGCGTTCCGCGAGGAGGCGGGCGGGCTGACCCAGTTGGCCGCCGAGGCCGAGCGGCAGCGCGACGACCTGGCCAGGGCGGCGCGCTGGGAGCAGGAGCACGAGCGGGCGTCCGCGCGGCTGGCCGAGCTGGTCGCGGAGCAGGAGGGGCTGCCAGAGCGGCTGGAGCGGGCCCGGCGCGCGGTCGAGGACGCCAAGGTGGCCGCCGCGCGGCTGGACGAGGTGCGGACCAGGGCGGACGCCGCCGCCGAGCTGCCGAAGGCGGTCGCCGCGCTGCGGGCGGCCGAGGAGGCGCGGCGCGCGGCCGTCGACGCGCAGCAGCAGGCCAAGGACACCCTTCAGCGCGTGCGCGAGCAGCGGCTGGAGGGCATGGCCGGGGAGCTGGCGCTGGCGCTGCGGCACGGCCAGGCGTGCCCGGTGTGCGGGTCGGCCGAGCACCCCGCGCCCGCGCGGGCGGTGCACGGCTCGGTGACCGCCGAGGACGAGGAGCGCGCGGCCGGGGCGGAGCAGCGCGCGGCGGACCGGCGGCGGGCCGCCGAGCAGGCCGCCGTGCAGGCGGAGCTGCGGGTGTCCGCGCTGCGCGAGACCGCGGGCGAGCGGCCCGCCGAGGAGCTGGCGGCCGAGCACCGGCGGGTCGCGGCGGTGGCGCGGGAGCGGACGGCGCGGGAGTCGGCGCTGGCCGAGGCGGAGGGCGTCGCGGATCGGGTGGCCGCGCGGCGCGCCGAGCTGGACCAGCAGGTCGCGGACCTGGCCGCGCGGCGCGCCGAGCTGGCCGAGGTGGTGCGCGAGCGGGCCGAGCGGCTGGCGGCGGCGCGCGGGGAGTTCGCGGACGTGGTGGCGCGGCGGGCGCACCTGCTCGACCTGGCCGACGCGCTGGCCGCGCTGGCCCAGCGCCGGGACGCGGTCGCCGACTGCGCGGAGCGGCTGGCCGAGCAGCGCGTCGAGACGTCGCGGCTGGCCGCCGAGGCCGGGTTCGCCGACGTCGCCGAAGCGGTGGCGGCGGCCCGCGAGGAGGCCGCCGTGGCCGAGCTGGAGCAGCGGGTGCGGCGGGTCGACGACGTCCGGGCCGCCGCCGAGGCGGTGCTCGCCGAACCGGAGCTGGCCGAGGTCGACCCGGCCGAGGAGGTCGACGTCGAGGGGGCCGAGCAGCGGTTCCGGGAGGCCGACCAGGCGGCCAGGCGCGCTTCGGCCGAGCTGGCGGCGGCCCGCGAGCGGGCCGCGCGGACCGGCGCGCTGGCCGGGAAGCTGCGCGCGGCGTGGGCGGAGCTGGAGCCGGTCGAGGCCGAGTACGCCGAGCTGCACGCGCTGACCGACGTGATCAACGGCATGGGGCAGAACACCCGCAGCATGACCCTGCGCACCTACGTGCTGGCCGCGCGGCTGGAGGAGGTCGCGGTGGCGGCCAGCACGCGGCTGGAGCGGATGAGCCAGGGCCGCTACCGGTTCGTGCACTCGACCGAGGCCGGGCCGCGCGGGACGCGCGGCGGGCTCGGGCTGGACGTGCTCGACGACTACTCCGGCCAGCGGCGGCCCGCGAAGACGCTGTCCGGCGGGGAGTCGTTCCTGGCCTCGCTGGCGCTGGCGCTGGGCCTGGCGGACGTGGTGGGCGCCGGGGCGGTGCTGGACACGCTGTTCATCGACGAGGGCTTCGGCACGCTGGACGCGGACACCCTCGACCTGGTCATGACCACGCTGGACGAGCTGCGCGAGGGCGGTCGGGTGGTCGGGCTGGTCTCGCACGTGGAGGAGCTGCGGCAGCGCATCCCGACCCGGCTGAGGGTCCGCAAGGCCCGCACCGGCTCGACGCTGCAACTCGTGACCGGCTGACCCCGCGTCGGCAAGTACTACCCGTGCCCCCTCGCCGAGCGCGTAACTACTACCCGCGCCTGTGAGGAGCACGGGCCGGGTAGTAGTCAACGGCCGGTTTCGGTGGGTCGGGTAGTACTTGCCGACGCGGATGGGGGGAGCAGGTCGCCGCGGTAGGCGGAGGCCTGGAGCTCGAACAGCTCGTGGTAGTGGCCGCGGGCGGCCATCAGCTCCTCGTGGGTGCCCTGCTCGACGATCCGGCCCCGGTCCAGCACCACGATCCGGTCGGCGTTGCGGATGTTGGCCAGGCGGTGGGTCACCAGGACCGTGGTGCGCCGGGCGGTCGCCCGGCGCAGGCCCTCGAACACCCGCGCCTCGGCCTTGGCGTCCAGCGCCGCGGTCGGCTCGTCGGCCACCAGCACCGCCGCGTCCCGGTAGGTGCCCCTGGCGATGCCCATCCGCTGCCACTGGCCCCCCGACAGGTCCTGCCCGTCGTTGAACTGCCGCGACAGCACGGTGTCCGGCCCGGCGGGCAGCGACGCGATCACCTCGTCCGCGCCCGACCCGGTCACCGCCTCCCGCCACGCCGCCCCGTCCGGGTCCTCCCGGTCCAGCCGCCCCACGGTCACGTTGGTCCGGGCGGTCATCGGCCACCGCGCGGGCTCCTGCGCGATCACCGCCACCGACGAGTGCACCGAGCGCAGGTCGGCCTCGGCCAGGTCGACGCCGTCCCACCGCACCGTGCCCGAGGTCGCCGGGAACAGGCCGGTGAGCACCTTGCCCAGGGTCGTCTTGCCCGACCCGTTCTCACCCACCAGCGCGATCACCTCGCCGCGCTCGACGGTCAGGTCCACGTCCCGCAGCGCGGGCTCCTCCTTGCCCGGATAGGTGAACGACACCCCCGTCAGGGTGATCCGCTCGGGGTCGTGCGGGGCCTGGACCCCGGTGGACCGCTGCCGCCGCGCGGCGCCCTCGTCGATCAGCTTGAGGTAGAAGTCGATGTAGAACGAGTCCTCGTACAGCGAGTTCACCGAGCCGGTGGTGGCCGACAGCGCGGAGAACCCGGTCCGCATCGCCAGCACCGCGGTGCCCGCCAGCGCCAGGTCCAGCGCCCCCGCGTACAGCAGCAGCCCCAGCACCGCGTACGCCGCGCCGGTGCCCACCCCGGCCAGCGCCCGCCCCAGCAGCCGGACGCCGTTGGTGCGGTGGGCCATCCGGATCTGGTCGGCCATCAGGCTCTCCGCGATCCGGCGGTGCTCGGCCAGCAGCCGCTCCTGCAGCGTCAGCGCGTGCCGCTCCAGCGAGAACTCGCGGAAGGTGGCCACCTCCTCCACCACGCGCTGCCGCATGGTGCGGGTGACCGAGTCCAGGAAGTGCTCGTAGCGCAGCCGCGACATCCGCCCGGCCGCCCACGCGTTGGCCGTCGCGGCCAGCAGCAGCGCGGGCGCCAGCCACGGGTTGAGCAGCGCCACCGTCACCACCGCGGCCAGCAGCGTGATCGTGGACGACAGCAGCGCGGTCAGCTGGCGCAGGCTGGTCTCCAGGCTGCGCACCCCCTGCCTGCCGCCCTGCCTGGCCAGCTCCCGGAAGTCCGCGTCCTCGAACGCCAGCAGCTCCACCCGCACCAGCGCGGCGGTCACCTCGTCGTTGGCCGCGCGCGTGACGCGCGGCTGCAACGAGCTCTCCACCGCCGCCACCGCCGCGTCCAGCGCCGCGCGCAGCGCGTAGGACCCGACCACCACGGCCAGCGCGGGCAGCGACTGCGCCAGCCGCTGCGGCGTCGGCCCCTCGCGCAGCAGCGCGGCGAACACGTCCGCGGTGGCCAGCAGCCCGAACGCGGTGACGCAGCCCGACAGCACGTGCACCGCGACCGCCAGCGCGGTCAGCTTCGGCGACGTGCGCCAGGCCAGCGCGCCCACCAGCCGGATCGCCCTGGGCAGGCTGCGCACCGCCGTGCCCAGGCTGACCCGCACCGCCTTGCGGCTGCGCTTGGCCCACTCCGGCGTGGCGACGTTCTCGACCCCGATCAGCACCCCCGTCACCGGTCCAGGTAACCGCTCGGACCGGCGACGCGCCACCGGGTTCAGCGCTGCTCGTGGTCGAGCAGCCACCGCTTCACGTCCGGGCCCCAGCGGAACCCGCCGACCGCGCCCCCCGTGCGCACCACCCGGTGGCACGGCACGAACAGCGTCGCGGCGTTGCGCGCGCACGCCGTCGCCGCCGCCCGCACCGCCGCCGGGCGGCCCGCCAGCAGGGCGTACTCGGTGTAGCTGACCGGCTTGCCCGGGGGCACCGAGCGCAGCACCTCCCACGCCCGCTCCAGGAACGCCCCGGACCGCTGCCGCACCGGCACGTCGTCGATCGCGGCCAGGTCGCCCGCGTGGTAGGCGCGCACCGCCCTGGTCACCGCGCCCAGGTCGCGGCGCGGGGCGACGGCGTCGGGCCGCAGCGACGGCGAGACCTGCGGCAGCAGGTCGTCCAGCTCGGCGGTCCAGCCGCTGGCCAGCACCGCGCCGTCGGCGGCCACCACCGCGGTGAACGGGCCGATCGGGGTCTCGACGGTCGACGTGAACGCGGTCACGCGGTCCTCCTCAGGTGCATGGCGGCGTAGGAGCGCCACGGCCGCCAGTGGTCGGGGGTGAGCGGTACGTCGGGTGCGCCCAGCACGCGCATCACGACGTGGTCGGCGACCTCCGGCCCGACGCCGGGGAACGCCGACAGCTCGGCGCGCAGGTCGTCGGCGTCGCGGCCGACGTCGACCACCAGCCTGCCCTCGGCCAGCGCGCGGGCCACCGGCGAGTCGATCGCCGACGGCGCGGGGTACAGGTGGGTGATCGGCCCGTCCGGGACCTCCAGCGGCTCACCGGGGGAGACGTGGCCCAGTGCGCGCAGCAGCGTCTCCGCGCCGTCCACGCTGCCCGGCACCCGCACGCCGGGCCGGGCCAGCACCAGCGGGCGCAGCACCGGGTCGCGGCCCAGGAAGGCGTCCACCGCCTGCGGGTCGGCGTCCAGGTCGAGCAGCCGCCGCACCCGGCTCACCGCCGTGCCCAGGTCGCGCAGGTCGGCCAGCCGCAGCGAGCACGACACGTGCCCGTCGGCGGGGGTCAGGCGCACCGTGGCCGGGCCGTGCGGCAGCCGCAGCGAGCGGGCGTAGGTGCCGTCGGAGACGTCCTCCACACCGGGGATGGCCTCGGCGCGGAAGAACGCCAGCAGCCCCTCGGCGTCGAACGGCGGCCGGTAGGGCAGCCGCAGCGTGATCCGGCCGGTCGTGCCCACCGCCGACCGGGCCGCGCGCATCCGCGAGGGCGTGCAGGCGAACACCGCGCGGATGGTGTCGTTGAACTGCCGCACGCTGGCGAACCCGGCGGCGAAGGCCACGTCGGCGAACGGCAGGTCGGTGGTCTCGATCAGCAGCCGCGCCGAGTGCGCCCGGTGCGCCCTGGCCAGCGCCAGCGGTCCCGCGCCGACCTCGGCGGTGAGCACCCGCGACAGGTGCCGCTCCGAGTAGCCCAGCCGCCGGGCCAGACCCGGCACCCCCTCGCGCTCCACCACGCCGTCGGAGATCAGCCGCACGGCCCGCGCGGCCAGGTCGGCCCGCAGGTTCCACTCCGGCGAGCCGGGCACCGCGTCGGGCAAGCAGCGGCGGCACGCCCGGTAGCCCGCGGCCTGCGCGGCGGCGGCCGTCGGGTAGAACTCGGCGTTGTGCCGCTTGGGCGTCACCGCGGGGCAGGACGGGCGGCAGTAGATCCGGGTGGTGCGGACGGCGAGGATGAAGCACCCGTCGAACCGGGCGTCGCGGGCCGCGACCGCCCGGTAGGCGCGTTCGGTGTCGAGCAGCACGCACACCACTCTGCCAGCGGGGACGTCCGAGGTCTCGCGGAAATCGGACACGGGGGCGCAGCGCGTAGACTGCTGGTCCGTGAGCCTGACCCTCGGTATCGTCGGCCTGCCCAACGTCGGCAAGTCCACCCTGTTCAACGCCCTCACGCGCAACGACGTGCTCGCGGCGAACTACCCGTTCGCGACCATCGAGCCCAACGTCGGCGTGGTGCCGTTGCCGGACGCGCGACTCGGCAAGCTGGCCGAGATCTTCGGCTCCGAGCGCGAGGTGCCCGCCGTGGTGTCCTTCGTCGACATCGCGGGCATCGTCAAGGGCGCGTCCGAGGGCGCGGGCCTGGGCAACAAGTTCCTCGCCAACATCCGCGAGGCCAACGCCATCTGCCAGGTCATCCGGGTCTTCGACGACGAGGACGTGGTGCACGTCGACGGCCGCGTCGACCCGGCCAGCGACATCGAGACGATCAACACCGAGCTGATCCTGGCCGACCTGCAGACGCTGGAGAAGGCCGTCCCGAGGCTGGAGAAGGAAGCCCGCACCCAGAAGGACCGGCGGCCCGCCCTGGAGGCGGCGCAGCGGGCCAAGGCGATCCTCGACGGCGGGCGCACCCTGTTCGCCGCGCAGTCCGAAGTGGACACCTCGCTGCTGCGCGAGCTGAGCCTGCTCACCACCAAGCCGTTCCTCTACGTCTTCAACGCCGACGAGGCCGTGCTCACCGACGAGGCCAAGCGCAAGGAGCTGCGCGAGATGGTCGCCCCGGCCGACGCGGTGTTCCTCGACGCCAAGGTCGAGTCCGAGCTGCTGGAGCTGGACGAGGAGTCGGCGCGCGAGCTGCTGGAGTCCATCGGCCAGCCGGAGCCGGGGCTGCACGCGCTGGCCCGCGCGGGGTTCCACACGCTCGGCCTGCAGACCTACCTGACCGCCGGGCCCAAGGAGGCGCGGGCCTGGACCATCCCGCAGGGCGCCACCGCGCCGCAGGCGGCGGGCGTGATCCACACCGACTTCGAGCGCGGGTTCATCAAGGCCGAGGTGGTCTCGTTCGACGACCTGGTCGAGGCGGGCTCCATGGCGGCGGCGAAGGCGGCGGGCAAGGTCCGCATGGAGGGCAAGGACTACGTCATGGCCGACGGCGACGTGGTCGAGTTCCGCTTCAACGTCTGACCCGCGAGTCGCGCATCCGGGTAGGGCGAACCGCGCGTCCGGGTTGCCGGGTAGTAGTTGTGCGCCCTCGCGGTCGTGTCGGGTAGTACTTGCAGGCGGGGTGGGCGCGTGGCGCCCACCTCCCTACCGGCGGCCGGTGGCGAGTGCGCCCAGGTCCAGGTTGATGTCGAACGGCACTGAACGCTGGAGCGAGTGCCGGAAGATCCCCGCCGGCGCGTATGCCTTCGTGGGCGTGTCCAGCTCGTAGACGTGCACGACGGGCGTGGTGTCCTCGTCCTCAACGCACCAGTAGTGCCGGATGCCTGCCTCGGCGTACTTGCGCAGCTTGACGTTGAAGTCGCGGTGGGCGGATTCCGGTGAGACCACCTCGACGACCAGCGCGACGTCCGCGGGCTCGAACCACGTTCGGTTCGGGTCGTATCGCGCGGTGGACACCAGCAGGTCCGGTTCCGGGCGGTTGCGGGCGTCGAGTCGGATCGTCATCTCGCGCTCCACCTCGAAACCGTCCGGGGCCTGGTCCATGAGCGCGACCGTGAGTCCGGTGATGAACCGGCCGTGCCACGACCGCTGGGGCCGCAGGGAGAAAGGGGCACCGTCGATCACTTCGACGTGGCGCGGTGTTCCGGAGAAGTGGTCGGAATCGTCCGCGAACCGGCCTTCCGGGCGCGGAGGTGGCATCAGGTCAAGCTACTGTGCTGTCGCGATGTCGACATGTCGCCGCCTGGGGGCGGTACACCGGGACGTGGGGCCTCCTCGGTCGAGGAGGCCCCACCCGGCGTCAGCGGACCTCGTTGCGGCTGTGCCGGGCGAGCGCGAAGACGCCCCCGGCGGTCGCCAGCATCCCGAAGGCGGCGACGGTGAACACGACGATGTCGGCGGTCATGCATATCCCCTTGCTGCGGTTGATCTCCCACTCCTCTTGACGTACGAGTACCCGGATTCGTGCCCCGGTAGTCGCGTAATTCACACCATCGTGGAGGCAGTGCTGTGAACCTGCGTGCCCTGGAAGCCCGCGCGCTGGCCTTCGCGCCGTGGATCTTCGGGCTCTCGCTGCTGGGTCACCTGGCGATGGTCGCGCTCCAGGCGAAGATGACCATGATCGACCTGATGGTCTACCGCAACGCCTCGCCCGAGCTGTTCACCGGTCAGCTGTACCAGTGGCGGCTCAAGGAGTTCTCCGACCAGTTCGCGCTGCCGTTCACCTACCCGCCGTTCTCCGCGCTGGTGTTCGTGCCGCTGTCCTGGGTGCCGTGGGGCGTGGCGCGCTGGTTCTGGCAGCTGCTGTGCCTGGCCTGCCTGTGGTTCCTGGTCCGCGCCGCGCTGCGGCTGGTCGGCTCGGCCGAGCCGCGCCGGGTGCTGCTGTGGACCGGGCTGCTGGTCTGGGTCGAGCCGGTGCGCACCACGCTGAACTACGGGCAGGTCAACCTCGTGCTGGCCGCGCTGCTGATCGGCACGGTGGTCAGCGCCCGGTCGTGGGTGGCGGGCGCGGGCGTCGGCGTCGCGGCGGGGGTGAAGCTGACCCCGGCGATCTCGGGGCTGTACTTCCTGGCCACCCGCCGGTGGGCGGCGGCGGTGTGGTCGTTCGTCGCGTTCGGCGTCACCGTCGGCCTGGGCTACCTGGTGTCGGCCGGGCAGTCGCACCAGTTCTGGTTCCAACTGCTGGGCGACGCGGAACGGGTGGGGCCGGTCGGCTCGGCGATCAACCAGTCGCTGCGCGGCGCGCTGTCGCGCACGGTCGGCCACGACGTGGGCAGCGGGCCGCTGTTCCTGCTCGGCGTGGCCGTCGCGGCGGCGCTGGCGCTGTGGGCGCTGCGCGCGGCCGTGCGGGCGCGCGACACCCTCGCCGGTGTGGTGGCCGTGCAGTTCCTGGGACTGCTGGTGTCGCCGATCTCCTGGAGCCACCACTGGGTGTGGGTGGTGCCCGCGCTGATGTGGCTGGTGTACCGGGGCGGCCACCGGCTGTGCGCGGTGGCCGCGTGGGTCTGGGTGGTGGCGATCGGCAGCTTCCTGATCTCGTTCCTGCTCAGGGTGCAGCCGTCGATCTGGACCATCCCCAGGCCCTGGTACTACTCGGCGCTGGGCTGGGTCTACCCCGCCGCGGGCGTGCTGACGCTGGTCGCCATCGCGGTGGCGCTGAGAGGGCGTCAGGGCGGGCGTCAGGACAGCGCGTCGAGCACGCCGTCGATCTCCTCCGCCAAGGAGACGTCCAGCGCGGTGATGCCGCCCAGGTAGTGGGTGCTGCACCGGAACGTCAGCGTCCGCCAGCGGATGTCGATGTCCGGGTGGTGGTCGTCGTTCTCGGCGATCTCGGCCACCCGGTTCACCACCTGGATCGCCCGGGTGAAGCTCGCCAGCTCCACGGTGCGCACCAGCGCGGCGTCCTGGGCGCTCCACTCCGGCAGTTTCGCCAGCTCCGCGTTGAGCTGGTCGTCGGTCAGCAGCTCGGCCATGGGCCTGATCGTGCCACCGGATGCCGTAAAATGCCCGATCACCACGGGAGTCCGGTGTCGCGCCGGGCTGAGAGGAGGGCACGCCAGCCCTCGACCGTCCGCACCTGATCCGGGTAATGCCGGTGTAGGGAGAGATGATGCTCCGACCACTGCTGACCGCTGCCTGCTCGCTGGCGCTGCTCACCGCCTGCTCGGTGACCGGCGGCGGCCCCGAGCCCGCCGCCGGGGAGCGCGTGGTGACGCTGGTGACCCACGACTCCTTCGCCGCCAAGCCGGAGACGCTGGAGGCGTTCAAGAACGAGACCGGCATCACCATCAAGACGCTGGCCGGCGGTGACGCCGGTGAGCTGACCAACAAGCTGGTGCTCACCAAGGGCAACCCGATCGGCGACGTGGCCTTCGGCGTGGACTCCACGTTCGCCTCGCGCGCGGTCGAGGGCGGCGTGTTCGCCGACTACGCCAGCCCCGAAGCGGACAAGGGCGCGCAGCGCTACCGGATCGACAGCGCGAACCTGCTGCACGCGGTCGACGTCGGCGACGTGTGCCTGAACATCGACGTGGCCGCGCTGGCGGCGGTGGGCGAGCCGCGCACCTACGCGGACCTGCTCGACCCCAAGTACAAGGACATGCTGGTGGTCGAGGACCCGGCCACCTCCTCGCCCGGACTGGCGTTCCTGCTGGGCACCGTCGCCGAGTTCGGCGAGTCCGGCTGGCAGGACTACTGGCGCGGGCTCAAGGCCAACGGCGTCAAGGTGGTCAGCGGCTGGGAGGAGGCCTACGGCCAGGACTTCTCCGGCTCCAGCGGCAAGGGGCCGCGGCCGATCGTGGTCTCCTACGCCTCCTCGCCCTCGGCCGAGATCGGCGAGGACGGCGTGCCGCGCACCAAGGCGCTGCTGGACACCTGCTACCGCCAGGTCGAGTACGCGGGCGTGCTCAACGGCACCAAGCACCCCGAGGACGCCCGGAAGGTGCTGGACTTCCTGCTCTCCGAGCGGTTCCAGGCCGACGTGCCCGAGCAGATGTACGTCTACCCCTCGCGCGAGGGCGTGGCGCTGCCCGAGGCGTGGGCCAAGGCCGCGCCGCTGCCCGGCACGTCGCGGACCCTGCCCGCCGAGCGGGTGGACGCGGGCCGCGAGCAGTGGGTGCAGCAGTGGCGCGCGCTGGTGCAGGGCTGACCGCGCGCGCTGGTGCGGGGCTGACCGGGAGGGCGCGCGTCGGCTGGTCGCTCGCGGCGCTGGTGCCGCTGGCGTTCCTGGGCGTGTTCTTCGCCTGGCCGGTGCTGGCGATCGTCGGGCTCGGCCTGGACGAGGGCGGCGTGCTGCCCGCGCTGGCCGACCCGGCCACCTGGGACCTGGTCGCGTTCACCCTCGGCCAGGCCGCCGCGGCCACCGCGCTGGCGCTGCTGGCCGGGATGCCGGTGGCGTTCCTGCTGGCCCGCTGCCGGGTGCCCGGTGCCGCGGTGGTGCGGGCGGCGGTGATGGTGCCGTTCGTGCTGCCGACGGTCGTGGTGGGGCTGGCGTTCCGGGCGCTGTGGCCCGACGGCGGCGTGCTGCCGATCGTGCTGGCCAACGCGTTCTTCAACGTCGCCGTGGTGGCGCGCACGGTCGGCGGGCTGTGGGCGCGGGTGGACCGGCGGGCCGAGGACGCGGCGCGGGCGCTGGGCGCGTCGCGGCTGCGGGCGTTCACGTCGGTGGTGCTGCCCGCGCTGGCGCCCGCCGTCGGCTCCGCCGCGTCGGTGGTGTTCCTGTTCTGCGCCACCAGCTTCGGCGTCGTGCTGGTGCTCGGCGGGGCCCGGCACCGGACCCTGGAGACGGAGATCTACCTGCGCACGGTCGAGCTGTTCGACCTGTCCGGCGCGGCGGCGCTGTCGCTGCTCCAGTTCGCCGCCGTGCTCGCCGCGCTGCTGCTGGGCGCGGTGGCGCGGCGCAGGCGCGAGTCCGGGCTGCGGTTGCGGGTGGAGCCGCCGCGCAGGCCGTCGGGCGGCGAGTGGGCCGTCGTGGCGGCGGCGTGGGCGGTGGTGCTGGCGCTGCTGACCCCCGTGGTGGGACTGCTGATCCGCTCGGTGTCCGCAGTGGACGGCTGGAGCCTGGCGGGCTACCGCGCGCTCGCGGGCACCGGGGAGCGCGGCACGCTCGCGGTGTCCGGGCTGGACGCGGCGGTGAACTCGGTGCGCGTGGCCACCGACGCCACGCTGCTGGCGCTGGCGGTGGGCGTGCTGTCGGCGGTGGTACTGGTGGGCCTGCGGCGGACGGGCTCGTGGTTCGCCGAGGCGCTGGACACCGCGCTGATGCTGCCGCTGGGGGTGTCCGCGGTCACCGTCGGCTTCGGCTACCTGATCACCGTGGACGCGCTGCGCACCTCACCGGTGCTGGTGCCGCTGGCCCAGGCCCTGGTGGTCACGCCGCTGGTGGTGCGAATCGTGCTGCCGGTGCTGCGCGCGGTGGACACCCGGCTGCGGCAGGCCGCCGCCGCGCTGGGCGCGAGCCCGTGGCGGGTGTGGCGGGAGGTGGACTTCCCGCTGGCCGCGCGGTCGCTGCTGGCCGCGGCCGGGTTCGGGTTCGTGGTGGCGCTGGGCGAGTTCGGCGCGACCAGCTTCCTGGCCCGACCGGACGCGCCCACGCTGCCGGTGGTGATCGCCCGGCTGATGTCGCGGCCGGGGGAGTTGAACAGCCAGATGGCCTACGCGGCGTGCGCGCTGCTGATGGTGGTGACGGCGGTGGCCGTGCTGCTGGTGGAGCGGCTGCGGGTGCCCAGCGGCGGGGAGTTCTGATGCTGGAGTTGACCGGGCTGGGCGTGCGCTACGGCGACGTGACCGCGGTGTCCGATGTGGACCTGACCATCGGCGACGGCGAGGTGGTGGCGCTGCTCGGGCCGTCCGGGTGCGGCAAGTCGACCCTGCTGCGCGCGGTCGCGGGCCTGGAGCGGCCCAGCGCCGGAGCGGTGTCGTGGGACGGCGCGGACCTGGCGGGCACCCCCGTGCACCGGCGCGGGTTCGGCCTGGTGTTCCAGGACGGGCAGCTGTTCCCGCACCGCGACGTGGCGGGCAACGTGGCGTTCGGGCTGCGGATGCTGCGGGTCGAGCGCGAGGAGCGCGCCAAGCGGGTGACGCGGCTGCTGGAGCTGGTGGGGCTGGCCGGGTACGAGCGGCGGCGCGTCACCGAGCTGTCCGGCGGCGAGCAGCAGCGGGTGGCGCTGGCGCGGGCACTGGCACCCGAGCCGAGGCTGCTGCTGCTGGACGAACCGCTGTCGGCGCTGGACCGGGCCCTGCGGGAGCAGCTCGCGCTGGACCTGGCGCGGCTGCTGCGGGAGACCGGCACGACCGCCCTGGTCGTCACGCACGACCACGACGAGGCGTTCACGCTGGCCGACCGGGTCGCGGTGATGAGGACCGGTCGGATTCGGCAGGTCGGGCCGCCGTCGCAGGTGTGGCGGGAGCCGGTGGACGTGGAAGTGGCGCGGTTCCTGGGGTGCGGCAAGGTGCTGCCACCGGAGGCGGCCCACGCGCTGGTGGGGGTGCGAGCGCGGGTCGGGTTGCGGGCCACGGCGCTGCGGGTGGCGGGCGACGGGCCGCTGGCGGGGGTGGTGGTGGAGCGCGTGCACCGACGGGACCACGTGCGGCTGCTGGTCGAGCTGGACGGGGAGCGGTACGAGGCGGTGGGGCCGGTGGGCGGCCGCTGGGAGCCGGGGGAGCGGGTGCGGCTGGCCGTGGACCCCGACGGCGTAGCCATCATCGGCTGACCCCACCCCCGCGAGTCGAACGCTCAGGTAGCGCGAGTCGAACGCTCAGGTGCCCTGAGTTCGTCGTTCGGGTTGGGTTATCCATCGAAGGGTGCGCTCGCCGCGCGGCAGGTCGCCAAGGACGGCGCTCGCGGGCCCCCCGCTTCGCGCGCGCAGCCTTGGTGCGTCGGCAAGTACTACCCGACGAGGGCGGGAAGGCCGGTACCTACTACCCGACGTGGGTGGGTCCGTGGTGCGTCGGCAAGTACTACCCGAGGTGCGGCGGAAGCGCGGCGCAGGGCGCGAAAGTGCGGGTCGGGTGCGCGAATGTTGAGTTCAGGGTGTCTGAGCGTTCGACTCGCGGGGGCGACACGCCCAACACGCCCATGATCGGGTGACGCGGGGAGCGGGCGTGATCGGTCACGTGGGGCGGTCCAGGGCGTACTCGACGTCGCCGTGCTCGGACCCCTCGATGGGCACGGGCCACTGCTCGTGGAACGTGCGGACGTGCTTCAGGCCGACCTTCTCCAGCACGCGCCGCGACCCGGTGTTGACGGTCATGGTGGTGGCCACGACCCGTGTCACGCCCAGCTCCTGGAAGCCCTTGCGGACCAGGGCGCGGGCGCCCTCGGTGGCGTAGCCGCGACCCCAGCAGTCCGGGCGCAGCCGGTAGCCCAGCTCGGCGACGCCGTCGCCCGCCGGGCTCAGCTCGAACCAGCCGACGAACGCGCCGGACGCCTTCTCGTGCGCGGCCCACCAGCCGGTGGGCCTGCCGAGCAGCTTGGGCAGCACCTCCCGCACCACCCGGTCCCGGTCCACCGGCCTGCCGTCCTCGATGAACCGCATGACAGCCGGTTCACCGAGGAGGGCCACCACGTCGTCCAGGTCGGACTCCGCGAACTCGCGCAGCACCAGGCGCTCGGTCTCCAGGAACAACGTCAGTTGTCCTTGGTGGCCATGCGCATCGCCGCCAGGGACAGGCCGATCAGGACGTAGCAACCCGCCAGCGCCGTGCTGCGCCACAGCTGGTCGGTGGGCAGCGGGTCGCGCATCACGTCCGCCAGGCTGTTCCACGACGACGTGATCAGGTACGGGTGCAGCCAGTCCAGCGCCTCGAACACGCCCAGCACGTTGAACAGGATCACCCCGCCCAGCGTGGTGGCCATGACCACCAGCGGGTGCTCGGTCGTGGTGGAGATCGCCAGCGCCACCGCGGCCACCCCCCACACCTGGACGGTCACCAGCAGCACGGTCAGCGCGATGCGGCCCACCGCTTCGACGAACGGCAGGGTCGTGCCCGACAGGGTCAGCATCCCCTGACCGCCGAACAGGATCGCGCCGGTGACCGCGCCGACCAGCGCCATCAGGGCGGTCGCGATCAGCGTCATCGCGGCCACGCCGAACGCCTTGATCGCCAGCAGCCGGACGCGCCCGACCGGGGCCAGCAGCAGTCCGCGCAGCGTGCCGTGCTGGGCCTCGCCCGCGATGCCGTCCGCCGCCCAGATCGCCCCGATCAGGGGCAGCAGCAGCGGCAGCGACAGGAACAGCGTGAACACCGGCAGCACCAGGCCGTTGCCCGCGATGATCGCCGCCAGCCCCGGTCCCAGCGGGCCGTCGCCGTCCATCGCCACCCACATGCCGACCCCGGCGACGATCGGGACCAGGCACAGCGACAGCAGGCCGAAGAACGTGCGCGGCCTGCGGATGATCCAGCGCAGCTCCGAGCGCAGCTGCCTGCCGAGGGGAGCGCGGACTGCGGTGGTGGTCGCGGTGGTCATCGCGTCCCCTCCTCGATCGTGTCGACGGCCGACAGGTGGTGGTCGGCGTCCTCGGCCTCGGTCAGCCTGGCGAACAGCTCCTCCAGGCCGGTGCGGGCCCGTCGCGCCTCGTGCACCGGGACACCGGCCTCGACCAGCGTCCGCAGCACCTCGGGGGCGTCGGTGCCGATCAGCTCCACGCGCACGCCGTCGTCGTTGGGCCGCGCCGAGATCCGGCCCGCCCGCAGCGCGTTGAGCGCCTCGTCCACCTGCGGCGTGCTGACCAGCAGCGCGCTGTTGTCGGCCCGCAGCAGCTCGGCCAGCTCGCCCTGCGCGACCACGGTGCCGCGGTGCAGCACCGCCACGTGCGTGCAGGTCGCCTCGATCTCGCTGAGCAGGTGCGAGGACACCAGCACCGTGCTGCCCGCCCCGTGCAGGTCGGCGATCACCTTGCGCACCTCGCGGGTGCCCGCCGGGTCCAGGCCGTTGGTCGGCTCGTCCAGCACGATCAGCTTGCGCGGCACCAGCAGCGCCGCGGCCAGGCCCAGCCGCTGCTTCATGCCCAGCGAGTAGCCGCGGTAGCGCCGGTGCGCGGCCCCGGCCAGGCCCACCCGCTCCAGCGCGTCCTCCACGGCCCGCTTGATCGCCCCGCCCGCCAGCAGCGGCTCGAACGCCGCCGCGCGCAGCAGGTTCTCCCGACCGGACAGGAACGGGTGGAAACCCGGACCCTCGACCAGCGCGCCGACGTGCGGGAGCGCCGTGGCGGCGCCGTCGGGCAGCGCCTCCCCCAGCAGCTCGACCTCCCCCTCGGTCGGCCGCACCAGCCCGAGCAGCATCCGGATGGTGGTGGTCTTGCCCGACCCGTTGGGGCCCAGCATCCCCAGGACCGCGCCCTCGGGCACGTCCAGGTCCACCCGGTCCACCGCCACCGTTCTCCCGTACACCTTGCGCAGTCCCCGCGTCCGGGCGGCGAGGACGGGCGTGGAGCCGGCGGCGGTGGCCGCCGACTCCCGCGCGCTGGTCGAGGCGGTCACTTCACCTGGCCGATCGCCTCGACCAGCACCTGCTCGGGCACCGCGCCCAGGGCCACCCGGCCGTCGTCGGCGATCAGCGCGCCGCCGACCCGGCTGGTGATCAGCGTGCCGGAGCCCCAGTCACCGCTGACCGGCTTGCCCAGCTGCTTGATCAGCTCCTGGATGTCGCCCTGCGGGACGTCGCCCTCGGCGCGCCGCGGCCCGCGGTCGGTCTGCGGTCGCTGACCCGACTGCTCGAACTGGGTCAGCAGCTCGGGCGTGGCCTTGGCCACCAGCACGGTGTCCCACCCGGTGCCCACGACCTGCTGCGAGATCTGGCCCAGCGCCTCCTCGGCCTTGGCCTTGTCCTGCTCGGTCGGCTCGGCGGCGGTCTCCTCCTTCACCTCGGCGCCCGCGGGCGGGGTGAAGCTGAACAGGCCCGCGTCCTGCGGCCCGACGTTCAGCTCGGAGAACCCGATCTGCGCGGCGGGCGCGGCGGTGCCGTTGGTCAGCAGGGCCACCCGCAGCGGCATCCGCAGCTCCGCGTCGACCGCCACGCGCACCTCGCGCAGCACCGTGCGCTCGGCGGGCTTGGGCGTCAGGACCAGCTCGTACACCGGCCGGTTGGCGACCCGCGCGGTGCCGTCCACGGTGATCTCGCTGAACTCCTGCAGCGCCGAGACCACCTCGCGGGACAGCGCGACCGGGTCGCTGGACTTGCCCGCCTCGTCCACCCGCCGCCTGTCCTCGGCGTCGTGCGGCAGCTTGGTGACGGTCTGGTCCTCCGAGTTCCACGACCACACCTGCGCACCGTCGTCGACGACGGTGCGCTCGGCGCTGCCCGCGGGCAGCTGCATCCGGAAGCGGCCCTCGCCGTCGGTCCACATCCGCACCTTGCTGTCGCCGTCGGACAGCTGCGGCATCCCCGGCAGCGCCGGGATGCCCAGGTCGTTGGCGACCTCGACGGTGCCGCCGAACGCGGCGGGCTTGGCGGTGACCACCGACTCGACCAGCGACTCCGCGCTGACCGCGGGCAGGTCGGGGGCGGGCCCCGCACCGGCGGGCATCGCGAGCACCCCGAGGCCCGCGGCACCGGCGACAACGCCGGCCGCCGCGACACCCACGGTGACCCTTCTCCGGTTCATGTTCCCTCCTCCACAGCGTCGACCGGCCTCGTGCCCGTCGACAACGCAGACCCTCCCCCCGGCCCCCTGAGATGGAGCTGAGAGTCTGAGAGAGCGCTGAGGAACCGCTGCCGATTGTCCCCCCGAACGGTCATGCTGTGCGGGTGAGACCACGGGTGCTGGTTGTCGACGACGAGGTGGGGGTGCGCCGCGCGCTGGAGCGCGGGCTGTCGGCGGAGGGCATGGAGGTGGTCACCGCGGCGGACGGCCCCAGCGCGCTGCGGGTGGCGCTGACCGGCGCGTTCGACGTGGTCCTGCTGGACATCATGCTGCCCGGCCTGTCCGGCTACCGGGTGCTGCAGCGGATGCGCGCGGAGGGCGTGCGCACCCCGGTGCTGATGGTCTCGGCCAAGGACGGCGAGGTGGACCAGGCCGACGGGCTGGACCTGGGCGCCGACGGCTACCTGGTCAAGCCGTTCTCGTTCGTGGTGCTGGTGGCGCAGGTGCGGGCGCTGCTGCGGCGCAACGCCGCGGAGCTGGTCCGGCGCAGGCTCAAGCTGGGTGAGCTGGTGGTGGACCGGGCGGTGCGCGAGGTCAGCTGGGCGGGCGAGCCGGTGCCGCTGTCGCCGCGCGAGTACGCGGTGCTGGACGTGCTGGCGGGCCGGGCGGGCTCGGTGGTCACCAAGGACGAGCTGCTGCGCGCGGTGTGGGGCGACGAGCAGGCCGCCACCCGCAACGCCGTCGAGGTCTACGTCGGCTACCTGCGCCGGAAGCTGGACGCGGTGGGCGCGGGCGAGGTGGTGCGCACCGTGCGCGGTCACGGCTACCTGGCGTCCACCCCGGACCTGGACGTCGTGCTGGGGGCGGCGGGCAGGCGTCGGTGAACCCGCGCCGGTGGTGGCTGCGGCGCACCCTGCGGTTCCGGATCACGGTGGTGGCCACCGGCGTGGCCCTGCTGTGCCTGCTGGCGTTCACCCTGCTGGCGCCGCGGCTGATCGGCGCGGTGCAGGTGCGGGCGGTGGACGCGGAGCTGGAGCGGGTCGGCGCGGAGCGGGTGCTCGACACCGCGGGCAACCCGCTCGACGGCGGTCCTCGGCTGGACCTGACGCCGGGGGAGGTGCGCGAGCTCAAGGCCGGGCAGCGGGTGCTGCGGCTGGACGGCGGCAGCGCGCACCGCTGGGTCGGGCGGGTGGTGTTCACCGCCGACGGCACGCCGAGGCTGCACGTCGTAGGCGACACCCTGGTCGGCTACCAGCACGCGAACCGGCTGGGCACCCGGTGGTTGCTGCTGGCCGCCGTGCTGGTGGCCTGCCTGGTCGGGATCGCCACGTGGTTGTCGGTGCGCTCGTCGCTGCGCCCGGTGGAGCGGCTGCGCCTGGCCGCCGGGGCGCTGCCCAGGGGCGAGCGGCTGCCGGTGCCCGAGGCGCGGGACGAGCTGCAAGCGCTGGCGGTGGCGTTGAACGGCCTGCTGTCCCGGCGCGACGAGGCCACCGAGCGGTTGCGCCGGTTCACCGGGGACGCCGCGCACGAGCTGCGGTCACCGGTCACGTCGGTGCGCGCGCAGGCAGAGGTGGCGGTGGCCCACCCCGACCCGGACTTCTCCATCGAGGTGCTGGAATCGGTGGTGGAGGAGTCCGAGCGGCTGTCCGCGCTGGTGGACGCGCTGCTGCTGCTGGCGCGCGCGGACACCGGCGAGCTGCCCAGGGCCGAACCGGTGGACCTGGCGCTGCAGGCGCAGGCGGCGGTGGACCGGCTGGGGGACACGGACCTGCTCGTGCAGGTCGCCGCGCCGATGAGCGCGTGCATGGTGTCCGCGACCAAGTCCGAGGTCGAGCTGGTGGTGGACAACCTGCTGCGCAACGCGGCCAGGCACGCGCGCTCGTTCATCCGGGTCTCGGTGCTGCCCGCGGCGCGCGAAGTGCGGCTGGTGGTGGACGACGACGGGCGGGGCGTGCCGGAGGAGCACCGGGAGAAGGTGTTCGACCGCTTCTACCGGGTCGAGTCGGACCGGGGCCGGGCCACCGGCGGCTTCGGCCTGGGGCTGGCGCTGGTGGCCCACCTGGTCCGAGGGCGCAGGGGCAGCGTCCGGGTCACCGAGTCCCCCGAAGGTGGCGCCCGCTTCGAGGTCCGCTGGCCCTCCTACCGCTGACCCCACCCGCGAACCGGGCGTCCGGGCGGCACGCCGCTAGATTGCCGCCCGTGCCCGATCTTCGAGCGACCACCCTGGTAGACGCCCCTCCGCGCACCGTGGCGGCCGCGCTGCTGGACACCGCCCTGCTGGCGGGTTCGGTGCGCGGCCTGGGCGTCCGGTTGGCGGGCGGCCCCCTGTTGCACGAGGGCGCGGAGCTGACCGGTTCGGTGGGCCCGGTGACCGTCACGCTCGTGGTGACCAGGGCGGACACCACCGGCGTCGCCGCCGAGCTGGTCAACGGCCCGCTGCCCCGGCTCGCGCTGGCCACGGACCTGCGGCCCACCCGCGGCGGCACCGTGGTGATCGACTCGGTCGCGTGGACCAGCCCCGGCGGCCCGCTGGGCGGGCTGGCCGACGTCGTGGTGGGGCGCGGGTTGGCGTTGAAGGTGCTGCGGGCCAGGGCCGACGCGGTGGCCCGCCGGTCGGCGCAGCTGCTGACCGCCCGCGTCGTGGTGGGGGCGGCGGTGGTCCGCGACGGCCTGCTGCTGGCCCAGCAGCGCGACTACCCGGCCGACGCGGCGGGCCGGTGGGAGCTGCCCGGCGGGCGCGTGGAGCCGGGGGAGGACGACCGCGCGGCGGTGGTCCGGGAGTGCGCCGAAGAGCTGGGCGTGGCCGTCACGCCAGGCGAGCAGCTCGGCCCGGACGTGCCGCTGCGCGCCGACCTGCTGCTGCGGGTCTACGCCGCGGAGCTGGCCGGGGGCGAGCCGGAGGCCAAGGAGCACCGCGCGGTCCGCTGGGTGCCCCCGGCCGAGGTCGACACCCTCGACTGGCTGCCCGCCGACCGCGTCCTGCTCCCCGCCCTGCGCACCCTGCTCACCCCCTGACCCGCCCCGCGTCCCCGCGAGTCGAACGCCCAGAACCCCCGAGTTCAACGCTCAGGACGCCCACGCCAGCCCCCGGTGTCACCCGACCATGGGCATGTCGGGCGTGTCACTCCCGCGAGTCGCGCGCCCAGACACCACGAACCGAGCGTTCACGCACCCCGACCCGCACTTCCGCGCCTTGGGCCGCGCTTCCACGCCCCTCGGGTAGTAGTTACCGGCCCTCACACGCCCCTCGGGTAGTACTTGCCCACGCACCGGCGCGCGCGGAGCGCGTAGCGGCGCGACCCGCCATCCTTGGCGACCTGCCGCGCGGCGAGCGCACGCCCTTGACCCACCCGAACGTAGAACTCAGGGGCCCTGAGCGTTCGACTCACGGGGGTGGGGTCAGCCGAGGCCGGAGAGGCGGAGGGCGGCGTCGAGGCGGTGCCGGGATCGCTCACGCGCCCGCTCGGCCCCGTGCGCCCGGACGCGGTCCAGCTCGGCCGGGTCGTCCAGCAGCGCCGTGGTGCGCTCCCGCACACCCGCCAGCTCCTGGACCACCGCCTCGGCGGTGGCCTCCTTCAACTCGGCGTAGGAGTCGAACGCCGGGGCCAGCTCGGCGGGTTCCTTGCCTGCGCACGCGGCCAGGATCTCCAGCAGGTTCGCCACGCCGGGTTGCTCGTCGGGGGCGTACCGCACCACGCCGAGGTCGTCGGTGACCGCGCGCTTGATCTTGCGCCGCACCAGGTCCGGAGGGTCGAGCACGAACACCGTCCCGGCCGCGTCCTGGGCGCTCTTGGCCATCTTCCGCGTCGGGTCGGCCAGGTCGCGCACCCGCGCCGCGGTGGGCGGCACGACCGCGCGCGGCACCGCGAACACCTCGCCGTAGGTGCCGTTGAACCGCCGGGCCAGCGCCCTGGCCAGCTCCACGTGCTGGGCCTGGTCGTCGCCGACGGGCACCTCGTGCGCGCCCTGGAGCAGGATGTCGGCGGCCATCAGCACGGGGTAGGTGAGCAGGCTCAGCCGCACCGAGGACCGCCCGACGGACTTCTCCCGGAACTGGATCATGCGGGCGGCTTCGCCGTAGGTGCAGGTGCACTCCAGCACCCAGGTCAGCGCGCCCAGCTCGCGCACCAGGTCGGACTGCACCCCCACGCTGCGCGGCGGCACCCCGGCGGCGATGAGCACGGCGAGCTGCTCCCTGGTCAGCGCGCGCAGCCGGGCCGGGTTGTGCGAGCTGGTCATGGCGTGCAGGTCGCTGATGAAGTACACGTCGTCGCCGGTGCCCTCGGCGGCCCACCGCCGGATGGCGCCGAGGTAGTTGCCCAGCTGGACGTGGCCGGACGGGGTGATCGCGGACAGCCTGGTCATCGTCTTCCCTTCGGGTGCGCCCGCCCGGACCCGCCCCCGAAAGCACGAAGGCCGCCCCTGGCGGGCGGCCTGCGGTGGTGTGCGCGCAGAACTAGGGCCGCCGGGAGGCGGACCACCAGAACGTGTAAAGAACGCGCATAACCGTGATGCTAGCGCGGTTTCGCCGCGCCCGGCAGGTCTACATTTCTTGCATGTACATAGTGCTGGTGCGGTACACCAAACCCCTGGACCAAGTCGACTGCTACCTGCCCGATCACGTGCGCTGGCTGAACCGGCACTACGAGGAGGGCCACTTCCTCGCCTCCGGCCGCCAGGTGCCCTGCGACGGCTGCGTGATCATCGCCCGGCCGATGCCGCGTCGGAGGCTGGACGCCCTGCTGGCGACCGATCCGTTCGCGGTCAAGCACCTGGCCCGGCACGAGGTGGTGGAGTTCCTGGCCTCTCGCACGGCGCCGGAGCTGGCGAGGGTCAACGAGGCCGTGCTCACCTGATCCGTGCTCACCTGATCCGCGAGCCACCCGCAACCGCCACCACCCGGTTCCGGAAACACCGGGCGGGCGCTGTCAAGCGGCCTTCTTCCCAGCCTTCCCGGCCTTCTTCTCCGCCCTCTCCACCTTCTCCGCCTTCTTCCCGGACTTCTCCTCGGCCCTCTTCTCGGCCTTCGCCGCTTTCCGCCGGGCCTTCTCCTTGGCTTCGATCAAAGCCACCACCGGGCACTTCCCGCAGCGCGGCGTGGAACGGCAGCACTTCCGCTTGACCTTCGACTTGCCCACGTCGGCACCCCGCTCCTCCGGCTGTCCCCAGACTAGGTGAGGCTGACCTCACCCGACGCGCCCGTGTGGTAATGCGCCGGGACCGGTAAGCTCGACAGAGGCTGTGCGCGATCCCACGTCCGGCGCCCGGCCTCCCCCGAAGACAGCTCTAGGAGTTCCGCGTGCCCACGGCCACCGCGTCGATCAAGGAAACGCTGGTCCGCAACGACCTGCGCAACGTCGCGATCGTCGCGCACGTTGACCACGGCAAGACCACCCTGGTCGACGCCATGCTCCGCCAGTCAGGCGCCTTCTCCGAACGGGCCGAGCCCGTGGACCGGGTGATGGACTCCGGCGAGCTGGAGCGCGAGAAGGGCATCACCATCCTCGCCAAGAACACGGCGGTGCGCAGGCACACGCCGGACGGCGTGGTCACCATCAACGTGGTGGACACCCCCGGCCACGCCGACTTCGGCGGCGAGGTCGAGCGCGGCCTGTCCATGGTCGACGGCGTGGTGCTGCTGGTCGACGCCTCGGAGGGGCCGCTGCCGCAGACCCGGTTCGTGCTGCGCAAGACGCTGGCCGCCGGTCTGCCGGTGATCCTGGTGGTCAACAAGGTCGACCGCCCCGACGCGCGCATCGCCGAGGTCGTCGAGGAGGCCCACGACCTGCTGCTGGACCTGGCCACCGAGGTCGGCGCGGACGACTCCGTGCTGGACCTGCCGGTGGTCTACGCCTCCGCGCGGGCGGGTCGGGCCAGCCTCAACCAGCCCGAGGACGGCGGTCTGCCGGACGAGGAGAACCTGGACTCGCTGTTCGAGGTCCTGCTCAACCACATCCCGGCGCCGACCGGCGACCCGGACGCGCCGCTGCGCGCGCTGGTGACCAACCTGGACGCCTCCACCTTCCTGGGCCGCATCGCGCTGTGCCGGATCGCGGCGGGCCGCCTGCGCAAGGGCGAGACGGTGGCCTGGTGCCGCGAGGACGGCTCGGTGCAGAAGGTCCGGATCACCGAGCTGCTGATCACCGAGGCGCTGGAGCGGGTGCCCGCCGAGCAGGCCAGCGCGGGCGACCTGGTCGCCATCGCGGGCATCCCGGAGATCACCATCGGCGACACCCTGGCCGACGTGGACAACCCGGAGCCGCTGCCCCGGATCACCGTCGACGAGCCCGCCATCTCGATGACCATCGGCGTGAACACCTCGCCGCTGGCCGGTCGCGGCGGCGGCACCAAGCTGACCGCGCGCCTGGTCAAGGCCCGGTTGGACGCCGAGCTGGTGGGCAACGTGTCGGTGCGGGTGCTGCCCACCGAGCGCCCGGACACCTGGGAGGTGCAGGGCCGCGGTGAGCTGGCGCTGGCGATCCTGGTCGAGCAGATGCGCCGCGAGGGCTTCGAGCTGACCGTGGGCAAGCCGCAGGTGGTCACCAAGATGATCGACGGCAAGCTGCACGAGCCGTTCGAGCGGCTGACCATCGACGCGCCCGAGGAGCACCTGGGCGCGATCACCCAGCTGCTGGCCAACCGCAAGGGCCGGATGGAGAACATGTCCGGCCACGGCAGCGGCCGGATCAAGCTGGACTACGTGGTGCCCTCGCGCGGCCTGATCGGCTTCCGCACCGAGTTCCTCACCGAGACCCGCGGCACCGGCATCGCCAACGCGGTGTCCGAGGGCTACGGCCCGTGGGCGGGGGAGATCCGCACCCGCCACAACGGCTCGCTGGTGGCCGACCGGTCCGGTTCGATCACCGCTTACGCGATGATCCAGCTGGCCGACCGCGGCACGTTCTTCGTCGAGCCCGGCGCGGACGCCTACGAGGGCATGGTGGTGGGTGAGAACCCGCGCGCGGAGGACCTGGACGTCAACGTCTGCCGCGAGAAGAAGCTGACCAACATGCGCACCTCCACCGCCGACGTGATGGAGACGCTGGCCCGGCCGCGCAAGCTGTCGCTGGAGGAGGCGCTGGAGTTCTGCGCCGCCGACGAGTGTGTCGAGGTGGCCCCCGAGGTCGTGCGGGTGCGGAAGGTGACGCTGGACGCGAACCAGCGCGGCCGCGAGCGCAACCGCGCCAAGCTGCGGGGCTGAGTGGTGCACTCGGGGCTCCGAGCGCTCTGCCCTCGTCGCAGGTGGTGGACGGGGCAGCGCTCGGGGCGCCGGACGGGCGTGGCAGTCTCGTGGGCATGACTAGGTCCGGGGGGACGCTCGCGAGACTGCTGGCCGCGCTGGTGGCGGCGGTGCTGGTGGTGTCGGGCTGCACGGTCACCCCGCCGCCCCCGCTGGTGCCCTCCACCCCCGGTGTGACGGTGGTGCCCAAGGAGAAGGCGAACGAGGTCGTGGTCGGCCTCGACGACGTCAGGGGCGGCTACAACCCGCACACCCTGGCGGGCCAGTCGACGGTGACCACGGCGCTGGCGTCGCTGCTGCTGCCCTCGACCTTCCGCACCGCCCCGGACGGCAGTCCCCGGCTGGACCTGGACCTGATGGTCTCCGCCGAGGTGACCAGGGCAGATCCGTACACGGTGACCTACGTGCTGCGCCGGGACGCCTCGTGGTCGGATTCGGCGCCCATCGCCGCCGAGGACTTCGTCTACCTGTGGCAGCGGATGCGCTCCGAGCCGGGCGTGGTGGACCCGGCGGGCTACCGGTTGATCTCCGACATCACCTCCCGCGAGGGCGGCAAGGTGGTGGAGGTGGTCTTCGACCAGCCCTACCCCGGCTGGCGCAGCCTGTTCGCCAACCTGCTGCCCGCCCACCTGCTCAAGGACGCCCCCGGTGGTTGGGGCGCGGCGCTGGCCGACAGCTTCCCGGCCACCGGCGGCCCGTTCGCGGTGCGCACCCTGGACCAGCCGCGCGGCGAGATCGTGCTGGAGCGCAGCGACCGCTACTGGGAGCAGCCGCCCGCGCTGGACCGGGTGGTGCTGCGCCGGGCGAGCCAGTCCGGGACGATCTCGGCCCTGCGCACCGGCGACGACCAGGTGGCGCTGATCCGGCCGGACGCCGCCGCGGTCGAGGAGCTGGCCGAGCTGGCCCGGTCCCGGCAGCTGAGCACCGCGCAGGTGCCCCGGCCGGAGGTGGTGCAGCTGCTGCTGCGCCCGGCTTCCCCCCGGCTGGCGGACCCGAAGGTGCGCGCCGCGGTGATGGCGAGCGTCAACCGCGACGAGCTGATCGCCGCGGGCAGCCGGGGCGGTCCGAGCGCGGGGCTGCGCGCCGACTCGCTGGTGGTGCCGCCGTCGAAGGCGGGCTACCGGCCGACCATGCCGCGGTCGTCGGTCGACCCGGCGGCCCTGTTCACCGAGGCGGGTTACACCCGTTCGGAGAGCGGTCAGTGGGGGCGGGACGGCAGGCCGCTGGAGCTGACGGTGGCCGCGCCCGCCGGGATCGAGCCGTACGTGACCATCGCCAACCAGCTACAACGTCAGCTGACATTGTCCGGAATCGCTGTGCGCCTCCTTACAACGCCGCCCAATGAGTTGTTCGGCCAAGATCTCGCGGGCACCTCGGCGGGCAATGCGGAACAGGGCCGGGTGGTGGACATTGCGGTCGTGCCGCAGGTGGACACCGGCGATTCCGCGGCCGTTCTGGCATCAACTTTCGGGTGCCGTGCCCCTTCCGGGGACGGTGGTGAACCCATTCCGGCGAATCTGTCGGGTTTCTGTGATCAGTCCCTGCAGCCCGTCATCGACGCGGCGCTGACCGGGCGGTCGCTGCTGTCCGACGCGCTGGCCCAACTGGAGCCGCTGCTGTGGCAGCAAGCGGTCGTGCTGCCCCTCTTCCAGGTGGCTGACCTGCTGGTTGCGCTCCCGGAGGCGCAGGGGGTGAGCGCCGGGCCGCCCTTCGCGGGCCCGCTGTCGCAGGCCCCGCTGTGGCGCCGGGAAGGCCGTTAGCCTCTCTGTGAAATCCGTGTTGCCACTGGATCGGCGTGCGCAAGTGGGGCACTATTGACAGTATTCCCGGCGTCGGGTTAACGATCGCTCCCGCGCCGTAACGGTGAAGTAGCACCCTGCTACCGGCGTGTCACCCTTTGGTCACGATCGGCCCCCGGGTCGTGACCCTGCTGGTTGTGGGTTCTTATCGTGCTGCAACGGTGTGTCGGTTCGGGGCGCGTTTGGCACATCACGGTTATGGGTGTGGAGTTCGGTTCACAGGTCCGCTCCAACCCAGTGCTAGGAGGGCACGTGTCGATGAGGAGATCAAAAGCTGTCTCGGCGCTCGCGCTGCTGACCAGCTCCGCGCTCTTGCTGAGCGCGTGCAGCGGCGGTGGCACGACGAACGAGGGCGGTGGCGGTCAGCAGAACGCCGACCCCGGCAGCATCGGGGGTCAGGACGAGCTGCTGAAGCGTCCGAAGGTGGACGACATCGGTGAGATCGCGGTCGCGGTCGAAGAGGGCTTCCACAACTACAACAACAACATCGGCGCGACGAACAACTTCTCCAGCACCATCGCGCTGTTCAACGTGCAGCCCTCGCCGTACATCCCCGACCTGGTCGACGGCAAGGTCGTCATCAAGGTCGACGGCGACCTGATGGAGTCGATCAAGGTCACCTCGACCGACCCGCAGACGATCGAGTGGAAGGTCAACAAGGCCGCCGTCTGGTCCGACGGCCAGCCGATCGACTGCGACGACTTCTACCTGAAGTGGCTGGCGGCCACGAGCAAGGCCACCCTGCCCGGCGGCAGCGGCGAGGCGAACCTGTTCGACACCACGCCCACCGGCTACCAGGACATCGAGAAGCTGGAGTGCTCGGACGAGGACAAGACGGTCACCACGACGTTCTTCAAGGACAAGCCGTACGCGGACTACCGCTCGCTGTTCTCGCAGATCGGCAGTGACAGCCTGCTCCCGGCGCACGTCCTGGAGAGCAAGACCGGCATCGCCGACATCACCAAGGTCCTGCCCTCGCAGAACGACGACACGGTCCGCAAGGCCGCCGAGTTCTACACCAAGGGCTGGCTGGGCTGGAACGCCGAGACCGGCCTGTCCGGCGGTCCGTACGTGATCGAGTCCACCGACCTCAAGGACCAGACCGTCCTGGTGCGCAACCCGAAGTGGTGGGGCAACCCGCCCGCCGCCTCGAAGGTCATCATCAAGACCAACACCGACGCCCAGTCGGCGGCCCAGCAGCTGCAGAACAAGGAAGTCGTCGCGATCGCGCCGCAGGCCGACCCCGCGGTGGCGCAGCAGCTGCGCGCGGACAGCTCGTTCTTCGTCTACGCCGCCGGTGGCCAGACCTACGAGCACGTCGACTTCAACATGGCCCGCCCCCTGTTCGCCCAGAACAAGGAGCTGCGCCTGGCGATCGCGCAGTGCTTCGACCGCACCGACGTGGTCGAGAAGCTGATCAACGACGTCGACCCGAACGCCAAGCCGCTGGGCAACTTCATGTTCATGCCCAACGAGGTCGGCTACGAGGACCACTACGGCGACGTCGGCAACGGTGACGTGGCCGCGGCGCAGAAGACCCTCGAGGACGCGGGCTGGACCAAGGGCGGCGACGGCATCTTCACCAAGGGTGAGTTCCGCGCGTCGTTCAAGCTCAGCCACAAGACCGTCCAGCGCCGCGCCGACACCGTCCGCATCCTGCAGGACAAGTGCGGCCAGGCGGGCATCGAGATCATCGGCGACCAGTCGGCGGACTTCAACGACAAGCGCCTCCCGGCCAGCGAGTTCGACGCGGCCCTGTTCGCGTGGGTCGGCCAGCCGGTCAAGGCGGGCTCGTACGGCAACTACGCCCAGAAGAACAAGGGCGGCACGGCCAACTACAACAACTACGACTCCGCCGCGGTGACGGAGGAGTGGCTGGCCGCGAACCGCGAGCTGGACTACCAGAAGCGCATCCAGATGCTCAACGACATCGACAAGAAGATGCGCGACGACCTGCACAGCATCCCGCTGTTCCAGCTGACCGACTTCGCCGCCTCGGACGCCAACATCGGTCCGATCGGCTACATCGGCGTCGGCGGCGGCATCATGTGGAACCTCTACGCCTGGCAGAAGAAGTAAGCAGGTAGAGAGCGGTCGGCGCACCACTTCGGGGCCCGCCACGAACGACTCATCCGGCCGGGGGGCCGGTGCCACGAGCACCGGCCCCCCGTACGGCGTCCGCGTCCGGTAGGGTGCCGCGCCCGGAGCGCGGGGCCCTAGGGAGACTAGAGACCTCGTCATGTTCCGTTACATAATCCGGCGGTTGTTGATCTCGATTCCGCTGTTGATCGTCGCCTCGTTCCTGTGCTTCGGCCTCACCACGGCCATGGGCGACCCCTTGGCCGAGTGGAAGCTGCAGAAGCCCCGGTCCGAGGCAGAGATCGCACTCGCCTACGAGCGGACGGGCTACAACCAGCCGTTCCTCGACCGCTACGTCGACTGGGCGGGCGACTTCGTCACCGGCGACTGGGGCGAGACCGTCGTCCCCGGCAACGCGGGCAAGCCGGTCAAGGAAGAACTGCTCAAGGCGTTCGGCGTCACGCTGCGGCTGATCGTGGCCGCCGAGCTGATCGCGCTGCTGCTCGGCATGGCGGTGGGCGTCATCGGCGCGGTCAGGCAGTACTCGCTGTTCGACTACACGGCCACCGGCATAGCGTTCGTCATGTTCTCCATGCCGCTGTTCTGCGTCGCCCTGATCATCAAGGCGGGCGGCATCGAGTTCAACAACTGGCTGGAGTCCATCGGCGCGGGCCGCTGGCTGACCATGGCGGGTCCGCCCGGCGAGGGTTTCAGCGGCTCCCTGGGCCAGCAGATCTACCAGTACACCGGCGCGTACATCCTGCCGACGATCTGCCTGGTGATGATCCAGTTCGCGCTCTACAGCCGGTTCCAGCGCGCCTCCATGCTGGAGACGCTCAACGCCGACTACGTGCGCACCGCGCAGGCCAAGGGCGTCTCGCAGGGCCGCGCCATCTTCAAGCACGCCTTCCGCAACGCGCTGATCCCGATCATCACGGTCTCCTCGCTGAACTTCGGCGCCGCCTTCGGTGGCGCGGTCATCACCGAGACGGTGTTCGGCTGGTCGGGCATGGGCAAGTTCCTGGTCGACGCGGTCACCAAGCTGGAGCCCTACCAGGTGCTGGGCTTCATGATGCTGACCGCGGTGTTCATCATCGTGTTCAACCTGATCGCGGACGTGCTGTACGCGTTCCTGGACCCGAGGATCCGCCTTGACTGAGATGACGTCCCCCGTGGCGCAGGCCCCGGCGCCCACCTCGGGCGAGGCGAGCCAGTTCGACTCCTCGAACACCCGCAAGCAGTGGCAGGTCATCGCCCGCCGCTTCTTCCGGCACAAGGCCGCCGTGTTCGGGCTGGTGCTGTTCGTGCTGCTGGTGCTGTTCGCCTTCCTGGGCGGCGCGCTGTGGAAGTACTCCTACACCGACCTGGGCTTCCGCCGGTACCTGCCGCCCAGCGCCGACCACCCGTTCGGCACCGACCGGCTCGGCGGCGACATGGTCGCCCAGCTGATCCGAGGCACCCAGTTCTCGCTGCAGATCGCGATGGTGGTGGCGCTGCTGTCCACCGTGGTCGGCGTGGTGCTCGGCTCGCTGGCGGGCTACCTCGGCGGCTGGGTCGACACGCTGATCAGCCGGTTCATCGACCTGCTGCTGGTCATCCCCGGCCTGGTCATCGCCGCGGTGCTGGTGCGCAACAGCTTCGTGGTGTCCGTGGCGGGCGGCAGCGGCGGCAGCAACTGGGTCATCGTGGCCCTGTACCTGGGCCTGATCGGCTGGCTGTCCATCGCGCGGGTGATCCGCGGCATGGTCCTCTCGCTGCGCGAGAAGGAGTTCATCGAGGCCGCCCGCGCGCTGGGCGCCTCGACGTGGCGGATCGTGTTCCGGCACATCCTGCCCAACACCGTCGACGTGATCGTCGTCAACGCCACCCTGGCCATCGCGCAGGCGGTGCTGCTGGAGGCGGCGCTGTCGTTCCTCGGCCTCGGCGTGCAGTCGCCCGACACCTCGCTGGGGCTGATGATCAGCCTCAACAAGAACGAGCTCACGCTGCACCCGTGGCTGTTCTTCACCACGTTCACCTTCATCGTGCTGATCTCGCTGTCGGTGAACTTCATCGGCGATGGCCTCCGGGACGCCTTCGACCCGCGCCAGAGGAGGGTCAAGGCATGAGCGAGTTGGACGTGATGGGCGCACCAGGAACGGCGGCGGACGGCCTCGCGGGCGAGAAGCTGCTGCGCGTGGAGAACCTCTCCGTGGACTTCCCCACCGACGACGGGACCGTGCACGCCGTGCGCGACGTGTCGTTCACGCTGGGGCGCGGCGAGGTGCTCGGGATCGTGGGCGAGTCCGGCTCCGGCAAGTCGGTCTCGTCGATGGCGGTGATGGGCCTGCTGCCCAAGACCGCGAAGATCAGCGGGTCGATCAGGTTCAAGGACAAGGAACTGGTCGGCCTGAGCTACAAGCAGATGCAGCCGGTCCGCGGCAACGGCATCTCGATGATCTTCCAGGACCCGATGACCTCGCTGAACCCGGTCTACACGGTGGGCTGGCAGCTGGCCGAGGCGCACCGGGCGCACCACGACGTGTCCAAGAAGGCCGCCATGGCCAAGGCCGTCGAGGCGCTGGAGCTGGTGGGCATCCCGCAGCCGGACCGGCGCGCGGAGCAGTACCCGCACGAGTTCTCCGGCGGCATGCGGCAGCGCGTGATGATCGCCATGGCGATCATCAACGACCCGGACGTGATCATCGCCGACGAGCCGACCACCGCGCTGGACGTGACCGTGCAGGCGCAGATCCTGGACACGCTGCTGCGCATCCGGGACGAGACGAGCGCGGGCATCATGATCATCACGCACGACCTGGGCGTGGTGGCGGGCATGGTGGACCGCGTGCAGGTCATGTACGGCGGCACGGTCGTCGAGCAGGGCGGCGTGGACGAGGTCTTCGAGGCCCAGCGGATGCCCTACACGGTCGGCCTGCTCGGGTCCATCCCGAACCCGAACCTGCTGGGCAAGCGGCTCACCCCGATCAAGGGCGCGCCGCCCTCGCTGATGAACCTGCCCCAGGGCTGCCCGTTCTCCCCCCGGTGCCCGCTGGCCATCGACATCTGCCGGGAGACCGAGCCGCAGCTGCTGGAGACCGACCGGGCGGGCCACTACGCCCGCTGCCACCGGTCCGACCACCTGGCCACCATCGAGCAGCCGCAGCGGCTGTTCGCGCACGACGAGATCGGCACCGTGGAGAACCCCGCGTCGCTCACGGCGGCCGATCCCGACGTCCCCGTCGCCGAGGACCTGGCCGACGTGGAGGCGCGGTTGCACGAAGAGGAGAAGCCCACCTCATGACCACCTCGACCGATGTGAACCCCCAGGCCGGGGGCGCCGCCTCCGGTGGCGGCGACGGCAAGGCGCCGCTGCTGGAGGTCAAGGACCTGGTCAAGTCCTTCCCGGTGCGCGGCGGCGGCATCATCCCGCGCACGGTCGGGCAGGTGCAGGCGGTCTCCGGGGTGACCTTCGACCTCTACCCCGGCGAGACGCTGGGCCTGGTCGGCGAGTCCGGCTGCGGCAAGTCCACCACCGGGCGGGCCATCCTCCAGCTGCACAAGCCGACCTCCGGGTCGGTGAAGTTCGAGGGCCGCGAGCTGACCACGCTCAAGGGCAAGCAGCTGCGCGGCATCCGCCGGGACATGCAGATCGTGTTCCAGGACCCGTACGCGTCGCTGAACCCGCGCTGGCAGATCAACGAGCTCATCTCCGAGCCGTTCAAGATCCACGGCGTTGGCGGCGGCGAGGGCCGCACGGTCCAGCAGCGGGTCAACGAGCTGATGGAGCTGGTGGGCCTCAACCCGGAGCACCGCAACCGGTACGCGCACGAGTTCTCCGGCGGCCAGCGCCAGCGCATCGGCATCGCCCGCGCGCTGGCGCTGAACCCGAAGCTGATCGTGCTCGACGAGCCGGTGTCCGCGCTGGACGTGTCGGTGCAGGCGGGCGTGGTGAACCTGCTGGAGGAGCTGCAGGAGCGCCTCGGCCTGGCCTACCTGTTCGTGGCGCACGACCTGTCGGTGGTGCGGCACATCTCCGACCGGGTCGCGGTGATGTACCTCGGCAAGATCATCGAGATCGGCGAGCGCGAGGACATCTACAACCGGCCCACCCACCCGTACACGCAGGCCCTGCTGTCCGCGGTGCCGGTGCCGGACCCGAAGCTGGAGCGGCAGCGCCAGCGCATCGTGCTCACCGGTGACGTGCCCTCCCCGGTGAACCCGCCCTCGGGCTGCCGGTTCCGCACCCGCTGCTGGAAGGCGCAGGACATCTGCGCGGTCGAGGAGCCGAAGCTGGAGCGCCGGGTGGCCGAGTCCGGCACCCTCTCGGCGTGCCACTTCGCCGAGGTCCGGCCCACGACCGTCGGCTGAGCGCCGCCAGGGTCGGGGCCGCCCACCACGGCGGCCCCGACCGGCCTCTACGCTGATCCGGTGACGCTGACTGCCCCGCCCCGGTTGCTGCTGGTACACGCACACCCCGATGACGAGAGCCTGTGGACGGGCGGCACCATCGCCCGCTACGCGGCCTCCGGCGCGCACGTCACCGTGGTCACCTGCACCCTCGGCGAGGAGGGCGAGATCATCCCGCCCGCGCTGCGCCAGCTCGCCGCCGACGCGGCCGACCAGCTCGGCGGCTACCGGGTGGCCGAACTGCGCGCCGCCTGCACCGCCCTGGGCGTGACCGACCACCGGTTCCTGGGCGGCATGGGCCGCTGGCGCGACTCCGGCATGGCGGGCGTCGCGGCCAACGAGCACCCCCGCGCGTTCGTCCAGGGCTCCTTCGACGAGCAGGTCGAGGAGCTGTCCGGCATCATCGCGTCGGTGAAGCCGCAGGTGGTGGTGACCTACGACGCCTTCGGCGGCTACGGCCACCCCGACCACATCCGTGCCCACCAGATCACCACGGCCGCCTGCGCGGCCACCTCGGAGGTCGACCGCGTGTTCCACGCCGTGACCTCCCGCGCGGCCACCGAGGCGGGCGCGGCGGCGCTGGCGGAGCTGCCCGACCTGCCGTTCCGGCTGCCCGAGCCGGGCGAGCTGCCGGTGACCGACGACGCCGAGATCACCACCACCGTCGACGTCTCCGAGCACCTGGTGGCCAAGCTGCGCGCCCTGCGGGCGCACTCCACCCAGGTCAGCGTGTGGCAGGACGGCGCGGGCTCGGCCAGCTACGCGCTGTCCAACGGCATCGCCCAGCCGGTCGTGCCCACCGAGCACTACGTGCTGGCCAAGGGCTCCGCGGAGGGCGCGGAGACCGATCTGTTCGGGGGGTTGGATGACCGCTGAGCGCAGGCTCGCCCTGGTGGCGGTGCTGGTCCAGGCGTTCGTGCTGGCGGTGCTGGAGGTGTTCTTCCTGCCGCTGCGGCTGGACGGCACCCTGCTGCCCGACGTGCGCGACTGGCCGTTCCCGATCAGCGTGGTGGTGGCGATCGTGACCACCCCGATGCTGGTGCTGGCCGCGTCCCGGCACGCGCGCGGCCTGCTCGTGGCGTCCTCGCCGCTGCTGGTGTGGCTGGGGACGCTGCTGGTGCTGGCCACCTTCGGGCCCGGCGGCGACGTGGTGCTGGTCAACGACTGGCGCACGCTGCTGCTGTTCGCGGGCGGCGCTTTGCCCAGCGCGATTGCCGTGGGTGCCTTGATGGGTAAACCGCATTGAATTGACCCGGCTCCGCCGGGTCGGCTCGGCCGCCTGGAAGTCGGCCAGTCGAGCCGCGTTTCGGGAGGATCGAAAAGCGTGATCCTCCCGAAAGGCGACTCGACAGACCGACGCGGCCTCGCGCGGTGGTCGGGGGTGGTGGCTGGGGAGGCGTGATGGGTGAGGCGATCAGCGATCGGGACGTGGTCCGGGCGCTGCGGCCGTTCGTGCGGGCCACCGGGCCGGTGCTGGACGCGCTGCGCGAGGTGAACCTGCTCGGCCTGCGCGACCGGTCCCTGGAGGCGAGCGCCGACCGCAAGGTGGTCGACAAGCTGTGGGACCAGCTGGCCAGGGTCAAGGTCCCCGGCACCGCGGGCTGGGCCGCGATGGACCTGGACCAGCGCGACGAGTGGTGGCTCAACCGGGTCGGCCGGGTGGTGTCGCTGCTGGCGGCGATCCCCGGCGTCGGCGGCGCGCTGGCCGACCGGCTGCCCATCCAGTCCTCGCTGGGCGCGGCGGGCCAGGGGCTGCTGCTGTCCGCGCTGGCGGGCGAGCGCGGCATCACCACCACCGAGGACCGCGTCCGGCTGATCGCCCACGTGCTGTTCCAGCGCGAGGTGGACGGCCGCGCGGTGGACCCGGACGAGGACCGCCGCACCGCCGAGCTCACCGAAGAGCTGGACCGCTCCACGTTCAAGGCCATCGGCCGCACCATCTGGAAGCTCGCCCGCGTGCTGTGGTCGCTGGAGGACGAGCTGGACAAGCGCCCCCACGGCCGCTTCTACCACCAGGCGCTGGGCGCGCTGCCCGTCGTCGGCGTGGTCGGCGACTACCTCGGCGAGCGGTCCGGCCTGCGCCGCGTCCGCAAGGCCGCCTACGAGTGGTTCGGGGCCCAGTAGCGGTACCGGTGGTGCTCCACGCACCCCAGCGACCGGTACAGCTCCAGCGCGGGCGTGTTGTGCTCGGCCACCTGGAGCGCGCACGTGGTGGCGCCGCGCTCCAGCGCCCACGACGCCAGCCCGCCCAGCAGCGCCCGCGCCAGCCCGCGCCGACGCGCCTCGGGCCGCACCGCCAGCCGGGCGACGTGCAGCAGGTCGCCGACCACCGCGCCACGCACCACCGCGAGCACGACCCCGTCGCGCGCCACCTGGCCGAAGCCCACCACACCGCCGGAGCCCAGCACGTGCCGCTGCGCGGGCGTCGGCTCGGCCTGCGCGGCCAGCTCCCACCAGCCCTCCGACGGCGAGGTCGGCACCGAGACTCCTTCCGCGACCCCTTCCGAGACCCCTTCCGCGACCCCTTCGGGCTTCGGCGTCGCGAAGGCGGCCAGCGGGCCGGTGAGCACCAGCGACTCCGCGCCGCCGGGGTGATCCAGGTCGACCCGCCACCCGGTCCGCGCCACGGCGTCCTCGTGCGGGGAGCCCACGACCACGTGCGCCAGCGGCCTGATCTCGTGCCGCCGGGCGAAACCGGACACCGCGGCCAGCGCGTCGGCTACCGGCACACCGGGATCACCCGTGGTCAGCGCGCTGTTGGCGCGGCCGGTGAAGCCGCCCGCGGCGCGCAGCCGCCAGCCGCCCAGCCGCTCGTCCACCAGCGCGGGCCACGCGTCGGCGCAGCGCTCCTCCAGCTCCAGCACGGTCGTCACCCGCCCATGATCCTCC
This sequence comes from Saccharothrix coeruleofusca, assembly GCF_017876325.1. Taxonomy (NCBI): domain Bacteria; kingdom Bacillati; phylum Actinomycetota; class Actinomycetes; order Pseudonocardiales; family Pseudonocardiaceae; genus Saccharothrix; species Saccharothrix coeruleofusca. Next base: position 7,567,768 of record NZ_JAGINV010000001.1, read on the forward strand.
AGTTCCCCGAAGTCCGTTCTGTGAGCTGGGACAACCGGCTGCTAAGGCGAGCCTCACCGGAGGACAATGGCACTCGCCGCGTACTCTCCGGCTTGCGCGGTGTGGACCAGGACAGAGCAGGAGAGCGCAGTGACCTATGTGATCGCCCAGCCGTGCGTGGACGTGCTCGACAAGGCGTGCATCGAAGAGTGCCCCGTCGACTGCATCTACGAAGGCGACCGGATGCTCTACATCCACCCTGACGAGTGCGTGGACTGCGGGGCGTGCGAGCCGGTGTGCCCGGTGGAGGCCATCTACTACGAGGACGACGTCCCGGACGAGTGGAAGGAGTACACCAAGGCGAACGTGGACTTCTTCGACGAGCTGGGCTCGCCCGGCGGCGCCTCCAAAGTCGGCAAGGTCTCGGCCGACCCGGCCTTCATCAAGGCGCTGCCCGCCCAGGCGTCCCACGAGTGACCTCGTCCCGGACACTCCCGGACTTCCCCTGGGACACGTTGGCCGACCACGCCGCCAAGGCGCGCACGCACCCCGGTGGCGTGGTCGACCTGTCCGTCGGCACCCCGGTGGACCCGGTGCCCCGGGTGATCCGGGAGGCGCTGGCCTCGGTCGCCGACCAGCCCGGCTACCCGACCACCCACGGCACGCCCGAGCTGCGCGCGGCCGCCGTCGGCGCGCTGCGCCGCAGGCACGGCCTGCCGGAGCTGGACCCGGACGCGGTGCTGCCCACGATCGGCTCCAAGGAGCTGGTCGCGTGGCTGCCCGCGCTGCTGGGGCTGGGCCCCGGTGACGTGGTGGCCATCCCGGAGCTGGCCTACCCGACCTACGAGGTGGGCGCCCGCCTGGCGGGCGCCACGCCGGTCCGGCTGGCCGACGGCGAGGCCCCGCCCGAGGGCACCCGGCTGGTGTGGCTGAACTCCCCGTCCAACCCGACCGGGCGCGTGCTGTCCGCCGAGCGGATGGCCGAGGCGGTCGCGGCGGCCCGCGCGGTCGGGGCGGTGGTGGCCTCGGACGAGTGCTACCTGGCCCTGCCGTGGTCGGCGGACCCGGTCTCGGTGCTGGACCCGGCGGTGCGCGGCGGCGGCCTGGACGGCGTGCTGGCGGTGCACTCGCTGTCGAAGACCTCCAGCCTGGCCGGCTACCGGGCGGGTTTCGTCACCGGCGACCCGGTGCTGGTGAAGAACCTGCTGGAGGTGCGCAAGCACGCGGGCATGATCGTGCCGCGACCGGTGCAGGCGGCGATGACCGCGGCGCTGGAGGACGACGAGCACGTGACCGCCCAGCGCGACCGGTACCGGGCGCGGCGCGAGGCGCTGCTGCCCGCGCTGCGGGCGGCGGGCTTCGCGGTGGACCACTCCGAGGCGGGCCTGTACCTGTGGTCCACGCGCGGCGAGGACGCCTGGGAGACCGTCGGTTGGCTGGCCGAGCGCGGCATCCTGGCCGCGCCGGGCACGTTCTACGGCCCGGCGGGCGGCAGGCACGTGCGCGTGGCGCTGACCGCGACCGACGAGCGGATCGCCGCCGCGGTGGAGCGCCTGACCGCCTGAGCGGTCCGCGGGTGGGGTGTGGTGGACCACGCCCCCACCCGCGAGGTGGCTCAGTTCTTGTGCAGCGCCTCGTTGAGCTCGACGCCGTTGCCCTTGCGGGGCAGCACCTTCACGGCGCCGGTGGTGGAGTCGCGGAGGAACAGCAGGCCGGGGACGCCGGAGAGCTGACCGGCCTTGACCACCTGGCCGTCGGCCGTGGTCACCTTGGTGCCCGCCGTCACGTACAGCCCGGCCTCCACCACGCAGTCGTCGCCCAGCGAGATGCCCACCCCGCCGTTGGCGCCGATCAGGCAGCGCTCGCCGATGGAGATGACCTGCTTGCCGCCGCCGGACAGGGTGCCCATGATCGACGCGCCGCCGCCCACGTCGGAGCCGTCGCCGACGACCACGCCCGCGGAGATGCGGCCCTCCACCATGGACGAGCCCAGCGTGCCCGCGTTGAAGTTGACGAAGCCCTCGTGCATCACGGTGGTGCCGCTGGCCAGGTGGGCGCCCAGCCGCACGCGGTCCGCGTCGGCGATCCGCACGCCGGTGGGCACGACGTAGTCGACCATGCGCGGGAACTTGTCGATGCCGTGCACGGTGACCGGCCCGCGCCCGCGCAGCCGCAGCCGCGTCTGCTCGAAGCCCTCCACCGCGCACGGCCCGAAGTTGGTCCACACCACGTTGGACAGCAGGCCGAAGATGCCGTCCAGGTTCGCCCCGTGCGGCTGGACCAGCCGCGCGGACAGCAGGTGCAGCCGCAGGTAGACGTCATAGGTGTCGGCGGGGGCGGTGGCCAGCGACTCGACGCCGACCCGCACGCCGACCACCTCGACGTCGCGGTCCTCGTCGTAGCCGAGCTGCTTGGCCGCGGCCTCGCCCAGCTCCGCGGCGACCTCGGCCGAGGACAGCCGCGTGGTGCCCGCCTCGGCGGCCCCGAGCCGGGGCGCCGGGAACCAGGTGTCCAGCACAGACCCGTCGGGGGTGACAGTGGCGAGTCCGACGCCGTACGCGCCGGTGTGGTTTGCGGTGCTCACGGCTGTCAACGGTAACGTGCGGGCCGTGCCCGAGACCCTGGACCTCACCGCCGATCCCGTCGACCTGACCGCCGCGCTGGTGGACGTGCCCAGCGTCTCCGGTGACGAGCAGCGCATCGCCGACCTGGTCGAACGCGCCCTGCGCGAGCAGACCTCCCTGGAAGTCGTCCGATCCGGCAACACCGTGCTGGCCCGCACCGACCTGGGCCGCGAGCGGCGGGTCGTGCTGGCGGGCCACCTGGACACCGTGCCGATCAACGACAACCACCCGTCGCGCCGCGAGGGCGACGTCCTGCACGGCTGCGGCACCGTCGACATGAAGGGCGGCGACGCGGTGATGCTCGCCCTCGCGGGCACCGTCGACCAGCCCCGCCACGACCTGACCTTCGTGTTCTACGACTGCGAGGAGGTCGAGGCGGTCCGCAACGGCCTGGGGCGGATCGAGCGGGAGCTGCCGGAGTGGCTGCGCGGCGACCTGGCCATCGTGTGCGAGCCGTCCAACGCGGTGATCGAGGCCGGTTGCCAGGGCACCATCCGGGTCGAGGTGCGCACCAAGGGCGTGCGGGCGCACACCGCGCGCGGGTGGATGGGCGTCAACGCCATCCACGCGATGGGGGAGGCGCTGCGCAGGCTGGAGGAGTACCGGCCGCGCACGGTCGACATCGACGGCTGCGCCTACCGGGAGGGGCTCCAGGCGGTCGGGATCACCGGCGGGGTGGCGGGCAACGTGGTGCCCGACGAGTGCGTGCTCACCGTCAACCACCGCTTCGCGCCCGACCGGACCCCGGCCGACGCCGAGGCCCACCTGCGCGAGCTGTTCGACGGCTACGAGGTCACCGTCACCGACTCCTCGCCGGGCGCGCTGCCCGGCCTGTCCGCCCCGGCCGCGCGGGAGCTGGTCGAGGCGGCGGGCGGGCAGCCGGTGGCCAAGCTGGGCTGGACCGACGTGGCCCGGTTCGCCGCGCTGGGGATGCCCGCGGTCAACTTCGGCCCCGGCGACCCGACCCTGGCCCACACCCGGCAGGAGAACGTCCAGGTGAACGAGATCCGGCGGTGCCTGGAAGTGTTGCGGCGCTTCGTGGCCTGACCGGCCGCCGCGTCTACACTCGGCCGGGTGGACGAGCACAACGGCGTGGACGAGCACCCCAGGGAGAAGCAGCGCGGACCGGTCGTGCTGCGCCGCGAGCGCCGGGACGAGCTGACCACCACCGACCAGCGCCTGCTGGACTCGCGCGGCCCCAGCGACTGGGTGCACACCGACCCGTGGCGGGTGCTGCGCATCCAGGCCGAGTTCGTGGAGGGCTTCGGCGCGCTGGCCGAGGTGCCCAGCGCGGTGACCGTGTTCGGCTCCGCCCGCACCGGCCGCGACCACCCCGAGTACGAGGTCGGGCGCAAGCTGGGCGGCGCGCTGGCCGAGGCCGGGTTCGCGGTGATCACCGGCGGCGGCCCCGGCGCGATGGAGGCGGTCAACCGGGGCTGCTCGGAGGCGGGCGGGTTCTCCATCGGCCTCGGCATCGAGCTGCCGTTCGAGCAGGGCCTGAACCCCTGGGTCGACCTGGGCGTGAACTTCCGCTACTTCTTCGTCCGCAAGACCATGTTCATCAAGTACTCCCAGGCGTTCATCTGCCTGCCCGGCGGCTTCGGCACGCTGGACGAGCTGTTCGAGGCGCTGACCCTGGTGCAGACCAAGAAGGTCACCAAGTTCCCGGTGGTGCTGTTCGGCCGCTCCTACTGGCAGGGCCTGTACGACTGGGTCAAGGACTCGGTGCTGGCCAGCGGCAAGGTCGGGGAGAAGGACCTGGCGCTGCTGCACCTGACCGACGACATCGACGACGCGGTGCGGGTGGTCAACGAGGCGCACAAGGCGTGGGCGGACGCGCACTGATGTCGCTGACCGTCACGGTGTACTGCGGATCGCTCAGGACGGTGCCGCGCAGCTACCTGGAGCTGGCCTCCCGCGTCGGCGCGGCCATCGCCGAGCGGGGCTGGTCGCTGGCGTGGGGCGGCGGGCGCACGTCGATGATGGGCGAGGTGGCGCGGGCCGCCCGCGAGGGCGGGGCGCGCACCACGGGCGTGATCCCGCGCGGGCTGGTCGACCGCGAGCTGGCCGACAGCCAGGCCGACGACCTGCTGGTGGTCGAGACCATGCGCGAGCGCAAGGCGCTGATGGAGGCGCACGGCGACGCGTTCCTGGCGCTGCCCGGCGGCATCGGCACCTGCGAGGAGCTGTTCGAGGTGTGGACCTCGCGGGTGCTGGGGATGCACGCCAAGCCCGTGGTGGTGCTCGACGTGGACGGCCACTACCGGGGCCTGCTGGCGTGGCTGGACGAGCTGCGCGAGCGCGGGTTCGTGTCGCGGTTCGCGCTGGACTCGCTGGTGGTGACCGGCGACGTGACCGAGGCCCTGGACGCCTGCGCCGGTTGACGCGGGCAGGCGAGGCGGCCCGCCCGCCCGTCGCCGCCCCAGCCGGTCCCGTCCCGGCGGGTGATGGTGAGCGGCGCCTTGAGCTCCCTGACCGGGCGATACCCGTCAGGTGCTGTCAGGGTCGCGGGACCTCCAGCCACGAGTCCGCGCCGAAGCCGACCGTGCCGCCCCACCGGCTGACCCCGCCGTAGCGGGCGTCGACGGTGTCCACGGCGAGCACGAGCCGGTTGCCCGCCGCGACCTCCCAGACCACCGGTTCCAGGTCCAGGTCGAGCGCGTGGGTGCCCGCGCCGACGGTGACCGGCTTGTGGGTCACCAGCGCGCCCAGGCCCAGCGCGTTCACCTCGTACAGGTAGGCGTGGAGCGTGGTGGGGGCCGAGGCGGTCACCGCGAGGTGCGCCCGAGGGGTGCCGCTGACGGTGGTGGCGGTGCTGTGCGCGGGCCCGTGCCACACGGCCGCCGCGGTGCGGTCGATCAACGGCGTCGCCACGCCGGTCGGGATCTGGAGGAAGCCCTGGAGCGCGCCGCTGACCAGCACCGCGCCGCTGTCCGCGAGGGTGGGCCTGCCCGTGCCGATCCGGGCGGCGGTCAGCGGCACGGTGTCGCGCCGCGTGGTCACCGCGCCCCACGACGGGAACGACCGCCAGCCGCCGCCGTTGTTCGGCTTGAGCCGCACCGGCGCTTCCCGGTCGACGCCGTTGTCCAGGCCGCGCAGGTGGTGGTCGAACCAGCGGCCGACCGACGCCCAGATCTCGTTGGGCAGCCCGGCCGCGCCGAACAGCTCGGCGGTGGCGTGGTCGCCGGGGGAGAGCATGAGCCGCTTGGGCGCGTCCAGCGCGGTGAAGAAGTCGGTGATCTGGCTGGGCGGGAACAGGCCGTCGTTCCAGGCGTTGCCGATCAGCACCGCGGCGTCGATGTCGGCGACCCTGGTCGCGGGCGAGCGCGGCGGCGAGATGGGCAGCACGTCGGCGAACCGGCCCGCGCGGTAGGCGGCCTCGGCCTCGCGCAGCTCGGGGCCGGGGCGGCCGGTGAGCTTGCCCGCGGCGAGCAGCAGCTCGACGGCCTGCGCGCTGACCGTCTCGTTCGGGTAGAGCGAGCGGGCCAGGTCGGTCCACGTGCTCAGCGCCGCGACGGCCTTGACGCGCGGGTCGGCCGCGGCGGCCAGCAGGGACTGGCCCGCGCCGTAGGAGATGCCGCCGACGCCGACCCTGGTGGCGTCGCCGCGCGCGTGCGCGACGGCCCAGTCGATCACCCGGCTGACGTCGGCGACGGTGTCGGGACCGGCCACGTCGATCTCGCCGCCCGCGTCGTGGAAGCCCCGGCTGGTGTAGCTGACCACGACGTAGCCGGACTCGTAGGCCAGCCTGGCCGCCGCGCCGACGTACTCGACGGCGTTCATGCTCCAGCTGGACGGGAGCACCAGCAGCGGGAACGGGCCGCCGCCTCGGCCGGTGGGCTCGACGACGAACGCGGGCAGCGGGGTGCCGCCCTGACCGGGGATGGTGTGGTGGCTGACCTGGAACCCCGGTGCGGCGTGCGCGGGTGGGGCGAGCAGGAGCAGGCAGAGCAGCGCGAGCAGCGGGGATCGGCGCACGTGGTCCTCCTCGACCGTGACCGGGATCACGGTGATCGAACCAGTACCTACTGGCGAGTAGCAACAGCCTGTGGCGCAGCTCACGCCGGCCGCGTCCGTGGCACGATGAGGACCATGCGGTTCGGCGAGCGCGAGGTGCCCCAAGATCGCGCCCTGGTCATGGCGATCGTCAACCGGACCAGGGACTCCTTCTACGACCGGGGGGCCACCTTCGACGACGACGCCGCGCTGGCCGCGGTCGACCGGGCGGTCGCCGAGGGCGCGGACATCGTCGACATCGGCGGGGTCAAGGCGGGCGCCAAGGGCGAGGTGGTCGACGCCGCCGAGGAGGCCCGCCGGGTGGTGCCGTTCGTGGCCGCCGTGCGGGAGCGCCACCCCGACCTGGTGATCAGCGTCGACACCTGGCGGCACGAGGTGGGCCGCGCGGTGTGCCGGGCGGGCGCGGACCTGATCAACGACACCTGGGCGGGCGCGGACCCGGAGCTGGCGGTGGTCGCCGCCGAGTTCGGGGTGGGCATCGTGTGCTCGCACACCGGCGGCCTGCCGCCGCGCACCGACCCGCACCGGGTCCGCTACACCGACGTGGTCGCCGAGGTCGTCGAGGAACTGGTGCGCCGCGCCGAGCACGTGGTCTCGCTGGGCGTGCCGCGCGAGGGCGTGCTGATCGACCCGACGCACGACTTCGGCAAGAACACCTGGCACGGGCTGGAGCTGCTGCGCAGGCTGGACGAGCTGGTGGCCACCGGCTGGCCGGTGCTGATGGCGCTGTCCAACAAGGACTTCGTCGGCGAGACGCTGGGGGTGGGGGTGGACGACCGGGTGGACGGCACCCTCGCGGCCACCGCCGTCGCGGCCTGGACCGGGGCCAAGGTCTTCCGCGCCCACCAGGTCCGGCGCACCCGCCACGTGCTCGACATGGTGGCGGGCATCGCGGGCACCCGACCCCCCGCCCGCGTCCTGCGCGCCATGGCCTGACCCCGCGCGAGAGCGCTCCCACCCGCGAGTCGAACGCTCGGGTACCGCGAGTCGAACGCTCGGCAGCGCCGGTCCACTGAGGACGCGCCGGTCGGACCTGGCCGTTGTCCGTAAAATCGGCGTACATGAAGTCCGACGCCCTGCGCGGCCACCTCGACGCGCTGCTGCTGGCCACGGTGGACGGCGGGCCGCTGCACGGGTACGCGATCATCGAGGCGTTGCAGCTGCGCAGCGGCGGCGTGCTCGACCTGCCCACCGGCACGGTGTACCCGGCGCTGCGCAGGCTGGAGACGGCCGGGCTGGTCACCAGCGAGTGGAGCACCGTGGGCGGACGGCGGCGCCGCACCTACCGGCTGACCAGGGCGGGCCAGCGCGCGCTGGCCGCCGAGCGGACCGCGTGGCGCGAGTTCACCACCGCGATCGAGGGCGTGCTGGGCGGCGGGCCGTGGCCCGCGTGATCGACGAGTACGTGACGTCGCTGCGCGAGCAGCTGCGCGGGCCCGAGCACGTCAAGGAGGACCTGCTCGCCGAGGCGCGGGACAGCCTGGACGACGCGGCGGCGGCCTACCGGTCCGGCGGGCTGGCCGAGGAGGCCGCGCAGCGGCGCGCGGTGGCCGACTTCGGCCCGGCGGCGGTGATCGCGCGGGAGTACCAGGGGCTGCTGGCGCTGGCGCACGGCGCGCGCACGCTGCGGACGCTGCTGCTGGTGCCGGTGGCGCACCTGGGGTGGGAGCTGAACCGGGGGTTCTGGGTCGGCGCGTGGCCGCGCTTCGACGTGCCGCCGCCGGACTGGTACCTCGCGGTGGCGCGGGCCAACGACTCGGCCGCGTGGGTGGTGGCCGCGGTGGCGGTGGCGTCGCTGCTGGCCGGTCGGTGGCTGGTCCGCCGGGGAGTGGCGGCGGGGACGCTCGCGCGGCTGGCCGGGGCGGTGTCGGCGGTGTCGGTGGCCGCGGTGCTGTCGGGCAACCTGGCGATCATGACGGCCACCGCCCTGGTCGACGCCGCCCGGCTGGCGCTGCCGCCGCCGGTCGCCGCCGCGACCCTGGTGCCGCTGGCCATCGCCCTGCGGCTGGCCGTCCTCGCCCGCCGCTGCCTCCTGCTCACCCCCGCCTCCTGACACTCCGCCCACCGGTCACGGGTTCCGGGTGGAGTGCGGTACGGCGGGAAGTGGGGTGTGCCACGATCGTCGTGTGACCACCGCGCTCATCTACCTCGTCGTCATGGTGCTCGTGGCGGCCGTGGTGTTCCTGTTGGCCTCGCTCGTCTTCGGCCGGGGGGAGGAGATGGCGCCGCTGCCGCCCGGCGCGTCGCCGACCCGGCTGCCCGCCGAGGGCGTGTCGCCCGAGGACGTGCGCGGGCTGAAGTTCCAGATCGTGCTGCGCGGCTACAAGATGTCCGAGGTCGACTGGGCGCTGGACCGGCTCGCCGACGAGGTCGGGCAGCTGCGGCAGCGGGTGGCCGAGCTGGAGGCCGCCGTGGAGCCGGAGCCCCAGCCGGAGCCGGAGCCCCAGCCGGAGCCCGAGCCGGCGCTGGAGCCGGAGCCGGAGCCGGAGTCCGCGCTGGAGGCGGGTCGTGACCGCGCTTGAGCTGCGCGTCCCGGTGGCCGCGCCCGCCGAGCGGACCTGGGCGGCGCTGACCGACTGGCCCCGCCAAGGCGAGTGGATGCTCGCCACCACCGTCCGGGTCACCAGCGGCGACGGCACCGGCACCGGCACCGGGCTGGCGGCGTTCACCGGCATCGGGCCCATCGGGTTCACCGACACCATGCGCGTCACCGCGTGGGAGCCGCCCACCCGTTGCGCGGTGCTGCACACCGGGCGGGTGGTGCGGGGCACCGGCGAGTTCCGCGTCGTCCCGCTGGGCGAGCGCTGCGAACTGGTCTGGTCCGAGGACATCGCGCTGCCCGCCCTCGCCCGGCCCGCCTTCCTGCTCGGCGTGCGGTGGTCGCTGCGCAAGTTCGCCGCTTTCGCGAAGGAGTACCGCCGGTGAACCGGTGCCCGTGGGGCGACACCACGCCCCTGTACCGCGAGTACCACGACACGGAGTGGGGCGTCGAGCTGCACGGCGAGACGGCCCTGTTCGAGCGGATGTGCCTGGAGTCGTTCCAGTCCGGCCTGTCGTGGCTGACCATCCTGCGCAAGCGGGAGAACTTCCGGGCCGCCTTCGCCGGGTTCGTCCCCGAGGTGGTGGCGGGGTTCGGCGACGACGACTTCGCCCGGCTCATGGCCGACGCGGGCATCGTGCGCAACCGCGCCAAGATCACCGCCACCATCGCCAACGCCCGCGCGGTCGGCGAGCTGGACCGGCCGCTGGACGAGCTGCTCTGGTCGTTCGCGCCGACCGGTCCGCGCCCGCGCCCCGCCACCCTGGCCGACGTGCCCGCGACCACCCCGGAGTCCAAGGCCATGGCCAAGGAGCTCAAGCGCCGCGGGTTCGTCTTCCTGGGCCCCACCACCTGCTACGCGCTGATGCAGGCCACCGGCATGGTGGACGACCACATCGCCACCTGCTTCCGCGCCGGGTAGTGGTCACCGGCCCCGCGCGGCGGGTCGGGTAGTACTTGCCGGGCGCGGTCAGCGGCCGGTGAAGCGGGGCGGGCGCTTGGCCACGAAAGCCTCGACCGCCTCGCGGTGGTCCGCCGTCGCGCCTGCCTCGGCCTGCGTGCGGGCCTCGACCTCCAGCGACTGCTCCAAGGAGCCCCAGGCGGCCCCCAGCGCCTCCTTGATCTTGGCGTAGGCGGTGGTCGGGCCGGACGCCAGCTTGCGGGCCAGCGCCTGCGCGGTGCTCACCACCTCGCCGTCGGGCACCACCTGGCTGACCAGGCCGATGCGCAGCGCCTCCGCCGCGTCCACCGGCTGGGCCAGCATCATCATCTCCATCGCCCGGCCGTGGCCGACCAGCCGGGGCAGCGTCCACGACGCGCCCGAGTCCGCGCTCAGCCCCACGTTGGCGAACGCCATCAGGAACTTCGCCGACTCCCCGACCACGCGCAGGTCGCTGGCGTAGGCCAGGGAGGCGCCCGCGCCCGCCGCGGTGCCGTTGACCGCCGCGATCACCGGCTTGGGCATCCCGGTGATCGCCCTGATCAGCGGGTTGTAGTGCTGCTCGACGGTGCGCAGCGGCGCGGGGTCGCCCGCCTGCAGCAGGCTCACGTGCTCCTTGAGGTCCTGCCCCGCGCAGAACGCCCGCCCCGCCCCGGTCAGCACCACGGCGCGCACCGACTCGTCCCCGGCCGCCTCCTCGACCGCCGCCAGCAGCCGCTCCTTGAGGGAGGTGGTGAAGGAGTTGAACGACTCCGGTCGGTTCAGCGTGAAGGTGCGGACGCCGTCGGCGTCCTCGGTCAGGAGTTCGGACACGAAAGGCCCTCCGGTTCTCAGTGGGTGCCCAGGCAGTCGTCGACGAACTTGCGCGCGGCGGGCGCGAGGCGGGCGGTGTGCCGGTCGAAGAACTCCGCGGCCGCCGCGCCCGGCCAGTCCTCGGGCAGCAGCTCGCGGGGCAGGCCGGGATCGCGGAACAGGAACTTGCGCCAGGCGTGCAGGAACCGCTGGGACGTGGCGAACGCCTCCGCGGCCGACGAACCGTCCACTGCGGACACCGCCGGTTCCCACTCGGCCACGAAGCGCGCGTAGTCGCGGCCCAGCTCGGCCAGGTCCCACGCCCGCGCGGCCAGTTCGGCCGGGTCGCCCTCGTGCTCGCCGTGGAACGTGCTGGCCGTCACGCCTTCGGCGGCCAGCACGTCGGCCAGCTCCGGGGACGGTCGGGGAGCGATCCACGTCACCGGTCCGAGCGCTCCGTAACCGAGCAGTTGCAGAGAGGAGGACAACCGCTCGCGCGCCTCGCGGGCGGGCAGCTCTTGCGGCACCACGACGTGCCAGCGACCGTCCCAGGTGGACGGCCGGGTGCGGTAGATGCGGGCGGCGGCCTCGTCCAGCCGCCTTTCCGCGCGGGGTGTCATGGCGTAGCCGGGGCCGTCGGGCAGCCGCACGGGCGTCAGCCAGCCCTGCCGGACCGTGCGCGACACCGCCGTGCGCACCGCGGGCGCGGCGAAGTCCAACGGCTCCAGCAGCCGGACCAGGGCGGCGATCGTCGCGGCGCCGCCCCGCTCGCGCAGGTGGCCGCCGTAGACGTCGAAGAGCGCGGAACGGGCTCGCACGAGGACCGAGTCTGTCAGGGCGACCCCGCGACACGCCACAGCGCCGAGGCGTGTCGAGAACGCGCGCCGGTCGGCGCGGTCGGGGAAAATCGTTGCGGCTGGGCGGTCCTGGACCCGGCAGGCGCGCCCGTCAAGATCATCGGCACCCCTTCCGGCGTGCCGAAAGATCGGTTCGGTTTCGCTGTCGAGTCCGCATAGGGGAGAATGGCCCTCGTGTCCGGCCCTGGTCGGAGCGGGGAAGATGTTGACGGAGGGAGCACGCTATGGCGGCCATGAAGCCCCGGACCGGCGACGGTCCCCTTGAGGTGACCAAAGAGGGGCGGGGCATCGTGATGCGCGTTCCGCTGGAGGGCGGTGGGCGACTCGTGGTCGAGATGTCGGCGGACGAGGCCAACGCGCTCGGCGACGCACTCAAGGCGGCCGCGGGCTGACCAGCCGGAACCCAGGAGTCCAGACGCCCCGGTTCCACAGTGGAGCCGGGGCATCGCTACGTGCGGCCATCACCGTGACCGCCGCCGTGACCGCCGCCGTGACCGAGTGAACACCAGCCAGACCCTGGAGGACGCTGCCGTGCGCCTGCCGCTGCCCACCCCGCTGGCCGCCGTCGAGGTGGCCGATTCCGCCCGACGGGGCGTGCCGCGGGTCGTGCTCGTCGCGGCGGGTGAACCGCCGGTGCTCGGACCGGGCGGCGAGGGACTTCCGGAGGACGTCAGCGCCCAGGCGGGGGTGACCCGCCGGGTGGACGACCGGTGGGTGCTCGGCGTCGGCGACGGCACGGCCGCGCAGTGGCGGCGGGCGGGCGCGGCGCTGGCCAGGGCGCTGGGCGAGGACGGCACGACGCCCTCCTGTGACGTGCTGCTGCCCGAGGACGCCGACGCCGAGGCGGTGCGCGGGTTCGTGCTCGGCGCGGTGCTGGGCGACTACCGGTTCAAGGTGACCGAGCAGCCCACCCCCGAACGGGTGCGCTCCTATCGGCTGGTCGTGTCCGATCCCGGTTACACCGAGGTTCTGGCCGAGGAGGCCCGCCGGGCCCACGTGCTGGCTTCGGCCACCGCGCTCAACCGCGACCTGGCCAACGCGCCGTCCAACGTCAAGGACCCGGCCTGGCTGGCGTCCACGGCGGCCAAGCTGGCCCGCGCGGTGCCCGGCCTGGACGCCGTGGTCCGGGACGAGAAGTGGCTGGCCGCGCGCGGCTTCGGCGGGGTGTTGGCGGTGGGCGGCGGGTCCGCCCGGCCGCCCCGGCTGCTGGAGCTGTCCTGGCGCGGCGGCGACGGGCCGCACCTGGTGCTGGTCGGCAAGGGCATCACCTTCGACACCGGCGGCATCTCGATCAAACCCGCCGACGGGATGCACCTGATGCGCACCGACATGTCCGGCGGCGCGGCGGTGATCGCCGCGCTGATCGCGGTGGCCCGGCGCGGCCTGCCGCTGCGGGTGACCGGCCTGGTGCCGTGCGCGGAGAACCACGTGTCCGGCTCGGCCTACCGGCCCGGCGACGTGGTGCGCCACTTCGGCGGCACGACCAGCGAGATCGGCAACACCGACGCCGAGGGCAGGCTGGTGCTGGCCGACGCGATGGCCTACGCGGTGCGCGAGCTGGCGCCCGACCTGATGGTGGACGTGGCCACGCTGACCGGCGCGATGAAGGTCAGCCTCGGGCTGCGCACCGGCGGGTTCTTCACCGGCTCCGACGAGCTGGCCCGGCGGGTGGTCGAGGCGGGGCAGCGGGTCGGCGAGGCGTGGTGGCGGATGCCGCTGCTGGAGGAGCACGTGGACGACGTGCGCGGCGAGCTGGCCGACCTCAAGCAGGCCCCCGGCGGGCCGGGCGCGATCACCGCGGCGCTGTTCCTGCGCGAGTTCACCGGCGGGCTGCCGTGGGCGCACCTGGACATCGCGGGCCCGGCCAGGGCGGAGAAGCCCTACGACGAGGTGGCCCCCGGCGCGACCGGCTTCGCCGCCCGCACCCTCGTCGAACTCGCCGAGACCTACACCCGCTGACCCCCGCGCCCGCAAGTACCACCCGACGCCCCCGCGCGGGCCGCTGACCACCACCCGGCGGGGGCTCAGCTGCCCAGCGCGTGGTCGCGGAAGGCGCGCACGGCGGGCGGCAGCGGCTGGTCGGCCTGCCACACCAGGCCGATCTGCCTGCGCGCGGGCGGCGTGAGCGGCACCTCCACCAGCCCCGTCGGGTGCTCGGCGGGTGGCAGCAGCGCCACGCCCAGCCCGGCCGCGACCAGCCCGCGCACGGTCTCGGTCTCCTGGCCCTCGAACGCCAGCCTCGGCGTGAACCCGGCCGCCCGGCACAGGTCGTCGGTGATCTGCCGCAGCCCGTAGCCGTGCTCCAGGCCGACGAACTCCTCCTCGGCCAGCTCGGCCACCCGCACGCCCGCGCGCCGGGCCAGCCGGTGATCGGCGGGCACCACCAGCAGCACCTCCTGCGACCACAGCACGGCCGAGGCGAACTCCGGGTCCTCCGGCGGCGGGGCCACCAGCGCCAGGTCGACCACGCCCGCCGCCAGGTGGTCCAGCACGGCCTGTCGCGAGTCCTGGACCAGCCGGAACCGCACGTGCGGGTGCCGCTCGCGGAACCCGCGCACCAGCTCGGGCACCAGCGACCGGCCCAGCAGGTGCAGGAACCCCAGCGCCACCTGCCCGCGTTCCGGGTCGACCTCCTCGGCCGCGGCCCGCCAGCCCGCCTCCAGCACCGCCGCCGCCCGGTCCGCCGCCTCCGCGAGCAGCCGCCCGGCCCTGGTCAGCCGCACCCGGCGGCCGTCCCGCCGCACCACCGGAGCGCCCAACCGCGCGCCCACGGCGGCCAGCCAGCGGCTGACCGTGGGCTGCGGCACGCCCGCCGCCTCGGCCGCGCGCGTCACGTGCTCGTCGGCGGCCAAGGCGCGCAGCACGGCCAACTTCGGTGCCAACTCATCCATCACAGCATCAATTGTGCGCCACTGGCGCATTGGACGTATTGGTTAGCGTCGGTATGTGCCCACTCGGTTGACCACGTCCATCGCCGCGACCGGTTTCGCGACGTTCGCCCTGCTGTACGCGCCGCAACCGGTGCTGCCGCAACTGGCCGCCGAGTACGACCTCAGCCCCGGCTCGGCGTCGCTCGCGGTGAGCGCGGCCACCGGCGCGCTGGCGGTGGTGGTCGTGCCGGTGGCGAGCCTGTCCGGGCGGATCGGCAGGCGGCGGGTGATCGTGTGGTCGGTGCTGGCCGCCGCCGTGCTCGGGCTGCTGCTGCCGCTCGCGCCCAGCTACCCGCTGTTCCTCGCGCTGCGCGTGCTGCAGGGCGTGGCCACGGCTGGGGTGCCCGCGGTGGCGATGGCGTTCCTGGCCGAGCAGGTCGGCGCGCTGGGCGTCGGCGCGGCCATCGGCGCGCTGGTGGCGGGCAACAGCGCGGGCGGCATGGTCGGCAGGCTGGTGGCGGGCGTCGGCGCGGACTGGCTGGACTGGCGCGGCGCGCTGGCCCTGGTGGGCGCGTTCGGCCTGGTGTGCGCGGTGCTCGCGGCGCTGTTCCTGCCCGCCGGGCGGCGGCGGGCGCAGACGCCCCGCCCCGGCTTGCGGGCGGCGCTGGGCGACCGGGTGCTGTGGTGCCAGTACGCGATCGCCGCGCTGGCCGTGGCCGCGTTCGTCTCGCTGTTCAACGTGGTGTCGTTCCGGCTGGCGGGCCCACCGCTGGAGCTGCCCGCCCGGTTCGCCGCGCTGGTGTTCCTGGCCTACGCGGCGGGCGGGGTGTGCTCGGCGGTGGCCGGGCGGCTGGCCGACCGGCTGGGCCGGGGACCGGTGGTGCTGGCCTCGCTGGGCGTGGCGGTGCTGGGCGCGCTGGCCACGCTGCCGGACGCGCTGGCGGCGGTGTGCGCCGGGCTGGCCCTGTTCACCGGCGGGTTCTTCGCCGCGCACGCGGTGGCCGGCGGCTGGGTGGGCGCGCGGGCCCCCGCGCACGCCAGGGGCCAGGCGTCGGGCGTGTACCTGTTCGCGTTCTACGTGGGCAGCAGCGCGGGCGGCACGGCGGGCAGCGCCGCGTACGGCGCGTGGGGCTGGCCGGGTCTGGTCGCGGTGGTCACCGGGTGGCTGGCGCTCGCGGGGGCGGCGGCGGTGCTCGCTCAGAAGTCCAGCGGCACGGCGACGGGCGAGCCCTCGCCGGCGACCGGCACGGTGCCCAGCTGCGGCAGCGCGACCGTGGCCCCGGTGACGCCGACGGTCACCGAGCGCGTGTCCGCCGGTACCTCCACCACCACGGCCACCGGGAAGGTGTCGCCGTCGTAGCGGGCCCCGACCAGCGGCGCGCGCTGGCCGTCCGGCAGCGTCACGGCGACCAGGTCCTGGGTGATCGCCGCGCCCGCCACCCGAGGCAGGTCCCGGCCCTCCAACCGCAGCTCCAGCAGCGCCCGGTCCGGCTGCGAGGCGGTGACCAGCTCGTACTGCGCGCCGTAGCTGACCGGCCGCTGCCTGCCCAGCCGGAGGCCGCTCACCCCGAGCGAGCCGGTCTTGTCGCCCACCCGCACCTGCTGCCGGGCGGTGGGCGGCCGCTCCGGGCTGTGAGCGCGGCGCAGCGCGGGCGGGATGTCGGTCAGCGCCTTGCCCGAGGGCACCTCGACCCGCTGCTCCAGCGATTTCGCGCCCACCGTGGCCAGTGACAGCGCCTCGGTGCCGCCGGACTCGGGCACGGTGTAGACCACCAGCACCGAGCCGGACGCGGGCAGCCGGTCACCCGGCAGCGGGTGGTGCCTGCCCGGCAGCTCCAGCGCCAGCTCGGGCCGCTGCGGCTGCCAGCCGTGCCACTGGGACTGGCCGAACGCCGGGTCGGTCTCGGTGTGCTTGTCCACCTCCAGCCGCAGCACCCGCAGTCGCACGCCGTGCTCGGCGGTCAGGTCGCCCTGCTCGGTGCGCCACGACTCCGGGCGGCCGTAGCCGGTCACCCGCACCTCCAGCTGGTCGTCCCTGATCCAGGCGTCCGGCACCGGGTCGAGCGGGCGGCCGTCGTCGGGCAGCACGGCCAGGAAGTCCGGCCCGGCCTGGCTGACGCCCTCCTTCGCCGGGTCGGCCTCCAGGCCGTCGGTGCGCACCAGCTTGCCCACCGGCGTGCTGCGGCTGCCCTGCTCGGGCACCTGCGCGGGCTCGACCACCAGCCGCACGCCCGCCTCGCTCCGCTCGACCTCCTTCATCGGCACCGGCACCCAGTCGCCCGCCGCGGCCGTGCCGGGCACCTGCACCGGCCCGCACCACAGCCGGGTGTCCACCTCGGACTCCGCGCCGGTGCGGGCGAACCAGCAGCTGGCGGTGCGGCCCGCGCGGGCGACGAGGCCGAAGTTGAGCGCGTAGCTCAGCTCCGACTCCGCCTGCGCCTGCAGCGCTTGGGCGTCGAGCACCGGCTGGCCCTTGATCGTCAGCTTGACCTGCTCAGCGCTCCTGGCGGGTGGCGTCGAGCAGCCCGCGACGGCGGCGACCAGCGCCAGTCCCGCAACGAGCAGTGCGTGCCGCATGTGACCCCCAGCAGTTCGTCCTCCACTGCTTAAAGGCGGTGGGAGACGCCCTGAGTTGCACCGAGGGGCCTGTGAGCAATGTCACATGCCGCAATCGCTCGATTACTGAACGTTGTTCAGCGCGGCTTCGTACACGGCTACCGTCTGCTCGGCCACGCTCGCCCAGGAGAACTCCCGCACCGCCCGCTCCCGGCCCGCCTCGCCGAACGCCCGCGCCCGCTCCGGGTCGGCCAGCAGCGCGTTCACCGACTCCGCCAGCCCGCGCCGGAACCCCTCGACATCCCGCTCGTCGTAGTGCACCAGCAGCCCGGTGCGGCCGTGCTCGACCACCTCGGGGATGCCACCCACGTCGGAGGCGACCACGGCCGTGCCGCACGCCATCGCCTCCAGGTTCACGATGCCCAGCGGCTCGTACACCGACGGGCAGACGAACACCGCGGCGTGGCTGAGGACCTCGCGCACCTCCTCGTTGGGCAGCATCTGCTGCAGCCAGAACACCCCCGGCCGCGACCGCGCCAGCCGGTCCACCGCGGCCTTGGTCTCCTCGGCGATCTCCGGGGTGTCCGGCGCCCCCGCGCACAGCACCACCTGGGCGTCCGGGGAGATGTGGTGCGCGGCGGCCACCAGGTGCCCCACGCCCTTCTGCCTGGTGATCCGGCCGACGAAGGCCACGATCGGCTTGTCCGGGTCGATGCCGTGGCGCACCAGCGCGTCGGTCCCGGTCACCGGGTGGTAGGCCGCCGTGTCGATGCCGTTGCGCACCACGTGCACCCGCGCCGGGTCCAGCGCCGGGTAGCAGTCCAGCACGTCCGCCCGCATCCCCTCGCTGACCGCGATGATCGCGTCCGCCGCCTCGTAGGCGGTGCGCTCGACCCACGAGGAGACCCGGTAGCCCCCGCCGAGCTGCTCGGCCTTCCACGGCCTGCGCGGCTCCAGCGAGTGCGCGGTGACCACGTGCGGGACGCCGTGCAGCAGCTTCGCCAGGTGACCGGCCATGTTGGCGTACCAGGTGTGCGAGTGCGCCAGCTGGACGCCCTCCAGCGCGGCGACCATGCCCAGGTCCACCGACAGCGTGGCCAGGGCGGCGTTGGCCCCCTCCAGGCCCGGCGCAGGCACGTGCGCGGTGGCGTCCGGCCGCGACCCGCCGAAGGCGTGCACCTCCACGTCCACCAGTTCGCGCAACCTCGGCACCAGGAAACCGACGTGCACCCCCGCCCCGCCGTAGACCTCCGGCGGGTACTCCCGTGTCAGCAGTCCAATTCGCACGGCCTCACCGTAACCCCCTGGAATGGGGCGGCCGGGTGAACGAGCGGTCTGCCGGGCGTTCCCCCTGCTCCGCCGTTGGTGGGCGGGCTCCCGCACGGTTAGGGTCATTGCCGTGAAAGGGCAACCGCACGTACTTGGAATTGTCCTCGCCGGTGGCGAAGGCAAGCGGCTGTGGCCGCTGACCGCCGACCGGGCAAAGCCCGCGGTGCCCTTCGGCGGCAACTACCGGCTGGTCGACTTCGTGCTGTCCAACCTGGTCAACGCCGGATTCGTCCGGCTCTGCGTGCTCACCCAGTACAAATCGCATTCGCTGGACCGGCACATCTCCACCACCTGGCGGCTGTCCAACGTGCTGGGCCAGTACGTCACCCCGGTGCCCGCGCAGCAGCGGCTGGGGCCGCGCTGGTACACCGGCTCGGCCGACGCGATCTTCCAGTCGCTGAACCTGGTCAACGACGAGCGGCCGGACCACGTGGTGGTCTTCGGCGCCGACCACGTCTACCGGATGGACCCCGGCCAGATGGTCGCCCAGCACGTGGAGACCGGCGCGGGCGTGACCGTGGCGGGCATCCGGGTGCCGCGCGCCGAGGCCAAGGCGTTCGGCTGCATCGACTCCGACGAGCGGGGCCGGATCACCCGGTTCCTGGAGAAGCCGTCCGACCCGCCGCACGTGCCCGGCGACCCCGAGGTCACCTTCGCGTCGATGGGCAACTACGTGTTCACCACCGAAGCGCTGCTCGACGCGCTGCGCGCGGACGCGGCGAACCCGGATTCCGACCACGACATGGGCGGCGACATCATCCCCATGCTGGTCGACCAGGGCCGCGCGCACGTCTACGACTTCGCCGACAACGCCGTGCCGGGGGAAACCGACCGCGACCGCGGCTACTGGCGCGACGTGGGCACCATCGACGCCTACTACGAGGCGCACATGGACCTCGTTTCGGTGAACCCGGTGTTCAACCTCTACAACGAGGCGTGGCCCATTCGCACCGCCACCCCGCCCCTGCCACCCGCGAAGTTCGTCGCGGGCGGCAGCGCGGAGGACTCCATGGTCGGGCCGGGGTCGATCATCTCCGGCACCGTGCACGGGTCGGTGATCAGCTCGGACGTGGTCGTGGAGAACGGGTCCGTGGTGCAGGGCAGCGTCCTGCTGCCCGGCGTGCGGATCGGGCGCGGGGCCGTGGTGCGGCGGGCGATCCTGGACAAGAACGTGATCGTGCCGGACGGCGCCCTGATCGGCGTGGACCCGGTGGTGGACCGCGAGCGCTACACGGTGAGCGCGGGCGGCGTCACAGTCCTCGGCAAGGGCGTCACAGCCTTCTAACCCCCCGCGAGTCGAACCCTCAGGACCCCCGAATTCAACGCTCAGGACGGCCACGCCCGCTCCAGTGTCACCCGGTTGCGGGCGTGTCGGGCGTGTCGCCCCCGCGAGTCGCGCGCCCAGACACCACGAACCGAGCGTTCACGCACCCCGACCCGCACTTTCGCGTCCACCGGTAGTAGTTACCGGCCTCCGGACGCCCCTCGGGTAGTACTTGCCCGCGCACCAGGGCAGGCGGCCACGCCGGGTAGTAGTTACCGGCCCTCTCAGTCCCGCCGGGTAGTACTTGCCGACGCACTGGGGCGAGGGGTCAGTCCGTCTTGGCGGCGACCAGGAGGCCGTCGCCCAGCGGCAGGATGACCGGCACGAGCCGGTCGTCGTCCCGCACCGCCCGCGCGACCTCCCGCACCGCCTGGGTGTCCGGGTCGCGGTGCGCCGGGTCCACCACCCGCCCGTGCCGCAGCACGTCGCCGAACGCGACCACCCCGCCGGGCCGGAGCAGCCGCACCGCCTCGACCAGGTACTTGGGGTACTCCTGCTTGACCGCGTCGACGAACACCAGGTCGTACACGCCGTCGGTGAGCCGGGGCAGCACCTCCAGCGCCCGCCCCATGATCAGCCGGGTGCGGCTGACCGCCACACCGGCCTCGGCGAACGCCACCCGCGCCGCCCGCTGGTGCTCGGGCTGGACGTCGATGGAGGTCAGCACCCCGTTGGCGGGCATCCCGCTGAGCAGGTGCAGCGAGCCGACCCCGGCCCCGGTGCCCACCTCGACCACGGCCCGCGCCCGCAGCGCGGCCGCCAGGAAGCGCAGGGCCGCCCCGACGCCCGCGCCGACCGGCGGGCAGCCCAGCGCCTCGGCGCGGGCTCTGGCCGCGAGCAGGACCTCGTCCTCGACCAGGTAGCGCTCCACGTACTCGCGCAGGGCCCCGTCCACAGCGAGGAGGTTAGCGCCGGAGGGGCCGCATCGGGTGAACCCGGCGGGAAAGTGGGAACCCTGGATTCTCAGCGTGCTCTCAGCCGACTCTCACCATCGTTATAAGCGAACCCGGCACGCTGGTGACAGCGCAGGACAACGGGAACAAACGATCCGCCGCGGGCGTTGACCCCGTGCACAGGGCAAGCAAGCCCACTGGAGGTGCCACACCGCCCGATGCGAACCCAGCCGATCTCCATCGCCGCGCCGACCGCCCCGATCGAGGAGGCGGAGTGGACCCCGCCCACCTGGGACGAGGTCGTGCGCGATCACGCTGACCGGGTCTACCGGCTGGCCTACCGCCTGACCGGCAACCAGCACGACGCCGAGGACCTCACCCAGGAGACCTTCATCCGGGTGTTCCGCTCGCTGGCGTCGTACAAGCCGGGCACCTTCGAGGGCTGGCTGCACCGCATCACCACCAACCTGTTCCTGGACATGGCCCGGCGCCGCTCCCGGCTGCGCATGGAGGGCCTGCCCGAGGACACCGACCGGCTGGCGGGCGACGACCCGAGCCCCGAGCAGGTCTACTCCGACACCCACCTGGACCCGGACCTGCAGGCCGCGCTCGACGAGCTGCCGCCGGAGTTCCGCGCCGCGGTGGTGCTGTGCGACGTCGAAGGTCTCTCCTACGAGGAGATCGGTGCCACCCTCGGGGTGAAGTTGGGTACCGTGAGGAGTCGGATCCACCGGGGCAGGCAGGCCCTGAGGGTCGCCTTGGAGCGCCGTCGCGGGCAGTTGCGGGAGGACTCTGCATGACCGACCTGCGTGGTTGGGGACTGCCCGAGCAGCACCTGCTGCCCGACGCCGTGGTCGCCTTCGTCGACGGCGAGCTCACGCCGTCGGCCCGCGCTCGGGCGTCCGCGCACTTGTCGCGCTGCCCGTTCTGCGCGGCCGAGGCGTACGCGCAGCAGCAGGCACGCTCCGCGGTGCGCTCCGCGGAGACCCCCTGCGCGCCCGCCGGCCTGCTGGCCAAGCTGGGCGCGATCCCGCAGGAAGTCGATCTGCCCAGCGCGCCGGACGGTCTCGCGGTGACCGAGGACGGCCAGCTGGTGACGGTGCTGCGCCCCGATCGCGCGTCCTCCTTCGGCAGCGGACCGGTGCTGGGGCAGTCGCGCCCTTTCGGCACCGGCGGCGGCAGCCGCTTCGGTAGCCGCCGGGCCCGCCAGGGCGCGGGCGTCGTCGTGTCCGGGTTGATGCTCGGCGCGCTGGCGCTGGTCGTGCCGGGCAGCGAGGACCCGTCTCCCACCCCCGTCCAGGGCGGCGCTCCCGAGCCGACGCCCGCGGTCGCCCCGTCGCTGAACCAGGGCGCGGACGGTCTGGACGCGCTGCGCGGACCCGCCCACGACGGACCGGGTCGCTGAACCGGATCGCTGACTGAGGGCCGCTGACGGCAACTTCACCGCCTACCGGGCACGATTGCCCCGCAACGCAAGCATGAGAACGTTCGGGGAGCGATGAGCGAGCCACAGCAGGGCAACGGTCACCCGTCCGCGACCCCGGTCTCCGGTGTGGACGACGGGCAGCACCGCAGGCTCGCCCCGCGTCCCCTGCACCGCCCCGAGGTGGACCCCACCCAGGCCGCCGTGTTCGGCAGGCCCAGGGGTGTGGAGGGCGCTTTCGCGGCCGACCGGCCCGTGCTCAACGGCAACGGCTCGGTCCAGCTGGTTCCGCCGACCCCGGAGGCGCTGAGCACCGCGTTCGGCCGCCCGGCGGGCGGTGGGGACGTGCGGTTGCAGCGCCCGCCGGTGGACTTGAGCGGCGAACCCGAGGTCGAGCCGGTCTTCTGGAACGGTGAGCCCGCTGGCGACTCCTGGCGCGATCCGGGCGCGAGCGCGGTCATCGGACCGCCCGCGGTCACCGAGCAGCCCGCGGCCGAGACCGGGACCGCGACAGCCCCCGGTCCCCAGCTCAGCGTCCCCGAGCTGCTGTTCGGCCGCCGGGTCAAGCCGCTGGGCCTGGTGCTGCTGATGGTGGCCGCCCTGCTGGTGGGCGCGGCGGGCGGCGCGGCCGGGTGGCTGCTGGGCCGGGTGGACAACCCGCTGACCGACGGCGGTGTGACGCTGGCCGAGGTCAAGCCGGGCAAGGAGCGCCCGGTGGGCTCGGTGGCCGACATCGCCCGGCGGGTCACGCCGAGCGTGGTGTCGATCGAGTTCAAGGGCGGCAGCGTGGCGGGCGTCGGCTCCGGCGTGGTGATCGACGGCGAGGGCTACGTGCTGACCAACGACCACGTGATCGCGCCCGCCGTGCAGGACTCGTCGGCCAGGCTGACCGTGGTCTTCACCGACGGCAAGCGCGCCACCGCGCAGGTCGTGGGCCGCGACTCCAAGACCGACCTGGCGGTGATCAAGGTCGAGGTGGACAACCCGACCGTGCTCCAGTTCGGCGACTCCGACGACCTCCAGGTGGGGGACACGGTGCTGGCGATCGGCTCGCCGCTGTCGCTGTCGAACACGGTCACCGAGGGCATCGTCAGCGCCCTGCACCGCCCGGTCACCGCGGCGGGCGAGAACGGCGGCCCGCCGATCACCTACGACGCGATCCAGACCG
The DNA here is from genome assembly GCF_017876325.1 of Saccharothrix coeruleofusca. Classification (NCBI taxonomy): domain Bacteria; kingdom Bacillati; phylum Actinomycetota; class Actinomycetes; order Pseudonocardiales; family Pseudonocardiaceae; genus Saccharothrix; species Saccharothrix coeruleofusca. Next base: position 7,591,079 of record NZ_JAGINV010000001.1, read on the forward strand.
ACGCGGCGATCAACCCCGGCAACTCCGGCGGCGCGCTGGTGGACTCCTCCGGCGCGCTGGTCGGCATCAACTCCTCGATCCGCACCGAGACCGGCGGTTCGGTGGGCCTGGGCTTCGCGATCTCGGGCAACTACGCCCGCAAGATCTCCCAGGCGCTCATCCGCGACGGCCAGGTCAAGCACGCGGACATGAACGTCAACGTGCGGTCGGCCTCGGCGGAGACCGCGGAGGGCGCCCAGGTGCAGAACGTCCCCGAGGGCGGGGCCGCCGCAGCGGCGGGCATCCAGGAGGGTGACGTGATCACCAGGGTGGGTGACCGCATGGTGCGCAACGCCGCCGAGCTGACCGTGGCGGTGCGGGACCACGAGATCGGCGAGACGGTCCCGGTGGTGCTGGCCAGGCAGGGCCGTGAGCTGACCGTGCAGGTCACGCTCAGGTCGGACTGACCGACGACTAGGCTGGTCGCTAGGCAGTCGGTGCGGTCGGTGGAGGTGGGGCGCGGGTGTTCGACAGCATCGGGTGGATTGAGATCCTCATCATCATCGTCGCGGGTCTGTTCATCCTGGGGCCGGAGCGGCTGCCCTCGGCGGCGGCCTGGGTGGGGCGCACCATCCGCCAGGTCCGGGAGTACGCGACCGGTGCGCGGGACCAGCTCAAGCAGGAGATGGGGCCGGAGTTCGAGCAGCTGCGCAAGCCCCTGGAGGACCTGAGGGAGCTGCGCAACTTCGACCCGAAGCGCGCGATCACCAAGCACCTGTGGGACGACGAGCCCACCCCCAAGGCCAACGGCTACCCCGCGCCGCAGGCGCAGCCCGCGGTCGAGCGGGATCGGCCGCTGCAGCACGGCGAGCGCCCGCCCTACGACCCCGACGCCACCTGATCCCAGGCGCTTGAGACGCGCTCAGGCCCCCCGAACTGCGCGTTCGGGGGGCCTGAGCGTTGAGTTCGGGGGTTCCGGAGGTTCGACTCGCGGGTGGGTCAGCGGCCCGCGGGGGAGACGTTGAGGAGGCGGCCCGCCAGGCCGCGGGAGCGGACCGAGAGCTTGGTGGCGACCGAGGTCAGCACCTGGCCCGCCGCCGAGTCCGGGGCGGCCACGACGATCGGGGTGCCCGCGTCGCCCTGCTCGCGCACCCTGGGGTCCAGCGGCACCTGGCCCAGCAGCGGCACCTCGGAGCCGACCGCCCTGGTCAGCGACTCCGCCACGGCCTGCCCGCCGCCGCTGCCGAAGACGTCCATCCGGGTGCCGTCGGGCAGCTCCAGCCACGACATGTTCTCGATCACGCCCGCCACCCGCTGCCGGGTCTGCAGCGCGATGGACCCGGCCCGCTCGGCGACCTCCGCGGCGGCCTGCTGCGGCGTGGTCACCACCAGGATCTCCGCGTTGGGCACCAGCTGGGCCACCGAGATCGCCACGTCGCCGGTGCCCGGCGGCAGGTCCAGCAGCAGCACGTCCAGGTCGCCCCAGAACACGTCGGCGAGGAACTGCTGCAGCGCCCGGTGCAGCATCGGCCCGCGCCACACCACCGGGGTGTTGCCGGGGGTGAACATGCCGATCGAGATCAGCTTCACGCCGTGCGCCTGCGGCGGCATGATCATCTTCTCGACCTGGGTGGGCCGCGCTTCCGTGCCCAGCATCCGGGGGATGGAGTGGCCGTAGATGTCGGCGTCCACCACGCCCACCGACAGCCCCCGCGCGGCCATGGCCGCCGCCAGGTTGACCGTCACGCTGGACTTGCCGACGCCGCCCTTGCCCGAGGCCACGCAGTACACGCGGGTCAGCGAGCCGGGCTGGGCGAACGGGATGACCGGCTCCTCGACCCCGCCGCGCAGGGTCTTGCGCAGCTCGGTGCGCTGCTGGTCGCTCATCACGTCCAGTGACACCCGGACCGTGCTCACCCCGTCCAGCGCCGACACCGCCGCGGTCACGTCCGCGGTGATCTTGTCGCGCAGCGGGCAGCCGGACACCGTCAGGTACACGGCCACGTCGACCGCGCCGTCGGGGCCGACCGCGACGTCCTTCACCATGCCCAGCTCGGTGATGGGCCGCTTGATCTCCGGGTCCTGCACACCGGCCAGCGCCTTCTGCACGTCGGCAACGGTGGGAACGGGCTGCGTGGTGGTCACGGGAATCGCCTTACGGGGAGGGGGTACGGCTCGCCACCATGCTACGGCGGCGTTGTCCACCTCCAAGCTACCGGTCGGTCACCTCGAACTCGGGGGCAGCGCGCAGCGGCTTGCGTGCTTTCCGTAACATTGCTCTCCGTGCCGGAAACGGGAAGTGCCCGGTTGCCCACCCGATCCGAGCTCGTGGTGTGGCGATCCTTCCTCCGGGCCCACGCGCGGTTGACCCGGATACTCGAAGCCGAGCTCATCGCCGAGCAGCGGCTCTCGCTCGCGGCCTACGACGTGCTGATCCAGCTCGCCGAGGCGGCGCAGTACCGGCTGCGGATGACGGAGCTGGCCGACGCCGTGCTGCTGTCCCGCTCCGGCGTGACGCGCCTGGTCGACCGCCTGGAGCGCTCCGGCCTGGTGCTGCGCGAGCGCGCCGACGGGGACGGTCGGGGGGTGGTGGCGGTGCTGACCCAGCAGGGCATGGAACGGCTGCGCACCGCGTCGGGCACCCACCTCGCCGGGGTGGCCAGGCACTTCGCCGACGCGCTCGAGCCCCCGGACCTGGAGGCGTTCGGCCGCTCCTGCGACCGCCTGGCCGACGGGCCGTAGCGCCCGCACCGGGCGAACGCGGGACGGCGCCCGCTCAGGACAGCACCAGCTCAGGACGGCACCGGATCAGGACGGCACGTCGTCCCACTTCGGGTCGTCGCGCGCCCGGCGCTTGCGGCTCTCCCGCAGCGCCCGGTCCAGTTCGCCGCGCAGGAAGTCGCGGGTGACCACCTCGCCAACGGCCAGCCGCAGCGCGGCCAGCTCCCGCGCCAGGTACTCGGTGTCGGCCTTGGTCTGCGCGGCCCGCGCCCGGTCCTCCTCCAGCGACACCCGGTCGCGGTCGTCCTGCCGGTTCTGCGCCAGCAGGATCAGCGGCGCGGCGTACGCGGCCTGGGTGGAGAAGGCCAGGTTGAGCAGGATGAACGGGTAGGGGTCCCAGCGCAGCGACACCGCGAACAGGTTCAGCGTGATCCAGACGATCACGATCAGGGTCTGCCAGAACAGGAACTTGCCGGTGCCCAGGAACCGGGCCAGCCGCTCGGAGAACCGGCCGAACGCCTCCGGGTCCAGGGCCAGCCGGAACCGGCCCTGGCTGCGCGGCTGGTCCAACCGCCTGCGCGGCACGAGCTCAGGCATGGGTCAGCCCCGTTTCCCGCCAGTTGTCCGGCAGCAGGTGGTCCAGCACGTCGTCCACGCTGACCGCGCCGAGCAGGTGGTCGCTCTCGTCCACCACCGGCGCGCACACCAGGTTGTAGGCGGCGAAGTAGCGGGTCACCTCGCCCAGCGACGCGGCGGGCGACAGGGTGGTCAGGTCGGTGTCGAGCACGCCCGCGACCAGGTCCGACGGCGGTTCCCGGAGCAGCCGCTGGATGTGCACGCAGCCCAGGTAGCGGCCGGTGGGGGTGGCGGTGGGCGGGCGGCACACGAACACCATGCTGGCCAGCGCCGGGGTCAGGTCCGGGTTGCGCACGTGCGCCAGCGCCTCGGCGACCGTGGCGTCCGGCGCGAGCACCACCGGTTCCGGGGTCATCAGGCCGCCGGCGGTGTCGAAGCTGTACTCCAGCAGCCTGCGCACCGGCGCGGACTCGGCGGGCTCCATCAGCCCCAGCAGCCGGTCCTTGTCGATCTCGGGCAGCTCGGCCAGCAGGTCCGCGGCGTCGTCGGGGTTCATCGCCTCCAGCACGTCCGCCGCGCGCTCCTCGTCCAGGTGCGCCAGCAGGTCCTTCTGGTCCTCCTCGGGCAGCTCCTCGATGATGTCGGCCAGCCGCTCGTCGTCCAGCGCCTCGGCGACCTCGTAGCGGCGCTTGAGCGGCAGGCCGTGCAGCGCGTTGGCCACGTCGGCGGCGCGCATGGTCTCGAAGACCGCCACCAGGTGCTGCGCGCCCTGCGGCTGGCCCGCCAGCTCGGTGACCGACAGCCCGCCGATCTCCTCCCAGTGCAGCACCTGCACCGGGCCTCGGCGGGCCAGCCTGCCGGTCCGCTCGCGCACCGCGACCCTGGTCATCCGCCAGTCGCGGGTGCGGCTGGGTTCCATGGCGGCGTCCACCAGCACCGCGGCGGCGCCCGACGCGGTGCGCACGCGCGCGTCCAGCAGCTCGCCGACCACCAGCACCTCGTTGGCGCGCTGGTGGAACTGCCGCAGGTTGACCGACCCGGTGGCCAGCGTGACGGCGTTGGGCTCGATGGAGGTGACCCGCAGCATCGGCACGAAGATCCGCCGCCGGGTGGCCAGCTCCAGCACCAGTCCCAGCACGCGCGGCGGCTGCCGGTCCACGCGCAGGCCGACCACCAGGTCGCGGACCTTGCCGATGGCCTCGCCGTCGGGCCCGAACACGGGCAGTCCGGCGAGCTGAGCGGCGAAAACCCGGTTCACGGCGACCACGCCGCCAGGCTAGCCGGGGTCTAGGGTCCGTGCCGTGCTCAGGTACGACGTCGTGGACGTGTTCACCTCCCGCGCTTTCGCGGGCAACCCGCTGGCCGTGGTGCACGGCGGCGAGGGGCTCGACGACGCGGGGATGCAGGCCGTCGCCCGCGAGTTCAACCTCTCCGAGACCGCGTTCCCGCTCCCGCCGACCGATCCCGCCGCCGACTACCGGCTGCGGATCTTCACCCCGCTGGCCGAGCTGCCGTTCGCCGGTCTGCCCGGCATCGGGGCGGCGTGGGTGCTCGCCTCGCAGGGGCTGCTGCGGCACGGGCCGGTGGTGCAGCAGACCGGGGCCGGGCTGCACGAGGTGGTGGTGACGCCGCGCGGCGCGACGCTGGCGGGCGGCGAGCCGGGGATCGGCCGGTCCCTCGACAGCGCGCCGCTGGCCGCCGCCCTGGGCCTGTCACCGTCCGATGTGGACGAAGGGATCGCCGCGGGCGCGGCCTCGGCGGGCATGGAGTTCACCTTCCTGCCGGTGCGGCAGGCGGCGGTGGCGCGGGCGCGTCCGGCCCCGGACCTGGCCGACCGGGTGGTGGGGCGGGGGCTGGTGCCGGTGGCGTTCGACCCGGTGGGGCGGGTGGCGCGGGTGCGGATGTTCCGCGCCACCGGCGGCGAGGACCCGGCCACCGGGAGCGCGGCGCTGGCGCTGGCCGCGTGGCTGGTCGACCGCGGGCTGCTGCCGGGCGACGGCGAGCACGAGTTCACGGTGCGCCAAGGAGCCGAGATCGATCGGCCGTCCACATTGGACGGCTGGGTGGCCGCGGTCGGCGGCCGGGCCACGCGCGTGCGCTGCGGTGGCGGGGTGGTGCCGGTGGCGCAGGGGCGGATCAGGCGACCCGGCCGCTGAACAGCCGCGCCATCGCCGCCAGCACCTCGGCGGTGTCGGCGTACCCCTTCTCCACGCACCACGGCCAGCTCGCCACCGCGCGGTGGAACACCCACCGCCGCGCCCGCTCGGCGTCCAGCTCGGCGATGTCGACCAGGGCGGCGAACCGCTCGCGCAGCCCGCGCTCGCCGTCCAGCTCGGCGACCCGGTTGCGCAGCAGCGCGATCAGCCCGACCTCGCGGTCGCCCGCCAGCGGCTTGGGGTCGATGGCCAGCCAGGGCTCGCGCTCGCCGCGCAGCACGTTGGCGTAGTGCAGGTCCTCGTTGACCAGCGTGCCGCCCGCGTCCGCGACCAGCTCCCGGCCGACCTCCACGGCCATCGCGACCAGCCGGGCGGGCACCGGCCCGCCCGCCGCGGCGTTCTGCGCCACCAGGTCGGGCACCCGCCAGCGGCGGAACTCCGGGCCCGCCGGGGTGCGCAGCCTGCGCGTCAGCCCGCCCGCGACCAGCAGCGCCTGCTCGATCGGCACGTCCAGCAGCGACCAGGTGTGGTCCAGCCGCTCCAGCAGCAGCGCGCCGTGCGCGTCGTCGTGGTCGAGCAGCCGCACCGCGCCGTCGCCGTCCCAGGCCCGCAGCGCCAGCGGCTCGCCGCGGGTCTCCTCGTCCACCCAGGTCAGCTTGAGCGCGGCCGGGTGCCCGTCGGCCCGCCGCACCGGCAGCACCAGCCCGACCGCGCCGTGCAGCGGCGGCCCGTCCGGCGACAGTCGCCAGCGCGCGCAGAACTTCGCGGCCAGCGCGGGCAGACCGGCCAGCCACGTCGCCGCCTCCGGGGGCAGCGCGTGCCCGAAGCCCTCGGGCACGGTGATCACGCGAACTCCAGGCGGTACACCGACTCCCAGCGGGGCGCGGCGTTGAGCCGGGCGGAGCGCAGCGCCGCCGCGGTGACCTCGTCCGGCTCGACCAGCCGGGCGGTGGCGGTGGCGTCGAGCAGGTGCGAGTGCGTGGACGGCGAGCGCACCGTCACCGCGCAGCGCACCCCGTCGGCCAGCCCCGGCACCTCCTGCTCGGTGCCGCCCACGGCCACCAGCACCGCGCCGTCGCGCCACAGCGCCCACACCAGCCGGGGCGCCCCGCCCGCCGGGGCGACCCAGATCGCGGCGGCCTTGCGCAGCGCGTTGTCCAGCACCTGTCCGATCTCCACCGGTTCAGCCTGCCACGACCCTGTGAATCGGGACTCACGCGATAGCGGGGTGCACGGGTGCGTGCCACCCTTCGCAGCACAGGAGTTACCGGCCGGTACGAGGAGGTACCCCAGTGGTCGACCAGCAGCGTCCCCGGCGTTCTTGCCTGGCGGTCCCCGGATCGAGCCAGAAGATGATCGACAAGGCCCGCACGCTGCCCGCGGACCAGGTCTTCCTGGACCTGGAGGACGCGTGCGCGCCGCTGGCCAAGCCGGACGCGCGCAAGACCATCGTGGCGTCGCTGAACGAGGGCGGCTGGGGCTCGAAGACGCGCGTGGTGCGGGTCAACGACTGGACCACCGAGTGGACCTACCGGGACGTGGTCGAGGTGGTCGAGGGCGCGGGCGCCAACCTGGACTGCGTCATGCTGCCCAAGGTGCAGACCGCGCAGCAGGTGCACGCGCTGGACCTGCTGCTGACCCAGATCGAGAAGACCATGGGCTACGAGGTCGGCCGCATCGGCATCGAGGCCCAGATCGAGAACGCGCTGGGCCTGACCAACGTCGACGCCATCGCCGCCGCGTCCCCGCGCGTGGAGACCATCATCTTCGGCCCGGCCGACTTCATGGCGTCGATCAACATGAAGTCCCTGGTCGTCGGCGAGCAGCCGCCCGGCTACGACGTGGGCGACGCCTACCACTACATCCTGATGCGCATCCTGATGGCCGCGCGGGCGCACGACAAGCAGGCCATCGACGGCCCCTACCTGCAGATCCGCGACGTGGAGGGCTTCAAGCGCGTGGCGGGCCGCTCGGCCGCGCTGGGCTTCGACGGCAAGTGGGTGCTGCACCCCGGCCAGATCGAGGCGGCGAACGAGGTCTACAGCCCCAAGCAGGAGGACTACGACCACGCCGAGAACATCCTCGACGCCTACGCCTACTACACCTCCGAGGCGGGCGGGAAGCGCGGCGCGGTCATGCTGGGCGACGAGATGATCGACGAGGCCTCGCGCAAGATGGCCCTGGTGATCTCGGGCAAGGGACGCGCGGCGGGCATGTCCCGCAACGACGTGTGGACCCCGCCGGAGGAGTGACGTGTCCAGCTCCCGGTCGGGACGTGGCCGTAGAGTGATCGCGTGACCGACCGGGAGCTGAAGTCGATCGAGGTGCAGGGCTACGCCTCCATCCGGTCGGCGACGGTGCCGCTGGGCAGGCTCAACGTGCTGATCGGTGCGAATGGGGCGGGCAAGAGCAACTTCATCCGGGTTTTCGAGCTGCTGGGCAGGCTCGTCGACGAAGAACTCGGGCTCTTCGTCGGGCTCAACGGAGGTGCCTCTGCGCTGCTCAACAGCACCGCGCGTGGATCAGGCATCCGGATTCGCCTCGACGAACCGCCTAACAGCTACGAAGCAGTGCTCGTACCGGCGAGCAACGATGAGTTGATCTTCGAGCGAGAAGTCGTCGAATTCCTCGGGAAGACGGGTAACAAGCGCTACAGCCGGTCCATCGGTAGCGGCAACCGCGAAACCAAGCTGCACGAAGTTGCCGGGACGGGGAGCGACGAACCCCCTTCCTCCGTGGTTGAACTGCTCAGAGGGTGCCGCGTCTACCACTTCCACGACACAAGTCGAGACGCGCCGGTGAAGCGGCTCGTGCCGACGGCGGACAACCTGGCGCTGCGCAATGACGCGGGCAATCTCCCGGCCGTCCTACTCGCCTTGGCGGACAGCGACGACCCGGTTCGCCGTGCCGCGTACCGGAGAATCGTTGGTGTGGTGCGCCAAGTGGCGCCGTTCTTCCGAGACTTCCTGCTGAGGCCGGAACAGCGGGACAGGCTTCGGCTCCGATGGCGTCAGCAGGACTCGGACGCGGTCTTCTCCGCGGACCAGATGTCCGACGGCACCCTGCGGTTCATCTGCCTGGCCACCCTGCTGCTGTCTCCGGACCTGCCCGGACTGGTGGTTCTCGACGAACCGGAACTCGGATTGCACCCTTACGCGATCATGCAGTTGGCCGGACTGTTGCAGCAGGCGTCGGCACGTAGCCAGGTCCTGATCGCGACGCAGTCGGTCACCCTGATGAACCAGTTCGGCATCGGGGACTTGATCGTGGTGGACCGGGTCGACGGCGCATCCGTCTTCTCCCGCCCGGACCACGTCCGGCTCGCAGAGTGGCTGGAGGAGTACTCGCTCGGCGAGTTGTGGGAGAAGAACCTCCTCGGTGGACGGCCGGGCGGCTACTCGTGAACATGGCCCTCCGGCGGTTGCACATCCTCTTGGAGGGGCACGCCGAGGACACCGTGGTCAGAAATCTGATCTCTCCCTACCTGGAATCGCTGGGCTGGAGCGTGTCGTCGTCACTGGTCACGACCAAGCGGCCTGCGTCAGGACCGGCTCACAAGGGTGGCATCACGAGTTGGAGGCAGGTCGAGAAGGACATTCGGCTGCTGCTCGGTAATTCCAGCCTCACCATGCTGACTACGATGTTCGACTACTACGCCTTCCCCGCAGATGCGCCCGGCATGGATGACCGCCCCACTGCGAGTGCGCACCGCCGGGTCGAGCATGTCGAACGCGCACTCGCCGAGCGGATTGGAGATAGCCGGTTCCGCCCTCACCTGGTCCTGCATGAGCTGGAGAGCTGGGTTTTCGCCGCGGCCGACGAGCTCGGGCAGCTATTGGGGGAAGCCCTTTCGTTGAAATTGCGCCGTGACGTCGAAGCAGCCGGAGGACCGGAGCTCGTCAACGACGGTTTCGCCACCGCCCCCTCGAAGCGGTTGGCCAAGTACTGCCCTGGCTACTCCAAGCCCTCCGATGGACCACTGGCCATCCAGGATCTGGGACTGGAGAAACTCCGCGAGCAGTGTCCACACCTCGACGCTTGGCTCCGGACGTTCGAAACCTGACCTCGGGGCTGTCTCGGTACAGCGCGTGGTGTAGCGCACCTTCCGAGCGCGAACGGTCGTTAACCGGTCCATACTCGCCGGTAACTCACGGCTACGAAGGGGAGAGTGCGATGGCGCGCCTGGCCCAGACCGCAGGACTGACCGACGTGCAGGAGGAGATCCTGTCCACGGTGCGCGCCTTCGTGGACAAGGAGATCATCCCGCACGCCCAGGCGCTGGAGCACGCCGACACCTACCCCGCCGACATCGTCGAGGGCATGAAGGAGATGGGGCTGTTCGGCCTGACCATCCCCGAGGAGTTCGGCGGCCTCGGCGAGTCGCTGCTGACCTACGCGCTGGTGGTCGAGCAGATCGCGCGCGGCTGGATGAGCGTGTCGGGCGTGATCAACACGCACTTCATCGTGGCGCACATGATCAAGCAGCACGGCACCGACGAGCAGAAGCGGGACTACCTGCCGCGCATGGCCACCGGCGAGGTGCGCGGCTCCTTCTCGATGTCGGAGCCGGAGCTGGGCTCCGACGTGGCCGCCATCCGCACCCGCGCGGTCCGGGACGGCGACGACTTCGTCATCAGCGGCCAGAAGATGTGGCTGACCAACGGCGGCACGTCCAACCTCACGGCCGTGCTGGTCAAGACCGACGAGGGCGCGGAGAAGGCGCACCGCAACCTCACCGCGTTCCTGGTGGACAAGCCCGAGGGCTACGGCGAGGTCGCGCCCGGCCTGACCATCCCCGGCAAGATCGACAAGATGGGCTACAAGGGCGTCGACACCACCGAGATGGTGTTCGACGGCTTCCGCGTCCCGGCCGGGCGGGTGCTCGGCGGGCAGACCGGCCGGGGCTTCCAGCACATGATGGACGGCGTCGAGGTGGGCCGGGTCAACGTGGCCGCCCGCGCGTGCGGCATCGCGCTGCGCTCGTTCGAGCTGGCCATCGAGTACGCGCAGCAGCGCCGCACCTTCGGCAAGCCCATCGCCGACCACCAGGCCATCGCGTTCAAGCTGGCCGAGATGGCCACCAAGGTCGAGGCGGCCCACCTGATGATGGTCAACGCCGCGCGGCTGAAGGACTCCGGCGCGCGCAACGACGTCGAGGCGGGCATGGCCAAGCTGATCGCCTCCGAGTACTGCGCCGAGGTGACGCAGGAGGCGTTCCGCATCCACGGCGGCTACGGCTACTCCAAGGAGTACGAGATCGAGCGCCTGATGCGCGAGGCGCCGTTCCTGCTGATCGGCGAGGGCACCAGCGAGATCCAGAAGACCATCATCAGCCGCGGTCTGCTGCGCGACTACCGGTCGCGGGGCTGAGGACGGCTCGGCGGTCACTCGTCCGGGCTCCCGGCCGCTCACCCGTGCGGTGGGCGGCCGAGCGGGTGCGGGGGCCGGGTGCCGTCCCCGATCGCCCTCATGGACGCGGTGCCGAGGGGGCCGACGTCACAGTCGCGTTGATTTCCCGGTCATCCGTTTCGCGTCGTTCGCCCGCTGTTGGCAGGATGGGGTGATCAGCACCGCGAAGAGGTGGTCACCGTGACGAGTTCCTTCTCCGGCCAGAACCGACCGGGCATGCCACCGCGCCTGCCGACGCCCCCGACGGGGTGGCCCATCGGCTCGTACGGCACCTACGAGGAAGCCCAGCGCGCGGTGGACTTCCTGGCCGACAGCGACTTCCCGGTGCAGGAGGTCACCATCGTCGGCGTGGACCTGATGCTGGTCGAGCGGGTCACCGGCAAGCTCACCTGGGGGCGCGTGCTGGGCACCGGCGCGGCCTCGGGCGCCTGGTTCGGCGCGTTCGTCGGCGTGCTGCTGAGCCTGTTCAACACCACGCCGGGGGCGGGCTTCGGGCCGATCCTGGTCGGCGTGATCACCGGCGTCGGCTTCGGCCTGATCTTCGCGGCCGTCGGCTACAGCTCGACCAGGGGCAAGCGCGACTTCCAGTCCGCCAGCCAGTTGGTCGCGGGCCGCTACGACGTGCTGTGCCAACCCCGCTCGGCCGAACGGGGCAGGGACCTGCTCGCCAAACTCGCCATGCGACCGGCGGACGCCCAAAAGGAGTAGGTTTGCCGACCGCCTCCACCGGGTAGCGCACGGTTCGGGTCTGAATCGTTGCGCAGGGTGGTTGCGGCAAGTGATCACCGGGCCTAGGTTCGTCCCACCGGTTGGCCCATCCCTGGGTCGACCGGTGGGGGCACGACGAGGTGCCGGGCGCTGCGGTCTGGCTCCTCCGTTGTTGAGAAGGAGGCGAGGCCGATGAGGGGCGCGAAACCGCGTCACCGGTTGGCCGCCGCGGGAGGAGCCGCGCTGATCGCGGCCTCGGCGCTGGCGGGCTGCGGTTCAGGTGGTGGTGGACTCACCATCAACGTCTACAAGTACCCGCAGGAGAACTTCCAGAAGATCGTCGACAAGTGCAACGAGCGCAACGCCGGGTACGAGATCGTGTACCACAAGCTGCCGCGCGAGGCGGACGGCCAGCGCGAGCAGCTGGTGCGCAGGCTGGCCGCCGGGGACACCGGCATGGACGTCCTCGGGCTCGACGTGACCTGGACCGCCGAGCTGGCGGAGGCGGGCTGGATCAAGGAGTTCACCGGCGAGGCCAAGGCGCGGGTCGAGGACGGCACGCTGGAGACGCCGCTGGAGACGGCCCGCTACGAGGGCAAGCTGTACGGCGCTCCGGACAACACCAACGTCCAGCTGCTGTGGTACCGGGGCGACCTGGTGCCCACGCCGCCGCGCACGTGGGACGAGATGATCGACATGGGCGCCCAGCTGGAGGCCCAGGGCAAGCCCGGCCTGGTCGAGGCGACCGGCAAGCAGTACGAGGGCCTGGTGGTGCTGTTCAACACCCTGGTGCGCTCGGCGGGCGGTGAGATCATCGACGACAGCGGCACCAAGGCGGTCGTGGACGACAAGGCCGTGAAGGCGCTGGAGGTGCTGAAGAAGTTCGCCACCTCCGAGGTGGTCGACCCGTCGTTCTCCAACGCCGCCGAGGACGACGCGCGCCTGGCCATGGAGCGCGGCGACGCGGCGTTCATGCTGAACTGGCCCTACGTCTACGCGGCGGCCCAGGCGAACCCGGAGTTCGCCAAGAACCTCAAGTGGGCGCCGTTCCCGTCGATCGACGGCGGGGACGCCAAGGTCACCGTCGGCGGCGTCAACTACGGGGTCAGCGCGTTCACCGAGCACCCGGAGGAGTCCTTCGACGCGGTGCTGTGCCTGCGCAGCGCGGAGAACCAGAAGTTCGCCGCGATCAACGACGGCGTGCCGCCGACCATCGAGTCGGTCTACGAGGACCCGGAGATGGCCGAGCCGTACCCGATGAAGGAAGCCATCCTGGAGACGCTCAAGAGCGCCACCGTGCGCCCGCGCACCCCGGCCTACCAGAACGTCTCGACGGTGATCTCCACCATCCTGTCGCCGCCCGCGAGCATCGACCCGCAGGCCACGGCCGACCGGCTGCGCGGCGAGCTGCAGGACGCACTGGACTCGAAGGGAGTGCTGCCGTGAGCCAGGCGACGACCCCGCGGGCGGAGACCGCACCGCGCACACCGCTGGACGCCAAGGCCAAGGCGGCGCTCAGCGAGGGCAAGAAGGCCGAGCGCAGGCTGGGGCTGCTGCTGTGCCTGCCCGCCATCCTGGTGATGGCGGGCGTGGCGGGCTGGCCGATCGTCTACTCGGTCTGGCTGTCGCTCCAGCGCTACGACCTGAAGTTCCCGGACCGGACCGAGTTCGTCGGCCTCGACAACTACGTCACCGTGCTCAGCAGCCCGTACTGGTGGAACGCCATGTGGATCACCGTGGTGATCACCGTGGTGTCGGTGGTGATCGAGCTGGTGCTGGGCATGGCGCTGGCGCTGATCATGCACCGCGCACTGGTCGGCCGCGGGCTGGTGCGCACGTCCTCGCTGATCCCGTACGGCATCGTGACCGTGGTGGCCGCGTTCTCGTGGCGCTACGCCTGGACGCCGGGCACCGGCTACCTGGCCGAGCTGGCGGGCGGCGGGCCGGTGCTGACCGAGAAGATCCCGTCGATCATGGTGGTGATCCTGGCCGAGGTCTGGAAGACCACGCCGTTCATGGCCCTGCTGCTGATGGCGGGCCTGGCGCTGGTGCCCGACGACCTGCTCAAGGCCGCGGCGATGGACGGCGCGAACGCCTGGCAGCGGTTCACCAAGGTCATGGTGCCGGTGATGAAGCCCGCGATCCTGGTGGCGCTGCTGTTCCGCACCCTGGACGCGTTCCGCATCTTCGACAACCTGTTCGTGCTCACCGGCGGCTCGCAGGGCACCGCGTCGGTGTCGATGATCACCTACAACAACCTGATCAAGGGCCTGAACCTGGGCGTCGGCTCGACCATGTCGGTGCTCATCTTCATCGCGGTGGCGATCATCGCGTTCATCTTCATCAAGCTGTTCGGCACCGCCGCTCCGGGCAGCGACAACGGGGGGAGGCGCTGATGGCGGGCATCGGTGGGGCCGAGACCACCGGCCGCAAGGTCCGCTGGTCGCTGCTCAACGCCGTCGTGGTGGTCTACGCGCTGTTCCCGGTGCTGTGGATCGTGTCGCTGTCGTTCAAGTCCAAGGCCACCCTGGCGGACGGCAACTTCATCCCGCGCGAGTGGACCCTGGAGAACTACCGGGCCATCTTCTCCACCACGGAGTTCGTGCGGGCGCTGGTGAACTCCATCGGCATCGCGCTGATCGCCACGGCCGTCGCGGTGGTGTTCGGCACCATGGCCGCCTACGCCATCGCCCGGCTGGACTTCCCCGGCAAGCGGGTGCTGGTCGGGGTGTCCCTGCTGATCGCGATGTTCCCGCAGATCTCGCTGGTCTCGCCGCTGTTCGAGATCGAGCGGTCGCTGGGGCTGTTCGACACCTGGCCGGGCCTGATCCTGCCCTACATCACCTTCGCGCTGCCGCTGGCGATCTACACGCTGTCGGCGTTCTTCCGCGAGATCCCGTGGGAGCTGGAGAAGGCGGCGAAGATGGACGGCGCGACGCCGGGCCAGGCGTTCCGCCGGGTCATCGCGCCGCTGGCCGCGCCGGGCGTGTTCACCACGGCGATCCTGGTGTTCATCTTCTGCTGGAACGACTTCCTGTTCGCGATCTCGCTGACCTCCACCGAGGCGTCGCGGACGGTGCCGGTGGCGCTGTCGTTCTTCACCGGCAGCTCGCAGTTCGAGGACCCGACCGGGTCGGTCGCCGCCGCCGCGGTGGTGATCACGATCCCGATCATCCTGTTCGTGTTGTTCTTCCAGCGTCGGATCGTCGCCGGGTTGACCTCCGGCGCTGTCAAGGGGTGAGTGCGCAATGGCCGAGATCGTCCTGGACAAGGTGAGCAAGCAGTACCCGGACGGCGCGGTGGCCGTGCGGGACGTGGACATCCAGATCGCCGACGGCGAGTTCATCATCCTGGTCGGCCCGTCGGGCTGCGGGAAGTCCACGACCCTCAACATGATCGCGGGCCTGGAGGACATCACCTCGGGCGAGCTGCGCATCGGCGGGGAGCGGGTCAACGAGCGCGCCCCCAAGGACCGCGACATCGCCATGGTGTTCCAGTCCTACGCGCTCTACCCGCACATGACGGTGAAGGAGAACATGGCCTTCCCGCTGCGGCTGGCCAAGGTGGACAACGCCACGGTGGAGAAGAAGGTCAAGGAGGCCGCGGAGATCCTCGACCTGACCCAGCACCTGGACCGCAAGCCGTCCAACCTCTCCGGCGGCCAGCGCCAGCGGGTGGCGATGGGGCGCGCGATCGTGCGCAACCCCAAGGCGTTCCTGATGGACGAGCCGCTGTCCAACCTGGACGCCAAGCTGCGCGTGCAGATGCGCACCTCGGTGTCGCGGCTGCAGAAGCAGCTGGGCACCACCACGGTCTACGTCACCCACGACCAGACCGAGGCGATGACCCTGGGCGACCGCGTGGTGGTGATGCGCGGCGGCGCGGTGCAGCAGATCGGCGCGCCGCAGTACCTCTACGACCACCCGGCCAACCTGTTCGTCGCCGGGTTCATCGGCTCGCCCGCGATGAACTTCGTGCCCGCCGGGCTGGAGAACGGCACGCTGCGCTCGCCGTTGGGCGACATCCCGCTGACCGCGCGGGTGCGGTCGATGCTGGAGGCCGCCGACGCGCCGCGCGAGGTGATCGTGGGCCTGCGCCCGGAGCACTTCGAGGACGCCCGGCTGGTCGACGAGGCGGTCCGCGACAGCGGCGTCACGTTCACCAGCCAGGTGGACGTGCTGGAGTCGATGGGCTCGGACAAGTTCGCCTACTTCACCCTCTCCGGTGAGCAGGCGACCTCCGAGGAGCTGGCCGAGCTGGCCGCTGACGCGGGCTCGGCGGACGTGCCGGGCAGCGGGGTGGCGCTGGTGACCCGGCTCTCGGCCGCCTCGTCGGCTACGCAGGGTGAGCAGGCGGAGATCTGGTTCGACGCCGACAAGGTGCAGCTGTTCGACCCCGCGACCGGGCGGAACCTCACTTACGCTGGAGAGTGAATGCCGGGAAGGGGTTGTCCGGTGCGCCGGACAGCCCCTTTGCGCTGTTCACGGAGAGTTGCTGACCAGTGCGGCTCATCGGTGCGGACGAATTCGGTGCTCCATTCAGCGCAGCACGGCGGCAACTCGCCGCAAGTCCCGTCCCACCCGCCCCGACGATCTCCACGCTGAGCGAGCGGGGGTGATCGGCCACCGCGCAGGGGATAGGGGCAGACGCATGGGCAATGAGCTGGACGGGAAGGCGGTCGTCGTCACCGGCGCGGGCCGGGGGCTGGGCGAGGCGTACGCCATGCACGCCGCGCGGGCGGGCGCCGCGGTCGTGGTCAACGACGTGGACGGCGACCTCGCCGAGCGGGTCGCGGAGCGGATCAGGGACTACGGGGGGCGGGCCGTGGCCAGCGCGCACACGGTCGCCGACCCGACCGAGGCGGAGAAGATCGTCGGCGTGTGCGTGGCCGAGTTCGGCCGCCTCGACGGCCTGGTCAACAACGCCGGGCTGAACTACGAGGCCCTGCCGTGGGACGACGACCCGGACGCCATCCGGCGGCTGGTCGAGGTCAACCTGCTCGGCGTGATCTACACCGGCACCGCGGCCATGCGCGCCATGCGCGAGCGGGGCGGGGGCGGTTCGATCGTCAACGTCTCCTCCGGCGCGTTCCTGGGCCAGCGCAAGCTGGCCACCTACTCGGCGACCAAGGGCGCGGTGGCGTCGCTGAGCTGCTCGTGGGCGCTGGACCTGGAGACCGAGGGCATCCGGGTCAACGCGGTGTGCCCGGTGGCGCACACCCGGATGGTGTGGAAGTCCGAGCGCTCGCTGCGCGCCATCCCGGCCGACCGGGTGCCGGGCAAGGTGGCGCCGCTGGTGCTGTTCCTGCTCAGCGACGCGGCGGCGGGCATCACCGGGCAGGTCGTGCGGTGCAACGGCAGGCAGCTGCACCTGATCGGCCAGCCGCACTTCAAGCCGCCGATCCTGGAGAGCGACAGCTGGGACGCGGGGTCGGTGGAGCGGGCGTTCACCGGGGTGCTGCAGGCCCACCTGGAGCCCTACGGGCTGGAGAAGCGGATGCCCCCGCGCCTGCGCGAGCTGGTGGAGCCCTCCCAAGCCGTCTGACCCCACCTGCAAGTACTACCCGTGGGCTCTCCACGAGCGTTCAACTACTACCCGGCCGGAGCGCTGCGGCGGCCGGGTAGTGGAAAACGGCCCAGGAGGACGGGGCGGGTAGTACTTGCCGGCGGGTGGATGAAAGTGTTGCCAGGTGTGTCCTACATGGTGACACTTCTATCCATGACTGTGTCGTTGGACGAGCTGCCCGACACCTTCACCACGGCGACCGCCTGCGGGCGGGGGATGCACCACCGCGACCTGTACCGGCTCCGGGACAGCGGGGCGGTGGTGGAGCTCTCCCGCGGGGTGTTCCGAAAAGCCGACTCGGAACAGGCGTCCCTGCCGGACCTGCTGGCCGTGGCCTACCGGGTTCCCGGTGCGATCACCTGCTGCCTGTCCGCCGCCGCTGTGCACGAGTTGACCGATGAGATCCCATTGACGACGCAGATCGCGGTACCGCGCCACCAGCGGCCGCCGCGCATCGACCACCCCCCGACGCAGGTGTTCCGGTTCGCCGAGGCCACCTTCGAACTCGGTGTGGGAACCGTCGAGGCGGCCCCTGGTGAGTACGTCCGCGTCTACAACCCGGCGAGGACCGTGGTGGACCTGATGAGACTGCGCCACCGGCACGGCGAGCCGGTGGCGCTGACCGCGCTGCGCCGCTACGTCCGGCGCGCTGATGCCCGTCCGGGGCTGGTGCTCGACATCGCCCGCGCACTCGACGTGTTCGGGCCGGTCAGGAACGCGCTGGACGCGCTGATCGCCGAGTGAACCGCCCGACGAAGGCCACGCCCGGCGGGCGCGCTTACCTGGAGCTGCGGAACCGGGCACGCCGCGAGCGCCGCACCACGCAGGAACTGCTGGTCCTGTACGTCCTGGAGCGCTGGCTGGCCAGGCTCACCGAGTCGCCGCACGCGGGAGAACTCGTCCTCAAAGGGGGGATGCTGCTGGCCGCCCTCGGTGCCCGACGCCCGACCGCTGACGCGGATCTGCTGGCCCAGCGGCTGACCAACGACGAAGCGGCGGTGGCCGAACTCGTCGTCGCCGTGGCCCGGACGACCCTCGACCCGGATGACGGGGTGGAATACCTGCCCGACACCGTCACCACGCGGAGCATCCGGGAGGACGACCTCTACGCCGGGGTCCGGGTGGCGATGGACTGCCTGCTGTCCGGCGCGCGGGTGAAGCTGAGGTTGGACGTCAACTTCGGTGATCCGGTGACCCCCGAGCCCGAAATCGTCGCGCTGCCCTCGCAGCGACCGGGCGAACCGGCTGTCCGGGTGCTGGGTTACCCGGTCGAAACCGTGCTCGCCGAGAAGCTGAGCACGGCCATCGCGCTCGGCAACGCCAACACGCGCGTCCGCGACTTCGCGGACGTCTTCGTGCTGACCGGTAGACATCGCCTGGAGCATGAGGAGGCCCGCGCAGCGCTGGTCGCGACCACGGCGCACCGCGGGGTGGAAATCCGACCGCTCTCCGAGGTGACGGGTTCTCTGCCGGTCCTGCGGCAGACCGCTTACCGGGCGTTCCGAGCGCGCCTCGGTGAGGACGGACAGCACCTGCCCGCCGACTTCGCCGAAGTCGTCGCCGCGGTGAGCGGTTTCGCCGACCGGCTCGCCGACGACATCGGCGCGACGTGGTGCCCTGTCGAGAGGGCGTGGCGCTGAGGTCTGCTCCGCTGTCGAGCCGGGAAAACGCCTGCTACCACTCGTCCGGGTGATCGTCTGGGCCCGACACCCTGTCACCATCAGGTGATATGGCAACCCGCAAACCGAGGGTCACGGACTGGCGGCTGGTGGTGCAGTCGCGGTTGGACCGCGTCCGCGCCGACCTGGCCGCCCTGGGCCCGCCGGACCCGCTGGACCCGGAGAGCCAGCAGTGGCGCGCGGTGGCCGAGCAGGCCGCCGCCGTGGTGGAGGAGATGATCACCCACGACGAGCCGCGCTGGCGGGCCATCGCGTCGTGGTGGTCCGGCTGGCACATCGAACGCGCCTGGCGCGCCCTGCACGAAGCGGAGATCGCCGTGGTGGCCGCGGGCAGCGGCTTCCTGGGCAGGCTGCCCGGCCTGCGGGCCAGGGTCGCCGAGCAGCTCGACGCCGAGGACCCGCGCCGCCGGGCGCTGGAGGAGCTGCGGCCCGGCGAGTACCCGCTCAGCGTCGAGCGCGAGCTGGTCGTCGACGCGCTGCGGGCCGCGTTCGACCAGTCCGACTTCGCCCACGCGGGCTCAAGGGCGCTGCGCAACAAGCTGATCGCCGCGTCGGTGGTGCTGTTCGTGGTCAACACGGTCCTGGGCGTGGTCGGGCTGGTCCGGCCGGGACTGGTGCCGATGTGCGTGGGCTCCGAGCGGCTGCCCACGGTCTGCCCGTCCGGCCGCGCCCCCAGCGGCGCCGACGTGTGGCTGATCCAGGTCCTCGGCGCGTTCGGGGCCGTGCTGTCCGCGGTCGTGCTGCTGCTGCGCCGCAGGCCGAGCCTGTCGCCGTACATCATGATCGGCTACCAGGCCGCGATCAAAGTGCTGCTCGGCGCGGCACTGGCCGTGGTCGGCATCCTGGCGCTGGGCGCGGGCGTGACCACCGGCCTGATCGGCGTCGCCTCGCAGGCCGCGCTGCTGCTGTGGGCGGTCATCCTCGGCTACTCGCAGCAGGTCGCCACCCGCCTGCTCGACAGCTACGCCGACCGGGTCCTCGACCAGGCCAGACCCCTGCCCAGGTGACCTGACCGCGCGAGTTGAGCGTCCAGGCACCGCGAACCGAGCGTTCGGGGCTAGCGGCGGGAGCGCAGGGTGTCGATGACGCCGGTGTCCCAGCGGTGGGTGCGGATCAGGCGGTAGCGCTCGCCCGCGACCCACAGGTACGCCTCGGTCTCGGTGCGCTCGCCCACCAGGTCGGCCTGCCGCAGCATGGCCACCACCGGCACGTACTCCTCCTCGTACCAGCGCCGCGCCACGGTCGCCCGGTCCAGGAACGCGCCCTCGTCCTGCATCAGGCGGAAGCCCCACGCCTCGACGTGCTCGCCGAGCGCCGCGTAGTCCCACGGCTCGGACAGCACCACCGCCGCCCGCGCCTGGCCGGTCAGCGGCACCCGCTCCAGGAACAGCCGCCGGTAGTCCTTGACGATGAGGTCACCGCGGTGGCGGATGCCGTGCGCGGTGATCCGGGTCACCACCTCGGTGACGTAGGCGTCGATCACCTCAAGGCCCAGCGCGTGCGCCACCGACACCCGGTGGTGCCCGTCCTGGACGAAGTGCAGGTCGCCGACCCGGTAGACGTCGATCGGCGGGATCGGCTCGCCGCGCCGCTGCGCCGCGGCCAGGCGCTGCCACCGCTCGCGCACCCGCGCCGAGGTCGGCCGGAACCGGCGGTCGAAGTCGCGGGTGCGGTCCACGCTGCCCACGATCGAGTCCAGCCGGATCGTGCGCAGCCCCAGCCGCCGCTCGCTGAGCATCCCCAGCGCCTCGACCACCTCGTGGAACGGCAGCGTGATGTTGACGTCGTCGGGTTCGCGGCGCAGCCACGCGGCCAGGCGCGACAGCACCTGGTTGCGGCGCGCCCGCTGGAAGTCGTTCTCCGCGTCGATGCGCGGGAACCCGGTGTCACGGCGCACGGCCCACCTCCTCCCGTCCGGGGATGTCGATCACCTTGTAGCCGACCACGTTCACCACCCGCGTGCCGCCGAGCACCCGGTCGGGTTTGCGCTCGCCGTGCGGGTGGATGTGGCCGTGCAGCAGCAACGGCGGGCGCAGCCGCCGCACGGCGTCGTGCAGGCACTCGAACCCGCGGTGCGGCGCGTCGGGCTCGTCACCGCAGCCCCTGGGCGGCGAGTGGGTCAGCAGCACGTCCACGCCGCGCCCGTCGCGCAGCCCGCGCCACCGCGCCAGCCGCAGCACCCGGCGCAGCCTGCGCGCCTGCTGCCGCTCGGTCCACTGGTTGGGCCCGTCGTTGTACCGGATGGACCCGCCCAGCCCGGCGATGCGCAGCCCGGCCACGTCGACCACCCGCTGGTCGGCGTTGACCGCGCCCGCCGGCCCCGGCCACCGCGCGGGCAGCCCGGCCTTGGTCCACAGCCCGCGCACGTTGGCGTAGCCGGACAGGTCCACGTCGTGGTTGCCGGGCACGAACACGCACGGCCGGTCCAGCGCGCCGGAGAGGAACTCCAGGTAGTCGAACGGCAGGTCGCCCGCCGCCAGCACCAGGTCGACCCGGTGCCTGCGCACCTGGTCGCTCCACAACTGCTCCACCACCTCGTCCGACACCGCGAGCACCCTGGGCACCCACCGAGCCTATGCGCTGTCCCGCGGCTCGGCCGTGCGCGGGTGAAATGCGCCTCTCCCCGGTGCCGCACAAGGGAAATCCGGCTAGCGTCGGGCCCGTGCTCGCCGACTTATTCCTCGACGCCGCCCGCCCCTGCCGCGAGGCCAGCCCGCTGACCCACACCCTGCTGGTCGCCGCCGCCCGCGACCTGGCGAGCGGCGGGGTGACCGCGCGGGTGATGGCGGGCGCCGAGCGCGACCGCCGGGGCACCGTGCCGGGGCTGCGGTTCGCGGGCGCGCTGCACCGCCTGGTGCTGCAGGGCCGCGCCCCCGGCCTGGCCGAGCACTACCCGTCGGTCGGCGGCACGCCGAGGCTGGACCGGTTGTGGCGGGACGCGGTGCCGGTGCTGGAGGAGCACGCGGACGAGCTGCGCGCGATGATCTCCACCACGGTGGTGCAGACCAACGAGCCTGGCCGCAGCGGTCCGCTGTTCGGCGGGCTGCACGTGGCCACCCGGCTGGCCGCGGACGCGGCGGGCAGGCGTACGCCGTTCCCGGTGCGGCTGCTGGAGGTCGGCGCCAGCGGCGGGCTGAACCTGCGCCCGCACCGGATCGCCTACCGGGTGGGGGACCGGGTGCTCGGCGACCGGGACAGCCCGTTCGAGCTGGACCCCGGCTGGACCGGGCGGCCGGACGTGGACCTGGAGCACGACCTGCGCGTGGTGCGCCGGGCGGGCTGCGACCTCAACCCGGTCGACGTGACCACCGAGGACGGCAGGCTGCACCTGCTGTCGTTCGTGTGGGCCGACCAGGTGCAGCGGCTGGCGCGGCTGCGGGCGGCGCTGGACCTGGCGCTGGCGGACCGGGTGCCGGTGCGCCGGGCGACCGGGCCGGAGTGGCTGGCCCAGCAGCTGCGCACCCCGGAGCGCGGCGTGCTGACCGTGGTGTGGCACTCGGTGGTCTGGCAGTACGCCTCGCCCGCCGACCGCGCCGCGGGCCGGGCGGTGCTGGCGGGCGCGGCGGCCCGCGCCACGCCGACCGCCCCGCTGGCGCTGCTGGTCTACGAGCCGCGGCGCAGCCACGACCCGGACGACCCGTGGGAGTTCCAGCTGCTGCTCAAGCTCTGGCCCGCGGACGTGTCGCTGCGGCTGGGCTCGGGCGCCGGGCACGGCGTGCCCTTCGCGTGGGACGTGCGGCCCTGGACCTGACGCGGGCGGCCGCCTCGGCCGCTACGGCTGGGAGGCGATGATCAGCGTCACCGTGACCAGCCAGCCGAGCAGGAAGGTGAGGATCCAGAAGCGCAGGTTGGTGAGGTATCTGGTCATGGTCGGGTGTCCCGTCGGGTCGGGGTGGGCGGGGGGCTACAGCCAGCGGTTCCGACGGAATATTCGGTACAGCGTCAGGCAGGCCACCAGGATCACCGCGATCACCATGGGGTAGCCGAACTTCCAGCGCAGCTCCGGCATGTTGTCGAAGTTCATGCCGTACACGCCGACCACCATGGTGGGCACGGAGATGATCGCCACCCAGGCGGAGATCTTGCGCATGTCCGAGTTCTGCTGGAGCGTGATCTTGGCCAGCACCGCGTCCACCAGCGTGGTCAGCAGCTCGTCGAAGCTGAGGACCCGCTCGGAGACCTCGGTGAGGTGGTCGTCGACGTCGCGGAAGTACGAGCGCACCTGCTCGGGGATCAGCGGCGTGTACCCCTCGGCCAGCCTGCGCAGCGGCACCGCCAGCGGCATCACCGCCCGGCGCAGCTCCAGCACCTCGCGCTTCATCAGGTAGATCTGGTCGGCGCTGATCCCGCTGCGCGGCGCGAAGACCAGCGTTTCCATCTGGTCGATGTCGTCCTCGATGTGGTCGGTCACGTCGAGGTAGTTGTCCACCACGTGGTCGGCGATCGAGTGCAGCACCGCGGCCGGGCCCATCCGCATCCGCTCCGGGTCGGCCTCCAGCTCGCGCCGCACGGCGGCCAGCCCGGAGTGGTTGCCGTGCCGCACGGTGACCACGAAGTCGCGGCCGAGGAAGACCATGATCTCGCCGCTCTCGACGATCTCGTTGGCCGTGTCGGGCGAGGCGTTCTGGATGTAGCGCACGGTCTTGAACACCATGAACAGCGTGTCGTCGTAGCGCTCCAGCTTGGGCCGCTGGTGGGCGTGCACGGCGTCCTCGACGGCCAGCTCGTGCAGGCCGAAGGTCTCCGCGACGCCCTGGATCTGCTCCTCGTCGGGCTCGTGCAGGCCGATCCACACGAAGCCCTCGCCGCGCTTGCGCACCTCGTTGACCGCGTCGGTGTGCGACCAGCGGCCGGCCAGGCGACTGCCGTCGACGTAGACGCCGCAGTCGACCACGTACGCCGACAGCGGCACCGGGACGGGCGCGGGCGTGCGGAGGCGGTCGGTCGAGCGGCCTCTCAGGCCGCCGAGCGAGGGCAGGCTGGGCACGGGTCCTCCAGACGGGGGCGTCGGTTTCCAGGCGAAACGACGGCACGTCCCCGACCGGGTACCACTGGGCCTAGCTGATCAAAGCCGACCCGCCGACGAGGACGCGCGAGGTACTCGCAGGATGGGGGTCGTTGCTCATCGCCCTCACCTCCTCGGGTCGGTGGTCCGGCGGTGGAGTCGCTCACAGACCGGTTGCCTAGGGTACTCCTGCCCCGTTCACACTGTGCGTCCCGGTCGGGGTGATCCCCGATCACCACACAGCCAACGGAGGCGCGCGGTGCAGTTCGGGCGGTACTACGAGGAGTTCGAGGTCGGCGCGGTCTACAAGCACTGGCCCGGCAAGACGGTGACCGAGTACGACGACCACCTGTTCTGCCTGCTGACCATGAACCACCACCCGCTGCACCTGGACGCGCACTACGCGGCCGAGACCACCGAGTTCGGCAAGAACGTGGTGGTCGGCAACTACGTCTACTCCCTGCTGCTGGGCATGTCGGTGCCCGACGTCTCGGGCAAGGCGATCGCCAACCTGGAGGTCGAGTCGCTGCGGCACGTGAAGCCGACCTTCCACGGCGACACCATCTACGGTGAGACCGAGGTGCTGGACAAGACCCCGTCGAAGTCCAAGGACGACCGGGGCGTGGTCTACGTCGAGACCCGCGGCTACAAGCAGGACGGCACGGTCGTCTGCGTGTTCCGCCGCAAGGTGATGGTGCCCAAGCGGGCCTACGGGGCCGCGCGCGGCGGCGAGCAGCCGGGCAGGCCCGAGCCCGAGGAGTGATGTGACCCCGTTGGACGTGGTGCGCCGCCGGTTGGCCTGGTTCGCCGAGCGCGAGGCGGCGGGGGTGTCGCCGCTCTACGAGCACCTCGGCCGCGGCGCGGCGGACGACCCGGAGGTGGCGGGCCTGCTCACCGCCGCCGAGGAGCGGTTCGCGCACGGCACGCTGCTGCTGGCGGCGGCGCACCGGCTGGTGCAGGCCGAGCCGTTCCACCCGCTGTCGAGCTACTACCCCTCGCTGGGCGGCACCCACGGGGTGGACGAGCGCACCTGGCCGCTGTTCCGGGAGTTCGTGCTGGAGCGGGCGGACCGGATGCGCGCGCTGATCGCGAGCCGCACCACGCAGACCAACGAGGTGCGCCGCGCCGCGCTGGTCTACCCGGCGGTGGCGGCGGTGAACGCGGCGGTCCGGGGACCGGTGGGGCTGCTGGAGGTCGGCTGCTCGGCGGGGCTGCTGCTCAACCTGGACAAGTACGGCTACCGGTACCAGACCGAGCAGGCGGGCCAGCTGGCCGCCGGGCCCGCGAAGGCGGCGGTGGGCCTGCACTGCGCGCTGGAGCTGGCGCCCGGCGCGCGGCTGCCCAAGCTGCCCAAGTCGGTCAAGGTCGCCGCCAAGGTCGGCCTGGACCGCGCGCCCGCGGACCTGGCCGACGAGGACACCTACGCCTGGCTGGAGGCGTGCGTCTGGGCGGACCAGCCGGAGCGGTTGCGGCTGTTCGGGGTGGCGGCGGCGGTGCAGCGCAAGTCCCCGCCGGAGTTCGTCGTCGGCGACGCGGTGGCGGACCTGGGGCGGGCCGCGGCGCGGGTGCCCGACGAGCTGCCGCTGGTGGTGCTGACCAGCAGCGTGCTGGCCTACCTGGAGGGGGAGCGGTTCGTCGCGGCGCTGGCCGGGCTGGGCAGGCCGGTGTGGTGGATCAGCCACGAGGGGTTCGCCAACGGCCTGGTGCACGTGCTGCCCGACCGCGAGGACCTGCGGCCCGGTCCGGGCGGGGGCACCTTCGGCGTGCTGGGCCTGGTCCGCTTCGAGGGCGGCGAGGTGGTGCGGGCGCAGGCGCTGGCGAGGACCGCGCTGCACGGCCAGCGCCTCGTGTGGCTGCCGGAGACCCCTTGAAACGCGCGCCGAACGCACACCCGATCGGGCGAAGTTGATCGGCGCGGCCCCCTGGAAGGTCGCGCTCGGGCCGGATTGTGGCCAAGATCGCAGTAGCCGTCGGGCGCGCGTTCGGGGGCTCGTCGCCCGCTCGGGGGCCACCGGATCGCACCTGGCAGGGGTGGTCGTTCGCGCCGTGGGCGGCCGGGAGCCGGTTGGTGGGCACACGGCCGTAGTGGTCTAGAACAATCACGCAGAGTGGTCGTTCGCGCGATCCCGACCGCCGCCTCGCCTGGTCACCGGCGGTCCCGGCGACCGTTCGGCCGACGGGGGTGGGGCGGGGTCCCTCACCTGGAGGATTGCGGCTGTCTACGCGGAGTGATCACTGGTGCGGGGTCCGGTCGACACCGCCGACCCGGCGAACCGGGAATCGATTGCCAAGCGTCACGATCGCGGAGAGTAGCCACACCGGTTCGGCGGTGCAGTCCGCTGACCCAAGTGCGGTACAAAGCTCCCAACGTGCCGTGGAGTGCGGTACAACGGTTTTCACTGGCGCCAAACGGGTGCGGGTAGCGAACGGGGATGATCGCCGTGAATCTGAAGAAGATTCTCACTTTCGCCGGGGTCGGCTTGCTCCTGTTCTTCCTCATCGCCGAGCCGCAGCAGGCGGCTCTGGTGGTGCAGAACATCCTGAACACGCTGAGGGAAGCCGCCGAGGCGCTGATCACCTTCGTGAAACAATTGTTCTGAGTCGCCCGGCTCCTCCCCCACGGCGAGAGGTCGAAGGCATGTTCGCACCACGAGACCCAGACGAGTACCTCCTGCCCACGGAGCGTCGGGTCATCCGGGTACGCAGGCACTGGAGCACCCTGCTCGGTGATCTTCTGGAGGCGCTGGCCCTGATGGCGGGCGCCATGATGATCTCCTACCTGCTGCCGGACAACATGGGGCTGATCCAGAACATCCTCTGGTACGCCTCGCTGTTCGTGGTGCTCCGGCTGGCCTACTTCGTCATGGAGTGGTGGGTGGAGCGGATCGTGGTCACCGACAAGAGGTTCATGATCTCCTCGGGGGTCTTCGAGACCAAGGTCGCCATGATGCCGATCAGCAAGGTCACCGACCTCACCTACGAGCGCTCGGTGCTGGGACGCATGTTCGGCTTCGGCACCCTGGTCGTCGAGTCGGCGGGTCAGATCCAGGCGTTGAACCGGATCGAGTACCTGCCCAACCCCGAGGAGGTCTACGACGCGATCTCCGAGTTGACCTTCGGCGACAAGAAGGCGCAGGCCGAGCGCTTCTCGATGATCAAGGCTCAGCGGGCGGCCCGCGGGAAGAAGATGGTCCCGTAGGTCAGACTGGTCGGGTGCGCATCGACCTGCACACCCACTCGACCGAGTCCGACGGCACCGACACCCCCGCCGCGCTGGTGGCGGCGGCCTCCGCCGCCGGCCTGCACGCGATCGCGATCACCGATCACGACACCGCGGCGGGCTGGTCCGAGGCCGCTGCCGCGCTGCCCGCCGGGCTGCGCCTGGTGCGAGGCGCGGAGCTGTCCTGCGCGTCGGACGACGGTCGGGGCCGGGTGATCACCGTCCACCTGCTGGCCTACCTGCACGACCCGACCTCGCCCGCCCTGGTCGAGGAGCAGCTGCGGCTGCGCCTGGAGCGCAGGCAGCGGCTGCGCCGGATGGCCGTGCGCATGGTGGAGGACGGCTTCCCGATCGACCCGGACGAGCTGATGGCCTCGATGCCCGAGGACGCCCCCGCCGGTCGCCCCCACCTGGCCATGGCGCTGATCAGGGCGGGCGTGGTGGACAGCGTGGACGAGGCGTTCGCCAAGTACCTGACCGGCGGCCGCTACTACGTGCCGCGCACCGACACCCCGGTGGCCCGCGCCATCGAGATGATCCGCGACGCGGGCGGGGTGACCGTGCTGGCGCACCCCTTCGCCCGCTCGCGGGGGCCCGTCGTCACCGAGCAGGTCGTGGCGGACCTGGCGGCGCTCGGCCTGGCGGGCGTGGAGGTCGACCACCCCGACCACGACGCGCCCACCCGCGACCGGCTGCGCGGCCTGGCCAAGGAGCTGGGGCTGCTGGTCACCGGGTCCAGCGACTACCACGGCACCAACAAGACCGTCCGGCTCGGCGCGGAGACCACGTCACCGGAGGTGCTCGACGCCATCGCCGACCGCGCCACCGGCTGCAAGGTCCTGGTCGGCTGACCGCGCTGCCCGGCGGGGCGGGGCGGTGGAGGGCTGTCGGTCCCTGTCGGTAGCGTGGTGCCGTGCAGGAGCAGCTCGGGTTCGACTTCGGCGCGCAGCCGCGCAAGCTGGTCCGGGTCACCCCGGCCAAGCTGGCCACGTGGACGGACTGCCCGCGCCGCTTCCGCATGGCCTACCTGGACCGCCCCACCCCGCCGCGCGGCGGGGCCTGGGCGCACAGCACGCTGGGCGCGGTGGTGCACAACGCCCTCAAGGCGCTGTTCGACCTGCCCGCCGACCGGCGCAGCCCCGAGCAGGCGGTGGCGCTGCTGCACCGGCAGTGGAAGGACGACGGCTTCCGCGACGCCGAGCAGGCGGCCCGCTACCGCGACCGCGCGGTGGTCTGGGTGCGCGACTACGTCGCCGAGCTCGACACCTCGGTCGACCCGATCGGCGTCGAGCGCTGGGTGTCCACCCCCACCTCGAAGATCGTCGCCGAGGGCCGGGTGGACCGCATCGACCTGCGCGACGGCGAGCTGGTCATCGTGGACTACAAGACCGGCAGGCACGCGCTGACGGTGGACGACGCGCGGGGCTCGCAAGCGCTTGCCCTGTACGCGCTGGCGGCGCGGCGGACGCTGCGCAAGCCCTGCCACCGGGTGGAGCTGCACCACCTGCCGACCGGCGAGGTCGCGGTCTGGGAGCACACCGAGGAGAGCCTGGGCAGGCACGTCGCCCGCGCCGAGGAAGCCGCCGACGAGCTGGCGCTGGCCGGGGACACCCTGGCGGCGGGCGGCGACCGCGACGTGCTGTTCCCACCGCGCACCGGCAGGCGGTGCGGGTGGTGCGACTTCCGGCGCAGCTGCCCGGAGGGGCAGCAGGCCGCGCCCGCGCTGGAGCCGTGGGCGCTGCTGGCACCATGACCGCCCGCCAGTAGCTTGCCCGCACCGTAGGGGGAGATCCGTGACGACAGTGGAGACCGACCTGCCGGAGCCCCGGCTGGCCAGGGTCTGGCGGGGCCTCAGCGGCGCCTTCGCCGCGGGCCTGGTGCTGCTGGCGCTGGTGATGATCGGCGTGCAGGTCTACGCGGGCACCAGGGACCTGCCCGGCCCCGGCCTGGACGTGGTGCTGGGGCACGTGCTGGCCGCCGTGATCGCGGTGGTCGCGCAGCTGCTGGCCGACCGCAGGAGGGGCTGGCCCGCGGCGGCGCTGAGCCTGCTGGTGGTCGTGGCGGGCGCGGTGGCGCTGTGGCTGTTCTGGTGGGCTTAGCCCCCGGCAGGTCTCACTGCTCCAGCCAGGTCCGCCAGGTCGGCAGCAGGGTGCCCAGCAGCGCCTCCGGGGCCTCGGTGTTCGGCGAGTGCAGCACGCCGGGCAGCACGGCGAAGTCGGCGTCCAGCCGCTCGGCCATGTCCCGCTGGCTGGCCGCCGACCAGGCGTCGTCCAGCTCCCCGCACACCACCAGGCACGGCACGCCCGCGGCGTGCAGCGCCCGGCCCAGCTTGGCCACCAGGTCCGGCTCCGCGCGCAGCGCAGCGCCCATGCCCAGCAGGCCCTCGGGCGTCGAGCGCAGGAACCGCTCCCGGTAGAAGTCCTTCAGCCGCTGCGGCATCGCCGCCCACCGCGGGTTGTGCGCGAGCCGGGCCTCGTTGATCCGCTGCGCCTCTTCCAGGCCCTTGTCCCGCATGGCCAGCTCGCCCTGGTCCAGCGCGGTGCGCCGCAGCCCCGGCGGCAGCTCGGAGGGCCCCGACGCCATCAGCGTCAGCCCGGACACCGGCGCGCCCGCCAGCACCGCGCCCCGCGCCACCAGCCCGCCGTAGGAGTGGCCCAGCAGCAGCACCCGCCTGCCGTCCGAGGCCAGCTTCTCCACCAGCTCCGCCAGCGCCGCGCCCAGCGGGGCCGGGTGGTAGTCCTGCTCCCGCGCGGGCCCGGCCGACTCGTACTGGCCGGGCAGGTCGATGGCGACGGCCTCCAGCCCCGCCTCGGCGATCGGGTCCAGCAGGGGCGCGAAGTCCTCCTTGGAGCCGGTGTAGCCGGGCACGAGCAGAGCCGTGGCCCCGAGGTCGGGGCCGGTCGCGGGCGCGCGCAGGGCCGCGACCGGGCCGTGCCTGCCGGGCAGGTCGACGCGCTGGGCGTGGTGCGGGCTGAGCTGGGAGTGCACGGCAGCAGTCTGCCTCACCGCAGCGCGACCAGCTCGGACCCCCGCTGCTCCAGCACCAGCGGCCCTTCGGTGGCCATCTCCACCACGCCGTCGTACCCGCCCCGGTCCACCGCGATGGTGCCGATCTCCGCGCCGTTGACCTGGTCGAGCACCTTCAGCCCGGCGGGCACCGGCACCAGCAGCCTGCCCGCCAGCGTGGTGCCCGAGCCGAGGGTGCCCTCGGCGGTCCACACCGGGTTCAGCTCCACCGGGTTGAGCGCGACCGTGCGCGACCCGGTGAACCAGTACACGTTCGCGGTGCTGGTCGTGGTGGTCACCACCCGGCCGGGCGGGTCGCCCGCCAGCTCCTCGGCCGAGATCGGCACCGGGTACTCGCTGATCAGGCCGCCGGTGTCGGCGTCGAACACGACCAGCTTGCCCGGCAGCGCCACGGCGACCCGGTTGGCGGTCACCGCGATCACCCGCGCGCCCTTGGCGCCGACCACCACGCTGGCCAGCACCTGGGGCTCGTCGGACTTCTCCGGGTTGGGCTTGAGCACGGTCAGCCGGTCGGCGGTGTCCATCGCGTAGCAGCGCTCGATCACCGCGACCTTGCCGCCGGTGACCGCGAAGGAGCCGTAGTCGCAGCCGGTGCGGGGCTGCTTGTTGGGGTTGACGATCGCGCGCAGCTCGCCGTACTCCAGCGACCGCACCAGGTCGTCGCGGCGGTAGACCTCGAAGTACTCGCCGCCGGTGGTCACCACGTGCGAGCCCTCGTCGAGCAGCCGGGTGCCCATCTCGGCGTCGCCGTTGCGCTGGGGGCCGCGCCTGCCCGAGGCCGCGTCCAGCGTGGTGATCTCCGAGCAGTTGGTGCCCTTGTGGTAGACGGTGAAGACCCGGCCCCACGCGCTGCTGACCGTGCACAGCGGCAGGTCGCGCTGGTAGCGCCAGCGCACCTCGCCGCTGGCCGCGTCCCGCCCCAGCACCTCGCCGCCGTCGGCGGTGACCACCACGGAGTCCAGCGCGACCGGGGTCCGGGTGGCGCCGCTGGGTGCCCGCCACACCTCGCCCAGGGTGGGCGGCAGCACGGTGGCGGGCGGCAGCGGGGTGATCGTGCTCGGCCCGACCTGGGAGATCGTGCCGCGGGCGTCGCTGGTCCGCCAGACCAGGAAGCCCGCCACCAGCACGGCGACCACCAGCAGGGCGACCGCGGCGAAGTCGCGCCGGGTCCGCCACGAGCGGGCGGGCGGAGGGGGGTCGTCCTGCGGAGCGGCAGGCTCCAGCACGTCCTCCCCCAGCACGTCCCCCTCCAGCACTGCCCGCCCGTTCGACTCCGCCTGCTCCGGCTGGCTCACTGCCCGGCTCCCGCTGCTCGCCCGATGTCGTCGGTCAGTCTGCCGAGGGGGTCGCCTCGGCGGAACCACCAGGTTCCCCGGAGACCCGGCGACGCCTGCGCCGCCGGGGCCGCTCGGCCTCGCCCGCCGGGGCGTCGGAGGACCCCGAGGGCACCTGCGCGGGCTCGGCCCGCTGCTCCTGCTGCTCGGCCGCCTCGCCGGCCGCGCCCGAGACCACGCCGCCTCGGCTGCGCCGCCTGCGCCGGGGCCGGGTGGCGCGCTCCTCGCCGGACTCGCCGGACTGGCCGGACTGGCCGGACTGGCCGGGCGCGCTGGAGGCCGCCTCGCCCTCGCCGGAGGACGAGCCGCGCCCGCCGCGCCGCCGCTTGCGGGACTTGCGGTCGTCGTCGAGCTTCTCCTCCGGCTCGGCGCCCAGGCCCGCGCGGGTGCGCATGCCCAGCGGCAGCCTGCCCGTCGAGCCCGCCGGGATGCCCAGGTCGGCGAACAGGTGGTCGGAGGTCGAGTAGGTCTCCACCGGCTCGGGCTTGTCCAGCCCCAGCGCGTCGCTGATGGACTTCCAGCGCGCCGCCTCGTCCCAGTCGACCAGGGTGATCGCCACGCCGGTGCGGCCCGCGCGACCGGTGCGGCCGATGCGGTGGACGTAGGTCTTCTCGTCCTCGGGGCACTGGTAGTTGATCACGTGCGTGACGCCCTCGACGTCGATGCCGCGCGCGGCCACGTCGGTGGCCACCAGCACGTCGATCTTGCCGGAGCGGAACGCGCGCAGCGCCTGCTCGCGGGCGCCCTGGCCCAGGTCGCCGTGCACCGCGGCGGCCGCGAACCCGCGCTCGACCAGGTCGTCGGCGACCTTCTGGGCGGTGCGCTTGGTGCGGGTGAAGATCATCGACAGGCCCCGGTCGCGGGCCTGGAGGGCGCGCGCCAGCAGCTCGGTCTTGTCCAGCGCGTGCGCCCGGTAGACGAACTGCTCGGTGCGCTCGTGCACCGCGCCCGCGTCGTTCTCCTCGGCGCGCACGTGCGTGGGCTGGTTGAGGAAGGTGCGGGCCAGCGTGATGATCGGGCCGGGCATGGTGGCCGAGAACAGCATGGTCTGCCGCTGCTCGGGGACCATCCGCAGGATGCGCTCGATGTCGGGCAGGAAGCCCAGGTCGAGCATCTCGTCGGCCTCGTCCAGCACCAGGTTGCGGACCTTGCCCAGCACCAGGTGGCGCTGCTCGGCCAGGTCGAGCAGCCTGCCGGGGGTGCCCACGACCACGTCCACGCCCTTGCGCAGGGCGGCGATCTGCGGCTCGTAGGGACGTCCGCCGTAGATGGCCAGCACGCGCACGCCCATGTGCTTGGCGGCGTCGGTCAGGTCGTGGGTGACCTGCAGGCACAGCTCGCGGGTGGGCACCACGACCAGCGCCTGCGGCGTGCCGTCGCCGGGGGTGGTCAGCCGCTGCAGCAGCGGGATGCCGAAGCCCAGGGTCTTGCCGGTGCCGGTGCGCGCCTGGCCGATCACGTCGTCGCCCGCCAGCGCCAGCGGCAGCGTCAGCTCCTGGATGGCGAAGGTGCGCTCGATGCCCGCCTCGGCCAGCGCGTGCACGATCTCCTCGCGCACGCCCAGCTCGGCGAAGGTCGGGGCCAGCGGGCTGACCGGGGCGTCCGCCACCAGCGGTCGGGAGGTGTCCTCGTCGGGGACTCCGGCCTCGCTGTGCTCCAGGGCCACCGGGTCCAGGTCTTGTTCGTTCGTCGCGGTCAGGATGATCGCCTCTCTCGTACCAGCGCGCACGGCCTGTACGGGCCGCTCGACCGCGTCCGCCTCGCGGTCCGCGAAGGGGACCGGGCGTGGCGCGGGAGGGCTTGCGAGGTTTGTGCGCGCACCCTCACCAGGCGGCACGGTGCCGCCGTGATCGCCCGTCGGCACCGCCGCGAATCCCCGTCGGGGCCGCGCGGCGTCGAGCGCCGGGCTTGTCGAAGTGCCAGTCTACCCGGTGACTAGGCCGTTCGGACCGGAACGAGCCGGGCTCGGGCGCGGCGGTGCGGACATGCCCACCGACTAGGCTCGGTCGCATGAGCGAGGTGGAGGCGGCACAGGCGGTGGGCACCGGCGAGATCCCGGAGGGGGTCGTCGACCTGCTCGGCGCGCTGGCGTACGGCGAGCTGTCGGCCTTCGACCGGATGGCCGAGGACGCGCGGACCGCGCCGACGCTGGCCGGGCGCGCCGCGCTGTCGGCCATGGCGGCGGCGGAGATCGGGCACTACGCGCTGTTGGAGCGCCACCTGGCCGACCACGGCCGCTCGGTGGAGCGGGCGATGGCGCCGTTCGTCGCGGGCTTCGACAACTTCCACGCCTCCACCGCGCCCAAGACGTGGGCGGAGTCGCTGGTCAAGGCCTACGTCGGCGACGGGCTGGCGGCGGACTTCTACCGCGAGGTCGCCGAGTGGCTCGACGAGCCGACCAGGGAGCTGGTGCTGGCCGTGCTGGCCGACACCGGCCACTCCGCGTTCGCCGAGCGCGAAGTCCGGGCGGCCTGCGACGCCGACCCGAAGCTGCGCGACCGGCTCGTCCTGTGGGGCCGCAGGCTGCTGGGTGAGGCGTTGACGCAGGCCCAGTACGTGGTGGCGGAGCGGGACGGGCTGGCCGAGCTGATCGTGCGCGGCTCGGGCGACCTGGCGGGCATCGCGGCGCTGTTCCGGCGGCTGCAGCAGAGCCACACGCGGCGCATGACGGCCCTCGGGCTCGGCTAGGGTTGGTTCCGACAGTTGTCTGACGGCCGCCGTTCGGCGGCGTCATCAACGCGCACGGAGGTCAGCGTGGAGGTCAGGGTCGGCGTCGCGGACAGCCCGCGGGAGCTCGTGGTGTCCAGCGGTCTCACCCCCGACGAGGTGGAGTCGCTGGTCGCGGCCGCGTTGAAGGACGGCAGCGGGCAGCTCACGCTGGTCGACCAGAAGGGCGCCCGGTTCGTGGTGCCCACGGCGCGCATCGCCTACGTGGAGATCGGCCCGAGCGACTCGCGTCGGGTCGGCTTCGTCGCGGGCGCCTGAGAGCGACCGCCCGGACGGGGGAGTGGCATCCCCCGTCCGGACAAGCTCAGCCGATGGCGGACGGCGTCACGTCCGCTCCCCGTTCACCAGCCGCAACCGCGGCTCCTCGGAGAATCCCCCGGTCAGCGGCGCGTCGGGGTCGAGTTCCACGCCCGCGGAGCGCAGCAGCCCGTCGAGGGCGTGCCAGATGATCGTGGTCAGGTAGTCGCTCAGGCTCGCCCGCGTCATGGACTGGCGGTCCAGCCACCAGTCGCCCGCGTTCTGCACCATGCCGACCAGCGCGTGCGCCCACGGCTCGGCGCCGCCGGAGTCCAGGCCGAACGCGCGCAGGTAGTCGCCGAGCAGCCGGGCCAGCGCGGCGGCGATCATCGCCTTGTCCTCGCCGACCACGTCCTGCTCGACCGGGCGGTCGGTGAACGAGCCGCGCACCACGAACCGGTACAGGTTCGGGTGCTCCTCGATGACCGACAGGTAGGCGTCCACGATCCGGCTGATCCGCAGCCGGATCGGGCCGTCCTGGGCCAGCGCGGGGCCGAGCCGGTCCATCAGCATCTCGGTGCCCCGCTGCCCGACCGCCAGGTACAGGTCGGACTTGTCCGCGAAGTGGCGGTACAGCACCGGCTTGCTGACCCCGGCCTCGTGGGCGATCTCGTCCATGCCGACGTCGGGGCCGTGCGCGGCCACCGCGCGGATGGTGGCCTCCACGAACTCCGCCCGCCGCGCCTCGCGGTGGCCCTTCCAGCGCTCCCGGCGCGCGTCGGTCCCGCCCGCACCCTTGACAGCTCGCCCCATGTGACGAACGCTACCAGAAGTAACCGTTACCTTGAGTAGTAGTAACTCGTTCGAGGGGGCATGGAGTTCCGGTTCACCACCGCCGACGGCACCGCGCTGCGCGTCGTCGACACCGGCCCGCGCGACGCGGGGACGACCACCGTACTGCTGCACGGCTGGACGCTCGACCACACGTCGTGGGACCTGGTCGCGGCCGGGCTGCCGGGCCGGGTGCTGCGCTACGACCACCGCGGCCACGGCGCTTCCGCGCCCGCGCCCCCCGGCTCGGCGACCATCGCCCAGTGCGCCGACGACCTGGCCGAGCTGCTCGCCGACCGGGTGCCCTCGGGGCGGGTGCTGCTGGCCGGGCACTCCATGGGCGGCATGACGGTCATGGCGCTGGCCGAGCGGCACCCCGAGCTGCTGGACCGCGTCGCCGGGGTGGTGCTGGTGGCCACCTCCTGCGGCGAGCTGGCGGGCGGCACCCTGGGCCTGCCCGGCGCCGTCGCCCGCGCCGTCCTGGCAGGCGAGAAGGCGGCGAACCGCCGCATCGCCGAGCTCCGACGACCGCACCTGATGCGCCGCCCCGGCCTGGCCCGCCCCGGACTGCGCTGGCTCCTGTTCGGCCGCGACGCGGACCGGCGGCACGTGGCGCGCACCGCCGCCATGGTGGGCCGCTGCCACCCCGCGAGCATGGTGGCCTTCCGCGACTCCCTCGACGAGCACGACCGCCGCAAGGCGCTGGCCGAACTGGCGGGCATCCCCTGCGTCGTCCTGGCGGGCACCGAGGACCGCCTCACCCCGCTGGCCCACGCCCGGGTCCTAGCCGACGAACTCCCCCACGCCGAACTGGCGATCTACCCCGGCGCGGGCCACATGCTCCCCCTGGAACGCCCCGCAGCCGTCACCACCCACATCACCCGCCTGCTGCCGAGCTGACCCTCCACGCGACGGCCCCGAGGCCCTCACTCCACACGACGGCCTCGGTGACCCCC
This sequence comes from Saccharothrix coeruleofusca, assembly GCF_017876325.1. Classification (NCBI taxonomy): domain Bacteria; kingdom Bacillati; phylum Actinomycetota; class Actinomycetes; order Pseudonocardiales; family Pseudonocardiaceae; genus Saccharothrix; species Saccharothrix coeruleofusca. Next base: position 7,627,209 of record NZ_JAGINV010000001.1, read on the forward strand.
ACGCGAAACGCGTGCCGATGGGCCGACTTCCAGGCGGCCGAGCCCGACCCGGCGAAGCCGGGTCAATGCTGCAACGGAAAGCCGCCGCCGATGCCGCGCCAGGCGAGGTTGGAGATCAGGGAGACGGCGTCCTCCTTGCTCAGCTTGCGGTCGTCGGCCAGCCAGGCGCGGGCGGTGACCTGGCTCAACCCGACCAGGCCGACCGCGAGCAGGCGGGCGCGGTGCTCGTCGAGGCCCGCGTCGACGGTGATCGTCTCGGTGATGGCGTCCACGCTGTCGGTGGTCGCCCGCTCCACGGCCTGCGCCACGGCGGGCTCGCCGCGCAGGTCGGATTCGAACACCATGCGGAACGCCTGGCCTTCGCCGTCGACGAAGTCGTAGAAGGCGGCGACGGCGGCTTTGACCCGCTGCTTGTTGTCGGTGGTGGACGCCAGCGCGTCGCGCACCCGGCCGACCAGTTCGTCCACGTGGGACTCCAGCAGCGCCATGTAGAGTTCCAGCTTGCCGGGGAAGTGCTGGTAGAGCACCGGCTTGCTGACGCCCGCGCGCTCGGCGATCTCGTCCATCGCGGCGGCGTGGTAACCGTTGTTCACGAACACGTCCTGCGCCGCGGCCAGCAACTGGGCACGTCGGGCGGTGCGTGGCAGCCGAACACCCCGTCCTGCCGCCGTGCCCTGGTGCCCGACCGCGGTCTGGGCCGTCTCCGTCATGGTGCCTCCAGCCAACCGATCATCGCGGAACCGGTTAGGGGATGCCCCGCCGGCTCGTCGGCAACCTTACTCGCTGGTAGGAGCGATCCGGGAAGCTCGTCGTTTCACCGGGGGCGGGAGCAGGCATCCTGAGGCGGTGACCGACGCCCTGGAGGCGAGCAGAACCGCCATCACCCACGTGCCCCTGTCCACCCAGTCGCTACCTCCGCTGGACACAACGATCCAGCCGTGGCCTGGTGACTACGTCGAGGTCGACGGCCACCGCGTGCACGTCCGGCGCACTCCCGGCCCCTCTGCGGGCCCCTCTGCGGGGTCCGCCGGGAGGACCGCCGTCTACGTGCACGGCCTGGGTGGTTCGGCGACCAACTGGACCGACCTGGCCGCCCAGCTGTCCGGTCACGCCGAGGGGCACGCCCTGGACCTGCCGGGGTTCGGCCGCTCCGAGCCCGTCGACGGCTACACCTTCGGCATGACCAGCCACGCCGAGGTGGTGGCGGCGTACGTGGCGGGCTTGGGCCGGGGGCCGGTCGACCTGTTCGGCAACTCCATGGGCGGGGCGATCGCGCTGATCGTCGCGGCCACCCGGCCGGAGCTGGTGCGGACCCTGACGCTGGTCTCGCCCGCCGTGCCGGACCTGCGGCCGAGCCTGCGCCGGGTGTCGGACCCCCGGCTGCCGCTGGCGTACGTGCCGGTGCTGGGCACGCCGGTGCGCCGCAGGCTGGCCGCGGTCACCCCGCGCGAGCGCGCCGACCAGATGCTGCGGCTGTGCTTCGCCGATCCGAGCCTGGTGCCGGAGCACCGCATCGCGGAGAGCGAGCGGGAGTACGCCGAGCGGGCCGCGCAGGCGTGGGCCGGCGACGCGCTGGGCCGCAGCACGGTGGAGCTGATCCGCAGCTGGCTGGTGCCCCGGTCGAAGTCGATGTGGCTGCTGCTGCCGAAGGTCGCCGCGCCGTCGCTGGTGGTGTGGGGCACCGAGGACCGCCTGGTCAGCGTGCGCAAGGCGCCGAGGGTGGCCCGGCTGCTGCCGCGCGGGCGGCTGCTGGTGCTGCCCAGGACCGGGCACGTGGCGCAGATGGAGCGGCCGGTGTCGGTGGCCCGCGCGGTGGTCGGGATGTGGGAGGCGGTCGAGCGGAGCGCTTGGTGACCGGGAAAGGTTCACTCGATGGGGAGCTCAAGACAGTCGAACACCTGTTCGATAATGGGGGTATGACCACGAAGATGGCCCCGCGCTCCGCCCCGCTCCCCACCGGCCGCCGCTGTCCGAGGGCAACTCCGCCCGTCCGGGTGTGGCACCCTGTCTGACGTGAACCGGACGTCTGAGGAACGGCGTGACCCGACGCCTTCCGCGGGAGCCCGGCCGACGCTCTCCGAGGACCGCTACCGCCGCGGCACGCGTCGCACCGCGGGGGAGCCGCTGGCGGCTTCCTGGGAGCCCGTCGCAGGCGGCGTTGGTCACCGCAAGCGTCGTCGGGGTGTGAAGGGCCTGGTCGGCAACTACGGCTGGCGCATCTACGCCCTGCCGGTGCTGCTGGTGCTGACCGTGCTGGTGGTGCTGGACAGCACCGCGCCGGGGGGCGCCAACGGCGGTGGGCAGTCCCCGCTGGCGCAGGACGGACCGGCCGCGTCCTCCTCGCAGCCCGAGTTGCCCACGGTGAACGAGACGCCGCCGTCCAACGCCGACCTGGTCGACATCCCGACCGCCGTGCTGCCCGACGGGCCGAAGTTCTCCGAGCAGGGCACGGGCACCTGGCAGGTGGTGCCGGGCAGCACGAACCCGGTGGGCTCGGGCGTGCTGGTGGAGTACGCGATCGCGATCGAGGACGGCATCGACCCGCAGGACTACAACGGCGACCGGGACGCGTTCGCGCGCACCATCGACGGCTTCCTCTCCGACGTCCGCAGCTGGGTGGGCACCGGCCAGGTCGCCATGCGGCGCGTCGACGACGTCGGGAAGGCCGACTTCGTCATCAGTCTGACCAGCACGAACACCACGCACCAGCTGTGCGGTTTCCAGATCCAGTACGAGTCCTCGTGCTGGGACCGGACCACCAAGCGGGTGGTGATCAACACGGCGCGGTGGGTGCGCGGGGCGAAGGCGTTCAGCAACGACCTGTCCAGCTACCGGCAGTACGCCATCAACCACGAGGTCGGGCACGCCATCGGCAAGGGGCACGAGGGCTGCAGGGGCAACGGCCAGCCCGCGCCCGTGATGATGCAGCAGACCTTCGGTGTGGCCAACGACTACGTCGCCCGGCTCAACGAGGTCGACGCGAGCAATCGCGGTGTGGTGGCCGCGGACGGCAAGGTCTGCACCGCCAACGCGTTCCCGGTGGCGCCCAAGTAGCCCCTGCCCACTGGGTGGGACGACTTCCCACGCGGGAAGACGGCGGGGCAGTCTGGTGTTGTCCATCTGCGTAGGACATGTTTCGTCGAGGAGGATCAGATGGCGCTTCCGCCGCTCGTGGAGCCCGCAGCGGAGCTGACCAAGGAAGAAGTCGCGCGGTACAGCCGCCACCTGATCATCCCGGATGTCGGGGTCGACGGGCAGAAGCGGCTGAAGAACGCGAAGGTCCTGGTGGTCGGCGCGGGCGGCCTGGGCAGCCCGGCGCTGCTCTACCTGGCCGCGGCGGGCGTGGGCACGCTGGGCATCGTCGACTTCGACGTGGTCGACGAGTCCAACCTGCAGCGCCAGGTCATCCACGGCCAGTCCGACATCGGCAAGCCCAAGGCGGAGTCGGCCCGCGACTCGATCGCGGAGATCAACCCGTTCGTGAAGGTGAACCTGCACCAGGTGCACCTGAACTCGGAGAACGTGCTCGACATCTTCCGCGACTACGACCTGATCCTGGACGGCACGGACAACTTCGCCACCCGGTACCTGGTCAACGACGCGGCGGTGCTGCTGGGCAAGCCGTACGTGTGGGGCTCGATCTTCCGGTTCGAGGGCCAGGTCAGCGTGTTCTGGGAGGACGCGCCGGACGGGCTGGGCCTGAACTACCGCGACCTCTACCCCGAGCCCCCGCCGCCCGGCATGGTCCCCTCCTGCGCCGAGGGCGGTGTGCTGGGCGTGCTGTGCGCGTCGATCGGCTCGGTCATGGTGACCGAGGCGATCAAGCTGCTGACCGGCATCGGCGAGCCGCTGCTGGGTCGGCTGATGGTCTACGACGCCCTGGAGATGTCGTACCGGACCATCAAGATCCGCAAGGACCCGGAGAGCCCCAAGATCACCGAGCTGATCGACTACGAGGCGTTCTGCGGCGTGGTCTCCGACGACGCCCAGCAGGCGGCGGCGGGCAGCACCATCACCCCGCTGGAGCTGAAGCAGAAGCAGGACAGCGGTGAGAACTTCCTGCTGGTCGACGTCCGGGAGCCGCACGAGTACGAGATCGTGAAGATTCCCGGCTCGGTGCTGATCCCCAAGGACCGCATCCTCTCCGGCGAGGCGCTGGCGGAACTGCCGCAGGACAAGCAGGTCGTCCTGCACTGCAAGTCCGGCGCCCGTTCGGCGGAGGCGCTGGCCGCCCTGCACCGCGCGGGCTTCAAGGACGCCGTCCACGTCGGCGGTGGCGTCCTGGCCTGGGCCCGCGAGATCGACCCCAGCCTGCCGCAGTACTGAATTGCCGCGCCTCCGGCGCGGCGGCGAGGCCGCCTGGAAGTCGGCCCATCGGGACGCGTTTCCCGCCGATCGAAAAGCGTGATCGGCGGGAAAGGCATTCCGACAGGCCGACGCGGCCTCGCGTGGTGCCCACCTGGCCTCCGCCGGTTCCGTCGTGCCCACCCGTTCGCGCGAGTCGCGCGTTCAGGCACCGCGAGTCGCGCCTTCAGGCACAGCGAGTTGAGCGTTCAGGCAGTGCGAACTGGGCGTTCGGACACGATGAGTTGAGGGTTCGGGACACGGTGGGCTGAGTGTTTCGGCACTGTCAGCCGGTGGTTGGGGCGGGGTGGTGGCCGTTCGCGGGGGCCGAGGTGCGCCAGACCGCATTAATGCGGTTACGCCGAATGCGGGGTGGTGCAACACGGGGCCGCCCCGCTTCCACCACCGCGACCGCTGTTGCAGGTAGCGTGCCGTGCCGTGAGCACCACTCCGGAACCACCGCCGTCGCACGTGCGTGCCGCGTTCGGCGCGAGGGACGCCGTGCCGGAGTTGATCGACGGCGGCCCCGCCTGGCGGTGCGGCGACGCCGCGATCCGCCCGGCGGGCAACCCCGCCGAGGCGACCTGGGTCGCCAAGACCCTCGACGCGCTCACCGTGGACGACCTGCGCGTCGCCCGCCCCCTCCGCTCGACCGACGGCCGCTACGTGGTCGGCGGGTGGGCGGCCACCAAGTACCTGGCAGGCCGGGCCGAGCCGCGCCACGACGAGGTCGTGTCCGTGGCCGTGCGGCTGCACCAGGCCACCGCCGGGCTGCCCCGGCCGCGCTTCCTCGACGCCCGCAACGGCCTGTTCGCCCGCGCCGACCGGTGCGCCTGGGACGAGGAGGACGTCGACCTCAACCCCGAGCTGGGTGGTCGGCTGTTCGAGCTGCTCGCCGCCTACCGCAAGCCGGTCACCCTCAAGCCGCAGGTCGTGCACGGCGACCTGTTCGGCAACGTGCTGTTCGCCGGGGACGCCGCGCCCGCGATCATCGACTTCACCGCCTACTGGCGTCCCGCCGAGTGGGCCGCCGCGGTGGTCGTGGTCGACGCGCTGGCCTGGGGCGGTGCCGACCCCGGCATCCTGCGGCGCTGGGCGCACCTGGCCGAGTGGCCGCAGGCGCTGCTGCGCGCGACCCTGTTCCGCCTGGCCGTGCACGCGATGCACGCGCGGTCGAGCACGCGGTCGCTGGCCGGGCTGGAGCAGGTGGCGGCGCAGGTCATCAGCCTGCTGTAAGCCCTCGCCACTACCCCTCAGCACCACCCCTCGCCGCTACCTCACCGAGCGATCCTCACCGCCGTGCGGCGCGGGATGAGCAGGCAAGTTCGCACGGAGGAAACACACCACGGCGCGGCGTTAACAGCCCGTTCTTACCGTCGGCCAGGTGACCGACACCCACTGCCCGTACTGCGCGCTGCAGTGCGCGATGTCCATCACCGGCGGCAAGGTGTCGCCGAGGGAGTTCCCGACCAACCGCGGCGGCCTGTGCCAGAAGGGGTGGACCGCCGCCGAGCTGCTCACCTCGCCCGCCCGGCTGACCACGCCGCTGGTCCGCCGGGACGGCGAGCTGCGGCCCGCCACCTGGGACGAAGCCCTCGACGTGGTCGCCGACGGGTTGCGGCGGCTGCGCGCCGAGCACGGGCCGGACGCGGTGGGCGTGTTCGGCGGCGGCGGGCTGACCAACGAGAAGTCCTACCTGCTGGGCAAGTTCGCCCGCGTCGCGCTGGGCACCTCGCAGATCGACTACAACGGCCGGTTCTGCATGTCCAGCGCGGCGGCGGCGGGCAACAGGGCGTTCGGCCTGGACCGGGGGATGCCGTTCCCGGTCACCGACCTCGACGGCGCGGGCGCGGTGCTGCTGGTCGGTGGCAACCCGGCCGAGACGATGCCGCCGTTCGTGCAGCACCTGCGCGGCGCCGAGCTGATCGTGGTCGACCCGCGCCGCACCGCCACCGCCGAGCTGGCCACCCTGCACCTGCAGCCCGCGCCGGGCACCGACCTGGCGCTCGCGCTGGGCCTGCTGCACGTCGCGGTCGCCGACGGCTACCTGGACGAGGACTACCGGCGCGAGCGCACCACCGGGTTCGACGCGGCCTGGCGGATCGCGGCGAGCTGGTGGCCGGAGCGGGTGGAGCGGGTGACCGGCGTGCCGGTGGCCGACCAGCGCGCCGCCGTGCGGGTGCTGGCCGAGGCGCGCGGCGCGTACGTGCTCACCGGTCGCGGGACCGAGCAGCACGCCAGCGGCTCGGACACCGTCTCGGCGTGGATCAACCTGGCGCTGGCGCTGGGCCTGCCCGGCCGGGAGGGCTCCGGCTACGGCTGCCTCACCGGCCAGGGCAACGGCCAGGGCGGGCGCGAGCACGGCCAGAAGGCCGACCAGCTGCCCGGCTACCGCAAGATCGACGACCCGCTGGCGCGGGAGCACGTCCAGAAGGTGTGGGGCGTGGACGAGCTGCCCGGTCCCGGCCGGTCGGCCTACGAGCTGCTGGACGCGCTGGGGCAGCCCGGCGGGCCGAAGGCGCTGCTGGTGTTCGGCAGCAACGTGGTGGTCTCCGCGCCCCGCGCCGCGCACGTCGCCGACCGGTTGGCCGCGCTGGACCTGCTGGTGGTGGCCGACCTGGTGCTGTCGGAGACCGCGGCGCTGGCCGACGTGGTGCTGCCGGTGACCCAGTGGGCCGAGGAGAGCGGCACCATGACCAACCTGGAGGGCCGCGTGCTGCTGCGGCAGCGGGCGGTCGCGCCGCCGGAGGGCGTGCGCAGCGACCTGGACGTGCTGCACGGCCTGGCGGTCCGGTTTGGCCAGCCCGCCGAGCGGTTCCCGACCGAGCCCGAGGTGGTGTTCGAGGAGCTGCGGGAGGCGTCCAGGGGCGGCCTGGCCGACTACTCCGGGGTCAGCTACGAGCGGCTGCGGCGCGGGGAGGCGCTGCACTGGCCGGTCGTGGTGGACAGCACCCCCCGACTGTTCCTGGACCGGTTCGCGCACCCGGACGGGCGGGCCCGGTTCGTGCCGGTGGACCACCGGGGGCCCGCCGAGCTGCCCGACGCGGAGTACCCGCTGCAGGCGACCACCGGCCGGGTCCTGCGGCACTACCAGTCCGGCGCGCAGACGCGCCTGGTCAGGGAGCTGGCCGAGGCCGAGCCGGAGACCTACGTCGAGGTGCACCCCGACACCGCCACCAGGGCCGGGCTGGCCGAGGGGCAGCTCAGCGCGGTGGTGTCGCGGCGCGGCCGGACCGTGGCGCGCGTGCGGTGCGTGCCCTCCATGCGCCTGGACGTGGTGTTCCTGCCCTTCCACTTCCCCGGCGAGGGGCGGGCGAACCTGCTGACCAACCCGGTGCTGGACCCGACCAGCCGGATGCCCGAGTTCAAGGTCTGCGCTGTCCGATTGGAGCCGGTATGAGGAAGGTCGTCATCGTGGGCTACGGCATGGCCGGGGCCCGGCTGGCCGACGAGATCCGCCGCCGCGACCCGGAGGCCGAGCGGGTCGCGCTGACCGTGCTGGGCGACGAGGCGCACCCGGCCTACAACCGGGTGCTGCTCTCCAGCGTGGTGGCGGGGTCGCTGCCCGCCGACGCGGTGCGGCTGCACGACCCGGACTGGGCCGCCCGCCAGCGCGTGGACCTGCGGCTGGGCGGGTCGGTGGGCAAGATCGACCGGACCCGCCGGGTGGTGCACGTGGACGACACCGAGGTCGCCTACGACGCGCTGGTGCTGGCCACGGGCGCGCGCTCGTGGCTGCCGCCGACGAAGGGGCTGGTGGACGCCGACGGCACGCCCGCGCCGGGCGTGGTGGCGTTCCGGTCGCTGGACGACTGCGAGCGGATCATCGCGGCGGCGGGGCCCGGCGCGCCGGTGGCGGTGCTGGGCGGCGGCCTGCTGGGGCTGGAGGCGGCGCGCGGGCTGGCCGCGCGCGGCTGCCTGGTGACCGTGGTGCACCCGGTCGGCCACCTGATGGAGCGCCAGCTCGACGCGGGCGCGGGCCGGGTGCTGGCGCGCACGCTGACCGGGCTGGGCATCGAGTTCCGGCTCGGCGCGCTGGCCGCGGAGTACCTGCCCGGCGAGGGGCTGGCGCTGGACGACGGCACGCGCGTGCCCGCCGAGCTGGTGGTGGTCTCGGCGGGGGTGCGGGCGCAGACGGCGCTGGCCGCCGAGGCGGGCATCGAGGTCGACCGGGGTGTGCTGGTCGACGACGCGCTGCGCACCAGCGACCCCAGGGTGCACGCCATCGGCGACTGCGCCCAGCACGTCGGCACGGTGTCCGGCCTGGTGCAGCCCGCGTGGGACCAGGCGGCGGTGCTGGCCGACCGGCTCACCGGGACCGCGCCCGCCGCCCGCTACCGGGGCACCACCGTGGTCACCCGGCTCAAGGCGCGCGACGTGGACCTGGCCGCGCTGGGCGACGTGCACGTGGAGGTGGACGCCCCGGACGCGGAGGTGCTGTGCTTCCAGGACCCGGCGCGCGGCCGGTACGCCAAGCTGGTGCTGCGCGACGACCGGGTGACCGGCGCGATCGTGCTCGGCGCGCCGGACGCGGCGGCGGCCATCACCCAGCTCTACGACCGGGGCCTGCCCGCGCCGACCGACCGGCTGGCGCTGCTGCTGGGCCGCGCCCTGCCCGGCGAGTCCGCCACCGCCAGCCCCGCCGACCTGCCCTCCAGCGCCGTGGTGTGCCGGTGCAACACGGTCAGCAAGGGCCAGCTGGTGGGCGCGTGGCGGGCGGGCGCGACGACGGTGTCGGCGCTGGCCGAGGCCACCCGCGCGACCACCGGCTGCGGCGGCTGCAAGGACGCGGTGTGCGGCATCGTCGACTGGCTGGCCGCCTCACAGCCCCAGCCCGTCTGATGTGCGGGGGAGTTGCCGCCCGCGACACGCGGTCCAACACCGGGGTAATGCGGCTTTTCTAGGTTTCCGGCAACCAGAACCACAGGTCCGGGAGGTCCGATGAGCACGGTGGTGGAAACCGCGAGCGCCGAACCGAAGACCAGGCGGGCGGGGCGGTGGATCGAGCACTGGGAGCCCGAGGACCCGGCCTTCTGGGAGCGCACCGGCAAGCGGATCGCCCGCAAGAACCTGGCCTTCTCGATCCTGGCGGAGAACCTGGGCTTCACGGTGTGGAGCCTGATGAGCATCGTGGTGGTCAGCCTGGGCCAGGTGGGCTTCTCCTTCACCGTGGGGCAGACGTTCTGGCTGCTGATCGTGCCGAACCTGGTGGGCTCGGTGCTGCGCATCCCCTACACCTTCGCGGTGCCGCGCTTCGGCGGCCGGGCGTGGACCACGTTCAGCGCGGGGGCGTTGCTGCTGCCCTGCGCGATGCTCGCCTACGCGGTGAGCACACCGGGCACGCCGTACTGGTTCTTCCTGCTCACGGCGGCGGCGACCGGCCTGGGCGGCGGCAACTTCTCCTCCTCCATGGCCAACATCTCGTTCTTCTACCCGGAGGGCAAGAAGGGCCTGGCGCTGGGCCTGAACGCGGCGGGCGGCAACCTCGGCGTGGCCATGGTGCAGCTGGTGGTGCCGATCGTGATCAGCGTCGGCACGGGCGTCAACCTCGCCTACGCCGCGCTGTTCTGGATGCCGTTCGTCGTCGTGGCCACCGCGTGCGCGTGGTCGTTCATGGACAGCCTCACCCAGGCCAAGCCGGACGGCACCTCCTACAAGCTGGCGCTGACCAACAAGCACACGTGGGTGATGTCGTTCCTCTACATCGGGACCTTCGGCTCGTTCATCGGCTTCTCGTTCGCCTTCCCGTCGCTGATCAAGCTCAGCTTCGCCGACTACAAGGGGTTCGTGGCGCTGGCTTTCCTCGGCGCCCTCATCGGCTCGGTGAGCAGGCCGTTCGGCGGCTGGCTGGCCGACCGGTTCGGCGGCGCCCGCGTCACGCTGGCGACGTTCCTGGGGCTGGCGCTGGGCAGCGTCGGGGTGCTGGTGAGCCTGGACCGGGGCAGCTTCGCGCTGTTCTTCGGCTCGTTCATCGCCCTGTTCGTGCTGGCGGGCGTGGGCAACGGCTCGACCTACCGGATGATCCCGGCCATCTTCGCCACCCAGTCCGACGACGTGAAGGCGGCCAAGCGGCAGGCCGCGGCGGTGGTGGGCATCGCGGGCGCGGTCGGCGCGTTCGGCGGCGTGCTGGTCAACCTGGTGTTCAAGTTCTCGCTGGAGGGCGGGAAGACGCTCACGCCCGCGCTGACCGCGTTCCTGGTCTTCTACGGCCTGTGCGTGGCCACCACGTGGTGGTTTTACCTGCGGCGGAGGGTGTTCGTGCGGGTGCCGAGCCTGGCGCACGCGGGCGTCTGAACCCGGCGCATCACCGGCTGAAGTGCGGCGTGAGCGTCGTTTAACGCCTGCGCAACATCCACGACCTTGGCACGACACGGAGCCTGGTGAGCATAGCCAGGCGGAGGAGGGAGGACGGTTCTCATGACGCGAACGCTGGTCGTGATCGGTCACGGGATGGTCGGGCACCGCCTCGTCGAAGCACTGCGCGAGCGCGACGTCACCGGTCAGTGGCACGTCGTCGTGTTCGCCGAGGAGAGCCGCCCCGCCTACGACCGGGTGGCCCTGTCGTCCTACGTGGACAGCTGGAACCCCGACGCGCTCGCCCTGCCCCCGCACGACGAGCGGGTGGAGCTGCGCCTGGGCGACCCGGTGCGCGAGATCGACCGCGAGCGCCGGGTGGTGCGCACCGCCTCGGGCGTGGAGCGGTCCTACGACGCGCTGGTGCTGGCCACCGGCTCGGTGCCGTTCGTGCCCCCGGTGCCCGGCCGCGACCTGCCCGGCTGCCACGTCTACCGCACCATCGAGGACCTGGACGGCATCCGCGCCACCGTCGAGGCCGCGCACGACCCGGCCAAGCGGCCGGGCAGGCGCGCGGGCATGGTGCTCGGCGGCGGCCTGCTCGGCCTGGAGGCGGCCAACGCGCTGCGCGGCATGGGCATCTCGCCACACGTGGTCGAGCTGGGGCCGCGGCTGATGCCGCTGCAGGTCGACGAGGGCGGCGCGGGGCTGCTGCGCAGGCTGGTGGAGAAGCTGGACCTGACCGTCCACACCGGAACCTCCGCCTCGTCCATCGAGCGCGACGGCGACCGGCTGATCGCCAAGCTGTCCAACGGCACCGAGCTGGACCTGGACGTCGTGGTGTTCTCCGCGGGCATCCGGCCCCGCGACGAGCTGGCCCGCGCCGCCGGGCTGGCGGTCGGCGAGCGCGGCGGCGTGCTGGTCGACGACGCGTGCCGCACCTCCGACGAGCACGTCTACGCCATCGGCGAGTGCGCCAACCTGGGCGGCATGGTCTACGGGCTGGTCGCGCCCGGCTACTCGATGGCCGAGGTGGTGGCCGACCGGCTGCTGGGCGGGGCCGCGGTGTTCCCCGGCGCGGACCTGTCGACCAAGCTCAAGCTGCTCGGCGTGGACGTGGCCAGCTTCGGCGACGCGCACGCCAAGCAGGAGGGCGCGCTGGAGGTCGTGGTCAACGACGCCGTGGCGGGCACCTACGCCAAGGTCGTGGTCTCCGACGACGCCAAGACCCTGCTGGGCGGCATCCTGGTCGGCGACGCCTCCAAGTACCCGGTGCTGCGCCCGCTGGTGGGCCGCGCGGTGCCCGGCGACCCGGTGGCGCTGATCGGCCCGGCGGGCGGCGTGGAGCTGTCGCTGCCGCACGACGCCCAGGTGTGCTCCTGCCACGCGGTGACCAAGCAGCGGATCGTCGACGTGGTCGACTCCGGCGACGCGGTGGACGTGCCGAGCATCAAGGCGTGCACCAAGGCGGGCACCGGCTGCGGCTCGTGCGTGCCGATGCTGAAGAAGCTGCTCGCCGAGTGCGGCGTGGAGCAGTCCAAGGCGCTGTGCGAGCACTTCGACCACTCCCGCGCCGAGCTGTTCGAGATCGTCCGCTCCACCGGCATCACCACCTTCAGCGAGCTGATCTCCCGGCACGGCCGGGGGCGCGGCTGCGACCTGTGCAAGCCCGCGGTGGCCTCGATCCTGGCGTCGCTGGAGAACGGCCACGTGCTCGCGGGCGAGCAGGCCGCCCTGCAGGACACCAACGACCACTTCCTGGCCAACATCCAGCGCAACGGCACGTACTCGGTGGTGCCGCGCATCCCCGGCGGCGAGATCACCCCGGACAAGCTGATCGTCATCGGCGAGGTGGCGCGCGACTTCGGGCTCTACACCAAGATCACCGGCGGGCAGCGGATCGACCTGTTCGGCGCGACCGTGGACCAGCTGCCGCGGATCTGGAAGCGCCTGGTGGACGCCGGGTTCGAGTCCGGCCACGCCTACGGCAAGGCGCTGCGCACGGTGAAGTCCTGCGTGGGCACCACGTGGTGCCGCTACGGCGTGCAGGACTCGGTGGGCCTGGCCGTGGAGCTGGAGCTGCGCTACCGGGGCCTGCGCTCGCCGCACAAGCTCAAGTCCGCGGTGTCCGGCTGCGCCCGCGAGTGCGCCGAGGCGCGGGGCAAGGACTTCGGCGTCATCGCCACCGAGAACGGCTGGAACCTCTACGTCGGCGGCAACGGCGGCTTCACGCCCCGGCACGCGGACCTGCTCGCCTCCGACGTGGACACCGAGACGCTGATCAAGCTCATCGACCGCTTCCTGATGTTCTACATCCGCACCGCGGACCGGCTGCAGCGCACGTCGGCGTGGATCGAGGCGATGGAGGGCGGCCTGGACCACCTGCGCGCCGTGATCGTGGACGACAGCCTCGGCATCTGCGCCGACCTGGAAGCCGCGATGGCCAAGCACGTCGACAGCTACGCCGACGAGTGGCGCGGCGTGCTGGAGGACCCGGAGAAGCTGGCCCGGTTCACCACGTTCGTCAACGCGCCCGGCACGCCCGACCCCACGATCTCCTTCCGCGAGGAGCGGGGCCAGAAGGTGCCCGTACTTTTGGGAATACCGGAGGTGGCCAAATGACGCCCGTGTGCGAGTTGAGCGCGCTCCAGCCGGAGCGCGGGGTGGCCGCGCTGCTGCCCGACGGCTCCCAGGTGGCCGTGTTCCTGACCCACGACGGGACGGTGCACGCCCTGGGCAACGTCGACCCGTTCAGCGGCGCCGCCGTGCTCTCCAGGGGCATCGTCGGCGACCGGGGCGGCGTGCCCGTGGTCGTCTCCCCGATCTACAAGCAGGCGTTCGAGCTGAGCACCGGCAAGTGCCTGGACGAGCCGGGGACCGCGGTGCCCGTGCACCCGGTGCGGGTGGCCGACGGCGTCGTCCAGGTCGGCTCGCCGTGACCGAGGTCGGACCGCTGGCCGGGTACACGGTCGGGGTGACCGCCGCCCGCCGCGCCGACGAGCTGTCCGCCCTGCTGGAGCGCAAGGGCGCGACCGTGCTGCACGGCCCCGCCATCCGGATCGTGCCGCTGCCCGACGACGCGGAGCTGCTGGCCGCCACCCGGCGGCTGGTGGAGCAGCCGGTGGACGTCGTGGTGGCCACCACCGGCATCGGCTTCCGGGGCTGGGTCGAGGCCGCCGAGGGCTGGGGGCTGGGTGCGCGGCTGCTGACCCGGCTGGGCGCGGCGCGCGTGCTGGCCCGCGGCCCCAAGGCGCGCGGCGCGGTGCGCGCGGCCGGACTGGTGGACGCCTGGTCGCCGGAGTCGGAGAGCAACGCCGAACTGCTGGACCACCTGCTGCGCTCCGGGGTCGCCGGCCTGCGCATCGCCGTCCAGCTGCACGGCGAGCCCCTGCCGGACTTCGCCGCCGCGCTGCGGGAGGCGGGCGCGGAGGTCGTCGAGGTCCCGGTGTACCGGTGGACCGGCCCCGCCGACCCGGCGCCGCTGGAGCGCCTGCTGGAGGCCGTGCTGGCCGGGCAGGTGGACGCGCTGGCGTTCACCTCCGCCCCCGCCGCGGCCTCCGTGCTGCGCACGGCCCGCGCGATGGGCCGGTTCGACGAGCTGGTGGCGCTGCTCAAGCGGGACGTCCTGGTGGTCGGCGTGGGCGCGATCACCGCGGGCCCCCTGGTCGCCGCGGGCATCCCCGTCACGCAGCCCGTGCGGGCCCGCATGGGGGCGCTGGCGCGCGAACTGGCCGTGGCGCTGCCCGCGCGGGCCACCCGGCTGCGCATCGCGGGCCGGGAGATCGAGCTGCGCGGCCAAGCCGTCGTGGTCGACGGCGAACTGCGCCCCGTCGCCCCCGCACCGATGGCCGTGCTGCGCGTGCTGGCCGCCGCGCGCGGCCGGGTGGTGTCCCGGCGGGACCTGCTGGCCGCGCTGCCCGGAGGCGGCGAGGAGCACGCCGTGGAGACGGCCATCGGGCGGCTGCGGACGGCGCTGGGCGAACCCAGGATGGTGACCACCGTGGTCAAGCGGGGTTACCGGCTGGCCATGGAACCCTCCGAGGTGGCGGTATGACGCTGGTCCTGGTCGCGCACGGCACCCGTGACCCCGCCGGGGCCGTCGTCGTGGAAGAGGTCGCCGCGCTCGTCCGCGCCCGGCTGGCCGGGGTGCCCGTCCGGGTCGCCTACGCGGACGTGCGTCAGCCGGACGTGACCTCGGTGCTGTCCTCGGTGTCCGGACCGGCCGTCGTCGTGCCCGCCTTCCTGGCCGCCGGCTACCACGTGCGGGTCGACATCCCCGCCCAGGTCGCCGCGTCCGGCCACCCCGACGCGGTGGTGACCGCCCCCATCGGCCCCGCGCTGCTGCCCGCCCTCGTGGCACGCCTGCGCGAGGCCGGTTGGCGCGCGGGCGACTCCGTCGTCCTGGCCGCCGCCGGCTCGTCCGACCCGCGCGCCCTGGCCGACGTGCGGCAGGTCGCGGACGCCCTGGCCCGCCGCGTCGGCCCGGTGGCCGTGGGCTACGCCGCCACCGCCTCCCCGCGCGTGGCCGACGTGGTCGCGTCCCTGCCCGGCCGGGTGGCCGTGGCGTCCTGGCTGCTGGCCCCCGGCCTGTTCCACCGGGTCGTCGCCGAGTCCGGCGCCGCCGTGGTGTCCGCCCCCATCGGCGCCCACCTGCGCGTGGTCGAGGCCGTCCTCCTCCGCTACTACGAGGCCCGCTGCCACCAACACGTCGCCTGACCCCCGCGAGTCGAACGCTCAGAACCCCCGAATTCAACGCTCAGGACGGCCACGCCCGCCCTCGGTGCCACCCGATCATGGGCGTGTCACCCCCGCGATTCGCGCACCCCGATCCGCACTTTCGCGCCCTCACCGGCGCTTCCGCCGCACCTCGGGTAGTAGTTACCGCCCTTCCCAGCCCCGCCGGGTAGTACTTGCCCACGCACCAGGGGGGCGCGCGCAGCGGGTCCCGCGAGCGCCGTCTTTGGCGACCTGCCGCGCGGCGAACGCACCCCCACGCACCCCAACGACGAACTCGCGCTACCTGAGCGTTCGACTCGCGGTACCTGAGCGTTCGACTCGCGAAGGGACGGGGGAATGGTTGAGGGTTCAACTAGGTTGAGGGGGGTGCCGCCCGTCAGGACGGCGGCGGCGGAGGAGAGGAGAGTGCCATGACCGACGTCGTGGAGCTGCTGCGCATCGGCCGGGGGTTCCGGGCCGCGGGCGACCCGAGCGGGGCCGCCCGCTACCTCACCGAGGCCGCCGAGGCCGTGCCGGGGGACCGCACCGTGCTGACCGAGCTGGCGCTGGCGCACTTCCAGTCCGCCGCGCTGGGCCGGGCCGAGGCGGTGCTGCGGGAGCTGGTCGAGCTGGACCCCTCCGACGGCTACGCCCGGCTGCTGCTCGGGCGCACCCTGAGCAGGCAGAGCAGGCACGCCGAGGCGCTGCCCCAGCTGAAGCTGGCCGCCGCGCTGACCCGCGACCCCGAGGTCCAGGCCGAGGTGACCAAGGTCCAGGCCCGCGTCACCACAGGCCCGGAGGCTCCGCCGCGGGCTCCTTGACCGCTTCCTCCCACCGGTAGGTGCGCAGGTCGACCTTGCCGCCGTCGTCGACGACGCCCTCCTCGCGCAGGCGCTGGAGCTGCTCGTCGGCGATGTGCGGCGCGCACGTGCCGTTGGCCCGGAGGACCCGGTGCCACGGCAGGTCGTGGCCGTCCTGGTTGAGCACCTGTCCGACCAGCCGGGGTGACGGGGCCTTGGCCAGCTCGGCCACGTCGCCGTAGGTGGCGACCCGGCCACGGGGGATCGACCGCACGACCTCGCGGACCATCTCGTGCAACTGTTCGTCCACGCGCACAGCTTTCCACGACGTAGCCGGAACGCCGCCGCAGCGGGCGGCATGGTTCGATGCCCCGCGTGGCAGCGACCAGAACCCCCCTTCTGATCCGCAGGCCGCCGGAGATCCGCCCCCGGCCGCAGTGGGACGCGGCCGCGCGGCGGGTCCTGGACCACGCCGGCGGGTTCCTGCGGGTGCTGGGCGGTCCGGGCACCGGCAAGACCACGCTGATCGCGGACGTGGTCGCGGACCGGGTGCTGCGCGGGGGCGCGGACCCGGAGAGCGTGCTGGTGCTGACCGCCAACCGGCGTGCCGCCGAGGCGATGCGCGCCCGGATCACCCGGCTGGTCCGCCGCGACGACGAGGGCGAGCTGCTGCCCACCGTGCGCGAACCGCTGGTCCGCACGGTCCACTCGTACGCCTTCGCGGTGCTGCGCGCGCAGGCGGCGCTGCTGGGCGAGCCCGCGCCCCGGCTGCTGTCCGGGCCGGAGCAGGACGTGCTGGTGCGCGAGCTGCTGGCCGGTGACGTGGACTCCGGCGCGCGGGGCTGGCCGGAGCGGCTGCGGCCCGCGCTGCCGCTGCCGGGGTTCGCCGCGGAGCTGCGGGACCTGCTGCTGCGCGCCACGGAGCGCGGCCTGGCCCCCGAGGACCTGATCGAGCTGGGCGAGCAGCACGGCCGCGCGGAGTGGGTCGCCGCGGGCGGTTTCGGCGCGCAGTACGAGCAGGTGTCCCTGCTGGCCGCGCAGGGCGTGGCTCCCGCCTATGACGCCGCCGAGCTGATCGGCAGCGCCCTGCTGGCCTTGGAGACCGATCCGGAGCTGCTGGAGTCCGAGCGGCGGCGGGTGCGGCACGTGATCGTCGACGACGCCCAGCACCTGGACCCGTTGCAGCACGCGCTGATCCGCGTGCTCGGCTCCGCCGCGCAGGAGTTCCTGCTGGTGGGCGATCCGGACCAGGCGGTGTTCTCCTTCCGGGGGGCCGATCCGTCCCTGCTGGCCGACGCCTCCGGGCCCACCGTCGTGCTCACCCAGGGCCACCGGATGACCGCCGAGGTGCGCACCGCTGTGCGCGGGCTGGCAGCCCGGCTGCCCGGCGCGTCGCCCACCCGCGACGTGGCCGAGGCCGCCGGGCGGGGCAGCGTGCAGGTGCGGGTGTTCGCCTCCGCCGCGCAGGAGGCCGCCTGGGTGGCCGACCAGCTGCGGCGCGCGCACCTGATCGACGAGATCCCGTGGTCGGAGATGGCCGTGGTGGCCCGGTCGGCGACCCGGTCGCTGCCGGTGCTGCAGCGCGCCCTGCTCGCCGCGGGCGTGCCGGTGGCGGTGCTGTCCGACGAGCTGCCGCTGGCCCAGCAGCCCGCGGTGGTGCCTTTCCTGGCGGTGCTGCGCTGCGCGGCGGTGCCGGGATCGCTGGACGAGGACACCGCGGCGATGCTGCTGTCGTCCCCGCTGGGCGGCGCGGACCCGTTGGCGCTGCGCCGGTTGCGGCGCGGCCTGCGCAGGCTGGAGATGGCCGCCGGGCGCGACCGCTCCAGCGGTGAGCTGCTGGTCGAGGTGCTGGAGTCCGAGGACAGGCTGGCCGCGCTGGAGGACGCCGAGGCGCAGCCCGCGCGGCGCGTCGCGGGCCTGATCCGCAAGGCGCGCGAGGCGATCGCCGAGGGCCTGAGCGTCGAGCAGGTGCTCTGGGAGCTGTGGCGGGCCACCGGCCTGGAGTCGCGCTGGACGGCGGTGTCGGCCAGGGGCGGCACCGCCGGGACGCAGGCCGACCGGGACCTGGACGCGATCGTCGGGCTGTTCGAGGCGGCGGCCAAGTACGTGGACCGGCTGCCCGGCTCGGGCGTGGCCGAGTT
Source organism: Saccharothrix coeruleofusca (assembly GCF_017876325.1). Classification (NCBI taxonomy): domain Bacteria; kingdom Bacillati; phylum Actinomycetota; class Actinomycetes; order Pseudonocardiales; family Pseudonocardiaceae; genus Saccharothrix; species Saccharothrix coeruleofusca. The sequence goes on from NZ_JAGINV010000001.1 coordinate 7,645,504, forward strand.
CACCGACTACCTGGCCGCGCAGCAGATCGTGGGGGACACGCTGGCCGCGTCGGCGCCGGTCGGCGAGGCCGTGTCGGTGCTGACCGCGCACGCCTCGGCGGGCCGCGAGTGGACCGTGGTGGCGGTGCCCGGCGTGCAGGAGGGCAGCTGGCCGGACCTGCGGCTGCGCGGGTCGCTGCTGGGCGTGGAGCGGATGGTGGACGTGGTGTCCGGGGTGGGTCCGGCCGACCGCGTCTCGGCGATCGCGCCGCTGCTGGCCGAGGAGCGCAGGCTGCTGCTGGTCGCCGCCAGCCGGGCCCGGCGGGCGCTGCTGGTCAGCGCGGTGCGCGGGGAGGACGAGCAGCCGTCGCGGTTCCTCGACGAGCTGGAGGACCTGGGCTCGGTGGAGACCGAGCGGCCGACCTTCACGCCGCAGCGCGGCCTGGTGCTGGCCGAGCTGGTGGGCGAGCTGCGGCGGGTGGTGTGCGACCCGGACGAGTCCGCGTCCCGGCGGTCGCGCGCGGCCGCGCAGCTGGCCCGCCTCGCCGCCGCGGGCGTGCCCGGCGCGCACCCGGACTCCTGGTACGGCTTGGCCCCGGTGACCACCGACGATCCACTGTGGACCGAGGAGCACACGGTCAGCGTGTCACCGTCCACAGTGGAGGTGCTGTCGAAGTGCCCGCTGCGGTGGGTGGTGGAGCGGCACGGCGGGCAGGACCCGGCGGAGCTGTCCTCGATCACCGGCACGCTCGTGCACGCGCTGGCGCAGGCCGCCGCCAGCGGCGCGAACGAGAAGGAGCTGCGGGTCAAGCTGGAGGAGGCGTGGGCCGCGGTGGACGCGGGCGCGCCGTGGTTCTCCCGGCGCGAGCGGATGCGCGTGGAGCGGATGCTCGACACGTTCCTCACCTGGCTGGCGGCCAGCCGCGACCAGCTCACCCAGGTCGCCGTGGAGCACGACATCTCGGTGGAGCTGCCCAAGCGGGACGGCAGCCCCTGGCTGCGCGTGCGCGGCCGGGTGGACCGGCTGGAGACCGACCGCGAGGGGCGGCCGGTGGTGGTGGACATCAAGACCGGCAAGAACCCGGTGACCCGCGAGGAGGCGCGGCAGCACCCGCAGCTCGCGGTGTACCAGCTGGCGACGGCGCTGGGCGGGTTCACCCACCTCGGGCTGGGCACCGATCCCGGCGGCGCGCGGCTGCTGTACGTGGCCAAGGAGAACAAGAAGACCGGGGCGACCGAGCTGGAGCAGGCGCCGCTGGACGAGCAGGGCGTGCGGGTGTGGCTGGAGGCGGTGCAGGCCGCCGCCGGGTCCAGCGTCGGGCCGGTCTACCGGGCCGAGGAGAACGGCGACTGCGACCGGTGCCCGGCCCGCACCTCGTGCCCCATCCACGCCGCGGGCCGCCAGGTCAGCGAGTGACCGCCCCGCTCGCCGGGGTGCGTCCCGGCGAGCGGGGTTCCGCTGTCGACCGGTCCGCACCGGGCGTCCTTCGATTCCCTCGGTGGTGTTGACGGACCTCAAGGCTGATTCCGCGTTCTCGGTCGTGGCGCGCATCGACCTGTCGGAGGAGAGGACCCCGGCACCGTCGGCAGCTCTCGGTGACCAGTGGCCTGGCTCGGGTTGTCGACCGCGTAATCGGTTCGCCGTCCGGCGCCCGCGAGCATGGGCGAGGGCGCCTCCCACCCCGCGTGTCCGCCCGCTCTACCCGCCGTGGCCCGTCGCCTTGCCCGCCACGGCGGCGGCCGCGCGGACGAAGGCGGCCAGGGCCGGGGAGGTGGCGTGCTCGGGCCAGGCGAGGACGAGCGTGGTCGGCTCGGCATCGTCGACTGGGACGGCGACCAGGTCGGCGCGGAGCTGGTCGCGGATGGAGGAGGGGAGGACGGCGACCATGCGGCCCAAGGCGATGAGGTGGAGAAGCTGCCCGAGGTCGTGGACCTCGGGCCCGTGTGAGCCACCCTCGGATGCGCCCGGCCAGCGCGGCAGGGGCTCCCCGGCGAGGTCGTCCAGGCAGACGCGGGTACGGCCCGCGAGGCGATGCGAACTCGGCATCACGAGGAGTTGAGTCTCGGTCATGAGGTCCTGGGTGTCCAGGCCGGTGAGGTCGTGGCGGGGGCGGTGGAGCAGGGCGGCGTCGGCACGGCCCTCCCGCAGGAGGATCTCACGCTCGCCGAAGCTGCACACCAGCTCGACCGGCAGCGCACCCGGCTCAGCCTGGTAGGCGTCGAGGATCGCGGGCAGCAGGCCACCGTCGCCGCCCGGCTTGATGACCAGGACCAGACGCGGGTCGGCGCGGCCTGCCCGCTGGGTGCGGCGCGCCGCGGCCGACGCGGCGTCGAGCACGGCACGGCTCTCGCGGAGCAGGACGGCCCCCGCCTCGGTCAGCGCGACCCGGCGACTGCCACGTTCCAGCAGGGCTACGCCCAGCCGTCGTTCGAGCTGCTGGATGGCGCGGGAGAGCGGCGGTTGGGTCATCCCCAGCCGGGCGGCCGCCCGACCGAAGTGCAGTTCTTCGGCGACAGCGGTGAAGTAGACGAGCTCGCGGACCTCCAGCCTTTCCATACCCGCACGGTATCGTCGCGCACCTGGTCGGTGTTGGAACTCCCGGCCGTCCCCGTGGTGGGCTGAACGCATGACAGAAACCACGATCGCCCTGGTCACCGGTGCCAACAAGGGCATCGGGCGCGAGGTCGCGGCCCGGCTCGCCTCGCTCGGCGCGAACGTCCTGCTGGCCTCGCGGGACCCGCGCCGCGGTGCGGCAGCCGCAGCCGACCTGGGCCCGCGGGTGCACCCGGTCACCCTGGACGTCACCGACCGCGCCAGCGTCCTGTCCGCCGCCCGCTGGATCGAGGAGCGCTTCGGCCGGCTGGACATCCTGGTCAACAACGCGGGCATCTCCGGCGACCTCGCCGCGCAGAGCCCCAGCGGTGCCGAACTGCCCGCTGTGCGCGAGGTGTTCGAGACCAACGTGTTCGGCGTGATCAGCGTGACCACCGCGATGCTGCCGCTGCTCGCCCGCTCCTCCGCCGCCCGGATCGTCAACGTCAGCAGTGGACTGGGCTCCATCGCCCGGATGACCGATCCCGAGGACTACTTCACAACTCGGCCCCCGTTGGCCGCGTACGTCCCGTCCAAGACCGCGCTCAACTCGCTGACCGTGCAGTACGCCAAGGAACTGCGCAGCCGCGACATCCTGGTCAACGCCGCCGATCCGGGGCCGTGCGCGACCGACTTCACCACCGCGTTCCCCGGCCTCACCCGCACCGCGGCCGACGGGGCGGCCGTGGTCGTCCGGCTCGCCACGCTGCCCGATGACGGGCCGACCGGCGGCTTCTTCGACGAGCACGGCCCGGTTCCCTGGTGAGCTGCCTGTCAGGGAACCGGGGAGCGGGGTGCTGGGGGTCGCCCGGACGGGATGGGCGAGCCGAAGACCGCGCAGGCGCCCGACGGGCCGCAACGCCAGGGTTACCCGCCGGACCGCCCCGGCAACAGCCGACGGAGGGGTAGCGGACCGTCAGGCGGCCTTGGCCGGGTACTCGGCCCAGGCGCGGATGGGTGAGTCGGGGCAAAGCCGGTCTTCGGCTCGCCGCGGCCCACGCGCGGACGTTCGGGTGCTTGTGAGGGGAGAAGTCGTCCAGGACGGCGCGTCGGACTGGTGGTGGCACCGAGGCGGTCGGCGTGCGCGACAGCGAGAACCGCGCGGGCGGGACGCTGGTGTTCCCGCCCGCCTCCTGCACGGCGTTCGTCGCCGGGATCAAGATCGGGGTCAGGGTCGGGATCAAGGCCGGGGTCGAGGCGGACTCGCGCTGATCGGCGCGTGATCGACCGGTACCGGTGAGTGCCGGTGTGCGGGTCGCCGAAGGCGTCGCGGAGCGGCAACGGAGAATGCTCGACGTGGTTGCGGCGGGCGGTGCGCGGACGGCGGGTGAGCCCGCGGCTCTGGCCAGCCCTTTCGAGGTCGCCGAGGCGCTGGGGCTGCCCAGGCCCACGCCCGAGCAGGCCGCCGTGGTGGCCGCGCCCGCCGCGCCCGCGCTGGTCGTCGCGGGGGCGGGGGCGGGCAAGACCGAGACGATGGCCGCGCGGGTGGTCTACCTGGTCGCCAACGGGTTCGTCACGCCCGACCGGGTGCTGGGCCTGACCTTCACCCGCAAGGCCGCCCGGCAGCTCGCCGAGCGGGTGCGGGCGCGGTTGCGCAGGCTGGCCGGGTCGGCGCTGCTGGACCGGCTGGACCCCAGCGGTGAGCGCCGCGCCGCGGTGCTGACCACCGAACCGGTGATCCTGACCTACCACGCCTACGCCGGGCGGCTGGTCGGCGAGCACGGGTTGCGGCTGCCGGTGGAGCCGGGGGTGCGGCTGCTGACCGAGACCGCGGCCTGGCAGCTGGCCCACCGGGTGGTGTCGACGTGGGTGGAGGACATCGAGACCGACAAGGTCCCGGCCACGGTCACCGGTTACCTGCTGGCCATCGCGGGCGAGCTGGGGGAGCACCTGGTCGAGCCCGCCGCGCTGCGCGCGCACGCCGAGTGGCTGACCAGGACCATCGAGTCCGCGCCCCGCACCGCGCGGCAGCGCGACGCCCTGCCGGAGAAGCTGCGCGAGATCGTCGCCGCGCAGCGGCTGCGGGTGAACCTGCTGCCGCTGCTGGAGGCGTACCAGACGCGCAAGCGGCGCGAGGCGGCGATGGACTTCGCCGACCAGATGAGCCTGGCCGCGCGGCTGGCCGCGGAGTACCCGGAGGTCGCGCAGGGCGAGCGGGAGCGCTACGGCGCGGTGCTGCTCGACGAGTACCAGGACACCGGGCACGCGCAGCGCGTGCTGCTGCGGTCGCTGTTCGGGCGGGGCGAGCCGATGCCGGTGACCTCGGTGGGCGACCCGGCCCAGGCGATCTACGGCTGGCGCGGCGCGAGCGCGGCCAACCTGCCCCGGTTCGTGCAGGACTTCCCGCCCGCCCGCAAGTACGGGCTGCTGACCAGCTTCCGCAACCCGCCGGAGGTGCTGGCGCTGGCCAACGCGGTGTCCGCGCCGCTGCGCGCGGCCGGGCTGGACGTGGAGGAGCTGCGCGCGCGGGACGGCGCGGGGCCGGGTGACGTGCGCATCGCGCTGTTCTCCGACGTGCGCCAGGAGCTGGAGTGGCTGGCGGACATGGTGGCCGGGCAGTGGGAGGCGCACCTGGAGACCAGCGACGAGCCGCCCACGGCGGCGGTGCTGGTGCGGCGGCGCTCGGACATGACGGCCATCGCGGCGGTGCTGCGCGACCGCGGCCTGCCGGTCGAGGTGGTGGGCCTGGGCGGGCTGCTCAACGAGCCGGAGGTGCGGGACCTGGTCAGCGCACTGCGCGTGCTGGTCGACCCGCTGGCGGGCACCGCCGCCGCGCGGCTGCTGACCGGTTCGCGCTGGCGGGTCGCCGCCTACGACCTGGCCGCGCTGTGGCAGCGGGCCCGCGAGCTGGCGGGCGCGCCGAGCAGGCAGGCGGTGGCCGACGACCCGCTGGCGGTGCTGGCCGACGCGCTGCCCGGTGAGCACGCCGACCAGGCGGGCCTGGCCGACGCGCTGGACGACCCCGGCGACCCGACCGCCTACTCCGCCGAGGGCTACCGCCGCATCCGGCGGCTGGGGGCCGAGCTGGCGGCGCTGCGGCGCAGGCTGGAGCAGCCGCTGCCGGAGCTGGTGGCGGACGTGGAGCGCACGCTGCTGCTGGACATCGAGGCGCTGGCGCGGCCGGGCGGGGTGGGCCGCGCGCACCTGGACGCGTTCGCCGACGTGGTGTCGGACTTCGCCGCGGCCAGCCCGTCGGCGACGCTGCCCGCGCTGCTGGACTACCTGCACACCGCCGAGCAGGCCGAGGACGGGCTGGAGCCGGGCGAGGTCGAGGTGGCCGAGAACCGGGTCCAGGTGCTGACCATGCACTCGGCCAAGGGGCTGGAGTGGCACATCGTGGCGCTGCCGCACGTGGTCAGGGACGTGTTCCCCGGCCGGAAGAAGTCCTCCTCCTGGCTCAAGTCGGTCACCGAGCTGCCCGCCGACCTGCGCGGCGACGCGGCGGACCTGCCCAAGCTGCGCATCCCCGGCGGCAGCGACCGCAAGGAGGTCGAGCGGGCGCTGGACCTGCACGCCGAGGAGTTCGAGGAGCGGCGGCTGGTGGAGGAGCGGCGGCTGCTGTACGTGGCGCTGACCCGGTCCGAGCACAGCCTGCTGGTGTCCGGCCACTGGTGGGCCGAGACCGGTGACCGGCCCAAGGGGCCGTCGGCGTTCCTGACCGAGCTGCGGGAGACCGTGCTGGCCGCCGAGCACCCGCCCGCCGACATCGCCCACTGGGCCCCGCCGCCCGCCGAGGACGAGCCGAACCCGCTGGCCTCGCGGGTGAAGACGGCCGAGTGGCCTGCCGACCCGCTGGGCAAGCGGCGGGACGCGGTGACCGAGGGGGCGGAGCTGGTGCTGGCGGCGTTGGAGCGCCACCTCGCCGCCGGGGAAGCCGCAGCGCAGAAAGCCGCAGCAGAGGTCACGCAGGAGGTCGCGCGGGCTGAGCCGCTCGCCGTGCAGGACTACGCGGAGCTGCCGCCGGAACCGCCGGACGAGTACGACGTGCCGCCCCCCGAGGAGCCCGACGAGCCGGACGACTGGCTGCCCCCCGAGCCGGAGGAGCCCGGCCCGGCCGAGCCCGCCGAGGAGGACGAGGACCCCGAGGGCTGGGCGCGGGACGTGGAGGTCCTGCTGGCCGAGCGGGCCGCCGCCGCGGACCGCCGGGAGCGGGTCGTGCTGCCCGAGCACCTGTCGGTGAGCCAGCTGGTGGAGCTGGCCGCCGACCCGGAGCGGTTGGCGCGCGGGCTGCGCAGGCCGCTGCCGTTCCCGCCGAACCCGCTGGCGCGTCGCGGCACGGCGTTCCACACCTGGCTGGAGCAGCGGTTCGGGATGGCCCGGCTGCTGGATCTGGACGAGCTGCCCGGCGCGGCCGACGAGGACGCCGCGCCGGACTCCGAGCTGGGCCGGTTGCAGGAGGCGTTCCTGGCCAGCGAGTGGGGCGACCGCGCGCCGCACGACGTCGAGGTGTCGTTCGAGGCCGAGGTGGACGGGGTCGCGGTGCGCGGGCGGATGGACGCGGTGTTCGCCGACCCGGACGGCGGGTGGACGGTGGTGGACTGGAAGACCGGCCGGGTGCCGGACGAGGAGCGGCTGCCCGCGCTGTCGGTGCAGCTGGCCGCCTACCGGCTGGCGTGGGCCGCGTTGTCCGGCTCGCCGGTGGAGAAGGTGCGGGCCGCGTTCCACTACGTGCGGCACGGGTTCACGCTGCGCCCGGCGGACCTGCTCGACGCCGACGGCCTGCGCGCCCTGATCCGCTCGGTGCCGACCTGATCCCCGCCGCCACACCGGCGGCTGCCACACCGGCGGCTACCGCACCGGCTGCCAGGTCCGCATGGCCAGGTCGGCGACCTGCCGGAGCTCGTCGCGGCCCGCGCCGCCCGCTGCTTGCACGGCGATGCCGTTCGCCACGGTCATGACGTACCGGGCGAGCAGCTCCGGATCGGTGTCCGGAGGCAGGTCGCCTTCGTCGACGGCTCGCCGGAACCGGTCGCGCAGGTAGGCGCGGCACTCCTCGCGCCAGGCGATCAGCACGTCGCGGGCGGGCCGCCCGGCTTCACCGGCGGCCAGCGAGCCCTGGACGCTCAGGCACCCGGCGGGGCAGCCGGGGCGGGTGCTGGTCTCGACCGCGCCGGTGAGGAACGCCTCGACCACCTCCAGGGCGGTCGGCCGCGCCAGCGCCTCGGCCACGTAGGAGGCGGGGCCTTCGGCGTAGCGCCGCAGGGCCTTCCGGAACAGCTCCTCCTTGTTGCCGAAAGCCGCGTACATGCTCGTCTTGGTGATGCCCATGGCGCTGGTCAGGTCGGTCAGGCTGGCGCCTTCGTAGCCCTGCTCCCAGAAGACCACCATGGCCCGCCCCAGGGCTTCGTCGGCGTCGAAGCTCCTCGGCCTGCCGAGCGCGCTCTTCCGCGTGACGTCCACGGCACCCATCCTACCCCTTCGGTACCGGCCGGTCCGGAACTGGTACGGTCAACTTCAGTACCGGTCGGTACCGAACAATGCGGAGGTCGGAATGGGAAAGCTGGCAGGCAAGACGGCCGTCGTCACCGGCGGCGGCACGCGGGGGATCGGCCGGGCCACCGCCGCGCGACTGGTCGCCGAGGGCGCGCACGTGTTCATCACCGGCAGGCGCGAGGCCGAGCTGGAGGAGGCCGCCGAGCTCATCGGCCCGGCGGTCACCGCCGTGCCCGGTGACATCACCGACCCGGCCGACCTCGACCGGCTCTACGACGCGGTCCGCGACCGGGGGCGGGGCCTGGACGTGCTGTTCGCCAACGCGGCCACCGCGTCGTTCGCGACGCTGGAGCAGCTCACCGGGGAGGACTTCGACCGGGTCTTCGGCGTCAACGTCCGGGGCACGGTGTTCACCGTGCAGAAGGCGCTGCCGCTGCTCAACGAGGGCGCGTCGGTGATCGTGAACGCCTCCACCACCGTCGACAAGGGCGCGGCGGCGTTCGGCGCGTACGCGGCGTCCAAGGCCGCCCTGCGGTCCTTCGTGCGGACCTGGGCCAACGAGCTCAAGGGCCGGGGCGTCCGGGTCAACGCCGTCTCGCCGGGGCCGATCGACACCTCGGGGGTCACCGAGCTGGTGGGCGAGGAGAACGCGGCGGCCTACAAGGCCAAGCAGGGCGCCGAGGTGCCGATCGGCCGGATGGGGCGTCCGGAGGAGGTGGCCGCCGCGGTGGCCTTCCTCGCCTCCGCCGACAGCAGCTTCGTGCTGGGCGCCAACCTCTACGTGGACGGGGGCGCGAACCAGCTCTGACCCGCTACCCGACGGTCAGGCGCGCGTGGACGGCTTCGCTGACGACCCGCACCGCGCGGTCGACGCGACGCGCCGTGGCCTCGGGGGAGTCCTGCTCGGACTCGTGGATGAACGCCGTGGCGCCGCGCCTGCTGCCGCAGTAGTCGATGATCCCGTGCTCGATCTGCGTCCGCAGCGCCTTCTCGTACCCGTGGCGCTCGTACGAGCCGTGGTCGTCGCCCGCGATGGGCAGCAGGTGCGTGGTGAGCGCTTGGAGCTTCGGCCGCAGGCCTGTGGCCGGGGAGTGCTCGAAGGCCCAGCCGTTGATGAAGACGCGGTCGATCCAGCCCTTCAGCAGCGCGGGCATCGACCACCAGTACACCGGGAAGACCAGCACGAGGTCGGTGGCGCGGTCCAGGCGGCGGTGCTCGGCGGCGATCTCGGGCGGGTAGGGGGCGCCCTCCTGGTAGGAGCGGCGGTCGGCCAGGGTGAAGCGGGGGTCGAACCCCTCTGCGGCCAGGTCGGCCACCTCGGTCGGCACGGGGTGCAGCGCCGCCTTGAGCCGGTCGACGACGTGGTGCGTGAGGGAGCGGGGCTCGGGGTGGGCGACGACCAGCAGGGCGTGCATGGACAGCTCCGTTCACCTGATGGGATAACCTACTAACCGTAGCTTACGCTTGATGGGAGACTCCGGGGATGAGCGGGCGAAGGCTTTCCAGCGCGGACCGGCGTGCCCAACTCGTCGGCGTGGCCCGCGACGTGATCGCCACCGAAGGCGCGGACGCGCTCACCCTCGGGCGACTGGCGGAGCGGGCGGGGATCTCCAAACCGGTGGTCTACGACCACTTCCCGTCGCGCGCGGCGCTGCTGCTCTCGCTGTACGAGGACTTCGACCGGAGGCAGATCGCCGACCTGCGCGCCGCGCTGGAGCGCACCCCGCCGGACGTGCGGCAGCGGGTCGAGGCGATCGCGGCGGCGCACGTGGCGTGCGCGGTCTCCCAGGGCGTCGAGCTCGGCGGGGTGCTGGCCGCGCTGGTCGGCACGCCGGAGCTGGAGCGGGCCAGGCGGGAGTCCGAGCGGCACTACCTGGACCTGTGCCGCCGGGCCATCCACGAGGCCGACGCCGACGCCGACCTGGACGAGGCGGCGGCGATCGCGTTCCTGGGCGCGGCGGACGCGCTGGGCCAAGCCGCCGCCCGTGGCGAGATCGGCCCCGAACTGGCCCGGTCGACCACCGCCGCGGTGCTGCGCGGCCTGGTCGGCCGCGCGCCCTAGGTGGTCACGCCCGCCTGGTGCGGGACTCCCTTGAGGACCCGCTCGTAGAGGACCTCCAGCAGCCAGCGGCCGAACAGCGACGGGCCGAACTCGGTCGACCGGTCCTCCGGCGGCACCAGCAGCTCGGCCGCGCCCGCGCCGTCCACCGACACCACGCCGATGCCGTAGTAGTCCAGCTCGATCAGCGGCCACGACGAGCCCTGCGGCGCGGGCAGCACCACCGAGCACGGGGCCAGCGTCATCAGCGTCCCGCACGACTGCAGCGCCCGGTCCACCGTCGACTCGCCGACCAGCACGCCGACCAGGTCGACCGCGGCCACCGGCAGCCGGTCGTGCGCGTTCGGCTCGAACCACGAGCGGAACCAGGACGGGTCCGCGTGCGGGGGCCAGCCGTTCGCGCTGCGCCACTCGTGCACGTCGGTGCGGACCCGCACGACCGCGGAGACCTGGTGGCCCAGCACGGCGACGTCGGGGACGACGATGCCCTGCCAGCCCAGTGCCGTCGCGGCGTGGTGGAGGAGCGGTTGCACTCGGGCATCCTAGAGCTGGTTGTGGGGTCAACAACAGTGTTGGGTTCGCGCAGGGTGTTCACCCCGGCGCGCAGCGTTATCGGTCAGGCGTCGCGGCGGACCCTCAACGCCCACAGGACCAGCGGAACCTGCAGCGGCAGCCTGCCGTACGCGATCGCCCGCGCCTTGGCCGACTTGTGGCGGAAGTCGCGCGCCATCTTCACGTTCGCCGGGAAGACGGCCACGAAGAACCAGGCCGCCAGCAGCCCGCCCAGCCCGCGCGTGCGCGGCGCGGCCACCGCGGCGGCCAGCGCCAGCTCCGCCGCCCCCGACGCGTAGGTCCAGGCGCGGGGCCCGCCCGGCAGCGACCGCGGCACGATCGAGTCGTACGGCCTCGGCCTGGCGAAGTGCGTCACGCCCGCCACGCCGAGCAACCCGGCCAGCGCGAGGGCCGCCGGGGCGCGGGACCGAGTGGGTTGCATGCGACCCACCCTGTCATGCCCCCGCCGCCCGCACGCCCCCAGGGCTATCCTCGCGCACCGTGAGCGGTGATCCCGAACATCCCGACCGTCCCGAGCGGACGGCGGTCGCCGCGCTGGCCGACGACTTCGTGGCGGGCCTGCGCGACTGGCTGACCATCCCGTCCATCGGCGCCGACCCGGCCCACCACGGCGACGTGGCCAGGTCCGCGCGCTGGCTGGCGGACACCCTGCGCGCCGACGGCTGGCCCGACGTGCGCGTCTGGGACTCCGGCCCCGCGCTGCCCGCGGTCTACGCCTGCTGGCCCGCCGCCGACCCGGACGCGCCGACCGTGCTGGTCTACGGCCACCACGACGTGCAGCCGGTCGACCCGGTGGAGCTGTGGCGGCACCCGCCGTTCGAGCCCGCCCTGGTCGGCGAGGAGCTGTTCGGCCGAGGCGCCAGCGACGACAAGGGCCAGGTCGCCATGCACCTGCTGGGCGTCAAGGCGCACCTGGCGGCGACCGGCGCGAGCGCGCCCGCGGTGACCATCAAGCTGTTCGTCGAGGGCGAGGAGGAGTCCGGCTCCCCGCACATCACCAAGCTGCTCGACGAGCACCGCGACGAGCTGGCGTGCGACCTGGTGGTGTTCAGCGACACGCCGCTGTACTCGCGCGACGCGCCGACCGTGTGCACCGGGCAGCGCGGCGTCTACGGCGCCGAGGTGGTGTTCACCGGCGGCGGCTCCGACGTGCACTCCGGCCGCGCGGGCGGCAGCGTGCCCAACCCGGCCACCGCGCTGGCCCGGCTGGTGGCCGCGCTGCACGACGACGAGGGCCGCGTCCGGTTGCGCGACTTCTACGCCGACGTGGTCGAGCCGACCGAGCGGGAGCGCGCCGACTACGCCTCGCTGCCCTTCGACGAGGCGGTGTGGCTGGCCAACTCCGGCGGCGCGCAGGTGCTCGCGGGCGAGGCGGGCTGGTCCACCCTGGAACGGGTGTGGGTGCGGCCGACCGCCGAGGTCAACGGCATCTTCGGCGGCTACACCGGGCCGGGCCTGAAGACCATCGTGCCCGCGAGCGCGTCGGTGAAGCTGTCCTTCCGCCTGGTGCCCGACCAGGACCCCGAGCGGATCGCCGACGCGCTGCGCGAGTTCGTCGCCGCGCACACCCCCGACGGCGTGCGGTCCGAGGTGATCGCCGCGGGCGACGGCGCCCCGCCCTACGCGGTGGACGTGTCCCACCCGGCGGTCGGCGCGGTCCGCGACGCCCTGGAAGCCGCGTTCGACCAGCCGGTCCGCTACAGCCGCACCGGCGGCTCCGGCCCGGCGGCGCTGCTGCACGGCTGGCTCGGCGTCCCGGTGGTCTACCTCGGCGCGACGCTGCCGGACGACCGCATCCACGCGCCCAACGAGCGCGTCGTGGTGCCCCTGCTGCTGCGCGGGGCCGAGGCCGCGGCGCGGCTGTGGCGGCTGCTGCCCGAGAGGCTGCGATGATCCGGAAGAACCACCCCGGCGAGACGCTCACCGAGCGGCCGGGGCACTCGCTGGTCGGCGTCATCAGGATGCCCGACACGGTGCAGAGCCCCGTCCGGGCCATCCTCAAGCGGGTCATCGGGGCGACCACGGCGCTGGTCGCCGCCGTGCTCATCGTCTACCTCGACCGCGACGGCTACCGCGACGTCAACAACGACGGCCTGTCGCTGCTGGACGCGGTCTACTACGCCACCGTGTCCCTGTCGACCACGGGCTACGGCGACATCACCCCCGCCAGCTCCTCGGCCAGGCTGGTGAACGTGCTGGTGATCACCCCGCTGCGGGTGCTGTTCCTGATCGTCCTGGTCGGCACGACCCTCGAAGTGCTCACCGAGCGCTCCCGGCAGGCGCTGCGCATCCAGAAGTGGAGGACCAAGGTGCGGGACCACGTGGTCGTCATCGGGTACGGCACCAAGGGCCGCTCCGCGGTCAGCGCGCTGCTCGGCGACGGCGTCGACCCCGGCTCGGTGGTCGTGGTGGACACCTCCCAGGAGTCCCTGGACGCCGCGTCCGCGATCGGGCTGGTCACCGTGCACGGCACCGGCACCAGCAACGACGTGCTGCGGGTGGCGGGCGTGCCGCGCGCCCGCGCGGTGGTCGTGGCGGCCAACCGCGACGACACGGCCGTGCTGGTCACGCTGACCGCGCGCGAGCTGGCGCCCAAGGCGCAGATCGTGGCGTCGGTGCGGGAGCGCGAGAACGAGCACCTGCTGCGCCAGTCCGGCGCGGACTCGGTGGTGGTCTCCAGCGAGACGGCGGGCCGCCTGCTGGGCATGGCCACCGCCACGCCGACCGTGGTGAACATGGTGGAGGACCTGCTCACCCCCGACTCGGGCCTGGCCATCGCCGAGCGCGACGTGGAGCGCTCCGAGGTGGGCGGCTCGCCCCGGCACCTGCCCGACATCGTGCTGGGCGTGGTGCGCGACGGCGTGCTGTACCGGGTGGACGCCCCCGAGGCCGACGCGGTGGAGGCGGGCGACCGCCTGCTCTACGTCAAGAAGGTGACCCCGCCCAAGGACTCCAGGGAGTCCAAGGACTGACCCGCGAACCGAGCGTTCAGGCCCTGGCGCGGACGTGCTGCCGCTCGCCCTGCGGGCCGAACAGGCTCAGGATCTCCAGCGGTCCCGGTCCGGGGTTGCCGAACCAGTGCGGCGTGCGGGTGTCGAACTCGGCCGCCTCGCCGGGGCCCAGCATCACGTCGTGCTGTCCGAGCAGCAGTCGCAGCCGCCCGGACAGCACGTAGAACCACTCGTGCCCCTCGTGCACCTTCTGCTCGGGTTCCCGGCTGGGCGTGCCCGGCGGGTAGATCATCTTGTACGCCTGCACCCCGCCGGGCCGCCGGGTCAGCGGCAGGTAGGTGACGCCGTTGCGGACCATGGGGCGGGCGTGGACGCGCGGGTCGCCCGTCTCCGGAGCCCCCACCAGCTCGTCCAGCGTCACCTGGTGCACCCGCGCGAGCGGCAGCAGCAGCTCCAGGGTCGGCCGCCGCTCGCCGGACTCCAGGCGGGACAGGGTGCTCACCGAGACGCCGGTGGCGGCGGACAGCTCGGCCAGGGTCAGCTCCCGCTTGCGGCGCAGCGCCCGCAGCCGGGGGCCCACCGCGTCCAGGACGGGGTTCGCTTCCTCGGTCACCCCTCCATGTTGCCACCTCGGCAACATTTCTTGTCAACCCCGCGAACGCCGGCGCAGCATCGGGCCATCACCGACGACCAGGGAGGACCGATGCACGAAATCTTCTCGGCGCAGGCCGAAGCGGAGAACTGCGAGCGCGTCATGGGCAACCGCAGGCACGGCCTGAGCGAGTCGGAGCAGTACTGGGAAGCGCACTACAACACCCGGCGGCGGCTGTGGAGCGGCCGGGCCAACCCGGTGCTGACCGACGTGGCCGACGGGCTGCCCACCGGTGCGGCGCTGGACCTGGGCTGCGGCGAGGGCGGCGACGCGGTGTGGCTGGCCCGCCGGGGCTGGCGGGTCACCGCGGTCGACGTCTCCGCCACCGCGCTGGCACGGGCCGAGGCCCACGCCGCCGAAGCGGGCGTGGAGATCCGCTTCGAGCGCCACGACCTGGCGCACACCTTTCCCCAGGGCGCCTTCGACCTGGTGTCCGCGCAGTACCTGCAGTCGCCGGTGGACTTCCCCCGAGCCGAGGCGCTGCGCCGGGCGGCGGACGCGGTGCGGCCGGGGGGCCTGCTGCTGGTCGTCGACCACGGAGCGCCGCCACCGTGGTCGCCGAACCTGGACGTGCGCTTCCCCACGCCGGAGGAGACGCTGGCAGGCATCGGCCTGGACGACGCCCGGTGGCGCACCGAGCGCATGGGCTCGCCGCGCAGGCAGGGCACCGGCCCCGACGGGCAGACCGGCGTGCTGGTCGACAACGTCCTCGCGCTGCGCCGCCTGCCCGCGTGACCCCGACTCAGGCGGGCGGGAGCACCACCCGGAACGCCGCGCCCCGCCCGTCGTCCGGCGGCACGCAGGACAGCTCGCCGCCGTGCGCCCGCACCACCCCGCGCGCGATCGACAGCCCCAGCCCCGCGCCGCCGCGCCGCCGGTCGCGGGCCTCGTCCAGCCGCACCAGCCGGTCGAAGACCCGCTCCCGCTCGGCCTCGGGCACCCCCGGCCCGTCGTCGGTCACCACCAGCACGGCCGAGGTCGCCGAGGTCGACGTGGTCAGCCGGACCCGCCCGGACGGGCCCACCGCCTGCCGCGCGTTGTCGCACAGGTTGGCCAGCACCTGCGCCAGCCGCTCCGGGTCGCCCGACACCACCGCGGGCGTCCCGGAGACCGCGACGTCCAGCCAGGGGGCCAGCACGCGGGTCCGGGCCGCCTCCGCCTCGGCCAGCTCCAGCAGGTCGACCGGCTCCCGCCGCAGCCGCAGCCCGGCGTCTATCCTGGCCAGGTCGAGCAGGTCGTCCACCAGCCGCCCGGCCCGCCGCGCCTCCCGCACCAGCAGCAGGTTCAGCCGCTCCCGCTCCTCGGCCCCGGAGCTGTGCACCAGCGCCTCGGCCACCGCCCGCACACCGGCCACGGGCGTGCGCAGCTCGTGCGCGGCGTCGGCGACGAACCGCCTGGTGCGCGCCTCCGAGCCCTCCAGCGAGTCCAGCATGTCGTCGAACGCCGCCGCGGTGCGCCCCAGCTCGGTGTCGGTGCGCGCCGGGGCCAGCCGCGCGCCGCGCCCGCCCGCGGCGATCGACCGGGCCAGGCCGGTCATCTCGTCCAGCGGGGCCAGCGCCCGCCGCACCACGCCGACCAGCGCCAAAGCCGTCACCACCAGGGCCGCCAGCGCGGTCAGCAGCAGCAGCCGCCGCAGCCGGGACTGGGCCTCGGTGAGCACGGAGGTGTCGCCGTAGAAGGTGATCACCGCGCCGTCCGGCAGCTCCTGGGCGACCTCCCGCCGCGTCCCCTCCGGCGCGCGCCCGTAGCTCTGCCCGTCCGCCGTCACCAGGCGCACCCGCACACCGCGGTTCTCCAGCCGGTTGACCAGCTCCTGGCCGCGCACCCGCTGCTTGGCCAGCTGCTGCGCCACCCTGGCCTTCTCCGCCATCACCTGGTCCAGGTCGTGCTGCGACTGGGCGGCGAACAGCGCGTCCACCCCGATCACCAGCCCGACCAGCACCGCCGCCACCACGCCCAGCGCGGCCAGGGTGACCCGGCGGCGCAGCGAGACCGTGCGCAGCCTCACGCGTCCTCCGCCCGCAGCACGTAGCCCAGCCCGCGCACGGTGTGCAGCAGCCGGGGCCCGTGCTCCTCCAGCTTCCGGCGCAGCGCGCTGACGTGCACCTCCACCAGGTTCGGGTCGTAGTCCTCGTAGCCCCACACCGCGGTGAGGATGCGCGCCTTGCCGACCACCCGGCCGCGCTGCGAGGCCAGGTAGCGCAGCAGCCGCAGCTCGGTCGCGGTCAGCTCGACCGGCACGCCGCCGCGCAGCACCACCGCCGAGTCCGCGTCCACCACCAGGTCGCCGACCCGCACCGTGGACGGCGTCCGCCCCAGCCTGCGCAGCACCGCGCTCACCCGCGCCACCAGCTCGGCCAGCGCGAACGGCTTGCCCAGGTAGTCGTCCGCGCCCCGGTCCAGCCCGCGCAGCCGGTCGGCCACGCCGTCGCGCGCGGTCAGCATCACCACGCCCGCGTCGCAGGCCCGCCGGACCACCTCCAGCAGCGCGAACCCGTCCCGGCCGGGCAGCATCACGTCCAGCACCACCAGGTCCGGGCGGAACCGGACCAGCTCGGCCTCCAGGTCGCGGCCGTCCGGGCGGAGCAGGACCCGGTAGCCCGCCTCCCGCAGCGCGGAGCCCACCGCGGCGGCGATCGCCTCCGCGTCCTCGATCACCAGCACCCTGGCAGCAGTCGGCACCCGCCCATTCTGGGGCCGCTCCGGCGGCCCGTCCCGGTCCTCCGCGCGGTCCTTCGGGGTTCGCTCAGGCCGGCACGACAACCCCGGCCGCCGTCTGCCACCATCCACGCTGTGGCGGTTGGCGCAGCTCCCGTGCGGTGGGCCCTGATCGCGCTGGTCGTGGCGCTGGCGGCGGTCGGGGCGGCGGTCGCGCTGTGGTGGCCGCCCGCGCCCGCCCCGGCGCAGCGGGCGACCGCGACCGTGGTCGAGCCCGCCTCGTGCGGCGGCGGCGACGCCTACGACCGGGTGGAGCTCAAGGTCGGCGAGCAGACCAGGCGGGCCCGGCTGGACGGCTGCGGGCACTCGGTGAACGAGGTGGTGGAGGTCGTCGTGCCCGCCGACACCAGCGGCGAGTTCCTGGTGCAGGCGGCGGGCACCATGTCCGACGACCTGCCGTTCGGGACCAGGCTCACGGCGATGCTCATGTGCCTGAGCGGCCTGGCGGGCGGCCTCTACACCTACCTGCTCCTGCGGCGTCAGCGCACGGCTTCCACGGTGGCCGCGTAGGTGTTGCAGGAGGCCGTGGTGCCGTCCGAGAAGCCGCTGCCCGCCCACTTCTCCTGGTTGCGGGGCGACCCGTGGGCGTTCTTCTCCGGCGCCTCCTCCACCGCGTAGCGGAAGTCCGCCGCGGCGTTCTCGGCCAGGGCCCTGGTGATCGAGCCCCGCCCGGCCGCGGCGGCCAGGAACAGCCCGGCGAAGCAGTTGGCCTGCAGCTCGACCCGCCGCGACATCTCCAGCCCGGCGGGGGTCTGCTCGCCCGCGTCGAGGATGCGGGTGTCGGCCGCGCGCAGCATCCCGGACACCGACTGCACGTGGTGGCCGTACTCGTGCGCCAGGGTCGCCAGGTGGGACTCCGGCCGGTGGCCGCCGCCGTTGTCGCGCAGCCGCGAGGTCGGCATGTAGATGGTGCGGTTGCGACCGCAGTAGTAGGCCACCGCCTCGCTCTGCGCGGGCGCGACCCCGCACGGGCCGGGGCCCAGCTCCGGGGAGGTGTCCAGGGTGGGCGGCTCGAACGGCAGGTTCCCGACCGCCAGCACCGGTTCCCACGCCTGGTCCAGGCACGCGGTCCCGGCCCGGTAGTAGGCCGCCAGCTGCGCGTCCGAGGTGCCGAACTCGGGCAGCGCGCAGGTCACCGGCGCCAGCCGCGCGCCCGAGGTGAGCAGCGGGTGGTCGGCCAGCCGGTGCACCGCGCGGGGGCGCTGGGCCTCGGCCGCCCTGATCTCGCCCGTCTGGACCGGCGCGCTCGCGGCGGGCACCGCCCGGCCCGCCACCCGGCGGCCCGCGTCGACCTGGTCGACCAGGCCCAGGCTCAGCACGGACAGCGCGACCGCGGTGAACACGGCGACGAGCACGACCGGGTTGTTCTTGGGCGCCTCGGGCGTGTGCACGTTCCTCCCGGTGGGCTGGGTCGTGTCCTGGTGTGGCCGCGACCGGGTGTCGGTGACTCCGTGCGCGCGGGCCTGCCGGGGGTTCCCGCTTCTCAGTCCTGTTGAAACACCGCTCAGCTGACGTCGGCCGCGCTGGCCAGCCAAGTGTTGCACGCGCTGGTCTCGTTGGTCTTGAAACCGTGGTTGACCCAGGCGGCGTTGCGCTCGGGCGCGCCGTGGTCGCGGGTGGGGTACTGCGGGTAGTCGCCGCGGTTGCCCGCGTCCATCAGCGCCACCGAGATCACGTCCGAGGGCACCGCGCCGTGCGACAGCGGCGCCAGCGTCATGCCGCCGAAGCAGGTCGCCTGCAACTCCTTGCGGCGGTTGATGTCCAGGCCCTCGGGGGTGTCCCAGCCGCCCTTGTCGTACTGGGCCTGGCCGGTGGCCCGCAGGATGCCCGACAGCCACTGGACGTGGTGGCCGTACTCGTGGGCCAGCTGCCCGAGGTACTTGCCGGGGTGGTTGGGGTTGGCCGCGCCCTGCTCGCGGGCGTAGTGCTCGGGCGTCCAGTAGATGGTGCCGTCGCAGTACATCGCGGTGCGGTCCGGGCCCATCGAGCCGCACGGGTTGGTGATCTGCGAGGTCACCATGACCAGCTCGACCGGCTGGTAGGGCAGGTTGGCCCGCTCCAGCGAGGGCTGCCACATCCGCTCGATGCACGGCAGCGCCGCGCGCAGGAACCGGTCCTGGCCCGAGGGGGTGTAGTCCATGCCGGGCAGCGGGCAGCCCTGGATGTCGAACGCGCCCAGGCCCGCGGCGTGGATGGGGTTGTCGCCCAGGGCGATCACCGACCGGGGGCTGGGCCGCGCGGAGGTGCTGGTGCTGGTGGGCGGGGAGCTGCTGGGGCGCTCGGCGCTGCGGCTGGTCGTGGTGGTCGTCGTCCGGCTGGTGGTGGTCGGCGGGGGGCTGTAGCTGTAGGACGAGTAGCCGGAGTACGCGGAGTCGTTGATCCGCTTGGTCGCGGTGGCCGCGGTGATCACGCCGATCGCGGCGATGCCCAGCACCACCACGCCGATGATCACGCCCGCCACCAGCGGCCCGTTGTTCCGCCTGCGCGGCAGCGGGGGGTAGGGCTGGAACCCCGGCGGCCCCCAGCCGGGCGCGGCGGGCGGCGGCCCCCAGTGCGCGGGTGGCGGCTGGGGCGCGACGGGGGGCGGTGGGGGCCACTGCTGCTGCGGGGGCTGCTGCTGCGGCCAGGGCTGCTGCGCGGTCTGCTGCGGGGCCTGCGGCGGCCAGGGTTGCTGACCGGGTTGCTGGTGGGGCTGCTGGTGGGGCTGGAACTGGGCGGGGGACGCCTGCTGGGGGTGCAGCGGCGCGGACACCGGAGGTGGCCCGACCGGTCGTGGCGGCGGCCAGCCACCCGGCGTCGGTGGTTGCGTCATCGCTGGTGGTCCCCCAGGTCGCGGATGCCCGAATCAGCACTGAAGCATAGGCCGACTCCGCTATCCTCCGCGGCCGTGTCGAGAATTAGGGGAGCGGCGGTCGCCTGCGCCGTGGCGCTGTGCGCGGCCCCCCTCACCGCTTCCCCCGCCGCCTCGGCCCAGCCCAGCAGCCCGTCGGGCCTGCCGGGCGAGGTGGCCGCCGACGTCCGGCTCAAGCTGGAGCGCGACGGCGTGCTCAGCGTCACCGAGACGATCACCGTCCCCGAGGGCCGCACCGCCCGCCGCTCGGTGCCGCTGCGCATCGCCGTGGGCGACGACCGCGACCGCGTCTTTGAGGTCCGCTCACCGGCGGTGAGCGGCCGGGGCAGCGCCACCGCCTCGCCCGACGAGCTGGTGGTCGCGCTGGAGGCGGGCACCGCCACGGTCACCTACCAGGTGGTCGGCGCGGTGGCCAAGATCGGCGACGCGCTGGAGCTGCGCTGGCAGCCCGCAGGCGGCTGGGACACCGCGATCGACTCGGTCGAGGTCTCGGTGATCACCCCCGACGCCGCCAAGTCGGTGAACTGCCTGGCGGGCCCGCCCGGCACGAACAAGCCGTGCACCACCGCCGACCTCGGCGACGGCCGCGGCGTGCGGGCCACCGAGATCGGCCTGGCCGCGGGCGAGCGGGTGGACGTGGCGGTGGGCCTGCAGGACGGCGCCGCCCCGCCCAACGCGCGCGTCGAGGAGGTCTCCTGGCTGGCCGCGGCGTTCGCGCTGACCCCGGCGACCGGCGCGGGCCTGGCCGCGCTGGTGGTGCTGCTGCTCGGCGGCGCGGTGCTGCTGTGGTCGCTGCGCGGGCGTGACGCGCGTGCCGTGGCGGGCGACGTGGTGCCGGTGAACGTGCTGGTCACCGACCCGTCCGGCCGGGTGGCGTTCGCCTCCCCGGACGGCGTGCTGCCCGGCCAGGTGGGCACCGTGGTGGACGAGCACGTGGACGTGGTGGACGTGACCGCCACGATCGTCGACCTCGCGGTGCGCAACTACCTGTGGGTCGAGGAGGTGGGCGAGCTGGACTGGCGCTTCGTCCGCCGCAACCCCGCCGACGACTCGCTGTCGGCCTACGAGCGCGCGGTCTACGACGCGCTGCTGCCCCCCGGCGCGGACGCCGTGCTGCTGTCGGAGCTGCGCGGCCGCCGGGTCGACCTGTCGCGGGTGCGCGACGCGCTGTACGCCGACGTGGTCGCCAAGAACTGGTTCGCCCGCAGGCCCGACGCCGAGCGCAGCCTGTGGTGGTGGGTCGGGGTGGCGCTGGCCTGCCTTGGCGCGGCGCTGACCGCGCTGCTGGTGGCGGTCCGCGGCCCGGCGCTGTTCGGGCTGGTGGTCGCGGTGGCCGGTGCGGCGCTGGCGCTGGGCGCGCGGTGGATGCCCGCCCGCACCAAGCGGGGCAGCGCGCTGCTGGAGCACGTGCGCGGCCTGCGCGGCTACCTGCACGCCGCCACGCCCGAGGACATCCCGGAGGGCGACCGCGAGATGGTCTTCTCCCGGTCGCTGCCCTACGCGGTGGTGCTCGGCCAGACCGACCGCTGGCTGGCCGCCTTCGCCTCGGCGCGGCCGGGTCTGTACTGGTACGGCGAGGCCGAGCGGACCGGTGACCTGGGCCGGTTCGCGCGGCGGTTCCCGACCTTCCTCGGCGCGGTGGGCGGGATGCTGGCCCAGGCGGGCCACCTGAGGTCGCTGCGCGACTGAGATCGGCCACGGGTCCGCCGGGCGGGTCCACCGCCAGCACGGACCGGCGCGGAACCCGTAGGCTGCCCGCATGGCGCTACCCGAGCTGCACAGGTTCACGCTTCCCAACGGTCTGCGGGTGGTGCTCGCCCCTGACCCCAGCGCCCCGGTGATCGGGGTGAGCGTGCACTACGACGTCGGATTCCGCTCCGAGCCGGAGGGGCGGACCGGGTTCGCGCACCTGTTCGAGCACCTGATGTTCCAGGGCAGCGAGAGCCTGGAGAAGCTGGCGCACTTCCGCCACGTCCAGTCCTCCGGCGGCACGTTCAACGGGTCCACCCACCCGGACTACACCGACTACTACCAGGTGCTGCCCTCCGCGGCGCTGGAGCGGGCGCTGTTCCTGGAAGCGGACCGGATGCGGGCTCCCAAGCTGACCGAGGAGAACCTGCGCAACCAGATCGACGTGGTGAAGGAGGAGATCCGCCTCAACGTGCTGAACCGGCCCTACGGCGGCTTCCCCTGGATCCTGCTGCCCCAGGTGCTGTTCCAGACCTTCCCCAACGCGCACAACGGCTACGGCGACTTCACCGACCTGGAGAACGCCACGGTCGACGACTGCGCGGCGTTCTTCGACACCTACTACGCACCCGGCAACGCGGTGCTGACCGTGGCGGGCGACATCGACCCCGCCGAGGCCCGCGAGCTGGTGGAGAAGCACTTCGGCGACGTGCCCGCGCGGCCGGTGCCGCCGCGGCCCTCGTTCGCCGAGCCCGCCCCCAAGGGGGAGCTGCGCTCCGAGCACGAGGACAAGCACGCGCCGATGCCCGCCATCGCGCTGGGCTACCGCGTCCCGGACCCGGTGGGCGAGGTCGAGGCGTACCTGTCGTACCTGGTGCTGGCGGGCGTGCTGACCGACGGCGACGGCTCCCGGCTGCAGCAGCGGCTGGTGCACCGCGACGCCGTCGTGGTCGACGTGGGCGCGGGCTGCGGCCTGTTCGGGCCGCTGGAGGCGCGCGACCCGGACACCTTCAACATCACCGCCATCCACCCGCCCGAGGTGCCCTCCGAGCAGGTCATCACCGCCATCGACGAGGAGCTGCAGCGGCTGGCCGAGCAGGGGCCGACCGAGCAGGAGCTGGCCAAGGTCACCGCGCGCTGGGTGTCCACCATGCACCGCGAGCACGACCGGCTGACCAGCCGCACCCTGGGCCTGGGCTCGGCCGAGCTGCTGTTCGGCCGCGCCGAGCTGCTCTACGAGCTGCCCGACAAGCTGGCCGCGATCACCGTCGACGAGGTGGCCGCCGCCGCCAAGGCGCTGCGCCCGGACTCGCGCGCCGTCCTGACCGTCAAGCCCGCGGGCGAGCCCGCCGCCAAGCCCGCTGGAGGTTCCGAGTGAGCGCCCCGACGTCCCACCGCAGCGCCGAGCAGATCGGCCGCACGGAGCTCGGGCCGCGCCCGCTGCCGGAGCTGGGCGAGCACCGCGTCGCGCCGGAGCTGTCCTCGGTGGACACCGTGCTGCCCAACGGCCTGCGGGTGGTCGCGGTGCGGCGCGCCTCGGTGCCGCTGGTCGAGGTGCGGCTGCGCGTCCCGTTCGCCGACCCGGCCGACAGCTCCACCGGCTCCCGGCACTCCGCGCGGGCCGAGGTGCTGGCCAACACCATCCTCACCGGCACCGCCAAGCGCTCCCGCGTGGACGTGGACACCGAGCTGGCGCTGGTCGGCGGCGAGCTGGACGCGGTGGTCGACCCCGAGCGGCTGGCGCTGTCGGGCAACGCGCTGGCCTCCGGCCTTGGCACCGTGCTCGACGTGCTGCGCGACGCGCTGACCGGCGCGACCTACCCGGCCGACGAGGTCGAGCGGGAGCGCGCCCGGCTGGTCGAGCGCATCCGGCTGGCCCGCTCGCAGCCCAACGTGATCGCCAGGGAGGCGCTGCAGCGCCACCTCTACGGCGACCACCCCTTCGCCAAGGAGATGCCCGAGGCCGACGAGGTCGCCGAGGTCACCCGCGAGGACGTGCTGGCGCTGCACGCCGATGCCGTGCTGCCGCGCGGCTCGGTGCTCGTGGTGGTCGGCGACGTGGAGCCGGACGCGGCCGTGCGCGCGGTGGAGGACGCGCTCGGCGGGTGGACCGGTGAGCGGGCCGCCGTCGAGCTGCGCCCGCTGCCCCCGGTCAGGGGCGGCGACGTGCTGCTGGTGCACCGCCCCGGCGCGGTGCAGTCGCAGATCCGGCTGGCGGGCCAGGGGCTGACCCGCACCGACCCGCGCTACCCGGCGCTGCAGATCGCCAACCTGGTCTTCGGCGGGTTCTTCTCCTCCCGGCTGGTGGAGAACATCCGCGAGGACAAGGGCTACACCTACAGCGCCCGCTCGCACCCGGAGTTCACGCCGGGCAGCGCCACGCTGCTGGTGGACGCGGACACCGCCAGCGAGGTGACCGCCGCCGCCCTGCTGGAGACCCGCTACGAGCTGGGCAGGCTGGGCCTGGTGCCGCCGACCGAGGCCGAGGTGGACACCGCCCGCCGGTACGCGATCGGCTCGCTGCTGACCGCCACCTCCTCGCAGGGCGGGCTGGCCTCGTTCCTGGTCAACCTGCTCGGGCTGGGCCTGGACATCGACTGGTTCCTCGGCCACCCCGAGCGGCTGGCCGCGGTGACCGCCGAGCAGGTCGCCGAGGCGGCGCTGGAGTTCTTCGCGCCCAGCGCGTTCACCGGCGTGCTGGTCGGCGACGCCGAGGTGCTGGCCCCGCAGCTGCGCGCGCTGGGAGACGTGACGCTGCCGTGAGCTTCGAGCTGGTGGGGCTGCCCGCGCTGTCCCGGTTCACCGTCGACCGCAGGGAGCCGCTGCGCGGTGACGCCGAGCGCATCGCGCAGCTGTGGCCCAAGGCGCGCGTCGTGGAAGTCGACCCGTGGGGTCGGGCGCTGGTGGCGGAGCGGGGCACCCGGCTGGTGGACCGGCCCGCCACCGAGTTCGGCGACGGGCCGCCGCCGGACGCGGTGCTGCTCGGCGAGCAGGACGGCGTGGCCTTCTGGGCCGTGCCGTCGGCGGGCGACGAGACCGACGTGGCCGCACCCCCCGGTCGGACGGCTTCGTGGACGCCGCCGGAGCTGACCGACCGGCCGCAGTGGCTGGACCTGCGCACCACCGGCGCGCTGCTGGACGACACCGGCGCCGGGCTGTTCACCACGGCGGTCGCGCTGTTCCAGTGGCACCGCACGGCCAAGTTCTGCGGGCTGTGCGGCGGGACGACGGAGCCGGTGAAGTCGGGCTGGGCGCGGGTGTGCTCCGACTGCGGGCGCGAGGAGTACCCGCGCACCGACGCGGCGGTGATCTGCCTGGTGCACGACGGCGCGGACCGGGTGCTGCTGGCGCGCGGCGAGGGCTGGCCCGAGGGGCGGTACTCGGTGCTGGCCGGGTTCGTCGAGGCGGGCGAGTCGCTGGAGTCGTGCGTGGCGCGGGAGGTCGAGGAGGAGGTGGGCGTGCGGGTCGGCGCCATCCACTACCTGGGCAGCCAGCCGTGGCCGTTCCCGCGCTCGCTGATGGTCGGGTTCGAGGCGGTCGCCGACCCGGCCGAGCCGCTGCGGCCAGCCGACGGCGAGATCGCCCAGGCCAAGTGGGTCGACCGGGCCGACGTCCGGCGGGCGCTGGCCGACCCCGGCGGCATCCCCGACCTGCTGCTGCCGCCCAACTCGTCCATCGCCTACCGGATGCTCACCTCCTGGGCCGCCGCCACCGCCTGACCCGCGCGAGTCGAGCGTCCCGGCACCCCGAACCGAGCCTTCGGGGTGCCGGGTGGTACTCGCCGACGTCCGGCGGTTCACCCGGTGGTGGCGTGCTCGCCGTGCCGTACCGTCTGGGCTGGCGATAGGGGGTACCGTGCAGCGGAAGTTGACCGTGCGCGACCTGCGCACCGTCAACCGGGCGCGGGTCCTGCGCACCCTGTACTTCGACCAGCCGCGCAGCAGGCAGGAGCTGGCCGGGCTGACCGGGCTGAGCCAGGCGTCGGTGAGCACCGTCGTGGGCGAGCTGATCATCGACGGCGTCGTGGTCGAGGCCGGTCAGGTCGAGTCCGACGGCGGCCGGCCGAGGGTGCTGCTGCGGGTGAACCCCCACCACGCCGCCGTGGTCGGCGTGGACGTGGGCGAGACCCGCGTGCTGGTCGAGGTGTTCGACCTGACCCTGGAGCGGCTGGCCGAGGCGACCTTCCCGATGTCGCCGGACCGCCAGCCCGCCGACGAGGTCGCCGCCCGCGTCCTGGAGGGCCTGCACCGGTGCCTGGCCGCGATCGGGCCGCGCGAGGTGCTCGGCGTCGGCGTCGGCGTGCCCGGCGTGGTCGAGGACGGCGTGGTGCACGCGCAGACCGTCGGCTGGCACGGCGTGCCGCTGGCGCGGATGCTGCGCGAGGGCACCGACCTGCCGCTGTACCTGGACAACGGGGCCAACACGCTGGGCCAGGCCGAGGTGTGGTTCGGCGCGGGCCGGGGCGCGTCCGACGCGGTGATCGCGCTCATCGGCTCCGGCGTCGGCGCGGGCGTGATCGTGGGCGGCGCGTTGTACCGGGGGGTGTCCGGCGGCGCGGGGGAGTGGGGGCACACGGCGGTGGCGCTGGACGGCCGGCCGTGCCGCTGCGGCGCGCTGGGCTGCCTGGAGGCCTACATCGGCGCGTACGGCGTGGTGGACCGGTATCGCGCGACCGCGCCGGGCGTCCCGGAGGACCAGGAGGAGGCGCTGCGAGCGCTGGTGTCCGCGCGCACGCCCGAAGCCGAGCGGGTGCTGGCGGAGACCGCGCGCTACGCCGGCCTGGGCATCGCCAACCTGATCAACCTGTTCAACCCCTCGCGGGTGGTCGTCGGCGGCTGGGCCGGTCTGCTGCTGGGCGGGCGGCTGCTGGCGGACGTGCGGGCGGAGGCCGCCCGGCACGCCCTGCGTCGCCCGTTCGAGCAGACCTCGATCGTGCTGTGCGAGCTGGGCCCCGAGTCGGTCGCCCTCGGCGCGGCCACCCTGCCCGTGGCCCAGTTCCTGGCCACCGGCGGCGTCCGCCGCCCCCCGCGAGTCGAACGCACGGGTAGCGCGAGTTCAACGCTCAGGTAGCGCGAACTCCGCGTTCGGAGATCCACGTACGCGCGCTTCGGCTGTCGCTGACGGGCTTCCGCGCTTTCTCCCGCTCCCGTGGCTTCGCGTCGAAGAAGTCGAGCGGCCGTCCTCGACCTCGATCAAGCTGCCGCGATCCTCGCCGACGACCTTCGCGGATACCAGGTTTCTTTGAAGTACCCGCTATATACCTGGTACACCAGGGATACCGCCGGTCGAAAGGAATCCCGTGACCGAACAGTCCCTGCCCAGCCTCCACGTCAAGCGCCAAGACGGGGTGCTGTGGGTCTCCATCGACGTTCCGCCCGTCAACCTGATGACGGCCCAGCTCATGCTCGACCTGGACGCCGTCGCCGCATCGGCGGAGGAAGATCCCGACCTGCACGTCATCGTGGTCCAGAGCGCCAATCCGGAGTTCTTCCTGGCCCACGGCGACCTGTCGTTCGTGGAGGACCCCGCGACGTACGCCGCCCTGCCGGTCGCGGAGGAGACGCTTGTCGGGACCGGCCCGATGATGCGGCTCCACGAACGCTGGCGGCGTCTGCCCCAGACCACCATCGCCAAGGTCGCGGGACTCGCCCGAGGCGGTGGGGCCGAGCTGGCCTCCAGCCTGGACCTGCGATTCGCGGCCCTCGAAACCGCGGCGTTCGGCCAGTTCGAGGCATTGCTCGGCATCGTCCCCGGAGCTGGTGCGACTGCCCACCTGCCCCGCCTCGTGGGGCGCGCTCGCGCCCTCGAAATCGTGCTGACAGGCGGTCTGGTCGACGCGGCGACCGCCGAGCGCTGGGGATGGGTGAACCGGGCCCTGCCCGCCGCGGAACTGGACGAGTACGTCGAGCGGGTCGCACTGACCATCGCGACTCTGCCCGATGGTGTCCGCGCCGCGGCCACCAAAGCGATCGACGCGGCCGACGGCACGCTGGAGGACGCACTGCGCGCGGAAGACCGCCTGCTCGGGGAAACGTTCACGTCCGCGTCCGGAGAGCTCGCCAGGGCAGCGCTCGCGGCCGGGGTTCACACGCGCGAGGTGGAGCTGGACCTCGAAGAGGTCCTGCGGGCGAACCTCGTCCGGCGTTGAGCCCTTCCGACCTCATCCGGCGTTGAGGTGGAGTGCCAGGGCGGCTCGGGCCAAGTCGGTGGAGCAGTGCGTCGCGCAGTTCCCGAAAGCCTTGGACCAGCTCGACGGGTAGCGCGAACTCCGCGTTCGGGATGCCCGAACGCGGAGTTCGCGGTGTCGGAACGCTCGGTTCGCGGAGTGGGGGTCAGGGGTCCACGCGGTCGAGGGCGGCGCCGTCCCAGGTGGTCTGGGTGCACGCGACGCCGCGCCCGTTCTTCGGGCGCAGCACGTCGTAGATGTGCATCCGGGGGATCTTGTCCGACACGCCCCAGCCCGACGGCCAGGTGATCACCCAGTCCATGTCCAGGTCCACCAGCAGCCCCAGCATCCGGGCGATGGTCGGGTCGTCCAGCCGCTCGAACGCCTCGTCCAGCAGCACCAGGCGCAGCGGCGAGAACTCGTCGCTGACCGCGTCGTAGAACGACGCCGCCGCGGCGAACAGGGTCACGTACGAGATCAGCCGCGTCTCACCGGAGGACAGCTGCCGCAGCCTGCGCTCGCGCGGCCCGCCGTCCGGGCCGGTGTCCGCCACCGTCACGGTGAACTGGTGCCAGGTCCGGTAGTCCAGCGCCCGCGACAGGATCTCCGCGTAGCTGCCGGTGCGCGAGTCCCGCTCGGCCTCGATGCGCTCGGTGAACACCCGCCGCAGGGTGGCGTCCTGCTCCGGGCCGCGCTCGGCGTAGGGCAGCCGCACCAGCGCCAGCGCGTCGCGGGTCGGCTCGTCCAGCGCCGCCGACGGCTTCCACGCCAGCTTCACGTGCACGCCCTGGCTGGAGCGGGCCCGCCCGAGCACGTCGTTCATCCGCTTGCACAGGTCCTCGGCCACCGCGATCTGCCCGCGCAGCCACTCGGCCAGGTCGCGGATCAGGTAGTCGGCGAAGATGCCCTGGTAGCGCTCGTCGAGGAAGCCGCGCTGCTCGGCCAGCTTGGCGGTGACCCGGCGGGCCGCCACGGCCGCGGGCCGGGCCCCCTCCTCGCCGGTCACGGTCACCGTCAGCAGGCCCGCGTGCTGCTCGGCGGCGATGTCGTGGCTGCCCGCCAGCGCGGTCTGCAGCGCCTGGAGCTTGGTGATCACGGTGGCCTCGCCCGCGCCGCGCCGGTCGCCCGCCTCGGCCAGCGCGGCCCGCACCGACGCCACGTCCTGCGGCACGTCGGGCAGCGCGGCCACCAGCACGCCGGGGGCCCGCAGGACGGCCTCGAACTGCTCGACGGCCCGCGCCGCGGCGTCCTGGGCGGCGGCCAGCTGCGCGGTCGCGCCGTCCAGCCGGGCCTCCAGCTTGGCCGCCTCCTCGCGCGCCGCCGCCACCTCCTCGCGCGCGACGCGCAGCCGTGCGCGCAGGTCGCGCCGGGACGTCTCCAGCGCGCCGAGCTGGTCGGCCACGGCCCGCGCCTCGCCGCCGATCGCCTCGGTCAGCTCGGCCACGGCGCCCGCCTGGGCGGCGTAGTCGGCGCACCGGGTGTCGGCGTCGGCCTCGGCGGCCACCCGGTCGGCGACCGCCGAGCGGTAGCGGTGCCCGGCGTCGGCCAGGTCGGCGACCGTGCCCCGGCACTGGCGGCGCAGCACGTCGGCCAGCCGGTCGGCGGTGCGCTGGGCCTCGGCCGCCGCCTGGCGGGCCTGCCGCAGCCCCTCGGTGTCGGCGGGCAGCCCGGCGTCACCGGCCTGCCGCACCACCTCGGCGTGCGCGGCCTCGCCGTGCTCGGTCGCCCGCGCCAGTTCCGCGTCCAGCTCCTCGGCCCGGCGCGCGGCGCGGTCGGCGGACTCCTGCGCGGCCTGGAGCCTGCCGCGCCGGGCGACCAGCTCGCGGTCGGCGGGGAACCGCTCCAGGTGCGCCTCCCACTGCCCGACCAGGTCACGTGCGGCGGTCAGGTCCCGCTCGGCCGCGCCGAGGTCGGCGCGCAGCGCGGCCAGCTCGTCCTCCAGCTCGGCGATGCGCCGCCGCCGGGCGGCTTCGCGCGCGCCCGCGCCGATGAACTCCGCCGCGGGCTTGTGCCAGCCACCGGTCAGCACGCCCGCCCGCCACCGCCCGGTGACCGACACCGCCGCCGGTCCCTCGTCCAGCGCCACCGACTCCAGCAGCCGCGCCACCACTTCGGCGGGCACCGGCGAGCTGGGCTCCACGGCGGGCAACAGCACCGAGGCCAGCGACGTCCCCGCCACCGGTTCGCCCGCCACCGCCACCACATCGCCCGAAGCGACCTCGCCGGAAGCGGTGACCCAGGCGTCGAGCAGGCCGCACGCCTCCAGCGCGGCTTCCAGCCCGGCCCGCGCGTCGGCGTCCACCTCGGACCCGAAGTCGACCAGCCGGTAGAACGGCGCGCCCGCGCCGGGATCGCGCTCGGCGGCGGTGAACCGGCCCGGCTCCGGCGAGCGCGCGGTGCCCGACCGCAGCCCGGCCAGCTCGGCGTCGCCCTCGTCGATGGCCGCGCGCAGCCCGCCCACCCGCCCGGTCGCCGCGTGCGCGGCCTCCCGCGCGGTCGCGACCAGCGGCCCGACCCACTCCCGCGCCGCCGCCGTCACCGACCGCGCGCCCGCCGGGTCCACCGACGGAGGCAGCGCCAGCGGCGAGGCGGGCCGCTGCTCGACCAGCGGCCCGGACTCGCACCACCGCGCGACCGCCTCCAGCCACGCCTGGGCGACCTCGGCCAGCTCCTCGGCCTCCCGGTCGCGCAGCGCCGCCGACTCCACCGCGCCGCGCGCCGCGTCCTGGGCGGTCCGCCGCAGCGCGTCCAGCTCGCGCCGCGCCGCGTCCAGCCCGGCCGCCCGCTCCTCCAGCGCCAGCGCCAGCGCGCCGTGCCGCCGGGCCGCCGAGGCGACCTCCGCCGCGCGGCCGGCCACCGCGTCCAGCGGCAGGTCGGGCACGGCGGGCGGCACCCGCCGCTCGACGGGCAGCGGCTCGGCCTCGGGGTCCGGCTTGGCGCGCACCGACTCGGCGTGCGCCTGGGCCTCGACGGTGCCCGGCCTGGGCACCTCCGGCGCCAGCGCCGGGTCCAGCCCGGCCGCCCGCAGGTGGTGGCGCAGCGGCTCGGCCAGCTCGTCGGCCGCCGCCAGGTCCTCGGCCAGCCTGCGCAGCAGCCGCAGCACGGCGTCCACCGCGCCGTCCTCCTGCGCCCGCTGCCTGGCCGCCACCTCCAGCGCGCTGACCGCGGAGGAGCGCTTCTCGGCCACCAGCTTCTCGCGGGTGCGCAGGTCCTGCAGGTCGCGGAACGCGGGCAGCTCCTTGAGCGCGCCGATGGTCTCCTCGGCCCGCTGCTCGCCGTTCTCCAGCTCGGCCTGCGAGCGCTCGGCCTCGGCCCGCGCGGCGCGGGTCCGCTCCAGCGCGGCGGCCAGCTTCGCCGACTCGCGCTCCAGCTTGCGCACCGCGTCCTCGGCCGCGCCGAGCTTGTCCGCCGACGCGCGCAGCCCGCCGAAGGCGTAGTCGGAGTAGGTCTTGAGGAACGCGCCCAGCGCCGCGTCCGCCGAGGACAGCCGGGTGATGTTCTCCCGGATCGACTCCAGGTCCTCGAACGAGGTCGCCAGCTGCTCCACCATCGCCTGGTCCAGCGGCGGCAGCGCGTCGGACAGGATCTGCTCCAGCTGCCCCTCCAGCACCTTCAGGCCCACGTCGGGGTTGCGCAGCGTGCGCTGCAGGTGCAGCAGGTCGCCGTAGCGGGCGGCGGGCACGCCGTAGACGGTCTCGGCGACCTTGGCGCGGAACGCGGCCTCCTCCAGCACGCAGTCCGCGCCGATCGCCTCGCGCAGGTGCGCGGGCCCCAGCGGGGTGCGCTCCGCGCCGACCAGCTGCAGCTGCCTGCCCACCCGCAGCGGGGTGATGAACCGCCACGAGTCCGTGATCGCCTGCGAGGTCTTGGACGCCTTCACGCCCAACCCGCAGGTCAGGTACTCGTCCTCGCCGCGCTTGAGCTCGACCCAGGCGTAGCCGATCCGGTTCGGCCCGCCGTCGTAGTCGTCGAGCATCAGCCGCCGCAGGCTGACCGTGTCGAAGCCCTTGGAGCCGACCTGCCGCAGGTCGCCGTCCAGGCACAGCGGCAGCAGCAGCTCCAGGGTGCGCGACTTGCCCGAGCCGTTGGTGCCCTGGAAGATCGCCCGCCCGCCGGAGAAGTCGAACGTCTGCTCGGCGTACTGCCAGATGTTGACGATGCCGCCGCGGTGCAGCCGCCACCGGTCGTTCACGCGCTCTCCTCATCGAACAGGGACCAGCTGGGCACCTCCGGCGCCGCCGCCACCACGACCTCGCGCTCCGGGTCGCCGTCCGGCTCGGGCAGCCAGCGGTGGGCGGCCGGGTTGAGCACCCAGCCGTCCTGCTCCGCGACCGCCAGACCCATCCGGCGCAGCAGCTCCAGCACCTCGTCGACCAGCCGTTCCAGGTCGTCGGTGAACTGCTTGGACCACGCCGCCGGGTAGTCCTCCACCAGCCGCGCGCACCGCTCGCGCAGCGCCTGCCGGGACACCGGGTGCCGCCCGTCCGCGCGCGGCTCGTCGGCCAGCAGCTCGGGCAGCGCCAGCAGCGCGATCCGCGCCACCGTGGACGTGCCGGGGAAGGACAGGTCGCTCAGGTAGTCCTCGGGGTCGGTGGTCAGCACGCCCTCGGCGCGGCACTCGGCGCGCAACCCGAACGCGGTCTCCAGCAGCGCCCGCTCCTTGCGCTGGTTGCGCCGCAGCCACTCGGCCTGCTCCGGCGGCAGGTCCGCGTAGAGCACCACGGGGTTCTCCACCAGCTTGCGCCGCACCGCGTGCTCCACGCCGCGCGGGCCCGGCCGGGCCGCCAGCTCCACCAGCCGCCGCGCGCTGTCCGCCTCGCCGACCGGGCCGGTCAGCAGCTGGCCGAGCAGGTCGGTGTCCACCGTGATCAGCGCCTCGGTCCCGGCGTCGACGGTGCCCTCGGTCTCGTGCAGCACGCCCAGCGACACCAGGTGGCGCAGCGCGGCGGTCAGCGCGCGCCGGTCGGCCACGTCGTCCACCACCGCGATGCCGGCCTCCACCGCCGCCGCGCGGATGTCGGAGACCAGCCGGGACAGCAGGGTCTGCCGCGCCACGCCGGTCAGCACCGCCAGCGTCAGCGCCAGGTAGGCGTAGCCGCGCGGGGACAGGCCGAGCACCCCGCGCGTGTCGTCCGCGCCGGGACCGGCCTTGTAGAGCCGGGCGAACCGCCGCTCCACCACCAGCCGGTAGCCCAGCAGGCCCGCGAACAGGTCCTGCAGCGCGAACCGGTGCCGGTGCACCAGGGCCACCAGCTCGCCGTCCGGGCCGTCCGCGCGCAGGAACGGCCTGCGCAGCAGGGTGCGCGCGCAGCGCACGACGTCGGCCGCGTCGATCTCGGAGAGGTCGTCGAACATCAGTCGAGCACCAGCGTGGAGTCGTGCAGGGTCAGCGTGCCCGCGTGCGAGCGGATCGTGGCCGTGCGGCCCCGCGCGTGCTCGACGGTCACCCGCAGCCCGCGCACCGGGTCCGACGCCGAGCCCGAGTCCTGCGCGCTGTCGCGCTGCGCCATGGCCAGCGTCAGCAGCTCGCACAGCACGCCCAGCGCCTCGCCGGACAGGGTGGTCTCGGCCAGCCTCGGCGCGGCGGCGGCCAGCTCCGCCACGGACGCGGCCCGCCGCTCGTCCGCCTCGCGGGCCTCGGCCAGCAGCGACTGCTCGGTCATCGGGTCGTCCAGGATGCGCGAGGTGCGCCCGCGCGCCCCGCGATCGCCCCGGCTGCGCACGCTGACCTGCACCTCGTGCACCGGCCCGTCGCGCCACGGCGTGCGCTCGTTGTCGCTGTCGTGCTCCGGCGCGGGGGAGACGTGCCGCGCCGAGTACAGGCCGAACGCCGCCGCGTACAGCTCGTGCGCCTGCTCGCGGGTGCTCGCGTCGAACCAGGCGGCCAGCTTCAGCAGCTCCGCCCGCCGCCCCGGCAGCAGCCCGCCGCCGGAGGTGGCCCGCTTCACGCTGGCCAGCAGCGAGCCGATGGCCCGCGCGGTGGCCTCGCGCAGCGCGGTGACCTGGCTGGGCCGCCCCGGCCGGTCCACGAACCAGTCGGTCAGCTCCTGCCAGTCCTCCGCCGACCGGCCGCGCGCCCGCTCCACCCGCTCGCCCAGCTCGGCGCGGCCCAGCAGGCGCAGCAGCTCCGAGCGGGCGGCGTTGAGCCCGGCCAGCGCCTCGGCGATGGCGGGGGTGTGCCGCAGCACGTCCTCCACCACCATCTGGATGTACTCGACCAGCAGGTTGCGGAACCCGCTGATCTCCTCCGGGTCCAGGTGGTGCCGGGTGACGACCTGGCCGAGGTAGGCGTAGAAGTCGCGGACCGTGGCGGCCAGCTCCGCGTGCTGCAGGAACAGCGTGGTGACCTGCTCGGCCAGCACCTCGCGGGCCCTGGGCGCGCCGCTGACCAGCGCCTCGGACAGCGACCGGCCGAGCTGGCCGAGGCCGCGCTCCACGGCGGGCAGCAGCTCGCGGGAGACCTCCCGCGCGCCCTCGGGCACCCGCAGCAGCTCGTCCGCGTCCCGCTGCACCCGCACCGCGAGCTTGCTCACCTGGTAGCGCACGCTGCCGTGCTGGAACTCGGCGATGCTGGAGGCCACCACCTCGCGGCGGCCCTGCACCAGGTTGCCCCACTCGACCAGCTGCTTGAGCCGGTTGATCACGTTCTCGATGCGCGACTCGCCCGGCTCCACCCGGCCCTCGCGCTCGGCCCCGGCCAGCGCCCCGGCGACCTCGCCCGCGGACAGGTCGGCCAGCAGCGTGGACGTGAACAGCCGCATGATCGCCAGGTACGTGCGCTGGTGCTCGCGCGCGTCCAAGTAGGCGTAGAGCTTGAGGCGGCCCGCTGGTTCCACGATGGGCAACCCTAATGCGGACCACCGACACGACTTGGCTACCGTGCCGGTGTGAGCGTGGGACGCGCGGTGGGGCTGTTGCTGGGCGTGGCCGCGGACGCGGTGTTCGGCGACCCGAAGAGGTATCACCCGGTGGCGGCGTTCGGCCGCGTGGCGGGTGCGTTGGAGCGCAAGCTGTACCGTGACCACCGGGCCGCCGGGGTCGCGCACACGGTCGTGCTGGTCGGCGGCACCGCGCTGGCCGGGGCCGCGGTGGAGCGGCTGGCCGCTCGGCACCCGGTGGCGCGGGCGTTGACCACGGCCGCGGCCACCTGGGTGGTGCTGGGCGGCGCGTCGCTGGCCGACGAGGGCACCGCGATGGGGCGCGAGCTGGACGGCGGCGACCTGGCCGCGGCCCGCGAGCGGCTGCCCAACCTGTGCGGGCGCGAGCCGCGCGACCTGGACACCCTGGCGCTGGCCAAGGCCACCGTCGAGTCGGTGGCGGAGAACACCTCCGACGCCGTGGTGGCGCCGCTGTTCTGGGGCGCGGTCGCGGGCGTGCCGGGGCTGCTGGGCTACCGCGCGGCCAACACGCTGGACGCCATGGTCGGCCACCGCTCGAAGCGCTACCGCCGGTTCGGCTGGGCCGCCGCGCGGCTGGACGACGTGGCCAACCTGCTGCCGTCCCGGCTGGCCGCGCTGCTGACCGCGGCGGGCGCCCCGGTGGTCGGCGGTTCGGCCCCGGAGGCGTGGACGGCGTGGCGGCGGGACGCGGCGGCGCACCCCAGTCCCAACGCGGGCCAGGTCGAGGCGGCGTTCGCGGGCGCGCTGGAGATCCGCCTCGGCGGGCGCACGGTGTACGCGCACGGCGCGGAGGACCGGCCGGTGCTGGGCCACGGCCGCCAGCCCGACGCCGGGCACGTCACGCGCGCGGTGGAGCTGTCGCGGGTGGTCGGCGCGTCGGCGGCGGTGGTCACCGCCCTCATCGCCCTGTTCGCCCGCCCCCGCTAACCGCACCTGCAAGTACTACCCGACCCCCCTCGCGGGGCCGCTGACCACTACCCGGCTCAGCGCTGCCGCCGGGCGGGTAGTAGTTGTGCGCTCGCGGATCAGGCTCGGGTAGTACTTGCCGACGCACTGGGACCGGCGGGGGCCTCGTCCTCGGCGAGCATCTCGGCGACGGACTTGCGGCGCGGGCGCGGTCCCCGCTCCGGGCGCTCCCCGGCCAGCGCGCCGCCGGGCTGGACCTCGCGCCAGCTGAAGTAGACCCAGCCGCCCAGCGCCATCACGCCGAACGCGATCCACTGCAGCGCGTAGGAGAAGAACGGGCCCGCGTCCAGCTTGGGCAGCGGCAGCGCGGCGGTCACCCCCGGCTGCCCCTCCACCAGTTGGAAGTAGCCGGGCCGCAGCTCGACGCCGGTGGCGCGGCTCACCACGGCCGGGTTGATCGCGTAGACCTGCCGGTGCCCGTCCTGGTCGAAGGCGTCGCGGTTGTCCGACTCACTCGACCGGGTGAGCGCGACCACCGTCACCTCACCGGTGGGCGGCGCGGGCACGTCGGGCACCCTGATGCCG
Source organism: Saccharothrix coeruleofusca (assembly GCF_017876325.1). Lineage (NCBI taxonomy): Bacteria > Bacillati > Actinomycetota > Actinomycetes > Pseudonocardiales > Pseudonocardiaceae > Saccharothrix > Saccharothrix coeruleofusca. The sequence goes on from NZ_JAGINV010000001.1 coordinate 7,681,558, forward strand.
TCCACCGGCCGCACGTACCCCCGGTCGACCAGCACCGTCGGACCGTCCACCAGCGCGAACGGGGTCAGCACCTCGAAGGCGGCCTCGCCCTGCACGGTCCGCAGCCGCGCCACCGCCTGCGCCTCGGGCAGGTAGCGGCCGGTCAGCTCGACCCGCCGCCACTCGACCTCGGCGCCCGGCCGGTCCAGCACCTCGGCCACCGGCACCGGGTCGGTGCGCATGGACTGCACCACCGCGTTGTTCTGCGCCTCCCGGTCGGCGTCCCGGCGGAACTGCCAGGGCGCGAGCAGGGCGAAGCAGGCGCCCGCGAACACCCACACGGCCAGCGTCAACGCCAGCCAGCCGGGCCGCAACAGGAACTTCAACCGCACGTCACCACGGTAAGCCCTACGCCGGTGTGACCCGCACCCGGTCGAACCGGGCGGTGAAGCCGGGGCCCTCCGGCGCCGCCGCCATGACCCCCGCCAGCGCGCGCACCGAGGGCGGGAAGTAGGCCAGCCGCAGCAGGGTCGCGGGCTCCTCCTCGCCCACGCCGAAGCGCAGGGTCACCGCGTCGCCGGAGCGCTCCGCGGCGATGGTCACGCGGTCGGCGCGCGGCGCCGGGAGCACCGACCAGTCCGACACCTCGCGGGTCACCACGGTGCTGATCTGGAACCCGCCGTCGACCAGCTCGACGCCTGCCTTGATCCAGTTCCGCTCGTCCACCCGCAGCGCGATCCCGGCCTGGTCGTACTGCGCGGCGTACTCCGCGCTGAACGACGCCACCAGCGTGAAGTCGCCCTCCAGCGGCACGCCGAGGACGTGACCGGTGTCGCGGTCGTAGCCGTAGTGCGTGGTGCGCCAGAAGTCGGTGCCCGCGTCGGCCACGACGGTCAGGCCGTCCTCGGCCGACCACCGCCCCGGTTCGTTGAGCCACTGCCAGTCGTCGCGTCCGAACGCCGTGATCGCCATCCGCCGATCATGCCGGCGAACGGGCCGCCGCCAAGGCCTGTTGGGCGTAGCCGCGCCCGAACAGCACAGCGTGCACCAGCAGCGGGAACAGCTGGTGCAGCGGCACCCGCTCGCGCCAGCCGTCGGCCAGCGGCGCGACCTCGTGGTAGGCGGCCAGCACCCGTTCCAGGTGCGGGCAGCCGAACAGGGCCAGCATCGCCAGGTCGCTCTCCCGGTGCCCGCCGTGCGCGGCCGGGTCGATCAGCCACGCGCGGCCGTCGGCGGCCCAGTGCACGTTGCCGTTCCACAGGTCGCCGTGCAGCCGGGCGGGCGGCTCGTCGGGGGCCGCCACGCGGACCGCCTCGATCCGGCGGGCTTCCTGCGGGGTGAGCGCGCCGCGGTCCACGGCCAGCCGGGTGTAGTGCGCGATGCGGTGCTCGGCGAACCAGTCCGCCCAGGTGGGGGACTCGACGTTGGGCATGGGCGCGAGCCCGATGGCGGCGTGGACCGGGCCGCCGGGCGGGGGCGAGCCGAACGCGGGTGCGCCGGTGGCGTGCAGGGCGGCCAGCCGCCTGCCCAGCTCCTCGGCGGCGCGCTCGGTGGGCCGTCCCGGCTCGACCTGGTCGACCACCAGCCAGTGCTCGTCGTGCCCGCGCACGCCGGGCACCGGCGGCCCCTCCGGTTCGGCCAGCCACTCCAGCGACGCGGCCTCGGCGAGCACCGCGTCGGGCTCGCCGTGGTGCTTGACCACGACCAGGTCGCCGTCGGCCAGGTCGACCTCGTAGACCGACCCGGCCAGTTGGCGCACCTCGACGGCGGGCGTCCCGGTGATCTCCGCGACCGCGGCGGCGGGGTTCACCGGTTCTCGCGCACCCACGCCAGCAGCCCCGGCATCGCGGCCTCGACCATGGTGATCACGGTGTCGAAGTCCTCCTCGTCGCCGTAGTACGGGTCGGGCACGTCGGTGTCGTCCGCGTCCGGGTCGAACGAGCGCAGCAGCCGCACCCTGTCGGGGTCGGCGACCATCCGGCGCAGCGTGCGCGCGTGGCCGGAGTCCAGCGCCACCAGCAGGTCCGCGTCCAGGTGGTTCTGCTCGACCTGGGCGGCGGTGTGCTCGGTGGGGTAGCCGTTGTCCGCCAGCGACTTCGCCGCCCTGGGGTCGGCCGGGTCGCCCACGTGCCAGCCGCCGGTGCCCGCGCTGGTGACCTCGACCCCGGTCAGCCCGGCCCGGCGCAGGTGCTCGCGGAAGACGATCGCGGCCACCGGGGAGCGGCAGATGTTGCCTGTGCAGATGAAGCTCACGTGCAGCGTCACGGCGGCGAGTCTGCCAGGCCGGGTGCTCGGGGGAGCGGTTCCGCGCCGGGGGCTACCCTAAAGGTCCAGACCTTTGCGGGGTAACGACCCGAGCGGTCCCAGCGACTCCGCAAGCGGGTTGACCAGTCGTTTCTCCGGGGTGGTGGCAGTCGTGGCGGGGTCGTTCCTGCGGGACTCGGCGTGCCCGGACCGGCCGCCGGTGCGGTGGCACTGGGTGGCGGGCGCGCTGCTGCTGGCCCTCGCCGTGGCGATCTCGGCCCTGTAGCCGGTCTCAGCCCCCTCTCAGTTCGCGCGAGCCACGATCGGGGTGTGTCCGCCACGACCATCGCCTCCCTCCCGGCACTGGCGCAGGCCCTGCCGCTGGTCGAGGACGAGATCCGCGCCCTCGCCACCTCCTCGACGCTGCCCGCGCTCAACGCCTCCGCTGGCCGCGTCACCTCCGCCGGGGGCAAGCGCCTGCGGTCGGTGCTGGTGCTGTCCAGCGCGCTGGCGCTGACCGGGGAGATCACCGCCGAGGTGATCACCGCGGCGGCCTGCGTCGAGCTGCTGCACGCCGGGTCGCTGGTGCACGACGACCTGGTCGACGGCGCGGCGCGGCGGCGCGGGGTGCGCACGGTCGACGAGGAGTGGGGGACCGGCCACGCGGTGCTGGTCGGCGACTTCATGCTGGTGCGCGCGGGGCAGGCGGCGCTGGAGGGCATCTCGGCGCACGCGGCGGCCAAGCTCGCGGCGGCCACCGCGGACCTGGTCGAGGGGCAGGTGCTGGAGTCGCTGGAGCTGTTCGACGCGCACCGCGACCCGGACAGCGCGCTGCGCTCGATCGCGTTGAAGACGGGGGCGTTGTTCCGCGTGGGGTGCGTGCTGGCCGCGCACTGCGCCGAGGCGGACGAGGAGACCGCCACGCGCCTGGCCGAGTACGGCGCCCACTTCGGGCTGCTGTTCCAACTGCTGGACGACCTGCTGGACCTGGCGTCCACGGCGCAGCGGCTGGGCAGGCCGGTGGGCGAGGACATCCGGCAGGGCGTCTACACCTTTCCCCTGCTGCGCGCGCTGACCCCCGCCCAGCGCACCCTGCTCGACGAGCGCGGTTCGGCGCTGACCGACGCGGAGGTGGCGGACCTGCTGGCCGAGCTGCGCACCGGCCCGCTGGTCCCGGAGACCCTGGCCTACTGCGCCAACCTGGCCGCCCAGACCGTCGAGGCCCTGCCCGCCCTGCCCGAGGGCGAGGCCCTCGGCGTCCTGCGCGAGTTCCCCGCCGCCTACCTGGCCTGGGCCACCTCCCAGCTCACCCCCTGACCGCGCCTGCAAGTACTACCCGTCCCACCTCCGTGGGCCGGTAACTACTACCCGGCCCACGACGTCGACCCAGGCGGGTAGTAGTTACGCGCTCGACGAGACCGGGCGGGTAGTACTTGCACGCGCCGCCGGGCTCGGGCTCCGTCCGGCGGGCCGGGCCTGATCGCCTAGACTCCCGGCGATGACCAGCCACGATTCCGGGCACGACGGCGGGCGCGACCTGCTGCGCCACCACGGGGACGTCGACGCCGGGCCCGGTCTCGCCGACTTCGCGGTCAACGTCCGGACGCCCGCCCCGCCGAGGTGGCTGCGGGACCGGCTGGCCGCCGCCCTGGACCACCTGGGCGCCTACCCCGCCCGCGCCGCCGACGACCGCGCCCGCCGCGCCGCCGCGCGCCGCCACGGCAGGCTCCCGGAGGAAGTGCTGGTGCTGGCGGGCGCGGCCGAGGGCTTCGCGCTGCTGCCCGCGTTGAACCCGGCGCTGGCCGCCGTGGTCCACCCCTCCTTCACCGAGCCCGAGGTCGCCCTGCGCGACGCGGGCGTGCCGGTGCACCGCGTCCTGCTCTCCGCCGACGACGGCTACCGGCTGCGCCCCGAGCTGGTGCCCGACGAGGCCGACCTGGTGGTGCTGGGCAACCCGACCAACCCCACGTCCGTGCTGCACCCGGCCGACGTGGTGCGGTCGCTGGCGCGGCCGGGCCGGGTGCTGGTGGTGGACGAGGCGTTCGCCGACGCGGTGCCCGGCGAGCCCGAGTCGCTGGCGGGTGACCGCGACGTGCCGGGGCTGCTGGTGCTGCGCAGCCTCACCAAGACCTGGGGCCTGGCGGGCCTGCGCGCGGGCTACCTGCTCGGCTCGCCCGACCTGCTGACCCGCCTGGCCAGCCCGCGCCCGCAGTGGCCGGTCGGCAGCCTGGTCCTGGAAGCGGTCGCCGCCTGCTGCGAGCCCGCCGCCGTCGCCGAGGCCGAGCGGATGGCCGTGGCGGGCCGCGAGCACGCCCGGCACGCCGCGCGGCAGCTGGGCCAGCTGGTGGTGGTCCCGCCCAGCGCGCCGTTCCTGCTGCTGCGCGTGCCCGACGGCGAGCGCGTGCGCAAGGCGTTGCGGGACAAGGGGGTCGCGGTCCGGCGGGCGGACACCTTCCCCGGTCTGACGCCGGACCACCTGAGGGTCGCGGTGCGCCCGCCGGAGGAGTTCGCGGTGCTGACCGACGCGCTGCGCGTGGTGCTGGAGGAGCGGCGATGACGAGCCTCGGGGACGTGCTGAAGGCGCTGGAGGCGGCCTACCCGCCCGCGACCGCCGAGTCGTGGGACGCGGTCGGGCTGGTGTGCGGGGACCGGGCCGAACCGGTGTCCCGCGCGCTGTTCTGCGTCGACCCGACCGAGTCCACTGTGGACGAAGCGGTCGAGGTGGGCGCGCAGCTGCTGGTCGCGCACCACCCGCTGATGCTGCGCGGGGTCAACGGCGTGCCCGCCGACGACCCCAAGGGCGCGCTGGTGCACCGCCTCATCCGCGGCGGCATCGCCCTCTACACCGCGCACACCAACGCCGACGCGGCCAACCCCGGCGTGTCCGACGCGCTCGCGGGCGCGCTCGGCCTGCGCGTCACCGGCCCGCTGGTCCCGGCGCCCGCGCGCAGGCTGGACGTGCTGACCACCTACGTCCCGGTCGCCGATGCGGAGCGGGTGCTCGACGCGCTGCACGAGGCGGGCGCGGGGGCGCTGGGCGACTACCGCGACTTCGCCTGGACCGTCGACGGCACCGGCCAGTTCCGCCCCGTCCAGGGCGCGAACCCGGCCGTCGGCGAGGTCGGACGGCTGGAGCGCGTCGCCGAGACCCGCGTCGAGCTGGTGCTCGACCGCGCCCTGCGCGCCGAGGTCGTGCGCGCCCTGCGCGCCGCCCACCCGTACGAGGAAGTCGCCTTCAACCTCAACGAGATCGCCGACCTCCCGGCCGACACCGGCATCGGGCGGATCGGGGAGCTGGCCGAGCCCGAACCGCTGCGCGCGTTCACCCAGCGCGTCGCCGACGCGCTGCCCGCCACCGCATGGGGCGTGCGCGCCGCGGGCGACCCCGAGCGGCCGATCCGCCGGGTCGCGGTGTGCGGCGGCGCGGGCGACAGCTACCTGTCCGCGGCCACCAGGGCGGGCGTGGACGCCTACGTCACCGCAGACCTGCGGCACCACCCGGCGGGCGAGCACCTGGCCTCGGGCGGACCCGCGCTGGTGGACGTGGCGCACTGGGCCAGCGAGTGGCCGTGGTGCGAGCAGGCGGCCGACGTCGTGCGCACCGCGTTCGGCGGTACCGTCGAAGTCCTCGTCTCCACCCGCCGGACCGACCCGTGGACCGTCGGCGCGACGAGCCGAACAGGAGGACCGCTGAAGTGAAAGCCGATCCCGCCGTGCAGCGCAGGCTGCTCGACCTGGCGCAGGTCGACACCGAACTGGCGCGCGTCGCGCACCGCCGCCGCACGCTGCCCGAGATCGCGGAAATCGCCGAGGCGGAGAAGCTGGTGCGCGCCAAGCAGGACGCGCTGACCACCGTGCAGACCACGCTCGGGGACCTGGACCGCGACGTCAAGCGGCAGGAGACCGAGATCGACCAGGTGCGCGCCCGCGCGGCCCGCGACCGCGAGCTGCTGCAGTCGGGCAAGATCGCCGCCAAGCAGCTGACCGACCTGGAGCACGAGCTGGCCACGCTGGTGCGCAGGCAGTCCGCGCTGGAGGACGACCTGCTGGAGCTGATGGAGCGGCGCGAGGCGGTCGAGGCCGACGTGCAGCACGCGCGGGTCGAGCTGGACAAGGCGCAGGAGGCGCTGTCCGACGCCGCCCGCAGGCGCGACGCCGCGCTGGCCGACCTGGAGTCCACCGAGGCCAAGCGCACCGCCGACCGCAAGCTCATGACCACCCAGTTCCCCGAGCCGCTGCTGGCGCTCTACGACCGGGTGCGCGCGCACAAGGGCACCGGCGCGGCGCTGCTGCAGTCCCGGCGCTGCGGCGCGTGCCGGATCGAGCTGGACCGCAGCGCCCTGGGCAAGGTCAAGGAAGCCGCGGCGGACGAGGTCGTGCAGTGCGAGGAGTGCGGCGCGATCATGGTGCGAACGGCGGAATCCGGGCTGTGAAGGTCGTCGTCGAGGCGGACGGGGGCTCGCGCGGCAACCCCGGCCCGGCGGGCTACGGCGCGGTCGTCCGGGACGCGGGCACCGGCGAGGTGCTGGCCGAGCGGTTCGACGGCGTCGGCGTCGCGACCAACAACGTGGCCGAGTACCGGGGCCTGATCGAGGGCCTGCGCGCGGCGGCCGAGCTGGGCGCGCGCGAGGTGGCCGTCCGGATGGACTCCAAGCTCGTGGTCGAGCAGATGTCGGGCCGCTGGAAGGTCAAGCACCCGGCGATGCAGCCGCTCGCCCTGGAGGCGCGGGAGCTGGCGCGGCGGTTCGACCGCGTCGGCTACGAGTGGATCCCCCGCGAGCGCAACAAGGACGCCGACCGGCTGGCGAACCGGGCCATGGACGAGCAGGCCGGGATCACCCGCGCCGAACCCCAGCAGGCCGAACCCCAGCAGGCTGAGCCCCAGCAGGCCGAGCCCGCGAGCCAGAGCGCGCCGCCCGCGTCCTGGACCGGCGCGGTCGGCACGCCCACCAGGTTCCACCTCCTGCGGCACGGGCAGACCGAGCTGTCCGTGGCCCGCCGCTACTCCGGGCGCGGCAACCCGCCGCTGACCGACGTGGGCAGGCGGCAGGCCGAAGCCGCCGCGCGCAGGCTGGCCAAGCTCGACGGGCTGGCCGCCGTGGTCACCTCGCCGCTGGACCGGGCGAGGAGCACCGCCCAGGCGGTCGCCGCCGCCACCGGCGCGGAACTGGTGGTGCACGACGGGCTGATCGAGACCGACTTCGGCGCCTGGGAGGGCCTGACCTTCGCCGAGGCCGCCGCCCGCGACCCGGAGGTGCACCGGACCTGGCTGGGTGACCCGTCCGTGCCGCCGCCGGGCGGGGAGACCTTCGACCAGGTGCACAGCCGGGTGCGGCGGGTCCGCACCGAGCTGATCGCCCGCTACGGCGGCGCGGACGTCGTGGTGGTCAGCCACGTCACGCCGATCAAGTCGCTGCTGCGGATGGCGCTGGACGTGGGGCCGTCCTTGCTGTTCCGACTGCACCTGGACCTCGCGTCGCTGTCGGTGGCGGAGTTCTACCCGGACGGCCACGCCTCCGTCCGCCTGATCAACGACACCTCCCACTGCGTTTGACCTCCAAGCCCCCACCCACCCCGCGAGTCGAACGCTCAGAACCCCCGAATTCAACATTCGCGCACCCCGACCCGCACTGTCGCGCCCTGACCCGCGCTTTCCGCGCCCCAGCCCGCGCTCGCGCGCCCCGCTTCCATGCCTCGGGTAGTAGCCACCGGCCTCCCCAGCCCCGTCGGGTGGTACTTGCCGACGCACCAGGGGGGCGCGCGGAGAGCGCGCAGCGGGGTGCCCGCGAGCGCCGTCCTTGGCGACCTGCCGCGCGGCGAGCGCACCCCTTGCTGGATAACCCAACCCGAACGACGAACTCAGGGGTCCTGAGCGTTCGACTCGCGGGGGTGGGTCAGCCGGTGGGGCGCAGGCGGCGGAACCGGGCGCGGTCGAGCGCGGTGGCGAACCGGTCCACCGCCCCGCGCACCGCCTCGGCCGCGCCGGGGGTCAGGTCGCCGCCGACGACGTCCTGGTCCAGCACGAACTCGCCGCGCAGCACGGTGTCCGCGCCCTTGCCCGCCAGCAGCGGGTTGAGCGCGTAGTCCATCGCCACCAGGAACCCCTGGCTGCCGCCGGTGGCCAGGGGCAGGATCACCCTGCCCCGCAACGCCTTCTTGGGCAGCAGGTCCAGCAGCGCCTTGACCAGCCCGCTGTAGGCCGCCCGGTAGACCGGGCTGGCCACCACGATGCCCTCGGCGCGCAGCACCGCGCCGATCGCGTCGGCGATCTCGGGGTCCTGGAGGTCCTCGGTGAGCAGCGACAGCGTGGGCAGCTGCCGCACGTGCAGGGTCTTCACCCCGTGTCCCGCCTCGGTGAGCAGGTCTTCCACGTGGGAGACGAGGACGCCCGCGCGCGAGGCGGGGGAGGGACTGCCGGAGATCACCAGAACGGTCGACATGGTCGCTGACACCTCACTGGGAGAAGGCTCGGATCACGAGGTAAAAAGCGTCAGCGGCGACAGATCGCGGCGGCGGTTCGGCCGTAGTCCACGTGGCGGCGGCGGGTCAGCCCCGCTGTTCCTGCCATGGCCGGGAGTAGAGCAGTCCTCGACCACCGCGACAAGGGTGCGGGAGCCGGGTTCCAGCACCCGGGACGGGGTCCTCTATCCTGTGCGGGCGGATGAGTCGGCAGGACGGCCGCGTCGGCGGGCCCCCGGTCCGCCGCCGAGGAAAGTCCGGACTCCACAGGGCAGGGTGGTTGCTAACGGCAACCAGGGGTGACCCTCGGGACAGTGCCACAGAGAACAGACCGCCTTGGCGCGAGCCGGGGCAAGGGTGAAACGGTGGTGTAAGAGACCACCAGCGCTCCCGGTGACGGGAGCGGCTAGGCAAACCCCACCCGGAGCAAGGCCAAGAGGGTGCTCAGGCACCTGCGCAGGCGATCGAGGGCGGCCCGTCCGATGCCTGCGGGTAGGCCGCACGAGCCTGTCGGCGACGGCAGGCCCAGATGGATGGCCGTCGAGCGGGGCCGCCGAGAGGCGCCCGCGAACAGAATCCGGCTTACATGCCGACTCCTCCGCCCCCCGGGCCGCCTCCAGAGGGTCGACTCCGACGGGTTACCGCCGAACGGGCGGTTTTCCGGACCGGCTCACGGCACCGGCTCACGGCACCGGCTCACGGCACCGGCTCACGGCACCGGCTCACGGCACCGGCTCACGGCACCGGCTCACGGCACCGGCTCACGGCACCGGCTCACGTCCGCTTGCCCGGCCGTCCCGGCGGCATCCGGTGCACCGGGCGGAACGCCTCGCCCCGGTTGAACTCCCGCTCCAGCTCGGCCACGTAGGCGGCCACCGCGGGGTTGACGATGTCGGCGAGGCTGCGCACCCCGGCCGCCGGTTCGTAGGCCGCCAGGTGGGTCGCGGCGGCGCGGGCCCGCTCCAGCACCTCCTGGTCGAAGTTGACCGTCCGCTGCACCCGACGCCCCGTGGACCGCTCGCTCCCGGTAACCTGATCAGTGGCCGAACCAGGAACCGGCGTGGTGATCTCGTTCACTCCGGCGGCTGGTTCGGGCGTGGCTTCGGGTGGGTGTGCCATGCGGGCGCCTCCTCGGAGTCGTCCCTGTCGGGTTTTGACCCGAACGGACCAACGGTGATCCGGTCGAACGGGGCAGTCGAGCTGGCGGGCGGACAGGGGGCCGGGGTCGTGCACACGGTGCGTGACCAGCGTGTTCGCAGTCAGGTGAACTGTCCCAGCAAACGGGAGAATCCGGTGCTCCCGGTTCTCCACCCGCTCCCCCCACCCCATGATGTCCGTGGTCAGATTAGACGTAATCCAGTGCGAGGGGAACGGGCCTTGACCTACCGAGCGCTCAGCGAGCGATACACCTCGTGACGAAGACGTGTTCTACTCGATAGCGCACCAACCGGGCGTGCCCCCCTCGGCCCGTCCGGCGAAGTCCCGCGTACTCAGGAGTACGAGATGACCGCCATGACCCTGGTAACACTCGCCCAGCAGCAAGGGCCAACCTTCGGCACAGGCGGCGTGCGCCAGTGGATCCTCGACAACCTGGTGCCCCTGCTGCTGCTCACCGTGGCCGTGCTGCTGCTGTGGCTGGGCGGCGGCAAGGGGGACAACGCCGGGGTCATGCGCCGCCTCGGCGGCGTCATCATCGCGCTGGCGATCATCGGGCTGGCCGTGACCACGAACGCGGGCGCCAACATCGGCCAGTGGATCGCCGGCCTGTTCACCGGCGGGTGACCCTTGCGGGTACGCACTGACGACGAGGTCTACCGGGTCGACGCCGTCTGGCTCGGCCCGCCCAAGGCGACTTTCCCGTGGCGTGCCCGCTACGTCGCGTGGGGCGTCGGCATCGCGGTGTTCCTGCTGATCATGACGGTCGAGCGGCAGGTGGGCGTCGGGTTCGGCTTCTTCAGCACGGCCTGGGCGTTCGTCGGCACGATCATCCTGACCAGGTTCATCACCTCCCGGATCAGCCACGAGCGGCCGCTGTCCGCGGTGCTGACCATGTGGGTCCGGGAGCTGACCGCGCCCCGCGAGCGGACCTCCGGCGCCGGGGGCGCGGCCAGCGCCGCGCGAATCCGGGTCAACCAGCAGCGGCCTCGCAAACGTCCAAGGGGTGTGCAGCGCGCTGCCGCGAGCGCCCGATCCCAGCGCAGGCAGCCAGACCGCCGTAAGAAGGAGGTTCGCGGTGTTCGGACGCCGGCGAGACCGTGACCGACGCTCCGCGGCCCAGCACGTCGCCCAGCACGCTGCTGCCGCGGGGCAGGACCGCAAGGTCTACAGCAAGCGCGGCAGGCGCTTGCCGGGCGAGCAGGCCGTGCCCAGCTACACGCCGTCGATCGCCGCGCGCAGCATCGACGGCCACCTGCTGCGCACCGGCCAGGAGGTCTACGCCTGGTACAAGCTGGCGCCGCAGCGCTGGTCGTTCCGGTCGGACTCGCAGCGCCAGGACCTGATCGCGGCCATCGCGGGCCAGTACGCCGAGCTGCAGGGCCGCTGGATGCACCTGCGGGTGACCACGCGCCCGTACCCGATCAGGATGTGGGCCGAGGCGCACGTGCACAACGCGGTGCGGCGGCTCCCGGACACCCCCGGCACGCTCAGCTTCGACGACTACATGGTCGGCGAGCAGCAGCAGCTGATGGGCCGCTCGATGGCGGAGAAGGAGGTCTACCTCGGCGTCCAGGTGCAGACCCGCAACATGATGGACCGCGCGGTCGAGCGCGCGGCCCCGGTGCTGCGCAAGGTCTTCCCGGACGCGGTGGACGCCGAGCTGGTGGCCATCGAGTCCGAGGTCGACCACCTGGACCAGGTGATCGGCTCGGCGGGCCTGGAGGGCCGCCCGGCCACCGCCGAGGAGATGTCCTGGCTGATGCACCGGTCGTGCTCGCTGGGCCTGCCCGCGCCGCGCAACCTGCCCGCCGTGCCCGGCGCCCCCTGGGAGCCGGAGGACCTGGCCAGCTTCACCGACGCGGCGGACTTCCACCAGGAGCCGTACTCGCCGACGGTCACCGTGCGCGGGCGCACCGGCTCCAACGCCGGGATGAAGCGCCACGTGGCGGTGCTCACCGTGGGCCTGATGCACGGCCTGCAGATCCCCGAGGTCGACGACCCGTGGGTGCAGCGCTCGGACCGGCTGCCCGCCGCGGTGGAGTGGTCGGCGCGGATCTACGTGCGCAGGCCGGAGGAGGTCGCGGGCGAGCTGCAGCGGCAGATGAACAAGGTCCGCTCGCAGGTCCGGCACTACACCGACGAGCACGAGCTGGAGCCGCCGCAGTCGCTGGCCCGGCAGGCGAGCCGGGTGCTGGAGATCGACGACGAGATGACCTCCGGCTTCACCTCGCTGGGCACCCGCGTGCGCAGCTGGTGGCGGCTGGCGGTGTCCGGGCCGACCGAGCGCGAGGCGCTGCGGCTGGCGCAGGCGCTACTGGACCTCTACAAGCCCAAGGTGGCCATCGAGCACCCGGAGGCGCAGTACGCGCTGGCGCGGGAGTTCATCCCCGGCGAGCCGCTGTCGTCCTCGGCCTACCTGCGCCGCGGTTCGGTGCTGTGGGCGGCCAGCGCGGTGCCCACGGCCACCGCCGAGGTCGGCGACCGGCGCGGCATCCTGCTCGGCGAGACCTGCACCGCGACCCGCCGCCCGGTGGCCTGGGACCCGTGGATGGCGCAGGAGCTGCGCGACGCCTCGGGCCTGACCGCGATGGTCGCCGGTCTGGGCGCGGGCAAGTCGTTCCTGGGCGGCGGCATCGTCTACAAGACGCTGCGGGCGGGCGCGCACTGGACGCTGCTGGACCCCTCCGGCCCGCTGGCGGCGCTGTGCGAGCTGCCCGAGCTGCGCCCGCACGCCCGGCTGATCAACCTGCTCAACGCCCAGCCCGGCATCCTCAACCCCTACCGGGTGGTGGCCGAGCCGCTGCTGGAGCACTTCCTGGACGAGGACGACCCGGAGCGGGCGTGGCGGCGCGAGCGCGCGCTGGCCGCGGCCACCCGGCGCCGCCTGGTGCTGGACGCGCTGACCGGCCTGCTGCCGTACGAGGTGGCCAGGCTGCCGCAGACCCGGATCGTGCTGCTGCGCGCGGTGCGCACGGTCGGCGGCCGTCCCGACGCCCACCCCGGCCAGGTGTTCGAGGCGCTGCGCCGGGACGCCAGCGAGCACCACGAGCACGCGGTGGTGGTCGCGGACTTCCTCGACGAGATGCGCGAGCGCATGTCGCTGCTGATCCCCGAGCAGGACGCCGACCCCTACCGCGAGCAGCGCGACGACCGGCTCACCGTGCTGACCATGGCCGGGTTGAACCTGCCCAAGGACGGGGTGGGCCGCGAGCACTGGACCGACGCGGAAGCGCTCGGCGTGGAGATGCTGAACCTGGCCGCGTGGCTGACCCAGCGCTCCATCTACGAGCGGCCCAAGGACCTGCGCAAGGGCGTCTGGATCGACGAGGCGTTCTTCCTGTCCGAGGTGCCCACCGGCCGGGTGCTGATGAACCGGTTCGCCCGCGACTCCCGCAAGTGGAACGTCCGCGTGCTGCTGTCCTCGCAGATCCCCGCGGACTTCCTCAAGATCCAGGGCTTCGTGGCGCTGCTGGACTCGGTGTTCGTCGGCCGCTTGGACGACGACCAGGCGCAGGCCGACGCGCTGCGGCTGCTGAAGGTGCCGGTGGGGGCGGGCTACGAGCAGGTGGTGGCCAGCCTGGGCCGCCGCCCCGGCGGCGCGCGCAACGCCACCGAGCGCGACCGCGCGCCCCGGCAGTTCATCTTCGCCGACGGCGCGGGCGGCGTGGAGCGCATCCGGATCGACTTCTCCGGTCCGCACCTGGAGCACCTGCGCAACGCGCTGGACACCACGCCGGACGCGCTGCGCGACACCAGGCTGCCCGCCGAGGTGGAGGTCTCCGCGCCGAGGCAGGACCCGTTCGCCCGGACCGAGGACAGCTCGCCCGCCGCCGCCTCGTCGGACGGCTACCCGGACGACTACGACGACGAGCTGGCCGCGGACCTGGAGGTCGGGCTGGTCGACGAGCTGGTCGACTCCGCGCACGGCGAGGGAGGAAACCGCCGCACCGGCCGGGAAGGACGGGCATGACGCTGCTGTCGCTGGTGGCGCTGGTCGCCGTCGCGCTCTACGCGCGGCGGCGTTTCAAGCGCGGTCCCCGCCCCCGCGCGCGCGCCGTGCTGCTGGTGGCCGCCGTCCTCGGCTTGCAGGTGGTCATCGGCGCCCCGGCGGCGCAGGCGGCGGCCTGCGGCGAGGCCCCGAACCCGGAGCGCCCCGGCTCGGGCATGGTCGGCGCGCTGGACCCGCCGATCGGCAACGGCCTGAAGGACACCCCGTACCTTACCTACGGGTACGCGGGCATGGTGTGGCACGTCTACCAGGAGAGCTGCCTGCAGCTGCCGGACACCGCCGCGGTGATCGACACCTGGATGGGCAACGAGCTGTTCAACATCGGCAAGAACATCGTGGGCGCGACCAACGCGCTGCACTACACGGTGATGGGCCGGGGCCTGCTGGTGCCGCTGGACGACGCGGTGAAGAGCGGCGTGCAGAAGGTCTACGACAACGTCTACCTGCGCTGGTTCGGCCTGGTGGCGCTGATCCTGGCGGTGCTGATGTTCCGCCAGATCTGGCAGGGCGACCTGGCCTCGATCAGCAAGCGGGGGCTGTGGGCGCTGGCCGCGATGTGGCTGGCGACCTCGACGCTGGCGCTGCCGCAGTTCTACAACCTGCTCGACAGCACGCTGGTGACCAAGACCTCGGAGATCCAGGCCGGGTTCATCGAGGCCCCGGAGGAGCAGGGCACGCTGCACGTGCTGCCGTCCCGGCTGCACGACGCGGTGGTCTACCAGAGCTGGCTGCGCGGCGAGTTCGGCTCGCCGGAAGCGCCGCAGGCCAAGGAGTTCGGCCCCCGGCTGCTGGGCACGCAGGCGTGGACGACGCAGGAGCTGGCCGAGCACAAGGACGGCGACCAGGCCGCCTTGGAGGCCAAGAGGAACGAGTACAAGGCCATCGGCAGCCAGCTGGGGCCGGTGAAGGGCTACTTCACCGGGGCCGACGGCGGGCGCACCGGCGCGGGTTTCCTGTCGCTGCTGCAGGCGGTGGCGTTCTCGCTGTTCCAGCTGTTCGCCAAGGCCGCGGTGCTGCTGGCGCAGCTGCTGCTGCGCATCCTCACCCTGGCCGGGCCGCTGATCGGCCTGGTCGCGCTGATCCACCACGACCTGCTGCGCAAGGTGGGCCGGGCGGCGGCGGCGACGGTGTTCAACGTGCTGGTGCTGGCCGTGCTGGCGGGCACGCACGCGCTGATGCTGCAGGCGATCTTCAACGCCGGCGGGCTGTCGCTGCTGACCAGGACGCTGCTGGCGCTGATGCTCACGCTGGTCTGCTTCGTGATCGGCAAGCCGATGCGGCGGATGTGGCAGATGGTGGAGATGTCGGTCGGCTCGGCCAGCAACGCGCTGCCGATGAGCGGCGGCCTGCTCTCCCGCCTGCGCAAGCGCAAGCCCGGCCCGTCGCCGCAGGACGAGTTCTGGGAGACGGTGCGCGACAGCGACCCGGACGAGGTCGAGGTGCCGCAGCGGGACCGGCGGCGGGTGCGGCCGGAGGCGGCCAACCCGGTGGTGGCCACCGCGCAGCGGCTGGACCGGCGGCCCGCCTCGGGCGAGCTGCCCGCCGCGTCGGGCGGCGCGGGTGTGGCGGCGCTGCCCGCGGGCGGCTACGGCGGCCCGACGCAGGCGCTGCCCGTCGCGGGCGGGTCCAGGCTGGTGGACGCCCCGCCGGTGGCCGACCGCGGCTGGGACCGGGTCGACGACGCGGTGCTGGTGCCCTCGCGGGTGACCGGCGCCTTCGCCAGGGCCGCGGACAGCCCGGTGGTGCCGGGACCGCGGCGGGCTGAGACGGAAGTGGTGGCCGGGCGGCAGGTGCACGTGATCTACCGGCCGTCGCGCGGGCTGGAAGTCAGGGACAGCTGATGCCGATCAGGACCAACCGGGGCCGGGCCGCGGTCTACCGCAGGCTGTGGGGCTGGCCGCTGCGCTCACCCAACCACCTCGTCGCCACCATCGTGGGCTTCGCCGCGCTGGTGGCCACGCTCAGCGTGGTGCTGCCCAACACCGTGGGCTCGAAGTCCGCGACACCACCGGCGGGCGGCTCGACCCCGGCCGCGCCCCCGCCGTCGGGCAACCAGATCGGCGTGCTGCCCTCGGTCACCTCCAGCCCGCTGCCCACCAAGGCGCCCAGCCCCACGACCCCGCCGCCCTCCTCCGCCGTCCAGCTGCCCGGCGACGTGCAGCTGACCGCGGAGAACTGGGTGGACGCCTGGGTCGACCACCCGCCGGGCACCAGCAACGAGCAGTGGCTCAAGGGGCTGGAGCCGTGGACGTCGAAGGAGCTGCTGCCCACCTTGCAGTCGGTCGACCCGGCCAACGTGCCGAACGAGATCAAGGGCCCCATCACCCGGACGGGGGCGACCACCGATTCGGCTGATTTCGAAGCGGCGCTGGAGACCGGCAAGCTCGTGCTGACCGTGGTGAAGCTGCCCGAGGGCTGGCGCGTGCACAAGTACAGCAGGGTGGGCTGAGGATGCTGAAGGTCGGTTTGGTGGTCACCGCGGTGGTGGCCGTGGTCGCGGTCGCCGTCACCAACGGCGTGTCCACGGTGATCAGCGGCACCACGCCCACCGAGGGCGGGGGCGCGTTCGGCATCCGCAACGTCGGCTGCAACGCGGCCATCGGCCCGTGGGAGGGCGGTGGCGCGGAGAAGGGCAGGCACGACGCGAGCAGGCTGAACGAGGAGCAGCGCGGCACCGTCGCCAAGATCATCTCCATCGGGCAGGAGCGCAAGCTGCCGCCGCTGGCCTGGCAGATCGCCATCCAGGCGGGCATGACCGAGTCCGGGCTGCGCAGCCTGGACTACGGCGACCGCGACTCGCTGGGCATCTTCCAGATGCGGCCGTCGATGGGCTGGGGCACGCCCGAGCAGGTCATGGACCCGATCTACGCCATCAACAAGTTCTACGACGTGCTGGAGGCCGTGCCGAACTGGCAGGAGCGCAGGCCAGGCGACTCGGCGCAGGCCGTGGAGCGCTCGGCGTTCCCGGACCGGTACCACAACTGGGAGGCCATGGCGGCCTTCCTGATCGGCGAGCTGGGCGACGTGGTCGACCCGGCGGGCTGCGGCCAGGCGGCGGGGCAGTTCCTGCTGGCGTCCTCGGTGGCGGCCGGGGCGATCGAGTTCACCAAGCAGCAGCTCGGCGAGCCGTACCAGTGGGGTGGCAACGGGCCCGACCAGTGGGACTGCTCGGGCATCCTGGTCAAGGCGTTCGCCAGCGTGGGCGTGAAGATCCCGCGCGTGGCCAACGACCAGTACATGTCCGGCGGGGCGCACCTGCCGGTGCGCGAGGCCAAGGCGGGCGACCTGATCTTCTGGGCCACCAACCCGGCCAACCCGGTGAGCGTGCACCACGTGGCCATGTACCTGGGCAACGACGAGTACATCCACGCCCCCCAGACCGGTGACGTGGTGAAGATCAGCAAGATCAACTGGGACTACCACGAGCTGATGCCGCTGGCCGTCCGGCCGGGCGTGTAAGTCGTGCGAGGGAGGCACTGATGTTCACCCCCGACCCCATCCAGCGCCCCGCGGGACCGCCCGCCTCCACCACGCCGACCAGGGACTACCTCAGCTCCCAGCCACCGGGGGTGGACCAGCACTACGCGGTGCTGCCCCGGTCGCTGGTGGAGGCCATGCCGCTGCCGTGGCAGCAGCAGATGGCGCACCTGCTGGCCGAGTTCCACCGGTCCTACGCGCACCTGAGGTGGCCGGTGTACCGGGTGGTGCCCTCCCGCCGGGAGCGGCTGGTGGACCTGGACGAGGACCAGTTGGCCGAGGTCGGCGCGATCGCGGAGATCGACTCGGACGGCGAGCTGGTCTACCGCGACCGCTACGGCAAGCGCATCGAGGACCCGGAGAACCGCGTGGTGCTGGTGTCCTGCCTGGACCCGATCCCGGCCGAGTTCGCCAACGCCACCCAGAACACCCCGCCGCGCGGCTTCCCGCCGCAGGGGCACCCCCAGCCCGGCCCGCACCCAGGCTCCCACCCCGGTCCCCACCCAGGCCCGTACCAGGGCCCGCCCTCGGGCCCGCTGCCCGTGCCGCCCCAGGCCCCGCCCCAGGTCCCGGTCCAGGCCCCGCGCAAGAAGTGGAAGTGGTGACCGGCGTCTGCAAGTACTACCCGACCCCCGTCGGGTAGTACTTGCAGACGCTCCTGGCATGACAGCGGACACGCGGCGTGCCAACCTTGACGGCATGGTCGACCCGGACGCCTGGTACTACTGCCTGACCCACCGCGAGCCCGAGCACGGCCTCGGCTGCCGGGCGATGGACCGGATGGGCCCCTACCCCGACCGGGCCACCGCCGCGCGGGCGCTGGAGATCGCCCGCGAGCGCACGAAGGCCGCCGACGAGGCCGACGAGGAGTGGAACGCGCGTTAAGGTGCACGCGTGGCCTCCGTGGTGATCCGCACCGGCCGCGCCGACCTGGACTTCACCGGCATCCGGCGCGAGTTCGCGCTGCCCGAGGAGTTCCCGGCCGACGCGCTGGCCGAAGCGCGGCGCGCGGTCTCCGCCGGGTTCGACGGCGCGGACCGCGAGGACGCGACCGACCTCCCGCTGGTGACCATCGACCCGCCCGGCGCCAAGGACCTCGACCAGGCGCTGCTGGTCCAGCGCGCCGGACGCGGTTTCCGGGTGCACTACGCCATCGCCGACCTGGGCGCGTTCGTGCCGCCGGACGGCGCGCTGGACGCCGAGGTGCGCAGGCGCGGCCAGACGCTGTACCTGCCCGACGGCAACGTGCCGCTGCACCCGACCGAGCTGTCCGAGGGCGCGGCGAGCCTGCTGCCGGGGCAGATCCGGCCCGCGGTGCTGTGGACCTTCGAGTGCGACGCGGACGGCGAGCCGGTCGACGTGCGGGTGCGGCGGGCGGTGGTCCGCTCCACCGCGCAGTTCGAGTACGAGGGCGTGCAGGCGGCGTTCGACGGGGGCGCCGCGCACCCGTCGGTGGCGGCGCTGCCGGAGTTCGGCGCGCTGCGCCGCGAGCGCGCGGTCGACCGGGGCGCGGTCGAGCTGCAGCTGCCCGAGCAGGAGATCGTGCCCAACGGCGACGGCGACTGGAAGCTGGCCGTGCGCCCCAGGGCCGCGGTGGACTCCTGGAACGCCGAGATCTCGCTGCTGACCGGCATGTCCGCGGCGAAGATCATGCTGGAGGCGCGGGTCGGCGTGCTGCGCACGCTGCCGGACGCGGACGGGGAGGCGGTGTCCGCGCTGCGCCGCTCCGCGCACGCGCTGGGCGTGCCCTGGCCCGCCGAGGTGACGCCGTCGCGGCTGCTGGCCGGGCTGGACCCGAGCAGGCCCGAGTCGCTGGCGCTGTTCGTCGACGCCACCAAGCTGCTGCGCGGCGCGGGCTACACCGCGTTCGACGGCGAGATCCCGGCGGTCACCACGCACGCAGGCGTCGCCGCCCCCTACACCCACGTCACCGCGCCGCTGCGGCGGCTGGTGGACCGGTTCGCCGCCGAGGTGTGCCTGGCGGTGACGGCGGGCCGCGAGGTGCCGGACTGGCTGCGCGCCGCGCTGCCGCGGCTGCCGGGGCTGATGGGCGGGTCGGACGCGCTGGCGGCCAAGGTGGAGCGGGCGTGCCTGGACCAGGTGGAGGCGTGGGTGCTGGCCGACCGGGTGGGCCACCGGTTCGAGGCGGTGGTGCTGCGCGCCGACGCGAACGGCGCGGACGTGTTCACCCCGCAGCCACCGGTGATGGGCCGCTGCACCGGCGAGAACCTGCCCGAGGGCGAGCGGATCGCGGTTCGCCTGGTGGAGGCCGACCCCGAGCGCCGGAAGGTCGTCTTCGAGCGCGTGTGATGTGATGGCCCGGTGACGGAGATCGGGGAACTCACCATCGGCGTCCTGGGCGGAACCGGGGCGCAGGGCAGGGGCCTGGCGCTGCGCTGGGCGAAGGCCGGGCTGACCGTGGTCATCGGCTCGCGCGGGGCCGAGCGCGCGGAGGCCGCCGCCGCGGAGGTCCGCGACGCGGCGGGCGTGGACCACGTCAGCGGCGCGGACAACGCCGCCTGCGCCGAGCGGGCCGACGTGGTGCTGGTGGCGGTGCCCTGGGAGGGCCACGCCGAGCTGCTGCGGTCGCTACGGGAGCCGCTGGCGGGCAAGGTCGTGATCGACTGCGTCAACCCGCTGGGCTTCGACAAGCAGGGGCCGTTCGCGCTGCCGGTGGAGGAGGGCAGCGCCGCCCAGCAGGCCGCCGCGCTGCTGCCGGACTCGCGCGTGGTCGCGGCGTTCCACCACGTCTCCGCGGTCAAGCTGGCCGACCTGTCGGTCACCGAGCTGGACTCCGATGTGCTGGTGCTGGGCGACGACCGCGAGGCCACCGACCTGGTGCGGGCGCTGGCCGACACCGTGCCCGGCTTCCGCGGCGTCTACGGCGGCAGGCTGCGCAACGCCCACCAGGTGGAGGCGTTCACCGCCAACCTGATCGCCATCAACCGCCGCTACAAGGCCCACGCGGGCCTGCGGATCACCGACCTGCCCTGACCCCGTGATCCCCGTCGACGACCTGGGCGAGCCGGTCCCGCTGCCCGGCCCGCCGCGCCGCGTGGTCAGCCTGGTGCCCTCGCTCACCGAGGCCGTGCTCACCGACGCCGTCGACCCGGCGGTGCTGGTCGGCGCGACCGACTACTGCACCCACCCGCCGGAGCTGGACGTGGCGCGGGTGGGCGGGTCGAAGTACCCCGACGTGGACCGGGTGCTGGCGCTGGCTCCGGACCTGGTGCTGGCCAACAGCGAGGAGAACCGGCCAGAGGACGTGCAGCGGCTGCGCGCCAACGGGATCGCGGTGTGGGTGACGGTCGCGCCCGCGACCGTCCTGGCCGCGCTGGGGTCGCTGCGCCGCCTGCTGGCCACCGCCTGGGACGTGGAGCCGGGGTGGCTGGTCGAGGCGGAAACCCTGTGGCGGCAGCGCGAACCGGTGCGGGCCACGGCGGTGGTGCCGGTGTGGCGCAGGCCGTGGGTGGTGGTCGGCCGGGACACCTTCGCCGGTGACGTGCTGCTGCGGCTGGGGGTGGCCAACGCCTACGCCGACCACCCCGAGCGCTACCCGCGCCCGCCGCTGGCCGAGCTGCGGTCCTGCGGGGCGGACCTGGTGGTGCTGCCCGACGAGCCGTACCGGTTCACGCCCGAGGACGGCCCGGAGTCGTTCCCCGGCATGACACCGGTGCACGTCTCCGGGCGCCACCTCACCTGGTACGGCCCGTCACTGGTGGCGGCCAGGGCCGCGCTGCTCAGCGAAATCGATCGGTCGCTGCGATGAGCGCTTCGAGGATGCCGGGCTCGTCGTAGGCGTGGCCCGCGCCGGGCACCATGACCAGCTCCGAGCCGGGCCACGCCTGGTGCAGCTCCCACGCGGTCACCGGGGGCGTGGCCACGTCGTAGCGCCCCTGCACGATCACGCCGGGGATGCCCGCGAGCTTGCCCGCGTCGCGGATCAGCTGCCCCTCCTCGAACCAGCCCTTGTGGACGAAGTAGTGGTTCTCGATCCGGGCGAACGCCAGGGCGTACTGGGGTTCGGCGAAGTGGGCGACGAGATCGGGCCGCTCCAGCAGCGTGACCGTCGAGCCCTCCCACACGCTCCACGCCACCGCGGCCGGTTCGTGCACGGCCGGGTCGGGGTCGTTGAGCAGCCGCGAGTACGTGCCGATCACGTCCCCGTCGGGCGCGTGCGCGACGACCTTCTCCCACAGCTCGGGGAACAGGAACCCGGCGCCGCCGCCGTAGTACCAGTCGAGTTCCTTCTTGCGCAGCGTGAAGACGCCGCGCAGCACCAGCTCGGTGACCCGCTCGGGGTGGGTCTCGGCGTAGGCCAGCGCGAGCGTGCTGCCCCACGACCCGCCGAACACCTGCCACCGCTGGATGCCCAGGTGCTCGCGCAGCAGCTCCAGGTCGGCGACCAGGTGCCAGGTGGTGTTCGCGGACAGGTCCGCGCCGGGCTCGCTGGCCAGCGGGGTGCTCCGGCCGCACCCGCGCTGGTCCAGCAGCACGATCCGGTAGGCGGCGGGGTCGAACAGCCTGCGGTGGCCGGGCGTGCTGCCGCCGCCGGGTCCTCCGTGGAGGAACACCACCGGCTTGCCCTCCGGGTTGCCGCTGACCTCCCAGTACACGCGGTGCCCGTCGCCGACGTCGAGCAGGCCCTGCTCGTGGGGTTCGATCTCGGGGTACATGCCCCCTACTCTGCCCGACCCCGCCCCGACCGCGATCAGTGGAAGGCGTGCTCCGGACCGGGGAACTGGTGGCCCCGGACCTCGGCGGCGAACTGCTGGACCGCGGAGGTCATCACCCCGGCCAGGTCGGCGTACCGCTTGACGAACCGGGGTGCCCGGCCGCGCCGCAGCCCGAGCATGTCCTGCCAGACCAGCACCTGCGCGTCGGTGTCCGGCCCGGCCCCGATGCCCACCGTCGGGATGCGCAGCTCGTGGGTGATCTGCTTGGCCACCTCGGAGGTGACCATCTCCAGCACGACGGCGAACGCCCCGGCCGCCTCGACGGCGAGCGCGTCGGCGACCACGGCTTCGAACTTGTCGTTGCGGCCCTGCACCCGGTAGCCGCCGAGCTGGTGCTCGCTCTGCGGGGTGAACCCGATGTGGGCCATGACCGGGATGCCCGCGTTGACGATGGCCTCGATGTGCGGCGCGAAGTGGCGTCCGCCTTCGAGCTTGACCGCGTGGGCGCGGCCCTCCTTCATGAACCGCACGGCGGTCGCCACGGCCTGCTCGACCGACACCTGGTAGGAGCCGAAGGGCAGGTCGGCCACGACCAGCGCCCGCTTCACCGAGCGGGTCACGCCGCGGACCAGGGGGATCAGCTCGTCGACGGTCACCGGCAGGGACGTGTCGTACCCGTAGACGTTGTTCGACGCGGAGTCGCCGACGAGCAGGACGGGGATGCCCGCCTCGTCGAACAGCTCGGCGGTGTACATGTCGTAGGCGGTGAGCATGGGCCACGGCTCGCCGCGCTCCTTGAGCTCCTGCAGGTGGTGGATGCGGACCCGCTTGGCGGGGGCCTGGTTGCCCGCCCCGCTGCCGTAGGGCGCCGCCACCTCAGCCGCTGAGGTCATCGCCGACCGTCCTCCCTCGAAGCCCGCGCCGTCGCGGGTCTCCGGGTCTCGTTGCACGGTTACCCGACCAGCGTGACACCGGCGGGCCGCGATGTGCACCCGGTGCGAGTAGCCTCACACGCCGTGGCTTGCCGCATCACGGAACTCGTCCTGGACTGCACCGATCCCGAAGCGCTCGCCGGTTTCTGGTGCGAAGTGCTGGGCTGGCGGGTGCTCGGCCGCGACGACGACGGCTCGGTGGAGATAGGTCTGCCCGACCAGCACCCGACGCTGCTGTTCCAGCCCGTCGACGAGCCGAAGGTGCGGAAGCTGCGGCTGCACGTCGACGTCAGCCCCACCGACCGCGACCAGGCCGCCGAGCTGGAGCGCCTGGAGGCGCTGGGCGCCCGCCGGGTCGACATCGGCCAGGGCGAGGTGAGCTGGCACGTGCTGGCCGACCCGGAGGGCAACGAGTTCTGCCTGCTCAGCCGCCGCGTGGCGGGCTGAGCTCAGCCGGTCGGACCTGGCCGGTCGGACCTGGCCGGTCGGACCTGGCCGGTCGGACCTGGCCGGTCGGACCTGGCCGGTCGGACCTGGCCGGTCGGACCTGGCCGGTCGGACCTGGCCGGTCGGACCTGGCCGGTCGGACCTGGCCGGTCGGACCTGGCCGGTCGGACCTGGCCGGTCGGACCTGGCCGGTCAGAACTGGCTGGTCGGCTGGATGACGACCTGCGGCAGGTTGACGTTGCGCGGCAGGCTGGTGATGTACCCGATGGCATCGGCCACCTCCTCGGCGGACAGCGGCTGGACCCCGGCGAACACCGCGGGCAGCTGCGCCACGAGTTCCGGGTTGTCGATGTGCTGGGACAGCTCGGTGTCGACCACACCGGGCTCGACGTTGGTCACCCGCACGCCCAGCGGCCCCAGTTCGGTGCGCAGGTTGGCGGACAGGTGGGTCACGGCGGCCTTCGTGGCGGAGTAGACGGCGAAGGTCGGGAGGGTCAGGTGGGCGCCGATGGAGGAGACGTTCACCAGGTCGGCCGGGCCTTCCTGGGCGGCTTCGACGAGGTCGGGCCGGAAGGTGTCGGTCACCCGCAGCAGGCCCGCGAGGTTCGTGTCCAGCATCCGCGCCCACTCGTCGGTGCGGCTGTCGGTGAAGGGGTTGACGAGCATGACGCCCGCCGCGTTCACCACCATGTCCACCCGCCCGAAGGCGTCGCGGATCGGCGCGGTGTCGAAGTCGCGGGTCACGTCGGCGGCGAAGGGGAGCGCCTGCCCGCCCTCGGCGGTGATCCCGGCGGCCAGCTCGGCGAGCCGGTCGGCGCGGCGGGCCAGCAGGACCACCTTCGCGCCGGAGCGGGCCAGCGCGACGGCGGTGGCCGCGCCGATGCCGCTGGCGGCTCCGGTGACGACGGCGGTGCGGTTGCTGAGGTCGTGAGTGGTCATGGCCCAACCTTGGGGCGGGTGGCGCGGAGGTCCGTTGGCTCCGCTTTTCCCTAGGTCCGGCAGGGCTAGGTTCGGCGCTCGCGACCGGGCCATACTGGCTGCGTGAGCCACGAACTGGGGGAATTCCTGCGCTCCCGCCGAGCTCGCATCAGCCCGGAGGACGTGGGCCTGCCCGGCGGCGGCAGGCGGCGCGTGCCGGGGCTGCGGCGGGAGGAGCTGGCCCTGCTGGCGGGCGTGAGCGTCGACTACTACATGCGCTTGGAGCAGGGGCGCACGCCCGCCGTGTCGGACGCGGTCCTCGACGCCGTGGCGCGCGTGCTGCGCCTGGACGGGACCGAGCGGCTGCACCTGCGCAACCTGGTCCGCCCCGCGCCCCGCAAGCGCCCGGCCCCGCAGCGCCTGCGGCCGGGGATGCGGCGGATGCTGGAGATGATGGGCGACATGCCCGTGTTCGTCATGGGGCGCCGCACGGACGTGCTGGCGTGGAACAGGTTGGCGGGCGCCCTCTACAGCTTCGAGGAGTTGCCCCGGTCCATGCACAACGCGGTCTGCTACACGTTCCTGAACCCCGCGGCGCGCACCTTCTACCGCGACTGGCACCGGATCGCCGCGGAGACCGTCGCGTTCCTGCGGTTGGACGCCGGGCGGCACCCCGAGGACGAGCGCCTGACCGCGCTGGTGGAGGAGCTGTCGGTGAAGGACGAGGTGTTCCGGAAGCTGTGGGCGCAGCACTCGGTGCTGGAGAAGACCCACGGGGTCAAGCGGATGCGGCACCCGGTCGTCGGGGACCTGGACCTGAACTACGAGACGCTGGTGCTCGCGGACGACCCGGACATCACGATCAACACCTACGCCGCCCCGGTGGGCTCGCCGAGCGAGGAGCGCCTGCGCCTGCTGGCGAGCTGGGCCGCCTCCATCCCCGCACCTGCAAGTACTACCCGAGGGCTCCCACCGAGCGCATAACTACTACCCGCCCGGGGTGACGCCGTGGGCGGGTAGTAGTTACCGGCCCCCAGGACCACGCCGGGTAGTACTTGCCGGCGCGTCATCCTGGGGGCGTAGGCGTCCGGTGTACGCGGATGATCATCTCGGAGGATGCCGCGCGGGCGCGGCGGTCGACCAGAATGAGCCGGTGGAACGACTGCGGCACTGGGCCGGGCTGCTGCTGGGCCCACCGGGGCCGATACCGCGACCGACCTGGCGCGGCTACGCCTTCGACGCGGCGCTGGCGCTGATCGTGTGCGTCGGCACGGTCGACTACGCCCTCGACCGCGCCGACGACCTCGTTCCCTCGGTCGTCGGCGGCCTGCCGGTCATGGCCACGCCCACTCAGGAAGTGGTGGCGTTCGGCGTCTTCCTGGCCGTCGCCGCATCGGTGCCACTGGCGCTGCGTCGCCGCTACCCGCTGGCGGTGCTGTGGGTCGTGCTGGCCGCGACCCTGCTGACGCCCCCGGAGGGGGCCAGGCTCACCTTCTACGCCTGCGTCATCGCCGCCTACAGCGCCGCCGCCTACAGCCCACACCGGGGATGGGCGCTGGCCAGCGTGGTGGGCGCGGTCGCCGCGGTCGGCCTGGCCGGGAACACGACGCTGCCGACCGTGCCGACCAAGTACGTGACGATGCTGGTCCTGGTGCCGATCGTGGTAGCCGCCAACGGCCTGCGCACGTGGAAGCTGCGCACGGACGAGAGCCTGCGGCAGCTCACGGCGCTGGAGCGCGAGCAGGCCGAGGCGGTGCGCCGCGCGGCCGAGCGCGAGCGCGCCCGCATCGCCCGCGAGCTGCACGACGTGGTGACGCACAACGTCAGCGTGATGGTCATCCAGGCCGGGGCCGCCCGCAAGGTCATGGACACCGCCCCCGAGCAGGCCCGCGAGGCGCTGCTGGCGGTCGAGGCGGGCGGCCGGGCGGCGATGGCCGAGTTGCGGCACGTCATGGGCCTGCTCGCGCCGGACACCGCCGCGGAGCTGGCCCCGCAGCCGGACCTGGACCAGCTCGACGCCCTGGTCGGCCGGGTGCGCGACACCGGGGTGCCGGTCGAGCTGACCGTGCGCGGCAGGCGGCGCCCGGTGCCCTCCGGGGTCGGGCTGGCCGCCTACCGGGTGGTGCAGGAGGCGCTGACCAACGCGGTGAAGCACGCGGCAGGCGCGAGCACCGAGGTGACCGTCGACTACGGCGCGGACCGGCTGCGCGTGGAGGTCACCGACACCGGTGGCGAGCCGGACGGGTCCACCTCCGGCAACGGGCTCGGTCTGCTCGGCCTGCGCGAGCGCCTGGCCGTCTACGGTGGGACCCTGCGCGCCGGGCCGCGCCCCGCCGGGGGTTACCGCGTCACGGCGCTGATCCCCCTGGAGGCCCCGTGACCGGCCCGCGCGTGGTGGTCGCCGACGACCAGGCGCTGGTGCGCACCGGCTTCCGGATGATCCTCGCCGCCGACGGCATCGACGTGGTCGCCGAGGCCGCGACCGGTGCCGAGGCCGTCGAGGCGGTCCGCCGCACCCGGCCGGACGTGGTGCTGATGGACGTGCGGATGCCCGAGCTGGACGGCCTCGAGGCGACCCGGCGCGTGCTGACCGGGGCGGCGGACGACCCGAAGGTGATCATCCTGACCACGTTCGACCTCGACCACTACGTCTACGCCGCGCTGACCGCCGGGGCCAGCGGCTTCCTGCTCAAGGACGTCAGCCCCGAGCAGCTGGTCGCGGCGGTCCGGCTGGTCCGCTCCGGCGACGCCCTGCTGGCCCCCACCATCACCCGCAGGCTGGTCGAGCGGTTCGCCCGGCGGAACGAGGACGCGCCCCCGGTGCACCGGGACCTGTCCTCGCTGACCCCGCGCGAGCTGGAGGTGCTGCGCCTGCTGGCGCGCGGGCTGAGCAACCTCGAACTGGCCAAGCGGTTGCACCTGTCCGAGGCGACCGTGAAGACCCACGTGGCCCGCGTCCTGGCCAAGCTCGGCCTGCGCGACCGCGTCCAGGCCGTCGTCGTCGCCTACGAGACCGGCCTGGTCACCCCGCGAGTCGAACCTCCGGACACCGTGAACTGAGCGTTCAGGCACGGTGAACTGAGCGTTGGAGGATTTAAAAGCGCGCTCGCCGCGCGGCAGGTCGCCAAGGACGGCGGGTCGCCCCCCTGGTGCGTGGGCAAGTACTACCCGACGGGGTTGGCAGGGCCGGTAACTACTACCCGAGGCACGGAAGCGCGGAGCGGAGCGCGCGGAAGCGCGGGTCGGGGTGCGAAAGTGCGGGTCGGGGTGCGCGAATGTTGAGTTCAGGGTGTCTGAGCGTTCGAGCGTTATTCAGAGGGGTTGCCAGCCGAGGCGGTAGTACTCCAGGGTGGCGACGATGCGGATGATGTCGGGTAGTTCGGCCAGACGTGCCCGGTAGCCGGTGGCGAGGATCTTCCAGTTCTTCAAGTGGGATATGGCCTGTTCGACGGCCCAGCGGATCTGTTTGATGCCGGTGTTCCACACCTCGTCTTCGGGGGTGTGGGTCTTGTGTCCGGGGCGTTTGCGGCGGGGTCGGATGGCCGGGGTGCCCTGGTAGCCCAGGTCGCCGATGGTCGGGGTGTCGGCCGGCAGGGTGTCGTAGCCGGCTTCGGTGAAAGCCAGTCGGTCGTGGGTGCGTCCCGCCACCGGGGCGGCCACGTCGAGCAGGACGCCGTCGAGGGTGGCCAGTACCTGCACGCCCAGACCGGCCTTGTGGCGCTTGCCGTTGTAGTTCTGCTTGTGCCCGGCCCGGTTGCCGGTCGGGATCAACGTGCCGTCCACCAGCACCACCCGCCCGGTCAGCGCTGCGGGCAGGGGTGGAGTGTGCAGGCACAGCGCCTGCTCGATCAGGGGTGTGATGCGCCGGAAGACGCGGGAGACGGTGGGCTGGCTGACCCCGAACCAGTCCGCGGCCACGGTCTGGGACAGGTTCTGACGCAGCAGCACCAGGGTCAACTGCACCTGCCGGTACAGGCCCAGCAACGGCGGCCGCCCCACCGGCGGTTGGCGGGAGTGGACGAGCTGGTGGACACGGGCGACCAACTCCCGGATCTGATCATGGTCGAGCCCGGTCGTAGACTGGTAGCGCAACAGCCCTGCCTCGTGGTGGATCGTTTCTGTGGAAGGAAACCGACCCTACCCGGACAGGGCTGTTGCGCTACCAGCCCAGCTCAGAAGCTATGAATAACGCTCTTCGACTCGCGGGGCGACACGCCCAACACGCCCATAGCCGGGTGACATCAGCGCCGGGCGTGTGGGGCTGACGGCTGCTAGGAGCAGCGGGTGCCCTCGGCGGGCAGCGTGCCGGAGATCAGGTAGGCGTCTCCCGCCTCGTCCACGCACGTGTTGCCCTGCAGGTACACGGTGTGCTGCGTGCCCTCGAACGTCAGCAGCCGCCCGCCCAGCGCCCCGGCCAGCGACACGCCCGCCTGGTAGGGGGTGGCCGGGTCACCGGTGGTGGAGACGACCAGCACCGGCGGCAGCCCCTGCACCGACCCGACGCCCGGCGAGTTGGTCACCGGCACCGGCCAGAACGCGCACGGGTCCAGCGCCCCCACGGCGGGCCTGCCGTCGTCCAGGAACGGCGCGGCCTGCTTGTACCGGCGGGCCACCTCGTCCAGCACCGCGCGGTCGGTCACCCGCTCGTCGTCGACGCAGTTGATCGCCACGAAGGCGTCGGTCAGGGTCGAGTACCGCCCCTGGCCGTCCCGGTCGTAGTAGGCGTCGGCCAGGGTCAGCAGGGTCTCGCCGTTGTTGTCGCGCAGCTCGTTCAACCCGGTGTTCAGCGCCTGCCACAGCTGGGAGGAGTACAGCGCCTGGATCGCGGCGGTGATGGCGTCGCTGTAGGACAGCTTGCGGTCGCCCACCTCCACCGGCCGCTCGGCCAGCGGCAGGGTCAGCTCGCGGAACGCGGTGTTCGGGTCGCCCGAGCCCAGGGCGCAGTCCTGGCGCTGCCCGCACCAGGCGGCGAACTCGGTGAACGCCTTCTGGAACCCCGCGCCCTGCGCGACCAGGCTCTCCACCTGGTTCTGCGCCGGGTCGACCGCGCCGTCCAGCAGCAGCGCCCGGACGTTGCCGGGGAACTTCTCCGCGTACTCGGCGCCGATGTGCGTGCCGTAGGAGTAGCCGAGGTAGGTCAGCTTCTCGTCGCCCAGCGCGGACCGCATCACGTCCAGGTCCTGCACCACTTCGCGGGTGCCGATGGCGGCCAGCAGCTCCACGCCGGTGCTCGCGGCGCACTTGTCGGCGAAGACCTTGTTCTCCCGCTCGGTCTCCGCGATGCCCTGCGGGGAGGTGTCGAGGTCGACGTCCAGCCGCTCGGCGTCGCGGTCGGCGTCGCTGAGGCAGCGCACCCTGGGCTCGCTGGAGCCGACCCCGCGCGGGTCGAACCCGACCAGGTCGAACCGCTCGCCCAGCTCGCCTCCCCGGACGCCGGGGGCCAGCTGCGCGGCGGTGGACATGCCGGACACGCCGGGGCCGCCGGGGTTGAGCAGCAGCGAGCCGATGCGCTCGCCCGAGGCGGGCTGCCGCAGCAGGCCGACCTTGATCGTGCGGCCGTCGGGCTTGCCGTAGTCCAGCGGCACCTCCAGCCGGGTGCACTCCAGGTTCTTCTTGCCCCGGTAGAGCCGCTGGGTGGTCTCGTTGGTGGCGTAGGGCTCGCAGTCCTCCCACGCCAGCTGCTGCCCGTAGAAGCGCTCCAGCCCGGACGGCACCGCGCCCGCGGGCCCGCGCTGCTCCAGCGTGGTGCCCGCGCGCGGCTCGCCCGTCACGAGGGTCGTGCACGAGGCCAGCAGCGGCAGGGCGAGGGCGAGCAGCAGTGAACGGCGCACGGGTCGATCGTAGGTGTGACTGCCAGGCCACAACTTCCACCACGCGCGGCCGGAGTGGGAGAAGATGGCCGCATGCCTCAGCTCCGACTCGCCCTTGCCCAGGTCAACGCCTGTGTCGGCGACCTGGCCGGCAACGCTGATCTCGTCGTGCGGTGGACCCGCAAGGCCGTCGAGGCCGGGGCGCACCTGGCCGTGTTCCCCGAGATGGTGCTCACCGGTTACCCGGTCGAGGACCTGGCGCTGCGCGAGTCGTTCGCGCAGGCGTCCAAGGAGGCGCTCGACGGGCTGGCCGCGCGCTTGGCCGAGGAGGGCTGCGGCGACATCGCGGTGTTCGTCGGCTACCTCGACCGCGACGCGGGCGGGGTGCGCAACGCGGCGGCGGTGCTGCACGGCGGGCAGGTCGTGGCCCGGCAGTTCAAGCACCACCTGCCCAACTACGGCGTGTTCGACGAGCGCCGCTACTTCGCCTCCGGTGACTCGCTGGACGTCGTGCGCGTGCACGGCGTCGAGGTCGGCATGGTGATCTGCGAGGACCTGTGGCAGGACGGCGGCCCGATCGCCGCGCTCGGCGAGGCGGGCGTCGACCTGGTGGTCTCGCCCAACGCCTCGCCCTACGAGCGCAAGAAGGACGACGCCCGGCTGGCGCTGGTGACCCGGCGGGCGGCCGAGGCGAAGGCCCCGCTGGCCTACGTCAACCTCATCGGCGGCCAGGACGAGCTGGTCTTCGACGGCGACTCGATGGTGGTGACCGCGGACGGCGCGCTGGTGACCCGCGCGCCGCAGTTCGTGGAGCACCTGGTGGTGCTGGACCTGGACCTGCCCGGTGGCGCGGCGCGCGCCGAGGGCGTGGTCGGCGAGTTCACCGTGCACCGCCGGACGCTGTCGGAGCGGCCGCTGCCGCGCTACGAGCCGCTGCCCGTCCCGCAGCCCGCCGAGCCGCTGCCCGACGAGGCCGAGGTGTGGTACGCGCTGGTCACGGGCCTGCGCGACTACGTGCACAAGAACGGTTTCCGCTCGGTGGTGCTGGGCCTGTCCGGCGGTATCGACTCGGCGGTGGTCGCGGCGCTGGCGGTGGACGCGCTGGGCGCGGACGCCGTGCACGGCGTGTCGATGCCGTCGAACTACTCGTCGGAGCACTCCAAGTCCGACGCCGCCGACCTGGCGCAGCGCACCGGCCTGCACTACTCGGTGCAGCCGATCGCGGACATGGTGGGGGTGTTCGTCGACCAGCTGGGGCTGACCGGTCTGGCCGAGGAGAACGTGCAGGCCCGCTGCCGCGGCGTGACCCTGATGGGGCTGTCCAACCAGCACGGCCACCTGGTGCTGGCCACCGGCAACAAGACCGAGCTGGCGGTGGGCTACTCCACCATCTACGGCGACGCGGTCGGCGGGTTCGCGCCGATCAAGGACGTGCTCAAGACCCTGGTGTGGGACCTGGCGCGGTGGCGCAACGCGGAGGCGGAGAAGCTGGGCGAGCTGCCGCCGATCCCGGAAAACTCGATCACCAAGCCGCCGTCGGCGGAGCTGCGGCCGGGTCAGGTGGACACCGACTCGCTGCCCGACTACGAGCTGCTGGACTCGGTGCTCGACGACTACGTCGAGGGCGACAAGGGCTATCGGGACCTGATCGCCATGGGCTTCACCCACGAGCTGGTGGACAAGGTGCTGCGGATGGTCGACCGGGCCGAGTACAAGCGGCGCCAGTACCCGCCGGGCACGAAGATCACCTTCAAGGCGTTCGGCCGGGACCGCCGCCTGCCGATCACGAGCGGGTGGC
Organism: Saccharothrix coeruleofusca; assembly: GCF_017876325.1. Classification (NCBI taxonomy): domain Bacteria; kingdom Bacillati; phylum Actinomycetota; class Actinomycetes; order Pseudonocardiales; family Pseudonocardiaceae; genus Saccharothrix; species Saccharothrix coeruleofusca. The sequence continues at coordinate 7,713,465 of NZ_JAGINV010000001.1, forward strand.
GCGAGGGCTGACCTGCGGGGGGAGGCCGACCCGGCCGGGCAGCAGCAGCGCTGCCGCCGCGCCGAGACCGCAGATCACCGCGGTGATCAGGAAGATCTCGTGGTACTCGGTCAGCAGCGCGGCGGACAGCGCCTCCCGGTAGGCCGCCGCCTGCCGCTGGAACTCCTCCGGGGAGACCCCGAACGGCAGCGGCGTGGCCAGGTCGGCGGTCAGCTCCCGGAACCGGTGCAGGCCCCACGCGGACAGCCCGGCCACGCCGACCAGCATCCCGGTCATCCGCGCCACCACCACGGCCGCCGAGGCCACGCCGTGCTGCTCGGCGGGCACCACCCGCAGCACGGCCGCGGACACCGGCGCGATGACCAGCCCCAGGCCGAACCCGGCCACCGCCAGGTCGCGGTCCACCACGGAGGCCGCCACGTCGGCGGGCCACCGGGCGATCAGCAGGTACGCGCCCGCCGCGACGGCCAGGCCCCCGGCGGTGATCCACCGGTCGCCCCAGCGGGCGGCGACCCACCCGCCCAGCACGGCCCCGACGGGCAGCGCGACCAGGAACCGGGTCAGCATCCGCGCCGCCGCCGCGGAGTCGTGCCCGAGCAGCGCCTGCGCGAACAGCTCCACGTCCACCAGCGTCACCATCAGCGCCGCGCCCGCCGCCAGCGACACCCCCAGCGAGGCCAGGAACGGCCGCATCGCCACGCCGGAGGTGTCCAGCAGCCGCACCTGCGCCCGCCGCTCCCACACCACGAACCCGGCGAACGCCAGCGCCGACGCGGCCAGCACCGGCCACCCCCACGGCGGCAGCACGGCGTGCTCCGGGTCGGGGTTGTACAGGCCCACCACCAGCAGTCCCAGCGCCAGCGCCAGCAGCGCCCCGCCGGGGTAGTCGATCCGCACCCGCCGCCCGCCGCCGCCGGGCACGGTCGCCTGCACCACCGCCGCGGCGACCGCGGCCAGCGGCAGGTTCACCCAGAACACCCACCGCCAGCTCTGCGGCTCCAGCGACTCGAACACCGACCAGGCGTTGAACAGCGCCGCCACCCCGACGCCGTACAGCGTGCCCAGCACGCTGCCCAGCTCCTGGGCCGCGCCGACCACGCCCAGCGCCCCGGCCCGCCGTCGCGGGTCCCACAGGTCGGCCACCAGCGCCATGGTCACCGGCAGCAGCGCGCCGCCCGCCACGCCCTGCACCACCCGCCCGGCCACCAGCAGCGGCAGGTCGCCCGCCAGGGCGGTCACCGCCGACCCGGCGGCGAAGCCGAGCAGGCACAGGTGCAGCACCCAGCGCCGCCCGAACCGGTCCGACAGCTGCCCCAGCAGCGGCATCCCGGCCACGTAGCCGAGCAGGTAGCCGGTCACCACGGGGGTGGCGCGCTCCAGGTGGTTCACCGGGATGCCCAGGTCGCGCACCATGTCGATGAGCACGCCGACCACCACGTAGGCGTCCAGCGCCCCGAGCAGCACCGCGACGGCGCCCGCGCCGATCGCCAGGCGACGGGAGCTCACGCGGGCGGCGCCACGTCGACGGGCTTGTTGAACTCGGCCAGGTCGATGGCGACCTTCGCACCACTCGGCAGCGTGAAAACAGCACCCGAGAGCTTGTCGTCCTTCACCGAGAAGCGTGACGCCACGTCGGCGTCGATCCCCGGCACCAGGCCCGCCACGACATCACGCGGAACGGTGGCCTCGACCACGTTCACCCCGTCCTCGGCGCTGACCGTCCTGGCGTCCTTCGCGCTGGCCAGCACCTTGGCCACGCCGCGCTCGGGGTCCAGGATCGCGGTGGGGTCGTAGACCTGGCCCGCCAGCGCGGCGGGCAGCTTGGTGAACCCGCCGGTGGGCCCCTTGAAGTACAGGTCCGAGTCGACCAGCACGTACTCCACCTCGATGAGCTGGCCGAACTGCTCGACCTTGGCCCGCCCCTCGGACCGGCCCTGGGCGTCCAGGTCGCCCTCGGCGTCCTTGACCGCCACGTCGGGCAGCTCGCCCTCGACCTTGATGCGGAAGTGCGTGCTGGTCACCGAGCGCATCGCGGTGGAGGACTTCTCCAGCACCTCCGGCCCGGCGGGCAGGTCCTGCGACGACGAGGAGCAACCCGCGGCCAGCGCGAGCAGGAGCGACCCGATCAGGGCACCGCGTGGGGACATGCGGCGATCCTAGGACGGCGGGCCCGCGCGGGAGCGGCGAACAGGTCAAGGGCGAGTCGGCCACACGTTGTCCACCGGTCTTCCCTAGGCTGCGACCCATGAACCGCCAGCAGGAGTTCGTGCTCCGCACCCTCGAGGAACGCGACATCCGGTTCGTCCGGCTCTGGTTCACCGACGTCCTGGGCTTCCTGAAGTCCGTGGCGGTGGCCCCCGCCGAGCTCGAAGGCGCCTTCAACGAGGGCATCGGCTTCGACGGCTCGGCCATCGAGGGCTTCTCCCGCGTCTACGAGTCGGACATGGTCGCCCGCCCCGACCCGGCGACCTTCCAGGTGCTGCCGTGGCGCACCCCCGACCAGAACCACTACTCCGCGCGCATGTTCTGCGACATCGCGATGCCCGACGGCTCCCCGTCGTGGGCCGACCCGCGCCACGTGCTGCGCCGCACCCTGGCCAGGGCCAGCGAGGCCGGGTTCACCTGCTACGTGCACCCGGAGATGGAGTTCTTCCTGCTCAAGGGGCTGCCCGCGGACGGGAGCGAGCCGATCCCGGCGGACAACGGCGGTTTCTTCGACCAGACCAGCCACGAGATGGCCACGCACTTCCGCAGGCTGGCCATCGAGTCGCTGGAGGCGATGGGCATCTCGGTGGAGTTCAGCCACCACGAGGGCGCGCCCGGCCAGCAGGAGATCGACCTGCGCTACGCCGACGCGCTGACCATGGCCGACAACGTGATGACCTTCCGGTACCTGATCAAGGAGGTCGCGATCACCCAGGGGGTGCGCGCCTCGTTCATGCCCAAGCCGTTCACCGACCAGCCCGGCTCGGGGATGCACACGCACGTGAGCCTGTTCGAGGGCGACCGCAACGCCTTCTACGACGCGGAGGACCCCTACCAGCTCTCCGACATCGGCAAGGCGTTCGTCGCGGGCCTGCTCAAGCACGCGCGGGAGATCTCCGGCGTGACCAACCAGTGGGTCAACTCCTACAAGCGGCTGATCGTCGGCGGCGAGGCGCCCACCGCGGTGTGCTGGGGCCACGCCAACCGCTCGGCGCTGGTGCGGGTGCCGATGTACTCGCCGGGCAAGTCCTCCTCGCGCCGGGTGGAGATCCGCACGCTGGACTCGGCGTGCAACCCGTACCTGGCGTTCGCGGTGATCCTGGCCGCGGGCCTGAAGGGCGTGGAGAAGGGCTACGAGCTGCCGCCCGCCGCCGAGGACGACGTGTGGTCGCTGACCGACCGCGAACGCCGCGCGGCCGGGTACGACAACCTGCCGCAGAACCTGGGGGAGGCGCTGACCGAGATGGAGAACTCCGAGCTGCTGCCCGAGGTGCTCGGCGAGCACGTCTACGACTTCTTCCTGCGCAACAAGCGCACGGAGTGGGACGCCTACCGCCGCAGCGTCACGCCCTACGAGCTGCGCACGCTGCTGCCGGTCCTGTGAGTCGACGAACCGTGCGCGTGGTCCACACCGAGCACTCCGAAAAGCTAGGTTTGCAGACCGTGACCGAGGTGCCCGCGAACCCGGAGACCCGTCCCGCCCTCATCGGCTGCACGGTGGCCACCGCCGCCGAGCTGCCCGCCGTGAAGGTGCTCTCCAGCTCCTTCCTGGCCCACCACCCGGAGGCGCGGTTCCTCGCCCTGGTGGTCGACGCCGCGCCGGAGAACTCCGGGCCGGGCCTGGTCACCCCCGCCGACCTGGGCGTCGGCGAGGAGGAGCTGGCCGTGCTGGCCACCGGCTGCACCGCCGAGCAGCTGTGCGACGTGCTGCGGCCCAAGCTGCTGGAGCAGCTGCTGGGCCAGGGCCTGCCGGTGCTCTACCTGGACCCGTGGGTGCAGGTGCTGGGCTCGCTGACCGAGCCGGTGCTGGACGCCACCCGGCGCGGGCCGCTGGTGCTGCTGCCCCGCTCGCTGCGCCCGCTGCCCGACGACGGCCTGCGCCCCACCCCGTCGGAGCTGCTGCGCACCGGCGTGTTCGACCCCGGTTTCCTGGCCGTCGCGCCCGGCGCGGAGCCGTTCCTGCGCACCCTGGGCGAGCAGCTGCGGCGCACCCCGGACGCCACCAAGGCCGTGCTGGACATGGCCCCGGCGCTGGTCAGCCTGCACGTGCTGCGGGACGCCACGGTCGGCCTGTCGGCGTGGAACGCGGGCCAGCGCGCCCTGCACCGGCTGGAGGACGGCACGCTGACCGTGCTGGGCGAGCCGCTGCGCACGGTGCACTTCGCGGGGTTCGACCCGCAGCGGCCGTGGCTGCTGTCGGCCCGGTTCGCCGACCGGCCCAGGGTGCTGCTGTCGGAGCACCCGCTGCTGGCCGAGCTGTGCACCGCCTACCGGGCCGAGCTGGTCCGCTGCGGGCACACCCCCCAGCCGGTGCCCTACGGCTTCGGCAGGCTCGCCGACGGCACCCCGATCCCGGACGAGCTGCGCGCCGACTACCGCGCCGCGGCCCGCGACCAGTCCTCGTGGGGCGCGTTCGGCGCGGCCCCGGCGCAGGGCGAGCAGCCGCACGTGCCGCCGCCCGCGTTCGGCCCGGACCGCGGCGCAGGCTTCTTGGCCTGGGCCTGCGAGCCCGCCCCCAAGCTGCCGGGCAGCACCCGCTGGGCGGCCGCCCTGTGGCGCTCGGACGAGGCGCTGCGCGCCCAGTTCCCCGACCCGTTCGGCGCGGACAGCGCCGCGTTCCGCGACTGGTGCGCGACGGTGGCCGTGGCGGGCGGCAGGCTGCCCGTGCCCGCGGTGCCCGGCCCGTGCGCCGAGGCCCCGGCGCTGCTGGACCAGCTCGGCGTGTCCGTGCTCGGCGAGGGCGAGGTGGCCGACCTGCTGCGGGCCGCCGCCCGCGCGTCCGGACTGCCCACCGCCGACGGCGTCGGCTACCCGGTCGTGCTGCGGGTGGACTCCGCCGAGCCGGTGCCCGCCGACCGGTTCCTGGTCGACTTCGTGGTCGACGGCGGCGGCCCCGCGCGTGAGGCCACCGAGGTGTGGGTGCCCTCCGACGCCACCCGCGCCGCCGCCGAGCGCCCCGGCGGACCGGTCGTGCGGGTGCTCCCGCTGCCGGTGCCGGAAGCCGAGATCGCCCTCCCGGAGGACCACGAAGGGGTGATCTTCGGGGCGTTCGCCGACCACGCCGCGGACCGCGAGGGCAACGTCCTCGGCGCGGTCTCGGCGTTCCTGGCCGCCTTCCCCGACCGCGCGGACGTGCGGCTGCGGATCACCGTGACCGGCGCGGCCGAGCACCCCGAGGCCGCCGAGCGGCTGCGCCTGGCCACCGCCGCCGACCCGCGCGTCGAGCTGGCCGAGGACTTCCGACCGGTCGACTGCGTGATCTCGCTGCACCGCGGCGGCGCGTGCGACCGGGTCGCGCTGCGCCTGGCGGGCGTGGTCGCCGCGGGCATTCCGGTGCTGACCTCCGACCACGGCGCGGTGGCCGAGCTGTTCGACAAGTCCTCGGTGGTGTTCGTGCCGTGCCGCCAGGGCGTCGAACCGGACGTGCAGGCCGCGGTGAAGCTGCTCCGCGCGCTGGTCGACGACCTGGGCACGGCGGTGGCGATCGGCGCCAAGGGCCGGGAGCACCTGCGCGCCACGCGGTCGGTGGCCAAGGTCGGGGAGCTGCTGCGCGAGCGCGTCGAGCACGCCTACCGGGGTTGGCGCGCGCGCCGCGCCGCGGCCAAGCCCACGCCGCCCGCCGACCCGATGAAGGCGCTGCACTCCGCCAAGCACGCGCTGCTGCGCGAGCCCGACGTGGGCGTGGCCAGCCGCATCCCGATGGCTCCCCAGCTGCGCAAGGTGGTCCTGCGCGTGCTGGACCACTACGACAACCACATGCGCGACGTGCTCGGCACCCTGGTCGACGGGGTCGAGCGCACCGTCGCCGACCTGGTCACCAGGCAGGACGAGCTGAGCACCGGCATCGGCCTTGGTGAGCTGGAGGTGCTGCGCAACGAGGTCGAGCACCACGCCGAGCGCCAGGGCCAGCTGGCCGACCAGGTGCTCGGCCTGGACGACGGCGTGGTGCGGGTCCGCGCGGACATGGCCGGGCAGGGCAAGCGGCTGCGCGAGATCGAGGACGCGTTGGTCGCCGAGGCGGCCAAGCGCGCCAAGCAGGGCGACGCGCTGGCCCAGCGGATCGACAAGCTCGCGGTCGCGCTGGAGCGCACCCTGGACCGGATCGACTCGCTGGAGTCCAAGGTCGTCGACGTGCTGCGGGAGCGCGACAGCAGGCTGGACGCGGGCCTGCGCGCCGCCAACCAGGCCCAGCTGACCGCCGACGCGCTGCGCCGCGTGGTGGTGCGCGAGCACGAGCGGCACTCCGACTCCGCGCCCGACGTGCGCAGCTCCCTGGTGCTCACCGACGTGGGCCTGCTGCGGCTGCCCTCCGACGACGCCTTCATGCTGCCGCTGCTGTCCAGCAACGGGGTGTGGGAGCCGGAGCTGTCGGAGCTGGTCGACTCCCTGGTGGACCCGGAGGGGATCTTCGTCGACATCGGCGCCTACGTGGGCTACCACGCGGTGCGGATGCTGAGCAGGCTCGGCACCAGCGGCGCGGTCGTGGCGGTCGAGCCCTCGCCCGCCGCGCGCGAGCTGCTGCGGCACAACGTCGGCGTCAACCTGCCCGAGCGGATCGCCGAGCGGCTGGTGCTGGTCGACGCCGCGGCCTGGGAGAGCGCGGGCGAGCTGGTGGCGCAGCCCGCGCTGACCGGCGGCGTGTCCGTCGCGCCGGTGCCCGACGACGCGCCGGAGGGCGTGCTGCGGGTGCGCTCGACGCGGCTGGACAAGGAGCTGGAGGACATGCCCGCGCTGCAGGGCATGAAGCTGTCCGTGGTGCGGGTCGACGCGCCCGGTCGCGGCCACCGCGCGCTGGCCGGGCTGGTGCGGCTGCTGCGCCGGGACCGGCCGCACGTGCTGCTGGAGTTCTCCGCCTCGGCGACCGAGGGCTTCGGCGACGACCCGGTGACGGTGCTCAAGGAGTTCCGCGTCTGGGGCTACGACCTGGTGCCGGTGGCCACCCGCGAGCCCGCGTCGCCGGAGCAGATCGTGGCGGCGATGGAGGGGATGCGCAGCACCACCCTGTGGCTGCGCCCGCGTCCGATCCAGGCCAAGACCCCCGGCCCGCAGGTGTCCGTGCCCCTCCGCCACCCCGCTGACCAGGCGATTTGACTTGGCTGAAGGTCACGAGTAACTTTCTCCAAGTCGCCAGCGACACCCCCGGAACGAGCGGTTGACACCGCGAAGCGGGCCGGGTAGAGTAGTTCGGCGTCAAACCAACCAGAACTGAACAAGCGGGCTTCGTGCGCCCCGGACCTGGAAACAGACCGGATTTGACACGCGAAATACCGCTCGGATAGCTTCTGGACACAAGCAAAACTGAATGCGAAGCGAGTTTCCCGCTGAGCCGAAGAGGTCGGAACGGCCGATTTGACAAGGCGAAAACGAACGAGCTAAGCTTTCAACACAAGCCCCGGAATGAACCGCGGTAAGACGCGGAACGC
>NZ_JAGINV010000002.1:0-57518 GCF_017876325.1 Saccharothrix coeruleofusca
GGTGTTGCGTCCGTAGTGCGGGGGCGAATGATCGCGTGCGGATAGGTGACTCTACCGTGCGCTCACCTGCATCTACCCCTGACACGGCGTGCGCTCGCAAACACAATCGTGCGCACACCACACGCTGTAGAGCGGTGATAAACGTGGGGTATCCGTTGGGACTGATCATCCTGCACACTGGACGCCCCGCGCCCCGCCGCCGCTCCTGGGGCACAGGGCAGGCGCCATAACGATCACCGCATCCTCACGATACGGGTACGGGCGTACCAGTCTCATCACGGGCGACACACCCTCACGTATACCCCCCGACAGCGACTACCCCACCAGAGTGGAATCGCTGCTCCGACAGGAGAGCCGTCTCAACTCGCCGCAGATCGCGGGCAAAAGTCGTGTTTGGGTAGCTGATCCCAGCTTCACCGCCCGACCGCCACCACCGTGGGAGCGCACGTGACCGACCTCGACCTCAGCCAGAACGCGATCCGCCGCAGAGTCGAAGCAGTCCTCCACCACAACGGCACCTGGTGCCCCACCATGGACGTCGACGCCTACCTCGGCATCGCCCGCACCAAGGCCACCATCAACGGCCACGTCCAGTACCGCATCCATCGGCTGCCGCTGCTCGGCCTCACCGACCCCGGCCTCGCACGCCTGATGCTCATGGACGCACTCGACGACGCACGCGCCGAGCGCTACCCCGGCATCTCCGGGATCTTCCTACCCTGACACCTCATCGCTCCGGTCCGGCGCAGGAACCTCCCCGATCTCGACCGGACCGGAGCGCACCCCCTCGATCCCCGCCTCGCCGTGACTCAGGTCCGGCAGCGCAGGCTGCGACGCACGCGACTCCCCCGGCTCGATGTAGCCGCGGCCGGTCAGCAGAGACCTCACGAGCAGGCGGAGCGCCCGCCGCTCGTCGTCCTCCAGCAAGGCGATCTCCTCCGCCAGCGTGCTGGAGTCACCTGACGGCTCATCGACGTAGTACCCCGCGCGGCGGAGCCACACCTCGGGCCGTTCCTTCAGGCCGCGGGCGAGCTTGGTGACGCTCTCCTCGGTGGGCCGCCAGGGCTCGTCCGGCGCCTGCGCCTTGAAGCCCGCCGTCATGTTGATGACGGTCTGCACGCTCAGGCCAGATTCCGTGGCAGCTCTGCGCGCGGACCATCGCCGCTTCTGCAGTGCTGCGGTTACGTGCTGGCTGAACGTCTTCTCCGTGCCAGGGTCGCGCTCCCCGTCGGTCATGGCCGAATGATCCCTCATGATCAGCGGCGGACCAAGCAGGGTTGCGGTTAGACAGAGTTGGACATAGATTAGACGACATGACCGAATCCCCACCCCTGAGCGGCCAGCAGGTCCGCGATGCACGCAAAGGAGCTGGCCTGAGCCTGCGCCAGCTGGCCAACCTCGCCGGACTCAGCCGCGCCACCATCCACCTCATAGAGAACGGCGCACCGATCAGCGACCGCTCCGCCGCCCGCCTACGCGCGGTCCTGCCCGACCTCAAGCCCCCCGCATCCCGGCTGGAACGGCTGGAGGCCGAAGTAACGGACCTCCGGACCCGCCTCGACGCGCTGACACAGGGCGCCGCATGACGCCCGACATCGCCACCGTTCGCCAGCTCGTCTTCGGTCGCGCCGCAGTGGAGCCCATCCAGTGCGCCTACAGCGTCGAGACAACCGCAGTCGCCTTGGGTATCCCTTCTGCCCGCGTCGCCCGGTTGATCCAGCGTGGACTCATCCGGGCCCGCCAGACCGGACGCCGTTACATCATCGCCGGGGGCACCATCCTCGAAATGCTCGACGTCGAGGAGCACGATGTCGTCCGCGACCACCGCACCCTGATCCAACCCGACGTGGCCTACAGCTACGGCGACATCGCGGTGATGCTCGACCTGTCCATCGACGCCGTGAAGCGCTTGGCCTACAACGGGCGCCTGGTCCCGGACATCGCCTGCACCCGGCCGCTGACCTCCGGCGCGGTCCTTCTGACCTACCTCAACGGCAGCGACGCCCCCATCCGGCACCGCCACTCTGCCTGACCCCTGAACAAGCCGGTGGGCCGCCATCCAGCCGGGATGCGCCCCGGTGGCGACGACCCACCACACACGAGAGGAAGCCTCGTGCAACAGCAGAGTCCCACACCCGCCACCAAGCCGTCCAAGAAGCTCACCACCACCAAGCCCGCGGCCGGGGTGCAGCGAGTGGACACCCCCAAGTCGCACTACTACACGATCAACGGCAAGCGCGTCGTCGGCGTCACCACCGCCCTGAACGCCCTGCCCAAGCCACTCACCAACTGGGCCGCCCGCACCGTCGCCACCCACGTCGTCGACCACTGGGACGAGGTGGCTGCCAACCTCGCCAGCGGCGGACGCCAGCCCACCATCAACTTCCTCACCGCCCTGCCCGACCAGACCCGCGACAGCGCGGGAGACCGCGGCACCCACGTGCACGACATCGTGTTCGAGCTGGCGCAGGACAAGCCGGTCGACGTGCCCAACGACGTCCTGCCCTACGTCCGAGGCGCGCTGGCCTACCTCGACGACTGGCAGCCCGAGACGGTGCTTGCCGAGACCGTGGTGGCGTCCTACACCCACATGTACTGCGGCACCTTGGACTCGATCCAGGACGTGCCCGGCCTGGGGCGGGTGCTGGTGGACTGGAAGACCTCGAACGGCATCTACGGCAACCACGCCCTGCAGCTCCCGGCCTACCGCTACGCCGAGGTGTACCTCGACGCCGACGGCAACGAGCACCCGATGATCGAGGTCGAGGACACGTTCATCCTGCACATCAAGCCCGACGACTACGACCTCATCCCCATCACCGCAGGCAGAGAGCAGTTCGAGGACTTCGTGCGCATCCTGGAGACCTACCGCCGGGTGGTGCAGTCGGACCGCGCGAAGAAGCTGATCGGGCAGCCGCTGGCCAAGCCGGGCGAGGTGGCCGCGTGACCGCCCCGCAGAGCAAGGTGCTGGCCGCGGTGCTGGCGGTGATGAAGGACGTCGGGGCGATCGGCAAGACCGACGAGAACAAGCACTTCGGGTTCAAGTTCCGGGGCATCGACACGGTGCTGGACCGGGTGGCCCCGCTGCTGCGCGACCACGGCGTGCTGACCCGCCCGGAGCTGCGGAACCTGCAGCACTTCCCCATCGGCAAGGACGGCTCGAAGGTCATCGTCACGGTGGCCTACGACTTCACCCACGCCGAGTCGGGCGAGACGTGGACCGCGGTGGTGCCGGGTGAGGCTAACGACCAGCAGGACAAGGCCACCTCGAAGGCCATGTCGGTGGCGTACCGCACTGCCCTGTTGCAGGCGCTGGCCATCGCCACGGGGGAGCGTGACCCGCACGCCGGGCCGCCGGTCGGTCGACGGCTGTTGCAGCTCCAGCAGCAGGTGAAGATGGCGGGCGCGAAGAAGGGGTTGGAGAGCTTCCAGCAGTTGCGCGACGACTACGCGCTCTGGTCGCAGGGTGCCGACATCGAGGCGGCCGACGAGAAGGACCTCGGCGAGTACCTGAAGCACCTGGACCCGTCCACGCACACCACGGTCCAGCGCACCCGGAACGGAGCGCGGCGATGAGGGGCTTCTTCGGTGTGGCGGTCTACCACGCGAAGCACGAGGACAACATCGGCACGCTGTGGCGGTCGGCGAAGACCTACGACGCTTCCCTGCTGGCCACGGTGGGGCGCCGCTACGAGCCGCAGGCGTCCGACACGTGCAAGGCCCCGCTGTCGGTGCCGCTGTACCACTACCCGGACTTGGACGACCTGATCGAGCACCTGCCCCAGGGCTGCCCGCTGGTCGGAGTGGAACTGGACGCGCGCGCGGTGCCGCTGCCGCAGTTCCGGCACCCGTTGCGGGCGCTGTACCTGCTGGGCGCGGAGGACCACGGCCTGCCGCCCGCCGTGCTGGAGCGCTGCCACCACGTGGTGCAGGTGCCCACCCCGCAGGCGTGGTCGCTCAACGTCGCCGTCGCGGGGTCGCTGGTGATGGCCGACCGCTACGCGAAGACCGGGAGGGCAGCGTGAGCGACGAGCGCAAGGACTACGGGCCGACCGGCTGTGTGAACAGGTCGTTCGCCCTGCTGCTGGTGCTGGCCGGGCTGTACCGGGTGGTGCGCCGTGGCCGATGACCGCATCTACGCGAGCACCGTCGAGCCCGAGGCTGGCGGTGAGGTCCGGGTGGCCGTGGACGGCTGGGGCGGCTGGAACGTGTGGGTCGACGTGGTCGGCTACCACGACGTGGGCTCCAGCGCCGACGCCGCGCTGGAGCCGCGCACCGCCCTCGGGGTGGCCCGCCGCCTGGTGGTGGCCGCGGTCGTGTGCTGGTGGCGCCGGAAGCGCGGTGCCCGATGAGCGGCGTGGTGGCGGTGCCGGTCGGGGGCAGGGTGGTGGTCGTGTGCTGCGGCCAGCACTGCCCGGCGCCGGGTGAGGCGTCGGTGTGCCGGTGTTGCGCGGAGTGCCCGACGACCGCGATCTACGCCGGGGTCAAGCCGCACGTGCGGGCTCGGGTGGCGCGGGCCGAGCGGGACGACCGGGCGCTGCTGCGCGCGGCGTTGCGTCGGGTCGAGCACGCCCTCGCCGTCGCAGCCCTGTGGGACGCGGTGCGCCGGTTCGGGTCGGCGTGGGCTCACGCGGTGGAACTGCCGCCGGAGGACTACCCGCCACAGCAGGGGGTCCTGGCATGAGGTGGTACCCGGATGGCACCCGTTCGTCCTACTCCCCGCCCGAGGTCGGCGACCTCGTCGCCTGGAACCACGCGGCGTGGCGTGTGGTCGAGGTCAATCCGGTCCCCGAGGACATGTGGACCGACGAAGAGCACCGCAATGTCAGGCTCTACAAGCCCACCGCAGGGACTCGTGTGCTCCCCGTGAGGGTCGTGCTGCGCCCGGCGCACCTCGGCGACGACGTGCGCACCCGCCACCGCGACAAGCACATCAGGCACCGCCACGGGATGGAGTGGTTCGTCTTCCCCACCGAGCACTACCCGATCTGCGCCCGCTGCCACGAACCGCTGCCCTGCCGCGAGCAGCTGGCCGCGCGCGAAGCCGAAGCCGTCATCAAGCGGATGAACCGCTACACCATGCCCGGCGTGTGCCCGTCTTGCGAACAGCCGGTCACCATCCGCACCAAGGTCCGCACCTTCGACGAAAACCTGGAGATGCCCGGCGGCCCCCCGGTGACCTTCCACGTCGGCCGCTCGAACTGCCGCTGGGACGCGGCGGCGTACGAGAAGCGGTGGGTGGCGCAGGACCCGACCAACCGGCGCACCGAGCTGAGCTGTCCCGGCACGGTCACCCGCCACAACGACCGCAGCTACGAGTGCACCGAGGGGCGCGGCTGCCGCGGCCCGGTGGCATTCCACCGGGCTTATCAGTCCTGTGGCGACAAGTCGTGCTGTCAAGGCGTCTTCGACTGCCACCCGTGGCCGGACGACGCCCTGCGGGAGGTGACCGAGTGAAGCGCTCACAGTCTCTCCGGCGCGGCAAGCCGCTGCGCCGCACCGCGTTCAAGCCCTGCGGCAGCGCGCTGCCCCGCAAGGCCAAGCCCAAGCCGGTCCGCGACAACGAGCCGTCCAAAGCGGTCAAGGACGCCGTGCTGATCCGCGACAACCTGCACTGCCAGCGCTGCGGCAAAGACCTCGCAGCCACCCGCTCGCCGTACTCCCGGCAGCACCTCTTGCCGCGCGGCCGCGGCGGGCAGAACACCATGCGGAACCTCGCGCTCGTGTGCGGCTCCGCGACCACGCCCGACATGTGCCACGACGACATCGAGCACCAGGCCCGCCGCCGCGCCACCGCCGAAGGATGGCTCGTCCCCAACGGCATCGACCCCGAGGACTGGGCGGTGCTGCGGTTCGGCCAGTACTGGGCGAAGCCCGGCGACGACGAGTGGGTGGAGGCCGAGCCACACCCGCTGCAGGTGGAGATGCTCGCCGCGCTGAACGGCGCAGCGCGCAGTCAGGGGGCGGCATGATCCCGCACCCCGACTGCACCGCAACCGTGCGCCGCCACGGCACCTACAGCGCCGCCCGCTACGGCTGCACCTGCCCCGAAGCACTGGCCGACCGGCGCCGCTACAACAAGCTGCACCACCACGGCTACGCCCAACCCCGCTGGATCGACGCCACCGGCACCCGCCGACGCCTGCAAGCCCTCTGGGCGCTCGGCTGGTCCGGCCCCCACATCGCCGACCGCCTCGGCATCACCCCCCGCGCGGTGAGCTACCTGCTGGCCGGGCAGACCGTCACCACCTCCACAGCGGACCGCGTGCGGCAGGTCTACGACGAGCTGTCCATGCACCCCGGACCGTCCGCGCGTGCTCGCGCGCTCGCGCAGAAACGCCGCTGGGTACCGCCGCTGGCGTGGGACGACGACGAGATCGACACCCCCGACGCCCGACCGCACTGCCTCATCCCCACCACCCAGATCGACGAGACCGCCGTGGAACGCGCAGTCCGGGGGGAGCGCCGCAAGGACGAGGTGCTTCCCCGCGTCGAGCGGCACGCCGCGATCCGCCGCTGCCGCCAGCTCGGTATCCCCGGCCCCGAGATCGCCCGCCGCGTGGGGGTGTCCCCGCGCACGGTCGATCGCGTGGCCGCAGCAGTTCACACCAAGACGATCAGCGCTGCTTGACCGCCGCCGCGGCCGACCGCGCCTCCATCAACAGCCTGGGAGGCCAACCACATGACCTGGTTCCGGGTCGACGACAAGTTCGCCGAGCACGCCAAGGTGCGGCGCTTGGCGAAGGACCGCGTGCCCGCGGTGGGCCTCTGGACGCTATGCGGGGTGTGGTGCGCGGACAACCTCTCGGACGGGTTCGTCCCGGAGGAGGTTGTCCGCCGCCACGACCCGCGTCTGCGCCTGGCGAAACGTCTCGTTGAGGTCACGTTGTGGCGCGAAGTTGAGCGGGAAGGGGAGTTCGGATACGAGTTTCACGAGTGGTCGGAGCACCAACCGACACGTGACGAAGTGATAACGAAGCGGCAGAAGACGGCGGCCAAGGTCCGGGCGTGGAGAGCCAAAAAGGCTGCTCAGGAGGGCGAGCAGGACGAACCGGAGATCAACGGTAACGAGGTGCGTAACCCGGTTACAAACCCGGTTAGTAACCCACCTCGTAACCCTGCCCCCGACCCGACCCGACCCGACCTAAGTACTTCTCCTAACGGAGAAGTACCCCCCTCACTTCGTTCGGGGGGTACGCGCGCGAAGCCCACCCCCAAGCCGAAGAAGACCGCGACCCCCATCCCAGACGACTTCACACCGACCCCCGAGATGATCGCCTGGGCGAGGGAGAACACCCCCAACGTCGGCCGCACCGAGACCGACGACTTCATCGACTACTGGCGCAGCAAGGGCGGCAAGGAAGCCGAGAAGGCCGACTGGCCCGCGACTTGGCGTCGGTGGATGCGCCGCTGCCAGAAGGAGTTCGAGCAGCGACGGCCGCCTCGGGTTGTCGGTGCCCAGCGGTCCACTACCTCCGAACGCGTCGCCGGATGGGACGCACTGCTGTCCGACAACGCCCGACTCCCCGCCACCGGCACCGACGGCCCGGCGCTCTACCCCGTCCCCACAGAGCCACGAGCCCTCCCGAAAGGTGAAACCCCGTGACCGTCCACGAGCAGCACGACCCGATGAGCCGCGACGAGGTCGTGCTGCTGCTGCGCACCATCGCCCACTACGACAACCGCCCGCCCTCGGTCGAAACCACCGACGCGTGGCTGATGTCCGCTCAGCTCGCGGGCTGGAAGCTCGCCGAGGCGGTGGCCGCGGTGCACCACCACTTCGCGTTCTCCACCGACTACCTCAAGCCGGGCCACATCACGGCCCTGATCCAGCAGGCCCGGCAGAAGCCGCGCATCCCGTTGGAGGCGCGCACCGTGGCGCAGGCCCTCCCCGCGCCCGAGCAGCCGCCCGCGGAGCCGGAGCGGGTGCGGTCGATCGTGGAGCAGCTGGCGAACCGGCTGGGCTGGGAACGCACCAAGCGCCCCGACCCGGCGACGTCGCCGGTGGAGTGCCCGGTGTGCCAGGCGCTCCCCGGCAAGCCGTGCGTGCGCCGCCAGCACCGCGGCCCCCACAAGGGCCGGTACGTGCCCCTGGCCAAGCCGCACCCGTCGCGTGTGGAACTGGAGCGGGGGACCACGTCGTGAGCCCGACCCGCTACGGCGACCCCGACCCGGAACCAGTCGAGGAGGCGGAGCACCACTGCCGCAACGGCTGGATCGACCGGGACGCCGACCAGCCGGTGCCGTGCCTGCTGTGCAAACCCCACCTCGACCCCGCCAAGCGCGTCCGCCTCGGCGAGTAGGCCACCCGCGCAGGACCCCGCCGTTTTGCCGCCCAGCGCCCACCAGGACGCGAGAGGAGACCAGCCCATGAGCTTGTCCAGCCAACTCGGTTCCTACGACCACCGTCCCCAGCGTGGCCTGTGCTGGATGGACGCCCGCCACGTCGTGCCCGAGGACCGCCAGGGCCGTATCCCCGAGCTGTGCTCAGACGCCTGCCACGCCCGCTGGGTCGCGCTCTACAGCCTCGACGGCGCGGTCACCCACGTGGTCACCCCGACCGGCTGGGCGCCCATCACCGCCACACCTCCGGGGGTGGTGGCCAGGCCGATCACCGAGATCCCGCCGGAGACACCGACGTCGGAGGTCGACCCGGTGCCGCCGCCGCGGCCGGTCCCTGGCTCGTGGCTGCCCTTCCGGGGTCGGGTGTCGTAGCCCGCTCTCGTGTTTCGTGGCGTAGCTGTGCGCCGCTTGTGTGTCGTGGCGGGCTGGCCTTCTTTGCCGAGGTCAGCCCGCCTTCTGCTTGGAATCAGGGGGGTTTGAAAGCCAACTGGGGTGCCGCACAGGGTTGTGATTAGACGAGATTAGACGTAGATTGGACGCACGCGAACGCCACTCCGTCCCTCGGGAGTCCTCATGACCAACACCCACCCCGCCCCCCAACCGCCCGCCACCACGTTCTTGATCGACAACGGCGGCCACGTCTGGCGCGACCTCGGCAACGACCTGCTCGTCATCCACGAGTTCGACGGCGCCCCCGTCCCGGACGGCGCGATGCCGCGGCGGCGCGAGTTCGTCGCCCGCGTCTGGGGCCCGCTGACCCCGCGCACCGAGGCGGGTGCGTGATGCCGGAGAAGCCGAAGACCCTGCGCGGCTACGACCAGCCGATCCAGGACGCGCACGCCCGCGTCTTTGCCGTCCTCCACCGCGACACCCCCACCACCAACACCGAGTGGATCGCCTACTACCGGGACCTGATCGCGGCCCGCGAGGATCTGCGGGACCTGTACGACCAGGCCGGTCGGGTGGCCCGCCCGGTCGGCGGGGCGGTGTGGCACGCGTTCGACGACGCCACCGCTTATCAGGACACCCGCATCCAGGACGCGCAGGTGCGCATCAACCGCCTGCTGCGCACCCAGCCCAAGGAGTCGTGATGGCCAAGCCGACCACCCTCGCCGACTTCGAGGCCGCCCACCAGGCCGCCGCCCGCCGCGTCGCCGAGGTGTCCCACCGCGAGCCCATCACCCCCGCCGAGCGTGTCGCCTGGTGTCGGGACCTGATCGCCGCCTACGAGCAGCTGCGGCAGGTCTACCGCGACGCGGTGCGCGTGATCCCGGTCCGCAGCGACAAGTCCTCGGACGCCGGTCTGCTGTGGAACGCGGTCTGGGACGCGGGCGAGTACTGCGCCTACAAGATCCGCGACGCGCGGGAGTTGCTGGAGTCCATCCAGCGGGCCTTCCCGGAGGAGTCATGACGACCACCGCCTCGCGTCCGGCCCCGCTGGTGGGTCACCGCGCCGCTGTCCTGATCACTGCTGAGCGCTGCTCGAAGCCGGTGTCGCGCCGCCTGGTGCGGGCCCGTGAGAACCGCGACTGGCGGCGCACCGCCCGCGCCGAGTTGGCCGCCCTGCACCTGAGGAGCACCCGATGACGACCACGACCACGACCAGCGTGTACTTCGAGCAGATCCACGACGACGGGGCGACCGGTGTCATCGGCACCGCCAAGGTCCCCACCGGGACGCCCTCCACGATGCTGCTCAACGCCCGCTGCCAGCTGGCGGAGCTGCTGCGGGAGAAGTTCTTCGCCCAGCCGGGCCGGTTCCGGTACACGGTGGGCGCTCCGGGGGCCTACGAGTCGCGGGTGGAGTCGTGGGACGGCCACACGCTGGTGTGGTGCGAGCACGTGTCGGGTGAGGGCTACTGCGGCGGTTTCGGCTGCGCGGGTGGCACGGACCCGGACCCGCTCCCGACCTTGGTGCGCGCGGATGACGCGCTGCTGACCCGCTTGGGCGGCAGGGACTCCGCCCGGCCCGAGTTGGGGGACGACGCGTTGGCGGAGCTGCTGCTGGCGTGGCGGCGTGAGATCGACGCCCGCCCGGTGGGTGAGCTGCTGGACACCGACACGGCGCTGGCCCTGGTGTCTCCCGAGGAGGACACCGGCGGGTTGGGGGTCTTCCGGGGGATCGCGGTCGGGCTGCTGCTGACCGCCGCCCTGGTGCTGCTGGTCGCCCTGGGGTGGTGGGCGTGGTGACCGTCTACGACCTGGCCCCGTTCGCCGAGGACGGCGTCCGCCCCGACAGCCCCACCCAGCAGTGGCGCTTCCCCATCATCAGCCACCCCTACCCGCGCTGGAACTACATCACCGCCCTCGTCGTCCACGACCACGAAGCGCTGTGGACCGCCGTGATGCCCAGCGACGCCGAACTCGCCGTGGTCGCCTCGTTCCACGACGAGTACATGACCCGCTGGTACAACCCCGGCTACCGCGCCCGCATGGCCGACAAGTACCCCTTCGACGTGGACGGCGGCGCGAACGGCCGCTACCTGCTCAAGGTCGCCGACGGCAACTGGAAGTACCGCAAGCGCACCTGGGACCACGGGCCGTGGCCGTTCCGCGACGACGAGCCGATGGACCTGCTGCCGCTGCTGGACCGCATCCACACCATCGGCGGCGAGCCCATGCCGCACTGGACGGAGTGGAAGTCCCGGCACGCCGACGTGTTTGCGGCGGTGACCCGGTGACCGGGCAGGCCCGGCGCGGGGACGTCGTCCGCGTCCACCCCCACACCATCCGCGACGGCCGCGACCTCGGCGGCACCCTCCTCACCACCACCACGGACGGCGACCGCGAGGCGGACTTCACCGAGTACACCGGCGGCCCCGTCATCCACCTGCCCCTGGCTGCTGTGGACCTCGTGTTCCACCAGGGGGCGTGATGGGCCGCAAGAACCGCCGCCACCCGCGAGAGCGTCTGCTACCGGCAGTGCGGCTACACCGCCCCCACCGAACTGCTCGACCGCCACGAGCGCGAGGACCACGCCCCGTGCGACGTGTGCGGCCAGACGCCCCACCACCCCTACCCGGTCGCCCACCTGGACAGCTGCACGCGCCTGGCCGAGATCCGGGCGTTCGAGGCCGCGTGGACCCCGGCGGAGCCGCCCCTGGCCGTCGAAGACCCCCGATGACCGACTCCACCGAGCGTCGGGTGGCCGTGCCGCACAGCGCGGCCACCCGCGCCGTGACCGCGCTGGTGTCGTCGTCCTTCCCCGGCGGCGACACACCCCACCCCCAGACCTCTGCCGCTGCCGCGGCGTAAGGAGCCGACATGACCAGCACGATCCAGCGGGAGCTGAGCGAGCAGGCCCCTCTGCGCGCCGCCCGCATCCCCCTCACCAAGATCCGCGTTCACCCCCGCAACCTGCGCACCGACCTCGGTGACCTCACCGACCTGGCCGCGTCCCTGGCCGAGGACGGCCAGCACCAGCCCGCCAACGTGCACCGCAAGGGCGACTACTTCGAGTTGCTGGACGGGCACCGCCGCTACGGGGCGTCGATCATCGCCCGGCGGCGCACGTTGGACTGCATCGTCGTGCCCACCCGCAGCGACGCCGACGCGATCCAGGGCATGTTGGCGACCGCGCTGCACGCCCGCCAGCTCGACCCGACCGAACGCGCTCGCGGGGTGAACGCCCTCGTTGACGAGTTCGGGTTGAGCGTGTCCGAGGTGGCGTCGCGGCTGGGTGTGAGCGCGGCGACGGTGTACCGGTGGCGCACCGCCAGCGAGGAGGAGCCGGTCGAGGAGGCCGCTCCGGAGCGGCCGGTGGGGTGCGTGCGGCCGAAGCGTGCGCCGCGCGTGGTGGCCGTCAGCAAGGTCGCTGACCTGGCTGCCCGGTGGGCCGACCGGTGCGCGGGCGGGTTGTCCGCTGTGGAGGCGGAGGCGTTGCTGGCTGAGGTGCGCGCGCTGGCTACTGGGGGTGCGCGGTGACCGCCCGCCCCACCGACACCCCGACCGCTGTGCTGTGCGGCAGCGTGACCCGTGCCGTGGCAGCGTTGGACGCCGCCGAGCGGCACTACCTGGCGCAGGGCTACACCGTGCACAAGCCCGTCGCCGATCCGAGCAGGTCGCCCGAGGAGCACGCGGAGCGCTGGTACGCGCTGATCGACACCGCTGACGTGGTCGTGGCCTGTCGACACATCGGCGCGCAGTTCGGCTCACAGACCCAAGCCGAGGTCGGGTACGCGACCTCGCGGGGGAAGGAAGTCCTGTTCTACCGCCACGGCCTGCGTGAGGAGCGTGCATCGTGACGCCCCCTGAGCAGCCCGAGGTGCGTCTCAGCCCTGACGGTCGTCTGATCGCCTACTGCCGGTCGCAGAAGCACGGTCTGTGGCGCAAGTCCGACGGCTATGACTGCGAGGCCGAGGACGTGGCCGGCTGGACGCTGCTGGTGCCTGCCGTGTCGCCCGCCCCCGACACCGACCTGCGCGAGCAGATCGAGATGCGGCTGGCCTGGACGCCCTACCGGGACGTCGAACACGCTCGCAGCGAGGTCGTTGACGCCGTGCTGCCGCTGCTGGCCGAGCGGGACGCCGAGATCCAGCGGCTCACGGAGCGCGTCGCCGAGCAGCACGACATCAACCAGGGCTGGGCGCGGTACGGCGAGCGGGTCAAGGCCGACCGGGCGCGGTACGGCGACATGCTGATCGACGCCCTCGGCATTACCGAGCGGGTCGGGCGGTGGTTCGAGCATCTGGTGCCGCAGGCGTGCGCGGAGATCGCCCGGCTGCGCGCCGAGCGGGACGAGGCGCGCGCCGAGGTGGAGCGGCTGCACCTGGAGGTCCAGGCCCACCAGGTCAGCGAGGGCTACGAGCGCGGCCACGAGCACGGGGTGCAGGCCGGGCTGGCTGCTGCGGCCCGGTCCGCCCCCGCTGCGGACCCGGCACCCGTAGCGGAAAGGCAGTGGGGCGTCCGGATCGACGGCAGCAGCGTGCAGCGCTTCGACACCGAGGCGGAAGCCCGGTCGTGGATGGAGTGGACCGCGCCGCGCGCCGACCAGAGCGTGTTCGAGGTCGTGACCCGCATGACGACGCCATGGCAGGCCGCCGTGTCGGTGGCCCCGGCGGAGCCGTCCGAGCTGGAGGAGTACGCCGCCACGCTCGTCCTCGACCACGCCCGCCACATCACAGACCAGGCGGTGCGCGAGATGGCCCCGGAGCACCTCGGCCGCGAGATCACCGACGAGGAGGCCAAAGCCGTCCACGACCTGGTGGCCACGGCTGACCTGACCGTGGAGTGGAGCAGGCCCGCTGTCACCCACCCCAAACCCACCCCAAACACCCCGCCCGCCGACCTCGCCGGACTGGCCGCACGCGACCACCTCACCGCCTGCACCGGGCACGGCTGCTGCGACGACTACAACGACGACCTCATCCCCGGACAACCCGACATCAAGGAGCCGTGATGCAGCCCTACCTCGTTGGCGCTGGAGTCGCTATCGGCATCGGCTACTTGCTCTGCCTTGTCGCCGACCGGGAAATCCGGGAAGCGACCATCAAGACCCTGTGGATGCTCGCGGTCGGCCCGTTCTACCTGACCGCGACACTGCTGGTGTGGGCTTGGGCCAGAGTCCCCGGCCACAACCGGGTGACGTGGTTCCGAGGTCGGAAGCTCACCGTGGATGGCCTGTACCGGTTTGCTCACCGCGCCCGTTCCGACTGGCAGGGCGGCGGGGCGTGGGTCGTCACGTGGCGCAAGGGCGCGGTTGTCGTGCTCCGCGCGCAGAAGCCGCCCGCCGTCGAGGACGCCGCCGACCAGCACCGCGCCGACACCCTCCGCCCCACCACCGAGAGGACCCACCCGTGACCAGCCAGCCCGAGCAGGGCCCGGTCGGGTGGCTCGTCGCCCGCCTCCTCGACGGGGAGTTCACGGACGCCACCGCCTACACCACCCTGCCCGCCGCCCACGCCCACCACGAATCCACCCCCGACGGCGAGGGGTGGGGCCTGTACGAATTCCGCGAGGTGACCCCATGACCACCAACCCCACCCCCGCATGGTCGCTGGCCGACCTGCCCGACACCGCCGCCAGCATCGTCACCAACCTGCGCGCCCACGGCTTCGACGCCGAACACGGCCAGATGCGCCAGGTGCTCAACCTCGCCGAAGAGGTCGGCGAGTTCGTCGGCGCCTACCGCCGCTGGGCCGGACACGCCCGCCGCACGGGCACCGCCGAGGAGATGCACGCCGAGCTGGCCGACGTGGTCATCACCGCGTTCGTCACCGCGCAGGAACTCGGCGTGGACCTGGAAGCGCTCATCGGCCAGAAGCTGGCCGTGGTGTTCAGCCGCGGCTGGCGGGAGGTATCCGCGTGACCACCGTGATCGGCCTCGACCTGTCCCTCACCGCCACCGGCATCGCCTACCCCGACGGCACCACCCGCACCATCAAAACCCGGCCCGCCGACGGCGACCGGCGCCTGCTCCACATCCAGGCCGCCATCGCCGACGCCCTCACCCCCACCACCACGCTCGCGGTGCTGGAGGACCTGCCCACCCACGCCCACTCCGCCGGGATCACCGGCATGGTCCACGGCGCGGTGCGGGCGCTGCTGCTCGACCAGCAGGTGCCCTACGCGCTGGTCGCCCCGGCCACGCTCAAGGCGTACGCCACCGGCAAGGGCAGCGGGGACAAGACGGCGATGGCGTTGGCGGCGTTCAAGCGCGCCGGGGTGGAGTTCGGCGACGACAACCAGTGCGACGCCTGGTGGCTGCGCGCCGCGGGCCTGGACAGGTTGGGGGTGGCGTTGTTCCCGCTTCCCGCCGACCAGCGGGCGCGGCTGGACAAGGCCCGCTGGCCCGAGCTCACGGTGGCGGTGACGTCGTGAGCCGCGGGTCGGACGAGCTGTTCCGCGGCGGGGTCACCGCCACCGTGTGGACCAGCGACGCCGAACAAGCCTTCCGGCAGCGGGAACGCCACCGCGCCACCCGCGCCGTCGCCGCCCTCGCCCGCGACGCCGACGACTGCGCCTTGCTGCTCGACGCCCTCGGCCTCGACCCCGCCGAAGGCAAAACCCACCCCCAGTAGCCGTGGTGGGCCCGCCCGAGCCGCCAAGCACAGCGGGCCCACCACCACCCCCGACCGATCCCGCGACCGTCAGGAGTGATCCCATGCTGCACCACCAGTACCCGCGCCACGCACCCACGTCCCCGAGCTCCTCCGGCACCGACTGGCGTCACCGTGCCGCCTGCCGCGACGAAGACCCCGAGCTGCATTTCCCGGTCGGTTCGTCGGGTCCGGCGCTGCTGCAGATCGAGGACGCCAAGACCGTATGCCGCCGCTGCCCCGTCACCGCCGACTGCCTCGCGTGGGCGCTGGAGAGCGGTCAGGACCACGGGGTGTGGGGTGGCCTGTCGGAGGGTGAGCGCCGCGCGTTGAAGCGCCACCAGGCCCGCACGGCGCAGCCCGCCACGGAGGCGTCATGACGACCACGGGACTCACCGCCTGCCTGGTGTTCGCCGCCCTGCTGGTCGCCCACCACCTCGGCGACCACTGGATCCAAACCCACCACCAGGCCATCACCAAAGGCCAACGCACCCGCGCCGGGCAGTGGGCGTGCGCCCGGCACGTCGCCACCTACACCCTCGCCACCACGGGCGCGGTGCTGCTCGTCACCGCCCTGCCCCTGGGCGCCGACGTCAGCGGATGGGGGTTGCTGGCCGGGCAAGCCTGGTCGGCGGTCACGCACTACGTGATCGACCGACGCTGGACCCTGGCCCTGCTCGCCGACCTGGTGGGCAAACGCGCCTACCACGACCTCGGGGAAACGCGCGGCTACCGGGTGCACGCCTACGCCACCCGACCCACCGGGGTGGGGGCGCGGCACGCCCTGGTCGAGCCCGAGCTGGTGCAGCTCGACAACCCGCCCGCAACGACCGGCGCCACCAGCCTGGATCAGGCCGCGCACTGGGCGATGCTCGGGGTGGCGGCGTTGTGGACGGCGCTGCTGTGACCGCGGGTAGGGTCCGGCCCATGACCGCACCAGCCCTGCAGAAGCCGTGGGAGCCGATCCGCAACCCCGACCAGCTCGACCACACCGGCAAGGTATTCGTCGAGGCCGGGGCTCCTGGGGCGGTGCGGGTGGGCGGCCGGTGGCACGTCCTGGCCGACGGGCGGGTGCTGCACGAGACCCCGGCGGGCACGTGGCAGCCGTCGGTGCACACCGCCGAGCAGCTGGCAGACCCGACGCGGTTCACCCCCGCCACCGCCTGACCCCGAACACGTCTGTGCCCCCGTCGACTTCGCCACGACGGGGGCACAGCACTGCATGGGGTCAGTTGGCGTAGGCGATCTTCTGGCCGCGGGCCTTGGCGGCGTCGCTCCAGCCGGTGAACCCCATGGCCTTGGCGCGCTGGGTCATCGCCTCGACCTCGGGCCATACCCGCTCCCACAGGGCGTCGGCGCGCTCCCGGCGCTGGCGCAGCACCTCGTCGTCGTCGCCGGGCTGCACCTCGGGGTGGCCTTCGTTGGCCATGAGGTAGGCGGCGTGGTTCATGGCGCTGACCGCGCGTCCGTCGCCGATGGAGAGGCTGTAGTCGAACTCGGGGGCGGTCATGCCGCTGGTGGTGCGGGCGCGGGCGCGTAGGACGGCGGCGGTGTCGATCACGGGGTGCTCCTTGAGGACGGCTTCGATGGTGTTGCGCGAGACGCCGGTGAGTTGGTGGATGCGGTGCTTGGTGAGTCCGGCTTGGAGGGCTTGGAGGATGCGGGCGTCGCGGTCGCGGGTGATGCGCTGCCACTCCAGGAGGTTGTGTTCGGCGTGCTCGGTGCTGGTCATGCACCCACCCTAGTTGCAATGTTTTGAACAGTCAAGCTTGATTGTTCAGCAGTGACCATGTACTGTTTTGAACAACAGGCCGGAGCGAGGAGGACACCATGACCGCCACCACCCCCGACATCACCACCCACATCCGCTGCCTCGCCGCAGACGGCCACCCCCACAGCCTCACCACCCTCCGCCACCAGCTCGCCGCCTACCCCCGCCACCTCGTCGACGCCGCCCTGCGCACCCTGGCCAGCCAGGACGACGTGCAGCTGCGCTCCCAGGAAGACCAGAAGCGGCTGACCGAGGACGACCGGCGGGCAGCCCTGATGCTGGGCGGCACCCCCCGCCACCTCCTCCACATCACCTGACCCCGCACAGCACGAGGGCCCCGCACCAACCCGGTACGGGGCCCTCAACGCGTCCCAAGGTCAGGTCGTGTCCGGCCGCACCACACCCCGCACCGGCTCACCCGGCTGCGGGTACAGCAGCGCCAACAGCACCTCGTCCGGCACCTCCACCACCACCGCCACGCACGCCGCGGTGCCCTTGCTCTCCTCCGCCACGGTGTCCCGCCAACCCTGCGGGTTCGCGGCCACCATGCCCGCGTCCCACGCGTCCACCAGCTGCGGAACTTCCGGAGCCACCGGGTCGGTGACGATGATCGCGTGGAACTTCACCTCGCCACCGCCTCAGCGGGCTTGAGGACACGCGGCAGGTGGACGTGCAGGTGCTCGACCATCACCGGCCAGCCGTCCGCGCTCAGCACGGCGGCCAGTTCCTCGGCGATCGCCACCGACCGGTGGCGGCCCCCGGCGCAGCCCACCGCGACCCGCCGCGGCCGGTCCGCGGGCCATCCGGCGATGTCGGCGGCCAGGTCGTCCAGCAGATCACGCACGCCGGGGGTGGTCAGCACCGCGTCGCGCACCCGCGGGTCGTGGCCGGTGAGGTCGAGCAGGCCCGTCACGCGGGCGGGGTCGCGGAAGCGGTCGCGTACGTCCTCGACGCGCTCGGCGTCGGGGGCAGGGCTGTGCAGGTAGCCGAACGAGATGATCCGGATCGGGTTGGGTGTCGGGTTGGGTGTCGTCATGGGGTCAGCCTCTCGACTCGCGGGGAGGTGTTGCCTAGGTGTGTGGACCGGATGTGGAACCGACGTGGGCGGAACTAGGTGACGGCGCCGTACGCCAGCGCCACCGCCACCACCACGAACGCGGGGAACACCACCACCTGCTCCACCACACCGCCCGTGCGGAACCTCAACGGCCGCGGCGGGCGGATCTCGTACCACGTCTCCCCGGCGATGGGCAGCGGCCACAGGAACGGGCACCCGGACAGGGTGAGGGCGTCGCCGAGGCAGTGCACCAGGCACCCGGTACCCGCCGCGATCCCCAGCCACAGCCCGGTACCCGCCAGCGCCTCGACCGGGTACCCGGGTACCCACCAGGCGGTACCCGCGATGCCCGCGACGACGAGTACCCAGTCCCCGAGGGCGTCGGCGGCGAGTACCACGCCGAGCAGGCAGGTACCCGCCGCGAACCAGGTACCGAGCCCCCAGGTACCCAGTGCGATGCAGGTACCCGTGAGCACGGCGAAGGCGAGGGTGTGGGTGGCGTGCCGGTGCTCTCCGGTGTGCGGTTCGTCTCGCGGTCCTTTGGTGCGGGCGTAGAGCCACCGACTGGCGGCCCGTAAGACGCGGGAGAGCAGTCCGGTGACCGGGCCGAGGAGTCGGCTGGCGCGGGCGCGGGGGTGGTCCAGGTCCGGGAGCAGCGCGAACCCGGCGGTGACCACGGCGACCAGCGCGCCTTGGGCGGTGGTGTCGGCGGCGGGGGCGAGGGCGAGTCCGGCGCACAGGCCGGTGAGGGCGTGGGTGCGTCCCATCATGCGGGGTCTCCAAGGGGGTCGGGTACCTGGGTACCGGGGCGGGTGCTGGGGGAGGTACCTGGGCGGGTACCGGGCTGGCGCGGGTACCGGGTACCTGGCCGGGTACTCGGGCCGGGTACTTCGCCGGGTACCGGGTCGGGTACCTGCCGTAGGTACCGTCCGGGTACCTGTCCGGGTACCGGCTCGGCGAGGTACCCAGGTACCTCACCCACCGGCCCGCCGGGTACCAGCTCGGGTACCGGGTACCGGTCAGTGCCACAGCCGCGAGCGGGTACCCGCGCAGTACGGGCACAGCAGCCGGGTACCGGCGTTGCACCAGCCCCGCCACCGCAAGTCCCCCATCCCCACCCGCGGGTCCCGCGCGTCGAAGTCCCCGCGGGTGGGGCAGTGCTCGGTACCGCACTCCACGTGCACCCGCTCCAGCGGGTACCGGCCGTGGTTGTGGGCCGGGCACAGCAGCAGGTACCCGTCCGAGCCCCACCCGGCGCCGTGCAACTCGTTCACGTCGGCCTCGCTGGTGCGGTACCGGATGTGCGCGGTCGGTACCCGCTCGGGGTGGTCGTGGCCGCAGCGGGCCAGCACGTAGTCGACCTCGCGCACCTCGTCTCCGAGGGGCCCGGCGGCGGGGTTGGGGCGGTGGTCGCGGTTGCGGTAGTACCAGATGCCGCCTGCCACGAGCAGGAGGACGAGCCACAGGGCCGAGGGGTCACTGTTCTGCACGGGTCAGCTCCGATCGTGACAGTGGGTAGCGGGTCGGGGAAGAGTGATGCGGGCCGGGGTGCATGGTGTGCATGGGGGCGGGCCGGTCACAGCACTCAAGGCCCTGACCTGCGGAAACGTACCGCACGGGGATGTGCATGGGGTACCCCTTGCACACCATGCAGCCCATGCACTTCCGCAGGTCAGAGGGCATGCAAGGGGGTCTCGACCCTTGCACAGGTGTGCAAGGGTGTGGTGATCGGGATGCATGGGGGTGTGCAAGGGGTCGGGGCGCAGCGGCAGGCCCTGCCCGGTGTCCCGAACAGGGCCTTGTGTCACCGTCAGTGACGGCGGGGTCATTGCAGCAACGCCCGGATCTGCCCGGCCGTGGTCGACATGCCCGCCGCCCGCTTGCGGCCCGGCAACACGATGTCCTGCGCGGCCAGCGCGGTCACCAGCTCGGCGGCGGCCACCTTCACCTCGGCGGTCTCGGCGTCCACGCTCACCCGCCCCAAGCGCCGCGCCAAATCGCCCATGGTCAGCCACTCGCCGTCGGGCACCTCGGTCAGCGCGTCGAGCAACTCGGCGGCCAGGCCGGTCGGTGCCGGGGTGGCCGCGCCGTCGCGGACCGGCGCGGGCCATGCGATGCCTCCTGTCGCAGGCGACATGGCACGGGCCGGTGCTGGGGCCGCAGCGGTGGACATCGGCTGGGGCGCTCCGGTGCCGCTCATCAGGCGCGCCAGGCGCTCGCGGGCGGCCTGCTGCGACTGCCGCGCCGCGTCCTCACCCTGCTGCGGCAGGCAGCGCCGCGCCGCCGCCGTGGTCGGCGCCCACGACCGGGCGCGCGGCAGGCTGGCGAACAGGTCCTCCGCGTACGGCGCCGGGTGGTCGCGGGCGTCCTCGCGGCGCGGCATGAAGTCCAGCTGCGACTCCATCTGCCGCGACGTGGCGCCGCACATCAACGCCCGGCCCGCGGTGCGGGGCAGCAGCTTCGGGCTGTAGGGCAGACCGGGGATCAGGGTGGCCCCGGCGTTGGCGTTGACCCGCATGGCCAGGAAGTTCCTGGTCGACAGGCTGGACCGCAGGAGTTCGGAGCCGCCGAAGATGGCCTGCTCGGGGATCTGGGAGGCGGCGACGATGCCCATGTTGAGTTTGTTCATGCGCTTGGCCAGCTCGCCGTAGCGCATCCCCAGCCGGGTGGAGGTGGAGCCGGGCACGAGTTGCCGGAATGCCTGGTCGCACTCATCGACGAACGCCATGATCCCCGGCGGCACCACGCCACCGCAGGGACAGTGCGGGTCGGGGTACTCCCCGTCGGGCAGGCACGGAGCGCTCGTCCACGGGGTGATCTTGCCCAGGTTGTGGGCGCCCATCCACGACTCGCGCAGGTCGGCCTCGGCCTCCAGCCACTCCAGGTAGGCCAGTGTGTGCTCCGCGCCGAGCACCGGGAAGTCGGCGTGCTGCGCCAACACCGGGGAGGAAGCGCCGCGCTGCGGGTCGAGGAACCCGATCAGGTAGCCCAGCTGGCGGGCCCGGTACGCCAGGCCGTCGAACAGCGAACTCTTGCCCATGCGGGTACCGGCCAGCACGAACCCCGAGTGCGCGCCGGAGGCGTCGGCGAAGTCCCACCACGTCGGGTCGCCGGTGTCGATGTAGGCGCCGATGCGCACCGAACCGGGGTTGTCCGGCGAGCACACCAACTCGGGGGTGACACGCGCGCCGCGGGCGGCCTTGTTGGCCAGGTGGATGATCTGCATCCGCAGCTGGGCGCGGTCGGCCAGCAGCGCAGCGGGCTGGTCGAACACCACGTCCTGGTCGAAGCCCAACCGCAGGGCGCTGGGGATCTTCTCCCGTGCTGCTTGGGCCGCGCTCAGGGTGGTGCCCTTGGGGCCCGGTTCGACCACGAACGAGAAGCGGCCCTCGGCGTGCTGCTGCCCGTCCCAGACGATGCGGGTGTCGGGCAGGTGCTGGGTGGACACGCCGACGCGCCACCGCTCGATCAGCGCCGCGACCTCCTCGGGCAGCGCCGCCGCGACGGGGACGGGGTCGACCACCTCGGCGTCGATGACCTCTGCCCCTGGGCCCTCCGCGGCCACAGCGGTTCCCGCCGAGGACTCCTCGGCGGCCTCCTCGGCGGGGGCGTGGGCCAGCAGCTCCCGGCGGACCGCCCGCAGCTGCCGCCACGCCTTCATCCGCTGCAGCTGCCACCGCCCGGCGGTGGCCACGGCGGCGACGATGTAGCCGCCCACGATCAGCGGGTGCCCGCCGAACAACGCCAACGCCGCACCGGAGGTAGCGGAACCGAGGAGCAGGTGCTTGAGCGCCAGCGTCGAGCTACCGCCCTGGGGGCCGGGCTGGGTGGGCAGCGCCTGCGCGGTGCCGGTGCGCACCGCCGCGCCGACCAGCACCCCGGTGGCCAGGGCGGAGACCAGCGCGCCACCGCCGACCCCGACCAGCAGCATCTCCGGGCCGCCCACGGCGAGCGCGTCCAGCATCTGCCCGTGCAGCCCGGTCCCGGCCCACACCGTCACCGACCCGGCGGTGGGCGGCAGCAGCGCGAGCTTGCGCTCACGCCGCAGCTGCCGCTCCACTCGCGTCAGGTCGCCGCCGTAGGGCTGCAGGGCGGTTCCGGGCTGCGCGGACATCACAGGGCTCCTTCCGGGTTAGAGGTTGGTGACGGACTCGCGGTCGCCCGCGCCGACGTTGGCGGCGTAGGCCTCGGCGACGGCCTTGGCCTGCTCCAGCGCTTCGAGCATCTCGGTGAACGCGCCGCGAGCGGTGGCCAGCGCTTCCTGCCCGCGCTCCAGCCCGGCGGTCTTCTCGCCGAACCAGCCGCGGCTCTGCATGTCGGCCAGGGTCACCTCGCAGGCGTCGAAGCCCTGCTGGCAGGCGTCGTGCATCCCCTGGGCGAACTGGATGTAGGCACCGAGGCCGCCCTCGCCGACGGTGACGGCGGTGGTACCGGACTCCAACTCGGGACTGGTCATGATTCGTCCTTCCTGATGAACGTGAAAAACACGGTGGGCGGGACATTCGCGGCCGGACGCCCCGGAGGCAGAGCGGGCCCTGCGGGCGGGACGGGGCGGTCGGTGCGCTGCGCGGTGGCCCGCACCGGGCCACCCGGCTCACCCTCGACGGGCCAGCGCGTCCACTCCGAGCGGCGCACCAAGGCGGCGTTCGCGGCACCGATCGCGTCGACCACCACCAGCCGCACCCACACCAGCAGCAGCGCCACCCCCGCCACCGCCAACTGCCCGGCGGCAGCGCGCAGGGCCTGCCCGTCGGAGGTCCGCGCCTCCGACGGCTTGGGGCGGTTGCGCAGGCGGGCGGCGATAGCGCGCGCCCACCGGCCGACCAACCCGGCCAGGCGTGGGGACCGGTGGGCCGCCCGGTCGGCGCCCCCGGCGAGCCGGTCGGCTCCCCACGCCAGGCCGCGGCGGGCGATGGTGGCGGTGTCGACGGCGGCGCGGGAGACCATGAACCAGGCGACCAGCAGGCAGAACAGGACCAGTTCCATGTCAGGCTCCGAAGAACGTCGCGAGGGGCCCGCCGACCCAGGCCAGCAGGTCCAGGGCCTCACCGCGCAGCATCGCGATCACCCCGCCGGTGGGCACGCCCAGCAGCAGCGCGGTCACGATCGCCATGTAGGGGGTGTGGCCCCGCACCCCACCCGCGCCCCCGCCGCCGCGGCCGGTCCGGGTCGAGCGGCCCTTCTTCAGCGGTGCTTCCAGCAGCACCACGTAGAACAGGACCACCCCGGCCAGGCCGCAGATCGCGTTGGCCCCGAGGCTGACGTGGGAGCCACCGGCCTGCCCGGCCTGGCGCAGCAGGTTGTGCACCTCGGTCATGGCGCCGCCGGAGATGCCCAGCACGCCCCAGAACCACATCCAGGTGACGGCCTTGGGGGACTTCTTCTTCCACATGAGCACTGCGCCCAGGGCGATGAGGAGCGCGCTGAGCAGGCTGAGCTGGATGTTCATGGCAGGTCCTTTCGCCCTGGTCTACTGGTTGACGGCGGCCGACTGGGCGGCCACGTAGCGGTTCTTGAACTCGGTGACCTTGCGCTTCCAGTGCTCGGCGCCCATGAAGTCGGCGATCTCGCGGCCGGTGACCTTCGACGGGTCGCCGCCGCGCTCATCGGCGAGCTGCGCGTACCGCTGGTAGGCGCGCTCCTTCTGGGACGTCTCGCCTGCGGCGCGGATGGGGGTGACGTTGCTGGGCGCGGTCACCGGGACAGCCGGGGCGGGGGCGGGCAGTGGCTTGGGCTCGGGCTTCGCAGGGGCGACCGGAGTCGTGGGAGCGGTGACAGCGGGGGCGGGCTTCGGCGGAGCCACCGAGGGCTTCGGCGCGGTGACCCGCTCAGCGGTGGCGTGGACCGGCGGCACTGGCCGGGACGGCACCGGAGCGGCGGGCTTCGGCGCCGGGGCCGTGACCGGAGGGCGAGCGGCAGCCGGACGGCGGGCCGCCAGGTACGACATCAGCACCTCGGCGAAAGCGTGCACCAGCACCGCCACGAACACCGGGGCCGCGATCGACAGCAGCACCACCACCCACTGCCAGTCCTCCGGCAGCCGCGCCCCCACCAACTCCGGCGGGAAGTCCGCCGAGTGGCTGCCGTCGGCGCGTTCGATGTTGTGCCCGGCGAGGTTGCCGACGATGGACAGCGCGGTGGACGCGGAGAGCAGGCCCAGGCCGAACCGCCACGCGGTGCCGCGCAGCACCATCATCATCAGCGCCCCGGCCCCGGCGGCGAGGTCGATCAGCACCGGCCCCAGCCACGCGGTGCCCGCGCTCCACCCGGCGAGGAGCATGACCGGGTGCAGCATCTGGAACGACAGGACGAACGCGCAGGCGGCCAGCGGGATCAGGATCACCGCCATGGTGATCACGGTCCACAGCTCGGGCGGGCGGGGGGCGGTGTGCTGCTGCACGGCTACGTCTCCAGATCGGTGGGTCAGGTCGGGATGGAGGTGGGGTGGATGCCGTCGGGCCAGGGGGCCTGCTCGATCAGCTGCCCGGACCGGTCGCACCACTCCTGCGCGGCGGCCCACGCCTCGGGGGTGTCGGGCCGCACGTTGAACGCGCGGTTGTGCTGGTCGCAGGCGGTTTCGGTGAAGCCCCAGTCCCCGACCACGGCCGGGTCCTGCTGTTCCTGCTGCTCGGGGGTGTCGGTTCCGGCGATGGCGGCGATGAGCAGGACACCGCCGAGCAGCCACCCGGCGCCGCTCACTGGGCACCTCGGGGGACTCGGCACACGCGGCAGCGGGGGCCGGTGTTGGCGTTGGTGTGGCAGTGCGGGCAACGCCACGGGCGGGTCGTGGTCATCGGGCACCGCCCGCGAGGTAGTGGGTGACCACGCGCGCGGCCTGCCCCACGTAGCTGGCCTTCGTGGCGGGCCCGCAGTTGTCCCAGTTGCGGCCGTCCATCTCGATGGCGGCGCGGGCGGCGGTCTCCAGGCGGGTGGGGTCGAGCAGGACGCTGCCGGTGAGCAGCCACTCGGCGAGGCGCATGGTCTCTTCGGCGGTGGCGTCGGGGTGGAGTTCGGTGGCGCGGCGGAACGCTTCGTGGCGCAGGTCCACGTCGCTGAGGGTGGCGTCGGTGGTGGTGTTGTTCACGGTGTGCTCCTAGGGGGTGGGTGTGGTGGGCGGCGGTGTAGCGGATCACCAGGTGTCTCGGACCACCACGCTGCGGAAGCCTTCGTCGGCGGAGTTGGTGACGTAGACCGTCTGGATCTCCCCGGATTCGATCTTGGATTGGATGCAGTCGCAGAACGGCTCATCGGTGCACCGGGGGCAGAAGCCGTGGTTGTCGAGCGGTGCGCTGCAGCAGGCGCACGTGGCGACCGGCTTGGGGGCGGGCTTGCGGTTGCGTTTGAACACGGGGTGCTCCTCAGGGGTGGGGTGGGTCCGGTCGGGGCGGGGTTGAGGGGTGGTCACCCGCCCCGACCGGGGCTTCAGTGGCCGGAGCCGGGGCAGTTCGGGCCGCAGCGGGCGTTACCGCCGCTGGTTTGCTGGCCGCAGCCGTTGATGCAGTAGCCGTTGCCCTTCGCGCCGGGGATCAGCCGGGGCCTGCGACGCCGTTTGGGGGCGGGCTTGCGAGGCATCAGGCGTTGTCCTTCTGCTGGATTCCGGCGATGACGGCGTGGGCCACGGCCAGCACGGCGGTGATCAGCGCCCGCAGCTCGGGGTCGATGTCGGGGGTCCGGGTGAGCTGGGTGGCGGTGTCGGCGGCGAGGGTCTGGGCGGTGGCGAGGTGCTCGCCGCTGGTGGTGGTGTCGAGTTGGGCGGTCACGGTGTCCTCCGGTGCAGTCGGGGTGATCTGGGGATCAGGTCTGGGTGGTGGGGGCCCGGCCGGAGACGCGGGGGAGGTGGTCTCCGGCCGGGCATGTGGGGTGCCGTGCCGTGTCGGGGGGATCAGCACGACACCCAGGTCAGGGCCGGTGGGTCAGCGGTTCGAGGCGGTGGGCGGCCTGCTGGCAGGCCTTTCGGTACTCGTCGCAGTCCGTGCGCTGGAGGCGGAGCGTGCCGCGGCCGTTGCCGATCCGCAGGGCGGGTAGGCGTCCGTCGCTGATCGCGCGGTAGACCGTGCTCGGGTGCACGTCCAGTTCCTTGGCGAACTCGCCGACCAGGACCAACTCCTCGGTCTCTTCGGTGTGGTTCCCCATCGGCGGTTGGTCTCCGATCTTGTACCGGTTCGGTCGTACTGGTACGAGTCAGAGTAGCAGGAGTTGCAGGAGTTGCAGAGTCGTACTGGTACGTCTGCCCCTACCCTTGGAGGCGTGGCAGGAGACCAAAGCGAAAACCCGCAGGCCAGCGAGCCGCGCTACCAGCAGATCGCCGCCGACCTACGCGCGGCTATCACCCGAGGGGACTACAAGCCAGGGCACGCCCTGCCCACGGTCACCACCCTCAAGGACCACTACGGCGTCTCCCGTCAGACCGTCCAAACCGCCCTCGCGGTCCTCCGCGCCGAGGGTCTGACCGAGAGCCGCTTCGGTGCCGGGACGATCGTCCGTGCCCGCCCGACGGTGCTGCGGGTCTCCAGCAAGCGCCTCTCCCGCGCCGAACGCCAAGCCGGGCGCGGCGCGATGATGAGCGACGCCGCCACGGGCGGGTTCACCGTCACCTCCAGCGTGAGCGTCAGCTTCACCACCGCAGACGCGTCTCTGGCCGAGACGTTGGGTATCAGCGAGGGCGACGAGGTGCTGGTGCGGGATCGGGTCATGTCCGCCGACGGCGTGCGGGTGCAGCTGGCCACCTCGTGGCTGCCGCGCACCATCACCCGCGGTACGCAGATCGAGCAGGAGAACAGCGGCCAGGGCGGCATCTACGCGCGCTTGGAGGACCTCGGGTATCGGTTGGCTCGCGCGGTCGAGTCGGTTCGCGCCCGCCCTGCCACTGCGGAGGAGGCGGAGCGGCTCCAACTCCAGCTCGGTGCACCGGTCGCCGAGGTGGTGCGTGTGGTGTTCACCAGTGAGGACCGGCCGGTGGAGGTCAACCGGATGGTGATGGCCGGGGAGCGGTACGAGCTGGTGTACGAGGTGCCGCTGGACTGATGTGCGGGCCGGGGGCGTTCCGGTCTACAGAGAGTGCATCTGCACGTGCGGGTGTACGCGCATTTCCGTGCGCACACCCCACGCTGCGGCATCGGTTCGGTAACCGGCCCCTGTCGGGTCGAATAGCTCCGGTCATCGGACCTACCCTGCGGCGGACCACCCCCTCTGCCGCCAGGAGGTCGCCGGTGACCAGCCACCCCACGCCCGTCGTGTCCGCAGAACTCAAGACCGCAATCGGCGAGGTCGTCGAGACCATGGCCAGCGAGATCCGCGCCAAAGCCCGCAACGACGCCGCCGACGACCTCGACCAGGCCGGGCACACCTCGGCCGCCGAGTGGCTCCGCGACCACAAGTAGGCGCGCCATGCTCAGCCGCCACCTGCGGGACGCGCTGTCCCCGATCGTCGCCGACCTCGTCCGCCCCCTGATCCGGACTGTCACCCTGCGGTGCAGCCACTACCGCACCACCAACCCCAACCGCGCCTGGATCAGCCTCACCCCCGTGCTGCAAGCCGTCCCCAAGCCCGGCGCGGACACCGTGACCTTCAACGACGGGCCCATCGTCGGCGCGGCCCTCGAAGTCGGCTCGCACGGCTTTGCCATCCACCGGAGGCTCCGATGAACGCCGCTTGGCTGGTGGTCACGACCCTCGCCTACCTCATCGGCCTCACCGTTGAACGCTGGCTCCGATACGGATGGCTCCCGGTCCACAGTGAGCACGAGCCCCTTGACTTCGCCAGCCTCACCATCGCGGGCATCCCCATTGAAGAGCTCGGCCTACCCGACGAGCAGTGGCGCGACCCGGCCTGGCAGCGCGTTGATCTCGACCCGTTCCGCCGCTTCAAGCTGCAGTGGCGCTACGAAGCCTCCCTCGCCGACCGCGTCCGCGCCGACCTGGCCGACCCCCGCCGCTTCTTCCGGGAGACCTCATGAGCACCGATGAGACCGGTCTGCGGTGTCGCCGCGGCGAGCAGTGCGGCGACGCCCGCCGCGAACCCGCCTGGGCCACGGTGCCGGGCGGCCTGTGCCAGTTCGACACCACCACCGTGAAGCGAGCCATCCAGCAACTGCCGCGCGACTACCTCGAACTCGGCCACCTGCTGTCCAAGACCGGCCGCACCACCGACGCCCCCACTGGTGGCACCCGCGAGCTCCCCGTCCCCTTGCGTCTCGGCGTGCTCACCCTGCAGGAAGACCTGGTGTTCGAGGCGGGCCTGTGGGCCAGCGCGGTAGGGGATCACGCCGACGTCGGCTCCCCCGACCGGCGTCTGCGGCGCGCCGTGGAGCTGCTGCTCGCGGACTGGCCCGCTCTCCTGCACGTGCCGGTGATGGACGTGGCCCGGCTGGACGGCCGCGACGAACGCCTCTCCGGCCGCTCCCCCGTCGTGCTCGGCGAGGAGGACGGGGTGGATGGGGCGCTGCGGCTGCTGGAGTTGCACGAGCGAGTCGCGCTGGTCGAGGGCCGCACCCACCGCGCCCACCGTCTCTGGTCGCCGTGCCCGAAGTGCCAGGCGTTGGCCTTGGTGCGGGAGGAGGGTTCGGGGCAGGTGGACTGCCGCTGCTGTCACTACCGGGAGCCGCTGGAGTCCTACGAGGCGCGCGCGGACGTGCTGGCCAAGGCGTACGAACGGAGCGCGGCGTGAACGACCTTGTGCAGCGGCTGTTGGCCGCGATCGACGCGCTGGAGCAAGCCAATCGGGTCTACCCGGACTACAGGGACTTCCACAGCGACGGCTGGGTGGACGGGGCGACCGGCCGCAACCTGGACGAGTCCTGGCACACCCTGGGCTGCGGCCGGTACTTCGGTAGCCAGGCGGGCGGCGGCGACCGGTGCGAGTGCGGGGTGCCGGAGGCTGTGCGCCGCCGCTGCGCCGCCGACCGGAAGATCGTCGAAGAGGTGATGTCCTGGCAGCACCAGTACATCGAGGGTGACCCGTGGTACTCGTGCGCCCAAGCCGTGACCAACCCCTACGGCAACGAAGAGGAGCGGGCACCGGGGTCGGGCTGCGCCGACGACGCCCGCGCTGGTACGGCCTGCGACTGCGGGCTGGAAACCCGGCAGCGGCGCATCCTCGAACCGCTCGCCGAGGGCTACGGCGTGGAGAAGCAGCCGTGATCAAGCCGCGCCGGTCGCCCTGGCCCTACCCCGGTGACACCCCACTCGACCGCGCCCGCCGCGTCGCCACCACCTACCGCGCCGCCCTCACCCAACTCGACCCCGAACGCGCCGCCGCCATCGACCGTGAGATGACCCGCCTCGGTGAACCCTGGGTCGCACCACAACCCCTCGTGTTTGACCTCGACGCCCCGCACCGGCCCCGTGACCTCGCCGAACTCCTCGGCGGTGGCCTCACCCCCGAACTCGTCCGGCAGTGGCGGGCGCGTGGGCACATCCCCGACCGCCGTGACGACGCCGGACGCCCGGTCAACACACCGCGCGACGTGCTGGACTACCAGGCCGAGCAGCGTCGCCGCCGCGCCGACCGCCACAGTGCTTGACACATCAACCTGTGACAGTTCACACTCAGCCCCAACCACACGTATGCCCAGAGCCCCGGCCGCACCCCTCGCGACCGGGGCTCTCGCACATCCCAACCCCGGCCCCGCCGCATCCCCAACACCAGCGAGCGGCCCGGCCGGGCACCAAGACCACCACGGTGGGTGGGAGGGAGCTGCGGCCCCGGAACGTGGCGGAACCGGGGCCGCAGCGACACTGAAAGTTACACTTCCATCATGGAAGAAGAGCCACCCCGATTGGACGTAACGCAGATCGTCGTGCAACGCATGAAAGAACTGCGCACCCGGAGAGGTTTGACAGCGGAAGGCCTGGCCGAAGCAATGTCCGGCCTCGGCATCCCCTGGCAAGCAGGCGTTGTAACCAAGCTCGAAAAGGGCTACAGGAAATCACTCAGCGTGAACGAACTTCTGGGACTCGCCCTAGCGCTTGATGTGGCTCCGGTGCACCTACTAGTCCCGGTCGAGGGCGACACCAGCCTCTACCACCTCACCCCGAATCAGGGTGTCCGAGTCGATGAGGCCCGTGCATGGGTTCGAGGCTCATGGGTGCCACCTACAGGCGACCCACGGGCCTATTACAGCGAGGTCCCCGCCCACGAATTCGAGACGCCAGCCACTTCCTCCAACTAGCAGGGGGTGACCCGTGGCCGACCACACCATCGCCGCCGACGAACAAGGCATCCACAACATCACCCTCACCGCAGGCGTCGTCGACACCGTCACCTTCGCCGACGACGTCACCGAAGTCGAGATCGTCAACATGACCGGCACCGCCGCCGTCTACTTCACCGTCGACGGCACCACCCCCACCGTCGCAGGCCGCAAAACCCGGCTCCTCCCGGCAGCGGTCACCAGCGTCGAGATCGAACCCACCACCAGCGGCCCCACCGTCGTCAAACTCATCTCCCCCGGCACGCCGACGATCAGCGTCGCCCGCAGCTAGAGGGAGGTCGCCGTGCGCCGCACGTTCCTCGGCAGCCCCACCGCCGAGATCGCCGCCAAGGTCGACACCCTCATGACGTCGCTGCCCGCCGACCAAGCCAAGGTCGCCACGGCCCTCGCCGAACAGCGCGAACTCCTCGACAGCCGCCTCAACCAAGCAGGCAGCCAGCTCGTGCAACTGCAGAGCCTCGCGGGCAACGTCCAGAGCGTGCGTGTCGTGGCGGACCAGGTGCACCAGCAGCTGCAGGACCAGATCAGCGCGCTCGGCAGCACCCTGCAGCAACACGGCATCCTCCTCGCGGAGCACGGCTCGGAACTCTCCGAGATCGCCGCCGACCAGGACGTGCAGGACCAGCGTCTCGCCCAGCTCGTCGACAGCATCGCCGCGGCCAACACCACCGCGTTGCGGGCAGTGCAGGTCGCTGAGGTCCTCGCCGCCCGCCGGGTCCACATCCGTGTCCAGGCCATCGAGGTCCCCAAGTTGGCCCTCGGCACCGTCGTGGACAGGCCGGTCACGTGGGCGCAGCCCATGCCCGTGGCCAGCTACGACGTGCGGCCCCCGGTCGTGGACCCCGGCATCCTCGGCAAGGTCACCGCCACCATCAAGCCCGACTCGATCACCCAGGCCGGGTGCACCGTGACGTTCAAAGCCACCGCCGCGATCTCCGGCGGCACCGCCACCATCATCGGCGCCGCACTCGCCTGAACCACCCACCACCGCCCAAGGACACCGCCATGCGGATCTCCCAAGACCTCCACATCATCGAGAGCGAAACAGGCCCCACCCTGTCCATCGGGGACTACATCTTCGCCGGGCTCACCATCCACGATGCTGGCCCGATCATCGAGACCCTCACCCCCGGCGCACCGAACCCGCTGCGCTGCGCGTGGGTGCCGATCCTGTTCGAGGGCGACGTGCACGACCCGCAAGGCCGGTGCCGCATCGTGCACGACGGCGAAGCCGAACTCGTCGGAGTCCCCACCCCCGACAGCGAGGAGAACCCCGGTGGCTGAGGGCATCCAGTTCAACGGCACCAACACCAGCGCCGTCACCGGGCTGGTGACCGAGCACGACGGCACCGTCACCCCCCTCCCCGAGATGGCCGGACGCCCCCCAGCGCTGCTCATCTCCCACCCCGGCGGGCACCTCATCGCCTACCCCAGCGACTACCTCATCTGGGACGAGCAGCTCACCCTGTACTCGCCGATGCAGGTCTGGACCGTCTACCAGCTGCCCGTCAACGACGACGGCACCCCCGCCGACCTCGCCCAGGTCAACGAGTACACGCGGCTCTGACCCATGCAGTGGCTCGCGCAGGACACCGACCACGACACCCAGGTCCTGCCCCTCCACGACGCCATCCAGCACAGCATGGACGACGACTGCCTCTGCGGCCCCCACAGCGAAACCGTGCCCCGCGCAGACGGCAAAGGCACCAACTGGCTGGTCATCCACCACAGTCTCGACGGCCGCGAATACCACGAGCCCCCGGAGTCGGAGTGACCGGCAGATGGGCCGACAGCACCAGCCGCGACGACCTCCCCCCCGACTGGCCCCAACGCAGAGCGGCAACCCGCCGACGCGCCGGTGGCCGCTGCGAAGGCCGCGTCCGTGGACACCGCTGCCCCAACCCCGGCACTGACTGCGATCACCGCATCCCCCGCTGGCGCGGCGGCACCCACGACCTCGGCAACCTCCAATGGCTCTGCCCCACCTGCCACGCCACCAAGACCCAACGCGAAGCCCAACAAGCCCGCGCCGCACGCGCAGCCCAGCGCTACCGCACACCCGAAGCACACCCCGGCCACCGCACACCAGGAGCACGCTGATGCGCACCGTCCGACTCCTCACCCGCCTCGGCCAGAACAAGGCCGGGGCCACCGTCGAGTTCACCGACACCGAAGCCGACTGGCTCATCACCGCGGGCAAGGCCGAAGCCCTCGACCAGCAGACCAGCACCCGCCAGCAGGAGAAGCAGGAGGAGGTCGAGGAGCCCGACCCCGAGACCACCACCCTCGCCGACCTCCAGGCCAAGGCCAAGGAGTACGGCCTGCCCACCTCCGGCACCAAGGCCCAGCTCGCCGACCGCATCCAGCAGCACCTCGAACGCCAGCAGCAGACCGGCGACGACGACTGACCCCCTGGGGGGTGACTCCCCCTCCGGTCCCCCTCCCTCCCGGACGGCATACCGGCTCGGGTTCTGCGTGCGCCCGGTGGGCGTTTTTCGGCGGCTCCCCTCGCGTCCGTAGGCGCCCGTTGGGCAGTTCGTCGCCTCTTGGCAGGGGTTCGGGGTGGTTGATTCGTCTGGGGGCGACTGAGCCGGTGACCTGATCGTTGCCGGACGTTTCCGCTGCTAGATGCCTTGTTCGCGTTACATGGCCGGTAGACTGGTGGCATGACGACGCCGGATCGGCCTGCCGCGGACGAGTTGGTCACGCTGCCCATCGACCTGACCACCGAGCCGGGGTTGTGGCCGGAGTGGATGTACCGGCCGCAGGGCATCAACACCGACGGCCTGCCGCAGGTCGAGTCGCTGGCCAACCTGCGGCTGGTCGAGCCGGTTGAGAGGCGGCAGGCGCGACGCGTCAAGAGCAGCCCGCCCCGATGCGATCGCTGCGGGAAGCCGCTGGCGGTGCGCGCCCGCAAGGGCACCCGCTTCTGTTCGACCCGATGCCGCGTCGCAGCGCACCGCAACAAGATCCCCGTGGAGCTGCGGGAACGGCCCCGCTGGGTGCGGCACACCGCGGCGAAGGTGCCGCTGACCGCCGACGGCCGTGCTGCCTCGTCCACCGACCCGACCACCTGGTCCACCTACGAGCAGGTCCAGCACCACCAGCGCAAGGGCCTCGTGCTCAACGGTGACGGTCTGGTCTGCATCGACCTCGACCACTGCCTCGTCGACGGCCGCCCGACCGGGCGGGCCGCGGAGATCCTCGCCGCGCTGCCCGACACCTACATCGAGGTGTCCCCTTCCGGGGATGGGCTGCACGTGTGGGGCTACGCCCGCGTCGGAGCGGGCCGGAAGCTGCCCGGTGGGGTCGAGGTGTACGGCACCGGCCGCTACATCACGATCACCGGCAAGCGGTTCGGTCGCTGCACGCGGCTGGCGGACATCGGCGTGGTCGTGGAACAGCTCACCTAGCCCCCTGGAGGGGCTTTAGCCCCTGGAGGGCGTCATGGCGAACAGCCGACCGGCCAACCTCGGCGCGAAGGCGCGCGCGGTGTGGGACGACATCACCGGGTCTTTCGACCTGCGCGCGGACGAGCGGCGGGTGCTGGAGGACTGCTGCCGCGAGATCGACCTGATCGAGCGGTTGGAGGCGGAGCTTCGGGGCGCGGATCTGGTGGTGCAGGGGTCGATGGGGCAGCCGGTGTCGTCGCCGCTGGTGACGGAGATCCGGCAGCACCGGTCGACGTTGGCGCGGTTGTTCGCGGCGTTGAAGCTGCCGGAGGACGCGGGGTCTGCGGATCAGGCGGCGCAGGACCGGTCGTCGTCGGCGCGGAAGGCCGCGCAGGCGCGGTGGGGCACGGGGAAGAGGCGTGGCGCGTAGACGCGCCGCCACCGTCGAGGACGACCCGTACACGCCCGTCATCCGGCACTACCGGGAAGCGCTCGCGCAGCCCGCGCCGCCGCCGGAGGTGTTCCGCTGGCAGCCGGTGGCGATCGGCCCGACGTGGCAGCGCACCGACGACGGGCACTGGTTGCTGCCGGAGGCGACGCTCGGGTGGGCGGTGCTGGGCTGGTCCGGGGTGTGGCTGCAGCTGCGGCGCGGTGTGCCGTGGCGGTGCACGCTGGAGCAGGCCCGGTTCATCCTGTGGTGGTTCGCGCTGGACGAGGCCGGGCAGTTCGTCTACCGCGACGGGGTGCTGCAGCGGCTCAAGGGGCACGGCAAGGACCCGTTGGGGGCGTTGCTGGCCGCGGCCGAGGCGGTGGGGCCGTGCCGGTTCCTGGAGTGGGGCCGCGACGGAGAACCGGTGGCGACGGACTGCCCGGATGCGTGGGTGCAGTGCGCCGCAGTGTCGTTGGAGCAGACGAAGAACACGTTCCGGCTGTTCCCCGGCATGTTCACCGCCGAGGCGCGCGAGGAGTACGACCTGCAGATCGGCAAGGAGCAGGTGCACGCCTACGGCGGGGAGCGGCTGATCCAGGCGGTGACGTCGTCGCCGACCACGTTGGAGGGGGCGCGGTCATCGTTCGTGCTGCTCAACGAGACCCAGCACTGGAACGCGTCGAACCAGGGCCACGAGATGGCCGAGGTGATCGAGCGGAACACGACGAAGTCCGCCGACGGGGCGGCGCGGACGCTGCGGATCACCAACGCCTACGAGCCGTCGGAGGACTCACAGGCGCAGCGGGACCGTGAGGCGTGGGAAGCGGCGCAGGCCGGGACCGCGGTGGACACGGGGCTGCTGTACGACTCGCTGGAGGCCGCTCCGGACGCGCCGCTGGCGCCGGATGCGATCGCCAGGGCGCTGGGGCTGCCCGACGGGCAGGAGCCGTCCGAGGCGCAGGTGGTCGAGGTGATCGGCGAGGTCGTGCGGTCGGTGCGCGGGGATTCGGTGTGGTTGAAGCCGCAGCGGATCGTGAAGTCGATCCTGGACCGCCGGAACCCGCCGTCGCGGTCGCGTCGGTTCTGGTTCAACCAGATCACCGCCGCCGAGGACGCCTGGGTCGATCCGCGCGACTGGGATCTGTGCGAGGCGACCGGTCGGGCGTTGCCGTTGATGCCCGGCGACGAGCTGGTGCTGTTCCTGGACTGTTCGAAGTCCGAGGACGCCACCGCCCTGGTCGGGTGTCGCTTGGATGACGGGCTGCTGGTGACGTTCGGCATGTGGCAGCGGCCACCGGGGCGACGCGGCGAGGGATGGACGGCGCCGCGGCTGGTGGTGGAGCAGCGTGTGGCGGCGGTGTTCGAGGACTACCGGGTGGTGGCGTTCTTCGCCGACCCGTCGCACACGCGGGACGACGAGACCGCGGAGCGGTACTGGGACGACACGATCGACCGGTTCCACCGGCGGTACGCGGCGCAGCTGCGGGTGTGGGCGGTGCCGGGCAAGGCGGGTACGGGGCACGCGGTGATGTGGGACATGACGTCCCCGGCGCGGGTGCAGGAGTTCACGGCGGCGGCGGAGCGCACGGTCGAGGAGATCGAGGAGCACACGCTGCTGCACGACGGGGACAAGCGGATGCGACAGCACGTGCGCAACGCTCGCCGCTACCCGAACCGGTACGGGGTGTCGTTGTGGAAGGGCGCGAAGGAGTCGCCGCGCAAGGTGGATCTGGCGGTGTGCGCGGTGGGTGCGCGGATGCTGCGGCGCCTGGTGCTCAACCGCACTGACCAGTTGGAGCCTGTGGATGCCGGGACGATCTGGGGTCGTTGACGCGGGGAGGGCGGTGTCCTCGTGACGATGGCCAGGAAGTCCGTGGTCGACCTGGTGGGCAAGGAGTTGTGGCCGGGGTGGCGGGCCGAGCGGGACCGGCTCAACGTCATCGACGCCTGGTACCGGTGGACACCGGAGCCGCTGCAGTTGCCGCGGGACGCCAGCCCGGAGCTGAAGGCGCTGCGGGATCTGTCGGAGACACCGTGGTTGAACCTGGTGGTCACCACGGTCGCGCAGTGCATGTACGTGGATGCCTACCGGTCGCCGCTGTACCCGCCCGGCGCGGGCAGCGAGACCGGTGAGTCGTTGGCGGCGCTGCCGGGGCCGTGGCGGACGTGGAAGGCCAACAAGTTCGACAACCGGCAGATCGCGGTGCACCGGGCGATGCTGGCCTACGGGTATGCGTTCGTGCGGGTCCTGCCCGGCATGTGGGGTGGGGTGTCGACG
This sequence comes from Saccharothrix coeruleofusca, assembly GCF_017876325.1. Taxonomy (NCBI): domain Bacteria; kingdom Bacillati; phylum Actinomycetota; class Actinomycetes; order Pseudonocardiales; family Pseudonocardiaceae; genus Saccharothrix; species Saccharothrix coeruleofusca. Next base: position 36,520 of record NZ_JAGINV010000002.1, read on the forward strand.
GCGTCGATGCGCGGCGTGTCGCCCCGCAAGGCGTACGCCGTGTACGCCGACCCGGCCGAGGACGACTGGCCGATGTTCGTGCTGCAGGTGGAGAAGTCCGGCGACAAGCTGATGCTGCGGTTCTACGACGAGCAGGACGTGCACTTCCTGTCGTGCGACCAGAGCGGCGGCGGCATCGAGTACATCACCTACCAGACACACGGCGCCGGGGTGACGCCGTTCGTGCGCTACGCCAACATGCTCGACCTCGACGGCCGCTCCGACGGCGAGGTCAAGCCGTTCATCCCCGCGGCCAAGCGCATCAACAAGACCGCCTACGACCGGTTGTTGGCGCAGCACTTCAACTCGTGGAAGATCCGCTACGCCACCGGCATGGCCAAGCCGGACGACCCTGCCGAGCAGGAGCAGGTGAAGATGCTGCTGCGCAACGGCGACCTGCTGATGTCCACGAACAAGGACACCCGGTTCGGCACGCTGGACGAGACCCCGCTGGACCCGTTCGTGAACTCGTGGCGGGCCGACATCGAGGCGCTGGCCGCGGTGTCGCAGACCCCCACCTACACCCTCACCGGGCAGTTGGTGAACCTGTCCGCCGACGCGCTGGCCGCGGCGCGGGCGGGGCTGCGGCAGAAGGTGTACGAGCGGCAGAAGACCACCGGCACCTCGCACGTGCAGGCTCTGCAGCTCGCCGCCCAGTTGGAGGGCCGCGAGGAGGACGCGGTCGACGTGATGGCGCGCGTGTCGTGGCAGGACATGGAGATCCGGTCGCTGGCGCAGGCCGCGGACGCGTTGGGGAAGTTCGCCGACCAGTTGCAGATCCCGGTGAAGGCGCTGTGGGGCATGATCCCCGGTGTCGAGAAGTCGGACGTGGACGAGTGGGCGGCGATGCAGGCCGCCGACCCGCTGACGGTGCTGGCCGACCGGCTGGAGCAGCAGGCCGACGGCGGGCTGGTGTAGCGGTGGCCCTCACAGCACGCGGGGCGCGGTTGACCCGCCAGCACCGCCAGGAGCAACTGTCGATCCGAGCCCGGTTCCTGCAGGAGCTGCTGCGCCTGTTCGGGCTGCTCGACCCTGCGCGGCTGGACGCGACGACCGAGCCGTGGCTGACCGCGATGGTGCCGCTGCTGCGGCAGCACTGGCAGCGCTCCGCGGCCGCGTCGGCGGCGTATCTGGCGCTGTTCCTGGAGGCCGAGACCGGGCGTCCCGCGCCGGAGCCCCGGCTGCCGAGGTTCACGCCGGAGCGGGCGCGGGCGGCGCAGACGTCGCTGCTGGTGACCGGCCCGGTGAAGATCCGGAACCTGACGCAGGCCGGGCAGCCACTGGCCTCGGCGGTGCGGGTGGCGCAGTCGACGGTGGCCGGCGCGGCCGGACGGCACGTGCTCGACGGTGGTCGGGCGGTGCTGCTCGACCCGGAACCGCTGGACCGCTCCGGGGTGCGGTACGCGCGGGTCACCGACCCAGACCCGTGCTGGTTCTGCGCCATGATGGCCAGCCGCGGCTACGTGTACCTGTCCGAGGAGTCCGGCGGGCGTGAGGCGAGTGACCGGTTCGCCGGGCCGGGCATGTTCAAGTTCCACGACTACTGCGGCTGCACCCTGGAACCCACCCTGGACCCGGACGCGCCGCTGCCGGAGGACAACGCGCGGTTCGCCGACCTGTGGGTCACGGCGACGCGCGGTCTGCACACGGATGCGGCGCGGCGCGCGTTCCGGCGTGCCCTGGAGGGCCGTCCGCTGCCCGGCGACCCGATCCTCGCCGCGGCCTGAGTCTCCCCTGCCCTGGTGGCGGGGTTGTTGCACACCCTGAATCGCCCCTGGAGGGCACATGGACGACAACGACGCGCCCGACAACGACGCCCCGGACATCGACCCCCCGGAGGGGCAGCCGGACGAGGAGCGCAAGCCCGAGCCGTTCGACGAGGACCGCGCCCGCCGGAAGATCGCCAAGGCGAACTCCGAGGCGGAGAACCTCCGCAAGCGGCTGAAGGAGCTCGAACCGCTGGCGCAGAAAGCCCGCGAACTGGAGGACGCCAGCAAGACCGAAGTCGAACGCCTCACCGGCGACCGCGACACGTTCAAGACGCGCGCGGAGACCGCCGAGGCGTCCCTCACGAAGCTGCAGGCCGCGCTGGACGCCGCCCCCGACGGGGCGAGCCTGGCGCAGGTCAAGGCGGTGGCCAAGCGCGTGACCGGCGGCTCCCCGGAGGAACTCGCCGAAGACGCTGCCGAGCTGTACGAGCTGCTCGGCGCGACCGCCCGCAAGACCGCCCCCGCCAGCAAGCCCACCGAGGCGCTGCGCGGCGGCGCCGACCCCGACGACGAGCCCGAGGAGACCGATCCCCGCAAGCTCGCCGACCTGATCCGTCGGGGCTGACACGACACCCGCACGGCCACGCCACGAGGGCCGCTGGCGGTTCACGACGATCCGTAGGAGGTCACCGTGGCGAACACGTTCCTGAAGGCGACGCGTATCGCGTCCGCTGCGCTGGGGCTGCTGGAGCGCGAGATCGTGCTGCCCGGCCTGATCTGGCGCGACGCGGCCGGGGACTTCGCCGGGGCTGGTGGCGACACCATCTCCATCCGCGTCCCGGCCCGTACCCAGGCCCGCACCCGCACCCTGCGCGGCGCGCGCGGCGCGGCGTCGGAGGGCACCGGCATCATCACCATGGACGACCTGACCGAGACCAAGGTCGACGTCACCCTCGACACCGACGTGTACAACGCGGTGCCGGTCACCGACGAGGAGCTGACCCTCGACATCACCGACTTCGGTACCCAGGTCCTCGCGCCGCAGGTGCGCGCGGTCGCCGAGGGCATCGAGAACGCGGTGGTCGCGGAGATGGTGGGCGCGACCTACGCGACCACGCTGACGCTGGACACCAGCGACCCGTACAAGACCGCGGTCGACGCCAACGTGGCGCTGAACAAGGCCAACGTTCCCCGCACCGAGCGGTTCCTGGTGGTCGGCGCGGACATGGAGGGCGTGTTCCTCAAGTCCGAGCACCTGTCCAAGGTCGACCAGTCGGGCACCGACTCGGCGCTGCGGGACGCCCAGATCGGCCGCCTGGCCGGGTTCGGGCCGGTGTTCGCCACCAACGCGCTGCCCGCGAACGTCGGGTTCGCGTTCCACCGCACCGCCTACGTGCTGTCGATGCGGGCACCCTCGGTCCCGGCGGGCGCCACGTTCGGCGCGTCGCAGGCGTTCCAGGGGCTGGCGATGCGGTGGCTGCGCGACTACGACTTCCGCAACGTGCAGGACCGGTCGCTGGTGGACACCTACATCGGCACGAACATCGTCGCCGACGGCACCGACGGCGCGGACGTGGACACCGACCCCGACTTCGTCCGCGCCGTCAAGATCACGATGGCCTGATCGGAGACGGTGATGGCGGACCTGCCAGCGCTGGCGACCATCGAAGCCCTCGAAGCGCGCCTCGGCCGAGGCGCGCTGACGGGGGCGCAGCGGGAGCAGGCGCTGGCAGCTCTGGCCGACGCCTCCGAGATCGTGCGCGCCGAAACCAACCGCACCTGGGTCACCGAGGCGGGCACCGTGTCCGCCCCGGCCGCGGTGGTGACCATCACCCTGCAGGCGGCGCTGCGGGTGGTGCGCAACCCCGAGGGGCTCGTCGCCGAGACGGTGGGCCCGTTCTCGCGGCGCCTGGCCGATGACCAGACCGGCGTGTACCTGCTGGACGAGGAGGTCGCGCTGCTGGCCAAGTACCGGTCGGCGACCTCTGGCCTGTGGACGCAGGCCACCACCCGTGGTGACTACCCCGGCACACCGGTGTGGGTGGACGACCAGTACGGCGGCGACTCGATCCTGTGGGACTGGGCGTGAACCACACGTTCACCGCCACGATCGAACGCCCGAACTCCCGCGACGAGTGGGGCGACGAGCAGCCCGGCACCACACACCAGGTGCCGGGGTGCGCGCTCGCGCCGCGCACCTCCTCCGAGCGGGAGGAACAGCGCGACACGGTGATCGTCGGGCTGACGCTGTTCGCGCCACACGGCGCCGACATCCAGGCCCAAGACCTCGTGCGGCTACCGGCGGACCGGATGGTTCCGGCCATCTACCACGACACGGTGTGGCGGGTGCAGGGCGAAGCCGGGTCGTGGGCGAGCCCGCTCACCGGCTGGACGCCTGGTGTGGAGATCGCGTTGGAGAGGGTGACCGGCTGATGCGCTACCAACCCGATCGTGCGGGCATGGCCGCGCTGCTCAAGTCCGACGACATGGGCCGGGCGTGCCTGGAAGCGGCGCAGCGTGGGGCCCGCTGGGTGCAGGCTCGCGCGCCGCGGGAGTCCGGGCGCTACGCCGCCGGGGTGCGGGCGGTGCGGGCGGTGTCGCCACGCGGGGACCGGGCCGGGGCGCGCTTGGAGGCCACGGACGCGAAGTCCGCCGCGATCGAGTTCGGCAACAAGCGCACCAAGGCCCGGCACCTGCTGCGGTCGGCGATCGCGGTGATCGAAGGGGAGCAGCAGTGAGCATGGTGCTCCCGGTGTGGCCGGACGCGGAGGAGTTGGTGATGGCGCTGCTGCGGCAGGCACCGGCGCTGGCACCGACGGTGACGCAGACGACCCCACCGAACCTCGGCGACAACGGGCCGGTGATCCAGGTACTGCGGGTCGGCGGCACCGACGACGGCATCACCGACCGGCCGCTGGTGGAGGTCGCGGTGTTCGCCCCGTCCTACAAGCAAGCCATCGGCATCGCCGAACAGGTGCGGCAGCGGATGCTCGGCGCGGGCGGCACCCGCGTGCCGACCCCCACGTACCCGGACGGGGTGCTGGTGGACCGGTGCGTCACCGCCACCAGCCCGCAAGAGGTCCCGTACGACAACCCGGAACTGCGGCGCAAGCTCGCGACCTACCAGGTCGAGCTACGCCGCCCGCGTTCCTGACCACCTCGTTTCTGTCCCTGTGGCCCCGTCGGGGCCTGCCCACGCACGCCTCGACACGGAGGTCGACATGACTACACCCACGACGTTCGACGCGCTCCGCGAAGCGCAGACCGCCCTGATCCGCAAGGCGCTCGCGGGGGCGGTGTTCCTGGCGCCGCTGTCCTCGACGCTGCCCGCGACGCTGACCACGGGCGCGTCCAGCGCCCTGGCGACCCTGCCCACCGGCTACGAGGACCTGGGGCTGATCTCCAAGGACAACGCCCTGACCTGGAGCCGGGACATCGAGACCAACGAGACCACCTCGTGGGGGTTCGCCGACCCGACCCGCCGCGACATCGTCTCCGACGTCACCGGCCTGCAGTTCACCGCGCAGGAGACCAAGCTGCGCACCCTGGAGCTGTACGAGGGTGTGGACCTGTCCGCGGTCACCCCGGACGCGACCACCGGTGAGGTGGCGTTCTCGCGGCCGCTGCGCCCGGCGACGCGCTACTACCGGGCGTTCGCGATCGCGGTGGACGGCGACGGCACCGACGCGATCTTCATCGGTCGTCTGCTGCCGCGGGCGATGGTGTCCGAGCGCGGTGAGCAGACGTGGACGGACTCGGGGGAGATCGCCTACCAGATGACGCTGACCGCGACCCCGGACACCACCGCCGGGTACAGCATTCGGCACTTCTTCGGTGGGCCGGGCTGGAAGTCGCTGCTCGCCTCGATGGGCTTCGGCTCCTGAGACGTGGGGTGGGCGGTGCCTGGGTGGTCGCCGCCTGCCCCACCCCCTGTGACCACCCGGAGGAGCACGCGATGGCCAACAACGACAGCGGGTTCGAGCCGGTGAAGTTGACCGACCCGAACGGCAACCCGTACACGGCGACCACGGCGGTCGAGTACCACCAGCTGGTGTTCGGCTCCGGCTACAAGCCGGTGCACACGCGCAAGGACTCGCCGGAGGCGGTGGCGCAGCGCACCACCGAGCCCGCCGAGGCGGACAAGCCCGCCAAGAAGTAGTCCGACTCCAACCACCCAACCACCCAGGAGCACCACGTGAAGACCTACCGCTTCGACCAGTACCGCGAGGACGCGGCGATCGAGCCGTATGTGCTGGAAGTCGACGAGCAGCGCAGCATCACCATCCCCGCTCCGAGCACGGACACAATCCTCAAGCTGGAGGAGACGTCCAGCACCCGCGAGCGGCTGATGCTGTTGTGCGGTGAGCACGCGGACGAGGTGTTCGGCCTGCTCAAGGACGAGTCGATGCACGTGATGGTGCGGTTCGTCATGGACTTGGCCAAGCACTACGGCGTGGACCTGCAGCGGGTTCCGGTGGGGGGTACCGGGGCCTCGTCGAGCTGATCGACCGCTACGGCGAGGCCATCGAGTACGACCTGGCCCACGAGCTGGGCTGGGACCTGCTGGACTGGTTCCGCGGCGTGCGTCCGTGGAACCAGTTGCTGCGGCTGCTCAGGCATCTGCCGCGGTACTCGCGGTACTGGGTGGCGTTGCACGACGACGACGAACTCGCCGTGCGCCGCGCCCGACACGAGCAGCCAGCGGCGGCGCATCCGCCGCTGGCGGGCTGGGACGAGTTCGACGAGTTGCGCGCGGTCATCCGCGAGGAGTTGGCGGCGCTGCGGTACGCGGTGGTCGCCACCACCCCCGGCTTGAAGCAGCAACCGCGCCCACCGAAGCCGGTCCGGCGGCCGCTGACCGCGCAGGACCGGCAGGAACGCCGCGAGGACCAGCGCAAACACGACCTGATTGTGAAGCAGGTATTGCCGCCGAGGGGGTGACCACCCTTGGCCCAGTACCAGGCGGGTACCGCGTTCGTCCCGGTGATTCCGTCGCTCAAGGGCTTCCAGACCAAGGTGAAGTCCGAGCTCGCCGGAATGAAGATCCAGGCCACCGGCGACGTGAAGATCGACGTCAACAAGGCCGCGCTCGCCGCGGCCACGTCGGCGATCGACAAGATGGCCGAGCAGGTCAAGGCCGCTCGCGCCAAGGAAGCCGACGCCGCCGGGGTAGTGCGCGCCGCCGAGGCCAAGCTGCAGGAACTGCGCGACTCGGGCAAGGCCAAGACCAGTCAGCTCGTCGTAGCTGAGGAGCAGTTGGAGTCCGCGCGGCGCAAGCTCGCCGCCGCCACCGACGCGGCCAGCAAGGCGCAGTCGGGGCTGGTGCAGGCGCAGCGCAAGGCTGCCGAAGCCGAGACCGCGGCCAAGGCGCCGCAGATGCCCGACGCCGAGCAGGCCGGGCGGTTGGCGGGCGGGAAGTTCGCGGCGGCGCTGCGCAAGCAGGTGGCGGGCGCTTTGGATTCCCTGCCCACGCCGACGATCACCGCGGACTCGACCCCGGCGGAGCGGGAGATCGCCGACCTGCGGCAGCAGTTGCAGGCGCTCGGGGATGCCCGCATCGGCGTGGACGTGTCCGCTGCGGAGGCCAACGCGCGGCTGGAGCAGGTCAAGGCGCGGCTGCTGGCGTTGGGTGCGTCGTCGGCGGACATCCAGGTCGAGGTCGACGCCGCGGCGGCGCTGGCCGCGCTGGGTGGTGTGGAGTCCGAGGTCGACCGGTTGGACGGGCGCCGCGCGCGGGTCGACGTGGACGTGGACGACCGTGGCACCGCGGGCTCGGCTGCGTCCGGGCTGAACGGGGTGTTCGGGGCCGGGATGAAGCTCGGCGCGCTGGTGCCCGTGATCGGCGGCGTCGGTGCGGCCCTGGCCGGGCTGGGCGGGGCCGCGCTGGTCGGGATCGGCGCGCTCGGCGTCGCAGCCCTGGCCCTGGCCGGGGTGGGCGGGGCGTACAGCGCCTTGGGCGACGCCGAACTGTCCGCCGGGGACGACGCGGCAGCGGCTGCGAAGCAGCAGGCCGCGGCGGCTGCTGCGGTGGTGTCGGCGCAGGACCGGGTGCGCTCGGCTACGGCGTCGCTGGCGAACACGCGCGCGCAGGCGGCGGACGCGCAGATCCGTGCCGAGCAGCGCGTCGCCCAGGCCGAGACGAGTCTGGTGCAGGCGCAGCGGGCCGCGCTGCGCGCCCAGCAGGACCTCAACAAGGCCCGTCTGGAAGCGCAGCGGGCGCTGGAGGACTTGGCGTTCCAGGTCGAGGACGGGGCGCTGGCGCAGCGGCAGGCGGTGCTCGACCTCGCCGACGCCGAATCCTCCCTGGCCGAGGTGCGGAGCAACCCCAACGCCACCGCCGAAGAGCAGGAACGCGCCCTACTCGCCTACGAGCAGGCCGCGAACCAGCTGGAGCGGCTGCAGATCACCAACCAGCGGCTGGCCGTGGACAAGGCAGCGGCGGACAAGGCGGGGGTCGAGGGCTCCGAGCAGGTCGTGCGCGCCCAAGAGCAGGTGCAGTCCTCCACCGACAAGGTCGCCGCCGCGCAGCAGGCGCTGGCGGACGCGGTGCGGGAGCAGGCGGCGCAGCAGCGGCAGGCCGCCTACAGCATCACCCAGGCCGAGCAGGGCGTGGTGGAGGCGCAGCGGGCGCTGCAGCAGGCCATGACGCAGACCGGCGACGTGGGCTCGGCGTCGGCGCGCAAGGTCCGGGACGCGTTCGCTGAGCTGTCCCCGGCGGCCGCATCGTTCGCGACGTTCCTGTACGGCATGAAGCCGCAGTTCGACGCGCTGCAGGCATCGGCGGCGGGCGGGTTCCTGCCGCAGCTGCAGGCCGGGCTGCAGGCGCTGATGCCGGTGATGCCGGTCATCAACCAGGTGATCGGGCAGTTCTCGTCCGCGTTGGGCGGGTTGGCGCGGCAGGCGCTGGAGGCGTTGGCGTCGCCGTACTGGGTCGACTTCTTCACCATGCTCGGCACCACCGCCGGGCCCCTGATGACCCAGTTCGGGCAGGTGCTGGGACAGGTCGCCATGCTCGCCGCAGAGCTGCTGCGCGCGTTCATGCCGGTCGCGCCGGTCGCGATGCAGGTGATCGGCACGATCGCGCAGGGCTTGCAGGTCCTGGCCCCGTTCCTGGGGCAGGTCGCGCAGATCCTCACACAGGGCCTGCTGGCCGCATTCCAGGCGCTGATGCCCGCGATGGGCCCGGTGGGTGAGGCGCTGGTCGCGCTGGCCGGGCCGGTCGCCGAGCTGGCCGGACAGCTGGGCGCGGTGTTGGCCGAGGCGCTGATCGCACTCGTGCCGATCATCACCGAGCTCGCCCCGCCCCTGACGGACCTGATCCGCCTGGTGGGGACCACGCTGGTGACCGCGATCAGCGCACTGGCCCCGGTGATCGCCGACGTGGCACCGCTGATCGGCGACGTGGTCACCCTGGCCGTGGGGCTGCTGTCGCAGGCGGTCCAGATGTTGCTGCCCTACCTCGATGACATCGCCGCGCTGATCGGGCAGGCAGTGGTCGGCGCGATCCAGGCCCTCATGCCGGTGCTGCCCGCTCTGGCCCAAGCGTGGATGACGATCTTCCAGGCGATCTTGCCGATCCTCCCGGCCCTGATCGAGCTGGCGTCGGCGCTGATCCCCGCGCTGCTGGGGCTGATCCCGCCGCTGGTGCCGGTGCTGATCCAGATCGCGGACGCGTTCGCCGAGATCCTGCCGCAGTTGGTGCCGGTGGTCCTGGCGCTGGTCGAGGGTCTGGTGCCGGTGATCACCGCGCTGGCTCCGCTGGTGAAGACCGTGTTCGAGATGGTCGCCGCGCACTTCCAGTTGCTGTTCCGGGGCATCGTGATGCCGATCCTGGAGGGCCTGGTCATCCCGACCATCCGGATTCTCGCCGAGGTGCTGACGTGGTTGTGGCGCAACATCGTCGCCCCGGTGTTCGAGGGCATCGGCACGATTATCTCGTGGGCGTGGGAGAACGTCATCCGCCCGGTGTTCGACAAACTCAACGAGGGTATCGACCTGGTCGGTAAGGGCTTCGAGAAGGCCGTAGAATTCATCCGGCAGTCGTGGGACAAGCTGAAGGAAATCGCCGCTAAGCCGGTGAATTTCATCATCGAAACCGTCTACAACAACGGTATCCGCGCCCTGTGGAACAAGATCGCCGATTTCGTGGGGTTGGGGAAACTCGACGAGATGCAGCCGGTGAAGTTCGCCGGGGGCGGTGTGCTGGGCGGCTACGCACCAGGCCGCGACGTGGTGCCCGCGCTGCTCTCGCCCGGCGAGGCGGTGCTGGTACCCGAACTGGTGCGTGCGCTGGGCCCGGCCAACATCCTCGCCGCGAACGCCGCCGCCAGCGGGGGGCGACCGGCCACCGTCGCCGGGTTCTCCGGCGGCGGGGTGGCACGCTTCGCCGGGGGCGGCATCGTCGACACCGTGCTGGGGTTCGTCGGTGGGCTGGCCGAGGACGTCGTGGCCATGTTCAAGGACCCGATCGGCTGGATCAAGACCCACATCGGGATCGGCGACTCCCCGTGGATCGACATGATCGCCCGCGCCCCGGCCAAGCTCATCGGCGACGCGGTGGACTGGCTGTGGGAGAAGATCAACCCGTTCACCTCGGGCAACACCCCGGCGGGCCCGGCAGGGTCGGAGCAGCTGTCGCAGTGGATTCGGGCGGCGCTGGCGTTCACCGGCACCGACGCCTCCTGGTTCGGGCCGCTGACCACGCTGATCATGCGCGAGTCGGGCGGTAACCCCAACGCCCGCAACGACTGGGACATCAACGCCCAGAACGGCATCCCCTCCCAGGGCCTGATGCAGACGATCCCGCCCACGTTCGCCGCCTACCGCGACCCCAGGCTGCCGAACAACATCCTGGACCCGATCGCGAACATCGTCGCCGGGATCAACTACATCAAGGCCCGCTACGGGTCGATCTTCAACGTGCAGCAGGCCAACGCCGGTGCCCCACCCATGGGGTACGCGGGCGGCGGTCTGGTGTTCGACCAGGGCGGGTGGCTGCCGCCCGGCCCGTCCGCGGTCTACAACGGCACCGGCCGCCCCGAAGTCGTGCTCACCGGCGAGCAGTGGCAGGCCATCTCCGCGGGCGCGGCAGGCGGGGTCACGATCCACCAGGAGATCCACCCGCAGCCCCGTCAGTCCGAGACCGAGATCGGGCAGGCGTCCGCCCGCTACAACCGGTTCGCTCTCGCGCAGGCAGGAGGCCCGGTGTGACCAGAGCTGTCGCCGAGTGGCTGCCCGCCGACCAACTGCCCGCCGAGCGGTGGCGGCTGGACGGCATCGAGTTCAACGGCGGCGTCGACACGGACACCGGCTGCGAGTTCTACGTCACCAACGCCACCGGATGGAAAGGCGCCCCCGCCGTGCGGGCCTCGCGGCAGAACGTCATGGGCGCGCACGGCGCCTACGCGGGGCCGCAGTGGCGCGAGGGCCGCCCGATCACTCTGGAAGGCCGGGTCGCGTGCCCCACCGAGGAGGCGCGCGAGCTGGCCGAGCGGAAGCTGGCGGCGCTGTGCGACAACCCGTCGGGGACGTACACGCTGGTGTGCACCGAAGCGCTCGGGGACGTGCGCGCCGAGGTAGTGCTCAATGGCGAAACCCTGGTCAACATCGCCCGCGGACGTCTGCACCTGGACTTCTCGCTGGCGCTGTACGCCCCGGACCCGCGCAAGTACCTCGCCGAGCAGTCCCAGCCGATCTCGTTGCCGACGCCGGGCACGGGCCTGAACTGGCAGGCCGGAGCCGGAGCCGGGCTGGACTGGTCGACCGGTGGGGGTCTGGACTGGGGTGTGCCGGAGACCTCCGGCGCGGAAGTCGTCGTCAACAGCGGCACGGCGGAAACGTGGCCGCGCTACCGCCTCGACGGACCATCCAACGGCATCGACCCGCCGCTGGTCATGCCCGTTATCAGCCTCTCCACCGGCCAGCAGCTGCCGTACTCGGGGACGCTGCTGCAGGGCGAGTTCCTCCTGATCGACACGCACCCGCTGCGCCGCTCCGTGCTGCTCAACGGCACCACCCGCCGCCGCAGCCTGCTGTCCAACCCCCAGTGGGCGCCCTTGTTGCCGGGCTCGACCACGACGGTCGCGTTCACCGCGGCCTCCTACTCGCCGTCCTCGCGGCTGACCGTGTCCTGGTCGCCCGCGCTGGCCTGAACCACCCCGGAGGCTCTTGTGGCGGTGCACGCCCCCGCGACCAGCACGTGGTCGCTGCAGCTCCAGAACACGGCGTACGCGGGCAGGCTGCAGGTCGGCGCGTTCCTCGCGCCCGGTACGGCCGACGCTGCGGCGACGCGCGACGGGGTGTTGGTCGGCTACTCCTCCGGCGCGGTCGCGCCGCTGGACCTCAAGGTCATCCCCGACGACACCCCCAGCATGTGGCTGAAGATCTACCCCGGCCGCGCCGTGGTCACCCGCTCGGGGCAGGGGCCGTACCTGCACACCTGGAACTCCGCGCTGTGGAAGGTCCAGCTCGACAACGCGAACTCCACCAACCCGCGGATCGACTTGGTCATCGTCCGCAACTACGACCAGGTCACCAACGGCACCGATGCCCAGACCAAGGGGCGGATCGAGGTCGTCACCGGCACCGCAGCCGCAGTGCCGGTCGCCCCGTACAACGCGATTCCGGCGGGGGTCGGGTACATCACGCTGGCCGAGGTCACCGTCCCCGCCAACGCATCGACCATCAACTCCGGCAACATCACCGACAAGCGGCGGGGCACGTGCGCGCGCGGCGGGGTGCGGGTGCTGCTGCCCGGCGACAGCCTCTCCGACCCCGGCTCCTACCTCGGTGAGCTCACCGACACCGGCGGCGCCAGCGGGCAGCTGCGCCGCTGGAACGGCACGTCGTGGTCGTGGATGGCGCAGGCCGGTGTCCCCCGGTTCTTCCAGGCCGACCTGCTGCGCTCCGACGGGTCGGCGACCATCAACGGTGGCGGCATCACCGACCTGAAGCTGTACAACGTGAGCGGCCACGGCACCACGTGGGGGTCGGTGTACAACGGGCGCGGCGTGAGCCTGGCCGAGTCCGGCCTGTACCGCATCCACGGCAAGCTCCTGGCGTCGATCACCGCCGACAACTACACCGCGCTGCGCCTGACCTCCACCGTGCCGTCCTACTCGAACATCATCGGCGGCGGCAACAACAACCCAGGGTTCCTGATCGCCGAAGGCACCGAATACCTCTACATCGGCGCTGGTCAGACGCTCGGGTTCACCGTCGAGGCGTTTAACAGCTCGGCGACGGCGGGGACGCTCAACCCCAACGGCGTGTCCCGCCTGTACGTGGAGAAGGTCGGCGAGATCGCATGACCTCGCCGCCGATTCCGGCGCCGTGGCGGTGCGTGGTCTACGAGACCCGCACGGGCCTCGTGGTCGACGAGTTGCCGCTGGTGGGGGTGCCGCAGTTCAACAGGCTCATCGGCGAAGCCGGGTCCGTCAGCATCACCACCACGGCGGCGGGCATCCCCGTCGCCGACCTGCGCCAGTACCTCACCGGCTGGCGCCACTCCCTCGCCGCGATCTGGGGCGGTGCCGTGCTCCAGGCCGGGCCGATCGTCGCCCACCAGGACCCCGACGACGGCTCCGGCACGGTCACCATCGGCGCGGTCGGACTCGGGCAGATCTTCAACCGCCGAGTGCTCAAGACCGCGGGCGTCACCACGGGACTCGCCGCGGCGGCACCCATGACCATCAGCGGCGTAGCCCTGCCCACCGTCATCAAGTACCTGCTCCTCGCCGGGACGTTGGACCCATACTGCGAGCTGCCCATCGTGCTGCCCGCCACCGACATCCCCGGCACCGAGTCCCGCACCTACCTGTCGGTGGACCTGCGCTACATCGGCCAAGAGGTCAGCGACCTATCCGGCCTCGACAACGGTCCCGAGGTCGACTTCTCGCCACGGCTGACCGTGGACAGCGTGGGCCGGGAGAAGGTCGAGCACGTCGTCAGGATCGGCAACCCCACGCTGGACGTGGTGGGTGGGGAGCCGTGGACGTGGGACTACGGCCAGTCCCTGCTGTCCCTGCCCACCAGCAGCGACTCGTCGCGCATGGGGTTCCGCGCGTGGGCTCGCGGCAACGTCTCCCAAGGGCTGACGCCGATCGGGTACGCCGAAGACCCCACGCTGCCCGCAGCGGGCTGGCCGCAGCTGGACATCGTGGCCACGGCCTCCGACGAAACCGACCAGGCCGTGCTCAACGCGCTCGCGACCGGGCAGGTGACGCTGCTGGGCAGGCCGGTGGCGACGTGGGAGGCCACGGTCCTCACCGACCCCGGCGGCTCGGACGCCTGGCCGTCGCTCGCCGCGATCATCCCCGGCGGGTGGGGGGTGTTCGGGGTGTACGGGCATCGCACGGTGCCCGACGGCGACTACCGGTGGCGCGTCCTCGGCTACACCAACGCCGACGTCGACCGGGTGAAGCTCATCGTCGCCGACCAGCCCGACCCGACGGGGGTGTGACCATGCCCTCGTTGGAAGACCCCGTCGCCGCCGAGCTCGCGCGGCTACGCGCCCGCGTCGCGGCGCTGGAGAGCAGGCGGCACACCGCGCTCTACGACGGGCTGGGCAACCGGGTGTTCGACGTCGAGGCCGCGCCCGCGCTCGGCATCCGCGACCTGTGGCTGATGGTGCCGTTCTGGCAGCGCCCACAAGCGGTGCAGGCCACGGCGGCAACGGACTGGTTCGGCGGCACCTCGGGGTCGGCGGTAGCGGTGTGGGAGACCAACATCCCCAAACAGGCCACCGCCCTGCGCATCCGCCTCATCACAGGCGTCTCGGCCGGGGGAACGACCGGTGCCTACCAGGTGCTGCTCAACGGGGTCGCCGCGGACTCGTGGACCACAAGCACGGTGGGCGCGTCGTCGAGCACGAGATTCGTGGGCCTGCCGGGGGCGTGGCACGCCGTCGTCAACGTGCAGGTCACCTACGCAAGAACCGCGGGGGCGGGCAACGTCTACTGCCACGTGCAGGACGGCTACCAGAGAGAGGCGTAACGCGGTTTCACCGCCTGGTCGGGCAGGTCGGTGGGGTCTTCATCATCCACCCCTGACCCTGGAGGGTGCCCGTGCTGTCCAGACCGCTCGCGCTCGCGTTCGCGGTACTCGTCGGCAGCGTGTGGGCGGCGTACTCGGTCGCAGCCCTGGCCTGGCCGGACCGCTACGAGTTCTCCACCGAACTCAACGCGATCTTCATGTTCGTCCTCGGGGTGGTGTACGGCATCACCCCATCACGCGCGCGCCAAGCGCTGTCCCGCCTCCGAGGTGGCACCAGCGAGGACGAGGACGTCGCCGAGGAGCTTGACGCTGATCCCGAGCCGCCACGGGGTGATGGCACGTGACGCTGGAGAGCCTGCTCTGCCAGATCGGGTGGAGCACCGTGTCCCTGATCGTGGGGTTCCTGCTGGGCCGGCTGAGCCGCAACGTCGAGACCATCGCCACGTCGGTGGCCAGGAAGGGGCCACCCGTGGACCGGGTTCCGCGCCGCAAGTGGTTGACGTTCGAGAAGCTCCTCGCCGGGTTCTTCCTCTGCCTGGCGATCTTCACCGCAGCCCAGGGGTGGCGGCAGGACCAGGCGACACGCCGGGTCGCGGAGTGCACCCAGGCGTACTCCGATGGGTTCGCCGCGGCGCTGGACGAGCGCAGCCAGGCGTCGGCGGAGGCACAGGCCGCGCTGGACGAGCTGATGACCACGGTCGGGGATGTGATGGCCGCGACCCCCGGTGACGCAGGCGCCCGGCAGCGGGTGCAGGAGGCGGTGTCGGAGTACCTGACCAAGCGCGCCGAGGCGCGCAAGCAGCAGCAGGACAACCCGTTCCCGCCGCCCCCACGAGACCTGTGCAGGTGATCCATGGCCGACATCTGGCTGCCCGGCTGGCCCGTGCGCATCCTCGGCAACGCAGTCCGCGGCAAGCCCTACCAGTTCACCCACAACCCCAAGGTGTGCCTACACACCACCGAGGGCTCCTCCGTGGCCGGTGCCATCGCCGCCTACACCCCCTACCCCCCACACCTCGTCTACGACTGGCGCAACCGCGAACGCGCACAACACGTGCCGCTCAACCTCGCCGCCTACTCCGCGATGGACGGCAACGACGACGACTACATGATCCAAGTCGAACTCGTGGGATTCGCCGCACAGACCCGTGACTGGCCCGAGCAGGCGCTGCGCAACATCGCCGAGGACATCGTGCGCCCCCTAGAGACGCACTTCCGAGTTCCTCGCCGCGTCATCGGCGTGGGCTTCAAGGACAGCCGCGACGGGCTGCGCCCCTACATCTCCACCGCCGAGTCACCGATCCGCCTGTCGTGGACCGGGCTGCGGGACTTCTCCGGCTGGCTCGGCCACCAGCACCTGCCCGCGCCGGACACCCACTGGGACCCCGGCGCCCTCCCCATGCACAAGATCCTGAGCTACTTGGAGGACGAGTTGTCCGCACAAGACGTCCAGGCCGGGACCTCGGCCTCGCTGCAGTGGAAGTACGACACCCCGGAAGGCAAGCGGGACCTGGTGCAGGAGCTCCAGGACACCCGTCGGGCGGTGGCCGACACCGCAGGGCAGACCAAGGGCGTGAACCAGCGCCTCGACAAGGTGAACGAGAACCTGGGGAAGCTGGTCGCGGTGTTCACCGAGGTGTCGACCAAGCTCGACCGGCTCAGCACCGGCGGAGTGGACACGGCACAGCTGGCGGAGCAGCTGTCGGCGATCCAGGACCGCAAGGCGCGCGACGGTGACCCCGGCACCGGGCCGGTGAGCTGAGGTTTGAGCAGCATCCTCGACGGCCTGCGGGTCAACGTCTACGGGCACTCCATCGCCGCGTGGAATGACCCGTGGGGGTGGGTGCCGCGGATGCGCGACGCCCACAACTGGACCCTCGCCCAGGGCGCGGAGTGGTCCTCGCACTCGTGGGACGCGGTCGGCCAGGCCACGGCGGTCGGGTCGCCGCACCGCATCGACCACAGCCGCCGACCCCACGTGGTGATCGTGGACGCGGTGGCGAACGACGCCTACGGCCTGGGCTTGGCCGCGTTGGGGCCGTTCACGACCGCCGTGCGGTCACTGGCCGCCTACGCGCTGCTGGAAGGCATCATCAACGTCCAAGACTGCGCCTTCCCGAGCTCGTGGACGCGGAACTACGGCGAGGACTACATCGCCGGACGCAACGTCACCGCCGTGGCGGGCAGCGCGCACAACCTGCCCGGTTTCCAGCGGGCGGGGAAGTGGGCGTTCTTCTACTACGGGCTGGCACCGAGCATCGGCACGGGCGGGTCGTGGACGCTGCTGCGCGACGGCCAGACCGTCGGGGAGTACTCGTGCAACCGGCGCGCGGTGGACCCCGGTGTGGGTGAGGAGCGGGCGTACGCGAACAACGGGGTGCGCGGGCCGCGGCGGTGGGTGCTGTGCTCCGAGGTCGTGGACGTGCCCGCCACGCAGGCGTTCACGGTGCGCGTGAACGGCGGCGGCGGGGCGCCGTTCTTCGCCGGGTACGGGAAGCTCAACCAGAGCGCGGAGCGGCACTCGCCGCTGGTGGTGCTGGTCGAACCCGTCCCCGGCTACGACACCACCGTCAACGCCGTGCTGGACGTGTACGCGCAGCGGCTACACGAGATCGCCGCCAGCCTCCCCAACGTCGTCGTCGCCCGCACCCGCACCGGCTGGGACCTGGGGCGCATGGCCCGCCGCGGCGACCCGATGCACCCCAACGCCCTGGGCTGCCAGCACTACCAGGACGCGATCGAAACCGCCGTCGACCGCGTGGTCGAGGCGGGCTGGGTGCCCAACACCCACCACGAACCCTGACCAACAAGGAGTGCAGATGCGGACCATCTTCGGACGCGAGCCCGCCTACTGGCTGAGTCTGGTCGCTGGCGTGATCGCGCTGCTGACCGCCACCGGACTGCCGCTGACCATCGAGCAGCAGGGCGTCCTCAACGCCGTCGTGGCGGCGTTCTTCGGCGCGCTCACCGCGTGGCGGGTCAAGGCCGAGTCGTCGGTGCCCGCGCTGGTCGGGCTCGGTAAGGCGCTGATCGCGCTCGCGTTGGCGTTCAACCTGAAGCTCTCGCCCGATCTGCAGGCGTCGCTGCTGATCGTGGTCGAACTCGTGCTGACCGGTCTGCTGGTGCGCCCGAACGTGGTCGCGCCGGTACCCGCGAAGGTCACGCCGGACGGTGCCTACGACGTCTCCTCGTTGCCACCGCGCGCCGTGTAGACGCCGAGGTGGTACGAGTGCGCCCCCGCTCCCTGGCTTCGGCCACGGGAGCGGGGGCGCTTCGTCGTGTTCACGCCTTCTTCTTGCGGGGTGTGCGGTTGCCCTTGCCCGGCGCGGCCTGCTTCGCGGCCCGCACCTCGGCGGCTGGGTAGCGGTTCGCGCCGCCCCGGCCTGGGATGCGGTCGTAGGGCTCGATGCCCCAGCGGCGCATGGTCTCGCGCACCGAGGACGCCTTGATGCCGCAGTGGTCGGCGACCTCCTCGGTGGTCCACACCTCGGTCACTGGCCCAGCCACCCCAGGGCGCTACCGAGGGCCTGGAAGACGGGGGTGAGGACGTACGGGTAGGTGACGATGGCGACGGCGAGGAGAGCGGCCAGGCCGGTGATCTGGGTGGCGAGTCGGGCGGTGGTGCGGGTCATGGGGTGCTCCTCGGTGTGGTGTTCGCGCTGACCACTCAATAATGTGTCAGA
Organism: Saccharothrix coeruleofusca; assembly: GCF_017876325.1. Taxonomy (NCBI): domain Bacteria; kingdom Bacillati; phylum Actinomycetota; class Actinomycetes; order Pseudonocardiales; family Pseudonocardiaceae; genus Saccharothrix; species Saccharothrix coeruleofusca. The sequence continues at coordinate 54,944 of NZ_JAGINV010000002.1, forward strand.
GTGACACATTACGCAAGGGGGACCACCCGGACGGCTCAACCAGACAACGGACCCCTGAACGTCAACCGGTTCGTCGTCGGCTCCCCGTTGACGTTCGCGTACACCTCCACCACCAACTCCTTAGCGTCAACCGGCACCCGGAACTTCGCCTGCATCGGCCCGCCCTCACCAGGCAGGTACTCCCCGAGGTCATCGCCCGCCGTCCACGGCGCCTCCCGCTGCCCCACCCGGCCCGAGAAGCTCAGCCGCGCCTGCCCCGCGGTCTTGTTGCCCACCGTCACCGGCAACAGCACGTACCGCTGGCTTGGATCGGGCTGGCCATCCACACCCACCACCGGATCACCACTCACCACCGGCGTACCGACCTCGATGTAGACACCACTGCTCGACCCCGACCCACCCCACGACAACACCGCAGGCGCAGCCGAACTGCTGGTCGTCGGTGAGGGGGTGCTCGACGACGGCGGAGGTTCGCTCGATGAGGGCGACGACTCAGGCGAGGTGGTCGAGCACGCGGCCAGAAACAGAACCGCGGCGAGGAGGAGAGGTGTTCGCATAGCCAGGTTGTCGTGCCACACCGCATGGCGCGTTACCCGCGTCCCTCGTTAGGGGGACATCTCGTCCAGGTTCAGCTTCATCGGCACGGTGATCGGCGCGAACAGGATGGTGATCGCCTCCGCGTGGCACTGCTCGATGGTTCCCTGCCCGCGTGAACAGGGCGCGTACTCCTCGCTGGCGTCCGTGACCTCGCCGATGGCGACGAGCGTGTCGACGTACCGGTCGGAGTCTGGCCGCGCCTTGATGGCCCGCTCCAGCTCCAGGGCCAGCATCACGATCTCGGTCAGGTAGTCCGCGCACGCCTTCGACTTGGCGTTGACGGGCGCGCACGAGGCGTCGCTGCTGCCGAGAACAGTGCTGAACTTCGACTTCCACTCCTCGTGGAGCCCCGGCGCGGAACTGGGCTTCGCGCTGCTGGAAGTGGTCGCGGTCGCGGAGGAGGAGGGGGCGGGCTGGGCAGCCGGGGTGCTCGTGCACGCAGCGAGGAGGAACGCCACGGCGACGGGGAGGACATTGCGCATGGTCAGCATGTCGCGTCGGGGCGCGCCGAGCGTTACCGAGATCGCCCGGTGAGGCAGAATGAGTGGGCGGGGGCTGGTGCCGTGGTGTTCGCGCTCCCGGGTCCACCAGCCCCCGCCACTCAGCCCGCCCGGTGGAAGCGATCCAGCGACGCCGCCGCAGCCGGGTTCGCCGCGTCCTTCGCCATGTACACGTCCTGCGTCATCGACGGACGCGCGTGCCGCAGGATCGCCGCCACCTCCCGTGCGGAGTGCCCCGCCTTGTCCAACGCCGTCGCCACGCTCTTACGGCCCACGTGCGTGGTGAACTTCGGGTAGCCGATCCTCTGCCGCATCCGCCGCACCGAGCGCTGCACGTTCGACGGCTGCCGCCACCCGCCGCTCGCCGACGGGAACACCGGATCGCTGGGGCCCGCCGTCAACGGCTTGCGCACCATCAGCAGCGTCACCAGGAACTCCGGTAGCAGCATCACGCCGCGCGAGGCACTGGTCTTGCCCTCGTGCCGCACCACCCCTCGCCCGGACACTGCGACCAGGTTCCCGTTGAACCACACCCCGCCCGCGGGGATCTCCACGGCGTCGCCGTCCTCGTCTTCCATCCGCACCGGCTGGTCGCCGAGGTTGAGGTCGCACCAGCGCAGCGCCAGAGCCTCACCGAACCGGGCGCCGGTGCCGAACAGGAACCGGATCAGGTCGGGCAGGTCTGCGCGGCGGGAGAGCTTGTCACCGTCCAGCCGGGCCATGAAGTCCACCAGCTGCGCGGTGTCGTAGGCGACGACCTTCTTCCCCCGGCCGCCCTTGATGCGCGAGACGTTCCGCACGGGGTTCTTGGTGATGATGTCGAGATCGACGGCTTCCTGGAGCACGCCGGAAATCACCGTGCGGATACCGCGACGGGACGCGGCGGACAAGCCTGCTTTCTCCATCGCGTCCAGGGCGCGCTTGATGCGCGCGGGGGTGCACTCGCGGATGTAGAGCTCGCCGAGGGCGGGCAGGACGTGGTTGTCCAGGCGGCCCTTGTAGCGGTCGTAGGTGGTGCCGACCTGCTGGCGGCCGATGCGGTCGAGCCACTGGGTGGCGACCTGGTGGAACTTCGGGTTGTCCGACTGGACCTCGCTGTCGAGGCCGAGGTGCTCGACCAGTGCCTTGCGCAGGGCGTCGTCGGCCTTGCGGGCGCTGGCCCCGGTGCGTTCCATCTGGCCGGTCTTGCCGTCGAAGCCGCGGTAGCGGGCGGAGGACTTGTGCTTGGTCGGCTTCGCGCCCTTGGGCACTTGGTGCAGTGGCATCCAGCGTCCGTCGAGGTAGGCGGAGCGGTGGAACTCGCCGAAGCTGCCGATCTCCAGTGGTCGACGTGGCATGTGCACCCCCTGGTGTCCCCGACGTCAAAACGTTGGGTTTTCGTTGGGTGCGATCATCGTATGTGGACAAGTGGCCTGACCGCTACGGGTCTGACCTGCGTCTTTCGGTGCCCCCGGTGCGACTCGAACGCACACTGGACG